>NZ_BMLV01000013.1 GCF_014645495.1 Cloacibacterium rupense | reverse complement strand
CCATAAAAAAACTTCAATACAAATTGTACTGAAGTCATCTGAAGAATAGATAATTTTTAATGGTTATTTTTTTTACCTCTTTATTTCTGATACAAATTTACTCAGTTGCCTATTATTTCTATAATTTTCGAACCGGGATTTTAAAAGAATCAACCGGAAAAACATAAAAATTACATGTTTTTTTATTGAATTTTTCGTTTTAAATTTGCCTTTCAAATAATTTAATCCGTAAATGTTTTACAAAAACTTAATAATCAATAGATTATATCTCCTCCTATTATTTTTTATTTTTTCAATAAAAATCAATGCTCAAAATGTCGATTATGAGAAAATGAGTTTGGATGAAATTGATAACAGTTTTGAAAATATACATGAAAATATAACGGGTGAAAAAGTAGGTGAAATTTATATAAGAAGAGCCAAAAAGGAAAAAAATATAGAAGCTTTATTCAGAGCTTATAAACTTATCAGTTTTTATACAACAAATCCAAAAAATTTAAGATATGTTGATAGTGCAATAATTACTGCCAAAAGAATTAATAAGCCAATATATCTTGCCAATGCTTATTTAGCAAGAAGCACAATAAAAGATATAAATAGTAGTGGTACAGATGGAATTAAAGATTTATTTATTGCACATAATTATTCAAAAAAAACAGATGATGAATATCTTAAAAATAGGATATTGTATAACTTATCTTTATACTATATTTATTTAGGGAATTACATTGAAGCTAAAAGTTATTTAATATCTGCTAACAATTATTTTAGAAAAGAGTTTAATAGAAAAGAAACTGGGAAAGATAATGTATTGATGTATTTTTACACAATTATTTCATTAATAAATTGTAATAATAAATTAGGAAAAATATCAGAAAGCCTTCCACTTTATAAAGAAGCATATCAAAAAATCAATTTAGATAAAAAACACGAAGTATATAGAGCATATTTCTTGTCTTCTGAAGGCGCCGATGCATATTACAATAAAAATTATTTATTAGCCATCAATAAACTCAATGAAGCTATTAAACAATATAATGACAATTTTACTCATTATACAGAAATATATTATCTTGGCCTCTCCTATTGGAAACTCAACCAGAAAGATCAAGGAGTCGACTATTTCCATAAACTTGACAAAGAATATTATAAAGATAAAAATCAAGACCCTCAATTCAGACCTGCTTATGAACATTTAATACAGTATTACAAAGAAAAAGGAAATACTGATAAACAATTAGAGTACATCAATAAACTACTCTTTCTAGACCATTCTTACGAGAAAAATTACAAATATCTTTTTAATAAAATCAATAAAGAATATACCTCAGAATTACTCATCCAAGAAAAAAACGAAATTGAAAATTCACTGAAATTTCACCAATTGCTCATTATTTTTATCATTATTCTAAGTTTTTCTGTTGGTTCTTTTATTTTTTACAGATACTCTAAAGTAAAAAAGGCTTACAAACAGAGATTTAGAGAAATTTTAGCAGAAAAAAATAAATTTTCAATCAATGAGCAAAATTCTGACAGCTCTAAAAAAACTGTTGACCGTTTAGAAAATCATAAAACATTACTCATTAGTAAAATACCTGGATTAAGCCCAGCAACCATAGATTATGTTTTAAATAAATTAGATACTTTCGAAAATGAAAATCAATTTCTCAACCCAAAAATAACTCTGAAATCCCTGTGTGAAGAGTTTAATACCAATTCTGGTTATCTATCTAGAATCATTAATGTGTACAAACAGAAAAACTTTACACAATATATCAATGATTTAAGACTAGATTACATTATAGAAAAAATGAAAACCAACAAAAAATATTTGTCCATAGAAATAAAAGAATTGGCCTCAGAAGCAGGATTCGGTAATGCTGAAAGTTTTTCTGATAATTTCCAAAGAAAATTTAAAATGAAGCCCTCTATTTTTATTAAAATGATGAAAGAAAATCTAGATTCTAATCCATAAAAAAACTTCAATACAAATTGTACTGAAGTCATCTGAAGAATAGATAATTTTTAATGGTTATTTTTTTTACCTCTTTATTTCTGATACAAATTTACTCAGTTGCCTATTATTTCTATAATTTTCGAGCCGGGATTTTAAAAGAATCAACCGGAAAAACATAAAAATTACATGTTTTTTTATTGAATTTTTCGTTTTAAATTTGCCTTTCAAATAATTTAATCCGTAAATGTTTTACAAAAACC
>NZ_BMLV01000012.1 GCF_014645495.1 Cloacibacterium rupense | reverse complement strand
CCTGCTAAATTGTTATAACCACTATGTTTTAACCCAAATGGATAATAGTTGTTTTCTTCAATGATCTCTGTGCTTGGGTCTATTACTCCATTTTTATTGCTGTCTGCATAACTCAGTCTTACATTACCGAGGTGGTCTACATAGTTGTAAATATACGAAATATTATTAATAACTGTAGTACTTTCATAGCCATATGGATTATTTTTTACATAACCTTCTGTTGTAGGGATGAATAATAATTGATACACACCATTACTTTGACTATTATCATACTGAAAACCATTAATATAATTTGTTATTCTTGTTTTGTATACAGCATAGGATTTATCAAAGAAAGTAAATTCTTTCTTTAGTTTTTCACCAGATGCATTGTATGTGTATTTGGTGTTAGTATAGTAATCCGTTGGTACTCCATTACTCCCCCAAACTGTCTCTGTTGTCTGGATTTCAACAGGTAAATTAAGATAATTATACTTAATAGAAGTAATGTTTTTATCTAATTGTGAGGTCATATTACCATTGGCATCATACGTAATGTTTTGGCCTTGTTGCCCAGATGATAATGGGTATCCACTAGTGGCATTTCCTCCATTTACTTTTTCTTTTAAGTAGCTTAATCTATTGCTTTTGTCATTATTTTCATAATAATATTCTAGATCATCCATCTTTTCTGGACTCGTGAAGCCAGGCAATTGCTTGCCAGTTCTGTAGAGACTTTTTATGTTGCCGTTAATATCATATGTAAGATTTTCTTGGTATTCACCCTTATCTAAAGACAATTGATCCCATAAACTTGAACTTGTAAGTCTATTTAATTTATCATATTGATAAGTGTAGGTTCTTAACACACCTTGATCACTTGCAGTAGACCAATTCGTTTGTGAAATATTTCCATTGTATTTGGCTGTTGGTGATGATTTTGTGGTATCAGGATTTTGGTAATTGATTTGAAAACCAAATAAATCTGTTCCTAAAGCAGTTGGGTTGTTGACTTGAGTCATCCAACCTCTCACATTGTACATGTAATCTACCGTTTGAAGTGGTGTGGTAGTGCCTCCTACTTTCTTGTTTTTTAATTGTCCTAATTCATTATATTCATTAAAGGTAAGAAGCTCTTCAGGGTTAGTATTTACCTGATGGAAGTGTTTTACCAATCTGTTCTGACCATCATACTCAAATCTTTCTTTGACAATGATTTCGGTATCTGTAGATAATCTTTTGTGATAGGTATAGGTTTTCTGAGGAACCCCTGCAAAGTCTAGCTCTGTTTCGGTCTTGGTGTAGCCTCCTAAATAATTAATGCTATGACTACCTATTGCTCTTGCTTTGCCATCATACCATGTATAGCTTTTTGTCCATGCATCGTTTTCTATATTATTTACATAACTAGCGGTAGGTAATCCTTTTAGGGTAATGTTTGGATACGATGCATTAGGCAGTGTATTTATGCTAAATATGGATGTTGGTCTTGTTGGACTGCCAGTAGGATAGTCATCATAATAATTGACAGATAATAGCTTGGTAACGCTGGCAGGATAACCTGTAGAGTTGGTATAATAAACAGGCATTCCGCTTACTGTAAACGTGGTATCGCTTTTGGTTTCGTTATTAGCTCCTTTGCTGTCTACAATGGCTTGTTCTGCGTTTCTTCCTGCACTGCCATAAGCTTGAGTACTTGTGTAGATTCCTGTATAAAGCACTCTCCCAAACTGGTCGTATTTGGTAAAAAGCCATTGTTTACCTGGTAAACTGGTATTTCCTGCTACTCCTTGTCCTAAGTTAGCATCTTGAGTAAGTACCAAGCGGTCTTGTTGGTCATAGACCATATATTCCCAACCTTTGCCGGGTAGTTTCTTTTCTACTAAACGATTTTGACCATCATATCGGTATTGGTAGCAGAGATTTAGTAAATTGGCATCAGTTTCTAGAATCGTAGCTCCTATAGTTAAATTTTTAAATTGATCTACCGCTAATGGTGGGATGACAAATGCCAATTGATTATATTCATTATACACATAGTAAGTGTCTGCACCATTTGTGGCATTGAGCATTTTTCTTACCAATAGTGTTTGCCCCTCTCCATTTTTAAATTCATAGCTTACATTCCCGTCTTCATCGGTTACTTTATTTTTATACAATTGATTGGCAGGATAAGCTTTGTTGGTAGCATCTATTTTTAAAGTAGATTTAGTAGCATTATCTAACCATGTAGTAGTGGTTACAAACTTCAATACATCTGTTGAAGTATTGGTTTCGTAATCAAACTTTATGGGTTTACCTGACCAATCATTCCCAGGTTGTATCTGTTGGAATACTCTGTCTAATGGCGAGTTTTCTAATACTTTTTCTGAGTATATCTTTTCTGCTCCATAAGACGCAGAGGCATTTGATAGTGGTGAACTGTAAATTGTTCCGTTTTGTGAACTAGATTGTGGTACTGGTAAATAATCTTTTACTTGTCTTCCAAATGGGTCGTATTCTATATGGGTTACCACATCTCTACCCAATGGAGATGCTTTAATAGCAATACTCTGCTTGGGTCTGCCTAAGCCATCAAAATATTGGATGCCTTGTACTTGTTTGGCGGTGGTGCTACTTGTAGTTACTGCTTCTAAATAGGTTCGGCTATATACATAGTTTTCTGTGGTACTTGCTCCTGTTGGCGGAGTGGTTTGTGCGGATAATCCTACAAACAATACTCCCAATAATATAGTTAATATCTTTTTCATT
>NZ_BMLV01000011.1 GCF_014645495.1 Cloacibacterium rupense | reverse complement strand
GAAGAACTAGGCAAAGAGAACTGGAAAGTAGTAAAACTTGGAGACAAGCAACTAGAACAGTTAATAGAAAAGCAAGACATGAGAATCTACCCCAATCCAGTGGAGGATTATTGTTATGTAGAAATAGGAGTAGAGTTTAAAGAAGCCACGATAACAGTCTATGACATGACCGGCAAATTAGCCTACCAAACCCAAACCAAGAACAGGGTTACAAAGCTTAACACATCAAACCTGCCACAAGGAGTGTTCGTAGTAATCGCCAAAACCGAAAATAAATCTATAACCAATAAAATTGTGAAGAAATGATGAGAAAAATAGTAATTTTATTTTTATACTTTTTTGTACAGATATTTTATAGTCAAACTATTGCTCCAAAAATCCCAAGTCTTCCTTCTTCTCCTGAAGCAGCTATGCTTGGAAAGTTTGGTGATATACCTGTGGGTTATTACACAGGAACAGCAGATATTACAATCCCATTATATAATTTATCTTTAAATAATATAACAATTCCCCTGAGTTTAAGTTATCAATCATCTGGGATTAAGGTTGCTGATGAAGCAACCTGGGTTGGTTTAGGGTGGAATTTTTCTCCCGAAGGAACAATTATTCAGGAAATAAGAGGCAAAGAAGATAGAGAAGATACAACATTATACATAAACAATGTTAATGGTTATAACTATTTCAAAGATCATTTTGGAACTGTTTTAACAGAAGACTATATGTTGAGAATGCAACAAGGATGTGGTTTAATCCCTCTTTGTTCTCATTACGCAAATGAAGCACCTTATGTAGATAATGATGATGTTATGACCCGCTTATCAGATGGTAATGGAGAGCCAGATATTTACAGTTATAATTTTGGTAATTATTCAGGTAAATTTTATGTAAATCCTGAAACTTCTCAAATTGTAATGCTTGAAAAAGAGAACTCAATAAAATTTGAAAGAAATGGAAGTACATGGAAAGCGACAACAAAAGAAGGTGATGTTTATTATTTTAATACCATAGAAACCATTTCAGGGACATCAAATAAGTTTGCTAATGTAAAAGGATATACTTTTAAGGTTAGTGAAATAAAATTAGTCTCAGGTAAGAGTATTTATTTTAATTATACTGAAGATGTTGACTTTCATTCAAGTGCTATAGAAACTTCTCACATCACTAATTTTTCAAATAGCCCAAGTAACGGGGGATATTTAGATGTTTTTTATAGTTTCAGAAATTTATTAACGAGTATTGAAACAGAAGATACCAAAATTATTTTATCACTGGGAAACAGAGAAGATATCATGCCTGCAAATACTCAAAACCCAGCGAAAAAACTTGATAGGATAGATATAATATCGAAACAAAATAATAAAAAAATAAAAAGTTTCAAATTTAATTACACATATTTTGATTACGATACAAACTATAGCTATAAATTCTACAATGCAAATAATAATTTGCCCCAATCTCAAATTGAATACCTTGGAAAAAGACTTAAACTAGATAAAATAGATTTAATAAACTACATTCAAGATCAGGAAGAGCCAAACAATAGTTCGTATAAATTTGAATATAATACATCAAAAAAGATGCCTCTAAAGATATCAAACTCTGTAGATTATTATGGATTTTTCAATGGAGAAAATAACAATACATCTTTACCAGATTTGGATTATTTTGATTATTTCTACACCGAGCAATATAAGCAGAAGCAAGAGTTAGGCTTGAAATACCCATACATTGGAGGTAAGAGATATTTTAATGTAAATTTTGCTAGTGCAAATATTCTAAACAAAATAGTATATCCAACAATGGGTTATACAAAATTTGAATATGAACCAAATACCTTTAATAACCAATTTATTCCAGACAAAACCTTACATGATTTGGCGTTCAAAAAAAATAGTTTGATAAATATAGGTCATATAAGTTATAATAATAATTATATTAAAGATTTTACAATCAATAAATCAGCAACATTCATTTTTGAAAATGAAATTAATGATGGTTATAGTACATATTCCAATTCCAATGCTCCAATATATACCTATAATCAAATGTCAGGATTTAAAATTGAGTTTTATAAGACATGGACAGATAATACTGGAGCGCATACACAAATCATTAAAACTTGGGATTTATCAAGTGTTACTACCAGTGATTTTTCATCAAATCATGGAAAACAATGGCATGATGAAATAAGAATAGAATATGAAAATAATCCAACTCTACAATACCATGTAAAAATCAATACACCTAATAATTTTTACTTGTCAAATGACACTTACCATATTGCTGGTATGAAATCAACTTTTAATTACTATGATAATACAGGAGTTGATACTTCCACCAGTTTTGGAGGAGGACTCAGAATAAAATCAATTAAAAATTATGATAATAACCATCAATTAATTAATAATAAAGGTTTTAAGTATTTTGGAGGTAAATTGATTAATAAATTTGAACCATTATCTTTTATACTTCATGCGTCTTATAAAGAACGCCCAGCAGTTATAAATAATGGCTGTGTTGAAGAAAACTACTCAATTTTTAATGATATATCTGTAAATAGTAAAGATTTTGGATTAGGCAATTTACTAGTTGGATATGATAAGGTGGAACAAACAGAAACATCTTTTATAAACAATTCAACCAAAGGAAAAAAAGTATTTTATTATTATAATTCTGAAATCATTAAACCCAAAAATTTACCACAAATAAATAATAATAACGGAGCTGTTTACAAAGAAGAGAGCTATGATTCATCTGGATTTAAATTGGTGGAAAAATTATATAATTATGGATTCTTTTCCACGGAAAATTATGCTTTTCCAGGATTTAAAATTTTGAAAAATACCCTAGGTCCAGAATATCCCTTGACTAATGTTTATCCTACAATTGTTTCAGGATGTAGTAATTCAGGTATAAGAAATTTTACCTTTGATAATAATTTTAATTTTACAGCTTACAGTTTTTGGAAATATCCTATTATTTCAAAAAGATATTACTTAAATAGTGAGCAGACTACGCAATTTTTCCCTAATAACAACAGCCTTACAACTGTTATCAATTATGGATATAATTCGCAAAATTTACTTAATAGTGAAAAAACTACTTTCCCTGGAAATATTGTTAAGGAAGTTAAATATTTATATGCAAATGATAAATTTAATCAATATTTAATTGGTAAGAACATAGTAGGAGTTCCATTAGAAAGTTCAGAAATTAAAACAGAAAATGGAATAAACTCAACAATTTCATCTGTAGAAGTCAAATACCCAATTTCTGACTCCGATGCGAATACAAAAACATCAGGATTACCTTTACCATATAAAGTTGAAAACAAAAATTTATATGGCTCTTCAACAAAAGAAGAATTGACATTTGATAAATATGACAATAAGGGAAATGTACAGCAATTTACAACTAAAGGATTATCAATAACAACTATAATATGGGGTTATAATCAAGCACAGCCGATTATAAAAATAGAAGGGATAGGCTATGAAGCATTTATGGCAATTTCTGGAGTTAGTACTTTAATTAATGATATTATTGGAAAATCAAACTCAGATATTGATTTAAATTCAGAACAGATATTATTAACAGCGCTAGATAATTTAAGAGCAAATAACGATTTGAATAGTTATTTGATTACCACCTATACTTATGATCCTTTAATTGGTGTTACTACAATTACTCCTCCAAGTGGCATTAGAGAAAAGTATAATTATGACACTGGTAATAGACTTCAATCAATTGTTGATGTGAATGGGAAAATTTTAAAAGAATTTAAGTATAATTATACTACCACGGTTGTTCCATTGTATTATAATATAGAAAAAAGTCAAACATTTATAAAAAATAATTGTAATGATGGGTTTCAAGGGAATAATTATATTTACAGTGTACCAGCAGGTAGCTATAGCTCTTCTGTGAGTCAGGCAGATGCAGATAATTTAGCTCAAAATGATATCAATTCAAATGGTCAGACAGCAGCAAATAACTTTGGAACTTGTTCAGCAGCTCCAATTATAACTTGTACTTTTACTAAAAACCCTACGCTGTCATTATCTAGTTTTAGCCCATTATTTACTAATAGTTCATCACAGGGTAATTTAGGGAAGCTAGATATTACCTTTAATTCTAGTAGTAGCTATGCATGGGCTAATCAAACATTAATAGGCTATATTTCATCAAGCTGTGTTCCAACTATAAACAGAAATATAAGTTATACCGAAAATGGTAGAACCTGGAGTATTGATTTAAAAACAAATGGAGAAGTGTATTTAAAATTTGTTTCAGGGTCTAATTTCTACAGTAATACTACAATTACGTTTAATATTCAATACCTTAAATAAAAATCAGAATACGTAATGAAAAAGATATTAACTATATTATTGGGAGTATTGTTTGTAGGATTATCCGCACAAACCACTCCGCCAACAGGAGCAAGTACCACAGAAAACTATGTATATA
>NZ_BMLV01000010.1 GCF_014645495.1 Cloacibacterium rupense | reverse complement strand
AAAAAAATACGAAATTTTTCTCTCTAAAAACCAGAGCATTAAGATAAATAAAGAGATAAAACACAAAAAATCTTTCAAAAGATTTGGATTGAAAGGTAAAAAGGTTCTACTTTTGCACCACTCTAAACGAAAGGAGTAGCGCAGAAGAACATTATAAAGAACGAAATTGAAAGACGAAAAAAAACTAAAAAATTTTTGCAAAAAGATTTGGAGGTTAAGAAAAAGTTCTTATCTTTGCAGTCCCAAATAAAGGGAAAGAGTAGAAGCGAGATAAGGTATTGAATTAAGAGCGGATTAAGTTAATCTAAATAGAAATAGTGAAACTGAAGGTTCTGAAAAAAAATAAAAATTTTTTCAAAAAATATTTTGTCAATTCAAAAAAAGTTTTTACTTTTGCACTCGCAAATCTGAAACAATAGATGACAGAAATAAAGTTTTAGAAGAAGCGAAAGAAGAAGAGATCTTTGAAATAACAATATACAACCAAGTAAAAAAAAATAAACCAAAGCGAAGTCAACTTTGAGTGAGTCAGACAAACATACAATGGAGAGTTTGATCCTGGCTCAGGATGAACGCTAGCGGGAGGCCTAACACATGCAAGCCGAGCGGTATTGTTTCTTCGGAAATGAGAGAGCGGCGTACGGGTGCGGAACACGTGTGCAACCTGCCTTTATCTGGGGGATAGCCTTTCGAAAGGAAGATTAATACTCCATAATATATTGAACGGCATCGTTTAATATTGAAAGCTCCGGCGGATAGAGATGGGCACGCGCAAGATTAGCTAGTTGGTGAGGTAACGGCTCACCAAGGCAATGATCTTTAGGGGGCCTGAGAGGGTGATCCCCCACACTGGTACTGAGACACGGACCAGACTCCTACGGGAGGCAGCAGTGAGGAATATTGGTCAATGGGTGCAAGCCTGAACCAGCCATCCCGCGTGAAGGACGACTGCCCTATGGGTTGTAAACTTCTTTTGTATAGGGATAAACCTTCCCACGTGTGGGAAGCTGAAGGTACTATACGAATAAGCACCGGCTAACTCCGTGCCAGCAGCCGCGGTAATACGGAGGGTGCAAGCGTTATCCGGATTTATTGGGTTTAAAGGGTCCGTAGGCGGACTTATAAGTCAGTGGTGAAAGCCTGTCGCTTAACGATAGAACTGCCATTGATACTGTAAGTCTTGAGTATATTTGAGGTAGCTGGAATAAGTAGTGTAGCGGTGAAATGCATAGATATTACTTAGAACACCAATTGCGAAGGCAGGTTACCAAGATATAACTGACGCTGAGGGACGAAAGCGTGGGGAGCGAACAGGATTAGATACCCTGGTAGTCCACGCCGTAAACGATGCTAACTCGTTTTTGGGGCGCAAGCTTCAGAGACCAAGCGAAAGTGATAAGTTAGCCACCTGGGGAGTACGCTCGCAAGAGTGAAACTCAAAGGAATTGACGGGGGCCCGCACAAGCGGTGGATTATGTGGTTTAATTCGATGATACGCGAGGAACCTTACCAAGACTTAAATGGGAATTGACAGTTTTAGAAATAGAACTTTCTTCGGACAATTTTCAAGGTGCTGCATGGTTGTCGTCAGCTCGTGCCGTGAGGTGTTAGGTTAAGTCCTGCAACGAGCGCAACCCCTGTCACTAGTTGCCATCATTCAGTTGGGGACTCTAGTGAGACTGCCTACGCAAGTAGAGAGGAAGGTGGGGATGACGTCAAATCATCACGGCCCTTACGTCTTGGGCCACACACGTAATACAATGGCCGGTACAGAGGGCAGCTACCAGGTGACTGGATGCAAATCTCGAAAGCCGGTCTCAGTTCGGATTGGAGTCTGCAACTCGACTCTATGAAGCTGGAATCGCTAGTAATCGCGCATCAGCCATGGCGCGGTGAATACGTTCCCGGGCCTTGTACACACCGCCCGTCAAGCCATGGAAGCTGGGGGTACCTGAAGTCGGTGACCGTAAAAGGAGCTGCCTAGGGTAAAACTAGTAACTAGGGCTAAGTCGTAACAAGGTAGCCGTACCGGAAGGTGCGGCTGGAACATCTCATTTTAGAGCGTCATTAGACGTAAAACAAAATTAAAATAAGAACTTACTCAGTTCGCTTTGGTTTTTTTACTTGTTTATATATTAAAAATATACCCCTAATAATTAGTAAGAGGGAAGAGATTTAAAGTCTCGTAGCTCAGCTGGTTAGAGCGCTACACTGATAATGTAGAGGTCGGCAGTTCGAGCCTGCCCGAGACTACTAAAAATTAGAGGGGAATTAGCTCAGCTGGCTAGAGCGCCTGCCTTGCACGCAGGAGGTCAAGGGTTCGACTCCCTTATTCTCCACCGTTTTAGAAGTCTAATTTAAAAGTTACGGATAGAGCCAAAAACAATATTCGTTCATTAGACTAATAAGAAGAACAATAGATCATTGACATTAACGATAAAGACATCACAAAGAGATAACCGAGCACTTTCGAGTGCCGAGTATAAAAATATACTAATATAAAATTAGGAAAGAAATCGTTAAGGGCGTATGGCGGATGCCTAGGCTTTCAGAGGCGACGAAGGACGTGGTAAGCTGCGAAAAGCTACGGGGATTGGCACACACGAATTGATCCGTAGATATCCGAATGGGGCAACCCGGCATATTGAAGATATGTCACCCGCCGTAAGGCGAGGAGCAAACCCGGAGAACTGAAACATCTAAGTACCCGGAGGAAAAGAAATCGAAGAGATTCCGTAAGTAGTGGCGAGCGAAAGCGGATTAGCCCAAAAGCTTTTATATGTTTAATAGAATGTTCTGGAAAGAACAGCCAAAGAGGGTGATAGCCCCGTATATGAAAGGCATACATAAGTGATAAATGAGTAGGGCGGGACACGTGAAATCCTGTCTGAATATGGGGGGACCATCCTCCAAGGCTAAATACTCCTGAAAGACCGATAGTGAACAAGTACTGTGAAGGAAAGGTGAAAAGCACTTCGAATAGAAGGGTGAAATAGAACCTGAAACCGTACGCCTACAAGCGGTCGGAGCACCTATATGGTGTGACGGCGTGCCTTTTGCATAATGAGCCTACGAGTTAATTTTACTAGCGAGGTTAAGGACTTCAGGTCCGGAGCCGCAGCGAAAGCGAGTCTGAATAGGGCGCATAGTTAGTAGGATTAGACGCGAAACCTTGTGATCTACCCATGGGCAGGTTGAAGCTCTGGTAACACAGAGTGGAGGACCGAACCGGTTGACGTTGAAAAGTCTTCGGATGACCTGTGGGTAGGGGTGAAAGGCCAATCAAACTGGGAGATAGCTCGTACTCCCCGAAATGCATTTAGGTGCAGCGTTGATTATAAGTTTATTAGAGGTAGAGCTACTGATTGGATGCGGGGGTTTCATCGCCTACCAATTCCTGACAAACTCCGAATGCTAATAAATGTTGATCAGCAGTGAGGGCATGGGTGCTAAGGTCCATGTCCGAGAGGGAAAGAACCCAGACCAACAGCTAAGGTCCCCAAATATATGCTAAGTTGAAGCAACGCGGTTGAACTGCATTGACAGCTAGGATGTTGGCTTGGAAGCAGCCATTCATTTAAAGAGTGCGTAACAGCTCACTAGTCGAGCGGTTCGGCATGGATAATAATCGGGCATAAGCATATTACCGAAGCTATGGATTTGTAGTAATACATCTGGTAGGGGAGCATTCTATTTGCGCCGAAGCAGTATCGTGAGGTATTGTGGAGCGGATAGAAAAGAAAATGTAGGCATAAGTAACGATAAAGGGGGCGAGAAACCCCCTCACCGAAAGACTAAGGTTTCCTCAGCCATGCTAATCAGCTGAGGGTTAGTCGGGGCCTAACGCGAACCCGAAAGGGGTAGTGGATGGACAACGGGTTAATATTCCCGTACCTGTATAATAATAAAGTGACGGAGTTGGAAATTAGGTGCGTACTGACGGAATAGTACGTTGAAGTAACTGCGAGGTTACGATAGTACAGCAAATCTTCGGATGCGCTGATAATCCTAAGGACCCGCTTCCAAGAAAAGCGATTTATACAGCCCGTACCAAAACCGACACAGGTAGTCGAGGAGAGAATCCTAAGGTGCTCGAGTGAGTCGTGGCTAAGGAACTAGGCAAAATAGTCTCGTAACTTCGGAAGAAGAGACGCCAACAGTAATGTTGGCCGCAGTGAAGAGGCCCAGGCGACTGTTTATCAAAAACACAGGACTCTGCTAAATCGAAAGATGCTGTATAGGGTCTGACACCTGCCCGGTGCTGGAAGGTTAAGGAAGGTGCTTAGCGTAAGCGAAGGCATTGACTGAAGCCCCAGTAAACGGCGGCCGTAACTATAACGGTCCTAAGGTAGCGAAATTCCTTGTCGGGTAAGTTCCGACCTGCACGAATGGTGTAACGATCTGGGCACTGTCTCAGCCACGAGCTCGGTGAAATTGTAGTATCGGTGAAGATGCCGATTACCCGCAATGGGACGAAAAGACCCTGTGAACCTTTACTATAACTTCGTATTGACTTTGAGTAAATAATGTGTAGGATAGGTGGGAGGCTATGAAGCTGGCACGCTAGTGTTGGTGGAGCCAACGTTGAAATACCACCCTTTGTTTACTT
Organism: Cloacibacterium rupense; assembly: GCF_014645495.1. Lineage (GTDB taxonomy): Bacteria > Bacteroidota > Bacteroidia > Flavobacteriales > Weeksellaceae > Cloacibacterium > Cloacibacterium rupense. The sequence continues at coordinate 947 of NZ_BMLV01000010.1, read as the reverse complement.
GGAGCCTAACTTCTACGGAAGGACATTGCGTGGTGGGTAGTTTGACTGGGGTGGTCGCCTCCAAAAGAGTAACGGAGGCTTTCAAAGGTACCCTCAGCACGCTTGGTAACCGTGCGTAGAGTGTAATGGCATAAGGGTGCTTGACTGTGAGACCTACAAGTCGATCAGGTGCGAAAGCAGGACATAGTGATCCGGTGGTTCCGTATGGAAGGGCCATCGCTCATAGGATAAAAGGTACTCCGGGGATAACAGGCTAGTCTCCCCCAAGAGCTCACATCGACGGGGAGGTTCGGCACCTCGATGTCGGCTCGTCACATCCTGGGGCTGGAGAAGGTCCCAAGGGTTGGGCTGTTCGCCCATTAAAGTGGCACGCGAGCTGGGTTCAGAACGTCGTGAGACAGTTCGGTCTCTATCTATTGCGGGCGTTAGAAGTTTGAGCGGAGTTGACTCTAGTACGAGAGGACCGTGTTGAACAAACCTCTGGTGTATCAGTTGTACCGCCAGGTGCACCGCTGAGTAGCTATGTTTGGAAGAGATAAGCACTGAAAGCATATAAGTGCGAAACTCGCCGCGAGATGAGACTTCTTTTAAGGGTCGTTGGAGATGACGACGTTGATAGGCTACAGGTGTAAAGGCAGTAATGTCATAGCCGAGTAGTACTAATTACCCGTAGATTTATAGCCTAATAGGCACTCGAAAGAGATAAGGTTAGCTCTTTGTGAACGTTTTTGTCGATTAAATAGCATTTAGCAAATGGCTGATAGCCAATAGCTAAAAGCAATATAAAGCCTTTAGGGTGGTTTTAGCAGAGGGGCTCACCTGTTCCCATTCCGAACACAGAAGTTAAGCCCTCTAGCGCCGATGGTACTGCTAACGCGGGAGAGTAGGTCGCCGCCAGTTTTTATTAAAAGCTCATCAACAACGTTGATGAGCTTTTTTTGTTTTTG
>NZ_BMLV01000009.1 GCF_014645495.1 Cloacibacterium rupense | reverse complement strand
GACAGCAATAAAAATGGAGTAATAGACCCAAGCACAGAGATCATTGAAGAAAACAACTATTATCCATTTGGGTTAAAACATAGTGGTTATAACAATTTAGCAGGCAATCCGAAGTATCAGTACAAGTACAACGGCAAGGAGCTTCAAGAGACCGGGATGTATGATTACGGCGCAAGATTCTATATGCCTGATATTGGACGATGGGGTGTCGTAGATCCGCTGGCGGAGAAGATGACAAGACACAGTCCTTATAATTATGCTTTTAATAATCCTTTAAGATGGATTGATCCTGATGGTCGTGGTCCGACTGATATTATTATTACTGGAAATGCAGCTTCAGTTGAAAAATATAAACAAGAAGTTAGTTATGCTACAGGTGGACTCTATACTGTAAATATAGATTCTTCAGGTAAGGTTAGTTTAGCTGAAACTGGTCTAAAATATTTAGGAATATCGATGACCACTGAGCAACAAGCATTTTATGATGAATACTCTAGTGTTGTAAATAGTAGTAATGTTGTGAAACAAGAAGTTGTTGAAAATGATGCTAATGTAGTAGTAGATGATTGGTTTACAAATAAAATTGACATTGCAGATATTTCAGAATTTGATAAGGCTGGAAAAGGAGGAGCCTCAAGTGCTGGTGCTCTCATTCATTCAACCGTTGAACAAAATGAAAAAGCGGCATTAGGATTAAAATCTGGAGATGCTGGAAAAACTATTAAAGATGCTGCTGGAAATATTACTGATTATGTCGATTATAAATCTTCTCATGATACGGCTAAAATAGCAGAAAATAAAGTAAATGGAAATACGAGAATTGAAAGTGCAACTGGAGGTGCAGATACTTTTATTGAAAAAAATAAATCAACAACATCGCAGCAGATTACTCAAAATTCAACAGGAGGAATAACTATTACAAAAACAAATACCCCATAACATTTTATGAAATTAACTTTGTATAATTTATTATTATTTTTTCTATTTTCATGTGTTGTTAAGAATAATAATGTAAAATCTCAAAACAAAAATCTTAATTGCAATGAAAACAAAATTTTTAAAAAAGAATTTTATAGAAATATAAATATCATTGATAGTTTAATATATAAAAAGCAAGATGAACACTTTAAAAAATCTTTATTATTTATATCTAAATACTCTCATGTTTCTTTTGAAAGTATGGCAAATTATGCGAGAATTTATCCAGGAGGTATTTATAAAGAAGATAGAATTAGATGGATAGAATGGTATGAAAGAAATAAATGTAATGATATACAATTTAAAAAGTAAGACCCCGCTCTCGCAGGGCTACCTCTAATAGCTTTCAATTTTAGTTTTATCTATTAAAATTCCATTTTAATAGATAAAACTCTGTTTTGCAGTAAGTTGTGATTTCTATAAAACCTAAATACCACTATACGAAATTTCGTATAGTGGTATTTTTTACTGTACTTTCTAAAATTTCTAAAATTAGAACAGATATTTAGCTCAAAAAAATAGATAGAAATTCTTTTTTTTTATTCTCTAAAAAATCATTGCTTTTTCTTGTATTAAGAGCAATATTTTTCACAAGAATAACTTTTGTTTTCTGCTATTCTATTTTGTTTTACTTTCTGCAAAAATGGTTTAGTTTGTTTTAACTTAGGATTTTGGTGTACTTCGTCTGGTGTATAAATCAAGTGTGCATAATGTGGTCTTCTCGTGTTTATATCTTCAATAGAAAATTTTAATTCTTCTATAAATTGGTTTTCTGATATTCCTTGTTTCAGATAATAAGTTTTCATCATTCTAAAACTACTTTCTACCATACTATTAGAAAACACCACATCTTATAAAGCGACCAATTTGGTCATATTTATTTGGTTTTCTTTTATAAAATTTTCTACGGTTTTGTTATTGTTTTCTGTTCCACCATCTACAATTAAGTTTAATTTAGGAACTAATTGGCTGGCTTTTAAATTTACTCCAAATTCTTGTTCTATGGCTCTTTTTAGGCTTTTCAGTCGTGTAGAGCCATTTAATTCTTTGGCATAATCATAAGCCAATATTTTTCTAGAAAAATTGTCTATTACCGTATAGATATAGTATTTGGTATTTTCTAATGTTTTATAGACACTTACATCCATATGCCAAATTCTATTGGTTGCTTCAGCTCTTATCGAGATTTTCTTTTCTTATTTAAAGCATTTAAATTGTTTTAATAATTAAGGCTGCCAGTTGGCAGCCTAGTTATTAAGGTTTGTATAATAAGTTGGGGCAACTGGTGCCTACCAACTCTCTTAATTCATTCCCCATTCCATCATCACAGATGAAAGGTGATTCTACGGTGCTACATTCTATTCCAGTATTTACACATGGTTGCTCAGGATTGTTTGCGTCTAGTCTGTACCCGATTACGGTTGTTTTTTCACCTTTTGTAAAACTTTGAGTGCTTAATGCTGCGCCAGTGCCTACTAATAATACCACCACTGGCATAATGAACTTTTTCATGATTTTGTAATTTTAATGTTTTACCTACTCTTTGCTCTGGTTTTCGGCTTCCCCAGTTTTGAATTGTTCTTGTAAAGATTGCGCGATTCGATACTTCACAATTTCTTGCCCAATAAGTACAAACATATGTTCTTTACTAATGAGCATTTGAGACATTTTGTTATTCCCGCGGTTTTGTAAATACCAACTGCCCCAATATTTTCTTTGATTGGTGTTGTATATATCGATTATTGTTGATTTTTTCCATTGTTTCTTATCCTCAAACTTTCCAATAAGATGAGAAGTGTTAAATAAAATCCCATTGAAAACGACACTATTTGAATTTATAATCTTTGGCGGTGCTCCCATTTTTTGATGACCATTTTCTAAGTTGATGGTTTTTATATTTGCTTTGTTGATTGTATCTATTGTTTTTAGATGCTCAGTTTTTTGTAAATGAAAATCTGCTTTGAGAATATTGTTATGGTAATAAAATATATAATACAAGTTTTTTTCATCTGCGATAAGTTGCCCATCTGCTTCAAATATGTTTTTTTGGTTTGTTGAAATTATATTTTCAGATAGATTCAATCTTGTTTTTTTTTGTAAATTCAATATTCCCAATACTTGTTTTTTAGTCTTGCTACTTTCTGTTCTGATGATAAATGTCGTGCTGTCAATTACTTTTAATTGATTGAAATAAGCATCTTGGTAGCTTATCACTTTGGCAGTAGATTGACCAATTTTGCCTCTATAAATAATGGGAACAGTACCGTCATATAAATAAAAATAAGGAGATTTTATTATGATTCTGAGTGATTTAAAAATTAGATTGTTGTTTTCTAATTTAATTGAATGTTTTCTCATCTTTTTTAAATCTTGATCTATTGAAATTAAAGTAAGTGGCGAAGTTTTATTCCCCAAGTAGACTTCATTTTGATGTATTCCAGCAAAATAATAGGAGTTCACGCCTAAATCCATGGTTTTTTCTTCTATTAAAGGATGATGAGGGAATCTTCTGGTGAAATTGTTATCTTTTTTGATGATGTATTCAGAATTAAGATAGAGTATATGGAGAGTAGTTGAAGCGAGAAAAATGGTTAGTGATGTGAATATGAAAGTATGCTTCCAATTAACACTTAAAGATTTTTCTAAAAGATAAATTGCTATCCAAGCAAGAATAACACATATGAGATTGAATATAAGGTGTTCTGACCAATCTAATTCTTCTAGGATACCTCCACAAGAACAAGGAATGAAATCACTGAAATTAAGAATTAGGTAAATGTATACGGTAAATCCACTCATAAGAAATAAAGTGCCATAAAGTGAAAATAGTCTTGTTTTAGGTATGCATAATAGAACAGCTAAAAGCAACTCTATCGAAATTATTATATAAGATATAATCCCAGCAAATGCACTAAGCAATGGAGATTGTGCCAATTGAATTTGAAAATTTTCAAAATCTAATAGTTTACTTACAGCTGCATAAGTAAAAAGTAATGCGTGGAAATAACTACTGAAAAGAATGATATTGTTTTTGAAATTTTTCATGGTTATTAGATTTTCTAATTTTGTGGTTTTGTGTTTTTTTGCTTTTATTAAAGAATTATAGATTCTAATTTATAGTTCAAATAATTCAATTTATATTCCTTGTTTTGAAAATTATGGTTGAGAAAACTTTTGGATTATTATCCTTTCATTAAAAGTCTCCAAGAAACTTTTTTACCACAATAGTCTGGCATTTTGCTTTTTTTAGATATTACAATGGTTGTTTTAAAAAAGCCCATACTCTCCCAAAGTCCACTTTCAGGACATGGAGCGCCAGTTTTGCAGATTAATTGGGAAGGAGTAGGGCTAGTCATTTTATTTTTTTAAGGTGCGGTTCTCCAATCTTGACGGTCTTTTACTGGAGGATCTTTTTTTTCATCTTCTAAACTTTGATTAGATTGTACCACTATACTGTCTGCCTCTGCCATGTTTTGAATGTTTATTCTATTTTTAGTAGTTAATTCTGTTGTGGTAAAATTGTTTTCTATTTCATCATTTGTTCTGCAGCTCACTACAGTTAAACTAACAAAAAAGATGGGGATAATGATTAAATACTTTTTCATGATTTTTAAATTTTTAAGGTTATCCCGGCCAGGTGTTTATTTTTTGAATTCCATCCAAAATTATAAGGCTATTGGCCCTAGAAAAAGTCAACTGTGTCTCAATTTAAAAATGATGACGTCCTAATTTTTAAATTAGGACGGGGCGTATTGTAATGCAATTTCTTTATTAATGGTGTTTTGATAAGTTTTCACTAAAATTGTTATTGAATTTTTAATTGTATTGTAAAATTTGTAGGATTTTGCTTAATTTTAGTCTAATGAACAGATTTATTTCTATACATTCCAAGAATTTTATCATCCCCTTTTTACTTATTTTCGTAAGTAATCACATTTTTTTTGGACAAACGATTAAAAATGATTCTTATGAAGCGATAAGAATGAAATATGAAACATTTGGAAAAAATGATGATAAAGCCATGCCTCATGTTCGGAAATTCATTCAAAAAGCTAAACATGAAAATCAATTTCCAAAATTAGTTTTAGGATATCAAGATGCAATCTATTTTGAACCTAATAAGTATTTGAAATTAAAATATGCAGATAGTGCCATAGCTGCTGCTTATAAAACTCAAAATCAGGATTTAATCACCTCTGCTTATCTAGGTAAAGGCATCATATATTATTCTAATTTTAGACAATATATGCCTGCTTTAAATGAATACCTTAAAGCGCATAGCTATGTGAAAAATTCTAACAATGAATATCTTCATTATAAAGTGGTTTATCACTTAGGGGTGGTAAAGAGTTATCTGGGATATTATCAAGAAGCAATTAATCACTTTAATGATTGTATTTATTATTTTGAAACAAAATCAAAATCTAAATTACATCCTAATGAAATTTATAACCACAAAAAAGGATATTTAAATAGTTTACATCAGGCTAATGTGTGCTACAGAAATTTATTGAATCATAAAAAATCTGATAGCCTAATTGAAGTAGGTTTAAAAAACTCTGCACATGACAATGATTTTGTATTGGAGCATAATTACTTCCTAAAATCTAAAGGTGTATCTCTTTATTTTAAAAAACAATATCCAAAAGCATTGCTATATTTGAATCATTCTTTAGAAGCATTTAAAAAGGTAGATGACTTTTCTTGGGTTTCTGTTAATTATTTCTTTCAAGGAAAATCATTGGTTTCAATGAATCAAATGCCAGATGCTATTGAAAAGTTTGAAAAAGTGGATTCTATTTTTAATCAACATCAATTTATTCTACCAGAACTAAGAAATAATTATGAGGTTTTAATAGATTACTATAAAAAACGTAGGAATACAGAAAAGCAATTGTATTATATGAAGCAACTATTAAAGGCTGATAGTATCATAAGCAAAGACTTTTCTTATTTGTCTCCTAAAATTCATAAAGAATATGATACCAAATCTTTGGTCGAGGAAAAAAAGAAATTAGAGGAAGGACTACATAAAAGGTCTATTTTGGTTATTGCTCTTGTATCAGTTTCTTCTGTGATTGGTATTCTTTATGTTATAAGATATAGGAGAGATAGAATTGTCCAATCAAAATATAAGTTGTTAGAAAAAAAGTATAAAGAAGCGTTATCTAATTTAGATAATGTTTCTAATGTTGGAAATAAGTATACTTCAGAAAAGATTTCTGGAGAGTATGAAAATCAAAGGAAATTGGGAATTAACAAAGAAATAGAACTTGAAATTTTAAGAAAGCTTGACATTTTTGAAAAAAATATTGGCTATATCAAAAAAGGCCTTACCTTGAAAACTTTAGCTACTCAATTTGAAACCAATACTTATTATCTCTCCTGGGTTATTAATGAAAATAAAAAGATGAATTTCAATAAATATCTAAGTGATTTGAGAATTAATTACATAACAAACCAACTTTTTACTCATAAAAAATATCTTAATTATACCATAGAGGCATTAGCCGAAGAATGTGGAATTGCCTCAAGACAAAATTTTTCTGACTTGTTCTATGAAATCAATGGATTAAGACCAACTGATTTTATAAAACAAAGAATTCAGGAAATGAAAAACACATAAAAAGTCTGTTTTTTAATGGTTGGTGTATCTCAAATTAATTTTACTTCGTATTTTTCTGTTAAAAAACATGGAGACAAAATTATTATTAAAGAAAATTGACAAACTAACCAATGAATTAGAAGTGCAACTTTCCAAATTTGAAGAAACTATTATCGAACGAACTATTCTTTGTGAACACGCTCTTATCGAAATTGATGATTGTATTCGAAAAGTAAAAGAGATGATAGTTTCTCATCAATTTAACGAAATGGCTCTAGAAATTTATTTCTTTAAAAAACTAAAGCCTCATCTGATTTCTAAATTTATATACTATTCTAAAATTTTGGACATTGAGTCTAATAAACCTAAAGCTGGATTAAAAGCTGAAAAAAAATATTATGAATCTACTTTGGGCCTATTAAAGAAATTTCATCAACAAAATGCAGATTTTTACAATTATTATAGAAGGAATGCAACGTATCTGGACCATCAATATTTTGTGCGTTATCGTCAGGATTTAAAAGGCAGATATCATATTCTGCTCCATAATTTTGATGAGCATTTCACGACTTTAAAGGATGATTTGGTTGCACAAATTATTGCCAATGATTTATTTGAGAAATATCTCCTAAATGCTATTTATAGTATTGGTGATAATATTGTTTTAGAAAATAAAAATAAAAGTAATTTGCAGTGGACTTCCACGAAAGTAAATCTTGTAGAACTAATATACGCTTTACACCATACGAATTGCTTTAATGGAGGCAATATAGAACTAAGCGAGGTGATAAGACATGCCGAAAAATCACTTCAAATCAATCTCAGCGGATTTCATAAAACGATAGGTGAAATCAAAATTAGGAAAAAAGAAAGGGCAAGGTTTTTACAACTTTTACTGGATAATTTAAATCAAATATTTTTGGACACTGATGAATAAAGTGTCCTTTTTTGTGTAAATTTTTTCGGTACTTTTTCGGTAGTACCGAAATTATATGATTGTTATTGTTAAAATTTGTAGAAAATTATTTTCAAATATGAATGTAAGCTTAATTACCAAAGAAGACCTTCAAGAATTCAAAAATGAACTGATTGAAGAAATAAAAGATTTATTAGATAATAAATCTACAGAACAAAAAAGATGGCTGAAATCTAATGAAGTGAAAGAAATACTTAATATTTCATCAGGGACACTTCAGAATCTCAGAATTAATGGAACTCTGAGATATTCAAAAGTAGGAGGGACCTTATATTACAACTATAAGGATATTGAAAAATTGTTAAGTAATAAGTGATTTTTTTCTACATTTTTAATTTTTAATCATTTCTAATGTATTACAATAAACATCTTACTGCCTTATTTGAAAGAATTCTTAAGGAAGAATCAATAAGGCCTACTCACATTTGTCTGTATTTTTCTCTATTCCAATTGTGGAATTTTAATAGGTATAAAAACCCTATTTCAATTTCCAGAGAAGAACTAATGAGGATTAGTAAAATCAATTCATTTGCTACTTATCATAAATGTCTTAAAGAATTACATCAACTAGGATTTATATTTTATGAACCTTCATATAACCCATTTAAAGGAAGTTGTGTGACCATGTATGGTGTAGAAGAGTTAGTTAAACCTATTTCTAAAAATGATTTTCCCCAATAATCTTCTAAAGATGAATGATATAGACCCAAAAACTCCTTTGTGGAAGCTAACAGTAGAAGAATTTTTAGAAATTTCTAAAAAGGTAATTCAATCTGATAAATATGAATATGGTTTAAAAGGGATAGCAAAAATATTTGGATGTTCGGTCTCAAAAGCATCTGAAATCAAATCTTCAGGTATTTTGGATGATGCAATCATACAAAGAGGAAATATCATCATTATTGATAAACAAAAGGCTTTAAAACTTTTTGCAAAAAAATAGTATGTATTATCTGGAACTTATACAAAAATTTTGGGAATTCAATCGAAAAATGCAACTCGGTTCTTCAACTATCGTTTTGTATCTGTACTTGTTAAAATTAGCAAATGATAAAAATGCTTATACCATTATTATTTCTGATGTGATAATGAGTAATAGACTTGGTTTAACACGAAAAACTGTAAAATCTTGTAAAGAGAAACTCCGAAATTTAGGATTGATACAATATGAAACTAAAAGTGGATGTCCATGTTTTTATAGAATATTGGTAGATTATACAGATAATATTGCAGAGTCTATGGTATCTGGAAATATTGAAACAATAAATGCTATGAATATGGATATAATTGAAAAAGATGATGTTTTCTTAGAGGCTCCTGATTTTTCAACAGTTTTGAAGATGGATGAAAAGATTGTGGAAATAAATGATGAAAAAAATGTTAATGAAAGTTTGACGCAAAATAGAATTCCTACTTTAAAAGAGTTTATTGATTATGCTCATACAATTGAGGGGTATGAAGAAACATTAGATTTAATGGTTAAGGAAAAATATTTCCTTTGGTCTGCTAATAATTGGAAAAATGTTTCAAATAGGCCTATCTCTAATTGGAGACTTTCTCTAAAAAATTCTTTACCATATATGAAAGATAAAGACCAAAAAATAGAAGTTTTTTTAGAGCCTATACCTTCTATTAAACCGCCAAAACCTTCTTTAGATTAATTTTCGTTTCCTAATGACTTACGAATTATAAAACATGAATTAAAATATCGGATTTAAAAAATGGTCATTAAGTTACGATCAATGGAGTTATTTCTGAATAATTACGTGTGCAATAAGTAAAATTTTCAAGTTTTTGAATGACGAGAAAAGAGTATTTAAAAGGTTAGAAAGTCTATTCTAAAGTACTATAACTTTAATATAAAAAAATAACATTATGAACTTAAAAAATGAATTATTGTTTTTTATTAATGTAATTGGTGTATTTTATTCATGAGAATTTAAATTATAATGAATTTATTTTATGGTGTTTCCAGAAAATGAACATAAGTTGGTTCGTAAAATTTTTGAAGATAAAAATGATAAAATTCCTGACAAAATTCGTTTTGGGAATCAATTTGTTGATGATTTTATTTTTGAAGATCATCAGGCGGCCAATATTCCAATCAATGCTCTTAGAGTTATTTTCAATATTATTACTATTATCAGTAATGAACAGTTTAGACCAGAAGATCGTCCCAAACAACTTACTCTATTTGATGAAGAGTTTGAAACTGAAAATAATATATTCGCTTCAATCTCTATTCGTAATCATAAAATTTCACCTAGTGGTTCTACTAAGCAAGTGGTAGATGCTTATGAGTACCTTACAAAATTTAAAATGGGGTGGTATAAATCTCAGAATTCAAAGGGAAAGGAAATTAAAACTTTTGGCGGACTGATTTCTACACCATCTTATGATAAAAGAGGGTATACAACTTTTTTAATTAGCAGCTATTGGCTTAAAAAATTATTGGTAATCCCAGAATACAATTACGTGCTATACAATCTGGTCTACAATATCAGAAATAATAAGCATATCATTTTTGCTATTTGGCTTTCTAAAATTCCCAAAAGTGGAACGGCAATAAAACTTTCTACTTTGAATAATAAATTTGGGGTGAATTATAAAACAGCCAATGATTTTTGCTTTAAATTTTTAAAGCCAGCTAAAATAAGTTTAAATAGATATAATACTCTCTCATTTAATTATAATTATAAGGGGGATTTAATATTTATTCATCCTTACAATACTGAACAAAATATAAACTCTTTGAATATTATGGAAAGTATAAGTGAACAATCAAAGTTAACTAAAAGAATACATTATTTTAAAACCAGATATGGTTTGCTTGAACACGAAATGGTTCAGTTTTCTTTTCAATACAGAAATATTCCTCAAACTCGTGTATTGATAGAAAAAGCTTTTCGTGAATTCATTCAATCAAATCGCTTACTTGGGAAAATCTCAACTGAATTTCAAGGAATGAATTTTCTAAATGAAATACAAAGTATTATCATAAAATTGTATCAAAATACTAAAATGGGAGAGATACTTCCAAATGGTTATCCTGTTATAATTTAAATTCTGAATTCAACTCATCCTTTTTCGGAATTCAACTCATTTAAGATTCGGAATTGGACTCATTGAAATGTAATAAATACTAAAAGTTTAGTTTTCAAGAGTCTGTTTTCGGAATTGGACTCTTCCCTCGATATAAAAGAGTTAGAAATTGTGAATAAAATGATATAATAATGAACATGCAACTTTTTGAAAAATATAATTCGGATTTAGACTCTTTCAATAAAAGGACTTTTTTCGGAATTGATGTCATTTTTATTTCGGAATAATACTCATGTGGGATTCGGTATTGCACTCATTCTAAAAACACTTTTAATATGGTGTAATTGAAGGCTATATACTATTGGTAAAAGTATATTCAAAAGAAATAAAAGTATCTTTTTTTATTTAAAAGGAAAATGAGAATAATTAATAAGCTTTAAAAAAGAAAAAAATGAATTGTGAAGAAATAAAACTTAAAATTGGAATCAGGAGGGTTTTGGAATCTTTTCACTTGTTTCCCATTAAGGAAAATCAAAAAACAGGCTCTTACTATGCAATAGATAGAGAAGAGAAAATACCTAGCCTTTCAGTAGACTATGTTAAAAATAAAGCCTTTGATTTTGGTACTGGAAAAAGTTATGATGTGATTTCTATAGTTCAGCAAATGAATCAATGTTCTGTTTCAGAAGCGATTAAATATTTGGCAAAATTTGATTTTTCTCAACAAAATGAGTTTCAATATGAAGAAATAGTGCCGCAAAAAAATTATAATATCGTTAATGTTAACGATATTAAGCATCCTGCATTAATTCAGTACTTGAAAATTAGGAAAGTATCAGAGTATAAGAATTTGGTAAAAGAAATTGAATATGAATTGAATGGGAAAAAATATTTTGGAATCGGATTTTTCAATAATTCTCAAGGAGTAGAAATCCGAAATAAATATTCAAAAATTTGTTTGGGTAAAAAGGATGTAACTATGATTAAAAATAAAATTAATGTTTCCACCGAAATTGTAATTTTTGAGGGATTTTTTGATTATTTGACTTTCAGGAAATTGGAGAAGCAAGAGATAAATAATTCTGACTATCTAATTCTCAATTCTACTGCAATGCTTTTTAAAGTTGAGAAAATTTTGAATGAATACAATAAAATTTCACTTTTTTTGGATAATGATGCCAATGGTAAATCAGTTTCACTAAAAATACAAGGTCAATTTAAAAATGTGGAAGATTGCTCTTTTCTATACAGAGATTTTAAGGATTTGAATGAGTGGTTTTGTAAACAAGTATTATAAATTACCAAATTTCACAACGGCCTCTTCAATATCTTCTTTGATGAATTCCCAATATTTTCCCTTAAGACATATTGGGTCAAAATCTTCGTCAGCAAGACTGAAATCAGTAAAATTCTTCAAAATCAATTCTCTTTCGTGACTATACGGATAACGCTGTTGGTGAAGCTCTAGCATTTTGTCAATATTGTAGTAAGAAAGCAACTCGTGCAAGTCCCAAAAATCCTTTTTACGTCCGCCCCTTTGCACCACATCCACCTTCATCGCCATAATTTCTTCTACAGTTGCCATTCGGATATTATCTATTGTATTAATAGACTGTACAAAATCGTCTGTATAATATACATCAAATTTTACGGTATTATCTTTATCGGTACCTATAAAGTAAGATTTTCCGATTGCTGGTGAAATATCTGAAAATTCATCTAAGTAAGAAAAATTAGATTTTAGAAAACTTTCAATTTTTTCAAAATCAATGCTTCCATAAGGTGCATCACTGAACAAATCAATATCAACCGAAACCCGATGTCCCAACTGCAGACTTAATGCAGTTCCGCCAACCAATCTGAAATTTTCAAAAACTGAAGAGTTCATTAAAATCTCCAAACTATTTTTTAATAAATCATTGATGGTATTGTAATAAATCATATTTTTAAGGTTATAATTTGTGTAAGTGCATCGGTTTTGTTTTTTGAGAATTAAGAACCGTTTCTACTTTTCTTTTTCCATAAAAACGTTCAATTTCTTTTTTCTCCTCCTCATTACCACGCTCAAAAATACGATTGATAACAGCTTTAGATTGCTTGTTCCAGTCTATGTTATGAATTTCTGTATCCCAAAACAAGGATTTTCTTAAAATAGAAAGATTAGGTGATAATTGTGTTTTACTTTTTTCTTTTTCAATGTCATAATAACTTTGGAGCAGCACAATCGTTCCTTCTTCTAGTTCCAGTTGTTTCTCTATTTTTAGAGCTAATGCAATAGGGATATTTCTTTTAGTTTTGGTAATGTCATTGATGATTTGAGGATATTCACCAATTGCCAATGAAAACGGACGTTTTTTTAGAGACCGTTTTTGTAATTCACGTTCCAGAATAATACCTGGATGAATGCCTTTATATTTCAACCATTTCAAATTCATTTTACAAATATAAACAATTTTGTTTATATTTTTTAATCTCTGAAATTTGTAAAACGATTTCTTATTAATTTTTTTAACTTATTCATTGTCAAATATCATTGTATAATTACTTCCGACTGTGGTTAGGCTTTTACATTTGCAAATGTAGGACAGCATCATTCACTCAAAAAATCTTTTTGGGTTTCTACAAAAATTTTTTCCACAAGTTCCAATAATTTTTCCAGACACTCCTAAATCCTTCGGACAAAAAGATTTCAAGCCTGATTCAAAACTTGTATGCAATTACGGGAATTGAATCGGGTTTTGTTTGCCTGATGCTTTCCTATAATCATCGGCAAAGAATAAGCCGAAACCTCAGTTGTACGAATCAATTCAATAGCAGTCGCTCTTTAACATCATTAGAAAAATCAAAAAAACAACGAATAATACTGTTTTCAAAACTTAAATAAAAAAAGAAAAATGCCGAGTGTCCTCGATACCAAATCAATTCACTCGAAAACTTCAACCCAAAGCAGAAAAAAATCAACTAAAAATTAACAAGTTAAATCGAAACATTATGAACACTATCGTAGGTAGAATTACTCAAAACGCAAAAATCAACACTCTGAAAAATGACAAAAAAGTTGTGAACTTTTCAGTAGCCATTAATGACAGTTACAAAACCAAACAAGGCGAACGTAAAGAACAAACCATTTATTACAATTGCTCTTATTGGATAAATGCCAAAATAGTTGAATATCTTATCAAAGGAACTTTAGTGGAATTATCAGGCAGGATAAGCAGTAGTGCTTGGATAGGAAAAGATGGAGAAATAAAATCTGGACTGAATTTCCATATTTCAAACATCAAATTGCACGGTGGAAGACAAAAATCTGAACTCAATAATGAGCCTATAGTAAGCCCACAAAATGACAATAGCAATCCTTTTACGGAAGAAACAGATGACGATTTACCATTTTAACTCAACTTCAAAAAATTATGGAAGCACAATACAATTTTCAGTTAAGACACCGAAACGATAAAAGAGAATGGGAAGAAATAGAGGTTTATTACCAAACCTATTGCGACAGAACCACAGAAATACGCTATGCTAGAAATCTTTCCAAAATATTCAATTCTGAAATCCGATTGACAGAGGGAAAAGAACCCTTCAAAACAAGCGGCACATACATTTACGAACAAACAGAACCTTTAAAAATTAGAAATTATGGCAAACTGGTGTAGCAATTCGGTTGCTTTTGAGGGCAACGAAGCCACTCTAGAACAAGTGAAATTAGAGTTTATAAAAATGAAAAGGCTAGGAGATAAAGAAAACTGTGGACAACTTCCCAAATTTATTTTGGATAAAAATAGAGGCTATTTTTTTGATATTTTATTGGAAGATGGCGGTTGCATTTTCAATTATCAAACAAGATGGTCACCCAACACCGAAATTTTATTACAGATAGCCGAACACTTTAAAGTAGACTTCATTTACAATTACGAAGAAATAGGTAATCAAATCTATGGTGTTGCAATCTATTCAAACAACGAACTCACGGAAATTTGTTTAGAAGAGGAAGACTTTGAACAATATCATTATCACGAAGAAACAGATACTTACTCTTTTGAGGAAGAAAACTACGAAAGTGATTATGAAATTTTAGAAATCTTATTGAAAAGGAAAATTAAAAATAAGCAAAGTCAAATTTTAGTATGATGAAAAAAACAGCAAAAATTACAAACTATATATTATGAAAATCAAAGACTTGAATGGGTGTACTATTGAAATTATTAATCTCAATGAAGCAATTCAAATAACAAGAAGATACAAACAATACGAACACGAAAACAAAGGTTTTTCAGAATTAGACACAAAACTCAATCAATATTGGACGGATATGTTTGAAAAACTACTTAAAATAAAATCTCAAAAAATAAAAAAAACAAAAAATAAAATTATGCAAACCAATTTTTTCAGACAACTCGCCAATATGAACCTTACAGGCGATTTGCAAATCACACTTAGACCAACAACAGATAATAGTTTTGTCCTTTCCGTATTGCTCAATAACGAGCAATGCGGAGATGGAGCAAGAAAACTTATTCCACCTTTAAATCTTCGAGGTACAGCAGAAGAACTAGACAACGGATTTTTTGAAAGTATTTCTACTCCATTACAAACTGCATCTGGATTAATGGTGGATATGGAAAATTTCATGAAACAATTCGAAGAAGCCAAAAAGAAATCTGCAATGGAAAAGGAAAAACAAGACAAGGAGAAAAAGGAAAAGGAAGCCAAAGAAAAAAAATATAATGACGCCTTACAAAAAGCCGAAGAATTAGAAAAAGAGGGCAAATACAAAGAAGCGTGGTCGGCACTTCCAAGAATTTCTGAGTTTCCCGACTTTGCCGATACAATCCGCAAAAAGCAGGATGAATACGAAAGACATTTTGCTCCAAGTCTTTTTACTG
This sequence comes from Cloacibacterium rupense, assembly GCF_014645495.1. Classification (GTDB taxonomy): domain Bacteria; phylum Bacteroidota; class Bacteroidia; order Flavobacteriales; family Weeksellaceae; genus Cloacibacterium; species Cloacibacterium rupense. Next base: position 9,043 of record NZ_BMLV01000009.1, on the reverse strand, counting down.
AAAATCAAACAACTGAAATCTAACTAAATACATCAAAATATGTTACTCGCAACCCAATTAGAAAGAGTTTTTATACTCAAAGATAACGGACAGGATGTAAAATTGACCGACCCCGAACCAAAATGGAGTGTAGAAGCTGTAATGAATTTTTACGCCAATACTTATCCAATTCTAACCACCGCCAAAGTTTCCGCACCACAAATCAAAGATGATACTGTACAGTACAAATTTGAAAGTGTAATGGGAACGAAAGGATAAAATTAGTTGATGGTTGATAGTAGTTGGTTGATAGAATTACAAACTATATACTGACAACTATCAACCAACAACTGACAACCAAAAAACATCATTTATCAATTATCATTCATCATCTATGAAATATGCAATCAAAAATTATATCGGGAAAAATAAAAACACCCGAAAAACAAAAGCAAAAACAACTGCACCAACAATTAGGAGAATTTGCAGAGTGGATGAAACAGGACAAGAACGCTTCGGAAATTCTGAAAGACCAACGAAAATCAGTTCCGATAAATCAATTACCAATGGTTTTCTAAAATGTACTTTTCTTCCAAAATTAAAGGAAAATGATGTTCAGAAATTGGCATCAGACGAACAAAATTTAATTCAAATTCAAAGGGAAAATGCCAAAGTAGAAAGTGATTTTTATCAATCCCTTTCTCAAATGGGGGAACATTATGGATTAAATCCAATGGCAACAAGACATTTTGGTTATCCTTACAATATTGCTTTGGCTTTAGATGATATTCAGAAACAACTGAAAAATAAAGTAAGAGATTGGGAAGAAATCCTAGTGATAGAAGAAAAAGGAAAAACCTATTTCACAAGTGAAGAACGCTACAATACAGGAGCAACTTTGTATTATATTCCAATAGTTCCGTTATATCGATTATCTAAAAATTCAAAACGGAAACAAGCCGTACAACTTTTACAATCCGTTTGTTCTTATCTATATCATATTGCTAAAATCCCTTATTACCGAAAACAAGATAGTTACTTATTTTGGATGTACGAAATGGTAGTAGAATGGATTACTTCTGATGATGAAAACGAAGAAAAGCAGATTCATTTATCAGAAATCAAACAAGCGGAACATATCGGCGATTTTATGGAGAAAAAGATTTACAATCAGTATAATCTAGACCAATTTAACGACCATTTAAAAAACTTTAAAGCCAAAGACGGTTTTGACAATGATTGTTTTATGCTGACGAGAAAAATATTTTCTCTTAATAAGCAATTTCCAAATGCTAGCATTTACCAAAATCTACAATCTTGTATGGAAACAGAAGAATATGAAAGTGATACTATCGTATCAATGGATAAATACGTTTCTTTTTGTGCCGAAGCAAACGGATTACTATTCCAAACACTTTTTGAAACAGTAAATTCTGAGCTTCAAGAATACACCACAATGCAAGAACCTATGGTTATTAAAAAATTTGATGGTGACAATATTTCAAACAACAACCTAGATTTTGAAAACCGATTATTTCCCTTGATTGAAGAACTCATTTACATTTTGAACAACTTTTAAATAAATTGAAGATGAAAGATATTACCCAAGATTTTGGAACACTCTACCACCCAACAACAGCTTTGGTATTTTATCAAACTAATGAAAGAAACAAAGATACTTATGTAGAATATTTTGATATGGATAAAAACGGAAATCCTATCAATGCGCATCCTTTAAGTGAGAATGAAGCAAATATATTAGCAAAATCACTTACCACAAAAACTCAAAAAGAAAAAAATCAAGATTTTCTAAAGCCAAATGGAATTTTATCAACCCGCATTCTGCAAATCAATCCAAATGCTGAGAATGGAAGTGCGATTTGGTACACTAAATCAATGAAACGACAACTCTATTTTACTGAAAATTTAGAAATACCAAACGGAATGGCAGAAGTTCCTGCAATGTTGTGGTTGGCAAACAAACGTAGTCTTAAGATTTTTGCACTTTCAAGTAATCGAAGACCAACAGAGAAAACAGAACTTTTTTATGCACCGTTTTTTAATGTTTATGAAAATGGAAATGTTTGTATGGGAACGGTGGATGTAAATATTCAAAACTCAAATTCTATAGAAGAATTTATAAAAAAGTGGGAAGATTATTTTTTTAATTCTTATTTCAGCCATTTGATGAATGAAAACAATCCCATCAACGGAAATTGTGTAAGCCTTTGGAAAAGCCTTATCAATAATGATAAACCATTTCCAAAGGAAGCCTTAAAAAATGCAAACGCAACTTTAATAAATCTACTAAAATGAACACAGAAATTACCAAAAATCAAGAAAACAAAATCAAAGTCCATTTCACAGACAATACTCTAATTAATCCTACCAATCCCGTTACTGTTAATTTAATTGGAGCAGGTGGAACAGGTTCGCAGGTTTTAATTGCATTGGCAAGAATGAACCACGCTTTAACGGAACTCAATCACGCTGGTTTATCTGTGAGATTATGGGATGATGATGTGATTACCGAAGCCAATCTAGGAAGACAATTTTTTGCAGAATGTGAATTGGGATTGTCTAAGTCTGTAGCATTAATCAACAGAGCCAACCGATTTTTTGGAACGAATTGGAAAGCCGAAACTCAAAAATTTGAGAAAAATGATTTGGGAAAATTCAAAAGTAATATGAAATCAGAAATTTATATTTCTTGTGTGGATAGTGTAAAATCTCGTTTTGACATTGCAGAAATTTTAAATGAATTGAAGATAGACAAAGGGTATTATAGAAACCAATGCAAATACTGGATAGATTTTGGGAACAGTCAATTTACAGGACAAGTTTTGCTTTCTACCATCGGAAATATCAAACAACCAAACTCTGAAAAGTATGAGCCAGTTGAAAATCTTCCTTTTATTACCGAAGAATTTGGTGAACTTTTAAAGAATTCGGAAGTGGAAGATAATACACCGAGTTGCAGTTTGGCAGAAGCATTAGAAAAGCAGGATTTGTTTATTAATTCTACTTTAGCACAAATGGGAAGTTCTTTACTTTGGAACTTATTTCGCAATGGATTGACTGAAAACAGAGGCTTTTTTCTTAATCTGAAAAGTTTTCAATCTCAGCCCATAAAACTGTAAAAGTTGTCCAATGCAAATTTGGGCGGCAAAAATGCAATTCCTCACTTTGGACGGAAGCGCATTTTTGCAAAAAAAGGAGCAACCACATTTCAAAAACATTGCAAGGCTTTGGCATCGATTTTTTGAAAAGAGGTTGTTACTACAGTAAGAATGTTTTCAAAATAATATTTTATTTTTTCTATTTCCTATATACTTCACATAAAATTTAGTGGTATACATCTTATTGGAGGAGGTTAGAAATTGATGAATTCTCAATATCATAATTAGTACACATTGATACATTTTACTACTCTTACATACTAAAATGGCGAATATTTATTTGATAAAAACATCCAAAAAACACTAAAAAATATAAATCACAGCCGTTATTTTGCAAAAAGCAACAAGAAATTTATAAAAATCTATATAAACATAATGTTTTCGATAGTCGAATTTAGACTTTAATCAATTTTCTATTTTACAAAATAACGTCACTGAAATTCAATAAGATAAGAAATATTAGTATTCATTTCTATTCAATTATTTTTATTAATAAAAGTCACTTTTATGTTTAGTTATGATAAAAGTCATTTCTTTAATGTGTTGCAATATGGTTAAGATTACTCTAATTTTATGCAAGACAATTAGCCAGAAAACACATTGACAAACATTACTTTTTTTAAGTATTAAAGATTAATAATTAAACGTGAGAATTTTTAAATCAAATTCAAATTTCTAAACCGATTTCAATTAAATTTTAGATTTCTCTAGTTTTCCAAATAAAAAACAATTTCTATGAAACACCTCTACATGAGCCTACTTGCTTTGGTAGGAAGTCTTGCGTATTCACAAGAAGTAGAAGTCCGTTGGCAAAAAGACCTTAAGTCTTCTTCTCAGGATTTTCTAAGCCAGCTCACAACTACCATAGATGGGCAACACCTTCTTTCAGGCAGTACCATCCAAAGTCCAAAACCATCAACAAGCGACGGACAAACAGCAAGTGCCCAAAACAGCGGCTACGATTTTCACTTAGTAAAACTCAACCAACAAGGACAAATTGTTTGGGATAAATACTTTGGAGGAAACAACCACGATTTTTTAACCGCCACCACCTCTACCCAAGAAGGCGGTTTTCTATTGGCAGGAACCACTTATTCCTCAGAAGGGCAACAGAAAAAAGGAAAGCAAAAAGGAGGTTCAGATATTTGGGTCATCAAAGTAGATGAAAATGGCGAAGAACAATGGCAAAAGACATTAGGCACTTCGGTAGATGAAGAAGCCAAATCTGTAATTCAAACCACAGATCTAGGTTATTTTATTGCAGGCAACGCCCAAATCAAACAAAACGAAAGTTCAGATGGATTTGGCTCGAAAGATGTTTGGTTGGTTAAATTAGACAAAAAGGGAAAAGTGATTAATCAACTATACATAGGAGGCAAAGGCTTGGAAGAAGTAGAGAAAATCATTCCCACCAAAGATGGCGGAGCGTTGGTTGGCATTTATTCCAGAAGTGGAGAAATGAAAGACTATTTCATTCCACAAAAAACAGATAAAAACAATCTTGCCTCAAATACAACATCAAGCACAGAAAATTTTTCATCACAAGAAAAAATTCAAGAAAAAGACCAAGAAGTACTAGAGCTAGAACAAATTGAAGCCACTTATCAACCCAAAACCACAGAGAACTATGGAGAAGGAGATTTTTGGGTAGTCAAACTAAGCAAAGAAGGCAAGGTAGAATGGCAAAAGAACTATGGAGGTAGTGGTGATGATCATATAAGAACCTTAGCCAATACCGATACAGGCTATATCGTAGCAGGAGAAAGCAGAAGTGGAAATTCAGGAAATAAGAAATCCAACACCAAAGAAGGAACAGACTTATGGGTCATCTCCATAGATGAAAACGGCAATGAATTGTGGCAAAAAGGATACAACTTCAAAAACCGAGATGTCTTGATGAGCTTAAATACAATAAGCGGAAAGTCACAAGAAGGAAACTGGAAAACCAAAGGCTTTTTATTAGGAGGCTATACCCAGGCAGAAGGCAAAGCGCAGAAAGAAGATGAAACGTTTTGGATGCTCTATATAGACAACAAAGGCGAAGAAGTTTTTAGGAAATATGTAGAAGGCAAAGAGAAGAAACAAGAAGAACGATTGGTAGATGCACAGTTGAACAATGATGGTACTTACATATTAGCAGGAACAAGTGCAGAAGAACTAGGCAAAGAGAACTGGAAAGTAGTAAAACTTGGAGACAAGCAACTAGAACAGTTAATAGAAAAGCAAGACATGAGAATCTACCCCAATCCAGTGGAAGATTATTGCTATGTAGAAATAGGAGTAGAATTTAAAGAAGCCACGATCAGCGTCTATGATATGACAGGCAAATTAGCCTACCAAACCAAAACCAAGAACAGCGTTACTAAAATCAATACAGCCAACCTACCACAAGGTATGTTCGTAGTAACCGCTAAAACAGAAAACAAATCAATAACCAATAAAATTGTGAAGAAATGATGAGAAAGATATTGAGTTTAATAATAGTAACTACTATTATATTTATTCATGGACAACAGGATATGAATAAAGTTGTTCCTCCATCTCCAGAAGCTGCTCAAATAGCAAAATATATAGAAACTCCTGTAGCATTAACCAATGGCATACCAGACATTAGCATACCACTTTTTAATGTAAGTGAAACAGACTTTAATATTCCTGTGGTTTTAAATTATCATGCAGGAGGAATAAAGGTTGAAGAAATTGCTTCTAATGTAGGCTTAGGCTGGTCAGTAAACATAGGAGGGAAAATTTCTAGAATAACCAGAGATAGACCAGATGATCAAACAAACAAAGGATTTATATATAATAATATGATGCAATCCACAAATTTAAGACATGATATAATAGAAAATCACTTAGATACGGAAGCAGATTTGTTTACATTTAGTTTTTTGAATTATTCAGGATCATTTGCATATAATCAGGTTCAAGGAAAGTTTATTCAAATGCCTTTGTCAGATATTAAAATAAATCCAATCTATTCAAATAGTTTAATAGTCGCTTTTAAGATTGTTACCCCAGATGGATATGAATATTATTTTGGGAAAAATAAAGTAGGTACAATAAGTGCAGTAGATAATTATACGGATAGTGTTACGATGAAAGTCAATAAAGTTGGCAGCATATCTGAGGGAAATACGAATACTTACATTAATACATGGCATTTACTAGAAATTTATAGTCCAAAAGGAAATACGATAAGTTTTACTTATGAAAATACATTTCCTTCTGAACAATTGATGAGATCAAGCCAATCAATTAGCTATAGCTCTGGAGCTGAAGGGCAGTATGTAAATGATAATATACCTACTACAATCTACAGTTTACAAAATGGAAATAGTACTACACTGAAAAAAATTAATTTGAAGAAAGGAAGTTTAGAAATTATATACAGTACTGTAAACAGAGAAGATTTAAAATATGCAAAAAGCATTCAAGAAATAAGATTAAATAATTCAGCCACAGATTATCTTGCTTATAAGTTTAATTATTCTTATTTTACCTCAAGTCCAGAAATCAACAATTTAATTAATTCATATGGAGATCACTATACCAAAAGGTTAAAGCTAGACTTCCTAACCTATAATAGCTACAGACAAGGTACTTTAAAAGAAATTAATAAATATAGTTTTCAATATAGTAATGTACAATTGCCTAACCGATTTTCATATGCTCAAGATTATTGGGGGTATTATAATGGGGCAAATAACAATAGTTTACTTCCTGATTATGAGTTAGGAGTAAATGTTGTAATTAGGCCAAATAGCGGAGGAGCTAACCGAGCTGTTAATCCTTTTACAGCTGAAGCAGGAACCCTAAAAAAAATATATTATCCAACTGGCGGTTATACAGAATTTATTTACGAAAGTAATAAAGCAAGCAGTATAGGGTTTATAGGAGAAAATAGACCTTTTAATCTAAGAAATACTCTAGAAAATCAAAATTTGACACTATCAAAAGCTAATACTAATTACGTGTCTGATTTAAATGGAAATCGTTATGAAAAGCCATTTACATTGAATAGTGTTGTTGGTGAAACTTCGGTAAATATAAGCTTGCTAGGATGTCCGCAAGGAAATTTAAATAGCTTTGAATGTCAATATATTTTTAAAATTATAGGTACAGACATTAATAATAACCCTGTTAATTATACATTAAATACAGGTGATACTAATTTAAATTTAAAGTCTGGAACTTACAAAGTTATTGCAGAAGCCATAGAAGAAGGTACTAGTACAGATTTTTCTATTGTATTAAATTCTTATTTTGATCCTACACCATACGAAATGAATGTAGGAGGACTAAGAATTAAAGAAATAAAAACCATTGATAACAACTCTCAACCCTTATCAAAAAAGTATTTTTATAATAGTGATAATCAGGTGAGTGGTTATCCCAATGTTTACTCTTCTTCAGGTGTATTACCTACGGCCCCTATTTTATTGACAGATGCAAAGATTAATGCAGTATTGTATTACAAAGTTATGTCTCAAAGCAATTATCCTACAATTACGATAGGTAAAAATGAGCTTCATTATGGCAAGGTAGTAGAATTGGAAGGTGATAAAATTAAAACCGAGTATTACTTTGATACAGTTGGTGATTTATTTAGTAATTTAATTAATTTTTACGAAGATAATTGTTTCATGACAAATGGAAGTGGAGGAGTAATAAATGGTCCCAACATTGACATAGGGTTTACAGATTTATTCAAAAACAGAAAAGAGCCATTGTTTACTGATAGAAGAGGAAAATTAATTAAAAAGTTAGAGTATAAAAACACTGACTTGGAAAATAATACATTTTCGCTCATAAATGAAGAAATTAATACCTATGTAGAAAAAAACAGCCAAGTTTTCAATAATTTTTCAATTAAATATGACCAGGGAGGAAGTTCAGATGATAGCCAAAATGGTAGTTGCAATTCTATTAGATTATACACTTATCCACAACAAACTAACTATTTAGTATTGTCTAAAAAGGAAACCAAGAATTATCTTAATGGTTCTACATTGTTAACAACAAGTAATTACTACTATGATAATTCATTACATTCTCAATTAACAAGAGAGGAAGTTATTTTTCCAAATGGTACAACAATTAAAAAGCAGTTCAACTACGCCCTTGAAAAAAGCAATCAGTATTTAATAGACAAAAATATGGTTGGCATTCCGTTACAGACTACGACAACAAAAAATAATGTAAGCATCTCCAATGTAGAAACCAAATATCCAACTTCTCAAACAGAAGCTAATACAAAAACTAATGGTTTTGCACTACCCTATGAAGTGTTAGGACAAGACCTTCAAACTTCTACTTTATGGAACAAGGAACTTGTTTATTCAAAATATGATAATTTAGGAAATATTTTAGAATATAAGATTAATGATATAACACCAGTAACTATTATTTGGGGCTATAACCAGACTCAGCTTATAGCCAAGATAGAAGGGATAACTTACAATTCGTTGATGGCACTTTCAGGTGTTAGCACCTTGATAAATGATGCTATTAGCAAGTCTAATTTAGATGTAGACGCTACTACAGAACAAACCTTGCTTACAGCATTAATCAGTCTAAGGAGCAATAGCAATCTGAGTGGATACAACATTACCACTTATACTTACGATCCTTTAATAGGCGTAACTAGCATTACTTCTCCAAACGGAATGAGAGAAATCTATAAATACGACAACGCCAATAGATTACAATCTGTAGTAGATATGAATGGTAAAATTTTAAAAGAATATCAATACAATTACAAACAATAAAAACAATAACAATGAAAAAGATATTAACTATATTATTGGGAGTATTGTTTGTAGGATTATCCGCACAAACCACTCCGCCAACAGGAGCAAGTACCACAGAAAACTATGTATATA
>NZ_BMLV01000008.1 GCF_014645495.1 Cloacibacterium rupense | reverse complement strand
TATTACAGCAACTAAATAATAGAATTGAAGTTTTAGTGTTATTTATTAATAATATCTGTAATAATATTGGATATTTCGAAATTAAATATTGTAATAATAAAAATCTTTATACATTTATTATGTTAATAATTTATTCGTTCTAATTAATAATTAATTATCAGAAATAAATAATTGACAAGAAAAACATCGTTAATAATTAAAACAAAAATTAAATATTAAAAAAAGACATGATAAAATTATTTTTTTAAACTGCAAACTTTAATTCAAAAAAAGATGTATTTAAAGTTCTTTGAAATTATTTATCATTTGCTTTTGTTTATCAATTAGGACAAGTTTGCGTACCGAAACAGTACCAATTAAAATTTACCCCATTGTCAATAGAAGTATACACTTTCAAACAATTATTAGTAGTATCATAAACCAACATTCCTTCAATTGGATTGGTAATTACCAATGTTATCCCATTATCAGCAACAGGTTGATTACTTGCATTAAATTTAACTCTATTAATTACAAAACCTTTGGTTTTAGCCTCTAAAACCGTCCAAGCACTTTGTCTTACCATAGGCCAATTGTCGCTACTTGCACCTGCTCTTCCTAAAGCTGTAATACCATGATTTGTTGGATAAGTATTACCATCTGTAATAGCTGGCTTATAGCAGAAAGCACTACTACATTGAGAATTTACACTAGCGTTCTGCGCATCTCCTATAGCTTGTCCGCTAGCTCCAACAACAGTTGGTACGCCATTAGCATCTACACTTGTTCCAAAATTAATATTCGGCGTTTGAGTACTTAAAGCTCCAGATGCTGTTGTAGATGGATTGAAATTGCCAGCTCCTTCTATTGCATCTGGGCAACTATCTCCATCACTATCCAAATCTAATTGATTAGAAATTCCGTCGCCATCAATATCACAATCTATCTGTATTCTTGGTCTTATAGTTTCACTTAAAGCTCCACCATTAAGAGTCAATACAGTATAACCCATTTTCACAATACGTTTTGTTCTATCTACGCCTAACAAAGTTAGATCCGCTGAAGCCTGAACTCCAATTGTCTCAATAGAAGTTGCTCCATTTGTGGAGGAAAGAAGAATTCCATTCGCCGGTGAAATATTAGCTAAACTTAGATTTAAATTACTTAATCTGGTACCATCTTCATAAACGATAAAGAAGTGCCCGAATTTAGAAGAAGTATCCATACCATTTAAAATAAAATCTATCCCATCAGTAGCTAAATATACCGGGTTGCTAAAATTAATAGACATTTCTTTACCTACGGCTACAGTAGCGTTACCCATATGCCAACCTATAAAATAATCTGTAATAGCAGGTGTTATTGTTGCTGTTGTAGGAATCACATTAGCGCCATTTACAGTAGTAACTGTAGAAGTTTGACCTCCAAAAAAATCTGTAGAAATAGCAGATTTACATATTTCTGTGGTATCCAAAATTCCATCATTGTCATCATCCAAATCCTGCCAATCAGGAATACCATCACCATCAGAATCTAAACACTGGCTGTAGTTGGTTGCAATTTTTGAACCTCCCACACCTTGTCCTGTTCCTGCAATGGTGGGAACCCCCATTGTAGCCACTGTACTTCCTACGATATTTCCTAAGTTGCTTGTTACTGGTCCTGCTGTACCAGTATAACTGCCTCCTGTGTTTCCTCCAGGCATTGATGAATTTACGAGATTGGATATTGTAAATGCAGCATCGCCTTCTATAGCATCTGGACAACCGTCACCGTCTGAATCTAAATCTAAATTATTTGAAATTCCATCTTGATCTGTATCGCAGGTTTTTAATGCAAACAAAGAAAACGCTACAGAATCTCCTGAGCCTATGTTTGTACTATTTATGGTTATACTACTTACCAAAGAGTCACCTTGCCCTTTGAGTAAAATTCTTTGATTATCAGTTCCATCGTGAGTCATCACTCCAGTAACAGGATTAAAATTTAGATAAGGATCAGTTGCTGGTGGACCATAAATAACTTGTGAGGTAAATTTCCCATTAGGATCCGCACCATTTACTTTAAAGCTAATAGAAGAACTTACACTGCCTGCAGGATCTAAATCATTTAAATAGAAAGCTATTTCTTTGGCTTTAACAGGTGTACTAAAGGTATAGGTAAAGTTATTAAAATTGCCACTCACCACATATCTATTTTCTGCACCACTATTATTTACGTAATAATAATGTTTGCCATCATTAAAAGAATTACTATTGGTTTGAGAAGTAGATGTACCTAAACTTACGGTAAGATTAGAGTTTGTATCTCCTTTCCAAGTGCCATTAGTATTTTGGGCTAAAAATCCTGTACAATTTTCATCAATATCAAGAATTCCGTCATTATCAGAATCAAGATCTAACCAATTTGGAACGCCATCATTATCACTATCTAAACAGTTATTTTTACTAATATCCTGTGATTCTCCTATTCCTTGTCCAGCAGCTCCAACTTTTGTCGGAATGCCATTTCCATCAACTGCAATTCCAAAGTTTTGATTAGGACTTTGAGATGAAATATTTCCTGATGCTGCAGTTAACTGGGAAGTTGTAAAACTTCCTGCGCCTTCTATAGCATCTGTACAACTATCTCCGTCACTATCTAAATCTAAATGATTTGAAAATCCATCTTGATCGGAATCTAAATAAATAGGCAATGTACATAAGGTATCAAAACCTACAGAATTATTACTTCCTGCTCCTCCTGTAGAAGCTGTAAAACCAAAATACGCTGAATTTCCTGCTAAAATGGTTTCAATAGCATTGGCTCCTGTTTCAGGGAAAGTGTAATTGGTAACCGCAACACCATCAAATGTATAAGAAAGATTTCTGGTTACAGAATTCCAATTAATTACCACATCGTGCCATAAACCGTCATCCACTGTTCCATCTCCCAACTGACCATCTCCTGCCAGTTTACCAGCATTGATCCAGCCAGCAGTAGTTCTGATGCTTCCGTGGTCAAAAATTGGGTCACAATTTGCGCCATTATTTGCATCATTTACACAACTATTAGCAAAAGTATCTAGCTCTAAAGCAATTCCATTGGCAATTCCTCTTGCGCCAAGACCTTGTCCATTTGTACCTGATGCTGACTGTGCAAGCGGACTATTGTGAAAAACAATGGCAATACCATCTGCATTTGATAGTAAAGCTTTTGTAGATAGCGTGAAACTTTTTGTAAAATCTACCTTACCATAAGACCAAACCTGCCCGTTTTGAGAGCCTCCATTTGTTAATCTATACTGATGTACCGGTCCTATAGAAGGACTTGCCATTAAGGTAGCATTGTTATTGGCTTTAAAAATTTTGTCTAAAGTAGTGTTGAGACCGTTTTCCGCACAATCCAGAATGCCATCATTATCGTCATCAAGATCTTGCCAGTCCGGAATACCATCTCCATCAGAATCTTTGCAGTCTTTAATCACATCTAAAGAATCACCAATACCTTGTCCGCTTGCTCCAACTGTTGTAGGGATACCATTAGCATCTACCGCAGTTCCAAAATTGATATTTGGAGACTGAGTTGTAAGAATACCTGAAGCCGATGTGGAAGGATTAAAATTACCTGATCCTTCAATTGCATCCGGACATCCATCACCATCGCTGTCTAAATCCTGAAAATTAGGAATTCCGTCTGCATCAAAATCCGAACAAGAAATAAGTTGTACAGATTCAATCGATAGATCATCAGCATTGGTAGAACCTGAAGTGAATCTTATCTGAAATTCTCCGCTGGATGGTAAAGATGAAGGCAATGAAATAATTATATTAGAAGGAGTTGAATAAACTCCGGTTGAAGCTATTGATGGCAAAGTATTAATATTGGTAACCGCACCATTATTTCCGGTTACAGTTGGTATGCTTCCTGCAACGCCAACTCCTGTATCAATCGTTGCATAAACGGTTCCACTATACAAAATTTCTGTAATTAGTCTTCCTGAAGCAGTTGCATTATTGGTTGTGAGCCATCTAAGGTTATTCAAATTAATGGTGCTCCCGAAAAAAACACTTGAAACAGTCTGTCTCACAGTGGTTACTGCATTATCCGCATCAAATTGCAATCCTCTTGCATTTAAAGCAAATAGGCCAGTTGTGGTCCAACCAGGAATAGTAGCTCCAAAAGTAGGGAAAACTCCCGCTGTAATTTTGTTTGATGACTGACATTCATCAGCATCTAAAATTCCATCGTTGTCATCGTCTAAATCTAACGAATTAGTGATTCCATCTCCATCAATATCAGAACTTTGTGCCGATAATTGCTGAAAGCTTGCGAAAATCAATATCAATAGAAATACTGCTTTTACAAAGCATTCCTGAATTGAAGATGCATTTTTCATAATAAATTTGATTCTTGGTAATTTCATTTAGTTTATTTGATTTTTTTAGTTTATAAAGTCATTCTAATGTTTTAAAATATCTTTTATAGACTTACCTGAATTTTCATCTTCTTAATCATTTGCATCTACGGCATTCTCAAAAACTAATTTTTATTTGAATTAATCTAGGTGAGAGAGGTTTTTGCCGAAAGCAGGAAGCTTGTTGAAGGGTTATACCACCCTACTATCTATTTCATTATGTATTTTTTAATTCTTAATTAAATTATATAGAATCTTGTTTAAAAAATGTATAATTAAATTTTTAGGTTTACTAATAATCATTCAAAACATTGATGTATTAAAAAATTGAAATAATATTCAAAAATCTTAGTTTAACGCTAAATATTTTAACAAAAATAAATTAATTGAACATTATTAATAAACAAAAACCCCAATATTTGTGAATAATATACTTTTACCACTTATCTTATTAGCAATTGTCAATAATACTATAAACAAAAGATTAGAATATGTAGTAAATCATACTTTACTATCTTTCGAAACAAAATATCTTTTCTTCAATCTACTCAATGAGGTAGGATGAATTCCTAAATAAGAAGCAAGATCTTTGGACTTCACATTTAAAATTAACTGAGGATTTTTCTGCAAAATTTCTAAATACTTTTCTTCCGGAGATAAACTTAAAGATGTATAAAAATTACGGTAAATTTCTACAGTTGTTCTTTTCCAATACATAAGAAGCAAACTAGCAATATTTGGATATGATTTAATTGATTTTTCTAAATCATCATAGTTAAGCAAAAACATACTCGTTTCTTCTAATGTTTCAAATGTTAGAGATGAAGCACGATTAAGTGCTAAAGTATCTATTGAACCATATATACCATTATTTTGAACAAACCAAACCGTTCTATTATCCTTATTATAAACTCTAATCAATCCTTTCAGTATTATCCCAACTTGTTTTATTTGTTCACCTCTATGAAGTAAAATTTTATCCTTTGGAATGGTGACAAATTGAACCAATTCTAAAAGTTTTTCTCTGTCTCTTGAGTCTAAAAAAGTATTTTGATCAAAATATTTATCTGAAAATTCATTTAATGTCATAGTAATTTTGATATCCGATTTTGGAATAATAAATTTATAATTAATGACTAATTTGTGTTAAGACTAGTCTATTTTTAACTGTAATTTCTAATAGTTCATAGCATATTTTACCTAAAATCAATTACAACTTATCTGAAATTAATTAAAAAACCTTCAGCTAAAAAGCATGAAATCTGAAAGATTCCTAAAAACACATTTGACATTTTTAGACTGAAGGTAAATCCAATTATAATTTTCTTTTTAAATTATGGTTTCCAAAATGACCAATTAGTTCCATTAAAAACCGCTAGCTGTCTATTGACAGTATCATAAACCAGCATTCCCGCTGTAGGATTCTTAATATTGAGATGAGGCAAGGCAACCTTTGGCAATACCATTGCTTTATCCGAATCAGTAAGTACTAAAATTCCAGGAGTAGTATCAGTATCACCATTTGTTCCTATTGCTGCTTTTGCTGTAGGTAATTCTGGTTTAGAATCTTGCAACGTGGTATTGGCATTTCCATTGGTATCAACGCTTAAATCGAACCAAGTTCCTGCTTTTTTATACTTTACTTTATAATCAGAAATGTCATAAACAATAGTTCCATCAACCACCGTATCAGCACCAGTATACCCACTTATAAAAGGTGAGGTATTAGTGGTTCCCGTAACCCATGGAAGTACAATTCCTCTTTTTTCGATAGTATCTGTTCCGAACTCTAAAGAAATATCAGGATTAGGAGTAAGGTTATCAGATAGTTTTGTAATTTCTAATTTTCCAATCGCAACTTGTGAAAATACAATTGAAGAAAAAGTAGATAATAATAAAATAAATGTTTTTTTTCTCATAGCTTAGAATTTGTTTGTTAGGCTTTATGATGTAATGTTTTTATTTTGAGATTTCAAGAGCAGCGGAATTTAAACGCTGCTCAATGAAAATCTCTTATCATTTGTGTTTTTATTAGTCAGGACAGCTCTGCGTACTCATACAGCGCCAATCGAAAGTTGTTCCGTTTACCGTAGTATATACTTTCAAGCAATTATTAGTGGTGTCATAAACCATCATACCTTCAACTGGATTAGTAATTACTAATGTTGTTCCGTCGCTAGCAACAGGTTGGTTACTTGAATTAAATTTTACTCTGTTTACTACAAATCCTTTTGTTTTAGATTCTAGCGCAGTCCAAGCACTTTGTCTTACCATAGGCCAATTGTCACTATTTGTTCCTGCTCTTCCTAAAGAGGTAATACCGTGATTAGTAGGAAAGGTGTTACCTGCATCCAAAACTGCTGGTTTGTAGCAATATGTAGCACCTACAGTAACCGCTGTTGTAGGACTATAGCATATTGCTAAACCGTCATAGAATGAAACATAATAAGTTGTGCCACTAACTATTGCTGTAGAATTTGATAATCTGTTAGCATCTGTAGCTGGAGTTGCAGAATGTATGGTAATCACTGTACCTGCTGGTTTATTGCTAGCCGATAACAAAGAGATTAAATCTCCTACAGTAGTAGGATTAGATGTAATATTTGTACTTGTTAAAGCAGGTGCGGCAGTACCAGATTGACAGGTAATACAAGCCCAATAAATGTTATTTGGAAGCTGTCCGCTTATTGATCTTCCATCTGTCGAAAACTGAAGCTGAGAACCAACTGAAGAAGGTGGGGTATTGGCATCTGCATTAATATAAAATAATTGTCTTATAGATGAACCAGCTGGTCCAACATAACCTATTCTATAAAGTTTACCATCTGGTGCTATTTTAATAGCTCCTATAGGTCCAATTACTGATTCTAATTGAGTAGTAGTATTAGTTACTAAATCAAAATACTTTAGATACATCCCATTACTTGGCTGATCATATTGGTTGTAATAAATATATCTTCCATTGGGTGATAATGCAGCACTATAACCTGTATAAAGTGATGTATAAGCAAGCGAATTGTTAACAGTTATATATACTTGCCATATACCCAAAATTCCTGTGGATGGATTAAAATTAGCCAAACCTACTTTATTTTGCCTTGCAATAAGAACTTTTCCTGGTATTCTAGGATCCCAAGAAATAAATGAATTTGTAGCACTATTCTCTGCGTAAGGTACCTCTATTGAAGAAACTGGAGTTGTATTGAACCCTGAAGCTTTTGAATATAAAAACGATTTTGTTTTTTGATCAGAAGTGGTTACCAATACCCAATAGTCTGTACCATTGGTATGAGGTATTACTTCTAAAGCTTCACTAGTTAAACCAGAAAGATAAGTCACTTTGCTGTGAATGGTATTGGTTTCCAGATTATATTTTGCTCTTACGATTGATCCAAAACTACTCGTTGCACTGTTTCCAAAAATGACAAAATCTCTTCCTAAAACACCTTGTGGATCTGGAATCACAGCAGCAGCTTCCGCAGAACTGGTACTCCCACCAGCAAATCCAGTTGCTTTGGCGCCATCGGATGCTCTATAAACGTTGCTTCCATCTGTCGCAAAAAGTAACTCTCCGGTTACGGGATGAGTAACAGTCGTATTCCCTTCCTGACCATCTCCAATAACTCCTTGCCCTAAAAATCCTGTTGAAGGATTGTTTAAAATAGGGTTTCCTGTTTGAAAATCAATTCTTACTTTGTTTCCAGCACTAGGTAGCCACCAGGTTTGCATTGCCGAATAAGGATCTGGTGGACAAGTGGTAGTAATACAATCATTCACAAAAGAATTGGCAGCATTGTTTATGGTTTGTCCCGTTCCTGCAATTGTTGGTACACCCATAGTAGTAGCGGTATTGCCTACAGTATTGCCAAGATTTTGAGTTACAGAAATAGGAGTACCTATGTAACCTACACCAGAATTGCCACCTGCCATAGATGAATTTTGTAAATCACTTGTAGTAAATGTTGCACCACCTTCTATTGCATCTGGGCAACCATCTCCATCAGAGTCTAAATCTAGTTCATTAGAAATACCATCACCATCCAAGTCACATATACTTGTATCAATAGATACATTGTCAATAGTCCAATCATCATAACCTGCACCGTGATTAAATGTCAATGTTGCAGAATTTGGACCTATATATGGAATGGTTATTGTTACATTCTGTGTGGTATATCCTGATATTGGAGCTGTTGAAAAAGGTGTAAATGTAGATGTAGCACCTGAAAATAAAGTTTGTGTAACATTGTTAGATTCCAAAATCCTTACTGTACCATTAGTAAATGTAGCATAAGTAGTTCCGTTTAAAATGATGTTTAATGAAGCTGAATAACCTCCACTATTAAAACCATCTTGTGCACCCAAAGTGAAAGATAATTTTAACGTTCCATTAGTTGCATTAAGATTGTTAAGCGTCTGTGAAAGGTTAGAATTGACATTGTCATTTTCATTTCTTGCGATTCCTGTTGTTGTATCCCATCCTGTACCCAATGTCCATTCTGTAACTGGTGAAGTAAACGTACCATTGTTAATAATAGTAACATTTGGACATTCATTAGAATCAAGAATTCCATCATTATCATCGTCTAAATCCATCCAATTCGGATATCCATCATTATCAGAATCCAAACAATCATTTTTAGTATCATCTTGTGACTGCCCTACTATTTGTCCCGAAGAACTAACAACTAGTGGAATACCATTTACATCTACAGTTGTTCCAAAATTTTGATTTGGGGATTGAGATGAAATTATACCCGAAGCATTTGTTAACTGAATAGAAGTAAAATTACCACCTCCTTCAATTGCATCTGGACAACCATCATTATCAGAGTCTAAATCTAAATTATTTGGAATACCATCTGTATCAGAATCACAAGTATTAATGCTTACATTATCAATAGACCAGTCATCAATTTGGTTAGCTCCCATTTTAAATGTAAGAGAACCTGAAGATGATCCTGAATAAGGAATATTTATTGTAAAGGTTTGTGAGGCATAAGTAGTAGTGCTTGTTGCAGTAAATGGAGTAAAATTAGATGTTGCACCATTACTTAATGTTAAAGTAATGTTATTGCTCGTTCCTGTAGAATTATTAACTGTGGCATATAATGTTCCTCCTAAAAATACCTGAAGTAATCCTGTAGAATTGGTGCTACCATCTTTAGCTCCTAAGGTAAATGTTAAAGGGATGTTTGCTGGAGGCAAATTACTTAGCAGTTGTGTCAAATTTCCTAAACTAGCCGACCCAATAAAAGAAGTATTCTCTACATATTTCCCTGTAGCATTATAAGTCCACCCCCCATCATTAGTCCATCCTGAAGTAAAATTAGTTTCAAAATTACCATTTGATACTAAGTTAGTAAGAATACACTCGTCAGTATCTAGTATGCCATCGTTGTCATCATCTAAATCACATTCATCAGGAATATTATCTCCATCAGAATCAAAAGTTCCTGTACAACTCTCTTCGATTGAAGTTTCACAGATAGCGAGAAGCGATCCACCGTCTCCTCCATCACCTTTCATAACAAGTTGGGTAAAAGGAGTTGGAGATGTTAAAGTAAAGATACCTCCTCCGCCTGTACCGGTAGAGCTAGCTCCTTGACCAGAAAGAATAATATTCCCAGAAACAGTACTAAAACAGCTACTATTATCAGTAACAGTAATTGTACCATTATTAGATGTAAATTCGAATTTTTCATTATGAATACTACCAGTAGCTGATAATAATATTACGATGTTGTTTACAGGTTTTGAAAACGTAAGCGTAGTTTGCCAAGGTCTAGAATTTGCAGTAGAAGCTCCAGAACCAACATACAATGCCCCTTCACTTAACAAAAGTGTACTTGATGTACCACAGACTTGATAATCCATAGGATAACTTGTTACTGCTCCTGAAGAAGAAGATGTTACGTTTATACCGTTTATTGTTAAACTACCATTAGGTGGAATGTTTGCTGTTTTGGAACAAGTCTGCCCAAAGAGTTGAGTTGTTGATAATGCAAGAATAAAGCTCACATTAATGAAAATTGTTATAATTTGTATTAATTTCATCATTTGTTTGTGTTCATTACACACCGAGACAGATTGACTGAAAAGCCAATAATCTCAGTATGCAACTATAATTAATTTGTGTTTTTGAAAAATAATTAGAAAATAAAGCTGCAAAGTAGAACTTGCAACTATTTCAAAAATTGAAAAAGTGTAGGAGGTCTTGTAGAATATTTACCAGAAAAATAGTGAGTTTTAACACTTGGATTCGTGTAAATAGCATCCTGACTTTTTGATAAAGAAAGTAAATTTGTTGTTAGACTAACACAAGACGCTAATGCTTTGGCAGAAGTTTGTACTCTGCAAGGTGAAACAACTACTCTATCTTTTAGCTTTTGCGAAAATTTCTCAGAACTTTTTTGAGACGTATAATAAACATCTGTCTCTAATGTATTTTGAGATTTATATTTAGGCTTAGAGACAATTGTTTTATTAGAAGTTCGTTTTTTCGCTTTTGGAGTAAACTTTTTTGCCTTTTCTAATTCTACAATTGATACATTGCTTATAGAATCACCATTATAAATTACTGCACCCTCTGATATGAAAACTACTGCTTTTTTACTTTCAGAGCTATTCTCATTTACTCCTACTTTTCCTATTATTTTTAAATCATCAGACTCAAAAATAATAACACCGCCTGTCATACTTATAACAGTAGTAGTTTTAGAATTTATCTCTTTTATTTTAGCAGAAAGAGTGAAGCTAAAACATATTGCCCATAAAAATGTGATAGATTTCGCCATTTTCATGACAAAACCAAAAGCCCCAATTTTATTTACAATTTTAGTTAACATCAAAAGTAATTTTTCTATAGTCTTAAAACGATATTCTCATATAGAATACCACTCTGCAAAATTACTTTTATATTACTTCCTTGACATTACACAAGCGTGACGACTCTTCACAAAATATTAAATTTAATACTCAAATACTACACAAAACTAAAATAACTCACAAAAAATAGCATTTTTTTAACATTTTGACAATTTTAGAATTTATTTTTTAGAAAGCCATTCATAAATATTTTGATTAGATAAAACACCTAATTTTTTTCTTAATCTGTATTTTTTAGAATCCACAGCTCTTAGAGATATTTTTTTTGACCATGAAATTTGCTGGCTGTTGAGTTTAAGTTTTAATAGAGCGCAAAACTCAATATCAGAATTATTGAGAGCAGGGTAAATTCTTAATATGTTTTCTTTGAATTCAGGATATACTTCTAAAAAACTTGGCAAAAAAGCGATATTGTTTTCTAGCGCCAATTGACGAAGCTCTTTATTTTTTTCATCCAAAGATGCATCGCCAGAATCAACACTACCATAAAATTCATTACTAGCTCTTTTTCTCCTTTTATAGTAGAAAAGTAAAAAAAACAAGATAAGCGATAAAATAATAAGAATAGGGTACAGTACCGCAGATTTTGTTTCTTCTGGTTTTACCAATCTTGTTGTTAACTGCATTGGTTTAATATTATCATCATCAGCCTGAAACACAAGTTTCTCTATAGTTTTATTTTCCTTTTTAACCACTGTATCTTTTAGTTCAGTGTATTTATTCAAATATTGAGCTTGTTTTTCTTCATTTTTTTTGGCTTCATAAATTTTGGCAATATTAGGATAAATTGCTTCTTTTAACATAAGATTATTAGATTGTCCCGCGTATTTTTCCGCCAACTTATAATGTTCAAGAGCCCTATCCAGGTAATCTTTTTGATTTTTTTGATAATTGTATATAAATTCGGCCTTCGTTTTATGATAAAATGTAAGGTCAAACAAATTATCAGTTTGATTGATATATTTTTCTTGAAGATTTAAGTAATATTCTAATTTTTTAAAATTCTTGGCAGTAGCATAATAAATACAAAATAATCTAGCGGTGGACAAGATAACAATTGGTTTTTCCTTTTCTGTATTTGGAAGCAACAGCGCCGACTTTAACCTTTTCGTAGCGTAATAATGCACAAAATCTTCCATATTCTGGTTTCCGTATAAATTAATGTACCTGCCATAAAAGAAGGTCTCCATCAATCTTCTCTTATTTTTGTCTTTAATTTTCGGAATTAATTTAATGTTTTCATCTAATACCTTTTGAGTTTGCGAATATAACTTCAGCGCGTTTAGCATAGCAGCTTCTATCGTTTTGGCTCTTGCCATAGAATAATAATCATCTTCTTCTACGGATAGACTTATTGCTTCATTTAGGTCTTGTTGCACTTTGTCAAACTCTTTGATATTTACTCTATGAGCAGCTCTACGCAATAAGGCATTTATTTGCCCTTTTGTATAACTTATTTCTTTAGATTGATAATATAAATCTGTAGTTATAGTCTCTATTTTACTAGCATTCTCAGAATTGGTGGTGAATATAGTATTCTGAATACTATCTATTTGTTTTTTAGTAAGTTGGTTTTGAGAAAACAATGCTACATTTAATAAAGTAAAAAAAAGAAAGTAAATATTTTTCATCATTATTTTCATCATTAAATTTTAGACATCCATACATACAGATTTTCATCTGAAGGAACATTCAATTTTTTCCTTATTCTATATTTTTTAGAATCCACAGCTCTTATCGTCATTTTTTTTGCAGATGAAATTTGAAGCGAGTTTAAACCGAGTCTTAATAATGCACAAAATTCTATCTCAGAATGAGTAAATGTAGAATTAATTTTTAACAGATTTTTTCCAAAATTAGGATAAACCTCTAAAAAACTTGAAAAAAAAGCAATATTATTTTCTAATGCCAATTTTTTAAGACGCATATCTTCATTTAATACATTGTTGTCTAAAACTCCATTAGGAGCAATAATTTTTTGTTTCTTTTTATTAAGAATATGCAGGATAAATAAAATTAATACAATTAAAAATAGTAAAAAAATAAAATATGTCCATTGATTTTGACTAAGTCCCTTTTTATCTTTATTAAGAGATTGTTTGGCGTTTTTTTTGTCAATAATATCATTTATGGTTTTATTATCATTTTTTATTATTGAATCTGTAATATTTATATGTTTTTTAAGATACGAAGCTTCTTTTTCCATTTCTTTTTTGTCTGCATAGATATGCGCTATTTCTGGATATATAAGCTCTAAGAATTCTGGATCGTTGTATATTTTCGCATAAAGTTCTGCTTTTTTTAAATGAAACAAAGTACTATCTAAATATCCTTTTTCATTTTTATGATGATCATAGATAAAATCGGCTTTTCTTTTATGGTAATTGATCAAGTCAAAAAGGTTATCCGTTTTGTGAAGGTACTTTTTTTGTACATCTAAATAGTATTCTGCTTTTTGTATATTTTCTCCGTTGTAATAATGTGTTAAATAACCTGCCGTAGAAACAATTATTCTAGGCTTTTCAATATCGGAATCAGGCAAAGATAAAGCAGCCTTTAGCCTTTTTTTAGAATAATGCAAAATAGAATCATTATAATCAGAATAGAGTTGTATATATCTAGCATAATAATAAGTCTCCATAAAAAGCCTCTTATTTTTGTCCTTAATTTTTGGAATTAACTTGATATTTTCATCCAAAGTTCTTTTTCCTTCATTGTTTAACTGAAGATGCATCAACATGGAGGCTTCCATAGCCTTTGCCTTAGTAAGATAAAAATAATCTCGCATTTCATTGGCTAAGTTTACACATTCATCTAAGTACTGCTGTACATTTTCATAGTTTTTACTATTAATTCTAAAAGCTGTTTTCCGCAATAGTGCTTCTACCTGCCCTTTTTTGTAACCAATTTTTTTGGATTGATCATACAATTCGGTGCAAATTTGTTCTATCTTGTCAGCATTTTTAGCATTTGTAGTGTAAATTGTATTTTGTAAGCTATCAATCTGTTTCTCAGTTAATTGTTTCTGAGAATACAATTTTATTAAACCAAGAAAAATAAAAAGAAAAATTAAATAATTTTTTTTCATAGTTAAATGTTCTAGATTTTAGACATCCAAACGTACATATTATCGTCTTTAGAAATAAAAAGTGCTTTTCTTATTCTGTATTTTCTGCCTTCTACTGCCCTCACAGAAATATTTTTGATAGCAGCTATTTGCTTTGTAGTAAAATTAAGTTTTATAAAGGCACAAATCTCTAAATCTAATGGTTTTAAAGATGAGTTAATACTTAAAATTTTCTCCTCAAAGCAAGGAAAAACTTCTTTAAATTTCATATAAAAAGAAGAATCATTTTCATGGGCTAGACAAGTTAATTCTGAAATGGATATGGGATTCTTGTCAGTAGCACAATTATCCTTTTTCAAGATTGGTATAGGAACTTTTTCTAATAAATTATTATTTTTAGAATAGACATTCAACAAAACAACAATAAAAATAATAATCAGTAATAATGCATAGATCAAATTTCGGGTAGAAAAGGAATGTTCTTCATAGTCATTCAAATTAATTTTATTAATTTGAGATTTCATTACCCTATCTATACTATCCTTTATTTTACTATTAAGCTTTAAATAATAGACATGCTTTTTTAAGTCATTTTTGCGATGATAATAATCTGCGATATCGCCATAAACTCTAGCTTTTAGCGTAGGATAATGAATTTTAGAGGTCAATGAATCTGCTCTAGAATAAAAGTTTAAAAATGATTTTTCATCTCTATTTAAAAGAGCAAACTTTCCCATCAAAAAGAAAAAATCTGCATTCAAAAAAGGGTTTTTATTAATCTTAGAAACAAAATCAAGATGACTTCTTGCTTTATCTAAAGCCTTTTCTTGTGTATAAAACTCCGCCATTTTTAAATGGCTTTCTACAATATAGTCATTTTTAAAAATGAAGCCTTTTGAAATTTCACTAGATTCATGCAAAGTTCTTTGAAGGTAAAAAAATGCAGAATCTTTCTTTTGCTTTTGCTGATAATATAGCGCTAAATATTTATAATTTTTGTAATTTAAAATATTTCTTTGCTCTTGATTAGATATATTTTTGCTATCCTTAATACTTTTAAAAAAATTCTTTTTTCCTTCATCTTCAAGACCTAATTCTGTAAAAGCAATCCCCAAGAAATTTCTGATAACAGGCAAAGAATTACTTTCAGTTTCAATAGCAATTTTTTCTGCAATTTTCCCTTTGTCTATTACTTCATCATACTTCTCTTTTCTAGAAATATAATATTTACAAAGTAATAAGATAGCATCAAGCTGTCCTTTTTCATAATTATTTTCTTTTGATTGGTAATATATTTCTGTAAGTTCAGCCTCTTTATTTAAAGTTTCATCATTTAATCTAGCGTTTCTATGTGAAGATATTTTATCATCAATACTTTTGATGATGTCGTTTTTTTGGGAAAATACATTGCCCGTAATAAATATAAAAATTATGAGAATGTAGCTCTTCATATATCTTTGTGTTTTTATCTTCGCAAAAATACTTTTTTTTATTTTATTATTAATTTCTGTTAAATACAAACAATAAGAGCTTTTAAGCTTATTACAAGAATCTAAAAAAGATTATTCATTTTGAATTTTAAATAGAATTTAATTTATTTTCTTTGCTATTTATAAATTTTTGCATCCAATTCATTATTCTAAAACATTTCATAATTGTTTAAGTGATGACAATCTATTAAGAAGAATTTAAGTTCATCTAACTATATTTAATAAGTGATTATGTCATTTATAAATATATAAAAACAAAAACCAACAACATTTCTGCTGTTGGTTTAGTTTATTATTTTTTTCTGTCAAAGTCATTAATCATTCCTTCAAATATTTATCCCACCACTCCATTATCCTTTGGGTAGCCTCTAATTGGTTAAACTTACGTAATAGTCCATGTCCATCTTTAGGAAAAAGCAAGAGTTTGACCTCTTTCTTTAATCCTGCTAAAGCAACATACATAGCAACACTCTGGTTCCAATTCACGTGGTAATCTTCTTTGCCTGCCCAAAGCAACAAAGGTGTTTCTATTTTATCGGCATGAAATACAGGATTATTTTCATAAAATACTTCTTTCAACTCATAGAAGTTTCCCGTCAATCTATAGCTCTGGTTGGTAAATCTCCATATATTAGGACGTAGAAAATTGGTGTTATATGAAAAATAGGAAGCAGTGATGTCTGCTACTGACACTCCACTTACAGCAGCTTTAAATTTTTTCGTTCTGGTAATGATATAATTGGTTTCAAATCCACCAAAGGACTCTCCTGCAATGCCTATCTTGTTAACATCTATTGAATATTTATTTTTCACTTCTTCAATGGCTTCTTCTATTGATCTTAATGCAGAAGCCCCTGGCTCATTTTGAGAATAGGTAATTCTTGGTAGTATAATGATGTATCCCTTTTGAGCTAATAGGCTTCTGTTCATTCCTTGCTGATTGTACCAACTAGGATAGACAAAGTCCTTGTACTCCTTGGCTTTATTTTCATACAAATGGACTATTGTTGGATATTTATTATTAGGAGTATAGCCTGAGGGAAGGATTACTGTAGCATAGTTCTTGGTATATTTTTGTAAGGAGCTTTCTTTTTCCCAAGTGAGGACTTCTGTCTTAGGAAAGCTTTCATTTTTGTAATTCTCCTGATTAGATTGAAACAATACCACATTAGAATTGTTTTTGGGTTTAGGATAAATACTTTTCCATTGATACATTTTCAACTGAAAGGGGGTGTTTCCATTTTCAAAGGTATAGCTGAAGCCAGTGTTTCCAATTATAATACTTTCAAATGAACTCCCTTGAAGAGGTTCTATAATCTTGAGTTTTTCTTTATGATACACCATCAGACCTTCCAAAAAATCATCAGAAGTTTTTAAGCGGATGATGATTTCATCTTGTGGTAATGTGGGGACATCATTCCATTTTAGATTCTCCACTCTAGAGCTACCAAATTTTTGAATTTTATATTGAAGATTTTCATCTTTATTTTGCGTAAGATTAATCAATTGCTTTTTTTTCAGATTATATTCCCAAATGTTATAAGCACTTGTCAGATAAACTTTTTGATAATCCTTTGAAAATACTGGTTTATCAATAGGCTGTTTGTATTTTTTACTTTGTCTGCTGTAATAGTAAAATGGTTCTTCAACTTTCTCGGTTATACCATGGGTTTTATGTGTATTTCCATCATATATCCACCATTGCCCTTGGTCAAAATAATAAATAATTTGTTGATGTTCAATAACATAAAAATCTGTAGTCTTTTCTACAGCCCATTCTATCATTTGAGTTTCAAGGTTTCGAAGCTCTATTTTGGGGATTAAATGCTCATCGGTAAAATCTTCATTCGCAAGATCTAAAACCTCTAATGCATATCGATTTCCAAAAACAATAAACTTACGGGTTACTCCATCTTCGGCATTGCTTTCTCTCGTTTTATCAGTAGAAAAATCATATATCAGCGCATTTACTTGGGAATTCCTGTATCTTTCAATCAAAGGTGCTAGACCTCTATCACTACTATCCCATTCTTCTATCCTTTGTGAAGTCTCTCCTGATGTGGATGTTACAGACTTTGTACCTAGTAAGATATGCGGAGGCCTAAAACTAAATTGGGTATACCCATTCACTATTTCTGTAATGTTCTTTTTAAGGAATTGATTTCCCATGATACCATAACTTTCCAATATATAACCTTGGGACTTTCTCATGAGAAATAGGGTTTTTCCATCCTTAGTATCCTCCCCAAAAGCAAGCAATTGTTCCTTTTCACCAATTGGCAAAATGATTTCTTCCTTTTGTGTTTTAAGGTTAATCTGCACAATTTGTGATTGCTGTTGTATGAGTTTTCGCTCTGGGGTAGTCAATTGTTCGATTCTCGAAACTTTTATGTATTTTTTGATAAGACTATTGTTTTCATCTACCCAATACAGTTCTTCTGCTTTCATCAACAAAAGACTTTTACTTATGGGATGATATTCATATTTTTTCACTTGGCTTTCTTTCCATTCTTTCCCAGACCTTAAATTTTTAAACTTAAGATTTCCTTGTTGGTCTCTTAAAATGAAGTGTTTATCATCCAAATAGACCTCTGCTGGTTGAGGAAATATTTCAAAAGCTTTAGTTTGGGTGTTTTGCAATACTCCTTCACCTCTTCCGTCATCATACTTTTTGATAAAATAACTCCATTGACCATTTGGACTTAAACTGACATTAACTAGTCGATGCCAATTTCTATATTCTAAAGCTTTTTCTTCTAGGTCTTGAGCTAAAGTTTGTTTTTCATTGTTTTGTTTTTGGGCAGGTGAAGACAATTGGCTTAGGGACGATTGTTCTTGCCCTTTTAGGATGAACATTATTCCTAAGCACATTATCAGTATACCATACTTTCTAATAACCATTGTTCTGTGGTTTTAATTTTGGATTGGCCAACAATTCTCTTTCAGGTAATGGTAATATTTCCATATAGGATTTCCAGTTAGGCTTTAAAGAACTCAATGTGTTATTTAGTTGTCCACTTCTTTTTAAATCAAAAAAACGATGTCCAAATTCTGTAAAAAACTCATGTCTTCTTTCTTCAAAAATGGCAGCTCTAATTGTGCTTTGTGAAGTAGAATTGAATATTCCTAGACCGGCTTTACTTCTGATAATGTTTAGATGTCCTAAAGCTTCAGCAGTATTTCCGAGTTCATTATTGCTTTCAGCTAGAGTTAGGTATGCCTCCTCAACTCTAAGTACAACACTGTATTCCTGTGAGGCAGTCGTTTTATTATTAAGTTTATATTTAAAGGCATGGCTATAAGTGCCTTGGCTATTACTTAAAGTTTTTATCCACTTCTGTTTTCTTTGGTCATTAGACTCAAAAGAATTGAGTAAAGTGTTACTCAACGCTACATTTGCAGGAGGCAATGTAGTAAAGATAAAATATTGCCCTTCCAGAGTATTGATGCCAATATCAGCAGGCATCCACTGCAATATGGCACTTTTACTATCTTTTAAAAAGGTTTTACTTAGGTCTTGCTCTATTAAATATAAGGAATTGTTGATGACTTTAGTAGCGTAATTTTTGGCATTTGTCCAATCTTTTTGATAAAGATAAACTCTCGACAACAGCAATTGGGCAGCCGCTTGGTTAGCTCGGGTTCTGCTATTAGTGGGATATATTACGGGTAATAATTCCTCCGCTTTTTTAAGGTCAGCAATGAGCTTCGAATAAATTTGGTCAATGGGCATTCGCTCTGCTTGTTGATTTACTTGATAGTTGGTACTTTCTATATAAGGTATCTCTCCATAGAGATTCACCAAATAAAAATGCAACAGCGCTCTGATAAAATAAGATTCTCCATTCAACTGTTTAATGGTGCTTTCATCCAGATAATCTTTACTTTGAGATACTCCCTCAAGTATATTATTAACTGCATAGATTTGTTTATAGGCATTCACCCATAGGGCATCTACCACACTTGTATTTTGTTGAACATTGAGTTCATAAAAAGTACGATAATCCAGAGATTGGTTGGTATATGATGTAATTTCATCAGAGTAACAGCCCATTAAATTGTTTAGTCCATACAAATCTCCTTTCAGCATGCTGTTCGCCCTTAGATTGGTATATACATCAGACAATGCAGAAAAGGCAAGCTTTTTGTCTTTAAAGACTGTACTTTGGGTAATTTGATTGGTTGGTTCGTTTACTTCTAAAAATTTTTCACAACTCTGGGTGAATAGAATAATGCTTATCAACAGAAACCTTAGGATATAAGGATTCAATTGTTTTGTTGTTCTTTCTCCTTTTGGATTTTTCATGGTATTTTGATATCGATTTTTCATAGTTTTAAAATTTAATGATAGCAGTCATAGAAAAGGTTTTCATCGTTGGCAAGTAAAGGCCATTCACTTCAGGGTCTAAGCCTTTGTAATTGGTAATGGTAACTAAGTTTTGTGCTTGACCAATCAGGGTGAGGCTTTCTATACCTTTACTATTTAAAGGGAATTTATAGCTTAACTGTACATTGTTCAGCCTTATAAAAGAAGCATCAACGATAACGGCATCACTAGCATTGTATCTAGAGAATGCCGTTAAAGCCTCAGAATTGCCTCCAGTGCTTGGTCTCTGGTATTGGGCATCTGTATTTTCAGGGGTCCAATAATTGAGCATGTAAGTAGGAATATTTCTCTGGATACCGAGTAATGAAAGATTATAGTCCATACTGTATTGTTTTTGCTTTACATATTGAACTAGGAAACTCAAACTCAAGTTTTGATAACGGAACTGATTGCTGATTCCACCAAAATGCTTCATCCCTATTTCTACCACTTTTTGACGGTCATTGCTATCCAATTTGCCATCTCCATTCAAATCACTAAACTGATAAATACCTGTTGTTGGGTCTACTCTTTTGAATTCGTATACCTTTTTAATATTCATGGGTTCTCCTACCACATAAGTACTTGCATAAGAACTGCTAGATAGGTTGTCGTAAGACAAGAGTTTACTTTTCGGAAGGGTAAAGTTGGCACTAACCTCCCATTTGAAAGAAGTATTTTTATATATGGAAGCACTAAATTCTGCTTCAAGTCCTGTATTTTGAACTTTTGCTGGAAAGTTACTTTGTAAACTTAAGAAACCTGTAGTTGCAGCTAGAGGTACACCTACCAATTGATTGCTAGAACGATTTCTATACCACGATAGGTTGAGGTTGATTCTTTCTCTTAAAAAACCAAGCTCTATGGCCGCTTCTAGCTTGGTTGTTTTCTCCCAGCTGAAATTAGGGTTATAAAGTCTAGATGGGTACATTCCAACTACTCCGTCATAGAGCAATGTTCCTGTTGTATAAGTATCCAAATATTGGTAATCCCCTATTAAGTCACTCCCTGCGGTTCCTATACTGGCTCTGATTTTACCAAAACTCAAAAAGTTTCTAAGTCCCTCATTCTCTTGAAAAAGGTTTTCTTTACTGAAAATCCAAGCAGCTCCTACGGCTCCAAAATTGGCGAATCGGTTATTTGCACCAAACCTACTAGAACCATCTCTTCTAGCGGTAAGGTTCAACAGGTATTTCCCAGAATAGTCATAATTAAATCTTCCATAGAAAGCAGAATATCGGTATTGTACCCTACTGTCTTCATTGACTTTTTGAACCCTGGCATTGGCAATATTTTGAATCAAATCATTAGAAGCAAAGTCACTCCCTTGTAATCTTTGAATATGGTCTTTTTTTTCTTCTAAGGTAAGACCAATCAAAGTACTAATGCGGTGCTCCTTCCATTCTTTACTCCATGAAATTTGGGGCTCAACAATCCAACTATTTCTTTGTACATTTCCGAGATAAATAATGCTATTGGTACTGGTGTAGTTCAGATTAGGATTATAGGCAGTAGATGGATTCAAACGCTCTTCATCTTGTAAAGTTTGGGTATAGCCGGCATTTAGTTTTAGCAATACTTTTGGCAGAATTTCATACTGGCTATTTACTTGTGCAGAGAAGGTTTTCAACTGAGAGTTGAACTTATTCTCAAGCTTAGCAATAGGGTTGTCAAAGGTGTTGTTCTCCCAGTTCAAGGCACCTGTGTCAGTATACAATGATGGGGCATTGGTACTAAGAATAATTTGTGCAGTGAGGTCTCTATCTATCAAGTTATTGTCTTGTAGTGTATAATATATGGTAGGGCTGATTCTGAATTTTTGGTCAACACTTTGATGTACCATATTCAGGTTAAAGCCTTTTCTTTGATAGCCAAAGTCTTTTCCATAGGGAGTATCTTGCTCCTGACGGTGGATACTCATATACC
Source organism: Cloacibacterium rupense (assembly GCF_014645495.1). Taxonomy (GTDB): domain Bacteria; phylum Bacteroidota; class Bacteroidia; order Flavobacteriales; family Weeksellaceae; genus Cloacibacterium; species Cloacibacterium rupense. The sequence continues at coordinate 22,075 of NZ_BMLV01000008.1, read as the reverse complement.
ATTGAGTTTGTGTACTGCCAGAGGATAGCGTGAGTTGCTGTTGCATATTAAGATAAGACTTTCCGATAAATTTTTTGTACCAATCAGTATATCTTTGGCTATCCCATTTTCCATTCACATCATATGCAGTGGCAGGATAATTAACAATATTATCTAATTGATATGCATCTTTTCGCATTTGTAGATATTGAGGAGTATCAGCAAAAGTGATAAATTGGTTTACTTTAGAAACGGAAGTATTGAGCAATAGTTCAGCACTTAATTTTTGGTTTTTACCTCTTTTAGTCGTAATAAGAACTACTCCATTGGCTCCTCTACTTCCATAGATTGCTGTAGCATCCGCATCTTTTAGAACTTCAAAGCTTTCTATATCATTAGGGTTGATGCTATTGAGTGGAGAAGATTCTCCTTTAGAAAGAATACCCGATGATAAAGAAGAGATTGAGTTATTTTGGGCATTTAAGGGTACACCATCTACAATAATTAAAGGATAGCTTCCATCAGGTCTTAGACTGTTTTTACCTCTAATTTGAATATCAAAACCACCACCTGGGGCACCACTATTTTGAACGATGCTTACCCCTGAGAGTCTCCCTTGTGCAGCACTCAAAACGTTGATTACAGGTTGATTTTCAAGTTGTTTATTGGTAAGTTTGGCAATGTTTCCGGTTCTTTCCTTGTCTTTCACTTGGTAGTACCCTGTATTGAGTATCACCTCATCTATTTGCTTTTCTTTTTGTAATAAAACGTTGATGGTACTTAGTTTCCCCACTTCTACTCTAGTTTCAGAATAATCGGGGTGTTTAAAGATAAGAACTGGATTATTACCCTTGATTTTGAGTTGATAATGTCCAGAGGCATTGGTTTGGGCTACGCTGTCATTTCCTTCTTGGAAAACCAATACCCCTTCAATAGGTTTTTGGTTTGCGGTAACCGTTCCAGTGATGGTGCGTTCTTGCCCTTGGGCATAAGCAGACAACACCATAGTAGCGACTAGGCTCATCTTGAGATAGCCTAGACTCATTTGGTTTTTTTTCATAATTTTGCAATGGTTTATACAATTAAACTTAGCCGCTCTTCCTTGCTCAAGTCGCCAAACTACGCAGGAAGGGCTTTTCTTTTGATGTTTTTATATTTTTTCACTTTTTACTTTTTTTACCATTCACTATTTTCCTTTTACCTCTCACCCTAGGTTGGGAGACATCATACACAGCCTCCCTTTCCTAAAGCTCAATTATAAAATTTGATATGAATGTTGAATGTATTTTTCCCCGTGTAAGCCCTAAAGCCGCAATGGTGCGCTGCCATTGTATCCGTCAATTTGATACTGTATTTTGAAAAATTGCTTAGGAATAGAGAATGCGGACGGCATAAAAGAAAACGGCATGGGACTCTTCAATATCCGTACTAGAGGTACTGGTATACCGTGCAACAGATAAGAGAGCCCACGCCTAGGTCGTGAGCTTCATACTTATCATCTTGTTGCTTTAAAAATTACCAGTTTTCTAGTACAAGACTCTAAGCAATAGCTTCTAATATTTCGTTGAAGTATCGCAAAGTTACATATTCAGTAACTTATTTTACAAATATAATAAAAATAACGACATAAACGTCGTTGAATATGTAATTTATTATAAATTATTTTACTTTATGAAATTTCATAAAGAAATATTTAGATATAAAGTAGCAGTAGGTATTGTTCTAAAGAAATTAAGAACAGAAATAATTATTGATGGAAAACCAATGACACAGCAATATCTAAATAATGAAATTTCTGAAAAATATAATAAATCATGGAACTCTGCTAGAGAAGAGACCCTACCGAATACCACTTTAGAAAATCTATATCTTATAACTGATTATTTTAAAATAGAGGTTGACTATTTCTTTCAATTAGTTAAAAGTATAACAAAAAAAGAAATTGATGATACAATAAAAAATAAAATCAGACTAAGTAGTCTTTATAAAGAGATATAAGTAGCTTTAGTTTTATATTTTACTTAAATAACTCATTATCAAAGTGATTAATTAACATCATTTCATAAATGACAGATTCCTTAATACAACTTGTTAATTTCACAACTCGATTTAAATCTTTTATTATATTGAGCTTATCAACAAGGAATCTTAATTCTTCATCGGAATATTCAAATTTTTCTTTTCCTTTCAGAAAAGGTATTTAAAGCAATCAGGTATAGAAAGCCTTTTAGCCTGGATTTAAACTTGCTTAAATCAACCTCAGCAAAAGGCCGGATTGCTTTTTTATTAAGTATGCAAAGAACCTTGCAAAAATTTCAGTATTGTATTTAGAAACCAAATTTTACAACTCTTCAATTTTATTTTCTAGCTCCAATTTTCTTTTTGAACTGAAAATTCAACCAATTAGTGCCATCAAAAATCCTCACTTGATTAAAAATACAAAGAGGCTTCTGAAAAAAACGATATTGTTTTAATATAACACTTGTTATTTCATTGTATGAAATTTCTAAGGAGTTGTATCTAATATTTGAAGTGCCCTTATTCAGCTTTTTTACAGGCTGAGCAACATTATTCTTAGTATAATAATATTGAGTACAAACCACCTCACATTTAGAGAATTTTTTATTTGAGGGGTCAAAGTATAATGGTTTTTTAATATAGAATTCGTAATACCAAACATTATATTTATTAATATAAAACTCTACTTGAATTGTTGTATTAAATGCACAATATTTAATATCTTTTAAAAATGCAAGTTTAGTAGAATCTTCAAAAAGACATTTTATTTTATTGTCAATCTCCTTTAAATCTCTTTTATAAGTATTGATAGACGTGTTATAATGTGATAAAGGATGCAATAATATAAATAAATAAGAATTTAGCTCTTCAAATTCAGTAATATTTACATCTAAGTTATGTAGAAAATCACGACAAAGAGAAAATACCTTAGATAATTTATAGGATTCAATAATTTCAAAATTGTTATCTCTAAAAATCTCTTGAGGAAATACTTCAGTTAACTTTTTTTCTAAATATTTTCTAAAATAATTTGCAGATGCTGGGTAATCAGGTCTTTCATTATTATATAAATGAAACCTAGCCTTGGATAAATCACTGTTGTTAGTGATTACAATTGGTACGTCAATAGTACTTGTGTCATTTACCTGAAACTCTCCAACATATATCTCAATCGATTTCCATTGACTATATTGTTTTCCTTTAGATAGAATATGATTACATACTTCAAAAAAATTCTTATCATATGTTGATATGAAAATTTGATAATCATTAAAATCCTTATTTATGATGTTTATGATAGGAATTCTATTAGAAGTATCTAAACCAATGAAAATATCATCTAGATAAATTAACTTATACTCTATTTGGGTAGGAAATAGTTTTAAAGATGCTAAATATAGACAAACTGCAAAAGAAGAAAGCCTTGCTTCATTTAGGTAATCTTTATATTCATCCCCTAATTCCTGACCATTTTTTAAGACTTTTAATCTTAAATCAGTTTCAAGATACCAACTTACTCTATAATTATTCGGATACTTAAATGTGATTGGCTTAAGAGTATACTCAATTGAAATATCTTTTAAATCGAAGAATTCTTTTAAATATTTATTTACTAAATCAAAAATAGAATCCAAAATAACTCTTAAATTTCCATCAAAATCAGATATTTTATTTAAACCCAATTTATGACAACGACTATTTCTTGTCTTTGCATCAGTAATGAGATTTTTTATTAGAAATTCATATTGAGCTCCAATACTTGAAGAAACACCTGTTTGAACAGGAATAAACTCTTTCAGTAAATTTCTGATTATTAGGTTAAATAAATTTGGATTTGGCTCAGATTTCAGATAAATCTTTAATAAGTCCGTATAGTCAAGGAATCCATTAAGTAATGAAGATTCCTTGATAAAAGACACATTATTGTTAGAATCAGTATCAGAAAACTTATATACATCTGAATTTAAAACACGTCTATCTTGATCATCAATTTCAGAAAATGTTAATTCTATCTTTCCATCATTTCCTTGATTAAACAAGTTTTTAGAAAAATTTTGTATTGAAATAGAATTTTTAAAAAAATAATGAAAAGATTTAAATAGAGATGACTTACCTGAACCATTCTCCCCGTATATCAATAAATTTTCTCCTCTTGGAAGCTCTATATGATATTTATTATAATAAGCTCTACAATTCTCTATTTCTACTTTAGTTATCCTTTTCATTATTTCTAAATAAATAATTCATTCTAAGAATAAAACTCGAGAGGACAGAATCGTTATTAGAAAGTTTTCTATATATGTCTTCTGAATTCTTATTATTTTCAAATTGACTTTTTAAGTCATTAAGAATATTTGTAATAGTAATATTTTCTAGGGAAAAAAAACTACTAGATAAAAAGAAATTACAAAGATTATTAACAACATTAATAAAATATATTTTTCTATTAATATCTTCTTCATCTAAGATAAGATCATAAAAACTCTTAAAAACTTTTTGACTATCTTCATCTAATATAGGGATTTCAAACTCACTGATATTTAATTTTGTTAGCTTTTTGCTACTTCTTGTATTGAAAAAAGCCTTTGAAGATAAAAGCATATAAATATACTCATATAAAAAGCCTCCTCGTTTATTATTTAAAACAAAAATACTATCATCCACATAATAATTATTTTTGTCCCAATACAAGTCATAGTTTTCATAAGAATATTGACTACTTATCATAATTTTATCCGTTTCGAATATTTTCTTTAAATCTTTTACATCATAATCACCAATCGAAAGTTTAAAGTTTTCACTCTCAATACGTTTTTCAAAACTTTTAATTTTTTCTATAAAAGTAACCCCTATTTCTTTTTTTGAAACAGGAGACAAAAACTCTTTATTAATTCCTTTATTTATTTTTAGAATACTATCAAGTTTAATTTTATATATAAAATTTTCAGAATTTTGTTTACAATGTTTTTGTTTAAATCTTATTACAGAAGCATTAAATTCATCAATGTTTTTAACGTTATTCATTTGGGTAAACAACCTTCGTATATCCTTAACTATCTCCTTACTGTTACTAATTATGTTATAAATATCAACTTCATTAACAAAATACCATAATGCATACAAAGACTGTTGAGTTCTTCTTCCATTATCTACACATAGCAAGTAATCTAAGCTTAGAGCTAAATTCTTTTGACCTACATCAGTAATTAACAGTTTTAATTTATTAATAAAACCAGCTTCAAAAACATTAGACATAAACACTAGTTTCTTAGGCTCATTCTCTAATATTCTTGTTAAATCTGGTTTAGATTTTAGCCTAAAATTAATTTTATTGCCAACCTTATAATAGTCTAATGCTTCATATAACTTAGAAGCATCATTTGAAATCATAAACTGGTATTGTAGATAAATCAAAGCGGTAAGGATGTTTTCATTTTCCATCCTAGTAGTTGTTTTTCTGAAATAAAACCAATCTTTGTTATTGTTGTAAACATCTTTGATAGTATTGATTAAATCTCTTGAAATGTAAGAGTTCCACATTTCAAAAGAATCAATTTTAATAGGATAGGGTTTGTAATTCAGTCTAATAAATAAATCTACAGGATCAAACTTGTCATTATATTTAGAGTCAATTTCTACTACCCATAAATCATAATTCTTAATTTTTTCTTGATACTCTGGTGACAAATCTTTAAACTTCTTGGAACTTAAATCAGACAGAATACCATTTTTCAAATTTAAAGAGTAATAGTCTTTTTTTGTGGATTCAAATTCATTATCTGTATTAATAAAATCTTCACCTAAAAATCCTAAAATTGACAGAAGACGTTGTTGACCATCTATGACTTCAGAAACTCCATCATTTTTATAAACAAATATTGGGGGGATTTTTATCCCTAATAATATACTCTCAATTATTGAAGAAGCTTTCTTTTTATCAATAACTTCATTTCTTTGATATTGTGGTCTAATTATAAACTTCTGTCTTTTCATTGACCTGATAATATCATCAATAGATATTGAAGAGGGTTCAGGTTTATTAATTCTTAAATCTTCAAAACTTATAACTTCTGTATTATCTTGGGTATTATTAATATTGTTTAATTGCTCATTGAAATCAATAGAGTCTTTCAAATAAACATTGAAATTAATACCATATAGTTTTTGAAAAATTTTAGAAATATTTTCATAACGATTTTTTATATGAATAGCGAAAGAACTTCTATCCATTTTATAATTTTCTATATTTTCATCAATGTAATTTGCAATTTTAAGTATATCATCTTTAGGGATACTTAAATGGTTATTTTCTTTATGAAAAATTGACAATACCCAAAAAAGACATTCGGAAATCAATCTGTTATACTCGTCCTGATTTTTAATTTTCTTATAAATATTTTCAAGAATATTTATTTTTGTAATAAAAACATTTCGCAGATCTTCTAAATCTATTGTTTCAATGTTATCATATAAATACTCGTAAAACTGATTTACCACATTACTCTTTTTAACAGAGTAATATTTTATAGGAATGTAATCTATTACTAATAATTCTCTTATTTTTTTTAATAGGACTTCTTCATTAAATTTTTCAAAATGAAATAAAGACCGTAATATTTCAAAAATTCTTTTATCGCTAATTATTTCATTTTTTAAATATTGATTTAAATCATCATAAAGAAACTCTGCTTTATCTATTTCATTTGTTTTTAAAGGAGTAATACCTGAATTATATCTCTTAAAAATCTCTTTTTTTACACTATCTTCAATTATATCGGTTATACCATCTTTAGTATTAAAACTAAATTCAATCACTCTAAGTTTGGTATCCCATATTAAGTCTTTGTACTTTTTGTCTAGAGAATCAAAGTTCTTTCCAATAAAATCTTTATTAGAAAGTTTTTTTAAACCACTTCTTTTTAATTTAAAATCGTTGTTGATAAACCTAAGAATTGTTTGATATCTTTGTCTACCGTCAATAATTTCTACTTTTGAAATATTTCTAAAATAAATTAATGGAGGAATCTCTGTCCCCAACAAAATACTCTCAATGAAGTAAGTAGCTTTTTCATCATCCCATACGTAATTTCTTTGATAAAAAGGCTTATAGTTAGTATTTTTTAATTTATCTTCATTATTAAATAGAGAATCTATTGAAACTGTTTTAGAATCAATTTTTAATTTATTTTCAAAAACATCTTTTATACTAGTCATAGTTATTCTTAAATAAAAAAATTTTAGTATTTACTAAATTATTTCAAAACTTTCTTCTTACTTAAAAAGGTAAAGTCCTAAAACATGTAAATGTACTAATTTTTGATTAAAACACTTTAATATACAATTGATTTCGAAGATAAGTAGGGTTACCTCATTTTTTGATTTTTTTAATTATTCAGAAAGAGTTGCTCCAGTCTTGGTCAAATCAATATTCAACACACCTTCTCATACACCAATAACATACTTTTTTATAAATCCTCCAAATTTTTCTTTTGCATTATTCAAATCCTAATCTAGTACAATCGAGATGTTTTTTTTAAGAAATTTAAAATCAGAAAATCTTCGTCTTTAAATATCCAAGGATTAAACTTTACTACAAAAATATCATCCTTCTCTTCTAAATCATTTTGAATCATATTAAGTACTGAAGTTTTGCCTTCACCCCAAACTCCATATAGTCCTATGACTAATCCTTCATCGCTTTTTATATTAAGATATTCAAGAAGAAAATTTATTTCTGTTAAATCGATCCTTATTTTTATTATCAATCGGTTTATCTGAATTATATATTTGTTCCATTTTACGATATATTAAATATTGATTTATCTTTCATAATTGCTATTAAGTCCATTGATTCTTCTTCAATCCACTCATCGCTTGAAATAAGCTCCATAATTAGTTCAATTTGAGTTTCTGTGAAATGATTCTTTGTCAAATTGGAAAAATCAGCTTTCTTCCATTTACTCTTATGATGCTTTACGGAAACAGGTAACCTTTTGGCATTTGGAAATGGCTGTATTATTTCAATATTCTTATCCTTATCTTTAAATATTTGTTTTATCTGAGAATAGATACTAAGACCACTATAATCCCAATCACAGAAATAATAAATCGGAAGATTTAACTTGTCTTGTGAAATATGTATTAAAGGTTTTGTATTATTTCCGCCTACATACCACAACTCTATATTGTTTTCCTGATATTCTATTGGCACTTTTAGACAATCCAGATTTTCGCATAATACTACGAATTTGGGATCTAAACAATCAACAATAAATCTCCACTGCTGATTTTTGGGATCTACTTCTGGAAATTCGTCAATTTCTAACAATTGTAAAACAGCATTTTTCAAACTTGGCTTATTCTCCAAATATTTAGAATTTTCATATTTAAAAACTTGCGCAGAGAATTTCTTTTGAGTTGTAAGATTATTTCTAAGTTCATCTCTGTTATAATAAATGAAAACCAATGCTTTTAAATCTTCTTCTGTGAAAGTTTTCTTTGCATTATTTTCTATACCGGAATCTGCAAAAAAATCATCATAGTAATTATAGGTTTTTAAATAATTATGCTCATAAAAATCTGCAAATCTTTTATTATTAGTAACCATTATAACAGAATGATTTCCTTCTTGGAACTTAATTAGTTTTTTTTGCTTGAAGAGTACTAAATAAATATACTCATTATTGAGAATTTTTAACTTAGTCTTTCCATTTTCATAAAGTTGGTGAAGTCCTTTTAAATACTTCCATTCAATGCTTCTCATAATTTATAAATTATTGAATGTTGATCCAAAAATAGGTATTGGATCATAATTAACTTTTTCATTCTCGCGACTATTATGAAGTAAGTATATGTTTTGTTTTTCTATATCAATTTTATTAGGATTAATAGATAGAGACAGCAATTGATAGTCATTTGCTTGAGCAATTTTGTAAAGCATATCAAAATTACTTCCTAACCCCTCTGCTTCATCAATAGCCATAAACCGAATAGATTCTATAAATTTATTTTTTGATTGTTTATTTAATAGAGATAATTTTGCAATACATAATAAAGCAATCGCGGCATAAGCCTGACTCGTACTGCCATCGTTCTTTTTGCCTTGACTTGTTTTAATTGAAAACTTTACATTATAGTACAATTTCGGATTCAATAGTTCTTCAATTTTTGGTTTTAGATTTCTCGAACCACCCGATCTGTAAAATGCTTCTAATAACTTTTCTTTTAAAGAAGGAAATCTTTCCAAATCATTTGAAATTCCTTTTTCTGATTCAAATAAGGAATCATCCAAACCTAATTCAAAATCTTTAGTAATACTATCGGTAAAAGCATTCATCCATCCAGAAGAAAATGAATCTTCACTAAAATCCTCTAGACTTACTATGTGACCTCCCGTTATTTCTTTATCGCCAGAATTAAGAAAATTATTGATTAATCTAATATCATTTCTTTGGTCACTTACTTCATTGGATACTTCTTCAACGATAACAGCAAGTTTTTGAAGTTTTCGACTGTTTAATCTTCTGTTCTTTAAGTTAATGCCTTTAAGATATTTACCTATCTTTTCAATAACTTCTTTTTCTAATATGGTAATATCATTCAAAATTTCGGATGGCAAAATCTCTTCACATAAAGACTGGAAGTCTCCTGTATTTTCGAAGCGATTTACATTATTCTTTAAGTGCTGTCTAACTAAAAGATTATATTCTAAATCGTAATTATTTTTTTTTGTATCATAGTTATTTTTAAGTTCTTCTATTATTTGCAGGGTTAACTCTTCTGAAGAATCGTGAACATTCTTTAAAGCATCAATATTTTGTGAATATATTTCATTTTTGTTTGAAATCAATTCTACAATTCTTTTATTCAATTTAATAATATCTTCCGCTGTTTCATATTTTGATTTTTCCTGAAGATAAATATTTTTGAACTCTTTATAATAGTCTTCAGCATCTAACATAGAAGAGAAAAAATGTTTTTTGTCGAAATTTTCTTCGAAAGCAAAGCAATGATTATTTTTAATACTTTCTATCTCTTGATTAGTCTTTAGCGTAAAGAAGTTTTCATAATCTCTTGTTAAATTATCTTCGAGGGTTATTAAATGGTTTCTATTGGTATTCAATTGAGAATATACAGCTTTACTTTGCTTAAAATCTTCCTCAATAGAAGTCTGGCTGTATAGACTGGAATACTCAAAGAAATCTTTTTGACTTACTTCATACATTTCGTGAGTCTCAAGTTGGTCTTCCAAATCTGTTTGAGTATTCCACGCTTTCAGATACCCATCCGGATTTTCTAAATTCTCGAAAACATTTTTTAAAATTGTTTTTTCTTTTATCTCTTTTTCTAAGCTCTTAATATCACTTAGAATATTTGTAGTTTCTTTTTCAAAATATTCCTTTATCTTACTTTTATCTTGGGTGTCGAAAATTGGAGAAAAATTCGTTGAAAAAAATTCAATAACACCGTTGAGATTAAGCCAAAACGCCTTATCTTCACTTTTATATATAACAATATTGTTCAGTAACGCTTCAGGACTAGGGATATATCTTTTAGAGGAATCAGCAGGAGATTCTATTTTAACACCTTCATTCTGATATTTACGAATAATTGCTTCCTGATTCATGTTTAATTTACTTGGTAAATTTAAAGCCCAATGAGCCAAAGAATTTTTATCATCAATATTATTTAAAGCTTTGAGTTTATTTTTAAGTTCTAAATCTCTTGCTAACTTCTCAAGTTGTTTATCAATTTGATATACTATATTTTTTTCCTTATACTCATTACTTTTGAATGCAGTAAGTATATTTTCAGATTTTAAAATTTCTTCTAATTCTCTTATTTTGTTTATAGTATCTTTGGATTTATGGTATTTGTTGAACTTTTCTATAAGTTCTTCTTGTGAACAATTAAACGCCTGCATCCAGGAAAAGAATTTTTTCCTTTTAGAGACCTTCGTATCCAATTCGTTTTTAACTTTAATAGCTTCTTCCCATTTTGGTTCTATATTTTCTAACTCTTTTTCTGCCCAAGCAATTTTCTCGTAAACATTTTCTTTCAACAAAGGAAGTGACTGCAGACTGCAATAATAATCATTTAACAGAGTTTGAAGTTTATTCGAGTTTATGAAAATTTGATTTATATAGTATTTGTAGGAAGATTTTAAATATAATATTTGAGCATCTTTTTCTATGGTTTTTAAATCTAGTAAATTACTAAGTTGAGTCTGTTTGATGGTTAATGACTCTATTTCTTCCAAATTACTTTCAAACTGTCTTGTATCTTCTTGTAATTCTTCTACAGTATCATAAAACTTTTTAATTAATTCTTGTTCTTTATCGTCACCAAATAAGAAAGATTGTAAACTATGACTTTTACTTACATCTAAAGATTCTCTGGAAAAAGCCTGAATGATTTTAGCATAATTATCTAAAGTTTTACTGTTGAGTGAAAGGTCTATTGGTAAAATATTATTTTTGAAAAGTATCTTATGATAGTTGGCGGTTCTTTCCCAAGATTCACAAGTAAGGTTTAGATTATTTTGTATATGTTCTTTTAATTCATTAATTGGAAAAATGATGTTGTTCTTTTGGAAATCTTCAACACCCAGCAATTTTGAAAATGGAATCAACTGAGTATCCGTATCAAAATTATTTCCGTCTTGAATAATAAACATATTAGAAGTGCCCGAACTCTCTAAATAAATACCTATAACCAAATATTGATTTTCATCCTTTTCAATATTGATAAATGCATATGCCATATCTGTTCCTTTACCCTCAGTTCGTAGTACCATCGTATGAGGTTTTCTTGGTCCTGTACCTTTTGTTGGAGAGTGGAATGCTTTTGTTCCCACACAAACCAATTGCAGAAGGTCGGAAATCATACTTTTTCCTGCTCCTCCTTCTCCAACAAAATCTGTTCTGAAAGAACTGAATTCATAATCAAAATTTTGATGATGAACAATCCCCAAAGTAGATAACCTTTTTATTCTTGGATAGTCTTTCATTTCAATTCATTTAGGGTTTCATCAATATTCAGGATATATTCTTCATAAATCTTTATCAGCCTGTCAAAAGCTGGAAGTAAACCAAACTCATCTTTGCTTAATTCAATCCAGCCAATTTTTCTAAACTCTTCCAATGCTGAATGGATTGTAGTATCTATCGTTTTATCATTAAAATTTCCCGGAGTAATATTTTTTGATTTTGCAATTAGCCTATATATTCCCGGTTTATAATCTTCATATTCAATTCTTATTTTTTCTTTTAGCTTTTGAACTGAATCTAAATCTATTTCCTTATCAATATAAATGATTTTATAGATTATAAAACCGATGATTATATATTCACTTTTCAATATTTCCCTATGTCGTGGAGATATATTTCCACGACTATTTCCATAAAAATCTAAAAAGAAATAATTATTTGGTCTTTCACCTCCTTCAGAAAGTTCTACATCGAAAAAATCCTGATAATATAGCTTTAGACTGTCAATGTTCTTATCGATAAAATTAAAATAGCGAATCTGATTACCTTGTTTCTGAAAGTGCATTCCATCTTTTAAAAGATAATCTATTTCTGCAAAAAATTCTTTTGCATTTTCTGCATATAAAAAATCACTTACTGTAGCTTTGTTATCATCATTTTCCATAGCGAAATATTTTTAAATTCATTATTTGTCACTAATGATTTTTCTATAATTAACTGTAATTTTTCAGGATTACCATATATATGTTTTATCAAGTTAAAAAGAACCGTTACAGCTATCTGACTATTATTTTCTTCTTTTAGAATTCTAAAAAATACGTCAGACAAATTAAGTTGGTCTCTCAATGCTATTTCAGATAAAATAAGATTTTCCCATTTTCGAATTGTATCAATTTCTTTAATTTTCGCAAGCACTCTTTCCTTGTTTTCACGAATAACTTTTTCATTCTGTTTATACTGCTTACGTTCTTTGGGCTTAGGTGGAAACAGTTCCTTATCTCTACTAATTATAGTAAAATTCGGTGTAGGTATATGTATGACAGGACACGGAATACCTTGAGGGAAAATAATATTTTTTTTGTTATCTAGTTCGCTATTCTTAAGAAGAAATGAAATAAATTTTTCAATTTTGGAATTGAAGGCAGGCTTGTTTAAAGTCGAAAAAAGTTGACGAATTTTAGGTTGAATTCTGTCTAATTTCCGGTCAATTGAATTTAATCGGTCATTAATATATTTAATAAAATAATGTACCTCAGAAATCAAACTGTTAATATCATTATCAGAATTATTTTTCTGTTCCAATAATCCTCTCATAGTTTTAGTTTCAGAATAAGCGGATCGTAATTCTTTTACGTGAGATTGTGATTTTGTCAAGCGTTCTTCGGTTGCTACTAAAACATCAATAAAACTTTGGTTTAATAGATTGGTTTCTTTCTTTAAATCTTCTATTGATAGAGAAATCTGGCGATCAAGAAAGTCTATCTGTTCTCTTAAGTCAGGTTCGTATTTTTTGAATTCCTCTTCTAACCAAAATCTAAGGTCATCAGAGTTTCTTAATGTATTTGTCAGATTAATACAAATTTTCTGAATTCGAGTTGGATTAAATGCTCCTTGTAAAGTTTCTTTAGCGTACTTACAAAACTTATAGGCGTAATCTTTAAAATAATATTTTTGAGTTTGTTGATCATAATCCAAGAAGTATTCTTGTAAGTTCATTATCTGCTCACTGTATACTTCTTTAGGATAACGTTCTTTAGTTATGTAGATTTGCTCAAAAGCTTCGTGCAAGTCTTTCTCAGTGAATTTACCCTCTTCAAAATTTTTGTTTTCAATCTTCTCGAAAATTAGAACAATAGCCAATCCTACTTCTCTTTCAGGGAAGAGAAGCTTATACGTTTTGTCCTCATTGAGTATTTTAACGAAGTCAAAGTTTGGATTAGTTTCGCTATTCAATTTTTATTTTTTTGATTTTTCTCTCAATTTTTCATAAGAAATCTACTATTTATAATTTTTTTAAAACTTCCTTTTTCCTTAACTATCAAAACTTAAAAGCAATTTATACTCTATCAAACTTAATTTTATCCGCAGTGGAGACACAATTGGAAATGTTCGAAAAAACTGTCTATACCAATTCAATTGTATCGTAAAAAAACCACTTCCGAATTCTGGCTCGAGTTCATTAACTATGTATTCCGTAAGATACTTCCCATAATCAGCACGGTCTTTACCTTCTTGCTCTTCTTCAAAGATACGTTTGCCAATATGCCAATACATGAGTGTGCGCTGATGGTCAACCGCTCTTATCACCCTTTCTTTAGATTGAGCAATAATAGATTTTATGTGTGATATTATACATGGATGAGCTAGCATTGTTTTATAAAAATTAAGCAGAGTAATTGACCTTCGATGCAGTACATCAATTTAGAGTTGCTATAAAATACATTCAAGCTCGGAGATTGTTTTATAGAAGAAGTTTGAGTTTTCACCATATAGACAAATGCTTATTAGTTTCATACAAATATAATAAAATCAATTGATTATAAAACATGAATTTTCATTTTTTTATCAAAAAAAAGAGAAATTTAAACTTAACTCATGATAAGATTAATTAATTTTCACTGAGTAAAATTAATGTTTAAATTAAGTATACTCAATTTGAATAAAATTCAAATTAAAGAGTATTTATTTCTTATATAAAGAAAAAAATGTAATTTAGCATAAAATAAATTTATAATGAGCAGAATAAATAACATTAGAAGCAGAATTAGAGTTTCTCGTAAGATGAACAGCAGAAGGGTGCTTATAAAGTTTGCTAAAGCTGCTTCACAAAATGCAAAACGGTCATCAGTAGCATTAGAAATTCCCTATGATATTATCAAAGATGGTTCAATATATAAGGTATTTGAAGGAAATATGATTAAAACAGCCTCTATTCGAAAAACCAATATTGATAAAACTGAATTAACCAAAGGAAGCATAATATGCCTAAAATAAAAAGACTTAGGATTTTTGCGGGCCCTAATGGCTCGGGAAAATCTACTTTATTTGAGTCTTTCCAAAGAAATTTTAACCCCAGAATATTCATTAATTCGGATATAATAGAAAAAGAAATCTTTGAAAAAGGATTCCTTGATTTACAACAATATGGGCTAAACTTAAACCAAAATGATTTAATGCTCTTTTTGCAAAGCGCAAATGCAAAAACACTTTTACAAAAATCCGAAGAAAAAGGTCACAAAATAGATATTGAGATTAAAGAAAATATAATTGTTGATAAATCTCGTGATACTCATAGCTATGAAGCTGCTTTAATTACTTCATTTATTAGAGAGAACCTTTTAAATAAAAATATTTCATTTTCTTTTGAAACAGTTATGAGCCATACTTCCAAAATTGATGAAATCATGGAGGCCAAAAAATTAGGGTACAAAGTATATTTATATTTTATTTGTTTGGATGAGCCTCGACTAAATGTTTCCCGAGTAAAGAACAGAGTATTAAAAGGCGGACACGACGTTGATACAGAAAAAATATTAACAAGATATTCTAATACATTAAAAAACCTTTATTCAGCTTTAAAACTAGTTGATCGCGCATACCTTTTTGACAATTCTGATGAAATGCTAATGATTGATGAAAAAGAAGATGAAACTCTAAGAATAAATATTAATGAACAAAATTTCACTAATATTAATGATTGAAAAAAAACGTATAGCTGATATATGAAGTACTTTACGTTTCAAAACTTTTATGAAGTCGAAGAGTTCGTTTAACTAAATTTAATTATTTTATTTTGCTTAAAGTTGAAAACTTTATTACAAGGGCAATTAAAATTTGCCGATAAATGTACGCATTTTCAATTGTCAAAAATTGATCCCAATTATTTCTAAAATCCGTCTCAATTTTATTATTGAAACGGATTCTTTTTAATTATTATTTGAAATAAATAACCTTTTAATTATTTTATAAAATATTCTACTTCTGTGGCGTAGTAATAATCATTATTTTTCTTTTCTTCTGCTGTTGGAGTTTTATTTTTAAACCTCATTATTTTCTCTTTTAAATTATTTGTAATAAGATATATAACTGCATGTTGATCATCATCCTCTAATTCAAATTTTAGCTTTACTTCTTTTAGTTTTTTTTGTTCAATATATTTTTTAAAATTTTTAGGCATTGCTACGTTGCATTCATATACAATGTTTGATTTACCAAGCCAAGCGATTGGGTTGAACTGCACAGGAAGCTTTTGATAACATTTTTCATTTTCCTTTTGATAATACGTACCGTCTGCTGAAATATAATTAAATCCAACCTTATTTTTTTCCTGTTTATAAAAATCAAAATACATATCATATTCTTTTTCATTATTTGCCCATGCTTCGTATGGTATGCCGTGAAGTTGCCAATAGATTTTATACTTATCCCAATATTTTGATTTCTTATTTCTAAAACCCTCTCCAATTGTATTATCTTCATAACCTTTTAGCTTTGCCTTTGCTAGTTCTATACATACTAAATCATTTGCTTTTTTATCTATGGTTTGAAACCATACTCGTATCCAACCGTTTGGTGCCATACCTACCACTAAATATCCTAGATTATCTTTTTTATCTAATTTATATTTTTCAAATAAACTTCTTATATGCTCTTGTGGAAGCAATACTTCTCCTTTATATACCAAATTATCAATTGCACTTACATAACTAATAAAAACTTCTTTTGGAGCTTCTTTGTATATATCACCAGAAGAAACAGCTCCATAAGTATCTCCCCAACCATTATCAAAATTGGTTAAGCTTCCATGCCCAGCATTACCAAAATCAATTTTTACATCTCCTACAGGGTAATATTTGGGAGCAGAGATACTTGGCTCCCATTGAAATTTTGTTTTTTGGCAAGAAAATAGAAACAATAAGCTAAGACTTATCATAAGCGCCAAGCTCTGGCATATAAATTTCTCTTTTGTAAGGCGGATCTTGAAAATTTTTTTCATCTTTAAAGTGTGGTACATTGGTATATGCGAAATTAAAATGGTCTAATATTTCTAATAATGCAGAATTAAAATTTGCCGATAAATGTACGCATTTTCCCTTGTCAAAAATTGATCCCAATTATTTCTAAAATCCGTCTCAATTTTATTATTGAAACGGATTCTTTAGAAATTGTTCTTTGAGATAAATAGACTTTTGATTACTTTATAAAATACTCTATTTCTTTTGTAAAATCGCTGTTCCCTAAAACTGAATCCTTAGATGGATAATTTTTAAAACGCAATAATTTTTCTTTTTTATTCCCCGATGTTAGATACAAAATTCCATGTTGGTCGTCATCCTCTATTTTTAAAGTAATTATAACTTTTTTAAACTTTCGCTCCTCAACTAATTTTGAGAAATTTTTAGGAAATGTTACATGAGTATCATAATATACATTACTGTTTTTTGATTTCCAAACTGCAACAAGGTCAGCAGGTAATTTTCTTTTTAATAAACTATCAAGAGGTGTTCTAAAGTAATATGTGCCATCTAATGATGAATATGCAGGGTCAGTAACTTCGTTTTTTGGATTAGGCTTTTCAAAATCAAAATACATATCATATTCTTTTTCATTATTTGCCCATGCTTCATAAGGGATACCGTGAAGTTGCCAATAGATATAATACTTCCCCCAATTCTCAAAATTCTTTACTTTATATCTTTCGTCTGCTGTATCATCATAGCTCCCTTTTAATTGAGCTTTTGCTACTTCGATACTTACATAGTCATCTGTTTTTTCATCACGAGCTTTAAACCAAATTCTTATCCAACCTCCTGGTGCCATGCCTACTGTTAAATAGGCAATATCAGATTTTTGTTTGCAATATTTTTGAAATAAATACAATATTTTTTTTTGATCTAGTTTTACAGCACCTTGGTAGGTATAATTTTCTATAGCTGTATTATAAGAGAGATCTACTTTTGAGGGAGTATTTTATATTTTTCACCAGAAGAAACACTTCCATACTCATCTCCCCAGCCATTATCAAATGACATTCTACTACTATTTCCAGCATTACCAAAATCAACAACACAGCTACCAATAGGATAATATTTTGGAGCCGAAATACCTGGCTCCCACCAGAATTTATCCACTAATATTTCATCTGTTTTTTTTTCTTTTTCGCAAGAAATGAGAAATAGGCTAATAAGAATGAGAATGAACTTTGTCTTGCACAGTAAGTTGAGGAGTTTGTATTTTTGCATTTTATTTTATGAAGTATTGTATGTCTTTTGGATATGGATAATTATCAAACAAATCCTTATTTTTGGTTAAAGAGCCCTTAAATCTTAATACTTTTATTTTTCCTTTTTTTGATTTAAAAAAAACTGTAACATGTCTGTTGTCCTTTTCTAACTCTAAATAAATATAACTATTAACAAACTCATTATTTTGTAGATAAGTATCCTTAAAAATTTTCTCAAAAGTTTTAGGCATAGCAATTTTATTATCATATACCCGTCCTGATATTGAATCTTTCCAAGAAATAGAGACATCAACAGGTATTTTTCCTCTCCAAGTATTATTTTTTGTGTTAAGACTGTCAATTGCTGTTCCTTCTGCCAAAAAAGATGTCCACCATCCATCTTTAGAAACTACATTGCTTGTGTAAAAATTACTTTTTTTATTCTTTGTAACAAACTTAATCCCATATTCATACACTTTCTCATTTTCTGCCCATGCTTCATAAGGAACTCCGTGTTTTTGCCAATAGATTGATTTTTCATCCCAATCTTTTCTGTTTCCATAAACCTTATTTAATTTTGGGTCATGATAAGTTGGTAGTTGTGCTTTCAACACTTCTTTTAATTGAAAATCATTGTTTCCTCTTACCCAAACCCGAATCCAACCACCTGGAGCCATACCCACAACGATATAAGAGGAAAACGTATTAAGAGGACTAAATTCATGCGTCTTATAAAAATCTTTCTGATTTTCTTTAAAAATTTGTAGAATTTTATCTTTTGGAAGTTTCAATGTTCCTTTATATGGAAGAGAATCTGTTGCTGAAGCATAATCTATAAAAACTTTTTCTGGAATAGGTTTATAGCGATCTCCTGTTACAAAACTTCCATACTGGTCTCCCCAACCTGGATCAAAAGGTGTGCTTTGTCCCGCTCCTGCATAACCAAAATTTACGGTTCCTGCTGCCGGATAAAATTTGGGGGCAGAAACAGCTGCAGACCATTCAAAGCGATCTATAGAATCTTTCTTTTCCTGTCCTTTGGTTTGTTTGCAAGAAATTAGCAAAATGCTAATGAGAATGAGAATGAACTTTGTCTTGCACAGTAAGTTGAGGAGTGTAAGAGAACCTTTGGTAAGGCTGTGTTTCTCTTTCTGCAATATTGGGATTAAATTGTGGAACATTGGTATATACAAATTGTTTATGATCTAAAATTTCTAAAAATTTCGGCACTCCATTATAATTAGCGGATAAATGTATAAATTTATTGGCAATCAGTTCATACGTTTTGGCATCTATTTCATAGATTTTGTTTGAAAAGTCTCTAAAAAGATATTCATAGTTTGCAATAGAACCATCTTTATATTTCTTCCAACCCGATTCTGCAATTTTTTTCATATTTTCAAGATAATCACCTAATTCTTTTGGTAAGATATATTCTTCTGGATGTTTTGTTTTTGCCTTTAATTTTTCATCAAACGGAACATTTCCGAAATTCATTGCCATGTGTTGCATTACATAAAACGGAACCAAAGAAAGTTTACTGTTCAGTTTTCTGGTAGAAACTAATTTGTAATGTTTTGCTTCCAATTTGTAGAATGTATCTCCTTCTACTTTTTGCAGTTGCTCTTCCATAAATTCTTTTTGTTTTTCTGTAAGTTTAGAGGATGGAAAAATTAAGTTGGTTTCAGAAACATGGTGTGTTTCTATCCAATCTAATTCGTCTGGTTTGCAATATAATTGGCTGATATACCAATTCCTTAAATCTTCCCTTTCTTTTTCTAATTTCGCAACTTGTTCTGGTGTTGCTTTCATGGAAACATCCATAAAATGCAGTTTATTTTTTTCCACGATTGCAGATGCATAACCTCCACCAATATCGCTATGCGCACCAAGCATCCACATTTGTTTACTATCAAAAGCGTCGGTAACCTGCGTTACAGGAAAGTTTTCTCGCCAATCATTTTGTGCCATAATGTGAAATACTTTTTTAATCTTGGCGTTTTTTAATGATGGATTTACTTTTGGGATATCCTTTATTTCTTTAGTGCCTTCCGAAATTAAATCCATAATTTGCTGAATGCTAAATCCCGTAATTGGCGTTTTTACATTTTCTATGGCATTCAAAATAAAACTATCATCAATTTTTTCTTCTAATATATCTAAAAAGTCATAAAAATTTTCAGCAGCGTCTATAATTCCCTTTTTTTCTAACATCTGTGAAATTACCGTATCGAAAAGGCCCAAAAATTCTACCGATATCTTGTCTATAGGGTAATCTATAAAAAGAGTAGTGTTAAAAAGTTCTTCCATATAACTCCCAGTATCTTCTGGTTGTAGCATATGATTTTTCTCTTTTTTTACCATTAATTGATCTGCCACTTTTTTCTCATTGTATTTTTTTTGTTTTTGTGGTTTTGCGGCAACTTTTTGGTTGGCTTTATTCTGTTGGTCATTTAATTTTTCGGGAAAAGATTTTCTTTTCAGCACTTCATTGCAAAAATGTCTTGCAGCAGCAGCACCTCTACTAAACCCAAAGACATCAAACTTAATTTCTTCAATCTCAAAACGAATTTTTTGCTTTTTGTTTTCAGGAAGTGATTGTATGGATACAAAATGGTTGTTGATTTTATTGGTAATCTCACTACATGCTTCTTTTACCCGCTCTACTACTCCTTTTTTGCTTTCACCAAGTGCAGCACCTATTACATCATCCTGTTCTTTTTCTTTAGTTCCGATGCCTTCAACGTATTGTTTTAATTGAACTTCATAATATGGATTTTTTCCCTTATTAATTAATTTTTCTTCATACAAATCATGCAGTAAAGTGATATTAGTATAAGCGTTCCAATAACTAGATCCTGCTTCTGCTTCAAAAGTTTTTCCTTTTTCGGGGGTTATATCCACTTTTGGAGGTTTATCATCTTTAATTGGTAGTTTTTGCGTGTAGTAAGCTTCATCAGAGTTAAACTTATTATTCCCAGTTCCATCAAAGAATACCCCAATACGCAGTTTTACTTTTTCGTTTTTTTCAGCTTCATCTAACCTATCAAGTATATTTTGTACACTTGGGCTTAATATTTCATACATAATTTTAATTTTTAAAAGTTAATTTTTTTCAAAATCTCTCTCAAAAAAATGAGAGAGACTTCAAAAAGATTTTTAAATTTAGTTTCTAACAATTACATTGGTAACTTCTCTAGGCAAAGTAGTTGCTAAGTCCCTTCCTGCCATTTTAGCATCTTCTAACAATGCAAAAGGAGTTTCAAATACCAATTCATCTGGGTTTTCACAGTTTGCTACATCTGTTTCTGGGAAGATTGGTAAAGCGTCTGTAACTTCTAAACCGGCAGATTTTGCCTGTAAGATGGTAAGAGAGGTAGGGATAGTAGTAATCCAATATTTACCTTGTGGTTTGCCGGTTGGATTTTGGACATAAAAAAACTCGCAACATTTGTTGCGAGTTTGAATTATTTGTCTGATGCCCATATATTGGGATAAGAAGCAGGATAATTTCTAAAAATGTATATATGCTTTTTATCTTTATAGATACCCTTAACAAAAATATCTTTGCTATCTTTTGTTCCAATTTGATGAAATGTTGCGGTATCCACTAATTGTTTTAACTTTAAAACTTTATCTTTATATAAAACTGCATCTAAATAAACTGTTTTATTATTTTGAGGATATTTTTCACTAGCAATATCTATTTTTTCTTTTAAATAAATATTATCCTTATTATCAATATATAAAAAATTGTTTTTAATAATTTTAAAGGTGTCTTGCTTTTCACATCCAATAGAAATAAATAAAAGAGTTGAAATAATTAGAATTCTCATTTTCTTTGAAATTTCAATAGAATACCATT
>NZ_BMLV01000007.1:135360-162477 GCF_014645495.1 Cloacibacterium rupense | reverse complement strand
ATTTAAAATAATACTCACACCGGGTATTTTAGATTTTAATGAAAAAGCAAATCTAATGATACATTTCAAGAATCATTATATTGTCTATTTAGAATATATTATCCCAGTATTTATTGCAGTAATTTCAATTTTATGGTTTACTAAGATATATGGAAGTGAATATGAAAAATTATTAAAATATTTTGTTTTTATTTTTTGTGTTAGTCTTCCATTGTTTTATTTAGCATTAGATTGGGGAAGATGGATAAATATTCATTTCTTGATGATTTTTTTAGTTTTTTTATATCAAAATATAAAACTTAACAAAAAAATAAATATTTCATTTAATGAAAAATTTTTAATGATAATATTTGTCATCATCAATTTTATTTGGCAGATGGAAGTTGATAATAATGGATTTAGGCTTAATTATTTTTTAGAGATCCTTTTAACAAAAATCTAATGAAGAAAAAACTACTTTTTGTTATCCCGAGTTTGGCATTAGGCGGAGCAGAAAAGAGCTTCGTGAATTTATTGAATGCTTTAGATTATGAAAAGTATGAAGTAGATGTTTTTCTTTTTGTAAAATCAGGTGAATTTCTTCCGTTATTGCCCAAAGAAGTCAATGTTTTGGCTATTTCAGATGATTTTTCTAGTTTTTCTCAGCCATTTTTCTCTTCCATTTTTAGATTTTTAAAAAGAGGAAGAATCGATTTGGCATTCTTCAGGTTGATGTTTGTAGTAGGAAATACCCAAGCAAAGAACCCGTCCATTTCAGAGCAAATGACTTGGAAATATTTAAAACATTTTTTTCCTAAAATTGAGAAAAAGTATGATGTTGCTATTGGTTATTTAGAAAAGTCTTCAAATTATTTTGTGGTAGATAAGACTTTGGCAACCCAAAAAATCGGTTGGGTACACACTGATTTGAAAGCTTTGAAGTTAGATTTTGAATTTGAAGAAAAATACTTACGGAAGTTAGATAAAATCATTACGGTTTCTGATGTTTTGGTAGAAAAGTTACAGCATTATTTTCCCAAAATTCAAGAAAAATTTTATCGGGTAGAAAACATCAATTCTGCTAAAATAATCAATGAACTCGCTCATCAACCCCAAGTTATTATGGATGAAAATGATGAGTTTTTCAACATTATTTTTGTAGGAAGATTGGTCAAAGAAAAAGCATTGCATCTTGCGATAGAGGCTTTAGAGATTTTGCTAAAAAATAACCATCGCGTAAGGCTTTATCTGGTAGGGGATGGAAATAAAAAAGAGGAATTGAAAGCTCTGGCCATAGAGAAAAATATTTCGGAATATGTAATTTTCCTTGGGGTTCAAAGCAATCCTTATCCTTTGATTAACGCTGCAGATTTATTTTTAATGACCTCAATTTTCGAAGGAAAATCTATTGCATTAGAAGAGGCCAAAATTTTGAAAAAACCAGTTGTGGTCACTAATTTTTCTACTGCTTCAGAACAGATTATAGATGGTGAGACAGGGTTGATAGCAGAAATGAATCCTGAAGATGTGGCCCAAAAAATAGAAAGAGTCATCCTTAATGAAGATTTCAGAATGACCCTAATAGAAAAACTTTCTCGAGAAAAACTTGGAAACGAAGAAGAGATTTTAAAATTCTATCAATTGATTTATGAATAATTTCATCACCATATTTACCCCTACATATAATAGAGCTCATCTTCTTGATAGGCTCTACCAAAATCTTTGTGAGCAAGATTATCAAAATTTTGAGTGGCTCATTATTGATGATGGGAGTACAGATAACACGAAAGAGGTGGTAGAAGGTTATAAAAAGGAAGGTCAACTGAATATTCAATATTTTTATAAAAAAAACGGAGGGAAACATACCGCCATTAATCTCGGACTTCAAAAGGCCAATTCAGAGATTTTTTTTCTGTTGGATAGTGATGATTTTTTAGAAAAATCAGCAACGAGAATTGTAGCCGAAAAATGGGGAATTATAGGAAATGATGAGCAACTTTCGGGGATTGTAGGATTGTCTAAATTTCTCAACAGAGAAGTGAGAACAGATGCCTTTCCTGAGAATGATTGGGTGGTTTCTTTTACGGATATTTATTTTAAACATAAAATTTTGGGAGATAAACCAGTAGCTTTTAAAACCTCAGTGCTTAAAAAATTTCCTTTTCCTGAGAAAGAAGGCGTTAAGTTTGTTTTTGAAGCGGTTTCTTGGCACCAAATGGCGAAGTATTATAACGTTTTAGCCGTGAATGATTTACTTCAATATAAAGAATATGTAGAAGACGGAATTACCAGAAACACTTACCAAAAAAATTATCTTAGAGGTTTGGCATTTTCTTATTTCCATTTGATAAAAAATAAGACTTATCCATTATTGAAATATCCCCATCATTTTTTCTGGAATTATATTCATTTGGCAATTAACTCACTTTTGTCAGGAGAAAGTTATTTTAATCAATTATCTTTGATTGATAAAATGTTATACATCGTCATGTATCCAAGAGCTTATTACATTTTTTTAAAATTGAAAGATAAAGTTCATGATTAATAGGATTTTTTTTAAGATAAAGCAAATTATTTCGGGGGTATCTAATGAGCAACTTTCGGTTCAAGCCAACATAAGAGAAGGGATGAAAGTTGGTAAAAATGTCTATGGTATTGATAATTGTACTATAGACCACGGACATTGTTGGCTCATCGAAATTGGCAATCATGTTATTTTTGCACCCCAAGTTTATCTTTTGGCTCATGACACCAGTACTAAAAGAAGTACCAATTATGTAAGAGTTGGTAAAATAAAAATCGGAGACCATTGCTTTATAGGAGCTAGAGTCATGATTTTACCGGGGGTAGAAATTGGTAAAAATTCTATTGTAGGTGCTGCCAGTGTGGTAACCAAATCTTTTCCAGAAAATTCTGTCATTGCAGGCAACCCAGCACAATATATTTGTAGTGTAGAAGAATATGAAGAGAAATTAAATGAAAAATTTCAAAATGCACCTCACTTTTCAAAAGAGTATGAATTAGGGAAAATTACAGCGGAAATGAAGCAAGAAATGCTGAGTAGAATAGATAAAATTGGTTTTGTAAAATGATGTTTTTTTTGTTTTTAGTAGCGCTATTTTTTCTGTTGATTTTATCAATAGACTTAGTTCCTGATTTTTGGATTTGGCAAAGCAGAATTAAAATTGGGCAATTTGCTCATGAAGCTTTATGGAAGGATAAAGTGCTTCAAAAATCTATTTTTTGGCTCAATCATCTCCCTAAAACTAAGATTAAAGATGAAAATCATCTCATAGTTATAGATATTTTAAAAAATCAATACACTAATTCAACCTTACAATCTTGGCAAGAAGCATCACTATTGTTAGGCTTACATGAGGCTTATCAAAAAAATGAAAGTTCTAAGATAAAAGCAGAAATTTTAAAATTTGTCGATTCAAAAATAGATAAGCAAGGACAATGGATTTCTGAGCCCAAGGAAATAGATGCTGGTTTGTTGGCTTTTGCTCTATCTGAAATTTCTTTTTTAGAGCAAAATATAAAACCAGCTCTGGATTCCGTTTATCAATTGATTATTTCTAAATTAGGAGAAGATGAAACGGTGATTTATAGAAGCTCTACCCCCAATTATAGATATGTAGATTCTATAGGGTTTGTCTGTCCGTTTTTAACGAAATATGGCGTTGAATTTCAAAATGAAGAGGCCTTGCAACTTGCCATTTCTCAAATTAAAAATTTTGAAAAATTTGGGATGCTCGAAAATAAAATTCCATGTCATGCGTATGAAATTCATACTAAAAACCCAGTTGGGATTTTCGGTTGGGGAAGAGGTTTGGCTTGGTTTTTAATAGGGGTTTTAGAGACCTATAAAGTATTGCCAGAACAACATCCGGAAAAAAAATATTTGCAAAATTTACTAGAACAGATTGCGGAGACTTTGGTTACCTTTCAAAAAAACGATGGTAGCTTTTCTTGGAATCTTATGGATTCTGGTGCGCGCAGAGATTCTTCTGCAACGGCTGTATTTGCTTGGTTTTTACAAGAATTGAATTTTAAAGTTGAAGTTCAAAAATCTTTACAATATCTACAATCGGTTACCCAAAGAAACGGAGCGGTAGATTTTTCTCAAGGGGATACCAAGAGTATTGGTGTGTATTCTCAAAAATTTGAAATTTTACCTTTTACTCAAGGTTTTCTTTTGCAAGCTTTATATAAATAGATGAAGAAAAAAATTTTATTTGTATTGAATAGTTTAAGAGTGGGAGGTGCAGAAAAAGCACTTATTTCACTATTGCACGAACTAGATTACGAACGTTTTGAGGTAGATTTGTTTTTGTTTACCCATGATGGTGGTTTTCTAGAAAGACTTCCCAAACAGGTCAATTTACTCCCATCTCCAGAAAATTTCAAGTTCTTTGATATGTCAACAAAATCAGCCATTTTTCAAAATCTTAAAAAAGGAAATCTTTCTTTGGCCATTGACAGATATCAATTTTCAAAATTATTAAATGTCGAAAAAAACGATGCAGTTGCCGAACAAAAAGCTTGGAAGTTTCTAAAAAATCACATTGAAAATCTCAATCAAGAGTATGATTTAGCCTTTAGTTTTTTAGAAAAAATACCCAATTATTTCATTATTGATAAAGTGAAGGCGAGAAAGAAAATTCTCACCGTAATGACGGATTATCAGATTCTTGGGATGAAAAAAGAAATAGATGTTCCTTACTTTGAAAAAGCCAACAAAATTTTTGTGCTTTCAGAAGAAAATAAGGTTTCTTTACAGCAAGTTTTTCCAGAATTTAAAGATAAAATTATCATTATCGAAAATATGATTTCAGAAAAAGAAGTGCTTTCTTTGTCTGAAGAACAGATTACAGATTTTCCAGAGAATGTATTCACCATGGTTTCTGTAGGAAGATTGGTAGAAGGTAAAATTCATGAAATAGGAGTGGAGGTTATGAAGCTTCTAGAAAATAAAGATCTTCATTTCAAATGGTTTGTTTTAGGGGAAGGGAATCGGAGGAAATTAATAGAATCTAAAATTAAGGCGTATCATTTAGAAAATTACATTACCCTTTTGGGTGAAAAAGACAATCCTTATCCTTACATTAAAAAAGCAGATGTTTTCTTGCATTTGTCTCAATTTGAAGGCTATGGAATTGCGATAGCAGAAGCCAGAATTTTAAAAAAGTGTATTGTTTTGAATGATTTTACTACGGCAGCAGCTCATATCAAAAATGGTTTTGATGGAGTGATTGCCCCCCTCAATCCTGAGAAAATAGCAGATGAAATTGAAAAATTAATGCTTGATGAAAACCTTAGAAAAAAATACGAGCAAAATGTAAGCTTTGACAAAGATTTTGCCCAGAGAATTTTAAGAAAAATAGATGATATCATAGAAAATTAGCAATTGAAAAAATTACTCTACATCACCAATGCCATAGACGGTTCCGGAGGACTGGAACGCGTGCTATCTGTGAAAACTAAAGTTTTGGCGGAAGACTTCGGGTATGAAATTCATATTATTACGCTCAACCAGAAGTCAGCAACCGATTTGTTTTTCCCTTTTTCAGTGCATATTACACAACACAATATAGAAGTTTCAGGTAATCCTTTTCAGTATATTTCGGCCTATATTTCAGGAATTAAAAAGGTGATTTCAGCAGTAAAACCCAATGTTATCTTGGTTTGTGATGATGGTTTAAAGGCTTTTTTCTTGCCCAAAATTTTAGGAAATAAAATCCCCATTATTTATGAAAGACATGTTTCTAAATTGATTGAAATTTCGGATAATCAGGGGTTTGTAAAAAATATTTTCACGAAATTGAAATTTTCTTTGATGGATTTTTTAGCCCAAGATTTTACCCGATTTATTGTCCTTACAGATGGCAATAAAAATGAGTGGAAGCTCAAAAATCTGCAAGTCATTCCCAATCCATTGCCTTTTTTTCCTGTAGAAAAATCTAAACTTCAAAATAAAAAAGTGATTGCCGTAGGGAAACAATCTTACCAAAAATCTTATGATAGACTTTTGAAATCTTGGGCGCTTCTCGATAGAGAATTTCATGATTGGGAATTGCACATTTATGGAAAATTTGATAACGGTTTAGGTTTAGAAGATTTAGCTCAAAATTTAAAAATAGAGAGTCAAGTTTACTTTCATCTTCCCGAAAAAAACATTGAAGAAAAGTACGCAGAATCTAGTATTTTTGTGTTAAGTTCCAGATATGAAGGTTTTGGGATGGTATTGATAGAAGCCATGAGTTTCGGGATGCCTTGTGTAAGTTTTGATTGCCATTATGGCCCTTCTGATATTATTAAGGACGGAGAAGATGGGTTTTTAGTCAAAAATGGAGATGAGAAAACGTTTGCAGAAAAACTTCAATGGTTAATGAAAGACGAAAATCTTCGCCAGGAAATGGGCGAAAAAGCTAGGGTAAATGTAGAACGCTTTTTGCCCAAAAATGTGGTAGGACAGTGGGATAAGGTTTTTAGAGGTTTGGGTGAATGATGGGAGATGGGAGATGGAAGATGGATGATGGATGATGAATGATGGATGATGAATGATGGGAGTAGGGGTAAAGGTTTTGGTTTCTTAATTGGCTGATCATTAAAAACAAAAAAGTTATATTTGGGTGATTAAAAATGAAGAAGATTATTATTTTAATAGACCAATTGCATTCTCACGGTGGAATAGAAAAATTAGTGGCAGAAAAAGCCAACTATTGGAGTGGCGTTTTTGGGTATGAAGTAAAAATTATCAGTACAGAACAAGGGAATAACCCTTTCGTTTATGAGCTATCTGAACAAGTAAAATTTCAAGATTTAGGCATTGATTATTATCGCGGAATTAGTTTTTTTCATCCCAAAAATCTAGGTAAACTTTTTAAAAATTTTCTTCAAATAAAAAAAATAATAAAAACTGAAAATCCAGATTTTATTTTGGTCGCTTCACATATCCCGATGACGTATTTGTTGCCATACCTTAAAACAAATGCTAAAATCATCAAAGAATTTCATTTTTCTAAATTTAATCAACCTCAGAATTTTAAGGAGAAACTTTTTAATTCAATTGAAGGAAAGTATGATTATTTGGTAGTACTTAATCAAGAAGAAGCTGGTTTTTATGAATCAAATAATACGGTAGTGATTCCTAATCCGGTGCAATTACCTGATTTTAGAATCCATAAAATTTCTGAAAGAGAAAATGTTGCAGCAGCGGTTTTGCGTTTTGCACCCGTGAAGCAATTAGAAAAAATGGTGACTATTTGGGAAAGATTTTCAAAAAATCAATCAGATTGGAAATTGTATTTGTATGGGGCAAAAGAAGGGGATTATTTTGAAAAGATTCAAAAATTAGTAGCAGACAAAAATCTAGAAAATTCTATTCTATTCAAAGGAAAAACCAATGATGTTGCTTCAGAATTGAATAATGCAAAACTACTTTTGATGACCTCAGAACAAGAATGCTTCCCGATGGTGATTTTAGAAGCCCATGCATGTGGAGTTCCGGTGGTTGCCTTTGATGCTCCTACTGGTCCTAGAAATATCATTCATCATACCAAAGATGGGGTTTTGATAGGGTATGATGATGAGATTGAATTTATAGAGATTTTAGAAGATTTGGCCTTGAATCAAGAAAAAATTCAGTTTTTGTCTGATGGTGCATTACAAAATGCTAAAAATTATGAACATCATCAAGTGATGAATCTTTGGAAAAGTCTTATTTTTGAAAACTCATGAGAAACATCGTTTATTTTTTCGGTCAATTGCTATTCATTCCTCACGTTATTCTTTTTCTTTTTTCTAAGAATAAAGAGGCGATTGTCAAAGATATCTATGCCCGTAAGAATTTTAATCCGTCTATGGCGCATCAGATGTTTGATTTGTCTAAAGAATTGTTGATTAATAAATATTTTAGAACCCTTTTTTATCATAGAACCAATGGGGTTTTCGCCAAATTTTTGAGGGTTTTTTATCCCAAAGCATCGAGTTTTATCATCGATGTCAATACCCCAATAGGGGGCGGTTTGCAATTGGCTCATCCGTATTCTACCATCCTTAATGCAGAAAAGATTGGGGAACATGTATATGTGAACCACTTGGTCACTTTAGGAGAAAAAAATGGTAAAAAACCTACCATTGAAGATGGGGTAGAATTGCACGCCCACTGTATGGTGATAGGAGGTGTAACGATAGGTAGAAATGCCAAAATAGGCGCTGGTGCTGTGGTGGTAAAGGATGTTCCTGAAAATGCCATTGCGGTAGGTAACCCCGCTAAAATAATCCAAAAATAGGTGTTTGATTTTATTTTCATATCAGATTATATTCCATTGTATTATCATTTTATGATGGTAATTACTTCTTATTCATTTTTGCAATCTAATGTTAAAAAATTAGAGGAGTATGATACAGTAAAAATGATGGGTTTCTTGGGTAACTTTTTACTAATCATGGTATTGCTCTATATGGGGACTCGGCCTGTCTCTTTTGTATTTGGAGATATGATAAATTATGCTGATGGTTTTCAGAAATTACAAATAAATCCCAATGTAGAAATCACAAAAGATTATCTATTTTGGTATTTTACAAAACTTTGTGCACGTATTGTAGATGAGAGAGAGTACTTTTTTTTCATTGCAACAATCTACATTTTACCCAATTATTTTTTTGTTAAAAAATATTTCAAGGATTATTGGTTTATCCCTTTACTGATGATTTTTGGTTCTTTTTCTTTTTGGACTTATGGAACGAATGGACTTAGAAATGGTATGGCCACCTCTATTTTTATAGGAGCTTTGTGTTATTATGATAGAAACAAATGGCTAATGTATGGTTTAATGGCTCTATCATACGGAGTTCATAATTCTTTGATGATTCCCATTGGTGCTTTTTTAGCCTCTGGGCTTTATAAAAAACCTAAAGTCTATTTGTATATTTGGTTGGCCGCAATTCCTTTATCTTTAATTGGTGGTGGCGCTTGGGAAAATTTTTTTGGTTCTATAGGCTTAGGAGATGATAGGGTGAATAGTTATTTAACTTCTGGTGTTGAAAGTAGTGAGACTAAATTTTCTTCAACAGGTTTCCGATGGGATTTCGTTTTATATAGTGGTTTTGCTGTGGTTGCAGGGTATTATTATATTATCAAAAGAGGTTTTCAAGACCAATTTTATACCCATCTTTGGGGGACATATATGATTGCCAATGCTTTTTGGATTTTAGTTATTAGAGCCAACTTTTCTAACCGATTTGCTTACTTGTCTTGGTTTATGATGGCCATTGTGATTGCTTATCCATTATTTAAAGTAAAGTTTTGGCCAGAGCATTACAAAATAGTAGGAAGGATATTTTTTGCCTATTATCTTTTTACTTATTATATGTATTTGAAAAGTTAGTGGAAGATTGGAGATGGAAGATGGAAGATGGAAGTTGGAAGATGGAAGATTGGAGTAGGGAGTGATTGAGTGATTGAGTGATTGAGTGGCAAAATTGTAAAGATGTAAAGTTGTAAAAATGTATAGTTGGATATTGGTTTAGTTGGGTGTTGAGTGAAAAAATGGAAGATATTTATTTCCCGCAGATTTGACTGCGTAGAACTTGTGTTTCGCAGATTTTTTGTGATGGCTGGGAGATGGAAGTTCTGAGTTGGAGGAAATAGAATTTTGAAAAGTTAAAATATGAAGTTAAGTATTATCATTCCTTGTTATCATGTAGAAAATTTTGTGCAAAAGTGTACAGAAAGTATTCTGGTGCAAAAAGGTTTTGATTTTGAAATCATTCTCGTGAATGATGGGTCTAAAGATAATACGCTTCAGGTCTTAGAGCATTTAGCCCAAACCGATTCAAGAATAAAAGTCATCAATCAAAAAAACCAAGGCCTTTCTGGTGCTAGAAATATAGGAATAGAACAAGCAAAAGGAGAGTACCTGATGTTTGTGGATGCAGATGATTGGTTAGAGCCCAATGCTTTTGAAGTGATTTCTCAGCATTTCAACCATGAAGATTTGTTTTGTTTTTCTTACCATAGGGTTTTTGAGAATAAATCCATACCAAGGGATTTAAAATTGAATGGAAGTTATAATTCGGATTTTATTCAGAGAAGAATCGTAGGTTTGTTGGGAGAAGAACTTTCAGACCCTTCTCAGGCTGATAGTTTGGTCACGGCATGGGGGAAAATTTATAAAACTGAAATCATTAAAAACAACAGAATAGCATTTGTAGATACCAAAATTATTGGGACTGAAGATGCACTTTTTAACATACAGTATCTAGCGCATGCTGACCAAGTATATGTATTGAATGTTCCTCTGTACAATTACCAAAAGAGCAATTATCATTCATTGACCAAGCTATATAAGACTTACCTTTTCCAGCAATGGAAAACATTGTATCAAAAAATAAATGAAACTATTTCTCAAAAGAATGTTGATTTTCAAAAAGCACTCAATAATAGAATAGCACTCAGCATCATAGGTTTAGGATTGAATGAAACGTATTCCGACTTGCCTTTTTATGCGAAAGTCAAAAAAATTTCAATTGTTCTTCACGACCCTCTTTACATCAGAGCTTATCAAAATCTGGACATGAAATATTTTCCTCTTCATTGGAGGTTGTTTTTTTCTTTGGCAAAGTCAAAAAATGCCTTTGGTGTCTTATCTTTGTCGTATATCATGAATTTATTAATCAATAGCCCCAACAAATAACAATTAATACATCCAGCATCCAGCATTGAGCACCCAAAAGTTATCAAAATGAAACCCATCAAAATTCTACAAATATTTACCGTACTCAATAAAGGAGGTGCAGAAACCAACCTCATGAACTACTATAGAAATATAGATAGAAATAGATTTCAGATTGATTTTTTGGTGCATCGAGAGCATGGTTTTTTTGAAGAAGAAATTTTGAACTCGGGAAGTAAAATCTATAGACTGCCACCAATACTTCCTTGGAAATTGAAGGAATACAAAAAAGCAGTAAGTGATTTTTTTGATGAGCATCATGATTATGATATCATACACGGGCAATGTTCAGAATTAGGTGTTTTTATTTATGAAGAGGCGAAGCGAAGAAATGTCCCAGTCATTATTGCTCATGCGCATAATGCGAGAATGGATAGGGATAAGAAATTGATTTTCCGATTGCTTTGGAAAAAAAGAATGCGCAAGTCTATCAATCAATATTTTACTTGTGGCAAAGAAGCAGCTGAAAACCTCTTCGGAAAGAAATTGGCTCTTCAATCGTATCAAATGAACAACGCCATTGATGTAGAGAATTTTAGATTTAATGAAAAAGTTAGAAATCATAAAAGAAAAGAACTAAATGCCGATACCAACATTAATTTGGTGAATATAGGCAGGTTCAATACCCAAAAAAACCAATTATTTCTTTTAGAAGTGTTTGCCGAAATTCTAAAATTAAATCCTAATTATCAACTGTTTTTAGTTGGATTAGGTGATTTAGAAACTCAATTGAAGCAAAAGGTAAAAGAATTAAATCTACAAGATAGCGTTCATTTTTTAGGTTTGAGAAGTGATGTGCCAGAACTTTTACAAGCTATGGATGTTTTTTTATTTCCTAGTTTACACGAAGGCTTTTCGGTGGCTTTTGTAGAAGCTCAAACTACAGGGATAGAATGTGTCATTTCAGACGGAGTTCCAACTGAATCTATTTTGGTAAAAGAAAATGTAGAGGTAATTTCTCTAAAAGAAAATGCCGAACAATGGGCTGAAAAAATCATTGAACTTAGAAATTTCGAAAGAAAAGATGTCTCAGAAATTATTAAAAAAGCGGGCTACGATATTCAAGAAAATGCGAGGAAATTGGAAGATAAATATATAGAATTAGTAAAAAGTACAAAGTAA
The DNA here is from genome assembly GCF_014645495.1 of Cloacibacterium rupense. Classification (GTDB taxonomy): domain Bacteria; phylum Bacteroidota; class Bacteroidia; order Flavobacteriales; family Weeksellaceae; genus Cloacibacterium; species Cloacibacterium rupense. The sequence goes on along the minus strand of NZ_BMLV01000007.1, from coordinate 150,634 downwards.
GAAGTAAGAAGTAAGAAGTGCGAGGTTTTAATTCGTAAAAATTTGATGAGAAAGTTATAGAATTAAAAAATTAAAAAGTACAAGGTAAAAAGTACAAAGTACAAAGTAAGAAGTACAAAGTACAAGGTAAAAAGTACAAAATACAAAGTAAGAAGTACAAAGTATAAAGTATAAAGTAAGAATTACAATGTAGATATGCGATTTATCGCAACTCTTATGAAAGTCACCCAACATCCAACAATCAAAATGAAAACCCTCACTATTTTCACTCCCACATTTAATAGAGCCCAACTTCTTCCGAGGTTGTATGAGTCTTTGAAAAATCAAACCAACCAAGATTTTGTGTGGATGATTGTCAATGATGGTTCTAGCGATAATACCGATGAGGTGGTACAAGGATTTATAGATGAACGTATTTTAGAAATAGAATACATCAAAAAGAAAAATCAAGGCATGCACGGGGCACACAATACAGCATATAATAATTGCAAAACCGTGATTAATACTTGTATTGATGATGATGATATGATGCCTGAGCATGCCGTAGAATTGATTATTGAAAAATGGAATTCTTTAGGCGAAAATCAAAAAAAATACAGTGGAATTATTGCACTCGATGCCTACTTTGATGGAAAAGTAATAGGCACTGCATTCACCGCAGCTTCTACCACTTTAGAAGATTTTTATTTGAATGGTGGATGTGGAGATAAGAAACTCATCTACCGAACAGAGGTGATGAAGCAATATCCTGAATATCCCATTTTTGAAGGTGAAAAATATGTGGGACTGGGCTATAAATACCTTTTGGCAGACCAAGATTATGAATTGGCTACCCTGAATGAAGTGGTTTGTTTGGTAGACTATCAACCCGAAGGGTCGTCTAACAACATGTGGAGACAGTATTACAAAAACCCCAAAGGGTTTGCCTTTCTTAGAAAAGAGCAAATGAAGATTTCTAAATCAAAAAAACGTATTCTAAAAGACGCTGCTCATTACGTAGCCCATAGTATAAAATCTAACAATTGGAATTTCATGGCAGAATCACCAAGAAAATTTTTGACTTTTTTGGCTATTCCTTTTGGTTTTGCACTCTACTTTTATACGCTGTATCAAAATAAAAAACAAGGAGGGCTGTATGAGAGGTAGGCGGGTGGTTGATGGATGGTTGATGATTGATGATTGATGATTGATGGCTAATAGCAACTGGCAGTTTGCTTTTGGCTTGGGTAGTTTTTTCAGATTGCGCAGATTTTTTTTGAGTTACGAGATGCGAGTTACTGGATACAAGATACGAGATGCGAGTTAGGGGATTTAAGTTTGGTTTTCCGATTTCCGATTTCCGATTTCCGACTCCCAACTCCTCACTCCCAACTTCTGACTTCCAGCAATAATTTTTATATCTTTGTCCAGAAAAACGAATAGACTATTGGTTCATGTCAAAGGAAAGTCAAAGGAAGGTCAAAGGAAAGTCAAAGGAAAGTATAACTATAGTGTCTAAGGAGGGAGAGGAAAGTTCTAAGCCTAAATTATTCAGGATTTCTACGGTTCCTATGTCGCTGAATCTTTTATTAAAAGGTCAACTGAGTTATCTCAATCACTATTTTGATGTTACTGCCATTTCTGGTGAGGGAGAAGATTTGCAAGTGGTGAAGCAAAGAGAAGGGGTAAAAGTACATCCTATAGAAATGCATAGGCCAATTTCTCTTTGGCAAGATTTAAAATCTCTTTGGCAACTTTACCGATATTTCAAAAAAGAAAAACCAGACATTGTCCATTCTATTACCCCAAAGGCAGGTTTGCTTTCTATGTTGGCAGGTAAATTGGCGGGGGTTCCCATTAGAATGCACACTTTTACGGGGCTTATTTTTCCTCATAAAGGGGGCTATATGAAACAGACTCTCATTTTGATGGATCAATTGCTATGTAAAGCTGCTACTCACATATATCCTGAAGGAAAGGGAGTGATGGAGGATTTGGTATTGCATAAAATTACTCAAAAACCTTTAAAAGTCATTGCCAACGGAAATGTAAATGGGGTAGATGTAGATTATTTCCATGCCAATGCTTTGGATATAGAAGAAGTTGCTCAACTAAAGAAAAGCTTGAACATAGAAGAAGGGGATTTTGTTTTTGTATTTGTGGGGAGGTTGGTGATAGATAAAGGGTTGAGAGAATTGGTGAATGCATTTGACCACCTTTCTAAAACCTATCAAAATGCAAAATTGTTGATTGTGGGGCCTAGAGAAAATGCTCATAATCCATTAAAACGAAAAATGTTTCATATCATCAGGCACAATGCCAATATCATAACGGTAGGATATCAAGAAGAAGTAAGGCCTTATTATGCCATGAGTGATGTCTTTGTTTTGCCTAGTTATAGAGAAGGTTTCCCTAATGCAGTTTTGCAAGCTGGTGCAATGAGTTTGCCTAGTATTGTGACTGATATCTCTGGTTGCAACGAGATAATAGTAGAGGGTGAGAACGGCCTCATTATTCCACCTAAAAATCAAAATGAATTAGAAAGAGCCATGCTAAGGCTTATTGAAGACCATGAGTTACGAAGTCGCTTGAAGGAAAATGCGAGACCCATGATTGTTCAACGTTTTGATAAAAGTCTTGTTTGGGAAGAACTTAAAAAAGAATATTGGGAGGTAATGAAATAGTATGACATCTTTTGATTGTGATAATATATGCCTTAACTCTTAGTGCACTATCAAAAATTTTATATATTTTTTCTATAATGCAATAGCGGTATACTTTAGATTAAATGTTGTAAATTTCAATTATGCCTATATTGAAATCCCCTATTGAAATTAGAGAAGCCAGCCATCATTTATAATTAAAGTATAAAAACTTTAATGAAGTCCATTGAATAATCCAGCTTTTTTTAGGGTGCATCCCTTTTATTATTAAGTTTTTTTTCTGATTTACCTAAAAATATTCATTTATAATTTCTTATCGGGTAGTCTTTTACGGATTATTTGTTGATAATACGCTTTTTTAACAACTTTTATTTGATAATAATTCAAAATTATTTTTTATTTTTGTGTAAACTACTAGACGATATGAAGAATTTTTATCTATTGGTCTTGTCATTTACTTTTTCAGTATTTTTTGGGCAAACTGAGTATGACAAAGACATGGAAGACCTTGTAAATACTGAAGGTCTTAAATACCAAAAAATGTTAGCGACCACAAGGAACGTGAATCCTAATACTTTAAACTACGATTTGAGGTACCAGAGGTTGGAGCTTACTCTAGATCCTGCAACAAGTGGTAATGTTTCTGGAGTAGTAACATCTCATTTTATTCCAAATCAGGATATGAATAGCATTTATTTTGATTTTAATGATGGTTTTACAGTTTCGTCAGTAAAGTACAAAGGAAATAATGTTACTTTTACTAAACTTACAACCAACGAAATTAAAATTGATTTTCCTACAACTTTAGTCAAAGATGTTTTAGATTCTCTATCAATTAGCTATTCTGGTACTCCTGTGAATGAAAATATGATTACTACTTATTCTAGACATCGCCAAGCTAAAAGTACTAATACTACTGTTCCTTATGTTATCTATACCCTTTCTGAACCATATGGAGCTAGAGATTGGTTTCCAACCAAACAAAGTATGAATGATAAAATAGAAAAAGTAAGGGTAGAAGTAACTACGCCTACAGGTATCTATGTAGCATCTAATGGTAAGTTGATTTCTGAAACAGCCATTTCAGGAACACAACTGAAAACCATTTGGCAAACCGAATATCCTATCCCTGCTTATCTTATTGCCATTGGAGTAACCAATTATAATAAATACACAGATACCATTGGAAATCCCCCTTTTCCGTTTTTGAATTATATTTACCCTATGAGTGATACTACAGCAAATAGGACAGCGCTCATTACCAATACTAAGCCCATCATGGATTTGTTTGAAACCTATTTTGGTCCTTATCCTTACCGAAACGAAAAATACGGGCATATGCAATTTGATTTTTCTGGTGGTATGGAGCATGCAACGATGACTTCAATGGGTACTGGTAGTTTATCTAGTTTATCTATTATAGCCCACGAATTGGGACACCAATGGTTTGGGGATAAAACGACTTGTAAAAATTGGAATGATATATGGATTAATGAAGGTTTTGCAAGATTTACTGAGCATTTGTATAACGAAAAAATCACCAATAAAAACAATAAAGCAGCATTTATTAATTATTTACAAACAATTATTAATGCGATAACAGCTTCCCCTGGGGGTAGCGTTTATGTATCTGATTCAGGTCTTGAAGTTTTCGGAGAATTATTTGGTTCTAGGCTATCATATAATAAAGGTTCTTATTTGTTAAGAATGCTTAAATGGATGGTTGGAGATGATACCTTCTACCAAGCGGTAAGAAATTACTCTAATCAATATGCTTACAACTATGCTACAGGGATGGATTTTAAAGCCTCTTTCGAAGCTTCTACAGGTAAAAATTTTACTGAGTTTTTTAATGATTGGTATTTTGGCGAAGGGTATCCTATCTATGATATCAGATGGAAACAAAATGCAAACCAATCTATTTCTTTTAAGGCATCTCAAACCAAAAGTATTACCACTGGTCCTGCGTTTTTTGAGATGCTATTGCCTATCAAAGTGACTGGTACGGGGGGGCAAACAGCTGAGTTCGCACTTAATAATACTTCAAACGGTCAAACGTTTACACTTCCACTAGGATTTGACGTGGCTTCTGTTTCTTTCAACTATGAAAATCAAATTCTAACTACTGGTTCTACAGTGACTAATGATACTACTTTTTTGACTACGGGAACCGTTACAGAAACCCCTATTAAATTATATCCTAATCCTGCTACCAATGAAATAGGTTTCGCTGGACTTAAAAAAGCACTTCCTTTTGAAATTTATAGTTTAGATGGCAAGTTGGTGAAGAAAGGGAAATTTGAGCCTAACAAAACGGTAGATATCTCAGGATTTTCATCTGGGGGCTATGTTATAAGAGTGAATGATCAAAAGTATCATTTTATTAAAAAATAATCTCGTAAAACCTTCATATCAATTGAAGGTTTTATCGTTTATTATCATATAAAAAGCAATTGCATTTTCAGTCAATGGAATAATGTTGTAGGATTTTAAGTTAAATCAATTTACTTTTTCGCATAATTGTTTTTATTAATGTTAAAAAGTAAAATAAAATAAAAGACTATGAAAAGAAAATTACAATCCAACCAATTTCTTTTAATAAATTATCAAAAGAGAATATTTTCCTATATTTTACTTTTTTTTGTTCATTTTTTATTGGCTCAAACAACCATTACACAAACCATTACCAGAACTGGTCCTGGGACCTTTATTGTGCCTTGTGATGTAACTTCTATTACTGTGGAAGCGTGGGGCGCTGGGGGTGGTGGACAAGGTGCAAATAGAAATTCATCTGGAAGTGGAGGCACAGGAGGAGGATATATGAGATACGTTGTTCCTGTTTTGGGAGGTGAAGTTTTTCAATACACTGTTGGTGTTGGAGGAACAGGAGGAGGAGATGGAGGATTATCTGAATTTAAAAGTTCTTTAACACCTACCACAAAAGTATTAACAGCGATAGGAGGTAAAGGAGGAGGACTTACAATTACAGGATATGGTTCAGGAGTATCTGCACCATCAGGTAATTCAATTACTTGGACTGGATCAACACTGCAGGCTAATACCAAAGGAGGAAATGGAGGTAAGGCCTCAGCAAATTATAGTGGTGGTGGTGGTGCTAGTGGAGGTGATGTAAATGGAGCAAATGCTTACTCTAATCCTATTACAGAAACAGCTCAAAATATGGGTGGTGCTGCTTCAACAAATAGTTTTGCTGGTGCTAATGGTGTTAATAATACTAATAATGGAGTTTCAGGAAATATTGGAGCTGGCGGTTCTGGAGGAAAAAGAGGAAACAATAATGGTACTAATCAAGGAGGAAATGGCGGTAACGGGCAAATCAGAATTACATACACTACCAAATATTGTGGGAAGTCGTTTACTAGTAATGTAGAACCAATTACCAATGTTACTTTTGCGGGCATTAACAATACAACTTCGGGTACCATCAATGGTTCTTTATCTAATGAATATTTTTGTAGTCCAACTGCAAGTGTTCAACAAGGAGAGGTGTACACCGTTTCTTTATCAGGCAATACGAATGGAAATAATAGCAATAATTTCAGGGTTTATGTCGATTGGGATCAAAATGGGGTTTTTGGAAATAATGCAGATGAAATTTATGATATTGGAACTATTAATAATTCTACTTCTGGGACGACCACTGGAAGCATAACTGTGCCAGCAGGAGCTACATTAGGAACCACAACCATGAGGGTGGTTAAAAATAGAAGCAGCTACTCAGATGCATGTACCAATGCATCTAATGGACAAACTGAAGATTATCAAGTGGTGGTTTCTGCTCCTACTTGTACTGCAGCAGGTGGAACTGCAGCGCTTAGTATTACTACTGGAAATCCTAACACTCCATTTACTGCTTCAGTTTCTGGCAGTAGTAATAATACTGCGGCATATGATTTTCAATGGGAAAAATCTCCTGATAATACTAATTGGTCACCCATCGCAGGACAAACATCTCCTACAGCGAGCATTACCGCTGAGCCCATTGAAACTACATATTATTATAGAAGGAAAATAACTTGTAAAAGTTCAGGAATTGTAACATATTCATCAAGTGTTTCTTTTACCACGGTAATTAATTATTGTACACCAGTTTTTAAAGCTTCTAATATTGGTAAATTGTATATCAGCAGTTTTAAATTTATTGGCGTATTGAACGATACTTTTTTATTTCCACCAAATCCTAATAATGCCAATATCAGTACTCAAACTGGTACTAATGGAGATTATGAAAATTACACATCACTGGTTCCTGTAGCAGAGCAAGCACAAGGCTCTGTGGTAAATGTGGAAGCCGTTTGTGGTGGGAACATTAGAAGTCCTTTAGCGGCAGCTGGAAGATGGGTAGCATGGGTGGATTGGAATAGAGATGGGACTTTTACTGCCTCAGAAGTAGTGTATAGAGTACCTTCTCCTTATCTTACTGATGCGGTGACTTTTGGTTTTCCAATACCAACTAATCAGACTCCAGGATTATACAGATTAAGATTGGCTGTGATACAAGGAACCAGTCCAGATACATCTGATGCTTGTAATCAATCTGCTTATAATGGGGAAATGGAAGATTATTTGTTTAGAGTTATTGAAGACAATTTAGCAAAATTAGATACTAACCAATCAAATATTTTTAATAGATGTGATCCAGGGGTAGTACCTATGACCGCAGTTGGTAAAGATGCTAATACTGTGAATTACAAATGGTATGATGCTAAGTATGGGGGTAATTTATTGTATACAGGTGCAACTTATTCTCCTACTGTTTCTTCTACTACAACTTTCTACGTAACTGCAGTAGATAATACGGGTAAAGAAACTCCTTTTAGATATCCATTTGTGGCAAGGATAGACCCTATTCCTGAAGTAACTTTTACTCCTACTCCTTCTACTATTTGTGGAGAAGATGATCCTTATTTAATTCTTTCGGTTTGGGGGGATAAGCGACAAGAGATATTGATGGAAGAAAAATTCGACAATGGTATAGGAGTGGCTACTACTGGAGAATTTGTAAATGTTGTAGAAGATACATTTGTTGATTCGTATAATACAACTCCATATTCTCCTGATTGGGTGATGAAGCCTACTCCTCATACTCCTTCTAACCCACCTCATTTAGCTATTGCTCCGTCTATTGCTTCTGGGTATTTTGGAGGTAATTTTGCAATCATTAATACTGACGTTAGAAGAAATGTCAATGTAAAAAGACATTTGGAATCTAAAAATACATATGATACCACTGCGTTTTTGCCTAATAGTTTGAAATTAGATTTTGATCTTTATTATTTCTCCATTGCTTTGGCAGAAGCCGATGGATATATTAGAGTTGAATATTCTGATAATGGTGGAGCTTGGACTGCTTTTGCTACCTATGTAAATAATCAGGGAAATCCGCTTATCTGGAGGCATTTATCTCTTGATATGGATGCGTTAGGAGTGCCAAGGTCAGCCAATCTTAAAATAAGATTTTCAGTATTTTCTAGAGGAGATAGCACTAAGACTGTATCTTATTTTGAAAGTATTGCAACGGTGGATAATGTGAAATTCTATGGAGATAAACCATTTGGAAGAGATTTTGATTGGTCTGGTGCAGACAATGCAGTTTTGTATGATAAAACTTGTACCACCCCCTTGGGGAATACTTTGGCTAGAGAAGTTTGTGTAAAGCCACCATTAAGTGAATTTGAAAAACCCTATTGGACTTTTAATGCGAGTGCCACTTTCCAAAATGGATGTCCTGCCACGGGTTCAACCATAGTTTACAACGATACCAAAATTTGGAACCAACCTGGAAAAACAGATTGGAATCAAGCTAATGATTGGAAACCGGTAGGAGTTCCTACCATCGCAAAATGCGTTATTGCGAGAACCCCAATAGAGTTGCCAACTTTGACCTCAGGAACTCATGGTTTAGCGAGAAGTGTGATTAATAAGTCTGGAGCTAAAATCACCGTTAGTCCTAAGTCTAGCCTTACCATCCAAAACTATATTAAAAATGAAGGAGCAGCTGAAGATGTAATGGTGGATAATGATGCTAATTTAATTCAAAATAACAATTCGGCTGTCAATATTGGAAACATCACCGTAAAGAGAAGTGCTAATTTAAAAAGATTGGATTATAATTATTGGGGAGCACCAGTGACGGGTCAAAATCTGAGAACTTTTTCACCAGGTACACTCAGCAACAGATTTTATACTTATAATGAGTATAATGATTTGTTTACTTCTATAGATCCTAATACTATTAGTTTTGAAAATGGAAAGGGTTACGCTATTAGAGCTTCAAATTCATTGTCAAATGTAGTTACTTCTCAAATGCATAGTTTTATAGGAGTGCCAAATAATGGAAATATTTCAGTCCCAGTGCTTAGAACGGCATCTGGACGAGGTTATAACCTTATTTCAAATCCTTATCCTTCTAATTTTGATTTTCAAGCTTGGTATAATTACGGTATCAATAGTAGTATTATATACAATACCGCCTATTTTTGGACCAATACCAATTTTAACCCAAAAATGCAAGGGTCTTCATATCCTAGTAATTTACCTAGTGGCACTCAGATCATTAATAATTATGCAATCCTTAATGGAACTGGAGGGGTAGCGGCTCCATATGCTGCAGGAACAGGTAATAATGACCCGATAGGTTCTCCTTCTAATTGTCCTCTATGTACAACCCCCAATCAGTACATTAAGGTTGGGCAAGGTTTTATTGTGAAAGTAAGAAATGAAGGAAACTTTAATTTGGCTTTTGAAAACAATAGTAGTATTAGAACTAATAATGCTTCTTCTATTTTCTTCAATAGAATGTCAGCTGGTAAAACAGCAACTGAAACTAAGGATAGATTTTGGATAAGCCTTAAAACGCCTTTAGATTTTGTATCTCCTATCTTAATTGGATATGTGAAAGGAGCAACGTCTACTTATGAACAAGATTATGATGCAGAATTATTGGTTATGGGAGGAGATAGTTTTTATTCTTTAACTGAAGATAAAAAATTGGCTATCCAAGGAAGATATCCTTTCAGTGTTGATGATAAAGTGAGCTTGGGGACAAGATTCGGCTTGCAAGGGCAGTATGAGATATCTGTTGATAGTAAAGAAGGTATTTTTGCTGGTCAACAACCGATTTATTTGAAAGATCATCTGACAGGAGTTGTGACCAATCTTTCTCAAGAAAAATATGTTTTTACCGCCAATGCAGGAGATACTACCGATCGATTCGAAATACAATATACCAACCAAGGCACACTAAACACCACAGATTTGAAAAACCAATCTACTGTGGTTTATCAAGAGCAAAATGATATCATCATAGAATCGCCATCAGTCATTAAGGGCGTGAAAGTATTTGATGTCTCAGGTAAATTGGTTCACCAAAGTATAGAAAAAGAGAAGAAAGTTACGGTTTCCTCAATCAATTATTCTAAAGGAGTCTATGTGATAGAAATAGTAACTGAAAGAGGGAAAGAAGTGAAGAAAATTGTGAAGTAGGTTCGAGATTTGAGATACGGGATACGAGTTACGGGATTCGAGTTTAGAGTTACTATTTGCAATTTTTGAGCACTTGGTATTATTTGATAAAAAATGGAAGATTTTATTGGCCTCGGTTTTAGAGGAAGTAAAGTCTTCCTTTTTTTTGTAGTGGTCAGTCGGCGAATGGAGTTTTTGTTTTGGGGTGGAAGTATTCATGCCACAAATGCACGAATTATAGTTTTAGCAGGTGGCTGATAGGTATTGGCTGCTAGCATTAGTTGATGGTGATTTTCTATAAATTAGATTTATTTTTGACTTCCAAGTTTTGGGTTCTGAGTTTCGGGATTTATACTCGCTGATTTGGCTTTGCTGTGTAGGGGGTAGGTTTAGCTTAAAAATTTATTTTTTTGTGATTCATCGTTTATCATCCATTTATCCAAAAAAAATAAAGATAACAATAAAATAATATTTTTTTTAAATGATAAAAATTTTAAGTAATCGTTAAAAATAACAATATATTTATTTATTTTACATGATATTTTAAGGATTTTTTGCAATAAAGTATTTGATTTCCAAAGTGTTTTTTTGTGATAAATGATATATAAAGAATAGAATTTTTTTAATAATTATATAAAATAATGAGTTTATTGATTTTTTTTTAATATTTTTAACGAAAATTTGATTCGGCTAACTAACCTAAAAATACAATATGAAAAAAAATCTACAGTCGTGTATATCTTTTTTTTCATCACAAAAAAAGAAACTTTACTTTTTTATTTTATTTCTAATCACCCATTTTTTTTATACCCAAACTTCTGTAATTATTACCAAAACAGGTGATAATTATTGGACTGTTCCGTGTGATGTTACTTCTATTACCTTAGAAGTATGGGGAGCTGGAGGGGGAGGGCAAGCCGTGAATGGGACCAATGTAAGAGGAGCAGGTGGAGCAGGAGGAGGTTTTGTGAAAACCACATATACTGTAGTGCCAGGTCAGACTTATAGGATGTATGTGGGGAGCGGAGGTACTGGAAATGATACCAGAAAAAATGGAGAAGGTTCTTGGTTTGATTCAGCTAGTTCGGTGTTTGCTGTTGGAGGAACAGGAGCAGGACTTGTTTTAACATCTGGTTTAGGAACAGGAGCAGCTTCCTTAACAACGGGTAATATTGGAGGGAATCTTCTTAGTACTTATGGAGGAAATGGAGCTAATGGATTTGATGACGGTACCACCAAATATAGTGGTGGTGGAGGCTCTAGTGCAGGAGATGTGAATGGGAATAATGCTTCTGGAATAACTGGAGGAACAGCACCTACTAATGGATATAAAGGAGGTGATGGAAGAAATTCTGATAATGCAGGTGTTGCTGGAGGAGTGGGAGCAGGAGGCTCTGGAGCATTTAGAAATTCTACTACTACTTTGATTAGTGGAGGTAATGGGGGAAATGGACAAGTTAAGATTACTTATACTTCTTATTGTACGAAATATTTTAATACTCAAGTTGCTCCAATTACAAAAGTTACTTTTGCGGGGATCGATAATTCATCTTCTGCTACAGTGAATTCCACGACTCCTTTTAATGAAATTTTTTGTATGATAAGTGCATCAGTGCAACAAGGCATGCCCTATAATATTACATTAAAGGGAAATTCTAATGGGAATAATACAGATTACTATAGGGTTTATATTGATTGGGACCAGAATAAAGTATTTGGTAATAATGTAAATGAAGTATATGACATAGGAACAATTACCAATTCTACGGGTATTGATGCTAAAGTTGTAACTGGAATTATTGATGTTCCAAGTAATGCGGTACTAGGAAGCACCATGATGAGGATTGTAAAATTAAGAGGGGCATATACAGATGCGTGTACCGCGGCTAATATTGGGCAATCAGAAGATTATCAAGTAAATATCAATATTCAGTCTCCATGCTCAGGAACACCTCCTGCAGGGAGTATTAAGCTAAGTGCATCTTCTGGAACTCCAGGAGCTACTTTTTTTGCATCAATTATTGGTAGTGTTTCAGGCAATGAATTTAGTTACCAATGGCAAAAATCTCCGGATAATGTAAATTGGGTTGATATTTCTGGGGCTAATTCAGAAACTGCCAATATTACAGCAGAAGCTTTGGGAGTTACCTATTATTATAGAAGAGTTACAACCTGTAAGAATACTGGTGATTATAGTATATCTACTTCTGCTAGTTATACAGGTGCATATTGTATACCTACTTTTGTAGCTTCTAATACTGGTAAACTTTTTATCAAAAGTTTTAGATTTGTAGGGGTTTTAAATGATGAACTCTTATACACTCCTAACGTTGCCAATTTAAGTACTCAATCTGGCGCTAATGGAGCATATCAAGATTTTACTGCTTTGAATCCTGTTGCTACACAATCACAAGGTTCTATTGTAAACTTAGAGGCTATTTCAGGTGGTAATATTGTAACCCCAGCTAAGGGAAGATGGGTTGCGTGGGTAGATTGGAATAGAGATGGAGATTTTTCTAGTTCTGAGTTGGTTTATCTTATGGATGCAGGCTATAGAACAGAATCAGTAACTTTTGGTTTCCCTATACCAAATAATCTACCTTTGGGAGATTATAGGTTAAGAATAGCCGTGGTAAATAACACTGCAGCAGCCACACTTCTACCTTGTGATTTTTCGACAACCAATGGAGAGGTTGAGGATTATATTTTTAGAGTGATAGAGGATAATCTTGCTAAATTAAATACCGATCAACCGAATGTTTTTCATAGATGTGAAGCAGGAGAGATTTCCTTAACTGCAATAGGTAAAGATGCCAATGTAGTCAACTATAAATGGTATGATGCCAAGTATGGCGGAAATCTATTGCATACAGGTGCTACTTTTACCACTAATGTATCAGCAACTACTAATTTTTATGTGACAGCGGTGGATGTTAATGGTAAAGAAACTCCTTTTAGATATCCATTTGTTGCACGTATTGACCCCAAGCCAGAAGTCACATTTACTCCAGTGCCTCAAACTATCTGTGGAGAAGATGACCCTTATCTTATTCTTTCGGTATGGGGAGATAAGAGAGAAGAAATATTGATTGATGAAAAATTCGATTCAGGACTTGGAGCTTTTGTCAATGTAAAAGAAGATGTGTTTACAGACACTAAAAACACCCCTATTTATTCTCCAGATTGGGTAACTAATCCAAATTTCTGGAAACCAACTGGTTCTACAGAGCCTACCAGAAACTATTATCAGGCAAAGAAGCCGCCACATCTTGCCATTGCTAGTACTATTTCGTCTGGTTATTTTGGTGGTTATTTTGCAGCGATAAATACAGATGTTTACAGAGATAAGAATATAAAAAGACATTTGGTAGCTACTCAGACATTTGATACAACTCCTTTTCTTACTAATAGTTTAAAGCTAGACTTTGATTTATATTATTTTTCTATTGCAACCTTAAAGGCAGACGGATATTTATCTGTAGAATATTCTACGGATAATACCAATTGGGTGCCTTTTAAATATTTTGTTCTCAATCATGGAAATCCATTGACATGGGAAAAAGTATCACTCAATTTAGACAATGTTAGTTTAAGCACACAAACTCCAGTACCGGCTTATCATGCTGAAGAAGTTCAAACCGTGGTTCCTAGATCTTCTACTTTAAAAATTAGATTTTCAGTTTTTTCTAGAGGATTCACCCCTACGCCTTCTTATTTTGAGAGTTTTGCTACCATAGACAATATCAAACTTTATGGAGATGTTCCATTTCAAAGAGATTTCCAATGGTCAGGATTAGATAATGCTGTTTTGTATGACGAAACTTGTACCACACCATTAGGGAATACTTTAGCTAGAACCGTCTGTGTAAAACCCCCTTTAGACGAGTTTGAAAAACCTTACTGGGAATTTAATGCCTATGCGACATTCCTCAATGGTTGTCCGGCCATTAATACTACTAGAGTTTACAACGATACCAAAATCTGGAACCAACCTGGAAAAACAGATTGGAAACAAGGCAATGATTGGAAACCGACTGGAGTGCCAGACCATAAAAAATGTGTCATTGTAAGAACTCCTTTAGATTTGCCTCAAGAGACCAATGGCTCTCATGGTTTAGCTAGAAGTGTAATTGTGAAACCTGGAGGAAAACTCATTATCCATCCAAAATCTAGTTTAACTATTCAAAACTACATCAAAAACGAAGCAACTGCTGATGATGTTAGTGTGGAGTCTGACGCCAATTTGATTCAAGTCAATAATGCTGGAGTTAATATAGGTAATATCACTGTGAAGAGAAATGCCAATCTCAAGAGAAATGACTATAACTATTGGGGAACACCAGTTGCTGCTCAAAATCTAAAAGCGTTTTCGCCAGGAACCTTAAGTACCCGATTCTATACTTATAATGAGAACAATGATTATTTTGTGTGGATAGACCCTAATGCCAATAGTTTTTCTCCGGGGTTGGGTTATGCAATTAGAGCATTTAATACCTATCCATCTGTAGCTCAAGAGTTTAATGGGAAATTTGTTGGGGTGCCTAATAATGGAGTTATCAATTCTCCTCTTATCAAATCAGCATCAGGACAAGGTTACAATCTTGTTGCTAATCCATATCCATCTAATATTAATTTTTATCAATTGTATAATTTGAATTCGAGTTTAATTTACAACACCGCTTATTTTTGGACCAATACCAATTTTAATCCAAAAATGCAAGGGTCTTCATATCCTAGTAATTTACCTAGTGGCACTCAGATTATCAATAATTATGCAATCCTTAATGGAACTGGAGGGGTAGCGGCTCCATATGCTGCAGGAACAGGTAATAATGACCCGATAGGTTCTCCTTCTAATTGCTTCAGTTGTAAAGTGCCTAATGAATATATTAAAGTAGGTCAAGGTTTTATTGTTAAAGCCAAAACCAGTGGAAACTTGAGATATGAAAATGGAAACAATATTAGAAATAATGAAGCTTCTTCCATTTTTTTCAATAGAATGTCACTTGGTAAAACAGCAATTGAAACTAAGGATAGATTTTGGGTGAGTCTTAAAACGCCTTTAGATTTTGTATCTCCTATCTTAATTGGATATGTAAAAGGAGCTACCTTAGCTTATGAGCCCGATTTTGATGCGAAATTATTGA
>NZ_BMLV01000007.1:121927-135350 GCF_014645495.1 Cloacibacterium rupense | reverse complement strand
TCTTTAACTGAAGATAAAAAATTGGCTATCCAAGGAAGATATCCTTTCAGTGTTGATGATAAAGTGAGCTTGGGGACAAGATTCGGCTTGCAAGGGCAGTATGAAATATCTGTTGATGGTAAAGAAGGAATTTTTGCGAGTCAACAACCGATATATTTGAAAGATTATCTGACAGGTGTGGTGACGAATCTTTCTCAAGAAAAATATGTTTTTACCGCCAATGCAGGAGATACTACCAATCGATTCGAAATACAGTATACCAACCAAGGCACACTAAACACCACAGATTTGAAAAACCAATCTACTGTGGTTTATCAAGAGCAAAATGATATCATCATAGAATCGCCATCAGTCATTAAGGGCTTGAAAGTATATGATGCCTCAGGTAAATTGGTTCACCAAAGTATAGAAAAAGAAAAGAAAGTCATGATTTCAACTTTGAACTACTCAAGAGGAGTCTATGTGATAGAAATAGTAACCGATAAAGGGAAAGAAGTGAAGAAAATTGTGAAGTAGGTTCGAGATTCGAGATACGAGTTACGGGATACGAGTTACGAGATACGAGATACGGGATACGATTTTTGAGTACTTGGTATTATTTGATAAAAAATGGAAGATTTTATTGGCCTCGGTTTTAGAGGAAGTAAAGTCTTCCTTTTTTTTGTATCTGGTGATTGGTTGTATCAAAATTTTTTCTCAACAATGGGGGTATAAATCATTCATTTAAATCCTAAAATAATTGAATGTTGAAGTCTTTAAATTTATTATTTAATAATAAATATGAGTAATTGTTTGATAATGAATAGATTTTATTTTTTTGTATTGTTTTTTTTGTATTTTTGCACTAAAGACACATGATAATTTTTTGAAGCAAATTCCTCTTTAGCTCAAGAAGGATTGCTTTTTGAATAGATTTTTTTCTAAACACAAAAATGATAACTAATAATCTTTCTTTCTTAAAGGCCTTTTTCAGGCTATTATTCATTATATCTTCTATTTACGGATGGGGGCAAGTAACATTGTTAGATCCTACGGGTGATGGTGGTTTTGAAACAGGAAATACTTTTGCACTAAACAATTGGAATGCTGCAAATACAGGATCAAACAAGAATTGGTCGATTGGCAATTCTGCACATATAGGTGTTTCTAATGGCAGTAGAGCTGCTTTTATTGGTAATAGTTCGCAGACAGGTCAAACAAGAATTACTCATTTGTATAGAACTTTGAGTATTCCTGTTGGAGCTACTAATATTCAATTGTCATTTAAATATAGACAAACAGCTGTAGATACAAACAATGATTTATTAAGAGTATATTTAAATAACAATACTCCTATATATGCGACTGCGCAAAGTGCTGGATTGTTGACTACAGTAAACCCTTCAAATCCATCCAATACTTATTCGAGTTTTACTAATGTATCAGTAACTATTCCTAATTCTTATGCTGGAACTACAAATAATTTAATATTTACATTTTTTTCTAATAATAATACTCCAAATGCTTTTGGAGGGTTTGATGAAGTATCTGTTACATATTCTCCAGCTAATGATGCTGGAGTAACCACAGTTCCTACGCTAACATGTCAAGGTACCCAAAACGTAGTTGCTACTATAAGAAATTATGGAACTTCTAATTTGACTAGTGCAACCATCAATTGGTCAGTAAATGGTGCAGCACAAACTCCTTTTTCTTGGACGGGTAATTTGGCAACCAATGCCACAGCTAATGTTACTATTGGTTCTTTTAATTTTTCGCCTAGTACCAATTATAGCATTACAGCGTTTACATCTTTGCCTAATGGTGTTACAGATAATAATACGACAAACGATAATTTTACCACTGCAAGTTTTCAAACTAATTCTGGACCTACAGATGTCAACATTACCAATGCCAACGAGGTAGTTTGTAAGAATACCGTGAAAACACTTACAGCTACTGGAGGCGTAGTCAATAATGCCGTTATTTTTAGTGAAAATTTTAATTCTGGTATCGGAACTTTTACTCAAACCAATTCATCTACAGGCGGAACACCAGCTAATGCAGCTTGGACCAATAGGGCAAATGGGTATACATATTTAAGTTTTTTTACTTTTAATTCCAACGATAATTCCAATTTCATGTTGTCTAATAGTGATAGCCAAGGATTTGGTAGTACTACATCTACAACTCTTACTTCTCCATTATTTAGTTTGGTTGGTTGCACATCACCAATTCTTAATTTCTATCATCATTTTTTTTATGCCTCTGGAGATACAGCAAAAGTACAAATATCAACCAATGGCGGAACTTCATTTACTGACCTAGTAACCTATACATCTAGTCAAGGAGGAACTAGTAGTTTTTCTTTGGTTTCTATTGATTTGTCTGCTTACGCAGGTCAATCTAACCTCATGATAAGATTCAAATATGATGCTTCTTATGGTTGGTGGTGGGCTATTGACAATGTTTCTGTGGTTGCCAATAGGCAAAACATTACTTGGTCATCAAGTCCTTCATCACCCAATACAATATTTACAGACGCTGCTGCTACTGTGCCTTATGTTTCTGGTACACATGCGACTACCGTTTATGTGAAGCCAACGGTAACTACAACTTACACTGCCACATCTACTAATGGAGGTTGCACCACAACAGATGTAGTCACCTACTCTATGGAAACGGCTGTTTATAATGGTTCTTCTTGGACCCCTGCACAAGTCAGCAACAGAGCGATAGAGTTTCAGGGCAATTATACTTCTCCAGGTACGGGTATCAATTTGCAAGCTTGTAGTTGTACTGTAACTTCTGGTACTGTAAAAATTGCTTCAGGTGATACTATGACACTGCAAGATGAAATGATTGTGAATGGAGGTTCTATAACTTTTGAGAACAATGCCAATCTTTTACAAACTAATCCTAATGCAATCAATACTGGAAACATCATCGTAAAGAGAAAAGCAAAGATGAAGCGATTAGATTACACCTATTGGAGTGCTCCAGTAACGGGGCAAAATCTTAAGTCGTTTTCACCTAATACTTTGAATTCTAGATTCTATGTTTACAATGAAGCTACAGATTTTTTCTCTACCATAGACCCTCTCTCTAATTCTTTTGCCACTGCTGCAGGCTATGCTATTAGAGCTCCAAACAATTATCTTACTTCAACTACAACACAGGATTGGACATTTACTGGAGTACCTATTAATGGTACGAAAACTATTAACATTACTAAAAATGGAAGGGGTTTTAATTTGATAGGAAATCCTTATCCTTCTAATATAAGTTTTACAAGTTTTTATTCAGCAAATAGTACAATTATTCAAAATAAAGCTTTCTTCTGGACCAATACCAATGTAAACCCACCTGCGCAACAAGGAGCTTCGTACAGTGGTAACAATTATGCGACTTTGACGAGTACAGGAGGCACTCCAGCCACAAATTCGTCTATAGCGCCAACAAATGAAATTGCTGTTGGGCAAGGTTTTATTGTAGAAAAAACCAATGCAGGAACTTCAGCAGTTACTTTTAATAATACGATGAGGACTAATACCAACGGAGTGTTTTTCAATTCCAGATTGGCACCGTCTAAGCAGAGTCCTAAATATTGGTTAAAATTGACCACGCCTGCTAAAAACTTCAATACCCTTTTAGTAGGGTATGTACCGGGTGCGACCAATGGATTAGATGCTAGTTTTGATGCAGAACCTATTGCCATGTCTTCTGATATGTTCTATTCTATACAAGACGACAAAAACCTGATCATTCAAGGCAGAACCGTTAATTTTAGTACCAAAGATAAAGTTCCATTGGGTGCAATTTTATATGAGTCAGGGAATTATGAAATCGCTATCTCTGAATTAGAAGGGATTTTCCAGAATGCTCAACCAATATATTTGAAGGATAAATTGCTCGACAAAATGGTCAAACTTAATGATGGGGGCTATTCATTTTATGCAGAAGCAGGAGTTGTAAATAATCGTTTTGAGATTGTGTATAAACCTGATTCTACGCTATCTATTGAGGATCTCTCTAAGAATGGTTTACAAGTCTATCAGGTAGAAGGTTGGATTATGATTGATAGCCAAGAAGGATTGAGCAGAGTATGGATTAGCGATTCGGCAGGTAAATCTCTTTATGAATCAGAAGTCAAGGGTAAAACAACACGAGTCAATGCATCACACTATCCTTCAGGAATGTACTATGTAACTGTAGAAACATCAAGTGGACAAAAGCAGACGAAAAAGATTTTGAAGAAGTAGGAGGGCGTATTGAGGGATGAATGATGAATGATGAATGATGAATGATTCGAGATTCTGGGTCTGGTATCTAGCATCTAGCTTCTGGCTTGTGGCTTTTCATTTTTATTTTCTTAGATTCGAGATACGAGATTTGAGATTTTGGGTCTGGTTTCCAGCATCAAGCTCATAGCTTATGGCGTCTGGCATCTAGCATCTTCTGAGAACCGAGATTTGAGATGCGAAATACGAGATTTTGGGTCTGGTATCTAGTATCTCGCTTATGGGATCTAGCATCTAGCATTTAGTATTCCACTTCTATCATTTTTTGCATCAAAACCTTTTGTCTCAATCCTAAAGGGAGAGATTTTGATTGAGTTTATTAACTCAATCCAATCATTTCAATTCAATTCAATTCTCTCATTTACTTAAATACCCAAAAATCAGAACTCTAAACTCATAACCCACAAATCGAATTTCCATTTTGGCTTCATTTTTGCTAAACAATTGTTTAATAGCTTTAAACTATCGTTTCTGCTTATTAGTGCTGATGCTATAAATAATCCTAACATAGTGATTGATAGTATAAATTGATATTGATTTATCATAATATAAAATCTATGTATCTTTGCAGTACAAATGAAACATCGATAATGAAAAGCTTGTCAAAAGATTTTCATGTATAAACCCGGTTAATTTTTATGATTAACTATTAAACACAAATTCAATGATAACTAGAAAATTACTCTTGCTACTTTTGGTGTGGCCTGCATTTATTTGGTCACAAACTAATCTAGTCAAATGGTATAATGCTGACTTTTCTCCCACAAATCTTGAAAAAAATATCACTTCTTCAAATATACAAGCATTGGGGAGTGGAGTTTCTTTGACTAATGAAATTTGGGGTTCTGAGAATGTTTTTTATTCTTTTAATAGCAATACTTCTAGTACTAGCATTAATACTTCTAGGTATATTCAGTTAAAAGTATCACCAGATGCTGGATATAAAATTGTTTTTAATCAATTTATCTTTAATTCTAGAGCACAGGGAGGCTCTCAGCAAAAATATCAAGTATTTTATTCAAAAAATTCTGATTTTTCTTCGGCTACGGGTTCAGGTGAAAGGGTAAATTCTACGAGTTATACTACCAATACGATTAGTTTAAATGGAATTACCGTGAATTCAGGAGAGTCACTCTACATCAGAATTTATGTTTACAATACCAACAATAATTTCCATATTGAACATAATAATAGTGGAAGCGTTGCACCATATATTACAGGTAATGTAAGTCTTGTAACCCCTGTAATTGCTACCGCTACTGATGATAAAGTAGGTACGTATAAAAATACAGCCCTTCTTACCAATATTTTAGATAATGATGAGTATAAATATACTTCACCTATTACCCAAATTAATATTGCTAGTCAACCAGAAAATGGAGTAGCTACAATAAATGGAGTTGGAAATATCACGTATACGCCATCTAATAATTTTGTAGGGTATGACGAGTTTTATTATACACTCACCAATTCTGTTGGGGTTTCTAATACTGCAAAAGTAACTTTACAAGTCATCGAAAATTCTGGTACTGGTGCAGAACAAGTTTTGGTAAGATGGCGCTCTAATGATAATTTGCCAAATCCAACCAATTATGTGACGGGTGTAACAGGTGTCAAAGCTTTGTCATCTGAAATGACAGTATCAGCCGGTAGCGATGGGACTAATACTGTCTATTTTTTAGATAATTTACCTACACCACAGATTAATAATGGTTCTTATAAAGAGAGTAATTATTTGCAATTTGCCATCAAAGCGGGCAATAGTAATGATTATAATGCGCTTTTGAAAAAATTTGTGATGGAGTATAGATCACAGGGAGGAACAGGAAATTTAACCATTAGATATTCCAAAGATTCATCTTTTTCATCAGGGGTTTATGTTTTAAATAATAACACGAGTTATAACAATTCTTGGGCTTCAGTTTCTTTAAATTTTGATCCATTGGTTTCTTTTCTTTATCCTGGAGAAACGATGTATGTAAGATTATATGCTTATAATACCAATAATAGATTTATGATAAAATATAAATTTAATCAGGAAATTGGGCCAGCTATTTTAGGTAGTGTTTCTCAGTACTATCCAGAACCTTGCCAAGAAACAGTAGTTTGGACGGCATCGGGATGGAGTGGAGTTCCGAATATTAATAAAAAAGCAATAATAAAAGCTAATTATAGTACTTCTGTAAATGGTAATTTTGAGGCTTGTTCTATAGAAGTTCAAAATGGGAAATTAACGGTTTCTGGAAATAATTATATTAAGATTAATAAAGCAATTACTTTATCTGGAAGTGCTTCTATTGAAGTAGAGTCTGATGGCAATCTTTTTCAAGTGAACAAGAATATTGTAAACACCAGCCCAATTATTGTTAAGAGGAATACCAATCTCAAAAGATTAGATTATAATTATTGGGGCTCACCGGTTTCAGGTCAAAATCTGAAATCTTTTTCACCCAATACACTTAATAATCGTTTTTATACTTATAACGATGCTAGTGATTTGTTTGTTGCAGTAGATCCTATTGTCAATAGTTTTTCTCCAGGTGTAGGTTATGCCATTAGGGCGGCAAATAATTTATCAACCACCACTAACACCGTGGTAGGTCAATTTACTGGTGTTCCAAATAATGGAGATGTTACGGTACCTGTAAAAAAATCTTCAACCGGAAATGGATATAATTTGGTTGGCAACCCATATCCTTCGGATATAAGTTTTGAAGACTTTTACAGTGCCAATAGTGGTGTAATCAATAAAGTGGCCTATTTTTGGACTAATATTAATCCTAATCCTGCCATGCAAGGGGCTAATTATCCTAATGGTGGGTATATTAACAATTACGCCATTTTAAATGGAAGTGGTGGTGTGCCTGCTGCAAGCCCTGCATGTAATACTGATGCTACAAAATGTTCTAAAATACCTACAGATATAATAAAAGTAGGGCAAGGTTTTTTAGTAAAAGCTAAAGTAAGTGGCACCTCTAATCTCGTTTTTAGCAATACGATGAGAAAAACTAGCTCTAATAGTAATTTCTTTAATAGGGTAGCTATTAAATCTTCTTCTGAAAATTCAGTTGATCGCTTTTGGCTCAAGTTAAGCACTCCTCTTCAAATGGAAAACAAAATCCTTATCGCTTATAAGCCAGAGGCCACCAATGATTTTGAGACAGATTATGATGCTCCTCTGATGGTGGTAGGATCAGATTCTTTTTATTCTATATTAGAAAATAAAAAATTGGCCATTCATGGTCGAAAATACCCATTGGTCAATGATGATGTTGTGCCTCTAGGAGCTTCTTTTTTTGAAGATGGTACTTATACTATTTCTCTTGAAGAAAAAGAAGGGATTTTCGATTCTGCACAACCTATCTATTTAAGAGATCATTTTACAGGGAAAATAACCAATCTATCTCAAGAAAATTACACGTTTTCTGCAACAAAAGGAGTAACAGACCAGCGTTTTGAAATTATATACAAGAACGAAACTTTGGGAACAGATAATTCATCTAAAAATGAACTTCTCGTGTACCAAACTGGTGATTTGATAAAAATAAGTTCACCAGAAAACATCAATAAAGTATCGGTATATGATGCCAGTGGTAGATTGATGCATCAATGGAAGGCTTCGGGGAAAAATACAGAGATGAACGCTTCTAAATTGTCGTCTGGATTATATATTGTGAATATAGAAACCATTAACGCAACCCAGTCGAAAAAAATTCTTAAAAAATAAATTGAGTTCCTTTAGGGAATTTATAATTGACAACTTTCAAGATTCTATTTGCTTTTTACGTAGGCAAGTAGAATCTTTTTTTTGCATTTAGGAATCAGTACTTACTTTATCATAAAATTTTTCTCCAACCCTAGATGGATTGATTCGAGATTCTGGGTCTGGTTTCTTGCTTATAGCTTCTGGCATCTAGCGTCTTACTTTCATCTTCCGAGTTTCTAGATTTGAGGTCCGATTTAGCTTAGTTTGGCTTCGCAGTGAGAGATTTGAGGTTTTTCAGAAATCGAAGTTTTTCTTCTTCATCTAAGAAATCACGAAAAGCGTGTATCATCATGGTTTTTGATGTTTAAAAACTCTATAAAATTTGTTGAAAAAATCAACAGACCATTTAGCTTGAGACTGCTTTTTCAAATTTTCAAATTCTTAAATTTTAAAAGATAAGTTAAAATACTCTATTGAATGGATGTTCATACGTTTAAATATTCATGTAATCAGCCTTTTATTTAACATAATTTATTATTATATCATCATGAGATAATAGTGGCAATAAATATGAATTTTGTTATGTTTTTAAAAAATCGTTAAAAAATAATTAACAAACTATTAAAATAATTTTTATATTTGAAATCCAAAAAAACACAAAAAAACACGAACTGATGACAAAAAAAACTAATACTTTTTTTAAAGGGTCAATTATGGAATATGTCCAGAGAAAATTTTATTTTTTAAATAGAATCACTTTCCATTGTAAATTGAATTACGGGTGGATAGTTGCATTTCTTTTTCTTTTTTCCTTTAATGAAATCAAAGCTAATGGAGCTGCCAATGGTGATGTAGGAGTTATTCTGACTGCCAATGGGGGAACAAAAACTTTGTATAAAGTATATAACAATTGGAGTTTTGGTACATGTAATTCCTATAATACCAATACTGCAGAGTCTTTTAGCGGTAAAAATTTTGGAAATGTTAATTCGTTGGTGCTTAATGGAATGGCCATAACAGGTTGGACTGATAATTCAGATTTTGTTTCTGGTAGAATTGAATACAAAATTTGGCTAAACGGACAATCAGAACCATCTTCTATTACTGGTAGTTTCGATGTGGGTGGATATGGGGTAAATTGTACTGGAGCGAGTAATGTAATGTGTTCTTCAGGGAATAATAGATTTGTAGCGATTGATAACCAATCTATTGATTTGTTGGCGAGTTTGTCTCCGGGTACATACAATATTAAGATATGGTCTTTTGGGCAAGTAAGATATAATTGTGGTTCATTTAATCAGGTTAATAATGCGCCAGTTACTGCTGCATTTACCAAGAATCCTGTAGTTATTTTTGATGGCAATGGAGCTTCTTCAGGTTCAATGTCTAATCAATATGTAACTTATAATACCGCATCCTCATTAAACGCTAATGCTTATACAAGAACTGGATATACATTTTCTAATTGGAATACTGCATCAGATGCTTCAGGAACTACTTATGCTAATTTAGCTAACGTTACTTTAACCAATAATCTTACATTATATGCACAGTGGTATATTAATCCTATTATTTCTCTAGGTGCTATCTCCGGCTCACCATTTTGTTCAGGGTCTTCGATATCTGTGCCTTATACCGTTTCAGGAACTTTTAATTCTGGAAATCAATTTACGGCGCAACTTTCTAATGCTTCGGGTTCTTTTGCTTCACCTATTTCTACAGCAAGTGTTACCTCTACTACTTCTGGTACTATTTCGCTGAGTATTCCCTCTAATGCAGCTTACAGTACAGCTTACAAAGTAAGAGTAATTTCAAGCAATCCATCTCTTATCAGCAACGAAAGCGCAGCTTTTACCATTCGTCCTATTCAGTTTTTTGCTAATCTTGAAACTCAAAATCAAACGATTTGTAGTGGGAATAATATCACGAACGGAAATGTTACAGGTAGATTATACATTCCGGGGATTAGCGATTCTGCGGGGCAAGGTTCTGGAGTTACTGTAGAATTTGGGTATAGCTCATCTAATACTAATCCAAATACTTGGACAAATTGGGTGAATGCAGCATATAAAGAAGATTCTGGTAATGACGACCGATATACCATTAATAATTTTGGCTCCTCTTTATCTGCTGGAACTTATTATTATACTTTTAGGTATAGAGTAGGGACTTGTGAATGGGTCTATGGGGGCTATAATGCTGGCAATTGGAACGGAACGACCAACACCAATGGAGTACTTACTGTAAACTCGCCACCTGCTATTTCTATACAGCCTTCCTCTTCGGCACAAAGCATTTGTAAAGATTCGCCTGCAGTTGCGTTAAGTGTTACCGCTAGTGGAAGTGGTATCAGCTATCAATGGTATAGTAATACCACTAATTCCAATACTGGTGGAACTAATTTAGGAGCTGCCAATGGGGCGCAAACGGCTACATTTACTCCTCCTACATCAACAGTTGGAACTCTTTATTATTATGTAGTGGTGAGCAATGCGAGTTGTGCTTCTGTTAGCAGTAGTGTTTCAGGGGCTATAGCTGTGACCACCCCAGGAGTTTGGGGAGGAAGCACCAATTCAGATTGGAATACGGCGTCTAACTGGTGTGGTGGTGTACCTACCAATACTACAGATGTTGTAATTCCTTCTACCGCTCCTAATATGCCTACATTAAGCAGTAATGCTGTGGCAAAATCCATTACCATCAATAATGGGGCTACCCTAAATGGAGGCAGTGGCAACCTGACTTTGTCTGGTAATTTCACCAACAATGGAATTTACAATGCACAGACAGGGACAATAACCGTTTCTAGTACTGGGACTTCTTTTGTAGGGACTAGTTCGCCTTATTCTTTTTATAATTTGGTTTTGAATGGAGGAGCTACTTTCTCAGCACCACCAACCATCCTAAATATTCTCAACATTAAAGCTGGAGGATTTGTGGCTGGAAGTACGCCTATATATGCCTCTGGTTCTACCTTAAAATATAATTCTGGAGGCAATTATACGGTTAACTTAGAATGGCCTACTTCTACCATTCCTCATCATCTCAC
The DNA here is from genome assembly GCF_014645495.1 of Cloacibacterium rupense. Taxonomy (GTDB): domain Bacteria; phylum Bacteroidota; class Bacteroidia; order Flavobacteriales; family Weeksellaceae; genus Cloacibacterium; species Cloacibacterium rupense. The sequence goes on along the minus strand of NZ_BMLV01000007.1, from coordinate 124,315 downwards.
CATTGGAGACGAAGTGAACAGCTCTGAGCTGAATTTTGGCAGCAGCAATACCTTTAGACAAGTCAATGGGAATGTAAGCATTGGGGCAGACCCTCTAACAGCCAGACTGGTTCTTTCTACCGCTTCTGGAGGTGACCTAAAAGTGAAAGGAAATTATACGGTAGGGCAGAATAGCAGTATACTCAATAATGGAAGAGCTGTTTTTTTCAACGGTTCCTCAGGAAATCAATTGGTGACCAAAACAGGAGGGGGTAATTTATTTTTTGACTATTTAATTATTGATAAAAGTGCTGGAGATTTACAATTGTCAGGAGCTGTAGGGCAAAAAACAAATGTACAAATCAATAGCAACATCACTTCTTCTAGCTACCATTTGCAATTGCTTAATGGAAATTTAGACCTTAATGACCAATCGTTCACCATGAATTCTATTGCGCCATCTGCAGCAGCAGCAGAACGGTCAACCAATATTCAGGTCGGTTTTGCAGGGAGTACAGGGGTGAGAAGAATTTATACTTCTACAGGAAGTGGCGACTTTATCTTTACTGGTCAATATTCGCCTGGGAAAACCAATGCTTTATTCTATTTCCCTTCTTCATCTACTCTTACATTTGATGCTAATGTTACCTTGCAAACCAGTGTAGGTTTAGATTTTGGAACCAACGGTTCTACGCTCATCAATGCTATATTTCAAATCAATCAATATGGTTTTGTCATTGGCCATTCTCCTGATTATGGAAATTCTTCTTTTTTGATTTACAACAACGGGTCTAATGGTTTTTACAGAAATATGGAATGGGTTTCTACCTCAGGTGCAGGTTACCCTAATCATGTTATCATCAAAGGAAATAATAGTACTTTGGTAGAACTAGATGGGGCAAGTCCGTTTGGTTATCCTGCGCCTAATGATTTGGGTTGCTCTGGGAACTTAACCATTGAAGCAGGAGCTACCTTGAAGTTAAATAATATGCCCTATGATCTTTTTGTAGCTGGTAACATCAACATGGCAGGAAGCTTGCAACTTTCTTCGGTAAATAATGCTGATGTCTATCTCAATGGAAATTGGACTCAAACAGGCAGTGGAACATTAACTCCAAATAATAGAACCGTATTTTTTAATAAACAAAGCACTATTACTGCTCAAACGATAGCGGGTTCTACCACTTTTGACCATCTTACCCTTAACAATGCTGCTGGATTAAATTGTATTGGTACTACCGATAACAATACCATTAACAAGAACCTTACCCTTAGCCAAGGTAAAATAACACTCAATACCAATCATCTAACCATTGGGGCTTCGGGAGATATTTTAGGATATAATAATACCAAGTATATCGTAACCAATGACACGGGTGAACTTAAAAGAACTTTAGGAACTGCTAAAACATATCCTGTTGGCTCTTCTTCTGCATACAATCCTATTACCATAACCAATTCAGGGACTTCAGATGTTTTCGGAATTAGAACCATCTATGGTGATATTACAGATGCCATTAATGCAGCTGACCCGTATGATTTTTTCAATAATACAGGGGTTCTTAAATTGAAATGGCAAATTACAGAAGCTAACTCTGGAGGAAGCATTCTTTCCCCAGTTCCTCAATGGAATCTTTCTGATGAAGGTGCTAACTTTTCTTCTTGCAGTGCCACTGTCAATTTATACAATGGAGATTATACTTGGTTAGAGGCAGAAGCGACCTATTCTTCGACCTATCCTAAAACAGCGACCCCTATTTCTGGCTATACATTAGCGCCACTAGATTTAGCGACAGGAAATCACTACATCACCGTGGGCGATGTGCACGATACTACCACTTATTTCGGAAATACTACCACTGGGTATTGGAACAAATGTCTTCCTAATCTTAAGATTAAAGCCATTCTAGCGGGTAATTTTGATACTTCTGTCTCTACAGGAAATAGTTTTGAAGCTAAAAAATTGACGGTAAACCCTTTTGCTTCCTTGTTGATTAAATCAACAAACCATGTAAAGGTGCTGAATGAAGTCATCAACAATGGAGAAATGACAGTGGAAAATGAGGCCAATTTATTGCAGATTAACAATACCACCAACTCTGGCAGCATTACGGTAAGAAGAAACGCCCTAATGAAGCGATTAGATTATACTTATTGGGGTTCACCAGTTACGGGGCAAAACCTTCGAACATTTTCACCGGGCACCCACCCGAGCAGATACTACACGTATAATGAATCAACCGATGGTTTTACGTATATAGACCCTTATAGCAATAGCTTCAGTGCAGGTATTGGTTATGCCATCCGCGCTTATAATACGTATGATGCGAATACAAAAAGCCCGTTTTTAGGGAGCTTCTATGGCGTTCCTAATAATGGAACAGTATCTGTAAATCTATTGTACAGTGG
>NZ_BMLV01000007.1:0-121706 GCF_014645495.1 Cloacibacterium rupense | reverse complement strand
CATATCGTAAAACCAGGTCAAGGTTTTATAGTAAGAGCCAGTGGAGCTTCTAAAGTTTTAGACTTTAAGAATAGCCAAAGAGAAAGAGACCCTAACGGATATTTTTTTAACAATAGCCGTGTATCACAGAAAGGTAATGATAGGTTTTGGGTTCAACTCAAGACCCCGCTGGATTTGGTAAATACCATATTAGTAGCATACAAAAAAGGGTCAAGTCTAGAGTACGAAGAATCTTATGATGCCAAACTCTTGATGGTTACCCCAGATTCATTTTATAGCCAATTAGGAGAGAATAAAATGATGATTCAAGGTCGAGGATTGTTTAGTGAAACAGACAAAGTAGCGTTGGGATTTTCGGCATATAAGTCCGGTACCCATACCATCTCTATAGCAAAGAAAGAAGGATTGTTTGATAATAACCAAGCGGTTTACCTGAAAGATAAAAAGATGAATACCATGGTGAACCTAATAGAAACCGAATACCGCTTCGAAGCGACTCCAGGGAATGATGCTGATAGATTCGAAATCGTGTACAGACCAGATTCAACGTTATCAACAGGAGACCATTCGCAGTCACAGTTGCAAGTTTACCAGATAGAAGGCTGGGTGGTGATAGAAAGTCCAGAAGGATTGAGCAGCGTTTGGGTAACTGATGCTACGGGAAAACAGCTTTATCAAAGTGAAGTCAATGGCAAAACGGCACGCATCCAAGCTAGTCATTACCCATCAGGACAGTACTACATCACCGTAGAAACCTCAAGTGGACAGAAACAGACGAAAAAGATTTTGAAGAAGTAGGAGGGTTATTAGTAGATTGCTTCTAGCGTTTGGCGTCTGGCATCTAGCTTCTGATTTCCATTTTCTGAGATTCGAGATCCGAGATTCTAGGTTGGGTTTCCAGCATCTAGTTTATGGCTTATGGCGTCTGGTATCTAGCTTCTGATTTTCATCTTCTGAGATTTGAGATTCGAGATGGGAGATTCGAGTTCATCTAGATTCTAGGTCTGATTTAACATCTGGCTTTTAGCATCTAGCTTCTGACACCTAGCATTTTTTGCATCAAAATCCTTTTCTCATACCAGAAAATGGAAGATTTTATTATCCTTTATCCTAAAGGAAGTAAAATCTTCCATTTTTTAGTCAGCATTAAGCCATCCACCATTGGTATTCACTCATACGCAACTTATCTATTATCCCAAATTGTAATCAGAAGTCTTTAATGTATACTATTTTGATTTTTAATAGTTTCTGTTGATAAATGAACGAAAATTAACAATAATTAATGAATTTTTTTTTGTAACTATGCCATTCTTTTTCCAACTTTGTTGGAGGAATTGGGTTAATTACTAAATAAACACTATTTGAAGATAAATGAAGAAATTTTTACTGCTTTTTTTTAGGCTTAGCTCAGCCTTGTTTTTTACTTTTTTGTCAGTTTTTGGGTGGGGGCAATGGACTTATGATTTTGGTACAGGAACAGGAACTTTTAATACAAGCAATACTGCAAGTACAACTTTTTTAACATCTACGCCATCTGGAGGGGGTACTTATAGAGTAAAAATGGGTAATGCTGTAGGAGGAAGTTTTGTTTTAGCAAATCCTGGAACCACTTTGGGGACTGCTACTGAATTGCAAGTTCAAGCATCAAGTTCGACATCTACAAATAAATTTGGAGTTTATGACTGGACTGGTCCAACTACTGTTGCGTATTTAAAAGCCAAAGTTAGAACTACTTCAACAGGAAATGGTAATTTAAATATTTCTTTAGGGGTTAATACTATTGCAAATGATAATCAGGGATATACTTCTCATTATAATAATTCAATAACTTCATTAACGATAGCTTATACTTCTGGAGCAATAAGTAGTGTGGTAAGAAGGAATTCAGGAGCTAATACTACTATTACATCATCAGGTTTTGCTAAAGATACCAATCAGCAGATAGAAATTTATGCTAATAATGGTGCTGCTTCTACTTCTTATTATAAAGCAGGAACTACTTACACTCTTGCTACTAAAACATGGGATTTATGGGTGGATGGAACTAGAGTTGTAACAAATGGTGCTACAGCAAATACTTTAGCAGCTGGAACTAGTCTATCAGGTTTTTCTTTTTTTGCAGAAAGTAGTACAGGTAATGCTGCATATTTTTATATTGATGATTTAGAATATAATAAAACTTTACCAACAGTTGTTGCGCCAACAGTTACCACAACCGCCGTTTCTTCTATTACAGGAAATAGCGCTTCTTCTGGGGGTAGCGTAACCGCAGATGGTGGTGCTTCGGTAAGTGCAAGAGGTGTGTATTTTGGTACTTCTGCTGCGCCTACTTCTGGTACTTCTGATGGTACTGGTACAGGTACTTTTAGTAGTTCACTTACAGGTTTGTCTGCCAATACCCAATATTTTTATAGAGCGTATGCCACTAACTCAGCAGGTACAGGTTATGGTACAGAAAGCAATTTCTACACATTAGCCAATGTTCCTACAGCGCCTTCTGTTACCAATCCTACTCCTAATACGCTAGATGTAACGGTAGGTTCGGGAGATAGCAACCCTAGTACAACACAATATGCAATTCGCCAAAAAAGTTCTGGGCTATATGTTCAGGCAGATGGTACTTTAGGAGCTACCGCAGTTTGGCAAACAGCTTCGGCTTGGGGAACCAAAACGGTAACTGGTTTAGCTTCTTCTACCAATTATAATTTTGATGTAAAAGCAAGAAATAATGATACTACGCCTGTAGAAACAGGTTTCGGAGCAGAAGGAAACAATACTACTGCTGCTAATTCTACCATAGATTGGGGTAATTTACAATGGCCTACTACACTTTCTGTAGATGAAGGAGGCACTACTGCTACTGTATATGCCAGAGTTTATGAGGCAGGTTTAACACCTACTGCAGGAGCGCCTGCTAATGTAGAGGTTTGGATTGGGGTTTCACCAATTGGTGCTGCTGCTAATTCAGATCCTTCTACTTGGACAACTTGGGTTCCTGCATCATGGAGCTCTCAAGTAGGCAATAATGATGAGTTTACGGCTACTATTAATACTACTACTTATAGTTTAACTCCAGGAACTTATAGATATGCAACTAGAATTAGATTGAATTCTGGCTCTTATTCTTATGGAGGTTATAACGCAGGAGGTGGCGGATTTTGGGATGGTACTACCAATGTAAGTGGTACGCTTACCGTAAATTCTAATTTGGTAGATTATTGTAATGTTTCGCCTTCAGGAACTAATAATTCTGACGAAGGAAAAGTATTTACAGTATATTCTGATGTCTATGAACCAGGTGTAACACCAGGAGCTGGTGCAGGAGCTGGCATTACGGCATGGATAGGTTACAGCACTTCTAACACCAATCCTAATGGAGGAGGCTGGACTTGGGTAGCAGCTACTTACCACGGAGAATCTGGTAATAATGATGTTTATAAATTAGACTTGCCATCTAGCCTTACTTTAGGCACTACTTATTATTTTGCTTCTAGATATCGCATCACTGGAAGTACAGAATACAGATATGGTGGTACTGGTGGCAATTGGAATAATGATAACGGTATTCTCAAAATCGTTTCCAATAAAGTAGATTGGGCGAATTTACAATTCCCAGCTTCGGGAACTATTCTTGTAGGAGGTACTTTTAGTGCTTATGCTAGAGTGTATGAGCCAGGTCTTACCAACACAGGAAGTCCAGGTGGCGAAATTACCGCTTGGATAGGGTACAGTTCTACTAATGATAATCCTGCAAATGCAGGCTGGACTTGGGTTCCTGCAACATTCAGTGGAGATTACAGTAATAATGACGAATATACTGCAGAAATAGGTTCGGCTTTGCCTTTAGGAACGTATTATTATGCATCAAGATTCCAAAAAACAGGAAGTTCTGAATATTACTATGGTGGTTATAACGCAGGAGGTGGCGGAGCTTGGGATGGTACTGCTAATGTAAATGGGGTACTCAATGTTACCACTCCAGAAATTAACATCACAGGAAATAGTGTTTCTATTGTAGATGGAGACGCTACACCTTCCACTACTGATGATACCGATTTTGGAACAACTACCGTTTCTACCAATGTAGTAAAAACTTATACGATACAAAATACAGGAACAGGAGTATTGACGGTTTCTAGTATTAACATGACTACGGGAACTAAATTTACAGTTGGGGGTATTACTTTGCCGGCAACAGTAGCGGCAGGAAGTTCTACTACTTTTACTGTTACTTTTAATAGTGCAAGTGCTGGTACATTTACAGATACCGTAACCGTAAATAATACAGACTCTAATGAATCTGTTTATGATTTTGCAGTAAGAGCCATTACTTCTACACCACCATGTGGAGATTTGTTTATTTCAGAATATTTAGAGGGTAGTTCTAATAATAAAGCAATAGAAATTTATAATCCTACTGCTTCAGCGATTAATTTATCTGGGTATGATTTGGTAATATATTCTAATGGTAGTTCTACAGCATCAAGTCCTATTACGTTATCTGGAACAATTAATCCTTATAGTGTGCACGTTGTTGCAAATACAGGTTCTGTTACAGCAATAACTGCAGTAGCAAATCAAGTTCTGGCACTAGGATTCAATGGGAATGATGTGGTTGCTTTGAGAAAATCAGGTGTTTTAATTGATGTTGTAGGTCAAATTGGAAATGATCCAGGTACAGAATGGGGTACAGGTTTACAATCTACAGCAGATAATACTTTAGTAAGAAACTTTTCTGTACAAATAGGAGATTCTAATGGTGCAAATACTTTCAATCCTTCTACAGAATGGACAGGTTATGCATTAGATACTACTACAGAGTTAGGAAGTCATTCTAATTCTTGTGCACCTGCACTGCCAGAAATGAACGTAAAAGGAAATGGTGTTTCTATTGCAGATGGTGATATTACGCCTTCTACTGCAGATTATACAGATTTTGGTTCTGTAGATGTAAGCACAGGTACGCTAGCCAGAACATTTACCATAGAAAACTTAGGAACTGGGGCACTTAATCTTACAGATGCTAGTCCGTATGTTACCATTTTAGGAACTGATGCAGCAGATTTCACAGTTACGGTAATTCCTAGTACACCTGTTGCGGCTTCAGGAACTACTACTTTTGAAATTACTTTTAATCCTTCGGCTACAGGTACTAGAAATGCTTCGGTAAGTATTGCCAATAATGATAGCAACGAAAATCCTTATAACTTTAATATAACTGGGGTAGGTATTAACTCTGCAGAAACAGATATTTACGCAATAGCGTCTTCTGAAACTGCTACTATTTCTTCTCTAGAAAATGATGCACCACTGCTTACCAATGCAGATGGAGTACAAGTATGGCAAATTGGAGTAAGGGACGGTGGAGCTGATTTGACAGATTCAGATAATTTACCTTCTATACTAGATGCATTTACTTTAGCTCAAAGTCCAGGAAATGCTGTAGGAACTTGGACTGATGCCATAAAAGCGGTTGCCTTATTTGAAGGAAATACCAAAATTGCAGATGGTACTGTTACCGCTAATCAAATTCAGTTCACAGGATTGAATTTTTCTATTCCTGACAATTCTGAAAAAATACTAAGCATAAGATTGTCCCTTAAAAATACCATCGGGCCAGACGCTTTTGATGGAGAGGATTTTGGATTTAGTTTGTCTAATGCAAATGCTACTTTCCTGGCTACAGGTTCAGGAAAAGCAGCTTTCACTGCACAAACGTCTGCTAATGGAAGCAATGTAATAGAAATTATTGCTACAGAATTAAGATATATTCAAAATGCTACAACTACGGTTGTAAATGACGCTATGACACCAGTAATAATCTATGCTACAGATGTCAATGGAAATTTAGATAGAGATTATGTTTCTGCTATTACGATTACCAGTACAGGAACATTATCAGGATCGGTTTCAGGAACTTTTGTGACGGGTAGTGTTACTTTTGGCTCTATCATTCATACAGCAACTGCCACAGGAAGACAGCTTATTGCTACTTCTGGAGCGTTTACCAAAACCAGTGCTTTGTTTGATATAGTAACAGCAACTGTACTATCAGCAGGTGACCTCGCAATTTTAGCTGTTAATACGAATGATGCAACTGGAAATGATCAAGTAGCATTTGTAGCCTTTAAAGATATATCACCAGGTACTAAAATTTTCATTACTGATAATGGTTATGAAAGACAATTTGCCAACGAATGGGGAGGAACTGAAGGAGTAATTGAAATTACAAGGACTAATAGTGTTTTACCAAAAGGAACATTAATTGTATTTCAAGCTAATTCTGGGAACGTATTATCAGGCAGTCAATATGACATTTACACTTGCGGAGTAATTGATAATAATTGGAGTAAGAGTGCTATTACAGGAGGTTCTGGATTTGATTTGAATGAAGATGATGATATGTGGATTATGCAGGGAGGTGTCTGGACAAATAGTACCTCTCATCATTCCACTTATTCAGGGAATGTATTGTATGGCTGGACTGAAAGTGGTTGGAATACTGCTCCAGGAGGAGCTTCTGAAACTCCAAAATGGTCAACCATTTTTCCTAATAGTAAATGCTTTACTACAGTTGCGCCTACAGGACCCGGTAAGGTGAAGTTCAATTTACAAGATTTTGTAACCAGTACTACCAATGACCAGTTAGATTGGATTGCTTTGATTAACCAAACTGCCAACTGGACTACTTTTAATGACAATACGTCAGGGACTAATGGTTACAATAATGCATCAAGTTATGATTATAGAGGAAACTCTGGTTGCCCGCAAATGACCATTGCAACGGATGTACATACCAAAGGGAAATGGAACGGAACCAATAATACCAATTGGTTTGATTGTTCGAATTGGGATACTTTAGTGGTACCAGACCAGAATACCAATGTTACTTTTAATAGTACGATTATAAATAATTCAACTATAGATGCTACCGCAGCAGATTCTGATTTGTATGGTGATATTGCCAAAGCATATAATTTAACTATTGATAAATCTCTTATTATTGAAGGAAGTTCTAATAATAAATTAGAAGTCTATGGGAATTTAACCATCAATACTGGTGGTGCTCTAGATATGGATGATGGTAGTGCTGCCACACAAGACGGACAGATTTATTTATACGGAAATTGGACAAACAATGCTGCAGAGGCCAACTTCTTACAAGGCCAAAGTACCGTTCACTTCCTTGGTTCTTCTCCTCAAATTATAAATGCTAATGACCATAACAAAGTGGAAGTTTTTGGAAATGTGGTCTTTGGGAATCATTTTGATACTTCTGTTTCTAATGATTTAATATTAGAAGGAAATCTAACCATTAACTCAGGGAAAATCATTGACATTAAAAGTGCAAATCATTATATAGACGTCTATGGAAATATTATCAATAATGGAATAGTGACGGTAGAAAATGATGCCAATCTTATTCAACGTTCTAATACATCCACTTACTCTGGGAACTCAATTACAGCTAAACGCAACGCCCTAATGAAGCGATTAGATTACACGTATTGGGGTTCACCGGTTATGGGGCAAAACCTTCGAGCATTTTCACCGGGCACCCACCCGAGCAGATACTACACGTATAATGAATCAACCGATGGTTTTACGTATATAGACCCTTATAGCAATAGCTTCAGTGCAGGTATTGGTTATGCCATCCGCGCTTACAATACGTATGATGCGAATACAAAAAGCCCGTTTTTAGGGAGCTTCTATGGCGTTCCTAATAATGGAACAGTATCTGTAAATCTATTGTACAGTGACCCTACCCGAGGTTACAACTTGGTTTCCAATCCCTATCCATCTAATCTAGACCTCGATAAACTCTATGCAGATAATATAACAGATATCACAGGCAGTTTCTATTTTTGGACGAACATCAATCCAAACCCACAGATGCAATACGAGAACTATCCTTTGCCAGGTTATTATAATAACTATGCCGTGTACAATCTATCAGGAGGTAATCCCGCAACAGGCCCCGCAAAATGTGAGTCAGGACCAGGCAATTGTACGGTAGATTCGCCGACACCAACCCATATCGTAAAACCAGGTCAAGGTTTTATAGTAAGAGCCAGTGGAGCTTCTAAAGTTTTAGACTTTAAGAATAGCCAAAGAGAAAGAGACCCTAACGGATATTTCTTTAACAATAGCCGTGTATCACAGAAAGGTAATGATAGGTTTTGGGTTCAACTCAAGACCCCGCTGGATTTGGTAAATACCATATTAGTAGCATACAAAAAAGGGTCAAGTCTAGAGTACGAAGAATCTTATGATGCCAAACTCTTGATGGTTACCCCAGATTCATTTTATAGCCAATTAGGAGAGAATAAAATGATGATTCAAGGTCGAGGATTGTTTAGTGAAACAGACAAAGTAGCGTTGGGATTTTCGGCATATAAGTCCGGTACCCATACCATCTCTATAGCAAAGAAAGAAGGATTGTTTGATAAGAACCAAGCGGTTTATCTGAAAGATAAAAAGATGAATACCATGGTGAACCTATTAGAAACCGAATACCGCTTCGAAGCGACTCCAGGTAATGATGCTGATAGATTCGAAATCGTGTACAGACCAGATTCAACGTTATCAACAGAAGACCATTCGCAGTCACAGTTGCAAGTTTACCAGACAGAAGGCTGGGTGGTGATAGAAAGTCCAGAAGGATTGAGCAGAGTTTGGGTAACTGATGCTACGGGAAAACAGCTTTATCAAAGTGAAGTCAATGGCAAAACGGCACGCATCCAAGCTAGTCATTACCCATCAGGACAGTACTACATCACCGTAGAAAAATCAAGTGGACAAAAACAGACGAAAAAGATTTTGAAGAAGTAGTGGGGCGTATTGAGAGATGGATGATAATTGATGATTGATAATTGATGATTGATTAATGATGGAAGATGAATGATTGGAGTGGTAGTGGTATAATGGGTTAGTGGTGAAGTGGTAAAATGTAAAGTTGTAAAGATGTAAAAATGTAAAGTTGTAAAGATGTATAATGTTTTGCGGTCAACAATTAGTCTCATCATTTATTGCCTGAAAGTCGAAAATCTGAATTTGAAAATTTAAGAAATATAAATATTAAAAGAAAATAAACCATGAAATTAAAGATTTTCTATATTTAGCATTATATTTGCAGATAAATCATCAATAAAAAAAGTAATTATAATCCAATGAGAAATATTTTTTTAGCTTTATTTCTTTTATCATCATACTTCTTGAATGCTCAACAAGAGGATGTTAATACATTTCAACAATCTGAAAATCAAGCCACAGGAACATCATCTAGTGCATTGAGCAGACAAGGAATTGAAAATCAAACAGAAGATGAATCTGGGCCTGGGAACCCTCCAGGAGATGATGAAATTCCAATTGATGATTATTTGCCAATATTAGCCATTGTAGGTACTGCTCTGGTGATTTATCAGTTCAAATCGAAAAAATCTTCCACTTTATAAATATTTATCCGAAAGAAAACTTTCGGATTTTTTGTAAATTGTTGGCCTCTTAATACGATTTAGATGCTACCCGAAAAAAAATCATTCACCTTTCAAGAAATGAAACAAAAATTGGTTAACTATTGTGTTTACCAAGACAGATGCCATACGGAAGTAGAACAAAAAATGAAAGAATTTTTACTCATCCCAGAAGCTAAGGATGAAATTTTATTATTCTTGATTAAAGAGAATTATTTAAATGAAGAACGTTTTGCCAAATCGTATGCTAGAGGAAAGTTCTACCTAAAAAAGTGGGGTAAAAACAAAATAAAACTCCATCTTTTACAAAAAGGAATTACAGAAAAATTAATTCTAAAATCCTTTCAAGAAATTGACCCAATAGATTATCAAAATACCATCGTAGACTTAATTAATAAATTGAAACCCACTTATAAAGGCTTGAAGCTTTATCAGAAAAACCAGAAAATGATTAAAGTTCTCCTCTCAAAAGGATATGAGTACGAAAGTATTTTAGAATGTCTAAATACCGAAGACTAACTCATCAATTACAACTTAGGGTTTAGCTTTGCACAATTCAGTTTTGCCTCATGTGAAATTTGAAATTTGAGATTCAATAGTCAGCTCTCATTATTCCACTTCGCCTTACCTCAGGTCCTTAATCGCTCAATCTGCAACCAATTCTTCATTTCCCCAAAAAAAATGGAATGAATTTTGAACATTGTTGAAAAAAAATGTTAAAAAAAACTTAATTATTTGCCGAAATAATTAAATTTGCCATGAGATTATATGTATAGAAATTATTTTAAACCATTAGCAGATAGATTGCTTGCTTTTATAGGAATAGTGGTGCTGAGTCCAATTTTAATTGGTGCAAGTATTGTTCTTTTTTTTAGCAATCGAGGAAAAGTCTTTTTTTTACAAGAAAGGCCAGGTAAAAATGGAAGAATTTTTAAAATCATCAAGTTCAGAACCATGAATGACGCTAGAGACCATCAGGGAATTCTCTTGTCTGATGAAGAGCGTACTACCACCATGGGCAAAATCATAAGAAGTTCTTCTATTGATGAATTACCTCAGTTGTTTAATGTGTTAATTGGCAATATGAGCCTTATAGGGCCAAGACCTTTACTCCCAGAATACTTAGAATTATATACCCCAAGACAACAAAAAAGACATCTAGTGAAACCTGGTATCACGGGTTGGGCACAAATCAATGGAAGAAATGCTGTTGAATGGGATAAAAAACTGGAATTTGATGTTTGGTATGTCGAAAATATCAATATCATACTTGACTTACAAATATTTTTCTTAACTTTCATCAAAGTATTTAAAATCGAAAATGTTCATGGAAAAGGAGTAGCCCATACTCCAAATATAGTTTTGGAAAATAATGAGTAGTCTTGTATTATATGGCGCCGGTGGTCATGCAAAAGTAATTTATGATATCATTCTTTCTAACAATTTATTGCTAGAATATCTTTTGGATGATAATCCCCCTTCTAGCTTTTTTCACCATTTAGAAGTTTTCAAGCCTGAGCATGATTTATTGAATCATAAAAAAGTGATTGTTGCAGTAGGAGATGCCAATGCCAGAGAAAAGATAGTTGCCAAAATTGAGAATCAATGTACTTTCGAAACATTGGTGCATCACAGTTCTTTTGTTTCTAGGTTCTCAGAATTGGGTGAAGGTACTGTGGTTATGCCACAGGTTTGCATCAATGCAGAAGTGAATATAGGGAAGCATTGCATCATCAATACTGCATGTGTGATAGAGCACGAATGCATCATTGAAGATTTTGTTCACCTTTCTCCTAGTGTTACCCTAGCTGGAAATATCACCATCAAAAAAAGAGCGCAAATAGGGATTGGTGCTAGAATAATTCCTGGTGTTACCATTGGTGAAGATGCGATTATTGGTGCTGGAACTGTAGTTATTAGAGATGTACCAGATGGAGCCACTGTTGTGGGAAATCCGGGTAAAATCATTAAAATCAAAGAGTAAATGTCTGATCAATCTAAAATATGGCTCTCATCCCCTCATATGAGTGGAAATGAAATGAAGTATGTACAACAAGCTTTCGATGGCAATTGGATTGCTCCATTGGGACCTAATGTAGATGGCTTTGAAAAAGATTTAGAAAAATTTTTAGGTCAAAATACCCACGTTGCAGCAGTCTCTTCGGGTACTGCCGCCATTCACCTTGCATTGGTGATGCTGGGGGTAGAAAAAGAAGATTTTGTCATTTGTCAGTCTCTTACTTTTTCGGCTTCGGCCAATCCTATCCTTTATGTAGGTGGTATTCCTATTTTCGTAGACAGCGAACCTGACACATGGAATATCTGCCCAAATGCCTTAGAAGATGCCATTAAATACTGCATTCAAAAAGGTAAAAAACCTAAAGCTATCATTACAGTGTGTCTTTACGGCATGCCATACAAAGTAGATGAAGTAAAGCAAGTAGCCGAAAAATATGGAGTGCCCATCATAGAAGATAGTGCCGAAGCATTGGGAAGTTCTTATAAAGGGCAAAAGTCAGGAACGTTTGGTGATATTTCAGTTCTGAGTTTTAACGGAAATAAAATCATTACTACATCTGGCGGTGGAGCATTGGTCTTGAAAGATGAAATTTATAAAAAGAAAGCAGTTTTCCTCTCTACTCAAGCTAAAGATGATGCGCCTCATTATCAGCATTCTATCATGGGGTACAACTATAGATTAAGTAACGTTTGTGCAGGAATTGGAAGAGGGCAGATGGAAGTTCTTGAGTTAAGAATACAACAAAGAAGAGAAAATCACACCTATTATAAAGAAATTTTTACTAAATTTGACAGCGCAAAATTGCTCACTGAGCCTAATGATGATTATTTTTCTAATCATTGGATCAATGCAGTAATTTTAAAACATGATGAAAAAACTGAAAGTTTAAGTGAAAAACTAAGAGACGCGTTTAAGCTAGAAAATATAGAATCAAGACCTCTATGGAAACCTATGCACCTACAGCCTCTTTTTGATAAAGCGCCGTATTTTGGTTCTAACTTTGCCGAAGATTTTTTCCATCATGGCTTATGTCTTCCTTCCGGTTCTAATCTCACTGAGAAAGACAAATCGAGAATAGAAAACGTAATAATTAATTTTTTTAAAAAAAACTAATAAAAACGCAAATAAATGTTTAGGGTAAACCGAGAAATGATTACCTCTGGAGATAATTATCTCAAGATTTCTAGTCTTAGATACTTGCCACGTTGGATGGTTTTATTGATGGATGTATCTATCCTTTTTATTTCTCTTTCTATTTCTTATTATATTCTTAGCAATATTACTACTTTACCTAGTGTACTTCCTGTTGTAGCTATGTATGCTATTGTGATTGGGATTACCGTAACTTTTATGTTGATTTTCAATACCTATTCTGGTATCATCAGGCATTCTTCCTTTGTAGATTTACAGAAAATATTTTGGTCTTTATTTTTAGCTATAGTGGTTATTCTTGGGGGTAAATATGCTATATTGTTGACCACCAAGATTAAAATATTCTACACGCCTCTTATCTTGTTGTATTTTGTAATTTCTTTTACTTTACTCTTGGTATTTAGAATTACCGTAAAACAAAGTTTTCTTTTTCTTAAAAAATTGAAGAAGTCTCAAGAAAAGAAAAGACTTTTAGTTCTTGGGATTTCTAATCATTCAGTAGCCATAGCAGGAGCGATTCTAGATAATGATAATTTACCTTATGAAATGAATGGTTTCTTAACCAAAAGAAATGATTCTAAATATGCTAGATTATTAGGCAAAAGAATCATTACGAGAGAGATGGTATTAAAAAAGACCAAAGAACAATTGGCTATCGATGGGGTGCTTTTACTCAGAGAATTGCTAGACAAAGACGAATTAGATGAGTGGGTGACTCTGCTTTTGGAAAAAGATATTGAAATTTTTCAAGCCCCAATTGTAGAAGAATTCAGCAACAATAGAATTGAAGCCAATATCCGAAACTTACAAATTGAAGACCTCTTAGAGAGAACTCCCATAAAAATTCAAAATGGCGAAATTATGAAAAGACATTTTGAAAAGGCAATATTGGTAACGGGTGGAGCTGGCTCTATAGGAAGTGAAATCGTAAGACAAGTAGCTCAGTTTAAACCTTCTCTTATTGTGGTTTTAGACCAAGCCGAAACTCCACTTTATGAAATTGAGATTGAGTTGAGAGAAAAGTTCCCAGATGTTAATTTCAAATTTATTTTAGCAGATATTTCTAACAATTTAAGACTAGAACCTATTTTTGAGAAATACAATTTCTCTATGGTCTATCACGCAGCTGCCTATAAGCATGTGCCTATGATAGAGCATAATCCTCATGAAGCGGTTTTGGTCAATGTTTTGGGAAGTAAAAATTTAGCGCTACTTGCTTCTAAATATAAGGTCAGTAGATTTGTAATGATATCTACCGACAAAGCGGTAAATCCTACCAATGTGATGGGCGCCTCTAAAAGGGTAGCCGAGCTTTTTGTGCAGTCTTTACAAGATATCGAAGGAAATACTACCAAATTTATTACCACCAGATTTGGTAATGTTTTAGGCTCTAATGGCTCAGTAATTCCTCATTTCAAAAGACAAATCCAAAATGGAGGACCAGTGACCATTACCCATCCAGATATTGTAAGATATTTTATGACCATTCCTGAGGCCTGTGAATTGGTTCTTCAGGCGGGCTCTATGGGGCAAGGGGGAGAAATTTATATGTTTGATATGGGAAAACCGATTAAGATTTTAGATTTAGCCCAAAAAATGATCAAACTTTCTGGTTTAGAAATCGATAAAGATATTAAAATTACCTTTACGGGTCTGAGACATGGAGAAAAACTCTATGAAGAGCTCTTAACTGATGGCTCCAAAACTTTGCCTACTCCTAATGAAAAAATTATGGTTTCTAAAGACCCTACTATGGAGTTTAATGAGATTAATACCCTTATTAAAAAAGTTATAAAAGCAGCCCTCAGAAGAGATAAAATAGAAGTCGTGATTTTTATGAAAAAAATAGTTCCCGAGTTCAAAAGCAATAATTCTATCTTTGAAAAGTTAGATAAATAATCATACTTAATTTTATATTTGTATCCATATTACATTCAATTTATATGTCAATGAAAAATTATATACCCCATTTTCTTATTATTTCTTTGTTTTTTGTTTTGTTTTCGTGTAAAACTCAACAAGATTTGAATTACATGAGAAATATTGAAGAAACGGCAATACAAGCAGCTACTCAAAACCAAAAAAACACCATTCAAGTGGGGGATCAGTTGGTCATTGTGATATCTGCTAAAGATATGGATGTGGTAAAACCATTTAACCAAAATTATTCTTCTTCAGAATTGGTGCAGCCCAATCTACCTGGAGGTAATACTGGAATGATGAGCACCCAGACCTCAGGCCCTATATACGTAGTAGATGATCATGGGGATATCGATTTTCCAGTGCTTGGTAAAATAAATACCATAGGAAAAACAACAACAGATGTTAAAGATATTTTAAGAGAAAAGCTATCTTATTATGTTATCAATCCATCCGTAAATATTAGACTTACCAATTTTAAAATTACTGTTTTGGGAGAAGTAAATAGGCAAGGGGATTATGTTATTCCCAATGGCAATGCAACTCTTTTTAATGCATTGGGATTGGCAGGTGACCTTACAATCTATGGTAAAAGAGATAATGTACTGGTGGTAAGAAACGAAGACGGAGTAATGACTAAACAAAGAATTGACCTTACTGATGCTAACTTTATCAATTCTCCTTATTATCACCTAAAACAAGGAGATGTAATATATGTTTCTTCTAATGAAACCAGACAAAAAACTTCTAGATTAGACCCTAATGCGGGTATTTATATTTCTGTTGCTTCTATAGTCGTTACAATTTTAGCATTAATTTTTAAAAATTAAAAATGAATAATAACAACAATCCAATCGAAGAAATCAATGTGAGTGAATTGATCAGACCCTATCTGAAACGATGGAAATGGTTTGTCGTAAGTGGTTTAATAGCGATAGTTGCTGCCTATTTTTTTCTTAAAACTCAAAACCCAATTTTTGAAACTTCTTCTACTGTACTCATCAAAGATTCTAAAAGATCTGGTGGAGGACAAGATTTTGAAATGCTAAGAGATTTATCAGGCCTTGGCAAAATGAATTCTGATGGGGTAGACAATGAAATAGAAGTCTTCAAATCTAAAAAATTAATAACCACTGTTATCAAAGATTTAGGATTAGAAACAGATATCCTTGTGCCTGGATTGTTTAGAGATACTGAGGTCTATGGAAGTTCATCTCCTATTGTTGTTAAAATTGTCAATGAAAAAAAGACTGACAAACCTGCGAAGCCTTTTCTCGTTCATATCAACGGGAATAACTTAAAATTGTCTTCAGATGAAATTCACCCTATCAATACACATTTCAATGAGTTGATTTCTTTGCCTAATGCCAATATTATTATTATAAAGAATAAAAATTATATCCCAAATCCTAAGATTAATATCAATGAACTTTTGATTAAAATTTCTTCTTTAGAAGATAAGACCAATAATTATCAAAATAGATTGAGCGCTTCTTTAGTCAACAAGGATGTAACGGTAATTAAATTGACTATGGAATATCCGAATGTGGATAAAGCCAAAAATATCATTAATCACTTGGTAGAAGTATACAATGCTGATGCCATTAATGACAAAAACCAAGAATCTAAAAAAACAGCTGAGTTTATAGAAGAAAGAATTGCTAATGTAGGGACCGATTTAGGGAATGTGGAAGCTAAAAAAGAACAATTTAAAAGAGCCAACCAAATTACAGATTTAGCTACTGAAGCTGAATTGGGATTGAAAACCTCTGCCGAAGCAAGAGCTAAACAACTAGAACTGGGTTCACAATTAGAATTGACAAACAGTTTAATCAGTTTTGTTGCTAAACAAGGAAACTACCAAGTTATTCCCAACAACATTGGCTTAGACAATCCTGGTGCAGTGGCTAATATAGCTTCTTACAATCAATTGATTTTAGAAAGAAACAGATTGCTAGAAAATGCTACCCCTCAAAACCCTTTGGTGGTAGACATCACCAAACAAATTAATAACTTGAGGCCTACTATTCTTCAAAATCTTCAAAAAAATAGAGAGGGACTACAATTAGCGGTTAGTAATTATACCAATGAACAGAATATAGTTTCTGGGAAGATTTCTAAAATACCATCCCAAGAAAAATTATTTAGAAGTATAGAAAGAGAACAACAAATTAAAGAAACTCTTTATCTTCTTTTGCTCCAAAAAAGAGAAGAAACACAAATTTCTTTGGCGGTTACTGCGCCCAAAGCTAGAATTATAGACAAAGCTTATAAAGGAAAACAAGTAGCTCCTAAAACTATAATTATTCTTTTAGTAGGATTTTTATTGGGACTTCTTTTACCATTTGCCATCATTTACTTCATTGAACTTTTTGATAATAAATTAAAATCTAAACACGATATCGAAAAATTGTCTCTTGGCAAGCCTGTAATAGGAGAAATTCCTCTTTTGGATAAAGGTGAAGATGATTTGGTGAAACAAAATGATAGATCTTCTCTTGCTGAAGCCTTTAGAATCTTAATCACCAATATGAATTTTATGGTGAAAAAGAAAAAAGGTAAAGTTGTCTTCGTAACTTCTACTGTTAAAGGGGAAGGTAAGACTTTTATAGCAGTCAACTTGGCTCTAACCCTCGCAAGTCCTTCGCGAAAAGTTTTACTGATAGGCGCAGACATTAGAAACCCTCAATTGCAGAGATACAATACGGAACGCAAAGGAGTGAAAGGATTGACAGAGTATCTGTATGAAGAAAAAATGGAAATTAATTCTATTGTTCATCAAAGCAATTTTAATGCTCATTTAGATGTTATCTATTCTGGTTCTATCCCTCCTAATCCTACCGACTTGTTATCTAATGGTAAGTTTGAAAGTCTCATTGAAACCTTTTCTCAAGAATATGATTATATTGTCTTAGATACCGCTCCATTAATGCTTGTCACAGACTCATTTTTAATATCGCATGTGGCAGACGTTACCCTTTATGTCACCCGCTCTAAGTATACTGAAAAATCACTCATCGATTTTGCGAATAAGGCGATTGATGCTCAGAAAATAAAAAATGTTGCTTTTGTTTTAAACGATGTAGACAAAGATTATTTCGGGTATGGTAATAAATATGGGTACGGTTATGGTGTGGACAATAGAAATTTTTTCCAAAAATTAATGGATAGATTTTTATAATTAAAACTTAAAAATTATGGCAAAAGTAGCTTTAATAATAGGGATTCAGGTCAAGACAGATAACTTCTATTAGAAAAGAATATATGAGCCAAGGAATTAAAAGAAGAGCATCTTCTTTCAATAATCAGAGGATTGATCACTTATATTCGGATTAGCATAAAAAACATGTGAATTTTAAATTGCATTATTGTGATGTTATAGATTTGATAGGTGATAAAAAAGAGATAAAAAATACATAAATATTGGTTGAAATAACCATTAAAGATTTATCTATTCTTATCTAAAAAATTATAAATTATAAAGGCACTATTTCTTTCGACTCTTCAAAACCTGATGTGATGATGAAAAAGTCAATAGATTCTTCTAAATTAAATAATCTTGGATGGAAACATTCTATGAAAATTTAAGAAGGTGTAAAAAAAATTTTTGAATGGTATGTCAATGAATAAATTCATACAATATAAGAGTAAGATTTTTTTTTTGGATAAGACACTAAGAAAAAATTTTTCATATTTGTTTATATTACAAATTGCCAATTATGTTATCCCATTGATTATAATTCCATATCTAGGAAATGTTTTAGGGGCTGAAAATTTTGGTAAAATAGTTTTTGCTCAGGCATTTGTCGGGTATTTTTTATTATTTACTGATTTTGGATTTAATGTTTCGGCTACAAAGGATATTGCAGATTGTTTAGGGGATAAACATAAAATTAGTGAATTTTTCTGGAATACCTTTATCGCTAAGGGTTTATTAATGTTTATAAGCCTTCTTTTTTTTGTAGTAATTCTTCTTTTTTTTGATAGATTTAAGGAAGACAAAATTTTATTTTTAATAAGTTTTATAAATGTTTTTTCATCTTTACTTTTTCCAGTTTGGTTATTTCAAGGTATGGAAAAGATGAAATTAATTACAATTATAAATACACTCCCCAAAATATTGATGATTTTTTTTATTTTTTATTTTGTAAAAGATGCATCTGATTATAGAATAGCGTTGTTAATTCAAGTTTTAGTAAATCTTTCTTCTGCAATACTCAGCTTATTTTTTGTTTTTTTTCAAAAACTTGTTTATTTAAATACTCCAACAGTCAAGGGAGTCTACAATCAAATAATTAAAAGTAGTCATATATTTTTATCAAGCCTATCTAGTAATTTATATACGACTACTAATACTGTAATCTTGGGGCTGGTTATCAATAATAATGCTGTCGGAATTTATTCTGCAGCAGACAAGTTAGTAAGAGCAATAGTAGGTTTGTTGTCATCTATTACTCAAGTGATTTTTCCTAGAATTAATATTTATTATCATGAATCTAAACAAAAATGTGTTAATTTCATAAAAAAAATTATCATAATAGTTGCTGTAATTTCAGTAATTTTAGGTTTAGGTATTTATTCTTTTTCAGAATTTATTATGAAAATAATGTTTAAGAATGGAGATTTTACTCAATCTGCTGCAGTTCTTCGTTATTGTTCAGCTTTACCCTTTTTTGCGGTTATTAATGGTCTAATTGCTGTCAATATCTTTATAACTTTTGGTTTAAAAAAAGAACTTTTAAAAATTGTTTTTATGGGATGTATTTTTAGTTTAATATTAATATATCCGCTTGTTTTCTTTTTTAAAGAAATTGGTCCCGCAATATGTTCTACTATCACTGAAATTTTCATAATGATTTTATTTTTAAAAGTCATCAAAACTAAAAATGTATTTTATGAAAAGAAGTAATAATGATTTTTTAATTTTATTAACTTGTTGTGTAAATCCTAAAGATATGGTTTATACAAAAATTAATGATCCAAAAATTAGAATTGAACAATATTATAAAGCTTTTGATTATTATTTATTTTGCACACCATATAAAATTTTAATTGTTGAGAATACATTATTTGATATAGATACAAAATATAAACAAAACGAAAGAATAGAATATTTAACTTTTGATGGTAATAATTTTGATAAATCTTTAGGAAAAGGCTATGGTGAGGCATTAATTATCAAATATGCTATAGAAAATTCTAATTATATCAAAGAAAATAAAAACATTAATATTATTAAAATAACTGGTAGATTAATTGTTCTAAATATTAATAAACACATACAACAGTTTAATGATAAGTATAGACAAAATCAAGTCTTAATAGATACTAATTTAAGATTTGATATTGTATATTCTTATTTTTTTATTGCAAATTTTTATTTTTTCACGAAATATTTTCTAAAAAATAAAGAAATGATTAATGATTCTCTAAAAATTTATTTTGAGCATGTTTTATTGTTATCTGTGAAAGAATATATTGATCAGGGAAATTTCTATGACTTTTTTAAGAGGCCAATAATAATAGATGGAGTTTCTGGCTCGACAGGAGAAAAATACACTGATGGGAGTCAATTTAAATTGATAGCAAGGCATTTCTTAAAAAGGTTCTTATTAAAATTTAAAAATAATAAACCTGTACGTTAGTTTATAAGTGAAACAAAGAAAATTTTAAATGGATTATAAAACAGTTTGTACATCCGTAATTAGCAATAAATTTTATATATTTGTTAAAAATCAAATTCTTGTGAAGAATTTATTCAGTTTTACTGCACATTTTGGGACAGAAGAAGATTGCAGAAACCACTTTAAAACAGAAATAGATAAGCAGGGAGTTTTTTGCGAATGTGAGAGCGAAGAACATTTTTGGATGAAGAGTATTTGGCAACATGAATGCAAAAAATGCAGAAGCAGAACCTCTCTTAGAAGTGGGATTATTATGCAGAATTCAAATTTGCCCTTTTTAATATGGTACAAGACAATGTTTTTGATGAGTGTAAGGAAGAAAGGATTTTTAGCTAAAGAAATACAAAATCAATTAGGCTTGAAGAGGTATGAACCAGTTTGTGGAATGGTTTATAAACTTCGTAAAGCGATGGGAAACCGTGATGCAAGATATACCTTGGAAGGAATGATAGAGTTTGATGAATTCTATTTCACAGTTGAACCCAGCGAAATAGAAAAAGAAAAAGGTTTCCGGGGAAAAGGAACGGTTGGAAAGCAAAATGTGGCAATCATGGTGGAATCAACACCTTTAGAAGATACAGATATTGTAAAAAAAGAAAAGCAAATTCGTTTCTTTAAAGCCAAAGTTTTAGATGTATATAATGGAGAATTGATCAGCAAAGCTATCAAAGAGTTGATTGATAATCAGAGTATTGTTTTTACAGATAGAACTATTTCTTATGTTGATATTGCAGACTTTGTAGAACTGCATATTATGGAAAAAAGTTCTAAAGAAACTACACAAGAAACTTTAAAATGGGTTCACATTGCAATTAGTAATGCTAAAAGAAATTTGCTTGGTAATTATCACAGAATTAAAAGAAAGTATCTTCAATTTTATCTTAATGAATTCATTTACAAACTAAACCGAAGATACTTAGGAGACAAACTATTTGAAAGGCTTGTTATTGCCAATATTACAGGATTATGATTAAAAACGGGTATTCAAATAAAACAGTTTTAATTTTTGATTTAAGTATAGATGGGCATCATCTAGAGTACATCCATCATCTTTATATTGAAGCATTGAAAAAAAGAGAGATTAATTTTCATTTTGTAGTCAATTCAAATTTCACAAAAGTCAATCATTTATTTGAATGGCCAAAAGCGGAAAATATTAATATATATTTTTTTCAAAATACAGATTTACCAGAAACTAATAATGCATTTCTAAAATGCTATTATAAAAATAAGTTACTTAAAAAATTTGTTAAAAAGACTAATGCAGATAAGTTAATTTTAATTTCTTTGATGGAATTTATGCCATTATTGCCGTTGTTTTTTATTAATAGTAAAGTGAAAATTTCAGGTATTATCTATTTGATTTATTTATATCGATATAAATTTTCAATTTTATTTCAAAAAATCTCAGACATTTCAAAATATTTAATGTTTTCATTTTTTAGTTCGTTTGAAAAATTATATATCCTCAATGATGAGGTTTCACCAAGAATATTAAATAAAAAATTTCATACAAGCAAATTTATATTTCTTCCTGACCCCTATATACCTTTGGATAATCATGTTCAATTGGAGCCTGTCAGAGAACAATATGGTATAAAAACTCCCTTTATATATCTACATTTTGGTGCTTTAGAAGATAGAAAAGGGACAATTGAAATTTTAGATGCTATTCATAGAACGCCATCAGAAAAAATTGAAAAAATCACTTTTGTTTTTCTTGGAAAAATAGGGAAATCTATAAAAAAAGATTTTATGGAGTTGCTCAATAAAATAGAAAGCCAAAAAAAAAATGTTATTGTAAAAGATCAATTTTGTTCTTATAATCTTATTTTATCATTTTGTAATGAATCAACTATTGTTTTAATGCCATATAAAGATCAAAACCAAAGTAGTGGGGTTTTAAATTATGCTTCTTTGTTTGGAATACCTGTTCTAGCAATCAATAATGGGCTAATTTGCAAAATTGTAAAAAGATATCGATTAGGTTATTTGATTGATGCTTGTAAACCAAATCTTCTGGCTGATTTTTTCAATCATATTTCGCCAGAAGAAATTATTAAAAATAGTTCTAAGCAAAACGTTAAATTATTTTTAAACAATCATACTATTGAAAAATTCTCAAAAACTATTTTATAATTGAAATGGAATACCACTATTCAATATTAGATTATTTTCCTTATGCAATTATTTTTATTTTAGTTTGTATTATGGAATTGAGTGCTTTTACATCTAAGTTTAAGAGTAGATTTATTTATTATGTATTATTATTGTTTACTGTTTTAAGATATAATGTGGGTTGGGATTATGAAATGTATAAAAATGCTATATTCTATAGAGATTTTGAAAGATTTGAACCTTTAAGTAAATTAATATTTAGTATATGTAGTATTTTTAATTTCTATCCATTAGTGTTTTTTGTTTTTGGTCTTTTGATTTTATATTTTACAAAAATTTCGATTGAAAAATATTCATCAAATTATGTAGTCTCTTGGGCGGTTTTTATCGCTTTTCCATTCTTTTTTTTAGCATCATTATCAACCTTGCGTCAATCTTTAACCAATGCTTTAATTTTATACTCATTTCATTTTGCTTTCCAAAAAAAGATTTATCCATTTATTGTAATCATTTTGATGTCTTCTTTGATACATAGTTCTGGTATATTTGGTTTTTTTCTCTATCCTATTGTTAATATTAAAATTAAAAGAAATATTTTATTTATTATTACAGTAATTTCATTTTTTATATCACCAATAATAGAAAATATAATCAAGCCATTACTTTTGAATTATGAATTTACACAACTCAATTTCTATTTGCAAAATAATGTCACTGAGAAGTCTACAATTCTTCAGTATATTGTTTACGCTGTTTCTTTTTTTAACTTAATTTTTTATAATAAACTAAATTCAATCGATGATAAAGCTAAAATTTTTATCAAATTATCAAGTTTTGGACTTATAGCATATAACATTTTATCTTTTGAGCCAAACAGTGCTTTTAGAATTGGAGCTTTCTTTTTCTCTTTTTGGTTTTATCTTTTTCCATTATATAGTAAAATTATCTCTTATAAGATTGAAAGATTCGTTAATTTTAATCTAGTTTTAATTTTATTTGTAATGTTTTTTTTATATTTAAATATTTTAGTTAGCGCTTATTTAAACGGGATTTTAGAAAAAGTTGGTTTATTACCCTATGATTTTTGGTTTAATAATTTATGATTAGATTATGAAAGGATATGTAGATAAAATATTTATAACAAATTTGCCAGCTTTTTATAAGATAAATTTATTTAACAAAATTGCTGAAAAAGAGAGAATAATTGTGATTTTTACTGGTAATACTGGTGAACTTAGAAATGCTGATTTTTTTAAAGAAGAATTAATCAAATTTGAGTTTTTTAATTTAAAAAATAGGTCAGTTTTATATAATTTTTTTTTTATTTTAAAACTTTTTTTTGATAACAACTTTTCTCAACTAATATTGGGAGGATGGGATGAGAGTATAATGTATTTTGCTAGCATTATAAGTAGAAAGAAAAAAAATGCTCTTATTGTAGAATCAAGTGTTCACGAGTCTAAGACAACTGGAATAAAAGGTGTTGTAAAAAAAATATTTCTTAATAGAATATCTAAAGCTTATGTGCCAGGAATTTCAAATATAGAATTATTAAAAAAATTAAATTTTGAAGGACAAATTATAAAAACAAAAGGGGTTGGTTTATTTAATATCATGGATCAACCAGCTTATGAAGAAAGAGACAAAGTTTTGAATTTTTTATATGTAGGAAGGCTTTCTAAAGAAAAAAATTTACCACTTTTGATAGAAACTTTTTCGTATTTACCCCATTTAAATTTAAATATTGTTGGGTTTGGTCCTGAAGAAAATTATTTAAAATCAATAGCATCACCAAATGTGAAATTTCATGGTGCGGTAGATAATTTAAAACTTTATAAATTCTATAGGATGTATGATGTTTTTATTTTGCCTTCTTTATCTGAAACTTGGGGATTGGTAGTAGAAGAAGCGCTTAATAACGGGATGCCAGTTATAGTTAGCAATAGAGTAGGTTGTGCTGAAGAAATTATAAAAAATAATGAAAATGGTTTAATTTTTAGTTTAGAAGAAGAGGATGGTCTTAGAAAAAGTATCAAAGAAATTTCAAATATTAGGTTTTATAACAAATTAAGAAAAACTGTTTCAGAAATCGATTTTCAGAAAATTTCTCAAGATCAGGTAAACGCTTTTTTAAGTTATTAAATCATGTTTTATTTTTGAATATAAACTAATTTTAAAATATAGTAAATAATAAAAAAAGTGCTAATGTTAAATCAGGTTTTTAATAATTATTTTAACCATTTGAAAGTATTTTTAAATGGTATGTTTTAGTTTATGAAAAAAAAAATAATAGCAGTTGGAACAACTACTCAAAATAATACATTAGTAAATGGACAGTCAATGATGTTTCAGCTTATTGTTGATAGTTTACAGAAAAGGGGCATCGAGATTATAATTATTGATTACGGATTATCAATATATAAAGACTTTAAAGATAAAAGAATTTCAGGTAATTTTAGCTTTATAAAGCTATTAGATAATTTTTTTCTTACATTTAAATATATTGGTGCACTTGTTGCAAACCCAGGGGCTAAAATTTATATAAATACAGCACAATCAAAAGTTGGTTTTATTAGAAATTCTATTTTTATTTATTTAGGAAAGCTTTTTAATAGAAAAGTTGTAGGACATCAATTTGGAGCAAATTATGAAAATTTTTATAATTCACAGCCTAGATGGTTTAAGAAAATAATAAAAAAAACATTAGATAAAACAGATGTATTTATTGTAGAGGGGGATTATACAAAAAATCAAATGTCTTTTGTTAAAAATTACCAAGAACATGTTGTAAGTATTCCAAATGGATTACCAGAAAAAATTGATGTTAGCAAAATATTACCTAAGAAAATTAATGAAAATGATGAAATTCGTTTATTATATCTGAGTAATTTAATAGAATCAAAAGGATATTGGGATGTTTTAGAAGCTGTGAAAATTCTTAATAGTCAATACAATATAAAACTTAAAGCAATATTTGCGGGCAAGTTTTTGGGAGATGTTGATGATACTATTGCTCAAAATGCTAATGAAGCCAAAAAGCTCTTTTTTTTAAAACTAAATGAATATGGTCTTCAAGATATCGTAGAATATTATGAAGGACTTTATTCAGTAAAGAAAGCAGAAGCTTTTATGCATTCACACTTTTTTATTTTACCAAGTTATTATTGTAATGAAGGACAACCAGTATCAGTCCTTGAAGCAATAGCTTATGGTTGTGTACCGATTGTTACAGAATATAGACTCATTCCTTTAATGGTAAATAAGAAAAACGGATTTTTTGTGCCTAAAAAATCTCCCAATGAAATAGCAAATAAAATATTCTGGTGCATAGAAAATACTGAGGAGTATAACAAGAAATCAAAAAACGGCATTGATTTTTTTAATAGTAATTTTACAGCAGAATTATATATTGATAAGATTTTTAATCTTATTAATTAGCAAAATAAATAAGCATGAAAATCTCCATTATCACAGTATGTTATAACAGTGGAAAAACTATAGAAGATACATTCAAATCTGTTCAATCTCAGTCTTATAAAGATATTGAGTATATAGTTATTGACGGTGGATCAAAAGATAATACATTACAATTAATCAATCAATACAAAGAGATTATAGATTATACAGTTTCTGAAAAAGACAAAGGGTTGTATGATGCAATGAACAAAGGAATAGAAAAAGCAACAGGTGATGTAATAGGTTTTTTAAATTCTGATGATTTGTTTTGTGATGATAAAGCAGTTGAAAAGGTAATGAATATTTTTAATGAAAATCCAAAACTAGATTCGGTTTATGCAGATTTATATTATGTAGACCAAAATAATGCTGATAAAATTGTTAGAAAATGGATTACAAGTAAACAAAAAAAATTCAAATATGGATGGCATCCCGCTCATCCTACATTTTATATAAAAAAAGAGGTTTACAATCAATTTGGTGGCTTTGATTTAAAGTTTAAATTAGCTTCTGATTTTGAAATAATGCTAAGGTTTTTAGAAAAATATAAAATTTCTACGTTATATCTTCCTCAGCCTTTGATCAAAATGAGATTGGGCGGAGAAACAAATAAAAGTTTGGGTAATATTTTCAAACAAAATAAAGAATGTATAGAAGCTTTTAAAGATAATGATTTGAGAGTAAATACTGTTTTATATCCTTTTTTTAGAATAATTCCAAAATTTTTTCAGTATTTAAAATAGTAAAATATGAGTATACTCTTCACTGGTTCCAATGGTTTTTTAGGGAAAAATGTGATTCCTCATTTGTCTAAAGATGATAAACTATATTCTTTAGATTTGTATAATGCAAATTTTAACTGTAATCTATCTAATCAAATTCCTGATTTTAAAGATGTTGAATTTAATGTGGTCTTTCACGCAGCGGGCAAAGCACACACTATCCCTAAAAATCTTGAAGAGGAAAAACTATTCTTTGATATTAATGAAAATGGAACTAAAAATCTATGTCTGGCACTAGAGAAAAACAAAGTACCAGATACATTCATTTTTATTAGTACTGTAGCGGTTTATGGATTATCAGTTGGAGAAAATATAAGTGAAAACTTTCCTTTACATGGAGAAACTCCCTACGCTAAAAGTAAAATTAATGCTGAGTTTTTTTTAAAAAATTGGTGCGAAAAAAATAATGTGAAACTCGTCATTCTTAGACCATCTCTTATTTCAGGGGAAAACCCTCCAGGAAATTTAGGTGATATGATTAATGGTATAAAATCAGGTAAATATCTTAATATTGGAAAAGGGAATGCCAAAAAGAGCGTTTTTTTTGTAAATGATTTTGCGTATATTATAAATAATGTTTCTAGAATAAGTGCTGGTGTATATAATGTTTGTGATTCTCATCACCCCACTTTTTTAGAATTATCAGAGAAAATTTCTAATCTTTTAGGGAAATCTAAACCTATATCAATCCCATTTTTTGTTGCTAAATTATTGGCTTTTATTGGAGATTTTTTAGGGGATAAAGCACCAATAAACACTCTTAAACTATCTAAAATTACAAAATCACTTACATTTTCTAATGATAAAATAAGAAAAGAATTAGAATGGGAACCTTCAGACGTCTTAAATAATTTCAAATTTTAGTTATGCATTATATTCTTGTAGCTTTAATCTTTTTCTTCTTACTGCATATTTATTTCAAAATAGCTGATAGATATAATATTATTGATAAGCCCAATCATAGAAGTGCTCATACAGAAATTACTCTGCGTGGTGGTGGAATTGTTTTTCCAATTGCTTTCTTACTTTTTTTAGGAAGCCAAATAATCCAACATAATCCAATAACAAATTCACAAAACTATTTGATTTTTGGAATTGGTTTATTAATCCTTTGCACCATTAGTTTTATTGATGATATTCTAGATTTGTCCACTAAGAGCAGACTGTTTTTTCATTTTATTTCTGTCTCTTTTTTATTATACTTTATTAATGTTTTTCAATGGCTTCCTATTTGGGCAATCCCCATTTTATTTCTTTTCATTATAGGTATTCTCAATGCTTATAATTTTATGGACGGAATTAATGGGATGACGGGATTGTATAGCTTAATTACTTTAGGTTCATTACTTTACATTAATCAGCAAATTGTCGTATTTACGGATGATCAATTTATAATTTATCCCATTATAGCAAGTTTGGTTTTTCTTTTTTTTAATTTTAGAAAAAAAGCAAAATGTTTTATGGGAGATGTAGGAAGCATGGGAATTGCTTTTTGGTTGCTTGCTTTATTAGGTCTTTTGATATTAAAAACTCAAGATATTAAATATATACTTTTTCTTACTATTTATGGGGTAGATGTAATGTTCACCATCTTAGAAAGATTGAAATTAAAAGAAAACATTTTCGAAGCTCACCGAAGACATTTGTACCAACTTTTTTCAAACGAAAAAAAAGTGTCTCATTTAATCATTAGCTCAGTCTATGCTTTTATCCAATTAGCAATCAATTTGTTTGTCATTTCATCAAATTTTCAGAAATTCATTATATTTGCTCTTATTATTTTTCCTGTATCACTAATTTATATTCTGACAAAAAACTATATTAAAAATACTATACCACTAAAATGAAAATCATAGAAACCTCTCTCAAAGACTGTTATCTTATAGAACCTACCATCTTCGAAGATGAAAGAGGATATTTCTATGAGAAATTCAATGAAAAAAAGTTTCATGAACTCACAGGTCTTGACACTCATTTTGTGCAAGACAACGTCTCTAAATCTTCTTATGGAGTTCTTAGAGGTCTACACTTACAAAAAGGTGAACATGCACAAGCCAAGTTGGTATCTTGTGCTGAAGGCAAAGTTTTTGATGTGGCGGTTGACCTTAGACCAGATTCATCTACCTTTGGGAAATGGTTTGGAGTAGAACTTTCAGATGAAAATAAATTACAACTTTTTATCCCTAGAGGCTTTGCACATGGCTTTTCTGTGCTAAGTCCTACCGCTATTTTTACTTATAAATGTGACAATTACTACAATAAAGAGTCTGAATCTGGCGTTATATGGAACGATAAAGACTTAGATATCGACTGGAAATTGCCGCTCTCAGATATTATTCTTTCTGAAAAAGATCAATTACTTAATACTATGAATCAAAATTTTTTATAATATGGAACATGATGTAAGACCTTGGGGTGAATATTGGGTGCTAGAAGACGCAGAAACCCACAAGGTAAAAAGAATTCTAGTAAATCCTGGACAAAGACTATCTCTGCAATACCACCACAAAAGAGCAGAAGTTTGGACCATAGTACAAGGCGTAGGCACTATTACCATTGATGAGGATATCAGAGAATATTCTGCAGGTCAAGTTGCCCAAATTCCTCTAGGAGCTCATCACAGAATTGAAAATAAAACCAATGAACCTGTTGTTTTTATAGAAGTTCAGCACGGTACTTACTTCGGCGAAGATGATATCGTAAGAGTAGAAGATGATTATGATAGAAAGTAGTATTCATCTGTCTTATCAATTTAAAATCAATGCAAACCGCATTGATTTTTTTATACCATAAAATCGTTATCGTGTTCTCACTCCACCCATAATTCAAATAAAAACTAATCACCCCAAAACTCCAACTCGTATCTCTTATCTCGTATCTCTTATCATGAAACGCCACCTTCTTCCTCCATATCAAAAATATAGCTGATGTATGGCTGATGTATAGCTGATGTATGGTTGATGTATGGTTGATGTATGAATAATGTATTAAATAATCACTCAAAATTCCTCCAATTTTCACTTATTTTTTATTTCATAAATTTGCAAACTTGTAATTGTTTTTATTGCAAGTTCAATTTTATTTATACCTTATATGAGAACAAAATCTGTAGGAAAGAAAAAAATAAACATCGTCACCCTTGGTTGTTCTAAGAATATCTATGATTCTGAAGTGCTTATGGGCCAACTAAAAGCCAATGGAAAAGAGGTGGTACACGAACAACACGGCGATATTGTAGTCATTAATACCTGCGGTTTTATAGACAATGCCAAAGAAGAGTCCATCAATACCATCCTCGATTATGTAGAGCTCAAAAATAGAGGTGAGGTTGAAAAAGTATTCGTTACGGGATGTCTATCAGAAAGATATAAACCTGATTTGGTAAGAGAAATCCCTGATGTAGACCAATATTTCGGTACCAGAGATTTACCAATCCTTCTGAAGCATCTTGGCGCTGACTACAAGCATGAATTGGTAGGAGAAAGATTAACTACCACTCCTAAACATTACGCCTATCTCAAAATAGCAGAAGGTTGTGATAGACCTTGTTCTTTCTGTGCCATTCCTCTTATGAGAGGAGGTAACGTTTCTACGCCAATAGAAAACCTTGTGATAGAAGCTCAAAAACTTGCTAAAAATGGGGTAAAAGAACTTATCCTTATCGCTCAAGATTTAACCTATTACGGCCTTGATTTATACAAAAAGAGAGCGCTAGGTGACTTGCTCAGAGAATTGGTAAAAGTAGAAGGCATAGAATGGATTAGATTGCATTATGCGTTCCCAACAGGTTTCCCTGAAGATGTTTTAGACTTAATCAAACAAGAACCGAAAATCTGTAATTATATCGATATTCCGCTTCAGCATATCAATTCTGATATCCTTAAAGCCATGAAACGTGGTACTACCCACGAGAAAACCAATGCTTTATTGGCGAAATTCAGAGAGAAAGTACCTGATATGGCCATTAGAACCACACTTATCGTTGGTTTCCCTGGCGAAACGGAAGAGAAATTCCAAGAAATGAAAAATTGGGTGAAAGAACAACGTTTTGATAGATTGGGTTGCTTCACTTATTCTCACGAAGAAAATACTACTGCTTATTTACTTGAAGATGATGTGCCTGAAGAAGTAAAACAAGCTAGAGTAGAGGAAATTATGGAGCTTCAATCTCAGATTTCTTGGGAAAAAAATCAAGAAAAAATAGGGAAGACCTTCAAATGTATTTTTGATAGAAAAGAAGGAAACTATTTCGTAGGCAGAACAGAATATGATTCGCCAGATGTAGATAATACGGTTTTGGTGCCTGCAGAAAATACCTATATCTCTGTTGGTGAATTTGTAGATGTAAAAATTACCTCGGCAGAAGAATATGATTTAATAGGAGAATTGGCTTAAAAATAAGAGTATTAAAATATTAATATATGAAGAAACTTTTTTTATTTTTCATGGTTATTTTTTCTGTTTTAGGAATATTTTCTTTCAAGAACGATGCAGAACTAAAAACAGGTGTGGCTTCTTGCTACCACGATAAATTCCACGGAAGAAGAACTGCAAGTGGTGAAATTTATGATAAGAATAAATTTACTACTGCTCACAGATCATTACCATTTGGGACTTTGGTTATGGTAAGAAACATCAAAACAGGAGACAGTGTCGTGGTGAAAGTAAATGATAGAGGTCCTTTCCATAAGACCAGAACCTTTGATCTCTCTAAAGCTGCTTTTATGAAAATTGGAGACCTTAGAACAGGACCTATTCCTGTAGAATATGAAATTTTGGATAAAGAAAATCCTCAAAATTAATTACAGAAAGAATACTCAGTGTAAGAAATTTTTAATCTTTAGATAAAAAACAAATAAAAAAATCGGTGAAAACTTCACCGATTTTTTTGTTATTCTATCTTGCCATAATTCTTTTTACCGCTTCTATTACCGCGAAAGAATCAATTTTGTACTTATGCATCAATTCTGCTGGTGTACCACTTTCCCCGAAAGTATCTTGTACCGCTACAAATTCTTGAGGAGTTGGTCTTTTTCTGGCGAGCATTCCTGCAACAGATTCCCCTAAACCACCCAAATAATTGTGCTCTTCCGCAGTCACAATTTTACCTGTTTTTTCTACAGATTTTAGGATGATTTCATCATCTAAAGGTTTGATGGTGTGTATGTTAATTACTTCACAAGAGATGCCTTCTTTTTCTAATTCTTCGGCAGCTAAAAGGGATTCCCAAACCAAATGTCCTGTTGCTACAATGGTTACATCTGTACCTTCTTGAAGTAAAATTCCTTTTCCTATTTCAAAAGGCATATCTTCAGGAATGAAAACTGGCACTACAGGTCTTCCGAATCTTAGGTAAACTGGTCCTTCATATTCTGCGGCTGCTAATGTAGCTTGTCTTGTTTGGTTATAATCACAAGGGTTGATGACTACCATTCCTGGCAACATTTTCATTTGGCCAATGTCTTCTAAAACTTGGTGAGTAGCACCATCTTCTCCTAAAGTTAAACCAGCATGCGAAGCAGCGATTTTCACGTTTTTATTAGAATAAGCAATAGACTGACGAACTTGGTCTAGCACTCTAGAAGTAGCAAAGTTGGCAAATGTACCCGCAAAAGGAATTTTACCAGCTGTTGCTAGACCTGCAGCAATCCCCATCATATTGGCTTCTGCAATCCCAGTTTGTACAAATCTTTCAGGAGCTTTTTCTATGAATTTCTCCATTTTAAGAGAACCGATTAAGTCTGCACAAAGTGCCATTACATTTGGGTTTTTATCAGCTAATTCAGCTAATCCGGCTCCGAAGCCGCTTCTTGTATCTTTTTTATCTAGAACTTGAAATTTCATTTTTTTTAGGATTTAGAAAATTAATAATCTGCTACTTCATCTAATGTTAACTGCGCTAATGCACTTTCTAGTTGAGCATCACTAGGAGCTTTACCGTGCCAAGCGTGAGTTCCCATCATAAAATCTACACCATTACCCATTTCTGTATGTAGCATAATAGCTACTGGTTTTCCGTTTCCAGTTTTTGATTTTGCAAATTCTAGTGCTGCAATTACAGCTTCTAGGTCGTTGCCATTTTTTTCTTCGATAACATCCCACCCAAAAGCTTCTAGTTTGGAGTGAAGATCTCCTAATGAAAGTACGTGTTCTGTGCTTCCGTCTATTTGTTGACCATTATAATCTATCGTAGCAATTAAGTTGTCTACTTTTTTTGCGGCAGCAAACATCAAGGCTTCCCAGATTTGTCCTTCTTGTAATTCTCCGTCACCATGAAGGGTATATACCAATGATTGGTCACCATCTAATTTTTTAGCCAAAGCGGTACCAATACCTACCGATAAACCTTGACCAAGAGAGCCAGAACTCATTCTGATGCCTTCTAAATGTTCGTGAGTGGTAGGATGTCCTTGTAATCTAGAATTTAGTTTTCTAAAAGTAGAAAGTTCTTCTACAGGGAAATATCCTACTCTAGCCAAAGTACTGTAAAATACTGGGGAAATGTGACCATTTGAAAGATAGAATACATCTTCTCCTTTACCTTCCATAGAAAAAGGGAGTTTGTAATTCATAACTTTACCATAAAGTGCTGTGAAGTATTCTACACAACCAAGACTTCCACCAGGATGCCCAGAGTTTACGGCATGAACCATTCTTAAAATGTCTCTTCTAATTTGCGTGGTGAGTGATTTTAACTCTTCAATTGATTTACTCATTGATATAGATTTATTCGTGGTGCAAAAATATAATTTTTATATGGGATTTTATAGTTTTAAGTCTTTAATATTTAGTGTTTTTTGTGTTTTATCAAAATAAAAAATCCAATCGAGTTTCTCAATTGGATTTTAGAATATTTTTCAAAATCTATTTTTTATCTTTCACCAGCCAAAGCCCAAAGAAAGTTAGCAATCCATTGAGAATAATCAATTCTACCCCGATTTTATAGTCGGTGAAATTGGTTACCAAATAATTGATGAGGTAAGTAACTATTGGTGCTAAAAGTGTAACAATAAGGATTGAATATTTTTTAGAAATATGGTATTTTGTGAAAATTCCGAAAGCAAACAAACCAAGAAGTGGCCCATAAGTATAACCAGCAATTTCCATAATGAGATAGACGATAGATTTATCATTGATGGCCTTAAAAATCATAATTAAAACAAAGAAAATAACTGTAAAAACCAAGTGGATTCTCATTCTTAGCGATTTTTTTTGTTTTTCGGTTCTGGTTTGGTCATCGTTTAGGTTTAATAAATCTACACAGTACGAACTGGTAACTGCTGTTAGAGCGCCATCTGCCGAAGGGAAAAGTGCAGAAATTAATCCGATGATAAAAATAATCGATATAAAAAACGGGAAATATCCTTGCAAAGAAAGCGCCGGAAATAAATCATCTCCCATGATGTTTTTAACGCTTCCAGCAGTGTCTTTAAAGCCGAAAACATTGGTAATGCTTTCTTTTCCGTTCACTACATCAACTAATTGAGCATATTCTGCACCGTTTTGCATGGCAAAAAGATAAAGTAAACCTCCTAAAAATAGAAATGCTAAATTCACCACCAACAATGTTCCTGCAAAAGTGAGCATATTCTTTTTGGAATTTTTCAGATTGTCTACAGAAATATTTTTTTGCATCATTTCTTGGTCTAAACCCGTCATGGCAATGGTGATGAACATTCCGCCCAAAATGGTTTTTAAGAAAAATGTTTTAGAATTAATATCGGTATTAATGAAATGGGTATAGTTTTTACTCGCCAAAATATCAAAAGCTTCTGGTGCAGAAAGATTTAGATTTGATAAAATATAAACAATACAACCTACCAAACTGATAATCATAAACGAGGTTTGTAGTGTATCTGTAATGACAATGGTTTTTACACCACCTTCGAAGGTGTAAAGCAATACCATTAAAAGTATCACCAAAGCAGTTAACCAAAACGGAACGCCCAATCCTTCTAATAGGAAAATTTGTAAAACATTGACCACCAAATACAATCTTGCAGTAGCGCCAATTGCTCTAGAAATAATGAAGAAAAGTGAACCTATTTTATGCGCTTCTACATTGAACCTTTTTCCTAAATAGGTATAAATAGAAGTGAGATTCATTTTGTAATAGAGCGGAAGCAAAATTCCTGCAACGATAAAATAGCCAATGAAAAAACCAATAACCATCATATAGTACTCGAAACCACCAAAAGGATAGTTACCGGCGGTCATTTTTCCTACAGTTCCGGGAACGGAAATAAATGTAACACCACTTAAGCTGGTGCCAATCATCCCGAAAGCTACCAACCACCATTTACTTTTTTTGTTCCCGATAAAAAAAGATTGATTGTCAGAATTTCTACTGGTAAAATAAGAAATAACGAGAAGTCCTATGAAATATACAAATACGAAAATAAGCAACACCTTTGCTGAATCCATTCTTCTTAAAATTTAAGTTTCACAAACATAATGAAAAATCATCAGTTTAGTAGAAATTAGAAAATCAAAATTTGAAATTTTAAAAAAATTATAGAGTCAAAACCTTCCAAGCTTCTTCTATTTTACTTTGAAGAAGAAATTGTTGAGCTTCTAGGTGTTTACTTTCTTCAGAATAGAAACTTCCCGCAGGTAAAACTTCTACATTGGCTAGCATTCCTAGGTCGTTTCCTGTAAAAATTTTACTGTTTTTAATTTCTGTAGGAAGTTGGTCATAGCCAATTCCTTTGTTTTGTAGGGGTTTCGGAACTTCAAAAAGAGTTTCTTCGGAAGTTTTCCCGTACCAATTGGCGCCCAATCTAGAAACTAAATTCAGTTTTTTTTGGTCTAAATTACCGTTTTCATCCAAAAATTGTTCTTGGATATGTATTTTCAATACTTCACAAATTACTAAATTTCCTGCACCTGCTTCAGTTCCTAATGTCTTAATTTCGAGAACTTTGCATTCAAAATTTACGGGTGATTCTGCAATAAGTGGTGGTTTTACCAAATCGGCAGGTTTCATTGTTAGACCAGATTTTACAAATTCATTCACGCCTTTTTCATATTCTGTACTAGAAAGTGATACTTGTTGCACCATATCAAAATTCACATTACCAATAACCACTTCGGGTATTTCTAGTACATTTTCTAGCGTATGTTTTATGGTGTTGCCTCTTACTCTTCGAGATGGTGAAAATATCAAAATAGGAGGATTGGTACTGAACATGTTGAAGAAACTAAACGGCGAAACGTTTACATTTCCGTCTTTATCAATGGTAGAAGCTAATGCAATAGGTCTTGGTGCAACAGAATGTTGTAAAACACTTTGCAATTCAAAAGGAGTGATATCTTTTGGTAATATTTGTTTCATCTTTAAATTTTAGATTCAAAATTAATTAAATTGAGGGTAAAATTTTTCCTTTTACTTCTCCAAAACCTACTCTTATTCCATTTTTTTCTGAAAAACCTCTCATAATGATGGTGTCATTATCTTCTATGAATTTTCGTTCTTCACCGTTAGATAGCTTCAAAGGTTCTGTTCCTCGCCAAGTAAGCTCTAGCATAGAGCCGAAAGATGTTTTTTCTGAGCCCGAAATGGTTCCACTGGCATAGATGTCGCCCACTTCTACATTGCAACCATTGATGGTATGATGGGCCAATTGTTGTGCCATATTCCAATACATAAATTTAAAATTGCTCTTAGAAATTAGATTTTCTTCGCTGTTTTCTGGTTGTAAAAACACTTCTAAATTGATGTCAAAATTTTTATTTCCTTCAAATTTTAGATAGTCTAAAACTTCTGGTTCTTGCATTGGAGATGCTGTTCTAAAAGGTTCTAAAGCTTCTAAAGTAACTACCCAAGGTGAAATAGAACTTCCGAAATTTTTCCCTAAAAATGGGCCTAGTGGTACATATTCCCAACTTTGGATGTCTCTTGCGCTCCAGTCATTGAAAATCACCATCCCAAAGATGGCGTCTTCTGCTTCGGCGGTAGAAATGCTTTCGCCAAGATTGGTGTTTTTATTGACAATAAAAGCCATTTCGAGCTCAAAATCTAGCTGTTTGGAAGCTCCAAAGATTGGTTTTTCAGCATCCGCAGGTTTCATTTGACCTTTCGGACGATGGATATTTACTCCAGAAACCACAATAGAAGACGCTCTACCGTGATAACCTACAGGTAAATGCTTCCAATTGGGGAGCAGTGCATTGGCTGGGTCGCGAAACATTTTCCCAACATTAGTAGCGTGTTCTATACTGCTGTAAAAATCGGTGTAGTTAGAAACGTGAATGGGCATCATCATTTCTACTTCTTCCACATCGAAAAAACAACTTTCTAGCGCTTCTTCGTCTTGAGAAAGTATAGAATTCTCCAATAATAATTCTTGAATTTTTAGACGAACAGCATTGGTTACCGATTTTCCTAATTCTATAAATTCATTTAAGGTATAGCCTTCGAAAACATTTTCGTCTAGTCCTTTAATTTCATCTAAAAATCCTAATTCATACAAACCAGCTAAATCTATAATTTTGTCTCCAATTCTAGTGGCACAGGCAATGTATTCTTTGCCAAAAACGCCCACACCAAAAGGAATATTGTAAATAGAAAAATCAGAATTTTCAGGATAGTTGATAAAAGATTTCATTGAGATTGTTTTTTAAATAGTAACCCTTTCAAAGTTACGAACTTTAAAAGGGTAAATTATATTATTTATTGAAGATGTTTATAAATTTCCTCTTCGGGCTTGTTCTCTTTCTAATGCTTCGAATAAAGCTTTGAAATTGCCTGCACCGAAACTCTGTGCACCGTGTCTTTCTATAATTTCGTAGAAAAGAGTAGGGCGGTCTTCTACTGGTTTGGTGAAAATTTGCAATAGATAACCTTCTTCGTCACGGTCAATTAGGATGCCTAATTCTTGCAATTTTTTAAGGTCTTCATTGATGGTTCCCACTCTTTCGGGAATCATTTCGTAGTAGGCATTTGGTGGTGCTGATAGAAATTCTACGCCACGTTTTTTAAGTTCAGTTACCGTATGGATGATGTCTTTGGTTGCCACTGCAATATGTTGTACGCCTTCACCTTCGTAAAAATCTAAATATTCTTCAATTTGAGATTTTTTCTTTCCTTCCGCGGGTTCATTAATTGGGAATTTGGCATAGCCATTTCCGTTGCTCATTACTTTGCTCATTAATGCAGAATATTCTGTGCTGATTTGTTTGTCATCAAAGGAAAGAATATTCACAAATCCCATTACTTCTTCGTACCACTTTACCACAGGTATCATTCTATCCCAGCCTACATTTCCTACGCAATGGTCAACATATAAAAGTCCTACCTCTGATGGTTGGTAATCTGTTTCCCATTTTTCGAAGCCTGGCATAAAAATTCCGTTGTAATTTTTACGTTCTATAAACATGTGCACTGTTTCTCCGTAAGTATAAATTCCAGACATTCTTACTTCTCCATTTTCATCTTTTAGGGTAATAGGTTCTTGGTAAGGTTTTCCGCCACGTTTGGTGGTTTCTTCAAAGGCTTTGTAGGCATCTTCTACCCAAAGTGCTAGAACTTTTACACCGTCTCCGTGTTTTTTTACGTGTTCAGAAATAGGGTGGTCTGATTTAAGCGCAGTAGTTAAAATTAATCTTATTTTACCTTGTTGTAAGACATAAGATACGCGGTCTTTAACGCCAGTTTCTGGCCCAGCATAAGCTAGACTTTGAAAACCAAAAGCGGTTTTATAATAATGGGCAGATTGTTTGGCATTTCCTACGTAGAATTCTATGTAATCTGTTCCATGAATGGGTAGAAAGTTTTCTGCTTGTGAAATTTTTTCTGCAAATGTTAATGTTGCCATATCTATTTGTTTATCAATTTATTAAATTATTCTAGCCAACTGGTTTTGTAACTAGGGTCTTCTATTTTAAGGGCTTCTTCGGTGATTTTTAGTGGTCTGAAAGGGTCAACCATTACGGCATATTCATCTGTAAATTTTTTGCCAATGCTTCTTTCCATAGCGCCAGGATGAGGTCCATGAACTATACCACCAGGATGAAGCGTAAAATCCATTAAATCAATATGATTTCTACTCATAAAATCTCCTTCGGTGTAAAATAAAACCTCGTCACTGTCAATATTGCTGTGGTTATAAGGTGCAGGAATGGACAAAGGATGATAATCATACATTCTGGCTACAAAGGAACAAACCACAAAATTATGCGCTTCGAAATTTTGATGCACTGGTGGTGGTTGGTGGATTCTTCCCGTAATAGGTTCGAAGTTTTTAATATTGAATTTAAAAGGATAAAAATAGCCATCCCAACCCACTACATCAAACGGATGGGTAGCATAAATAAAATCCCAAATTAGATTTTCTTTTTTTACTTTGATTAAAAAATCTCCCTTTTCGTTTTTGGGTTCAGTAAAAGTAGGCACTATGATGTCTCTTTCACAAAACGGAGAATGCTCTAAAAGTTGACCGAATTGGTTTCTATATCTTTTTGGGGTGTAAATTGGCGAATGACTTTCTATGAAAAATAGTACATTTTCTGACGATGAAAAATCAAATTGGTAAATGGTTCCTCTAGGAATGATTAAATAATCACCTACGCTAAATTCTAAATCTCCTATAAAAGTTTTTAGAATTCCAGAACCTTCGTGTACAAAAAAAAGTTCATCGCATTCTGCATTTTTGTAGAAATATTCTGGTGAAGTTTTCGGTTTTGCCAATCCCATTTTTAGGTCATTGTTCAGCATCAGTATTTTTCTACTTTCCAAAAAATCATCTTCTGGTGTTACATTTTTCCCTTTAAACATTCTTGGGATAATGTTTTTGTCGATAGCGATTTTTGGGGTTACATCTTTAAAGATGTTAGTTTTCTTAATTTGAGTAGGCCTATGGATATGATAAAGCAAAGAAGAAATTCCGCTAAAGCCTTCTGTACCAAAAAGTTGTTCATAGTAGAATTGGTCTTCTTTAGATTTAAAAATCGTGTGCCTTTTTTGCGGGATGTTCCCAAGTTGTATATATCTCATAATGAACTTGTGATTTTGACAAATATAAAAATTTCGGGCAAACAGCAAAGTTTTTGTTGTAAAACTTGTAACTGCTTTATTATGAGGGTAAAATGTGTTTTTTCGAGATGAAAAATAATCCCCAAAATGATGATAGGCATAAAAAAAATCTCCTATTTTTTAATTAAACAGGAGATTTATTATGAGAATTTCATCACTTAATTTATGATGAAAATTGTATGTTTTTTAGATAAATGGTTCTTGTTGGCTCAAGCAATGGAAGCTTCCCAATCCCCAAATAATTTCGGTAGAATCTATACCAACTACTTTTCTTTCTGGGAAACATTTTTGGATAATTTCTAAAGCAATTTCGTCTTTATCACATCTATAAGTTGGTACAATTACGTGCTTGTTCGAGATATAAAAATTTGCATAAGAAGCTGGTAATCTTTGATCTTCCCAAATAACTGGGTCTGGCATTGGTAATTCAATGATATTTAAAGGGGTACCGTCTAAAAGTTTCATTTCTTGCAATTCTCTAAGGTTGGTTTGCAAGATTTCGTAGTTTTCGTCTTCAGGATTGTCTTCTACTACGGTAAGGACTGTATTTTCGTTTACAAAACGAACAGTATCATCAATATGTCCATCGGTGTCATCGCCGATAATTCCATCACTTACCCAAAGAACTTGCTCTTGTCCGTAATAATTTTTTAGATATTCTTCAATTTCTTCTTTGGTAAGATGAGGGTTTCTGTTTTTGTTTAAGAGACAAGATTTAGAAGTCAGAATAGTACCTTTTCCGTTAAATTCTACGCTTCCGCCTTCCATTACAATTCCTGGATGAAAAACCGGAATATCGAATTCTTTTCCGATTTTTGTAGGAATTACATCGTCAAAATCAAACGGAGGATATTTATTTCCCCAAGCATTATAACCCCAATCTACGATTACTTTTTCGGGTTCTCCACCATTTTTATTAATCAAGAAAGCAGGGCCGTGGTCTCTGCACCAAGCGTCATTGGTTTCATGGAAATAGAATTCTATATTTTCGAGATTTGCACCAGATTGCATAATACAATCCATCGCGAATTTCCTCATTTCCTCATCTTTTACATTAATTCTCACGAATTCGTCTTCTGAAAGAATTTTGATAAATTTACAGTAAAATGGATAAATTTCTTCTAATTTACCTGGCCAAGATTCTTCCTTATGAGGCCAAGAAAGCCAAGTTGCTTCGTGTTCTTCCCATTCTGCAGGAAAAGTGTAGCCTAATTGTTTTGGGGTTTTATGTAAATCTATCATTTAATCTTCGTCTATAAATCTTTTAGTAATCGGTTGGTAAGAATCTATCCTTCTGTCTCTCAAGAAAGGCCAG
Source organism: Cloacibacterium rupense (assembly GCF_014645495.1). GTDB lineage: Bacteria > Bacteroidota > Bacteroidia > Flavobacteriales > Weeksellaceae > Cloacibacterium > Cloacibacterium rupense. Next base: position 80,750 of record NZ_BMLV01000007.1, on the reverse strand, counting down.
TGTTTTCTGAAATAATCGCTTTCGGATAAATCTAATTCGGTAACTACCACTTCTTCTTGGTCGTGAGAAGCAAGATACAATAATTTCCCTTGACCGTTGGTTACAAAACTACCACCCCAGAATTTCATAGCGCCATCTTGCTCAAAACCAACTCTATTTACCGAAACTACAGGCACTCCGTTGGCAACTGCGTGACTTCTTTGGATGGTTTGCCAAGAATTGTATTGATCTTTGTTGGTTTCTTCGTCTTGGTCTGTTGCCCAACCAATGGCTGTAGGATAAAACATAATTTCTGCTCCCATTAATGCAGTGATTCTAGAAGCTTCAGGATACCACTGATCCCAACAAATCAGAACGCCAATTTTTGCAAATTTGGTCTGAAAAACTTTATAGCCTAAATCTCCCGGCGTGAAATAAAATTTTTCGTAAAAAGCAGGATCGTCTGGAATGTGCATTTTTCTGTATTTACCCAAATAAGTTCCGTCTGCGTCTAAAATTGCGGTAGTATTATGGTACAAACCTTGCGCTCTTTTCTCGAAAAGTGAAGCTATTATTACCACGCCTAATTCTTTGGCAACTTCGCTGAGAGCATTGGTAGAAGGACCAGGAATGGATTCTGCCAAATCAAAATTGTCATAATCTTCTACATCACAGAAATAAAGTGACGTAAAAAGTTCTTGCAAACATACAATTTGAGCACCTTTTGCAGCAGCTTCTCTCACTTTTTCGATGGCTTTTTGCAAGTTGGTTTCTTTATCTTTTACACAGGTCATTTGCACTGTGCCTACTTTTACTTTTGACATTTTTTGGAATTTTAAATTTCTAACTTTATACAAATTCTATGCAAAAATATGAATTTTTTTAATGCTTAATTCATCCTTGATTGTTAATGATTTTATACCGCTTTGGCTTTGAATTTACTTTAATAACATTTCGCCCTTTGACTACGTCGAATCTTCGATTTCAGGGCTTCACTTTTCTTATTTATTTTTTCATCGGGCTTCACCCGATGCTATTATATTTCGCCACTTCGTGGCCTCTTCCAGAAATTTTAAAGTTTAAATGGTATTATTCAATAAAAAAGCCTGCCCAAAATTTTGGACAGACTTCTCTTCATATCAAATATTAAATTTCTTAGTAAGAATCTTCGTGTACGCTTAGTACAGCTCTACCACTTGGGTCATTCATTTTTTTGAACGCTTCGTCCCATTCGAGAGCAATTGGTGTAGAACAAGCTACTGAAGGAACAGAAGGAACAGTAAGGGCAGCCGTTTCACTTGGGAAATGCTCCTCAAAAATAGTTCTGTATCTGTATTCTTCTTTGTTCTGTGGAGTATTTTGTGGGAATCTGAATTTCGCATTTGCCATCATTTCATCTGTCACTTCTTTTTCTGCAATTTCTTTTAAAGTGTCAATCCAGCTGTAACCAACACCGTCGCTAAATTGCTCTTTTTGTCTCCATGCGATGCTTTCTGGTAATAGATCTTCGAAGGCTTTTCTTAAAACCCATTTTTCGATTTTACCTTCGGCTTTGTTCACCATTTTATCTTTTGGATTTACATTCATGGCAATATCCATAAATTCTTTATCCAAGAAAGGAACTCTTCCTTCAATTCCCCAGCTCATCAATGCTTTGTTCGCTCTTAAACAATCATAAAGGTGAAGTTTTCCTAGTTTTCTCACCGTCTCATCATGGAATTCTTTTGCATTTGGCGCTTTGTGGAAATATAGATATCCTCCAAAAAGCTCATCACTTCCTTCACCAGAAAGTACCATCTTAATCCCCATAGATTTTATCACTCTAGACATCAAATACATTGGTGTAGAAGCTCTTACAGTGGTTACATCATACGTTTCTAGATGATAAATTACGTCTCGAACTGCATCTAAACCTTCTTGAACTGTGAAATGTATTTCGTGGTGTACAGAACCGATATGTTCTGCTGCTTTCTGAGCCGCTAATAAATCTGGCGAACCTTCTAAACCAACCGCAAAACTGTGTAATCTAGGATACCAAGCTTCTTGTTGGTCGCCGCTTTCAATTCTATTTCTTGCATATTTAGCTGCAACAGCAGAAATAATTGAAGAATCTAGACCTCCAGAAAGCAAAACTCCATAAGGAACATCACTCATCAATTGTCTGTGTACCGCTTCTTCTAGACCTTTTCTAATAGCAGCAATATCTGTTTCATTATCTTTTACCGCGTCATAACTTTCCCAATCTCTTTTGTACCATTGTTGTAATTCTTGTCCGTCTTTGCTATATACAAAGTGTCCTGGTAAAAAAGTTTCAATCTTATTACAAACACCTTCTAGTGCTTTTAGTTCAGAGCCAATGTAGTAGTTGCCATGTTTGTCCCAACCTTGATAAAGCGGACAAATTCCCATGTGGTCTCTTGCGATTAGATAAATATCGTTTTCTATATCATAAAGCGCAAAAGAAAAAATCCCATTCAGTTTTTCGATGAAATCTTTACCATCTCTTCTGTACAATGCCAAGATTACTTCGCAGTCAGATTGTGTAAGGAATTCATAATCAGGGAATTCTTTTCTCAGTTCTCTATGGTTATAGATTTCTCCGTTTACGGCTAAAACTACTTTTCCGTCTTTGGTATATAATGGTTGTTTACCAGAAGTTGGGTCTACAATCGCTAATCTTTCGTGTGAGAAAACAGTTTTTTCTGACTGAAAAATTCCGCTCCAATCTGGTCCTCTATGTCTTATTTTTTTAGACATTTCTAAGATTTGTGGTCTTAGTGTTTCTGTTTTTTGTTTTGCATCAAACAAGCATACAATTCCGCACATAATTTTATATTGGTTGAGTAATAATTAATAATTTGATTAAATTTCTGTTGCAAAAATATACTTTACATTTAAAAATAAAAACAAAAATTTTAAATTAGTTTAAATTTTTAATTAAATTAAAGTTTTTTAGAAATATTTTAATATCAAACGCTTATTTAAAGAAAGTTGGTTAATTTTTTTAAGTTAAAGTGATTGATTTTTATAATGAGAAACAGAAATAATTTTGCCGTTGTCTATAATTGAAACTGTTTTTTCATTTTCAGAACTTTTAATTTCGAAGTTTAAAGCCGAGGTTTCTATTTTTTCTTTAGAACATAATTCGCCAACAAAATGATTTTCTTCTACTGAAAACCGAAACTGAATAGGAAAATGATAAGGATTTCTGATGCGCAAATCTTTGTACCCAAAAACTACAGTAGCGTCTGTTCCTAGCGGTGTGTAGCGGTTTTCTTCAGTGTAAATATCTACAGAATGTTGATGTCTTTCTACAATTTCTAGTTGAGAAAGTAACGCCAAATGGAAAATAGCTCCCGAGATTTGACACAAACCACCACCAATTTGCTCTTGAAGTTTGCCCGCCACCAAACTTCTGCCAGATTTATAAACATTGGTATTGTTCGGATTTTTTACAATTTTCCAAAAAGAGAAAATTTCATTGGGATAAACTATAATTTGATTGATTTTTTCTGAGGCAACCTTTAGATTATGCTTTTTGTTTTCTAAAAATTCTTGAGAAATGAAAGGTTGCTGAATCGTAACTTTGTAAGGCAACTCTTCATCATTTTTTTTAATAGCAAACGGAATTCTATTGAAGGAATCTTCGATTTTCCTGAAAGTTAATTTTACAAAAACTTTAATTTGCTTTTTAAAACTCATATTTTTCTTAGTTCATAAATATGATAAGAAGAGAGGTTTTTCAGTAATCCAAAATTAGACAACAGAAAATCAAATGTAAGAAAATATTTTCTGAAACGCTTTGGGATTCTGTGAATAGGAATGATTAAAAGCCCGAATTTCTTTCGGATTTCGAATTTGTTTTTGATAAATTTTTCTATTTCATCTTGGTTGAAACTCAGTGCAGCGTGCCAATTTTCTTGATTTTGATTGAGGATTTTTCTTCTGTTTTTTACAGGAATATCAAAAACAAAAGTTCCATTTTTAGACAAAATTCGGTGAACTTCATCAATGGTTTTTGTAAAAATATCTTCATCAAGATGCATTATAAAGTGAAATGTAAGACAACCTTGAAAGTTTTCTTTTTCAAAAGGCAAATCATTTGATTTTGCTTGAAAAAACTCTTTTTCTGGGAATTTTTTGTGAGCAATTTTCAGCATTTCTTCACTTGCGTCTGCGCCAGAAGTTGCAAAATTGGTCAATCTTCCGCTTCCGCAAGCAATGTCTAAAATCTTACCAGATTGATTTTTAAAAATTTTATTTAATATTCTTCGCTCTTGAAAATCAATAAATTGACCGTAAGAATTCCCAAAACGATTTTCATCATATTCAGAAGCAAGTTGGTCGTAATATTCTATAATTTTTTCGGTGGACATTTTTTAGATTCTCTCAATCAGTGCCATATAAAAGCCATCAAAACCAGAACTTGGCATTACTTTTTCATCTTTTACCAATTTAAAATCTGGATTGTTTTTTAGAAATTCTGCTACTTGTTCGTTATTTTCACTTGGAAGAATAGAACACGTTGCATAGACCAATTTACCACCTTTTCTGATGATTTTAGAATAATCTTGCAGAATTTGTTGTTGTTCTTTTTTAATTCTATCAATAAAATCTTGATCAATTTTCCACTTAGAATCTGGGTTTCTTTTCAAAACACCAAGTCCAGAACAAGGTGCGTCTATCAATAGTCTATCTGCTTTTTCGTGCAATCTTTTGATGACTTTAGTATCGGTAATTTCTCTGGTTTCTATGTTGTGAGCGCCAGCTCTTTTTGCGCGGCGTTTCAGTTCAGTTAATTTCCAACCATGAATATCCATTGCAATAATTTGACCTTTATTTTCCATCATAGCAGCAAGGTGAAGTGTTTTTCCGCCTGCTCCTGCGCAAGCATCTACCACTCGCATTCCGGGTTTTACGTCTAGAAATTCTGCAATTTTTTGAGAGCCAGCATCTTGAACCTCGAAAAGTCCATCTTTAAAAGCTGAAGTCAAGAACACATTTTTCTTTTCTTCTAATTGTACTGCATCTTTGAAACCATTGATGGTAAAACTTTCTACGTTTTCGTGTTTTAGTTCTTCTATTAAATGTTTTGCAGAAGTTTTCAGAGAATTAGCTCTTAGGATAGTTGGCGCTTGTTCGTTCAAAGCTATCATTTCTCTTTCCCAATTAGCACCCAATTCTTTTTCTAAAGTTGCTGCCAACCATTCTGGAATAGAATGTTCAAAAGCTTTATTAGGAACAGTTCCTTTTTTTAGTTTGGTTAAAATATCTGCGATTTTAATTCCGTCAAATTCTTCAAATTTTTTGTAATGGGTTTTACTCCAAAGCAAATAAGCAAGGATGAGTTTATAGATATTTCCAGGTTTTGCACCTTCACCAATGTAATATTCTAGGCGTTTTTTCCAACGGATGATGTTGTAAAAAATCTCCGAAACTACGGCTCTGTCTTGGCTTCCCCATTTTCTGTGAGCTTTTAAAAGTCTTTCTATAACTTTATCTGCATATTTATTTTTTTCAAAAAAAGTTTCTTGAAGCGAGTCGTGTATTCCGATGAGGAGGTTTCTGTGAATTAGTTCCATTATATTGATTTTAACGCAAAGTGCGTAATGTTTTTTAATAATTTTGAAAATATTTTATGCTTCGCAAAGGCACTTCGCTTATCAAAAAGAATCAAAATTTTTGCAAAAATACGGATTTTTTTGTTGGAAGGCGGAAGAATGGAAGATGGAAGTTTTTAAAAAAGCTGATTGCTGATTGTTGAAACCTGAAAGCAAAATAATACCTTTGCAAAAATTAAAAAAATGAGCGAATTGATGCCTTGCCCAAAATGTGGCAGCGAATTTACCTACGAACAAGATAATCTTTTGGTTTGTAGTCAATGTTTCCACGAGTTTGATCCTGCGGAAGTAGGTGCAGAAGATAAAATTTTCGACAGCAACGGAAACGAATTACAAAATGGAGATTCTGTGGTAGTAATAAAAGATTTGCCAGTAAAAGGTGCACCAAAACCTGTAAAAGCAGGAACTAAAGTGATAAATATTAGATTAAGACCAGGTTCTGACCATAATATCGATTGTAAAATTGATGGTTTTGGAGCGATGGCTTTGAAGTCTGAATTTGTGAAGAAAGCGTAATAAGTTATTGGCTTTTGGTAATTGACTTCTAACAAAAAGCAAAATAAAAGGAAAAATTTGGACAGGGTTCTTTTCTAAGACTTTGATTGCAGAGATTGAACAATGCTAATTTCAGTCCATAAAGGCAGAAAGAGAATTAACCAAAAATTTCCTTATCTTTTTAGGGAAGACAAAATTAAGAAATTTTCTTTAAAAAGAGAATGGATTTTTGTAAAATGTTAATTTTTAGTATTTTAAGTGTTTTTTTAATGCTAAAAATTAAATTTTACTTTAATATTTCCTTCTAGTTTTTGAGAAGAATACATAACTAGAGGGATTCCATTCACAAAAATTCTGTTCCAATAGTGGTTTCCAGCAAATCTACTGTCTGAAACTTTGGCTTCTTTTCCGTTTTCATCTAGAATAATCTGATGCGGGAAAAAATGATTTCTAGAAATTTGAAGTTGGTGTTTTTGTTCGTCTGTTATGGTATTTACTTCGCCTAGAAGTTTGGCTACATAAGAATTGTAAGGGTTTTTGAAGGTTTCTTCTGCGCTATCATTTTGAATTAATCTTCCTTCTTGCAAGACCACAATTTGGTCTATCCAAGGTAAAATTTCCTGAATTTCGTGGGTAGAAATAATCACAGAAAGTTGATTTTCTTTCACGTAATTAAATAATCTCTCCCTTAGTTCCATTTTTCTAGAATAATCTAAATTGCTGAAAGGCTCATCTAGAAGAAGCAATTTCGGCATGATAGAAAGCGCTCTTGCAATGGCAACACGTTGTTGTTGTCCGCCACTTAAGTTTTTAGGAAGTACATTGGCGTAGTTTTCTAAGCCTACCACTTCTAAAAGTTCTTCTACTTTTTGCTTTTTTTCTATAAGATTGGTATTCGAAATAAATTTACCTACATTTTCTCTCACTGTGAGATAAGGCATTAAATCATAATGCTGAGAAACCAATTTTAGCCCTAGTTCGCCTGGGACTATGTTTCCTTTTGGGCCATAGAGTTTTTCGTTTTCTAGGAAAATCTCACCACTTTGCCAATCAATAAGACCATAGATAATATTGAGCAATGTAGATTTACCACAACCGCTTTCACCAGCTAGTGCGATAATTTTTCCTTTTTCTACAGAAAGATTTAAGTTTCTAAAAAGTGGATTTACAGAGGTGTATCCGAAATATAAGTTTCTTACAGTCAAAAGCATATACAAAAGTAAGCATTCTGCAATAAATTTTAAAAAAATGATGATAAATTTCTTATTTTAGCCAAAGAAAAAAAATTATAAAACAACAAGATGAAAAAGAAAATTATAGTGGTAACAGCAGTTTTAGGGATTGCTGCATTTTTAATATCCTGTGGTAAAGACAAACCAGTAAGTAGTGAAACGAATGAAGTTCTTACCCAAAATGACGGTGTACAATACAAAGTAGATACCATGAATAGTAGAGTAGAGTGGAAAGGGTATAAGGTTTTGAAATCTGACCAGACCACACACTTTGGTATCATAAGATTTGAAAGTGGAGATGTTACCGTGAAGGATGGGAAATTGCAGTCTGGTAAATTTGTTGCTGATATTAATACATTAGAAAATATTGATTTGAAAGATAATCAAGAAATGAAAACCAAACTGGAAGGTCATCTAAAAAGTGCAGATTTCTTTGAGGTGGAAAAATTTCCGACGGCTTCTTACGAAATTACTAAAGTTACAGAGACTACAAGTGGTGATTACAATACCATTTTAGATGGAAATCTGACCATAAAAGGTATTACAAAACCTGTTCAATTCAAAGCGAATGTTACGGTACAAAACGGAAATGTAAGCGTTGCAACGGAACCAACTGACATTAACAGAGAAGATTATGGTTTGAAATTTGAAATTCCTTTTGAAAATGGATTGTTGAACAAAGAAATTAATCTTCAGGTTTTGATTAAGGCAATGGAGAGTAAGTAATTTATAGTATCAAAGGCAAAAAAAATCTATAGGAACTCGCAGTTTTGTGAGTTCTTTTTTTCTGTTTTAAGAATAAATTATTCTTTTGTTTGTTCTGTGGTTTTTAAAAAATAAAAAATCGTATTTTTGCAAATCAATATATTTCATAATGATGATAGAGAAAATAGAACAACTTTTGGTTGAAGTAAATGCATTTAGATCTCACAATAAAGAAGAAATAGAGCAATTTCGTATTAAATACAATGGTAAAAAAGGAATTTTAAAAGATTTTTTTGAAAAATTTAAAGAAGTTCCTAATGAGCAGAAGAAAGATTTTGGACAAAAAATTAATTCTTTAAGACAAGCTGTTGAAGCAAAATTAGAAGCACTAAAAGAAGCGACTTCAAGTCAAATTATTATTGAAAAAGAAGATCTTACAAAACCAGCTTTTCCATTGGAACTAGGTTCTAGACATCCTATCAGTTTAGTGAAAAACAGAATTATAGAAATTTTTAAATCTATAGGTTTTGCGGTGGCTGATGGGCCAGAGATTGAAGATGATTGGCACAACTTTACCGCGCTTAATTTACCAGAATATCACCCAGCAAGAGATATGCAAGATACGTTCTTTATAGAAACCAATCCTGATGTTTTATTGAGAACACATACTTCTTCTGTGCAAATTAGATATATGGAAGAGAACCAGCCACCAATTAGAATTCTTTCTCCAGGAAGAGTTTTCCGTAATGAGGCTATTTCTTCTCGTTCGCATTGTATTTTCCATCAGATTGAAGGTTTGTATATTGATGAAAATGTGAGTTTTGCAGACCTTAAACAAACTTTGCAGTTTTTCACCACAGAGCTTTTTGGGAAGTCTAAAATCAGAATGAGACCTTCATATTTCCCTTTTACAGAGCCAAGTGCTGAGGTAGATGTTTATTGGGGGTTGAACTCTGAAACAGATTACAGAATTACTAAAGGAACAGGTTGGCTAGAAATTATGGGTTGCGGAATGGTAGATCCTGCGGTTCTTAAAAATGTAAATATAGATGCTGATAAGTATTCTGGTTATGCCTTCGGAATGGGAATTGAGAGAATTGTGATGTTGCTTTATCAATTGGGAGATATCAGAATGTTCTTCGAAAATGATAAGAGAATGTTGCAACAATTCGGGCATCTTTAAGAGTGGGAGAATTGTAGAGTGATAGAAATGATAGCATTAAAGACTTTAAATTAAATCAAAATAGAGTAGAGCCACGAAGTAGCGACTTAATAAAGGATAGGATAAAATCCTATCAAGACAATACATAAAAATCAAACCGCTTCAGAAATCCTGAAGCGGTTTTTACATAATAAAGATCTAGATTATGAGAAGCTAATGTGCGCCGAATTTGAATTTTTTAAGATTTTCTGAACCAATTTTTGGCTCTGTTGTAATCTAAAAAGTAAGTTAATCTTAACGAAATATTATTGGTCATAGGTTCATTAAAAAGGGTGTCAAAATTTTTACCAAAAGTTAATCTCGAAACATCTTGATAATTACTTACTGCATTTCTGTACAATAGCGTAAGCTGTGAACCTGGCGCAAACCACCAAGTGTATCTAAGATCCACATTCCAAGAGTTATATGTTCCGTTTAGGTTATTAGAAAAATTATTGGTATTTGCTAAATTTCCGTCTTGATTTAGGGTGTAGAATTGATGGTAAGTAACGTCTGAAAAATAATGACGGAATGCCAACGAAAGGGTCATTTTTTCATTAAAACTATATTGTGAGGTAAGTGAATTTTCGTAGGTGTTTCTCTGTCTTCTTCCCATAAAAATGTCAGTTCCGTTATTACCAGCATATCCTATTTCATTGTTACTAAATACAGGATTGAATTGCCAAATCGCATTAAATTTATCAGAAAATCTGTATCTAATGTATGCCGAAGGAATTACTTTGTTTCTCCCTTTTTCGTTATATGCATAGTAATCTATGTTTACATTAAATTGTAGTTTTTTTCTAGAATCACTTTCGTACCAAATCCAGCTATCAAAATATCCTGGAACATTAAGGTGTCTCCCGAATTTTCTAGGCTCGAAGATGTCTTTTTCACCAAATGGTGTAAATTCTACGCCGCCACCAAAACTGCGAAAGTTTTTGTCGGTAAACTGATTATTGTGATTAAATCTAAATGTAGAAAACAAAAATGGGTCTAATCTGTGAGAGTAAGTAATGTTATTGTTTAAATAAATATTATTGAATCTTTTGGTAGGTTGTAGAATTCTATATCCATACCAAGCATTATAATTGGCAATATTGGTAGTTGTAGAAAATCCTAAATCATTGATGTCCCAATTTTTAGTTGTAAAATTTGCATTAACATCAAATCTGTGTTTGCCAGATACTTTTCCGAAACCGAACTGACTTTTGTTTCCAAATTTAGTACCGTCATCCATTACCCAACTTCCTTTTACATTTCCGTAGTATTGATAAGTGTTTTTCTTATTTCTGATATTCCATAATAAGCCAGTAGAATTAGCATCTCTGAAACTGCCACTTCTCATGGTATTGGTATTAACGAAGGTAACAGACGAATTTTCGTTGAATCTCTGATCTAGAACCAGAACATTATAATTAGCCCAAGGTTCTAGAATTTCTTTTCTGGTTTCGCCTGTAATATTGTTTTTAATAATAGCTTCTGCTTTTTCTGTAATCCCGTTGAAAAATCCTATTCCCAGACCTTTACTTGTTCTTCCAGAAATTTTAAAAGCATTAAATAATTTTACTTTTGAAGGTTCTTCTACCAAAGTTTCGTCAGCAGAAACGTTTGCAGATTTTGAAGGATAACCACCCACTCTTCTAGAATAGAACATATTTCCTTTTTCGAAAAGTTCTGTACCTTCGGTAAAGAATGAACGTTGCTCTGTAAATTGCTGTTCGAATGGTGTTAAATTTAAAATAGAATTATCAAAATTAGCTTGTCCGAAATCAGGAATTAAAGTCATATCAAAGGTGAAAGCATCATTTATTCCGTATTTTACATCCATTCCTCCATTGAAATTGGTTGTAGTTTGCCCATCATAATTATTGATATAAGTAGAAAAATAAGGCATAAAAGATAATCGAATTGGCGGATCAATATTTTTGATGTTTTCCAAAACTCCGTCATATAGTAAGAAACCACCTTTTTGGTTATTGATGTAATTCCAGGTGTAGGCTGTTTTGGTTCTGTTTATTTGTCTGAAAAAATTTAAACCCCAATTTTGGACTTCACTTTTAGGAAATCTAAGTTCAGAAAAAGGAATTTTCATTTCTACAGTCCATCCATTTTCTACAATTTTTGCAGCAGAATACCAGATTCCGTTCCAAGAAAAATCTTCGCCATTTTCGTTGGTTATTTTACTGTCTGCTTGTACACCAGCTGCTGTCACAAAAAGTTCTAAACTCTGTTGTTTATCATTATAACCATTGAGAAAAAGCACAAAAAAATCGTCATTGCCTATATTATCTCTTTCGGTAAGTTCTTTAGAAATTTTAGAAGGTTCTTTGTCATATAACATAGCAGAGACATAGATTCCGGTGTCATCATAGGCAATTTTTACTTCTGATTTGAAATCTGCATCTTCTGCTTTCCCATTGTTTGGTCTAAATTCTATAAAATCCTTCGCAATAGGAATGTTTTTCCAAGCGTCATCATCTAGATTACCATCTATTTTAGGGGCTTTTTCTAATTTTACCGCGGTTATTTTTTTTCGGGTAATGCTGTCTTGAACCTTTTCTTGTGCAAAAGATAAAACTGAAAATATTGTAAATAAAAATAAAATCCGAATTCTCATAGTTTTTAATTTTGAAGATTAGTTGTAAAATTTTTTCATTTGTTTCAAGTAAGACAACTAATATTTTAGTTTTATTACATCAATTCACAAAAAAAATCCGAAAAAATTCGGATTTTATATGATATTCAGTGATTTAAATGTTTTATCTATTTAAAATTCAAAGGGTATTTTACATTATGATAATTGTCTAGACTGGCTTTCAGAGAGCCTACTAAAAGTTCTGCTTTTATTTCTACAGGGATGAGATTCGCATCATTGGTTACATACATGGTAACACCTTCAGTAGATTTAAAAATTCTACCACTCATTACATAAGGTACAATTTTAAGACAAGAAATTTTTCCAAATTTGGTGTTTTTCATTTCTGTACCCGTTACTTTCAACATAAAAGGATAAATTTCATCATCAATCCAAATATTAATTTTAAGAGAACTTCCTACTTTAAACGTATTAGTGTCCATACTTCTAAGGTAGTAAAAAGCAGAAATCATATCTTGAATTCCTTTTACTGTTTTGAAATTTTTAGAAGTTTTGTCTAATTTATTGGTTAATACTAAGGTTTGGTTGTCATGATTAAAATCTGTTTCGAAATATCTTCTGTATCCACCTTCCGAAACGTTTCTTACATAATGACTTGGGAGACCTGTTGCGATATTGATATAACTTTCATATACATCATCTACCTTGAAGAAAGCTCTTACAGCTCCTGTACTTTTACCAATTCCAGTAACTCTATAGTGTGGTGCGTTTCTGTAATTAACTTGGTTGGCAGAAAGAGTGGCATAACCAGCATTTAAAATACCATAATGAATTCTAAAACTTAGTTTTTCGCCGTTTTTGATGTTTCCAATCTGTGAAAACATCAATAAAAATGAGAATGAAAATAATAAAGAAATGTATTTTTTCATTATTTAATAAATTTATTTTCTTTTCTTTTCAAAAAACTTGCCAAAATAAAAAGACCTTGTCTATGGTCATAACAGATGACAAATGTCACTTTAGTTGCAGGGCTAGGTCATAAAAATTCTTATATTTGCACAATATGAAAAGTTTTTATTAGTAATTGACAAATTTACAATAAAAAATACTTATAGAATGATTACAACAGATTTATTGATTATAGGAGCCGGCCCAACCGGACTTTTTGCTGTTTTTGAAGCAGGTTTATTAAAATTAAAATGCCACCTTATAGATGCACTTCCGCAGCCTGGTGGTCAACTTACTGAATTATACCCTAAAAAGCCCATTTTTGATATCCCAGGTTATCCTTCTGTTTTAGCAGGTGAATTGGTAGATAATTTGATGGAGCAGATTAAGCAATTTCAACCTGGTTTTACATTGGGTGAAACTGCTGTTACACTTAATAAATTAGAAGACGGTAGCTTCGAGGTGATTACCAATAAGGGAACTGTACATCATGCAAAAGCGGTAGCCATTGCTGGTGGTTTAGGAACTTTCGAACCTAGAAAACCTTTGATAGATAATATTGCAGACTACGAAGAAAAAGGGGTAGATTATTTTGTGAAAAATCCTGAAGTTTACAGAGATAAAAATATTGTAATTGCAGGTGGAGGTGATTCTGCTTTGGATTGGAGTATTTTCTTGGCCAATGTGGCTAAATCTGTGACTTTAATTCACCGTAGAAATGAATTTAGAGGCGCTTTAGATTCTGTAGAAAAAGTACAAGAACTTAAAAACGCAGGTAAAATAAATTTAGTGACTCCTGCAGAAGTTGTCGGGTTAAAAGGCGATGGGCATATAGAAGCCATCACCGTAGAACAAGAAGGTAATGTATATGACCTTGAAACAGATTATTTCATTCCGCTTTTTGGACTTACTCCGAAATTAGGAGCAATCGCAGATTGGGGATTAGAAATTGAGAAAAATGCTATTGTAGTGAATAATGCTTTGGATTATCAAACTAATATTGAAGGCGTTTATGCAATTGGTGATGTAAATACTTATCCTGGAAAACTAAAATTGATTTTATGTGGTTTTCACGAGGCTACATTGATGTGTCAAAGTGTTTATAATAGATTAAATCCGGGTAGAAAATATGTCTTAAAATATACTACTGTAAGTGGAGTAGATGGTTTTGATGGTTCTAGAAAAGAAGCTGAAAAAGCTGTAGTAAAGAAGATTGATTAAAATTCAGAATAGAGAATTTAATCAAAAAAAAATAAACAACCTCAAATTTTAAAAATTGTGGCTTTAGACGTAAACATAAAAATTACAGATAGAAATGGAGTAACTCACGAAGTGGCTGCACCCACAGATATGGCTCTTAATCTGATGGAAGTAGTAAAACTCTACGAGCTAGCAGAAGAAGGAACTATAGGTGTTTGTGGTGGTATGGCCATGTGTGCTTCTTGCCAATGCTACGTAAAAAGTGACACCGCGCTCCCAGAAAAATCTGATGAAGAAGATGCTATGCTTTCAGAAGCGTATAATGTGAAAGAAAACTCTAGATTGGGTTGCCAAATTCACATTACCGAAGATTTAGAAGGATTGGAAGTAGAATTAGCACCTTATGAATAAAAAATAAAAACGCCCTGAATAATTATTCGGGGCATTTTTTATCAATTACTTTATTGAAATTATTTTTTAGGAGCAGGTTCATTGGTTGTTTTATAAGCCATGTCAATTTTGCTTTCCATCGGCATTTTGGTTCCGTTGATATCAGCATCTATTTCCATATTTAGACTTCCTGAATTGTCACTATTTTTCACCCAAGATGATTTTTTGTCTAGTTGTAAAGTTCCGCTCATTTTACCATCCATTTTTTTTACATTCATTTTCATTCCTTCTCTTTCCATAGAAGTTCCTTCCTTGGCAATTAAATCACCAACATAAGAGATTTTATAAACATCTCCTTCTACTGCTTCTAGTTTACAAGTCATGTTGTTAGAGATATCAATATCATTATTTTTGCTTACAAAAACAGCGTTCCAAGTTTCACCTATTTTTACAGGTTTTGGAGGAATAGCAAAGAAAGTCGATTTAAAATTTTGAGAAATTTGTTCTTTAGAATAAGACTTTTCAAATTCTTTAGCAGAAGGAGAATCAGGCAAAGCATTTTTCATCGCTTCTAGAACTTTTTCATAGCCCACAACTTCTAGTACATCTCCATTAGATTTCACTTTCATAGTAAAAGGCACGTTTACCATAGCAGCCATTAATTTATTTGGTGGAATACTAAGATCAGCATCAGAAGCCATCATGTAATCTTGTCCCATCATAGAAACATTGGTTCCCAGATAGCTATATTTAGCCTCAAGATTACAAACGTCTTTTTGTGAATCTAAAACATTAAAAGAAAGGCCAAGCATCATATTCATTTTCATAGGTATTTCTTGTCCCATAACTTTTTGTAACATATTCATTTTTATGTCATTAAGTGTGTGGTATGTTTCTCCCTTTTTAAGATTCAATGAAATATTGTAAGTCTGTGAAAAAGTTACAATGGCCAAGAAAAGCACTGTAAAAGTTGATAGTTTTTTCATTTTTAAGTTGTTTTTTGTAAAAATATGAAATTTTATGGTAATTTCAGATTAATTATTTTTTATTTTTTTTGCTTTTCAATTCTTTTTATTTCTTTTAAAAGCAAAGGAAAAGCAGGTTCAGCCATTCCTCCGTGGTCGTAACCTTGTAATTCATATAAAGTAGTTTGTTTATGACCTGCCAATTTCATCATTCTGAGCATGTAGGCATTTTCTTCGTATCTGCCGAGAAGTTCTAATTCTCTATCACCTGTAATTAATAACATTGGTGGCGCATCTGCTCTCACGAAATAAATAGGTGCAAATTCATCTATCTGAGGTTTATAATCTGGGAAACCTCTTTCTTTCCTGATGGTAAAATGCGTAATAGCGTGTCCACTAAAAGGAATAATCGCAGCCAGCTGATTAGCATCTATATTATATTTAGCCAAATAATCTTTGTTGAGAGCCACCATACTTGCCAAATAACCGCCAGCTGAATGTCCTGAAATAAAAATTAAATTTTCGTTACCTCCATAATTCTTAATATTTTTGAAAACCCAAGCTGTAGCTGCTGCTGCATCGTCTATCGCTTTGGCAGCATTTACTTTGGGAGAAAGTCTGTAATTAACACCAATTACTGCAATTCCTTTTTCTTGCAAATATTTCGGAATTTCTTTGTTTCCGCCAGTTAATCCACCACCGTGAAACCAAATCACTGTAGAAAAATTCTTCACATTTTTTGGAATATAAATATCTAAAACACAACGTTCATTAATGTAAATGTCAGATTTATTGGTAGTTTCATCATAATAATGAATATTCGCAATTGTTTGATAATCTTTATTTTGTGCAAAAATTTGCATCGAAATAAACAATAAAATTAAAAAGGCAAAAAACTTTTTCATAGTAAATAAGATATATTAAAAAAACGTGCTTTTACACACGTTTTCAGTTTATATTTTCGTCAGTTTTGCAAATTTCAGGATTAGATTTTTTTCTCCTTCTGTGGCAAATTTCACTTTTGCTTTAATATTTTCTGGGTCAGTTCCGTCTAAGAAAATCACTTCGCCTACGCCAAATCTATCATGGCGAACTCTGTCTCCTACTTCAATATCCTGAGAAGAACCTCCGCTCGGATTAATGATTCTGGCAGAAGCTACCGGTTTTAAATTCTTTGGCTGAATGGTAGATTCTGGAGCATTGAACGTTTTCTTTGGTTCTTTTTTTACAAATTTCGGTTCAGAAAAATCTCCAAAAATATCCGAAGTTAAGCCAGAACGATTAAACACTTTTTTCTCTGTAACTGCAGGATTTACAAATTCTAAATATTCTGCATCTATTTCGCTCAAGAATCTAGAAGGTTCTGCATCGGTAATTTTTCCCCATTGAAATCTAGAAATGGCGTAAGAGAAAAACACTTGTTTTTCTGCTCTTGTTAATGCTACATAGAATAATCTTCGCTCTTCTTCTAGCTCTTCACGTGTGGAAGAACTCATAAAACTTGGGAAAAGATTTTCTTCTAAACCTACCAAATGCACCACAGGAAACTCTAAACCTTTAGACAAGTGAATCGTCATTAGAGAAACTTGGTCTTCGTTTTCAGATTTTTTGTCTTGGTCTGTAGAAAGGGCGATATTTTCTAAAAAACTTGATAAACTTGGGTCACCGTCTTCTAATTGTTTTTGCTCGTCTATGAAACCTTGCATAGAATTCATGAGTTCTTGCACGTTTTCTACCCTAGAAATTCCTTCTGGTGTTTGGTCGTCTTTTAGAAATTTAATTAATCCACTTCTTTGGGCAACTTCCATCGCTACGGTGTAGGCATTTTCGGTTTTTAGCATCACTTGGAAGGCTTTAATCATGCTCCAAAAATCTGCCAATTTAGCAATTACCCCATTATTTAAACCCAATTGAGGCGCGTATTGCCCTAGATTATTCAAAACATCTACTACTCTCACGTTCTGAGAATCTGCAAAAACTATCAATTTATTTTGAGTAGTTTCGCCGATGGAACGAGCCGGATAATTGATGATTCTCATCAAAGCTTCATTGTCATTTTCATTGACCAAAATTCTGAGATAGGCCACCAAATCTTTGATTTCTTTTCTTTGGTAAAAACTTAAACCTCCATAAACTCTGTACGGAATGTTTTTACGTCTCAGCGCATCTTCGAAAGCTCTGGTTTGTGAATTGGTTCTGTATAAAATGGCAAAATCTGTAAATTTTCTTTGATGAGTATTGTGTTGTTCCCAAATATTATTCGCCACAAAATTGGCTTCATCTGCATCTGAAAGTGAACGGTAAACTTTTATTTTATCACCAATTTCATTATCACTAAAAACGTTTTTCGGGAATTGTGCTTTATTCTTGGCAATTACCACATTGGCCGCATTTACGATATTCTGTGTAGAACGGTAATTTTGTTCTAGTGAGACTGTTTTGGCATCAGGATAATCTTTTTTAAAATTCAAAATATTGTAAATATTGGCACCTCGGAAAGAGTAAATCGATTGTGCATCATCACCTACCACACAAATATTCTCAAACTTAGAAGAAAGCGCCTTCACAATCAAGTATTGAGAATGATTGGTATCTTGGTACTCATCAACCAAAATATATCGAAATCTATCTTGGTATTTTGCTAAAACTTCAGGGAATCTGGTTAATAACTCATTGGTTCTTAGCAATAAATCATCAAAATCCATTGCACCATTTTTGAAGCATTGTTCTACATATTTCTGATAAATTTGCCCCATATGTTTCATGTTGGCACGTTCATCAGCTTCCATTACTTCAGGATTATTGTAATAAGCATTTACCGTAATCAGGTTATTTTTATACGCCGAAATTCTAGATTGAACTTTCTTTGGTTTGTATAAATCTGAATCTATGTTTAATTCTTTTAAAACTTTCTTCAGAACATTCAAAGAATCTTGGGTATCATAAATGGTGAAATTAGAAGGGTAGCCCAAATAATGTGCTTCGCTTCTTAGAATTCTGGCAAAAACAGAGTGAAAAGTTCCCATCCAAAGGCTTCTGGCATTGCTGTTTCCTACTACTTTTGCGATACGTTCTTTCATTTCTTTGGCTGCTTTATTGGTAAAAGTAAGCGCCAAAATCTGAAACGGATCTACACCATTGGTAATAAGGTGTGCAATTCTCATCGTAAGAACTCTCGTTTTACCAGAGCCAGCTCCTGCCAAAACCATTAAAGGCCCTTGTAAAGTGGTAACTGCTTCGTACTGAGGTTCGTTTAATCCATTCAAATAATCCATTTCTCCTAATAAAATTTAAGCCTCAAAAATAAATAAAAACCATGAATTTCTAGGCTTGATTTTAAAAATAGAATCAAATATTGAAGAATTGTTGTAACGTTATTTCACTTATTATTACTAATTTTAGAAAAAATATCATTATCAATGAAAAAAAGTTTAGTATCATTTGCTGTAGCAGTATTTTTAGGAGTTGCTATGAACGCTCAGCAAATAAAATTCGAGGAGTATGACCTTCCGAATGGTCTTCATGTAATTCTCCATCAAGACAATACAGCGCCAGTAGTAACTACCGGTGTAATGTATCATGTAGGTTCTAAAGATGAAGTAAAAGGAAGAAGTGGATTTGCCCACTTTTTTGAACATTTACTTTTTGAAGGAACTCCTAATATTAAAAGAGGTGAGTGGTTCAAGATTGTATCTTCTAATGGAGGACAAAATAATGCCAACACTACTAGTGACAGAACTTATTATTATGAGACTTTCCCTTCTAATAATGAGCAACTTGGTCTTTGGATGGAAGCAGAAAGAATGCGCCATGCTGTTATTAATCAGATTGGGGTAGATACCCAAAGAGAAGTGGTGAAGGAAGAAAAAAGAATGAGAATGGATAACCAACCTTACGGAAATCTATTGCCCGCTATTCTTAATAATGTATTTACAAAGCATCCTTATCATTGGCCTACCATTGGCTCTATGGAGGATTTGAATGCTGCCAAACTAGATGAGTTTTTAGAGTTTTATAAAAAATATTATGTTCCAAATAATGCAACATTAGTAGTAGCAGGTGACATAAAGCCAGAGCAAACTAAAAAATGGATTGAGGATTATTATGGAGGAATACCTAAAGGTGTAAAATATGATAAATCATTTCCAAAAGATGACCCTATAACTCAAGAAAAAGAAGTAACAGTTACCGACCCTAATATTCAAATGCCGGCTTATCTTTTTGCTTACAGAACACCTTCTAATAAAGAAAAAGACGGATATGTTCTACAGATGCTTTCTTCTTATCTTAGTAATGGTAAATCTTCTGTTCTTTATAAAAAATTGATTGACCAAGAGAAAAAGGCACTAGCTGTACAAGCTGTGAATTTAGGGATGGAAGACGCAAGTATTTTTGCTTTTTTTGCCATTCCTATGGGAGCAACTTCTAAAGATACTTTAAAAGCAGATATAGATGCAGAAGTTAAGAAAATTCAAACAGAATTGATCTCTGAGGAGGATTATCAAAAGCTTCAAAATCAATTTGAAAATCAGTTTGTTAACTCTAATTCTAGCATACAAGGAATTGCTGCTTCGCTAGCCACTTATAATGTATTGATGGGGGATACTAATCTTATCAACAAAGAAATAGAAATTTATAGATCTATCACTAGAGAAGATTTAAGAAAAGCCGCTCAAAAATATTTGAACACCAACCAAAGAGTCATCATCAATTACGTTCCTGAAAAAAAATAAGCAGAAATCAGGATTAAGATAATGTTTATTAAAATTTAAAAATTAAACAATGAAAAAATTATCATATATCGCTGCAGCATTTTTGATTTCAGGAATGTTGTCAGCTCAAAAACTAGACCTTAATGCAATGCCAAAACCTGGTCCTACGCCTACCATTAACATTGCAAAACCTAAGACTTTTACACTTCCAAACGGATTGCAAGTTTTAGTAGTAGAAAATAATAAATTGCCAAGAGTAAGCGCTACATTGTCTATTGATAGACCGCCAATTTACGAGGGAGCAATAGCTGGAGTAAACTCTATAATGGCAGATCAACTAGGAAAAGGAACTAAAACTATTTCTAAGGATGATTTTAATAAAAAAATAGATTTTTTAGGCGCTAGCTTAAATTTTTCTGAAAAAGGAGCTTTTGCCAACTCACTTTCTAAGTATTTTCCACAAGTTTTAAACTTAATGGCAGATGCTATTATCAATCCTAACTTCAATGCCAAAGAACTTCAAGATGATAAAGAAAGAACTCTAGAGAGTATGAAAGCGGATGAGAAAAATGCTAAATCAATTGCTGCTAGAGTAAACAATTCCTTAATTTATGGTAAAAATACAGCAAGAGGTGAGTTTGAAACCGAGGAAAGCATTAAAAAAATATCATTAGAAGATGTAGAAAATGCTTACAAAAAACACTATGCTCCTGATAACGCTTACCTTGTAATTGTAGGTGATGTGAAATTTAATGATGTTAAATCACTCATAACAAAGGCGTTTTCTAGTTGGAAAAAATCAAACACCAAATATGCTTCACTAGAGCCAGTGTCTAATGTAGCAAATACAGAAATTAATGTAGTAGATGTTCCTACAGCAGTACAATCTATTGTAAACGTGGGAAATGTGAACAGCTTAAAAATGACAGATGCTAATTATTTTCCAGCCATGATTGCCAATTTCATTCTTGGAGGAGGTGCTGAAGCGAGATTATTTATGAATCTTAGAGAAAAAAATGGTTTTACTTATGGTGCATATTCTGATATGAATGCTACTAAGTACTCTTCAGAATTCTCAGCTGACGCTAGTGTAAGAAATGAAGTTACCGATAAGTCAGTAAAAGAGTTTATGACAGAGATTAATGGGATTTCTAAAGTAAAACCTGAAGAACTAGCCAATGCAAAAGCAAAAATGAAAGGTGAATTTATTATGGCTCTTGAAAGACCGGAGAATATCGCAAGATTCTCTCTTAACCAAAAAGTAAATAGTCTTCCAGCAGATTTTTATAACAATTATCTTAAATCGATTGATAAAGTGACAGAAGCAGATGTAGCAAAAGCAGTTTCTGCGACTATTTTCCCGAAACAAAGTAGAATTTTTGTAGCTGGTAAAGCATCTGATATTTCAGAAGGACTAGAAAAGTTAGGTTATCCAGTAAAATATTTTGATAAATACGCTAATCCAGTAGAAAAACCAGCGGTAAAACAAGTAGATGCTAATGTAAACATCAATACAGTGGTAGATAAGTATATAGCTGCTATTGGAGGTAAAGATAATGTAGCAAAATTCAATTCTTTGTCTTATGATGCCAATGCAAAAATTCAAGGGATGGAGTTGAATTTCAAAAATGTACAAGCCAAAGGAGGAAAGATTTTTGTAGATGTAAGTATGATGGGGAATAGCATGCAAAAAATAGTTTTTGACGGAACTAAAGGATATATGGTGGCGCAAGGACAAAAAATGGATTTGCCGGCAGATATGGCTTCGAAATTCGCCAAAAACACAGAAATTTTCCCTGAATTAAATTTTGCTAAATCGACAGATTACAAATTAGTAGGTTCTGAGAAAGTAAACGGAGAAGATGTTTATGTGATTAAAAGTAATGATGCTACTTATTATTACAGTATGAAAACAGGTTTGAAAGTGGGCGAAATTCAGAAGCAAAAAATGGGAACTCAGGAAATGGAAATCCCTACCTTCTATTCTGATTATAAGGATGTAAACGGTGTGAAATTGCCTTATGTCATGAAACAAACTATGATGGGGCAAGAATTAGAAATGAAAGTAAATTCATATAATGTGAATCAAGCTAAAGAAGAGGATTTTAAATAAAATTCTATAGATATATCTCAAAGAAAGCGACATTTATTTGTCGCTTTTTTTATTCTTTCCAACTTATTGAAAATAAATTTTATAATTCATTTAAATTACTTATATTTGCCACTCAAAATTTAAAAGGAAAATGGGCACTATATTTAATCTTTTCATGGTGTTAATCATCATAGCATCGGTTTTATTAATCATCATCATTATGGCACAGAACCCAAAAGGTGGAGGTCTTTCTTCTACATTTGGTGGCTCTACAGCTCAGTTTGGTGTACAGAGAACCAATGATTTTATGGAAAAAGCAACTTGGGTTTTAGCAAGTATTATTATTGTTTTAATTTTCTTGAGTGTAATTCTTACAGCAAAACCTGCTGCTAATTATGATAGCGCTCCAGTGAAGAAAGAAAAGGCAACTTCAGCGCCACAAGCGCCAGCTCAGAAAGCAACCAATCTTCCTACTTCTAAGTAATAAGATATCAAAGTATAAAATAGCGGTTTAGAAAATTTCTAGACCGCTTTTTTATTAGAGTTGAATTCTTGCCATAAAATGCCTAACCTTTAATCCTATTTTTAAAACCTGGTATTGAATTGGTGACTGTTTTTTATAATATTTTTCTATAAATATTAGCATTGCTCCGTAGAAATTTTTTAGGTATTTCTTGTCTTTTATGGTACTCTCTCCTTTGATATGAAGTACAGAATGTTTGCCATAATACCAATTTTTGTAATCTCTTTTAAGCAATGTATAGCAAAGGTCTATGTCTTCTCCGTACATAAAATAAGTTTCGTCTAAACCGCCAATTTCTAGAAATAAATTTCTTTTAATCAATAAAAAAGCACCCGTAATCACATCTACTTCAGCGATGCTTTTATCGGATATATCATTTCTATAATATCCTTTTTTTTGCAATTTTTTGGAAGCAAATGGCGAAAATAATTTTTCGAAACTATTCAATACATTTGGAACAGAACGCTTGCTTTCTGGTAAAAAGTTGCCTTCCAAATCATGAAGTCTCAGCCCCAAACATCCAAAATTAGATTGAGCATCTGCAAAATCTATTACTTCTTTCATGTAATCTCCTTCTAATTCTGTATCAGGATTTAAAAGCAAAATATATTCACCCAAAGCCGTTTGAACTGCTTTGTTATTGGCCTTTGCAAACCCTTCATTCGAAGTGTTTTCTATGAATTTTATTGTAGGGAATTCTGAAATTAATGCTTTCCAAGAACTATCTGGAGATTGATTATCTATTACAATCACTTCATAATCTACATCATGAATATATTGCTCAATAGAATGCAAACAATTTCTGAGCAGTTGGGTAACATTGTAATTTAAAATGATAATCGAAAGTTTCATTATCGGCTTTTTTATTTAATAATATTTTATTCTTTTTTAAAAATGGAGTAAAATTGGTTTCTAAAAATTAATAAAAAGAATTTTGCTTTATAGAATATTCTGTAAAATATAAACTCTATGAAATTTATCTTTTTTTGACTATACATCGATTTTAAATTGTAAATAAAACCTTTTTCCATTTCAAAAAGATTTCCAGAAAGACCAGAAACGCCAAATGTTCTTTTTCCGTTGCCTGCTATCACTAGATTTTCATTTAAAATGTACATATTAAAATTTAAAGATACTTTTAACCAATAGTGATGGTCTTCAGCAAAGTTTTGATTTTCATCAAAATAACCTACTTTTTGCAATATTTTACTTTTGAAAATTACGCTAGGAACAGGGATGCCATTTCTGATTAATAATTTTTTAAAAGTAACCTTTGCGAGTTGATTTTTAACAACATACGGAAATAAAATCTTTTGTGAATTTATATTGCAAGAAATAAAATCAATATTTTCAACTTCTTGATTCAGAAATTTTATTTGTTTTTCTGTTTTCTCTGGCAACCATTCATCATCAGAATCCAAAAGAGCAATATATTCTCCTTTTGCCATTTTCAAACCCGCATTTCTGGCTGCTGAAACCCCTTTGTTGGGTTGATTGATTAGGGTGATATTTATTTCGGAGTTTTCATTAATGAATTTTTTCACCAAAAACTCACTGTTGTCACTAGAGCCATCATTGATGATGATGATTTCAAAGCATTCTGTGTCAATGGTCTGATTTTTAACAGATTCTAAAGTTTTTAGAATTGTTTTTTCAGAATTATACATTGGGATGATTACCGAAATCAACATTATTTCTTTTCTTTTTTATGATTTTTCGTTGTATGGAAGTCGATTAATGATAGAACGCCCCAGCGAAATTTCATCAGCGTATTCCAATTCATCTCCCACTGCAATTCCACGGGCAATACTAGAAAAAGTAACCGGAAATTCTTTGAATTTTTTGTATAAATAATAAGCGGTGGTATCTCCTTCCATGGTTGCGGAAAGTGCAAAAATGAGTTCTTTTACCATTCCTTCATTTAGTTTTTTCTCAATCGAAGAAATATTCAGTTGGTGAGGCCCTATCCCTTCCATCGGTGAAATCTTACCGCCCAAAACCAAGTATTTTCCATTGAATTTAGATGTGTTTTCTATTGCCATTACATCTCTCACATCTTCCACAATGCAGAGGATTTCATCATTTCTTTTTGGGCTGTTGCAAATTTCGCAAATGTCTTCATCAGAAAAATTGTGGCACTTTTTGCAATATTTAATCTCTGTAACCAATTTTTGAATAGCATTTCCCAAAGCCAAACCTTGAGATGGTGGCTGGCGAAGCAAATGTAAAGCCAATCTGAGTGCAGATTTTTTGCCAATTCCGGGCAATCCCGAAATTTCTTCTACCGCTTTTTCTAAAACCTTACTTGGAAAATTCATCTCACAAAAATACCTTTTAATTTGAAAATTTGAAAATTAAAATTATCTTTATGAAAAATATATTTATGCAAAATTTACAATATCCTTTATTCTTAAAATTCAAAATTACTACTTTGGCTGGCGATTTTACCATTACAGACCGTAACGAAAATTCTCTAGCATATGTTCGTCAAAAATTATTTAAACTAAAGGAAGATGTAGTGGTTTTCAATGACGAAAGTAGGTCACAAGAAAATTTTAGAATCAAAGCCAATCAATGGATAGATTTCAATGCAAGTTATGCCATTACAGATTCTTTTGGTAAAAACATAGGAAAGATTGCAAGAAAAGGTATGCGTTCTATTTGGAAAGCTACTTACAATATTTTTGACCAAAATGAAAATCAAAAATACAAAGTTCAAGAAGAAAATGCTTGGGTAAAAGTTCTAGACGGAATGGTAGGCGAAATCCCTATTATTGGGATATTTACAGGATATTTTCTCAATCCTAGTTATATTGTCCACGATAATAATGGCAAAGAAATCTATCGTTTAAAAAAAATGCCCTCATTTTTCGGGAGAAAATTTCAGTTAGACCAAATTAATGATATTCCTGACCACGAAGAAACCTTGGTGGTTTTGAGTTTAATGATGATGGTGCTTCTAGAAAGAGCTACAGGATAATTCGTTAGTTGTAGAAATGTTGATTGTTTTTGATTAAAATTCTTTAACAAATTCAACAGAATTCAAATATCAAAATCGTAAATTTGAACAAATTTTAAAAAATGTCTATTACACACTTAGAACCTCAAAATATTTGGAAGAATTTCGCTGCTTTAAATGCAGTTCCGAGACCTTCTAAAAAAGAAGAAAAAGTTATTGAATTCATTAAAAATTTCGGAAAAAATCTCAATTTAGAAACCATAGAAGACGAAGTAGGCAATGTAATCATCAGAAAACCTGCTACTTCGGGTATGGAAAACCGCCAAACGATTGTTTTGCAATCTCACCTTGATATGGTTTGCCAAAAAAATAGTGATGTAGATTTCGATTTTGAAACTCAAGGAATTGAAATGTATGCAGATGGAGATTGGGTAAAGGCAAAAGGCACTACTCTAGGCGCAGATAACGGATTGGGAGTTGCAGCTATTATGAGTATTTTAGAAAGCTCGGACATTGCTCATCCTGCAATCGAAGCACTTTTTACCATCGATGAAGAAACCGGAATGACGGGAGCCCTTGGACTGAAAGCAGGTCTGTTGACAGGTGAAATTCTCCTAAATCTAGATACCGAAGAAGATGACGAGATTGATATAGGCTGCGCTGGTGGAATAGACGTAACCGCTACTGCAAATTATCAACTTACCTCAACTTCCTCAAATTTTGTGAAAATTGACATCAAAGGTTTGCAAGGTGGGCATTCTGGAATGGACATTCACAAAGGTTTTGGTAACTCTAATGTAATTTTAGGAAGATTGCTTTACACGGGAATTGATAATGGAATTCAATTAATTTCTATTGACGGAGGAGGGCTGAGAAATGCAATTCCTAGAGAAGCTCACGCTGTAGTTTCGGTACAAAATGTGGAAGAATTTTCACAAAAATTAGAAACTTTAAAAACTGAAATTTTAGAAGAATTTGCTTCTGTAGAGAAAGATTTAAACATTAGTTTCGAAAAAACGTCTGCTACTGAACAAGGACTAAGTACAGAAGATTCTAAAAAAATCATTTTAGCATTAAAATCTGCTCATAATGGTGTTTACAGAATGTCTCCAGATGTAGAAGATTTGGTAGAGACTTCTAATAATATCGCAAGAGTAGAATTGAAAAACGGAGCTTTAAAAATCCTCAATCTGTCTCGTTCTTCAGTAGAATCTAGTAAAATGGCAGTTGCCGAGCAACTAAAATCTGTTTTTGAACTGGCAGGAATGGAAGTAGAATTTTCTGGTTCTTATCCTGGTTGGAAACCAAAACCTGGCGCAGAAATCATTAAAATAATGACAGAAATCTACGAAAAAGATTTCGGAACAAAACCACACGTTGTAGCTTGTCATGCTGGTTTAGAATGCGGAATTATAGGTGCCAATTATCCAAAAATGGAAATGGTAAGTTTCGGACCAACCATCAAAGGAGCGCATTCGCCAGACGAAAGAGCAAGCATTTCATCAACCCAAAAATTCTGGAAATATTTGCAAGAGATCTTGAAAAATATTCCTGTAAAGAATTAAAAAAATAGAAATTCAAAATCATTTTTATATTTTTAAAATCCAAGACACTTGTTTTGGATTTTTTTTGTTAACAACCCTACAATTAATAGGGATATATTCACTATTTTTGAGAAATTTTTGATTTGATATGAAGAAACTATTATTTTTATTATGGATGGGTGTTAGTGTTATGGCTTTGGCACAAATAAAAAGTCCGTATGAGTTTTTGCCAACTTATGGTAAACAAATTACCCATTATCATCAGGTAGAAGAATATTTCAATTACCTTACTACACAAACTCCCTACGTAAAACATCAGAAATATGGAGAAACATCAGAACATAGAAATCTTAATGTTTACTACATTTCTACCCCAGAAAATTTAGCCAATCTAGAACAAATAAGACTTCAAAACTTAGCTTCTATTGGTTTAGCTCCAAAAAATTCTGCCACTGTAGGAGATAAATTAATTGTTTGGTTAAGTTTCAATGTGCACGGAAACGAATGGGCAGGAACAGAAAGTGCTCTTTCTGTAGCCTATGAACTCGCCAATCCTGAAAATAAAACTACTAAAGAATGGTTAAAAAACACCATTGTTATTTTAGACCCTTGTATTAATCCTGACGGTTATTCCAGATACGGAAATTGGTTGAGAGAAATTTCAGGTAAAAATACCAATCCTAATAAATTTGATAGAGAGCACGCCGAAGAATGGCCTGGTGGAAGATACAATCATTATATTTTTGATATGAATAGAGATTGGGCTTGGCAAACTCAGATTGAAACTAAACAAAGAATGGCGATTTATAATCAATGGATGCCACATGTACATACAGATGTACACGAGCAAGGGTACGATTCTCCTTACTTTTTTCCTCCTGCAGCAGAACCTCAGCACGAATTTATAGAAGCTTACCAAAAAGATTTTCATAAATTATTAGGAAAAAATATCGCAGCTAAATTTGATGCCAATAATTGGATGTACAATACCAGCGAAAGATTTGACCTTTTTTATCCTAGTTATGGAGATACCTATCCTATGTACAACGGTGCTGTAGGTATGACTCTAGAACAGGGCGGAATAAGAGCTGGTAGAGAAATCACGATGGAAAATGGGGTAAATCTTACCATAAAAGATAGATTAACGCACCATAAAACAGCAGTATTGGCGGTAGTAGAAACTTCGGCTTCGCAGATAGAACCTTTATTGAAAGGATTTAAAAATTTTATGAATAATCCTAGAACTCAAATGAAAGGTAAATATGCAACGTACATTTTAAAAAATAACCCAAAATTGAATCAATTAGCTGATTTGCTGAAAATTAACAAAATAGAATATTCTTACGCTACCGAAAAATCTAACGCTTCAGGCTTCAATTATTTTACGAAAAAAGACGAAAATTTCTCTGTAGAACCCAACGATTTAATTGTAAAAGTGAACCAGCCGAAAGCTGTTTTTACTCAAATTTTATTTGAACCTACTAATAAAATGACAGATACCCTTTCTTATGACATTACCGCTTGGAATCTTCCTCTTGCGTATGGTGTACAAGGTTATGCTGTAAAAAACGCACTCAATCTAAAAACTAAAAATGTAGCAGAAACTGCTTCTAAATCTATTCCGAAAACAGTTTATGCATTTTATGTTCCTTGGAATAATAGAACTTCGGCGGAGATTTTGGCGCAACTTCATCAGAAAGAAATCAAGGTAAGATATGCAATGAAACAAGCTGTTTTCGGAGATGTAACCATAGAACCGGGCGGTCTTATGATTGCCAGAGGAGATAATCCTAAAATTGCAGATTTTGAAAACACTGTTGCAGAAATTGTAAAAAAGAAAAGTGATTTTGCTACCATTTCCAGTGGATTTTCAAAAAATGCCAAAGATCTGGGTGGAGAAAATTTTCCATTGATGAAAGCTCCGAAAGTGCTTTTACTTTCAGGAAACGGCGTTACTTCTACAGAATTTGGAGCGGCTTG
This sequence comes from Cloacibacterium rupense, assembly GCF_014645495.1. Lineage (GTDB taxonomy): Bacteria > Bacteroidota > Bacteroidia > Flavobacteriales > Weeksellaceae > Cloacibacterium > Cloacibacterium rupense. The sequence continues at coordinate 51,605 of NZ_BMLV01000007.1, read as the reverse complement.
GTATTATTTTGATGAAATCCTGAATTATCCTGTAACCATTGTTGACCAAGATAAGTTAAGAAATGTAAAACTCTTTGAATTTAATACTTTAGTTTTGGCTGATGGAAGATATAATTTTTCTGATGCTGATATGAAAAGATTAAATGAATGGATAAACAACGGCGGAAAAGTAATTGCAATAGATGGAGCTCTGAATGTTTTTGACGGAAAAGATGGCTATACGCTGAATCCTTATGCTACTGATGAAGAAAAACAAGCTGCCGAAAAAGCCAAAAAAGAAAAAGAACTGAAAGAGCGTTTCTTAGATTCTGGAAATGAAGAAAGAAGAATGCTAGCCAATTCTATTCCTGGGGCAATTATTGAAAATAATTTAGATATTACTCACCCTTTGTCTTTTGGTTTGGGCAAAAAATATTACAGTTTAAAAACGGGAGATAAAATTTATTCTCTCTTAAAAGGCTCAAACAATGTAGCTTATGTTCCTAAAAACTATAAAAGCTACGGTTATATCGGTCATGACTTTGGTAAAAAATTACCAGAAACAGTCAGTTTTGCAGTAGAGAGTAAAGGTGCGGGGAAAGTAGTTTATATGATAGATAATCCGCTTTTTAGAGCATTTTGGGAAAATGGAATTTTATTGTTTAGCAATGCACTTTTCCTAGTGAATTAAAAATTTACAAAGCTTATAAAATTAAAACACCAAGAATTTCAACTTCTTGGTGTTTTTTTTATTCAATTATTTTTGGATGAAATAGACTTTAGCAATTTTATCATTTTTGATTTCATAAATCGCAATCGCTTCCAGATGACTAGGACCAAAACCAGAAACGATTTCGTGGTCAATAACGGTGTTTCCCAAAATAGTTCTGTTTTTAATGTCGCAATGTAAATTTGGGGTATCTTTAAACATTACTGAATAATCTTTTCTCATGTAATCTTTCCCTTTTCCTATCAACTGATTGGGAAACATATAAAGTTCTACATCATCTGAATAGGGTTCTAAAAATGCATCAATATTTCTAGCATTGTAGGCTATTAACTGTTGTTGAACCAATTTTTCTGGCGTTGATTTTTCATTATTTTGAGCAAATGAACAAAGGGAAAATAGCAATAAAATAACAATGAAAACATTTTTTCTCATAGCGATAGTTTTTAATTAAATCATAAATTGAATGTAAATTTTTATTTTACCAACTCTTCAAAAAGTCTTTCAAAGGTTGTATCCAAATCTTTCGATTTTCCCGGATGAGGTCTCGAGGTTTGTATCACGGCACTTCTCACAGCAGTCAACCATCGGAAACGTTCTGGGATGTCCATCATTGCAATTGGGCCGCCCTCTTTTTCGCCTTTGGCTACTTTTTGGAAATTTTCTAGGTTTTTAGACACTTCTTCATAGTCTAATTTGCTATGCATCAGTCTAAATTTGTCTTTGCATAGATGAAATTCTACTCTGATGTATTTTTCCTTTTTAGAAAACATCACCAATCCTATGTTGAAAAATTCTTCTCTTTCAACCTTTGGTACAAGCCTTATAACGGCATATTCATATATTTTATCCTCTTGCATTTTTGGCTTCGTTTAAAAAGATTTCAGAATATTCTAGTCTGTTTTTCAAGAAATTAAAATAAATTTCTCTTATTTCTTCAGGCGTTTCATCGGCATCATTCCATTGTAGCCAATCTTCAGGAATTAAATTGACAATTTTTCTAAAAATGTCTTCATTTAAAACTGATTTTGCAAAAGCATCTGCTTCGTCTAATTTTGTTGCTTGAGGCAATAAAACGTGGTCTTTTATATATTTGAAAGGTGTTTTGGCTGCAGCATCAAAATTTTGCCAAGAATGATGGAAGTAAAATGAAGCACCATTGTCAATCACCCAAAGTTCTTTGTGCCACCAAAGCAAATTGGTATTCTTAAAAGTTCTATCAATATTGGTAATAAATGCATCTAGCCAAACAATTTTGGAAGCTAAAAGTGCATCTATTTTCATACTTGGGTCGTAGGCAATTGCTCCAGAAAGATAATGCAAGCCTAAGTTGAGACCTTCAGAAAATTTCAATAAATCTTGAATTTCTTCATCGGCTTCAGTTCTCCCAAAATCTACATCGAGGTTGGCAAAAACCAATTCTGGTATTTTCAATCCTAAAATTTCAGCAATTTTTCCGCCTAAAATTTCAGAAATCAGCATTTTCACACCGTGACCAGCACCTCGAAATTTCAAAACATATTTAAAATCGTCATCCGCTTCCGCCAATGCAGGCAAACTTCCTCCTTCACGCAGTGGAAGAATGTAGCGCATCACTGTTACAGTTCTTAAAGATAAATCATTCATCGTTTCAAAAGTACGATTAAATTTGAAATTTTTCGAAAATATAAACTTCATTCCCAACTTCTCACAAATTTCTTCTACCTTCCATCTTCTACCTTCCTACTTTTCCTTATCTTTGCTTTTATGACAAATTCTGCCGACAAAAGACTCTATCTTATCGATGCGTATGCCATGATTTTCCGTGGTTATTACGCACTCATCAGAAATCCTAGGCTCACTTCCAAAGGTCTTGATACTTCCGCTATTTTTGGGTTTACCAATTCTTTAATAGAACTCATCAGAAGAGAAAAACCGTCTCATTTGGCGGTGGTTTTTGATGTAGGAAAAGCCAGTGTAAGAACTGATGATTTTGCAGATTATAAAGCCAATCGTTCCGAAACTCCTGAAGCGATAAAAATTGCTGTTCCGTATATTCACAGGATTTTAGAAGCCATGCACATCCCGATTTTAGGTGTAGAAGGTTATGAAGCAGATGATGTTATCGGGACCATTGCTTGCAAAGCCGAAAATGAGGGTTATACTACTTTTATGGTAACGCCCGACAAAGATTTTGCACAGTTGGTGACAGATAAAATTAAAATTTACAAACCAGCTTCCAAATTTGGAGATGTCGAAATTTTGGGAGTGGAAGAAGTGAAAGCCAAATACGAAATCGAAGATCCGAAACAAGTCATCGATTTTCTAGCCATGATGGGAGATGCTGTAGATAACATCCCAGGTTTGGAAGGAGTGGGCGAAAAAACCGCTCTAAAATTTCTAAAAGAATACGGAAGCATCGAAAATCTTTTGGCAAATACCGCTCAACTGAAAGGAAAACTCAAAGAAAAAATAGAAAATTCGGCTGAAAGAGGGATTTTGTCTAAAAAATTAGCCACCATTATTTGTGATGCTCCGATAGAATTTCACCAAGAACAATATGATTTAGAAACTCCTGATTTCGAAAAAGTGAGAGAGGTTTTTGATGAAATAGAATTCCGAAGATTGTACGAAAATTTGTACCGAGCATTTAATGAACAATCAGCAATCAGCAATCAGCAATCGGCTGTCATTGCGAGCGAAGCGAAGCAAACTGTTGAATCAAAAACCTCAAACCTCGAACCTCGTATCTCGCAACACGGAACTCAACTCGATCTTTTTGCGAATTTCGAAGAATTAGAACAAGCCACTTCTACCAAAAAAACGGTGAAAGATAACGACCATTTGTATCAATTTATCGACACGCCAAAAGCGCAAAAAATGTTGGTTCAGAATTTAATGGCTCAAAAAGTCGTGTGTTTTGATACCGAAACTACCTCGCTCAACGAACTGGAAGCTGAATTAGTGGGAATGAGTTTTTCTTACAAAAAAGGGTTGGCGTATTACATTCCACTTTCCGAAAAAAGGGAAGAAGTTCTGGAAACTTTAGAAATTTTCAAGCCATTTTTTGAAAAAGAAGTCGTTCAGAAAGTTGCTCATAATCTTAAATTTGACTTAAAAGTGCTTCATCAATACGGTGTACGAATAAAAGGAAACCTTTTTGACACGATGATTGCGCATTATCTACTAAATCCTGATGGAAGACACGGAATGGATTATCTTTCGGAAATGTACCTCGATTACAAACCGGTTTCCATCGAAACATTGATTGGCAAAAAAGGAAAAAACCAAGGAACTTTTCGTGATGTAGATCTATTAGAAGCAACAGAATACGCTGCCGAAGATGCCGATATTGCCTTTCAATTGTACCAACTTTTCGCGCCTCAACTCAAAAAAGAAAACCTCGAAGATTTATTTTATAAAATCGAAATGCCTTTGATGACGGTTTTGGCAAAAATGGAATTGGCGGGAATTTCCCTCGATGAAAACTGGCTGAAACAAGAAAGCATTGATTTAGAAAACGATTTAAGGAATTTAGAAAAGGAGATTTTTGAACTTTCTGGTGAAGAATTTAATATGAATTCTCCTCGTCAGTTGGGAGAAATTTTGTTTGAAAAAATGAAACTCGACCCGAAAGCGAAAAAAACAAAAACAGGACAGTACGCTACTTCCGAAGATGTTTTGCAAAAATTGGCAGGAAAACACGAAATCATAAAACATATTTTAGAATACAGAACCTACCAAAAACTGAAATCCACTTACGTAGATGCGTTGCCAAGTCAGATTGATAAAACCGACAATAGAGTTCATACCAATTTCTCGCAAACTACTGCTGCAACAGGAAGATTGGCTTCTGTAAACCCGAATTTGCAGAATATTCCGATTCGTACGTTGCGTGGTCAACAAATCCGAGGTGCATTTGTTTCGGGGGAAGGCAAAAAAATTATTTCTGCCGATTATTCTCAAATAGAATTGCGTTTAATTGCAGAAATTTCTGGCGAAGAAAATATGATTAAAGCTTTCCAAAATGGGGAAGATATTCACGCTTCTACAGCTGCAAAATTATTCGGAATTCCTTTGGAAGAAGTGACCAAAACTCAACGTTCCCAAGCAAAAACCGTGAATTTTGGAATTATTTACGGACAAGGTGCTTTTGCTTTGGCAGAACAAACCGGACTTTCTAGAACCGAAGCAAAACAACTCATCGATTCTTATTACGAAACCTACCCAAAATTGAAAATTTGGATGGCAGAACAAGTGCAAAAAGCCCGAGAATTGGGTTATGTAGAAACGTTGTTCAACAGAAAACGCCATTTGAAAGACATTAATTCTGCAAATTTTGTGGTGAAAGCTCACGCGGAAAGAAACGCTGTAAATGCGCCAATTCAAGGTTCTGCAGCGGATATTATAAAAATTGCGATGATTAACATTGACAAAGTTTTTGAAAAAGAAAAACTAAAAACCAAAATGCTGTTGCAAGTTCATGACGAATTGGTTTTTGAAGCACCCGCCGAAGAAGTAGAAGTGGCAACTTACCTCATCAAAACCGAAATGGAATCTGCCGTGGAAACACAAGTTCCGCTTTTGGTGGAAGTGGGCGTTGGTAAAAATTGGTTGGAAGCGCATTGATTTTGAGTGGAAGTGTTCTTGAGTTGGAGAATGGTAGAATTTTAGGGAGTTCCGTAGGAACGACAGAAATTGTAGCATCGGAATTTATTCCGATGAAAATTGTAAAAAATGCAGATTTTGAAAGGGAGTTCCGTAGGAACGACAGATATTTTAGGTTTGGAATTGATTCCAAACAATAATCAAAATCAATAGGAACGGGCTTCAGCCCGTTTTTAAAACAAAAAAATCAATTGGCTTTAGCCAAAATTTTAATACCAAAAATTATGAAAACCGTAGTCCTATACGAAACCGCTCCAGAAACTACCATGGAAAAAATGATGGAAGTTTTCCCAGCGCATCAAGAAAATGAAGACAAATTTGTAAAAGCAGGAAAAATCTTGGGAATTGGTCCGTTTGCCATTCCGGGAGAAGGAGCAATGGCGATTTTTACGGATAAAGAATCTGCCGAAGAATTTGTAAAAGGCGATCCTTTTGTAACCACAGGTTTGGTGTCTAAAGTGACCATCAAAGAATGGCATGATGAATTGATGTAATCAATGAAGTTTTTAATTATTATTCCCGCTCACAACGAAGAAGAAAACATTCTTCCGTCTTTAGAATCTCTGAAAAATCAGACGTTTCAGGATTTTAAATGTGTAATAGTGAACGATGGTTCTACCGATAAAACCCAAGAAATTGCTGAAAAGTATGAAGTACAAAGTACAAAGTACAAAGTATTAAATTTAGAGAAATCTGAACATCAGCCTGGTGCAAAAGTGGTGAGAACGTTCAACAAAGGTTTAGAAACCGAAAATGTAGAAGAATTTGATGTGGTTTGTAAGTTTGATGCAGACATTATTTTCCCTGAAAATTATTTAGAAAAAATAAACGAAGTTTATGAGAATAATCCAAATGCAGGAATGGTTTCGGGCGTGGTTTTTATCAATAAGGACTTTAAAACAAACAATTATACAACTTCACAACTTCTCGATTTTACCAACCAAAATGAGTGGACTTTCGAAAATCTTTCTTCCAAAAATCACGTTCGTGGCCCGATAAAATCTTACCGAAAAGAATTATTTCTGAAAATGAATGGTTTGAGAGCGGTTCTCGGTTGGGATAATATTGATGTGATGCTTTGCAAAATGCACGGTTACGAAACAGTTACCATTAAAGAACTTTGGGTGAAACATCTTCGCCCAACGGCTTACAAATACAAATCTCAAAAAGCAGAAAAATTAGGAGAATATTTCTACAATATTGGCTTAAATTTTCCTTTGGCTGCCATTTCTTCGGCGAAATCTTCGTTGAAAAATAAATCTTTTTCGGAGTTTTTTATTACGATGAAATCTTTTTTAAAACAGAAAAATCCTAGAGTTTTAACGAAAGAAGAAATTTCATTTATCAGAAATTTGCGTTGGAGTGAAATGTTTAAAAAATTAAAAAATTAAAATAATAAATGATTAAACAATGAAAAATAAATTCATCATATTCTTGCTTTTGTTCGTCGGAATTTTTTCCGCACAAAAAAAAGTAGATTTAATTGTTTATAATGCCCGAATTTACACCGTAAATCAGAATTTTGATATTGCAGAAGCAATGTCGATTTCCAAAGGAAAAATTGTGGCAATTGGTGGAAAAGAAATTTTAAAAAATTACATCTCAACTCAAAAAATAGATGCTCAACAAAAGTCAATTTATCCAGGTTTTATAGATGCGCATTGTCATTTCACAGGTTATGCAACCGATCGATGGAAAAGCGATTTGGTTGGGACTAAATCTTGGGATGAAATTGTAGAAAAAATCAAAAAATACAGCAAAACTGCCCCTAAATTTTGGTTATATGGAAGAGGTTGGGATCAGAATGATTGGACAGTTAAAGAATTTCCAACAAAGGAAAAATTAGATGAATTGTTTCCTAATCGTCCGGTTTATTTAAAGAGAATTGACGGTCACGCTGCTGTTGCCAATCAAAAAGCATTGGATTTAGCAAAAATTACGGTTGATACTAAAATTTTAGGTGGAGAAATCGAACAAAAAAATGGTAAATTGACGGGTATTTTGGTCGATAATGCGATGGATTTGGTAGAAAAAGTAATTCCTGCGATTGAAGATGATTTGGCGATTAAATATTTCGGGGAATTGCAAAAAGAGTGTTTTGCTTTTGGTTTAACTTCGCTTCACGATTGTGGAATTTCTAAACATACTTTGTCTCTTTTAGAAAAGTCTCAAAAGCAAAATGTACTGAAAATGAATATTTTCGCTTTGTTGGAAGATAATCCTAATTATTACGAAAAATGGATAAAAAAGGGACGTTATACCAACGGAAAAATAACTGTTGGTGGTTTTAAAGTCTATGCTGACGGCGCTTTGGGAAGTAGAGGTGCGTGTTTGCTGAGCGATTATCACGATAAACCGAATTGGAAAGGTTTTCTTTTGAGCGATAAAGAACATTTTAAAAAGTTAGCTAAAAAATTGGTTAATAGTGATTTGCAAATGTGTACTCACGCCATCGGTGATTCTGCCAACCGAGAAATTTTGAAAATTTATGGAGATGTTCTAAAAGGCAAAAACGATAAAAGATGGAGAATAGAACACGCGCAAATTGTAAATTCTGCTGATTTTCAATATTTTGGAAGATATAATATCATTCCGTCTGTTCAGCCAACTCACGCAACTTCTGATATGTATTGGGCGGAAGAAAGATTGGGAAGTGAACGTATAAAAACAGCGTATGCTTATCAAGATTTGTTGAAACAAAACGGTTGGGTTGCGTTGGGAACTGATTTTCCTGTGGAAGATATCAATCCATTTAAAACGTTTTTGGCTTCGGTTGCCAGAAAAGATGCGCAGAATTATCCTGAAAATGGTTTCCAAAAAGAGAATGCTTTAACCAGAGAACAAACATTGCGTGGAATGACAATTTGGGCAGCAAAATCGGTGTTTCAAGAGAAAGTAAGAGGAAGTTTGGAAGTAGGAAAAAATGCAGATTTTATTATTATGAATCAGGATTTAATGAATATTGATGAAAGAGATATTTTGAAAACTAAGGTTTTGGAAACTTGGGTTGATGGAATACAAGTTTATTTTAATTTTGATATTGATAATATAATAGTGACAGAAAAAAAGATAAATAAACAAAGTTATTAATTTTTTGAAAAAAATCGCATATATAGAACTGGATACTCACGCAGAAATTGTGCTGAATTTTATGGAATTAATGAATGATTCCACGGCGTTTTCTGTGGATTATTATTTCAGCGAAAAAATTCTGAAAACATTGGATTTGCAGGGAATTGAGAACAAAATAAAATCAAACCATCAAACGATTTTCGAACAACTTCAAACTAAAAATTATGATTTGATTATTATCGGAACCGTTCATCGTTATTTCAATGTTTTTGAGAAAATTGCAGAGAAATTTAATACTTCGATTATTTGTCATAATTTGAATTTTGTGAAAGCTACAAATTTTAATTTGTTGAGTTCTGTTTTCAAAGAAGATTTTAAATATCGTTTGAAATTATTGTTGAAAGAAGGTTTGTTGAAGAAATCGAATGTTTACCAAAAAGCGAAAAATCTTTTGGTTTTAGATGAGAATTTAACCAAAGAAAATTACAGCAATTTACCTCTTTTTTACACTAAATTTTTCGAAAAACCTGAAAGCGAAACTTTCACTATTGTAATTCCGGGAGCGGTTTCACGGAAAAGACGAGATTATGAAAGAGTTTTAAAATCAATTCAAATATTTCATTTTCTTTTTGAAATTATTTTTCTCGGAAAAGTGCAAGGAAAGGAATTAGAAATGCTTCAAGATTTTGAGAAAAATAAGCCAGGAAACATTTCCTTCAAATATTTCACAGAAAAAGTGCCTCAAAATGTTTTTGATGATTATATGCAAAAAGCCGATATTTTGTGGTGTCCTATTCAACAAGAAACAAAGTTTTTTAGTCAAAAAGAAATTTATGGAATTACCAAAATGAGCGGAAACATTGGCGATGCTATTAAATATGGAAAATTGGCGATTTTTCCAGAAAATTATCCTTCGAAATATTCTTTTATTATTCCTGAAATAGACAATATAGAAGGACAGTTATATCCTCATCAAAAACATTTAGAATATGATTTTCAGGAAAATTTCAGCAAAGAAAAAGTCTTAAAACAATTAGAAAAAACTATTTTTGCACTGTTGTAAACAATCAAAATCTATCATCCAATCAATGAGCATTTATCATTTTTTAACAGAAACTTCTCAATATATCATTCCACAGATTTATAAACAAAGGTTTTTTAAAAAACAAGTTCAACTTTCTAGAGAAAATATTTTCGAAAGAAAAGTAGAGCCAGAATTGCTTTGGTTGACAGAATTTCTCCCTAAAGATGCTGTTTTTATGGATGTTGGTGCTAATGTTGGGCATTTTCTATATCAATTAGAATATCATCTTTTTCCACAAAATATTTATGCTTTTGAACCGAATAGAGCTTTGAATAAAAAATTGAAAAGATTGTTCCCAAAAGTGAATCTTTTTTCGGTGGCTTTGTCGGATGAAAACACTGTTGCAGAATTTAAAATTCCTATTTTAAAAGGCGAAAAAGTAAATTCTAGAGGAACATTACAAGTAGATTTCCACGAAGAAAATGAAGAAAAATTTGTGATTGAAAAAGTAAAAGTGGTGAAATTAGATGATTTTGAGCCTTTGAAGAATTTGAAAAAATTAGATTTTATCAAAATTGATGTAGAAGGAAACGAGATGAAAACGCTTCGTGGGGCTAAAGAAACCATTTTGAAACATCAACCAACTTTAATGGTAGAAATGGAACAACGCCACCACAAAGAACTGCTTTGGAACTTGATTTCTGAAGTAGAAAGTTGGGGTTTTACTGCCAATTATTTAGATAGAGAAACTTTTAACTTAAAGAAATTGACAGAAGAATTTATCAATTCTCAAGATGCAGTTTTCGTGAAGGATTATAAAAATTACATCAATAATATTATTTTTATTGCAAAATCGTAAAATCGCAAAACTGTAAAATCGTAAAACTGTTAAAAATTAATTTTAAACTTTACATTTTCACGATTTCACAATTCAACAACTCAAGAACTCAACAGCTTTACAATTTTACAACTCAACAACTTAACAACAAAAAAGAATGAGCGTAGTAGCCAGACAAAGTTTTAAATATTCCATCATTGGTTATCTTGGATTTTTAATCGGGATGGTTTCTGCTGTTTTCATTTTTCCGAGCAATCTAGATTATTACGGCAAGTTGCGCTATATTTTGCCAGCCGCTCAAATGTATATGACGGTGGTGGTTTTTGGCTTGTCTTTTTCTAATGTTTATTTTTTCGGTAGATTAAAAGAAGTCAATAAACAACAGAATTTTCTCTCTTGGTCATTGCTTTTGGTTACGATAAATTTTGTGTTTTTTACCGCCATATTTTTCGCGGTTTTTTATTTTTTTCCAAGTCTTAAGGAAAATTCTAAGCTCTGGAGTTTAAGGAAAGTGATTGTTCCGCTTATTTTGGTTTTGTCACTGTCTTCGGTTTTTAACAAATATATTTCTAATTTCAAAAGGATTGTTGTGCCTAATATTTTTGAGAATTTATTCCCGAAAATTGCCAATTTATTAGCCTTTGGGTTGTTTGTGTTTGTAGATGTAGAAAGCATTTCATTCGTTGTATTTTTTGCGATTTTTCTATTGAGTTTTTTCGGGTATATTTTTTACACGAATAAATTAGAGAAAATTCAACTAGACTTTAGCACAGATTATCTCAAACAAAATCATTTTTGGAAAGAAGTTTTCAGCTATAGTTTTTACGGATTTTTGGGGAATTTGGGCAGCGTTTTGGCACTCAATATTTCTAGTTATATGATTAGCGAATATTTGTCTTTTGAGGAAAACGGGGTTTATGCTACCATTCTTTCTATCGTTCAGCTCATCAGCATTCCAGCCATGGGATTGTATAATATTTCGGCACCCATTATAAGAAAGCATATTGCCGAAAAAACCATCAAAGACTTAGATATATATTACAAAAAAACGTCACTTAGTTTATTTTTTCTAGGTTTGGTCTTGTTTTCTTGCATTGCGGTTGGCTATCCTTACCTTACCGAATTTATGCCAAAAGCAGGCAAATCTTTGCTAGAAGCGCAGCCATTAATCTGGGTCATTGGTTTTGCGTTGCTTTTCGAATTGGCTACAGGTTTTAATGGGCATATCATTTCGATGTCTAAGTATTACCGTTTTAATATCTATGTTATGCTATTTTTGGCGGTTCTTACAACGGTTCTTAATTTTTATTTTATTCACAAAACTTCTTTAGGAATTTTAGGAATTTCCATTTCTTACGCTATTTCGCTTACGGCATTTAATTTAGCAAAAATCGCTTTTAATTACTATAAATTCAAGGTTTCTCCGTTTACTATAGAGATGTTATACAGCATTATTTTATCTACTTTAGCCATTTCAGTAGCTATAATTTTGCCAGATTTTAGTCATCATTTTATTAATTTGGTATACAAACCAGCTTTGGTTTTGGTTATTTTCTTCTTTGGAAATCATTTTATGAAAATTTATCCGCTAGAAAAATACCTCAATAAAGATTTTTTCAAATCTATTCTTAAATTTTAAGAAATCTCAAATTTTTAGGGCAATCTTTTTCTGCCAAGCTATTGCCAGCGCTAGAAAAAGCCGGGCTATCCATTTCAATCTTTTTATAAATTTTCTCAGATTATTGCTCAATAAAAAATTTATAAAAAGGATTTTCATTACTATCCCTATTGCAAAAACATATACCATTTAACCAATTTTACTGATAAAATTCATAAAAAAAACGTAAATTTGCACATACTTAAATATTTATGGAAAGCGTAAAAATTCACGACAAGACTTTCGTTCCCTATCTTAAGCACGCCGAACTGCAAGAGGTTATCAAAGAATTAGCTCTTAAAGTTTATGAAGATTATAAAGACGAAGTTCCTGTTTTTGTAGGAGTTCTTAATGGGGTAATTATGTTTTTTTCAGATTTTCTGAAACATTATCCTGGTGAATGCGAAATTGCATTTTTACAAGTAAGTTCATACACTGGTACACAATCTACTGGTATAGTTTACAAAAAAATGGATTTAACTAAAGATGTAGAAGGCAGACACATTATCCTGATGGAAGATATTGTAGATACAGGAAATACTCTAGAAAGTCTATTCGAATATTTTAAAAATACGCAGCGCCCAAAATCGCTTAAAGTAGCTTCACTTTTGATGAAGCCAGAAGTTTTCAAAAACAGATTCCCTATAGATTATGTAGCCAAAGAAATTCCAAATAAATTTGTATTAGGTTACGGATTAGATTATGATGAATTGGGAAGGAATTTACCAGATTTGTACCAATTAGAAGAAGGTAGAATTAATCATTAATCGGCTGACGGCCTTATGCTGTTAGCTTATAACAATATAAACTTTTGTATTATTTTTAACTTTACAAATAGGTAACCGCAAAAGCCAAGAGCATTTTGCCAGTAGCCAACCGCTAATTATGATAAACGTAGTTCTATTCGGGCCTCCAGGAAGTGGGAAAGGAACCCAAGCTCAGAATCTCATCGAAAAATTTAATTTAAAGCAAATTTCTACAGGAGATTTATTCCGTTTTAATATAAAAAACAATACTGAATTAGGAATATTAGCCAATTCTTTTATCGAGAAAGGACAGTTGGTACCAGACCAAGTAACCATTGATATGTTAATAGAAGAGGTTAAAAAACCTACAGATGCTGCGGGATTTATTTTTGATGGTTTTCCTAGAACTGCAGTACAAACAGATGCTCTAGAAGTAATTGTAAAAGAAGTTTTGAATGATAAAATAGATGTTTGTCTTTCTTTAATCGTAGAAGATGAAATTTTAGTTCAGAGACTTACAAAAAGAGGAGAAACAAGCGGTAGATCAGATGATAGCAATGAAGAAGTAATAAGAGCCAGGATTAAAGAATATTATGCCAAAACTGCTGAGGTAGCAGAACTTTACAAAAAACAAGGTAAATATGTAGAGATTAATGGTGTAGGCGAAATAGCTGAAATTGCAGAAAAACTTTTCGCTGAAGTAGAAAAAATAAAATAGTTATTAGTTGCTAGTTGTCGGTTGTTAGTAAAAAAATCTATACAATTTTCCGACAACCATCAACCATCAACTATCAACTAACAACAAAATATTTATGAGCAATTTTGTAGATTACGTAAAAATACATTGTAAATCTGGTCACGGAGGTGCTGGTTCTGCACACCTTCGCAGGGAAAAATATATCCCTAAAGGTGGTCCAGATGGAGGTGATGGCGGCAGAGGTGGCCACGTAATTATGAGAGGCAATGCACAAGAATGGACGTTGCTTCCGCTTCGATATACCCGTCACGTAAAAGCCGAAAGAGGCGAAAATGGTGGTAAAAACCAATTGACTGGTGCTTTCGGTGCAGATGTTTACATCAATGTTCCTATTGGTACCATTGCAAAAAATGAAGACGGTGAGGTGATTGGCGAAATTATGGAAGACGGCCAAGAAATCATCATCATGAAAGGTGGAATGGGTGGTCTTGGAAATGAGCATTTCAAATCAGCTACCAACCAAACACCTCGTTATGCACAGCCAGGAATGCCTGGCGAAGAAGGTTATGTAGTTTTCGAACTAAAAATTCTGGCAGATGTTGGTTTAGTTGGTTTTCCTAATGCTGGTAAATCTACACTTCTAGCTGCTGTTTCTGCAGCAAAACCAAAAATTGCAGATTATGCTTTTACTACTCTTACTCCCAATTTAGGTATTGTAGAATACAGAAATTACAAATCTTTTGTAATGGCTGACATCCCGGGAATTATAGAAGGTGCAGCTGAAGGAAAAGGTCTTGGCCATAGATTCTTAAGACATATCGAACGTAATTCTATCTTGCTTTTTATGATTCCTGCAGATTCTGTAGATCATTTTAAAGAATATCAAATTCTCTACAAAGAGCTAGAAGAGTATAACCCTGAATTGATAGATAAAGACATTATCGTTTCTATTTCAAAATCAGATTTATTAGATGATGAATTGAAAAAAGAAATCACAGCAGAATTTCCTGAAAAACTAAAACCACTTTTCTTCTCTGGAGTTACCCAAGAAGGATTGGTAGAACTGAAAGATGTGATTTGGAAGAAATTACACGGGTAAAATTTTTAATAAATGAAAAAACTAATAACCACACTATTTACTTTTTTATCTTTCTCAATATTTTTTACTCAAGAATATATCAAAATAGGAAAATTTGAATATAAAAAACGGAAAAAATTTTTGGTGATGATAAAAGTTTATTTTTAGAATTTAAAGGAGATTCTAAACTAGCTTTTTCTGGTTTTACATTAGCTGATGCTTATAAAGAGAATGTTAAATTATCAAAGACAATAATTCTCCCACAGAAAAGAAAAATTTATTACAGAACTATTTTTGATAAGCATAAGGCTCAACAAAGATTAGATTCTATTGATTTTGTTTTTAAGCAAAGGAAAAATGGTTTTTTTGTTTTTGAGTTATTCAATTAATTATTTTGGTGGAGTTCAAGAGAAAAAGAAAATTCTTGGAGGTAATAAATATCATAAAAGTATTGGCTCGAAGTAGCTTTTTCAATCTATTTCTAAAGAAGTATTTTAATCCTATAATTTATATTTTAGTATTAATAATAGTTTTTTTTCATTTATTTCTAAAAGACTATCTTTGCCAAATAATTCGCGGCATTCTTTAGCCAAAAGTATTTATACTTTTTTAAAAATTTCTGGAATTTTTCATTGATTTTTTGCTCAAAAATGTAGAAGTAGAACACTTCGCCCGCACACATTTTTTAAAATTTAAACATTTGTTATTTACAGACTTACAACTCATTAAGCCCATTCTAGATGCGCTTACCAAAGAAGGTTATGAAAAACCAACACCTATCCAAGCGCAAGCTATTCCTCATCTTTTAGAAGGTAAAGATTTATTAGGAACTGCGCAGACTGGTACAGGTAAAACAGCAGCTTTTGCCATTCCAATTTTGCAAAATTTATCGCATAAAAACACAAAAAATCATCAGATTAAAGCCTTAATTCTAACACCTACCAGAGAATTGGCGATACAGATTGAAGAAAGTTTCAAAGCTTATGGTAGAAATTTGCCGTTGAAAACTTTGGTGATTTTTGGTGGCGTAAAGCAAGGTGCACAAGAAGCTGCTCTTAAAAAAGGCGTAGATGTTTTGGTGGCAACTCCTGGGAGATTACTCGATTTTATTAATCAAGGTATTATTTCGCTCAAAAATTTAGAAATATTTGTTCTCGATGAAGCAGATAGAATGCTGGATATGGGTTTTGTGCATGATGTAAAACGCGTTGTGAAATTACTTCCGCCAAAGAGACAAACGCTTTTCTTTTCGGCAACTTTTCCTAAAGAAATTCAAGAATTAGCCAATTCTATGCTTCATCATCCTGTAAAAGTAGAAGTAGCGCCCGTTTCATCTACCGCAGATACCATTAATCAGTCAATCTATTTTGTGGAAAAAGATGATAAATTAGACTTGTTGATTCATATTCTTCAAGATCAAAAATTAGATCAAGTTTTGGTTTTTGCCAGAACTAAACATGGTTCAGATAAAATTGCCAGAAAACTCCAAAAAACGAATATTACTGCAGAAGCCATTCACGGTAATAAATCTCAAAATGCCAGACAAACTGCTCTTAGTAATTTCAAAAATAAAAAGACCAGAGTTTTGGTGGCAACAGATATTGCAGCAAGAGGAATTGATATCGATGATTTGAAATATGTGATTAATTTTGAACTTTCAGACGTTTCGGAAACCTACGTTCATAGAATTGGAAGAACGGGTAGGGCAGGAGCAGAAGGAACTTCTATTTCGTTTGTAGATGGTTTAGATTTGGTAAATCTTAGAAATACCGAAAAGTTGATTGGTAAGAAAATTCCTGTGGTAAAAAACCACCCATACCATCCAGAGAAATTGGTAGAACAAAAAAGAGATTCTAATAATAAACCTTTTACACCAAGACCAAAGCCGCAGAAAAAAGAAGATATTACTTTCAAAAAACCAACAAAGAAGGTTTTTTATAGAAAGAAATAGTTTTCACGCAAAGGCGCAGAAAAAAGCAAAGACCGCAATGATTATTTATTACGGTCTTTTTTATTATGCGAGAATTTTTGCGCTCATTGCTAAAAAACTTTGCGAATTTAAGTGAAATTACTTCCCGAAAATTTTATGGGCATTTTCACTCGTAATTCTATCAATTTCTGTAAAATCTTTTTTATAAATATCTACTAATTTCCCTACCACCAAATCTAAATACGAACTTTCATTGCGCTTTCCACGGTGCGGAACTGGTGCCAAATAAGGAGAATCTGTCTCTAAAACAATTTTTTCTAAAGGAATTTCGTGTAAAAATTGGTCTATTTTTCCATTTTTGAAGGTTACAACACCGCCAATTCCGAGAAGAAAATTCAAATCTATGGCTCTTTTTGCTTGTTCTAAATTTCCAGAAAAACAATGAAAAATCCCTCGCAACTTTGGGTGTTTTTTACGTTCTAAAACTTCAAAAGTTTCATCAAAACTTTCTCTAGTATGAATTACGATGGGTAAATCTCTTTCTATCGCCCAATCTATTTGTTTTTCAAATGCTTTTATCTGAATGTCAAGCGTAGATTTGTCCCAATACAAATCAATTCCGATTTCACCAATTGCAGGAAATGGTCTTTTGTTCAAATAATTTTCTATAATTTCTAACTCTTTTTCCCAAGTTTCTGGCTTTACATAACAAGGATGTAGCCCCATCATGGCAAAAATATGATTGGGAAATTCAGTTTCTAGTTGAAGCATTTTTTCGTGAGAATCTGAATCTATTGCAGGAAGATAAAACTCTGTAACGCCTTTATTGATGGCACGTTTTATCATTTCTGTTCTGTCTTCATCGAATTCTTCGGAATATAGGTGAGTGTGGGTGTCAATCATTTTTTTAATTGAAAATTGAAAATGTAGAATTGAAAATTAACTCTATTTTCTTAAATATTAATTCTTTATTTTTTGTTTATTAGAAGTTTCATCAATAAGTCAGTCTGAACATCTTTACCGAGTACAAATTTATGCTTTCCGAAAACTTTAAAACCATTTTTCTCATAAAATTTAATAGCTCTGTGATTTTCTTCCCAAACACCGAGCCATAGAAATTCTAAGTTCTTTTTTTTACCAATTTCTATTGCTTTGTTCAATATAATTTGCCCAATTTTTTGCCCTAAAAAGTCTCTCAAAACATAAATTCTTTCAATTTCAAGATGATTTTTTTTGAAATTTTCGGTTTGTGCATTCCCGAAATTTAATTTTAGATAACCTAAATTTTCATTTTCATTTTCAATAAAATAAAATTCTGAGTCTGGATTTTCTAGTTCATTTTTTAATTTTTCTAAACTCAAATTTTCATCTAAATATTTTTGCATATCTTCTTCAGAATTCACTTCTTCAAAAGTTTCTCTGAAGGTTTGAATACTTATTTTCTGAAGATCTTCTAAATCTGATGAATTGAGTTTTCTGATTTGCATTTTTAATTTTTGACTAAAATTTTATTAAAAATGGTTGTTTTAAACTTGTTGATTCATGGGCTGTTCAGAGTTTATTGCTGTTATAACTTCAGCGGTCACATCTTTTCCTCCGGTAAAATTTTTGTAAAAAGAAACAAAGGAAAAAATCGGTCCAAATGGAATTCCCCACCAACCAGCAAAAAAGGTAATTAGAGAATATTTCCAACTGTAAGCTATAGCAGATTCTCCTGATTTTATAAAATAAATATCGCTATTTCTTCTAAAAGTCATAATAATGATTGAAATGGTATAAGAGAAAATTACAAATTTCCCTCCTTTTTTCAACTCGTTGTTAATTTGTTCGTCTGATAAATTTTCTAGATTTTTAATTCCTGCCATTGTTTTTTTGTTTTTATTGGTTGTTTAGATTTTTATTCTAATTTAAAATTTACAGAAAGACTTGCCGAAAATCCTATTTTTCTGAAATTCAAGTCTGAAGGTTCAAATTCTTCTTTTTGTTTTTGAGAATTATAGCCAAAAGATGTATTAAGAAATTGTACAGAACTAGTAGGAATTGTTACTTTAAGGTCAGAAATAAAAATGGCATTACCAGCTTTTTGTCCGATTGCGTTGGCAATATTATTGGCGTTTTTCTTTGCTTTAATAATCGCTCTTCTTTTAAGGTCTGCCAATATTTTTTCTTGCTGAGAATGTTGAGTTTTTAGCAATTGAATATTAGAAATATCTTCTTTTTCGAGTTCTTGTATTACTTTTCCTGCTGTTAATCCATCAAATACTAGTAAATCATAAGATTTGGTTTTCATTACGTCTGTAGATTTAAGGGCGTATTTTTTATAACTGCTTCCTAAATCATTCATTAGCAATTGTTTGTTGGTGTCAATTCCTAGATTTTTAAGTTTTGAAACCATTATGTTTTCTAATTCTTCTACCGATTTTTTGTTTTTAGTGTCGTTTTCAGAAATGGTAATTTTAAGATAAATTCTATCAGGAATGACCAAAGTATCTGCTTCGGCAGAAGTTTCTAAATAAGGTTGGTCTATAAAATTTTTGGTTTGAGAAAAAGCAAACGAAACAATAAATAAAGCGATGAAGGTAAATAAATTTTTCATAATAAATTTTTTATTTAAAAGATGGTTATTTGTAGGTTTTGGTTGGAAATTTTAAAAAATTTTATGTTTCACTTTACTTTGTTGAATGGCAATTTTTTCTTTCAATTTTTCTAAAAAGTCTTGATATTTTGGTGACTTTTCATCATTCGGACGGTGTTCTAGTGAAGCTTTTATTTTATAGTTTTCATTGATGAAATTTTTAACTTCATCAGAAAAATAAGCATCACCAAATTTCTCCCAAATGTATTGAATGGCTTGATTGTTTGGGTGAATTAAATCCTCTTTGTAAAAACGATAATCACGCAAATCATCCATCATAATTTCATAGATTGGTAAGTAATGGCAATTTTTGAAATTGGGTAAAATTTCGTGTAATTCACAGATTAATTTAGATTTACTCCATTGGTTTTCTACCATACCATCTTTGGTGTGACGAACTGGTGAAACAGTGAACAATATTTGTACATTTTCTTCACAAATATCATTCAGTAAGTTAATGGTTTCTAATATTGAATTATGGAGTTCATCAGTCGTTAAAAACCTCTTTTTGAAGAACTTTTGTGGTATTTTGTGACAATTGGCAACCAATTGATTTTTGGGCAAAAATTCATAAATATAAGATGTGCCATAAGTAATGAGAACCCAATTTGTTTTTTGCAAAAATTGATTTCCAGTTTCTATATTTTGATTGATTTTTTCTAATGTTTTGTGTGCGTAATTGCTGTTGAAAGAAGAGTGGTGATTGAGAGAAATGTACTCTTCATTAAACAAAATTAAATCTTCGTTTTTATAATTTCTACAATCGTGAAGGTTTTTGATGGCTACGTTCAGAGAAAATGGATTAAAAATTGTACCGAAAGGATTGCAAAGCGTTTGCATTTGTCCGTCCTGTAATTTTTCGCTCATTTCTGCAGCAAAACAAGAACCGACTGAAAAAATTCGGTCGGTTAATAGAATTTTTTGTTCTGAATTTTCTAGATGTACTTCTGTTCTGAATTTCATTTTTTAAGATTCTCTTCTTAATAGATAATTAGCCAATTCTTTGAAAGGTTTTTTCTTTTCTTCAGGAAGGTTAATTTTACTTAAGTAATCGTGCCCAATTTCGTTGTGTTTGTGGATTAATCTCAGTACTTTTTCATCTACTTTTGCTCTTCTGAAGATTTTTTCTACACTGTATACTTTATCTACATTTTCAGTTTTTTTAGAATACCAGAAGTTGAGTTCTTTTTTCTCTTCTTCGGTTGCGTGTTCCATGGCTAGAAGATAAAGAATGGTTTTTTTGTTTTCGAAAATATCACCTGCATGTTTTTTTCCAAACTGTTCTACATCTCCGAAAACATCTAGATAATCATCCATAATTTGGAAAGCGATACCAATATGTTTTCCGAAATTATAGAGATGTTCTGCTTCTTCTTCACTGGCATCAGCAATTAATGCTCCTATTTTGAATGATGCAGCACTTAGAACACCTGTTTTGTTGGTAATCATTTCTATGTAATCATCATAAGTCACATTTTCCATGGTTTCAAAGTTCACATCCATTTGTTGGCCTTCACAGAGAACAGCACCTGTTTGAGAAAAAATTTGAATACATTTTTTAAATAATTCAGGTTCTAAATCTTCAAAAAATTGATAAGCTTTGATTAGAAGTGCATCACCAGAAAGGATACCAACATTAATTCCGTGTAGAGTATGTATTGTAGGATTGTTTCTTCTGAGTGGAGCTTCATCCATAATATCATCATGAATTAATGTGAAATTGTGAAAATATTCTATCGCTAAGGCTGGTTTTATGGCTTTTTCGGTATTTCCATTAAATAGGTCACAAGCCATCAAAACCATGATTGGTCTTAGTCTTTTTCCTGCATTACCTATAATATAATTCATTGGTTGGTAGAGTTCGGCAGGTTTATTTTTGAAAGTATGTTTTTGTATTGCTTTGGCAATGATTTGTTGATAATTTTCTAAAAAATTCATATAAAAATGGTTTAACACAAAAGTAAGAATTTTGGATGAGAGAGTGTATGGTTTATAAATAAAAAACTTTGCTAAATTTTAGCAAAGTTTATAATTATTGATATTAAAAATTTTTATTTTATAAAAACTACTAATAGATAAGTAAGTCCAGCTACTACAGCACTTACAGGAATGGTAAGAATCCAAGCCCAAAGTAAACTTACTGTAATGCCCCATCTTACTGCAGATACTCTTTTGGTAAGTCCTACCCCAATAATAGAACCAGTAATGGTATGCGTAGTAGAAACAGGAATACCTAAATGCTCTGTTAAAAATAAGGTAATAGCACCGGCGGTCTCGGCACTTACACCTTCTAGAGGAGTTACTTTAGTAATTTTAGTACCCATCGTTTTCACAATTTTCCATCCACCACTCATGGTTCCCAATGCGATAGCAAGGAAAGAAGCAAATGGTACCCAAACATAATGAGTAACAAAATAAGAAAATCTTTCTTTAGATTCTAATGCCAAGTAAATTGGGTCTTGCAGAGTTTGTACATGGTGGAAAATTATAGCAGCACCAATAATTCCCATTACTTTTTGTGCGTCATTAGTTCCGTGTCCTAAACTGAAGAGTGCAGATGAAACCAACTGTAATTTTTTGAAAACTCTGTCAGCTTTGTGTGGCACAGATTTTCTGCTGATGAATACAATAATTAAAGTAATAATTACCGATACAATCATCCCTACAATCGGTGCTAAAAATATAAATAAGAAGATAGGAACTACTTTTTCATATTTTACAACATCTAAGGAGAGTAAATTCTTAAAGGCTTGTATGATATTGTCAACTGTTCCAGCATCTGCATGCATACCACTTAGTAGTTGATATTGAGTATACCAAGCGTGCATAAGTGCAGCGCCCATAAATCCTCCAATTAAAGTATGTGAAGATGATGAAGGAATTCCAAACCACCATGTAAGCAAGTTCCAAATGATGGCTGCAATAAGACCTGCTAAGATTACTTCTAAGTTAATGAAGTCTTCATTTACAGATTTTGCAATGGTATTACCAATTCTAAACTCTCCGATAATGTACAATGCTGTGAAAAAAGCAGCAAAATTCCATACGGCAGCCCACAAAACTGCCTGAAACGGAGATAAAACTTTTGTGGAAACGATGGTTGCAATAGAATTGGCCGCATCGTGAAATCCATTGATGAAATCAAAGATTAATGCCAAAGCAATAATAATGATTAATAATATAGGAAAATCCATTCGAAATTTAAGTTAAGTTATTTAATTAGAATAGATTATGCGTATTTAATCACGATGTTTTCTATGGTGTTGGCTACATCTTCAGCTTTATCTGTTACAGTTTCTAAATATTCTAGTACAGATTTTACTTTAATGATTTTGATAGGGTCATTGCTTTCAAAAACTGAAACAATTCCTTGGCTTAGTACATCATCTGCAATATTTTCGAATGAATTGATTTTAATGCAAGCTTCTTTTACTTCAGCAGGATTTTTAAATTCTTTCAAATTTTTAATTGCATTTTGAATTTCTAGACAAGATTTATAAATCAATAATGAAAATTCTGAATATTCTTTTACTTCTGGACTTTTGTACAAGTAAATGTATTTTGCAGAAGCATACATGTAATCTGCAATATCATCTAAACCTGAGGTAAGATAATTGATATCTTCTCTGTCAAATGGTGTAATGAAGTTTTCTCCTAGCTGAACGAAAATTTCGTGAGTTAGATCATCCATTTCGTGCTCATAATCGCTCATTTTATTCAGTAAAGTTTCATCATTTAGGTCAAAATCTTTCAATCCTTCGTGAAATTCTTTTGACATTTCTACTAACTTCTGTGCTACTTGCTCGAATAACACAAAGAAAATTTTGTCTTTAGGTTGAAACGCTCTAAAAATGTTTCCGATTCCCATATTTTTATAATTTTAAATTGTTGCAAATTTCTTAAAAAAAACACTACATTTTTACGAATGATTATTAAGTTTTATTAACATTAGTCTGCGATAGGTATATGATGTGTTTCGAAGTATTTTAATCGATCAAAAGTAAAGTTTAGTCCTACATATAAAAAGTGTAAATTTCTGTTTCCACTAGCAGTAAATTCTCTTTGCCATACATATCCTAGATTGGTATTTACATAATCATTAAACTGATAACCAATTCCACTGAAAAAACGATTTCTTTTGAATGTAGGAGCATTTGGCCCTACAAAAATTTCGTCAAAGGCATTTACAAAAAAGGTGTTTGGTTCTACTTTTTCTTTATTTATTGGTAATGTTAATGCTAATCTATATCTAAATCTAGAAGTATTGTCTGCAATGTCTTTTTGCGGAAAATAGAAAAACCTTTTTTCTGCTCTTGCTCTGTGGTCTATTTTTATTTTTCCTAATTTTTGAGAATATATATACTGTAACCAAACTCTTAATTCTTCTTGATAGAATTTTGAATCTCTATACGTTCCATATCTGCCTATTCCTATAAAGGGTTGATTATTTTTGTCAATATTGTAACCAATACCTCCTTTTACTTCATAATAGTCTGGTTTTGAAAACTCTTCTATAGACCTAGATTGTAGCTCTAGGTAGGCCATCCATTTTTTATCATGTTTATAGGTAAATGATACCATATTAAAACTTGATAAATGCTCATCTGTCTGAGAATAAGCAAAACTGCTAATAGCTAGCATTAAAATTAATATTTTTTTCACAATTTCTTAAAATTGGTGGCAAATATATCTAAACTTCAATTTGCATGTATTAACTCAATATTAAGTTTTTGTAAAGGTAAAATTTATCATGTAAAGTTTATTATTTTTAAAAATTTTTTATTCAGCAAACAAAAAAAACAGCAATTAATTGCTGTTTTTGTGTATTTATGTTGATTAAAAATTTTAGTTAGCTACTTCGGCTCTCATTTCTTTTCCTTTGAATTTTTGAGCTGAAATTCCCTTTAAAACCTCGTCTTTAAAAGACTTTTCCACTTCAAAGAACGAGAATTTTTCTAAAATTTCTATATCACCAATATCTGCCCTTTTTTTAGACTTAGCAGTTGCTTTATTGATAATTTCTAGCATGTCCATTTTTTTGAGTTGGTCTCTCTTACCAAGGTTGAAGAAAAAACGAGTCATGTTTTCGTTTCTGCGTTTTGGTTTTCCGCCTCTTTCTCTACCTCCATCTCTATCAGAACGTCTGTCTCTGTCTCTTCCTCTATCTCTGTCACGGTCTCTTCTGCTACCTCTGTCATCTCTGTCATTAGAGAATTTTTGGTCTGCTAAATCTTTTTTGTCTTTATAGAAAAGTGCCAAATCTCTCAATTGTAATTGAAGCAATTGGTGAACCAATTCTTCTTTAGAGAATGCAGATAAATCTGGGATAAGGCTGTCATCAAAAGTAAATAAATCTTCGTGCTCTGTAAATAGTTTTTCGAAAACACCTTCTACCTGAGCTTTGATAATTTCTTCACCTGTTGGTATTTTTTTCTCAACAATCTCAATTTTAGTAGAAATTTTGATTTGTTTTAGCTTTCTAGATTCTTCAGGTTTAATTAATGACATCGAAATACCATCTTTACCAGCTCTACCTGTTCTACCACTTCTATGTACAAAAACTTCAGGGTCATCTGGAAGCGAGTAGTGGATAACGTGTGTAAGAGAATCTACATCTAAACCTCTAGCAGCTACGTCTGTTGCTACTAAAATATCAATGTTTTTGAGACGGAATTTTTTCATTACCGTATCTCTTTGTGCTTGTGATAAATCACCGTGAAGCGCATCTGCAGCGTATGCATTTTGCATCAAGAAGTCTGCTACTTCCTGAGTCTCCATTCTAGTTCTACAAAAAATAATAGAGTATTGGTTTGGGTTGGCGTCCAATAATCTTTTTAGAGCCTCTTTCTTTTGTCTGTAACCTACCACATAGTATTCATGAGTGATGTTTTTTTTCACAGCATTTATACTTCCTACAGAAATTCTGTGTGGATTGCTGAGGTAGTTTTTAGAAATACGTTCTACTTCTTTGCTCATAGTTGCAGAGAAAAGTAGCGTTTGTTTTTCTGAAGGAGTTTCGCTTAAAATAGTTTCTAAATCGTCTTTGAAACCCATAGAAAGCATCTCATCAGCTTCGTCTAAAACAAGCCAATGAATTTCTGAAAAGTCTAATGCTTTTCTGCCAATCAAATCAATTACACGCCCTGGAGTTCCTACAATAATTTGTGGTTTCTCACGAAGTGAACGGATTTGTTCTGTAATACTACTTCCACCGTAAACTGCGGTAGTTTTTAGGTGAGGAAGATACTTTGTATAGTTTTTAATGTCTTTGGTAATCTGAAGGCAAAGTTCACGAGTAGGGCAAAGCACTAATAACTGGATTTTACGACTGGTGTCGTCTATCATATCCAGAATAGGTAGCGAAAATGCTGCTGTTTTGCCTGTTCCTGTTGCCGCAAGTGCGATGAGATCGCGTGTATCCGAAAGGATAAAAGGAATAGTCTGTTTCTGGATTTCTGTCGGCGTTTCGTAGCCGAGTTCGCCAATAGCCTTCAATAAATCAGGACTTAAATTGGATTCCGTAAATAAATTCATTTAAAGATCGTCTATTAATTAAGCGGCAAAGATAGTGATTTTATTTTTAATAATAATTTTTGCTGTTTTTTGGGAATTTTTTAACGAAGATGGAAGATGGAAAAAATAGATTAATTTCCTAAATTTAGATCTTTTAGAGCAAAGGTTTGTAAAAAAGTGAGTGGTTTTTAGATTGAGCTCCGTAGGAGCGAAAGATTTGTGAGAAATTCATTAATTTTGAAAAAAAACTATATGACAAAGAACTTTAATAAATATCAGAGGTATTTTACTTATTTAATATTATTGATTTTAGCATACGGATATATTTGCAGATGGTTTGATATTTATTTTTTTTGGGAATCTAGAATTATTGCTTTACCAATATTGCTTCTGATGATGTTCTATATATCTGTGAAAATTTTTATTAAAGAAAGAGAATTTCTAAGCAGTTCTTTTTTCTATATTATTTTATGTTTGTATGGGGGATATCAAATTTACAAAGAATTTAACCTAAATAAAGAGGTTGTTGAAAAATCAGAAAATTTCATTAAAAATAACCAATTGATAAAAAATAATGTTGGGGAAATTAAAAGTATAGCTCTTCCAATCAATAAAAAAAATTTGAGTGGAAATGATTATAGTATTACTTTTTTAGTGAAAGGAGAAAAAAAGTATGCTGATGTAATTGTTAACTCATATTATCAAGATAGAAATCTTAAAAATATTGATAATTTGAAAATTATAAGTTTTGAGATAAATGAAAATTATAATTATGTTGAATAAAAAAATAAAATATGCAATCATCCACCCTTCAATTTCTGAGAAATCTTGAGAAAAATAATAACAGAGATTGGTTTAATGAAAACAAAACCATTTATCAAGAAGCGCAACAAGATGTGGTTTATTTTGTTGAAAAATTAATAGAAGAAATGGCAAATTTTGATGAAGAACTAGTGAAGTTAGATGCTAAAAAATCACTTTTTAGAATTTATAGAGACACCAGATTTTCTAAAGATAAATCTCCTTATAAAACAAATTTTGGGGCGAGTTTGGGGATGGGAAAAGGAAGTCAGAAAGCAGGATATTATCTGCATATAGAACCTGGGAAATCTTTTCTTGGCGGCGGAATTTATATGCCAGAACCTTCGGTTTTAAAAGCAATAAGAAAAGAAATTTCTGCTTTTGGTGAAGAATTTAAAATGATTTTAGAAAAAGATGATTTTAGAAATTATTTCCGAGGATTGAGTGTAGAAGATAAACTGAAAAATGTGCCTCAAGGTTTTGAAAAAGATGATAAAATGGCTGAATTTTTAAAGCTAAAGCATTTTATTGTAACGCATCCTGTTTCAGATGACTTGCTTTTGAGTGAAAGTGCACCCAAAGAAATTGCCAATGTTTACAAAGCCATGAAACCTTTGGTTGACTTTTTAAATGCTATTTAAAATCTAATTATTTAATTTTTGTCATACTTCCAAAAAGGCTATCCAGATGATAAATCCGATGAAACGGACTAGCTATATTTTCTAGAATGGCCATATTTTCTATGTATTGATATTTAGAAGCCAAAGAACTCATATCAGAAACAATAATCAGCCAACATTCATCTAATGTAGAGTCGTACAAAGGGTATTTTTGGTTTTTCTTTTCTATAGTTTGTTTTATTTTTTCGGAACAGAGTTCCTCAAAAAGATTCATTTCAGGATTAAAACTTATAAAGATATTTCCTTCAGATTTTATTTTCTTAATTTTTAAAAAAATACCTTTCGGTCTTAAGTTTTTGATGGAGTAAAGTAAATTTTGAAGAAGAATTTCTTTGTTTTTGAGTGCTTCTAGAGCTAGATTTTCATCTATTTCGATGAGGTAAAGACCTTGCAGGTTTTTTATATCTTTTTGGAGGATAAGTTCAGCTTCTCGAAAAATTTTGTTCAGTTGGCTTTCTATTTTCTTTTTGTCTAGATGGTTAATGACTTCTGTGAGTTCTAGACCTATTTTTTTGTTTTGATGCTGGATGATGAAGTCTGGGCTTTCGCAGGTGAGATTTTCAAAGTTGAGGTCTGGGAATTTTTGTAAAAAAGAGTGGAGCAAAAGTACTTCGGATTTTTTCTTGAACTTGTCCCGAAAATGGATGTTAGAAGAATCAATTTTTTGGTGAAGTTTCCTCATCGCTTGTTCTTTGAAACGATGGTTTATCTTGCAGAGATTCCAACTGCGCATCAAATCTTCATCAGTAAACATAACGGTTTGATTTTAAGATTTGTACAGTTCTAAATTACAAATATTTTTAATATAAAATTGATTATTAACAAAATTTAAAATTAATGTTTCGGGACAAAAAAAATCACAACGAATTTTCATTGTGATTTTTAGTCTTTTTAGAAACTGAATTGAGTTTTATTTGCTCAGTTCGTCTATCGTTTTTTGAATTTCTGGGTCTTCTGGTGTGATGGCATAATATTTCGCAATTTCAGATTTCTGGTTTATCACCAAATATCTAGGAATCCAGTTGAGGTCAATATAATTGTTGAAGTTGTTTTTCCAACCTTCATTGAACCAATAGTTTTCTTTATTTTGCATATTGTGTTTTTCTAAGCCTTTTTTCCATGCTTCAAAATTTCTATCCAAAGAGAGAAAAACAAAATCGATATTGGTGTTTTTTTCTTCTAATTCTTTGGCTTTTGGCATTGCATTGAGGCAATCTCTACACCAACTTGCCCATAAGTCTATGACTAAAACTTTGCCTTTATGTTTTTCTAAAATTTTAGAAATAGTAGTGGTTTTGCCATCTGTATCTGTAATTTTTTGCGCCAAAGCTTCTTTAGAAAAGCTGGTTTTCATTACCGAAGGTACTTTCTGTGCAAATGCATTGCTCATTATAAATAATGAGAATAATAAGAGTATTCTTTTCATAAATTTTATACTTTCTTTACTTTTCAAATGCAAAAGTATGCCAAAAATTGAATTTGACATTATTTTTATACTATTTAGAAAGATAGATAAATAAAATAAAGCGCAGAAATCTACGCTTTATTGATATTTTTGGGGTCAAAAATTTAGTTTTTTTCTAACAAAACAATATTGTTGTTGTTTGTGAGAGAAACTTTGCCATCTATTACAGGCATTGTAGCACCAGAATAAGAATCTTTTACTCTGGTTCCGTTGTCAAAAATTCCAGAAACGTTTACTTCTTTAGTTCCATTTGGTAAATTTAGACCAATCACCACTTTGTCTGTTTTGTAAGTTCTAGAAAACCAGTAAGGCGAATTGGAAATCATTCTGTGAAAGCCAGCTCCTACAGCAGGATGGTTTCTACGAAATTGACCTAACTTCTGCCAATATTCTAATAGTTTTTTGGTTTCTGGGTTGTTTTTAATATCGTCCCAATTCATATTACTTCTTAAGTTAGCATCGCCTTCTGCACCAGCTACAATCAATTTTCTGCCAGTTTCATCACCATAATAAATTTG
Organism: Cloacibacterium rupense; assembly: GCF_014645495.1. Taxonomy (GTDB): domain Bacteria; phylum Bacteroidota; class Bacteroidia; order Flavobacteriales; family Weeksellaceae; genus Cloacibacterium; species Cloacibacterium rupense. The sequence goes on along the minus strand of NZ_BMLV01000007.1, from coordinate 22,598 downwards.
AGAAATTCCTGGTGTTAAAAGTAATTTCGTGGCGGTTTCGTAAGTTCTTTTTCTCTCTTTGTCAAAAGGCCAACCATCATCGTGAGACGTAGCGTAGTTCATTACGGTTTTTCCTGCTAAATCTTGATGTAGAATTTTGTCATAATTGCTGAAGATTTCTTCGTAAGATTTATTGGCATCTCCTTTAAAATCAAAATTGATGAGAGAAGTAAATCCATTTTGGAAATAATTTACTTTTTTGTCTCCGAAATCATAGATTTGTTTGGCTGAAATTCCGTAGCCATAGACTTCTCCCACAGTAAAAAATGGAGTGTTTTTGTCTAAAACTTTATCAGGATTATTGAGTTTAAATTCTGCAAAAGCTTGGTCACAAACTTTTTTGAAATCTTTCCAAACGTCTTCGTTGGTGTGTTTTACGGTATCTACTCTGTAACCATCTATCCCGAATTCTCTTACGTAATCTGATAGCCATTTCATAATATAATATTTCGGAGCTCTAGGATAGCCTGTTTTTACAAAAAATTCGTTCAGTTCAGACATTTCTTTTTCATATCGGCCTTCTTTTCTCCATTTTTTTTCTAGTAGAGTGGGCAACCCTGCTTTCTCATTACTTTCGGTTAAAACATCTGGCAGATTCGCTACCAAAGTGCATGCAGTGGTATTTTCGAAATTGCTGTATTTACATTGAGGTTCGGTTCTTACCCAAGTCATAGGGTAGGTTTCATCTATTTCTGTAGTAGGACCGGTATGATTGATAACAGCGTCTAGTACGATTCTGATGCCTTGTTTGTGAGCTTTTTCTACCAATTCTTTCAAATCTTTTTCAGTCCCAAAATTCGGGTCTAGAGTAGTCCAATCTTTTGCCCAATATCCATGGAAGCCGTAAGTTTTGCCAGTTCCTTCGTCTGTAGCGCCATGAATTTGTTCTACGATAGGGGTCATCCAAATGGCATTAACGCCCAATTTCTTGAAATAACCTTCGTCTATTTTTTGGATGATACCACGCAAGTCTCCACCTTCGAAACCTCGAAGAACGGCCGCTTTTTCGGTTCTGTTAAAATTGATGTCATTTTTAGAATCACCATTGTTGAATCTATCAGTGAGTAGAAAATAAAGATTAGCACCTTCCCAAGCGAAGGGTTCTGAGGTTTGGGTATTTTGAACACTGGTGCAACTTGCAAGAAATGCAAATGCCGAAAGCATTACTATTTTTTTCATGAGCAGATATTTATTTGTTTTTTAAGTTTTATGTAATCACTTTTTTACGATTGTCATCTACCTTTATAATGCAATACAATTTTATATCGGTATAAATATTTGTAACATACAAAATAAGATGCATTTCATGGCAATCTTATGAAAAGGATTTAATTCGATAAATTTATGAATTATTAGAATGATAATTATAAAATCTGAGTATGATATTTTTTATTATCTTAATTTTCTGTCAGTTAATTTGGTGAAACAATTTATAAAAATTACCTTTGTAAAGTCTAATAAAAGTATTAAAATATATGTCAACTTACGTTGTTGTTGGTCTTCAGTACGGTGATGAAGGCAAAGGAAAAATAACCGATGTTCTTTCTGCAAAATCAGATTATGTTGTTCGTTTTCAAGGTGGTGATAATGCGGGTCATACCGTTTATGTAGGCGAAGATAAATTTGTACTTCATTTGCTTCCTTCGGGAGTTTTGCAGTGTAGAGGTAAATGTATTATTGCTAATGGGGTAGTGGTAAATCCAAAAGCTTTCATTAAAGAAATAGAACAAATAGAAGCGAAAGGTTACAAAACAGACCACGTTTTTATCAGTAGAAGAGCGCACGTGATTATGCCTTATCACATTATGCTAGATACTTATAGAGAAGAGGAAAAAGGAGGTACACAAATTGGGACTACCAAAAAAGGGATTGGACCTTGCTACGAAGACAAAATTGCAAGAGTAGGTATTAGAATGATTGATCTTCTAAACCCTGAGGTTTTAAAAGAAAAAATTGAGAAAAACCTTAAAATCAAAAATAATCTTTTCGAGAAATATTTTGAAAAACCAGCCATGAGTTTTGATGAGATTTATAATGAATTTCTAGAAATTGGTAAAAAATTACAAGACAGAATTGTGGATACTGAGTTAGAAATCAACGAAGCAATTAGAGATAATAAAAATATACTTTTTGAAGGGGCGCAGGCATTGATGCTTGATATCGATTTTGGAACTTATCCTTATGTTACGTCATCTTCACCTTCTACAGGTGGTGTTTGTACAGGTGCTGGGGTTCCGCCAACTGCATTGCAAAATTTAATTGGTGTTTCTAAAGCTTATACTACTAGAGTTGGTCATGGTCCTTTTCCCACAGAATTAGACAATGAATTGGGAGAAAATATTAGAAAAATTGGTCACGAATATGGGGCTACAACAGGTAGACCTAGAAGAACAGGCTGGTTAGATTTGGTTTCATTGAAACACGCTTGTATGATTAACGGAATCAATAACTTAGTTGTTACCAAGTTAGACGTTCTTACTGGGCTTGGTACACTAAAAGTGGCTACTCATTATAAAACTGAAGACGGGAAAATTATAGATTATTTTACATCTTCTACTACTAAATTGTATGATTACGAACCAATTTATGCAGAATTAGAAGGTTGGACAGAGGATATTACCAAAGCAAGAAGTTTTGATGAATTGCCAGAGAATGCTAAAAAATACATCGCTTTCATTGAGCAATATTTAGGCATTAATGTATATTTGGTTTCGGTAGGGCCAGAGAGAAGTCAAAATATCATCAGAAAAGAACTTTTCTAGTAAAAATTAAATATTTAAACTAAATATTATGCAAATCGCACAAATTTTTGTGCGATTTTTTTTGTTTCATAATTGTCAGAAAATCAAGGTGTTTTTTGCTTTTAATTTTTTGAAAGGGGATGAATTGTTGTTGTTTTAATAAAAATTTTCTTTAAAAATGAAATTTGTGTAATGGTTGAAGTTTGAAATTTAATTAATTTTCTTAAATGATTTTAAAATTTTAAAGAGTGTGTAAAATTTTGGCAAGATTGTTGGATATGCCTAAATACTTTTTGCAAAAAGGTAATAAACTAATAATTGTGTTTATATATTAACCATTAAATTTTTCACAATGAACAAAAATTTCTTTACTCACGATGAGCATCATGCTCTCAATGAAATCGTATTCGAAAATAGGAATAAAGAATACGGAGCTTATGCGCTAAGAAATGAAGCTAACGCATTGATGCAGAAAGCTTTATTTGTAGGAGTAGCCTTATTTGCAACAGTAGCAATTGTACCTTTTGTAGTGTCTCAGTTGAAAAAAACTGATAAAGTAATTACTGATCAAGGTCCTATCGTTTTAGTTGATGTAGAGCAGCCTATTGATAAGCCTATTGATAATGTGAAACCAATAGTAGTGCCGCCAAAACCAGATGTACCCGTGAAAACTCAAAGCCTTACACCTCCAGAGCCTACTAGAAATCCACCTGTTGAAACTACGATTAATCAAAATGTGGATGATGCAGTAATTTCTACCGTTACATCACCTGGGCAATCTGTAACCAATCCTAACCAGCATATAGAAACTGGTACAGCAATAAATACAATGCCCACAGTAGATACCACTCCGAAACCAAATCCTGATGCAATTATAAAAGATGTAGATGTTGAAGCTAATTTCGCTGGTGGAATTGATGGTTTCAGGAATAAAGTGGTTCAGAATTTTGATAATTCTGCAGTAGATAATGAAAGTGGTGAAGTAATAAAAGCAGTGGTAACTTTCGTAGTAGAAAGAGATGGCACCATTTCTAACATCAAAGCAACCGGAGTAAATGCAGATTTTAACAGAGAAGCAGAAAAAGTAATCAAAAGCATTAAAGGCAAATGGAATCCTGCAAAATTAGGCGGACAAAACGTTCGTTCTTATTTCAGATTCCCTATTTCTATGCAATTTGAATAAGACATTGTTTTAAATAATTTCAATCAATTTGTTATTTCTTTTAATTATCCACATTTTCTAAAAATTGTGGATAATTTTTTTGTGCTTTAACCCTTTAATTAACAATACTTTAATATTTTTGGCACTTATTAACAATGAACGGAATTACAAATTATCGTATTTTTGAAAAACTAAATAATTTTTATGGGAAAAATAATAGGAGTTGCCAATCAAAAAGGAGGTGTAGGGAAAACTACTACAGCAGTTAATCTTGCAGCAGCTTTGGGCGTTTTAGAGAAAAAAGTACTTTTGATAGATGCAGATCCACAGGCTAATGCTACATCTGGTCTTGGGATAGAAGAAGTAAATAATTCTACTTATCATCTTCTAGAACATAGTGCAGATGTTAAAGATTGTATTTATAAAACCACTTCTCCTAATTTAGATTTAGTGCCTTCTCATATCGATTTGGTAGCTGCCGAGATAGAATTGGTAGATAGAGATAAGCGTGAATATATGCTAAAAAAAGCATTAGAATCTGTAAAAGATGAATATGATTATATCATTATAGATTGTGCACCAAGTTTGGGATTGATTACTGTAAATGCCCTTACAGCGGCTAATTCTGTAATTATTCCTATTCAGTGTGAGTATTTTGCGCTAGAAGGTTTGGGTAAATTATTGAATACCATTAAAAATGTTCAGAAAATCCATAATAATGATTTAGATATAGAAGGTCTTCTTCTAACGATGTATGATTCTAGATTGAGACTTTCTAACCAAGTAGTCGAAGAAGTAAATACCCACTTCCCAGAGATGGTTTTTGAAACAATAATTTCTAGAAATGTAAGATTAAGTGAAGCCCCAAGTTTCGGAGAAAGTATCTTAATGTATGATGCCGAAAGCAAAGGAGCAATCCAATACCTTCAGTTAGCGGAAGAAGTACTTCTTAAAAACGAAAAATTACAACAAGCATAATTTTAAATATTGATGTTGAATATTTTATCAATAATCAACAATCAATCATTAATTATAAAATATGAAAGACAAAAAAAGAGCAATGGGACGTGGCTTAGGAGCCATTCTTAGTGCCGAAAGCAAAAGTACTATTAATTCTGCTACAGACACAGGAGCAGAGCAATTGGTAGGAAATATGGTAGAAGTAGCTCTAGAAGATATTTATCCCAATGCTACACAACCTAGAACTTATTTTGACGAAACTGCGTTGCAAGAATTAGCGCAGTCTATCCGAAATTTAGGAGTAATTCAGCCAATTACTCTAAGAAAAGACGGAGATAAATTCGAAATTATCTCTGGGGAAAGACGTTTCAGGGCTTCTAAAATTGCAGGTCTTAAAAGCGTTCCTGCATACATAAGATTGGTTAATGACCAAGAATTGCTAGAAATGGCATTGGTGGAAAATATTCAGCGCGAAGATTTAGATGCCATAGAAGTAGCCCTTACTTATCAAAGATTATTAGACGAAATAGGCCTTACTCAAGAAAACCTTAGTCAAAGAGTAGGGAAAGAAAGAAGTACCATTACCAATTCTATTAGATTATTAAGGTTAAGTCCAGACATTCAGCAAGCCATAAGAGCTGGTGAAATTTCTGCTGGGCACGGTAGAGCCATCATTAGTGTAGAAGACGAAAAAAATCAACAAGAATTATTCAATAAAATTTTAAAAGAAGGATTGAATGTGAGACAAGCCGAAAAAGCAGCCTCAGAGTTTAAAAATCCTAAAAAAGAAGTGGCAAAAAAAGAGGTAGAATTACCCAACCACCTCAGAAAAGTACAAAAATCACTTTCAGATGTGCTAGATGTAGCTGTAGAGATTAAATCTTCAGGCAAAGGCAAGAAAGGAAAAATTATTTTAGATTTTAATAACGAGGAAGAACTCAGCAAAATCCTCTCACATTTTAATTAATGAGAACAGTACTTTCAGCGCTGCTTGTCCTATTTTTTGGGTTCTATTTTTCGCAAGAAATTAAACCTTTAGATACCATCAAAACGGAAAAACAAGTAGTAGAAGACATAGAAAAAGCCAATGCAAAAGCATTACCGAAATACAATCCTACAAAAGCAGGGTTGTATTCTGCTGTTTTACCAGGGCTAGGGCAGTATTACAACAAAAAATATTGGAAAATACCCATCGTTTGGGGAGCTATAGGAACAGGGGTAGGCGTAATTGTTTATAATGATAAGCAATACAAAAGATACAGAACCGCTTACATTGCGGAACTCAACGGTCAAGATCATGAGTTTTCTAATATTCCAGGAATTGATAAAACGGTATTAGGAAATACCCAAGACAATGCAAAAAGATACAGAGATTACTCCATCGCAATTACAGGTTTAGTGTATATTTTGGGGATTGTAGATGCGGTGGTAGATGCTCACTTGTACGAGCAAAAGCACGACCCGGATTTAGCCCTTAAGCCAACTATAATTAATGATAATATAGGAATTGGACAAGCAAAAGCAGGGTTGTCTTTAAGTTATAGATTTTAAAAAATCAATATAAATTTTGGCAGCTAGAACTTCGTTCGCAGACTTCAATAAAAGAATTAGCTTTCATTTTGTCTGTGTCTTCCGCTCCCAATCTTTTTTGGGTAGTTTCGGCAAGTTCAGCCACCCAAAAAAGAATTTTCGCTCAAGTCGGGTTGCAGAGACGCTTTCAGAATTTATAGCGCATCGCATAAAAGACAATTATAAAATAAATTAGGGTTCATTCCCAATAAATAGAAAATAAAAGATTATGAAAATAGCACTTGTAGGTTATGGTAAAATGGGAAAAATTATTCACCAAATTGCCCTTAAAAGAGGTCACGATGTGGTAGCAACACTAGACGAGACGCCTACCTTAGAAAAACTAAATAATCCAGATGTGGTAATAGAGTTTTCTTCGCCAGAATCTGCTTTCGGAAATATAAAATTTTGCCTAGAAAATAAAATTCCAGTAGTTGCAGGTACTACAGGTTGGCTAGAAAAAAAACCAGAAATAGAAAAAATTGCCCTAGAAAACGAAACAGGTTTTTTATATGGTTCTAATTTCAGCTTAGGCGTAAATCTTTTCTTTGCACTCAACGAAAAATTAGCCGAAATGATGGCGCCTTTTCAGAATGATTACAATTGCCAGTTAGAAGAAATTCATCATATTCATAAGTTAGATGCACCTAGTGGAACAGCTATTTCCATTGCAGAAGGCATTTTTAAACATTCGGATTATAAAACTTGGAAATTAGACGAAACCCAAGGCGCAGAATTAGGAATAACTGCCATCAGAGAAGGAGAAGTTCCGGGTACACACAGTGTTTTTTACCGCTCAGAAGTAGATGAAATCGAAATTAAGCATACTGCGTTTAACAGAAATGGTTTTGCACTAGGTGCAGTAATCGCAGCAGAATGGTTGCCAGGTAAAGTAGGAAATTTCGGAATGAAACAAGTTTTAGGATTGTAAATTTATAATTTTAGATTTGGGATTTGGTATTTAAAATTTTTGGATTATAAATTTTTAGTTTAAAAAAAACACCTTCAAACTAATTCAGACCATTTCAAACAAAATCAAACGATTCAAATCATTCAAACCTTTAACTTTGTAACAAATATCAAAAAGCATTACTAATAGCTTAGAATATCAGGAAGCTAAAAGCAAAAAAAACTATGGATTACATTATTCAATATTCTATTTACGTACTGATTTTGTCAGTTTTATTAGGAGTTTCTTCCTTTAAATTATACCAAAAAATGGGTTACAAAGGTTGGGAAGCCTTTGTTCCGTTTTATAATTATTACATTATTCTAAAAGAAATTGCTGAGCCAAAATGGTGGGTTGTATTTGCCTATTTGCCAATTGTTGGCCCTATAATGATGACGGTTTTTCATCTTTTCTTGATGAAAAAATTCGGAAGAACTACTACCGCGGAAAAACTTTTGACCGTGTTTTTGCCATTTATTTATTTGGCTTACACCAGTTATTTCCAACCCAATAAAGTTGACCGTTTTGCGGTAGATGACGAAAAAGCGAAGAAAGAATCTTTTTTAGGCTCTATTACCTTTGCGGTAGTTTTTGCAACCATTATTCACGCATTTATTACACAGCCTTTTGCCATTCCTACTGGTTCTATGGAGCGTACCCTTTTGGTGGGAGATTTCTTGTTTGTAAACAAATGGAGCTATGGTTACAGAATGCCGATGAGACCTTTGGCGTTACCATTCTTACAAGGAACAATTTTTGACAGCGGTAAAGATGCAAATCCTAAAAACGACCCTAAATCTTATGTAGATGTTGTAAAATTACCCTATTTTAGAATTGGAGAATTCAAAAAACCTAAGAAAAATGATATCGTAGTTTTTAATTATCCTGGTGATTCTGTACACACTGCAATAGATAGAATGGATCCTTATGTAAAAAGATGTGTAGCAGTAGGTGGTGATGTTCTAGAAATGAGAGCAGGAAGATTATATGTAAACGGACAGCCTGAAAAGTTGATGGGCGATGCAGAGGTACAGCACGCATATATTATCTATACTAATAATGAGATTGATATCAATTCACTTTATAAAAATTTAACTTATTTACCGATTGTAAATTCTGGTCAAGATTCTAAAATCGGACAATATTATTATCAGTTCCAAGGTCTTACAGATGATTTGCTTGCTCAAATCAAACAAATGCCTGAATTTATAAAAGCTGAAGAGGTTTTGGATGAAAAAGGAAAAGCTCAAGTAGAGTATTATCCTCGATTTGCTGAAGATGGCGATTATCTGAGAGATGCAGCTGGCGAAGTTGTTTTCTCTAAAAAACTAAATATTACCAATACGATTTTTCCAAATAACAAACCATGGAATACAGATTGGTACGGTCCGTTGACTATTCCTAAAAAAGGAGATGTAATTACTGTGACACAAGAAAATTTACCAGAATACAAAAAGCTAATCACAGTTTATGAAGGAAATATTTTAGAATTCAAAGGTGGTAAATTCTACATCAATGGAGTGCAGACCGATAAATATACCGTGAAGCAAGACTACTATTTTATGATGGGTGATAACAGAGATGCTTCTCTAGACGCACGATTCTTTGGTTTCGTTCCAGAAACGCATATTGTAGGTTCTCCTATGTTTACTTGGATGAGTGTGCAAGGTGTTTTTGATGACGGCCCGAAAAAAATCCGTTGGGATAGAATGTTCAAAGCAACCAATACCGGAGAAAAAGACAAAACTTCTTACTGGTGGATTGCTGCTGCCATTCTTATTTTATTCTTTGGTTGGGAGTTTTTTGTAAAATTATTCAAAGGCAAAAAAGAAGAAGAGTAATCTCAACAAAAAATATATCAAAAACCCTTTCTTTGCAATTAAGCAGAAAGGGTTTTTTTAATGAAAAACATTTTATTTTTTTTAACTTTGAAGACTAATTAATTTTTTAATGAAAATTTTACTTCCTATATTTTATTTACCACCTATTTCTTGGTTTTCAGAATTTTTGAAAGAAGAAAACGAAGTGGTTTTAGAACAGTTCGAGAATTTCCCGAAGCAAACCTATAGAAATAGAACCAATATTTATGGTGCTAATGGTAAGTTGTCTCTAATCATTCCTATTCATCATACTGGTAAAAGATGTGTCAAAGATTTAGAAATTTCTTATGCGGAAGATTGGCAAAAACTCCATTGGAAGTCCATCAAAAATGCATATCAAAGTTCGCCTTACTTCGAATATTACGAAACAAAGCTTGAAAACATTTTTAAAGACCAACCCAATACACTTTTGGCATTCAATTTGAAAGCATTAAAAGTGATTCTAGAAATTCTAAAAACGGAAAAAGAATATTCTTTAACAGAAGAGTATGTACAATCTGTTGATTTTTTTAATTTTAGAGAAAAATTTTCGGCAAAAAAAGATTCTGAATATCAAATGAATGAGTATTATCAAACCTTTAGTGATAAACTAGGTTTTATCAAAGATTTATCAATTATAGATCTGATATGCAATCTAGGTCCAGAATCTGCTACTTATATTAAAAAAATTACAAAATAAAATACTATACAAATGAGAAAAATTTTATTGGCAGCTGTTTTTTTAGCTGGTTTTAGTTTCTCTTTTTCGCAAGAAACTAAAGAGGATGACAAAGATCTTAAAACATGGTATCATAAAGATTATCTAACCACCAAAGTCTATGGTGTAAATACAGAAAAAGCCTATCAATTTTTTGAATCAAAAGGTCTTAAACCCAAATCTGTGGTAGTAGCTGTAGTGGATAGTGGGGTAGAAGTAGACCACCCTGGTTTGGTGAAAAATATGTGGAAAAATGTAAATGAAGTGCCAAATAACGGCAAAGATGATGATGGCAACGGGTATGTTGATGACATTTACGGGTGGAGTTTTATAGGAGGTAAAAACGGTGATGTAGATGTAGATAATACAGAAGTAGCTAGAGTTGTGAAAGAGTATAAACCTTACTTCGAAGGTGATAATGCCATCAAAAACAAGGAGAACCAAAGCAAAATGGTTGCTGAATTTGAAATGTACCTTAAAGCTAAAGAGATCTTTACTAAAAAAAGCATGGAAGCTCAGCAACAATTTCAGTTTTATACTGGCTTTCAAAAAGAAATACCAAGTGTAGTTGCTACCTTAGGAGGTAAAAACCTTACTGCAGAAAATTTGGCAACTATCAAACCTACTACACAAATAGAAGCTAGAAATTTATCTATTTTAGGCAGTGTCGCCAAAGATCCTTCAGTTCAAGGAAAAACACCTGCCGAAGTACAAACATTTTTAGAAAAAGAAATTAAGGAAGCGTTAGAGTATTTTGAACCTCAAGCAACTAAACAATATAATTTGGATTATGATACCAGAAGTATTGTAGGAGATAACTATAATGATATTAATGAAAAATTCTATGGCAATAACCATTACGAAGGTCCAGATGCTAAGCACGGAACTCACGTAGCAGGAATAATTGCCGGATTGCCTCAGAACGGAGAACCACAATATGGTGTAGCTTACAAAGTTGCAAAAATTATGACTGTAAGAGCGGTTCCTAATGGGGATGAAAGAGATAAAGATGTTGCCAATGCTATAAAATATGCAGTAGATAACGGTGCCAAAGTCATTAATATGAGTTTTGGAAAGCCTGTTTCTCCCGGAAAAGAAAAGGTGTGGGATGCTTTTAAGTATGCAGAAAACAAAGGTGTAGTCTTGGTTCATGCTGCAGGTAATGATAATGAAGATTTAGAATTAAATGATAATTATCCTACCAATTTTAAATCTCAAAAAGATACAAAGCCATTCCTAAACAATATGATAACGGTTGGCGCTAGTACCAATGATTCTCAGAATTTGAAGGCAGGCTTTTCTAACTTTAACTCAAAAATGGTAGATGTATTTGCACCTGGTGATAAGATTTACTCTACGGTTACAGATGGTAAATATGAATACTTGCAAGGTACATCTATGGCAAGTCCTGTTGTAGCGGGAGCGGCAGCAGTTTTGCTTGCTTATATGCCGAATTTAACGCCTTCTCAGGTAATAGAAAGTTTAAAAAATTCAGTGAACAAGAGTTCAATCAATGATTTTGGTAAATATTCTGAGACTGGTGGCGTAATTGATACTTACAAAGCTGCAGAATATGCATATAATCATTTTTATAAAGGGAAATCAACAAAACCAGCTTCTAAATCTAAAAAAATGATAAAAAAGAAATAATTAATTTAATTCATATAAAATGATTAAAGAAGTCCTTTTTTAAGGGCTTTTTTAGTTTACAAAAGATTTTGGTGTTTTTTTATAGAATATTTAATAACTTTACAGATAACAACATTAAACAAAATTTTAAAAGATGAAAAAAGTGTTATTTTCAGGGATAATAGGAGCAGTTATTGCTGTTTCTTGTTCCAGTAGTGCTAATCAAGCTCAATATTCTAGAGCGGAATTATTGAAACTTAAAGGAAGCTGGGAAATTACCAGTGTAGATTATGAAAAAGAGTATAAAATTAAACCATTTGATGAAGGTGCAGATGCGCAATGTTTTGTAGGAAGTCAGTGGAATTTAATTCCTAATAATAATACAGGTTCTTATAGCTTAGCAGGAGGTGGAGATTGCCCTACTGTTACTAGAGCGATTAAATTTGATGTGAATTCTGAAAAACAGTTTTCATTCAAGAAAATTGATGCTGGTGTAAAAGCTAAAACTGTAAGTTCTGGATATGTTTTAGATTTTCAAAATCAGACTCCTACTACATTTACTTTGGTTCAAAATGTACCTTTCGAAGGGAAAATACTAAAAGTATATTATAATTTCACCAAAAAATAATCATCAAAAAACATTAAATATGAAAATTTTCAAAATAACAAATATAGCAGCTTTGTTTCTGTCATCAGCGTTAGTTTTAACAAGTTGCGAAGCAATACAGAATTCTAATAATACTCAAAGAGGTGCTGCTGCTGGTACAGCTGCTGGTGCCGTAATTGGAGGTATTCTAGGGAATAATGTAGGAAAAGGAAAAAATGGTGCATTAGGAGCGGTTTTAGGAGGTGTAATTGGTGGTGTAGCAGGTGGTGTTATCGGTAATAAAATGGATAAACAAGCCAAAGCCATCAAAGAAGCTTTACCAGGGGCGCAAGTAGAAAGGGTAAATGAAGGGATTAAAATTACATTAAGTGAAAATACAGTAAATTTTGATTTTAATTCTGCATCACTTACTGATGTTTCTAAAGCTAATTTAGATAAATTATCAGAAGTTATGACCCAATATCCAGATACTAATATCAATGTTTATGGGCATACTGATAGCAAAGGAGCAGATGCATATAACCTAACTTTATCTGAAAAAAGAGCCAATTCTGTAATAGACTATATGGTTTCTAAAGGAGTGGCTAGAACCAGATTAAACGCTATGGGAATGGGAGAAAGTGATCCTATTGCAAGCAATGATACAGATGAAGGTAGAGCTAAAAACCGTAGAGTAGAATTTGCAATTACTGCAAATGAAGAAATGATTAAAGATGCACACCAAGGTCAATAATCTGAATTTATATTAATACTATGACAATCGTCTCGTTTTTCGGGGCGATTTTTTATTTTTTTATTCTTAAATTTGTCTTTTACAAAAACATTAATGATTAAATATCTTAAACTACTTCGCGTGGAACAGTGGGTAAAAAACTTCTTTGTTTTTATTCCGCTTTTCTTTTCCGGAAATATTACCAATCTTGAATTTTTAACTAAAAGTATATTTGCTTTTGTAGTTTTTTCACTTATAGCAAGTTCTATTTATATTCTAAACGATTATAAAGATATAGAAGCGGATAGGAAGCATCCTGAGAAAAAAAATCGTCCTTTAGCCAATGGTTCTATTTCTAAGGGGGCCGCATTGTTTCTTTTCACAGTTTTAATCTCTGCGGTAGCTTTTTTAATTTTTTTCGGACAAGAGTATTTTCATAAGAATCTATGGAAATTTGCAGTCATCATTGCTTCGTATTTTATAATGAATCTAGCGTATACTTTTAATTTAAAACATGTGGCAATAGTAGATATATTTATAATTGCTATTGGTTTTGTGTTAAGGGTTTTAGCAGGCGGTTATGCAACAGGGATTAAAATTTCGCAATGGGCCATTTTGTTAACTTTTGTTTTGGCACTGGTTTTGGCGGTTGGCAAGAGAAGAGGTGAACTTATAAACGCTGCTATTTCTGGTAAAACTAGAAAAGCTCTAGATGGTTATAATGTACAGTTTGCAGATATTGTATTGTCTATTTCAGTTACATTAGCAGTTATCTGTTATTTAATGTTTACGCTCACACCAGAAGTTCAAGAGAGATTTGGCGTCAGAGTTTTTTACACGGTTTTGTTTGTTGTTTTTGCCTTTCTTAGATATTTACAGCAAACTTTGGTCTATAATAAAACAGAATCACCCACCAAAATAGTCTATAAAGATCGTTATATACAAGTCACCATTTTAATTTGGATTATTACTTTCTTAGTTTTAATTTACTACAAATCATGAAACCAAATTTTGTAAAATTAGTTACCAATTGGGGAAATTACCCTGTGGTGAAAAAGGAATTTAAATCTGAGGAAAATTATCAGAAAATCAAAGAATTTGTCTTAAATCATAATGAAGTGATTGCCCGTGGTAATGGCAGATGCTATGGTGATGCAGCGTTAGGTGAAGCTATTTTTTCTACAACTAAACTCAATAAATTCATCAATTTTGATAGATTAAACGGAGTAATAGAATGCGAAGCCGGTATTTTATTGTCTGAAATCTTAGAAGTTACCGTACCACAAGGTTATTTTTTGAGCATTACTCCTGGTACTAAGTTTATTACTCTTGGTGGAGCAATTGCGTCTGATGTACACGGCAAGAATCACCACTCTGAAGGTTGTTTTGTAGAATGTGTTCTCAGTTTTAAAATAATGGATGAGAAAGGCGTAATCCTTAATTGTTCTAGAGAAGAAAATTCTGATAAATTTTGGGCAACTATTGGCGGAATGGGACTTACAGGAATTATCCTTTCAGCGAAAATCAAACTTAAAAATATAGAATCTGCATACATTCGTCAAGAAAGCATAAAAGCAGAAAATCTACACGAAATTTTTCAACTTTTCGAGGAAAGCGAAGACTGGACTTATACTGTTGCTTGGATTGATTGTCTGCAAAAAGGTAAAAATATTGGCAGAAGTATTTTGATGAGAGGTGAGCACGCACTTAAAGTAGAACTTCCTTTTAAATTGGCAGATAAACCGCTTAGATTGAAGAAAAAATTCAGTCCTACTGTTCCTTTTTACTTCCCGAAATTTGTTTTGAATAAATTTACTGTTAAGGCATTTAATTTCTTGTATTTTAATAAACAGAGACCAAAAATTGTAAAAAATATCATAGATTATGAAACGTTTTTCTATCCTCTAGACGCCATTAATGATTGGAATAAAATCTATGGAAAAAGTGGTTTTATTCAATATCAAATGGTAATCCCAAAAGATAAAGGCGAAGAAGGAATGAGAAGGATTTTAGAAACTATTGCCAATAGCGGACAAGGCTCTTTTTTAGCCGTTCTTAAACTTTTTGGCAAGAACAATCCTTTGGCGTATAATTCTTTCCCTTTTGAAGGTTATACCTTGGCTTTAGATTTTAAATTGAATAGAGAATTGGTGCAATTAGTGAACAATCTAGATAAAATTGTAGAAGAATTCGGAGGAAGAATTTACTTAACTAAAGACAGTATGAGCAAATCTTCTTTGACTAATTACCTCAAAAATGTAGAAAGTTCTAAGTTTACCTCTTTGCAAAGTAAGAGAATTGCAAGAGGCGCTTAAATGAATAACAAAATTGTAGAATTGTAGTGTGGGAGAATAAGAAAGTGATAGAATTTGAAAAGTAGTTGTAATCAAACTATATCAAACAACTTCAAACCACATCAAATAAAATTAAACAAAATTATGATTATATTGGGTTCCACTTCAGAAGTTGCGCAGGCATTTGTAGAAAAAGCTTTGAATGCTGGAGAAAAGTACGAAACCATTTACTTTTTTACTTCAAATAAGGAAATTACCGAGCGTTTTGCGAAGCATATAGATGTGAAATATTTACAGCAATCTGTAGTTTTGGAGCTAGATATCACCAAGGAAATCAATTATAATATTTTTGATAAAATAGACAGCAATTTGCTTTTTTGTGCCACAGGTTTTCTAGGAAAAGGCACAGAAGAAGGGCTTTATGATAATGCCAATACAGAAAAAATTATAAATATTAACTACGCCAAATTAGTACCTATCATTAATTATTTTGCTCAAAAATTTGAAGGAAAAAGAGAAGGTACAATCATTGGTTTGTCTTCTGTAGCAGGTGATAGAGGTAGACAAAGCAATTTTATTTATGGCAGTTCTAAGGCTGCTTTCACGGCTTATCTTAGCGGATTGAGGAACTATCTTTTTAGTAAAAAAGTTCACGTGATGACCGTGAAGCCAGGATTTATGGAAACCAAAATGACCGAAGGGTTACCACTTAACTCCAAATTAACTGCCAAGCCAAAACAGGCGGCAGAATGCATTTACAAAGCCTACAAAAAGCAAAAAAATGTAGTTTATGTTTTACCAATTTGGAGATTAATTATGCTCATCATTCAGCATATTCCGGAATTTATTTTTAAAAAATTGAAACTTTAATTGGAGAGAAAAATTTTATTTAAATCCAATCCAATTTCTATTATGAATATTTTTTTCGTGATAGGAATTATTTTTTGTGCATTAATGATAAAATTAATTTTGAATAGTAATTTATCATTAAATAATTCAGAAGAGTTTTATGCTGTTTTAGTTTGCATTTCTTTTTTTGGAATATTGATTTTAGGAAGTTTATATTATTTACTTAAAACACAAATTTTAACAATAACAAAAGAGAATTTAGTTTTATCTTATCTATTTTTTCCTTGCAAGATAAAAATTAAGTTTGATGAGATTAAACGAATTAGACAGATTTCAAAAGAGGTTAAAACATCCGGAACTCTTTTTTCAGAAGGAATTCACTTGACAAATTCTTTTGAGACGTATATAGATTTAGAAAACGGAAAATCTATTAAAACTTTTGCATTAAATAAATATGAATTTCAGGAAGTTCTAAAATTATTAAGGAAACTAAAAACTGGTGAAGGAAAATTAAATTCTTTTAAATTGCCTAAAATTTTATTTTTAATTGAAAATATTTCTGCAATTTTGTTTATTATTATATTTTTAGTAATAATTTTAGGACTATCATATAACTTATTATTTAAGTAAATGAAAAAACTTTACCTTTTTGATTTTGACGGAACGCTTACGTACAAAGACACCTTGTTTTTGTTCTTAAAATATTATGATTCTAAAAAATATTTTTGGAGTTATCTGAAGCATATTCCAGTTTTTATATTGGTAAAGTTAAAACTAATGGATGCTGAAATTGCTAAAAAAAGTTTTGTAGCATCTATCTTAAAAGGAGAAAGAGAAATTAAAATTAACAGAAAAGTCATTGCTTTTTTCGAAGAATATTATCCTAAAATTATAAGAAAATCTGCCCTAGATTTTTTAAAAACAATAGACGGAAGTCATACAACTTGTTACTTGATAACAGCTTCTTTAGATATCTGGGTAAGACCTTTCGCCAAAAAAATGGGAATGACACTCATAGCAACAGAAGCTCAATTTGTAGCAGGGCGTTTTACTGGAGATTTTCAAACTAAGAATAATAACGGCGAAGAAAAAGTAAAGCGTATAAAACAAGTCATTGGCGACCAAAAATTTGATAAAATCATTGCCTTTGGAGATACTTCTGGCGATAAACCTATGCTTGCTTTTGCACACGAAAGTCATTACCGTTTTTTTAACTAATTTTGCACTTTAAATTTTAACAAATTTATCATTGAGATTATTCTTTAGTCTTGATAAAAATCTACGTAATGAAAAGAATATATTTAGATAATGCAGCTACTACTCCCATTTTAGATGAAGTAATAGATGCGATGATGACGGTAATGAAAACCAATTTTGGGAATCCTTCTTCTACTCACAGTTTAGGGCAAGAAGCGAAAATGATTTTGGAAGAAAATAGAAGACTAATAGCTCAGGAATTGCATGTTTCTCCAGCTGAAATTATTTTTACCTCTTGTGGTACAGAAGCTAATAATTTGATTATAAAATCTGCGGTTGAAAATTTAGAAATCAAAAGAATTATCACTACAGAAATAGAGCACAAGTGTGTATATGAGACTGTGCTAGATGTGCAGCAGAAAAGTAGTATAGAGGTTGTTTATCTTCAGGTCAATAAAAAGGGTGATGTAGATTTAGATGAGCTAGAAAACGTTTTGAAGACTTCTGATAAAACAACCTTGGTAAGTTTGATGCATGCTAATAATGAAATCGGAAATCTACTAGATTTAGAGAAAACAGCTAAAATTTGTAAAGATAATCAAGCCTATTTTCATTCTGATACGGTGCAGACAATGGCACATTTAAAATTAGATTTTTCACAAATTCCCATAGATTTTGCAAGCTGTAGTGCTCATAAATTTCACGGGCCAAAAGGTGCTGGTTTTGCATATATTAGAAAGTCTACACATTTAAAAGCTCAGATTCATGGAGGGACACAAGAACGCAGCCTAAGAGCAGGTACCGAAAATGTGGTAGGTATTGCGGGTCTAGGTAAAGCTTTTGAATTTTCTGTTGAAAAAATGGCTGAATTTTCAGAGTATATCCAAGGCATAAAAGACTATGCCATAGAACAATTGACCAAAAACATACCAGGTATTTTATTTAATGGTAGAAGTGCTGAAAAAGAAAAAAGCCTTTATACTTTGCTAAGTATTTCATTACCTTCTATGAATCCTTTGATAGGATTGCAACTAGATATGAAAGGAATTGCTGTTTCGCAAGGCAGTGCATGTAGTTCTGGAGCAGCCAAACCATCATCAGTATTATCTAAAATTTTACCAGAGCAAGTACAACAAACTACTACGCCTCTTAGAATTTCTTTTTCTCACCAAACTTCAAAAAATGATATAGACCAATTGGTAAATGCTCTGAGAGAAATTTTAGGATTATAGATAATCAAAATATTTTGCATAGACAATTAATAAATGAATTTGGCAAGAAAATTGTAACTTTGCAACTTAAAATATTAAAAAATAAACAAATTAAAATACTTTTAAAGTTATGGCAGTAGAAATTACAGACAGCAATTTTCAAGAATTAGTATTAAATTCAGACAAACCAGTTTTGGTAGATTTTTGGGCAGCTTGGTGTGGTCCTTGTAGAATGCTAGGTCCAATCGTAGAGGAGCTTCATGGTGACTATGACGGAAAAGCTGTAGTAGGAAAAGTTGATGTAGATAACAATCAACAAATCGCTATGGAATATGGTATTAGAAATATTCCTACCGTTTTAATTTTCAAAAACGGAGAAGTAGTTGATAAATTTGTAGGAGTAGCGCCTAAAGCTGCTATCGCAGAGAAATTGAACGCATTTTTGTAAAAAATATATGTTGAAAATGAATGCTTTCCGAATAGGAAAGCATTTTTTTTATAAAAATGTTTGTAGGATTCAAGAAAAGTTGTAATTTTGCCATCACGAAAAACGAGCAACGTTCTTTATAAACCAGATCCGGTAGTTCAGTTGGTTAGAATGCCGCCCTGTCACGGCGGAGGTCGCGGGTTCGAGTCCCGTCCGGATCGCAAAAAGTTTATCAATTACTTTTCAAAAAATTGATCCGGTAGTTCAGTTGGTTAGAATGCCGCCCTGTCACGGCGGAGGTCGCGGGTTCGAGTCCCGTCCGGATCGCAAAAAAAGCTTTACAAATTTTTGTAAAGCTTTTTTGTTTTTCTTATCATTGCATAATAAAATTTTCTAGAAATTAAAAATTATATATTCTCTAGAATTTTCTGTCTGTAAAGAGTAGGGGTAAATTTTGTATGTCTTTTAAACATTCTGTTGAAATGCGTAATAGATTCAAAACCGCATTCTATGCTTATTTGGTTAATGCTTTTTTCGCCTAAGGTAAGAAGTTTGCAGGCATAGCCTATTCTCATGTCCATTATATATTCTGTGAATGTTTTACCAGTTTGTTCTTTGAAATATCTGCAAAATGAACTGGCATTCATTGCAGCTAAAGATGCTATTTCTACCAATGATATATTTCTGGTGTAATTGATGTTAATGTAAGAAATGATTTTTTCTATCCTATTGTCACCCAATTTTGGAAATGATTTGTAGAAATGTGGTGTGGCTAGAATAGTTTTTTTTTTGCACGTAGCAAGTTCTTGTAGAATTGTAAGGAGATTGGTTACTTGTTGCAACCCTTCCATTTCTGGCAGTTTTTGTAGAGTTTCTATGATTTTTTCAGAATTTTCTTTGGTGTAAAGTACCCCTCTTCCAGATATTTCTAGAAGGTTTTTAATCTGTAAAAATTGAGGATAATTGTTGATTGAGTAGCTCATAAAATCTTTCTCAAACTGTATAATTGTACCTTTTACCCTTAGTTTTGAATCTTTTTTTTTGTAAGAATCATCACTATTCATATAATGAGGAAGATTATTGCCAAAGAGAATTAAATCACCATCAGAAAACTGATGTATGGTGTCACCAACAAAGCATTGTCCGAAACCTTCTTTTACAAACATAAGTTCATATTGGCTATGAAAATGCCAAGGATAAGTGAAATGCTGATAGTCATAATGCCTTGCTTTTATAGGAATACTGCTCGAAATGGGCAGTTTTTCATTCATTATTGTTCTCATAAACAGTTACTTATGGTTTTGGTTATATTTTAATTGCAAATATACGCTTATTATTAGCAAAAATAAGTAAAGTTATGTGTTTCTGATGTTAGTAAATTTACAAAGTTTTTAAGGACTTAAATATTTTAAACTTAAAAATATGAAAATAAGCAAGAGGTTTTAAATCACTTGTTTTTAATTAAATTTTAAAATTTTAAAGAATTACGATTATGGAAAAAACCTGGAGATGGTTTGGCAAGAAAGACAAAATTTCACTTAAAATGCTCCGTCAGATAGGTGTTGAAGGTATAGTAACCGCACTTCACGATGTTTCTAATGGAGAGATTTGGACTTTGGAAGCCATTAATGATCTTAAAAATTATATTGAAAGTCATGGTCTTCGTTGGTCTGTAGTAGAAAGTCTTCCTGTGAGCGAATCTATAAAATATGCTGGTAAAGACAGAGATGATTTGATAGATAAATATATTGTAAGTCTAGAGAATCTAGGTAAAGCAGGTGTAACTACAGTGTGTTACAATTTTATGCCGGTTTTAGATTGGGCGCGTACAGATTTGTTCCACGAATGGGAAGACGGTTCTTCATCACTTTATTTTGATAAGGCCAAATTTGCTTATTTTGAAATATATATTTTAGAAAGAGAAGGTGCGGAAAAAGATTATTCTCCAGGAATTCTAAGCAAGGTAGAAGAACTGAAAAAAACCGCTACAGAAGATGATAGAAAAGAGCTTATAGATTCTATAATTGTAAAAACGCAGGGTTTTGTAAATGGTAATATAAAAGAAGGAGACCTAGATCCTGTTGGAATTTTCAAAAAATTATTGGCGTTGTATGATGGTATTGATAAAGATGTACTTCGCCAGAATATGAAATATTTCTTAGAAAGAATAATGCCAGTTTGTGAAGAGTGGAATATCCAAATGTGTGTACATCCAGACGATCCGCCATTTCAATTATTAGGTTTACCTCGTATTGTTACTTGCGAAGAAGATATTGATTGGTTTTTGAATGCAGTAGATAATCCTCATAATGGTTTGACATTTTGTGCAGGTTCATTAAGTGCAGGATTGCAAAACGATGTACCAAAATTGGCGAAAAAATATGCTTCGAGAACAAAATTTGTACACCTTAGAAGTACCAATGTTTTTGAAAATGGAAATTTCATAGAAGCTCATCATTTAGGGGGAAGAGGTCATTTAATAGATGTAATTAAAGTTTTTGAAAAAGAAAATCCTAATTTGCCTATGCGTGTTGACCACGGTAGATTGTTAGCAGATGATATTGATAAAGGGTACAATCCGGGATATTCTTTCCTTGGTCGTATGTTGGCACTAGGTCAGTTAGACGGAGTGATGGCAACAGTGCAATCTGAATTACAAAAAAATTAGATTTAAGATTAATTATCCGTCAGAATTTTGAGAGTAATTCATTAAAACTTAAAAAAATAAATTTAAAAATGAACGAAATATTCAGCATCAAAGGCAAAGTAGCCATTATATCAGGGGCAGGAGGTGTTTTGGGAGGTAGTATTGCCAAAAGTTTCATACAAGCAGGTGCAAAAGTTGTAGCAATAGACATAAGGCAAGAAAATCTTGACTCTAGAATTAAGGAACTTACAGATTTAGGTGGCGAAGCAATAGGTGTTATCGGAAATGTTCTAGATATAGAAAGTTTAGAAAAAGTAGCAGAAAAGGTGATGGAAAAATGGGGAAGAATAGATATTTTGCTCAACATTGCAGGCGGAAATATACCAGCTGCCACTTTGTCTGCAGACCAATGTTTCTTTGACATGGATTTAGATGGCTGGAACAAGGCTACCAATCTTAATATGAACGGAACGGTGTATCCTAGTTATGTTTTCGGGAAAGTAATGGCAAAGCAAGGTAGCGGAAGTATTATTAATATTTCTTCTATGGCTGCCTATTCTGCTATTACCAGAGTTGCAGGATATTCTGCAGCTAAAGCTGCAATTACCAATTTTACACAATGGCTAGCTTCTGATTTAGCAATTAAATTTGGAGACGGAATTCGTGTAAATGCCATTGCACCGGGATTTTTTATTGGTGACCAAAACAGAAATATTCTCATCAATCCAGATGGTTCTCTTACTGAGAGAAGTGTAAAGGTGATTGCAAAAACACCAATGAGACGTTTTGGCGAAATTGAAGAACTGAATGGAGCGGTACAGTTCCTATGTTCTGATGCAGCCAGTTTTATTACAGGAGCATTATTGCCAATTGATGGCGGTTTCAGCGCATTCAGTGGAGTGTAAACTCAATTGTAAGGATTAATTTATTATATAAACAAGACCTTGTTTCCCTTATTGGGAATGAGTGTCTTGTTTTTTAGTATAAGTGAAGTTGATTTATGTATTAGCTATGCTTTAAAAAAAAAA
>NZ_BMLV01000006.1:69297-278565 GCF_014645495.1 Cloacibacterium rupense | reverse complement strand
GACAGCAATAAAAATGGAGTAATAGACCCAAGCACAGAGATCATTGAAGAAAACAACTATTATCCATTTGGGTTAAAACATAGTGGTTATAACAATTTAGCAGGAAATCCAAAGTATCAGTACAAGTACAACGGAAAGGAGCTCCAAGAGACAGGAATGTACGACTATGGAGCCCGCCAATACATACCTGACATTGGAAGATGGATCGTAGTAGATCCGTTGGCGGAGAAATATCCAGGATGGTCTCCATACAATTATGTTAACGGTAATCCTATTAAATATATTGATCCAACGGGAATGTATCTTGAGTTAGGCTATTTATTACAAAAAGGCAATGAGGAGCATTACAAAGCATTCGTGATGTTTGCAAAAACAAAAGAAGGACAGGCATTTTTATCTAAATTCATGAAGGAAGGACAAAAAATAGAATATGGTGGAAAAACTATATTTGAAGCGAAATCAGACGGAGAATATCATAAAGGGGGTGTAAATTTGGCTTATACGGTGAGGAAAAATGAAAAAGCAACGGGAAGTTATACTGATATGCAAAGAAATACCGATGGAACTGGAAAGAAAAATGTTGTCATCAGTTTAGCGAGAAAGCCTTTTGGTTCATCGGGAAGTAATATTTTTAACACTGTAGAACATATTTCCCACGAGTCTTTTTATCATGCAGAAAACGATGCAGAAGATTTTATTGATGATGGCTATTCCAATAACTCTACGTTGCCTGAAGATTATAGAAAGTACGACAGGGGTCTTGGATCTCGAAATGCGGACCATTATTATACATCAAAGGAATATATAAAAAATCCCGAAAGCACTAATGTAAATAAGGTTTATTCTATTTTAAGATACGCAAATGAGCAATTAAAATTAAAACTTAATGATACTCAAATAAGAACGCAGATGTGGGATTTTGAGGGCTCATTAATAAAAGTTCAACGAGATGGAAAAGAAGTATATGATGATAAGAAGTAGTTTTTTTATTTTATTAATACTATTATTTAGTTGTAATAAAGAGTCTGAATTTATAGAAGTGACACAAGGAATAGGCATGAATCCTGCTGAACCCAGATATGGAGTATTAGTTACTTCTAATAATGAGTTATTTTTCTGTAATGAAATAATTTCAAACGGAAAAAGAACTTCAAAATATAAATATTACAAATACAATGAATCGATAGATTTTTCTTCATATAAGGAAATGGTTTTGAAAAATTTTAAAGATAAAATAAACTCAAAATCTTTGAAAGTTAATGATGCAGAATATTATCAACTCAAATATAAAACTTCTTCAAAACAATATAAATCGATTTTTTTTGAAAGTGATTTAAATCCTGAGCAGTTTGAAATTTTAATGAATTTTATTAGGCTTCCCGATAATAAATTGAAATTATCCGAAGAAATTCCTTTTTACAATTTTTCATCAGACCTTTTAATGGCTACAACTGTCCCGCTCTACGAAGTTTGTAACTTTAAGCAATAAATAAAGCAAAACGCTAACTGTAAGAGGTTAGCGTTTTTTGTTATAAAAATTTGTATATTTACAACTACGTAGTCCATTTAGACAAATGAAAACAAAGCGAAAGCTTTTTTGAAATTTGCGAACGAAGTTCAGTAAGATTGAGTTATGCAGACAGCAATAAAAATGGAGTAATAGACCCAAGCACAGAGATCGTTGAAGAAAACAACTATTATCCATTTGGATTAAAACACGAAGGTTACAATAGTTTAGCAGGCAATCCGAAGTATCAGTACAAGTACAACGGGAAGGAGTTGCAGGAGACCGGAATGTATGATTATGGAGCGAGGTTTTATATGCCGGATATTGGAAGATGGGGCGTTGTAGATCCGTTGGCGGAGAAGTACAGCAATTTATCTTCATATAATTATTGTGCTAATAATCCTATAATTTTTGTTGATACCGATGGAAGGCGAATAATATTTGTGCCTGGTCTAGGTTATGAGAAAGGTAATAAGAATAATGGGCCTTATGCTGAAAACATAAGTAACGCATTGTCCATTTATACTGCACGTTATGGTACTTCAAGTCAAACTGTTGATGGATCTCATGGTTTATTTGGTGATATGCTTCATGTAATGTGGAATTCACAAAAATCTGCCTCAAGCAACAGCATTGTAGAAGGAACAAGAATTTTTGATGTAGCTGAAGGCATCGCACAAAATATTCTCAATAATCCTCTAGGAGATGGTGAACAAATGAATGTAATGGGATTTAGTCAAGGATCAGTAACAACTGCACAAGCTGTAATTGATATTTTTAGAGATCCGTCAAAATATGGACTTGATGATAACTTTAAAATTGACAATTTAATATTGGGGGGGTCTCCAATATCTAAAGATTCATCATTATATAAAGAAATTTTGAAATTGCAAGAAGCAGGTAAAATTGGTAGTGTCATATATGATGAAGCACAATTAAAAGGAGATAAAGTTACAGGATTAGGTAGTAAATCTAAAGCAGGAGCATTTTGGAAAGGTTTAGGCTTTATCGGTAGAATGATTAGCAAGAAAGGCCAAGAAAAAAATGTACATTATCAGGCGGCACAAGACAAAAATCAAAGTACAACAAATTTTGTCATAGACTTTTTGGAACAGGAAAATATACATTAGATGAAAAGAATTTTTTTTATTTTATTACTTACTTCTTGTAATGCCCAAAATTCATATCTAAAAAAAATAGAGAAGAATGTTCATGAAGTAACGTCAATTTTAAATTACATTCATGATAATAAACTTTTTGAAAAGAAAGATTCATTAAACAAAACTAAAAATGCAGTATACATTAAAAATAAGGTTTGTTTATACAAAGAAGATATAAAAGATACTTTAATTCAAAATTATATGAAAAAATATAATTTTGATAGAATCTGTCTAGAAGAAAGAAATGATAATTATTTTAAAACGGTAATTATTTTTCATAAGTCATATAATCCCATTCTAGGAAAATCTATAGTGATACAATATGATTTTGGGGAAAGTCCTTTGAGAACAAGGATAAGAGATGGAGTAAAAAAGGAAAATACATATTATTCCACTATTATTGACAGTCTATATATTTACTCTGAAAATAAAAAACCTGCATTTGGTGAATAGTGTAGCTCCCTCTAATAGCCACAAAGATTAGGAGGTAATGTATCAGATGTGTTGATTTGGTGTCTTTTGAAATAATAATCCGCTACAGCTAATTCAGAATATATTATTTGTCCAGCTTCGGGTTTGTCCTTTTTATTTTGCTGAATTAAACCCGCTCTGCATTCTATGACAAAAAGCAAATAAAAACTGTTAAATTTCACGAGGCTACCTCTAAAAGCTTTCAATTTTAGTCTTCGCTTTTTAAAATGGTATTTTATTGTTTAAAATGCTGTTTTGTAGAGGGTTGTAATTTCTATAAAATCTAAATACCGCTATACGAAATTTCGTATAGCGGTATTTTTAGTGTATTTTCTAAAATTTCTAAAATTAGAACAGATTTTTAGCTCAAAAAAAATAGAAAGAAATTATTCTTTTTTAAATTCTCTAAAAATCATTGCTTTTTTTTGTATTAAGTACATCCTTTTTCACAAGAATAACTTTTGTTTTCTGCTATTCTATTTTGGTTTACTTTCTGCAAAAATGGTTTAGTTTGTTTTAACTTAGGATTTTGGTGTACTTCGTCTGGTGTATAAATCAAGTGTGCATAATGTGGTCTTTTATAAAATTTTCTACGGTTTTGTTATTGTTTTCTGTTCCACCATCTACAATTAAGTTTAATTTAGGAACTAATTGGCTGGCTTTTAAATTTACTCCAAATTCTTGTTCTATGGCTCTTTTTAGGCTTTTCAGTCGTGTAGAGCCATTTAATTCTTTGGCATAATCATAAGCCAATATTTTTCTAGAAAAATTGTCTATTACCGTATAGATGTAGTATTGGGTATTTTCTAATGTTTTATAAACACTTACATCCATATGCCAAATTGTATTGGGTGCTTCAGCTCTTATCGAGATTTTCTTTTTCTTAGGCTTATACTTTTTTCGATTCTCTCCCAATCTTAGAAGTTTACAGTAGAGTGATACCAAGTCGTTCTTGCCATAGATATCATTCCGTTTTTTACACCATATCCCCAAACAGAAGCCGATGCCCAATGAAGCATCGTTTTATCCGTCATTAATTTTTTCATGGTCTCAATTTCTTTTCTACTAATCTGATTGGGTACTCTCTTATAGCAAAGCCAAATCAAAGAATTAGGACAAGCATATTGTTCAATTTTTTTCCAATGGGCATATTGTTGAATGGTAATTCCCAACATTTTTAAAACCGTTTTCTTATTTCCAAATTCATTAATAAGGTTGTCAATATTGGGAATAAGTTTTTTTTTATTGGTATTAAGAATTTCTTTAAAATTTCTTTAAAATTTCTTTTTCCAATAATGGTAATAATTGAAAGGTACAATTTTAGAAAAGCAAAAAAGAGCTGTTTTATTTTCTTAGCTCTAGCATCAAATAATATTTTAAAATCTTCAATAGCTTTTGTAGAAAGTTCTTCGTACTCATAACCTAAATAATCATTAGCATTTTTATTTTTCCGATACTGCGAAGTAGTAGCAGGTATTTTATCGGTAAATTCTTTAGGAAATAATTGTTTTTCTATACCAAGAGAATAGCAGAGTTTTATGTTGGTATGGTAACGAGAATATGATTGGTGCATTTTAATAGTTTTGATTGATAGCCTAAGTTAAAAAGTGAATTCAAAATATTTCAAATATTATATATAAAATCAGAAGAAATATGCTCTCATAAAATCTACAGCTTTTATTCAAACCAATATAAAAGATTCTTTGGTAATTTCTAAACCTGAGTAAAAAAGATACAACTTATTATTTGCCTTGCGTGAAATAGATATAGGTTAAGCTCCAACGTGCGTAAAATAGATGCTGGTTAATCGAATACCTGCATTTTTGAACTACAGCTAATTTTAACAAATATTTACAATCATTTAAAAACTATGTGCTGAGTAAAAAAGATACAGCTTATTATTTTTCCTGCGGAAAATGGAAAAAGTCTTAACGCAAACTAATGTACAATGTATATAGGTTAGATATTCATTCCTTTTGAGTTTTTTATTTCCAAAGGAAATAATCGTAATTTAATTGTAATCAACGCTTTACAATGATTTTTAGAGGTCTGAAAAATATTGACTTTTATTTCAGCAAGATGTGTCTTTGTACCCACAAACTTTTCAAGTTTTGCGTCCAAAGACTCTCTTGCCTTTTTTGCAAAAAGGGAAAAAAACTGCGGAACTTGTTTTTTTTCTTAACAAATTGGATTTAATTTTCCAGATTAGTCCAAAATATTCTTTTTTAATCTTTAGAAAATCCAGATTAATCCAAACTATTCTTATTTAGCCCAAGCCCTTTGAATACTATTGTTTTAAAGATTTTTAACGCTCAATTTTGCCTCAGAATTTTAATCAAAAAGAGATGAAAAAATCGAACTATCTTTTATTCGTATTATCTACAACTTTAATTTACGGACAAGTTGGGATTAACACCCAAACTCCAGAGACTACTTTAGAAGTTGTAGGAAAGCCAAACGATATTAGTCATTATGATGGAATTATTCCACCACGTATTACAGGAAATCAATTAGCAGCCAAAGCGTATTCATCTGCTAAACAAGGAGCAGTGGTTTATGCAACATCTCCTCCTTCAAATTTGACAGGTCAGGTTAAAAACATTACCGAAGTAGCCCCTTATTATTTTGATGGAACTTCATGGCAGTCTTTTTCAAAAGAGATTGCTCCTATTGAATACTATATCATATTAACATTAGATCCAAACAGCTCAGCTGGACTAACAGCAACTTCGGTATGGTCTGCACCAATGAACCAATGGGGAAATACAAATACCTATCTGACCGCCTCAAAATCCTATACCATCGGAACCAAAAATTTTGGAGGATTAAAAGGAGCTATAACATTCAGAAAAATTCAAGGTATTGTCAATGTTCATTTTCAAATCTACAGAACCTCAGATTCTTCCCCCATTACTGGAGATGCATTCATTAGCATTGCTAATATATACAGCGATATAGGCTATATTCCGAATCAGATTGCTCTGCTACATTCCGAAAATTCTACGCAGTATTTTCCCGCCTTACTCGAAAATTATGCCATACAAATTCCGCAGACATCTTTAAATGCAATGTCCACCTCTTACTATACTTATGGAGAAGTTCAGGGATACTCCAACTGGAGGAAACCTTATTTGCCATAGAAAATAGCTACAAGGAGTTTGATAAATAATGGAAAAAAGAGACTATATAAAAATTAGGATATCCATAACAAGAAAAGAAAACTGGAAAAGAATATGTAAAGAAAAGAATATCACCCTAACCAACTTAATAACGGCATCAGTTGAGAACAGAATTTTAGAAGATGAAAGAAAAAAGATATTGGAGTTCATTGAAAAACAAGACAACATCTTCATAAAAATTGAAACCAACATCAATCAGATTGCTAGAATTGCAAATGCTCAAAAATTTATCAGCAGTAAGGAATTAAATTATTTCCAAAGCCAACTGAAAAACATTACTGAACTGAAAGAAAAGCAAAATGAAATTATCACAAAAATCTACTCTTTAATTGCTGATGATAGTTAAGATTTTAGGCTCAGCAAGTTCCAATTTTCATGGAGTACAGTATAATGATAAAAAAATAGAGAAAGGAACTGGAGAATTAATGCTAATGAAAAATTTTCCTTCCTTCATTAATGAAAACAGCAGTCAAGAAGGAGTTAGAAATTACCTCAAATCCATTTCAAAAAATGAAAAAGTAAAGAAATCCCAGTTCCACGCCGTGATTTCCACAAAATTTCAACAGCACAGCAAAGAAGAATTGACGAAAGTTGCGGAAGATTTTATGCAGGAAATGGGATACGGAAACCAACCTTTCATCGTGATTTTTCATAATGATACCGAAAACAGCCACGTACATATTGTTTCCACGAGAGTAGATAAATCGACTGGGAAAAAGCTCAATGACAGTTACGAAAAACTGAAAGCCCAAAAGGCGATGATGAATGTAAAAGAAAGGATTTATGGCAAAAACAACGAAGAAATCATCAATAACCTTTTGAATTACAATATAAGTACGTTGAAGCAACTAGAAGTTTTGATGGAAAGAAACGGATTCAAGTTGGTAAAGAGCAAAAATGATGAAAACGCTTTGGATATTCTGAAAAATGGAGTTCGAGAAAAAACAATAAGTGGGAACCAACTCATTTTTGGCAACTCTAAAAATAACAATAGAGCAAAGCAAATCAAGGCGATTTTGATTAAATACAAAGAGGTATATTCTAACAAGGTTTTCAAAGTGGATGACCGAAGAGCACAAAAATCAATGCTTCCTGAAGAAAAACAAAAAGAAGAATGGAAGCCAAAGATTGAATTTGAAAGTGAGCTTCAGAAAAAGCTCAAAGATGTTTTTGGGATTGATTTGGTTTTTCATCATAAAGACGAACTCCACCCTTTTGGTTATACTTTAATTGACCATAAAACCGAAACAATTTATAAAGGAAGCGAGATTCTGAAAATGAATAATTTGTTTGAATTCACTTCCGAAGTAATGGACAAGAAAATGTTTGAAAGTTTAAAAAATTACAATTTATTAGATAAAGCATCAAAACAAGTTTTAATAGAATATCTGAAACACCAGAATCCAGAAAATGTTCCCAAAGACTTTATGCTTTTTGAGAACAAGAAAAGAAAAAACAAGGAAGTATTCAATTCGGTAAAAAACGATGTAGGAAACTATCTCAAAAAACAAAGCAATGATAATGTTAAAATTATAAAATCAGAAGAAGGAATCTATTACGCAGTCCACACCAAGCTGCATTATGTAGGAGAACTTCAATCATTAATTGGAGAAAATGAATATCAAAAATTTCCAAATCCAAATCAAGCCATCGAAACCAAAACAGTAAACCAGACTGAAAGTAATCAGGCAAAAGAATTATCAAAAGCAGTAAATGAAATGCTGTTTGAATGGACAAAACATTCAGGAACATCAAAAGACCCTGCGGAAGAAGAACTCAAAAAAAGAAAAAAAAGAAAGAAATTATGATTATCACATTTGCCACACAAAAAGGAGGAACAGGAAAAACGACACTTGCTATTGCATTTGCCAATTATATTTCTGGTCTAACTAAAAGGAAAATCAAGGTATATGATTTCGATTTTCAAAAATCCTTTTACTACAAATGGAAAGAAGACGAACAGTCAGACCTTCCAAAAATGTATGAAGTAGAAACCATAGGTGAAGATGATGAACAGCCTTTTTCCGATTTTGAAACCCTCATTAATATGAAGGAGAGTGATGAAATCAATCTTTTTGATTTAGCAGGAACACTCGACCAGAAATACAGTGATTTGTTGATTTACAGTGATTTTATAATCATTCCTTTTGAATATTCAGATGTATCGGTAAAATCGACTTTGGTATTCAAAAATCTGCTGGGCTTATTGGAAAGCGAAGCGGAACGAATTTTTATCCGTTCAAAATACGACAAAGGCTACAAATACCCTAACCAAAAGGAAATGGACGAAGAAATTTCAAAATACGGAACACTCATTGAAAATCCTGTATTCAAAAGAAACAGCCTTCAAACCATAGATACCAGAAAGCTGACCTACGAACAAAAATATGCCGTAAAAAAGCCTTTTAATGAAATTATTGACCAAATAAACAGCATTTTAAAAATAACTCTTTAAATAAAAACACAAATGTTAAAATACTCATTCATTCTATTAGCAGTCTATTTTCTGTATTATGCTGGAAATATTGTTTACGACCTTTTTTTGAAAAAAGAGAAAACCGTACATACCGATACTACAGAAGAATTTTCACTTGCTGATTTTGCACAGTCAGAGAGCCTTCCTCCAATTTCAATCGGAATTGAAGATGTAGAAAATATTCGTACTCCAAAATCTTTTTTGAAAAGTGAAATTCCGATATCTCAAGTTCAAAATACTTTTCAAGAAAACCCCGATTTGGAAGAATTAAGAAGAAGATTTGAATCCGAACAAGACTTGGATGGTTTTGTTAACGACGAAGAACCAGTAAAAAATGCAACTGAAAATAGAGAAGTTATTCAATCAAAAAATAACGAAAATCATCAAAACCATATTCAAGAAGAACAAACTTCATCTATTCAAAAATCAAACAAAAATAAATGGTATCAATTGCTCAATCTGGCAGAAACCAGCGTTCAAATGATTTCCCATAATGACGGATATAAGATATATCATTCCATTATGTAATCAATATTCATAAAAATATTTAAAACATTCAAAAACAACGCATTAAAAATCCGTTGCAGGGTATTTTTTGCTTTAAACTAAAAAATCAATTCAATATTAACCTTTAAAAAACCTTATGTATTATGAATCAAAAATTCAAAAAAAACCAAATGATGAAAAAAGTATTCACTGCTTTCATCCTTCTTTTATCCATTACTCCTGCGTTTGCACAAGGCGGCGCAACAGCCATCTCCAATGCAGCGAGTGATATCAAAGATTACTGGGATCCAATCAAGCTAATTCTGAAAGCAGTCGGCGGACTTGTCGGTTTCATTGGCGGACTTAGAGTTTATAACAAATGGACGAACGGTGACCAAGATGTCAACAAAGAAATCCTTGGTTATGGAGGAGCAATGATTTTCCTTATTGTCGTTCCTGAATTTGTAACCGCATTCTTTGCCTAAAATGGGATTCTATTTATACAAGGGGCTTAAAAAACCTCTTGTATTCTTCGGACTCAAAGGAAAATATATCTTTTATGCGGTAGGTGTCATCGGAGGTGGAGTCATTGCGGCATTGATATTATCCAAGTTCGGTTTACTAGGTTCATTATTAGGATTGGCAGTTACTGCAGGAGGTGTTTTTCTCATCTTCAAGAGGCAGGACAAGTATGGTTTGTATGATAAAACCAAAAATTTCAATCAGGTATTCATTTTTCCAAAAAGATTTAACAACAAAAAACTTTTGCAACATGGCAACAACAAAGAAACAAGCATTTGATATTCCTTTTATCGGATACGATTACGGGAAAGATTTCAATTGGGATTTTGATGTTCTTTTCGGACAATATGGAAACCCTATTATTGGGATTAAGATAAAAAATAAGGTTGAACAATATTCGGCAGATCCTGATAATTATCTGAATTTTCATACGGTTTTGAATCAAGTTGTTTCGATTATCGGTGAAGGAAGAATTGTACAGAAACTCGATATTTTTTCAAAAAAGAAATATACCGCAGAACCATCCAACCAATTTCTTCAACAAAAATATTTAGAACATTTTGATGGACGGCTTTTTAAGACCATTGAAACGGTATTGCTGTTTACCGATATTGTGGATGACAAACTGAAAAAGAAAAATAAGCAATACAACCACTCGGAAAAAGGCTACAAAGAGCTTCGTGATAAGTGCCAGAAAGTTTTTATGCTTTTGAAACAAAGCGATTGCAAACCTCAATTTTTATTTGAGAAAGATTTTGAATATTACATTTCTGGAGTGTTGTCGATGAAATTTTCAGATGTTCCAACATTTGATAATATCAAAAGTACCAACGAGTATTTACAAATCGGAAATCGTTTTGTCAAAAATATATCTTATGTCGATGTAGAAAATATTGATTTGCCTTCAGAGATAGAACCTTACTCTATTTTGGGAGGAAACGGAGCTGCATCAGAAACAGCAGTAGATAATTTTACGTTCATCAATGAACTGGAAGATTATGAAACGATTGTCTATAATCAGATTATTACCATTCCACTACAAGCACAGCAACAAAGGGAACTCGACAAGAAAAAGAAAAAGCACGAAGGAGCAGCCAATAATTCTCCGAGTAATGCCATTATCGCAGAAGAGATTCAAACATTGCTTCATAATATTGCCATAGATGGACAACTCGTGGTGAATGCCCATTTTTCGATTTTATTTTCAACAAATACTTTGGAAGAAATGGAAGGAACACAGTCCCTGATTGAAAATAAACTCTTTACCAAAGGGATAATTGTTTCCAAAAATGCTTATAACCAGTTGGAACTCTTTCGAGCAGCCATTCCAGGAAATGCCACGGAATTAAGGGAGTATGATTTATTTATGACGACAAGCGAAGCGGCCTTGTGTTTTTTTTTTAAAGAAAGTTACCCCGTGAACGAAGAGTCTAACTTCTATTTGAGATTTACCAACAGACAAGGTGTTCCGCTAAAAGTTGATCCTTCAGATTTACCAATGAAAACAGGAAGAATCAACAACCGGAATAAGTTTGTTTTAGGACCTTCAGGTTCAGGGAAATCATTTTTGATGAACAATATTATAGAACAATATTTGACGTACAATTATGATGTAGTCATTGTGGATACAGGAGATTCCTATTCAGGAACCTGCAAGTATAAGGGAGGAAGATACATTCAGTACACGGAAGAAAAACCGATTACTATGAACCCATTTCTAATGAATAAAGAAGAGTTCAATATTGAGAAAATTGAATTTTTAACCAATTTAATATTCTTGATTTGGCAAGGTCCTGATGCGATGATGTCATCTGCACAGAAATCCATATTAGATAATGTATTGATGTCTTATTATCATCAATATTTCAATTTTGGAACGAAGTGGTATGAAAATAAAAGTTCGGAAGAATTGATTCTTTATCTGAATAAATTCAATATTCACGAAGAAGATCTATTTACAGAATATGAGAATGAAACTAAAGAACAACGCACCTATTATGATATTTTAGGTATTCCATTCGATGCCCAATCTGATGAGATTAAAGAAGCCTTCCGAAAGTTGGCTATTGAATATCACCCTGATAAAAATCTGAACAATCCTGACTATGACAGCGAAAAATTTTATAAAGTCTATGAAGCTTATGAAACCTTAAATGACGAAGGAAAGCGAAAAATTTATAACGAGGCACAACTCATTCTCATCAAATCCAATGAAATCATCAGACAGCCAAAAACAGCAGAAGAATGGAATGAATCGTTCCGAAAAGCCATTATTGAAAAAATTAAGGAACTTGAAGAAAAGTTAGTCGCCAAAGAGCTCTCATTTAATGGATTCTATGAGTATTGCGACTGGTTCCTACCGGTTTACTTAAACAATAAAAAGCACAAAATCAACGAAAAAGAATTCAACCTGCGTACTTTTTTGTTTGTACTGAAGGACTTTTACAAAGGCGGAAGATATGGAACCACCTTAAATAATAAAGCAGACGAGAGCCTTTTTGATGAACCATTCATTGTTTTTGAAATTGATAATGTAAAGGACAATCCGAAGCTTTTTCCAATTGTAACGCTCATTATTATGGATACGTTTATTCAGAAAATGAGGTTGAGGAAAGACCGAAGAAAAGCACTCATTATTGAAGAAGCGTGGAAAGCCATTGCCAGTAAACTGATGGGAGGATATATTCTTTATCTCTACAAAACGGTGAGAAAATTTTGGGGAGAAGCAGTGGTGGTAACACAGGAACTCGATGACATTATTGGAAATGCGGTGGTAAAAGATTCCATCATCAACAATTCTGATACGTTTATTCTGCTGGATCAAACTAAATTCAAAGACAACTTTGACAAAATCGCATCATTGCTTTCACTTAATAAAGTAGAACAGAACAAGATTTTTACCATCAATAATTTGAACAACAGGTTCGGAAGAAGTCGATTCAAAGAATTTTATCTGAAACGAGGTTCTAAAGGAGAAGTCTATGGAAATGAAGTTTCATTGGAGCAATATTTAACCTATACGACTGAAAAGCCCGAAAAGTCCGCCGTCGAATATTATGTACAAAAGTATGGGAACTATGATGAAGCCTTACGCAAGATAGTAGATGATTTAAAAATTTTTGGAGATAGCCTTGAAAATTTGGTTTCACTCGTGAATTTATATCAAAATCCTTTCGATGATAAAATAAATTCTTTTTACAGAATGATAAAGAAAAAGCACAAAGGAAAAAATGTGTTCAAAATCATCTTGCAGGAATTAGAAGACCAAAATGTTAGTTTTTCAGAATTAATTAATCAAAAACAAGAGTTATATGAAAAAGTTTAGTCTAAAAATAATAATGCTGCTTTTCTCTTTTTGGGGAACGATGAGCTTTTCCCAAAACACTTACATCGACCCAACGGTAACAGCAGCTATGATTTTGTATTCAGAAAATTTAAAAGCCAAACAGAATGAAGTAATAGACGAAACCTCCAAATTGAAAGATGCACAAGCGTGGGTAGGAACACAGATGGTGGTTGCTAATGATATTCAGAACAAAATACTGAAAGGATTGAAAGAAGTTTCAGGAACCTTACAAAATGGAATTCAGGTAAAAGAAATTTATTCTGAATTGAATAAATGCTATACCTATTCCTCTCAAATAGTAGAATTAGCTTCTCAGAATCCGCAATACGCAATATTCGGAGTGAAAGCTTCGCAAAAAACCTACGAGCAAAGCCTGAAAATTGTTACCGATGTTTCTGATATTTTGGCATCTGGAGAGCTCAATTTGGCTACTGCAGGAGACCGATACAAAATCCTGTACAATATTTCCGAGAATGTAAAAAATCTAAAATTGTGGCTATTGGCAATCAAGTTAAGATTAGAAAAAGCGAACCGATTAGGATTCTGGAACTCCATTAATCCATTTGCAGGCTACATCAATACCGATAAAGGCATCGTGGAAAACATAATGAATAAGTATAAGCGAAATTTTTAAAAATCATAAGATGAAAAAGATTTTTCAAATCCTTATCATTCCATTAATCTATCTCGTCATTACTTCTTCCAGTGGTGGTTCTACGCCAGCTTGGCAACAAGAAAATGTATCATTTCCCATGATGAACATCGAAATCAATGCCACCATGAAAGAGCATGACCGACAAAAAGGAATGAGGCAAAAGCAAACGCTGAATGCCACAGTAGAAACCGCCAACAGAACTCAATGGAACAACTTTAAAGATAAAGTAACCAAAGTTCAAGACAGATTGAGGATTGTATCATTTGCTATTCAGGCAATTCCTACGGGAATAGCAATGAGTAGAGAAGTTAATAAAATCACTCAAAACCAGACAGATATTATCAACGAAATCAATACAGCGCCTTATTCTATTATAGCTGTTTTGCCTTCTCAAGTTCAGTTTGTGGACGATTTGCAAATGGTTGCAAGGTTAATAACAGGAATTGTAATTTTTTATGGAGCCATCAATCAGATGGAAAAATCAGAACGTAAAATTTTATTGGATTACGCATTGGGTGAAGTCAAAACACTTAGCAGAAATTCTACCCATATGCTTTTAAAAATTAGAGATATCAAAGCCAAAGTATTACGTAATAAAAGAGCTTTTCAATATTACGTGAATAGAGATAAACAAGTGGTAGAAAGCATCATGAAAAATATTAAATCCTTTTAGAGATGACGAAAATAATAACTTTTGGATTATTGACATTTTTTGGAATTTTAATCAAAAGCCAACAGATTGTATTCAATGACAAGCTTTTTGCGCAAATGACGAAAGATCATGCGGTAAGAATTGGAAGCGAACAAACATTTTTAAATTCCTATGAAAAGCAAAAACAGCTGTATGACGATATTAAAAACAAAACGGCACAAGTAATTGCCATTCAGGAATATATTTATCAGCAACTCAAAAATGTCAATTCAGCGCTTACTCAAAGCAAAAAACTCATCTATCTCTATCAGTATTTAGGGAAAGTTGTAACCAATTCCAACAGAATGTTGGATTTATCGGCGCAACATCCTGAATATGCCATCTTAGTTTCCAAATACTATGTAGAAATCGGAAATCAAACCATGAAACTTAAACAGGAAGTTACGCAAGATATTCTGAATGAAAACAAAGATTTTTTGATGGATGCCAGTGATAGAGAAATGCTCATTGAAAAGGTTTTTACAAGAGTAAGAAATATCAATGGAAATATTCTCTACATCATTTTAAGATTAGAGAACGCCAAGAAAATCCCTTACCTGTATCAAGTTCCCAAGCTTCGGAATTATATCAACATAGACAGAGCAATCGTCGGAGATATTATCACAAAATATAAATACATCTTTAATTAAAAACAAATAGATAAACAGATGAAAAATATAGTTAAAAAAGGAAAATTTTTCCTCTTACTATTTATTGCGACTTCAGCATTTGGACAAAGTATAAAAAGATTAAACGATCCTTCAATAGTAGCACAACATAAAAGAATGACTTTTGAAAGCTGGGGAGATTGGCGACCTTATCCGAAATATTTTTTAGGCATTCAGACCAATTTTGCCTATGCAACAGTTTGGGGAATGTGGGCACCAAGCATCAATAGAGAATATAAGAATGGTGAAGATATTCGACCATTAAAACCAAACGGAGAACAAAATTTAAGATTAGCCCAGTTAAAACTTCAGGAAGAAGAAGCAAAAAAAATCAAGGCATCTTCCGATACGATTTACAAAAGAAGTGTTCAGGATTTTGCCCATTGGACTTCCGCTACCGTTGATGCTGATCCATTATGGTTGTTGTACTATAAACCCATGCTGAAACCTATAACCGAATTTCCCAACACCCCTCAAAATTTTATGGAATGGAGACTGAAAGATCAGCAAACATATGAAACGCTCAATACTACAGGCACATTAAAAAGATGGCAGGAAGAATTGGATCTCATCAAAGAAAAATATGCCATGTCCCGAAGTATGGATATGCCTAGAGGAAAACGGTTCATCATGTATCATGAAACACTCATCAAATGGAGAGCATTTGTTCAGGAATTAAAGAAATACAATGATAGGACTGCACTTCTATTAGATTATAAAAATATTCTGAAAAATCATTTATCTACCGCTTTACCCAACCAATGGACACCTGCTTCAGATAAACAAATCGTGCACAGCACCATGCAACAATATAAACACCGATTTTAAAAATGAATAAAAAACTTACCTTATTATTTTGCCTTTTGGCAATTGTATTGCCAATTATGGGATTTTCCCAAACAGACGGCGATTACAGCAACTTGCTTCAGTTTTTAAAAGGAGATGGTGCCTTTGAAAAATGGTTTATGGAAGTATTCACCAAATTAGATAACAGTGTACAAGACAGTGCTCAAGGTTCTGCTTTGGTAGGAAAAGCGATTGGAGGATTAGGAGCTTTGATGTATCTCGGATATATGGGTTGGCAAATGGCAGCTGGAGACCGTGAATGGGAAATCACCCCGATGCTAAAACCAATTCTGATTGGATTTACGCTTGTGTATTGGACAGGATTTGTCAATCTCATTCAAGCTCCTTTTGAAGCCATAGCCCAACCAGGAATCGCCATCTTCAGTGACATTGAATCTGAAGTTAATGATTTGCGAGTGCAGAGATTCAAAAAACAACAACAACTATTAGATGCCGTCATCAAACTCAATGCGGAAGAAGATGCCAAACAGGAAGTCATCAACAACACCAGTCAAAGCGCTGATGATTCTTGGTTTGATGTAAGTGAAGGATTAGATAAATTGATACAACCCATCAAAGAATGGCAGATTAGAATGCAGTTCCAAATGCAAAAATTAGTCGCTGAAGTCATTGAATTTGTCTGCCTTTCCATCTTGAGAATTTGTGTGTATCTCATTTTTTTTATCCAAAAAATATGGGCTTACATCCTTATTATTTTAGGACCTATTGCGGTTGGAATGGCATTAGTTCCAGGATTTGAAAACTCTCTGTACAGTTGGGTTTCGAAATTCATCAATATCAATCTCTACACATTTGTGGCTTATACGATTATCAATATCGGACAGCAACTCATCGCTTCTGGCTATACGATGGAAATAGAACGATACGACACGCTTTTATCCAATGGAACCATCACCAATTTAGATGCTTTAATGGTGTATGTAAGTAATTCGGGAATGATTTATAACCAACTCTTTACCTGTGTTGCCTATATCGTTACGGGAATTGGAGTTCTGATGACACCCACCATTGCTGACACCATTGTTACTGCAGGAGGAGCTGGAGCGATGACCAAAATGAAAAGTGCTGTAGGAAAAATGGCAAGCAGTGCCAAAACAGCAATATTAACTGCAAAAACAGGAGGAGCTTCTACAGTCTCAGCAGCAACAAAATTTGCATCAGCAGGATCTGCATCGGGAAGAGTTCAGGAAGCAATGAAAAACGGAAAGTAAAAAACTCAACTATCTATTTACCAAATACTAAATACCAATTACCCACTAAAAATGCTTATTAAAAATATAGAACAAAGAATTAAAATCAACAAGGTGGTTTCCATCTCGACCATTGCGTTTGCGGTGTTCATCGTTGTCGCAGGTTTCTTCTTTGCATACAGAATGATTGAGGATTCCAGAAAATCAATTTATATTTTAGACAATGGAGTTCCCGTACTGGCAAAGCAAACCGATGTTTTACTCAACAGACCAGTTGAGTACAAAGCGCAAATAGAACTTTTTCATCGATTGTTTTTTACGCTTGCTCCAGATGATGCCTACATCAAGGACAATATTCAGAAATCATTATACCTCATTGATGACAGTGGAAAAAAGGAATATACCAACTTAAAAGAAAAAGGCTTTTACAATCAAATCATCGCATCTAGTTCAATGGTTAGTATTCACTCAGATTCCATTTTGCTCAATATGGAGCAAAAGAAGTTTGCTTTTTTCGGAAAGCAGATGATTACCAGAAAATTATCAGTTATTACCAGAAAGCTAATCACTGAAGGCTATTTTGATGACATTATCCGAAGCCCTAACAATCCTCATGGTGTAATGCTTAAAAACTGGCGAATACTAGACAACGAAGAAATCTCTAACCAAACCAAAAACTCGTATTAAAAATGAATACTACATTAAAACAAACTGGTCAAAAATGGTTGAATTGGGCAAGTCAACATCCAAAAAAATTTTTCATCTATTCGATGCTATTTTTATCGGTTTCCTTCATTGGTTCTCTGATACAAAGCATCTTTTTTCCATCCGATAATGCTTTTAAAATAAAGCCTCCGATTTTGTATTCCAAAAGTAAGATGGAACAAAATACCACTGTAAACAATGAAAAAGAAATGGAAAAAATAGTGAATGAACTTAAATCACTAAAAGTGAAAAGCGACCGTAAAGAATTACAAAAAGAAGACAGTTTACGAATTGGCTACTTGTTTAACCAATACCAAAAACTAAAAAATGGCTGGTAGCACCAGAGGCAATTTATCTAAAATAAAAACTCAATGAAAAAACTAGATTTTAAACAGAAAAAATATGTTTTGCCTCTATTAGCATTACCATTTTTATTGCTATTTGTCTATGTAGGTGCACAGTTTACCAAAGAGGACAAACCAAAAGACCAACCGAAAGAATTATCTCTTTCACTCGGTGAAACGCAGGATTCTATTATGACGAAGAATGATGCGTATGATGCTTTTTTCAAAAAAGACGACAACAGAACCATGTTGGAAGGTCTGGATAAAGAAGAGGACAGTTTATACAACTACGATGATCAATTGTCAATAGCACAGAAAAGAAAAATTGATTCATTAAAAGCCGTTTCTTCGAGACAAAACCAATATCAGAAAAAAACGAATCCGTCTTCTTATTATCATCCTAATCAGCAAAATGAGGATAAAGATTACAAAAGATCTTCTGATATTATCAGAATGCTCAACGATAAATCTTACGGAAAGGAAGAAAATGGATATGATTCAGAAAGTCCGAAAGCTCCATCTAAAAATGAGCCACAAGATCCTGTAAAATATCTGAAACAGCAAATGCTGGTCATGGATTCTTTAGAAAAAGCACGAGACCCAGAGTATCAAAGCAAACTAGCAGCTGAACAGAGACTTAAAGCCAGTAAAGAAAAAATGGACGAGTTTCTTAATTCGACATTCAATGTCAGTAAATCTGGAATTAATAAAGATTTCAATGCTTTTTATAAGGAAAAAGAAAACAGCTTTATCAAAGCCGTGATAGATGAAAATAATAAAGGTTTTCTTGGAAGCAGAATCCGATTTCGATTGTTAGAAGACATCTTCGTAAGCAACAAGAAAATAAGCAAAGGCTCAATTTTATATGGTCAAATTTCAGGATTTTCAATGCAAAGAGTTGATCTTACAATTGTATCTGTATTCACGAAAGGTGAAATTTTCCCTGTTAATCTTTCTATCTATGATGTGGACGGAATGAAAGGATTGTATGTACCTCAAAGTGTTTTCAGAGATATGATAAGAGAAATGGGAAGTAATTCTGTACAGGGAACTCAAATGGATATGGGTGGACAAGGGTTTTTTACCAGTCTCGGTTCTAAATTATTTACATCCACTTCCAAATCCATTGCCAACCTAATTAAAACCAATAAAGCCAAATTGAAATACAATTCTTATGTATTCCTGATTGACGAAAAACAGCTCAAAGATTCACAAAACCAACAAAAAAAATAAAATAATGAAAATATTATTATACAGCCTTTTACTATGTACAGCTCAATTTTTAACCGCACAAACGGCAACCAAAGAACAAATCATTTCGGATTTACCCGAAATAGAAATTACTGAAGGAATTAATTTACACATTATTTCACCAGAACCGATTCAGTACGTTGATTTATCCACTCAAAAACTTACAGGAGATTTGCCAACTACCAATATTGCCAGAATTAAAATTACTGACAATCCT
The DNA here is from genome assembly GCF_014645495.1 of Cloacibacterium rupense. Lineage (GTDB taxonomy): Bacteria > Bacteroidota > Bacteroidia > Flavobacteriales > Weeksellaceae > Cloacibacterium > Cloacibacterium rupense. The sequence continues at coordinate 258,830 of NZ_BMLV01000006.1, read as the reverse complement.
GACATTAACCAAAAAGAAAAAATAATAAAGCCTGTTGTATTTTCCAGCAGAGATACTGTTGGAATTATAACGGTAGTAGGACAATCCTTCATCGCCCAGTACAAAGCCATTTACAGAAATTCCGAAAACTTGAATACGGTTACCAATATTCATATTCAGCCCGAAAATATGCAACCCATCGAGTTGGATAAAATGGTTTTCTCCAATCTTGAATTGAGAAAGTTTGCAATGGACATTATTCGTAAAAAATCGGAAGAACATCCAATCAGAGAAAAAGAAAATCTACAACTCAGTATGCAGATCAACAATGTATATGTGATGAGTGATTATATTTTTTTGGATATGACTTTTAAGAACAATTCAAATCTGAGTTATGATATTGAAGACTTGAAATTTTCCATAGAAGACAAAAAAATATATAAAGCCACCAACAATCAGAGTATTGAGATGATTCCCATTTTTCAACTGAATCCACAAAAACACTTCCGTAAAAATTTCAGGAATATTTATGTATTCAAAAAATTCACCTTCCCGAATAGTAAAGTAATGATGATACGATTGATTGAAGAACAACTCTCAGGAAGAACCATAGAAATGAAAGTGAACTATTCAGATATTCTTAAAGCCGACACATTCTAGAGGCAGTGCCTCTTCCAATTTTTTAATTTTTTAATTCAAGAAATGCAAGAGCAACAACATCAAATCAAGATTTACGGTTTCTTACAAAAAGCAGTGTATGCGGTTGTGGCACTAGATTGCGCATCACTTTTTTATCTCAATGCGAATATTCCAGTTGTATCCAATTTATTGAAGAATTTCGCAAAAATGAATTTCATTTATCCTCCGATTAATGCCAAGTTTGCAACATTGATTTTGATAGGATTAGTAGCAATTGGGACAAAAGCCAAGAAAAAGAAAGACTTAAATATTGCTACAGAGATTGTGGTTCCTATGGTATTAGGATTAATCATGATTTTTTCATCTCTGATTGTGCAGAATGAAGCAGGAAATGTAAAACTCCCCAAAATATTTCCAGGCGTTAATCTCTATCAGGTAATTTATGCTGTTCTTTCTTTTTTAGGAGCGGTTATACTTCAAATGGGGGCTGATTCTATTTCAAAACTGATGCAGCAAAAAATGGGAAAAGACCGATGGAATGTAGAAGAAGAATCTTTTGACCAAAATCAGGAACTGATAAAGTCAGACACTAATATCAATATTCCTTATTTATTCAGATACAAAGGAAAAAGCAATAAAGGCTGGATTAATCTGAATCTTTTTCGTGGAACAATGGTGATTGGAACACCTGGTTCTGGAAAATCCTTCGGAGTCATTAATCCTGCTATCCGTCAAATGATTGAGAAAGGTTTCTGCCTTTGCATTTATGATTTTAAATTTCCCGATTTGGCACAGATTGCATATTACCATTATCTGTTGAAAAAAAGTAAAGAATCAGATTATAACTATAGTTTTAGTATTATTAATCTGAACGAGGTAGAAAAATCAAAGAGAGTCAATCCATTTCACAAAAAGTACATCCAAACCTTAGCCGAAGCACAAGAAATGGCAGAATCAATGGTGTCATCTTTGCAAAAAGGTGGTTCAAGTTCTGGAGGTGGTTCAGAAGCATTTTTCACCCAATCAGCTATTAATTTTCTGGCTTCCTGCATTTACTTTTTTGCAAAGCTAGAAAACGGAAAATATTCAGATTTGCCCCATATTCTTTCTTTTATGAATCGTAGCTATCAAGAAATTTTTGATTCATTATTTAAGAATGAAGAGATTGGTTCCTTGCTTTCACCCTTCAAAACAGCGTATGACAATAAAGCATTTGACCAATTGGAAGGACAAATAGGAACATTAAAAATATTCCTTTCTAGATTGGCAACAAAAGAAAGTTTTTGGGTATTCTCTGGCGATGAAGTAGAATTGAAGATAACAGACAGAGAAAATCCATCCATTCTCATTCTCGCATCCGATCCAGGAACTCAGGATATTAATTCAGCGTTATATTCTGCTGTTCTGAACAGAACGTTACGCTTGGTGAATTCAAAACATAATTTGCCTGGTGGAATTATCGCCGATGAGTTTCCAACCATTTACATTCATAAAATTGATAACGTGGTGGCAACAGCAAGAAGCAACAGAGTTGCAGTATTATTAGGATTGCAAGAAATACCACAACTTCGCCAGTTTTATAAAAAAGAAGTCGCAGATACTATTTCTGCCATCTTTGGGAATATTCTTTCTGGTTCAGCAAGAGATAAGAATACCTTAGAATGGCTTGAAAAATTATTCGGAAAAATCAAGCAGAAATCGTTTTCTCAATCCATTTCACAACAAGGAACCACAACCAGCATTAACGAAAAGATGGATTTTATGATTCCTGCGGGAAAGATAGCCGCATTAAGAACTGGAGAAATGGCAGGAATGATAGCGCAGGGAGAAGAAAATGATACCGATGAATACAAAACATCAGCAATTAATGGAAAAATCAACTTGGATATGAAAGCCATTAAGCAAGAAGAACAAAACTACGTTCCGATGCCAGTTTACTATTCATTTATAGATAAAGCTGGAAACAATCGCAAAGAAGAAGTTCTGATGACCAATTTCAGAAAAATCAATAAGGAAATAGAACTCATCGTCAATGAAAATATAAAAACAGCATAAATGAAAACCATAGAAAAATGTTTTATAGCAGTGTTAATATTGTCTTTTCAGATAACACTTTTCGGGCAATTCAATACACTGACACCGACACTGCCGAAGAAAACGGAATCTGCAAAAGCAATAGAACAAGTAAAAGAAACGGACAATCCGAAGCCAAAAAAAGAGAAAAAATCGTGGAAGGATGTATTTAACATTACCTCAAAAGCCAAACTAAAAAATGAACTGGACTCCCTGAAAGCAATAATTAAAGAAAATTCATCCGCCAACAACAAAAAATGGAATAGGCAAAAATTACAGGATTCCTTGATTTTAGTTACTCAAACTAAAATGCTCGACCAAATTCAAAGCAGTAAAAACAAATTTTTGCAATATGAATTTGTAAACGAACCAAGAGAGAAGAATTTTTCAAAAATTGTAATGCCATTGAATAGAGGAATTTCTGTTACATCACCTTATGGAATAAGGACTCACCCGATTTTCGGAGCATCTAAATTTCATAACGGAATTGATTTGGCTGCGAATTACGAAAATGTCTATTCGGTTCTGGACGGAATAGTTACGGAAACAGGCTGGGATAATAATGGTGGTGGAAATTATATCAAAATCAATCACTTTAACCGTTTTGAAACGGCTTATCTCCATCTTTCTGAAATTTATTATCGTGTCGGAGAGTTTGTAAAAGCGGGATTCATCATCGCCAAAAGCGGAAATTCAGGAAATTCAACTGGACCGCATCTGCACTTTTCCGTGAAAGAATTCGGACAAAGTATCAACCCCACTCATTTTTTAAATGACCTTATAAAAGTAAACCAATTAATCGCTACCTATTATGCAAAATGAAAATTTACCAACCGAAGAACTTAAGAAATTCGGTATTATCAATGAAGATTTATCATTCTCAAAAAAGCTGAATGCGGATGATATTCAGAAATTCCTACAAGGATATACTATCGTTGCGGACAAAGATAAAAACAGAGCTACCTTCCAACTCACTGAAAATAATACGAAACTGAAAGTCATCTTTTTGGAAAGAGACAAAAGCATGTCAGAAATTTTGGAAAAAAGTAAAGAAAAAATCCAGTATTCTGAAACAAGCGCACAATACAATTTTAATGACAATCGGCATTCTGCTCAATTGGGTTTTTCAAAACAGGCATTTGTTTTTGACAAAGAAACAAATACGATAAAGGAACTAGATTTTATCAAGAATGCTCCTGAACTTACCAAACTCGTTACGGAAAGAAAAAATCCGGAAGAAATCGATCGATATAGATTGGAACTTGAAAAACTAAAAAGTTTTTTACAGGACAAATTAGAACAATATCCAGAAATCGCCATGAGAATTACAAACGACCTGAATATTGTTTCACGAGAAATTGATTCTGTGAACAGCATTGCGCCAGACGAAAAACAAATTGCAAAAGAAAATAATTCTGATGTTCAATTGAATGTGAATGACAGAGATCTATACGAAGATGCCAATCGAAATCGAGAGGAGCAAGAAGAACAGTCTGAAGAACAAGAAAAATCACGAAAATTTAGGAGATAAATCAATTTAAATTTCTTTTAAACCAACTATAAAAATATGATGAACAGTGAATCATTCCGATTTGAAGAAGCGGATAGTAAAAATCAGAAGAGTTCCCAGCAACTAGATTGGGAAGAAAACAATCTAAAGTTTGACGATCTGTTTTCACCAGATGACTTTAAAGAAAAAGACGAAAAATTAAATATTAACAACCAAACCCCAAACATTATGGAAACACAAAAAGAATTCGACCAAGTGGAATATCTAAAAAATCAGTTAAAATACCTTGGTTTCGGCGAAGGAGAAAAACTTCACAAAGATTTAGAAAAAGTTATCAAATCTAAAAATCAACAATTTGAAATCAAAACCACTTCCGATAAAACCTTGCCAGGAAACAAGGCAGATTTTACTTTGAAATTTAACAAAACAGATAGCGGTGGTATTTTTCTCAATTCGTACAACGCAAAATTGACGAACGAAAAAAATGAAGAAATTTCTCACAATTTTCCAGTCAACCGAGAGAATACCTTTACGGCAAAAGAAGCCGTCAATCTTTTAGAAGGTAGGAGCGTAAAAATCGAATTTCACAACCCGAAAAGCGACCAGCAGGAAACCGCTTTTGTCCAGTTCAATTTTGAAGAACCGAAAACAGAAAAAGGCAATTATCTGTTCCAAAATTTCTATAAAAATTACGGTGTGGAAACCGATAAAATTGTAGAAAAATCCAATCTTATTTTTGATAAACCCGAATACAAAGAAAACACCATCAAATCTTTAGAAAAAGGAAACATTGTAAAAGTGAAATTTGAGCAAGATGATAAGATTGTAGAAGGAAAAGCCGTCCTTAATCCTCAAAACAGAAATCTCAAACTCTATGATTCTGATATGAACCGAATCAATACCAACAAACCGTTGGAAGGTTTGGAACAAGATAATAAGCACGAAAAAAATAACGTGAAAGAGCAAAGCATTAAACGATAAAATAATACCTGACCCTAATCTGAAAGCGGTAGGTCTTAATGATTTGCCGCTTTTTTTAATCTATCAAAAATGAAAAATTTTTTAATACTACCATTTTTTATTCTGCTTTTTGTTTTGAATTCTTGTCACAAAGAAATCAAGGCAGAAAAAGGCGGCATCGACCTCATTTCCAATGTGTATTTTGATGCTTCCAAAGGTCTTAATAAGATGCAGAATTTTCACATTTCTAGGCTGAATTATCAGAATGATTCCATCATCGAATTGGTTCCTGATTTAGAATTTCCAGAAATGACGAAAGCAACTTATTTCATCAAGGATTCTATTTTTTACGATTTGAATAATAATACTTCATTCGTTTTATCAGAGCTACAAAAAATTCAAAAACCGACTTCGGTTTATACCAAAACTTTGGGAGCTGTTTTTACAAAAAAGCCTCTTCTCAATTACAGAAACCGCAGGAAATTAAGCGATACCATACTTTTCAAAAAGAATTACAAACGCTTTGAAATTAATTCGCCTTGGAATTATACTCGATATTACATTTATCCTACGGATACTATTCTGCTTTATTCCCTATATAAAGAAGTTGGGAAAGATTATCATGGTAGAATCGAAAGAATAGATTCCTACGATAAAAAGAAGGACATTTTTGTAACCCTTCAATTAATTCCCCGAAAAAATTGGGACGACACCGCTAAAGAAATTTTTGAATTTAACCATTTTGTGAAAAACAGAAAAAGTGAGTAATAAAGAAACTTTGAGTCCTTTTGTTGAGGATATTTCCGTTGAGGAAGGAACTAAAAATGAATTGATTGTCTTTAAAAATCATAAAGACAAAGAATCGTTTTTGGAACTTTTGAAGTTGAATAATCAAACTAACAACAGAACTCTGGTAACACTCAATGCCGATGAAAATTCCAAAAGATTGATCAACAGATTTCAAAACTATGATGGTAAAATATTTCTTTGTTTGGAGGGAGATAGAACAGGAAATATGCAAACACTTAAAATTCTTACGGAATTTAGAAACAAAAATATTAAAGACATTCGAGCACTGTACAACATTTCTGAAAATGTCAACCATAATTTGGAAGAATATTTAAAAAATAAACTTCAAAATAAAGATAAAAATGTTACTTTAGTTGAATCAAAAAATGCACAGAATGAAAAAGACAGAACTCGATCCGAAGGAATTTCCAACGTTGAGCACTTGGGACCCGAATCTACTGGAAGAAATATTGGAGAATTTGGCGAAAACAGCCAATCCGAGCAAAACGGAAATCACACAAGCGGACAAAAATTGGGCAGCAACGATGCTGGAAATGGACTTGCAGACACAATCTGGAAGCATTTGGTCGGAGACAGAGAACGAGAAAGAAGATTCGATGACCATCCACAACAGAATGATGATGAAAAAAATGAGAGAGCAGAACATTCCTTGGGCGGAATCGTATCCAGGAGAACTGTATCCGATAGAGAAAAATTAAATTCTACAAATCATGAGGAATTAGACTTACTCATTTCAAAATATAAAGGTCAAAAACTGACCAATGAACAAGTTGCAGAAGTCGTTTCTGCAGCTTGTTTTGTTTCTAACAATCAGAAAGTTTTTCTGAAAGAAAATCTCAATATTACTGATGATTTAAAAGAAATTTGCAATCAATACAAAAGTGGCGGAATATCAAAAGAAGGTCGTGGAATTTTAGATGAATATTACACAGATTCTACAATTGTAAATGCCGTTCGTAATCTAATCAAAGACCAGTTACAAAATAAAGTAGAAATTTCGGTTTTAGAACCAAGCGTGGGAACAGGTAATTTTCTTTATGCGACAAAAGATTTAGCACTAAAATCAATTATTACGGCATTTGAAATCAACGAAACCACCGCAAAAATTGCAAAAATCCTACATCCTGAAGCCGACATTCATCTACGTTCATTTGAAACCGAATTTATTGATGAAAAAGGAAATAAAAAAGATGAATATTTACTGTATGATTTAGTCATCGGAAATCCACCTTATGGCGAACATCGTGGCTTGTACAAAGGTTTGGGCGAAGAACCGAAAATCTCCAAATACGAAGATTATTTTCTAAAACGATCTTTGGATTCTTTAAAACCCAATGGAGTTTTGGCAATGGTGCTTCCTTCTGGTTGGCTGAACCGACAAATGAATCTGCATAACGCAAATATCGTGGAAGGTTTTCGTTTGCCAAACGGAGCTTTTGCAGGAACACAAATTGGAACGGACATTATTATTCTCAAAAAAAGCAATCATAAAATTTCTACAGATATTTCCAAATACTTTGAAGTGAATCCTTCAAAAATTTTAGGAGAAACACGAGAAAAAACCAATCGTTTTGGACGTTTAGAAAACTATGTTCACGGAAGTTTAGAAGAAGCACTATCAAAAATTCAACAGTTTAAAAACAAAAAAGAAACCGCAAGAATTGGAAATCTTTTTGAAGATTTATTTTTAGAAAATTCTGAACTAGAAATTGAAAAGAAAGTTGATGCAAAAATTGAAACTGGAACGAAAGATGAAAACCAAACTATTGAAAAAGAGCTCGACTTAACCGAAGCTAAAGATAAAGTTGAAACGGTACTTTCTCAACTCAATACCATCAAATTTAAATCTCCTACAATTATTTCAGAGATAAGAAAGTATGAAAAGCTTCGTGAAGATTTAATCACAAAACCAACATCGTTTTCAGAGGAGAATTTAAAAGAACTCATTGAAAAAAGTGACAGGATAATTTCTATTCACAACACCAAAAATCAGAACGAATATAAAATTCAAACCAAACCTGAACTCAAGAAAGGAATTCTAAAATATCAGTTTTCTAAACAAGATGAAATTGTCAATACTTCTTTACAAAACAGTTCAGATATTACCAAAGAACAAATTGAAGCCTTCAGAGATACTTCTTATGATGGAACGCTTAATAATCACGAAAAACATTCTCAGTTTGCGAACTATATTGATGGAAATTGGGTTCATGATTTTTATTATGCTGAAGGAAATATTTATAAAAAATTAGAACAGTTAGAAATTGATTTCAACCGAAGTTCAGCTTCCTCTTTTTCTAGTAATGATAAAACTGGAACTGCCACTGCCAGTCAATATGAAAAACAAAAAGCATTATTAGAAAGCGTTCTACCCAAGCCAAAATCTTTAGATGAAATTTTCATCAGTCCTAATCACGAGTTTGTCCACCAATTCGATTTAGGAACAATAGAGAAAGACCGTTGGAATCCAAATACAAGACAAACAGAATCCGTAACAGAAAATTACAATCTAGCATGGAAATTTAAAGATTTTGTAGGGACTTTATCTAGTGAGGCTTTTGCGGGTTCTTCAGCTTGGGAGGTGCGAAGTTTTGTTGATAATGAAACGGTTACAGGAAGCGACAAAGAAAGAAATGCATTAGTAAGAGAAAGGCGAAAAGCGGCTGCAAATGATTTGTTTTATAAGTTTGTTCGGGAGGAGCTTTCAGATGACATCAGGAATCGTTTCGTGAAAGAATTTAATAGAAATTACAATAATATTCATGTTCCTGATTATTCTCAATTTCCATTATTTTCAAAAATTCATCAAAATTTCAAAGGAAAAGAATTAAAACTAACCGAAGTCCAAAAAGCAGGAATCGGGAGACAAACCACAAAAGGAGTTGGATTATTGGCACATGAAGTCGGCTTTGGGAAAACGTTGTCTGGTATTCTTTCAATGCATGAAGCAATGGAAAGAGGAAATGCGAGAAGACCTCTGATTGTAGTTCCAAATGACAGCATTTTGAAACAATGGGTGGAAACCATTTTTGAAACGATTCCGAATGCTAAAGTGAATGTTCTTGGCAATCTTGGAAAGGATTACGATTTATCAAAATTTGATAATAAGGATGGAGAAATTACCATCGTGACTTATGAGGGGTTTAATAATATTGGTTTTTCAGAAAACATTACCCAAAATCTAGCTTCAAAATTTTCCTACATTTCTGAAAACGAATTAAAAAGTGTAAACTCCATCAGTGAAAGAGATTTCCAAAAGGAACTTGAAAAAGTGAAAGAAACAGAAGGAAAAATGAAGCGTGGTAAAATCTATGATTGGGAAGATTTCGGTTTTGACCACCTCACTTATGATGAAGTTCACAATGCCAACCATATTGTAGGAAAAGTAAAGATAGAAGATCGCAGGTTCGCTTCAGATTTTAGAAGTCAAAACCAACAGACTTCAAAACTGGGAATCAATACTTGGATGGCTGCACAATATATTCAAGACAGAAACGATGGCAGAAATGTTACGCTCCTTTCTGCAACGCCTTTTACCAATAAACCTTTGGAATATTATTCCATACTTTCTTTAATTGCCAATAAACGTTTGGAAGAATCGGGATATTTCAATGTAAATACTTTCTTTGAGACTTTTATGGAGGCGGATAATGATATGGAGATTGATGCTAAAGGTGATGTGAAATTTAAAGCGAATGTTCGGAGGTTTAAAAATAATTCTTTGTTTCAGCAGCTTCTATCTGAATTTATTGACATTAAAGGCGAAGAAGACAATCCCGAATTAAAACGCCCCAATAAAATTAACAAAGAATATAAAATTGAGCAAAATGATTTAACCAAAGAGCAATACGATTTGCTCAATGAAAGTTTTAATGAAACTCAAAAAGGAGCAATTCTTACCCATATTCTTAACGCGCGTTTGATTGCAATTTCTCCATATTTATCGCCTTACTATGATGATGAAAATCCTTCAATAAAAGAATTTATAGAAAATTCTCCGAAACTGAAGCAAACGATGGATTTAATCCAGCAGAATAAAAAAGACATTCCTGAATCTGGACAAATAATTTATTCTGAATTGGCAGTGACAGAGTTTCCAAAACTCAAAGAATATCTTATTCAGGAAATTGGTTACAAACCCGAAGAAATCGGAATTATCACAGGAGCAACGAATAAAAATCAAAGAAATTCTATTCAAAATGATTTTAATGCTGGAAAAATAAAGATGGTTATTGGAAGTGAAGCCATCCAGGAAGGAATGAATCTTCAAGAAAATACGACGGATATTTATATGCTTTCGTTGCCTTATAATTTCACTTCGCTAAGACAAGTGGAAGGACGAGCTTGGAGACAAGGAAATAAAAACGAAAATGTGCGGGTTAATTTTATGTTGACTAATGATAGCATTGATGTGTTTATGCTTCAAAAGTTACAGTCTAAACAAGCAAGATATTTAGAAGCGATGAAAAAAGGAGCCGATGTTTTAGATGTTTCTGACATCAGTACACAAGAGCTAAAAACTGCCATCATTACCAATCCTGAAACTAGAGCGAATATTGAAATTGATTTGATGAAAAAGAGAATTGAAAGCGAGAAAAATAAACACCTTGCTGATATTGCTTTTGTTTTGAGAAAACATCAGGATTTTTTGAAAGTACAAGAAGAAGTCACCAAAGCTCAAAATAATTATAATAGGATTCTTGGTTATTCTAATGAGGAAGGAGACAATGCAGAATATTGGAAAAACCAACTTCCTTTTTATCAGAAATCAATTGATTTAGCTAGAGAAAAAGTTCAAGAGGAGATTGAGCATTTATTGCAAAAAGGAGTCAATGTTGCTGAAATTGAAAACAAGAAATTAGTAACCGAAAATAAAATTGAAGAATTGGATAAAAAGTTGGATGATTTGCCTAATGTTCGAGAGGAATTGATTTCTAAGTACCGAGAAGAAAAGGAAATGCAGTTGAAAAGTAATGATAATCGGGATTATGTGAGAGAAAGAGGCATTGAGAATCGTTTTCAATACAAGAATGCAACAAAAGTAAAGCCTACTGTTGATATTGAAGCTGAAAGTTCTTCGGATAAATTATTAAGCTTAAGAGAGAATAAGGATTTGGAAAATGTATCATCCACAATAAGAAGGAGATAATGAAAGTAAAAAATATTCGTTTCGTGTAGAATGAATTTTTAGTTTTGTATATATTTAATTCTTCACAAAATAATTATGAGAGTAGATATACGATTAGAATTTAGTCATATTTATCCAAGTTCCGAAAAGGAAGAGCTGCTTGAATATCTGAAACGACTATCAAAGAATACCATTGAGAATATAATTGGGTTTTTCACTACAAATAATCTACCGGATTACTATAATTTTTTCTCAAACCCAGAAACCCAGCAAACAATAAATCAACTTATTACTCGCTAAATTTATAGTAATAGAATTTTAGGAAATATAACTCTTGTTTCTAGGGAAGCTGCTTTGTTTTTAAGTGAAACGATTCTATCCAATAAGGAAATACTAATTATAAATAATACTAATGAGGAAAATCCTGATGTAGAAGAATTAAATTTGTTTAAAGCATTTTTGGTAATCAATGAAGGTGTTAACCGAAATGATAATCTTACACTCGATAGAACCGAAGACAGCATTGAAAAAATTGCGGAAATATTTGTGGCTTTGAAGTTCTCGACAGCTGATATTGGGGTATATGAAGATGTAAATATGGAGCTTTTAAAACTTGGATATGTTACTTCTTATAAATTTGAAAAACTTATAAATTTCCTAAAATCAAAAGAAGAGTACAAATATTTGATTGAAGATTTATGTCAATATTTTAATCAGGATAATGTGGAAAAATTATCTGCTAATGTTGATTTTTTATTGGTGCAGGTACTACGTTTCAAAAATAATAATTCGTTTAAATTAAGAGTAGAAGATGAAGATTCAAACAAATTCTTACAATCTCTTACATCAAGTGAAATTTTTGCTGAAACTGATTTTTTGAAGCTACGGAATCATCCTTTATATCAGATAAATGAATTTACATATTCAATTGTTGATCCCTTCTTTGTACTTGATAAGTTTACAAAAAGTGTTAAGTTTATTTTGAAAGAAAGTTTTAATAAAAAGAATAATCTAAATGAAAAAGACAGAACCTTTTTTAATTTTTACAATACAAAATTTTCAGAAGAATATTTGATGAAAAAACTTTTAGATGATATTTTTTTTAAAAAGTATTATATAAAGCAAAACGATTCTTCGGGTAACGATAAACAACCAGATTACTATTACAGATATAATAATGATATTTTTATTTTTGAGTATAAAGATGTTTTAATTGCAAAAGAAATTAAAATATCTGGAGACATCGGACAGATTACTGATGTTTTGAAAAAGAAATTTTTAGTCAACCCAACTGACAAGAAACCAATAGGGATCGGGCAGTTAATCAATCATATTAAAGCTATTTCTGAAAATAATTTTAGGTAACTATATATAAATTTACACAAAGTTAGCAAAGTTAATTTTTTAAAAATAGTTTTATATATTTGTGAAAGAAAAATGGGAGCGTGAACTCCCATGAAACTAAAAGCTATTTTTTAGGACAACTTTTTGGTTTGCTTCTGTAAAAGAACTTTCTACCATTTAGTGTGGTTTTATGAACTTTTACGAACTTGGTTTTAGGTTTTTCCGCCATGATATACAAGTTTTAAGATGACAACCAACACCGTGTCATCTTCGGTGCTTCTTCATTTCACCGATTAGACATTTAGTTGGACAACCGTTACAAACTTACAAAGTTGTTTTAAAATATGCAAAAAATAAATCCCCTTCTTTAGTTGGGGATTTTTATTTTATGAATTTGGGTCGTAATTTAATCCTTTCTTTAATTTTTGGTCAAAATCTGAAATACTATTTTTGTGTTGTTCATCTATAAATGTTGAGTCTGAAATTTTCTTTATAGATTTCATGTAATCAATTTTTTCTAAAGTTTCTCTTTGTTCTTTTGCCGTATCTAATAATATTCTAAATCTCTCTTTTTTTGTAAGTTTATTCTTAATTAAAGTAGCATTAAGGCTTTCTAAATTAGTAAGTATTGCTAATTCGTTTATACTTGCCATATCTCTTATATTTTCCCCATTCAAAACTCTTTGAGGGTTAGCCTCTCTCCATTGTTTAGCAGTACATCCAAACAAAACAATATTTAATAAATCAGCTTCTTCCGCATATACCCAATCTTTTTTTTGTGAATAAGTTAAATTTGGTATGATATAATTCTTAACAGCATCGGTTTGAATCTGATAGTTTGCTTTACTTAATACTCTTTTTACATTCCATTCTAAACCATATTGATTACTTTCAATTTCCTTTAATCTCTGAAATTCTTTAATCAACAAAAGATTAAATAAAGGACTTATATATAATCCAAAGTTAAATGCAATATCTTTATGGGCGTATGTTCCACCAAACTTTCCTGTTCTTGCGGTAATTCCGATTGAATTTGTTTTTGTAACCCATTGCTTTACAGACATATAGAATCTATTAGTTCCTGCATCAGACATAATTCCCCCGAATTCGGGGGAATTAAAATTTGGATTATTTAACTGCTCCCATATTCCTAAAAATTCAATTGTATTCTTGTTAGTTAACCATTTTTCAATTAATTTGCTTCCTTCTTCTTGATTTGATGTCATATCTGTCAAGCAGATATAATCATTATCATTAATATCTACAATTGAAATAGGAATATTATCAACGTTAATTTGTTTTGATTTAGCCATTTATTAATTGATTATAAGTTAGACGATTATTAGCAATATTCAAAATTAAGAAATTAAATCTATTTTCAGTTGTATAATTTCTCGTATTGTATCTGAAAACAAATTCATCTACATATTTTTGAAGGTGTTTTTTTGAGGTAAAATGATAGATTCCTACGATACCTCTTTTTAATAAAGACCAGAAGCCCTCAATAGTATTTGTATGGATTCTTCCGACAACATATTCAGATTGATTGTGCTTTACAATACTATGGTCGTAAACTCTTTCTAAACCTTTATATCCTAACCATTCGTCAGTATAAAGTTTTGCGGATTCTTTTACGCTATTAATTATCTCACGGCTCAAAGTAGCGTGTTTAACATCTTCAACGGCTTTAGCATTTAACTTACCTTCTCTTTCAACCATTCCAACTACTGGTGTTTTATCTTTTGAACTTCTACCTTGAGAACCTTCAATCTTTTTATATTCGTGTCTATTTTTATTTTTACCCCCAATGTAGGTTTCATCTGCTTCTACTTCGTTATCTAATTCATTATCATTTTCAATTCCAAAGCATTTTCTAATTCTTTGAAGCATAAACCAAGCGGACTTTTGCGTAATATCTAAATCACGGCTTAATTGAAGTGAAGAAATTCCTTTTTTGTGAGAAGTAACTATATAGATAGCAAGAAACCATTTTTGCAATCCTAATTTAGTATTGTCAAAAATGGTATTTGTCTTAACGTTAAAATATTTTCCTGTATTTTTACATCTATATTTATTATCTTTACATTTATAGACTTTGGAAGTTTCATCAAAAGGAGAAACTACATTACCATTCCAACGTAAAGTTTCTAAATGATTAATGCAGGTTTGCTCGTCTGGAAATGCTTGTACAAGGTCTAAAATTGATTTGAAGTTTGTGTTTATCATCGCTTCTTACATTTAGTTGTTACAAATATAAGAAGTTATTTACACAAATGCAAATTATTTTAGTGTAAATTTATATATAGTTACCTAATTTTATTTATGATGAGAATATCAATCTTGATAAAAAGCATACTATTTATCCTATCTTACTACTATCTGACAGGCTTTTAGAAATCCCTGGGATAAATTATATTTTAAACAAATGGCTTCGTAATAATCTTCCTGAGATACACAAAAATCTAATTGTTAATGATCTTGTGATTATAGATATAGATACCCTGATATTTTTTGCAGAATATTTGAAAAGAAAAGATAAAAATTTTAAAGAACTTTTGGAAGATCATATTAAAAAAATGAAAATGATTGCCAAAGGATATGGTAATACAGAAAGAAAAGTATATCAAACCTTTAATAATAAAATCAGTAAAAAGTTAGCTCCTTTTAGCAGTCGGTTTTCTAATAGTATGTTTGACGAGAAACTCTTTATTGAGAGGTTTTCTTATTTAATAAAAGAAGATAAAGCTCCTTCTAATGCTCAATAATTATCAATTTATAACTATTTTTGAAGAAGGTAGAAAACTTAGTTAGTGAAAAAATAATATTCTCGTTATGTTTAAAACGAAAATCAATCCCAACAGCGCAATTAGAAGTGGATATTCTTATGAAGATTTATTCGTATTGAAACTATGTATTGACTGGTTGCGAAACCCTAAAAAATATATTGAAATAAAAATTCAGTTCACGCCTGAAAATTTGGATATCAAAGGTTTTGCGCTTGATGATGTTACTGCTAAGCGAAATGATGGAATAACAGAATATTATCAAATTAAACATATTCAAAACCCTGATACAGATTTTTGGGATTTAGATAAACTACTGAGTAAAGGGCTTTCAAAATGGGTAAAATCATTTTCTGAATTAAAAGAAAATGAACGATTTTGTTCTTTGATTACAAATGGTCAATTAGATGGAACTCTTTCTAACTTTTTTGCTAATGATCATTTTAATTTTAAAAAAATCAAAAAAAATAATAGTGATTTTATTCAAACTTTAGAAATTGACGGATTTTCAGAATTAACATTGAAGTCTTTTTTTGATAATTTTGAATTTAAGTTTAATCAACCTAACAAAACATTTTTTGAGGATGAACTACGTCAAATCTTGTATAAAGACCTAAAAGTTACAAAGGCTGGAGTGGATAGCTTATTAATATATATTGCACAGCAAGGCTCTGAGAAAAAACCTCAAATAATTACTCTTAAAGAAATAAGATCTAGGTTGTCTTGGGATAATCCTAGACCATTAAATCAAAACTTTGTTGTTCCCTCTGATTTTCAATTTTTTGATAAAGTAGTACATCAAGATATTATTGATGAATTGCAAACTTTGAAGGGTGGAATAAAAGTATTCATAGGTAAACCAGGTTCAGGAAAAAGCACATATCTTTCTAAACTATACAGTATTTTGCAAAAAAAAGGGTGTCTTGTTTTTCGACATCACTATCATCTGAATCCTAAAGATTCATCTTTTTATGAAAGATTAAATTCAGAAAGAGTTATAGAAGGACTTAAAGCTGAATTCAAAAAGCAAAAAAATTCTGTTATAGAATCATTGGGAGAACAAAATACTTCTCACATCCAATTAAAAGAGTTTATCGATCAAATTTCATATTATAGTAGAAATTCTGGTGTTCCATTTGTCCTAATTATTGATGGTCTTGACCATGTAATTAGAGAAGGTAATAGCCAAAGACAACTTATTGACTTTCTTAATGAAGTACTATTTCCACAAAAAGGATTTTGGTTATTAATTGGAACACAAGAAGTGGCGACAGATTGTTTCCCGAATGCTATTCAAGAATATGCTCCAAAAAATGAATGGATTGAAATTAAAGGATTAAATCGCCAAAGCATTAAATCCATAGTAAACAAGTCATTTCCTAAACAAGAGGAATCCTATGGAATTTATTATGAGAATATTATTTCAAAAATTCAAAAATTAACAGCTGGAAATCCGCTGCATTTAAGATATGTTCTTACTGAAATTAAGAACCGAAAAATGCACTTATCTTCCTATGATTTAGATAATATTTCTCCTTATGATGGTGAAATTGAGAAATATTATGAAACACTTTGGAGAAGACTGCCTGAAATTTCTAAAACCATTTCTTTTGCTCTTACAACGCTTGATTTCAAGTTACAGGAAGAGCAGTTGTTCTCATTAGTTTCAAATCTGGGTATAAAACCTCATAAAATCGCTGAAAGTTTTACGCAAATTCGTCATCTATTTAGATTAGATTTAAGAGGAATATCAGTATTTCATAATAGTTTTTTAGTATTTATCTTCAAGCAACCCGAATTGAGAATGCAGCAAATTAGTTTATATCGGGAGCTTGAAAAGTGGTTGAAAGAAGATAATCAGAAAGATCTCTGTTGGTCTGAACTTCCTAAAATTCAGTATTATTTAGGAAAACCTGAACTTTTATTATCAATTAATAATGAATGGATTACCGATCACTATTTAAAAGGGAAAAGCGAAAATATCATTGAAAACACTCTTTATATTGCATCTAAAGCTTCATTTGAGCTTAAATCCTTAGAGAAAGTAATTTATTTCTCAACTGTTTTAAATATTTTTAGAAATAGAGAGTACAATTTAGGAGAGACATTGGCAACAATGTGGGTGACATCATTCCGAATGACAACCGACTCTCCACTTGTATTTCCTGATTTTTCCGAATTGACCGGCTATCAGGTTAAGGAAATATTAATCGAACTATTCAGAAAAGGTAAGATTTCAGAAATACCCGATGATGCTATCAATCGTATTAATGACTTATTTCAAACCAATCACGAAAATTCAAATGATCTGGCGAAGTATTGGGTAGAAGTCCTATGTTATGCCGAGCCTGATGTTAAAAGAATTTTTAATTTTATCAAACAATTCAGAAAAGAAAACAATTCCTCATTTTTATTTGGATATTATATCAAAGTACTTCTGGAGATAAATTCTTCAGAACAAAAAATAAATAAAATAACATCTCTAAAGATTAATATCCAAGAAAAGAAGGAAATAGCTAAGAGTCTAATTTTTGATGACCTATCAGCAAAAACACCTAAATACAAAGAATTAATTTTGACGCTTTTAAAAGGAAATGAGATATTAAGAAATTTATATTGTAAATTATTTAATTTGGATTATAATTCAAATTTAGAGATTTTGCCTTTTGAATCATTTCCAAAAGAGGTAATGTACTTTTCCTACGAAGTACATCCAATTTCTAAAAAATTTGAACAAAACCTTATTTCTTCATTTCTTAATGAGAAAGTAAATTATATTTCAAATATTCCTACTGATAAAAATGAAGAGTGGTTAATACAATTTTACAATGCTGTTCTAAAAATAGGAGAGATCATTAGAATAAATTATGATTCTAAAAATTATCTAAGTATCAAATCATCACTTTTGCCATTAATTGAACTTCCAGAATTGAGTTTTTCAGAAAATCGAGATATTTATGATTACGAAAGGGAAACAATACCTAAAATAATTAATATTACACTTTGGCTTACAACTACTGTTAATCGGTTTGGCGGAATGCAATATGAACTTAACTACGATGATTTAGAATTTTTAACTGATTGGAAGGTTTACAATCGTAAATCTTTAAACGAAGTAATTAATTCCAAAATGATTTTCATTGAAAAAAATGATTTTAATTTCTTCATTCAAAATGAATCAAAAGGTATTTTAGAAAAAATTGTTCCTTTCAATGAAAAAGCACAAAGGCTATGTGAATTGGCAATTTTTGCATTAAATAATAGTGATACTGTCAATGCAAATATTCTAATTAAAGAAGCTGCAAAAAATATATTGGCATATGGAAATCATAAGGATATGCTTTTGTATCAAATTTTAGAAAGTATTGAAATTTGTGTAAAGTCAGGCTCAAAATTAGGTTCAAATTTTATTAAACAAGTTTTTCCATATATTTTTAATATTGAAGAGCTTACGGATGGAGATGAAACTAGGCATTTTATGGGGAGGTTATGTGGATTATTAACAATAATTGATCCTCAATTATTATACAATCAATACTTCCATTATATTGAAAAGCGTGAATATTATGATATTGAGAATAGTTTTAATGATATATTACATACATTAGATTATAAAGATCCTGTAGCAAAAGCAATAGCAGGAACGGCCATTGACCCACATTATGAAACTCTTGTTAAAGTGTCGAAAGAAAAGACAGATGTTATTCCCGTTTTATCTGAATTACAAAGGAGGTTTAATTATGATTTATCAACGGAAGTAAAGAAAGATGCGAAAAAGCCGGAAAAAGCCACAAAAACTGGTGCAGTTCTCCCTAACAAGATTAAAGAATATATAGAAAATGAAATAGGCTACAAAATTAGATTCGTAGATTATAACATTTCAGGCCTTTTACAGGATTGGTTTCAGTCACGATTGAGCAAAAATTTAAGTACTGAAGATAGTTTAATAGAAATAAAAAAAATAATCAATGATGATTATTCAAAAGTTTCGTCAGAATTACTAGATGAAATTTATCCTTTTGCGTATGAATATGATAAAGAATTTGCCTATGAGTGTATTACTTGGGCACATTCTAATGGCGGAGGATGGTCTGTTTTTTCTGGAAAGTTAGAAAAATCGCAGAGTAGATGGGAAAAAGTTAAAACCGATTTTTCCGACAGGATTAATGATTTCTATTTCAAGACCGTTTCTAATGTTGGACTTCATTACGGTTCAGATAAAGACTACAGTGTACCTATTCCAAACTCCACTCAATTCTTTGTTGATATAGATAATTTACCTGAAGCTGAAAGAGTTACACAGTATTATTTAGATATTCTACCCCAAATTTTTCCTAACGTAGAATTAAAAGTCCCTGATTACTTTATTTCACCAAGAGAAATTTCAAACTTTAATATTTTACTATCCAGATTTACCTGGATTAGCCCGATAGTTAGAGGATTGGCTGGAGAGCAAATTGCAAATCTTTTGATATTGGATAAAACAGGAGAATATCATCAGCTTTTTTTTAATTATTTGTTTGAGGAAGAATTAGAGAGCATAGTTTGTGAAGGATTATTAGTTTTGATAAAATCACTTGCAAAGTCACATTCTAAAACATACACAATTCTCACACAATCCGTTTTGGATAATTTATTATCAATAAGATGTATGGCTACGGATTTATTGTTGATGAAGATATCGAGTAAACTCAATTTAAACTTAAGGTTCTCAGAGGAGATGGTAGTTGCTATAAGTTCTGGAAAAACAGTACTGACAGAAGAAAAATTCAAAAAGCTGATTGGAAGAAACTTACCTTTGAAATATTTGGCTGATATTGATTTTCTTCAATCAAAAGCCACATATCAATTTAAAATATGGAAAGTATGGTGTAATATGTATGAAGATGAATGTGAAATCAGGGGCATAAATTATAATAGAAATACCGATGAAGATTTTAAAAATTCACAGTATAATTATATGACAGGCAGATCTACAATATTTACTGATATTCTTAAATCTACTTTTTTTAGATTGATTGATGCTGTTTATCAATTTGATTTAATCGCGGTTAGTGATATTTTGAGACTTACGATAATGAACCTACCTGTTGATTATTCATTATGGGATATTAATGTAATTGACAAGCCGAATTGGTTGCCAAAATTTTCAACAAATAAATTATTAAAAATAGAAAACACTCAGGAAATATATTCAAATCTATTTGAAATAGGCAAAGATTTTATACCAGTTTATTTTAATTATTCTTTCCCTTTGAAAAATAATCCTGATGAACGAAAGTTAAATTTCTATAATATTACAATAACTTTGTTTGGTTGTAATGAAAAATTTATTGACACAAATAGTGAAGAAGAAATTCAAGATAAACTTTCAGATGCTGGAATGTGGTATAATCCCACACTTATTCCATTTCAATATGGTTTATTGGATTGTGAATTAGAATTTCTTGGACCCAAAGAAACATCCTCAGAATTTGTTCCACTAATTTCTCCATTAGCAAGACAAACTAATAATATGTGGAATTACTTTAGAATGAAAGAAAATATTTTTCTTCTATCTAAAACTCTATCTGAAGAATTACATTTTGATATTTCCTCAAATCAAATTATTTATAAAAAAAATAATGAGGTTGTTGCATTTTTTGGTGATTTTCTTGAAGATTTTAAAGATACCAGACCTTTTGGTGAGCCAATAGGATATTGTACCTATTTAATGATAAAAAAATCATTTTTAAAAGAATTTAGTGAAAAAAGGAAATGTAAAGTTGGTATTTTAGCAAAACATACATCTATTAAGTTAAACAGCTTAGGGCGAGAAGATCGCTATGAAGAGAATGAAAAATTTGAAAAATTATTATTAGATTTTTGAAAACTTTTTATGAAAAAATTCTCATGAATGGTAGCTTTTTAATACATTTTTAAGGCTTGAGAAACTGTCTAATAGATTTTGTGGTATTTCTGAGTTCTAGTACATAAATAGAAGGAATAAGATTAGACTTGCCTATCAGCAAATAAATTATACAACCACAAGGCTAAAATATATGAATAAAAAGCGATTTAGTAATATTATGTGATAAAATATGTCTATCAATATTTTACACAAAAAACATTTTATATCTTTGCCATAGTGCAATGTAAAAGGGAAGCATCATTTTTACAATACTTTTTAATTTGTTGCACTTATGTTGTACTAATGAAATAAAAAAAGCCCCAAAACTATTTGTTTAAAGGCTCTTTAGGAAATTTATTTTAACTTTGTCAAGGTTTCAAATTACTACAGTCTAGCAATTTATTTTATTTTAATAGTGTTCAGACTTCAATCCTTTGCTCCTAAACTAGTAATCAAAATTTAATACTAAACCTTCAAATCATAATTAAAAAGAATACTTTTCTTAGAACTACTTAATTTTTGTATAATAATTAAAAATTCATTAATTTTGTCTATACGATTTGAGTAAAATTGCTTCATTTCAAAGGTGGAATATTCGGTTACCTGAAAATTATTAAAATCTGAAATCTCCTATTATAAGGGGTTTAAAGGAAAAGCATATATTCCTGGAGAAACCACAAAAAGCCCGATTTTTTCGGGCTTTTTTGTTTTTTGGCACTATTATTTTTATCTTCGTGGCTCAATTTCATCACATGCGTAATTTTTTTAAAATATTCTTTTTTTTGTTTTCAGTGAGTTTTTTCGCACAGGAAGGAATTCAATTTGAAAATGATACTTTTCAAAATATATTGGATAAAGCTAAAAAAGAAAATAAACTGGTTTTTCTAGATGCTTTCGCCTCATGGTGTGGCCCTTGTAAATTGTTAGAAAGAAATGTTTTTCCTCAGAAGGAAGTAGGGGAGTTTTATAACAAAAACTTCATCAATTCTAGGTTTGATATGGAAAAAGGAGAAGGAAAGGATATTGCCAGAAAGTATGGGGTGAATTCTTATCCTTCTTTTTTGTTTCTCAACGGGAATGGGGAAGTGGTCTTCAGAGGTAAGGGGTATATGGAAGTTTCTGGTTTTTTAGCCATGGGAAAAGATGTGCTTAATCCTGAAAATAAAATTGAAAAAAGAATTGAAAAATTCTATGCTGGAGAAAAAGACCCTGAATTTTTAATAAAGCTTATGAAAGATGTCTCAGGTAATGATTTTTCATTTGCTCAAAAAATTTCAGAAAGATATTTTCAGGTTAAAGAAAATGCTGAATTAACTAAAGAAGATGCGGCAATTCTTCTCTATTTTACAAAAAGTTCTGAAGATGGAAATTTTAAAATTTTTCAAAAGAAGAAATCAGAGTTAATGAAATTTGTTCCTGAAAACGTTTTGAATGATTTTGAAAGGCAATTAAAGCTTACCACAATCATTAAAAAAGCCGTGGATTATACGAATGAAAAAATTGATAATAACTATTTAATAACAGAAGCTACCAAGATTATAGGAGAAAAGGACGCCAAAATTCTTTCTGCTAGGTTAAGAAAAGATTTTTATTTGAGCAATAAAAACTATATAGAATACGAAAAAGCGTGCTTAGATTATTATGAAAAACCTGCAGATTTTAGTGCAGAAGAATTAAATCAAGTTTCATGGGATTTCTTTTTGTTTGTAAGTAATGCAGATTCTTTAAAAAAAGCGGTCGATTGGTCATTAGAGTCAATTAAAAAGCAAGAAGATAACATTAATACAGATACATTAGCGAGGCTTTATTACAAATTGAATGACTCTAAAAATGCTAAAATATGGGCGGAAAAATCTATAGAATTAGCTAAAAAAAGTAATGCAGAATATACTTCTACCGAGAATCTATTGAATAGTATAAAGCAGTAAAATGAATAAACTAAAAACATTTTTTTTAATCACATTCTTTTTATTTTTTGGTGATAAAATAAACGCTCAGACATATGCCAAAGTAAACATGCTTGGCTTACCATTAGGAATGTTAAATGCGGGTGTAGAAGCTAAAGTTTCAGATAATATTACTTTGCAACCAGAATTTTTTATTTCACCTTGGCGTTCTTTTTTGGGGAATAGATTACAGATTTACAATTTTAATTTAGAAGGCAGGTATTATTTTAAAGAAAGTTTTAATCACTTTTATATTGGTGGAAATGCAGGTATTGCAATTTTTGATATACAAAAATGGAATTATTTAAATTCTAATCAATATCAAAGAGGATATTCTTTACTCTTTGGTGTTACAGTTGGTTATCAATATCCTATTTCTGAAAAATTAAATATAGATATGTATCTAGGTGGTGCAACATCACAAGGGTTTTATCATGGTTATGATATTGTAAACGGACAAAGATATGAGCCTAAAAATCCTTGGAACAGAAGTGGAGAATTGATTCCTTATAAAGTAGGAGTTGCGTTGTCTTATAAAATAAATTAAAATGGAAATAAAAAGTTTTAAATTTTTGTTGCTACTCATCATCACATTTGTGATTGTATTTTTAATGAATTACATAGGGAATTCTAGACCAGATAAATTACAAACTGCAATAATGAACGGTGTAGCTGGTATGGTGGGAATCACTATCGGAATGTTTTTTTATAACCGAGGCAAGAATGATAAAAATCCGCCACAACATTTTGATTAAAAAACAAAAGCAACCAATTTTAGGTTGCTTTTTTTAGATGTCTTGCCTCATCAATCTTCATAAATTCTATACTTAGTTCTAATTTTCTCGAAGTTTTTAAGATCTTGTTTCCAAGAGTTTCTAATTTCTTGTTCAGATTTTCCAGCAATGATTTGTTTTCTCAATTCATCTGTTCCTGCCAAAGTATCGAACCAAAGGTTTTTTAGGAAAAATTCTTGAGATTTTTTATCAAAATTTTGATAAGCATTTATCATGAAACTGAGGTCTAATTGAGACTTAATTTCCGGGTAGTTTCTCAAGTCTTCACCGTAGCATAATTTGCCATTTAAAAAAGGGTCTTTTGCCCCAAAATTAGGTTTTGGAGTAAATTTGAATGTATAATTCTTTAACCAAGGACTTCCAAAAACCTGAAACGGAAAATCTGTTCCACGTCCTACGGAAACTTGCGTTCCTTCAAAAAAACAAAGGCTAGGATAGAGGTTGATGGATTGATTATTCGGTAGATTAGGAGATGGTTTTTCAGAAATAGGATATCTCTGTTTTTTATGATAATTTAGCATTGGGATAATGGTATATTTGGCTTTTAAACCATTCTTAAGCCACTTTTCACCGTTTACCATTTTCCCGTACTCGCCAATAGTTAATCCGTACACTACAGGTACCTTGTGCAATCCAACAAAACTTGTCCATTTTTCTTTTAAAACTGGCCCGTCAGTATATCCATCATGAGGATTTGGGCGGTCTAGAACGATAACTTCTATATTATTTTCAGCAGCAGCCTCCATTACGTAAGAAAGTGTAGAAATGTAGGTGTAAAACCTTACGCCAACATCTTGAATATCAAATAAAATTAAATCTACACCTTGTAATTGCTCGGCTTTTGGTTTCTTATTATCTCCGTATAAAGAAACAATGGGTAATCCAGTTTTGGTATCAATACCGTTTTTTACGTGTTCACCAGCATCTGCGTTTCCTCGGAAACCGTGCTCTGGTGCAAAAATCTCTTTAATTTTAATATTATTTTTCACCAAAAAATCTACCAAATGCGTTTTATCTGCCAATAAACTAGTTTGGTTGGCCACTACGGCAATATTTTTATTTTTTAATAATTTTAGGTAAAGTTCTGGTCTATCAGCAGCTGTTTTATAACAATTTTCTTCTTGATTTTTGATTTGTGCCAATATTTTTGAACATGTGAGGCACACAATTCCAAAAATAATTAGTTTAATAAGAAGTAAATTTTTAATTTTGAGACTTAAATTCATTGCATTGAAATTTCCTATATATTTTTCTAAAAAAATAGCTTTTTCCAAAGATAACAAAAATAATCTTTCTAAGGTGATTGTTTTCATCGGCAGATTATCCGTTGCATTAGGAATTATAGTTTCTCTCATCACTGTTTCTACTGGGCTGGGTTCTAAAAAAGCCATCGAGAGTAGATTGGCTAATTTTTCTGGTCATATTACTATAAAATCGACCCGAAGTAATTCTTCTTACAATACTTCTGTACTTAATAAAGAAGGCCTTAAGATTAATGAAATTAAGAGTTTAGAAGAGGTAGCAGGAGTACAATCCTATGCTACTGTTTCTGGAATTCTAAGGACGGAAGATAATTTTGATGGAGTGATTTTGAAAGGGGTTTCTAAAGATTTTGATGCTGAGAGATTTCAAGATTTTATGATTTCTGGAGAAATTCCGAAATTTACCGAAATAGGGTACAATAATCAGGTGATTTTGTCTCAAAAAATTGCGAATGATTTGCATCTGAAAACCAAAGATAGCATAGTGGCTATTTTTTCTAAAGAAGACCAAAAACCTATTTACAGAAAATTTGTAGTTTCAGGGATTTATAAAACCGATATCAAAATGATTGATGATTTATTTATCATTGGAGATATCAACCATGTTAGAAAAATTCAAGATATTTCAAAAGATGATGTTGGCGGAATAGATGTTTTTCTAAAAAAATCAGAAACTATTGATTCTGCATTTCCTAAAATTGAAAGGCTGATCGGTTTTAAAAATTTTGCTGAAAAAGCCACAGATAAATACCCACAGATTGTAGATTGGATTGGTCTTTTTGATACCAATATCGCTTTAATTATTACCATTCTTTTGGTAGTTGTGGTCATTAATATTATTATGGTTCTTTTAATATTAATAATTGAAAGAACAAATTCTATTGGGGTATTGAAAACATTGGGAGCTAACAATCAGCAGATTAGGGCTATTTTCATTAATTATACTTTGCTTATTATGGTGCCAGGATTAATCATCGGAAATGTTATAGGCGTAGGATTGTTGTTGATACAGAAATTTTTTGGGATTATTAAATTAAATCCCGAAAATTACTATGTAAGTACAGTGCCAGTAGACCTTAATCCTATTTATATTTTAGCAATTTCTTTAGGAATTTTATTGGTTTCTGCAGTGGCGCTTATTTTACCGAGTTATTTGATTTCTAAAATTTCTCCAGTTAAAGTGATTAAGTATGATTAAAAAAATCGGATGAAATGGCTTCCGATTTTAATAAATTATTTTCCGCAACTTTCATTAGAAGAATTGATGATTAAATCATACTCAGTCTGTGAGATAAACTGCGGTGAATATTCTTCTCCTAGGATTTCTAGGCTATTGGTAAACGTTCTCATATGATTTCTAGAGCCGCATGTAAGTTTACTATATACATTCAAAATGAGTGTGTTTTTAGTTTTTGCGCTTAGATTATTTAAATCTTTTATGTCTACATCTTCTATGGTAGAGCCTACTTTTAGGGCTTCTTTGTTGCTTATGCTCCCTTGGGTAATTAGTTGATTATAAAGTGTTTGTAGGTTGCTGTTTTCGAACTTTCCTTCAGGCAATTTTTGATAAGGAATATTATATTTTATCAACAGATTTTCTATTGCATTCATGTGTGATTGTTCGCTATTTTTGATATTGGCGAATTCTTGCAGATTCCATTTTTGATGTAAGAATAGGTAAGTGTCTCTTGCGAGTTTTTCTTCTTCGAACATAAAAGTAAGATCGTTTTTTTCCTCAGCAGTTATTGCAGGAAGATTTTGTAAATCCTCATTATCACTATTTCTAGAGCATTGGTTGATATTTATTAAAACGAGAGCAATAACTAGAGTTTTGATTAATTTTTTCATTTTTGTAAGGTTTGAAATTAAAATATATGTTGTTTTTCACACATTAATTTTTCAAAATTTGTTTTCGGTAAAGCAATTGTTATTTGGAAAGTTTAATTTTTAAAATTTCTATTTTTACCTCTTCTCATAGTAGCATTTTCATTTTTATTACAAGAAGAATTAAATGTTTTGCCACATTTTTCATGTTCATTATTGATAATCTTATTAAATTCTTGTTTAGAAATATATTGAACTTCATAGCTTGAGTTGTTCACACTCAATCCTCTGTTGAATGCTCTTAAATGATTTCTAGAGCCACATTCTAAAAAGTCATAAACATTCAAAATCTGCTGGTTTTCGGTTTCTTTTTTAAGCCTTTTTAAGTCAAAAATATCTACATCTTCTATGGTTGCGCCTACTTTTAGAGCTTCTATTTCAGAGATATTTCCTTTAGCAATCAAATCATTATATAATTTCTGAAGATTTTGGTTTTTAAATTTGCCTATTGGTAAAATTTCATAAAGAATTTTGTTTTGGTCTAGTAGAGTTTTTATTTTTTCCATGTGTATTTTTTCACTCTCTTTGATGTTCTCGAATTGTCTGGTTTCCCATTTTTCATACAATTGCGTATAAACATCGTGAGCTAGTTTTTCTTCTTCTAACATAAAAAGAAGAGATTCTTGTTCGCTATTAGGAAAATTAGATTTAGTGTAATTGGTGAAAATTACCAATCCTAGAAAAATGAAAATGATGATTTTTAAAGTTGAGTTTTTCATAACTTGTGAATTTTAAAATTAGATTTAAAAGCTTAGGTTAAGTTAAAATGAAAAACTTCATAAAAGTATAAAAATTGCGATAATCGATAAAAATTACCACAAATAAAAGGTTTATTACCAAATAATAGAAGGAATTCTTAATCGTATTTTAAGCCACAAGAATTTACCGCTCCGTTGACAATATTTTTAAATTGTTTACCTGAAAGAAATTGGTTTTTATAATCCCCATTTTTTTCTTTCAAGGCTCTGTAATAGACAAAAAGATGATTTCTAGTGCCGCATTCTATACCATTTGCCGCTTCTCTGATGGTAGATTTTCCGCTGTTTTTTCTTACCAAATAAATGTCATTAATGTTGAGTTCTTCAATTTTTAAAGCGGTTTTCAGAGCTGAAATTTCGTCAGTACCTTCAGAAATGAGTTGATTTTTAAGGTTTTCGGTTTCTACTACCGCATCATTTTCGAAAACAGAAATATTTTGTTTAGATAAAATTTCTTTCCAAATATCTATGTGTTTTTGTTTTCTTTTGGCAATATTCCCAAAAAGGTTGTTTTGATACTGTTGGTAAAAATTTTCATAAACCTCTTTCGCAATTTTCTCTTTTCCTATGAGTTGAGTAATGGAGGTGATTTCTTTCTCATTCAGAAGGTTAGAATTTCTTACCGATTTTGGTTGCATTAGAGAGCAAGAAATTAATAATAGTGAAAATAAAAAGGTGGTTAGAAATTTCATTAATTTATAATTGGTTTAACAAATCTACTAAATTTTTGGTCAAATTTTTTCTAGAAAATTGTTCTATGTTTTCGGCATTGTTTTCTATGTTTCCAGATTTCCAGTTTTGGTAAGAATTTAAAATAAATTGTTTCAAACTTTCTTTTTCATTATAGCCGAAATGTTTGCCAGCTTTTGTCTCTGAAAGAATTTTTTCTACATCTGCATCTTTTGGTCCGAAGGAAAGAATGGTTTTTCCTGTGGCTAGATATTCAAAAATTTTCCCTGGGATAATTCCTTTTGAAGACTCTTGTGGGAAATTGGTCATCAATAAAACCGAAGAATTTTGCATTTCTTCCAAAGCTTTATCATGTGTTTGATAACCTAAATTTAACAAGTGATTTCTTAATAGAGAACTATCTATTTTTTGCGAAATTTTGTCATCTAATCTTCCTACAAATTTCAATTCAAAATCTTTGGCAAAATCTTTATTTTCAGAAAGCAAATCATTCAAAGTTTCCCACAAAATTTCAGGATTTCGCAATTGCTCTAGAACTCCAATGTAACTTAAAGTGAATTTTCCTGACCTTCCAACTTCCGACTTCTGACTTCCGACTTCCAAATCAAATCCATTCGTAATACAGAAAGCATTCGCTCCTTTTTTCTTAAAATTTTCGGCATCTGTGTAGCTTGTTGCCAAGGTAATATCTGCGTTTAGGAAAACTTGTTCTTCTAAATTTCTATGTTTTTTATCGGCAAATTTTGTTAGTTTCAGATGTTTGTAATAGGAAATTTCCGTCCAAGGATCACGGAAATCTGCAATCCATTTTAAGTTGGGTATTTTCTTCTTCAATCCTAAACCAATTAAATGCAAAGAATGAGGTGGCCCAGTTGTTACCAAAACATCGTAATGATTCGCTTTTAGGTATTTTTCTAAAAACTCAACCGAAGGTTTTACCCAAAAAACTCGCGCATCGGGAATAAAGAAATTTCCTCTTACAAAAATCGAAAGTTTGGCTTTCCAAGATTGGTTGTCGCCGACGTCAAATTGCCCAGCTTTGAATTTTTTATTGTCCTTACCGAATTTTTCTGCCAATTGATAAGGTTCCCAAATTTTGGTTTTTATCATTTTCAAATTCTTTGGAACATCTTTTTGCAAAGTTTCATCTACAATAGGATAGCTCGGATTTTCTGGAATAAAAACTGTAGGTTCCCAACCGAATTCGGGCAAATATTTTACAAATTTCAACCAACGTTGTACGCCTGGTCCACCGGCTGGAGGCCAATAATAGGAAATGATGAGTATTTTTTTTGTTTCTGGCTTCATTTTTTTAAACCGCAAAATTATTTATTACTTCTAAAGAATGAATCTTAAAATAATTTGAAGAATAAATATATAATTAAAATGATAATGAAAGAAACAATTATTGACTGATTTGATCTTCCATTTTTAGTTTCATATTTTGTAAGATTTCTAGTGTGATAACTAACCTTGGTAAGTTCAAGAAAAAAACCTTTGTGAAATGGAAAATTAGGCAATGATAGTGCGTATAATTTTCCGTTTATGGTATACTTGTATATGTCATAAATGATGTTTCTATAATTGATAGAGTTTTCAAAAATTAACTCATCATTTTTTAAAAAATGATTAAACTGAACGTAGAAATTTTGAAATTCAATTTCATTTTTAAATCTAAATGTTTCTAAGTTTTCAATTTTCATAAAATTGTATTATATTGAAGTTTTGATTTTTCAATATCTAAAGAATCAGAAAATATTTCTTTAATGATTTCTTTTACTTCTGTTGGGTTATAGGTTTCAGAATTTCTTCTTGAATTTTTATAGTCTTTTTTTACCATAAGTTCTGATAATTCACCAATGGTAATAACGTAAAATTCTTTTCCAAAATCTTGAGCAATTTTTACACAAAAAATTCCAATTACAAATAATAGTAATCCTAATAAAAATTGATTAAAAAAATAATAAAAAGACAATATTATTAAAACTACAGAAATGAACGATAATGTAAAATCAGGTTTTAAAAAACTAGTTTCAGTTTTTAGTTTATCTTTTAAAAAAGTAACACTTTTAATTCTATTTTTTGAAGGAAATATATTATCCAATTGAGTTTTAGGAGTTATATTTCTAAAAGGAATATTAAAATCTTCAACTAAAATTTCCCTTAATTTATAAAAGGATTGTTGAGAAGTACAATCATTCATCTCAGTTCCTTGAATCTTATCTATAACCAAATTTTCAAATTCTCCATAAGTTTTCACTTTTTCAAAATCTTTTTCATCATCAAACTTTATGTTGAATGAATTTTCAATAGCAATAATAATTTCAACAGAATCAAGTCCATCAACTGAATCTAAAATTCCTTTCTCTTTTTTCATATTTCAGATTTTTTTGATTACGAATTTTGAAATTCCTGCGAAATTTCGGACAAGTCACGATTTGTCCCTACTGAATTTTTGTACAAAAAATAAACTCCAACCAAAGAAAGCAACACAAACAATCCAAATGCAATCATAGAAATTGTTTTTCCTTTGGCTATGACTTCTGGTTCGAAAAGCATTCTAATAGTATGATTTCCTGCTGGTACATACACTGCTCTCAATAGATAATCTGCCTTGATGTAAGGAACTTCTTTTTCGTCTAAAAACATCTTCCAACCTTTTGGATAATAAATTTCAGAGAAAACTGCCAATTGTGGTGTTTTAGATTGTGTTTTGAATTCTAATTCGTTGGCTTGATATTTCGTTAAATCTACAATAGCAGTAGAATCTGCTGCTAAAGTTTTTCCTTCAAAGTATTTCTTATCATCGATAGAAATTACTGCTGTTTTTTTAGAATCAATGCTACCAATTGCGTCTATTTCTTCGTTTGGTGTGTTTACAAATTTAATATCTGAAACCAACCAAGCATTACCGTTGGCTTTCGGGTTTATCTGTACTTGAGGTTGTTCTACGCTTCCGCCAATTACATATTTTGTGTTGAGTAAACTCAAAATATTAGGAATTTGAGCAGATTTTGTAGAATCTTCACTATAAAAATAATGATTGATAAGATCGTCGTATCTTCTCAGTTTTACAGCGTGATAACCGCCAACAGAAGCTTTGTAATATGAAGTGTTTGTTTCTCCGAAAGGACCTAGAATTTGGTTGAAAATTCTGTAATGGGTTTTGTCTTTGTCTGAAATCTCTTGCAAAACTTTGTTCATATTGGCTCTTGAAAGCAAATCATTCAGCTGAGGATTATCACCTGCTTTTCCAGATAAATAATCAGAATTTTCGGTTACGAACGGTGTTTGAGCAAAAGTTTTATCTACAAAATTATCATTATTTAAATAACGTTTATTTACCGTCCATAAATCGAATAAACTTACCAAACCTATGATGATTAAAGCAATATTTTGAGACAATTTTTTCTTAAGACTTAAAAATAAAACTCCAGAGGTAATCAGAACATAAATAAATGCTTTTATAGCGTCTATTCTTAGCATTCTAGCTCTTTCATCTTTAATAACAGTCATGATAAAATCTGGAATTTTTCCAGTTTCTGCAGAACTTTCAAACCCGAATAAACTTTTGGCAAAAAGGATGATGAGAAGTGTAATTCCTAAAATGCTTCCGCTAACGGATAATAATATTTTTTGTTTGTATTCTTCGGTTAGTTTTTCATCGTTGTAAAATCTATAAAGTCCAATAATTGCAATCAGAGGGAATAATAATTCTACTACAACTAAAATGGAAGATGGCGCTCTGAATTTATTGTAAAGCGGAACGTAGTTTATAAACAAGTCTGAAAGTGGTAAGAAATTGCTTCCCCAAGCTAAAAGAATGGTTAAAATAGAAGCTCCTAAAATCCAATAACGATATTTTTTCCAAGCGAAGAAAAATCCTAAAATTGCTAAAAAGACTACAATTGCACCTTGATAAGCAGGCCCAGAAGTTCCGGGTTGGTCTCCCCAATACATCGGGACACCATTTACTACTTGGTCAAAAACAGCTTGAATTTGCTCTTCATCATCGGTTTGACTTTCTAAAGATGCTCTTAGTTCTTTTTTGAAATCATCAGAAACTTCTTCGGTAGAGCTACCTCCTAATAATCTTGGAATAAATAAGTTAAGGGTTTCTAATTTTCCATAACTCCAGTTGAGGACTTCTTGTTTTTTCATTCCGTCATCATCCTTAGAATTGTGTTCAGATTTTAAGATTTGTTTTCCTCTTACAGTTTCTTTTACGTATTCTGAATTAGCCAAAAGTCTTTGTGAATTCATTCCAACACCTAAAATCATAGCTAAACCAAGGATTCCTGAAGAAATCAGAAAGTGTTTCCATTCTATTTTTCCTGTGGCAGCTCTCACCAATTCTGAAATAAATAAAAATGCTAGTGCTAAGAAGAGATAATACGTCATTTGTGGGTGATTGGCGCAAATTTGCAATCCCATAAAAAGCGACGTGACAATGAACCCGAGAATGTATTTTTTGCGAATATAAACCAATAAAATTCCTGCAAGAAGAGGCGCAAAATAAGTTAAAGTGGCCACTTTACCATTATGGCCAGCCGCTATGATGATATAAAAATACGTAGATAGCCCAAAAAATGTAGCACCTAACAGCGCGTATTTCCAATTTTTGGTAGCAACATAGCCCAGCAAGAAAAATCCTGCAAAAAGTAGAAAAATAAAATTAGCTGGTTTTGGTAAAAAATTGAATGCATCATCTATTTTTTTGATGACATCCCCACGAAATTG
Source organism: Cloacibacterium rupense (assembly GCF_014645495.1). GTDB lineage: Bacteria > Bacteroidota > Bacteroidia > Flavobacteriales > Weeksellaceae > Cloacibacterium > Cloacibacterium rupense. The sequence continues at coordinate 225,640 of NZ_BMLV01000006.1, read as the reverse complement.
TGCTCCTGATTGGTAAGTAGGCATTCCTCCGAACATGGCATCACTCCAGTAAGTTTCTTTACCATTATTAGCTCTGTAATCTAGTAGTTCTTTAGCACCACCTTTGTATTGTACAATGTCGTGTTGTAGCAATTGTTTGCCAGAAATTACAGGATTATTGTAAACCAAGGCCAAAACCACAAAAATCGCCAATGAAATGACGATATATAGGATATTTTTATTTTTCAGCATATTTTGATTATTTTTTCTCGGAATAAATTCCGAGGTTATAATTTCGTTCGTTGCTCTGCAACTTCTAATTTTCTATTTATTTTTCTTCTTCTTTCACTTCTTCGTAATCTACCGTTTCTGCGTCCCAATTCACTTTTTCTTTGATGGATTTATTTTGAGAAGTAGTTCGAGGGTTCTGTTGGTTTTTAGGATTAAATTGAGGGAAGTTTTTATAAAAAGCATTGAAAAATATTCTCTTCAAGATATTCCAAACGAAGAAAATAATAATAGTTGCTAAAACAATTTCAATTAAATATTTGATAACAGACATTTTCTTAAAATTTATAACTTGGGTTGATTGAAACCAGAGAATTAGAGGTTTTGCTCAATGTTTGACTTTGTTTACCGTCAGAAAGACTTTCTTTTTCTGTAGTTTTCATATTCAGTTTAGAACCCAAGATCCAACCTGTATTAGTGTCTATTCTAATGGTTCCGTTTTGATTTCCTTCTAAGCTTACAGAGTGTGACATTCCGTTTTTAGATTCAGATTTTGCTTTTCTAGGGATTCCTCCTTTTACTGCGATTTCTGCAATTCCGTTTTCCACTTTTGTAAGGGTGTAAGTAGTAGAGATTTTAATGCTTCCGTCAGGAGTTAAATTTTCGGTTTCAGTCCAACTTTGTCCTATTTTTGCACCTTTTATTGGGAATATTGTAATGTTTTTTCCAAACTGTTCTTTCAATGATTTTTCATTAAAACTTTGTTTAAAACCATCCATGAAACTTTTAGTTTGTGAAGCATCTTTTATAATGCCGGAAGCTGCTTTATTTATTTTTTGATAAACCGGTTCAAAACCTGTAATAGAGGTTATTTTCCCTGTTTTATCCATTTTCATTTTCAGGCTGTTTCCTACCTGTGCTTTTTGGATTTCCCACATAAATTTTTGTTGTGAGTCTGCTGGTGCACTACCTTTAGTGTCAATGCTTTGGGTTTTTCCTTGTGAAGTAGCAGACATTTTTTTGCCGACTAAATTCATGGTCAGGTCGTAATTTCCTTTATCATCTACAGCATTTACAGTAAAAGTCATTTCATCTGTAGACTCATTGGTTCCGGTCATCGATTTATTTCCATCAGACATCGTTTGTGTATCTCTTTGGTAAGTGATAAATGGGTAGGTTTTGCCTTTTTCTAGTTTGAAACTGGCATAATAAACACCCAAAGAATCTTTTATGGCAGGGTTTTCCATTTTTACAGTTTCTTTTTCTTCTGCAGGCACTTCTACGGTGATGGTTTTTCCTGTTTTTGGGTCAACTTTAGTTACGGTTTGTGTTTCTTTTTTACAAGAAATTATTGCTATCGAAAGCAGCGCAATTGCTGTAATTTTTTTCATTATTTTAATTTAAATTTTATTGATTTTACGAGTAACGAAGCTATTTATTAATTAGAAGCACTCGTTTCTCAATTTTTTTCACTTTCAGTCCTGCTTTCCGTTACAATCTTTTTCTTTTCCATTTCCGAACGCGCCTCATGGCGCGTTCCTACACCAAAGAAAAAGGATTTCCACTGCAATCAGGGCTATAATTCACGTTTCAGTTCTTCACTTGAAGATTTTACAATATTTTTGTTTATAACATTCGGCTTCCCGAAATTCGGGACAAGCTCTACGGAGCCACCTAAAAATAGGAAATTTTAATTTTTACACCCATTGCATTCCTACGGAACGCCAAAATTTTTTTCTAATTCTCCAACTCTCCCATTCTACAATTTCCCCACTAATTTCTGTCTCACCGCTTCATAAAGAATCGCTCCACAAGCAACAGAAACGTTCAGAGATTGAGTTTTGCCGGTGATAGGTAATTTTATTTTTTCGTCTGCGTGGTGCATTACTTCTTTAGAAATTCCGGTTTCTTCATTTCCCATTACAATGGCGCAAGGTTCAGAAAAATCGGAATCATAAATCATTTTTTCTGCTTTTTCAGTTGCTGCGAAAACCGTAACGCCCGATTGTTGAAGAAAATCTACCACGTGAGCCAAATTATTTTCTTTACAAATTTTTACATTATACAAAGCTCCCGCCGAAGTTTTAATCGCATCAGAATTGATAGGAGCAGCACCTTTATCAGGAATTACAATCGCATCTATTCCTACACATTCTGCGGTTCTAGCAATTGCACCGAAATTTCTTACGTCTGTCAATCTGTCTAAAATCAACAAAAACGGAACTTTGCCTTCCTCAAAAATCTGTGGCAACAAATCCTCAATTTTATAAAACGAAATTTCCGAGATAAATGCTACAACACCTTGATGATTTTTTCTGGTAAAACGGTTCAGTTTTTCAATAGGAACTGTATTCGGACGAATATTGTGCTTTTTTAGTAATTTTTTCAGGTCAGCATAAATATCACCTTGTAAACCACCTTGTACAAAGATTTTGTCGATGGTTTTTCCTGCTTCTATTGCTTCCATCACAGGTCTTAACCCGAAGATGAAATCTTCTTTTTCGTTTCTAGGTTCGTTTTCCGAATTTCTATTGTCAAAACGTGGTTTTCTATCGAAATTTTTTGGTGCAAAATTTCTTTTTTCTCCCGAGTTATATTTTTTATTGAATTCTCCCAATCTTTTAATTTTTTAAATTTGAATTCTATTTGTGTCGTTCCTACGGAACTTCTTTTTTAATTATACTTAATTTGCGAAAAACCTTTTGCTCTTAAAAAGCAAAACCAGTCGCTTTTTCAACTTCTGACTTCTGACATCCGACTTCTGACTTTTTTAGAACATTTCTCCAGCCAAAGCTCTCTTTTGTGCCATTACATAACCGAAATGTAAACTTTCGTGCATGTTATTGAAGATAATGGCGTCTTGAATATTTTTCAAATCAATTCCGAAACTTGTAGAATAAGCGGTGTAGTCTGTAAAGAAATCATCATCATAATCTTTCATCAATATTTTAGAAGTTTCTATCAAAAGAAATCCTAAATCTTCAATTTCAGATTCAGAAACATTTAGGTTGGGTAAAGTTCCCTTTTTGTAGGTGTCAACCCAGTATTTATCTATTCTAAAAGCATTTCCGCTAAGGTAATAGCAAAGCAATTGCTGAGTGGCTACACAGTGTGCAATATTCCAGTAAATGTTATTGTTAAAACCATCAGGAATGGTCATTAAATCTTTATGAGGAGTGCCTTGCAATATTTTTAATAAGTTTTTTCTTACTGCTCTATGATTTTGAAAATGAGTATTCATCTGTATTTAAATTTTAATCTCCAAAAATACTGAAATTGTATGGAAGTTGGAAGATTTTGATAAATTATTCTTAAAGTTTTTATATGACTTTAAATTATTGAAATTCAGTGTTTTAATACTGTTGTTTTTTAGTGTTTTTAATGTTGTATTTTTATCTTCTAACCTCCAACTTCCGACTTCCAGCTATTTTTAACAAACTTTAACCAAAAATTGGTATTAATAGTGTTGTAAATTCCTTGAAAATAGTGAAATTTACAGTCTAATTTTTCTAAAATTATGCAAGAACTTAATCAAGCGGAAGATATTAAACAACTTACAGAAAAAGTAAAAGAACAAAATGTTTACTTTTCTTTATTGAAAAAGGAAATCAATAGAGCAATTATCGGGCAAGAATATATGGTTGACAGACTTTTGATAGGTTTATTAGGCAATGGTCATGTTTTATTGGAAGGAGTGCCAGGTTTGGCAAAAACTTTGGCGATAAAAACCCTTTCAGAAGCGGTTCACGGTGAGTTTTCTAGAATTCAGTTTACACCAGATTTATTGCCTGCAGACGTTATTGGCACGCAGATTTATAATGTGAAAGAAAACGATTTTTCCATTAAAAAAGGTCCTGTTTTTGCGAATTTTGTTTTGGCAGACGAAATTAATCGTGCGCCTGCAAAAGTGCAATCTGCATTGCTAGAAGTGATGCAAGAAAAACAAGTAACCATTGGTGATGAAACGATGAAATTGCCAACTCCTTTTTTGGTTTTGGCAACGCAAAATCCTATAGACCAAGAAGGTACTTATCTTTTACCTGAAGCACAAACCGATCGTTTTATGCTGAAATGTAAAATAGATTATCCAGAATTTGAAGATGAAAGACAAGTGATGAGAATGGTTTCTACTTCTGAAATTCCGCAGATTAAACCAGTGATTTCTTTGGAACAAATTGTAGAAGCTAAGAAAATCATCAATCAAATTTATCTTGACGAAAAGATTGAAAAATACATTCTCGATATGGTTTTTGCAACCAGATTTCCTGAAAAATATGGACTTTCTGAACTGAAAAATTACATCAGTTTCGGAGCTTCTCCAAGAGCTTCTATCAATTTAGCGATTGCTTCACGAGCATTTGCATTTTTGAAAGGAAGAGCTTTTGTAATTCCTGAAGATGTAAAAGCGATTGCAAAAGATGTTCTCCGCCACAGAATTGGTCTCAGTTTCGAAGCGGAAGCAGAAGATGTAGATGCAGACGCCATTGTAGATAAAATTTTGGGGAAAGTTTCTGCTCCGTAATTGAAAATTGATAATTGAAAGTTGAAAATTTATAAAATGTTCAAGAAAATAGTTTTTTTAGGTTTTGTTTTTTGTGTTTTTTATTTTGTGAATGCACAAAATGAAGGCTATCATAAAATTGCTAAAGCAGAAAGATTACTAAAGTCTAATAGGAAACTTGATAAGGCAATTGACCTTTTAGATGATGCAAAAGATGATGATTATGGTTTTTGTGGAAATGCTTATGCATCTGTAAACTGGAAAATTAATTTTTTACTTGCTCAAGTTTATTCTCAAAACAAGCAATATTCCATTGCATTAGAAAATATTGATAACATAAAAAATTGCAATTTTGGGGGTGATTGTTATAAGTCTGATTCTTTAAAATTGAAAATTTTAGTTGATTTATATGGGTTGGATAATCTTAAAAATGAATTGAAGAGGACAAAAAATTCTAAAAATTTTGTAAATATTAAAAATGATTCTGTTTCTAAAAAATGTTTGAACCTAGAAAAATTTAATTATCAATATTGCTTTGGATTAAATGATAGAAGAAGGTATTTTATAGAAGGTAAAGAATTTGTTGTGAATCCAGAACACCCATTAGATTTTTTGATTGAAACCAAATATTTTAAGGAATTAATAGGTAAGTTAGATTAAGATTTTTTGTTCCGTAGAAATGCAATGTCTGTAGAAAAAAATTAAGCACCGTAAAAATGTCAATCTTTAAAAAAGTAACAGAAAATAACGAACTTTATTTGTATATGAACGGAAAACTCATTTACAAAAAATGGTTATTGACTGGACAGTCAAAAATTTTTGATGTTATGGCTTATGATAAATTTACATTAAAATCAATAACAGAAGAATCTATTAAGAAAGAAAAAAATAACTCTAAAAAGTGCAAATAAAAGATATTGTAAAAAAAGTAAAACAGATAGAAATCCGTACTAGAAAAAGAACGGAGAATACTTTGATGGGGCAATATCACAGTGCTTTTAAAGGTCAAGGTATGACTTTTTCGGAGGTTCGTCCATATCAATTTGGCGATGATATCCGTAGAATTGATTGGAATAAAACCGCGCGTTTCAAAGAGCCTTACGTAAAAGTAATGGAAGAAGAACGTGAACTCACGATGATGATTTTGGTAGATATTTCCGCTTCTATGAATTATGGGACTAAAATTCAACTGAAACGAGAATTGGTGGCAGAAATTTCGGCGAGTTTAGGATTTTCGGCGGCAGGAAATAATGATAAAGTGGGACTGATTTTATTTGCAGATAAAGTATATAAAGTAATTCCACCACAAAAAGGAAGAAAACATATTTTAGCCATAATATCTACGATTTTGACGGCTGATTATGTAGAAACAGAAACTAATATAGATGCAGCTTTAGAATATATGATGCACGTTTTTAAGAAGAAATCTTTGGCGTTTTTGTTTTCGGATTTTGTAGATGATTTTGATGATAAATTATTGAAAATCGCTTCTAAAAAGCATCAATTGTTAGGTTTAAGGATTTTTGATGAAAAAGATAATGAAATTCCCGATGTTGGTTACGCTTTTTTCAGAGATGTAGAAACGGGTAAACAAATTTGGGTGAATACTTCTAACCAAAGATGGCGATACAATTATGCTGAAGCGCAGAAACAAAAAATAAGAGATATAAAAGAATCTTTTGAGAAAAGTTCTGCAAGTTTTGTAGAAGTGAAAGCAGAAGATGATTATACCAGAGTTTTGTATAATTATTTTCAGAAAAAGTAGATTTTTGCGGTAATTATTTTATTAAATGAACAAAGGCGAAATCATTATATACGAAACCAAAGATGGTGAAACTTCCATAGATGTAAGAATGGAAGAGGAAACTGTTTGGCTTACTTTAAATCAAATGTGTAATTTATTTGATAGGGACAAATCTGTTGTTTCAAGACACATCAGAAATATTTATAAAGAAGGAGAATTAGAATTAAATTCAACTGTTGCAAAAAATGCAACAGTTCAAAAAGAAGGTAATAGAGAGGTTTTAAGAGAAATTGAATACTACAATTTAGATGTCATAATTTCCGTAGGTTACAGAGTGAAATCTCAAAGAGGAACGCAATTTAGGATTTGGGCAAATTCAGTTCTCAAAAGATATTTAACACAAGGTTTTGCAATTAAAGAAAATGCTACACAAATTCAGTTGCAAAATTTGAGTTCAATGCTCGAGATTTTATCAAAATCTATTGAGAATAAATCTGTTTCAGTAGATGAAACACAAAATTTATTGAGAATAATCAAAGATTTTAGTTATGGTTTAGATACACTCGATAAATATGATAACCAAGTTTTAGAAGTCGAAAAAACTACTGATAAAGAAGATGAATTTAGAATAAATTATGAGAATGCTTCACAAGTTATTCAAGATTTGAAAAAGAAATTCAATGCAAGTCAATTATTTGGAAATGAGAAAGATAGTTCATTTAAAAGCTCTGTAAATACAATCTATCAAACTTTTGACGGAAAAGAACTCTATCCAAGTATTGAAGAAAAAGCGGCGATGTTCCTTTATTTGGTAGTGAAAAATCATTCTTTTTCTGACGGAAATAAAAGAATTGCAGCATTTTTATTTCTTTGGTTTTTAGAAAAAAATAAAATTTTATATAAAAAAAACGGACAAAAATTAATAGAAAATAATACGTTAGTTGCACTTACTTTAATGATTGCGGAAAGTAAATCTGAAGAAAAAGATATGATGCAAAAAGTAATAGTTAATCTTATTAATAAAAATAATTGATTGAATTAAATGAAGAAGATTTCAAAAAAAATAAAAATATTTTTCTTTTTCTTATTGAGTGTTTTGGCTTTTGGGCAGACACTTTCTTCTAATCTTTCTAAAGACAAAATTGCTTTAGGAGAAAAGGTTACGTTTAGAGTATCTGTAAATAATCTAAAGGGTAGAGATGTGATTTCGATGCCTAAAAATGAATTGTTGCCTTTTCATTTTGAAGAAACAAAAGATGATATTTCTAAAACTTTTGACAATTACAGCAGAACAATAGAGTTTCAAATTTTTGATGAGGGCAAATTTACAATTCCACCTCTAGAATTCTCTATTAATGGAGAGGTATTGAAAACTATTCCTTATGAAGTATCGGTTTATAATCCTGTAAATGCAGACGATCAACCTAATGATATTATGAATAATAAAGAAGTAGAACTTGGTTGGAAAGATTATTGGGAGACTTTTAAATGGCATTTCATGGGTGCATTAGTGGTTATTGCTCTACTTTTTGTGTTTTTAGGAATGTTTAAAAATGGAGTTTTTCGTAGAAATAGAAAGGAGGAATTTCCGATTCATAAAACATTACTTGAATTGAAAAATCTCGAAAAGAAAAGATATGCAGAAAATGGTAATTATAGATTGTTTTATGTAGAATTAATAGACATTACCAGAGCATTTCTCACTCAGCAATATCATATTCCTGCAGATGTTTTGTTGACAGATGATTTGATAGACTTGATGAAACATACCAATAAAATTTCTTCGGAAAACGAAAAAGTAGTAGAGGAAATATTTTTGAGAGGAGATTTGGTGAAATTTGCTAAAACTTTCCCAACCAAAGAATTGATGGAGAAAGATTTCAGAGAAATCTATGATTTTGTAGAACGCTCGACAGTAGATATAGAAGCAGAACATTTAAGAGAAGTCCATTAACATGAATTTTGAATTTCACAATCCTTATTTTTTAGCACTTTTTTTACTTTTCATTCCTTTGGTCATCAGAGATTTTGTGAAGAAAAAAAAGCAGGGAATTAATGTCCCTACTACAAAAAACATGATGGTTGCAGGCAATTTCAGTCTGGTTCAGAAATTCCTTACTATTAGCAAATATATCATACTTTCAGGTTTTATCTTAGCTATTTCTAGACCAAGAACTTTTACAATAATTGAAGACCGAGACGAAAAAAAAGGGGTAGATATATTTTTGGCGGTAGATATTTCGCCAAGTATGTTGGCAAAAGATTTAGAACCTGATAGAATTACAGCACTGAAAGGGATAGCTAAAGATTTTGTTAAGAAAAGAACATCAGACAGAATCGGTTTGGTAGAATATTGGGGAGAAGCTATTACTAAGGTTCCGCTCACTTCTGATCATCAAGTCATTTTAGACGAAATTAATGAAATTAACCCTAGTTTAGATTTGTCTGGAACTGCCATAGGTGAAGGGCTTTCTGTAGCAGTAAATCACCTTAAAAATAGCAAGTCTAAAAATAAAATCATAATTCTGATGACTGATGGTGTAAATACCGTACCCAATGCTATGCCTCCACAAATTGCTGGCGAATTAGCCAAAGGTTATGGCATTAAAGTTTATAATATAGGAATAGGAACTAATGGTTATGCACTTTTTCCGGTAATTGATGTTTTTGGAATTAGTTTTGAAGAACAAAAAGTAGAAATAGACGAAGCTACACTTTCTGAGATTGCCAATATTACGGGCGGTAAATATTACAGAGCCACGACTAACGAAAGCTTGAAGAATATTTATAATGAAATAGATTCACTAGAAAAATCAAAAATTAAAAGCGATAAAATATATAATTATGATGAATATTTCAGAGTTTTTCTTTGGATTTCTTTGTTGTTTTTATTGATTGATGCTGTAATGAGATGGAGATTTTTTAGAATTTTTAATTAAGTATAAAGAGCATGGAGTTTAGTTTAGGAAATTATTGGTATCTCTTTTTATTGCTACTTTTACCTGTAGTAGCAATTCTTATTTTTGATTTTAAGAAATGGAAAAAGCAAAGAAAGAATATCTTTGCAGAAAATAAATTTCACTCAGCACTTTATTCAAAAGATACTACTTTTTCAAAGATATTTCCTGCTTTGTATTTATTAGGTTTTTTATTTTTGATTTTGGCAATGGTAGATTTCTTGAGCGGAAAAGAAGAAATGAAGGTGCAACAAAAAGTAAATTCTGTAATTTTTGTTTTAGATGTTTCTAATTCTATGAATGCTGAGGATATAGAACCATCTAGATTGCAACAAGCTAAAAATATATTGAAGAATTGTTTGTTGCAAATGAAAGATGATAAAGTAGGAATTGTGGTTTTTGCAGGAGAAGCACAGTCTATCATGCCTATTACAACTGATTATACCGCAGCAGATACTTATATAGATGCTATAGAAACAAGTATTGTCAGAAGGCAAGGGACAGATTTTCTAAAAGCAATAGAAACAGCCACTGAAAAATTTAAAAATATTCCCAAAGGGTCTAGAAAAATAGTTTTGATTAGTGATGGTGAAGATAATGAAGGAAATGAAAAAAGTGCTATAAAAGAAGCAAATGACCAAGGAATTATTATCAATACCATAGGAATAGGCACAGAAGATGGTGCCCCAATTCCAATGTATATTTATGGTCAATTGATGGGGTATAAAACAGATGTCAGTGGTGAAACCGTTATTACCAAAAGACAAACGGAAGCCTTAATGGCCTTAGCTTATGATACAGGTGGTGAATATTTAGATGGCAATAATCTAATGGATTCTGTTTCAAAAACGGTAAACGCTTTACAAAATCAGAAAGGTAGCGCGCAGGCTATAATAAATACTCAATCAGCTGTACATTATTATCAATGGTTTTTGGGACTTTCTATGTTTTTATTTGTGCTTATTTTTCTCTTTAATCCAAAAAGAGATTTAAATGTTTAACATTAATCTTAAAGCTAAATTTTAATTGATAATATTTCTCAATTTGTAAATGTATTTTTTTATCATTAATTTAACATTTAATACTATCGTTCTTAACATTTAAAGCAATATTTTTGTACGACAGATGTTGAAAAAGTATATTACATATATTATGTTTCTTTTTCTTGGGGTATTGAGCGTGTACGCCCAAGAAACTTTTAACACCTTAATCTACAAAGGTAACCGTAGCTTCGACAAGAGAAAATATGACGAAGCCTCTTCTGTATTTATGGATGCCGTAAAACAAAAGAACAATGATTTCGGAGCTCATTACAATTTGGGAAATTCTCTCTATAAGAATAAAATGTACGACCAAGCAGCTGCAGAATACCAGAAAGCGCAGAAACTTACCAATAATCCAGACGAAAAAGCAGCTTCATTGTATAATTTAGGAAACACTTATCTGCAAAATGGCAATACAGAGCAAGCCGTAAATTCTTATAAAAATGCCTTGAAATATGATCCAAATAATAAAGCGATTCTAAAGAATTTGCAGATTGCCAAAAAGAAAAAAGACCAAAAAGAAAATAAGCAGCAGCAGAATAACCAAAATAACCAAGAACAAAAAAACCAAGATCAATCTAATAAAGAAGGAGATAATAAAGACCAAACTGATAAAAATAATACTTCTAAAAATCAAGAAAGTGGTAACCAAGGAAACCAAAAAAAAGGAATAGGTAACCAAGGGAAATTGCCCAATCAATCTGAAAAAAATAGTCCACAGAATCTGGAAAATAAAATTCCTAAAGATTTACAAAAATTAATCCTAGAAAGAAGTGCTAATCAGGAAAAGGAAACAGCTAGAAAGTTGCTTAACAAAAATGCTTATTCAATCCCCGAAAGCAATGAAAAAGATTGGTAACAGATGAAGAATTTACAATACATATTCTATCTTCTTTTTTCCGTAATTTCTTACGGACAAGTTACCCTTATGACAGATGTAAATGTGAAGGATGCTAAAATGAATGAACCTATAGTTCTTACCATAGTACAAGAAGTTGTGGGTGAAAATATGATTCAGCAAACTCCTTTGCAGTTGATGGACATGTCAAAATTCGATGTAGTAGGTAATGCTTCAGAACAAAACACATTTATCGACCAAAAAAGAGGAATAAGAGTTAATCAAATTGTTTACCAATTCTACTTAATGCCAAAAGTTTCAGGTAAGGTAAAGATAGGTTCAGCATTGCTTACCGTGAATGGGAAAATATATAAATCAGAACCATTTGATATTAATATAAAAGAAAATTTTAAAAATGTAGAGGCAGATTATCTAGCCAAAGATGTATTTTTAAATCTAGAAGTAGAAGACAAAACTGTCTATGAAAACCAACCTACAATAGCTGTTTTAAGAGCCTATAGTAAGAATTTTGATAATTTTAGGAAATTAGAAAATATAAAATTTTCGACTCAGGAAAATGCGGTTATAAGACCTATCAGTTACAAGAAATTAGATATTGAAACCGAGGAAGAAGGAGAATACTCTTCACAAGTGATTGCAACTTTTGTTATTTTTCCAGAAAAAGCAGGTAATGTAGAAATAGAGCCTGTCTCTGCTATGGTTAAAAATTCAGATTTGAATAAAATTGTATCTAATAAAGTAAAACTCAGTGTTAAAAATTTACCAGAAGGTTCGCCAGAAGGTTTTAAAAATGCCGTAGGTAATTTTGATGTAAGTATCCAAACTCTAAATAAGCTACAAAAAGTTGAAATAAATAAGCCAATCAATGTTTTAGTGAAAATTGCAGGACAAGGAAATCTAGACGTAGAAAAACTACCAAAACTTATAGAGTCTGCAGAGTATAGTTTTTTTAAACCTAAAATTACTACTAAATTAATGACCAATAAGAATGGAGTAAAAGGAGTAGTTGCGGCTAACTATATTTTAATTCCTAAAAAAGAAGGTCAAATTTCTATAGATTTAGAGCGTTTTTCTTTCTTTGATCCTATTCTGAAAAAATACATAGACTTAGGAATTAGAACCTTAAAATTAGATGTCTTAACCCCTGAACAAATTGCTGAGCAAAAGTCTACACTAGACGTTGTAGATGATTATACTAAAAATGTAATAGAAACAGTCCCGCTTCCTGTAGTGGAGAAGAAGAGTAACTCTATGAGTTATTCATTCAATTGGATTAATTTATTATTAAACTTAGCACTATTTTTGGGTGGTGCATTCATATTATATTATATTATTAATAAAAGAAGACAGAAAGCAGAATTGGCAGATCTACCATTGAAGCCTATTACAACAATAGCTGAGGAAGAAGAAAAATTAAAAAAAGAAATGAAATCTGATTTTTCTGTTCATTTTGAATATTTGAAAACTATAAAAAACAACAATGATTTTTCAGAATTCTTTAAAATTTATGAAGAACTACATCACGATGTAGAATTGTATGTTGAAAATAGGAATAAAGTAAATCTCAAAACTTTTTTACAAAATACCCAAGGAAGGCAATTTCTAGAGGAATTTAAAGACCTTCAAAGATTAATGTCGATAGAAAAGTACGCTCCAATACATGACCAAGAGCATATAGATGAGCTATATGATCGTATTATTAAGATTTATTCTGAAATTGTGAATTAATAAAAAATTATTCATATTTTTGCAGAATTAATAAAAAATAATTATGCTTGAAGCTTTTTCTATAAAAGAAACAATGACCAGTTTTATGGTTTTATTTGCGGTAATAGACATTCTAGGTTCAGTGCCTATTATTGTAAGCCTTAGAAAACAATTCGGACACATAGATTCTGAAAGGGCTTCTATAGTATCTGGTGGATTGATGATTGTGTTTCTTTTCTTAGGAGATAAAATGCTGAAATTTATTGGGATAGATGTCAACTCATTTGCCATAGCAGGGGCGTTAGTTATTTTTATTATCGCATTAGAAATGATTTTGGGAATAGAAATTCACAAAGTTGAAAATGTAAAAGCAGCATCTATTGTTCCTATTGCTTTTCCTTTGGTTGCAGGTGCAGGAACCCTGACTACTACACTCTCACTAAGAGCAGAGTTTCATGTAGTGAATATTATTTTAGGGATTTTACTTAATACTATATTAGTATATATCGTTTTGAAATCTGCTAATTTCATTGAAGAAAAAATAGGTGATGCGTCTCTAATGATTCTAAAAAAAGTTTTCGGAATTATTCTTTTAGCTATTTCTATTAAATTATTTACTGCTAATTTTGCCCAGTTATTTTCTAATTATGTTCATTTTTAAAAGCATTAAAATTTTAAATCTCAAAAAGTATTCATTATGACAACCTTTTATAAAGTTTTTTTAGTATTATTCATTCTATTTATTGCCATTAATATATATGCTGTAGATTGGAATCTGGGGATTTTACATCAAGAAAATAATAAGTTTTTATTTTCTATAGTAGCCGCAATTGTAGGCCTTTTGGTTACTTTTGTAATGAATACATGGAGAAAATTATCTGAGAAAAAGTAAAATTTCTAATTATAGATAAGATGATTTAGAATGGCCTGAGATTTAAGTTCTGTTTCTTGCCATTCCTTTTCTAGATTACTCTTTGTGGTGATACCTCCTCCAGCAAATGCTATGATACAATTGTTGAAGATTTTGGCACACCTTAAATTTACGAAATAATAGATGTCTTCTTCAGTTTCTATTTTTATATATCCTGCATAGAACTCTCTGTTGTAATTTTCTATCTCCATGATTTTTTGTTTACAGAAATTTTTAGGTATACCACAAACGGCAGGAGTAGGGTGCAGTTCTTTGATTAGATTTTCTAGATTTTCTATTTCTAACTCTGCTGAGAAATCGGTTCTTAAGTGTTTTATATTTCCGCTGGTATGTGTGTAGGTTTCAGAAACTTTTACTTCACTAGAAAACCGCTTTAGTTTGTCTAAAATATAATCACTTACAGGTTTTTGCTCTTCTATTTCTTTGTCACTCCATTCTTCGTTAAGGGGTAAAGTTCCAGCCAAACTCATAGTGAAAAAATTTCCCGATTTTTTATTGAATTTTCCTAAAATTTCAGGGGTAGCTCCCATCCAAATTTCATCATCGGTAATCAAGAGATAAGAGAGTGTGTTGTTATATTTTTCACAAATATTCTTAAATGAAGCTTCAAGGTTTAAATTAGATATTTCTTTTTTTATAGGCCTAGAAATCACCAATTTGGCGAGAGAGTTTTCTCTGATTGTTTCTATGGCTTTTTCTAATTCTTGAAGGTAATTTTCGTGATTTGGGAAATTTTCTAGGCCTTTAGACTCAGGTAATGAGAGAGTTTCTTTAAAAAAAAATTCAAAATCATTTGCATCTAAAGTTTCTAAACTTTGTGTTTTAATTTCTAGCTTTTTGTCCCCTAAAAAACTAGTAAATTCTACTAAATTTTCACCAGAATTTTGAAGATTTGCAGAAATGAAATTTTCTGCAAAGGGTAATCTGCAAATGAATTTCATTACTTTTCTATGGTATGATTAATAACCATGTTTGTCATGGTACAATGGCAAATAAGACTGGCTTTTTCGTCTTTTATTTCAATTTCTAAAAAATGTAAGGTCTGACCTTTTCTTTTGATTTTTGCAGTTCCAGTTACTATTCCTTCAGTTTTACTTTTTAGATGGTTGGCATTAATAGAAGTACCTATAGCAGCCTTACCATCAGGAATAACTAAAATGTTTGATAAGCAAGAACCTAAACTTTCAGCAAAAGCAATACTAGCACCACCATGTAACATTTTCAATGGTTGATGTACTCTTGAGTTCACAGGCATTGTTCCTACCAGATAATCGTCTCCTAACTCTGTGAAAACGATTTTTAGAGTTTCCATTAGAGTGTCTTTGTTCCATTGATTAAGTAAAGTCAATTTTTCTGTGTTTGTCATAATCAATTAAAAATTCAAAAATTAAGATTCTAAAATTAATCTGCAGTTTCTAAATTCTAATAAATCTTAGGATTCCATTTTTCAGGATATTTGGCAGATATTTTTTTATAATACTCTTCTAATTCTTGCATAATGCTTTCGAAACTTCTTGTTTCTAATTCTTCTACTGAAATTTTCTTACCAAGATACATTGTTTTGTGTTTGAAATCACCTGCTGCTAAGACAATTGGGACTTTGGCTTCCATTGCCATATTATAAAAACCTTTTCTCCATTTTGGCACCCAACTTCTGGTTCCTTCAGGAGTGATAACTAGAGAAAAATCATCTTTCTTAAATTCATCAACCACAAATTTCACTAAATTATTTCTCTGCGAACGATCAATGCCTATTCCACCAAGTCCTTTGATGATAAATCCGTACCAAGCCTTGGTGTGTGCATCTTTTATTATCACTTTTAGCTTTTTGTCAAGAACCCAATAGGCAAGATTTCCTAAGATATATTCTTCATTCGCCGTATGTGGTGCTACTACTAATATACAACGGTCTAAATTGCTCGCAGGGCCTTCTAAAACAATTTTCCAACCCCAAACCCAAAGAACAAATTTTGCAATGATTTTTTTGATAAACTTCATATTTTTTCTGATTTATAAACAAAAACAAGTAACCTTACAAAAGGCTACTTGCAAATATAATTAATATTGTTTAATACTCTTTTAAAAAAGATTGCTTATGAAATCCATTACTTTGATAACGATTTCTATTACTAATTGTATCATGGCTTATATTGTGTTTTTAATTATTCTTTATTTTGTTGCTAAATTATCAACTTAAATTCAGAAACTAGTTATCTTAAATGTTAAATTTTTCTAAAATTATAATTAATTTTATCTATTAATTATTATGTTAAAAAGAATAAAATCAGTTCATTTAAGATTTTTGATTAAAAAAATAAAAATTTGTTTTGTGTTTTTAGCTATCTTTTTCTAATTAAAGGCTACCGAATTTAGAAAATTCATCTGCCTTCGGCAGCCATTCTAAACTAGAACTATTTATTTGTTTTAATCTTAATTTTAGAACCATTTTCGTCTATGGATATGTCTAGATTTTTAAGGTCTTTAATATCATTAAATTGATTATGGTTTTTCAGGTCTCTTTTAATAATGCTGTCAGCTGTTGATTTTGGATACTTTTTTCCGTTGATAATTACGCTATCTGCATCATTAGAATTGTATTCTATAGAAGTACCGTTGATATTAATTTTACCATTTTCTATGTTTACTTCGCTATCATTATCGTCATTGTTATCTTTTTCATTATCGCCATACGTATTTACTTTATCTTTAGGGTCTAGAACAACTATTTTATTTGGAACCACCAATTCATAGTCTATCCTATAATCTCTAAATCTTTGTGTATATGGATAACTAATGAAATTCGGTAAGAAAATTTTGTTTCCCTGTACTTCTACAGGTGCCGCCATATTAAGAGGTTGGTTATAGCCATCTGCAGATTTTTTGATGATGAGATATGGGGTTTTTACATCATCTCTTCTGGTGATTTTTACATCTGGATAATCTTCATCAAAAACTGTTTTTTTGTCAGAAAAAATATCATCATTATATGCGGTAAAATTAGCAGGGATAGCTACTTGTTTTTGGTCAAGGATAATGGTATCAGAAGTTGTATTGATTGCAATTTCTTCCGTTTCTTCTTTGTTGCCTTGATAAATCATTTTATTTTTTGCAAAGTTTACTCCGAAGAAAGTAGCCAATCCTAACCAAAGTAGTGTAAGTACTCCAATTACGTATCCGAAGTTTCTCAATCTGGTTTTTGGTGAGAATAGTTTGATACTGATTAATGTAAAAATAATGGCAGGAATTAATATCGTTAGTATTGAAATCACGATAAGAATAGTACTCATTCCGCCTTCATCAAAAAAGTAATTGAACATGGTTGCGCCTGGAAATGATGGATTGCCAAACAAACCGAATAAAGCAAAAGTTCCGATGATAAAACCGAATGCCATCAGTGCAAAAATTCCACCGAAAACTACTCTTAAGAACGTTGCAAAACCGTTTCCAGCATCTGCTACATAATGTTTGTTTTCTTGGTAAAGTTGCCCAACTCTTTGTGTAGATTCATTGGCAAATTGTACAATTTTGTTAGATTCATTTTTTAAATTGTCAAAATTGGCAGGTTTGCCTTTCATTTTTAAGAAATCACTTGCAGAATTAGCTACCGGAATTACCAACCAAAGAATAGGGTAGAGTAATAATCCAAAACCTTTTGCAAAGATTAAGATGATGAAAATAAGTCTTACCCAAACTTTGTCTATCCCGAAGTAGTGGCCTAATCCGCCAGATACACCTCCTAAGATTTTTCCTTCAGGATCACGGAATAGTTGTTTCTGACCAGAGAAAGCTCTTGGTCTTTCTGTTTTTTCAGAGTAGTAAGCTTGCTCTTGTTCTTCTATTACTTCTGGTTTACCTATTTGTGCAATAACTTTTTCTACATCTTCATCATTTACCACTTCTCTTTTGTCCATGGTTTCTCTTAGAATTTCTACAATTCTAATTTCTATATCGTGCATTACTTCATCTGCTTCGGCAGCGTCTAGTGAACTGCGTAGTGCGCTGAGGTAGTCACTCAGTTTTATATAAGCGTGTTCTTCTATTACAAAAGAAAAACCGGCTAGTCCTATTGATAATGTCTTGTTCATAGTTTAGTTTTTAAGAATTTTTGGTGATTTGATTTACGGATTCTGTGAGTTCATTCCAAGTATTTAATAATTCTGAAAGAAAAGTTTTACCTTTTTCGGTGATTTGATAATACTTTCTGGGTGGTCCACTGGTAGATTCTTCCCATCGATAGGCTAAGAATTCTCCGTTTTTTAATCGAGTAAGCAGAGGATATAGTGTTCCTTCTACTACATCTAGTTTTCCTTTTTTAAGTTCATCTATCAAGTCAGAAACGTACATTTCTTTATTGTTGATAAGACTTAAAATACAGAACTCTAGAATTCCTTTTCGCATTTGCGCTTTGGTGTTTTCGGTGTTCATTTGTCTTAATATTTTAAATTTGGTTAAGAGTTTGATTAATTAATCTTCAGTTTTTAGAATTTTTTTCGCGTCCGAAAAATCTATTCTTTATTTTATATTACAAAGATATGTATAATTTTTAGTATTATGCAATACAAAGTAGTAAAATAAAATTTTTTTATTGTTTTGTAGATTCAGAATGATAGATAATCGTACCTTTTGGAATGATTAACCATAAGATGAAGTAGGCCATAACGACCATAAAGGTTGAAATTCCAGCAGAAAATATTCCAAAGAATGCTAGGAAAAACCAAACCACTCTTATTAAGGAGGTATCTAAACCGAAATATCTTCCTAATCCTGCGCATACTCCAGCTATTCTTCTGTTGTCGGCATCACGAAACAATCTCGTTCTACAACCAGTGTAATATTGATGTCCGTTGTCTTGATAAGTTTTCATATTGTTTATTTTTAAAATTTGTTATACAAAGATATGTAATAAATTTAGTATTATGCAATACAAAGTACCATAAAAATTTAAAATTTTAATTAAAGTGTTGATTATCAATGATAAAAATTTCAATCAACTCTTTTATGAAATATATCATCTTTATAATGTAACATCTGTTACTGTGTATTTTTATAAACTAGGGTAATTTTGTCCCATTAAAAAAAGATACCAAATGAAGATATTAATTGTAGGAGGAGTAGCTGGCGGAGCTACAGCAGCAACCAGATTAAGAAGACTTTCTGAAGAAAATGAAGTCATTATTTTTGAAAAAGGACAATATGTAAGTTTTGCCAATTGTGGTTTGCCTTATCATATTAGTGGGACTATTGATAAGAGAGATGCTCTTTTATTGCAAACTCCAGAATCATTAAAAGAAAGATATAATCTAGACGTAAGGGTTTTTACAGAAGTGATGTCCATTTATACAGATGAGAAGAAAGTTTCTGTTAAGAATCTTAAAACTGGCGAAATCTATATGGAAAGTTATGACAAACTTTTACTTTCACCAGGTGCAGAACCTATAAAACCACCTTTTGAAGGAATAAATTCTGAAAAAATCTACACCCTCAGAAATATTCCTGATATGGATAAAATTGTAGCGAAAACTAAAAATGCACAAAATTTTGTAGTTGTAGGTGGTGGTTTCATTGGTCTAGAAGTAGCTGAAAACTTGATAGAAGCAGGTAAAAATGTAAAATTGGTAGAATTAGGGAATCAAGTAATGGCACCAGTAGATTTTGATATTGCTAGTTTTGTTCACGAAAAAGCTAAACAAAAAAATCTAGAACTTTTATTAAATGTAGGCGTAGAAAAATTCAATGATAAAGGCGAAGCCATCGAAGTTTTCCTCAACAACGGAACTTCACTAGAAACCGATGCCGTAATTTTGGCTATCGGTGTAAAACCTGAAACCAAATTGGCAGTAGAAGCAGGTTTAGAAATTGGCGAAACTCGTGGGATTTTGGTTAATGAATTCATGCAAACTTCTAATCCAGATATTTACGCAGTTGGCGACGCAATAGAAGTGGCTCATTACATCAATAATAAAAAAGTATTGATTCCTTTAGCTTGGCCAGCCAACAGACAAGGCAGAATTGTAGCAGATAATATGGTTCTTGGTAATCAATATAAATATACAGGAAGTCTTGGTTCATCAATTTTGAAATTTTTTGAACTTTCTGTAGCTTCTACAGGACTGAATGAAAAGACTTTAAAACGTTTCGGAGTTCCTTATAAAACGGCTATTGTAACCAGAGGACACCATGCAGGTTATTATCCTGGAGCAAAAAATATGGTGTTGAAACTAATTTTTGACGAAAACGGAAAAATCTTCGGTGCTCAAGCAGTTGGTGAAGCAGGAGTTGACAAAAGAATCGATGTTATCGCAACGGCCATCAAAGGAAATCTCACGGTTTATGATTTACCTGAAATAGAGATAACTTATGCTCCGCCTTATAATTCTGCTAAAGACCCTGTAAACATCGCAGGTTATGCTGCAGAAAATATCTTGAAAGGTGATTTAGAAATGGTAAATTATGATGAGTTTTGGGATTTTGTGAAAGAAAACAATGCCGTAATTCTAGACGTGAGAACTTCTAAAGAATTTTCAGGAGGCGCAATTGAAGGGGCGGTAAATATCAATGTAGATGATTTGCGAGAAAATCTAGAAAATCTTGATAAAAATAAGGTGTATGCCATCTATTGCCAAGTAGGTTTACGAGGTTATTTAGCCAATAGAATTATGAAAAATAATGGTTTTAAAGCAGTGAACCTAAACGGTGGATATAATCTTTGGTCAAAAGTAAATTAATCATAGTTTTAATTTTATTATATTTAAAAAGCAGTTTGATGACTCAAACTGCTTTTTTTAGTATTATTCTAAATAAAAATTAATAAAATATGATATAAATAGGATTCTTTAGTCTTATTTATTATGCATTAATTAATAAATTTGTTTTTAAATTTTTTTGAAATGAATTTTATAAAGACAGATTTAACCAAATTGGCCAATTTAGGTCATAGCAAGGGAACTGGCTCTGTGAGGAAAAGTAGACCAGAATACGTGCACTTTTTTCCTCCTTGTAACAGTGCTTGTCCAGCTGGCGAAAACATTCAAGAATGGCTTTCTCTAGCTCAAGATGGTAAAACAGAAGACGCATGGAGAAAACTCACCGAGCAAAATCCATTGCCTGCAATTCACGGTAGGGTTTGTTATCATCCTTGCGAAAGTTCTTGCAACAGAAAAGATTTGGATTCTTCTGTAAGTATTCATGCTGTAGAAAGATTTCTTGGTGACGAAGCACTAAAAAATGATTGGCAATACACGCCAGTTACTTTTTCAAGTGGAAAGAAAATTATGATTGTTGGGGCGGGCCCATCTGGACTTTCCGCAGCATATCACCTCAGAAAATTAGGTCACGAAGTCACAATTTTCGAAGCAGGACCTGTAGCTGGTGGAATGATGAATTTCGGGATTCCTGCGTACAGAATGCCTAGAAACATTCTTCAGGCTGAAATCAAAAAAATTGAAAATTTCGGTGTCAAAATTATTCTTAATTATAAAGTAGAAGACATTCTCAAAGAAAAAGAAAATGGTGGTTTCGATGCGGTTTTTGTAGCCATCGGAGCGCATTTAGCCAAAAAAGTAAATATTCCTGCTCAAGAAGCTAGTAAAATCCTAGATGCGGTTTCTTTCTTAAAAGATGCTGATGAAAACAGCGATAATAAGCCACTTCTCGGTAGAAGAGTCGCTATTTATGGTGGAGGAAATACCGCTATGGATGCAGCCAGAACTGCCAAAAGATTAGGAGCAGATGAAGCCATGATTATCTACAGAAGAGACCGTGAACATATGCCTGCTCATGAATTTGAAGCAGACGAAGCATTAAGTGAAGGCGTAAAAATCCATTGGTTGAGTTCAATTAAAAATATGGAAACGTCTTCTATCACTGTAGAAAAAATGCAAGTTGTTGACGGAAAAGCCGTTCCTACTGGCGAGTATGAAACTTTGGAAGCGGATTCATTAATTCTAGCTCTCGGACAAGAAGCAGATACCGATTTCTTAAAACATATTGAAGGAATCACTTTCAAAGAAGATGGAACAACCGTTGAGGTAAATCCATCAATGATGACCGGTTATCCCGGAATTTTCGCCGGCGGAGATATGGTTCCAAGTGAAAGAACGGTAACGATTGCTACAGGTCATGGTAAAAAAGCCGCCAGAAATATTGATGCTTGGCTCAGAAATTCTACTTACGAAAAACCGGCCAACAATCCATTGGTTACCATCGAAAAACTTCAAATATGGTTCAAAACTAATGCCGAAAAGAAAGCTCAGCAACATTTAGAAATTGAAAAAGCAGTAGAAACTTTTGACGAAATTGTAGCAGGTTACACCACAGAAGAAGCGGTTTATGAAGCACAACGTTGTCTTTCTTGCGGAAATTGTTTCGAGTGCGATAGTTGTTACGGAGCGTGTCCAGAAGGTGCAATTTCAAAAAATGGAAAAGGAGAAGGTTACACCATCAATTATGATTTGTGTACCGGTTGTGGCGTTTGCGCAGAACAATGTCCTTGTCACGCTTTAGATATGGTTTTAGAACATTAAAGAAATCTAAATTTTTAAAATTATTTGGGCAGCTTTTCCGCCTTCCGCTCCCAATCTTTTTTTTCCAGCGCTTTTTCCAGCGCCAAAAAAAGGATTTCCGCTCAAGTCGGGCTGCAAGCAAACGTTATCAAAACCTGGAAAAGGTTAGAATAAAATATCATTCATCAATCATCATTTATCAATTATGAATAAAAATCCAATCATAGCAACCATCGACGGCAACGAAGCTGCGGCTTACATCGCGTACCGAGTAAACGAAGTTTGCGCCATTTATCCTATCACTCCTTCTTCCACAATGGCAGAATTGGCAGACGAATGGGCTTCTAAAGGAATTAAAAATATCTGGGGAAATGTTCCCGAAATTATAGAAATGCAAAGTGAAGGCGGTGCAGCAGGTACTGTTCACGGTTCACTTCAAGCTGGTGCATTAACCACAACTTTCACGGCTTCACAAGGTTTAATGTTGATGCTTCCTAATATGTACAAAATTGCGGGCGAACTTACAAGTGCAGTTTTTCACGTGGCAGCACGTTCTTTGGCAGCGCAAGCTTTGTCGATTTTTGGTGACCATCAAGATGTAATGGCGGCCAGAACTACAGGTTTTGCGATGCTTTCTTCTGCAAGTGTTCAAGAAGCGCATGATATGGCGCTCATTGCCCAAGCTACTACTTTGAGAGCGAGAATTCCTTTTATTCATTTCTTTGACGGTTTCAGGACTTCTCACGAAGTGAATAAAATTAATCTTTTAAATGATGACCAAATTCGTGCAATGATTGATGATGAATTGGTGATTGCACACAGAAATAGAAGTTTAAATCCTGATAAACCTTTCGTAAGAGGAACTGCTCAGAATCCTGATGTTTATTTCCAAGGAAGAGAAACTTCTAATCCTTTTTATGCTAAAATTCCTACCATTTTAAAGGAAGAAATGCAGAAATTCTCTGAAATTTCAGGAAGAAATTATGCTCCTGTAACCTATTACGGGCATCCTGAAGCTCAAAATATCATCGTAATTATGGGTTCTGGATTAGAAACCGTAATTCCAACTTCAAAATTTCTCAATGAAAATGGAGAGAAAACGGGTGTTCTTAAAATTTCATTATTCAGACCTTTCCCAAGTGAAGATTTTATTTCGGTTTTACCAAAATCAGTGAAAAAAATCGCTGTTTTAGACAGAACTAAAGAACCAGGAAGTAATGGTGAACCGATGTATCAAGATGTTTTGGTTTGTCTTACAGAAGCGCTTACCAATGGAACTTTAGATAAAATGCCTAAAATTATTGGTGGTAGATACGGACTTTCGTCTAAAGAATTTACACCAGCAATGGTGAAAGCAGTTTACGATAATTTGAAATCTGAAAATTCTAAAAACCATTTTACAGTCGGGATTATAGATGATGTAAGTTTTACCAGTATTGATATAGATTATAATTTTAAATTAGATGATTCTGGATGGAACCAAGCTCTATTTTTCGGTTTGGGAGCTGATGGAACGGTTGGTGCGAATAAAAATTCCATTAAAATTATTGGCGAAAACACCGAGCTTTCTGCACAAGGTTATTTCGTTTATGATTCTAAAAAATCTGGAGCGAAAACCGTTTCTCACCTTCGTTTTGGGCACGAACCGATTGAAGCGCCGTATTTAATTTCAAAAGCAGATTTTATCGCTTGTCATTTCTTCAAATTTTTAGAAAATGAAGATATGCTCAGTTTTGCAAAAGATGGAGCTAAATTTTTATTGAATTCACCTTATTCTAAAGACGAAGTTTGGGATCAATTACCACACCGAGTTCAAGAACAATTAATTGAAAAAAATATTAGATTTTTTGTGATTGATGCCAATGAAGTTGCCGAAAAAACAGGAATGCGAGGTAGAATTAATACCATTATGCAAACTTGTTTCTTTGAACTTTCTGGAGTTTTGCCAGAGGAAGAAGCTATTAAGCAAATCAAAAAAGCAATTGAAAAAACGTACATCAAAAAAGGACAAGCTATAGTTGATAAAAACTTTGAAGCTGTTGATCAAACCTTAGCCAATTTATTTGAAGTTAATATTCCAGATGCAGTAACCGCCGAAAAAGGAGAGGAGCAAACCATCGACGAAAATGCACCAGATTTTGTAAAAAATATTACCTACAAAATGATGATTGGCAAAGGTGATGAATTGCCTGTAAGTGCCATTCCTGCTGATGGAACTTATCCTAATGGAACAACTAAATGGGAAAAACGAAATATTTCTGAAAAAGTAGCCCATTGGAACGCAGATATTTGCATACAGTGCGGAAATTGTAGTTTTGTTTGTCCTCATTCTGTGATTCGTTCTAAATTTTATCACAAAGATTTATTAACAGAAGTTCCTGAAGGTTTCCAATCTGCACCAATTAATGCAAGAGGTTTCCCTGAAACTAAGTTCACACTTCAGGTTTACGAAGAAGATTGTACTGGTTGTAAATTGTGTTACGAAGCTTGCCCTGTAATTGATCAGGAAAACGAAGAATTGCGTGCGATTAACATTTTACCAAAAAATCCAGATCTTAAAAAACAGAGAAAAGTGATTTCTTATTTCGAGAAATTGCCAATTCACGAGAAAAATATGGTGAATTATTCCACAGTTCACGGTGTACAATTCTTAGAGCCAATGTTCGAGTTTTCTGGAGCTTGTGCTGGTTGTGGAGAAACCCCTTATATTAAAGTTCTCACTCAACTTTTTGGTGATAGATTAATGGTTGCTAATGCAACTGGTTGTTCATCTATTTTTGGAGGAAATTTACCTACCACACCTTGGAGTTCTAATTCTAAAGGAAAAGGCCCAGCTTGGAGCAATTCTCTCTTCGAAGATAATGCAGAATTTGGATTAGGAATGAGACTTTCTGCGGATAAACAATTGCAATTAGCACATTTCTACGCCGAAAAAATGAAACCAGAATTGGGTGAAGATTTTATCAATGAAATTCTAAATGCACCTCAAAAATTAGAAAGTCAAATCATCAAACAAAGAGAAAGAGTAGAAATTCTAAAAAATAGATTGCAAAATTCTGAAAATCCAGATGCGAAACATCTCTATTCTTTGGCAGACCAATTGGTGCATCGTGCAGTTTGGCTGATTGGTGGTGATGGTTGGGCTTATGATATCGGAAGTGGAGGCTTAGACCACGCACTTTCTACAGGTAGAAATATCAATGTTTTGGTTTTGGATACTGAGGTTTATAGTAATACAGGTGGACAAAGTTCTAAAGCAACGCCAACCGCTGCTTCTGCGAAATTTGCAACTGCAGGAAAACGTGTTGGCAAAAAAGATTTGGCGATGCAAGCCATTTCTTACGGAAATGTTTACGTAGCAACTGTTGCGATGGGTGCCAATCCTCAACAAACATTATTGGCAATGCGTGAAGCGGAAGCTTATGATGGGCCTTCATTAATTCTAGCATACAGTCATTGTATTGCACACGGAATTGATATGGAAAAAGGTTTAAATCAACAAAAAATGGCAGTTTCTAGTGGTTATTGGCCATTGATTAGATTCAATCCGGTGTTGAGAAAAAACAATAAAAATCCGTTTATTTTAGATTCAATTCGTCCGACAATTCCGTTTGAGGAATATGCGTACAACGAATTGCGTTACCGAGTTCTAAAACAAACGCAACCACAAGATGCTGAACATTTAATGAAATTAGCTCAGGAGATTGTGGATTTAAGATGGAAAACGTACGAAGATATGGCTTCACTTGGAGCTGAAAACTTCCAACCGACTTTTTAAATTGAAAGTTGAAAATGAAAACCTCCCGAATTTGGGAGGTTTTTCTAATTTGTAGTATTAAATTTCTTCAATTCAAAATAACATTTTTCACAGACAAGTTTAATTTTTGCGAATTTTTCGGATTCTTCATTCCAACCATCATATTTTTTTCTGACTTCTTCACATTCATTGCACCATGCTTGAAAATCATCATCATCTTCTAAATCCATACCTTCAAAAGTCTCAAAGGCTTCTACAAATCCTTTTGTTTTTTTTAAATCTAAATGCTGGCAAACAAAAGCTGGTTTTGAAACCCCATGATTATTACAGTCAATTTTTTTTTGTTTAAATTTTTTGATTTCATTTGAATTTTTAGAGTCTAAAACATTAATAAGGAGCATGTATTTTTCAAGGTTTTCAGAATTAGCTTTATAGACACCAATTCCACCTGGAGTTTTTAATCCAATTGCTAAAAAATCCCATCCGTCATATTCATCACTTGGAAAAGTACCTTGTGTGAGTTTACTGTATTTATTTTCAATTCCAAAATGTCTAATTTTTAAAGTTTGCTCTTTACTTTTTTCAATAGAAGAATCATTAAACCAGCTCCACATCCAATTTTTGGATTTTAAAGAATAAGTTCCGATTGTAATATATTTGAAAAAAATTTCGTCTTCGCTAGAATTATAAAATCTCAAAATTTCTGTCTCACCGTCAAAAAACCAATTTTCATAAGAATCAATTTTAAAAATTTCCTTAAATTTATTTTGAATAGAAATTAAATTTTGAATTTCAGAATTTGCGAATTTTTCGTAATTAATCATTCTTTTATTTTGATTTTCAAATTTACAAAAAATCCCCACCAATTTCTCGATGAGGATTTGTCAATACAAAAGCTTTATTTTATATAAAAATAATTTGTGTAGCGTCTCCAGCGGCTCTTGTGTAGAAATCTCCTACGGTTAAGATGCCTTCTACTTCTGGGGTTAAATCTTCTTCTTTTAAATCAAACATTTCAAAAGCGAGTTTACATACCCAAAGTCTGCAACCAGAAGCGGATAAAATTTCTAGAAATTCATCAATTGGCGGAATGTCTAGTTTTTCCATTTTAGATTTCATCATTTTGGTAGCGAGAGCTTCCATTCCTGGTAAACCTCCTAACATGGTAGGCATGTGCATGGCAGGATTTCCTACTGTGGCTACATTTATATTTTTTAATCGGCTTTTAATTACAGCATCTAGCCCGAAGAAAGTAAAGAAAATTTCTGACTCCATTCCTTCCATTCTTGCGCCGTTGGCAAGGATAAAACCTGCGTATACACTTTCTAAAGTTCCTTTAGAAATAATCACCATTACTTTTTCTATAGGTTTCAGTGTTTTATCTAAATCTTCTAATGGGTTTTTTAATAATGTGGTTTCCATATATTTAGTTTGTAAGTTCAATGCAAAGGCTCAAATTATTTTATTATTCTTATTCGAAGGCGCAAGCGAAACAATTTTTTACATTTTTTGCGGTGTCAATTTTGCGACTTAAAAGTGATTTTATTTTAAAATATATTTTTGTCTTTGCGTTTAAAAAATTTTAGATACAAGATTTTGGTTTTGGGATTCCGGCTAATCTACTAGAGATTTTTAGTGGTCCTTTTGGGAATAGTTCATAGAATTCTTTAATATCCACTACACCAGATTTACCTACACCTCTTATGGTGAGTGCTACATCTTTTTTCTGTTGGTCTCTTAAATATTCTAAAACTTCGAAATGACGAGCTCCTAAATTTAGGCCATCTTCTTTTGCCATTTCAGTTGCAACTTCGTGGTTCCATTGGTTCATATCGGTCAAGTAACCTTCATTATTTAGTGTTACGGCATGACCAGCATAGGTTTTTTCCATTTTATTATTTATTTGTGGGTTTTTATACGGTGATATCATCTAATTGTTTTCCTGCTTTACTCATTTTTGGGGTTACGAAAGGGATTTTTCTTGCAGGGAGTAGCATATTCCAATACACCCATCGGAAAGCCATTTTTCCGAAATGATTGAAAGCGCTTTCTTCTAATAAATTCAGTGGGCCAATGCCAGCAAAAGGGAATTTTCCTTTTACGGGTTCTACGTCATAATTAAAATCAATTAATAAAGCTTTTCCTTTTCCGGTTTCTATGAAGCAGTTGGCATGTCCATCAAAATCAGGTTTTAGAGGTTTACCTTCTATATATTTTAAGATGTTTTCAGTTAAAATTTCTGCTTGGAAGTGGGCTACAGAACCTGCTTTAGATGCAGGTACGTTGGTTGCATCTCCAATTACAAAGATATTTTCTTTTACTTTACTTTGAAGCGTGTGTTTGTCTGTAGGAACAAAATTAAGGTCATCACCAAATCCAGAACGAAGAATGCAATCATCTCCCATATTGGTAGGTACAGTTACTAAGAGGTCAAAATCTACTTCTTCTCCACCGTAATCAAACATTTTTCCGTTTTCTCCTTCTATGTGTTCTACAGCAAAATCAGGAACAATTTTTATGTTTTTTTCTTGCAGAAGATAATTAAGTGTTTCTGTAGTTTTTGGTTTAGTAAAAGCACCAGAAAGTGGAGTTACATAAGAAATTTCTACTTTGTCTCTTATTCCTCTTTTGGTAAAGAAGTCGTCTGCTAAAAATGCAAATTCTAGAGGTGCAACTGGGCATTTTATAGGCATTTCTGTAATGTGAACTACTAGTTTTCCGCCAGGCCAAGTTTCTAGTTTTTTTGCAAGAGCGCAACTTCCTTCGAAGGTGTAAAAATCGAAAATATTTTTATACCAGGTGTCACCTTTCATTCCAGGTATTTCTTCAGGAGCTGTTTTGCAGCCTGTAGCTATAATCAGAATATCATATTTTATTGTGTTTCCGTTTTTTAACAAGACAGAATCTGTTTCGTTATCAATCTTGTTTATTTCTTCTTTTACCAATTTTACTCCTTTAGGAATGAATTCATCGATTGTTTTTTTTACGTCTTCAGGTTGATAAGTTCCAAATGGAATAAACAAAAATCCCGGTTGATAGTAGTGAGATTTGAACTGATCTACAATGGTAATTTGCCATTGACTCTTTGGAAGTGCTTTTATGAGGTGATTTGCCATCATAGTGCCTGCAGTTCCAGCGCCTAGTATTACTAGATTTTTCATTGTTTTTTATTTTTTATGTAACAAAAGTTACATAATGGTTGTTATTTTATAGTAAAATTACGCTCAAAAATGGTAATAATTTAAAATAATGATATGATATTTGTTATATTTTTTAAAAATAATTCTATTTTTTTATAAATATTATAATTGAAAATCTCCATTTTATTGATAAAAATTACCATAAATATGGTTTAAAAAAAAGCCTACTCGAACTGAGTAGGCTTTACTTAAACAAAATTGGATTATAAATTTGCTATAGGATTTATATTTATGGTAAGAATGAGTACCCCTTTTTAAGTTTCCATAGGAAGTACTTTTCAAGAATAATTTTATTAATATCAAACAGTACATTTGGAAGCATAATGGCAAATTTTCTTGGTTTGAATAATGTATCACTGAAGATGATAACTTCTTTTTTACCAGCATCCATTATACAAAGTCCTGTGATTTTTCCCCATGGTTTTTCAACCAATTTGGTTTTTCCTTTGATGGTTCTTATGATGTTTTCTGCTACTATTTTTCCGGTTTCATCACTTGGGTATCCCGTTTTAGGAATAGTGAAAGGAATATCTGTACCAGAGAATGGCGCTTGTACATTAACTGCTAAACCAGCTCCCCAGATATTTTTAATTTTTTCGTGTCTATAGTTGTCTAAAATCGGGATGAAATTATTAGGAGGAGTCTCTAGTTTAGGTGAATTAGCTACAAAATCTACTCCGATAAATGGAGGCATCAACATAGTGAAATTAGATTTTATTTCTTGACCATTAGAAAGAACAATTCTATCTTCCAAGGCTTCTTTCACACCTACATTAGTAACATATTTGATATTAAACATATCCATGAATTTCTTTAGCATAGCTTCTCCTAGTGGCATTCCGTCTATTCCAAAGTGACCAAGATATGGCTCAGGAGTAATCCAATATAAATCTACTTTTTTACGAATGTTTTCCTCTCTTAGCCATTTTTCAACATTGAATAAAAATTCATAAGCAGCACCCATACAGCCAGCATTTTGTGTAGCACCAATTACTATAGGCCCTGGATTTCTTTTAAATTCTTCTAATTTTTCTCTGGTATGCATTGCTCCCGGAGGCGTTCCTATGTAACAAGTGTTTTCTTTTACACCTGGTGCAATGTCAAAATTTACTTTTGGTCCTGTAGCGATAATCAAATGGTCATATTCATAAACACCTTTTTCGCAATATACTTTATTTTCGTCTGGTTCTACTTTTATAGCGGTGTCAAGGACAAATTTCACTCCTTTTTTCTCTAAAACAGGTCTTCTAGGAACGATAATTTCGTTTACCTCTCTTCTTTTTATAGGGACCCAAATTAATGATGGGATATAAACAAAGTTTTCATTTCGGTCAATTAAAGTTACTTCTACTTGGTCCTTTAATTTTCTTTTAAGTTCTAAAGCGGCTGTTGCTCCAGCAAAATTACCACCAACTACTAAGATTTTCATATTCTTATTATTTATTAATTATAGTTAAAAATTATTTTTTAAAATTTTATAATTGATTTTGATGGTACAAAATTAAGAATGTCAAAATCGGATAAATGTAACTTTTATTACACAGAGGTTATGATATTTGTCAATATTCATATTTTTCAGATAAAAGTTACCATTCTTTTATATTTCATTTTCGTAAGTGTGATGTACATTTTAGAATATTTCTAAATTTGCAAAATGATTTTAGAGAAAGAAATAGATTTTATCCTCGCGATAGATGCACTTAAAAACGTAAACCGAAGAAATTTTAATTATGACAACTCGAGAAGAGAAAATACGGCAGAACATAGTTGGCAAGTTGTAGTTTTTGCACAAATTCTCTATCCTTATGCCAGAAATAGTGAAAAAATAGATTTAGGAAAAGTCATAAAAATGCTTTCTATTCATGATGTGGTAGAAATAGATGCTGGCGATACTTTCTTTTATGACGAAAAAGCCAACGAAGGTAAATTTGAAAGAGAACTAGCTTCAGCAAAGAGAATTTTCGGGATTTTAAATGAGCCGTTGCAATCAGAATTTCTCAATCTTTGGTTAGAATTTGAAGCAGGAGAAACGGAAGATGCCATTTTTGCCAATGCAGTGGATAGAATGATTCCTTTTACTTTAAATTGTTTTAATAATGGACAAAGTTGGACCGAAGCCAATGTAACCTTCGAGAAAGTAAAACAACTTCTTCGTCCTAAAATAGAACGGGCATCTCAAGACATGGCAGATACATTTGATGTTTTGATAAAGAAAGCTTTTGATGAAGGGAAGTTGATTTAAGATTTATTGTATTGCTAAAAACCAAATTTATTCGCATCTCAAATTTTATATCCTTTCCAATTCATCTTGTGAAATCTGCGTCTTAAAAAGTCCATAGTTTACGGTTACTTTTCCGTTTTTGTGAATGGTTTCTATGGTGCCAACTGACGTAGAACCTGCAATTCTTACTCGTTGACCAACTTTCATCCAAACTGCACGTTCTTTCTTGGTTTTTTCTTCCAATTTTTGGTTGGTTTCCGCAATCTGAACTTGTATGTTTTCTTTTTTGAGTTGTTGCTCTACTTTTCGTTTGGTGACTTTCAATTTCTCGGATTCAGTTTTATCAGAACCCAGTTTTCGGAATTTCTCTTGCTCCAAAATCTTTACAAAATCTTTTACGATGTCTTTTCTAGATTTTCCTTTCAAATAACCATCAATAAAGGTTTCTATCTTATTCCCGAACTGTAATTTTCGGTGCTCTTCTTCGTATAATTTCTGGAAATTATAGAGCTTTTGTTGAAGCTGTTCGTTTAGTTTTTGCAAGTTTTCTCGCTTATCTTCTACGGATTCTTTTTGTTCGGCAAGATTGGTTTTCAGTTTTTCAACTTCAAATTTTTCTTGTTGAAGTTTCACAATGGTTTTATCTAAATTCACCACATCTTTTTCCACTTTTGCGCGAGCATTTTTAATGATAAACCTAGGGATTCTATTCTTTTCTGCCACTTCAAAAGTAAAAGAACTTCCAGCTTGTCCAACCTCCAATTTATACAAAGGTTCGAGTGAATATTCATCAAAAAGCATTGCTGCGTTCGTAGCATTTGGCAATTGTTCTACCACCAATTTGATGTTGGTGTAATGCGTGGTGATAATGGCAAAAGATTTTTTTTCATAGAAAAATTCTAGAAAACTTTCTGCTAAAGCACCACCTAATTCTGGATCAGAACCTGTACCAAATTCATCAATTAAAAGCAAGGTATTATCATCTGCTTCTCTGATGATTCCCGACATTTTTTTGAGTCGAGAACTGTATGTAGAAAGGTGATTTTCAATGGATTGATTGTCACCAATATCCGTTCTTATTTTTTTGAAAAAGAACATTTCAGATTTCGGGTGAACTGGCACTAAAATCCCGCTCTGAATCATCAATTGAAGTAAACCAACCGTTTTCAGCGTGATGGATTTTCCACCAGCATTTGGCCCAGAAATACACAAAATTCGGTTGTGTTCCGTCAATGTCAAAGTTTGTGGATAAATTTCCTTTTTTTCTTCTTTATTTCTGAGCAAAAGCAAAGGGTGAAAAGCATTCACCAACCTCATCGTTTTATGACGATTGATTTTTGGCAAAATTCCGCCCACTTTTTCTGCAAATTTGGCTTTGGCTCTCGTGATATCTAAATCGAAAATATAATGTTGATATTCTTCTAATTCAGGAGCGAAAATGGCAATTTCTGCGGTGAGTTTTCGCAAAATTTTATCAATTTCTTTCTTTTCTTCTTCTTCTGCTTCACGAAGTTTGAATTGATGCTTCGAGACACTTTCTGGTTGAATATACGTAATAGAACCCGTTTTAGAAACGCCTAAAACTCTACCGGGAACTCGTTTTTTGAAGCCAGATTTTACAGCGAGAACTCTTTGGTCGTCAATTACCGTTTCTTTAATTTCATCTAAAAAATCGGTGGAAGAAAGGTGAGAAAGCGTTTTGCTAAAATTCTCTTGAATGTGTTTTTTAGCGTGCTGAATTTCGGTTCTTAACGTTTTTAAAACTGGAGAAGCTTCGGATTTTACTTCGCCAAAACGATTAAAAACTTTGTCGATTTTGTCAATAATTTCTTTTTTAAATTCCAATTTCTGAACTTCTTCCAACAAAATAGGGAAGGTTTCAGCGAAAGTAGGGAAGAATTTCTGCAATTTCCCGATTTGTTCGGTAAGGTTTTTAATCTTGATAAAAGCAGCGTTTTCTAACCTGAAATTTTCGATTTGCATCACCTTCAGTTCTGCTTCTATATCTTCGTATTCACTAAACGGAATGGCGTTTGAACTCTCGAAACTGGTGAGAAATTCCGAAGTTTTTTTCAAAGAAATTTCGGCTTCATCTATTTTCAATAATTTCAGATGAAGGATTTTGTCTGCCACTTTTGGCGAAAACGCATAAGGAGAAATTTCCGCGAGTAATTTCGGGAATTCTAATTCTTGTAAATTTTCTTTGGTTACTTGCACGGTGCAAAGATAATGTAAAGTCGTTGAATTGTAAAGTTGTAAAATTATTCTGATGTTTTTTGTAAATTTGAGGAAATGATATTATGAACTTGTTGGGTATTTAGCTCACATTAATTTTCAATTAGTTCAGACTTTTGTTTAAGAAGAAAGATTGAGGTGATGAATTATCGGAAAAGAATTAATTAGTGATAACTTTTTCATACACTATCCATACTTCATCTATACTTGAACTATACATGAACCATATAGAGGTAATATGAAAAAACTAATAATGATTTTAACATTTTTGAGTTTGGTTTCTTGTAAAAAAGATGTTCTAAAAACTGAAATAAAAAAAGAAAAAGTACCAGAAACAGAAGTTTGGGTAAGTAAAAATCAAAAATTTTTAGACCAATTTAAAACTGTAGATTTTGATACGCTTAAAGTATATTCTGGAGAAGAAATTTATAATGAAAAATTCGAATTTTTTGGTAAAAAAATTGATAGTTCAGATGTGAAATTATTTCCTGAACAATATAATGCTTTTGATAATGGCAAAATAGAAACGTATGCCGTTTATAAGTTCAATATAGATGAAAATAATTTAGGTTTAATTGCTAGAACTCCCTCAGAGTATTGGCCAACATCTTTAAAGCTTTTTGTTTACAATAAAAGTCAAGAAAGAATTATAGATTTTATAGAAATTGCTGAAAGTTGGGGAGATGCAGGTGATGTTCTCACCAAAAAATCTTGGATTTATAAAGCTAAAAATAATCAACTAAATTGCTTTCTTTGGAGGTATTATGCGCACGATGATAGTATGGATGAAGATAATGAAACACCAAGTTTTATGGAAAATCATTATTTTCTTTTACAATTCTATAATGGAAAATTTGATACCATTAGTAAAAACAATAAGCAATTAGAAAAACAATTTTCTAAAATTATTAAGAAAGAAAGTTTGTAGTTTTTTGCAAAAAAATGCAACTTTACAACTCAGCAACTTTACAACAAATCATGACTTGGACAGAAATCCTTACCCCGATAAAAAATACAGAATATTTCCAGAATCTTTGGGAAAAAGTAAAAGAAGAGTATAAAACATCGAAATGCTTCCCACCGAAAAATCAGATTTTCAGAGCAATTGAACTCACGGCTTTTGAAGATGTAGAAGTGGTAATTATCGGTCAAGATCCGTATCATAATGATTTTCAGGCGAATGGTTTGTGTTTTTCGGTTTCTGATTTGGTAAAAGCTCCGCCTTCTCTCAAAAATATTTTTACCGAACTTAAAGACGATTTAGGAATTGAAAAAAACAGTAACGAATTAGATTCTTGGGCAAGACAAGGTGTTTTATTGTTGAATGCTACTTTAACTGTTCGTGCGCATGAACCCAATTCTCACAAAGATTTGGGTTGGGAAAAATTTACAGATTTCATCATCAAAGAAATTTCTGAAAAAAAAGAAAATGTAGTTTTTGTTTTGTGGGGTGCTTTTGCTCAAAAAAAAGCTTCCCTGATTGATGAGACGAAGCATTTTATTATTCAATCTGCGCATCCTTCTCCGTTTTCGGTTTACAGAGGTTTCTATGGAAGCAGACCGTTTTCTAAAATTAATGATTACCTGAAATTAAAGGGCAAAAAGCCTATAGATTGGTAAGTTATTCGATTTTTAAATCAATTACATATTTTCCTTTTAATTTTTCGAAACCGATTTGTGTAGAATTAGAAGGATAAATATGGGTAAGTGTGAATTTTTTGCCTTGAAAAACGAAGGAATTTTTATTGTCTTGAGTGGAAACGGTAAATTTTCTAGGTCTAGAATGCAAACTCATGACTTCTACTTCTACCGTAGCAAAACCAGCGGTGACACAACGCGCATTCATGGGACATCTGCTATCTTCTATGGTTTTAACAAAAGTAATATTTAACTTATTTTCTTCCGAAAAAATATTTTGTTTTTCTACCAATCTCACCGTTCCGTTTTCTGGTTTTTCGGTAGGGTAGGTGCTGTTTACGGTTTCTGAACTGGTGGTTGGCATTTTCGAATCATTAGTTTTATTTTGTGAAGCACATTGAATGAAGATAAGCGAAGAAATTGCCAATAACAATATTTTAGATTTCATAATTTTTTATTTTGTAAATATATCTATTAAAACGACCAAAAACATTGCCAAACCAACTAGAAAATTAAATCCAGTACCGTAAATAAATCCTATGAAAGCACCTTTGGTTGCATTGAAGGCTTTTTTCTTATCTGCTCTATCGTGTATAAGTTCTCCTAAAAAAACACCGAGAAGCATCCCGATAATAAAACCTATTGGTGGGAAAAACAATCCGATGATGGTGCCCAAAAATCCACCGATTTTACCATGTCTACTTCCACCGTATTTGGCGGTAGTTTTTATCGGAATAACATAGTTTAGGATTAAAGAAACTAGTGTTAAAATAGCAAATAATAGCACGTATATGATAGAAAATTCTGGGTTTCCGAGGAATTTATACAATAAAACTCCAGCAAAACTAAGCAATAATCCGGGTAAGATTGGGAGGATAGTACCTGCAATTCCTACAACAATGAGAATGATGGAAATTAATGTAAAAGTTAATTGCTCCATTGATGAATTTTTTTAAATATTTGGTATAAAATTAATAAATAAACACAATTGCCAATCATATTTTTTATTTTTGTAGAAAATTAAAGCAAAATGGGATTTTTCAAAACTTGGAGTTATAAGATAAGTGAATTTGTCAATCAATACATCACAGATGATTTGAATTTACCCTTTACCATAGGTGCCAAACTCCTATTTTTGGTTCTTACTTTTTTGGTGGTAGACATTATTTCTGTCTTCTTTTGGAAATATTTTTCTAGAATTTTGGTCAAAATTTTAGGAGGTAAATCCATTTTAAAAGAAATCTACAAACAGAAAACATGGCGTTCTATTGCTCATTTTTTCTCTTTACTGTTTTGTTTTTTTATTTATGAAGATATATTTGGGCCTAGACATCCTAGAACCAATCTCTATACTGAAAGAATGATTATTTTTGGCCAAGTCATTGTTTTTGCCGTTTTAGTCTATCGATTGATCAAAGCTGTAGAAATTTATTACGAACAAAACCAAGACCGCTACAGAATTACTGCTATAAAAGCCATTTCAGAGTCATTAAGGATTTTCGGAATTGTGATTTTTACGCTCATTGGGATTTTTGTGATTTTTGGCATTGGTTTGCAAACCGTCATTGGAGTTTTGGGAGCCGTTACTGCCGTCGTTCTTTTGGTTTTCAGGGATACTATTTTAGGATTTGTAACGGGAATTCACGTTTCTACCTCTAAAAACCTAAAAATTGGCGATTGGATTGGGATTCCTAAATACAATATAGAAGGTAATATAATGGATATCAATCTATTAACTACTAAAATTCAAAATTTCGATAAGACTTTTTCTACCATTCCTACTTATGATTTAATGAGTACAGAAATTAGAAATCATCAAATTATGTACGAAGGTAGCAGCCGAAGAATCAAACGTTCTATTTATTTCAATATCAAGTCTTTTACCTTTGTAGACGAAGAGTTTTACAATAAAGTGAAAGACATCAACCTTATTTCTGAATATCTCGACCGAAAATTAAAAGAAATCGCAGAATCTAAAAAGGGAATTCCGCATTCTGAACGGTTGATTAATGGTCAACAATTGACCAATATCGGACTATTTAGAAATTATGTACTCAATTTTTTAAAAAATAACCCTAAAATAGACCAAGACGAAATTATTTTGGTGAGACAGTTAGAAATTACGCCTCAAGGTTTGCCTTTAGAAATCTATTGTTTTGCCAACAAAGCAGAATTGGTAGACTACGAAAGAATTCAGGCAGATATTTTCGACCATATTCTCACCGCTGCCAAAGAATTTGACTTAGAAGTAATGCAAGTCGCAAAATTATAAAAGGCCAATAAAGGCAGTTGTCAAAAATCATTTATCAATTATCATTCATCAATTATGACTAAATTATCCGTAAACATCAATAAAATTGCGACCATCAGAAATGCAAGAGGCGCAGAAACTCCTAGTGTAACCGAAGCCGCTATTAAAATCCAGGAATTTGGCGGACAAGGAATTACCATTCATCCAAGACCAGACGAAAGACATATCACCAGAAAAGACGTCTATGATTTGAAACCTTTGGTTTATACCGAATTTAACATCGAAGGAAATCCGCATCGTCCGTTTATTGATATGGTTTTAGAAGTAAAGCCAGAACAAGTGACGTTGGTTCCAGATGCAGATGACGCCATTACTTCTAATGCAGGTTGGGATTGTGAGAAAAATCTAGATTTTTTAAAATCGGTGATTGCAGAATTTAAAAATGCAGGCATTAGAACTTCTATTTTTCTTGACCCAAATCCAGAAATGGTGAAATTTGCGGCAGAAACAGGTACAGATAGAATTGAATTGTACACCGAAGCATACGCCAGACATTACGAAACCGATAAAGAAGCAGCCATAAAACCCTATTACGAAACCGCTCTAGAAGCTACAAAATACGGTTTAGGAATTAATGCAGGACACGATTTGAGTTTAGATAATCTTAAATATTTCGCCGACAATATTCCGAATTTATTGGAAGTTTCTATAGGTCATGCTCTCATTTCTGAAGCATTGTATTTGGGTTTGGAAAATACTGTTCAAGCTTATTTGAAGAGATTGGCGAAGTGGTAGTTGAATTGAAAATTTTGCTTTAATTCATAAAAAAAATCAGTAGAAACGGACTTTAGTCCATTATCAAAAAATTAAAATTCTATTTCGCTTTAGCCGAAATTTTTAAAAATAATATCTATTTATTCAGCAAAATCTGCGAGAAAAAAATGAACATACTACACTCAAAAATATACGGACATGAAAAAACAGTAACTCCACTTCTCGTTTTCCACGGACTTTTCGGAATGCTTGATAATTGGGGAAGTTTCGGAAAAGAATTCGGAGAATTGTTCCCAACTCATTTAATTGACTTGAGAAATCACGGGAAAAGTTTCCATTCAGAAGAGATGAATCATCAAGTTTTGGCAGAAGATATTCTCCATTATATGAATTTTCACGGCATCGAAAAAGCCCATCTTCTCGGGCATTCTCTTGGCGGAAAAGCAGTGATGACTTTCGCCATTTCTTATCCTGAAAAAGTAGAAAAACTCATCGTGGCAGATATTGCGCCAAAAGCATATCCTCCTCATCATCAAGGAATTATAAAAGCGCTTCAATCTGTAAATTTTGAGGAAGTAAATTCTAGGCAAGACGTGGAAAATGTTTTAAGCCAATATATTCCAGAGAAATTTGTAATTCAGTTTTTAACCAAAAATTTGTTTTGGACTGAAGATAAAAAACTCAATTGGAGATTTAATCTAAAAACTTTGGCAGAAAAATATGCTGAATTTGTTTCTAATGCTATAAAATTTGGGAAATTTGAAGGTGAAACATTGTTTATTGCAGGTGAACAATCGAATTATATTCTTCCACAAGATGAATTATTAATTCGTCAACAATTCCCTAAATATCAATTGGTTACCATAGGAAATGCAGGACATTGGGTACAAGCACAAAATCCGAAAGATTTTAATCAAGCAGTGAAGGATTTTTTAATTTGAAAATTCAAGTTTTTAAACTCTAAAAATTAACCGTATTTTTGTAAAAATCATTTATCAATCATCAATTATCATTCATGATTTTAGTTACAGGCGCTACAGGAATTCTCGGGAGAGTTATCGTTTTAGAATTATTAAAACGTGGTAAAACTGTTCGCGCAGCCAAAAGAAAATCTAGCAATTTAGAAGAAGTAAAAAAATCATTTGGTTTTTATACCGAAAATCCTGACGAATTTTTTAACAAAATTGAATGGATAAACGTAGATTTTGAAGATATTTATTCACTTCAAAAGGCATTGGTTGGTGTAGAAGAGGTATATCATTGTGCGGCGAAAGTCAGTTTTCATCCGAAAGATAAAAGAAAAATGTACCAAACAAATATTAATGGTACCAAACAATTGTTGTACGCCTCGGAAAATTCTTCGGTGAAGAAATTTCTTTTTGTGAGTTCTATTGCAGTTCTTGATGGTTTTAATGAAAATGGAGAATTAGACGAAAGTTCAGATTTTAATCCAAAAGTAGATCATTCTTCGTATGCTATTTCTAAACATTTTTCTGAAATGGAAGTTTGGCGCTCTTCTGCGGAAGGTTTAAAGGTTGCGATTGTAAATCCTGGTCTTATCATCGGAAGTGGAAATTGGAACGAAAGCAGCGGAACTTTGTTCAAAGAATTGGGAGAAAATGCCTTCACTTTTTCTGGCGGAACTTCTTATGTTGACGTAAGAGATGTCGCCAAAATTTCGGTAGAATTGATGGAAAATAATATTTTCGGAGAAAGATTTATTTTAATTTCTGAAAATAAAAAGTATGAAGCAATTGCGAATTTCATCAAACAAAAATTAGGAAAACCAGCCACCAAAATTGTTCCGAATG
The DNA here is from genome assembly GCF_014645495.1 of Cloacibacterium rupense. Lineage (GTDB taxonomy): Bacteria > Bacteroidota > Bacteroidia > Flavobacteriales > Weeksellaceae > Cloacibacterium > Cloacibacterium rupense. The sequence continues at coordinate 185,303 of NZ_BMLV01000006.1, read as the reverse complement.
GTTTGTTAAAAGTAGGTGTTTTCTTAAATTCAATTTTAGGTTGGCTTATTTCTCCGCTGAAAATGGCGAATAAAGTCAATGTACAATCGGTAACAGAATTCAATAAAATATCCAATAAAAAAATCAAAGAAAAGCTCAATTACGAATTTATTTCAGTGGAAGAAAGTTTAGCTTTTCATTTAGAAAATTATTTAAAGAGAAAGGAAGTAGGGAGTTAGAAGCTGGAAGTTTGAAAATCTTTGATTTTCTTGCGCCTTAAAAAAATACATTATTTAAAAATTAATTTGCGTCATTGCGTTAATAATTATGGGAAATCAATTTTTAGGAAATCAAAATTTCAATATATCTAATCAAACAGTTACGGCAATTTGTCCAAGCAATATTGCACTCATCAAATATTGGGGAAAATACGCCAATCAAATTCCTGCAAATCCTAGTATTTCTTATACTTTGAATCATTGCAACACTCAAACTTCGATAGAGTTTTTGGCAAATGAACCGTTTTCTGTTCAGACTTTTTTGGCAGGAAATGAAGAAGTGAAATTCGCTGAGAAAATTGAAAAATATTTCAAAAACATAGAGCAATATTTACCTTGGATTTTGAAAGGAAAATACATCATCAAAACCGAAAATACCTTTCCGCACAGTTCAGGAATTGCCAGTTCTGCTTCTGGTTTTGGAGCGATTGCAAGTTGCTTGATGGAATTGGACAAAACATTCAGTTCTGAGATAAGAGATGCGAGTTTCGAGATTAAAAAAGCTTCGTTTTTGGCGAGATTAGGTTCTGGAAGTGCTTGCAGAAGTTTATACAACGGACTTGTAGTTTGGGGAAAAACCGATGAAGTAGAAGGAAGTTCAGATTTATTTGCTGTAAAATATCCAGATTCTGAAATTCACCCGATTTTTAAAAATTTCAATGATTGGGTTTTGCTCATCCATGAAGGTCAAAAAACGGTGAGTTCTACTGTTGGTCATGGTTTAATGAACACTAATCCTTATGCAGAAAGACGTTTCCAAGAAGCGAGAGAGAATTTTGTTCCTTTAAAACAAATTTTGAAAACTGGTGATTTACAGAATTTTATAAAATTGGTAGAACACGAAGCATTAACGCTTCACGCAATGATGATGATGAGCGAACCTGCTTTTATTTTAATGAAAACAGGAACTTTGGAAGTCATCAATAAACTTTGGAAATTCCGTGAAGAAACAGGTCATCCGTTGTTTTTCACACTTGATGCAGGTGCCAATGTTCACTTGCTTTTTCCAGAAAACGTAAGTTCTGAAACGATCAAAAATTTCATAGAAACGGAGTTGTTACAACACACACAAAAAGGTGGAGTAGTAAAAGATGTGATGAGGTTTTAAAGTTGGAAGTTGGAAGTTGGAAGTCGGAAGTTTTTAAAGAAATCTTAATTTCTAAATGAAAAATAGCCCACTTTTATTTGTTTTAATTTTTATACTTATTTTAAGTTTAATTTTTTCTCTTGCTTCATGGTCAGAATTTTATGAAGTGGGAATCTTAAAAAATGTAGAAAATTATCCTTTTGGAGCAGAAGGTCCTGTTGCAGGATTGTGGCAATATGAAAGTGCAGAAAATTATACTGTTTATAATTTAGTTTTGGGAATTTTATGGACATTAGTTTCTGTTTTGAGTTTAATTTCTATTATTAATAAGAATCTAAAATATTCAATATCATTGATAATATTTGTTTTTATAGTTTATGTTTTTGGAAGAATTCTTGAAAATTTATAGACTATAAAAATTCATTTCTTACCTTACATCAATTCACTAGCTTCTCAGAATTTGTAATTTTGAATAAAATTTTAGAAAATGAATAAATTCGAGATAGGAGTGGGGATGTTTGGAGATTTAGCTTTCGATAAAGAAATAGGGAGATTTGCCAATCCTCAACAAAAATTGCAAGAAATCTTAGCCGAAATAAAACTGGCTGATGAATTAGGAATAGATGTTTTTGCTTTGGGCGAACATCATCGTCCAGATTACGTGGTTTCTTCGCCAGAAATGGTGCTTTCTGCAGCAGCTTCTATTACTAAAAATATTAAATTAATGAGTGCTGTTACGGTGCTGAGTTCGGCAGAACCAGTGAAAGTCTATCAAGATTTTTCTACTCTGGATTTAATTTCTGGCGGAAGAGCCGAAATTGGTGTTGGTAGAGGAAGTTTTATAGAATCTTTTCCGCTTTTTGGCTATAATTTGAATGATTATAACGAACTTTTTGAGGAAAAATTAGATTTATTACTCAAAATAAATACTCAAGAAAATGTTTCTTGGAAAGGCAATCTAAGAGCTCCAATGGAAAATCAAACGGTTTATCCAAGAGCTACAAACAATGGAAAATTGCCTGTTTGGATTGCTGTTGGTGGAACTCCAGAATCTGTTCTTAGAGCTGCTAGATTAGGTTTGCCATTAATCGTGGCGATTATTGGTGGTTTGCCAAGACAGTTTAAGCCATTAATAGATTTTTATAAACAAGAATATTTGAAAAACGGACACAATCCTGAAGAAATGCAAATTGGTATTCATTCTCATACTTTGGTGAGCGAAGATCCAAAAGTAATTGATGAATATTTTGAAAATTATGCAGCTCAAATGAACAGAATAGGTAGTTCTAGAGGTTGGGCGCCTTATACCAAAATGCAATATGAAGGTGGTAGAAGTAAAGAAGGAGCTTTGTTTATTGGTAATTCTGATGAAGTTGCAGAAAAAATAAATACTGTGAAAGAAATGTTTGGCCTAACTAGATACATTGCTCATATGGATGTAGGTGCACCAAGTCACGAGGTGATGATGAAAAGTATAGAATTATTCGGGACTAAAGTTTCAGAAAAAGTAAAATAAATTTAAAAAAATGAAAATCCATCATATTGCCATTATTTGTTCAAATTACGAAGTTTCTAAAAAGTTTTATACCGAAATTTTAGAACTAAACATTATCCGTGAAGTTTACAGAGACGAAAGGCAATCTTACAAACTAGATTTAGCGATTGGTGATGATTATGTCATTGAATTGTTTTCTTTTCCCAATCCTCCAAAAAGACCTTCAAGGCCAGAAAGTTGTGGCTTGAGACATTTGGCTTTTTCGGTAGAAAATGTAGAAGTAAAAAGAGCAGAATTATTGCAAAAAGGAATAGATTGTGAAGAAATTAGATTAGATGAATTCACTGATAAAAAGTTCTTTTTTACGGCAGATCCAGATGATTTACCTTTAGAATTTTATGAAATGTAACTTTTAGATTTCAAATCATACTCATTGATAAATTCTTAAGATGAAACCATTTATATTTCTATTGATTTCCAGTTTTTCTTTTGCTCAAAATTCAGTAGAAAAAGAAGTCGTAAAACCTATCGAAAATCTTTTTCAAGCGATGAAATCTGCGGATTCTATTGGGGTGAAAAACGCTTTTTCTAGCTCGGCAATTATGCAGACTTTTGGCAAAAATAATGAAATAAGAACCGAAAAAGTAGAAGGTTTTGCCAAACAAGTTGGTGGTTCTAAAGTAGGAGATTTAGATGAAAGATTTACCATTTCTAAAGTTTTGGTTGATGGAAATATGGCTTCGGTTTGGGTACCTTACCAGTTTTATTATAAAGGGAATTATTCGCATTGTGGCGTTAATAGTTTTCAATTGGCAAAATTGAATAACGAATGGAAAATACAATACATTATTGATACCAGACGAAAAGACAATTGTATAAAGTAAAATCGGGCGAAAGTTCGATTTTTTTATTTTCAAGATAAATTGCCAACTGCAAAACTTATTTATATTTTTGCAACGAAATAAATCAATAAAAAATGAAAATCGGTATTCTTGGTGGTGGACAACTCGGCAGAATGTTTATTCAAAATGCATTAAATTATGACGACGAATTCTGTGTGCTAGATCCACAAAAAGATTGTTCTTGTGCTCATATTTCGCATTTTACATTGGGAAGTTTTAATAATTATGATGATGTTTTGGCTTTTGGTCAAGATAAAGATGTCATTTCAATAGAAATAGAACATGTAAATGTAGATGCACTTTTTGAATTGGAAAAATTGGGCAAAAAAGTCATTCCAAGTGCAGAAATCATTAAAACGATTCAACAAAAAATTCTTCAAAAAGAATTTTATAAAAAACATAACATTCCAAGTCCAGATTTTGAAATTTTCGACGGAACTTCTGAAGAAATAAAAATCGATTTTCCTTTTGTTCAAAAACTCAATACAGGCGGTTACGACGGAAAAGGCGTGCAAATCATTAGAAATGCTGAAGATTTAAAAAATCTTTGGGTACAAGATTCCGTCTTAGAAAATTTGGTGGAAATAGACAAAGAACTTTCCATCATTATCGCCAAAAACGAAAATGGCGAAACCAAAACTTTCCCTGTTACCGAAATGGTTGCTGATGAAAAACTAAATTTGTTAGATTTTAATATTTGTCCAGCCGAAATTTCTTCAACTGTTCAATCTCAAATTGATGAAATTGCAGAAAAATTCATCAATGCGGCCAATTCTGCGGGACTTTTCGCTATTGAATTATTCCTTGATAAAAACGGAAAAGTTTGGGTGAATGAAACAGCACCAAGATTGCACAATTCTGGTCATCAAACCCAAGAAGGAAATGCCAATTCTCAGTTTGAACAGTTTTTCAGAGTTTTGAAAAATGTACCTTTGGCAGATACAGATGCTTTTGGATTTTCGGGAATGTTGAATTTAGTTGGCGAAGAAAATTACACCGGAAAAGTAAAATACGAAGGTTTAGAAGATGTTTTAAAACTGCCAAAAACCTACGTTCACCTCTACGGAAAAACCGAAACCAAACCAGGTAGAAAAATGGGACATATCAATGTTCTTGCTAATTCTAGAGAAGAACTTTTAGAAAAACTCAATCATATAAAAACTTTGGTGAAAGTGATTTCTTAAGTGGGAGAATTGTAGAATGGGAGAGTTGTAGAAATTGATTCTTCGTTTTTTGAAATTTTCTGAAATCATTCATTTCTTAAAAATTTCATAACTTTAAACCTGAAATAAAAGACTTATGGTATCAATCATTATGGGCAGTCAAAGCGATTTGCCAATTATGCAACAAGCAGCAGATTTTTTAAAGTCACTCGAAATTCCGTATGAACTTACCGTAGTTTCGGCGCACAGAACGCCAGAACGAATGTTTGATTATGCCAAATCTGCCAAAAACCGTGGCGTAAAAGTGATTATTGCAGGTGCGGGAGGAGCTGCGCATTTACCAGGAATGGTGGCCAGTTGCACCACTTTGCCCGTGATTGGCGTACCAATTTTGAGCAGTAATTCCATAGATGGTTGGGATTCTGTTTTGTCTATTTTGCAAATGCCTTCTGGGATTCCTGTGGCAACCGTTGCACTGAACGGCGCTACCAATGCAGGGATTTTAGCCGCAAAAATTCTAGGAAGTTCAGACGAAGAAATTTCTACAAAATTAGAAAATTACCAAAATTCTTTGAAAGAAAAAGTTCTAGGAACGATTGAGGAAATTAAAAAAACGCACCCGAATTCTTTTGATTAGAAGCAACACGTTTTAGCTTCTTTTCACTTTCAGTCCTGCTTTCCGTTGCAATCTTTTTCGGTGGCTTCGGCTTCGCTCAGCCTCCAAAAAAGGATTTCCACTGCAATCAGGGCTAATTTCACTTTTATTTTTAGAAGATTTACTCATAAACTTTGTCATTCCATAGGAATCTAAATTATAAATCTCACAAAATCTTTGTAGAGGTTCCTACGGAATGACAAAATGCTGTTAAAAAAATCTGCTAAAATCTGTGTAATTCTGTGTTTTCTGTGAGAAAAATCAATCCAGCCACAAAACCGCCCCTTCAAATTCTCTTCGCCAATACATTTCGTTGTGTTTTCCGTCTTCGTCTATTTTTAGGAAAATATTTTGGGATTTTACATTCTTAGACTTTAAATTTTCAATGACGCGATTGGTTTGTTCTTCCATATCTTCATCTTCGTGTTTTCCTTGTATAAAGTAATATTTTTGGTGTTTTAGATTTACTTTTGAACTTGAAATAAATGCATTCAATTCTTTTGAATTGAACCAAAAAGCGGAAGAAAATGCCAAAACTTTCCCGAAAGTTTCAGGATATTTCACGGCAGCATAAACAGAAATTAAACTTCCGAGAGAACTTCCGCCAATTGTGGTAAATTTACGTTGAGGTTTTGTTCTGTAGTTTTTATCAATATATGGTTTTAAAGTTTCAACAATAAATTTCACGTAATTATCTCCATTTCCGCCTCCATATTTTGCATTTTTGTATGGTGAAAGTTCTTCTATTCTTTTTTCTCCACCGTTGTCAATTCCTACAACAATCATAGATTTTCCTGTTTTTTCGAAGATTTTATTCAGCGTTTCGTCAACTTGCCATTCTCCTGCATAAGAAGTAGCATCGTCAAAAAGGTTTTGTGCATCTTGTAGATACATGACTTCGTATTTTTTGTTTGAGGTTTCGTAATTTTTTGGCAAATAAATCCAAATTCTGCGGGTTGTTTTGAGTTGCGGAATTTCAAATTTTTCTGAAATTATTTTTACGTTTTCTGTGGCGGTGTGTTCTCTTTCTTGAGCTAAAGAAAATAAAGCGCAGAAAAAGAGTAGAAGTGCAAATGATTTTTTCATAAGATAAAGTTAAGTAATTTTTTGGTTGGCGCGAGCGAAGCGAGCGTCGATTTTTTTCAAAGTTGAGAACCCTTCTTTGACGGGGTAATTTAGAAAAGTGAAAAGAAAAACGGCACATCTAATTTAGCCCTGATGGAGCGATTTGTCTGAGCTCTCCCGAAAAATGGAGTGGTAAAGTATTGGCTTTTCGGGAAGCGAGTAGCGACAGCAGGACTGGAAGTGAAAAGAAGCAAAAACCTGTGCTTCTAAAAAAATAAAAATCACTAACTTTACCATTCAATCAAATTTCTATAAAATGACAACTAAATACGAACAAATTTCGAGTTCACTTTTTGTAAAAAATCGTAAAAAATTCACTGAAAAAATGCAGTCAAAATCTTTGGCGATTTTTAATTCTAATGATATTTACCCTGTAAGTTCAGATTCTACGATGCCTTTTGCTCAGCATAGAGATATTTTTTATTTGAGTGGAGTAGATCAGGAAGAAAGTATTCTTTTGATTTTTCCAGATGCATACAAAGAAGAGCATAGAGAGATTCTTTTTTTGAGAGAAACCAATGAGCATATCGCTATTTGGGAAGGAGAAAAACTGACCAAAGAAAAAGCAACCGAAGTTTCTGGTGTAAAATCGGTTTTTTGGTTGTCTGATTTTGATAGAATTTTCTATAATTTGATGAATGAAGCAGAAAATATTTATCTCAATAGAAATGAACATTACAGAGCTGTTTTAGAGGTTCAGACACGAGAAGACAGATTTATAGAAAGAGTAAAAAGAGAGTTTCCTTTGCATAAAATTCTAAGAAGCAATCCTATTCTTCAGCATTTGAGAAGTGTGAAAGAACCTGAGGAAATTGCCTTGATGCAAATTGCGTGTAATATTACTGAAAAAGGAATCAGAAGGTTGTTAAGTTTCATAAAACCAGGGGTTTGGGAATATGAAATTGAGGCAGAACTCATCCACGAATTTATAAAAAACAGAAGCAAAGGTTTTGCATATACGCCTATTATTGCAAGTGGTAATAATGCGAATGTTCTCCATTATATCGCCAATAATATGCAGTGTAAAGATGGTGATTTAATTTTGCTAGATGTAGGTGCAGAATATGCTAATTATTCTAGTGATTTAACCAGAACCATCCCTGTAAATGGAAAATTTACCGAAAGACAAAAGCAAATTTACAATGCGGTTTTGGATATGAAAAACTTTGCGACTTCGCTTTTAGTTCCGGGTAATAATTGGTATGATTACCACAAAGAATGTGGTGATTTTTACACTTCTAAATTTTTGGAATTAGGACTTTTGGATAAAGCAGATGTTCAGAATGAAGATAAAAATTGGCCTGCTTACAAGAAATATATGATGCATGGAACCTCTCATCATATGGGATTAGATACACACGATTACGGAATTCTTTCGGATAAATTTGTTGAAAATATGGTTTTCACTGTAGAGCCCGGAATTTATCTTCCAGCAGAAGGTTTTGGTATTAGAATAGAAGATGATATGGTTATACAAAATTCTGGGCCAGCATTTAACCTAATGAAAAACATTCCAATAGAAGTGGAAGAAATAGAAGAGCTAATGAATGCATAATCAATTTAGTTCTTATAAAAAAGCGAAATCCCTACTCGATCAATCGAAGTAGGGATTTCTTTTTCTTCATTTGTGTTTTTCTTTATAAATGAATACAAAAATCAAGCCATAAAATGTTAAATTCACTATTTTTCATAAAATAATTTTAAGAATTTTATTTAATTTAACATAATTTAGAATGGAAATGATATTAAGGCTTGATTTTGTATTAGTTATCTTTTTTAAGAGATTCTTCTGATAGCGATTTGCGTTACTGGGCCTTCTCCAGTAGAGCCAGAACTTAGTTTTTTGATTGTAATGGTTCCGCTGCTGGTTTTTGCTCTCACGGAGTAGGTTTTGTTGGCTTCTAATTTTACTGAGGTGTAAATGGTGTATGATTGCATTCTTTCTGCAGTATAATTAGGGTCGGTAATTATTGCTGAATAATAATCATTAGTAGAAGTAATCCATTTTCCGGCGGCATCATCCCAAATTCCAAAGACAGGATTGTTGTTTGTTGTATTGTTTACTTGTAGATTAAAAAAGACAGAGTAATAACCGGTATTGTCTACTTTGAAGGTTCCGTTTTGAAATCCAAAAAGTCCAATTTCTTGTAAATTGTCAAGGATTTCTACGTTTAGATTGCTAATAACGGAAGGAGTAGAAGATGTAAAACTTTGGTCATTGCTCATTTGAACCTCAAATTCTGGTGCTACAATTACATTATTTCCATCAGACATTAATGTCCCAGTTTGTATAGGAACAGTAGGGAAGACTTTGTCTTTGTTGGTGGTTTTAAGAACTCCGGCATCTGCCCAAACCAATAGGTCGTTGCTGTTGTATGGTTGTGGTGTAGAGAGATTTCTAGCTCTCATTGTGCCGTTGATATCTATAGTTGATGTTGGTGAAGTGGTATTAATTCCAAGATTTGTTTGAGCTTTTGTTTGAATAGAAAGAAAAGCAATGATTATATATAATGATGTTTTCATGTTATTTTACTCTGATGATTCTAATGATGGAAGGTGAATTTTGAGTGGTGATAAGATTGGTGTTTCCTAAAACTGTAAATGTATTAGTTGTAGAGCCAGAAACTCCTGCAATAAATCTTATGGAATAATTGGTTCCAGCGGTCATGTTGATTGCGGTGAGGAGTTTAGATGTTCTTAGCTTGTTGGTTGTATTGATTGACATATCGGTGTCATTGATTCTGGCTACCCATTTGTTGGTAGAGTCGTTCCAGATGCCAATTACGTTATTGGCAGAGTGATTTGATGTATTGCTAGATGTTGTTTGAAAAGACAATATAATCATGTAAACTCCAGAGATAGGGCAGTTAAATACACCATTAGAATAAGCGTTGTAATTGTCTACCAATTCTTTGTTTAAGGTGTTGAGTACTTTCGGTGTTCCGGTTCCGTCTGTGGTTTGGTTTGCGGTAGATTGTACCACTACTTCTGGTGCAATGTCTAGTTTGCTATTGATTACAGACATTACTGTTCCTACTTTTGAAACTTGAGGTAAATTCAAATCACTGAATTTTACTGTTTTTAGTTTATTGTTGCTGTCGGCAAGTACGAAATTATCATAAATGCTGAATGAACTTGAAGTTTCTAGGCTTCTTACTCTTATGTCTCCATTTACATCTAATGCAGCGGTTGGGTTTTGGTTGTTGATGCCAATGTATTGAGCTTTAACTGCAAAAAAAATTGCAATTAAAACTAATGTTAAAAATTTTTTCATGGTTTTATTTTAATCTTCTTAAGGTAACAGATGAAACTAGGCCGTTTCCTGAGGAGTCGGTAGCTTCTTTTTTAATGGTAAATGATTCGGATGAGTTTGCTGTTCTTGCGGCAAAGGCATAGTTTGTTCCTTTTTTTAAATCGACGCCACTGTAAATGAAATAATTTTGTGTTTTGCTTCCGGTGCTTCCATTAGATGCGGTGAAGCTGTCGTTTACGCCACAAATCCAAGTGTTGTTGGTAAGGTCTCGTACTCCTATAAAAGGGTTGGTAAGTGTTGTGTTTGCGCTTATTTGTACGCTGATAACAATGACATAAGTTCCATCTGCATTCACCTGAAAAGAACCATTGTTATAAAGTGCCATATTGTCAAAAGCCTCAGTGTTCATGTTGGTGATAACTTGAGGGGTGGTAGAATTAATCGTCTGGTCGGCAGACATATCAATATTGAATTCTTGGGCTACTACATATTCTGTACCTGTAGATATTATGGTTCCAGTGTTTTCGGTTACTAGAGGGGAGATTTTGTTTTTTGGGATAGATTTCAATGTTCCATCTGTGGTTGCCATTACTACAAGTCCTGTAGAGGAAAGGTTAGAGTAGTTTGTGGTTAATTTGCTTCCTTTTACATCACCGTTTATATCTAGTGTTTGTGTAGGGTTTTCTGTGTTTATTCCTACATTTCCGTTATAAGTTTGGGCGTTTCCCAATGTAGTAATAAACGGAAATAGTAGAAAAAAAATAGTTTTTTTCTTCATCAAATGTGTTTTGCTTTTACGTATCAATAATCGCGCCAAAGTACATTTGAAAATGTTAAAATTTTGCCTTTTTATAAGGTTTTAGGTGTAAATTTTCCCCTTTTTTATTTATTTTCGAAGAATTTGATTAAATCTATATAGTTTTTTTGGTTCAAGCTATGTCCTGTCATATACTCTCTAAAACTAAAAAAAGCACCCAATTCATACAAAAAATCAGCAGCTTTTCTTCCCCATTCTAAAGGGATTACAGCATCTTCGTTACCGTGCGAAATAAAAAATCTAAGGTGTTGAATTTGTTTCTTGCCTTTTATGTTTTTTAAGATTTTAGGTTCAGGGTAAGCACTCAAACAAGCCACTTTGTTGAAATATTCAGGGTAAGTAAGCGTCATGGCATAGGTGAGAACTCCACCTTGAGAAAACCCCATAATGTTCACCTTCGTCTCTAGGTTGTAGTGATGTTTCAGGTTGTCAATAGACCTCATAATTTGCTTCATAGAATCTACCGCTTGTTCTACGTCTATAAATTTTTCAGCATCGTTGAAATCAATATTATACCAAGAAAATCCCTCATATTCACTATTATTTGGCGCTCTAAAGCTTACAATAATCCAATCTTCAGGCAAATCATGTCGGAAACTGAATAAATCTTCCTCATTACTTCCGTATCCATGTAGCATCACCAACATTTGAGTTTGTGGTGTAATATTTTCGGGTTCTCTTACAATAAATTTTAAATCCATAGTGCAAAGATAATTTTTATATTTTTGATAAGAAGCAAGACATAAAATTCTATTTTTCACTCTCAGTCCAGCTTTCCATTACAATCTTTTATTGCGAGCAAATCCAAAGCAATCCCAAGTTTTTTGCTCGCAATAAAAGGATTTTCATTTCAATCTGGGCTATAAAGTTGCTCCTGCTTCTTTTCACTTCACCAATTGTTTGCCAAATAAAAAAAACTGACACGAAGTCAGTTTTATAAATTTTAAAATTTTATTTTATAAATACAACATTGCGTTCCTAGGGAACGAAAAATTATCAAATCATCACATCAAAACCCCAACTTTCACCATGCATTCTCTCATTTTTTGATAAGTTCTTTCAATGTCATGGTCAAGTCCAATAGAGAATCTGATTAATCCGTCAGAAAGTCCCATTTCTTTTCTTTCATCTTCAGGAATTTCAGAAGAGGTAGAACTTCCACTACAAGAGAACAAGGTTTTGTAAAAACCTAAACTTACCGCCAAATAACCAAGATTCTCTTTTTGCATCAGTTCCATTAATTCATTCGCTTTTTCTACACTTCCTACATCTACAGTTAATAAACCGCCAAAGCCATATTCTTCGTGCATCATAGATTTCATTAGTTCGTGGTTTTTGTGAGATTTCAGACCGGGATATTTCACTTTTAAACCATCGTTTTCGAATTTTTCTGCTAAAAACATTGCATTTTCGCTGTGTTTTTTCATTCTTATGTGCAGTGTCCTTAGGTTTTTAAGAATACTTGCAGAGCGCAAACTGTCCATTGTTGGTCCTAGAAGCATACAAGCCCCATTATTTACATTTTTGGTGGCATCAACAAATTCTTGTGAAGCGCAATAAACACCACCTACCGTATCACTACTTCCGTTGATAAATTTCGTTAAACTATGAATTACCACATCTGCACCTAGCATAATTGGGGAAACCGAAAGTGGAGAAAAAGTATTGTCAACAATTAATTTCAAATTGTGTTTTTTACAGATTTCAGCCAACTTTCTTAAATCAGCAATTTCTAAAAGAGGATTACTTACCGCTTCACAATAAATAACTTTGGTGTTAGGCTTTATCGCATTTTCTACTTTTTCTACATCGGTAATATCCACAAAACTGGTTTCAATATTAAAAGGAGGAAGAAAATTTTTCATAAAAGCATAAGTTCCTCCATAGATGGTTCTGGCAGAAACAATATGATCTCCACTTTTGCAGATTTGGAGCAAAGTAGAGGTAATTGCACCCATTCCAGAAGCGGTTACATTGGCAGTTTCTGTGCCTTCCATTTTAGCAAGAGCTTGCGCCAAATACAAATTCATTGGGGATGAATGTCTAGAGTACAAGTAACAACCTTCTGCATTGCCTTCAAATGTATCAAACATCGTTTTAGCAGAAAGAAAAGTATAAGTAGAACTGTCTGAAATTGAAGGATTTACACCGCCGAATTCTCCGAAATATTGTAAGTCTTGGATTGCATTTGCTGCATTGAAATTTTCCATAATTTTTGATTTAAAAAGTTTTTGCGAGGAATGAAATAACGAAGCAATCCGTTGAAGTTATTTTAAATGTAGAACAGTTTGCTTTATTTTGTTCGCAATGATGTAAATTTCTATTTTTTCCAACTATTTTACAATAATTATTTTAAAATTTAGAAAATAAATCTAAAATATTTTAAATTTACCGAAAATTTATAGTTTAAAATTGTAATTCATTAACTTTTACCAAAAAATAAATCTATGGAACTCGATAAAACCGACAAAAAATTACTCTATTTATTACAAGAAGACAGCAAACAAACCACCAAAGAATTGGCAAATAAACTAGATTTGTCTGTAACTGCGGTTTATGAACGCATTAAAAAATTAGAAAAACAAGGTGTCATTTCTAAATACGTTGCCTTAATTGACAAGCAAAAAGTGGAGAAAAATTTCATTGTTCTTTGTCATGTAAAACTCATTCAACATAAGAAAGAATATGTGGTGAATTTTGAAAAAGAAGTGATGAATTTACCCGAAGTTACCGAATGTTTTCACATAAGTGGTGATTATGATTACATCTTGAAAATTTGTGTAAAAAATATGGAAGAATACCGAAATTTTATGGTGACAAAATTGACTACTTTACAACACATCGGTTCTACACACAGTTCTTTTATGATTGCTGAAGTGAAAAATACTACTACGATTATTTTATAATTCTACCCTCTAGTGCAATATCAAAATTTTTTCAGATTATTCATTAACTGTAAAAAACGCAAAGGCACAATTAAAATTTTCATTGCAACTATTTTTAAGGCGCAAGAAATCAAGGATTTTCAATTTTAACAGAGTTAAAACTTCGCGCCTTAAAAGCGTAATTATTTAACAGTGAATCATTTGCGCCTTTGCGTTTAATTTTTTATATAATACACTAGAGGTATAATTCTAGTTTGTTTTGTGTAGTTTTGAATACTTTATTATAAGAATTACAAATAGAAATAACCAGGTAATTGCTAGAATCCAGATTGGTTCATTATTTTTGCTCAGAGTTATTGTATTAATAAAGCTATTGTTGCATTCAAATGCTATATTGGCTCCCCAGTGTATTCCAAAAGTCAACCAAAGGGATTTGGTAATTATTATTGATATGGCTAATGCTAAACCTAGGAAAAACAAGTAGGATAATACTGAAATTCCTTCGTTTAATCTCCAAATATGATTTAAAACATAGATTATACTGGATATTAAAATCCAAATCGATGGCTTTAGAAATTTTAGATGAGCGTACAAATATCCTCTTGTAAGTATATCTTCTGCCAAAGAAGGTACGAATGTCATAAGTAATATCATAGGTAATTTTTGAATGATAACTACTAATGATTCGTAACTTAATATTTTTTCATAGCCTAAATAATAGGAAGTAAAAACTGAAAATCCGAAAAATAATAAACCAATAATTATTCCGAAGGAAACTTTTTTCAGCCAGCCTTTTTCAAAACCTAAACCGTAGCTTTTATATCCATCAAGTTGCTGAACCTTTACTACAAAATAAGCTAAAATAAGAAAGCCTATTTTGAAAACAGCCATTATCCAAAAACTTTGAAAAAATTCTGGAAAATGGTAAACAAAAAATAATAAAGCAAATCCTAATATAAAGGAGGTAATTTTAAAATTTTTCATTTTAGATTTTAATCTACTGCTTTTACGATAAAATATTGTTTCTTTCCTTTTTGAAGCAACAAAAATTTACCATCAATTAAATCTTTTTCAGTTGCTATGAAATCGTCTTTTACTTTTTCTTTGTTTACAGAAATTGAGTTCCCTTGCAGTTCGCGTTTTGCTTCACCTTTAGATTTTAGGAAGCCCGATTTTTCTGATAATAAGTCAACGATGTTGCTACCCAAAACTTCAGATTTTGAAACTTCCGCTTGTGGAACTCCGTCAAAAATTTGTAAGAATAATTCTTCGTCTAGACTTACCAAATCTTCGGCAGTACTTCTCCCAAAAAGAATTTCAGAAGCTTTCAAAGCTTTTTCGTATTCTTCTTTTCCGTGAACCCAAACTGTAACTTCTTCGGCTAATTTTTTCTGTAATTTTCTTTCGTGTGGTGCAGTTTTATGTTCTTCAATTAATGCTTCTATTTCTTCTTTTGGTAAAAATGTGTAGAATTTGATGAATCTTTCAGCATCTACATCTGTTGCATTCAACCAAAATTGATAAAATTTATACGGTGAAGTTCTTTTGGCATCTAACCAATAGTTTTCACCAGCTTCAGATTTCCCGAATTTAGAACCATCAGCTTTTGTAATCAACGGAACGGTTAAAGCAAAGGCTTCACCTTGCGCTTTTCTACGGATTAATTCTGTACCTGTGGTAATGTTTCCCCATTGGTCAGAACCACCCATTTGTAGTTTTACACCGTTATTTTGATATAAATGTAAGAAATCATAACCTTGTAATAATTGGTAAGTAAATTCTGTAAAACTCATTCCATCTACACCAGCTTCGCCAGAAAAACGTTTTTTTACAGAATCTTTTGCCATCATATAGTTTACAGTAAGGTGTTTCCCAATGTCTCGCACGAAATCTAAAAACGTAAACGTCTTCATCCAATCGTAATTGTTCACCAATTCTGCTTTATTGGGTTCGTTTCCTTCAAAATTTAGAAATCTCGAAAGTTGTCCTTTTATGCAGTCTACATAATGATTAAGCGTAGCTTCGTCTAGTAAATTTCTTTCCGAAGATTTACCAGAAGGGTCACCAATCATACCCGTTGCACCACCAACTAGAGCAATCGGTTTATGGCCATGCTGTTGATAATGCGCCAAAACTTTTATCGGAATTAAACTCCCGATGTGAAGAGAGTCTGCGGTAGGGTCAAAACCAATGTAAGCAGTCGTCATTTCCTTATTCAGTTGTTCATCAGTTCCGGGCATCATATCAGCGTACAAACCGCGCCATTTTAGTTCTTCAATAAAAGCGTTCATTTTCTTAAAAATTTTGAATGGCAAAGATAAGAAATTTGCAGGAAGTAGGAAGCTGGAAGCTGGAAGTTTTTCAGAAGCAGACGTTTCTGTATTTTTTCACTTTCAGGCACGCTTTACGCACTCGCAATTTTTATTTTTCCGCTACCAATTCCGAACGCGCCAAAGGCGCGTTCCTACAAAATAAAAATGTGCTCAAACAATGCTTCAATCGTGGCTAAAATTCACGGGCAGTTTTTCTTTTCACTTTTCTAAACTACCCCGTCAAAATTTTCGTAGAAAATTTTGCCACCCCTTCAAAGAAGGGGAATCCTTTACGTTCTTAACTTTGAAAACAATTGCCGCTCGCTTCGCTCGTGCCAAATATTATATCTCAGAAATTTTATCAGTAACAACTTTCCACTTATTATTAACTTTTGCTAATGCTAAATTTCCATCAACACCTTCAATTTCATATGAAAAAGAAATATTGATTTTTTGATTGTTAATATAAAATGATTTAATTTTTAAATAATCTTTAAAACTCCTTGAATTATCTTTTTTATTAGTAATTATCACAGGTTTGTTTCGATATAGTAGTTTAATTTCAGGTTTAATATTTAATTCTTCAGAGTAAATTTTCACTTGTCTGTTATGAAAGTATTGATTTAGATTTTTATGATTTAAAATTTCAATTAAAATCATTTTATAATCATATTCAGTGAGTTGGTATTCAGAGTTTTGATTCAGTTCTTTATTGTTTGTAGAATTATAATGTTTTTCTTCAAGATTATTAAATAGAAATAAGGTTGCTATTATAAAAATTATTTTCATAGTTTGTTTTTCACAAATTTACAAAAATCAATTATTTATAATCAATTTTAATAGATAAAACCTAATTTGCCCATTTTGAATTTGAAATTTAGAATCTCTAATTTTCCTTATCTTTGCCACTGCAATGGAAAAACCAGAACTTCTACAACTCATCTTTTTGGCCAAAGAAAAAAATCAGAAAGCGCAGACTAAACTGATTAATCAATTTTGGACAGACGTTTTTTCTTTTGTGATGAAAAAAGTACATGACGAAAACGCAGCAGATGAATTGACGGTTTCGGTTTTTTCTAAAGTTTTGGCGAAATTAGATTTGTATGATGAGAATTTTCAGTTCAAAACGTGGGTTCTCACCATTGCACAAAACTCAATTATTGATTATTGGCGAAAGAAAAGCAGAGATGTAGAAGACGAAACCGAAAATCTAGACGAAGTAAAAAACCAGTTTGAGAAATCACCCGAAGAAATTATGATTTCTGAACAAGAAGAGAAAAAGATTTTTGATACCGTTGCAAAAATGGATGCTGGTTATCAAAAAATTATTCAATTACGGTTTTTTGAAGAGAAAAGCATCAAGGAAATCGCCGAAGAATTAGGACTTTCCGTTGCCAATACCAAAGTAAGAATTATGAGAGCCAAAAAAGTTTTGGCAGAATTGTTAAACGAAAACGAGTAAAATCTCTCGCTGATTGAGCAGATGAAATCAGCCGAATCAGCTTAATCTGCGAGAAAAATTTTAGATATTTATGGAAAATCAAATTCAAGATACCACCACCAATAAACCAAAATGGATTCGTGTAAAACTTCCTACAGGCAAAAATTACAGAGAACTCAGAACGTTGGTTGATAAATATAAACTGAATACCATTTGTCAAAGTGGTTCTTGCCCGAATATGGGAGAATGTTGGGGAGAAGGAACAGCCACTTTTATGATTTTAGGAAATATTTGTACCAGAAGTTGCGGATTTTGTGGTGTAAAAACAGGGAAACCTCTTGATGTAAATTGGGACGAACCCGAAAAAGTAGCCCGTTCTATCAAATTAATGAAAATAAAACACGCTGTTTTAACTTCTGTTGACCGAGATGATTTGAAAGATATGGGTTCTATCATTTGGGCAGAGACGGTGAATGCAGTCAGAAGAATTTCTCCGGGAACTACGATGGAAACGCTGATTCCAGATTTTCAAGGAATTCACAAACATATCGATAGATTGGTAGAAGCAGCACCAGAAGTAATTTCTCACAACATGGAAACCGTAAAAAGATTGACTAGAGAAGTGAGAATTCAAGCGAAATACGAACGCAGTTTAGATGTTCTAAAATATTTAAAAGAAGCTGGACAAAACCGTACCAAAACAGGAATTATGCTCGGTTTGGGCGAAACCAAAGAAGAAGTTTTAGAAACGATTCAAGATGTTAGAAATGCCAATGTAGATGTGATTACGATTGGGCAATATCTTCAACCGACTAAAAATCATCTTCCTGTAAAGCGTTTTGTAGAGTTGGAAGAGTTCGAAGAATATAGAATTTTTGCGGAACAGTTAGGTTTCCGTCACGTAGAAAGTTCACCTTTGGTGCGTTCTTCTTATCATGCAGAAAAACATATTCATTAATTGAGTTACGAGGTTCGAGATACGAGTTTGTAATCTTGCGCCTCGCATCTCGCATCTTTTATGAAAAAAGCAGTTCTAATCACCATCGGAGACGAAATTCTTTCGGGAAATACCATCGATACCAATTCTAATTTTATCGCTACTCAACTCAAAAATATTGGTTTCAAAGTGGTGCAAATTTTCACGATTTCAGATGAAATTGAAACCATCAAAAAAACCTTGAAATCTGCTTTTGAAATAGGAGATTTGGTGATTACAACTGGCGGACTTGGCCCTACAAAAGACGATAAAACCAAAAAAGCTTTTGCTGAATTTTTTAACGACACTTTGGTTTCAGATGCCGAAACTTTGGAACATTTGAGGCAATTGCTCATCAAAAGAAATAGAGAACATTTGTTTGACATCAATCTTCTACAAGCTGATATTCTATCAAAATCTAAAGTTTTCCAAAACCATAACGGAACTGCTCCGAGTCTCATGGTAGAAGAAAACGGCAAAATCGCGATTTGTTTGCCTGGTGTTCCTTACGAAGTAAAACCTTTGATTAAAAACCAGATTATTCCGTTTCTTCAAGAAAAATTTGAACAAAATTTCATCGTTTCGAGAATTATTTCTGTGGTAAATTTCCCAGAAAGTTTGCTTTCAGAAACCATTGAAAGTTGGGAATTGGCTTTGCCTGAAAACATTTCGCTTTCATATCTTCCGATTGCCAATCGTGTGAAATTGAGATTGACTGCCCTTGGGAAAAATGAAGAAATTCTAAACCAAGAACTTGACGGAGAAATTTCAAAATTAAGGCCATTAATTCAAAATCATATAATTTCTGAAAGTGGAGATTCCATCGAAGAAATTCTGCGCGATTTATTAATTTCTAAAAAACTCACGATTTCTACTGCTGAAAGTTGTACTGGTGGCGAATTGTCTCGTCTCATAACTTCGGTTTCGGGAAGTTCATACTATTTTTTAGGTGGAATTTGCACGTATCAAACGCAGAAAAAAACCGAAATTTTGGGAGTTTCAGAAAAATTAGTTCAAGAAAAAACAGTGGTTTCAGAAGAAGTAGCACAAGCGATGAGTTTGGGTGGTCAAAAATTATTCAAAACTGATATTTCTCTTTCAACAACGGGAGTTGCAGGGCCGAATTCTGATGAATTTGAGAGCGAAGTAGGAACGGTTTTTTATTCCATAAGAGTTCAGAATTTTGAAAAAACCTTCAAATTGTATCTTCCTCATTTAGAGCGAAAAGATTTTATGAATTTCGTTTCGATGAAGGTTTTGCAGGATTTGATAGAAATTTTGATTAGAGAAAAAATATAAAAAAATTGACTTTAAGTGTAATAAAAGCCAGTTGAAAGTTGTTTTGATATAAAAGGTATATTATGAAAAAAATAATTTTTGGCTTCTTTGTCGTTTTATCTCAGGTAGTCTATTCTCAAACTTCTAAAAATTTTGGTGATTTCAGTTCTGTAAAAGCGTATGATAGAATTAATGTGAAGTTAGTAAAATCTTCGGAAAATAGAGTAGAAATTGAAGGAGATGATTCTGATGTAGAAATTGTCAATAAAAATGGTGAACTGAAAATAAGAATGATTCCTACGATGATTATGCAAGGTGATAAAGTTTCTGTAACTGTATTTTATGAAAAACTGAACGATATACAAGCTAGTCAAGGTTCTAAAATTACCTCAGAAGACGCTATTGAGAGCGGTATTTTAAATATTACTTCTAACGAAGGTTCTATTTTAAATCTGAAAATTGAAGCAGATGTACTGAATGCCAAAACCAATTCTGGAGGTATCATTAATATTTCTGGAACTGCAAAAACACAAGATGTCTTGGTGAATTCTGGTGCTAATTTTAACGGTAGAAATCTAAAATCTGAAGTAACTTCTGTAACCACCAATGCAGGTGGAAATGCTGAGGTTTATGCTTCTAAAACCGTAACTGCTACCAATAGAGCAGGCGGAAATATCAATGTTTATGGTTCACCAAAAGATAGGAATACCAAAAATATGTTGGGCGGTAAAATCTATTTTAGATAAATTAAGTCATTTAAAATCAAGGCATTTGTCTTGATTTTTTTATTTTTAAGGAAATTTCTCAAGATGAAAAATTTAAAATTCCTCCTTTTGTTTCTCACTTTTTTAGCATTAATTGTTTCTTACATTGGTGCAAAAGAACCTTTTACGTGGTGGCTAGAAGTGCTGCCTGTTTTTGTTGCTATTTTGGCTTTAGCCATTTTTAGAAAATTTGAATTCACCAATTTCGTTTATGTGGTTATTTTTCTACATTTTTTAGTTTTGATTATTGGCGGACATTACACTTATGCAGATGTTCCGTTTTTTGAAGATTGGGGAGAACGAAATAATTATGATAAAGTAGGGCATTTTATGCAAGGTTTTTCTCCTGCTCTTATTGTGAGAGAAATTTTGATTAGAAAAAATGTAGTCAATGGAAAAGGTTGGTTATTTTTTTTAGTTCTTTGTTTTGTGATGTTTGTGAGCTCTACGTATGAATTGATAGAATGGTGGGTTTCTGTATTTTCTGGCGAAGCTGGTGATAGTTTTTTGGGAACCCAAGGGTATATTTGGGATACACAAACTGATATGTTGATGGCATTAATTGGTGGAGTAGTGGCACAATTGTTTTTTGGAAGAATTCTTGATGCAAAAATAGAACAGTTAGCGTAACAAATTTTAATAAACTCCGACTAAACAAGTTATTAAACTCAATTATTTATGAAAAATATTTTCAAAATTGCTGTAGTAGCTTTAATTGGCTTTTCGGCAAGTTCTTTTGCTCAAGACAAAGGCTTAGAGCTGCAGTATATGGATACCAGTATTCGTCCGCAAGATGACTTCTATAACTACGTAAACGGAAGTTGGATGAAAACCGCACAAATTCCGTCTGATAAATCTACTTGGGGAAGTTTCAATAAACTAGCCGAAGATACAGACAACAATTCTATGAGCATTCTCAATTCACTCTTAAAAGAAAAATTCGAGGCTGGAACTGAAGGCAAAAAAATCCAAGATTTGTATGCTACTTATATGAATATGGAAAAACGCAATGCTGACGGCATTGCTCCAATTAAAGCAGATTTGGCTAAAATAGATGCCATAAAAACAGTAGCAGATTTACAAAAATATTTAGTTGAAGCTACACCCAACGGAGAAAATCCTTTTTACAGTTGGTGGGTAGATGCAGATATGAAAAATAGTAAAATGAATGCTATTTATCTAGGAGATGCCAGTCTAGGTTTAGGAAGAGATTATTACCAAAAAGTAAACGAAAAAAACACAGAAACATTAGCAGAATATACCAAATATGTAGCATCTATGTTACAAGTTTTGGGTTATAAAAATGCTGATGCAGTATCTAAAAATATTGTGAATTTCGAAAAATCTATTGCTCAAAACTATTTTACCAATGAACAGAGCAGAGATTCTAATTTATTCTACAATCCAAAAACTGCTGCAGAACTTAAAACTCTTTCTAAAAATGTAGATTTAGTAGGTTATTTGGCTAAACTAGGGGTAAAATATGACAAAGTAATTGTAGGTGAAATAAACTATTACAAAAATCTAGATAAATTCATCAATCAGGCCAATCTTCCTTTGATTAAGGATTACATGAAATTCCATTTGCTTTCTGGTAGCGCAAGCTATTTGAGCAAAGATCTAGATGTAAAAAGATTCGAGTTTTACGGTAAATATTTAAGAGGCCAACAAGAACAAAGAGCCCTAAACAAAAGAGCTTTTGAATTGATTGATGGTTCTTTAGGTGAGGCTTTTGGTAAATTGTATGTAGAGAAGTTTTTCCCTGCTTCTGCTAAATCTCAAATGGTAGAATTGATAGATTATCTAAAGAAAAGTTTTGCCCAACATATTAATAATTTAGCTTGGATGTCTAATACCACCAAAGAAAAAGCACTGAACAAATTAAATAAATTTACCGTTAAAGTAGCCTATCCAGACCAATGGAAAGACTATTCTAAACTTACTATTCTTTCAGAAAAAGATGGAGGTACGCTTTATAAAAATTTACAAAACATCACGGCTTGGCAATACCAAAAAAGTGTAGAAAAAATAGGAAAACCTGTAGATAAAGCAGAATGGGGAATGACTCCACAGACTGTAAACGCTTATTACAATCCACTAAATAACGAAATTGTATTCCCTGCAGCTATTTTGCAACCGCCATTCTTTAATCCAAATGCGGATGCAGCCGTTAATTTCGGAGGAATTGGTGCTGTAATAGGTCACGAAATCACCCACGGTTTTGATGATTCTGGTGCACAGTTTGATGCAGACGGAAACCTTACCGATTGGTGGACTCCAGAAGACAAAGCCAGCTTCGAAAAAGCTACAAAATCTCTTGCCGCTCAATATGATAAATACGAACCAGTAAAAGGAACTTTCGTAAACGGAACCTTTACCAACGGAGAAAATATTGCAGATTTAGGAGGGGTAAACATCGCTTATGATGCATTACAAATGTACCTTAAAGACAAAGGAAACCCAGGTGTAATCAATGGATTTACCCAAGATCAAAGATTTTTCTTAAGTTGGGCAACCGTTTGGAGAACCAAACAAACCGAAAAAGCTGCCGTAAGCCAAGTAAAAGTTGACCCACATTCTCCAGGATATTTCAGAGCATTCGGACCATTGGTAAATACCGAAGCTTGGTACAAAGCTTTTGATGTAAAAGAAGGAGACAAATTGTACAAAAAACCAGAAGAAAGAATTAAAATCTGGTAACACCCCGTCTTTTTTCTTCGGAAAAAGCCACCCCTCTGAAAGAGGGGAATTAAATTGATAGCGATTTTTTTAGGAGCTTAATCCTGCTGTCGCTACTCGCTTTTTTCTGCGGCGGCGAAGCCTCCGTAGAAAAAGAGCTCAAACATACCGCTCCATCAGGGCTAGAATACCAACCACCGATTTTTTTCGGTGGTTTTTTTTATCTATTGAAACAATCTATTATTTTTTTCTACTCATTAACATAATACTTAGTATTTTTAAATTTGATATTCTAAAAAATTATTTGGTTATGAAGAAAATACCTTTTTTAATTTTAACTACAGCAGCAGTGCTGTCTTTTAATTCTTATTCTGCACAGAAAAAAGCAGAAGGAAACGGAATTAACCTTCATCTAATGGATACTAGTGTACGTCCGCAAGATGATTTCTTTAATTATGTGAACGGAAACTGGGTAAAAACCGCAGTTATTCCTGCGGATAAAGGTTCTTGGGGAAGTTTCAATGAACTTCGTGAGAAAACAGACGAAAACTCTTTGGCTATTCTTAAAAATATTTTGACAGAGAAATATGCTAAAGGTTCAGAAGGGCAAAAGATTCAGGATTTATATGCTACTTACATCGATTGGAACAAAAGAAATGCAGAAGGTATAGAGCCTATAAAAGGTGATTTGGCAAAAATAGACGCTATTAAAAATCTTGCAGATTTTCAGAATTACATCAACCAAGCTACCTTAACTGGTGATAATCCTTTGTACGCTTGGAGAGTTGGTTCTGACCTGAAATCATCTAATGACAATGCTATTTATTTAGGTGGACCTAGCTTAGGAATAGGTAAAGACTACTACCAAAAAGAGAACGAAGCCAATACCAAAACCATTGCAGAATACACCAAATATGTATCTAAGGTTTTAGCGATTTTAGGCTATCAAAATCCAGATGAAACAGCTGCTAAAATTGTAGATTTAGAAAAGAGATTTGCCAAAACTTTATTAACCAACGAAGAAGGCAGAGACGCTAATAAAAGATACAACCCAAAATCTGTAGTAGAACTTTCGGGTTTGGTAAAAAATGTAAACCTACCAGAATATTTACAAAAAGTAGGCGTAAATACAGATAGAGTAATTTTAGGTGACCTAAAATATTATCAGGCTTTAGATGGTTTTATCAATCAAGAAAACTTACCATTGCTGAAAGATTATATGAAATACAACATGCTTTCTGGCAATGCAGGTTCTCTAGACAAAAGATTAGATGATCTAAGATTTGATTTCTACGGAAAATACCTGCAAGGAACTCTAGAACAGCGTTCTATGGACAAAAGAGGGCTAGAAGTGGTAAACCGAGTTTTAGGAGAAGCTTTCGGTAAATTATATGTAGAAAAATATTTCCCGGCAGAAGCTAAGGCAGAAATGGTAACTTTGGTAGATTATCTTAAAAAAGCTTACCATCAGCACATCAGCAATCTTTCTTGGATGAGTGCAGATACCAAAGCCAAAGCGCTAGAAAAATTAAGCAAGTTCAAGGTGAAAATTGCTTATCCAGACCAGTGGGAAGATTATTCTAAATTAACACTTCTGTCACCAGCAGAAGGTGGTACTTATTATAAAAACACCCAGAATATCACCGCTTGGAATTACCAAAAAAATCTAGAAAAAATTGGTAAAAAAGTCGATAAAACAAAATGGGGGATGACCCCACAAACCGTAAATGCTTATTACAGTTCGTCTAACAACGAAATCGTTTTCCCTGCGGCAATTCTTCAACCTCCGTTCTTTGATTTCAAAGCAGATCCGGCTGTTAATTTTGGTGGAATTGGTGCGGTAATAGGTCACGAAATTTCTCACGGTTTTGATGATGGTGGTTCTAGATTCGATGGAGATGGTAACCTAAACAATTGGTGGACTAAAGAAGACAGAGAAAAATTCGAAGCACTTACCAAAAGATTAGGCGAACAATAC
Organism: Cloacibacterium rupense; assembly: GCF_014645495.1. Classification (GTDB taxonomy): domain Bacteria; phylum Bacteroidota; class Bacteroidia; order Flavobacteriales; family Weeksellaceae; genus Cloacibacterium; species Cloacibacterium rupense. Next base: position 160,236 of record NZ_BMLV01000006.1, on the reverse strand, counting down.
AGTAAATATGAGCCTGTAAAAGGAACTTTCGTTAATGGAACTTTCACCATGGGAGAAAATATCGCAGATTTAGGTGGAGTAAACATCGCTTTTGATGCTCTTAAAATGTATCTGAAAGACAAAGGAACTCCTAAAAAAATAGACGGTTTCACCCAAGAACAAAGATTTTTTATGAGTTGGGCTACCGTTTGGAGAACCAAATCTACCGAAAAATACCTCATTAATCAGGTGAAAACAGACTCTCACTCTCCAGGAATGTACAGAGCTGTTGGTCCGCTAGAAAATACAGACACATGGTATGATGCTTTCAAAGTAAAAGAAGGAGACAAGCATTACAAAACACCAGAACAAAGAATCAAAATTTGGTAAGAACCCAAAAAAGAGGAAATTAAAATGGTAGCGATTTTTTTAGGAGCTATTTCCTGCTGTCGCTACTCGCTTCCCGAAAATCCTTGCAAAAGCCAATGCTTTTTCGGGAGAGCTCAAACATACCGCTCCATCAGGGCTAGAAGACAACCACCGAATTTTCGGTGGTTTTTGTTTCTCAATTGTTTGTAACAAATCTCATAAACTACATACCTATTGATTAAAACTACTAATTGTGAAAAAATCATTATCAACCAATGAAATTTACCATTCAAAAAAATATTATTTTAGAAAATCCTAAAACCAAAGCGTTTCTAGCTGATACTTTTATTCCTGAGAATAGGGAGAAATTACCTTTGGTGATTTTTTGTCACGGTTATAAAGGCTATAAAGATTGGGGAGCGTGGAATTTGATGGCACAAAAATTTGCAGAAAATGGATTTTTCTTTGTGAAATTTAATTTTTCTCACAACGGAACTACTTTAGAAAAACCCTCGGATTTTGCAGATTTAGAAAGTTTCGGTGAAAATAATTATTCTAAGGAACTTAGTGATTTAGAATTTGTGCTTAATTATTTTTCTCAAGATAATAGAGTAGATATAGAAAATGTCACATTAATAGGTCATTCTAGAGGTGGTGGAATTGCCATTATTAAAGCTAATGAAAATATCAAAATTAAAAATTTGATCACTTTAGCAAGTGTAGATTCTCTTGATCGTCTCCCGAAAGGTGAAGATTTCATCAATTGGAAAAGAGAAGGCGTTTATTTCAGTAATAATGCCAGAACCCGACAATTAATGCCACATTATTTTCAGTTTTTTGAAGATTTTGAGAAAAACAAAAGTCGTTTTAATGTTGAAAACTCTATCAAGAATTTTTCTGGACGAAGTCTAATCATCCACGGAAAATTAGATGAAGCGGTACATTATTTCTCCGCAGAAAACCTCCATTCTTGGGCAAAAAATTCTACCATAAAACTAATTGAAGGAGCTAATCATACCTTTGGAGCTAAAGAACCTTGGGCAGAGAATAAATTACCAGAATTTTTAGAAATTGTAGTGAATGAGTCTATTAATTTTATAAAGAATTAGATTTAAACTAACTTTTTATAATGGCATTTTTCTTAATGTCTTTCAGTATTTTTCTTAGATTTTTTTTAGATAGACTTTCAGAAGAATAATGAAAGCTAGGACCTTTTGTTTGTTTATCTCTTGTTTGTGAAGAGTACACTTTTTGATAGTAAATTCTCTTCTCTTTTTTTATGTCGTAGATTTCTATGATTGCAAAAGCTTCATTACTTGCATATTCTATTTGTTCTGTAGTTTCTAAAGGCGCTAAATTGTCTCTAACTTTTTTGGTGTAGATATTTACCAAAAAATTAAAATCAGTAGCGTTTTTAAGTTGTTGAATGTCTTCAGATTCAGGACTAAAAGGGATTTTATTATTAATTAAATTTTCTGATTTTGCTTTTGAAAGAGTATAGGCATTTTCGTTACTCAATTTTTTGAACACACTTAGAGTTTCATCACCTAATGCTTCTCTGTCATTAGAATTAAGATCAGTATAAATATTGTTGATAAGCCATTTTTCTGTTTTATTAAAAACTAAACTTTTGCTGTATCCATTATAATCCCTTTTTGCATTGACAAAACAGCTTTGCATTAAAGCTGCTGTAAGCAAAATCAATAGAAAATTCTTCATTTAATTTGATTGAAAATAGATGAATCTTAATTGTTATTTAGAGAGAGTTGTATCTAGCCAGATTTCGTTATTACTAATGTTGACTAAGCAGAGATTGCCGTCTCTTTTTTGTAAAACAAAATTAAAAGTGTATGGTAAATCTATGCTTTTACCTTCTAATTTGTCAGCTCTTACAGAGACATAATATTCTTTTTTGATGACGTCGCCAGTATAGATTTTAGAGGTTTTAGCATCTGTTAATTTATCATCTGTAAGTTCTATTAGGGTGATTTTGTTGTCATTAGAGAAATCTAAGATGTTTTTGTAAACCACTTTATTCACGTTTTTAATGAGCGCAAATTTTTTGCCTGTAAGGTCTATTGTGAGTAATGATTTATCAATTTTTCTGTTTTTTTCTATTTTATCTAGCCTTTCTACGATTTTGTCTAGACGCTGCGCATGAGCATCTATAATACAAAATAGCAAAATGGCTAATGCGATTATCTTTTTCATTTTACCTACATTTTACCTGAGCCAAATTACAAAAAAATATGCATCAAAGAATGAAAATCTTAGCATTCTAGACTTTTTTTACAACGGCAGTAGGTTTCTGGAGTAATTTGTAAATAAGAAGCGATTACCTTATCTGTTAGTCTAGGTTCTAATTCTTGGTATTCCTTCAAAAATATTTCTGTTTTTTCTTTCGGAGAGTAAGATGTTAGAAATTCTAATCTTTTTAAATGAAAGTTTTCAAAATCCTCTAAAGTTTTGGTGTATATTTTTAGGGCAACTTCAGATTCTTTGGTTAGCGTTCGGAAATCATCTGAACTTATCGCCAAAAGCACCCCTTTTTCTAAAGCTTGTATAGTTGCTACAGAGGATTTTTTCTCTAAAAAGCTTAACAGAACCGTACAAAACTGATTTTCTTTTCTGATGAGTCTTGTAAATTCGGTTCCATTACCATTGAGATGAAAAGTTCTCAAAATCCCTTGAACTACAAAATACATATGATTGCAAACTTCGCCTGCGTTTAGTAATATTTCATTTTTTTCTACATTTTTCACCTTGAAATATTTTTTGATTTTTTCTTGGTCTTCTGTGGAAATTTCGAAATGTTTTTTGGCAAATTCTATTAAGATTTCTTGTTCTTTCATGGTTTTGAATTTCATCATTAAAAGTATTAAAAAAATCCCGAAAAATTAATTTCAGGATTTCTATTTTTTAATGATAATGCGCTTTGAATCTTTCGTAGCAAAATTTATCTAGCATTTCTCTGTCATCAGGATGAGCAATTTCTATTAAGGCAAGAGCTCTTTGCCTCATGTTTTTACCATAGAGATAGGCTACTCCATATTCTGTTACTACGTAATGAATATGACCTCTGGTTGTGACTACACCAGCTCCTTGTTTTAGATAAGGCACAATTCTAGGAACTCCTTTTTTTGTTCTAGAGGTAAGTGCAATGATTGGTTTTCCGCCTTCAGATAGTGCAGCTCCTCTTATGAAATCCATCTGACCGCCAATGCCGGAAAATTGATAAGTTCCTATAGAATCTGCACAGACTTGTCCGGTTAAATCTACTTCTATGGCAGAATTGATGGCGATAAGATTTTTATTTTGAGCAATAATTATAGGGTTGTTTACATAAGAAACATCCATAAACGCAAAAGAAGGATTGTTGTCTATATAGTCATACAATTTTTTAGTCCCGAAAGAAAAAGCAGTAATGGTCTTATTGTTATTAATGCCTTTGAATTTATTGTTGATGATATCTTTGGCAATTAAATCGACAGCACCGTCTGAAATCATTTCGGTATGTATTCCTAGATTTTTGTGATTATGTAGTGAGCTAAGAACCGCATCAGGAATGGTTCCTACGCCCATTTGTAATGTAGATTGATCATCTATAAGGCCAGCAATGTATTGTCCGATTTTGGTTTCGTCTTCTGTTACTTTAGCACTATAATCTATGGTAAGAAGGTCGGTTTCGTGTAGAACCATTTTGGTGATTCTTTCTACATGTATCATAGAATCTCCAAAAGTTCTGGGCATTTTAGGGTTTACCTGTGCAATGACCATTTTGGCGTTATCTACTGCACTTCTGGCTACATCTATAGAAGTTCCTAGTGAGCAATAACCGTGCTGATCTGGTGGCGAAACTTGTACAATGGCAACATCTAGCGGAAGGATATTTTTCTTAAAAAGCAAAGGAATTTCACTTAAAAAAACTGGCACATAATCTCCTCTATCACTGTTTACGGCTTCTCTTACAGGGGTAGAAACAAAAAGAGAATTGATATAAAAACTATCTTTGTATTGAGGTTTTGCAATTTCTATTTCACCTTGCACTGTTATAGAAACTATTTCTACATCTCTTAATCTACCAGATTGTTTCGCCAATTCTGTAATCAGGTAATTGGGAGTACAGGCACTGCCGTGTAGAAAAACTCTGTCGTTACTTTTTATGATTGATAAAGCTTCTTCTGCAGAAACATAATTGTACATCATGTGAATGTTTTTTGGTTAACTTTTCTATTTTTACTTGTTTACAAAAATACATTAATTAAAATGATTTTTAAAATGAGATTTGTCAATTTATAGGTGTGTATTTTACTAATTTTAATTAATATTGATTGTTTATGGTTTTATATAATGAAAAATAGGCGTTATTTTTTTTGATTTTGATAATTATTATTCTGCTAAAACCTATAAAAAAGTAAACCTCCAAAACAATTGAAGGTTCATAATTATTTAATTAGAAATGTAGTTAGTGAGATTTTCTATAACTTCTTTTTGGTGCAATAGAATTTCGTCTAAAATATCTTTCATAGAAATCAATCCTACCAATTTATCGTTTTCTAATACGGGGATGTATCTGATGTTTAACTGAGACATAATTTCCATACATTTTTCTATTCTATCAGCTTCTGAAAATTTAGGAAGGTCTGTTCTCATAATTTCTTTTACCAAAACATCTTTAGATTTTCGGTCTTGCAAAACAATTTGTCTGGCGTAATTTCTTTCGGTAATTATTCCCAAATATTGGTCACCGTTCATTACAATTATAGAACCTATGTTTTTTTCTGCCATCATTTTTAGTGCATTAAAAACAGTTTCATTGGCATCTATAGTAGCCAGATTCCTAGATTTTCTATCAAGGATGTGCTTTATTGTTCTCATATTCAAGAGGTTTTAGTGTTTAGATAAAATTATAAAATAATTCAATTCATCCAAATATTTATTTAATTTTTTTTTAAAACAAAAAACTTCATCCAAGAATAGATGAAGTTTTGTCTTTATATTTTATATTAAAATCCTCTTTTTTAAAAGTCTAAAGTTTCTTTCAAAATTAATTTGATGTTCTGAAAAGTATTGGGGAAAACATCATTTTCTATTTCTAATATCGTTTTCCAATCCACTTTAGTTATGCCTTCTTCTATTTGTGGTTTAGGGGTTTCTATTCCTGTGTAATTCATTTTAAACCAATGAGTTGTTTTGAGTATTTTAAGCTCTTTGCCGTCTCTTTTTTCTTTGTAAATATGGTAGGTAGTATTTATGAATTTTTCTATTTCTAGTTCTTTTAGAGCTGTTTCTTCTTCTACTTCTCTTAGTGCTGCTTCGTTTAGTTTTTCGTTGGGTTCTAATTTACCTTTTGGTAAATCCCATCTCCCCAAACGGTAAATGAAGAGAATTTTTTTTTCTTTGTTTAGTACAATTCCACCTGCAGCTTCAATCACTTTAAAAAGTGAAGAAAATTCTTGCCAGATTTCTGTAGGGTTTTCTCCATACACATTTATTTCTGGTGTAGAGGTGTTTTCTAGCAAATCTAAAGCAATTTCAAGGCTGGTAAGTCCATCATATACTATGTTCTTCTCAACAGTTGTTGGAGAATTATTGATGCTTAATTTTTTTTCGTTGACAAAAACTTTATACATTTGTAGGACAATTAATTTTTACAAAAATATAAAAAATGAATTTAGAAGGAAGAAAAATAATGGTAAATAAATCTTCGAAAGAACTTTTTGAAATGCTTAAAAAGCCAGAAGACTATAAAAACCTTATGCCAGATAGTTTGACTAGTTTTGAGCACAGAGAAGATGGTTTTAAATTCGGGCTAAAAGGGATGCCAGAAGTAGCTCTTAAAATAGCAGAATTAGAAGAAGATAAGAAAGTAGTTTTGAAATCAGCTAGCTCTTCATTAGATTTTTCTCTTACCGGAAATATCAATCCTATCAGTGAGGACAAAACCGAAGTTCAGTTGCTTTTTGATGGTAATTTTAATCCTTTTATCAAAATGATGGTAGAAAAACCACTGCAAAATTTCATCAATGCTTTGACAGATAAGATTGAGCAACTATAAAATGTATAAAGTACAAAGTAAGAAGTAAAAAAATATAAAGTAAAAACTATAAGTTTCGGGTATTTTCCGAAACTTTTTTTATGCTATAATTCCTGAACTATGGTTTTCTGAACTTCCTGTAGCAGAAGCGAGTACATTAATTTCGTTATTCAGTCTTAGTACACCCATTAAAGCAAAAATAAGGGCTTCTTTGTAATCAATAATTGATTTTTCTGGAATGATGATTTCGGTGGAAGTTTTGGATTTTATTTTTTCAATTAAATAAGTATGATAGGCTCCACCGCCAGTAATCAATACATTTTTAAGTTGGAATTGATTGAGGGTATTGGCGATTTGTATAGCACTATGTTCTGTAAAAGTGGCTAATAAATCTTCGGTACTTTGCTTGGTAAGTTTACTTGTTACGTTTTCTAAAACCCATTCTATTCCTAGAGATTTCGGAAAAGATTGTTGGTAGAAACTCAAATTATTTAATTGATTCAGCAATTCAGAATCTATTTTTCCGAGTCTAGCAATTTTGCCATCTTCGTCATAATTCATTCCTATTTTTTGAGCCAAACTATTCAAAACAATGTTGACTGGGCAAATGTCAAAAGCAATTCTTTGGTTATTTATTTTCAGTGAAATATTAGAAAATCCTCCTAGGTTAAGGCAAGCATCAAATTGGTGAAAAAGCAATTCATCACCAATGGGTACTAGCGGAGCTCCATTGCCACCCATTAAAACGTCTTGTACACGGAAATCATAGATTACAGGGGCTTTAGTCAGCCATTTTATGGCTCTCCCGTCGCCAATTTGTAATGTGAATTTTTTCTTTGGTTGATGAAAAACAGTATGCCCGTGAGACGCAATTAAATCTAGATTTTTTATTTGGTATTTTGTAATAAATTCATTTACTTTTTCGCCTAAGTAAAAACCATAATTGCTATGAAGTTCAGTTATTTCCTCCGCAGAAATATGGATGGCGTTTTTTAGTTCTTCTTCCCAGGTTTTAGGGTATGGTATTGTTTCGGCATGTAAAATTTCGAAGGACCAATGGTTGTTTTTTTCAAATTTTGCATAGCAAATGTCTAAACCATCTAGGCTGGTTCCAGACATTAAACCAATTGCAAAATAGGAATTTTTCGTCATTTTTTTACCTCGGGCATTTTCTTTACATTGAAATCTCCAGAATTGTTATAAAAAACATATTCAGAGAAGTCGTCTTTTGCTTTCATTCCGTTGGCTGCTACAAAAATAGAACCGTCTTTGTCTGTTATAAAAACGGTATCTTTGGTGTACATTTTACGGTTGGCTTTGTCCCAGTAGATAGATTGCATTACAAAAGTTTGCCCTTCGTTGTTAATTACTTTTACGTTTCCTTTGGCTTCGTAAAATTGTTTTTTTTCTATGATTTTAGCATATTTAGCCCAAAGCTTACCAGGTACTTTTGGTTTTTTAGAGTCGTAAAATTCTAGATAAAGCCCCTTTCTTACTTCTACATATGGGGTGTCTATAAATTCATATTCTTCTAGCAGTGGTGCTTTAAATCTTACTTTTACCATGCCAGAATCTCTTTTGGTAATATTAGCATTGTAGATAATTCTAGAAGGAAAGTTTTTTTTCTTGTTTTGGTCAGCCTTGGTAAGGTCTTCCTCGCAAGAGGTCAAAGAAAAAAATATAGCCAAACCTAATAAGGCGACTATATTTTTGTAAATTTTATTTGTCTTACTTTTAAACATTAGAAGTATTCATTTTTTCTGAACCATTTGTCAGAGAAATTAATTCCGATTTTAAAATTAACAAAATTTTGTTGAATTAAATTATTTTGTAATGTTCCTTTTCTGCCTAATTCTATGCCTAAATCTACACCACTCATATTCACTACATTAGATTTTTGGAATGGCAGAGTAGCTCCTAGAGTAATTCCATATTGATTGATATCTTTTCCGTTGAGGTTTAGATTTCCTTTTTCATAAAATACACCATATCTATATACTACTCTATTAAGATAGTTTCTAAAATCATTGTAATTTGGCAAATACCAACCTCCTGCTGAAAATCTGTAAGAATCCTCATAAACAAAAGGGGTTCCTAGAAAATTTGTAGTACTTCCTTTTTTATAATCTAGCTGGGTAGAAACAAACCATTTAGCATCATGACCATAGCCAATACCTAATGATGCCTCTACAGGAATTAGGTTTTTATCTTTACTGGTTTTTTTCTGCAATTCTGTGTAATTGTCTTTTTGGTCTCCAGCGTAGTAATAGGTGCTGTTTACAAAAGTTGTTTCTAAGTCTCCTGTTGTACCAAAAGTATAAGTAGCTCCTAAGGTTAGTTTTCTATCATTTTTAAGTTTCTTTTGGTAGGTAGAACCTAATGTAAAATTGAAACTCTTGATTTTTGTGGACGTATCAAACCCATTGATTAATATAGCATTAGAATAGGCTAATTCTTCTATGTCTGATAAAGTTCCGAAGTAAAAATTACTTCTAAGTCCTATTGCAAAACTAGGTGAGATATTATATCCGAAAGCGGCTTGTATTGTGCTAAGTGTACCTTCTCCGTGGAAATGATTTCCTTTAAAAGTTCCGTCTGGTAATTCTTGTTTGGTAAGAATATCATATCTTTTAGAGCTATAAGGTTGATAGCCAAAACCAAATTTTAATTTTTTAGAAATCGGAAAAGCTATCGAAATATTAGATAAATAAGATGAATGTTTAGTCACATCCATATTATTGTAATCTGTCTTGAAGAACTGATTTTCATTGTTTGCTTGAACTCTCAAAGAGGTAAGTTCTAGATTGGCATTAGCTGCAGGGTTTTTAAAATTAAAGCTATTGTTGAAATCCCAAATATAGGCAGTGTTTATTCCTCCCATGGCACTGGTTTCTACAGAATTATCGTACTTTACTTCTCCTATTCCAAATGTTGCGTATGGTGAATTTCCGATGCTTTGAGCTTTTAATCCGAATCCTAGTGCTATAAAAGGTAAAAGAAAAAATCTTTTTCTCATTATGTATAAATATTAATGCGCAAATATCTTAATTATTAATGAAACGTGAAAGTGATTTTTCTATTAAAAAGCGTTAAATGTCGATTAAAAAAGCTTAAATATCTATTAAATTACTTTTTAAACATCTTTTTTTGAACTTTTATTTCTAAACCGTATCTTTGAAATTATGAATTGGGAAGATATTGTAGGTCAAAAAAAAATAATAGCAACTCTGAAAGACGCTATCAATAATGAACGTGTAAGCCATGCTCAACTTTTTATAGGTGAGGAAGGCTATGGCGTTTTACCATTGGCATTAGCTTATGCAAAAGAAATCTTGAAAAGAGAAAACGAAAATGCTTCCCAAAAGGTAGAGCATCTCAATCATCTTGATTTACATTTTAGTTTCCCTGTTTTTACAGAAAAAAACAATTCTCTCAGCCAAAGACTTTTTGAGGATTTTAGGAAAATGATTTTAGAAAATCCATATGCTTCCATTAATGATTGGAATGAAATTTTAGACGCTCAAAACAAGCAATTCCTTATTTCTGCTGATGAAGTAGACGCATTGAATCAAAAATTTGCATTAAAAAGTTTTGAAGGAGGAACTAAAATACTCATTATTTGGAGAGTAGATAAGATGAATGTAACGGCAGCCAATAAATTTTTAAAATTCTTAGAAGAGCCGCCTAAAAAGACCATTATTCTTCTTTTAGCTGAAAAAATTGATACTATTTTACCTACCATTTTGTCTAGATGTCAAGCTGTAGAAGTTCCTAGAATAGATGATGATAGTTTATCTGTAACCATCCAAAATAAATTTGAAATTTCTGACGAAAAATTACGCGAAGTCATTCACCAGTCACAAGGGAATTACAATACGGCATTGCAAATGTTGAGCTCTAATGAAACTTCAGATGAATTCGAAAGTCTTTTTATAGATTGGGTAAGAAACGCTTTCATGGCCAAAAAGAAACCAGAAGTTCTCAAAAATATCGTTTTTTGGGGAAGAAACATTTCTTCTTGGAACAGAGAAAAGCAGAAGAGTTTTCTAGATTTTTGTTCAGAAATGTTCAGATTGGCTTTGCTTCAAAATTATGATGCCAATAATTTGGTTTATAAAAAAATAAATAAAAACGGATTCAATTGGGAAGCTTTTGCCAATTTTATTCACGGAGCAAATATTGTAGATATTTTAGAAGAAATTTCTACGGCAGATCTTCATCTTTATAGAAACGCCAATGCCAAAATAGTCTGGACAGATTTAGGCATAAAACTCACAAGATATATCCACAGAAGCGCATAAAAAAACACCGAAATTTCGGTGTTTTTAGTTTTTAAGCTGCTTTTTTAGTGGCGCAACAAGCTTTTTTGTTTTTGCTATTGCAGGCTTTCTTGTCTTTGTCAGCACAAGCTTTTTTATCTTTATCAGCACAAGTTTTCTTGTTTTTTGTAGTGCATTCTTTTTTTGCTTTGTCTGAGCAACAAGATTTTTTAGCAGTTTCCTGAGCAAAACTTAGTGAAAAGGCAGAGATTGCAACAGCAATAATTAAATTTCTCATTTTAATTAATTTAAGTTTTTCAAAGGTAACAAAATTAACCAATAGACAAAACATATTATTATTGATAGTTGCAATATATCAATCAATCGTTTGATTGATTTAAATATATGTTTAATTTTGCCCTATAAAAAAACAAGACATTGGAACATTCTACAAATCAAAAAATTCTTTTTACTGCTGAGAAACTCTTTGCAGAAAAAGGCTTTGATGCCACTTCTACTAGAGATATTGCTAAAAGTGCTGGGGTAAATGTATCTATGATTTCTTATTATTTCGGTTCAAAAGAAAAGCTTTTCGAAGAAATTTTTAAAGTAAGAATGAAAGAAGGACAGTCTTATGCCACAGAAATTTTAGAAAATAAAGAGATTAATGAATGGGAAAAACTTATCAGAATAATAGAAAATTATATCAAAAGAGTAAAAACATTACCAGAGTTTTATACCATCTTACAATCTGTGCATACTACAGAAAGTGTAGGAAATGAGCAGATTCTTAGTTTTCTGAGAACGTCTAAAATTGGTTATATTAAGATATATCAGAGAATTTTGGAAGAAGGTTTTGAAAATGGTGTTTTTACCAAAAAGCCTGATTTGTTTTTTCTACATTCCGTAATCATAGGTACTGTTTTTTATTCTAAACAAGGTATGAATTTATACCAAGAACTATCTGGAAATCATACAGATGAGTTTTATGAAAATCATTATAAAGAACTTACAATTAACTTAACATTACTATTAAAAGACCTTTTAGGTTATGAACAAAAAAATTAGAAACATTTTTGGGATTTTACTTTTTTCTATTGGTTTTTCCCAAATAACGGCGCAGGAAACGAGAACTATTTCTCTGAATGAAGCGGTAGAAATCGGCATTAATAACAGTAAAAATCTAAAGTTAGATGCTGCAAAAATAGAAGAAACTGTCGCACAATTGGTGGAGGCTAAAAACAACCAACTTCCAAGTTTAAAATTAGGAGCATCTTATTTGCATCTTTTTAGCCCCAATGTAGATCTCAAAACGGGTAATTCTGCAGCTTCTAATATTAAGGTAAACAATGTAATTTATGGTTCTGCTAATCTTACTTATCCCATTTTTGCAGGGGGTAGAATTAAATATGGCATTCAATCTGCTGAGTATTTAATTGAAGCCTCTAAACTGAATGCAGAGAATGATAAAATCGCAATTGCTTTTATTATTTCTCAGGCATATAACAATCTTTTCAAAGCATCGCAAACCATCAAAGTTTTAGAAGAAAATTTATTGGCTTCCAAAAAAAGAGATGAAACATTCTTAAAACTAGAAAATAATGGTTTGATGGCAAGAAATGACAGATTGAAAGCTCAGTTGCAAACATCTAACATAGAGCTTCAACTTTTAGATGCGCATAATAACTATAATATCGCTAATATTAACATGAATTTGCTATTGGGGTTACCAGAAAATACCGTTCTTAAAATTGATGAAAACTACATCAATGAACTACCTGATAACCAACCCAGCAGCTATTACCTTAGCCAAGCTTTTCAAAACAGAAAAGATTTACAAGCAATAGATTATCAAAGAAAAGCAGCTTCAATAGGTTCTAAAGCTGCGAAAGCAGAAAATTTGCCTACCATAGCACTTACAGGTGGTTATTTTGCTGCAGATGTGCCTGGTTTACTTACAGTTACCAATGCTGTAAATGTAGGAGTGGGTGTACAGTATAATTTGGATAATCTTTGGAAAAAGAATTCATCTTTATTGAAAGCACAAGCGCGCGAAAAGCAATTAGAAGTCAATAATGAGCTGCTAAACGACCAAATTAAACTCGAAATTAATAAAGATTTCCAAAACTCGGTTTTAGCAAAAAAGAAGATAGAGGTGTACGAAAGAGCGCTAGAACAAGCTGAAGAAAATGACAGAATCACTAAAAATAAATACGACAATGGTCTGTCTAACATCACAGATTTATTAGATGCAAACGCCGCTTTGATAGGTGCTAAAGTCAATGTGATTAATGCAAAAGCAGATGCTACTTTAGCCAACAAAAAATTGTTACAATCTTCAGGAATTTTAAAATAATTAAATTAAAAACATAAAGAACATAAAGATACAAATAAAATCTTTTTTTCTTTTAAATAAACTCAAAAAAACAACATCGATATAAAATGGAAAATACAACTATAAATCAGCCAAAAAAGAAAAAAAGTCCAATTTTCGGGATTATTTTAGGAATTCTAATCATTGCGGGAGCCATTTATGGTTTTAAAAAATGGTCTTACAGTAATTCTCACGAAGAGACTGATGATGCTCAGATTGCTTCTAACGTAAGTCCTGTAATTTCGAAAATTTCGGGTTACGTGGCAGAGGTTAAAGTAAAAGACAATCAGTTTGTAAAAAAAGGGGATACTTTAATTATTTTAGAAAACAAAGACCAATTAATTCTTTTACAACAAGCTGAAGCTGCTCTAGGAACAGCCAAAAGCAATCTAAATACCGCAAAAGCAGGAGCTGCTGCAGCCAACAAAAGCATTAATACTTCTAATGCAGCTGTAGGAACTGCCAATGCGCAAATAGAAGCAGCAAAAGTGAACGTTTGGAAAACCACACAAGATTTAAAACGTTATGAAAATTTAGTGAAAGACCATTCTATCACACAACAACAATATGAGCAAGTTCTCGCTGCTAAACAAGCTGCAGATAAGCAATTACAAGTTTTAGTGGAACAAAAAAATCAAGCTTCACAACAAACAGGTTATGTATCTTCTCAATCTGAAGCTACTTCTGAACAAATAGGTGTTGCGGGTGCCATAATTAAACAAAGAGAAGTGGACGTACAAAATGCTAGACTTAATCTTTCTTACACCATAATTACCGCTAAACAAGATGGTTACGTTTCTAAAGTGCCTGTGCAAGTTGGACAGTTTTTACAAGCAGGTGCACAATTGTTCAGTATTATTTTGAATAATGAAAAATGGGTGGTGGCTAATTTTAAAGAAACTCAACTTAATAAAATGGTTGAAGGTCAAAAAGTAGAAATTAAAATAGATGCTTTTCCTGATGAAAAATTAATAGGTACAGTAAGTTCTATTGCTCCAGCTACAGGTTCTACATTTTCTATTCTTCCTCCGGATAATGCTAGTGGAAATTTTGTGAAAGTAGTACAAAGGGTACCCGTGAAAATCACCTTTAATAATTTGAAGCCAGAAATCGCAAATAAGCTAAGAGCAGGGATGAATGTTTTGGTAGATGTGGAAGTGAAATAGAGTGGGAGAGTTGTAGAGTGGGAGAGTTGTAGAGTGATTGAGAAATGGAGAGTGAATTTTGAAATTTAAACTACATCAAACAAATTGAACCATTTTAAATAAATTGAACTAAATTTTTTATGCAAGATTCATTAGTAGAATATGGCGCCAGACGTGTGATTATTACTATCACCGCTATTCTCTGTGCTTTGCTAGAGATAGTAGATACCACTATCGTAAACGTAGCGCTTAACGAAATGAAAGGAAACTTGGGAGCTACGCTCTCAGAAGTAGGTTGGGTAATTACTGCGTATGCTATTGGTAACGTAATTATTGTACCAATGACGAGCTGGCTCTCACAACAATTTGGAAGACGAAATTATTTCGCGGCTTCTATCATCATATTTACTGTTTTTTCTTTTTTGTGTGGTAATGCTACCAATATTTGGGAGTTGGTCTTTTTTAGATTAATGCAAGGAATAGGTGGTGGTGCACTTTTGGTAACTTCACAGACCATTATTACAGAATCTTACCCAATCGAAAAGAGAAGTATGGCGCAAGCAATTTATGGTTTAGGGGTGATTATTGGTCCTACTCTTGGTCCACCATTAGGCGGATATATTGTAGATAATTACAGTTGGCCTTTTATTTTTTACATTAATATACCAATTGGCATTGTAGCTACTTTGCTTACATTACAATTTGTGAGAAGTCCTAAATACGCAGATAAAAAATCTGCAAGTGAAGTAGATTGGCTAGGTATTTTCTTATTGGCAATTACGGTTGGTTCTTTACAATATATCTTAGAAAAAGGTCATGAAGATGATTGGTTCGAAAGTAAAGTGATTACCACATTAGCGTTAACGTCATTTTTTGGTTTAATATTTTTTATTTGGAGAGAACTTACCTGTGAACACCCAATTGTAGAATTGAGGGTTCTTAAAAATGGTAATCTGAGAATAGGAACAGTGATGTCATTTATTTTAGGATTTGGTTTGTATGGTTCTACCTTTATAGTTCCACTTTATACGCAGAGTGTATTAGGATGGACGGCGCTACAGTCGGGTGCTTTAATGATACCTGCTGCTCTTACTACGGCATTTATGATGCCTATTATAGCTAAGTTAATAAATAGAGGCGTAAAACAACAACTACTAGTTGCTTTAGGTTTTTTTATATTTTTCATTTACAGTTTTTGGGGCTATAAAATTTTAACACCAGATACAGGAAAAGATGCCTTTTTTTGGATGCTCATTATGAGAGGAGCCGGGCTTGGTTTACTATTTATACCTATCACTTCACTATCGCTAAGTACGCTCAAAGGGCCACAGATTGGTCAAGGAGCAGCATTTACAGGGATGATGAGACAATTGGGAGGTTCTTTTGGTGTGGCTGCTATTACTACATTTATATCAAACAAATCAATGTTTTACAGAAGTGATTTAGTTTCGAAATTAGATAGTAATAGTTTGATGGTTCAGCAGAGATTAGCTTCCCTAAAAGCAGGTTTTATGGCAAAAGGAATGACTCCAGATCAAGCACTGAGTGCCGCTTATAAAGTTTTAGATTTTTCGGTGTCTAAGCAATCTGCCGTACTTTCTTATATGGATGTATTTTTATATCTAGGTCTTATTTTCTTGTTTTGTATACCATTTATTTTGTTGGTAAAAGAGAGAAAAGGCGGTGAAACTATAGATTTAAGTGAAGCTATGCACTAAAATATTACAAAAAAAAGACGTCACTTTGATGTCTTTTTTTGTTTACCATTTTTTTCTTCGGAAATAGATGAAAGTAACTATTACTATAAGCAGCATTACCCCTAGTGTAGTGAAGTAAGCATATGGTTCTTTTAGTTCTGGCATATATTCAAAATTCATCCCATACAAACCAGCAATAAAAGTAATAGGTAAGAAGTAGACAGAATAAATGGCCAACATTTTCATTACTTGATTGGCTTTTTGGTCAGATAATGCGATAAACATATTAATAAGGTTTCCTGTTTGTAAATTCAGATGGTCATAATCACTCAAGGCATCTTTATAACTGTCTTTCAGGTCTTTGATTTCTACAGCTTCTAGTGGCAGTTTGTCAAAAGAATTCACCCATTCAGAGGAAAGATTTAGTACTTTTTGGTTCAAACCTATTTTTCTTTTGAATTTGTATAATCGTTTAATCTGGGTAGAGCTAGAAACATTTTTTAGGAAGATTTCGTTTTCCATTCTTTCCATTTGTTCTAGTAAGATAAGGTTTTCTTCTTCGTAAGATTTAAAAATATTTTGTGCCAATTCTAGTGCTACTTTATAAGGATTTGGGTTGCTTATTTTATCTTCTTTCAAATTTTTTAAAAGGTTTTTCATAGCATCACTTTCTATTCTGTGAACTGTTAAAATCAAATCATCTTTCAGAAAAATCCCCAATTTGGTGCTTACATCGCTTATGGTATTCAGGTTAAGTCTTTCGGTATTGGTATTAATTCTTGTTAAAAGAAATTTTAAATCTCCTAAATCTTCAAACTTTGGAAGGTGATTTGGGTCTATACAGTCTTCTAACAAGAGGTGATTAATCTTGTATTCATCAGAAATACTTTTTATCTCTTGTATTTGTAAGTCCAAAACATCTATCCATTTGAATTTTTCTGTTTCGAAAATAAGACTTGCTGGCATATTAATATTAAATTTTATCAAAAGTAAAGTAAAAACTACAAATTAAAAAGCACTCCCAATCATTTTTTTTGAATTAAAAAGTTATACAGAGTTTCGTATTTGTCGATATTACAAAGAATTATGATTAAACGCATGAGGATTATATTATTATGTTTCAAATAAAATCTTATTTTTGTACCCTCAAAATTTTAAAAACTTTATGATTAGGAGTGTAATAAAAGGGTATGGTTACTATGTGCCAGAAAATGTAGTAACTAATGACGATCTTTCTAAATTGATGACTACCAATGATGAATGGATTACAGAGAGAACAGGAATCAAAGAACGTCGTCATAGAAAAAATAGAATTGACAGCGAAGAAACTACTGCAGTTTACGCTAAAAGAGCATCCGAAAAAGCTTTAGAAAAAGCAGGTCTTACTGCTAAAGATATAGATTTTATCGTTTTTGCTACATTAAGTCCAGACTACTATTTCCCAGGAAGTGGGGTGCTATTACAAGATTTATTAGGGTGTGATACCATTGGCGCTTTAGATGTAAGAAACCAATGTTCAGGTTTTGTGTATTCTTTGAGTGTGGCAGATGCTTTTATAAAAGCAGGTACTTACAAAAATATTTTGGTAGTAGGAGCAGAAATTCACTCTTTTGGGTTAGATTTTTCTGATGAAGGCAGAGGTGTTTCTGTAATTTTTGGTGATGGAGCGGGTGCAGTTATCTTATCAGCTACTGAAGACGAAAACGAAGAAGGAATTTTAGCCATCAATCTACATTCTGAAGGAAAATACGCTGAAGAACTTGCCGTGAAATTTGGTGGAACTAAATACGGTTGGTCAGACAGATTGCTTACTGAGCCAGAAGCTATTTCTAGAGATATGCTTTATCCGCTAATGAACGGAAACTTTGTTTTCAAACATGCTGTGACCAGATTCCCTGAAAGTTTAATGGAAGCATTAAATAAAGCAGGTAAAAAGCCAGAAGATTTAGATATGTTTATTCCACATCAGGCTAATCTAAGGATTTCTCAGTTTGTACAACAAAAAATGGGATTACCAGACGAAAAAGTTTTCAATAATATTCAAAAATATGGTAACACCACCGCAGCCTCTATTCCAATTGCGCTTTGCGAAGCGCTAGACGAAGGAAAAGTGAAAAAAGGAGACTTGGTTTGCCTTACTGCTTTTGGTAGTGGTTTCACTTGGGGAAGTGTGCTTTTTAGGTATTAAAAAAAGCTCTGCAATTTTGCAGAGCTTTATTTTTTACATTTTAACTATTTCTTTTAGAGAATATTTTCTAATACTTCCTTCTATAAAATTATTAGACTCATTAATTTCTAAGGGATAGAAGTTTTCTAAAATTTCTTTAACTTTTAAAACAGGATGATATAAAGTTTTTATATCTTTTGTTACCCACATTTCAAGTTTTACTTCAATATATTCTTCAGGTATATTAAACTCTGGAAACTCTGGGTCGTTTACAGCTTCTTCAATTTCTGTATAAGTTGCAATAGCTTTATAACAATTAATTCCGAGTATTTTTCTCTTTTGATTTTTCTCTTCTTTTATACTTAAGTTTTTAATTTTTTTGAAAATATACTGAAATTCAATTTCCCCGTCACTTGGGTAATGATAATATTCTTTTCCTTTTTGATAATCTAAAAATATTGGATGAGTTAAAGTCTTTACATTTTCTTTAGTTTCCCATCGTTTTAAGACTCTGTTGTCCATATATTCAAAGTAATAAATTATTTCGTATTCTTCTACGCTTTTTTTTGAAATTGTATTATCAATACTATCAAAACTTTTTCTTAATTCATCCTTTGTTTTGTCTAATCCAAACATTTCGCTTACTTTACTCATCATTGAAACAAAGTTTTCGGTGTTTTTTTTAGAACTTGTAATATATAATTCTAAATCAGTAATAGAATCTTTTTGTTTAAATGAGATTTGTTTTAAATTTATTTGTGCAGAAAGATTGTAAAAAACGAAAGCTAGTACTATAAAATATATATATTTACTTTTTTGTTTCATTTGATTTTTTTAAAAATAATCTGAATTCATAATTGCTGTATTTTTTCATATTTAAACGGTAAAAAAATAAAGTATCCTTTTTTGATAATAAGAATCCTTGTAAATCAAAGAACGCTTTTTTGGGAAAAACAATATGTATTTTATCTTTTTTATCTATATTTTTTGAAATTTTTCCTTTGTAATTATCAATTTTAGTCATTTTATCAAAATAAAAATGGTTAAATATAAAAGATGAATCAGATTTAATTTCTAATTTTATTGTATCACCCTTTTTAAGACTAAATGTTTTATAATTAGGATAATCAGTATCATTTGAACTTGGCACAAAATAATATTTCCCTTTAGCCTCTGATAAGCTTAAATATTTTGTATCACTATCAAAGATATTATTTTCTTCAATTTTTTTTTTATCAGAACAATTCACAAGTGTTGCAATAGCAACACTTGTGAAAATAATTTTTAAAAATTTATTGTTTCTGTCCATGTAAATATATTTGTTATTGTTCCACCTAAATGAATTCCAGTTCCAACATCTTTGTTGTCAATTATACCTTGATGACTTCCATTTTCCCCCTTAATAAATCTAGTTGCAGATTCCCAACCTAAATCATTATTGATTGTAAATTGAATTACTGCAGTATTACCAGATTTAGAAATGACTTTTGCAGTAATAGGAAAAGAACCAAGCATCTGTATACCAATATTAACATTTGCTAATGTAGAATAAAATGCATTTACATCATATTTGAAATATCCGTTTGTAGTTTGTCCCACGCCAACAATACCATTGGCTAATTTATATTGTATATTTAATAGCGAACCTGATGAATTTCCTTTAGGAAAATTCTTTACTGCATTTGTTGTTGGATTGTAAATATTACTGCCATTCACAACATTTGATGTATTTGTAAAATTAATAATATTATTAGAAAAATGCCCAGGAGTAAGTTCAAAAAACCAAATATTAAATAAATCTGCCCAGCTCATAGAATTTGGATTAAAGTTTACTAATGGAGCTACAGCATTCATACGAATAGGATCCACAATGTATTGATTAGCTTTTGCAATTTTTGAAGGATTATTTCCTGCATATATATATGAAGGCTCAACTAAGTATTTTCTAGCATATCCCGCAGTAGTATAGATTCCCTTAGAAATCATATCTTTAATTTTTTGTTTTAAATTTTCCAAATTAGGCCAATTAATACTTAAATTATCAGTTGTATTATTGTTTTCGTTAATTAAAAACTCTGTAAATACGTTTGCAGAAGAGTTTAATATAGACATTTCCTCAGAATTATTAGGGTCAAAGTCTAAAAAAAATATAATTTCCAGATCTTCTGGATGCTGAGCAAAGTAATTGCTTACGTTTGGGCTAGAATTTTTGAAAGTATCGTACCAATTTAACCACTTCTGAAACTGCTCTTTCGTAATATTAGGATTTTGAAGGATAAAATTAGTAGAGAATAACGCAAAATCTAGATTATAATTTACCAAATAATTATCTACTATAAAATCTTTCATCTCATAAGAAAGAGTAGAAAAACCACTAATCTGCGAAAGTATATTTACCAAATCCTGATCCGTAGGCACTCCGTTGTATGGGAATGTATTATAACTACCTCCGCCTAATGCACCTCCATTACTGTCTGTTCCTCCCGTACTTCCTGTATCACCTGTACTTCCTGTACTACCACCAGAGCCATCTCCAGTACCACCAGGGCCACCACCGTCACAAATATTTCTTATGGTTAAAATATCAACAGGTTTAGTAGCTCCTCCATAACATTTTGGTACATGCACGCATATAAATTCTGGTTCCCCTGTTTCCCAAGTAATTTCATAGCAACCTACAATATCTGTTTGTATTCTGGCAGAGATATTTAATTTTTTTATATCAAATACTCTAACTTTAGATTTTAAATCTACCTGTTTTCCAGCTATATAATTTAATTTTTCTTCAGGTGTTAAATTATATTGCAGTAAAACACCAGAATAAGTGCCATCAGAATTTTTCTTGAGGACAAGGTTTTCAATTTTAGAATTTGGATAATTTCTTTCTATCGGGAAAGTATAGGTTTTATTATTTTCTGTTTCTATAGATAATACATTTTCTGTTTTAATGATAGCTCCTTCCAATACAGAATCTTGTATGGTTCTGGAAGATTTTTTAAGCTTATTTTTAAATTTATTTATTTCTGCTACTATTTCGGTATTATCTAGTATTTTATTGTCTTTAATAAGAGATACTTTGTATTTCTGAGAAGAATTATCTTTAGAACTATCAATTGCGGTTTCATTTCTACACGCTTGTAATAAAAAAAGGGAGAATAAAAACAGAAAAATTGTTCTTATTAGGTTTGTTTGTTTTGTCATTGGTTTGTTGTTAAATGGTTAATAAGACTTTTTTAATTTGTAAAAATCCTCCGGATGATTTTTACACATCAAAAATATGCTAAACCAAATAAAAAACTCAATTTTTCAACCGTTATTTTATGAAAATTAACCGGTGTTTTATGAAAAAATATGATTTTGATAGGTATTGTTTAACATAATTATGGCTTTGGATGATTTTTTCATAATTTGAGAATATATTTTTTTGTTTTCATTGCTTTTTTATTATTTTTGAAAAAGGGATTTTGAATCACAATTTTTTAACTTTTAAATGTAAAGCTTATTGTTTTTTATTTTCCTCGTAAAACTATTAACCGCAGAAAACCTTAAATTAAATATTTTATTATGTCAATTACCAATTTAAACAACACGCATCTTACTGTTGCGCAAGTAACAGATGCACAAAATGCACTTAATCAGTTAGAAACAGCATTACAAATTATTAATGTAAACCTAAGTGCAGAAGACCGCCAGAAGTACGGGAGCATCAATGAACAAAACAAACTTTTTGTAAATAAAATCTATGATTTTTACAAAAGTCAGCCTTCACTATCATCATCAGATATAGATTGGGAAGAGTTTGAAAATGATTTCAACAGCAGAAAAAATCTAGAAGCATTGATATTAAGACTAGACAGCTTATCTACTAAGCTTAAAAATGCAAAAACACTTCATGATTATGACAACTATCAAGCTGCTCTTACAGATTATGCATACACCAATTACAAAGCGGGAACTGCATCGCCAGGTTTTGAAACCAAACTGAACGAAACCAAGCAATTCTTTAGCAAAACCTCTAAAACAACAGATGTACCGCCAACAGAATAGCAAAAAACATAAAAATATCCTGCAAAAACCATTGCAGGATATTTTTTTACCCCTCCTAATATGTTTTTTACTCCTTCGGACGTGTTTTTTACTTATCTCAACCTTCAAAATACTAATCCAGATACGTTCAAGACTATTCCAGATAGGTTCTGAAGTATTCAGTTGGGGTTGTTTAACCTAAAATTTGGGGTTCTGAACCCCAAAATCAGGGTCTAAGACCGTGAATTATAGGTTAAGAAACGTATAATTTCTATTAAAGAACCGCAAAATATAGGTTAGAGACCTCAAAAGAGGAGTTCAGAACCATAAAATATGATTTCGAGACCGCATCGGTAGGGTTTAGAGCATATCATAGTGATTATTTCATACTTAATTATCTTTATTAGATATTATTTAAAAATAAAATCAAAAACTTTTGATGCTTTTTTTTATAAAATTTTTATGATATTTGTCAAAATTGATAAATGTCAGTAATGTATTACCCAATATATTGTACAGACCTTTGTATTTTTGCTCATCGAAAATTGATAAAAGACTAAAAAAATATATTATGGCTACAACAACAAAAAATGTTAAGTATGTTTATTCATTCGGAGGCGGAAAAGCAGATGGAAATGAATCTATGAAAAATTTGCTTGGTGGTAAAGGTGCCAACCTAGCAGAAATGGCAGGTCACAAAGACCTAAAACTTCCTGTTCCTCCAGGATTTACTATTACTACTGAAGTTTGTACTTATTACTATGCAAACAAAAGACAATATCCTACAACTTTAGAAAAACAAATTAAGGATGCGCTAGCTCAGGTTGAAAAACTAATGGGCAAAAAATTCGGAGATGTTAAAAATCCTTTGTTAATGTCTGTACGTTCTGGTGCTAGAAAATCTATGCCAGGGATGATGGATACAGTATTAAACATTGGTCTTAATGACGAAACCATCCAAGGTCTAATCGCTGAAAGCGGTGACGAAAGATTTGCTTATGATGCTTACAGAAGATTGGTGATGATGTATGCAGATGTGGTAATAGAAAAAGCAGGTGGTATGGAACCAGCCAAAGGCATCGGTATCCGTAAAATCATGGACGAAAGATTAGAAGAAACTAAAAAAGAAAAAGGAGTAGAATTAGATACTGAATTATCAGCTGACGACCTTAAAAAATTAGTAAAAGAATTCAAAGCATTAACTAAAAAACACCTAAAACAAGAGTTTCCTGAAAATCCTTGGGAACAATTAATGGGTGGTGTAGGTGCTGTATTCGCTTCTTGGAATGGTAAACGTGCTATTGAATACAGAAGAATCGAAAATATTCCAGATGAGTGGGGTACTGCAGTAAACGTACAAGCTATGGTTTTCGGTAACATGGGAGAAGATTCTTGTACTGGTGTTGCTTTCACTAGAAACCCTGGTAACGGAGAAAACAAATTCTACGGAGAGTATTTAGTAAACGCTCAAGGTGAAGACGTGGTAGCGGGTATCAGAACTCCAGCTCCTATCAATCAATATTCTAAAAATGACCAAAGTAAACACATGGTTGCTTTAGAAAAATTGATGCCTGTTCAGTACAAAGAATTAGATGATATCCAACAAAGATTAGAAAAACACTACAAAGACATGCAAGATATAGAATTTACCATCGAGAAAGGTAAACTATATATGCTACAATGTAGAGTTGGTAAGAGAAATGGGGTGTCTGCTGTGAAAATGGCTGCTGATATGTACAAAGAAGGCCAAATAGATGCAGAAACTGCAATCATGAGAGTTAACCCTAATCAATTGGTAGAATTATTATTACCAATGTTCGACCCAGATATTGAAAAAACTCATAAAGTAATTGCTAAAGGTTTACCAGCTGGTCCTGGTGGTGCTGTTGGTAGAGTGGTATTTTCTTCAGAAGATGCTGTAGAATGGGCTTCTAAAGGAGAAAAAGTAATCTTGGTAAGAGAAGAAACTTCACCAGAAGATGTAGATGGTATGCACAAGTCTGAGGCGATTCTTACAACAAAAGGGGGTATGACTTCTCACGCTGCGCTAGTTGCTAGAGGTTGGGGTAAATGTTGTATCGTTGGTTGTAACGAAATAGAAATCCACGGAAATGATAAATATTTTGTAACCAAAGGAGGCAAAAAAGTAAAAGAAGGAGATTGGGTTTCTCTAAACGGTAGTAAAGGTACAGTTTATGAAGGTTCTCTTCCATTAATTGATGTTGATTTAAATAAAAATCAAGCATACAAACAATTAATGACCTTGGTAGATAAATACAAAACAATGGGCGTAAGAACTAATGCAGATACACCTAAAGATGCTCAACAAGCTACTTATTTCGGTGCAGAAGGTATCGGATTATTCAGAACAGAACACATGTTCTATGGTGAAGGTAGTGATAAACCATTATTCTTACTAAGAAAAATGATTATGAGCGACACCGAAAAAGAAAGAAAAGTTGCCCTTAATGAGCTATTTACTTTCGTGAAAAGAGACATCAAGGCCACTCTAGAAGTAATGAAAGGTAACGCAGTAACCATCAGATTACTAGACCCACCTTTACACGAATTCGTACCTCACGATAAAGCAAAATTACAAGAGCTTTCTAAAGAATTGGGTGTTAGCATGAGCATCTTAAACAGAAGAATTCTTGCGTTACACGAAAACAACCCAATGCTTGGTCACAGAGGTGTACGTTTAGGTATTTCTTATCCAGAAATTACAGAAATGCAAGTGAGAGCCATCTTCGAAGCAGCAGCTGAATTACAAATAGATGGTAAAAAAGCATTCCCAGAAATTATGATTCCGGTAACTTGTGGTAGACACGAACTTTCTCACCAAAAAGCCATCGTAGATAGAGTTTATGATGAGACTTTAGAGAAATTAAAAGTGAAAAAAATCCCTTATATGTTCGGAACTATGATAGAAATCCCAAGAGCAGCGCTTAAAGCAGATTCTATGGCTATGGTAGCAGATTTCTTCAGTTTCGGTACTAATGACTTAACTCAAATGTCATTTGGTTTCTCTAGAGATGATATCGGTGGATTCTTACCAAAATATTTAGATTTAAAACTTCTTGCTGGTGACCCATTCGTATCTATCGACCAATCTGGTGTAGGAGAATTGATTAAAATAGGAGTAGAAAGAGGTAGAAAAACAAAACCAAACTTAAAAGTAGGTATTTGTGGTGAACACGGTGGTGATGCAGATTCAGTAAAATTCTGTCATTCTATCGGTATGAACTATGTAAGTTGTTCTCCGTTCCGTGTGCCAATTGCTA
Source organism: Cloacibacterium rupense (assembly GCF_014645495.1). GTDB lineage: Bacteria > Bacteroidota > Bacteroidia > Flavobacteriales > Weeksellaceae > Cloacibacterium > Cloacibacterium rupense. The sequence goes on along the minus strand of NZ_BMLV01000006.1, from coordinate 134,902 downwards.
GATTAGCTGCTGCACAAGCTGCTATTGAAGACAAAAAATATGTAAAAACTACATAACATTTTTTTGGTTAGCGAAGCCGCCCTCAAATTTTTGAGGGCGGCTTTTTTTGTTTTTGAAGTTCTTTAAACGATTGTTTTTTTATAAGCCACGAAGTAGCGAAATCTCTCTCTAAATGTAACAGTGTTTTAGAAAAAAGCTCCCAAAAAGGAGCTATATCAAATTGTAAATCTAAAATAGTAATTTGTAAATCCAAGTTATTTTTCAAAAAAAGCAATAGAACTTCCAATCCAAATGGCATCTTTTTTATTGAAATTCACATTCACCATTTCAGCTTTTGTCATTCTTACGAGATTATCCATCAATTGTGGGTTTTCGGCATCTTCTTTCCAAAGATAAAGCATCCTGATTTCTGCTTTCGAAAACTCTCCATTAATATCTTCAAAAAGTGGAGCATATTGCACTTTTCTCTGTAAAATATAGTTTTCTTTGTCTTCTATTTCTGCTAAAATTTCGGGGGTAGGATAGAGGTTTACCCCACTTCCTGCGAAAGAAAATAGAGGTTTCAAAACGAAATTTTCTAGGTTTTCTGTCTCTGGAAAATCTGCTAAAAAATAACTTTTTGGTACAAATTCGTGGTTCAGTTTTGGTAGAATAAACTTGGAAATCTTGAAAAACCAATTTGGGTGTGTAATCCATTTTACGTCTAGTTCATCGGTAAATTGGAATTCAGTTTTTAGATTAGGATGTTGTTCTAGCTCATCAAAAATTACTCGGTTGTAAATTCTTTTGATTTCGATAAGGTTTCCGTCTTTTTCGTAGAATAATTTTTTGACTTGTTTCTTAATTTTGGTAATGCAAACGGTTTTTATGCCAAGGTATTTTTCGGTAAGATAAAAATCTATTTTTGTTTTTTGTTCTTCTGGGAAAATTTCTAGAAGAATTACATTTTCAGGACTTTCTTCGCCCACAATTACCTCTTTCAAAAACTGAATATATTCTGGTTTGGGGATGCTATTTCTAAGTTCTTGTAAAAAAGGATAAATCTCCGAAATAGCACCTTCAAATTCTTCTTGATAAGCATAAAGTGTAGGAAAAGCTTGTAATTCAATTAATTGCGGAACTACTTCTCCGTTTTCATTTTTACAAATTCCAAAATCTATGGCAAGAAAATGAGGTTTTTCTGTATCATTAGGTACAAAAAGATGCTTTGGAATTGCTTTTTGTAATTCTTCATTACTGAAAGTTTTAACCTGAGAAATGATAGAATCACAAGCATCCGTTAATTTATTTTTAAAATCTTTTGACAAGAAAATAGGACTTTCAGATTGTCTGAAACCATTGGTTGTTCCGCTGCTTTTTTCTAAAGTTTCTATCAGTTTTTGATATTTTTCTTGAGAAAACTCTTCGTTAAACTGTTTTCTATATTTCGAAATCATAGTGTTTTTGTTTTTTTGTTTTCACCTTAAAAGTTTTGAGTGTAATTTATTAATATTCAAAATATTATAAGGCTAAAAAGGAAATTTTAACAAACTAAAATTTCACTTTTTTTTTGAACTTGTTCTGCGGCATTTTGTAAAAATCTTGGCAATATCTGAGCTTGAGTAAGTACAATTTTATCCTCATCATTTATTCTATCTAGCGTTTCGTGGTATTTTTCTAAGCCGTAGTTTTCTATCATTGCTTCTTTGTTGGCTTCATCTTTTAGATTTTCCATCATTCCGAGAGGATCTGCTTCTGGATGGAATTGAGTCCCGAAAATTTCATCAGAAAATCTAATCGCCATAATGGCTCTTTCTAAATGAGCAACGTGTGGACGAAACTTCTCTATCGCTACCAATTTTGCACCCAAATTATAGATAGATTCATAGTTTGGTTCTATTAATTGATAAGCTCTAGAATCTACAGCAAAAAACGGGTCTGGTAGATTTTGGAATAAAAATTCTTCGTCTCCTTCATCTGTTTTGTGAATGGGCATAATTCCGAAAGAATATGACCTTCTTTTGCAAACATTGCCAATTTCCCAGTGAATGCTTGCCAATTGGAAGCTATGACAGATAAGAAATAAGAATTTTTTTTGTTCATTTTTTTTATTGAAAGCTAGAATTTCATCTAAAAAATTTGAAAATTTTTCTTCCCAATCAAGGCCTTCTTTGTGCGGAGTTCCTGGTCCACCAGATGAAATAAAAATATCAAAATCTGATACATTTGGCATTTCGTTTTTATAACGAACATCGAAATATTCAATTTTCACCTCAAACTCAGAATTTTTTTGAAATGCTGCTGAAATTTCACGGATATTCCTCATTCCTTGATTAGGATGATTGTTGTTCATATCTAGCAATGCCAATTTTATCTCTGTCATTTTTTTGAATTTTTGCAAAAGTAAATAAAACAAATTGATTCTTAAAATAGACCATATTCTGTTTCGGCAATCATATAGTCTACCACTTTTTTCAGGTCACCAGTTTCTTTATAAACATTAAGTTTTCTATCTGCACCTGTACCCATTTTTACAATTTCGCGGGCATATTCTACCTCTTTTCGGCAATCCAAATCATCTACCACATCATCTATGAATTCTAATAATTCTTCTAATAGAGCGTTGTAAGGAACGGTTATTTCTTTTCCGAAGTCTATTAAATCCGCATCTATTCCCATTTTAGAAGCTCTCCATTTGTTTTCTGCAATTAGAATTCTTCTATAACTTCTAAAACTTATATTCTGCTGATGAAGTTTGTAAATTTTAGCAACAATACATTGCATAAGAGCAGCTAGGCAGAGTGTTTCTTCTAATCTAAGTGGCATATCACAGATTCTAAATTCTATAGTTGGATAAATGGGATGTACCCTTAGATCCCACCATATTTTTTTAGCATTATCAATGGTTCCTGTTTTTACAAGAATATTTACATATTGTTCAAAATCTGCCCAACAATTAAAATAACTTGGAATGCCTGTTCTAGGAAATTTTGCAAATACTTTTTGTCGATAAGATTTAAATCCGGTGTTTCTGCCTTCCCAAAATGGTGAACAAGTAGAAAGAGCATAAATATGAGGTAAAAAATACCTTGCAATATTTTGGATTTTAATGCCTTCTTCTCTGTTAGGAACTCCAACGTGAACATGCAAACCGAAAATAAGATTAGAACGAGCTACATCTCCCATATCATTTACAATGATGTCGTAACGATCTTTCGTGGTGATATTTTGAAGTTTCCAATCAGAAAAAGGGTGAGTTCCGCCGCCAGAAACTCTCAAGTTATGAGATTTTGCCAACTCTACTAAATGTCTTCTTAGAGAGTACATTTCTTCTCTGGCTTGTTTTATGTTTTGGCAAATGCTGGTTTCCATTTCTACTACAGACTCATGCATTTCGTTTTTGAGTTTTTCGTGAAGTGTAGCATGGCTGCCTTCAATAATTTTAGAAACGTGAGAAACCAAATCTCTGCTTTCTATATCTATTATTTGATATTCTTCTTCTATACCAATTGTAAATTTGTGTTTTTCTTCCATATATTTTTGTGTTTTGAAAATTTTTTTCTGATGGTTTGAAACTGTTTTAAGGTTTGAAATTGTTTTAAGGTTTGAAATTGTTTGAAATTTGTAACTAAATCAAACAATTCAAACTACATCAAACCACCTCGAACTCAATTAAAATTTCCCTTTTACAAAATTTCCCCAATCAATATTTTGAGCACCATCTTTGTGTTCTTTTGCTTTTTCGATGGCGTATTTTGCTGCGTTTTCTACAATCCAATCAAAATTGGCTTGTCCTACAGAATTTATGTCTGCATCTGGAGCTGGATTACAAAAATCAATCGCATAAGGAATTCCGTCTTTTACAGCAAATTCTACAGTATTGAAATCATAACCAAGTGCTTCATTCATTTTTATCGTGTAATCGTGAATGGTTTTTAAGATGTTTTCTAGTTGTTCTCCAGAATATTTCGATTCTGTTACATATCTTAAATGGTGCGGATTTCTAGGTTCATAAGGCATAATGTGAACGTATTTTCTGCCTAAACAATACACTCTGTAATAATCTTCAAAAACGATTTCCTCTTGAAGCATCATTACCAATTGTTCTGTTTCTGCGTGTTTTGCAAATAAATCATCTGGATTTTCTACTCTATAAACGCTTTTCCAACCGCCTCCTGCAAATGGTTTCATATAAGCAGGAAAGCCTATTTCTGAGAAAATTTTCTCCCAATTAATCACTTGTAAATTTCTGAAAGACTTTTCTGTAGTATCATCTGGTCTTTCGTAAGATGGCAAAAGATAAGTTTTAGGAACAGGAATGCCTATTTTTGTCATCAAGCAATTGTTGAAGAATTTTTCGTCTGCACTCCACCAAAAAGGATTGTTGATGACGTAAGTTCCGTTAAGCGCTGCGTTTTTGAGATAAGCTCTGTAAAAAGGCACATCTTGCGAAATTCTGTCGATAATTACGGCATAACCATAATCTTCGCCTTGGTTTAGTTCATTTATTTGTACAGCTTCAGCTACTACTTCGCCGTTTCCTAGCTGGTTTACTCTGTCTATAAATGCCCACGGAAATGTATCTTCCATTCCGAATAAAATTCCTACTTTTTTCATAATATGTTTTTAATTTTTTTAAAATCGTTGATTTATTAAGTTGTTAAATCTTTTTGTTAATTACTCATTGCTTATGAAAAGAATGTTCCCATAAATCTAGGGAAAACCATTCTCCAAAGTGGCCAATCGTGTTTTATCCATTTTTGTTCGTCATACCAATGATTGATTCCTTTTGCGCCTAATATTTTAGACATTCTGATGTTTTTGTCTAAGCAAATATCTTCATCAGAAGTACTCAAAACAATGTGCATATGATTGTATTTCCAGCCTTCATCATTTGGTAAAAATTCTTCTGGACAATTGAAATAAACCAACATATCTTGGTGATAGTCAACTAAACTTCTGCAAGAAAAAGCACCAGAAAGTGCAAATAAATGAGATACTACATCAGGAAATCTAAACGCAAAATTAGCAGCGTGGAAACCTCCAAAACTTGCTCCTGCAACGGCAACTCTATGGCAACTGTGCATTTTTTGGATAAAAGGAACAAATTCTTGAATCAAAAACTGAACGTATTGTTCATAAAGCCAAATTCTCTGTTGAGGATTTTGCCAATTAGCATATAAATTTTCGTTGTCAAAAGTTTCTACATTGTACAATTTAATTTTCCCAGAATCTACCAAAAATGAAATACTGTCATTCAACCCGAAATCGTGATTTTGGGTGTATTGTCCTTTAGAAGTAGGGAACATTATCACAGGATAACCATAAGTTCCCGTAACTTCTATTTTTACGTCTCTGTTTAAAATATGCGAATAATATTTGTGATGTTCTATGTGCGACATATATATGGTTTAAAATTGTTTGAATTGTTTGAATTGTTTGAATTTGTTTGAGGGTTTGGAGTTTACAACTAAATCGAACTTTCAAACAAATTCAAACTACATCGAACCTTTTATTTACGTGGTTGGTTTATCTTTTGGAGGCATAATACTCAAATGTTTTTCTACAATAATTTTGGCAGCATTTTCTAGAAGTTCATTTAATCTTTCTTTTTCTCCAGATTTATAAACCAAACCTACGTGATAATCAATCGGTAACGTTTTTACCAATTCTTCGGTGGTAAAATCTTGTAAATCAGGATGTAAATCTTTAGCTAAAGAAATGATTAAACCTGCATAAAAACCGGTTGGTTCTGCAATTTTATAAGGTTCGTTATTAATGAGAGCGTTTTCTATTTTTGCCCATTCTCTCCAAATGTTAATTCCAGTAGAAGCTTCTACCATATCAGGAATGTGAGCGCCACCAACTCTAGACGAAGTTTCTAGAAAATAGTATTTTCCGTCTTCTTTTCCGCGAATAAATTCGGTGTGAGTAGCTCCATTTACCAACCCAAATTTCTCTAAAACTTGAGCATTAATTTTCTCTAATGCCTTGAATTCATCAGAATAAGCACCTAAAGTTTTGGTACGAAAAACACCACCTTCGTGCGAAACTTCCATAGGTGTATTAAGGTATTGTGAACAAGAAGTAAATACAATTTCCTTTTTGTAAACCAAAGAATCTACGTGGAAAACATCTCCAGGTTTGAAGGTTTCTAGTAAAAATTTATAACGTTCTTCGCCTAGATTATTTACAATTTCCCAAAGTTGTTCCGTAGAATGAATTTTCTTAATTCCACTAGCTGAAGCTTCTGAACGAGGTTTTAAAACCCAAGGTGCAGGGTGATTTTGTGTAAATTCGTGTAGAATTTCATCATTAAAAATTGCGGTAAAAGCAGGGATGTTAATGCCGGAATCTTTCGCCATTTGTCTCATTGCCAACTTATCACGGAAATATCTGTGCGTGGTTTGTCCCATTCCTGGAATTCTGAACGTCTCACGAATCATCGCTGCTTTTTCTACATCGAAATCATCTAAAGCCACCACAGAATCGATTTTATTATTTTTCATTAAATATTGAAAACCTTGAACCAAATGATCCAAATTCCAAGTAAAAGGTTCTGTTTCTGGCATATAATAAACCTCGTCTATTGCGTGCCAAGGCCAATTTTTTTCTTTTAAATTTTCTGAAGTGATGAGAATGACTTTAATGCCGAGTTTCTTACACTCGTCCATAAAATCATATCCTTTATAATAACTTGAAATGCATACAAATGTGTTCATATTTTATTTTTGTTTGATATGGTTTGATATGGTTTGATGTTGTTTGAAATGTTTGATATTGTTTGATTTCTTCCATCTTCTAACTTCCAACTTCCAATGTTTCTAAAAATTCTGTTAATAATTCTACTCCGTAACCAGTTGCAGCTTTTTCTTTGGCATAAGAAACATTCCCAAAAGCTACTCCAGCAATGTCTAGATGTGCCCAACTTGGGTGATTTTCTATAAATTGTTCTAAAAATTTAGCTGCTACAATACAATCTCCGAAAGGTTTCATCGAAATATTTTTATAATCTGCCACATCAGAAGAGATTTCGTCTTTCCAAATGTCCCAAAGTGGTAGATTCCAAAGCCTTTGATTGGTTTTATCACCCGCATTTTCTAGAGCATTTTTTAAATTTTTATCATTGCTGAAAAGCGCTCCGCAAGTATAACCGAACATTCTTACCGAACTTCCTGTAAGTGTGGCTAAATCTAGTAAAACATCTGTTTTATAATTTTTAGACAAGTACGAAAGTCCGTCTGCAAGCGTCATTCTACCTTCTGCATCGGTGTCTAGAACTTCTATGGTTTTTCCATTGTAGGCTTTAATTACATCGCTGGGTAAATACGCATTGTTGGCAACCGCATTGTCCGTAATGGGTAAAATAGCGATAATATTTGCAGGCGTTTTTCTTTCCGCTGCGGTAATTAATGCTCCGATTACAGCAGTTGCACCTCCCATATCAGATTTCATATAATGCAGATTGGCAGAAGGTTTTATGGAAATTCCTCCTGTGTCGAAAAGCACACATTTTCCTACCAAACCTACAGTTTTTGCGTTTTCAATTCCGCAGTTGTATTCTAAAATGGTGAAAGCTGCTTCTTGGCTACTTCCTTGATTTACAGATAGAAACGCACCTAAACCCAGTTCTTCGCATTTTTTTCTATCAAAACAAGAGTATTTTAAGCTATATTTTTCTGAAATATTCTTTAAGAATTCTGAAATATGCAGAACTTTTTTGTAATTGGCAGGTTTATTAAGCCAATCCATCGCCGCGAATTGTCCGTTGCAAAGAGATAATGTGTTTTTAGAGATATTTTCTGTAAAATTATCAAATTCTAATGAAAAATCATCATTAAAAAAGAGATGATTTTGAGAAAAAGGATATTCATACGTTCCTAAAAATAAACCTTTTACAATGCTTTCTTTTTCTAAATTGTCTGCTAAAAGTAGCGTAGGAGTTGCAGAGATTTTATTACGAAAATCATAAGCAAATTTTTGTGCAACAGATTTAATTTCGTGGTTTTTGGCGGTTGATTTTCCTGTTCCGATGAGGAAATGAGTGATTTCATCTTTAATTAAAACAAAGGTTTCATTCTTTTTTCCGCTGAAGAAAAGAGAAGTGTTTTTGTCAAAAATATCTTTTTTAGTTTCCCAAGTTTCTTCAGAGATAAACTCAAAGATTTGAGAATAATTTTTTTCGGTTTTTGATTGTATGTTGATTTTTTCTATCATTTTTTATTTCAAATAATTAAAATTTAATAAAATTAGCTTTCGGTGATTTCTTTTTTCGCAATTTTTGTGGGATCTTCTTTGCTGTCGAAAAACAACCATTCTATTGCTCTAGGAAATTCTTGTGACCAATAAAATTCGTTGTGTTCGCCTTCAGAATTAATGCTTACTTTGGTTTCAAAATCAAGCGATTGCGTTTTCTCCCAGTTCATTAAGGCATCTTCAAAAAGATGAATTCTTTCCACCATTTTAGAGCCTTCTTTTTCGCCTCCGTATAGATAAACTTTGGTTTTGTAATGATTGCTAAAATTCAACAATTGAAAATTATTTTCAGGATTTAACCAAAGCGACGGCGAAAAAATTAGTAATTTAGAATACACTTCAGGATACAAAAAGCCACCATAAATACTGATTAAAGCACCAAGAGAACTGCCGCCGATTCCTGTAAATTCTCGCTCTTGTTTGGTTCTGTAAACAGAATCTACATAAGGTTTCAGCGTGTCTGTTACAAATCTGATGTATTTTTTGCCTTCTGCATTGTCTGTAAGCGAAGATTTATCTAAAATATATTCCTTAATTCTATCGTCTTTTCCGTTTTCTATGGCGATGATAATAATGTCTCCACGTCCGTATTCGGAGAGGATAGAGAGTTTTTTGTCAATTTCCCAATTTCCGAATTCTGAGCCTTCATTAAATAGATTTTGTGCATCTTGAAGGTACAAAACAGGATATTCTTTGTTTGTTTTGTGATAATCAAAAGGTAAAAGTGCCCAAACTTTTCTGGATTTATTGAGTTGAGGCATAAAAAATTTCTCCGAAATCAATTCTACAATCGGGAAAAACTCTTTTTTGAAAGGCCCCCAATTGAGTCTCCATTTTTCAACAGAATTTTTGCTGTTCTTTTTGGATTTTTCAATTTTTCTGTTGGGTGTTACATTTCCGTAACGGTCTATTTCTACGCTTTCCCAACCTCCTTTTGTAAATTTGAATTCTATGAGATCTGGTAGTTTTTCGTCTTTAATCTCTATAAAATACAAGTCTTCAATTTTAGAATCTTTTTCTAAGACAAAGTTGTTGTCTCTAGGATTCCAATCATTGAAATTTCCAGTAATATAGATAGGTCTTTCATCAATTTCCGCACTTCTTAAATAGAACTTCATAGTTAAAATTTTTCCTCAAATCATTATTAAAGATTAAATTTATAAAAAAATATTGAATGACAAAATTTAAAATAAATTAGTTAAGAAAAACTTTATTTTATTGTTAAATAATGGTTAATTGTTTTTATTTATTGAAAATGTTAATTTAATCAAAAGAGTTGGTTTTATTAATTGTTTTAGTTAATAAAAATGTTTAAATTGCTAAAGAAAAATTTCTTAATTTCAATTTTTGAATTCACCAAATAAACAAATGAAAATATGTCTCATCAAGTAGAACCTTTTACCCTCTTTACCGATTTTGATATTCATCTTTTCAAAGAGGGAAAGCACTTTAAACTTTACGAAAAAATGGGCTCTCATAAAGTCCAAAAAGAGGGAAGAAATGGTGTTTACTTTGCGGTATGGGCACCTAATGCGAAAGAAGTTTCTGTAATTGGAAATTTTAATGGGTGGAATTCTCATACGCATCAATTATTATGGAGATGGGATAATTCGGGGATTTGGGAAGGTTTTATAGAAGGTTTAGATTGGGGAGATGTTTATAAATATGGTATCAAAGCTTACAGTGGTCATTATCTAGAAAAAGGCGATCCTTATGCGTTACAATGGGAGAATTCTACCAATGCTGGTTCTATTGTCAATACCACCTATTATGAATGGGATGATAAAAACTGGATGGCAAATCGCTACCAAAAAAATTCTCTAGATGCCCCAATGTCTGTTTACGAAGTTCATTTGGCTTCTTGGATGCGAGGTGTAGATGATCCGAATAAATTTTTCACTTATAGAGAAATCGCTGATAGACTAGTGCCTTATGTTAAGGAAATGAATTTTACGCATGTAGAATTTATGCCCGTGATGGAATATCCATATGACCCAAGTTGGGGTTACCAAATTACAGGTTTTTTTGCTGCAAGTTCACGTTTTGGAGGTCCACAAGATTTGATGTACTTAATTGAAGAATTGCACAAAAATGATATCGGAGTAATTTTAGATTGGGTGCCATCTCATTTTCCGGGAGATGCTAATGGTTTGCATTTTTTTGATGGAAGTTTTCTCTACGAACACGAAGACCCTAGAAAAGGTTTTCACCCAGATTGGAAATCTCATATCTTCAATTACGGAAGAAATGAAGTGAAATCTTTTTTAATTTCTAATGCTTGTTTTTGGTTAGACAGATACCACGCAGATGGTTTGCGTGTAGATGCGGTTCGTTCTATGTTAGAGTTAGATTATTCTAGAGCTGAAGGAGAATGGGAACCTAATATCTATGGAGATAATCGAAATTTAGAAGCCATAGATTTTATTAAAGAAATGAATACCATTGTTTATAGAGAATTTCCAGATATACAGACCATAGCAGAAGATAGCAGTGATTTCCCGAAAGTAACCAAACCTATTTATGATGGCGGTCTCGGTTTTGGGATGAAGTGGATGATGGGTTGGATGCACGATACGCTGAAATATTTCAAAGAAGATCCTATCGCTAGAAAATATCATCATCATAAGCTTACATTCAGTACCATGTATATGTTGAATGAGAATTTTATGTTGCCTCTTTCTCATGATGAAGTAGTTCACGGAAAAAGCAGTTTGATTTTTAAAATGCCGGGAGATGAATGGCAAAAACACGCTAATCTGCGTGCAATGTACACCTATATGTACGCGCATCCGGGCAATAAATTGCTTTTTATGGGTGGAGAATTCGGGCAAACTCACGAATGGAATTTTAGCCAAAGTTTAGATTGGCATCTTTTGCAGTATCCTATTCATAAAGGATTGCAAGATTTTGTGAAAAAACTTAATTTAATATTTAAGGAAGAAAAAGCACTTTCAGAAAATAATTTTAATCCGTATGGTTTTGAATGGATTGAAGCAAATGATGAGGATAATTCTATCTATGTTTTTTTAAGAAAAGGAAAAACTGAAGAGGATATTTTAATGACCGTTCTCAATCTTACGCCTAGAACTTTTGATTACAAAATTGGCATAGAAGAAGGTACAAAATGGAGAGTTATCCTAAATTCTGATAACAAAGAATTTGGAGGAAGCGGAATTAAAGCCGAAATTAAGTGGTACGAAGAAACCGGTTGGAATAACAAGTCCAATTCTATGATTGTTACTTTGCCGCCTCTTTCTGGTCTTATCTTGAAGCAAACAGAGAAAAAGAAAATTAAAAAGACTGATTCTAAAACGACCATCAAGAAGTAATAAAAACTTGATTCATTTTTTAATTTTAATGATGAATCATCAATAATACAAAACACAAATTTTAATTAAAATGAAAGTATTTCACTTAAGCGTAGAATGTTTTCCAGTTGCTAAAGTAGGCGGTTTGGCAGATGTAGTAGGAGCTTTACCTAAATATCAAAAAAAATTGGGTGTAGATGCAAAAGTTGTAATGCCGTGGTACAACAAGCCGTTTGTTCATGAAAATGAATTCGAAGTGGTTTTTGATGGTTTTATACATCAGATTCATCATATGTATCAAGTATTGGTTCTGAAAGAGAAACACAATGTTCTGGGATATGAATTGTATTTGGTGAAAATTCCAGGACTTTTAGACAGAGATAATGTGTATGGTTATTTTGATGAAAGTCAGCAGTTTATCGCGTTTCAACAAGCGGTTTTACATTGGCTTTCTGCAATGCAAATTCGTCCAGATGTACTACATTGTCACGATTCTCACGTAGGTTTGGTGCCTTTTATGGTAGAATATTGTCCAGATTTTGAATTTTTGAAAGGGGTGAAAACCATAGGAACTATACATAATGGTGAGTATCAAGGAAGTATGGATTGGCAAATGTCTAATTATATGCCTCGTTTTGATGCATGGAAATGGGGGCTTCTAGATTGGAAAGGTAGGATAAATCCGCTAGCTTCTATGATTAAATGTTGTCACGAATTTACTGCTGTTTCTCAAGGTTATATGGATGAACTCTATGAAGAAGCTCAAGGTCTAGAAGAATTGATAAGACAAGAACATAGAAAAGCGCATGGAATTATCAACGGAATAGATGTAGAAGTTTGGAATCCTGCAACTGATTCTATGCTAGATTTTAATTTTTCTTCAGCAGATTTTACAGAAGGAAAAAGAAAAAGTAAAGAAAAACTCTGCGAAGAGTATCGACTAAATCCAGATTTACCACTTTTTTCATTCATAGGAAGATTTGCAGGAGAAAAAGGAGCAGATATGCTTCCTGATATTATCAGAAGAGCTGTTCAAGAAACAGGCGGAGAACTTAATATCATAGTTTTAGGCTCTGGAAATCTTCAATTAGAACATACCTTAAAAGAACTGAGAAAAGAATTTTATATCAATTTTGCATTAGATTTAGGTTACAAAGAGTATTTGTCTCATAAAATTTATGCAAGTTCAGATTTCTTGTTAATGCCTTCTAGAGTAGAGCCTTGCGGTTTAAACCAAATGTATGCTATGCGCTATGGTACCATTCCTATTGTACGCTACACTGGTGGTCTAAAAGACACGGTAAAGGATATCGCTTCTGGCGGTTATGGACTTAATTATACTTTCCCAGGTTCTGATGATGCCGTACATGCTATTAAGAGAGCACTGTATGTGTATATGGACAAAGAATTAATGAAAAACCTGAGAAATGTTATCATGAATTTAGATTTTTCATGGGAAAATTCTGCAGAAAAATACATAACTTTATACGAGAAAAAATAGAAAAGTTATTATCATGTGAAGTTTTAGATTAATATAATGTTAGAATATATTCGAAAAACAAAACTTAAATAATAACTCTCAGATTTAAAAAAAATTCAAAAACAAAAACATATATGAAACCAAGTGTTATTTCAATTGTTTTAGGAGGAGGACGCGGAAGCAGGTTGTTCCCTCTTACAGACAAACGTTCTAAACCTGCTGTTCCTATTGCAGGTAAGTACAGGTTAGTGGATATTCCAATTTCTAATTGCCTTAATTCTGGCTTTAATAGAATTATGGTACTTACACAATTTAATTCTGCATCGCTTAATTCTCATATCAAAAATACTTATCATTTTGATATCTTTAGTAAGGGTTTTGTAGATATTTTAGCAGCAGAACAAAGTACAGAAAATGAAAATTGGTATCAGGGTACCGCAGATGCTGTAAGACAATCTATGAGACATCTAGAAAAGTATGACTATGATTATATTCTCATATTGTCTGGTGACCAACTGTATCAAATGGATTTTAAAGAAATGATAGACTTCCACGTGAAAAACGGAGGTGATATTACCATTGCTACTATTCCTGTAAATGCTAAAGACGCTACAGGTTTTGGAATTTTAAAATCTAACGAAGAAGGCCATATTACCTCATTTATAGAAAAACCAGCCTCTGATTTGTTGCCTGATTGGAAGTCTGAAGTGTCAGACGAAATGAAATATCAAGGAAGAGAATACCTAGCTTCTATGGGAATTTACGTTTTCAATAAAAAAGTTTTGAAAAAAATGTTCCAAGAAGATCCAGGAGATGATTTTGGTAAAGAATTAATCCCAAATGCCATCAGTAAAGGATATACTACATTGAGCTACCAATATACAGGTTATTGGACAGATATAGGAACTATCGGCTCATTTTTTGAAGCTAATATGGATTTAACCAATGAAGTTCCTAAATTTAATATGTTTAGCTCTTCGCCAATCTACACCAGAGCTAGAATGTTGCCTCCATCTAAAATTAATGGTTCTTTTGTGAATAAAGCTGTTTTTGGGGACGGATGTATCATTATGGCAGATAAGATAGAGCATACTTTGGTAGGTATTAGAACTAGAATAGATAAAGGTAGTACCGTAATTAGATCTTATATAATGGGTGCAGATTACTATCAAACCATAGAAGATATAGAAGAAAATGAGAAAAAGGGAATTCCAAGCATTGGTGTTGGTAAATTTTGTTATATCGAAAATGCCATTCTAGATAAAAATTGCCATATTGGTAACAATGTCAGAATTATAGGAAATAAGCATTTACAAGACGGAGAATTTGATACCTATTGTATAAAAGATGGCGTAATTGTGATTAAAAAAGATGCAATAATAAAAGACGGAACTATAATTCCTTAATCTTTTCTTAAATTTACTAATCGGGCTTGTAAAATTTTTGCAAGCCCGATTTTTAATTCTAAATTTGCCAGAACATAAAAAAATATAACAAATGAAAAATATTAAATTTTTATTCGCAGCATTAGCTTTATTATTTGTATCAACTTTTGCATCTGCACAAGTGAAAGATTGGAAAGAAAAAAATGATTTTCATAAAATAATGAGCACTACTTTTCACCCAGCAGAAGAAGGTAATTTAGCTCCTATTAAATCTAAAATAGATGAAATGCAAGCAAAAGCTATCGCTTTTCAAAAATCTGAAATTCCGGTTGATGTTGTCAATAAAAAAGAAGTGAAAAAAAATCTTAAAGAATTGGTAAAAGGAACTAAAGCTCTTAATAAAAAAATAAAAGCCAATGCTTCTGATGAATTTATTAAAACTGAACTTACTTCTTTACACGATGTTTTCCACAAGATTGTGGGTTTATGTAATGCTGAAGATGAGCATGCTCATTAGTTTTTAGTTGAATTAATTGTTTTTTATTGAATGAAGGGATTTAAAATTTTTATTTACTTTGGTATTCTACTCTTTGGTATCTATTCATTATCTATGTTTTTAGTAGATGAGTCTAAAAGTTTTGTGATAGAAACCGAAGTAAAATATCCAATAGAAAAAGTTTTTCCTCAGTTCAATAATTTGCAAAACTTTACCCAATGGAATGATTTTTTTGTGACCAAAAAAGGATACAAATTTTCATATTATACTCCATATGAAGGGCAAGGAAGTTCGATGAATTTCCAAAATATGAAATCTAATTCTGATTTCGGAGACCTTTTTATTCGTTACGAGAATCATTTATCTTCTCTTAAATACCAACTTTATGAGGCTAATGGCCCTAGTCCTTATAAGATAGACCTTAAATTCGTACCTCATAACAATACTACCAAAATCATTTGGTATGTCACTACACCTAGAACTAGTTTTCTAGGCCGTGCTTATAATTTGGTGTCAGAAGATTATGTTGTAAACACCATAGATAAATCGATGGTGAATCTTTCACAGCTTCTAAGTGGCAAGGTAGATAAAGAGATATTATTGTCAAATATTAAATATGATACATTGATGGTAGAGCAACAAAAAGGCTTCCTATTGTTAGGTGTTAATGTATCTAGTGTTAATAAAAAAGGTGAACTCATAAAAAATATAGAACTTAACCATGGTAAGGTTTATAATTTTGTGACAAAAGATTTAGATAAAAAAGAAGATGAGTTTGGTTCTCCTATTTTAATAACCGATCCAAATGGTTATAAAAATAAAGAGGTTTCTTATTATTATGGGCTTCCTCTGTCAAAAAGGGTAGGTGTTTCTGATAATAATTTTAGTTTTAGAACCGTAAGCCCATCAGAATCCTATATTGTTTACTATCAAGGCAAATATGATGGCAGAACCAAAGCAATAAAACTTTTACTAGACAAAGCTAAAAAAGACAGTATGAGAAATGGTGAACTCCAAGAAATGTTCATAGAAGCTCCTAATTCTAGAGCAGATGTCAAAATAAAACTCTCATTACCCGTTTTTAAATAATTTCGATTGAAAAGAATAGTTAAAAACTATATTAATTTACCAAAATCATCTGCTGTCAGTCCACATTTTTTATTACTTTTGTAAAATACAGTTTTTTTAATCATAATACACAGATAATCTGTTTAAAATGGACAAGTTTTCATTCCTTAATGCGGCACACTCGCAGTTTATTGAAGATTTATATCAACAATATTTAAAATTTCCTGATTCTATAGAACCATCTTGGAAAGCGTTTTTCCAAGGTTTTGATTTCGCTTTAGAGATGTATGGTGATGATTCGGGGATTACAGTTCAGCAGTTGGCTACCCAAGCAATAACTTCTGGAAATGTACCTCAGAATATAGAAAAAGAATTTAAAGTAATTAATTTAATTTATGATTACCGAAGAAGAGGTCATCTTTTTACCAAAACCAATCCGGTTAGAGAAAGAAGAACTTACACGCCAGATTTATCCATTGAAAATTATGGTCTTTCTAGAGAAGATCTCTCCACGGTTTTTAATTGCGCTATAGAAACAGGTATGAAAGGCCCTGCTACATTGGCTGATATAATAGTGCATTTAGAGAAAATTTATTGTAATTCTATTGGGGTAGAATATATGCATATCAATAATGTAGAGGAGAAAAAATTCATTAAAGAATGGCTTCATAAAGATGAAAATCGCCCTATATTATCAGCTTCTGAAAAACGAGAAATTCTACATAAATTAAACCAAGCAGTTGCCTTCGAAAATTATTTGCATACCAAATTTGTTGGACAAAAACGCTTCTCACTAGAAGGTGGCGAATCTCTAATCCCAGCATTAGACCAATTGATTTCTAGGTCATCTGTACATGGAGTAGATGAGGTGATTCTAGGGATGGCTCATAGAGGAAGACTGAATGTTTTGACCAATGTTTTCCAAAAATCATACAAACAAATTTTCTCTGAATTCGAAGGAAAAGAATTCGAAGAAGATGTATTTTCTGGTGACGTAAAATATCACCTCGGTGCTTCTAAAAAAATTACAACTGCCGCAGGTGAAGAGGTTAGAATAAACTTAGTTCCCAATCCTTCACACTTAGAAACTGTAGCTGCATTAGTTCAAGGAATTAGCAGAGCCAAAATAGATAATGTTTTTGAAGGTGATTCTAAAAAAGTTTTACCAATCGTTATTCACGGAGATGCTGCCATTGCTGGCCAAGGTTTGGTCTATGAAGTGGCTCAGATGATGACTTTAGAAGGCTATAAAACCGGTGGTACTGTGCATATTGTAGTGAACAACCAAGTAGGTTTTACTACCAATTATCTAGATGCTCGTTCTTCTGTATATTGTACAGATATTGCAAAAGTGACAGATTCTCCTGTAATGCACGTAAATGACGATGATGTAGAAGCCGTAGTACACGCCATCAGATTTGCAGCAGATTATAGAAATAGATTTGGAAAAGACGTTTATATCGATTTATTAGGTTACAGAAAATATGGGCACAATGAGGGTGATGAACCTAGATTTACCCAACCTAATTTGTACAAAATCATTGCAAAACACCCAAATCCTAGAGAAATTTATAAGAAAAAACTCAAAGATGAAGGAGTAGTTTCTGATGCTGTTTTAGCCGAAATGGAACAACAGTTTAAAGAACTTCTAGACGAAAACTTCGAAGCTGCCAAAGAAATAGAAATCAATACAATGGCTGTCTTTATGGAAGACGACTGGAAATCATACAAAAGAGGTAATATAGAAGAAATTTATGCTAATTATCCTACAGGTTTTGATGTAGAAAAGCTTAAAGAATTAGCAGTTAAGATATCTACTTTACCTTCAAATAAAAAATTCATCAATAAAATCTCTAGATTGTTTGAAGCCAGAGTAAAAATGGTAGAAAACAATGCTCTAGACTGGGCTATGGGAGAACTACTAGCTTATGCCACACTTCTTATCGAAGGCAGTAATGTTAGAATTTCTGGTGAAGATGTAGAACGAGGTACTTTTTCTCACAGACACGCAGTGGTAAAAACAGAAGATAGTGAAGAAGAATACATCCCTCTAAAACAAGTTTCAAATCAAAAATTTGATGTTTATAATTCATTGCTTTCAGAATATGGAGTTTTAGGTTTTGATTATGGTTATGCTATGGCTTCTCCTAATACATTGACCATTTGGGAAGCACAGTTTGGTGATTTTGTAAACGGAGCGCAAATCATTATAGACCAATATTTGGTAGCTGCTGAGGAAAAATGGAAAGTACAAAATGGTTTGGTAATGCTTTTACCACACGGTTTCGAAGGGCAAGGAGCTGAGCACTCTTCTGCTAGATTAGAAAGGTTCTTAGAGCTATGTGCTAATCACAATATTTTTGTAGCTAATTGTACTACACCTGCCAATTACTTCCATTTATTGAGAAGACAAATGAAATTCCCTTTCAGAAAACCATTGGTAGTAATGACACCAAAATCATTACTAAGACATCCTAAAGTGGTTTCTAGTGTAGAAGAATTGGCTAACGGAAGCTTCCAACCAGTAATAGATGATGCTAGTGCAGATCCTAAAAAAGTAGAAAAATTGGTATTCTGTTCAGGTAAATTGTACTATGAATTACTGGCTAAAAAAGAGGAATTAAATGACGAAAAAGTAGCTTTGGTAAGATTAGAGCAATTATATCCGCTTGATAATTTAAGAATTAACGAAATTTTAGAAAAATACAACAACAGAAAAGAATTTGTTTGGGCTCAGGAAGAACCAGAAAATATGGGAGCTTGGACTTTCATGCTGCGTAATTTCAGAAATCAAAACATTCAAGTGGTTTCACCTGTTTCTAGTGGAACCCCTGCACCAGGTACCCACAAGAAATTTGACAAAAATCAAAAAGGAGTGATCAATGGTGTTTTCGGGATTACTGCTGAAAATGCAAAATTGATAAAACCAATAACAACAGTTAATGATTAAAAATAGATAAAAATATACATACAATGTCAATATTAGAAATGAAAGTTCCTTCTCCGGGAGAATCAATCACAGAAGTAGAAATTGCTACTTGGTTGGTAAAAGATGGAGATTATGTAGAAAAAGACCAAGCGATAGCAGAAGTAGATTCTGATAAAGCAACTTTAGAA
This sequence comes from Cloacibacterium rupense, assembly GCF_014645495.1. GTDB lineage: Bacteria > Bacteroidota > Bacteroidia > Flavobacteriales > Weeksellaceae > Cloacibacterium > Cloacibacterium rupense. The sequence continues at coordinate 115,813 of NZ_BMLV01000006.1, read as the reverse complement.
CTTCCTGCCGAAGAAAGCGGTATCATTACGCTAAAAGCAGAAGAAGGTGAGGTGGTAAAAGTAGGTCAAGTGGTTTGTTTAATCGATAGAAGTGCTTCTAAGCCATCAGGAGAGACAGCTGCGCCTGCACCTGCAAAAGAAGAACCAAAAGTTGAAGCTCCTCAACCTGAAGCTCCAAAAGCTACACCAGCACCAGCTACTTATGCAACCAACGCGCCATCGCCAGCTGCCAAAAAAATTCTAGATGAAAAAGGCATAGAGCCTGCTAGCGTTTCAGGAACTGGTAGAGACGGAAGAATTACCAAAGAAGATGCACAAAAAGCAACTCCAAGTGTTCCTGCAATGGGTGTTTCTAATACTGGAAGCAGAGCGCAAACTACTACTAAACTTTCAGTTCTTAGAAGAAAATTAGCAGCCAGATTGGTTTCAGTAAAAAATGAAACCGCTATGCTAACTACTTTTAACGAAGTAGATATGTCTGAAATTTTCAGAATTAGAAAACAATATAAAGATGAGTTCGCAGCTAAGCATGGCGTAGGTCTTGGCTTTATGTCTTTCTTTACCAAAGCAGTTACTAGAGCTTTACAGATGTATCCAGATGTAAATGCAATGATAGATGGTGATTTCAAAATCAATAATGATTTTTGTGATATCTCTATCGCGGTTTCTGGCCCTAAAGGTCTGATGGTTCCTGTACTTAGAAATGCTGAAAATCTTACTTTGAGAGGTGTAGAAGCTAGCATTAAAGAATTAGCTACCAAAGTTAGAGATGGTAAAATAACGATTGATGAAATGACTGGTGGTACATTTACCATTACCAACGGTGGTGTTTTTGGGTCTATGCTTTCCACGCCAATTATCAATCCGCCTCAATCTGCAATCTTAGGAATGCACAACATTATCGAAAGACCAGTGGCTGTAAAAGGTCAAGTGGTGATAAGACCTATGATGTATGTAGCTCTTTCTTATGACCACAGAATTATTGACGGTAGAGAATCTGTAGGTTTCTTAGTTGCTGTAAAAGAAGCACTAGACAATCCTGTGGAAATCTTAATGGGAGGTGATGAAAGAAAAGCACTTGAACTTTAATAGTCAATATTAATTATTTATGAAATAAATGAATCCCGCTTATTTTTAGGCGGGATTTTTGCTACATTTATTGTGAATAAAAAACTATTAAAAATGTACTCTGCCATTACCAACAATATCAGAATTTCTGTATTTCCAGAATATGATGTTAAGAATTCTTTTCCAGCAGAAAATCGTTTTGTTTTTCGCTATAATATTACCATAAAAAACCTTGGCAATGATGCCGTGAAACTTCACAAAAGAAGGTGGCTAATCTACGATTTGGGTTTTGGGTTTACCGAAGTTAATGGGGATGGGGTCATTGGGCTTACTCCAACTTTAGAACCTGGCGAAGAGTTTAATTATTTTTCTAATGTTATCTTGCGCTCTGGTGTTGGCAATATGCAAGGCAGTTATCTGTTTGAAAATTTATTGACTAAGGAAACTTTTCAATCTGATATTCCTAAATTTAATTTGGTTTCGGAAGTGCTTTGTAATTGATTTTAATCACAAAGTTTTCAGATTTTTACTAAAAATTGTTTTTACTTCTTCGTCTTCTGTTATGAATAATCTCTCAAAAGCGAGAAGTGATAGTTTGGCGCAAACCTCTGCATCTGCATCTGCTCGGTGATGATTAAATTTAATTTGATGATGATTGGCTAAGTTTTTTAAACCATAACTTTCTAAATTTTTCCAAGATTTTTTTGCCAATTGTATGCTACAAAGATATTGGGTTTTCGGTTTGAAAATTCCGTAATAATCTAGGCATCCTCTCAAAACACTGGCATCAAAAGATGCATTGTGTGCAATCATAAGATTACCGTAGAGCGTTTCTTCTACTTCGCTCCAGATTTCGTCAAAAGTAGGCGCGTTTTTTACATCTTCAGGATAAATTCCGTGTACATTAATGTTATGAGGATTAAAATAAGGATAACTAGGTGGTTTGATAAGCCAAGATTTGGTTTCCACAATTTCAGAATTTTCGACCACACAAATTCCCAATTCGCAGGCAGAATGTCTTTCATGAGTTGCAGTTTCGAAATCTAAGGCGATGAAATTCATGAGTAAATAGTTTGAAATGGTTTGATATTGTTTGAAATAGTTTGAAAAAGTAATATGATTTCAAAAATTTTATTCATCAATCATCATTTATCAATCATCAATTATAATTAAAGAAAATGCTTAAATATCAACCATTTAGTTTGGTAATAATCTTTTATTTGAGAAGTATTCCTAAGTTTCCAAGTTTTAGGTGCTTGAGCATAAAATCCAAAATGTGCTCTTATAACGGCCCAAAGATGAGGAAAACCATCTTTTAACCCAAAATAAACTCCAGCAACTCCGTCTAAAATTAATCTCGCTGGAATTACCCAAAGTAACGCCGCAAAAGGCAAATTTTTGAGCAACATCGAAAGATTATTTCTAATATTGAGATATGTTTTTTGTGGAGATTGTTTATTTAGTGTGCCTCCTCCTACGTGGAAAACAGTAGATTTCCCACAATAGTAGATTTTTCTTCCCGCATTTTTTAATCGCCAGCAAAGATCTATTTCTTCTTGATGCGCGAAAAATCTTTCATCTAAGCCATTCATAGACCAATAATCTTCTTTTCTGATGAAAAGTGCACAACCAGAAGCCCAAAATATTTCGGTTTCGTCATCGTATTGGCCTTTGTCTTCTTCTAGATTTTCAAAAACTCGTCCTCTACAATATGGGTATCCCAAATTATCGATTAAACCACCGCCAGCACCAGCAAATTCAAAGTATTGGTCTGCTTCAAACGAACGAATTTTTGGTTGAATGGCAGCAATTTCAGGTTGAGTTTTAAATAATTCTAAAATAGGCTCAATCCAATTTTCAGTTACTTCTACATCAGAATTCAGTAAACAATATATGTCTTCTGAGATATGCTTCAGTCCTTCATTATAACCTCCCGCAAAACCAGTATTTTTTTCATTTTTAATGATTTTTACACTCGGAAAACTTTTTTCTAAAAAAGTTACAGAATCATCTGTAGAGGCATTATCTATTACATAAATGTTAGCATCTTGAGAGTGTAAAATTACATTGGGAAGAAATTTTTCTAACCAATGTTTTCCGTTCCAGTTGAGTATTGCAATGGCTGTTTTCAAAATTGATAAAAATTAAATTGGGTATTCTTTTCCATGATAGAGTTTTTCATCTGTTATTTCATCCGCATTTTTCCATCTTTTGTGAGACCAAAGCCAGTTTTCTGGTTGTTTTCTAATGGTTCTTTCTATCAATTGATTGAATTTAACAACCAATTCAAATTCTTCAAATTTTTCGTTTTCAGGTAAGATTTCTATAAATTTAATATGATATTTACCTCTCTTAATTTTAATGATTTCAGCAAAACAAAATAGTAAATTATCTTTTTCTGGAAGCCTATTGTATCCTGTAAATACTGGGGTTCTTTGATTAAGGAAATTAACGCCAAATTGTGACTTTCCTCTCTGGGGTGATTGGTCAGATAGAAAACCATAAACCGAGTTTCCATCATTTTTTTGTTCTATAAAATGTTTCATTACATTTTTAGCTTCTAGTAATTGGAAACCAAATCTGCCTCTTGATTCTATAATTTTTTTGTCCCAAAAGGCACTTTGCAATTTTTTATAGATGGCATAGAAATTTTCTTGAGGTAGTTTTTGCGCTACTAGAGTTGTAAACTCCCAATTGAAGGTATGACCGGTTAATATGATTACGTTTTTTCTTTTTTGAAATGCTTTTTCGAAAAATTCTGTACTTTCATAGGTTACTAATGACTCTAATTCTTCACTAGAAATGGTAAAAGTCTTGAGCGTTTCTACCATAAAATCACCAAAATTTCTAAAAAATTCTTTTTTAATTCTTCTTAGTTCTGGCTCTGTTTTCTCAGGAAAAGAGTTTTTCAAGTTTTCGAAAACTACTTTTTTTCGGTATCCTATGATGTAATAATTTAGTAAGAAAAATACATCTGAAAAGAAGTATAAAACTTTTAAAGGTAATCTAGAAAATAGGACGAGTATTTGGTATAGTATTTGGTTCACAATTCAAAATTAATTTGCAAATTTACAAAATCAAAAATTACATTATATTTATAAAATCAAAAATAGTGAAATTAATATGAAATTACTTGGCTATTTTAATGTACTGATGTAAATTAAATTGTCGATAAGGATTAAAATAAACTTTATATGAAAAGAACCTTAATTAAATTTGCTTTAGCTGCGCTATTATTACCAGCATTTTCTTTTGCCCAAACTACAGCTGATGCAGATGCTGCAAAATTAGAAGCCAAGAAAAAAGCGGAAGAAGAAAAAGCAGCGCTCCCGAAACCATACAATGAAACCGAAAATGCGGAAGCAAGAATTGCAGAATTGGTGAAAAAAGCCAAAAAAGAGCATAAAAATGTGATTCTTCAGGCTGGTGGCAATTGGTGTATTTGGTGTCTTAGATTCAATAATTTTGTGCAGACCACACCTGAATTGAAATCTTTGGTAGATAACAATTATGTGTATTATCATTTGAATTATTCACCAAAAAATAAAAACGAAAAGGTTTTTGCACAATACGGAAATCCTGGTGACAAATATGGTTATCCTGTTTTTATAGTTTTGGATGGTAATGGCAAGCAAATTCACACGCAAGATTCTGCGGTCTTGGAAGAAGGAAAAGGTTACAGTTTGGAAAAAGTAAAATCGTTTTTTGAAACTTGGAAACCTAAAAAATAATTGAAAATTGAAAGTTGAAAGTGATTTCAACTTTTTTTGTTTTAAGGGATAATTTTTTATTGAAAATAGAGTTTTAATTTTAAATCTAATCAATGAAAAATCTAGTTTTCCTTTCTTTATTACTATTGTTTTCTTGTGATTCTAAATCTCAGGAAGTTTCTAAAAATTCAAGTAAATCAATACCTTCAGAAAAAATTGTTCAAATTAAAAATTTTGTGAAAGACACGAAGTATAATCAAGATTTGGCAATTTTCATCAATTTTAGAATACCATCTAACAAATTTCGGTTTTTTATTTATGATTTAAAAAATGACAAAATACTAGAAAAAGCAATTGTTGCTCACGGTTCTGGTTCTGTGGTCAAAGGAAGCAATGATTTAGTTTTTAGTAATGTTAAAAATTCTTATCAATCTTCTTTAGGCAAATATCAAATTGGGAGTTCATACGTAGGTACTTTTGGGAAATCATACAGATTGATAGGTTTGGATAAAACCAATTCAAATGCTGTCAAAAGAGCAATTGTAATACATCCGTATTATTGTATTTCAGATGTAGAAACTCAAAATTTAGCTTGTTTAAGTTTAGGTTGCCCAATGTTATCTCCTAACTTTTTTAAAGTTGCAGAAAAATATATTGATGGTTCAAAGAAACCAATTATTTTGTATGCCTTTTACTAAAATTTCCTTCGGAAATTGCTTTTCTGTAAAGGTTTTTCGAGTTCAAACATTTAACCAAATAAAAAATATACCGAAAAAATCAATAAAATCAGGATATGAATTAATATGCCAATTTTTAAGTGCTTTTTATTGTTGTAAAAGTAATTTATTATAAAAATAATTAATAAAATTATAGTAACTATTGGTAAAAATATCAACATCAGTATTCCAAAACTAGGCGTACAAGGTCCACTTGGAGATGTTTTTTCTAAAATCAAACCCAAACTTATGTAAATTACATAAAATAAAATAGTTAGAGCAATACTTTTATAAGGTTCATTTTTAATATTTAAAAACTTCATCACAACAACTTTTTCAAAATTTTCAACTTTCCATCTGTATAAGGTGGATATTTCAACTCTGGTTCTAGATAAATAGACTTGTCTAGAACTGCTTTTTGATGTGAAAAAGTTTCAAACCCATATTTCCCGTGGTAATGGCCAATTCCAGAATTGCCAACGCCACCAAAAGGTAAATTGTCATTGCTAATGTGCATTAAAGTATCATTGATACAACCGCCACCAAAACTTAGATGTTCTAAAAGCATTTTTTGCTCATCGCTGTCATTGCTGAATAGATACGCAGAAAGAGGTTTCTCATTATTCACAATTTTTAAAATGGTTTCGTAGAGATTGTTGTAACTCAAAATTGGCAAAATAGGTCCGAAAATCTCTTCTTGCATCACTGCATCTTCCCAAGTTACATTATCTAAAACAGTAGGAGAGATATAGCGAGTTTCTTTATTGATTTCACCACCGAAAATGAGTTTTTCTCGGTCTATCATTCTCTCTAATCTATCGAAATTTCTTTCGTTGATAATTTGGCAATAGTGTTCCGCGTTTTCGTGGTAGTTTCTTTTTTTAATCTCAGAGATAAGTTTTTGTATAAATTTATCCTTGATTTTTTCGTGTACATAAACATAATCTGGTGCAATACAAGTTTGCCCCGCATTGATGAATTTTCCCCAAACAATTCTTCTAGCTGCTACATCTATATCTGCATTTTCCGTAATAAAAGCAGGAGATTTGCCACCCAATTCCAAAGTGACTGGTGTCAGGTGTTCTGCCGCTGCTTTGTAAACAATTTTACCAACTTTCGGACTTCCTGTAAAGAAGATTTTGTCAAAACGAAGTCTCAAAATTTCTGTAGTTTCTTCTATGCCGCCTTCTACCACGTATAAAAATTCAGCATCAAAATTTTCATTAATCAATTTTGCCATTGCTCTCATCGTGTTTTCGGGCAATTCACTGGGCTTTATCATACAAGTATTTCCTGCGGCAATGGCAGCAATTACTGGGGTTAATGTCAATTGGTAAGGATAATTCCAAGCGCCTATGATAAGGCAATTTCCTAATGGATCTTGGTAAATTTTGCTGCTTCCGAGTTGGTTTACAATATTGGTGGTTACTTTTTTCGGTTTTGCAAAAGAAGTAAGGTTTTTTACATAAAAATCAATGTCTTTGTAAATAAATGAAATTTCGGTGCCGAAAGTTTCGAACTCAGATTTCTTAAAATCTTTATAAATAGCTTCATAAAGAAGTTTTTCGTTGTTTTTAACCAGTTGTTTCAACTTTTTAAGTTGGGTTTTTCTAAAAGTTAAATCTTTGGTTTTCTGTGAGTTAAAAAATATTTTCTGTTTTTGAAGAATTTCAGCGTAATTCATATCTTTAGCCATTGTTTTTCACAAAGATAAAATAAAGTAGATATTCTCAAAGCAATATTTTTTTGAGTTGCTAAAAGATTTTATGTTAAAAATAATAAAATGTAAAACTTTCTTCAAAACGAAAGCTTTTCTGAAGTATCTTGACACAGAAAATAAATTGATATGGAATTTAAGAACAAAAAGGTTTTAATTACAGGTGGCGCCTCAGGTATTGGTAAAATAATGGCGAGAAAATCTTTAGAAAGAGGTATTTCTCATTTGGTAATTTGGGATATTAATGAAGATGGTTTAGCTAAAACCAAAGAAGAATTTTCAAAATTCGGAATTCTAATTTCTACATATAAAGTAGATGTTTCTGTTTTAGACGAAATTAAAATTAATGCCCAAAAAGTAAGAACAGAAGTTGGGAAAATAGATATTCTTATCAATAATGCAGGCATTGTTGTAGGGAAATATTTCCATGAAAATACACATCTTGATATTCAAAAAACCATGTTGATTAATTCTAATGCATTGATGCATATTGCTTTAGAATTTTTACCGGAGATGATGAAAACCAATTCTGGTGCTATTTGTAACATTGCATCTTCAGCAGGTTTAATCTCGAATCCTAAAATGGCAGTTTACGCCGCTTCGAAATGGGCGGTGAACGGCTGGAGTGACAGTTTGAGACTAGAAATGGAGCAACTCAAAAAAGAGATTTCCATTACCACAATTATGCCTTTTTACATCAATACAGGGATGTTCGATGGCGTACAATCCAAATTAATTCCTATTCTAGAGCCGGAACCAACCGCCGAAAAAATTGTAAAAGCTATAGAAAATAAAAGAAAAATCTTGGCTATGCCACTTCCATATTGGTTTATAAGACTTTCTCAAGGTTTGTTGCCTTTGCCAATTTTTGATTGGGTGATGGAAAATGTCTTCGGAGTTTATGATACGATGAAATATTTCAAAGGAAGAAAGTAGTAGCTAATTTTTAGATAAATACCTATCAATGTGGAAAACAAAATTTGAAATTTCTTCAAAAAAAATTGTACTTTTGCATCTTGAAAAGTAAATCTAAAAAGTAAAATGAATTCCTACAAAAATCCATTGGAAGAACGTTATTCCAGTGCTGAAATGCTCTTTAATTTCTCACCAGATAATAAATTCCAAACCTGGAGAAAACTTTGGATTGCCCTTGCTGAAATAGAAAAAGACCTTGGTCTTGATATTTCTGAAGAGCAAATTTCTCAACTCAAAGAACAAGCCGAAAATATAGATTACAAAGTAGCGGCAGACTACGAAAAAAAATTTCGTCATGATGTGATGGCGCATGTTCACGCTTATGGTGATGTAGCTCCACTAGCAAAGCCTATTATTCACTTAGGCGCTACTTCGGCATTTGTAGGTGATAATACAGACTTAATCCAAATCAGAGACGGTTTACAAATCTTGAAAAAACAATTGGTCAACGTTATCAAAAATGTTTCTGATTTTGCCCTTCAATACAAAGATTTGCCAACTTTAGGTTTTACCCATTTTCAACCAGCACAGTTAACTACTGTTGGTAAAAGGGCTACACTTTGGCTTCAATCTTTGCTTTTAGACTTCGAAGAATTAGAATTTTTCTTAGAAACTCTTAGATTTAGAGGTGTAAAAGGAACTACAGGAACTGCCGCAAGTTTTTTAGAACTTTTTGATGGTGATTATACCAAGGTAAAACATCTAGATAAAGAACTTTCTAAAAGATTTGGTTTCGAAAAAGTTTTTGGTGTTTCTGGTCAAACTTATGATAGAAAAATTGATGCAAAAGTTTTGTCTTTGCTTTCAAATATCGCACAATCTGCTCATAAATTCACCAATGATTTAAGACTACTTCAAAACCTTAAAGAAATAGAAGAACCTTTCGAAAAAAATCAAATTGGTTCATCTGCTATGGCTTACAAACGTAATCCTATGCGAAGTGAGAGAATTTCTGCATTGGCAAAATTTGTAATTTCTCTTCAAAATTCTTCTGCGATGGTGGCGGCTACACAGTGGTTCGAAAGAACATTAGACGACTCTGCCAACAAGCGTTTAACCATTCCGCAAGCGTTTTTAGCGGTTGATGCTATTTTATTGATTTGGAATAACATCATGAACGGAATTGTGGTTTACGAAAACAGAATTCATAAGCATATCATGGAAGAACTTCCGTTTATGGCCACTGAATATATCATTATGGAGGAGGTGAAAGCTGGTGGTGACCGACAGGAAATACATGAAATTATCCGTGTACATTCTATGGAAGCCTCGAAAAAGGTGAAAATGGAAGGCAAGGAAAATGATTTGATTGAAAGAATTTTGAATGATGACTCTCTGAAATTTGATAAATCAAAACTCATGGAAGTTCTAGCCCCGAAAAATTTTATTGGCTTTGCTCCTATTCAGACAGAAGAGTTTGTGAAGAATGAAATCTCACCAATTGTGGAAAAATATCAACACCTAATTGGCTTAGAATCAGATTTAAAAGTATAATTTTATGCAGCCTTTTTTCGGCTGCATTTTTAATTTTTAAATTATACTTTTTACATTTTTAAATGTAATTATTTCAAAACATTAAAAACAAAGAAATTTTTTATAAATCTTTGCGCGCTTGGCGTTCAAAACAAAAATAAAAATGAACAGAAGAATTTTCGTAGAAAAAAGAGGAGTTTTCGATGTAGAAAGTCCTAAAATTTTGAATGAAATCAAATCTATTTTACCGAACATACAATCGGTGAAAGTCTTTAATATCTATGATATTTTTGGTTTAGAAGAATTGGATTTTGAAAAAGTAGTCAATAATACCTTTGTAGACCCAGTTGTAGATATTCTCCATACAGAAAACCCAGTGAAAACCTTGCATTTTGCTACTGAATTTCTTCCCGGTCAATATGACCAAAGAGCAGATTCTGCACAGCAATGCATCGCTTTATTGACTGGAAATGAGAAAACTATCGTCAGAAGCGGTAAATTGATTGAATTACAAGGTGTTACGGAGTTAGAATTGCCATTGATTAAGAATCTACTCATCAATAAAGTAGAATCTCAAGAAAAGAATCTCGAAATTTTAGAAATTCCAGCAGAGGAAACTCCTGATAAAATTATTACTTACGAACAATTCAACGAATTTACAACTCAACAACTCAACAATTTTTACGAAAGTCACGGTTTTGCATTTGGTTTTGATGATTTGCAATTCATTCAAGATTATTTTAAATCAGAAAATAGAAATCCTACCGAAACCGAACTGAAAGTTCTCGATACGTATTGGAGTGACCATTGTCGTCATACCACTTTTGAAACAGAATTAACTGATATTCAGTTTGAAGGAAAGTTTAAAGAGACTTTAGAAAAAATATTCAATGATTATCTAGAAAAAAGAAAATTTTTAGGTAGAGAAGCAAAACCTATTTCTTTGATGGATTTGGCTACAGTTTCTGCTAGATATTTTCACAAAACAGGAAATTTAGAAAACTTAGTGGTTTCAGACGAAATCAATGCTTGTACGATAGAAATTGAAGCGGAATTCGACGGTAAAAAAGAACCTTGGTACTTATTGTTCAAAAACGAAACGCATAATCACCCAACAGAAATTGAACCTTTTGGTGGTGCTTCTACTTGTCTTGGTGGCGCAATCAGAGACCCATTGTCTGGTAGAGCTTTCGTTTTCCAAGCAATGCGTTTAACTGGAGCGGCAGACGTTTTAGAACCTATTTCTGAAACTTTACCTGGTAAATTACCTCAAAGAACCATTTCTAAACAAGCGGCAAATGGTTATTCTTCTTACGGTAACCAAATTGGTTTGGCTACAACCCATGTTTCAGAAATTTATGACGATGGTTATAAAGCAAAAAGAATGGAGGTTGGTTTCGTAGCTGGTGCTGTTCCGAAATCTTGGGTTAGAAGAGAAAAGCCAGCACTTGGTGATGTGGTGATTGTTTTAGGTGGTGCCACAGGTAGAGATGGAGTAGGCGGTGCAACGGGAAGTTCTAAAGAACAAGACGAAACTTCTATTCATACCATGAGTTCTGAGGTACAGAAAGGAAATGCGGTGGAAGAGAGAAAGATTCAGAGACTTTTCAGAAATCCTGAAGTAACGAAATTGATTAAAAAGTCTAACGATTTCGGTGCAGGTGGTGTTTCAGTTGCTATTGGCGAAATTGCTGATTCATTGGAAATTAATCTTGATGTTTTACCTTTGAAATATGAAGGTTTGAACGGAACAGAACTTGCTATTTCTGAGTCTCAAGAAAGAATGGCTGTAGTAATTGAAGCGAACGAAAAAGATAAATTTATCAAATTCTGCGAAGCAGAAAATATAAAAGCTGTTGAAATAGCAAAAGTTACCGACAGTGGAAGAATGCAAATGTTCTGGAACGGACAAAAAATTGTAGATCTCAGCAGAGCATTTTTAGATACAAGTGGTTGTAGCAAGAAACAAGATGCTAAAATCACTCATTTACAGGAAATTAACTCAAATTATGTAACTTTCAACGAAGTGAATTTCTTTAACATTTTAGCAGAAAAGAATGTCGCTTCACAAAAAGGTTTGGTAGAAATGTTCGATTCTACAGTGGGTGCTACCACTGTGGCGTTGCCTTTTGGAGGGAAATATCAAACTACTGAAACTGAAGGTTGTGTACAAACATTGCCTGTACTGAATGCTGAGAATGTAGAAACTGCATCTTTTGCAAGTTGGGGTTTTGATGCTGAAATTTCTAAACAAAATTCTATGATTGGTGCGAGTTTGGCTGTTGTAGAATCTGTGGCTAAAATAGTAGCTATGGGCGGAAATTTTAGAAATATCAGATTGAGTTTTCAAGAATATTTTGAGAAACTAGGTAATAATCCTGAAAAATGGGGTAAACCTTTGGCTTCCCTTTTAGGAGCTTATGACGCCCAAATGAACCTTGGTTTAGCTGCAATCGGAGGTAAGGATTCTATGAGCGGAACGTACCAAGATATCAACGTTCCACCGACCTTAATTTCCTTCGCTTGTGCAGATGGAAAAAAATTAAACACTATTTCTCCAGAGTTCAAAAAAGCTGGTAATTTTATTTATCATTTTCATCATCAATTGCAAGAAGATGGCTTGCCAAATTACCAAAATTTAATTGAAATATTTGATTATATTTATCAAGGAATTCAGGACAAAAAAGTAGTTTCTGTAAAAACGATTAAAGATGGTGGAGTAGCAGTGGCGTTGGCAAAAATGAGTTTCGGGAATCTTCTTGGAGCGGAAGTTTCAGTAGATGAAAAATTCTTACTCGAAAAAAATATTGGAGGATTGGTTATAGAATCTACAGAAAAACTTGACAATGATTTACTTCAATTAATTGGTGAGGTTAAAAATTCAGAAACTCTCAAAATCAGTAATTTAGAATTTGATATCAAAAAATTACTTGAGGTAAACTTTGGAACGTTTGAAAATCTTTTTCCAACCAAAGAAAAAGAGAGAATCTTGATTAATTTTGATGAAAATCTAAACGGTACAGAAAAAAAATCTATCAATATCATCTCTCATAAAATAGGTTCACCTAGAGTTTTTGCACCAATTTTCCCTGGAACCAATTGTGAGTACGAAACGCAAAATGCTTTTAGAAAAGAAGGCGCTATTGTAGAAAGTTTACCACTAAAAAACATAACTCATCAATTGCTGGATGAAAGTATAGAAGCTTGGGTAGAAAAAATTAAACAGTCGCAGATTTTAGTGTTCTCTGGAGGCTTTTCTGCAGGTGATGAACCCGATGGTTCTGCCAAGTTTATTGTAAATGTTTTGAAGAACGAAAAGATGAAAAATGCAGTTCACGAATTGCTTTCTAGAGACGGAATGATTTTAGGAATTTGCAACGGTTTTCAAGCTTTGGTAAAGTCTGGTTTACTACCTTTTGGCGAAATCAGAGATTTGGATGAAACGTCTCCAACTCTTGCACATAATTCTATCGGAAGACACATTTCTCAAATGGTAGATGTAAAAGTTATCAATGATGATTCGCCTTGGTTGAAAGGGATGAAAGGTGAGGTTTATACCATCCCGATTTCTCACGGTGAAGGTAGATTTATGGCTTCTGAAGAAGTGTTGTTAGATTTGTACAAAAAAGGACAAATTGCGACACAATACATCGATAATGATGGGAATGTAGCTCACGGAATGCCTTTCAATCCTAATCAATCTCTATTCGGAATTGAAGGGATTACCAGTGAAAGTGGTAAAATTTTCGGAAGAATGGGGCATCCTGAACGATTTGTAGAGGGCTTGTTCAAAAACATTCCTTCTGCTAATTACCATAATATTTTCAGAAACGGAGTAGAATATTTTAAATAAAAATTTAAAATCCATAAAATAAATCAGTTTAAAAATAAAAATCTCAATAAAATGAATAAAGGTGAAATGCTTTATGAAGGTAAAGCAAAACAAGTGTTCGCAACAGAAAATCCAGAAGAAGTAATTGTAAAATTTAAAGACGATGCTACTGCTTTTAATGCACAGAAACGTGGCAGTTTCGATTTGAAAGGTGAAATGAATAATGCTATCACTACGCTTATTTTTGAATATTTACAAGAAAAAGGAATCCCAACTCATTTCATCAAACAGTTGAATGAAAGAGAGCAATTGGTGAGAAAAGTGAGCATCATTCCCCTAGAAATGGTGGTTAGAAATTATGCAGCTGGAAGTATGGCGCAAAGATTAGGCGTAGAAGAAGGTGTAAAATCTCCAGTTACCATTTTTGATATTTGCTATAAAAAGGACGAATTGGGTGATCCGCTAATTAATGATTATCACGCCATTTTCTTAGGAGCTGCTACCAAAGAAGAATTAGATGAAATGTATGCTTTGACAAACAAAATCAATGAGTTATTGAAAGAGTTGTTTGACAAAATGAACATTATTTTGGTAGATTTCAAAATCGAATTAGGCAAAACTTCTGATGGAAAAATCATTCTAGCAGACGAAATTTCTCCTGATACTTGCAGACTTTGGGATAAAGACACGATGAAAAAATTAGACAAAGATAGATTCAGACGTGATTTAGGCGAAGTTACTGAAGCTTACGTAGAAATCTATGAAAGATTGAAAAAAGTATTAGGAAAGTAATTTCTTGACAGATATAATAGATTTTTTTGTTAAAATCTTTGAATATAAATAATAAATGAAAGATATAAAATTAACATATCAAGAACAATTCAGCCAAGAATTTTACGGGAGAAATCTTTTTAGAACTCAAGAAGAAGAATTCTTAGATGCTCCAAAAGAAGAATGTGGTATTTTTGGTTTATATTCTGATAATGAAGTAGATACGTTCTCTTTGTCTCAGTTCGGATTGTTTGCATTACAACATCGTGGTCAGGAGGCATGTGGTGTTTCTGTTGCTTCTAAAGGAAAAATTATCACCGTGAAAGATGAAGGATTGGTTTTAGATATTTTTAAAACTATTCCTAATCCTGAATCTTTATTAGGAAACGCCGTGATTGGTCATACACGATATACGACTGCTGGTGATAAAAAGAAGTACAATTTCCAACCGTTTTTTGCTAAGAATGAATATGACCAACCGATTCTCTCTATTGCTCACAACGGAAATTTGACTAATGCTAAAGAATTAAAAGCTGAATTAGAAGCAGAAGGTGTAGTTTTTAAAGCAACTTCAGACTCAGAGGTAATTTTGAGATTAATTCAAAAAAATCTTGATTTGGGACTTCGTGGTGCCATTAAAGCTACAATGGAAAGAATAGAAGGTGCTTATTCTGTCGTGGGATTAACCCGAAATAAATTCTTTGCTTTTAGAGATTTTAAAGGGATTAGACCTTTGGTTTTAGGAGCGATAGACGAAAGAACTTATGTTTGTGCGTCTGAAACTTGCGCTTTAGATGCTGTAGGAGCTCAATATGTGAGAGATATTTTGCCAGGTGAGATTGTATATACTAGTGATACTGAAGATGGTTTGAGAAGCTTCTTGGTAAAAAACGATTGTGAGAGAAAAATTTGCGCTTTCGAATATATTTATTTTGCAAGACCTGATACTACTTTAGAAGGCATTAATGTACACGAAATTAGAGAAAAATCTGGTGAGAAAATTTGGGAACAATCTCCTGTAAAAGCAGATTTGGTAGTAGGTGTTCCAGATTCTGGGGTGCCAGCAGCTATTGGTTTTTCTAAAGCTTCAGGAATTCCTTTTAGACCTGCGTTAATTAAAAATAGATACATTGCCAGAAGTTTCATAGTTCCGTCTCAGGAAATGAGAGAAAGAGTGGTAAATCTTAAATTAAATCCAATTGTTTCTGAAATTAAAGGAAAATCAGTAGTTATCATTGATGATTCAATAGTGAGAGGAACTACATCGAAAAGATTGGTGAAGATTTTGAGAGATAGTGGCGCTAGAGAAATTCATTTTAGAAGTGTTTCTCCGCCTATAATTGCGCCTTGTTTCTTAGGAATTGATACTCCGAAAAAAGATGATCTAATTGCTGCAAATATGTCAGTAGATGAATTAAAAAATTATCTTGGAGTAGATAGCTTAGAGTTTCTGAGTGTAGAAAATTTAATCAATATTTTAGGCTCGGATGAACATTGTTTCGGGTGTTTTACAGAAAAATATCCCGTAGCAAAACCAAAAGAAAGCGAATTATTCAGCTAAATATCATTAAAAAACTCGGAAATTACTTCCGAGTTTTTTGTTGTATGAAAAATTATATATGGATTGTGTTAAAATTTGAAATTTACACCTACTTGTAAATTGTTGTTTTTGGCACTGTCTAAGAAATAATCTGTTACGTTTCCGTCTTTTCCTAGACCGGTTAAT
Organism: Cloacibacterium rupense; assembly: GCF_014645495.1. Classification (GTDB taxonomy): domain Bacteria; phylum Bacteroidota; class Bacteroidia; order Flavobacteriales; family Weeksellaceae; genus Cloacibacterium; species Cloacibacterium rupense. Next base: position 99,825 of record NZ_BMLV01000006.1, on the reverse strand, counting down.
CCGAGAGTATATCTGGCATTAATTCCTATATTTTTGTTCAAGTTATATCCAGCTCCAAAACCAGCTCCTACATTTAATCTATTGAGATAATCCATATTGATATCTGTAGATGGCGAAATGATAGAAGTGCTAAGTCCTTGTTTTGCTGATACCATATAACTAAATTCTGGCCCCAATTCTACGTAAAAATTACTTGGGAAGTTATACTGTAACATTACCGGCAGAGAAATGTAATCTAACTTGGTTGTAGTAGAAACATTGCCAATAATTCCCCCGAAATCATATAAATTGGTTTTAGCACCTAATTGATTGTAAATCAACTCTGGTTGTACACTGAATTCTTCTGAAACAGGAATGGTAGCTGTAACCCCAACGTACAAACCTGTTTTGGCTTTCATATCAGTGCCAGAAGCGCCGTTGTTGATGTCAGAAACGTTAAGTCCCGCTTTTAATCCAAATTGTTGTGAGAAAGCAAAACCGCTTATTACAATTCCTAATCCTAAAAATATTTTTCTCATTTTATTTTTTTTAATTGTTGTTTGATGTAGAAGTATTTTCAATTTGCGTGCCAAAGATTTATTATTATACTACAAAAAAAAAGCTTGGTGATGAAAACCAAGCTCTTATTTTTTTATGTGTAAAGGTCTATTTGTTCAAATTTCTATAAAAAATTAGACTTTTTTCTATGTTTTCTGAACTTACTTTATAATCGTAATTACATTTACCTATGCTAGTCAATAAAGAAAAATTGATTTTTCCGTGGTTGTTTTTCTTATCATTAATCATTAGGCTGATGATTTCTTCATTTTTAAATTCTTCAATAGAAATGTAAGGATAAAATCTTCTAATATTTTTGATAATTTCTGTGGCTGTTTCTTCTGGAATTAAGTTTTCTAAATGTGCCAAATGTGTCTCTGCAATCATACCAAGTGCTACAGCTTCGCCGTGCGGAATTATCTTGTCTGCTTTCAAGAAAAGACTTTCTACTGCATGCCCTATGGTGTGTCCAAAATTTAGAATTTTTCTTATATTTTCTTCTTTGAAGTCTTTTACCACCACATTTTCCTTAATCATCATGCTATTTTCTATATGTGGAGCAATATTTTCGGCGGTGATTTCCTCTAATGCAATAAGGTCATTCCAATGATTTTCACAGGCAATTAACCCATGTTTTAGCATTTCTGCAAAACCACTTCTCAGTTCTACAAATGCTAATGTTTCCAAAAATTTAGGATAAACGAGAATGTGTTCTGCATTGGCAAATGTTCCTACAATATTTTTTAAAAATTGATGATCTATGCCAGTTTTTCCGCCAATAGACGCATCGCACATTGCCAAAAGTGTGGTAGGAATATTTAGAAATTTAACACCTCTTTTATAAGTAGATGCTACAAAACCTCCCATATCCGTAATTACACCACCTCCTAAATTGAGTAAAAGAGACTTTCTATCTGCTTTGAATTCTGCTAAAATTTCCCAAAGTTGAGTTGCAGTAGCAATGGTTTTGGCATCTTCACCAGCTTCTATTTCTATAATTTCGAAAGGAATTTCGGTTTCCAGATTGGCTAGAAGTGTAGGAATACAATATTCGTGGGTGTTTTCATCGACTAGAATAAAAATCTGACTTGGGTTTTGTTCTGTAATATATTGGTTCAAAGAACTGAACTCTTCATCTAAAATTGAAATCATCTACTTCATTTTTTTACAAATTTACGAAACTTCTATACAATAAAGAATACTTTTTAAAAATGACAAATCTTATGTTAAATAGATTTTCAGTTTTGATTTACAATGATTAAATTTGGGCACCAAATATTTTATATGTCTATTTTTAACGATACTAAGATTGCATTTGCAGATAGAAGCACTGCTCAACTAGAAAAAGCGAAGTGGATGTTTACCGCTATACAATATCCTAGCCTTACAAATATTGGAATTGGAGCGCTTAATTTTACCATTAAGAATAATTTTCCGTTGGTAGAAGATATTGTAAAAAATACCTTATTCGAACAATTTTGTGGCGGCGAAACGCGTGAGCAGAGTATGAAAGTGGTAGATAAAATGTTTAACCATCATATCGGTAGCATTTTTGATTACGCCATCGAAGGCAAAGAAGAAGAAGAAGCTTTTGACATTACTTGTAAAGAAATTAAAGAAAATATCAATTTCGCAGTAGGTAATCCAGCCATCCCTTTTGTGGTTTTTAAGCCTACAGGTTTCGGAAGATTAGACTTATATACCGAAGTAACTGCGGGTAAAGAACTCACCAATTCCGAAAAAGAAGAATGGCAAAGAGTGAGAACTCGCTACGAAGAAGTTTGTCAGTTGGCGTTTGAGAAAAAAGTGATTCTAATGATAGATGCAGAAGAAACTTGGATGCAAGGTGCTGTAGATGACTTGGTAAACGAAATGATGGAAAGATACAACCAAGAAAAAGCATACATCTGGAATACCATTCAAATGTACAGAACGGGTAGAATAGAATATTTGAAAGCAGATTTAGAGAGAGCAAAATCTAAAAATTATTTCTTAGGCTACAAATTTGTTCGTGGTGCTTACATGGAAAAAGAACGCGAAAGAGCCGCAGAAATGAATTACCCAGACCCAATACAACCGACCAAAGAAGCTACAGATGATAATTACAATGCTGCAGTAGATTTTGTGATAGAAAACCTTGACAGAGTCTCTGCATTTTTCGGTACACATAATGAGAAATCTACAGAATTAGCTCTTGATAAAATGAAAGCATTAGGTTTAGCTCATGATGATGAAAGGTTACATTTCGGGCAATTGTATGGGATGAGTGATAACATTACTTATTATCTCGGCGAAAATAAATACAATGCATCTAAATATCTACCTTACGGTCCTGTAAAAGATGTAGTTCCGTATCTTACCAGAAGAGCGCAAGAGAATACATCGGTTGCTGGCCAAACAGGAAGAGAACTTTCACTCCTTAAAAAAGAATTAAAAAGAAGAAAAGGAAATTAATATTAAAGATAGTTTTATAAAAAGCTGGCGTTTGTCAGCTTTTTTTATTTCTATAGTAAAGTTAATATTAAAATTAGTAAAACAATAGGAGTAACAATTACTGCGATAGAGGCTATGTAATTGAGGATAGCTTTTCCGTAAGAAAATTTTTGTACGACAGCAATTCCTATTACGTTCAAAACTATAATCCAAGCCCATACTAGAAGTTGTAATACTGCTAAGCTGTATACAAGAATCATATAGAAATTCCACATTATTTTTTCACCACTAAAATCATTCAGAAAATATTGATAAACAATAATTTGTAAGATTACAATAAAAATCGAAAATAATTTGGGAAGACTAGAATAAGCATAAACTCTGACAAAATCAGAAGTTTTTCCCTTTCCGTTCATCCATTTTCCAGTGAAATATGTAAGCCAGCCAATTAGATAAAAAGAAATCCATCCGAATAATCCCCCAAAAATGATAGCCATAGAAACATAAAAGACTATGTTTTCTCCTTGTACATTTTGATTTTTACTGAGAATACTTTCTAAAGAACTAAAAATGCCTAATGAGAAAATAATAATCGTTAAGTAGTTTTCAAATTTATTCTCTTGTATATATTGCAAAGCTTCTTTAGGATGTGTGAAAATTTTGGTAAATATTTCTTTTTCAGTCATTAAAGCTCCATTGTCGAATTCTTTGAAATAATTGTTTTCCATGGTTTTGATTTTAAAATTTAAAAGTAGCAAATAGATTTAAAATAAAGAAATTTTTATGGCTTTTTTCTTGATTTTTAAATGCTGTTTTAATGATTTAAAATCCTTATTTTTGAAGATATTTTCAAAAATTGACCTTCGCACAAATTATTCTTCCGCTTAACTTAAAAGGAACTTTTACCTACAAAGTTTCAAAAGATTTATTGCCAAAATTAGCTTTAGGGATGCGCGTTCTCGTTCCTTTTGGTGGTAAAAAAATCTACACAGGAATTGTAGCCGAGATTCACGAAAACGAACCAGAAACTTTTCTCCCAAAAGAGATTCATTCTATTTTAGATGCAGAAGCCATCGTTCCTGAAGCGCAACTTCAATTTTGGAATTGGCTTTCAGAGTATTATCTCTGTAATATTGGCGAAATTTATCGTTTTGCTTTCCCTAGTTCTTTGAAGTTAGAAAGTGAAACGTATCTTAAAAGAAATCTTAACAAAGAAATAGATTGGGAAGTTTTAGACGCTAATGAAACCTATCTGCTTCAAGCTCTAGAAGTGAAAACGCTGGTCAGTTTATCAGAAATTGAAGCATTCATTCCGAAAAAGGAAATCATCAAAACCGTAAATACGCTTATTGATGAGCAATATATTTTGATTGATGAACAGATTTTTGAAAAATACAAAGCGAAGGAAGTTGCTTATCTCAAAATTGATGAAAAAATATTAGTAAATCTTTCCGATATTCTTCAAAATTTAAACAAAGCCAAGAAACAAAAAGACTTATTTTTAACGATTTTGCAGGCTCAACAAACAGATAATCAACCGTTAAGGAAATCTCAGTTTTTCGAAGATGGTGTTTTTAATGCATCGCATTTAAGAGGTTTGGTAGAGAAAAATTTGGTGGTAGAATATTACCTTCAGAAAGACAGAATCGAAGCCTATGAAGGTGAAATAGAAGAAATAGAAGAGCTTTCTGAAACACAGAAAAAAGCTTTAGCAGAAATTAATGAAGGTTTTGAAGAAGGAAAAAATACATTGCTACACGGTGTTACCAGCTCTGGAAAAACGCATCTTTATCTCGAAAAAATTGAAGAGACAGTCGGTTTTGGCAAAAATGTTTTGTTCTTACTTCCCGAAATTGCGCTTACCAAACAAATTACCCAAAGATTAGAGAAAAAATACGGAAAAGAATTGGGCTTTTATCATCAGAAAATGTCTGATTTTGAAAAAGTGGAGGTTTGGAGAAAAATAAAGAGAAACGAAATTAAAATTTTGATAGGCACTAGAAGTTCACTTTTTCTCCCGTTTCAGAATTTAGGTTTAATTATTGTAGATGAAGAGCACGATAATGCTTATAAACCCAAAGAAGTAAAACCTTATTTCAACGCGAAAGATGCCGCTCAAGTTTTAGCAAAATTTTATGATGCTAAAGTGATTTTAGGTTCTGCCACGCCTTCGGTAGAAAGCTATTACGCTTCCAAAAATGATAGATTAAAGTATGTTTTTTTGGGTGAAAGATTCGGAGAAGTAGCACTTCCGAAATATGAAATCATCAACTTCAAAGAAGCACAAGAAACCAAAAAATCAGTTGGGCATTTTTCTGAATTTTTAATTGATAAAATTTCGGAAAATCTTCAACATAAAAAGCAAAGCATTATTCTGCACAACAGAAGAGGATATGCCAATGTTGTAGAATGTGAGACTTGCGGAAATGTTACCTATTGCAGCAATTGTGATGTGGTGATGACGTACCACAAGGCGACCAATGAAATGAAATGCCACTACTGCGGACATAAAGCGCAAAAGCCAAAATTCTGTCCAAAATGTCACAGCGAAAACCTGAATACCAGAGGAATTGGCGTGGAACAAATAGAAGAAGAAACACTGAAAATCTTTAAAGAAGCCAATGTAGAAAGAATGGATGTGGATAGTATGCGCAAGAAATTTGCCTACGAAAAACTTTACGAAAAAATAGAAAATGGAGAAGCCGAAATTATCGTGGGAACACAGATGATTTCCAAAGGTTTAGATTTTGATAATATAGAATTGGTAGCGATTCCAAAGGCTGATTCTCTGTTGTATGTTCAGGATTTTAGGGCAGAAGAACGTGCTTATCAATTGATTACGCAGGTTTCGGGAAGAGCGGGTAGAATTTCGGGGAATGGCAAAATTTACATACAAACGTATAATCCTTACCATCCACTTTTTGAGTTGATTAAAGAAGAAAATTCTGCTAAAATTTATGAACATTTTCTTAAAGAAAGAGAGCAGTTTTTGTATCCACCTTTTGTAAAATTAATTTTAATTGAAATAAAACACAGAAAAGAAGACAAAGTAAACAGAGCTTCGCAATTTCTGAGTTCTATTTTGCAAAAATATTTGCCTTTGCAATGTATTTTAGGCCCCGAAAAAGCACCAATTGGTAGGATAAATTTGCTGTATCAGTATCAAATTTTATTGAAACTTCCTCGTGGTAAAAAGTACCAACAATACAAAGAAATGGTATTAAAGTCATTTGAAGAATTCAATGAAATTACAGCCTACAAAAGCATAAAAATTGAAACATTTGTTGATGTTTAACAAAATTTAACTTATCTTGGGATAGTTTTAGCTATGGCTAAATAAGCAAAAATGGCAATATTTGATAACTTTGCCTCGTTAATAATTGAAAATAAGACTATTATAGAATCGAAATATACTCTTTAAATATTGAAAATATAGAGAAAACGTTTATTCACCTTAATTTTTAATATTTATAAATTTAAAAAGTAAATTACATACGAAATGAAAAGACTGAACAAATTTTTTGTTACCTCAGCATTGGCTTTTTGTGGTCTTGTTTTGGCACAAGTTCCTTCAGTTCCTTCCGATATAAATTCAGATAAAAATGCAGAAGCAGTTCCTGTAGAAAAAGTAGCGCTTTCGCCCAAAGAACAAATCGAAGAAAATGTCAAAAGGATGAAGAACGACCCTGTTTTAAAAACAGCAAATTGGGGTTTTGTAGTATATGATACTCATAAAAAACAAGTAATTACAGAGTATAATTCAGACACGCCATTAGTGCCAGCTTCTACTACCAAATTGCTTTCTACAGATGCTTCTATGGCGCTTTTGGGTGGTAAATTCAGATGGATTACTCAGTTAGAATATTCTGGTGAAATTACACCAGAAGGTACGTTGAACGGAGATTTATTCATCATCGGTAGTGGTGACCCTTCCATTGGTTCTGGTAAGGCTGGTGCTGCTTCTACTGCGCAAATTGCAGCAGATTATTTAGATAAAATTAAAGAAGCAGGGATTAAAAAGATTACAGGAAATATCATTGTTCAAACTGCAGTTTATCAAGATGTTAGATTAGAACTTCCAGAAAAAATTGTTTGGATTGAGCATAATAACTATTACCTTCCTGTTGGTAATACCTCTACCGTTGATCCAAAAGCTGAAAAAATTGCAGTAAAAGCAAAGTCTGTTTTTGATACTTCTAAAAGATACTTCTATCAATCTCCTTTTACGCATAAAATGGCTTTTACAGAGAAATTTGATGCCAATAGTTTGGTGACAAGTATACCAGCAGCGCCTGCACTTTTAGGAAATACTTTGAGAGCAAAATTAATCGCAAGTAAAATCCCAATCTCTGGAAAAGTAGTAACCAGAGTTACAGACCCAAATCCTGAACCAAGAGAGTTTTTGGCCAAGTATTCTTCGCCTACAATGGTAGATATTATTTATTACACCAATCAGCATTCAGATAACGCTTTGGCTGAAGCTTTGCTTAAAACGGTTGGTTTTTACAAAACAGGAAATGTGTCTTTAGAATCGGGTAGAGAAACCATTGTAAGACATTTAGAAGATAAAAAATATGATTTTGATGGTTTGACTTTAATCGACGGAAGTGGACTTTCCAGAGGTAATAAAGTGAAGCCTATTTCTCAAGTTAAGTTTTTGGCAGCAGTGATGAAAGAAAAATATTATGATGATTTTCTAAAATCTCTTCCTATTGCTGGTGAAACAGGTACACTGAGAAGAATGTTTAAAACCAGTGACAATCACGGACAAATTTTTGCCAAAACAGGTACTTTGAACGGGGTAAAATGTTTAGCAGGATATATTAAAACTAAAAGTGGAAAAGTACTTACTTTTTCTTTGTTAATCAATGGTTATAGAGGTTCTGTAGAACAAGTAAAATCTAAAATGGAGTACATTCTAGAACCTGTAGTGAATTTGTAAAATTTAGAATATATTGTTAAAGCCTTCAGTTGATGAAGGCTTTTTTTATTACATTTGTGAAAATCAAAAAATCTCAAAAATGATTTCAGAAAAATACCTAAAACACCTACAAAACGAACTTACAAACATAGAGAATGATGGTCTTTACAAACGTGAAAGAATCATTACTTCTCAGCAATCTGCCGAAATTGTTGCTAATGGAAAATCTTTGTTGAATTTTTGCGCCAACAATTATCTGGGACTTTCTAACCATCCTGAAGTGATGAAAGCTTCACAAGATATGATTGCAAGTCACGGTTACGGAATGTCTTCGGTGCGTTTTATCTGCGGAACTCAAGATATTCACAAAGAATTAGAAGCCAAAATTTCTGAATTTTTAGGAACAGAAGACACCATTTTATACGCAGCAGCTTTTGATGCCAATGGTGGCGTTTTCGAACCTCTTTTTACGGAAGAAGATGCCATAATTTCTGATGAACTTAATCATGCTTCTATTATAGACGGAGTAAGACTTTGTAAAGCAGCAAGATATAGATACAAAAACAACAATATGCATGATTTGGAAGCTCAGTTAATAGAAGCTTCTAAACAAAATCACCGTTTCAAAATCATTGTTACAGATGGTGTTTTTTCTATGGACGGAATTGTTGCAGACCTAAAAGGAGTTTGTGATTTAGCCGAAAAATATGATGCTTTGGTAATGGTTGACGATTCTCACGCAACGGGTTTCATAGGGAAAACAGGTCGTGGAACTCACGAAGCCAACGAAGTGATGGGTAGAGTTGACATCATTACTTCTACTTTAGGAAAAGCTCTTGGGGGCGCTCTTGGTGGTTTTACTTCGGGCAAAAAAGAGATTATTGACATGCTTCGTCAGCGTTCACGTCCTTATTTATTCTCTAATTCTCTAGCTCCAGGTATTGTAGGTGCAGCGCTAAAAGTTTTAGAAATGCTTTCTAAAGATACTTCACTTCGTGATAAAGTAATGGAAAATGCAGACTATTTCCGCACAGAAATGAAAGCCAAAGGGTTTGATATTCCTGATGGTGATGCTGCCATTGTTCCTGTGATGTTGTACGATGCGAAATTAGCTCAAACTTTTGCAGAAAAAATGATGGAAAACGGTGTTTATGTGATTGGTTTCTTTTACCCAGTCGTTCCGAAGGGAAAAGCCAGAATTAGAGTTCAGCTTTCTGCGGGACATTCTCGTGAACATTTGGATAAAGCGATTGCAGCCTTTGAAAAAGTAGGGAAAGAACTAGGGGTTATTTCTTAATATTAAAGAATTAAAAATGAATAATTAAAGCGGACCAAAAGTTCGCTTTTTTTGTTGCTCTAGTTTGGATTTTTTTCATTTTTTAACCCAAAACAATATCCAATAATTCTTCAGCTTTATGAATGATATATTCTGGATGATAGGCTCTAAGTTCTTTTTCCGAGCGGAATCCCCAAGTTACACCTACCGCTTCTAAACCCGCATTTTTTGCAGTCTGCATATCCACAGAAGTGTCACCTACGTATATTGCATCGCTTTTATCATTGATTTTACAAAATTCTAGAATATCAAAAACAATAGCAGGATCTGGTTTTGGTAGGTAGCCTTCTCTATGCCCAAAAACAACATCGAATTCAATCTCAGGGAAATAATTATCAATTACTTCTATGGCTGCCTCGTGATATTTATTGGTTGCAACAGCTAGTTTTATTCCGTTTTGTTTCAGAGTTTGTAAAGTATTTAAAATTCCAAAATAAGGAGCCGTAAAATCACTGTTGTGAATTTGATAGTAAGGCAAAAATAAGGCTCTCATTTTTAAGATGTTTTCGGAATTACGTTCTGTTTCGGGAAGCGCACGTTCAAACAAAATGTCAATTCCGTTTCCTACAAAAATTTTATAAGCATCTTCAGAATGTGTAGGAAAACCCAATTGCTCTAATGCTTGATTGGTTGCCACAGCCAAGTCTGTAATCGTGTTAAGCAAAGTACCATCTAAATCAAAAATCACCAATTTTTTTGCCATCTTCTTGCATTATTTTCTACTACAAAGATAAGGATTCTTAAGATGAATAGTTTGTCCTATTTATTCCAATTTATGTAGGTTTTTACTGATTTTCTTCAATGTTTTTATTGAAAATTCTAACAAATTTTTTACTTTTAGTGAAAATTTAACCAATGAAAATTCAATATTCTATTTTTATATTATTGTTTCTAATTTCTTGTACTGCAAAAACGGGAAAAATAAATCAATACGCCAAAGATAATAATGGCGTGAGACAGAGAAATGGCATTTGGGAAGAAAAGTACGCTTCTGATATAGGAGAATTAATAGGAAAAGGAAGATATAAAAACGGACAAAAAGTTGGACTTTGGATAACCAAATATCAAGACAAAGTCTATCAAAAAGAAAGATTCAAAAAGAATATTTCTAAAGTGAAAATCTATCATAAAAATGGGGTTTTAAGAGAAAAAGGACAAACTAAAACCGATGAAAATGAATTGAATACACATTGGTTTTATGATGGACCTTGGAAAATTTATGACGAAAACGGCAAGCATATTTATACCAAAATCTACAAACAAGGAACACCGATTGATAGCATTCCTGTTCATTAATCTTTTGTATTACTTTTTTTAGGATTTAATGGTTTTTCTTTGGTAATTACAATTCCGCTGAGGTAGTTTTGATCTTGGTAAATCCATACGCTTATGTATTTTAACTCAGGATTTTTCTCTGTTTTTGCATTGAATACAAACAATTCGTAAGGATCTGTATTTTCTGAATATTTATTGAGATAAGCAGAATCAAAATTTAGAAGTTCTATTTTGCCTAGCTCTTCATTGTTTTTCTGACAATTTTTTTCTAAGGTTTTATCGAAAAACATTTCTAATCTTTTACTTAAATTATAATTTTGGAATTTTGAATAGTTTTTGTCTTCGCATTTTTTTAGAAAATCCTGAATAAAATTCTTTGCAACGGTTTGTCTTTCTGTATTGATGTTTTTCTCCGAAATTTTCTTGTAATAGCTTTGAGCATTAAGAAACGAACTTAAAAATAAAGTGATAAAGAAGAAGTTTTTCATTGGTTTTAATTTTTTGATTGAATCAAATATACAAATTTTCCCTATTTTCGCACTCTATCAATTATCAATCATTATTCATCAATTATGTTCAGCAAAGAAGAAGCGGCAAAAATAAAAAAAGAATTTTGGACTAGTTTCGGGAAGTCTTTTCCTAGAAAATGGATTTTGTATGATACCAAGATTAAAGATTTTGCCTTCAAATTCTATTGCGACAACAAAAAAGCTGAAGTTTCTCTAGATATTGAAATTAAAGACGAAATTTTCCGAAATGCTTATTACGAAAAGCTTTGGTCTTTAGAAAGTATTTTAGAAGAAGAACTAAAATGTGAACTTTACAAAGACGAATTTTATACTCTAGAAAACGGAAAAGTCATTTCTAGATTCTGGGTAGAGAAACACGGCGTTTCTATTTACAATAAAAATACTTGGCAAGATATTTTCGAGTTTTTTGTAGAAAAAATGTCTGCCTTCGAACTAGTTTATTGGGAGTATGAGGAGTTTATAAAAGATGTTTAAATCGTAAAGTTGTAAATCTGTAAAATCGTAAAAATAAAAACGATTTAACGACTTTACAAATCATTGATTTTACAAAAAATTACCCAAATTTTTTCCTTCTCAACCAAAAGAAAACTCCGCCCAAAATTCCTAAAATAGCAAGTGGAGTGAGTAAATTAAACCATTGCCAATTATTTTTTTCTTCGTCTATTCTTCGTCTGTCTAGAAGGCGAGATTCTATATTTCTGTTTCTTAAATCTATGAGATTGCTATCATCTAAAAGCCAATCTAGACAATTTCTCAAAAACTGCTCATTGCCATATTGTTGCTGAGTAAGAATATCTGCACCCAAAGGTAGCGGTTGACCTTTCATCATCTGATTTCTACCAATATCTCCATCTGCTATAATAATCATTTTGTTATAAGCTGAAGCAGCTCGGAAATCTGGAACTGCATTTCTCTCACTTCTTGTAGCATAAGCAGACCCGAATTTTCCTTCTAAACTCACCGCAAAAATTTTAGGAGTACTCGGTTTTTCCATCATGGTAAGACTGTCTAGATTTGCCATTTCAGAGAGTTCTACATAATTAGGAACTGCTTTGAGTGTCGTTCTAGAACTTGACTCAAAAAGGACATGGGTTTTAATGTTTTTTCTTCCTAAAGTATCTATTGAAGTCGGAAATTCAAATTTTACAGGATTGATATTTCTAGAAATAGGATTTTTATTTTCGTTAATTCCGATAGGGTAATAAGGCCAAATCAGATTCTTGTAAATAGGATTCCCCGAAACTTCGCCAGCTTCTACTCTTATCAGAGCAGATTTTTGAAAATCTTTAACCAAAGGCGCATTAATTCTAACGCCATAATTAAAGAAAAAATCAGTCATATTAATATCTATAGGATAGGCCATTAATTTTCTTTTGGTCATTAGGGTGTCCATTTCGGCATTTACTGCATCTATCATCCAAAGTGTTTTTCCGCCATTCATAATGTATTGGTCTAGCACTACTTTTTCTTCATCAGAAAATGGTTTTCTAGGTTTAGCAATCACCAGTGCGTGCATCTGTTTCAGACGTGGAAGGTCATTAATGGTTAATGATTTTTTATTTTCTGGGATGAATGGTCCTGCATTGTAATTCTCTAAAGTCATATCCATAAAACCTCTGAATTCATCGGGTCTCAGTTCATCTTGGTTTACCAAAACGCCTACATTTTTTCTTTCTTCGGCAATGATGGATTTGATGTTAGAAGCGAAATTATATTCTAAATTTTCTGCAGATTTATTCAATTGTTCGGTGAGGTCTATGTTTGCCTGAGAAATCACCAACGGAATAGAAGTGCCATATTTTTTGAACTTAAGTGTAGCGTACGGAAAAAGAATAACTTTGGTTTCTTTTCCGTCTTTGGTATAAGGCAACATCGATGGTTGCATTCCCATTGCCATTAAGGTGTCTTGAGACATTTTGGTAGCAATTGGGTCTATAAATTTATAATCTATTTTGGGATTTACTTTTCGGAATTCTTCTAGCAAGAATTTGGTTTCGTTTTGCAATTGCTTAAAATTAGCTGGGAAATCTCCTTCCAGATAAACATCTATGGTTAGCGGTTCTTTCACCGATTTTAGGGTAGCAATTGTAGCATCAGAAAGGGTATAGCGTTTTTCTGCAGTTAAATCAAAACGATGAGAAAATACGCCGAAAATGCCTAAAATTAGGATGATAGCAGGGATAATATATTTTAAATTTTGTTTCATTTTTTATTTTAAATTTTTAACCGCAAAAGAGACAAAAGTTTTTGTGGTTTTTTAAGTTTTTTCAAAAGTAAAAAAAAGTAAGATTTTTCTTTTTTTACTTTTGGTTTGCTTTATTTTTTAATCAATTCTTTTGTTGCTTTTGCGGTTAACTAATTATTTCTTTTTCTCCACAAAAACCTTCGCCAAAAACAAACTTAAACCAATTACAAAAAGGAAGTAAAAAACATCTTGTGTATCAATGAGACCTCTTGTAAATGCCATGAAATGATGATAAAAACCAAGGTTTTTTAACAAATAATCTGCGCCACCCAAAAGTTTGAAATTAGCCAATTGTTCTATCCCGAAATATAATATGAAATTCAAGAAAACGCCTAACAAATATGCCATAATTTGATTAGAAGAAAGTGAACTTGCCAAAATCCCAACCGCCGAGAATGCGGCAATTAATATGATTAATCCAAAACAACTTCCTAAAGTTGCTCCGAAATCTAAATTTCCTTCTGGTACGCCCAAAACATAAACAGAGTAGAAGTAAACCAATGATGGCAATAAACATAAAATCCCTACCAAAAATACGGATAAAAATTTCCCAGAAACAATTTCGGAGATTTTAAGTGGTTGAGAAAAAAGCCATTGTAAAGTGCCGTTTTGTTGTTCCTCTGCGAAGGATTTCATCGCCAATGCGGGAATAATAAACAAAAATAACCACGGTGAAAGCATGAAAAAGCTTTGTAAACTGGCAGTTCCGATGTCGAGAATATTAAAATCGTTCTCGAAAAAAAATAAAAATAATGCGGAAACAAAAGAAAACGCCCCGATAATAATCCACGCGCTCCAATTCCCGAAATAACTCCAAAGTTCTTTTTTTAGTATAGCAATCATAATTTGTTGGGTGTTAGATGATAGGTGTTAGATGTTTTCTAAGGATTTCAACCTACATCAAACATCCTGCATCCAGCAAAAATTTATTTTTTCTTATTCACTATTTTTACCGTCATCATAATGACAAAGACTATAACGAAAAATCCTACAATTAATTGCCACCAATATTCTAATGCAAGAGATTTTAAAATCGCTACAAATACTACTAAAAATAGCAAGAATGTAGCTATTTCGTTGCTTTGTCTTAATTTAAGATTGGCGGTTGGTAATTCTTTTCCGTTGAGGTTTTTAATTTCTAAAACTTTTTTCCAACACCAGTAATGATAGATGAACAATCCGATTAGAAATATTGCTTTTACGTAAAACCAATGTAATGAATTAGTTATCGTTAATAATGGGAATTCAGGATAGTAATAAAACAGCATCCAAATTCCGAAAACGGTCATCAAAACAAATGCGGGTACGGTGATGATATTCCATAATCTTCTAGCCATAAAAACATATTGTTCTCTTAATACTTCTTTTTTCGGCGATTCAAAATCGTCTGTATCTTTATAATACACAAAAATCCTCACAAGGTAAAAAATACCCGCAAAGTAGCTAACCATAAAGATAATGTGCAATGCTTTTATAATTAAATAAGTCATAGTAATTTACGATTTACGATTTACGATTTTTGATTTATTTTTAATTAAAATTTTTATCACCCATCTTCTAACATCCATCATCCATCATCATTCAAACTGAACATAAATTTTGTCTCCTACTTTTAAACCGAAAAGAGTATTGGCTCCGTTTTTATTGGTGCCTTTGTAAATGGAGATTTCTAATAAATCTTGTTCGTTAAAAATAGCAGATGCTTTGCCGTGATACTCGGTTTCTTTTTCCCAATCCGTCACGATATCGGTGTATTTTCTATGAATGTTTTTGAGTAAAATATTTCTGATGTTAATTTCATAGTTTTCAAAATTAACCACCGTTTTTTCAAATAAATTTCTAGAAATATTGGTTACACAATTGCCAAAATTGTCTATATACATTACTTCACCAATCAAGATTTTTTCAGCTTCATTGAAATAAGGTTTTGGGAAGGTAATTTCTTTGTAATTCTTAATTTTTCTGCCAATAAGTTCGGGTAAACCTCCATTGCTAAGGTGTGCCGCTACAGGTGTATAGATATCTATACTGGCAAACTTCACATCATCATCAAATCTGTTATTGATGGTGATTTCATAGATGGCTTCTGGTTTTAAATCATAAAAAATAAGGCTGAGCAAACCATTGTCTGCTGAAATAAAGTAATGACCGTCTGCTTTTACTAAAATATTTTTTCGGTCTTTATGAAAAAAACTGTCCACAGAAATGATATGGATACTTTCTTTTGGGAAGTTTACATAAGCATTTCTTACAATATATGCGGTTTGTAGCAGGTTGTATGCGCCTATCTCATGAGTGATGTCAATGATTCTGGCATCAGGATTCAGCTGTATGATATTGCCTTTAATTGCCGCAACTCTGTGGTCCACTGTTCCATAATCTGAAGTTAAAGTAATTATTGGCATTTTTTAATGAAATAAATGTTTGAAAAAACAAAGATATTGCTTATTTTTGGTAAGATAAAATTTTTAAAAACAGAATATCTTGTACGAACTAACCTATGAAATCTCCGGCATTAATACCAAAATTTTTTATGGTGTTAACAATCAGTTTTTTAATCTGATAAAATCTAGCTTTCCTACCCTTAAAATTACAGGCAGAGATCAATTTATTTTTGCGATGGGCAACCAAGAAACTTTAGATGTTTTTAAGCAAAAATTAGAAGATATAGTGAGTTATATTTCTAAAAATAACTCTATAGAATTGAAAGAGCTAGAAAGCATTTTAAAAATAAAAGATGAAGCAGAGAAACAATTGGTTTTTGACCAAGATATTATTGTAAAAGGCGTAAATGGTAAAGTCATAAAAGCCAAAACCACCAATCTGAAGAAACTGGTGAAAGAATCTGAAAAGAAAGATATGGTTTTTGCAATCGGACCAGCCGGAACCGGTAAAACCTATACCAGTGTCGCTTTGGCAGTTCGTGCACTTAGAGATAAAGAAGTCAAAAGAATTATTCTAACCAGACCAGCAGTAGAAGCAGGCGAAAGTTTAGGTTTTTTGCCAGGTGATTTAAAGGAAAAATTAGACCCTTATTTACAACCTTTATACGATGCTCTGCGCGATATGATTCCCCATGAAAAACTTGAAGGTTTTATGGAAAAAAAGGTGATAGAAGTAGCGCCTTTAGCATTTATGCGTGGTAGAACATTAGATGAAGCCTTCGTAATTCTAGACGAAGCACAAAATACAACCCATTCTCAGATGAAAATGTTTCTCACCAGAATGGGGATGAATGCTAAATTTATTATCACTGGAGATCCTTCGCAAGTAGATTTACCACCGAAAATGCATTCTGGACTGAAAGAAGCAATGCGTATCTTAAAAAATGTTCCCGAAATTGGTTTTGTACACCTTACTGAAGAAGATGTGGTACGCCATCCTGTGGTAAAAAAGATTATTTTGGCTTACAACGCAGAGGAAAAAAGACAAAGAGAAGAGTAGTTATCCACATTTCCACAATGAGTTTAAAGTCCTCATTTTATTTAACATAACAAAAAATAATGTTAATAATTTGTTAATGTTTAAAGAATATTTTTACTTTTGTACATGATTTAAATTAATAACATTATGAAAAAACTATTTTTAGTAGGTGCATTAGCACTTTTTGGAGCTATGAATGCTCAAACAACAGGGAATTTTAAGATTGGAGCTCATGTAGGATTACCAGTAGGTGATTTAGCTGATTCATCAAACCTTAATATTGGAGCAGATGTTGCTTATGTATGGGATTTGGCAGAAAACTTTAAAGCAGGTGTTACAACAGGATATTCATATTATACAGGAGGAAAAACGTACAGCTATATTCTTCCAGGTTATGGAACTGTTTCTGTTGAAACTGAAGGTTATGGTATTATTCCTTTAGCTGCAACTGCAGAATACGCTATTTCTCCAAATTTCTTCATAGGTGGAGATTTGGGCTACGCTTTTTTCACAGAAAGTAATGGAGGTGACTCAGGTGCAATTTATTATCAACCTAAAATTGGTTACAAATTTAATTCGAGTGAACTCTATTTAGGATATAAAGGAATGAGTAAAGATGGAAATTCAATTTCATCAATTAACTTAGGTTATGCTTTTACTTTTGGTAAATAATTGAACAGAAAAATAATCAAATCTCTCGTTATTGCGAGAGATTTTTTTTAATCAAAACCAATATTATTATGAAGAAACTATTTTTAGTAGGAGTATTAGCTCTTTTTGGAGTGGTGAATGCTCAACATTTTGGTGTAAATGCAGGTTTTTTGTCTTTGAATGCTAAAGTAAAACTTCTGGATATGAAAGGTTCTGAGACAAAGTCAGGATATTATGTAGGTTTATTTGGTGAGTTTGGGAATGAAAAATTTAAATTTCAACCAGCAGTAAATTTAATAGGAAATGAAGATGGTAATGCTTTGCAAATTCCACTGATTGCTAAGTTTTATGTAGCAGATAAATTTAATTTACAAGCTGGGCCACAACTAATGTTTGATCTTGAGGAGGTTCCAGAGGGTTTTAATGCGTTAAATTTTGGACTTGGGCTAGGATTAGGTTATGATATCAATAATAAGTTTTTATTAGAGGCTAGATATTCTATACAATTGAATAACCACCTAGAAAATTCGTCTTCAAATTATTCTGCAAAAATCAATTATCTAAGTATCGGCTTAGGATATAGATTAAAATAATAGACAAAAAACGCTTCTAGAAAATAGAAGCGTTTTAGATTATTATATAATTTGAATTACATTTTATTTGCCGAAAAGGTTACCTCCCATTCCTGGCATATTAGGCATTCCTTTGCCCATCATTTGCATCAGTTGTTTTCCTTGTGGGCCTTGCATCATCTTCATCATTTTGCCCATTTGTTCGAATTGTTTCATCAAGGCGTTTACTTCATCTAATTTTCTACCGCTACCTCTGGCAATTCTTTTTTTACGATTCATATCTATGATAGAAGGTCTCCTTCTTTCGTCTGGTGTCATAGAATGAATGATGGCTTCTATGTGTTTGAAAGCATCATCATTGATGTCAACATCTTTTATGGCTTTTCCTACGCCTGGTAACATCCCCATAAGGTCTTTCATGTTACCCATTTTCTTGATTTGTTGAATTTGTTTTAAGAAATCATCAAAACCGAATTCGTTTTTAGCGATTTTTTTGTGTAATTTCTTTGCTTCTTCTTCATCAAATTGTTCCTGAGCTCTTTCTACCAAGGAAACCACGTCACCCATCCCCAAGATTCTGTCTGCCATTCTTTCTGGGTAGAAAAGGTCTAGGGCTTCCATTTTTTCTCCAGTAGAGATAAATTTGATTGGTTTACTCACTACAGAGCGAATGGTAAGCGCAGCACCACCTCTGGTATCACCGTCTAATTTGGTAAGAACTACCCCATTGTAGTCTAGAACGTGGTTAAAGGCTAGAGCGGTATTCACTGCATCTTGACCGGTCATGGCATCTACTACAAAGAGTGTTTCGGTAGGTTTTACTGCTTGGTGAACGTTTCTTATCTCGTTCATCATGTTTTCGTCTATGGCTAGACGACCTGCAGTATCTATAATCACTACATCATGCTTATTTTCTTTAGCAAATTGGATGGCGTTTTCTGAGATTTCTACTGGGTTTTTGTTTTCTATTTCTTTGTAGATGGTTACCCCTACTTGGTCTGCTAATACCGTTAACTGGTCTATTGCAGCAGGTCTGTAAACATCACAGGCTACTAATAATGGTTTTTTATTTCTCTTTGACTTTAGGTAATTAGCCAACTTACCAGAGAAAGTGGTCTTACCAGAACCTTGTAAACCTGCAATGAGGATGATGGTAGGGTTGGCCGAAAGGTTGATTCCTTCTTGGGTACGACCCATGAGTTCTACCAATTCATCATGAACAATTTTGGTCATTAATTGCCCAGGAGTGATAGAGGTAAGTACGTTTTGACCTAATGCTTTGTCTTGTACTCTTTTGGTAAGGTCCTTGGCTACTTTGTAGTTTACATCGGCATCTACCAATGCACGGCGAATTTCTTTCACCGTTTCTGCTACGTTGATTTCTGTAATTTTACCGCGTCCTTGTAGGTTTTGTAACGCTTTATCTAGCTTGTCCTGAAGACTATTAAACATAGTTTATGATTTTAAGATGTGCAAAAATAAGGAATTTTGTTGATTTGTATTATGATTTTCTTGGATTCGTGGTGAATGATTTTTAGGGAGTCGTTTAGAGTAGGTTTTGTATGAATTGACCTAGGAGAATAGATTGGTAGAAGTGGGTCTTTTTTTTTCATACATGATTCATACATCAGCTATACTTCAACCATACATGAGCTATACATTTGCCATGCATTTTTCATGCACTATCCATACACTATCTATGCTTTATCCATACATTATCTATGCCTTTGATATGGTAAATGTTTTGTTCTAAAATTTATTATAAAAATAGTCATCAACCTTTCATAAAAACTTCTATGTCTAGTTGTAAATTATAGTCAGAATGAATGGTTTTTTGTTTTACTTTGGCGGAGAATTGCTTTCCGGCATCCATGAGATTGGCGATGACTTCGTTTTTTGCTTTTGGGAGGTAGCCAATTTTTAAATCTCCGAAATAGAGGGCAATGGCCAGTGCATCAAATTGGTTTTGAGGTTCTCTTTTTAAGGTGATGATGGATTCTGGAGAGATGTCTTGAGCAAATTTTTCGGGATGGTGGTAGTAGGTACCTGCAACTTCGGTATTGAGTACAGAAATATCTTTAAGCAAAACATCGAGATTAAAGTTTTGTCCTGCAAGGAGATGTGCCAGTCCGGGATTTACATTGATTAGTTGCTTATTAGAGTCCATGGGTTAAGTGATGATATGTTTTTTGGAGTTGTAGATAATAATTTTGATGTTGTTTTATCCATTCATTGGTTTCTTGATTTTGCTCAGAAACCCAGTCGTCATTGTATAGTTTTTTTTCAATATCAAAAGGGAAAATTTGGTAAAGTTGAGCTATTTTTAGGTCTATTTCTTTGATTTCAGATGTTACTTTTAGCAATTGTTTTTCAAGGCTTTCTTCTGTGTGTTTTATTTCGATATTGAGCAGGTCAGCATAGACCAATTGTAGAGATTCTAATTTTTCTATATTTTTTTCTTGATAGGCTTTTTGTACTTGTTCCCAAACTATTTTATGCTCTTCTGTGTATTCAGGGATTACATCAGGGTGTAATTTATGAGCCATTTTGCTGTAGAGGGATTTGATTTCTTTTTCGTTTTCTACAGGTTTTACATTTTGTAAAAATTCTTTGGCAGCTGTTAATAATTCGGTTTGTTGATTAATTTTTTCTTTGGTTTCTATTAATTCTATTTGGATTTTAAGGTCTATGAGTTTCAGGTCTGGATTTTCGTTTTTATTGATACAAGCGTTAATTTCTTCAATTTTTCTTTGCAGAAATTGGATGTCTAGCTGAAGATTTAGAAGTTCTAATTTAAGATTTCCAACCAAAGTCATATAGAGAGAGGAGAGAATTTTTCTCTGGGTATTGACGAGGTAATCTAATTCGGCAGATTTATCAATAAGCATCTGCGAAAGATTTTTGAGGGTTTCTAGTTCTGTAGTATTCATAGAGATGGTTATCGTTAACCAAAGATAAATAAAAAGAAGGAAACAGTAGTTGGTTTGGGTTGGTAATTTTGTTTATTTAAAATTAAATATTCTCAATGATTTGTAATTCTTCATTAGAAAAAGAGAGGTTTTTGAGTGCGGAAATATTGTCTTGTAATTGTTTTACAGAGCTGGTTCCGATGATTACAGAATTCACTTGTTCTTTTTGGAAACACCATGCTAAAGCCATTTGAGCAAGTGTTTGTCCACGTTTTTGTGCCAGAGCATTAAGTTGAGTAATTTTGAGAATCGTTTCTTGGGTAATTTGTTCTTTTTTTAGAAAACCATAAGAAAGGGCAGCCCTAGATTTTTCAGGAATACCGTGTAGGTATTTATCACTTAACAATCCCTGAGCTAAGGGAGAGAAACCAATGAATCCCACTCCGTTTTTTTCAGCAGATGGCAATACCTCAGTTTCTATTTCTTTAGAGAATATGCTGTATCGACCTTGGTAAATGGTACATGGGGTGCCGTTTTGTTTTAAGATTTTATAAGCTTCTTGGGCTTTATCTTCAGGGTATTTAGAGATGCCTACATAGAGAGCTTTACCTTGTTTTACAATATCAGATAGAGCATTCATTGTTTCTTCTATGGGTGTATTTTCATCATATCTGTGAGAGTAGAAAATATCTACGTAGTCTAATTGCATTCTTTTGAGGCTTTGGTCTATACTCGCCATTAAGTTTTTTCTGGAGCCACCATCTCCATAAGGGCCGTCCCACATTCTATGCCCTGCTTTGGTGCTGATGAGCATTTCGTCTCTATAGCCAGCAAAATGTTTTTTAAGGATATGTCCGAAATTTTTTTCAGCACTTCCGAAAGGAGTTCCGTAGTTGTTTGCTAAATCGAAATGAGTAATTCCGTGGTCAAATGCAAATGAGAGCATTTTTAAGGCTTCTTGTGCATCATCTACTTCGCCGAAATTATGCCAAAGGCCTAAGGAAAGTTGAGGGAGGAGCAATCCTGTTTTTCCGCAAAAGCGGTATTGAACTTCTGATTGGTAACGATTGGCATTGATGTTTGAAAGAGATTCCATTGAATTAAATTTAAAGAATACGCAATCAAAGGTAGGAAAAATTGAACAATGAATTTTGGAGATGAAGTGTATGAAATTTTCAAAAAGCGATGGTATTTTATCAATTTAATATTGTTATAAATTAACATCAATTTATGATACCAATTCAAAAAGACTGCTTAGTTTTGTAGAGCAAAGAATAGTAAAAATGAAAAGATTTATTGTATTAATCGCTATAGTTATGTTTAATTTCAGTTCATCTCAGACCCAGATTATTGCACATAGAGGCTTTTGGAAGACCCATCCAGCAACGGCAGAAAATTCTATTCAATCGCTTAAAAATGCTCAAGGATTAAAAATTTATGGAAGTGAATTTGATGTCCGAATGAGCAAAGATGGCGTTTTGGTGGTGAATCATGATGAACATATCAATACCTTAGAAATTTCTGAAACTTTATTTAAAGATTTAGAAAAAGAGAAACTTTCTAACGGAGAAACATTGCCAACCTTGGAAAAATATTTGAAACAAGGCAAAAAATCAAAACAAGTGAAGCTCATTGTAGAAATAAAACCAGGGAAAACCCCAGAGTTGGAAAACGAAATGGTTATGAAAACCCTAGAAATGGTGAAGAGAAATCAATTGGAAAATCAATGTGAGTTTATATCTTTTAGTTTGCATCTTTGTCAAGAAATTAAAAGACAAAATCCTAACGCCATTGTACAATATTTAGAAGGCAATTTGTCTCCTGAGCAGGTTAAAAACGCAGGATTAGATGGTATAGATTATCACTATAGCGTATTTGTAGAAAAGCACCCTGAATGGATTTCTGAGGCTAAAAAGCTAGGAATAATCACCAATGTATGGACGGTGAATGATGAAGTGATTTTCAAAAAATTGGTAGAAATGGGGGTAGATTTTGTTACGACCAATGTGCCAGATGAATTGATGAAGCATCATTGATTTTTATTGAGGCTGAAATGTATTGTTTTAGATTTTAAAGTTGATTTATCTTTGAAAAAAATATAGAAATTGGATTTTAAGAAAATATTTGATAAGCAAAACGTATTCTTATTGTTGTTGGTTTTGATGGTGATTGCAGGTAAAGTGATTCCTTATGAAGATTCTTACCAAAGAATTTTCAATCTAGAAGCCTTCATCGATTGGGGAATTGCTGGTATTTTTCTTTTGTATGGGCTAAAGCTCAATCTAAAAGAAGTGATAAAAGATGTTTCTAATTGGAAGCTTCATTTGGTGGTACAGTTGGGGACCTTTTTATTGTTTCCGTTGTTGGTTCTTATTTTTTATCCTTTTTTTAGAGAAACGGTCTATTTCCAGAGTTGGCTTTCGGTGTACTTTTTGGCGTGTTTGCCTTCCACGGTTTCGTCATCTGTGGTGATGGTTTCTATTGCCAGGGGGAACGTGACTTCAGCTATATTTAATGCATCTATTTCAGGATTGATAGGGATTCTGATGACGCCACTTTTAATGGGATTTTTCCTGCAAGCTCATCATTCTGAAGGAAACGAAACTGAAATTATCCAACAACTGTTATTAAAAGTTCTTTTGCCTATTGTTTTAGGAATTTTGTTGAATCCTATTTTTAAAAAAATCATTTCAAAATATGGTAAAATAATAGCAGAATTTGATCGATTGATTATTCTATTGATTGTTTACGAAAGTTTTTCTAAAGCCTTTTTAGAAAACGTTTTTGCAGCGGTACCTTCTTTTGTTTTTGTAGTTATTGCAGTAGGAGTTATTGCCTTGTTTTTTGTGGTTTATGAAATTTTAGCTTGGCTTTCTCACCGATTAGGATTTAGCAGAGAAGATACCATTACTACTACCTTTTGTGGTTCTAAAAAATCATTGGTACATGGCAGTTTGTTTGTGATGATTTTGGGGATTCCTGAGGCACAAAAAGTACTCTTTTTGCTTCCTGTGATGATTTACCACAGTTTTCAGTTGTTCTATGTAAGTTGGTTGGCTAGTAAGATTGCGAAAGGTAATAATTAAATTCAATTATTTACTACGCCATTCAGAAGGCGATACGTTTTTATATTTTTTAAAGATTTTATGAAAATGGCTGGCATCATTAAATCCCAAATGAGATGAGATTTCATTGATATTTAGTTTTCCTTGTTTTAGAAGTCTTTCAGCGATGGTTATTTTATTTTGAATGATGTGATTTTGGATAGAAAATCCAGTATTTTTTTTCACATAAAGGCTAATGTAGTTTTTGGACATCAAAAATTGTTTCGCCAGGTTTTCTATCTTCATTTTGTCATTATCTAGGGTGTAAATATTAATATAGGATAATATTTTTTCTATTTTTTCACCTTCTAAGGTTACCCATTTTTCTGAACCATTTTTGTAGAGATTTCTTACGATAATGGTCATTACAGTGGCGTATAGATTTTTCAGTATTTCGTTGCTGTACGTGTTTTTGCTTTGGAATTCAATTTCCAGAATTTTTGCTAGTTGTAGTAGATTTTCGGCTTCTTTTTCGTCTTTAATGATACTTTCGTAGAGCAAAGGTTTTTGATATAAAGTTAATTGCAAAGCTTCTTTCCAGTTTTTATTGTTTTCTAAAGTCAGCGCATCAAGCAAAAATTGTTCGGTGTACTTTATATAGATAAATTTAGTTTTTTGATGAATTTCAAAAGAATGCGCATCACTAGGCGTTAATAGAAATACATCATTTTTTTTGTAATTAAATTTCACTTGATTGAGGTGGTGAATGCCTTCGCCTTGTTCTATTAAGATGATTTCGTAGAAATTATGGTTGTGATAATCGATATCCCAGACATCTTTTTCTATACTGAAAACATTGAAGGTTCTGAAATTTACAATTCTCTGCATGAGCATTTATTTTTACAAAAATAACATAAATTTTTACTCATCAAACAGATTGCTTTTGTTATAATTTTGTATTGTTAATTAATTTAATTATTTGATACCATGAATAAAAAAGAAATTTTAGAAGCATACCAATTTCGTCATGCCTGCAAGGAGTTTGACGTGAATAGAATTATCCCTCAAGAAGATATAGAATTTATCCTAGAAACAGCCAGACTATCGCCCAGTTCTTTTGGTTTTGAGCCATGGCATTTTATTGTGGTACAGGATAAAAATCTAAGAGAGCAGTTGAAAGAAAATGCATGGGGAGCAACTAAAAAGTTAGACACAGCCAGCCACTATGTGATAGGACTTACAATGAAGAGTCCTTTAACAAAATGGGATTCTGCTTACATCTTAGATTTTATGAAAAATGTACAGAAGCTGCCAGAGGAAGTGGTAAAAGGCAAGGGGAAGTTTTATGAAGATTTTCAGAAGACTGATTTTGATTTGAGTGACGATCGTAAATTGTTTGACTGGGCCTCTAAACAAAGTTATATAGCCTTAGGAAATATGATGACCGCTGCTGCTATGATAGGGATAGACAGTTGTCCTATAGAGGGTTTTAACCAAGCGACTACCGATGTTATATTGAGAGAAAAATTAGGAGTAGATACCGAGCAATTTGGTATTTCTTATATGGTGGCTTTCGGGTATAGAGTAGTAGAGCCTAAAGAGAAAACCAGAAGAACACTAGATGAAATAGTTACTTGGAAATAAAAATAAACATGGATTTATCACAAATTTTTTCAGCATATCAATTAGGCGGAATATCTCTTGAGAATCGTTTTGTGATGGCACCTATGACCAGAAGTAGAGCTACACCGCTGGGCAATGTACCCAACGAATTGATGGCAACTTACTATGTACAGAGAGCAGGTGCAGGCCTTATAATTACAGAAGCTACACAGATTTCTCTACAAGGTCAGGGCTATGCCCACACACCTGGGATTTATACATTGGAACAAATTCTTGGTTGGAAGTTGATTACAAAAGCGGTACATGATGCAGGAGGTAAAATATTTCTACAACTTTGGCATGTAGGAAGGGTGTCTTCATCTAAAGTCAATGGATTGCAACCAGTGGCGCCGTCTGCAATTCTGGCAAAGGAAACATCGGTTTATATTTTTGATGGTGCGCCCAATTGTGACGCTACTTTTGTACCGGTAGAAGAACCTAGAGAAATGACATTGGAAGAAATAGAACAAACCACACAAGACTATGTACAAGCCTCTAAAAATGCCATAGAAGCTGGATTTGATGGGGTTGAAATTCACGGTGCCAACGGTTATTTAATCGATCAATTTTTGCGTAGCAATAGCAACCAAAGAACCGATGAATATGGAGGGACCAGAGAAAATAGAATTCAATTTTTATTAAAAGTAGCCCAAGCGATAGCAGCTGCTATTGGCAAAGAAAAAACAGGGGTAAGATTGTCTCCGTTTATTAAATTTAAAGATATGGATGATCCTGAAATATTAGAGACCATTATGTTGGCTTCAGAAAAGTTAAATCATCTAGATATCGCTTATTTGCATTTGTCTGAGGCAGATTGGGAAGATGCGCCAGAGATTCCGTTGGATTTTCGTGTAAAATTAAGAGCTACTTTTAAAAATACCATCATTGCAACTGGGAACAAAACTCCAGAACAAGGAGAAGAGCTTTTGGTGCAGGATTTAGCAGATCTGATTGGCTTTGGAAGGAAGTTTATCTCTAATCCCAATTATCCTGAGAGGGTTAAAAATAATTTAGAGTTAGCCGAAATAAAAGATACTCATACTCTTTTTGGAGGAGGGGGTGCTAGAGGTTATACAGACTATTAGGAAAACCACAAAAGAATGATGGTCTAGAAAAGATAAAAATTTTTAAAAAAATTTGGCAAATATAATTTTTGGCACTTAATTTGTGATTATATAAAACGTCAAAATAAACAATTATTAATTAAAACAAATCAAAATGAAAAACATTAAAAAACCTATCGTAGCAAAATTATTTTCTTTATTTTTAATTTTTGCTTTAGTTACAGTAAATGCACAGACGGTAAAAAAACAGACTGTGAAATTTGCGCCGGGAAAATCATCAACCTTATTGAAAGGAACTTTAAAAGCCAATGATGCGGTAGATTATTTGGTAAGTGCCAAAGAAGGTCAAACCTTAAAAGTGAGCCTAAAAGCCAACAGTGGAAGAGATTATTTTAATATTTTAGAACCAGGTTCTAATGATGAAGCTGTTTACAATGGAAGCATAGAAGGAAACTCTTATGAAGGAAAGCTTACCAAAACAGGGGCATACAAGATTAGAGTATATAATATGAAAGGAACTAAGCCATCAGCATTTACGCTGAATGTTTCTGTGAAATAGTAGAACTAAGTTTTTTTATAGTAAAATTAAGCACCTTATGTAAATAAGCGTGCTTTTTTTTGTTGTTTGTCCAAAATTTGAAATATTTATTAATTTTTTCTATTATGTTTTCATATTCAATACTTTGAGTTTTTTTTTGTTATATTTGTTAACATAATTCATTACTCATGATGTGTATTGAGTTATGGTAAACTATTAAACTACAACAAAACGAGATTTAGATGAGCAACAACTTTAAGTTAATTGTTCTGTTAATTTTGTGTTTTTTAACACAAAATATTTATTCGCAGATAGTATTTCAAGATGATTTTGGTCAAACTACTTCTAGAGTAGAGAGTCCTTATATGCCAAAAGTTAATGGTTTTACTTTTGCAGATACTTCAAGTTTTCCAAAAATAAGAATAGATGAAGATTATTATACTGTAATAGACCCTAGAAGAATTGGGGATCCATGGCCAGCTAATTTTGATTGGTTTTGGACGGGTCCTGCGCCATCTGGTTCTTCGTCTTCATTAAATCATCCTGCAACAACAGACCATACGGGTAATCCTAATGGTGCAGTAATGGTGGTAAATAATGGAGGGGCAAACTCTGGTTTTTTTTATTTAAGAAATTTTTCATTTGATGATAATTCTATTTATAAACTTACTCTTTGGGTTTATGTAGTCAATCCAAATGGGGAAGTTGAGTTTGGTTTAAGTGATTATTCGGGTAATGATTTGCTAGGAGGAGGCAGGTTAACTTCACCACTTTTCACTACCAATAATAACCAATGGCGTGAAATAACTTTTTATTTTAGAACGCCAATATCTTGTACCCATAAAGATGCAAAGATAGAATTGTATAATGGAGACCTTTCTGGGACTAATCTATTTAATACGGATTATTATGTAGATGATATTTCTCTAGAAAAGGTAAGTTCTGCGCCTGGTGGAACACCAACCATAATTTGTCCTTCGGTTTCTAGTCCTTTACAAGCAGTGAGTGATGCGTTTACTGTTAGTCCTAGTTCAACTAGTGTAACTTCTGTTTTGGCAAATGACCTCTACAATGGCGGACAAGCTACCACTGGCAATGTAGATATTACCCAGATTTCTACTACCAATTCAGGAATTAGCATCGATACCAGTACGGGAAATGTAGTTGTGGCTGCAGGAACTCCATCAGGGGTTTATAATTTAGTCTATAGAATATCTAAAAAAATACAACAGAATGATTATGATGAAGCAATAATAACAGTAACGGTACCATCAGCAATTAATCCTGGTGGAGTTTCTGGAACTAGCCTATGGTTAAAAGCTAATGAGGGAGTTACTAGTTCTGGAACCAACCTAATAGGCTGGGTAGATCAAGCGGGTGTTAACACTTTTACCGTTACAGGTACCCCAACATATAATACCAATGCGATTAATTTCAATCAAGCCGTAAGTTTTAATAATGATGGTTTTAGCAGTGCATTGCCTACCAATAGATTAGACGGGAATACCAATATAGATTACGTAACCGCATTTGCAGTTTATAAATTTGATGATAATTCATTCGGACAATCTAATTTTCTTGGAAGTTCAATATCTCCTTTAAATACAGGAGTTGTGCTTTTTGGGGGGAATAATGAAAACAGCGCATGGTCTAGAAATGGAAATAGTATTGTAGGAGCAGGAGCAGGTTTTCATATACAAGATACTAGTTTAAATAATATTAAATTTAATATTGTAAGTCTAGATGCAAGCACTCAAACTCCTTTTGGTACTGGGAGGGTAAATGGTAAGAATGGGAGCATCGTGAATGGTCAGCAAGATTTTGATGTGATCAATTTTAGACCGATGATTGGAGGAAGTAATCATAATGGGAATAATGATTTTGGGCATATGAAGGGAAATGGATTACTGGCTGAGGTTATTGTTTTTCCCACAGCAAAAACTATTAGCGAAAAAGCAAATGTAGAAAGTTATTTGGCAATTAAATATGGCATTACTTTAGATTCTTCTATTGGCAGTTATGTCAATTCTAATGGAGGTTCGATATGGAATAATGCGGGCTATTGGCATGATGTTTTTGGGATAGGAAAAGACGATGTCAGTGGATTAAATCAGCCACAATCCAATAGTATCAATACAGGTAGTGGTAACGGAACTGGGCAAAGTGGCAAAGGAAATATCGTGTTGAGTAATCCCTCTAATTTAGAAAATTTAGAATTTTTAATGATAGGGCATGATAATACTGCTCTAGCAGAACAAGCCACGGACTTACCTATTGCGCTCAGTTCATTAAATGCCAGAAGATTAACTAGAGAATGGAAAGTAAGTCAAGCAAGTCAAGTTGTAGGAAATGATATAGGAAATGTTACATTACGTTTTGACTTGACGGGACTTACCATCTCGGGTAATACTTCTAATGTTAATGATTTTAGAATTTTAGTTGATTTGGATGGCGATGGTAATTTTACCACAGGAACAGTAAACCAAATAGTTCCTGATTTAATTGCGGGTTCTAGAATTATATTTAATGCTTTGAATTTGCCAGATAGGGCAGTTTTTAGTTTTGTTACAGGATTTCAGCAATTAGATGCTGACCAAGACGGTATAGCAGATGCAGCAGATTTAGATGATGATAATGATGGGATTTTAGACACTGTAGAATGTAATCTTTTCTCTTCTAGAAATGCAGGTTTTGAAATTCCGAATATTACCCTAGCACCCTATAATTCTACCACGTGGACTTTGGTGAATCAAGTTAATGCAGGAGGCTGGCAGACTACTGCAGGAGATGGTTTGATAGAATTCTGGAGGTCTGGGTTTAATGGTGTTCCAGCAGCAGAAGGCAATCAATTTGTAGAATTAAACGCCAATGTAGTATCTACTTTGTATCAAAACTTTGCGCTGAGTGGAAATGCAGGAACTATCACTTGGTCTATTAAGCATAGGGGAAGAAGTGGAGTAGATGTAGCCAATGTAAGAATGGGAACATCTTTGGCCAATGCTTTAGCTTCACCAGTTGTTGCTACCATGAGTGATGGTAATACTGCTTGGGGTACCTATACAGGGAGTTACAATGTGGTTGCAGGGCAAACCAACCTCACGATTGCTTTTCAGTCGGTAAGTTCAGTCGGAGGAGCTTCTTATGGCAATTTTTTAGATGATGTACAATTTGTTTTTAGTGAATGTATTGATACAGATGGAGATGGTATTCCCAATTCATTAGATGTAGATTCGGATAATGATGGTTGCCCAGATGCAATAGAAGGCTCTGAAAATGTAAAATACAATCAAATTCATAATCTTAACCTTCCTTTAGCAGATCCAAATTATGCTTACAGAGGTCAAATAAAAGTTACTTACAACGGAACAACCACTAGTACTCCTTCTGC
>NZ_BMLV01000006.1:68876-69287 GCF_014645495.1 Cloacibacterium rupense | reverse complement strand
TCCGCTGCAGCAAACGGAGTTCCTCAGTTGGTGAATAATGCAGGAAATAATTTGAATGCTTCTACTAACCCAAGCAATTTAGCAGGAGTAGCAGATAATACAGACGGTACAGCAGATGTAGGACAAGGAATAGGCGATTCTCTGGATAATACCCTCAATTCTTGTAAATGTTACAAACTGCCCTCTACAGATAGCAATACTTACCCTACCCAACATGGTATTACTGCCTTTAATAGAGCGGGTGCAGATAACCAAAACTGGCCAATGGTAAGACAAAGCGGATGGACAGCTTTAGAAGCAAGTACCAAAGGTTTTGTAATCAATAGAATGCCTGCAAGTACTACCGGAGGAAACGCTGGCGAACCTGTAGATGGTTCTGGTACAGCAGTAATTACTTCTCCAATTGCAGGG
>NZ_BMLV01000006.1:0-68695 GCF_014645495.1 Cloacibacterium rupense | reverse complement strand
GTAGCCATTGGCAAATCTAGTATCACTAGTAACAGCACCAGTATTTCCTTAGAATTTGGAACAGGCAATAAAGGAATTATTCTGCCTTGGGCTACCACTGCTGCAGGAGTTTCTTTGTCACCAACCGCTAATGCAAAAGGAGGGGCTTTCATTTTGGATGTGGCTGACCGAAAGGTGAAAATAAGCAGAAACAACGGAACATGGTTTGACCTTAGTGTTCATAATATAGAAAAACCGGCAACAGGAGGTAATGTGGCCATTAATAATGCTTTACAAACCAATGCTTCATTTCCAGAAAGAGCAGATGCTAAGACGATGATTGGCGGCAATCCTACAACAGATTCTACCCCCGGAATTCTAGTTTTGGCAGATACAGACAAAGCGATGATCCCCCCTTTGGTAACAGACCCTGCTAGCAACATCAAGAATCCAGCGCCTGGAATGATGGTTTATGACCCTACCAAAAAACTACTCGCCGTTTATAATGGTACTGTTTGGTCATATTGGAGACAACCTTAGGCTTTAAAAAGTATTAAATTTAGAAAATTTTTATCTTTTTATGATTGGAATTGTGAAATGAAATTTTACACTTTTTTAATTGTCTGTTTCATAAAACTTTTTGAAAATGCCTGAATGAAATAGTGTTTGGTGTTTGTTATTACTAATAATTATCGAGTTAGATTTATGGTTTAACCTGATGTCTATAATTTTATCAATTTTCTAAAAATCTATTAACAAATTTACATAGAGTAATGATAAGAGCGATATTTTTTATAGCCAATAATTAGCGAAAAATTTTTGGCTATAGGTAATGGTAAAGTTTTATAAAAAATAATATTTTTAATAATAAAGTAAATATTTTAAATTTTAACACTTAATATAATCTTTATTTTGTTAATTTTGTATTAAACAAATGCCATGAATCAATTTTTAATAAATAAAAGTATAAAAATGAGATTTTTTATTTTGTTTTTATTGTTATTTGTGAGTATAGCAACTGCTCAAAATTTTCATGTAGAAAGTATTGAGGATACAAATTCTAGTGATCGATTTAGTTTGTTAGGATTTAAAGAGGATAATTTGTCTTATAATTCTATAGCTAGTCCATCTAATTTTAATTCTAGTAAATTTCTTAATAATTTAAACAAAATAGAAGAGGTATTTTCTCCAAAATCTTTGATTACAAGATCAAGATCAATCTCTTTATTGCAAGTATTGGCTGTAGATGATAGTTTTTTTTCAATATTTGTAGGCTCGGCCACTCCATCAGTATTTATCAATGATCAGTCAGAAGATGGGAGTGAGCCTAATAGTAGTAACACAGATGTAACCCTTACTAATACGGGAGGTTTAGTAGGTGCAACAATAAATGATGATGGTACTATCAATGTTCCTTTCAGTGCTACAGCTGGTACATATAATTTGACCTATCAAATATGTTCGCCTAAAGGCCAGACAACCAATTGTGCCTCGGCAAATGTGTCTATAGAAGTATTTGAAATTTCCCCTGCACCGCCACCCATCGCTGATACGGATAATGATGGTATAGAAAATTCTACCGATTTAGATGATGATAATGATGGGATTTTGGATACTGCAGAATGTCCAATTTTTATTAATAATGGTTATTTTGAATTTAATTTAAATGATTGGCAAGCAGATGCTTCATGGATTTGGGAAGTAGGCGCAGCAGTTCATATTTTAGATAATTCTTCAGGAATTGCACTTTATCAAGATTTGGCGATACCAAATCAACCACTAAAATTAACTTTAAAAGTAGGAGCTCAAGATAAAGATGATCTTGCTGGGAATACTGGTGAACTTAAAGTTGTTTTGAATGGAGTTGTCTATGCTACGATTAATAACAGCACTGACCGTACAGCTAATAATGTAAGTATTATTATGGAAAATGGTGCAACTAGTGATTTTGTACCATTTACTACTGGTAATAATTCAGGATATACTTATCAAACATTTACCATAAGTATTCCATCACCTGGAACTCCAATTTCGCCGCCAAATTCTAGGTTATTATTTAGAATAGAATCTGGGAATGATGATTGGAGTATAGATAATATATCTTTTTGTGATTTAGATGGAGATGGTTTGCCTAATCATTTGGATAATGATTCTGATAATGATGGTTGTGCAGATGCTATAGAAGGAGCAGGTGCGATTAGTTTTTCTGAAATAGATGCTAATTTAAGAATAAAAGGAGGGATAAATTCAAATGGAGTTCCTCTTTTGGCAGGAGCAGGACAAGCTGTAGGAGATTCGCAAAATAATGCAATTGTAGATTGTGTGTCAGTAGATTCTGATGGAGATGGTATCCAAGATTGGCAAGATTTAGATGATGATAATGATGGAATATTGGATCTTGAAGAATGTACTCCTAAAATTGTATCATTAAATAATTTAGTTCTTTTAAGGGATCCATCAATTACTGAAAATTTTTTAGTGGGAGATAAACTCATTAATAGAAATGTAGCTACATTAGCAGGCATTAATTATGATGCTATTATTACTATTGTAAATAAAAATTATAAAGGAGATACAACACCAAGTAATTTGAATTTAGGGATTACTACCTCTGGAGTTACTAAAGGTACATTTGATTTAAAGAACATCAATTCTACAAAAGATGCTTATTTTGAATACAGATTAGAATTTGTAGAAAGTGGTACGGTGGTTAATAATAGCAGTATAGTAATTCCTAGAACTCTACAAGATATAGATATTGTTTTTAGAGATATTGACGGCAGGGGGTCAAGGCCAGAAACAGACGTTGTGGGTTTTAAAACTACCAATTCACCACAAGAAATACCTGGAAGCAATATAGGGATTGGAGGTTTTGTACATAGTACAGGGCCTGCTGGTTTTAAATATTATCGATACAGTAACTATAGTGGAAACTCTGCTGTTCCTAATGTTGACCCAAGTGATAAAGATTATTGGTTGACCTTATTTTTTAATTCATTTACTACAGAAGATTTTGTCTACGGATTTACTGGTAATTCTAACACAAATACCTCTGAAAGAGCGGCCTTTATTGATGTTGTTTTCGCCTCTAGTTCTTGTGATACAGATGGAGATAGTATTCCGAATTCATTAGATTTAGACTCTGATGGAGATGGCTGCCCTGATGCGATAGAAGGTTCGGAAAATGTTAAGTTCCAACAAGTTCATTCTTTAACATTGCCATCAACAAACGTTAATTATCCTTACAGAGGTCAGATAAAAGTAAAAGCTGACGGATTTATTTCAGGTAGCCCATCAGAAATTGTAAGTAATCTAGCAACAGCAATTGGAGTGCCTGAATTGGTTAATAATCAATCTAATAATAGTTCGGGAAATTTGGGGCAAGCGGATAATACTGATGGGGCAGCTGATTTGGCGCAATTGTCTTCATCAGCGTATATTAACTTAGTTAAAGATATAGACTGCGATAGATGTTTTAGGCTTTCAAGTACAAGCGGAACTACTTTAGATTCCAACTTTGGTATTACTGCATTAGAAAGGGCAGGGGCTGATAATGGCAATTGGCCGATGAAGGTTAAAGGAGCTTATTTGGTTTTGGATGCAAAAACGAAAGGGTTTGTTATCAATAGATTAACTCAAACAGAGATCAATGGTCTGGCCCCAGTTTTAGGAATGATGGTGTATGATACGACCAATAATTGTTTGAAAATATATGATGGTAGTTCTTGGAAGTGTTTCAATACACAAACTTGTGATGATTTTAATAATTAACTGTAAAAAATAGGCGTTATGAAAAGTATTAAATTCCTTTTAGTGTTTGTGGGTAGTTTAGTTGCGGCACAAATTACCATAGAGAAAAATACACCATCTCAAGCGCCAGCCAATGCTTCGGTATCAATAGAATTAGGAAATGCTACGGGTGGAGCTAAAGGAATTGTCTTGCCATGGGTTACAGATATTGCTGGTCTGATTGCTCCTGTTCCTGGAACTTTGGTTTTTGATACTTCAACACAAAAAATAAAGTTTTCAAGATCAGCTAATTCAGGGAGTTTAGTCATCTCGTCATGGGTAGATTTATCCGATGGAGCTGCTCCTCCATTGGTCAATAGTTTGGCAGATGCTAATCCAGAAAATAGTTTAGCAAAAGCGCTTGTAGGAGGTAATCCTGATACTGATGTTACTATGGGAGTTTTGGTACTAGCAGATACAGATAAAGCTATGGTGTTACCAAGAGTTAATTCTTATAAAGATATTGTAAACCCTAGTGCAGGAATGATGGTTTATGTGACTTCTAATCATCAATTGGCGGTTTATAATGGTAGAGAATGGTCATTTTGGAAGCCATAATGATTTAATTTTTTAAATTTGTTTTTTAAAGAAATCATTTTGGAAACCATCAATCAATTTTATTTTAGAAAAGCTCAAATTTCAGAAGCTGAAGTCATTTGGAAAATACTACAACAAGCTATTGAAAGACGTAGAAAAGATGGTAGCAATCAGTGGCAAGACGGCTATCCTAATCAAGAAGTCGTAAAAACGGATATCTCTTTAGGTAAAGGATACGTACTAGAATTTGAAGGTAAAATTGCGGCTTATGCAGCTTTGGTCTTTAATGATGAACCTGCTTATGATGAGATAGAAGGAGATTGGTTGACACATGGTGATTATTTAGTTGTACATAGAGTGGCAGTTTCTGATGAATATTTAGGAAAAGGGATAGCAGTTGGTCTTTTTAAAATCTTAGAAAATTTTGCCAGAGCGCATCAAGTATATAGTATAAAGGTGGATACTAATTTCGATAACTTGGCGATGCTTCATATTTTAGAAAAGCTTCATTATCAATATTGCGGAGAGGTCTATTTTCGGGGAAGTGCTAGAAAAGCATTTGAAAAAGTACTTCAGTAAACAAAAATAACCTTTATTTATTGTTTTAGATTGATAAAATCAATGCAAAATAGTTCGGTTTGTTTCGAACTAATATTTAAATTTGTTACTGTAATATAATTTTTTTGAAAACAAATATAAAAATAGAGCAAGGCATTTATCAAGAATTGGTAGATTTTTACGGAGGAATATTTTCTCTTCCACCTTTGGCTGCAAAGATATATGCTTATTTGATTTTTGATTTCGAAAAAAAAGGACTTTCTTTTGATGATTTGGTTACGGTTTTTTCTGCCAGTAAGAGTTCTGTTTCTACCAGTATTAATTTTCTTTTGAATGCCAATTTAATTAAGCCTCTCAATAAGATTGATGAGCGTAAGAGGTATTTCTTGGTCAATGAAGAATTTATAAGCATTAGGTTTCAAGAAATTGTAGAGCGTATGAAA
This sequence comes from Cloacibacterium rupense, assembly GCF_014645495.1. Taxonomy (GTDB): domain Bacteria; phylum Bacteroidota; class Bacteroidia; order Flavobacteriales; family Weeksellaceae; genus Cloacibacterium; species Cloacibacterium rupense. Next base: position 63,389 of record NZ_BMLV01000006.1, on the reverse strand, counting down.
AGGGAGATTAAAATTTTGGAACAATTAAATACTTACAGAGAATCTTACCATCAGAATCAAGAATTATCGGATAGGTATATTATCTACAAATCTCTTTTAGAGCGTAATATTGAAAATATAGAGGATACATTAAAAAAATTATGAATAAAAAATTTATTTAGATATGAAAAATAGAATATTAATGCTTGTTTTTTCTTTTTTGGCTTTATGGTCATGTAAAAAAGAAGGACCAAAAAAAGACGGTCCAAAACCATATCCTGTAGTATCTGTAGAAGCTAAAAATGTAACGGGTTATGAAAAATTTCCAGCTTCTATAAAAGGGATTGTCAACAATGATGTTAGGGCAAAAATTCAAGGATATATAACTCAGGTCTTGGTAGATGAGGGGCAGTATGTCAATGCAGGGCAACCTTTATTTAAGATAGAAACCAATATACTTACAGAAAATGCAGATGCTGCAAAATCTGGCATTAGTGCTGCTCAGGCTAATGTGCAAGCGGCAAAGGCAGCGGTGAATGCGGCTCAAGTAGAGGTGAATAAATTAAAACCTTTGGTAGAAAAGAATATCATCAGTAATATTCAATTGCAAACGGCTTTAGCCAATTTAGCAAGAAGCCAAGCGCAACTTTCTCAGGCTATTGCTGCACAACAACAGGCTTCTGCCAATTATAAGTCTGTACAAGCTAACATAGATTATTCTATTATTAGAGCGCCAATTTCTGGAGCTGTAGGAAAATTACCATTTAAAGTGGGTAGTTTGGTAGGGCCAAATGACGCTACGCCTTTAACTACTATTTCAGACACTCGTTCTGTATATGCTTATTTTTCTTTAAATGAAAAACAGTATTTAGATTTTTTAGAAAAATCATACGGAGCTACTGTTCCTGAGAAAATTAAAAATTTACCAATGGTAGAGTTAGAATTGGCTAATGGCAGTTTATATCCTGAAAAAGGTAAAATAGAAGTTGCAACAGGCCAAATAGACCCTACTACGGGAACTATACAATTTAGGGTAGGTTTTCCTAATCCCACCAAATTATTGAGCAATGGAAATAGTGGAACGATAAGATTTCCAAAAGTTTACGATCATGTTTTGGTGGTTCCAGAAAGTGCTACTTATGAACAACAAGGTATAGTGTATCTCTTTAAAGTAGAAAAAGATACCGCCAAAAACTATGTGATAGATGTAGAAGATAGAGTGAATAATATGATTGTAGTAAAATCTGGAATCAATAAAGGGGAAAAAATCATTGCTTCAGGAATAGGTGGATTAAAGCCTGGCACGGCAATCATTCCGAAACCAGTAAAACTTGACAGTTTAGTTGAATCTGTAAAACCAATTTTCTGATGATAAAGAATTTTATAAACAGACCGGTTTTATCTACTGTAATTTCTATCATTATAGTAATACTAGGTATTTTGGGTTTAATTATGTTGCCAGTTACCCAGTATCCAGATATTGCACCACCTACAGTTTCGGTTTCTGCCAATTATACAGGAGCTAATGCTGAAACCGTTATGAAAAGTGTGGTAGTGCCACTAGAAGAGCAGATTAATGGGGTGGAGGGAATGAGTTATATAACTTCATCGGCAGGAAATGATGGTTCTGCCAATATTCAGATTTTTTTCAAACAAGGTGTCAATCCTGATATTGCAGCGGTAAACGTACAAAACAGAGTAGCTAGAGCTACACCATTGCTACCTAGCGAAGTTACGCGCTCTGGTGTGGTTACTCAGAAGCAACAGACCAGTGCGCTGATGTATTTGTCTTTTTATTCTGAAAATAAAAAGCTAGACGATGTTTTTTTACAAAATTACCTCAATATCAATGTGATTCCTAATTTAAAGAGGATTAATGGAGTGGGAGATGCGAGTGTGTTTGGGGGTAAAAATTATGCTATGCGTATTTGGTTAGACCCCTCTAAACTTGCTGCCTACGGATTAACGCCAAGTGATGTTACTACTGCAATTAGTGAGCAAAGTCGTGAGGCTGCAGCCGGTTCTATAGGGCAAAATAGTGGGAGTTCTTTTGAGTACATTATCAAATATGTTGGTAAGTATAATACCAAAGAGCAATATGACAATATCATTATAAAATCTCTTGGGAATGGGCAGAATTTGATGTTAAAAGATATAGCCAAAGTAGAGTTATCTGCGCAGTCTTATACTGGTTTTGCACAAAATGGAGATAATCCTGCGGTGAGTATGGCTGTTTTTCAGACACCAGGGTCTAATGCTCAGGATATCATTAATAATATCAAGGCTTATTTGAAAACATCAGAAAAAGAGTTTCCAGAAGGCATACATTATATTTTCAATTTTGACAGTAATGAGTTTCTAGAGGCTTCTATAGAGAAGGTAGTACATACGCTTTTTGAGGCCTTTATTTTAGTGTTTATTGTTGTATTTATTTTTTTACAAGATTTTCGTTCTACATTAATTCCTGCTATTGCAGTTCCGGTTTCTATTGTTGGGGCGTTTTTCTTTTTGAATTTATTGGGATATTCCTTGAATTTATTAACGCTTTTTGCGTTGGTTTTAGCGATAGGGATTGTGGTAGATGATGCCATAGTGGTGGTGGAGGCTGTACACTCTAAAATGGAGCATGGCATCAATGATGTGAAAAAAGCAACCACAGAAGCTATGAATGAAATCACGGGAGCTATTATATCTATTACTTTGGTGATGGCAGCGGTGTTTATTCCGGTTACCTTCATACAAGGGCCAACGGGTGTTTTTTACAAACAATTCGGGATTACCTTGATTGTAGCCATTTTAATCTCAGCGATAAATGCATTGACATTAAGCCCTGTTCTGTGTTCATTGTTTTTAAAACCTGCTCATCATGATAAAGAATACGAACAAAAATCAATGATGGGAAGATTTTTCCACCGATTTAATCTTGGTTTTAAGGCTGCAACGGATAAATATGGTAGAGCTTTTGTTTTTCTTATACGTCACAAGTGGGTTACTTTGATTATTTTCGGAATCACAATAGGTTTGATATGGTTCAGTTCTTCTACTATGAAAACCGGATTTGTGCCCAATGAAGACCGAGGTATCATTTTCGCTAATGTAGAATTACCTGCAGGAGCATCTATGGAAAGAACCTATAATGCCTTAAAACAGATTCAAAAAAAGGCTTTGAAAATACCTGGAGTAAATAATGTTACCATTTCTACAGGTAGAGGTTTTTTATCGGGCAATGGCAGCAACTATGGACTTGCTTTTGTGAGGTTAGAACCATTTGATGAAAGAAAGGAAGATGAGCAAAAAATTGAAAATATTACAAAAAAATTATTTGGCATAGCGGCTACTGTGCCAGATGCTAAAGTGGTGTTCTTTCAGCCGCCTTCAGTACCTGGTTTTGGAACAAGTGCGGGTTTTGAAGCGGTGCTATTAGATAAATCTGGTGGTGAATATTCAGAATTGGATAAAGTTTCACAGCAATTTATCGGAAAATTGATAGAAAGACCCGAAATAGAGTTTGCTCAAACCTCTTTTAATACAAAATATCCACAATATCAGATGAATATTAATGTTCCAGTAGCAGAAAATGCTGGAGTATCTGTGTCGAGTATTTTATCTACTATGCAAGGATATATAGGAGGAATTTATACAGCTGATTTTACCAAATATGGAAAACAGTTTAGGGTAATGGTGCAAGCCTTGCCAGAGGCAAGAAGCAATCCACAAAGTTTGAACAGTCTTTTTGTAAAAACTAAGTCAGGTGCTATGGCGCCAATTTCTGAGTTTGTAACCTTAGAAAAAACTTATGGCCCTCAGTCTGTTAGCAGATACAATTTATTTACTTCTGTTAAAATTACGGGTTCTAATGCTGAGGGGTATAGTACGGGGGATGCGATTAGCGCAGTGCAACAAGTGGCAGAAGAAACATTGAGTCAGAATTACAATGTAGAATTTACAGGATTGTCTAGAGAGGAGCTGGCTTCAGGTTCACAGACTTTAATCATCTTTGTATTGAGTTTAATCTTTGTGTATTTTATTTTAGCGGCACAATATGAAAGTTATATATTACCATTGGTAGTTGTGATCTCTCTTCCTTTAGGGGTAATGGGAGCTTATATAGGACAGAAATTAGCAGGTTTAGAAAACAATGTGTATTTTCAGATAGCACTTATTATGTTGGTAGGATTGCTTGCTAAAAATGCGATATTAATTGTAGAGTTTGCGGTACAAAGGCGTCATCATGGCGAAACCATTGTAATGTCTGCAATTAATGCTGCTAAGGCAAGATTAAGGCCAATTTTGATGACTTCTTTTGCTTTTATTTTTGGTTTACTTCCATTGATTTTCGCTTCTGGAATTGGCTCGGTAGGTAACCGTTCTATTGCTACAGGTGCGGCTACAGGATTGTTGATAGGTACTATATTAGGTTTAATTGTTATACCGGTGTTGTATGTCATTTTCCAATGGTTGCAAGAAAAGGTAAAGCCAGTGCAAAAATTGGAATTAAGTTTAGACGAATAATTATAATTGTAAAAAAAATGAAAATATCATATCATCGCTTCATCTATCTCTTATTGGTATCTGTGCTTGTTGCCTCATGTAAAATGCGACAAGACTATGAGAGGCCCAAAGAGCTTACAGATACCCAATTGTATAGAACAGATTTATTGCCTAAAGATAGCATGAGTATTGCTCAACTTTCTTGGAAAGAAATATTCACAGATGCCACTTTACAGAAATATATATCTAGAGCGTTAGAAAATAATTTAGATATTAGAATTGCCTTGCAGAATATCGCTGCTTCGGAAGCGTATTTGAAGCAAGCTAAAGCCGCTTATGTTCCAGCTTTGTCAGTTGGTCCGGGGTATACCTTCCAAACGCAATCTCTCAATACTCAATTTGGTCAATTAATTGGGGAAAGAAGATATGTTAATCAATTTGACGTTACTGCCAATTTAAGTTGGGAAATTGATATATGGGGCAAGTTGAGAGGTCAGCAAAAAGCTCAATGGTCTTCTTATCTGGGTAGTGTGGCGGCGCATCAAGCGGTGAAAAGTAATATTGTAGCTTCAATAGCTACAGCTTATTACCAATTGCTATCGTTAGATGAGCAAAAGAAAATCATCAACAATACCATAGAAGTTCGGAAAAAGAATTTAGAAACTACGAAAGCTTTGAAGGAAGCAGGTACGCTGACAGAGGTTGCGGTGCAGCAGAGTGAAGCGTTGGTGTATAATGCAGAGGCGTCTTTAATTGGTTTAGATGTGCAGGTACAAATTCTAGAAAATACCATCTCATTATTAATGGGAGAGTCTCCTCATTCTATAGAAAGGAGTTCACTAGCAGAACAAAAATTGAACATAGAAACCAAATTGGGTTATCCTATATCGCTTTTGTCTAATCGACCAGATGTAAAGCAAGCTGAATATGGTTTGATGAACGCTTTAGAGCTTAGCAATTCTGCCAAAGCACAATTTTATCCTTCATTTAGGATATCAGGAAATACGGGTTTGCAATCTGTAGATATAGAGCATCTTTTTAGTAGTCATTCTTTATTTGCTTCTTTGGCGGCAGGTTTAGCACAACCTATTTTGAATAGGAGGGAAATAAAAACCAACTATGAAGTAAGTTTGACCAATCAAGAGAAAGCTTATTTGGCTTTCAAAAAATCTATTTTAAATGCTGGGAATGAGGTTTCAAATGCATTAAAAATGTATCAATCCCAAGATCAATTCATTGTCCTTAAAAAAAAGGAAATGGAGGCTTATAAAAAATCTGTAGATTATTCTCAAGAGTTGGTGAACTATGGCATGGCTAATTATATAGAAGTATTAAATGCTAATGTTAACCAATTGAACGCAGAGCTCAATATAGCCAATGCAGAATACGCAAAATTGCAGTCAGGTGTAGAATTATATAGAGCACTTGGCGGAGGTTGGAAATAAATATTTGTTACACACCCCTATTTTTAATAGGGGTGTATTGAAAAAAAACATATAAATATTAATTTAATGTTAATTTTAATAGGGGGTGTTTGTTTAAATTTGCATATTTAGAATAAAACGCCTTATATTTGTCTCGGGTAATAAACAATAATTGGTTATTGAAACAAAAACGATGGATGATTGCTTTTACTCAGAGAGGTGATTTTTGACGAAATAGTTTTTATTTTTTAGAAGAAACAATCAGAATATATTTTTTTAATTTTTCTTTATGAAAGAACAATGAATAGATTTTACTACAGGTAATCTTCTGTTCTCATTTTGCTCATATTTTGTTCTTTTATTGAAAAATTTTTTGTGATTTTAACATTGTTGCAATTATATTTTTCTGTATTGTTTTTTCAATATTTTGAGATTTTTTTTAACTTTTCTTAAATGTTTGTTTACAAGATAAAGAGGATTGTTTTTCTTCCCTTTTATTTATACAGTGAAGTTTTGGTTGACTTCGGATTGTCATTTTTATCTTGATTGAAAAGTTTTCATTTTATAAGTCATGATTGCTGAATTGAATGTAGGAGTAATTATCATCGTTTTGTTATTAAGAAAATTATTATCCTATCTATGAGGTTAGATAGAATTAAAAAGAATAAAATTTAGGATTAATATGTAAAAAGCCTTTCAGAGATTTTCTGAAAGGCTTTTTCAATAGTTTTTGATTAGGTTTTAATTGGTTTTAAAGCTCCATATTTGGCCAATAGTTTCTCCACCTTTGTTATCTTTTACCACCACTCTCCAGAAGTAAGTAGTAGTAGCTTGTAAGCCAGTAATTTGTGTGGTTTTGGTCGAAACATTGGTTTTTGAGTTTGTAAGATTGGTTTTGCTAGTTCCCCAATAAATATCATAACTCAAAACATCTGATGTGTCAACATCTGATGCATTCCATTCTAAATCTACTGTGGTATTGACATTAGTGTCTTGAGCAGGTTTTACCAATTGAGGCATAAATGGCAAATGGTTGGTTGTGGCGTTTGCTTCGGTGTATAAACTATTTGTAGTGGAAAATTCACTAGAAGCATTTTTGCTATCGATAGCCTTTACTCTCCAATAGTAAGCTTTTCCTTTATCTAAAGTAAATGTATAAGAAGTAGAGTTTACGGTAGAGCTATTGATTATCTGGGTAAATTGATTGTCAGTAGCAATTTGTATTTGGTATGTAATGGCATCATTTTGTGCGTCTGTAGAGGTGTTCCAATTGAATGTTAACGCATTGCTAATACAAAGGCTTTGGTTGGTAGGTGATATCAAACTAGGAACCGTAGGAGCAGAATTAGGTGTTGGAGTAGGAGTAGGATCTACGCCTCCGCCGTTTCCACCACTACCACTACAAGAAATTATGATTAAACTTGGGATAATTAATTTTAGAATATTGTTTTTCATCTCTTGTTATTGTTTTTTGATGATTTTAATGTTTACTGGGTTTTTCAAAGAAACTTTTGCGATGTAAATACCATCATTTAATTTTGATACATCTACTTTAGCCTCACCATTTGATACGGTATATAATTGTTTACTAGCTAATTTACCATCAGCAGCATATAATTCAATTTCTACTTCTTTTTTAGAAGATGGGATGGTAATATAAACAAAGTCTTTTGCAGGATTAGGATATGCGGTTGCTTTATCTAATAATAATTCTATTTTTTTAGAAACTATACCTTCACAGGCTAGAGCGGTTTTAACTTCTATTAAATCTCCTTGACTAGCTTCAATAGAAAAATTATTGTCTGTGGTTTCTAGTTTTTGAATTCCATTTACAAAAATTTTAAAAGGAGCGGTTCCTTGTTCTACATTTACAGAAATTAAATTAGACGTGCTGTTGGTAGCAATTCTTGCACTGGCGGTAACCCCTTTAGGAATGGTAATATTGAAGCATTGTTCATAATTAATGCTAGCCACAGAGATGCAAACATAATAATTGCCAGGAGCCAAATTTGCAATATTCAATTTGTTATTGGTAAAGCTCAGGGAGTTGCCATTGTTAATTTTTGCTGAATAATTGAATGATTGATTCGCCGAGATATTAATTTCTCCATTGTTTTTGCCTGAACAAGTTTCTGATTTTGCTTCAATGTTAAAATTGTTAAAAGCAATTTCAGCTAGATTAGATGCTTCTAAGCCAGTTACTATAAGTGCGTAATTCTGAGGTGAAGCTGTACCACCATCATCAACAAGAGTTCCTTTATTTGAAATTTCAATTCTATATTTTCTTCCAGCTACAGGAGTATTTAATAAGACTTGTTCTACATTATCAACCGTGTTATCTCCTTGAGTAGCAGCTGCCATAGGATTTATAGCATTTAATTTCCAAGGATAATATATGGTATTGTTTGTTGTATCGATGATTCTTAAATCTATATCATTTACTAACTTAGAAGAGGTATTGTTTTGTAAATCATTATCTGAGGTAAAAGGTATACCAGCAGGATCTACCCAAGAAATAGTAGCTTTCAGAGGTTCTGTTCCGTTTGCAGTAATCTCTTTAGTGAATTTTACACCTGAGGTTAATAAGTTTCTTTCGAAAATAACTTTGTTATTATTTTTGTCAACTACTATTTGAGCTGCTTTTTTTGCATCTGCAAACCCCCAACCATACCATACATCAGGACCAGGATTGCTACCTGCTTCATTAGCTGAGTGAATAAGAAGCGCTTTCATTTCATCAGCCTTGTAGGTGAAGCTAGAGTTTCCTGTGATGCTTCTGTTAACTTGTGTAATAGCTCCTGCTATTCCAGAAATTACTGGTGCAGAATAAGATGTTCCGCTTCCTACATAATAACTGTTATATTTAGTGTCATTTTCGTAGCCAGCTATTAGCATGTTAGTTCCAACAGCAGATATGTCAGGTTTTATAGCACCATCCTTTCTTGGACCTGCACTACTATAATCAGATTTTACGACATCAGTAGAATTAGTATATAGATTATCAACTGTTGTTAATTGGTCGGCAGCGCCTACTACTATAATATTTTTTGCAAGTGACCCCCAGCCTATACAATTGTATCCTTGACTACAATTAGCAGGAGGAAGTTCATCACTATCAGCAAATGGAACATATTTATCGGTTGCATTATCATATTTAAATTTTGGTTTAGTAGGGTCTTCGCTAGGGTGAGTGCCAAAATAATTACCAGCTGATTTGATTACAATTTGATTAGGGTTTTTATAGACAATTTTATCAAAATTAGCATCTTGGGTGTAATAACTGCCATTGTAAGTGTCTTTGTGATTTAGTTCATAGTTTCCTATCCAATAGTAACCAATTTCAGGGTAGGTAGTGCTGGTAGAAGAAACATAATTCCAGCCTAAATTAATTCCGTAAGAATGATTAGATATATTTGCATTAGCCGCTTCAAGTTTTTGGTAATTTGTGCCTGATGTTGTAGTAGTAAAAGCGTAACTGTCAATTGTCACATTTGGTAAAACTCCTTTTGCTGCAGCGTTTCCATAAGTAGTAAAATTACCATATCCAATAGCACCGATAATACCTGCTACGTTAGTAGGATGGTTAGAGTAAGAGGTATTACCATTTTCTTTGTCAAAAATTCTAGGATTGGTAACTATACCTGAAGCATCAGCTCCGAATTCTCTGTGTTTGTCAAAAACTCTTCCCCCATCCATTACTAGAATATTAAGGCCAGAACCTGTGATATTAGTTCCAGTTAAAAAGGTGCCATTTTGTAAAGGAGTTATATTAGCACTAGCATTGGCTCTGGTGTCGTCACCTGTAAGAAAAAGAGGAATGTTACCAGCGAATCCAGCTAATTTACTTTTCATTTCAGAAATTTGTGTTTCTGATAGTTTAGTGTTGATGTTTTTAATGTAACGTTCAAATTTCTTTTGGTTGTTGATGTTCTCATCTCTAAAGTTCTTTTGTAATTTTTCATTATTTTGTGCATTTACATAAAGAGATGCTACCCCCAAAAAAAATAGTACTGTTTTTTTCATTTGTTAAGTATTTCTGCAAATATATTGATATCAAATAAAATTCTATTAAATAATTTGATAATTCTAAATTCTTTTTTCTATTTTTTTATTAACTAATTTCGATTAAATTTGAACAAATTTTCTAAAGAATGTACTTAGTTTTTGATACTGAAACCACAGGTTTACCACAGAATTTTAACGCACCGCTCTCAGATTCAGATAATTGGCCTAGAATGGTGCAGATTGCCTGGCAATTGCACGGTGAAGATGGTAAATTAATTGAAAATCAAGACTATATCATAAAACCAGAAGGTTATGACATCCCCTTCAATGCGACTAGAATTCACGGAATTTCTACCAAAATGGCGATGGAAGAAGGTAAAGATTTGGCTTGGGTGTTAGAAGAATTTAAAAAAGCATTAGAAAAAACCAAAGTAGGAGTCGGACACAATATTATTTTTGATTACAATATTGTAGGAGCAGAATTTTTTAGAAAAGAAATTGAAAATAATCTTCAAGAAATTCCCAAAGCTGATACGATGGAATTGGGTACCGATTTTTGTGCTCTACCAGGAGGAAGAGGAGGAAGGTATAAATCTCCAAAATTGGGTGAACTTTTTGAGAAGTTGTACGGTTATCAATTTGATGAAGCGCATAATGCAGCAGCCGACGTCAATGCAACGGCGCAGATTTTCTTCGAAATGGCAAGGCAACGCATTATTCCAGCAGAAAAAATGCTTTGGAATGATGAGCAATTTCAAAATTTCCAGAAAATTTGGAGTGAACCCATAAAACCTTTTGATATTGTTATCAGAAGACAAGTTGCAGATTCTAAAAAGAAAAAATCTACGGTAGATTTTGGCGATACAGATGAGGTAGAGATAGGCGATTATTTCAATTTTCATAATCACACCATTTACTCTACGCTTTCCGCAACCTCTCATTTCAATGAATTGATAAAAGCTGCTGCTGAAAACGATTTCAAAGCAGTTGGAATGGTGGATTTAGGAAATTTGATGGGTGCTTTTAAATTTGTTTCGGAAGTTGAAAAATACAATGGAGATATTAAAAAGAAAAAAGCCGAAGCCGAAGAAAAAGGCGAAGAGTTTACCAAAACTCCATTAATTCCTGTTTTGGGTTGTGAATTTTATATTTCAGAAAGACCAGAGCAAAAACAATTTACCAAAGATGATCCCGATAGAAGAACAAATGTGGTTCTTTTGGCAAAAAATTTCAAAGGCTATAAAAATTTAGCCAAACTTTCTAGTTTAGGTTTTACCAACGGTTTTTATGCAGGAGTTCCAAGAATTTCTAAAAAGCAAATTGCAGAATTTAAAGAAGATTTAATAGCAGTAACTTCAGGGATTTACGGCGATGTTCCGAATGCGATTCTCAATTTTGGTGAACAAAGAGGTGAAGAGGTTTTCCTTTGGTGGAAAGAGCAGTTTGGAGATGATTTCTATGTTCAAATTCAAAACCACGATTTACCAGACGAAGAGCATTTAAACGAAGTTTTACTCGATTTGGCAGATAAACACGAGGTGAAGATTTTGGCGCAAAACGAAACTTTTTATACCAAGAAAGAAGATTCTAAAATTCAAGATATCATCACCTGCATCAAAGACGGAGAGAGAGTTTCTACACCAATTGGTAAAGGTTTTGGGAAAAGAAAAGGATTGGCAAATGACCATTATTTTATTCAAAATCCTGAGGAATTGAAGAAAACTTTTCGTCAGTTTCCAGATGCTTTCGAAGCTTATACTGAATTTTTACAAAAATTTGAACCTTATACTTTAAAGCGTGATGTTTTGCTTCCAAAATTTGATATTCCTGAAGAATTTCAAAGTGAAGAAGATGAAAAAGACGGAGGAAAACGTGGCGAAAATGCCTATTTAAGACATCTCACGTATGAAGGTGCAAAGAAAAAATACGAAGAAATTACCGATGAAATCAGAGAAAGATTAGATTTTGAACTAGAAGTTATTGCCAATACAGGTTATCCTGGTTACTTTTTGATTGTTCAGGATTTCTGTAACGAAGCTAGAAAAATGGGCGTTTCAGTTGGGCCTGGTCGTGGTTCTGCGGCAGGTTCTGCCGTTGCATATTGCATCGGGATTACCAATGTAGATCCTATTAAATATGATTTACTTTTTGAGCGTTTCTTGAATCCAGAGCGTATTTCGATGCCCGATATTGATATCGACTTTGATGATGAAGGAAGAGATGCCATCATAAAATGGGTAATTGAAAAATACGGACAAATGAACGTGGCTCAGATTATTACGTACTCTGTTTTGGGAGGGAAATCTGCCATTAAAGATGCGGGAAGAGTTCTGGATGTTTCCATTCCTGATACCAATGCCATTGCGAAATTGATTCCTGAAAGTCCGGGAATGAATATTGCGAAAGTTCTCAACAAGCCAGAAAAATTAAAGCCAGAAGATAAACCTTTAGCCGAAGAAATGAAAGCCATTTTAGCCAATCCGAGTGATTCTCGTCATCAAGTTTTGGCTTCGGCGCAAAAAATGGAAGGTTGCATCAGAAATACAGGAATTCACGCTTGCGGTGTGATTATTACGCCAGAAGATATTTCGAATTTAGTTCCGATTTCTATTGCTGCGAAAGATGCAGGAATTTTGGTTTCTCAGTTTGATAACTCTGTTGCAGAAAGTGCTGGTTTACTAAAAATGGACTTTTTAGGTTTAAGGACTTTGACCATTATCAAAGACGCGATAAAACTCATCAAACAACGTCACGGAATTGAAATCAATACCGATGAAATTCCGTTGGATGATAAAAAAACATACGAACTTTTTAAAGAAGGAAGAACGATTGGGATTTTCCAGTACGAAAGTGCGGGAATGCAGAAATATATGCGTGAACTGAAACCTACGGTTTTTGCAGATTTAATTGCGATGAACGCTTTGTATAGACCGGGACCAATAAAATACATCCCTAATTTCATCAATAGAAAACACGGTTTAGAGGAAATTGTGTACGATTTACCAGAAACAGAAGAATACTTAAAAGAAACCTACGGAATTACGGTTTATCAGGAGCAGGTGATGTTGCTTTCTCAGAAATTGGCGAATTTCACTAAAGGTGAAGCCGATACGTTGAGAAAAGCAATGGGTAAAAAGCAGAAAGACGTTCTGGATAAAATGTACCCGAAATTTCTAGAAGGTGGTAAGAAAAATAATCTAGACGAAGAAAAACTCAATAAAATCTGGAAAGACTGGGAAGCGTTTGCAGAATATGCGTTTAACAAATCTCACTCCACTTGTTATGCCTTAATTGCGTATCATACCGCATATCTAAAAGCCAATTATCCAGCGGAATATATGGCGAGTGTAATGAGTAATAACATCAACAATACCAAGCAAATTACGCTTTTTATGGAAGATTGTAGAACGATTGGAGTAGATGTTTTGGGACCAGATGTTAATGAATCTCAGTTTCAGTTTGCGGTGAACGAAAAAGGGCAAATCAGATTTGGTTTGGGAGCAATAAAAGGAATGGGAGAAGCGCCTTCTGAAGCGATTTACTTGGAAAGGCAGAACGGAAGATTCAAAGATATTTATGATTTTTTTGAAAGAATGCCTTCATCGCAAGTTAATAAAAGAGTAGTGGAAAGTTTGGTAATTGCTGGTGCTTTTGATGAATTAGATACTTATCACAGAGCGCAATATTTTGATGTAGATAATGCAGGAAGAACCAATATAGAAAGGCTTTTGCGTTATGGGCAATCGTTCCAAGATAATAAAAATTCGGTGGAAAATTCACTTTTTGCTGATTTTGCAGATGAAGTTCAAATCGAAAGACCAAAACTTTTACCTTGTGCAGAATGGCAAAATATGCATAAACTGAACCGTGAGAAAGAAATCATTGGTTTCTATCTATCAGCGCATCCTTTAGATGAATATAAATTCCAATATCAGTTTGTGAATGGCGAATTTTCTAGAAATTTTGTTCTAGATGACAAAAAGAAAGAAGATGTTGAACATCAAAACGATATCGCTTCTAAAATTTTAGAAGAAGCAGATGATGAAGAAATTGATTTAAGTCTAGAAGTTTCTGAGGAAGATGAATTGGTAGAAGAAACACCTCTGAAAAGAGCTGAGCCGAAGGGAAATTTCAATTTCTTGAATTTGGATGAAGTAGATGCTTATAAAGAACAGGCATTTCCTGCGGGAAATCTTTTTGAAGCGCCAAAAGATTGGAAAGAAAGACAAAAACAGTTTGATAATGCTAGAGAATACACGGTTTCTGGTTTGATTACGGAAATGGTTTTGCGAGATGGGAAAAATTCTGGAGAAAAAATCTGTTTTATTACCCTTGAAGATTATACAGGAAGTTACAGCTTCAGATTGGGAGATAGAGATTATATGAAACTCCGTGAAAAAATTGCTAAAGACCGTTTTGTAATTGTGAAGATGAAGTTTACGCAAGGTTCAGAAGGAAGAGTTTTTACCAACGTTACTGATATTTTAGATTTAAAAGATGCTTTCGAAAAGTATGCTAAATCACTTTCTTTGGTCATTCCTATCAATGAAATTAATAAAACGGATTTAGAATTTTTTAAAACCCAATTATTAGCAGAAAAAGGCGAACATAAACTGAATGTTTACCTCAAAAATCCTTTGGATAATAGTTTTATAGAAGCTAGAGCCATGCAGCAAAGCATTAATATTAATTATCAACTCATCGAAAAAATTCATGAATTTGGAAAATTTGAAATTTATTTGAATTAAAAATAAGTGACCGAGATTTAGTCTCGGTTTTTTTTATAATGATTTATTATTTTAATTAGATAATGAATTTCTTATTATAAAAGTTTAAGTTTTTATCATAAAGACATTATCTTAATGAAATGTTAAATGTGTATACGTAATTTGTATGATTTTTTAGTTGTGAGGCTGTTTTGATTTTTTTTTTGTTGTTTAAGTTTTAATTTTGTCTTTAAACATAGAACACAAATGATTACGAAAATTTTCATCTACGAAGAGCAGCAGCTTTTCAGTGAGACTCTGCAGTTTTTCATTAATTCTCAACAAGAATTAGAAGTCGTAGGAACTTCTAATGATGATGAGTTTTTGATGGAGTTTTTAAGAGTAAATGAGGCTGATGTTATTTTGTTTGGGACAAGCAAAATGAATACAAAACCCTATTTTCTTTTGGATGAATTGAGAAGAGAGTTTGAGCATTTAAAAATAATTGTTTTAAATGACGGTCTAGAAATTAAGGAAGTAAGGAAATTATTCAAAAACGGAGTTAATGGTTTTGTAGAGAAAAATTCTCACAATTCTGAGCTTTTGAAATGCATCACTTCTGTGGTAGAAGGTAATATTTATGTAGATACCGCGATTAGAGAAAGACTATTTTCTGATTTTTTTGAAACGGGTAATCACAAACCGAATCAAAATATATATCAAGAACTGACCTCAAGAGAAATTGATGTATTAAAGCTTATCTGTGAAGGATATAATAGTAAAGAAATAGCCGAAGAACTTTTTATAAGCATAAATACGGTGGAAACACATAGAAAAAAAATAATTCAAAAATTCAATGTAAAAAATTCGATAGGAATCGTAAGGTATGCTATGCAGAATAACATGATATAGAAAACAGCAACAGCACTCTACATATTAATGGTTTTTACCAAGCAAAGCCTTTCAGAATCCTGAAAGGCTTTGTTGGTTTAATTGAAATTCTTTATTATTGCCAATCTGGCATTTCTGCATTGATAAATAGGGTAGTTCTTTGTAAGCTTTGTAGAGAAAAATCTAAGGTTATTTTCATCACATTTTTCTGGGATATTCCATCATTAGAAGTATTGGTAAAGATTATTTCTGCATTATTTGGAGAAAATCTAGGGTCAAGGTCATTGCTTCCAATAGGTTTTTTACTAAGTTCTGACAAATCTGTAGAAGTAGCAGCAACAATGTCATACAAGAAAATATGAGTGTCTAGTTGTCTGTAATTTTGGTCTTGGTAGTTAGAAATGTCTTTGCAATACAAGAGTTTTTTGCCATCTACAGAAAAATTAATTCCACCTAAAGCACCTGTACTATTTGTAACTACGGTATTTAGAATATTTCCTACCATGTTTATAATTCTAATATTTCCATTATATCCGCTAAGGTTATTGGTTTTAATGGCAATTTTAGATTCGTCATAACTCCAGTCGCATTCTGTGATAAACTCTCCAGAAGGGGCAGTATATAGGAGTGTAGTTCCAGTACCATCTTTGTTTACTTTGTATAGTTTGTCAAAGTTAGCATAGATAATTTGGGTTCCTTTCTGATTCCAAGAATAGTCTATTTCTTTGGCATTGAATCCTGCAATAGGTATTTTAGTTATTTTAAATTCAGAAGAGCCATCTAATTTACTGCTAAATATATGAATGTCTCCGCCAACGTTTTTAAGGTAGGCTAAAAGATTAGCATTGTTATTTTTTCTTGGTCTCCAAGCATTCTCGTGAAGGTTGAATAGATTGTTATTCTCTAGATTGTTAGAAACTAATGTAAATACTCCGTTGTTATTTTGTACATAATGGAATCTATTAAGAGGCGAATTGGTGGTTGTAAATTTGTTAGTAGAACTATATACAGCATTATTTACGCCATCATTGGCAATAATTTGCCAGAAATAGGTGTAACCATATTTTAGATTTTTTAGTTCATAATTTTTTGCTGTAATATCTTTTATTTCGATAACATCATTATTTGAACTGTTTTTTACAACAAGATTAAATTTTAAGATGTCTTTAGTGTCAGCATCAGTACAATTCCATGTAAAGTTAATATTTAATGGTTGATTGGTTGAGTTATCTGCTGGAGTAACCAATTCAGGAACACTAGGGGGGGAGTTAAGAGATAGGTCATCTACCAATTCAATGGTCATAGAGTTGACTTGTCCCTCGTTTTTAACAGAAATGCCTACAGCTTTAGTAACATACCCATCTAATTCTGCTTTTAAAGAATAATCTCCTAATGGGATGTTTTTGATTTCAAAATTTCCACTATCATCTGTAAAGACAGTTTCTGTGATTGGTGCGGTAGAGACTTTTACTTTAGAAAGAGGCACGCCTGATTCTTTGCTGGTGATCATTCCTTTTATGGTTGCTGTTTTACTTTTTGCTACCAATTCTTCTCTACAAGAAATTAGGCTTAAAGTAAGTATAAAAAGGGCGATTATTTTTAATAAATTTTTCATAGTTATTGTTTTTTTCTGAAATGGTAAGA
Organism: Cloacibacterium rupense; assembly: GCF_014645495.1. Lineage (GTDB taxonomy): Bacteria > Bacteroidota > Bacteroidia > Flavobacteriales > Weeksellaceae > Cloacibacterium > Cloacibacterium rupense. The sequence continues at coordinate 46,249 of NZ_BMLV01000006.1, read as the reverse complement.
TATTCCAAAACCTATTCTTAGAGCTCTATCATTCAAATCTCCATTCACAAAATCGTCCCAATCATCATCAAAGCCCAAATCGTATTGGCCTTGAAGCCTAAACGAAAAATCTTTTATAAAATATTCAAAGCCTCCTCCAAGTTGATATTTGAATTTTAGAGGTTCTCTATTGGCAATAAAACCACCTCCAGCGAAAATGAATGGAGAGAATTTATTGGCAGGAAGCATCAGGTATTCTATATTAAGGTCAGTTGCTTGATACCTTTTTCTGATAATCTCTTTGTTTTCTAAGGTCATAAATGCAGAACTGAGATTGATGTTCCAAAATCTATTCAGGTGATATTTAACGCCAAATCTCACTCCAGGAGTTAGTACTGGAGATTCATAATCACCTTGTATAGCATTGGCTTCTGCCATTCCAAAAACAGAATAGTGTTTTCCTTTTACATCGTAATATTTCGCTTTTTCGGCTAAGAAATCTACTTGTTTTTGTTCTTCTTTTATTGCATTGATGGCAGCTTCGGTATCCTTGGTGTATTTAGGGTCTGGTTCCCAAATTTTATCTTGAATACCATCAATAATTAGTGCTTGCACTGCTTTTTCTATCGCTTGTTTTACGGCAATTTGGACAGGTTCGTTTTGGGTAATTCCAATTTCTGATTCTAGTAATCTTTCTGTATCTACATATTTAAAAATGCTACCATTTACTGTAGTAGAAAGTATGGTTTTGTCTACGTATACAGATTTTAAAATTTTTCCGTTGAGGGTAGATACAGCTCTTAAGTAAACCGAAATTCTGTCTTGTCTGTATTGTGTAGAAGCGCCTATTCCAAAGTATCTAGCACCCAATCCGCCAGTCATTACATTGGTATCATAAGAAATTACCCCTCCTTCTAGCAAAACCCCAGCAAACAATAATGGTGGAAGAGGTTGATTGTTGTTTTTGTTATTGCTTTGGGCATATTCTTGTTTGGTTGTTCTTATAATTTGTCTTTCATTCAATAGGTTAGAGACATTTTCTCTTTCAATTGGGATAAACCAATCGCTATCTTCTAAAGCTTTGATAAGTATAGAAGTAATCCCCTGAGGAATGGCGGTGCTGAAACTGCTTCCATTTTCTGTGGGTTTGTATTGTCCGGTTTGGTCTCTAAACTTATATACCCCAACTACAATTTTTTCTTTTGGGGGTGGTAGTTTTTTAATCTTGAATTGTAAATTGGTTTTTTCGCCCATTTGCGGGGCAGAATTACCATTAGGGATTTTCAATAATGTAGCACAATTGCTGAGCAAAATGGCTACTGCGGATAGTAAGATGACTTGTAACCATTTCATATTATTGCGGTATAAAGATTTCTGATTGTTCTCCAGTACTGGTATTCAGGATGTTCACATAGAGGCCTCCAGTAACACTGGTGATTTCAATGTACAAGGAGCCAAAATTGTAAGTTCCGGGTTTAAGTTCTCCTGTGCCAAATTGCTCTTGAAAGATTTTTTGAGATAATTGACTTAAAATCTGTCTATTGAGAGAATCTGTAAAATTGTCTAGGGTGCTGGTTCCTCTTAAATTAAGCAAATCATTTTCTCTATTATCAAAGGGATTTTGAGCATTTGCAGAACTTAATAGCATTTGATAATTGAAGGTGTCTCCTCCAAACATTGGGTTTACGGGTTTGTAAACAAATTGCTGAGAATATACTGCTAATGAAAAAAGCAAGCATATTAAAGTGGGTAATTTTTTCATTTTGCGTTGTTGTGTTTTTTTTAATAAGATTTTTCTTTTTCTATGTATGCTTCTTTAGCAAAAATATCATCAATTAACATAATCGTAAAACTAACTTGACCTTCTAAAAATTCCTCTGAGGGATTTAATATAAATTGGTTAATCATTCTGTCTTCTAAGAATACTTGTATTTGAGTGTTTCTACCCATGGTAGGAAGTTCTATAATTGAAATGGTTTTTTTATATTTTTTATCCATTTGGTTAATTTTCAAATACAACATATCATAAAAGTCTTTTCCTGCTCTAGTTTTGGTTTCGTCTATGGTAAGGTTGTTGAGCAATATGTCTGGGTCTTTGTTTTCAGTTGGTTCTAGGACTTTTTTTTTACATTTACTAAGAGGCTATCTTTACTAATCAGTGTCTTAGTGGTTTCGTCTTTTAAATACAAGTAGCATTTTAGTTCATCATCTTGGCCTAAATTAATGGTGGTTTCTGATAATTTTTGAGTGCTTTTCGGCGAAAGAGAAAATTTACCAGATTGTTTGTTAGAAGAAATATTGCCTTGTTTGTTTTTTTTAATGCTGATGAATAAATATTCTAACTCTGAGTGAATTTCTGATTCATTGATGGCATTGTTCTCAATAAATACAAAGCCATTGTGCTCCTTATGAGAAATTTTAGCTTTAATGTTTTCTATCATTTCTTGCGCATTAAATAGTTGTACAGGAAGCATAGTAAAGAAAAATAATATGAATGTTATTTTTTTCATGATTTTCTCATTAATAATTTCTTACAAAAATCATTTTATCATTTCCAGTCGTTTTGATAGTCATTCCGTCAGAAATGCTATTACTTCCCAATACTTCAATATAGTTTCCATTTCCAACAGCGTTTACATTAAGTTCTGGGTTAGATTTTGTGTTGAACAAATCTTGATAGATGAAAGTGTTTTGATCTCCTTTTTGTAAAGAAGATATCTTAGTGTCATATAGTAAGTTTACACTTGCAAAATTCTCATTTCCTATTTGTAAAAGCAAAGTAGAACTATTCTGAGGTTTTTCTGCAATGAGCGAATTGAAAGTATTAGTATCTAAATTAGAGATTAGATACAACGTTTTACCACTGTCTATTGTATCGAAATTTATATTTTGTGAATATAATATCTCAATAAACAGCATAAGAACAGTTATGAGTATCTTTTTCATGATTATTTGTGTTAGTTTTTGTAAATTTAGTAAAAATTTTTCATAAAAAATGAAAAAAAATAAAAAATGAGAGACCGAGGTCTCTCATGGTAAAGATTTGGTAGTATTTGGTACTAATTAGATTGATAAACAAACATAGTGTTGCTATTACCAACTTGAGTTCCAAGGTGATAGTGGAAGTCACCAATTTGAGTTACATAACTGAAGTTATCATTACCTAATTGGATGTCTTTAGCCCAGTTACCAACTCCCCATTGGAATTGATCAGCATAGTTACCATCACCAACTTGTCTTACTCTAGCTTCGTTGTCGAAACCATATTGTAATTGGATACTGTAGTTGCTATCTCCTACTTGTCTTGCTCTAGCAAAGTTACCATCACCATATTGACCTTGGCCAGCATAGTTGAGGTCTCCATTTTGTCTTACTCTAGCGGTATTGTCATCACCAATTTGTTCTTGTTGAGACAAGTTACCATCTCCAGTTTGTTTAGCTCTAGCAAAGTTGTCGTTTCCAGTTTGCCATTGATAAATAGAGTTGGATTCTCCATCTTGAATAGCTCTTGCAGTGTTGTCGTTACCATCTTGCATTTGATAGCTGTAGTTTGATACCCCCATTTGGTCTGTAGAAGCAGAGTTTCTGTTACCAGTTTGGTATTGTTCGCTAGCGTTTAAGAATCCTACTTGATCAACTTCTGCTTTGTTTCTGTTTCCTAATTGGTCTATGTAGCTGGTATTGCCTACTCCGAATTGGTCTACATCTACTTTGTTTCTGTTTCCAACAGAATAAGATTCATTAGTATTTCCAAAACCAACTTGGGTAATTATGGCTTCGTTTTTGTTGCCCCATTGTAATGCATAGTTTCCATTGAACCATCCATTTTGAGAAACTGTAGCGGTGTTTTCATCTCCATATTGGTCTAATACATTACTGTTAAGAAAACCTACTTGGGTTACGTTTGCAAAGTTAAGGTTTCCAACTTGTGTAGTAACGTCTGAGTTGGCTTGTGCGAATAAAGTTGCTGAAGCTAATAGTGCAAAAGCACTTGATACTAATTTTTTCATGGTGTTTAAAGTTTTATAGGTTAACGGTACAAATGTATAGCGTAAAAACATGACAAAAATCATTTGATTTGATGATTTTATTTAAATCACGGTTTCTGGTTACTACATTTGTAGTATTGGACATCAAATTCATTTTTTTAAATTTTACCATTTTTTAAAGTAAAATAGAGGGTTATACGTCATAATAAATAAAAATATAAAAAACCTGGAAACTTATTTTGTTTTTTAGTTTCCTCTTTTGTACATTTGCACCACTTTATGGAAAACAAAAAGTGTTTTTTAGATAAATTATTCACTTTGCTTCGCACTTATGGGGCAAAAACATTGACAATGGATGACATTGCCAAAGAATTTTCAATGTCTAAAAAAACATTATATAAGCAATATAAAAACAAAGAAGACCTTTTGTATGAAGTTCTAGAACACATATCTCAGGAGGCATTAGCAGAAGTAGAAAAAGTGAGAAAAGAATTTGCCTGCCCTATGGAAGTGCTCTTTATCTCTGGAAATCGTATAGATGAAGTGACTTGTCACGAAAAAAACGCTTTTGTATTTCAATTGCTTAAATATTATCCAGAGGTTTTTAATGCACATCAAAAATCTATTTCCGTAAAAATTATTGATATTATTAAGAATAATTACGGAAAAGGAGTAGAATTAGGTTTTTTTAGAAAAGATGTACCTATAGATTTATATATCAAATTTTTAACAACCTTATTGTTTTCAGTAGATGTTTCGCCACTTTTTGAGGAAGAAAAAGATAAAAAATCTATTTCAATAGCCATGAAAGTGTTTTATTTAGAGGCCATCGTAACAGAAAAAGGAAAAAAACGACTAAACGAATTAAAGACAAAGTATGAATAAATGGATTAAAATTTTTGCCATTACTGCCATCTCTACACAGATGCATGCACAGCAAAGCTTTACAATGGAGCAGGCGTTACAATATGCCTATGAAAATAATGTAAATGTGAAAAAAGCCAAGATAGACCAAACCATTGCTGATAAAAAAGTAAAAGAAACGATTGGGATAGGTCTCCCTCAGATAGATTTAAATGGTTCTTACAATTATTTTTTAAACATTCCCGTTCAGTTATTGCCTGGTGAATTGGTAGGTCAGCCTGCTGGAACGTATATTCCTGTTCAGTTTGGGCAAAAACAAAGTGCTACAGGAGGTGTTTCGGTTTCACAATTATTGTTTAATGGTTCTTACATTGTAGGTTTAGAAAGTTCTAGAGCGTATAGAGAGATGTCTGCATTAGCGACAGAAAAAACTGTTTTTACCATTAAGGAGGCTATCATGATGTCTTATGCAGCAGTTTTAGTAACAGACGAAAACATCAAAACGCTTGAAGAAAACAATAAAGTATCTGGTAAAATTTTAAATGAAACTAGAGAAACGTATAAAGCTGGACTTATTGAACTTCAAAATGTAGAACAATTAGAATATTCTTATAAAAATCTAGTAACGAATCTAGAAAATTTGAAAAGAACCAAACAAAAGTATGTCAATGCTCTAAAGTATCTTATTGGTTATCCACAAGATGAAGAATTGCAGCTCTTAACCTCTATGGAAGAGTTGATTCAAAAAAACCAAATCTTGGTAGATCATTCTGCACAAGTAGACCTCACCAACCATATCGATTTAAAATTAAAAGAGAATGCTCTTAGAATAAGTGAATTGCAATTGAAATACCAAAAATCAAAATCATTGCCATCGTTATCTGCTGCATTGTCATCTAGCTATAATGGTTTTAGCAATAAATTCACATTTTTTGATAGAGAACAGCAGTGGTTCAATACTTCGGTTTTTGCATTGCAATTGAATGTACCTGTTTTCAGCGGTTTGCAAAGAAGTTTCCAAACTCAACAAGCAAAACTAGAAGTTGAAAAAGCAAAATTAGATAAAGATGATGCCGAAAAACAATTGAAAAGTGATTATTTTGGGAAGGTAAAAGATTACGAAAATGCTTATGATAGTTTCAAGACATCTCAAGATTTGGTAAAACTATCTTCTGAAATCTACAGAAAACAAAATGTGAAATTTAAAGAAGGTTTAGGGACCAGTTTTGAACTTTCACAAAGCGAAACTCAATTATTCCAAGCGCAGTCTCAGTTTTATTTGTCAGCACTAGATTTGGTAAAGGCTAAAATAGCACTAGACAAAGCAAAAGGTACACTTTAAAAAAACATCAAATGAAATCAAATAGACAACCATTTTTAATGAATAAAGAAAATACGATGATAAAGAAAATATTTTTACCAGTGGCTGTTGGTTTATCATTGGTAGCTTGTAAAAAAGAAGCTTCAGATGATCGATTAGCAGATTTAATTGCCAAAAAAGACGTAAAAGGTCTTCAGGCTTACCGTGATCAACAACAGAAAAAAATTGATAGTATTAATGCTGTTATGGCTTCTGTAGACCAAAATCTTTCTGGTTTTGGCGTGAATCAAACTCAAGGTTTTGTATCGGTAAAACCATTAGCATTAGAAAATTTCTCTCATTATGTAGAAATTCAGGGAAATGTAACCACAGACCAAGATGTACAAGTGCAACCTCAGTTGCCGGGCACCCTTAGTTTGTATGTAAAACAAGGGCAAAGAGTAGCTGCAGGTCAGGTAATTGGTAGGGTAGCAGATGGAGGAATAGCAGACCAATTAAAACAAGCTCAGATACAAGTTTCTGCGGTGAGTGCTCAGCTGCAACAAGCAAAAGCAGCATTAGATTTGGCTAAAATTACTTATGAAAAGCAAGCCTCTCTTTGGAAGCAAAAAATAGGTTCGGAGATTCAATATTTACAAGCCAAAACCAATTATGAATCTAGTGCAAAACAAGTAGCAGCAGTACAAAGTCAGGTAGCTGCTACTCAAAAAGCAGCAGATGCTGTGGCAGCTAACTTGGCCAAGACAGCTATCAGAGCACCATTTTCTGGTGTTGTAGACCAAGTTTTACAACAGACAGGCCAGATTGTTGCACCAGGGATGCCTATTGTTAAATTGATAAGCCTTGGCCTAATGAGAGTAGAAGCTAAAGTTCCGGAAACGTACATCAGCAAAATAAAAGCAGGAACTAATGTTTTGGTGGAATTTCCTATGCTTAATAAAAAAGTGAATTCTAGAATTAGATTGACTTCTAACTATATAGAACCTACCAACAGAACTTATACTATACAAGTGCCAATCAGCAATCCAGATGGACTGATCAAGCCTAATTTATTGGCAAAAGTAAAAATAGAGGACTATCTCAATCCTAATGCTATCGTAGTTCCGTCTCAGTATATTTATGAAGATGCAGCGTATAAATCTTTTGTATTTGTGGCTAAAAATATCAATGGTAAAGAAGGTATAGCTAAGAAAGTGTATGTAACTAAAGGCGAAAAAGCTGAAAATTCAGTAGAAATTTCTCAGGGATTATCTAAAGGGGATATCTTGATTACAGATGGTTCTAAAACTTTAACAGACGGACAAAAAATTAAAATTCAATAATCTATGGATACGAGATACGAGTTCTGAGAAGCATCATAACTCGAACCTCTAATCTCGAAACACGAACAATAATATGAGTCATAACAATCATAAAAAAGAGTTTTTCTTCTCTAGCTGGGCAGTAGATAACCGTGTTACGGTCTATCTTTTGACCTTCATTATTGTGGTTTTAGGAATTGTAGCTTACTTTTCTATGCCCAGAGAAAGTTTCCCAGAAATTGTTGAAAACAAAGTATATATTTCTACCATCTATCCTGGTAACTCTGCTGAAGATGTAGAAAAACTAATCACCAAAAAACTAGAAGATAAATTCAAGAATGTTTCTGGTGTAGACAAAGTAGAATCTAATTCGTTTCAAGATTACTGTTTAATCATAGTAACTTTTGATGAAAAAGATGACATCAACCTTGCCAAACAAAAAATAAAAGACAAGGTAGATGAAGCCAAAGGAGATACAGACTGGCCTAATATGGACAGTGGTTCGCAAGTAGAACCTTCTGTTTTCGACCTTAATATTTCTGAAGAAGTACCCATTCTGAATGTAAACATCAAAGGTAATTATCCGAAGGAAACCCTTAAAAAATATGCAGAACAAATAGAGGATGATATGGAAGATATCTCTCAAATCAAAGATGCAGTTGTATTAGGGGTAGATGATAACGAGGTAGAAATTGCTTTGGATTTATATAAAATGAATGCGGCTCAGGTCAGCTTCGACCAAGTAATTTCTGCTGTGAAAAATGAAAACATTACTATTTCAGGCGGTAATCTTACGACTGATGGGTATAGAAACAATGTAAGAATAAAAGGGCAAGTTACCAATCCTAATGAAATAGAAAATTTTGTCATTAAACAAAATGTAAGAATAAAAGATGTAGCCAAAGTAAGCTTCAAAGAAAAGGAAAAAACCACCTACGCCAGAGAAATGGGACAAGATGTGGTGATGGTGAATCTGAAGAAAAGAGCAGGCTCTAATATGATAGATGCCATAGACCAAGCCAAAGTAAAACTAGAAAAAGCTAAGGAAACCTATCTTCCAAAAGATATAGAAATTACAGCCACCTCTGACCAATCTGTACAAGTAGAGCACCAAGTCAATGAATTGGCCAATCACATTATCATAGGGATTTTGTTGGTTATGGCGGTTTTAAGTTTCTCTATGGGGATGAAAAACTCACTTTTTGTAGGTACAGCTATTCCGCTTTCTATGCTCATTGCTTTTGCGGTATTGCATGCTTTTGGGATTACTCTGAATACCATGGTGCTTTTTGCAATGGTAATGGGACTTGGGATGTTGGTAGATGATGGTATTGTAGTGGTAGATAACGTCTATGCCAATATGGAAAAAGGATTGTCTAGAACAGAAGCTTCTAAGTTTGGTATTGGTGAAATAGCATTTCCGGTAATTACTTCTACGTTGACTACTTTGGCAGCATTTGCGCCAATGTTGCTTTGGCCAGGGATTATGGGAGCATTTATGAAATATTTTCCTATTACCATTTCGGTTACGCTTTCTGCTTCATTATTCGTAGCTATGATAATCAATGCTTCGATGACTGGAGGTAGTATGACCTTGGAAGACAAAAACTTAACCACAGAAACCAATAAAAAATTAACCATCATTTTTACGGTAGTGGGTATTTTAGGATTGGCTTTTGGACTTATTTTTAAGAACAAATCATTCTTTGCGCTTTCTACATTATCTGTTTTGGCGATTGCTGCCATTTGGTTGTACAAGAACTATTTCTTCCACAAAATTCAGCATTTCCAAACTACATTCTTCCCTAATCTTGAATTAAAATACCAAGATTTCTTAAGAAAATTATTAGATGGTAAACCAGTAAAAGCCTTACTAGGAGTTTTTGGATTGCTCATTGCTTCTTTCGTGATTATGGGAATTGCTTTTGGGACGAAATGGACTAAAGTGCTTTTCTTCCCAGATACTATGCCACAGCAGATGTATGTATATATGGATTTTCCACAAGGAACAGACATTGGTAAAACCAATCAAGCTACTAAGTTGATAGAAAAAGATATTCTAAAATATTTAGAAAAATACAAAGATTCTAAAACTGGTGAAAATTTCTTGATTGAAAGTATGATTACCCAAGTAGGAAAAGGAGCTATCAATCCTCAGGTAGATGCGGGTTCAGAAGCTGATACCCCTTATAAATCTAAAATAACCATTAGTTTTGTAGAATATGCAGAGCGAAGAGGTATTAACACCACAGATGTATTAGAAGATATAAGAAAGGTGGTTCCTCAGATTCCTGGGGCCTCTATTACAGTAGAAAAACAAGCAGATGGTCCGCCAGTAGGTTATCCTATTTCTATTGAATTAAAAGGTGATGATTATAATAAATTGCTGTCAGAATCTAGCAGACTAATCAGCTTTATTAATTCTAAAAACATCAAGGGTATAGAGAAATTACAAACAGATGTTAATAAAGACAGTCCAGAATTAATTATTGATATCGATAGAGAAACCGCAGGAAATCTTGGTGTTTCTACCGCCTATACTGGTCTTACGCTTAGAAGAGCCATGTTCGGACAAGACATCTCTACCTTTAAAGACCTAGATGAGGATTATCAAATTGCGGTAAGGTTACAAGAGGATCAACGCAGAAACCAAAGCGCACTCTTTAATCAACCGATAACTTTCCAAAATAATAGAGGAGAATTAATGCAAATCCCAATCTCTACTTTTGCTAGATTTAATCAAGAAAAAACTTTCAGTAAAATCAAGAGAAAAGATAATGTAAGAACCCTTATGGTGTATTCTAACATTACAAAAGATGCCAATGCCAATGAAATTGTACAAAAACTTCAAAAAGATATGAAAAATTATCAGCTTCCTGACGGAATTTCTTATAAATTTGCAGGGGAGCAAGAAGAACAAGGCAAAAATCAGAACTTTTTATTCTTGGCTCTATTTTTAGCCATGGCAATGGTGACGGGTATTATCGTATTTCAATTCAATTCGATGTCGAAAACCCTTATTATTATGACTACCATTTTATTGAGTTTCAGTGGAGTTTTCCTAGGATTAACGATATTTAAAATGGATTTCGTAATTTTGATGACCATGATGGGGATTATTTCCCTAGCTGGGGTAGTAGTGAAGAACGGAATTGTATTAATGGACTTCTTTGTACTGCGTTTAGATGAGAAAATTGCTGAAAAAGGAGTGGAAACTCATGATGATTTATCTATAGAAGAAGTAGAAGAAGTCATTATAGAATCTGGTAAATCCAGACTGAGACCGGTTTTATTGACCGCAACTACAGCAGTTTTAGGGTTAATACCATTGGCAGTAGGTCTTAATTTTGATATATGGAGCTTCCTTACTACGCTTAATCCACACTTCTCTTTGGGTGGTGATAACGTAGCATTTTGGGGGCCACTAGCTTGGACGATCATTTTTGGTCTGACTTTTGCTACCTTTTTAACCTTACTTATAGTACCCGTAATGTTCTACTTAGTAAGTAAGTTGAAAATAAAAAGAAGAGCAAAAAAGCTAGAAAAAATCAGAATGAAAGAGGAGTTGAGTAGTTTATAACTGCTTGATTACCCATTTCATAGTTTTGTTTTAATAGTTTATTTTGAAATTCTCACTCTTTCATTAGAGTGAGGATTTTTTTTGCAAATTATATTGAAAAATTGATAAAGGATATTAATATTTTGTACGAATTATTTATCAATAATGAAATACGTAATTTGTATTATTGTTGAAAATCAATTCTTGTTGTAATTTTGAAAAACAAAACACAAAATAATGATAGCAAGTACTGATTCTAGTTGTATAGAATCATTTCTTTTTAAAAAAAAGATTCTACCTTTTTATGGATATTTCATCCATCACGCTATTTATATTGCTTTTTCTTGGCTGAGTTTTTTTATATATTTCATTTGTGTTTATGGCCGTCAATTAGGGTGATATGAAGGATGTAAAATTCATATATATGATTAGTAATTGAGTCAACTTTAATTGGCGGCGTTTCTCTAATTCTGCATTTATGACATATAATAGGTTTTATTCGTAGATTTAGTTTTTGGTATTTTGTAAATTTGCACACACAAATAAAAAAATAATGGAGATTGATGCAAGAGAAAAACCACAGATTGAAAAATACAATGAGTTGCTTTTAGACATAGGTTCTACCTTGATGATTTCTGGTGCCAATTGTGGTAGAATAGACAGAAATATCAAACGTATTGCAGATGTATTAGGATTAGACATAGAGTCTTTTTTTTCATTTAATGGCATTATCTTAACCACTAAAATGAAAGATAATCCCTCCGAGAAAGCTACCCATTACAAAAGACTTCCTTCTCACGGAGTTCATTTTGGGATACTTACAGAGACCAGTTTGCTTTCTTGGCGTGCGGTGAGTGATGGACTCAGCTACGATGAAATTTACCAAGAATTTGAAAATATAAAAAAAATAAAACATCATAATAGGTATCAGACCCTTATTTTGGTGGCGCTAGCTTGTGCCTCACTCTGTCTTTTGGCTGGTGGCGACATTATAGATGCTAGTTTCGCATTGGTAGGTTCTTTTTTAGGATTATTTACCAGACAAGAATTAATAAAGAAGAAGTTTAATCTTATGATTGCTATTATTTTAGCATCATTAGTAACTTGTGTAGTATGTTCTGTAAATGTTTTTTTTAACATAGGAGCCATGCCCGAAAAAGGATTGGCTACTGCTGTTTTATATCTTATTCCGGGGGTTCCTTTGGTCAATGGGGTTACAGATTTTATTGAAGGATATGTAACTACAGGCCTTGCTAGAGGTTTTCATGCCGGGTTTATATTGCTTTGTATAGCAGTTGGAATGGCGATTAGTATTTTAATTTTCGGTATTGATAATTTTTAAAATTATGGAATTATTACTTCACTTTTTAAAAGATTTTTTCTTTGCTTTTTTTGTAGCAATAGGTTTTGCTAGTTTATTTAATACACCCAAAAAAGTATTGCTCATTGCTGGATTGTTGGGGAGTTTGGGGCATTCACTCAAGTTTTTATTGCATGATGGTTTAGGCTTCGGGCTTATTACCGCTACCTTATGTGGTACTGTGCTAATTGGTCTTCTAGGAATTGTTTTAGCACATAGAGTACATACCCCACCTGTAGTTTTTACCATGCCTGCTTGTATCACCATGATTCCCGGATTGTTCGCTTATAAAACCATGTTGGGATTTATCAAACTAACAGACGAAAGTGGCCTGTCTAGGTCTCCTCAAGATTTAGAAAATACTTTTCACTATTTAGTGCTCACGGCTTCACTTCTTTTTACATTGGCGATAGGAATTTCTATTGGGGTACTCCTTTTCAGACAGGATAGTGTGAAAATGCTGAAATTTGCAAGTAGAAAAAATAAAGCTTAAGCGGTATAATTAGAGAAAGCTTCTTCTAGATTTTTAAATTTCCCTTTGAAGTTTACAATGTCGGTATCTTGTACTACTTTTCCTTGATGAATCAAGATAACACGGGTACAGAGTGCCTCTACCTCTTGCATAATATGAGTAGAGAGAATTACTGTTTTTTCTTTTCCAATCTCTTTAATTACATTTCTAATTTCTATGATTTGATTAGGGTCTAGTCCATTAGTTGGCTCATCTAGAATGAGTAAATTTGGCGAGTGTATTATCGCTTGTGCTAATCCTACTCTCTGTTTATATCCTTTAGAAAGTTGAGAAATTTTTTTAGATTTTTCGGGGCTTATGCCTACCAAATCGATGATTTCATCTACTTTTTCATGCGGTACTTGGTGAATATTGGCTACGAATTGCAAATACTCTTTCACGTACATTTCTTGGTAGAGCGGATTGTTTTCAGGTAAAAATCCCATGCTTTTCTTTGCAGAAATTTCATCTTCTGTGATGTCTTTTCCGTCATAGATAATTTGTCCTTCCTCTATTTTTAGAGCACCTACTACAGATTTCATCAGGGTAGATTTACCAGCTCCATTAGGACCAAGTAGCCCTATGATTTCGTTTTTATTAATCTGAATATTGACGTTGTTTAAAGCAGTTTGTTCACCGAATTTCTTCGTGAGGTTGATGATTTCTAAAGACATAGAGTTTTTGAATTACAATTTTCGATTTACGTTATAATCTCAACGCAAAAATAGAGATATTATTTAAAAAATCTCTATTTAAAAACTGTTTATCAGAATAAATTAGAAATAAAAAAATCCTGAGAAATTTCTCAGGACTTATTATTTATTCATCTTCTTCGTCATCGTACTTAGCTAATTCTTCATCGCACCATTTGAAAGCTTCTTCTACTACTTTCGTAGCTTCGTTAGCTATGGTTTCTTCATCATCACCATCTAAGTCATCTAGCCATTCTACTTCTTCTTCTTCTACGTTTAAGATAAACCTAGGATATTCTGTGTGTACTACAAACAAATCTTCTGGAAACTCAGAATTGTCTGCCATCAAAAATTTTGGGAGTTTCATATTTTTAAGTTTTAAATAATTTCTCTTTACAAATTTAGTAAAATAAAATTATCAAAAGTTAATTTTAATAAGATAACTTTAAATTAATCAATTAAATTTAAGAAACTCACTTATTTCATAAACATTTTGGCTACTTTTTCAGCCTTTTTAGATTCTGAATAATCATAAAACCCTTCACCTGATTTCACGCCTAATTTACCAGCGGTTACCATATTTACCAACAATGGATTTGGGGCGTATTTTGGGTTTTTGAAACCATCATACATTACATTGAGGATTGCAAGACAAACGTCTAATCCTATAAAATCTGCCAATTGCAATGGCCCCATCGGATGAGCCATTCCCAATTTCATTACCGTGTCTATTTCCTCTACACCTGCTACACCGTTGTAAAGTGTTTCAATCGCTTCGTTTATCATTGGCATCAGAATTCTATTCGCTACAAAACCAGGATAATCGTTCACTTCTACCGGAACTTTCCCTAAAATTTTAGACATTTCAAAAATGGCATCAAACGTTTCTTTTAAAGTAGAATAACCTTTGATGATTTCTACCAATTTCATTATTGGAACAGGATTCATAAAATGCATTCCAATTACTTTTTCTGGGCGTTTCGTAGCTGCAGCAATCTTGGTGATAGAAATCGATGAAGTATTGGTTGCTAAAATGCAATTTGCGGGAGCCAATTCATCCATTTGTTTGAAGATTTTCAACTTCAATTCTTGGTTTTCTGTGGCGGCTTCTACAATAAGTTCTGCATTTCCGCAAGCATCAGAAAGTTGCGTGAAAGTTGAAATATTTCCTAAAGTTTCGGCTTTTTGTTCTTCGGTAAGGTTTCCTTTGGCAATAATTCTGTCTAGATTTTTAGAAATGGTAGAAATACCTTTTTGTAAAGCTTCTTCGGAAACATCTACCAAATTGACTTTAAAACCAGTCTGTGCAAAAGTATGGGCAATTCCGTTTCCCATAGTTCCAGCTCCTATTACTACGATGTTTTTCATTTATATAATTACTTTTAAATTTTTACTTTTTGATGAAGATATGCTATCAGCTTTTTTTCTGATTTTGTCAAAATAATTGTATCCAAATTTTCCTTTAATTAAAATATTCATCATTTGTTCATAACAAAATTTATTTTCTTCAATTTGATTTTTTTTATCAACTAGGTCTGAGATAGGATAGCTAGTTTTGAAAATAACTTTGATATTATTATCTTTCAAAATTTCACTAAATTCTTCATTAGAACTTTTATCATCCGTTAAAAATTGATATTCATAATAGAGATATTTACCTTTTTTGAAATCAGATTTGGCGATTTCTCTTACATCTTGACAGTTTAAATGTTCTTTTTTCTTGCAAGTTAGGAGTAGAACTAAAAATGGTATTATTTTTATTAAGTTTTTCATTTTTTAATTATTAATAATTTTAATTTCAAACTTACTTCAAATTAAAAAAGAACCCATTTTTCGGATTACTCAGCTCATCATAAACCGCTTTAGAAATATCAGAAATCATTTTACAGTTCACCTCAAAAGTTTCCATTGAATCACTCACAAAAACTGAAATAGCGTAATGTTTTCCGTTGGGCAATGTAATGATGGCAATATCATTCTCAGCACCAGTTAGTCCGTCTTTGTTTTTACCAGAAGAACCTGTTTTGTGAGCTATTTTGACATTTTTTGGCAATTGTTCTATCAATTTATTTGTGCCTGTAGAAGTAGAGTAGAGCACACCCATTAGAAATTGAGTTGATTTTTTAGATAAATATTTACCTTGATAGAAATCTTTTAAAATTTTAGAAGAAGACCTCATGGTCAGATAATTTTCGTATTGGTTTTTCCAAGCGCTTTGCATGGTTTCTTCGTTATAGACAATTCTGAAATTTTTAGCGCCTTTAGAATCCATATATTTTTGTACCACCTGTGTTCCTCCAATCAATCTCAACAAAACATCACAACCCACATTATCGCTCTGCGCAACAGTATATTGAATTAATTCAGAAATAGGCATTTCGAAATTTCCTTCAGGATTTTTTTCTCGAATTGGGCTCCAAGTATTGGGCAATAATTCCGATTTTTTGATGAAAACTTTCTGGTCTAGACTCAGTTTTCCTTTGTCCACCAAATTCAAAACCGCCATTGCAATGTGAAATTTAAAAACACTTTGCATGGGTAATTTTTTATCAGCATTGGCATTATTATAACTTAATGGAAAATCAATTCCCAAGACCGAAACACCTACAGTAGCATTTTTTCCTTTGGTGATTTCACTAATTTGAGCGTCAAGATGGTATTTTTGACTCAATAGAAGTGCTGGAATGAGCAGTAATATTATTTTTAAAAATTTCATAATCAGGTATTTAAAATAAAACCCCATAAGTAAAAACCTATGAGGTTTGGATAAATCCAAATATATGAAAAACAACTTTATTTTATTTCAAAATATTCTAAATTAACACCGCCATCTTCAAAAATAATTCTGATTTTATTTTCTCCTTTTTTCAGTTTTATATTTTTTGCAATGGCAGTTTGCCATTTGGTATAACTTCCAGTAGTTGGCAAACTCACACTTCCTAGTTCTTCGCCAGAATCGGTAACTAATTTTAGTTTAGAAGTTTTATTAGGATTGGCGTATTTTAAGGTTACAGTATAGTTTTTTGCAATTTTATTATTCACCGTAAATTGCAACCATTCTCCAGCTTCGGTTTTACCAACATAGTATTGATTGTTGTCTTTGTAGATATCTACGCCATCATTTCTCAATTGATTGCCTTCATTCCATTCAGACCTTTTATTAGGGTCACTTACCCAAAGATTTTGAAAATCTTGATCAGAGTAGGCTTCGTTTATTTTTCCTAAATCATATTCGTAAGCGTAGATTTTACCAGGAAGTTGATGTTTTTTGAATGGTTTTGTCGTATTATTATTGATTTGTCTGAACATGGCATCTATAACATCTTTTTTTACTTCTACATTTTGTAATTTGTAGTGGTCAGCAATTTTCATTAATGCTTTTTTAGAAAAATCATAAGAGGGTTTTTCTCCTCCTTTTGTCCAATAATCAAGTAATTTTTGATATTCTGGAGTAATTTTCACGTTGGTAACTCCCGCAATATTGTCGATTTTTTTCATCGGCCAAAATGCCCAACCTATATTATTTTTGTCTAAAAGTTCTATGATTTCGGTGAACCAAACGTTTGAGTTTTCGCCAGTTTCGCCCAACCAAACAGGTACGTTGTATTGTTTTCTGAGATCTAAAATTTGTTGTATAGCACCTTGATTATTGTAAGTCCAATATTTATGAAAACTCAAGACCATGTTATCATCCCAAAGAGGGAACATTCCGTTGTAGTTATTTCCCCAACCATTTCCTTCGATGATGACCATGTGTTTTTGGTCAACTTCTCGTATCGCCTTAGTAATTTCAATAGATAATTTTCTTAAAGGTGCATTAGAAGTTTCGTCTGTACCATTTGGGTTTTTGCCGGTAAATGCCCAGTTGGGTTCGTTAATGATGTCATAGCCACCAATCCAAGGTTCATTTTTATATCTTTCTGCTAATTTTTTCCAAAGAGCTACCGTTTTTTTCTGATTTTCTTCGCTTTCCCAAACGGATGGTTTACTAGGGTCATAATCAGAAATATTGGCATCTTTTCCTTGTCCGCCAGGTACCGCATGTAAATCTAAAATAAGGTACATTTTATTAGCAGCACACCATTTTAGCAAATCATCAGTCATTTTAAAACCTTCATCTAACCAAGTGTTCTCTCCTTTTACAGGTTCTTTTTCTATAGGTAAGGTGTAAAGATTATAATGCATTGGCAATCTGATAGAATTGAATCCCCATTTTGCTAAGGAATCGATATCAGCTTTTGTAATTCCGTTTTTGTGGTACGCTTTGTAAAATTCGTTTTTACCCTCTTCGCCTATCAATTCAGCAATTTTTTCTTTGATTTTATACTGTGGACCTGCAAAATCAGCAGTCTTTAGCATATAACCTTCTTGTAGCATCCAGCCTCCTAAACCAAGACCTTTCAAAGCTACATTTTCTCCTTTTTCATTGACGATTTTTTGTCCTTCAGCTTTTAAAAAACCTTGCGAAAATACAAGTTGAGTGCATAGAAGCAGTGAAGAAATAGCGAATTTTTTCATTGTTGAAATTTTTGTAAAGATATAAAATATTTCATTGTCTCAAAATGAGATTATGAAAAAATATGAAAAGATTTAGCTATTATGTTTAAAAGGTCGATGAATAGGCTTTTATTTAGAAATCAATTTCATGATTTCCAACGCCACTTTCAGGGCTTCGGTACCGTCTTCCAAAGAAACTTCTACATTTTTATTTTCTGTAATAGCATCTGCAAAGGAATTCAACTCATCCAAAATAGCATTGTTTGGTTGTATAGTAGGATATTCAAAAATAATTTGATTTTTTTCGCCATCAGCATTTTCAATAATCATATCAAAATCGGTAGGGTGTTCTGGCGCTTCTTTCATTCTGATTACTTCTGCTTTTTTCTCTAAAAAATCTACAGAAATATAAGCGTCTTGTTGGAAAAATCTAGATTTTCTCATGGCTTTCATCGAAATTCTAGAAGTGGTCAAATTCGCAACACATCCATTTTCAAACTCAATTCTAGCGTTGCAAATGTCTGGTGTTTTAGAAACCACACAAACTCCACTTGCATGGATGTTACTTACTTTAGATTTTACAATGGAAAGCAAAATATCTAAGTCGTGAATCATTAAATCCAAAACCACAGAAACATCTGTTCCTCTAGGATTAAATTCTGCCAAACGATGAATTTCTATAAACATCGGATTGTTAATGTAATCTTTAGCGCCAATAAATGCAGGATTGTATCTTTCTACGTGTCCTACTTGTGCTTTTATACCATTTTCTCTACATTTATAAAGAATTTCTTCCGCTTGTTGAAGGGTTTGCGTCACAGGTTTTTCTATGAAAAAATGAAGCCCTTTTTCTATCGCTTTCATGGCATAATCATAGTGATAAATGGTAGGCGTTACAATGTCCAGCATCTCTATTTGCTCTAACATTTCGTCAAAATTTTCAAAATATCGATAACCGAACTCGGCTTCTAGTTTTTTTCCGTTTTCTACATCTTTATCATGAAAACCTACCAATTCGTATTTATCTGATTGATTTAGAAGTCTTAAGTGAATTTTCCCAAGGTGGCCAGCACCTACCAAACCTGCTTTTAACATAGAAATTTTTGTTTTTGTAAATTTACTTCTTTAGCGCAAAGGCGCAAAATTAATTTTAAAAATATTACGCTTTTAAGACGCAAGGTTTTGCGAACAAAGTTCACAAAAATTAAAATGTGTCAAATTTGAAAATCTTTGATTTTTTTGCGCCATAAAAACATCTTCAATAATAAAAAATTTCATTGCGCCTTTGCGTTTAAAATGCTATTTTTGTGAAATGCACGATTCATTTGTTCACAAAGGAAAAAGAAAAATTCTCGTAGAATATCTTCGAGAAAAAGTAGGGATTTCAGACGAAAACGTTTTGAAAGCCATCAACCAAGTTCCGCGTCATCTTTTTTTAGAAAGTGTTTTCGAAGATTTTGCGTATGAAGACCGTGCTTTCCCA
This sequence comes from Cloacibacterium rupense, assembly GCF_014645495.1. GTDB lineage: Bacteria > Bacteroidota > Bacteroidia > Flavobacteriales > Weeksellaceae > Cloacibacterium > Cloacibacterium rupense. The sequence goes on along the minus strand of NZ_BMLV01000006.1, from coordinate 26,693 downwards.
ATTTTGGCGAAGCAAACCATTTCTCATCCTTCTACAGTTGCCGAACAAACCGAACTTTTGGAAGTGAATGAAAAAGAAAAAATTCTAGAAATTGGCACAGGAAGCGGTTATCAAACTGCAGTCTTAGTAGCGATGAATGCTTGGGTTTATACTGTAGAACGCCAAAAAGAGTTGCACGATTTTGCTCAAAAAAAATTGCGTGAACTGCATCTTCGTCCGAAATTTCAAAGTTTTGGAGATGGTTTTGCAGGGTTGCCTACTTTTGCTCCTTTTGATAAAATTTTGGTGACTTGTGGAGCAGAAATTCTTCCGACCGAATTGTTGAAACAACTGAAAATTGGCGGTAAAATGGTAATCCCGATGGGGAAAACAGACCAACAAATTCTCTACAGATTTACGAAAATTTCTGAAACTGAATTTGAGAAAGAAGAATTTGGGGCGTATAAATTTGTGCCAATGTTGAATAACACCAATAAATAATGAACCCAGAAATTCAAAAATATAATCTAGAGCTTTCAGAAGAAGATGCTAAAATTGCTAATGAATTGTCAAAAATCATCAATGAAAATCTTCCTGAAGCAGAAAATAAGATTTGGCATGCTCATCCTGTTTGGTTTTTAGAAGGAAATCCGATTGTTGGTTACAGCAAGCAAAAAGCAGGAGTAAGATTAATGTTTTGGAGCGGTAAAACTTTTGAAGAAGAAAAACTCAATATTTTACGTGGAAAGTTTCAAGATGCTTCTATTTTTTATAATTCTGTGGAAGAAATCAACGAAAATGACTTGAAAATCTGGCTTCAAAAGTCCCGAGAAATTCAGTGGGATTATAAAAATATCGTGAAAAGAAAAGGTGAACTTCTTCGCCTAAAATAAATTATTTGTCTCTTATAAGCTCATCTGTTCCTTTTTTTGACTTAAAATTATGATTAATCCAAAGTGTTAGTCCATGGTAATGCTTGTAGGTATTGGCAGCACTTTGCGGCACAAATCGGTACATATAACCCAACTGAAAAGTCATATTATCGTAGGTTTTCCCTAGAAGCAAACTTGCTCTAAATTGGTCTAGGTTATTCTTGGTGATTTCTTTACCGAAATTCACCAAAATCTCATTATTCAAAGACAAAAATGTAGATTGGCTATTGAATGGTTTTCCGTCTAAAGTTTTTCTGATGTTGAACATATATCGCAAACGGTGGTTGAAACCATATTCACCATCTACCACTTCTCCATTTGCAATTTTTTCTCTAAATCTGGCATCATATCTTACTCTTTGTTGGGTTTGCCAACCTTCCCCAAGATTAGAGGTAAACATAATTTGTGCCCAAGGTCTTTGTTCGTTTCTGCTAAGTTTTTCAGAATTGGTAGTTGATAAATAGCCCCAAGCATAACCACCCGTTATGGCGACTTGTTTGCTGAGGTGATAGGTAATTCCGTGTCTTGCGATAAAAAAATTATCAGATGCCCAATGAAAGTCATTCCAAAGTGAAAAATCTTTGTTGAGTTTTACGGAGGTCATGTACCCCAACCAAACTTGTCCTTCGTTTTGATTGATTTTTTCTTGTGAAAATAGAGACAAACTAAAGAATAGTGCCCAAAAATACATTTTTTTCATCTTCATTATTTTGAAGTTGCAAAGTTATGATTATTTATTCTATTGCAGAAAATGAGACTTGTCATCTACATTATAAATACAACAACTGTATGAGAGGTTTTTTTCTATTGTGAAATTTTGACAAATTCAATATCTTTCAACTCTCAATTTTTGAACTTTCAATTTAAGTAAAAATGACTTTCCAAGAACAAATCCAGCAAGGAATTCCTACAGAATTACCTCAACCAAAACCATACGAATCCCAAATTAATCATGCGCCAAAACGCAAAGAAATTCTGAACGAAGAAGAGAAAAAATTGGCTTTGAAGAATGCCTTACGTTATTTCGAACCAAAATTTCATGCAGAATTGTTACCTGAATTTAGGGAAGAATTAGAGAAATATGGCAGAATTTATATGTATCGTTTTCGTCCAGATTACGAAATGTTTGCAAGACCAATTTCAGAATATCCAGGAAAATCTTTGCAAGCAAAAGCAATCATGTTAATGATTCAAAATAATTTGAGTTATGCAGTGGCGCAACATCCTCACGAACTGATAACTTATGGTGGAAATGGAGCTGTTTTTCAAAATTGGGCGCAATATTTATTGACGATGAAATATTTGTCTGAAATGACAGACGAACAAACTTTGGTGATGTATTCTGGGCATCCAATGGGACTTTTTCCGAGTCACAAAGACGCACCAAGAGTGGTAGTAACGAACGGAATGGTAATTCCTAATTATTCAAAACCCGATGATTGGGAAAAATTCAACGCTCTAGGCGTTTCGCAATACGGACAAATGACGGCAGGAAGTTATATGTACATTGGCCCACAAGGAATTGTACACGGAACAACAATTACAGTTCTCAATGCTTTCAGAAAAATTAAAAAATTGCCAAAAGGTGGTCTGTTCGTAACTTCTGGTTTAGGTGGAATGTCTGGAGCGCAACCAAAAGCAGGAAATATTGCTGGTTGCATCACGGTTTGTGCAGAAGTAAATCCTAAAATTACCAAAATTCGTCACGAACAAAAATGGGTAGATGAAATTCATGAAAACCTTGATGAATTGGTTTCCAGAGTGCGAAAAGCGCAAGAAAATGAGGAAGCCGTTTCTTTGGCTTACCTCGGAAATGTGGTAGAAGTTTGGGAAAAATTTGACCAAGAAAATCTAAAAATCGATATTGGTTCCGACCAAACTTCGCTTCACAATCCTTGGGCGGGAGGTTATTATCCTGTCGGAATTTCGTTTGAAGATTCTAATACTTTGATGGCCGAAAATCCTGAATTATTTAAACAAAAAGTTCAAGAAACGTTAAGAAGACACGCTGCTGCCATCAATAAACATACAGCAAAAGGAACCTATTTCTTCGATTACGGAAATGCTTTTCTCCTCGAATGTTCTAGAGCAGGAGCTGATGTTTTGGCTGAAAATCCTACCTTGGGAAGAGAGTTTAAATATCCTAGTTATGTTCAAGATATTATGGGCCCCATGTGTTTTGATTATGGTTTTGGACCGTTTCGATGGGTTTGTGCATCAGGAAAACCTGAAGATTTACAAAAAACCGATGATATAGCTTGTGAAGTTTTAGAAGAATTGATGAAAAATTCTCCTTCTGAGATTCAACAGCAAATGCAAGACAATATTACTTGGATTCGTGGTGCGCAAGAAAATAATTTGGTAGTCGGTTCACAAGCCAGAATTTTGTACGCCGATGCAGAAGGAAGGATGAAAATTGCTGAAAAATTCAATCAAGCCATCAAAAATGGAGAAATAGGACCTGTAGTTTTAGGTAGAGACCATCACGATGTTTCGGGAACAGATTCGCCTTATCGTGAAACTTCTAATATTTATGACGGAAGCAGATTTACAGCAGATATGGCCATTCACAATGTAATTGGGGATAGTTTCCGAGGGGCAACTTGGGTTTCTATTCACAATGGTGGCGGTGTTGGTTGGGGCGAAGTGATTAACGGCGGTTTCGGAATGTTACTTGATGGAACTGAAGATGCAGACAGAAGACTAAAATCCATGCTTTTTTGGGACGTAAACAATGGAATTTCCCGCAGAAGTTGGGCAAGAAATGAAGGTGCAATTTTTGCGATAAAACGGGCGATGGAAGCAGAACCGAATTTAATGGTTACTCTGCCGAATTTTGTGGATGAGAGTCTGTTTTAATCCTTGGAATGAATTCCAAGGTATAGATAATGCTTCGTCGCTCTGCGACTCGTTGTAGAGAGTTCCATAGGAACGAACGATTTTATAGGATTGGAATTTATTCTAATCAAAAAAATAAATTTTGTAAATGAAGGTTTGTTTTAAGAAGAGTATGTAATGTGGCCAAAAAAAAAGTATTTTTTGATAGTTAATTTGTATAACCTTTTAATTGGGGCTTTACTTTTATCTATTATATATTTATTGATTTTAAAGTTTCAAAATGGAATTTCTACATTATGGATTTGTGGGGTTTTAGGTATTTTTACTACACTTTTATTTTTAAACAACAGCAGAATTTTAAATTATTTTCATAGTAAGATTCGATTTAAAAACTTAATTTCTGAGATTGAATTTATGCTTAAAAAGCAGAAACCTTATATGTTTAATAAATCTGTTTTTGATGAAATTAAAGAAATTAGCATTGATGATTTCGTAAAAAATGAGGATTTGAAAATTGAATATGTAGGGAAATTTTTTGGACAAAAATTAAGTACATTGAGATTTAGTATAGATTCTGTTTATGTTAATAAATTGGAATATTCTATTTCCAAAATTACAAATTGGGGATTAATTTTTAACCCAAGAGATAAGAGGAGTTCAATTGTTAAACTATATTTTGGCTCAGAAGATAAATATTCGGAATTTATGTTATCTGATTTTAATATTAGTGAAACAGAATTTTTTGTTTTGTTATTGTTTTGTAAAATAAAAAGTGATTTTCTAAAAGATAAATAATCTTTTTATAGATTTTTTCGTTTCGTAGGAACGAAAGGTTTGTAGGAAAAGATAACCGATAAAAAAAGAGTTCCGTAGGAACGAAAGAAATGAATATTCATAATCAATTTACCTTTAACCATTTTATTGTTTTTTCAATCATTTTTCTGGTTGCAAATCTTTTGATTTTTAAATTCAGAAAAAGAGATTGGAGAGAATTGTTCAATTGGAAATTGATTTTATTGGCTTTAGCTTTTACCTTTTTGGGATTATTTTATTCTGAAATTTCACATTCAAAAGATTGGATTGTAAAAACTTATGGTTTTCCCAAATTTTTTTATTTAGAAAAAAGACCTTTTGGAGGACCATTTTGTATTGAGATTTTCATTCAAGAATTTAAATATCTTAATTTTATTCAAGATTTCATGTTATTTTACTTGTCCTTAAATTTGATTAAAACAATATTTAAATAATCTTTAAAGTAAAACTCCCACTCATTCGTCTTTAGAAAAAATAAACCTATGAATTTACAAGAAGTTTTAGAATTTCGTCGTTCGGTTCGTGTGTATGATGAAGCGCAAAAAATAGATACACAAGTTGTAAAAAAATGTTTGGAGCTTTCTACTTTAGCACCAAGTTCGTCTAATATGCAACTCTATGAATTTTACCATATTACCCATCCCGAAACACTGAAAAAGCTTTCTGTAGCGTGTTTCGACCAAACGGCGGCATCTACGGCGCAAGAAATGGTGGTTTTTGTGGTGAGACAAGATTTGTACAAAAAACGTTCTCAAGCTGTTCTCCAATTTGAAAAAGAAAATATTCGCAGAAATAGCCCTGCTGAAAGACAAGAAAAACGCATCAAAGACCGTGAACTCTATTACGGAAAAATAATGCCGTTTTTGTACGCTCGTTTTTTTGGAGTTTTAGGTTTTTTTAGAAAATTGATAGCTGTTCCTGTCGGTTTTTTTAGGCCGATGATGTTGCAAGTTTCTGAGAGCGACGCTAGAGTAGTAGCACACAAAAGTTGTGGTTTAGCTGCACAAACCTTTATGATTGCGATGGCGAATGAAGAATATGACACTTGCCCGATGGAAGGTTTCGACAGCAAAAGAGTGAAAAACATCTTGAATTTACCCAGTGGTGCAGAAATCAACATGATAATCTCTTGTGGCAAAAGAAAAGGTAACGAAGGAATCTGGGGAGAGCGATATAGAGTTCCTTTTGAGGAGGTTTATAAGAGAATTTAAGTTCTATTTATTTTTATTAAATTTCGGAAACATAAAATTAATAAAATGAAAAAACTACAATTCACCATCGAAATTTATACAACCAAAGAAAAAGTTTGGGATGCACTTTGGGAAGACCAAAATTACAGAAACTGGACTTCCGTTTTTCACGAAGGTTCTCATTACGAATCTGATTTGCATGAAGGAAGCGAAATTCTTTTTCTAGGTCCAGAAAAAAGTGGGATGTATGCTAAAATAGAAAAATTAGTTCCCAACGAAAAAATGCATTTTCTGCATCTTGGCGAATATAAAGATGGCGAAAAACAAGAAGGAAGCTTTGGTGAAGATGCAATAGAACAATACGATTTGGTAGAAAAAGAGGGGAAAATTGAACTCACTGTTACAATGAATGTTCCCGAAGATTATATCCCGTATTTTGCTGAAGCTTTCCCAAAAGCTTTAGAAAAAGTAAAAGAATTGGCAGAAAAATAAAATTCAACTCCTCATTATTTGAGGATTTTTTTATAATTATTTTTTTTAAAAATAAAAATAAGATCAGTTTTGATATTTAATAAGGAAAGAATTAGTGTGACCATATTTTAAACTTAATAAGAAAATTTACATTCATAATGAGACTGTTTTAGTCTCATTATTTTTATCTATAAATTATATAGTAATATATTATACTAATTGTTGTGATATTGGTTAATTAACTTACTAGATTTGGACAACCAAAAAAATTAAAAATTATGAAAAATTTGTTTCTAAATCTAGTGATGGTTTTCTCATCTATGTTTTTATTCATTTCATGTGATGATAATGATGATGATACAATGGTAATGCCTAAAACCGTATACGAACAAGTAGCTGCTGATTCGGATCTTACCTCTCTGAAAGCTGCTATAGACAAAGCAGGATTGTCTACAGTTTTAAGCAACAATGGTGCTTTTACCGTTTTTGCCCCATCTAATGATGCATTTACAAAATTCTTAAAAGACAGTGGATTTGCCAATTTAGACGCTGTTCCTACTGCAGTATTAAAAGAAGTTCTCTTGAACCATGTTTTATCTACCAAAGTGATGGCAGCACAAGTTTCTACAGGTTATGTTTCTACTTTAGCCAAAGGAGCTGCTTCTTCTACCAGAAATCTTAGCATGTATATTGATGCAACTTCAGGTGTCAAAATCAACGGTGTTTCTACGGTAACCCAAACAGATATAGGGGCTACTAACGGTGTAATTCATAAAGTGAATGCTGTTATCGGCTTGCCTACCATTGTTACTCATGCTGCTGCTAATCCTAATTTTTCTACTTTAGTTGCTGCTCTTACCAGAAGTGATATGCCTAATTTTGTAGGAATTTTAAGTGGCACTGCCAGTTCACCATTTACTGTTTTTGCTCCTACCAATAATGCATTCGGAGCGCTTTTAACAGAGCTTAAGTTAGCCAACTTAGCTGCTATTCCTACAGCTACCCTAGAAAATACTTTGAAATATCACGTTGTAGCTGGGGCTAATGTAGCTTCTTCAGACTTGCCTGCTAGTTTACAGGTTACTACTTTCCAAGGGGGTAAATTTACCATTACCACTACTGGCGGAGCCAAAATTACCGATGCCAACTCTAGAGTAGCCAATATTGTTGCTACAGATGTACAGTGTGCCAACGGAATAATCCATGTCTTAGACAAAGTCATATTACCTTAAAAGTTTATTGTTAGTTTATTCAAAGGCGTTTATTTTTTGAACGCCTTTTTTTCTTTCATATTAAGGATTACATTTATACATTTGCAAAAAGTGAAAAAAGAATGAAAAAATTACTCAGTTACTTGTTTTTATTGGTTTCTACGTTGGTGTTGGCACAAGTAGGTTCTGTAACCATCAATGTGTTTGATGACTTTTCTAAAAAGCCAATTGCTGCAACCATTAAAATTCAAAACATAGAGCAAACTTATACCGGAAATGGAAGCGTCTCAGTGACAGATTTAATGTCCGGAAATTACAATTTCGAAATTTCTTCTGAGGGCTATGACGTGGGTTTTCTTAATGATATTAATGTGGTTCCGAACCAGAATCTTACCTTCTCCATCGGGTTAAATAAGTCTGCTAAGCAAATTCAAGAAGTCACCATTTCTAAAAAATTATACAAAACAACGGCTGAAAGTCCAGTTTCACTAAGAAATATCACCGCCGAAGAAGTGCAAAAAAATGCAGGTTCTAACCGTGATGTTTCTAAAGCCATTCTCAGTTTTCCAGGTGTAGGGAGTACTGCAACTTTTAGAAATGACCTTTTTATAAGAGGTGGTAGCTCTGCCGAAAACAAATTTTATATCGATGGTATCGAAATTCCTGTCATCAATCACTTCCAAACGCAAGGTGCAAGTGGTGGCCCTAGAGGGATTATCACCGTAGATTTTATCAAAGATGTAGATTTTTATAGTGGTGCGTTTCCTGCCAGAAGAAATGGTGTATTGTCTTCGCTTTTTGAATTTAATCTAAAACAAGCCCGTAAAGACAAAATTGGGTATAAAGCGATTATTGGTTTAGACGATTTACAATTGATGGCAGATGGTCCGCTAAGCAAAGACCAATCATGGAGTGGACTTTTCAGTGTGAGAAAATCTAATTTACAATTGCTCTTCAAAGGACTGGGCTTACCTTTTTTACCGAGCTACTATGATGCTAATTTTAAAGTTTCTAAAAAATATAAATCTGGAGACGAATTGTATTTCATCGGTTTAGGAGCTATTGATGATTTTAAATTCAATACAGATGCCGAAAAAACACTTTACAACCTTACGCTCATCGATAGACTGCCAAAGAATTCTCAATGGAATTATACCTTTGGTGCGGGCTATAGGCATTTGGTAGAAAACGGAAACTGGTTGTTTACCCTCAGTCGAAATATGCTAGACAACAAAGCGATTAAATATTACAGAAATATAGAAACCCCCGCCAATTTATTAGCTGATTATGACTCTAAAGAAGCGGAAAATAAAATTAGAATTGATAGAAATCTTAGCTTTGGAGAATATCAATTGAGTGCAGGTGCCAATATCAATTTTGCAAAATATTACAACAGGTCTATTGTAAAACAAGTGAATCAAGGAGCGATTGATTTTGATAATTACCTATCCGAAATCAATTTTATGCAATACGGTTTATACCTACAATCTGCCAAAAAATATTTCGATGACCTTCTTCAGGTTTCTTTAGGAGCTAGAATAGATGCCAGCAATTATTCAGACAGAACCAACAATCCTCTAGAGCAATTTTCACCAAGAATTTCTTTAAGACTGAAATTAAATGACGCTTTTGCATTGAATATGAACAGTGGTATTTATTACCAACTGCCACCTTATACTTCATTAGGATTTCAGGTAAATGATGTTTTGGTGAATAAAAACACATTGAAATACATCAGAAATTCTCAGATTGTGGGTGGAATAGAATTTAACGGAAAAGATAATCTTAGAATTACCGCAGAAGCCTACTATAAGAGATATTCTAATTATCCGTTCTCACTTAGAAATCAAATTTCTTTAGCCAATTTAGGCGGAGATTTCGGTGTCGTAGGTGCAGAACCAGTAGATTCTAGAGGGAAAGGAAAAACTTACGGACTTGAGTTTTTGGTACAGAAGAGAACCATCAATAATTTCTACGGAATTGCAGCTTATACTTTTGGATATTCTAAATTTTCTGATGTCAATAATGTATTTTCTCCTTCCAGCTGGGATTCTAGACACATTCTTACCCTTACTGCAGGTAAATATTTCAAGAGAAATTGGAACCTTAGTGCTAGATTTAGAATGCAATCTGGTCTGCCAGAAACTCCGTATGATCTGAACAGAAGTGCTTTGGTGGATATTTGGAACGTAGCAAATGGCCCCGTTCAAGATTATACATTACTTAATACGCTCAGAGGAAACACCGCTCATCAGTTAGACATAAGAACAGAAAAAAAATGGATTTTTAAAAAATGGCAGTTAACAGCTTATATGGATGTGGTAAATGTCTATGGCTCTAAAAACCCTTCCGCGTTGCCAGTGGTGAATCTGCAAAGGGATGCCAATGATAACGGAATTATTGCCAATCTTTCTGACCCGCAAAACCAACAGTATTATCTATTAGATATAGGTACTGCAGATAGAAACATTCCGCTTCCTTATTTCGGATTTATCTTTGAGTTTTAACAAAATACAAACCTTCAAGGGCTCTTAATCCTTGAAGGTTTTTTGATGGATTATTTTTTAGTGCTAATATCTTTCAAAACCCAATCCAACTGTACATCTTTTTTCCTTAAAATTTCATCTAAAGTAGGGATGATTTCTACATTGGGAGTTACGCCTTTCATGGTGTTGGTCATTTCGATATTCGGTTGAATCAAGAAGAGCCCAATCGGAAGTTTCATTTTAGAATTGGGGAGTTTTTGTGTAGAATAAATTCCAGCTACGGTTCCATCATTTGCACCACCAGTTTCTTCGCCTACCAAAGTGGCCAATCCATCCGCTTTAAATTTTGCAGAAATGATAGAAGATGCCGAAAAACTACTTCCGTTAATCAATACATAAGTCTTTCCATAGAAAGCATCGGCTTTTGGTTTTTTAGAGGGAAATAAATCCATAAGATAATATTTTCCGTCTTTTTTCTTAGTGCCAATCACCGAAACCAACATGTAGATAGGATAAGAAATGACTCCCAAAGGTTTAGTAACCGTGGGGAAGTTTTTTAGATAGTCCGTAGTCAAAATAGAAGTTCGGCTGCTGACTTCTATATCTTTTATAAACTTGAATTTTTCTTTGGCAAAGTAACTGTACAGATTATTAATTTCTACCAATGAGCCACCCAAATTATCTCTAATGTCTATGATAAGGGTTTCTGTTCCTGCTTTTTTTAAAAGAGCAAAGCTGTTCTTATAAAACTTTTTAGAGTAAGTCCCAGAAAATGTCTTAATTTTCATGTAAGCAATACTGCTGTCTTTATCCAAAAATTGTAAATCTCTATTGTAGCTTTTGGTAACAGGATTATAGCCTTTGGTCTTCTTTTCTTCGGTGAGTTTTTGGTCTTGTTTTTCCTTTTTCTTTTCGGTCTTTGTTTTGGTTTCTCTTTTCAGAACAATGGTTTTCAGACTGTCTTTGTGCTGGGCCTCTACCTTTACACTATCCAAAATCCCATATTCTAAGCTGAAAAAAGTATTGAACCTTCTAGCCAATGAATATTTGTGATAAGTCGTATTATAACCATCACTGGTCACTAGTGGTCTGTATTTTTCTAATATTTGGGTTACAGGTATATCGTTTATCTTCAAAATTTCGGTGCCTACTTTTAGATTTCCTATTTTTTCGGCATTGTCTTTTATGTAAAGGCGGTGGTCTTCTATCACATAATTCAATCTTCCCAGAGTTCCTTTTTGGTTTTTAAGCCTTTTGGTTTCTTTCTTGGTCAATTTCTTTTCTAGAGGAACCAGTCTTAGGTGGCCTTCTTTTACATCCGCAATCACAGGAGCAAGTTTCAAGAAAAATTCACTGGGTTTTAGAGGTTGGTTAATGGTTTTCTTCAAACTATCGAATTTATAATCCAGTTTTTCTTTAGAGACATACCAATACAATTTTGGATGTAGTTTTTGTAGCTTTTCATAAGCAAAATCTACATCTTTTTTTAATTGTTGTGGTGTAATTGGTGTTTCTAGTTTCTTGTTGTGTTGTTCTACAGAAACACAAGACCAAAGGATAAGAGAAATAATTAGGAATAATGTTTTTTTCATAGTGTCTTTCATCATCCAAAAATAGCAAAAATATGCTTTGTTTTCATTGAAGGATTCTTTCAAAATAGAATAGATTAATAGATTTCTTAAATTAAGATAAAATTATCAATATATGTTATCTATAACGAGTATCAATTTTTTAAGTCTAAATTTTTAATGTCAAATGATTTGTTATCATAACTTTGAAATCATTAATAACAACTAAACAAACTTTTATGAGTACATCAGAACAAGGAAAATGCCCTTTTCCACATCACAGTGAGTATAATGATTCTCACAATGCAGGTGGTTTTTCGAACACTCAAAGTTCAGGAAAATGCCCTGTAATGCATGGTGCTAACACAGGAACAGACCAATCGGTTATGAGTTGGTGGCCAAAAGCCTTGAATTTGGATATCCTTCACCAGCACGATAAGAAATCCAATCCTTTAGGTGAAGAATTCAATTATGCCGAAGAATTCAAAAAACTAGACTTAGAAGCCGTAAAATCAGATTTAAAAAATCTAATGACCGATTCTCAAGACTGGTGGCCTGCAGATTGGGGGCACTATGGTGGTTTAATGATTAGAATGGCTTGGCATGCAGCCGGTACTTACAGAGTAGCAGACGGAAGAGGTGGAGCTAATACCGGAAACCAACGTTTTGCACCGCTCAATTCTTGGCCAGATAATGGTAATCTAGACAAAGCCAGACGTTTGCTCTGGCCAATTAAGAAAAAATACGGAAATAAACTCTCTTGGGCAGATTTAATGATTCTCGCGGGCAATATGGCGTATGAATCTATGGGCTTCAAAACCTTCGGTTTTGCTGGCGGTAGAGAAGATATCTGGCATCCAGAAAAAGATATTTATTGGGGCAGCGAAAAAGAATGGCTGGCGAAATCTGGCAGCGAAGGCAGTAGATACTCAGGCGAAAGAGATTTAGAAAATCCTTTGGCAGCCGTAATGATGGGATTAATTTATGTAAATCCTGAAGGTGTAGATGGCAACCCAGACCCACTGAAAACTGCAAGAGATATGAGGGTAACCTTCAAAAGAATGGCCATGAATGACGAAGAAACCGTGGCGCTTACTGCGGGTGGTCATACCGTAGGAAAAGCCCACGGAAACGGAGATGCTTCTACACTGGGTGCAGACCCTGAAGGGGCTGGGATAGAAAACCAAGGTTTTGGATGGATCAACCCTAAAGGTGGTGCCGGAAATACCGTAACTTCTGGGGTAGAAGGAGCGTGGACAACCAACCCTACAAGATTTGACAATGAATATTTCGATTTGTTGTTCAAATACGATTGGCAGCTTACCAAAAGCCCTGCTGGTGCATGGCAATACGAACCTGTAAATATTGCTGAAGAAGACAAACCTATAGACGCTCACAACCCTAATGTTCGCAGAAATCCGATGATGACCGATGCTGACATGGCACTGAAAGTAGACCCAGAATATAGAAAAATAGCTGAAAAATTCCATCAAGACCCTGCTTATTTCCAAGAGGTTTTTGCAAGAGCTTGGTTTAAACTGACCCACAGAGATTTAGGACCGAAATCTAGATATCTTGGCGCAGATGTTCCGTCTGAAGATTTAATATGGCAAGACCCAATTCCTACTGTAGATTATACACTTTCTGAGGCGGAAATAGAAGATTTAAAAACTAAAATTTTAAACTCGGGATTAACCAGAACAGAACTCATCAATACCGCTTGGGATTCTGCAAGAACCTTCCGTGGCTCTGATTTCAGAGGAGGAGCCAATGGCGCTAGAATAAGACTAGAACCAATGAAAAATTGGGAAGGAAACGAACCTGAAAGATTGAAAAAAGTGCTAGACGTTTTAGAAATGATTCAATCTAATTTAGATAAAAAAGTAAGCATCGCAGATTTAATCGTTCTAGGGGGTAGTGCAGCAGTAGAACAAGCAGCAAAAGAGGCTGGCTTCGAGGTGAAAGTTCCTTTTACACCTGGTAGAGGAGATGCTACCCAAGAACAAACCGATGTAGAATCTTTCGCGGAACTAGAACCGCTACACGATGCCTATAGAAATTGGCAGAAAAAAGATTATATAGTATCACCAGAAGAAATGATGCTCGATAGAACCCAATTGATGGGACTTACCGCTCCAGAAATGACCGTTCTTATAGGGGGAATGAGGGTGTTAGGGACCAATTATGGTGGTACTCAACACGGCGTTTTCACCGATAAAGTAGGTGTTTTAACCAATGACTTCTTTGTGAATCTTACCGATATGAGCTACCAATGGAAGCCTGCAGGAGAAAACCTGTATCATATCGTAGATAGAAAATCAGGAGCTACCAAATGGACTGCCACTAGAGTAGATTTGGTTTTCGGGTCTAATTCTATTCTCAGAGCTTATGCCGAGGTGTATGCGCAAGATGACAACAAAGAAAAAATGGTGAAAGATTTCGTACGTGCTTGGACGAAAGTCATGAACGCAGACCGTTTTGATGTAAAATAGTTTTCTCTCTAATATTTTTTCGGTATCCTTCAAGGTTTTTTAAACTTTGAAGGATTTTTTTTTCAATTAAATTGTAACAATTTATTTACTTTTATACTAACTCAGTAGAAACAACAAAATGGAAAATCTACAACAAGAATTTTTAGAAAAAATAGAAAATCATAAAGGCATGATTTTCAAAATTTCTAAAATGTATGTAGACAACCAAGATGATAGAGAAGACCTCTACCAAGAAATTGTATTTCAGCTGTGGAAATCTTACCAAAAATTCGAAGGTAAAAGTCAGTTTTCTACATGGTTGTACAGAGTAAGTCTAAACACAGCCCTTACTTTTCTGAAAACCGAAAAAAGAAAACCAGATAATGCCTTTTTACACGAAAACCTAGAACTGCCAGAAGAAGAAACCCAACAAAAAGAAATACAAATAGATTTTCTGTATAAAGCTGTTCAAGAACTTAATTCTGTAGAAAAAGCTTTGATTTTTTTGTTTCTAGAAGGTCAAAGTCATAAAGAAATTGCTCAAAATCTAGGGATTTCTGAAGTGAATGCAAGAGTAAAACTCAATAGAACCAAAGAAAAATTACAACAAATCATTAAAAAATACGGTTATGAATTTTGATGAATTACAAAAAAAATGGCAAAGCGAAGAAGTGTCTGCTCCAGAAATTTCTCTCGACCATCAGCACAAAATCAATAATCCTCTACAGAAGATTAGAAAAAATATGAAAATGGAATTTTGGAGCAACATGTTTACATTTATCATTATTTTCTTTTTAATCTTCACTATTGATAATTTGAAACTAAAAACTTATGCTGTTATTCTTACCCTTACAGCAGTTTTGGTATCTGCATTTTATTACCTTAAATTCTTTTCTTTGTACAAAGAAATTATTTTTCAAACCTTCAATACCAAAGATTCTCTAAAAACATTAATGCATCAGTTTGAACTCAATAAACAATATTACATTTCTTATTACATTGCATTTGTGCCAATTATTGTGAGCTCTTATATTGTATTATTTGAATATTTGCCCTCTTACAAAAATCACAATGATATGGTTTTTATATTGATGTTTGGCCTTACCGTTCTTTTAGGAATTACATTTTTATACCTTATTGGGAAATGGTGGTTCAATTATTTTTATGGAAAATACATCATTCAAATTGATAAGATTTTAAAAGAATTATTATGAAAACCCTTATCGCAAAATCAATCAATTCAAGGAATTTCGAGCTTTTTGATGAAAACGAAGTTCTCCTAGGAAATATTGTTTACCCAAAATGGTATTCTACCAATGCAGAAATTCATACAGATGCTCAAACTTATAAAATAAAAGCCAAAGGTTTTTGGACCACCTCTATAGAAGTTGTTAAACAAGAAAATGTACTTATGAAATTCAAAATGAGCTGGTCTGGGAATATTGTTGTAACTGATTTCAACAATGGGGAAAGGCATTTTCAAATTAATAAGGAAAAATGGTACAATGATATTTTTGAAATGAAAGATGAAACCGAAAAAACTATTCTAAAAATCAAAAGAAATTTCAAATGGAAAGATTTTAAATATTATTATGAAATTGTTTTGGAAGATGACGCTCTTTTACCAATTACCATTTTAGGAATCCTACACGTGGTTAATTATTTCAATGCCAGCTCAGACACCGCAGCCTATGCTTAAGAAATCTTATATCTTATATTGTTCTCAATAATTTTTTAGAAAGCCTCTTTTTTGTATTTTACAACCATTGTATCTCTAGGAATGTGAAAAGATTGTGGTAGATTTTGTAAAATGTTCAGAAGGAACCCAGTGGGTGTAAAACAAGTTAACCTTAGCGTTGGGACAATGTCTTTTTAGCAGAAATGAATTTAACGTAAAGAGACTGTCTTAAAAGACAGCCTCTTTTTTAGATTACTTATCAAAAATCTCAATAATGAGATCTTTTGGTGTATTGTCACTATAATAATCACCAGCATAAAAAGAGTTGGTAGAACTTAAACTGATAATCTTATTCCCATAACTAAAGACACGAAAAGGGTATCTAATGGTATTAATTGATTTTATCCTTAAATAAGAATTGATGTCATAAAAATCAATTGTTTTACTCATAGTACCTGCAATAATATAATTGCTGTCAAAACTAAAAGAGGTAAGCTCTGAATTACCTTTTGGTAATCCAGATACAACTTTTAGTTTGTCGTCATAGATCGTTCCTGTATTAGAAGTGATCATTCTTTTACCATCTGGAAAATTTTCAAAAATTCTATGATTTAGTGGGTAGTCACCATGATAACTGTCCGACATTTTATCAATAAGATTTCCGTTTGCATCAAAATTGAATAAACCTAAATCGGTAGGCGATATTCCTGAACTAATCCAGAAAAATTTAACCTGAGTGTTATTTAATCTTTTTAATCGGCCTGATTGGTAAAAACCAGATTCTGAGATGATTTGCTTGGTACTTCTACTGATACTTTTAATTGATTTATTACTAATGTCTTTTGTTGCTCCATATAGTACATTGTTATTATAAACAACACTTTCAATTTCTGATTTGAAACTGATTTGATCTATCAGATTTAAATTGTTGGCATCATAAACATAAACCCAACCGTCATTTCTTGGAACATACAATTCTTTTTTTCCATTGTAGGTGCCAAGATCAGCAAAACCTAATTTTGCATTGCTGCTAATGCTAAGAGTGATTTTGTTTTGGGCTATATTGTAAAGGTGTATTCCTCCATTCAAATCAAAAATATAGATGTTTCCTAATTCACTATCCATAATAGCGTCTACTGGTTTTATTCCGAGTAATTTTATTTCTGGTCTTTTGTACGTTACCAGATTACTCAAAATTTGTTCGCCCGTCGTTGTATAACCTAAAATTTGATAATCCACATAAGGAATATATTCTACTTTATCGTCAATTTTGATAAATGTTTTCCCATCAACTTGATTCAGATAGGTTGCGCTTCCTTTTTCAGAAGTTCTTTTTAATATTTGAAAACTTTGATAATTTTTTAATCCTGTCGTTGTCCAATTGAGTTGTATCGTATTTTCATTGATAACAATAGGAGAATTGAGTGTAATTTTTTCAATAGGAGTTTGTTCAGGCTCTGGACTAGATTCATTTCTACAAGATAAAATAAACAGTAAGCTGAATAATAGAATAATGTTTTTCATGGTTTTTGTTAAGTGAAAATTTTGTCAAAAATAAAAAAAACTTCAATTTAATTTGAAATTTTTATATGATTTATATTGTAAAATTAATTAATCATAGAATTTAAAGTAATATTTATCTTCATAGCAGTATATTTTTGCCTTCATCATTCAAAGTATTGAAGTTTTTCTATGGAAATCATCAAATTAATTCGTTCAATAAGAAAAGACTTTATCCAACTTAAATAAGATAGAAAATCCATTGATTTTAGCCAATACATAACAAACTCCCGAAATTTTCGGGAGTTTGTTATGTATTTAGGTAACCACCCCGTCTTCAAAAATTATAAATTTTTGAATCCACCCCTCCAAAGGAGGGGAATTTTATAGAGCATCTACAATTGCATTCAGTGTAGCAGAAGGTCTCATTGCAGCATAAGTTTTTGCTTCATCAGGTCTGTAATAACCATCAATGTTTTGAGCATTTCCTTGTGCGCCAATCAATTCTTCATTGATCTTAGCTTCGTTCTCTAGCATAGCATTTGCCACTGGAGCAAACTGAGCAGCCAATTCTGCATTTGCTGTTTGTGCAGCCAAAGCTTCTGCCCAATACATCGCCAAATAGAAATGAGAACCACGGTTGTCTATGCCACCCAATTTTCTAGCTGGTGATTTATCAGTAGCCAAGAATTTAGCATTCGCTTCGTCTAAAGCATCTGCCAAAACTTGAGCTTTTTTATTATCTTGTGTTTGAGCCAAATGTTCTAAAGAAGCTTGAAGTGCTAAAAATTCACCCAAAGAATCCCATCTCAGATAACCTTCTTCTAAAAATTGTTCGATGTGTTTTGGGGCAGAACCTCCCGCTCCAGTTTCAAAAAGACCACCACCATTCATCAATGGAACTATAGAAAGCATTTTAGCAGAAGTTCCTAATTCTAAAATAGGGAAAAGGTCTGTCAAATAATCTCTCAATACATTTCCAGAGACAGAAATGGTGTCTTTGCCTTCTCTAGCTCTTCTTAGCGTTTCGGTCATGGCATCTTTTACGTCTAGAATTCTAATGTCTAGACCTGTAGTATCATAATCTTTAAGATATTTCTCTACTTTTTTAATGATTTCAGCATCGTGAGCTCTTCCTTTATCTAACCAAAAAATAGCAGGCGTATCAGACAATCTTGCTCTGTTTACTGCTAATTTTACCCAATCTTGAATAGGCGCATCTTTGGTTTGGCACATTCTGAAAATATCACCATTTTCTACTTTTTGAGAAAGAAGAACGTTTCCGTTTTCGTCTTCTACTTTTACTTCTCCTTCACCAGAAATTTGGAATGTTTTGTCATGAGAACCATATTCTTCAGCTTTTTGAGCCATCAAACCTACATTCGGAACAGAACCCATTGTAGTAGGGTCTAGCTTTCCGTGGGCTTTCATATCATCGATACAAGCTTGGTAAAAACCAGCATAAGAACGGTCAGGAATAATACAAACGGTATCTTCTTCTTTACCTTCTTTATTCCACATTTTACCGCCACCTCTTACTAGTGCCGCCATAGAAGCATCTACAATAATATCACTTGGAACATGGAAGTTGGTAATTCCTTTGTCAGAATTCACCATCGCCACTCTTGGTCCGTTTTCTAATGCTTTTTCTAGGTCTGCTTTTATTTCTGCTTCCTGAGGAATACCCGCAATCTTATCATACAAATTTGCCAAACCATTGTTCGGGTTAATATCTAAAGAATTGAAAATCTCTGCATATTTTTCAAAAACTTCACTGAAGAAAGTCTCTACTATAGCCCCGAAAATAATAGGGTCAGAAACCTTCATCATCGTAGCTTTTAAATGGGCAGATAACAATACGTTTCTATTTTTAGCCTCTGCAATCGCTTCTTTTACAAATGATTTCAAAGCTTTCACATTCATCACCGATGAATCGATAATTTCACCAGCTTTTAATGGGGCCAAGTCTTTTAATAATTTTACAGAACCATCATTTCCATAGAAAGTGATTTTGAATTGAGTAGCGGTTTCTACCGTAGTAGAGGTTTCTGTTCCGTAGAAATCTCCACTGTTCATGTGTGCTACGTCTGTCTTGCTATCTTTAGCCCAATCTCCCATTCTGTGCGGATTGGTTTTAGCATAATTCTTAACAGCTTTAGGTGCACGTCTGTCTGAATTTCCTTCTCTCAACACTGGGTTTACAGCACTTCCTAAAACCTTAGCGTATTTTGCTTTAATGGCTTTTTCCTCTTCGTTTTTAGGCTCTGCAGGATAGTCTGGAACGGCGTAACCTTTAGCTTGTAACTCTGCAATAGCAGCTTCTAACTGTGGAGCTGAAGCAGAAATATTAGGGAGCTTGATGATGTTAGCATCAGGCTGAGTGGCCAATTGACCCAACTCTGACAATGCATCACCTACTTTTTGGTCTTCATTTAAAAATTCTGGGAAATTCGCTAATATTCTTCCAGAAAGAGAGATGTCTGGCACAGCAATTTCTATAGCTGCGGTCTTAGTAAACGCTTTTACGATTGGTAAAAACGAATGGGTTGCCAACATCGGGGCCTCATCTGTAAGAGTGTAATAAATTTTAGATACAGACATTTATTTTTCAGTTTTTATTTGTTTAAAATTCAGAAGTTAGCAAATTTACGGTTTTTATAGAAAATATGAAAACAACCTATTTATAAATACTGTTAATTATTTTGAATAAAAAAATCTATCTTTGGCTAGTAAAATATAAAATATGGCAAACATTACATTAAAAGGTAACGAAATTCATACTACAGGTAATTTACCAGAAGTAGGTTCAGAAGCTAAAGGCTTTACATTAGTAGCAGAAGATTTATCAGAAAAATCTCTTTCTGATTTCGCAGGAAAAAAAGTAGTTCTTAACATTTTCCCAAGTATTGATACAGGCATTTGTGCAGCTTCAGCAAGGAAATTTAACGAAGAAGCCAGTGCTTTAGAGAATACAGTAGTGGTCAATATATCTAAGGATTTACCATTTGCTCTTGGTAGATTCTGCGCATCAGAAGGACTTAAAAATGTGATTAATTTATCTGATTACAGAACTAACTTCGGTGAAACTTATGGTCTTACCATCACAGATTCTCCATTGCAAGGATTATTAAGCAGAGCCGTAATTGTTTTAGACGAAAACGGAACCGTAAAATATACAGAACAAGTACCAGAAATTGTACAAGAACCTAATTACGAAGCTGCTTTAGAAGCCGTGAAATAATAAGCAATTCGTAATATTTACCAAAAATATCAACCTTTTCATTCGTGAAAAGGTTTTTTTATGGAATATGCAATACAATTATTTGTTATATTTGATGAAATTAAAAACACAAAATTATGGAAACTTACAAAAAAATGAATCCCGTAGCGTGGTTCGAAATTTATGTAGATGATATGCCAAGAGCAAAAAAATTCTACGAAGAGGTTTTTCAAATGGAAATGTTCCCCATGCCAAATCCTACAACAGACGAACTAGAAATGGTGGTTTTTCCTTACGAAATGGGTAGCCAAGACACCGCAGGTTCTTTAGTTAAAATGACAGGTGTAAATGCTGGGGCCAACAGTACCATCATCTATTTTGCCAGTGAAGATTGTACCACCGAGGAAAATAGAGTAGAAGCGGCTGGAGGCAAAATCTTTAGACCCAAAATGTCGATTGGTGAACACGGTTTTGTGACTTTGTTTTTTGATACCGAAGGAAATATGATAGGTTTACATTCAATAAAATAAATGATATGAAAATTTTTAAAACGATTCTTTTTGTGTTATTTGGCTTGATGTTTATTAATGCCGGATTAGATAAATTTTTACATTATATGCCAATGCCTCCAATGGAAGATGAGATGAAAAAGATTTTTGACGCCATTGTTACTTTAAAATGGGTAATGCCATTAGTGGGTTTTGTAGAATTATTGGCTGGGATTTTAGTGCTGTTTCCTAAAACCAGAACCCTTGGCGCTTTAATGATTTTCCCAGTTTTAATAGGGATTTTATGTCACAATGCTACCTTTATGCCAGAAGGCCTAGCGATTGCTGGGGTATTGTTTCTAATCAATATTTGGATGATGGTAGACAATTGGACTAAAATTAAAGGTGTTTTGAATTAAATAAACGGAGAAAGATATCTTTTGTTACATTTCACCTCGTCTAATCTTCGATTTGGGGTTAGAAATAGTTTAAAAAAAAATAGTCATGTACTAAAATTAATTGTTATGAAAAACATTTTTTTATTTGCATTGGTCTTTACCATCGTTTCTTGCAAACAAAACGAAGAGAAAACCATCATTCCGGAAAATAATTTCACCCAAAACGAAAAAATAGCCAAAGAACTTTTTGTGCATTTTAATAACCACGATTGGCGAAAAATGGCAGATTTATATACAGAAAATGCAGAATTCAAAGAACCTTCTTCTGGAATGGTAGCGCATCAAAAAACAAAAGCTCAAATCGTAAAAGAATATACAGAATTACAAAATCAGTTTCCCGATGTGCAAGATTCTGTGGTAGCTGTTTATCCTTCGGGAGAAAAAAACGTAATTGTAGAATTTGTTTCAAAAGGGACTCTTCCAGATCAATCAACATTTGAACTTCCTATTTGTACCATTTTCACCATAGAAAACGGCAAAATCACTAAAGATTACACGTATTTCGACAACTCTAAATAACTTTTTTAATATTCTTTTGAATCAATCATCAATCATCACTCATCACTCATCACTCATCACTCATCAATGGAACCCCTCATCGTCACAGCCACCATCAATGCTCCCGTAGAACATGTTTGGGAATTATTTACCCAAGCAGAACATATCACCAACTGGAATTTTGCCCACGAAAGTTGGCATTGCCCAAAAGCCGAAAATAATCTAGAAATTGGCGGTGAATTTTTCTACACCATGGCAGCAAAAGATCAATCTGCAAGATTTGTTTTTCACGGAACTTATACAGAAATTGTTCTGCATCAGAAAATTGAATATCATATAGAAGATGGTAGAAAAGTGGAAGTTTTTTTCAATGCCATTGATGAAAATACCACAGAAATTTTCGAGCGCTTCGAACCAGAGCATATCAATGCGCTAGAAATGCAAGAACAAGGTTGGCAAAGCATCTTAAACCAATTCAAAGAATATACAGAAGGGAACTAAAAAGTTTCCTTTTTTATTTGATAACTTGTTCATCCTTGCACTCTATTAATCTATTAAATGTATAGATGCTTTAAAAAATAAATTTTCCTATTTTTGTCCTCAATCAATCATCAATCATCATTCATCCATTGAAAGACTATTATTATTTTCTCGGGATTAAGCCAAACGCTTCGGAAGACGATATCAAAAAAGCGTACAGGAAACTCTCATTCAAATACCACCCTGATAAAAACGAAAATGATGATTTTTTTACCCAAAGGTTTAGGGAAATTCAGGAAGCTTACGAAACATTAATTGATACAGAAAGGCGCAGAATTTATGACCAAAGTTTTGGACAATTCCTTAGAAGTCAAAAATCGGTGCTTCCTCCTAAAATAAAGAACTTTCACGCCAGTACAATAAGAGCCGAAAAAGGCACTGAAATTACCTTGTATTGGCAAACGTATGATGCAGATTTGGTGAAGATTACGCCTTTCGGATTAGAAAAACCTCAGGGCGAAAGAACTTTCAGAATCAAAGAATTTGATAAGGAAGGGAAATTCCAAGTCATTTTGCATGCTACCAATACTTTCTTGAATAAAACGGTTGTGCAAGGCATCACTATTTTCGAAACTTCTAAAGAAAATATCAAGGTCAATCCTCAAGAATTTTCTGCCGCTAATACCCAAGCAAAACCAGAAATACCTACCCATGAATTTTCAAAAAGATGGTTCGTTTTTTTAATACTTCTCATCATTGCGGCCATCGCCATTTACTTCTCTGAAAAAGCTTAATACCTTTTGCGATTTATCACCATCTTTTTCATCCCGCTAATAAATGGGTAAGAATTTCTTGTTCATCAGAGTCAATAACATGCTACATTTAATTACCTGTGCATTTGCAATTCCATAGGAACGCAATGTGTGTAGCAAAGTAAGCATACAACTAAGAGCGTTCCATAGGAACGCAATGTCTTTTTGCTTTTGTAAATATCACATAATTCGACTGTTTTTTTAGAAACTTTTCATTATTTCTTACTTATTCTCCCATCGACCAAGAAAACAATTATTCACAATTTCTGAAAAAATCCTCTTAAAAAATCAATTTTTTACCCCTATTATTATTTTATTTTTCTATCAATCAAACCATTTGTTATCAATGTTCTAAATTTGAGCATTACATAAAGTTTTTGTATTTTTACGGACCCTAATAAAAGTAAAAAATCAACACTTAATTAATTCTATGAACACACAGCAGTTTGTAAATCGTCACATTAATCTAAATGATGCAGACAAAGACGCTATGCTTTCTAAAATTGGCGTTTCTTCTATAGATGAACTCATCTCCCAAACCATTCCAGATGCTATCAGACTT
Organism: Cloacibacterium rupense; assembly: GCF_014645495.1. GTDB lineage: Bacteria > Bacteroidota > Bacteroidia > Flavobacteriales > Weeksellaceae > Cloacibacterium > Cloacibacterium rupense. Next base: position 3,038 of record NZ_BMLV01000006.1, on the reverse strand, counting down.
TCTAAAGATTTGGATATTCCAGAACCTCTTTCAGAGTACGAAATGCTTCAGCGTTCTAAGGAATTGGCAGAGAAAAATTTAGATTACGACACCTATATCGGTTTTGGCTATCACAACAGTATTTTACCAAGTGCTATCCAAAGAAATATTCTAGAAAATCCTAGTTGGTACACCGCTTATACCCCTTACCAAGCAGAAATTGCTCAAGGGAGATTAGAAGCCTTACTCAACTATCAAACTTTAATCACCAATCTTACAGGCTTCGCTTTGGCTAATGCTTCTTTGTTAGATGAATCTACTGCAGCTTCAGAAGCCATGAGCATGTTCTTCAGCAATAGAACCAAAGACCAGAAAAAAGCAGAAGCCAATAAATTCTTCGTTTCAGAATTGGTACTGCCTCAGACCATTGCCGTGCTTACCACCAAAGCAGTGGGACTAGGAATTCAAATTGTAGTAGGAGACCACGAAACCTTCTCTGCAGAGACAGACTTCTTCGGTGTTCTGTTGCAGTATCCTGGTAAAAACGGAATCGTTTTAGACTATACAGATTTTATCCAAAAAGTAAAGTCTCAAAACCTTCAAGTAGCCGTTGCTTGCGACCCTCTAGCTTTAGTTAAATTAAAATCTCCAGCAGAGATGGGTGCAGATTGTGCCATAGGAACTACCCAAAGATTTGGGATTCCTCTAGGATATGGTGGACCTCACGCTGCTTTTTTTGCTTGTAAAGAAGAGTATAAACGCGATATCCCAGGTAGAATTATCGGGGTTTCTCAAGATATGTATGGCAAACGTGCCCTCAGAATGGCATTGCAAACCAGAGAACAACACATCAAACGTGAAAAAGCGACTTCTAACATTTGTACTGCACAGGTTTTACTATCTGTTATGGCGGGTATGTATGCCGTTTATCACGGTAAAGCAGGTTTAGAATATATCGCAGACCAAATTCATTATAAAACCAATGCTCTAAGAGAGGCTCTCCAAATTTTAGGTTATGATGTGGTTAAAGAACCGGTTTTTGATACCGTTAAATTTAATTTCTCAGAATCCGAAAAACTAAACCTTAAGAGATTCTTATTAGACCATAAAATTAATTTGAACTACTTCTCAGAAGGAGTGGTGAGTATCTCTATCAATGAGACTACTACCATAGACAAGATTAATAAATTGGTGAACTCTTTAGCGCATTACAAACAAAAACAAGGATTCAAAATCATCCTTAAAGAAGAATATGCTATTCCTCAAAATTTATTGAGAAATGACGAAATCTTAACCGAAGAGGTCTTCAATAAATACCATACAGAAACAGATTTGATGCGCTACATCAAACGTCTAGAAAGAAAAGACCTTAGTCTTACCCATTCTATGATTTCTTTAGGTTCTTGTACCATGAAGTTGAACGCGGCTACGCAGATGATTCCTCTTTCGTGGGAAAATTGGGGCGCTATTCACCCTTTTGTGCCAGTAGAACAAGCACAAGGTTACCAAAGATTAATCAAATCTTTAGAAAAATACCTAGCCGAAATCACGGGCTTTGCGGGAACTTCCCTTCAACCCAATTCTGGGGCACAAGGAGAATATGCTGGGCTAATGGTGATTAGAGCTTATCAAAAATCAATCGGACAAGGTCACAGAAATATCTGTCTTATCCCTCAATCTGCTCATGGTACCAATCCAGCTTCTGCCGTTATCGCAGGACTAAAAGTGGTGGTAGTGAAAAATCTAGAAAACGGCGAAATAGATTTCGAAGATTTAAAAGCTAAAGTAGAAGAGCACAAAGACAATTTATCTGCTTTTATGATTACCTATCCTTCTACCTATGGTTTCTTTGATGCCAACGTAAAAGAAATTACAGACCTTATCCACGAAAATGGTGGTCAAGTCTATATGGATGGTGCCAATATGAACGCTCAGGTAGGCTATACTTCACCAGGAAACATCGGTGCAGATGTTTGTCACCTTAATTTACACAAAACTTTTGCCATCCCTCACGGTGGTGGTGGCCCAGGTGTTGGCCCAATCTGTGTGGCTAAACACCTAGTGCCTTTCTTGCCGAAAAACCCTAATATTCCTACAGGTGGTGCACAAGGGATTGATGCCATTTCTTCAGCGCCTTATGGCTCTGCATTAGTACTTAATATTTCTTATGCTTACATCAAAATGCTAGGAACAGATGGACTTAAAAAATCAACAGCCCACGCCATTTTAAATGCCAATTACCTGAAAGAAATCTTGGCAGAACATTTCCCTATTTTATACGCCAACCAAAACGGTAGAGTAGCCCACGAATGTATTGTAGATTTCCGCCAGTTCAAACCACTTGGTATAGAAGTAGCAGATGTAGCCAAAAGATTAATGGACTATGGTTTCCACGCGCCAACCGTAAGTTTCCCTGTGGCTGGTACTTTGATGATAGAACCTACAGAATCTGAAAGCAAAGAAGAACTAGACCGTTTTGCAGAAGCTTTAATTTCCATCAAATCAGAAATAGAAGAGATTGCAGAAGGTAAAGCAGATGCACAAAACAACGTCTTGAAAAATGCACCACACACCGAGCAAGTGGTAATTTCTGATACTTGGGACAAACCTTACAGCAGAGAAAAAGCAGCTTATCCTCTAGAGTGGGTGAGAACTCATAAATTCTTCGCTTCGGTGTCTAGAGTAGAAGAAGCCTACGGAGATAGAAACCTAGTGTGTACTTGTGAACCAATAGAATTTTATCAATAAAAATTCTTACCTATATTGAAAAAGTCGCTAAAAGTAATTTTAGCGACTTTTTTTATGTGTTAAAGATAAAAACAAGGCCACGAACTTACCATAAAGACTAAAAAATAACTGTTTTAATTGAAAGTGACAATCAACTTAGCGAAGCATTGATGCCTTAGCACCCTTAAATATGCATGCACCAAAAGAACCTTTGCGTTTAAAACCTTCCCATTCGATAACTTTAATGATAAAAAAAAGAATAAATTTCAAAACAGGCACTATTGATAAAACGTTGAGCTTAGCGAAGCATTGATGCCTTAGCACCCTTAAAT
>NZ_BMLV01000005.1:182577-280189 GCF_014645495.1 Cloacibacterium rupense | reverse complement strand
TTAAGCCCTCTAGCGCCGATGGTACTGCTAACGCGGGAGAGTAGGTCGCCGCCAGTTTTTATTAAAAGCTCATCAACAACGTTGATGAGCTTTTTTTGTTTTTGAAATTTATTGGAATAAAACTTGTAATAAACTAAAATTTTATAATTTTGCTCTAAGTATTGTACATAATTATGAAAAAATTAGTGTTAATAATAGGACTTTTTTTTGCTGTAACGTCTTGTATTGTAAGTACAGCAACGAAAGTTGTAACTACTGCAGGTAAAGTTGCTATTGGAGCAGTGAAGGCTACGGTGAATGGAATTGATTGGGCAATTACTAAAGCGAATGGTAAGATTGATGATAGTAGGTTGAATGGAAAATGGAAAGTAGTTGGATTATTTAAAGGAGGTTTTGATGAGTTTTCATCACAAAATACTCAAAATAATTATGTAAATTGTATTGAAGGTAATGAGTTGTATGAATTTAAAGTAAAAAAGGAAAAATTTATTCATTATAATTGTGGTTCTACTATTCCAATGGAATATAAGTATAAATTTTCTTTTGAAAAAAATCCTGAAACTAGAACTAAGGAAAATATGATTACATATGGACCTTCTTACTTTTCAGTTCTTGATGTAACCAAGAAAACCCTTGCTTTAGAAGGGTACTTTGTCGAGGAGAATGGTATTAGAGTTAAAAGTATTTGTTTACTTGAAAGAGTTAAATGATTTCAAAATTTTAAAAGTTTATACTTGTATCACTCCCAAATTAAATTTTTCTGTGATTGGAGAATGATTGGCAGCTTCTATTCCTTTAGAAATCCATTTTCTAGTATCTAATGGATTGATGATGGCATCTACCCAAATTCTTGCTGCGGAATATTCACTTTTGGTTTGTTTGGTGTAGTTTTGAGTCGTTTTTTCCATTAATTGCTGGTGTTCTTCTTCGGAGATTTCTTTTCCTTGTTTTTTGAGAGCCGATTCTTGAATTTGAACCAAAACTTTTGCAGCTTGAGTTCCGCCCATTACCGCTAATTCTGCCCAAGGCCAAGAAACAATTAATCTTGGATCATAAGCTTTCCCACACATGGCGTAATTTCCTGCGCCGAAAGAATTTCCTGTAATAATGGTGAATTTAGGAACTACAGAATTGGCTACAGCATTTACCATTTTGGCGCCGTCTTTTATAATTCCGCCGTGTTCTGATTTGGAGCCTACCATAAAGCCTGTAACGTCTTGTAAGAAAACCAAAGGGATTTTTCTTTGATTGCAATTGGCAATAAATCGAGTGGCTTTATCTGCTGAATCCGAATAAATTACTCCACCAAATTGCATTTCGCCTTTGCCAGACTTCACCATTTTTCTTTGATTGGCAATAATTCCTACACTCCAACCGTCAATTCTTGCGGTACAACAAATAATCGTTTTACCGTAATCTGGTTTATATTCTTCGAATTCTGATTGATCAACCAATCTTTTGATGATTTCGTAAGTGTCGTATTGTTCGGCTCTGGAAGCTGGAATAATGCCAAAAATTTCTTCTGGATTTTCCTTTGGAGGAAAACTTTCGATTCTGTCAAAACCTGCTTTTTCGTAATCACCAATGGATTTTATAATGTTTTTAATTCTATCAAGTGCGTCTTTATCATTTTTGGCTTTGTAATCTGTTACTCCTGAAATTTCGCAGTGTGTAGTTGCACCGCCTAAAGTTTCGTTATCTATATTCTCTCCAATGGCAGCTTTTACTAAGTAGCTTCCTGCTAAAAAAATAGAACCCGTTTTGTCAACAATCATCGCTTCGTCACTCATTATTGGGAGATAAGCTCCACCTGCTACACAACTTCCCATAATGGCAGAAATTTGGATAATTCCCATTGAAGACATTTTTGCATTATTTCTAAAAATTCTACCAAAATGCTCTTTGTCTGGGAAAATTTCGTCTTGCATTGGGAGATAAACGCCTGCTGAATCTACCAAATAGATGATTGGCAATCTGTTTTCCATAGCGATTTCTTGAGCGCGAAGATTTTTCTTTCCTGTGATGGGAAACCAAGCTCCAGCTTTTACGGTGGCATCATTTGCTACAACAATGCATTGTTTACCTGAGATTTTACCAATTTTTACCACTACTCCGGCACTAGGGCAACCGCCGTGTTCTGTGTACATTTCGTGACCAGCAAAGGCTGCTATTTCAATGGCATCTTCTTCATCATTATCAAGAAGGTAAGCAATACGTTCTCTGGCAGATAATTTACCTTGTTCGTGTTGTTTTTCAATCGCTTTTTCTCCACCACCTTTTTTAATTTGAGAGTAGAGTTTATTGATTTCAGAAAGCCTAAGTTTATTGGCGTCTTCGTTTTTGTTGAATTGTAAATCCATAATTTATTTTGTGTCTCTAAAAATACACATTTTATGAAAATTAAAAAATGAAATAGCAATGAGATAAACTATAATTTTAATTAAAAAATAAAATAGTTGTACTGCTTCTGCGCTGCGCCCGTGATGGAGCGGCATGTCTGAGCTCTCCCGAAATGCAAAGGCTACAGGAGTTGGCTTTTGGGAAGCGAGTAGCGACAGCGCGAAAAGGCGCCCAAAAAATGAATGGTATAAATATTGAAAATTTAACTTTTTATTAAGAAATATTAATGATAAATATCACGTTTTAGAGTCAAATAGAATAAATGAGAGATTTTTCCTAATTAGTTTTTTATAGTTTATTATTTGAGACCGCCCCGAATTTCGAAGGAAGTTTGGGGCGGTGTTATTGAAGAGCAAATGCAGAAAAATAGAAAATAAGTGATATTTTTGCAGCAATAATTAGAAAATATGTACAGATCTGCCCATTTTAGGCTTCACTTGATTGTATTTCTTTGGGGATTTACCGCAATTTTAGGAAAATTGATTCACGCCAATGCAGAAGTTTTGGTGTTTTGTAGAATGCTTTTTGCAGCGGGTTTTCTTTATGTTTTTATAAGATTTATTAAAAAAGATAGCATTAAAATTTCCAAAAAATTGCTTTTAAAACTGATTGGAATTGGCAGTTTGATGGCTTTTCATTGGTTGTTTTTCTTTAGTTCTATCAAGGTTTCTAATGTTTCTATAGCGCTGAGTTGTTTGGGTACTTCTACACTTTTTGCAGCATTGCTAGAACCATTAATTTACAAAAGGAAAGTGGACTTGTCTGAAATTCTTATGGGAATTGTGATTGTAATCTGTATTTCTTTGATTTTTAAAGTAGAATTTCAATATAAGTTGGGGATTATTTATGGTTTGATTTGTGCTTTGTTGGGAACTATTTTCTCCGTTTTTAACGGGAAATTGTATGGTAAAACTTCTTCTGGAAATATAATTTTTTATGAAATTTTCGGGGGTTGGTTGGTGATTAGTTTGTATTATCTTTTTTCAGGACAAATTTCTCAGGTTGGAGTAATAAGTTATAGAGATTTAGCGTTATTAACCTTATTGGCAAGTGTTTTTACGGCTTTTCCGATGTTTGAATCGGTGAATTTAATGAAGTATATTTCGCCATTTACATTGATTTTAACTGTAAATTTAGAGCCAATTTATGGTATTATTCTCGCTTTTTTTATCTTTGGAGAATCCGAAAAAATGAGTGTTGTTTTTTATGGAGCTTCATTGGTAATGATTTTGGCAATTGTAGTCAACGGAATTATCAAGGCAAGGAAAAAATCAAAACAAGAGGCTGTAGAAAGTACGCTTTAGATATTATACAAATTAGATGAAAAAATATTTATTTTTTATTACCCTATTGTCGGTTTTTGGCAATGCACAAATCGTGAGAAAATATTCTAACGAGTTTCTAAACATTGGTGCAGGCGCTAGAGGTTTGGCGATGGGAGGAGCGGTAATTTCTAGCCAAAATGATGTTTACGCTCCTATGTGGAATCCTGCTGGTCTTACAGAAGTAGAAAGAGACTGGCAAGGTGCGGCTATGCACGCAGAATATTTCGAGTCTATTGCCAAGTATGATTATGTTTCTTTTGCTAAAGCTCTGGATTCTAAAAACGGAGTGTTGGGGATTTCTATCGTAAGATTAGGGATAGATAATATCTTGAATACTACACAAATGATAGATTCTGAAGGAAATATAGACTACGATAAAATCACTAAATTTTCTACTTCAGATTATGCAGGGATAATTTCTTATGCCTTTCACCCTGGCGGAAAACAAAAGATAAGCGTAGGTGTAAATGCCAAAATTGTATATAGAAATATAGGGAAATTTGCCAATGGTTTTGGTTTCGGGTTTGATTTAGGAGCAAACTATAAAGCTGATTCTGGCTACCAATTCGGCGCTATGCTTCGTGATGCGACTACAACAGTCAATTTCTGGTCGGTCAATCAAGAAGAACTTTCTACGGTAGTTAACGGAGAAGAATTTAACCCCGCGCCAAAAGACAAAATGGAAATTACAATGCCAAAACTCAATATGGGAATTTCTAAAAATTTCGAGTTGAATAGAGATTTAGAATTTCTTCCAGAAGCTGGTGTAAATGTAGATTTTGCCAAAACAGCTGCGCTAATTTCCACAGATTTTGCCAGTATCACGCCTTATCTTGGTGCAGAATTAAGCTTTCAGAAAATGATTTTTGTACGTGCAGGTGTCAATAAATTTCAAAACGTAACCGATATTGAAGACCTAAAAAGAAAAGTGACCTTTCAGCCAAGTGCCGGCATTGGGGTGCGCTATCGTGGTCTTACGCTAGATTACGCCATTACCAGTACCGGGATTGGAGGCAGCAATTATTTCTCTAATTTCTTTTCCCTAAAATTAGATATGGGAGATTTTAGAAATTAGAAGCACACATTTTTCGCTTTTTTTACTTCCTGTCCTGCTTTTCGCCACTCGCTTCCCGAAATCCAACTTCCTTTGCCCGCGCTATTTCGGGAGAGCTCAGACAATGGCTACAATCAGGGCTATTTTTGATGTTGCAGTTTTTCTTTCCACCATTTTCACAAAAAACTTTTTAGAAGAATGCAATAAATTTCTTACTTTTACTCAAGATAACTAGCAATCAATTTTACTTCAAATCAAAAATATAAAAATGAAAAAAATACTTTCTCTTTCGCTTGTATTCTGCTTGTCTATGGTTTTCGGACAAAACATTTCAGATTATCAGTACATCTATGTTCCTGCAAAATTTAAAGATTTTCAAACCAATCAATACAATCTGAATACCCAACTAAAAAAAGCTTTGATTGATAAAAAATACACCATCATTCACGAAGAAATGACCGATTGGCCAGCTGATCTGAGAGAAAATCCGTGCAAAGTTCTTACCGCAGAACTATTGAATGATTCTAATATGTTTAGAAACAGAGTAAAACTACAATTCACCAATTGTCAGAAAAAAGTAGTTTCCGAAACCAAAGGAAATTCATTGTACAAAGAATATGATTTAGGTTTTGAAGATGCACTTAATCTATCTTTAAAAACCATTCCTACTTCTTCTCCTAATCCTAATCTTTTTGTAGCAGATTTAAAGAGTAGTGTCAAGGAAGAAATACCTAGACCTATTGATTTAAAAGAAGTGAAAGAAATTAAAAATGAAGAACCTGTTTCTACTCCGCCTGTACCAACTAAGTCTGTAGAATCTAAATCTGTAGAATCTAAAAAAGCGGAATCTTACACCAATGGAAAAGTTAATTTACAAAAAGTACAGATTTCTAAAGATCAATTTATTTTGGTAAGTTCTAGTAGTTCTGTTCCTTTTGCTACTTTCAAAAATACAGCAAAAGCAGATGTTTACAGAGTAACTTTAGAAAACGGAACTTCTACTCTTGGCTACTACGAAAACGGAAATCTAGTGATAGAAATCCCAACCAGTGATGGAGATTTTAAAAGAGAAGTTTTTATAGCGAAATAAAAAGAACAGTATCAATTTTTTCCTTTTTTAACCACAAAAGCAATTAAAGATTTATTTTATTCTAAGCTATACAAAAGTAAAAAAAGTGATTAGTGAAAACTTTTTTTACTTTTGATAAACTTGTTTTCAAACATTTCTTTTGTGGTTTATAAATAAATGTGTTTATTGATTAAAAAACTCCCAAACAATTTTTCCTTTCTGCTTCCCAAGAATTTCTTCCAAAGTTTCTAGGTTGGCTTCTTTTATGCGTTTTACAGATTTTAGTTTTTTCAGAAGCAATTCTATAGTTTTTTCGCCAACTCCTGGTATTTCTTCTAATTCAGATTTTATGGTATTGTTGGTTCTACGCGTTCTGTGATGCTTCACGCCAAATCTATGCGCTTCGTCTCTTACTCTCTGTAAAATTTTCAAAGTCTCCGATTTTTTATCTAAATATAACGGAATTGAATCTTCAGGAAAGAAAATTTCTTCCAAACGTTTTGCAATTCCTACCACCGTAATTTTTCCGTACAAACCAAGCAATTTAAGACTTTTCACCGCAGAAGAAAGTTGACCTTTTCCTCCATCAATCAATATTAATTGTGGTAGATTTTCGCCTTCATCTAGCATTCTTTTGTAACGTCTGTAAATCACTTCTTCCATCGTTGCAAAATCATTCGGTCCTTCCACTGTTTTTACGTGAAAAATACGGTAATCAGATTTACTAGGTTTTCCATCTCTGAAAACTACACACGCAGAAACAGGATTGCTCCCTTGAATATTAGAATTATCAAAACCTTCAATATGTCTCGGTTCTACTGGCATTCGCAAAAGTTTTTGCATTTCAGCCATAATTCTATTGGTGTGTCTTTCTGGATCTACAATTTGTACTTGTTTCAATTTTTCGAGTCTGTATTCTCTAGCGTTTTTTTCAGAAAGTTCTACAATTCTTTTCTTGTCACCCACTTTTGGAACGATGAGTTTAATATTCGGAATTTCTATATTTAGATGAAAAGGAAGCAAAATTTCTTTGGATTCTGAAGCGAATTTTTGTCGGATTTCTACGAGGGCTTCTTCCAGAATTTCTTCATCAGTTTCTTCCAAAATTTTCTTAATTTCTGTGGTGAAACTTTGCACAATATTTCCGTTTCTAATTTTGAAAAAATTTACATAAGCTGCGGTTTCATCACTCGTCATTCCGAAAACATCTACATCATCTATGTTTGGATTGACAACCGTATTTCTTGCTTGATAATCATCTAAAAACTCTAATCTTTCTTTTACATTTTGCGCCGCTTCAAATTCTAAATTGGCAGCAAAACGAAACATCTCATCTTCTAAATATTTCCTCGCTTTTCGGAAATCTCCTTTGATAATTCCACGGATAGCGTCTATTTTTTCGTCATAACTTTCCTTACTTTCAAGGTTTTCGCAAGGCCCTTTACAATTTTTGATGTGATATTCTAAACAGACTTTGTATTTTCCGTCTTCAATTTTTTTCGGTGACAAGTCTAAATTACAAGAACGAATTTTATACAAATTTTTAATCGTCTCCAATAAAATTTTGGCAGGTCTTACTTTTGCATAAGGACCATAATATTCACTGCCGTCTTTTATGACATTTCTCGTCATAAAAATTCGTGGAAAATTTTCGTTTTTAATGCAAATCCAAGGATAAGTTTTGTCGTCTTTCAACATGACATTATAAAACGGTTGATGTTCTTTTATCAGATTATTTTCTAATAAAAGTGCATCATATTCAGAGTTTACAACGGTAGTTTCTAACCTCACGATTTTAGAAACCATAATTCTGGTTCTGTAACCGTTTTGATTTTTATTGAAATAAGAAAGCACTCTTTTCTTCAAATTTTTGGCTTTTCCTACGTACAAAAGTTGTCCGTTTTTATCGTAATAACGGTAAACTCCGGGTTCTGAAGGAAGCGTTTTAAGTTGAAGTTCGAGGTTTTCATTCATTGAACAAAAATAGTGAAAAATTTGCTGCCGTCATTGCGAGGAGTGAAACAACGAAGCAATCTGTTGGACTGAAAAGGATTATTTCATTTCCATTGCTTCAATATAAATCGCTTTTCCTCTTGGCAAAAGAACAGGTTCTACAAAAGGTTGTTCATCTAGAATTTTCACAGAAAAGATGGCCGATTTATCTAGTAAAAGGTACTCCTTTTCATCTACAAAATGTTTGTTGAGAACGATAGGTAAACTTTGATTTTCTTTAGAAATTTTATATTCTAAGTAAAAGCTTTGCAGATTTAACAGTTGAGTTTCAGGTTTAAATGTCATTTCTAGCGCTCCATTTTTAGCTTTTTCTCCGAATCGATTAGTTGCGTTTTCGCCTTTAAACACATTTATACTTTGTATGTTGTTTACATTTAAAGCGCTTGCATAAAGATAAGTTTTGTTACCATTTGCAATGACTAAAGGTGCATTTTCTTTAATGAAAATATTTTTTGAATTTTTATCAGTTGGTGCTGTTCTGATATCAAAATTTTGAGCAAAACTCAATTGAGTAAACGATAAAGCAAGGAGAAATAATAATTTTTTCATTGGTTATAATTTTTTTACGAAGTTACAAATAAATCAATTCCGCACCGCCAATTTTTCTACCCAAATTTTCCATCGCTTTTTGGTATAAATCAATTTGTTTTTGATGTTTTTCTGATGGATTTCCCGTTTTGAAATCGATGATAAACCAGACGTCATCTATTTTCACCATTCTGTCTGGTCTGTAGGTTTTTCCGTCAATCATTAGTTCTCTTTCACTTAAAACTTCTTGATTTTCAGCAAAAAATTTCGGGTGTTTTTCTATAATTTCAAAAATTCTTTCGGTGATTTCAGTCTTTTCAGTTTCCGTAATTAATCCTTCTAAAAGATAAGATTTCAAAACTTTTTCTACATCATTTTTGGTGTTGATTTTCGCTAAAATTTCGTGAGTGAAAATTCCATTTCTTACTTTTTCGTTTCTTTCCTGATAATTTTTAGATGGCGTTGCAATGGTAATATTAGCGGATTTTTCGTGTTTTTGAGTTAATGAAGAAATTTGTTGAGAAACGTGCTGTTTTTCTTCTTTTTTGCTTTGTTTTTTTAGAGCATTCTCATCAATTTTAAAAACATCAAAACTGTCTAAATTTTCTACATTTTTAGATTTTAAAAAATCATAAATTTCAATATTTGAAGATTTTTCTGCACCTGTTTTACTGTCAGTTCCAGGTTTTTGAACGTAAAGAAAAAGCTGTTCTACAGGTCTAGTTGTGGCAACATATTGCAAACACAATCTGTCGATGAAATTTTTGTAAGCATTTTCTTCGTTAAATTCAGAAATTTGGTCATCGTAGGTTTGTAATTTTTTGTCGAAACCACCAATGTTTACTGATTTCAAAGCGGTATTTTCTTCCAAAGAAAACCAATCCTGAATTTTACTGTCTTTGTGTGCATTTTCCATCGGTAGAAAAACAATTGGGAATTCTAAACCTTTTGCTTTGTGAATGGTCATTAATTGCACCGCATCAATATTTTCCGATGCTTGAATGCTCGTGTTTTTGCCTTCTTCTTCCCAAAAATTAAGAAAATCTTTCAAAGTTGCACCCGCATTTTGCGTGTAATTGTAAAGCAACTCTAAAAAATTGAGTAAGAAGTCGGTTTCTTTATCTTTCACCGAAAATTCGTGGATGTAATATTCAATGAAATTGTACAAATTAAGATGCGGAAAATCTTCTTGTTTCAGTGCAACACCATAATTTTCTTTGATGAAATTTTCAATGTCTTTTTTATTTTCGATTTCTAAAATTTGCTTCATTTCCACCGAAAAATCCTGCATTGCTATTCTTCCAGATTTTTCTAATTCGTACATCATTTTCACCAAAAATCTTCTGTTTTTAGGAAAAGTTTCCCAATTTAAAAACTGAATCAAAGCTCGAAGTGTTCCCGAAAGTTCGAGTGTTAAGCCTTTTTCAGAAATGGTTTTAATATAGGTTTCTTCGCCTTTGTAATTCACTTTTAGATTTCCCAACAATTTAGAGAAATTGAAAATATCATTATTTCCTCGACAAAGAATGGTGATGTCGCTAAATTCAAAACCATTATTGATGCACTCTTGCAAATCTTGCTGCATTTTTTCGGTGCAATCTTGGTAATAAATTTCCTTCAAATCATTTTCTAAAAAATGGACTTTCACTCTGCCTTCTTTTTCAGAAAAAGCAGTTTGTTCTGCATCTTTTCCGAATAATTTGGCGTGTTCTTCATTGAGATAACTTCCGTAGAAATGATACAATTCATTATTGAATTTCACAATATTTTTGGCGCTTCTAAAGTTTTGTTGAAGCGTTTCAATTTCCACTTCAATCGGCGAAATGTCTTTTTTATTGATAATGTCGAGCATTATTTCTGCATTCCCACCTCTGAATCTATAAATACTTTGTTTCGGGTCGCCAACTAACGTAAAACTAGAATTTTCGGTTGCGATGTTGTGGTCACGGAGCGGAAGAAAATTCATCCACTGTAATGCAGAAGTATCTTGAAATTCATCGAAAAAATAGTGTTGAAATTGTATTCCCACTTTTTCATAAATGAATGCAGAAGGTTCATTGCGAAGATTTTCGTTAATCAAAACATTAAATTTTGAAAGCAAAACCAAATCGTTTTCATCTTCGATTTGTTGCAATTGGTCTTGAATTTCTTTGTTGACTTTCAAAGGCAATAATGCTCGTAAAATTTTCTCTTTTTTCTCTCCAAGAATATAATTTTGAATAATTTTTCTACGATTTTCAATTAAAGTTTCTAGTATAGAAAAAATAATTCCTTCTTTGTTTTTACTTTTTGTGGAAGCTCCTTTTTGATAACTTTCGAGTTTTCGGTTTTCTTCGGCTTCTGTTTCGTAAAGCAAAGGTTCAGATTTTTCTATAATTCTGTTGAAAAATCCACCGATTCCATTTTTTCCATTGGCAAAATCTTCGATTTCTAAACCGTTGTTTTTAATTAAATCTAAAGAATCTTGCGCAATTTTTTTAGAATTTTCTTTGAGTTCGCGGATTTCAGTTCTGATGTTATTTTTGGTGTTTTCGTAGGCTTTCCAATCAAAATCTTTATTTTCTTCAAGCCAATGATAGTGCTTGTCGTTCACAAATTCTTTAGCAGAATCGAGTAGGGTTTTATTGATGTTGACACGTTCATTTTGGTCGAGACTATAATTTACATAATCGAGAAAAGCTTCGGAAATTTGTTCGTCTTCGCCAATTTTATTGAGCATTTGATCCACAGCTTCAATCAAAAACGGTTCTGGCTGAATTTCTAAATTAAAATTCTGCGCCAAACCCAATTCATAAGAAAAACTTCTCACCAATTTTGCGTTGAATTTATCAATCGTTCCGATGTTTAAAGTAGAGTAGTTGTGTAAAATATAATCCAACACTTTCTGTGAGCGTTGATGCAAATCGTCTAACGTAATTTTCTTGCCTTGTTCTTCAAATCTTTGTTGAATTCCGAGTAATTTATCGTTTTCGGCGTAGTTTTCTTGTGTAAATTCTTTGAGCCAAGAAAGAATTCTTTCCTTCATTTCGTTGGCTGCTTTATTGGTAAAAGTGAGCGCCAAAATATGACGAATAGCGTCTTTTTGATAAGGATTTTCAAGGCAAATCATCAACACTCTTTGTACCAAAGTGTAGGTTTTACCAGAACCGGCAGAAGCATTGATGGCGATGTATGGTTTCATTAGTTTGAAATTAATTTTACTAATTTCTTGAAAATTTTTGGAAATAAAAAATTTTTAAAACTGCAAAAGTGACAAAAGAAATTATTGGAGTAAGCTTTTCAAAAGTAAAAAAAGTTTCTAATTGCTGATTAAAAAAATCCGCTCAAAAAAATTGAACGGATTATATATATTTGCTTCTAGAAATTGGCAAATAGCTATTAGCTAAAAGCCGTATTACATCATTCCTGGCATTCCTCCTCCCATTGGTGGCATTGCACTTTCAGGTTTTGGAACTTCTGTGATTACACATTCTGTAGTTAATAGCATTCCTGATACAGAAGCTGCGTTTTCTAGAGCAACTCTAGTTACTTTAGTTGGGTCTATAATTCCTGCTTCTAGCATATTTACATATTCATCAGTTTTTGCATTATAACCGAAATCTCCGCTTCCTTCTGCTACTTTAGCTACAATTACAGAACCTTCACCTCCTGCATTTGCTACGATTTGTCTCAATGGTTCTTCGATGGCTCTTTTTACGATTTTGATACCAGTAGATTCATCTTGGTTAGCTCCAGAAAGGTTTTCTAATGCAGGAATTGCTCTTACTAAAGCAACACCACCACCAGCTACAATTCCTTCTTCTACAGCAGCTCTAGTAGCGTGAAGTGCATCGTCAACTCTGTCTTTTTTCTCTTTCATTTCTACTTCAGAAGCAGCACCTACATAAAGAACAGCAACTCCACCAGCTAATTTAGCCAATCTTTCTTGCAATTTTTCTTTATCATAATCTGAAGTAGTAGATTCCATTTGAGCTTTGATTTGGTTTACTCTACCTTTGATTTCTTCTTCGTTACCAGCTCCGTTTACGATGGTTGTATTGTCTTTGTCGATAGTTACTTTTTCTGCTCTACCTAGCATTTCAATCGTAACATTGTCCATATTGAAACCTCTTTCCTCAGAAACAACTTGTCCACCAGTTAAGATAGCGATATCTTCTAACATTGCTTTTCTTCTGTCTCCGAAACCTGGAGCTTTCACCGCAGCAATTTTAAGAGAACCTCTTAATTTGTTTACCACTAAAGTCGCCAAAGCTTCACCTTCTACTTCTTCAGAAATGATTAATAGAGACTTTCCTTGTTGAGCCACAGGTTCTAGAACAGGTAATAATTCTTTCATTGAAGAGATTTTTTTCTCAACTAAAAGGATGAAAGGATTGTCAAGTTCAGCCACCATTTTTTCAGCATTGGTCACGAAATATGGAGATTGGTAACCTCTATCGAATTGCATACCTTCTACTACATCTACAGTAGTGTCAGTGCCTTTAGCTTCTTCTACAGTGATTACACCTTCTTTACCTACTTTAGAGAACGCTTCAGAGATTAAAGTTCCGATGGTGTCATCATTATTTGCTGAAATAGAAGCAACTTGCTTAATTTTTTCAGCAGAATCACCTACAGATTGAGATTGAGATTTAAGATTTTCAACAACCGCAGTTACTGCTTTGTCGATTCCTCTTTTTAAATCCATAGGATTAGCACCAGCAGCTACGTTTTTAAGTCCTTCTCTTACAATTGCTTGAGCCAAAACAGTAGCAGTAGTAGTTCCATCACCTGCAATATCATTGGTTTTAGAAGCTACTTCTTTTACCATTTGTGCGCCCATATTTTCTACTTTGTCTTCTAGCTCAATTTCTTTCGCTACAGAAACTCCGTCTTTAGTTACGTGAGGAGCACCGAAAGCTTTTTCGATTACTACGTTTCTACCTTTTGGTCCTAAAGTTACTTTTACTGCATTAGCTAATGCGTCTACCCCTCTCTTTAGGGCGTCTCTTGATTCAATATCGAATTTTATTTCTTTTGCCATATTATTTTGCTTTTTGCTGTCGGCTTTTTGCTTTCAGCATAATTAATATTAAATTTTATTTTCTTTCCAAATGCGGAATGCTAACTGCTGATTGCCGAAAGCTTATCCAATAATTCCTAATAAATCACCTTCTCTTACAATTAAATAATCTTTACCGTCTAGTTTTAATTCAGAACCAGCATATTTTCCGTAAAGTACTCTGTCACCAACTTTCACAGTCATTGGTTCGTCTGGCTTTCCGTTGCCTACAGCAACTACAGTTCCTTCTTGTGGTTTTTCTTTTGCGGTGTCAGGAATGATGATTCCTGATGCGGTTTTAGTTTCTGCTTGTACAGGTTCTACTAAAACTCTGTCTGCTAATGGTTTAAAATTTACTGACATATGTATAATTATTTTTTAAAGTTAATCTTCTTGTACTTTCTCTAAATCTGTGCCAAGTCTATTTTGAGATTTTAAATTTTGGATTTGAGATAATTTTGGCAGAGTTATGACAAATGATGTGAAATTTTGGCAGAAAAAAAAACCACTCAAAATTTTGAGTGGCTTGTTGTTTTATCAATTATCTAAGAGTTAATTTTTCTTTCCTGCGGCTTGCATTGGGTTGACCATTCCAGGTGCAGCTCCTCTAGCACGCTGCTGTTGTCTATCTTTGAATACTTGGAATTTGGTAGGTTCTGAGAAAGTTCCCCAGAAGTTATTAGAAGTATCAATGTCAGCAGTTTCTTTCATTGGGTCTAGTTGAATAGACTTTAATTTTTTGTCGAAGAAATAAGTTTTAGAAACTGTTTTTTCATTTTTTCTCCAAATTTGAGCAGAGATTTTATCGTTTAATTTAGAACCGTCTTCGAAGGTGAATTCTAAAATAAGTGGCATTACTAAACCTCCTTTATTAGAGAAATCTATTTGATAACCTGTTAAATTTTTAAATTTTTCTCTTTCTTTTTCGGTCAAGTTTTCTGCTGCTTCACCTTTTATGGTGTATTCTTTAGTAGTATCTACATTTTCTAGACCTCTATCATATCTCCAGTAGAAATCTTGGGTAGACGTGTCTTTATCTGTGTAAAAAGTGATTTTTTTATCTTCTCTGTTTCTGATTTTAGAAATGTCTTCAAAATCATTAAGCGCAGGTTTTTCTACTTTATATTTAAATTCTCTTGCGTTTGCTTTTCCATCAAAATCAGGAGTAGCTACGGTTACTTTATCAATCGCAATATCTACAGGATCTGTGCTATAGAACCAACCTCTCCAGAACCAATCTAAGTCTTCACCACTTGCATCTTCCATTGTTCTGAAGAAATCTGCAGGCTCAGGATGTCTAAATGCCCATCTTTTTGCATAGGTTTTAAAAGCTTTATCAAAAAGCTCTCTTCCCATAATGGTTTCTCTTAAAATATTAAGACCAGTTGCAGGTTTAGAATATGCGTTTGGCCCAAACTGAATGATATTTTCAGAATTAGACATAATAGGCTCTAATTGATCTTTTGGTAGTTTCATGTAATCTACAATCGTATGAGCAGGCCCTCTTTTTGATGGAAATTTGTTATCCCAAAGTTCTTCTGTAAGATATTCTACAAAAGTATTAAGTCCTTCGTCCATCCAAGACCATTGTCTCTCGTCAGAATTGATAATCATTGGGAAGAAATTGTGACCAACTTCATGAATGATTACCCCCAGCATTCCGTTTTTAATTCCTTCAGAGTAGGTGCCGTCTTTTTCTGTTCTACCATAGTTGAAACAAATCATAGGATATTCCATTCCGTTGGCTGCTTCAATAGATTGAGCTACAGGATAAGGATAAGGAATGGTAAAATCTGAATACGTTTTGATGGTGTGAGCTACCGCTTTTGTAGAATATTTTCTGTATAACCCGTAAGCTTCTTTAGGATAAAGACTCATACACATTACTTTATTATTATTCTCAGCAATTACCTGAGGCATAGCATCCCAAATGAATTTTCTAGAAGAAGTCCAAGCGAAATCTCTTACATTTTCTGCTTCGAAAACCCAAGTTTTTCTATTTTTAGATTTAGATTTTTCTGCTTTTTTAGCTTCATCTAATGTTACTATTTCTACTGGTTCTGTCGCATTTTGAGCTTTTTGCCATCTTGCTAATTGTTCTGGTGTAAGCACTTCTGAGAAGTTTTTACCAACACCTGTAGAAGCAATGGTATGATCTGCAGGAACATTCATTTTTACTTTGAAATTACCAAAAGTAAGTGCAAATTCTCCTCTACCTGTAAATTGGTGGTTTTGCCATCCTTGGAAATCTGAGTATACACAAAGTCTAGGGTACCATTGTGTCATGGTAAAAAGATAGTTCCCATCTTCTGGGAAGAATTCATAACCGCCTCTTCCGCCCATTTTCATACGGTCGGCAATATTGTAGTTCCAATCTATTTTAAACTTGAAATTTTCTCCTTTTTTTAATTTTTTAGGCAAATCTATTCTCATCATCGTTTTATTCACTACATATGAAAGTGGTTTGCCATCAGCATCAGTTACTTTTTCTAGATTTATACCAAAGCCGTTATCTTTAGCTGGCAATTCTGAAGCAGATAATCTAGAACTAGAAGTTTGTTTCGGTAAAACTGAGCTGTTGTCATATCCTGCATTTTTCACCGAAGATTGTTGGTTTTCGTCTAATTGAATCCAAAGATACTCTAATTCATCAGGAGAATTGTTGTAGTAAGTGATGGTTTCAGAGCCTTTTAGGTTGAGTTTGTCTTCGTCTAAATAAGCAGAAATGTCATAATCTGCACGCTGTTGCCAGTAATCATGGCCGGGTGCACCAGATGCAGTTCTGTAATTATTAGGGGTAGGTAAAATGGTGCCCAATTGTTCAAATTTGTTCCCGTGATTGCTGCCAGGATTGTTTTGAATGTTTTGAGCAGAAATGCTCACCATAGAGCATAAAAACACAAAGATGTTTAGACTCCTTTTCATTATCAAATTAATTTTCTAGATATGTCAACAAATATAGGTATTTGTTACAAAAAAACTTATTAATTTTAAACAATTGTTCAAAAATAATGGGGTTTAAATCCGAAAATGTGATTTTAATAGGACTAAAATGGTGTTCTTTCGATTGCCATTTTAAGAGAGAAGAGTAAAATAGGAATAGAAACTATAATTATCCAATGTTTTTTCTGTAATTTTAAAAAAGTAGAAAGCAAGAAAAAAAGACTTAAAACAATAATTACGACTGCAATTTGACCTATTTCTAAACCCACATTAAATCCAAATAACGGTATCGTAATACTTTGCTCTTGTGCCAGCATCATTCTTACAGAGTTGGCAAATCCCATTCCGTGGATTAATCCAAAAAATAGAGCTAAAAAATAATTGAGTTTTATTAATTGTTCTTGGTTTTTAGAAAAAATAAGATTGTCTAAAGCCGTGAAAACGATGGTGCAAGGAATCAAAAATTCTATCCAATTGCTAGGAAATCTGATGATATCAAACGCACTAAGAGCAAGAGTTACAGAGTGCCCAATCGTAAAAGCAGTTACCAAAATGAGAACTTTTTTTGCATCTTTGAAACTGAAAATAGCCACCAATGCTAATATGAACAATTGATGGTCTAGTGCATCACTAGAAATAATATGTTCCCAGCCTAATTGTAAATAAAATAAAAAATCTGTCATTCTTTTTAAAATAAGTTACGAAAATAATGATTAATTTCGAAACGAAAATTGAAATGTATTTGTTATGAAGAAGCTCTTTATATTATTTGGGATGTTGTTTTTCCTTCTGCTTTCTGCAAAAGATAAGCATCCGTATCATGTTGGTTCTGTTGAGATTAATTATAATGCTAAAACTAAAACTTTTGAGATTTCAGCCAGACTTTTCTTAGATGACTTAGAGAATGGGCTCAATAAAAAGTACAATCAGACCTTACATTTTGGAGAGGAAAAAAGTAAAGAAGCCATTGATAAAGCTTTAGAAAATTATTTTTCAGAATATTTTAAACTAAAAAATAACAACAAATTTTTAAAAATTAATTTCTTAGGATATGAAGAAGATAAAGAAGCGGTCAATATTTACTTAGAATCTGAGATTGCCGAAGCACCCAAAAAAGTAGAAACGGCGGTAAGTTTATTGTATAATTTGTATGATGACCAGATGAATATTGTTCATATTATTGTCAATGGAAACAGAAAAAGTAGCAAGATGAATTATCCAGATAGATATCTCTATCAGCTATTTTAAATTTTAAAAATTCTCATTGAATTTATCACAAAAATCTTTCAATTCTGGGAAAAATTCATCGTAGCATTTTCTTAAAAAATCTTTGTTGTGCTGAAAAAACCCATATACAGGGATGGTGTTGTTCAGGTATTTTGCCTTGTTGAGCACATTGGTAATGCTGTATTCCATTCCCCAATCAAAACGGTAATTGTATAGCCAATTGTCTTTTTCCATCCTAGGAAGGATTTTTCTGAAATTTTCAGGCAAAATCTCTTCGTGATTGTTTAAAACTTGATAAACATGAGCGGTGAAATCTCGCCATTCTTTGTCAGATTTTACATTTTTGTCATTGGCTAAAAAATAATCAAAAACCACATCTACAAAAGCTCCAGAATATAATCTCACTATCGGTTGGAACACTTTTTTGGCTTCCAAAACTTTAGGGTGTACGTCTGTAAAAGCATCTATGGCACGGTGCAGTGTTATACCTTGCTGTATTCCTTCAGGATAATCATATCGATTTTTGTTTTTGATAAAATCACCAAGAATGTTTCCTACAATTTGTTCATCGGAATAAGAAAGAAATGTGTGAGCAAGGTAATTCATAACTTTCGTATTATGGTAAATAATTCTTAAATGTTTGTTTAAAGTTAAGAAAAATTTACGAGTACTAAATCTTTTTTTTCTAAAAAATCTTTTCGTGGAATTCCTCTATTTTGTTTACTCCTTCTATTGTTATTCCATAATTTTTCTTAGAAATTTTACTTTGTTTAGAGATGAAAATCTTTTCATAACCTAATTTTTCAGCTTCCGAAATGCGCTGTTCTATTTGCGGAACAGGTCTTATTTCTCCACTCAAACCTATTTCTCCTGCAAAACAATATTTTTCAGAAATGGCAAGGTCTTCATTGCTGCTCAGAATTGCTGCAATCACCGCTAAATCTAGGGCTGGGTCGTCTGTTTTTATTCCTCCTGTGATGTTCAAGAAAACATCTTTTGCGCCAAGCATAAAGCCTGCACGTTTCTCTAAAACTGCCAACAACATATTCAGCCTTTTGGCATCAAAACCAGTAGAGCTACGCTGTGGAGTTCCGTAAACAGCACTAGAAACCAATGCCTGAATTTCTAGCAACATAGGTCTGTTTCCTTCTAGAGTAACCGCAACTGCATTGCCAGAAAGCTCCTCGAATTTTTTGGTAATCAGGATTTCTGAAGGATTTTTTATTTCTTTCAAACCTTGGGTCACCATTTCATAAATCCCAATTTCTTGGGTAGAACCGAAACGGTTTTTCTGCGCTCTCAGCAGTCGGAAAAGGTGATTTCTGTCGCCATCAAAATTCAGAACTACATCTACCATATGTTCTAGAACTTTAGGGCCAGCAATTTGACCGTCTTTGGTAATATGCCCCACTAAAATAATAGGAATGTTGTTTTCTTTGGCAAATTTTATCAATTCATTAGAACATTCTCTAATCTGAGAAATGGTTCCGGGTGAGCTTTCAATCAACTGAGATTGAAGCGTTTGTATAGAATCTACAATCATGACGTCAGGTTGCAGATTTTTGGCTTCTTTCAAGATTTTTTCTACTGAGGTTTCGGTGTATAGAAAACAATTCGGGTTTTGTACATCTGTCAATCTATCTGCGCGCATTTTAATTTGCGAGGCACTTTCTTCGCCTGAAACATAGAGGATTTTTTTCTTCATTTTCAAGGCGAGTTGTAGCAAAAGTGTAGATTTCCCAATTCCAGGTTCACCACCAATCAAAATCACAGAGCCGAGAACAATACCACCACCCAAAACACGATTAAGTTCTTCGCTTATCGTTTTTAGACGTTGTTCATTACCCGCTTCCACTTCGGTAATATTGATAATTTTTTGTTTACCACTTCCTAGTATATCATAGTGCGAAGATTTTTTTTCTACTATTTCTTCGACTAGCGTGTTCCATTCTCCGCAATTTTTGCATTGTCCGTGCCATTGCGAGTATTGAGTGCCACAGTTTTGGCAGTAATATGCTGTTTTTATTTTTGCCACCTTTATTTTTAATGCTAAATGATGATTGATAAAAGAATTTGCAATTTACAAAAATAAATATTTTAAGACTGATTATTGTCTATATGAAACTATCTGCAATGTCTTTTTTATGTTTCTAATGGATTGATTTAATAATGGAAGGATTTAGTATGAGTTGAAGTAGGGTTTCGTTCGAATCAAGTTTTATGTTTGTTCGAGGTTTCTTCGAAAAAAGTATCTATTTTCCGAAGCTGACTGGGAGGATTCTCGAACAATCCTCGAACAAACCCTTAAGAAAAGTTGAATTTTATTGCCTGTTCATAGGTCTTTATATTTGAGAGCTTTTACAATTAAAAACCATCAAATTTAGAAATCTAAGTCAAAAAAATAAATTGTTGAGCTAAATAAAAGGGAGTTGTTTTTAATTAGATTTTAACTGATGAAATAGGCGTGCTAAAATTTTGAAGAAGCCAAATCTCATAATAAAATTTGCTCCCTATCCTAAATTCCCCTAACTTTGCACAAACCTAAATCTAATGAGTAAAAAGAATACCAAGTACATCTTTGTAACAGGAGGTGTAACTTCATCATTGGGAAAGGGCATTGTGTCTTCATCACTTGGCCTTCTCTTAAAATCAAGAGGCTTTAAAGTAACTATCCAAAAACTAGACCCTTATATTAATATAGATCCAGGTACGCTAAATCCGTATGAACATGGAGAGTGCTACGTAACGGAGGATGGTGCAGAAACAGATTTGGACTTAGGACACTATGAAAGATTTCTAGATTCTCCTACTTCTCAAAACAACAACGTTACTACTGGTAGAATTTATCAGACCGTCATAGAAAAAGAGCGCAAAGGCGATTTCTTAGGGAAAACGGTACAGGTAATTCCACACATTACCAATGAGATAAAGCGAAGAATCAAAATTTTATCAAAACAAGATTACGACATCATCATCACCGAAATTGGTGGTACAGTAGGTGATATAGAATCTTTGCCATATATAGAAAGTGTACGCCAACTGAAGTGGGAATTGGGTGAAAATAATTCTATGGTAATTCACCTTACTCTTTTGCCTTATTTAGCAGCAAGTGGAGAATTGAAAACCAAGCCTTCTCAGCATTCCGTAAGAATGTTGATGGAATCTGGCATTATGGCAGATGTTTTGGTTTGTAGATCAGAACATAAAATCCCGAAAGAAGTAAAATCTAAACTGGCGCAATTCTGTAATGTACCTTTCGAGAATGTTATAGAAAGTATGGATGTGGAAACCATCTATCAGGTTCCTTTAGAATTGCAAAAACAAAAATTTGATGAGGTAGTTCTCAAAGAATTGGCATTGCCAATCAACCAAGACTCTGATTTAAAAGATTGGAAGGATTTCTTGAAAAAATATAAAAATCCTAAGAAAAAAGTAGAAATCGCTTTGGTGGGTAAATATGTTTCTCTACAAGATTCATATAAATCTATTGCCGAAGCTTTCATACATGCTGGTGCTGCACAAGAAACCGAAGTGAAGCTGAGATGGATTTACAGTGGTGACCTTACAGAATCTAATCTAGAAGAAAATTTCAAAGGAATTGACGGAATGCTTATTGCTCCTGGCTTTGGTGATAGAGGTATAGAAGGTAAAATTTTAGCCGCAAAATATGCCAGAGAAAATAAAATTCCACTCTTAGGAATTTGTCTCGGAATGCAGATTATGACCATAGAATTTGCTAGAAATGTTCTAGGTTTCAGAGATGCTAATTCTTCCGAATTTGATTTAACCACCAAGCATCCTGTAATATCTCTAATGGAAGAACAGAAAAATGTAGTAGAAAAAGGTGGAACCATGAGATTGGGAGCGTGGAAATGCCAATTAAAACCTAGCACTAAACTTTTTGAAATCTATGGAACTAAAAATATAACTGAAAGACACAGACACCGTTATGAGTTTAACAGTGAGTTTTTAGAAGATTTTGAAAGCAATGGTTTAGAGGCTTCGGGAGTAAATCCTGATACCAAAT
Organism: Cloacibacterium rupense; assembly: GCF_014645495.1. GTDB lineage: Bacteria > Bacteroidota > Bacteroidia > Flavobacteriales > Weeksellaceae > Cloacibacterium > Cloacibacterium rupense. The sequence continues at coordinate 258,562 of NZ_BMLV01000005.1, read as the reverse complement.
TGGTAGAGACCATAGAACTTCAAAACCATCCTTTCTATGTAGGGGTGCAGTATCACCCAGAGTACAAAAGTACAGTTGCTACGCCACACCCTTTGTTCTCAGCATTGATAAAAGCAAGCACTAAAAAATAAACGACAAGCTCCTAGATGATGGGAGCTTTTTTTATGTCGAATAAAAAGCGTCATTTTGGCAAAAATTTCCTATTTTTGTCAGCTAAAATAAATAGGAATACTATTTGAGAAATATAATCTCGAATTTCAAATTTCAAATCAATTATGATGCAACAAAACAACGGATTAGATAGAAATCAATTAATTAGCTTTTTTATATTTTCTGCCGTACTGATGGCTTTTATGTTTTATTTTCAAAATAAACAAACAGATGAAGCTAAAAAGTCACCACAAGACTCAAAGACAGAGCAAAAGGTAACTACTGCTAAGCCTACGAATGCGGTTAATATTACAACTCCTGTAAATGCAGCAGCTATAAAAAATGTAACGCTTAAAAATGAATTGTTAACAGTAGAGTTTTCTGCTTTGGGCGGTCAGATTTCATCAGCGAAATTGAATCAATATTTTGCTTATGACAAAAAAACAGATGAACATGACTTGCCTCTTTATTTAATCAATAAAAATAATTCTAGCTACGGATTTCAATTTAAAGATAAAACAGGCAAGGTGTTCAGCACCAAAGATTTAATCTTTAGCCCAAGTGTTGCTGGTAATTCTGTAACAATGACTGCTCAGGTTTCTGGGGCAACCATTCAGTTTGTATATACTTTATTAGATCAATACGCTATAGATTTCAATGTTAAAACTCAAGGTCTTTCTAATTTAGTTACAGATGATAAAGCAGAATTTAACTGGAATTATTCTGTAAGAGGAATGGAAAAAGGGCGCTCGCAAGAGCAAACCCATTCTGAGTTTAATTATGCTTTCAATAATTATAAAGATGCAGATTATGATACCAATGGTTTCGAAGAGCCCAAAGAAACACTCAATTGGATTGGCGTAAAACAACAGTTTTTCACTTCGGTTATAGAAACTTCTAATGGTTTTATTAATTCAAAGGGAACTCAAGAGTCTATAAAAGAAGGTGAGCTTTTAAAGAAATTTAATTTTGATGGACAAATTAAACTTGCCGGAAACGAGTTAAATCAAAATTTCAAATGGTATTTTATGCCATTGGATTTACCATTACTCAAATCTTTTGAAGGAAAAGAGTTTGATACCATTTTACCACTTGGTTGGAGTTTTATAGGAACTCTGAACAGATGGTTTTTTGTGCCCGTTTACAATTGGCTGACAGATTGGGGAATTGCTGCAGGATGGGTAATTTTCTTGATGACCATTGTTACCAAGTTGGTTCTGTCTCCAGTAATGTATAAGCAGCACAAACTGAGTGCTATGATGAAGGTGGTAAAACCTGAAATAGAGGAGGCTAATGAAAAATTCAAAAATGCAGACCCTCTTAAAAAGCAACAAGCGACTATGGAAATCTATAGAAAAGCAGGAATTAATCAGATGGCGGGTTGTTTACCAGCATTGGTACAGATTCCTATTTTCTATGCATTGTTTCGTTTCTTCCCGAATATGATAGACCTTAGAGGAAAGAGTTTTTGGTTTGTGAATGACCTTACCGCTTATGATGATTTGATTAAACTACCTTTTAATATTCCGTTAATTGGCGAGCATATTAGTATTTTTGCTATTGCTTGTACTGTAGTTATTTTGATATATACTATCATGACTTCTGGTAATATGCAGCAACAGCAGCAGCCAGGTATGCCAGATATGAGAATTATGATGTATATTTTCCCAGTTACATTTTTCTTTTTCTTAAATACCTCTTCATCTGGTCTTTCTTGGTATTATTTTGTATCTAATGCATTAAATATTTTTATCATTTTAGCCATTAAACATTGGATTTTAGACGAGAAAAAGATTCACGCAATGATTCAGGAAAATAAAGCCAAAGGACCTAAGCCAGAAGGTAAATTCCAAAAACGTATGCGCGAGATGATGGAAAAAGCACAAGAGCAACAAAAAATGCAAGAAGCGCAAAAAAGAAAAAAATAAACATGTAAATATTACAAAAATCGGATAGGAAATTCTTGTCCGATTTTTTTGTGAAAAATTTTGAGAATGTTGATAATGCCTAAAATATTCATTATATTTTTCTCCAATAATCAATCATCAATCATCAATTATCAATCATAGTCAAGTCTAAAGGATTTTCTATGATATGGAGTAGGGCCAAATTTCTTTAATGCTTCTCTGTGTGTTTTGGTGGCGTATCCCATATTTCTATTCCAACCATATTCTGGGAACTCCTCGTGAAGGTCAATCATCAAAAGGTCTCTGTAATTTTTTGCCAATATTGAAGCTGCTGCAATAGAAAGAATTTTTGAGTCTCCTTTTATGATGCATTGATGTGGGATAAAATTATAAGGATGAAATTTATTACCATCAACCAAAATAAGTTCAGGTCTTATTTTTAATTGGTCTAGTGCATTGTGCATTGCGTGAATGCTGGCGTTTAAAATATTGTGTTGGTCAATAAATTCTGGCGATAGTTCAGCAATGGCGAAATCAATTACATTATCTTTTATATATGAGTCTAATTCTATTCTGGTTTTGAAGTTTAATTTTTTAGAATCGTTGATGAGGTTTTGGTCAAAATGCTCATCAATGATTACTGCTGCTGCAACTACGGGGCCACAAAGACAACCTCTTCCTACTTCATCACAACCTGCTTCTATATATTGATTAGACCAAGACTTTAATAATTCCATTTGTTAATTAGTGGGGGTATTGTTAATGCAATTTAATATAAATTTTGATTTTTAATATTTCTTTAACAAGCAAATAGATTTTTTTATTGCTCATTGTTTAAAAATGGAGTTAATTTTTATTTTTACATGTTTATTTGTTTTTTATGGTTTTTTTAGAGGTGTGGTGTTGTTTAAGTTATTTTAATCTAGAAAAATGTATTTTTTTTAAAAAACACCCTCGTCTTGAAGGGTTTTGGAGATAAAATATCAAAAAATAAATTTGATTTGATTTTTTTTGTTTAAATATTTGATAATTTTTGATGCTTAAAATGACAAAAATCACATCACTAAATTGTTATTTAACACAAATATAACAAAAAAAGGAAAAAATATTATTATTAACATTTTTTTAACTAAACTATTGTTTAATTTAATAAAGTTTTGCATATTTGGGCATTGAAAAATTTAATTTGATATGAAGAAACTAACAAAAAGCGTTTTAGCTGTTGTTCTTACTGCTTCTTTTACTGTGTCATATGCACAAAAGACAAAAGTAGACACTACTAAAACTAAGGATATCGAAGGCGTGGTTGTAACTGCCTTGGGTATTAAAAGAGAAAAAAAATCTTTAGGGTATGCTTCTCAAGAAGTAAAAGCTGAGGCTTTAACAGAAGGAACTACCAAAACTGGAAACGTGGCATCTTTATTATCAGGGAAGGTTGCTGGTTTGAATGTAAACACTAACAATAACTTTGGCGGTGCAGCAAACTTAGTGATTAGAGGAATTAAAACATTAGGTGGAGGTAATCCACTTATCGTTATTGATGGTTCTCCTGTTAATAATAGTATGATTTATGGTTCAAGTTTTGACTATGGTAACTTTTTACAAGATATCAATCAAGAAGATATTGAATCTGTAAACGTATTGAAAGGTGCTGCTGCATCTGCACTTTATGGTGAGAGAGGTCTGAATGGGGTGGTAGTTATTGTTACAAAAAATGGTAAAGGTAAAGATGATGGTTCATGGGGAGTAACTTTGTCTTCGAATGTACAAGCGGGTTTTATAGACAAATCAACTTTCCCAAAATATCAAACTCAATATGGTGCTGGTTATGATCCTTCATTTTATTATGGTAGTGCCTCAGATGGTAAAGATTTTGTAAATTTCGGTGAAGATGCTTCTTGGGGGCCTAAATTTGATCCAAATTTATTAGTTTATCATTGGGATTCTTTTGATCCAACCTCTCCTAACTATGGAAAAGCAATGCCTTGGGTAGCAGCTAAAAATGGTCCAATTACATTTTTTGAAACCCCATTTACTTTTGCAAATACAATTTCATTAGAAAAGGGTAATAAGAATGGAAACTTTAGTATGTCTTATGATAATATGATTGCTAATGGGCTTATGCCTAATTCAGATTTGAATAAGAATACATTATCATTAAAAGTTAACCACAATTTAACAGATAAATTACATGCAACAGTTTACACGACTTTAACAATCCAAAGAACTAAAGGACGTAATGAAACTGGGTATAGTGATAATATCGTTTCTGGATTTAGACAATGGTGGCAGACTAACGTAGATGTTATCTCTCAAAAAAATGCATATTATAGAAATTTAGCCCTTAATGGAGTTACAGGAAGTAATGTTACTTGGAATAGAATTTCTGATGCAGATGGTAATCCAATTTTCTGGAATAACCCATACTTCCAAAGATATCAAAACTATCAATCTGATGATAGAACTAGATCTTTTAGTTATGCACAATTAACGTATGATGTATCAAAAGGATTCAGTGTAACGGGTAAAATATCTCACGATTTGTCTAATATGTATATCCAGAATAGATTAGCAGTTGGTTCATTAGCTCAAGGTTTTGGTCAGTCTGGTAAATCTGTACCTTCAGGTTATGCTAGACAAAATATTAATATGACAGAAACAAACTATGATTTATATACAAATTATAAGTTCGATATAACTTCTAGTATTAATGCAAGTGGTATTGTTGGAGGGAATGTAAGAAGAAACTATTATAATTCTATTTATAATTCGACCGAAGGTGGATTAGTAGTGCCGGGCATTTATTCATTAGGAAATTCAGCACAAGCAACTTTAGCTCCTGCTGAAAATGAATATACTACACTTACAGCAAGTGCTTATGCAACAGCTTCATTAGACTTTTATAAAGTATTTTATCTAGATGCTACAGCAAGATGGGATAAGAGTTCTACTCTACCAAAAGGTGATAATGCATATTTTTATCCTTCAGTTACTGGAGCTTTCATTATTTCTGAGTTATTCAAACCAAATTTCTTGAATTTCTGGAAAGTTAGAGCTAATTATGCTGAAGTAGGTGGAACAGCAGATCCTTACATGCTTTCTACGACATATTCATCTACAGGGATTTTTAATGGTCAAGCTGGAGGTGTAGGTATTTTTGGTTCACAAACAACTCAACCAAATGCTAGTTTAAAGCCTCAAAAGTCTAGAGAATTTGAGGTGGGTACAGAGTTTAAATTATTCAATAATAGAGTTAGTTTAGATTTTGCATATTATAAAACAAGAACGTATAATCAGATTATTTCTTTGCCAATTTCTTCAGGAAGTGGATTGTCTTCAGCAGTAGTTAATGCAGGACAAATTAATAATGAAGGTATGGAATTTCAATTAGGTTTAGTTCCTATAAAGACTAATGATTTTTCTTGGAACATTGATGCTAACTGGTCTAAGAATAAAAACGAAGTCGTAAGTCTTCTTCATAACGGAGTTTCAGATGTTTCCAACATTTTATTAAACTCTTTCCAAGGAGGTGTTTCAATTAATGCAAGAGAAGGTTACGCTTGGGGAACTTTAGTAGGATCAGATTATGTTTATCTTAACGGACAGCCTGTAATTTCTGCTACTACAGGTAGATATCAAAGAGTTGGTAATCAAATTATTGGTAACGCTACTCCAGATTGGATTGGTGGTTTAAGAAATACATTTAATTATAAATCTCTATCTTTAGGTTTCCTAATTGATGTGAAACATGGAGGTCAAGTTTTCTCAACCGATATGTATTATGGTTTAGCAACTGGTCTATATCCAGAAACAGCTGAAGGTGGAATAAGAGAAAATGGAGTAATATATCCAGGAGTTAATCCAAATGGACAAGTTAACCAGACAGTTACTACTAACCCATCTGCTTTTGGTTCGTTAGACGGTTATGCGAGAATGCCTGCTTCTAGATTTGTATATGATGCTTCATATGTTAAATTAAGAGAGGCTAGTATAGGTTATACGTTGCCAAAAACAATGTTGTCAGGAACATTTATTAAAGATGCTAAAATATCTATTGTAGGTAGAAACTTATGGATAATTCATAAAAATACACCTTACTCTGACCCTGAAGCTAGTGTTGGTGGTGGTATCAGAACTTATGGTTATTCTATTGGTACTTTACCTACGACTAGAGATATTGGTGTTAATGTAACATTTAAGTTTTAATCAAAAATTTATCAAGAAATGAAAAAACTATTAAGTTCAATTATATTAGGAGTCTTAGCATTTAGCTTAACTTCGTGTGAGAGAGATATCACTTCTCTAAACATAGACCCGAAGCACCCTCAGGTTTTACCTTCAGGAACATTATTCGCAATGGGGCAGTATCAACAATTTTATTATGCATATACTGGAAGCGTAAATCACAATAATTATAGATTTTTTACCCAAATGTGGTCAGAGACTACCTATACAGATGAGGTGAACTATGATTTAGTAACTCGTAATCAGCCAAGAAATGTTTTTAACAGATTGTATGTTTACACGATCAATAATTATGAGCAGGCAAAAACCAATTTAGCTTCAGAAGGAGGTGATCCAAGTTTGAAAGCAAATAAGTATGCCTCATTAGAAATTGCACAAATCTTTGCTTGGGAACAAGCCGTAGATACATTTGGTGATATACCTTATACTGATGCTTTAAAAGCTAGTTCAGGTCAATTTGCTCCAAAATATGATGATGCAAAGAATATTTATGTAGACTTAATCAAAAGACTAAATAATGTTCTTGGAAATATTAACTTATCAAAATCTGGCTATGATAAAGAAGATTTAGTTTATTATGGTGATATGTCAAAATGGACTAGACTAGCCAATTCTATAAGACTGAGACTTGCAATTAACTTAGCTGATACTGATCCTGCATTAGCAAAAACAACAGCAGAAGCTGCTGTTGCTTCAGGTGTACTTTCATCTAATGCAGATTCATACAGCTTTCATTTTGATGGAGGGACTTTCACTAATCCAGTTTTTGATGATTTAGTAGCGTCTGGAAGATATGATTTTGTTCCTTCTCAGCCAGTTGTAGATTTAATGAACTCTAAGAGTGATCCAAGAAGAGATGTTTGGTTTACTAAAATCGGAGGTGTATACAAAGGTGGTCCTTTTGGCCCGTTGGCTCCTTACAACAGTTATTCTCATATTTCTTCTCATTTTACAGGCGCAGATGCTCCAGCTAATTTATTTAGTTATGTAGAAGTTTTATTTCTAAAAGCAGAAGGGGTTGCTAGAGGATTTAATATGGGTGGCGCTACTGCAGCTGATTTATTTAAAGCTGCTCAGCAAGCTTCAATGGATGAAAATGGAGTTCCTGCAGCTGATGCTTCAGCTTACATTGCAGCACATCCTTATGATGCAACTAATTGGAAAAAGTCTATTGGAGAAGAAGCTTGGATTTCATTATTTGATAGAGGTTTTGCTGCTTGGAATTTTACGAGAAGACTTGATTATCCTGTTTTAACTAACCCAACAAACTCAAGATTAACTGCAGTTCCTAAAAGAATGCCTTATTCTGATCAGGAATATGTGCTTAACAAAACTAATGTTACCGCTGCTGCAACTAAAATTGGTGGTGATAAAGCTGAAACTAAATTATTCTGGGATAAATTCTAATTTATTTCAAATAAATACAATAAAAACCATCCGATTTTTCGGGTGGTTTTTTTATTTATTATCTTTGCAAAAATCTTTAAAATGGATATCAAACAAAATATACAAAATTCAATTTCTGAAATCCTTAAAAATGTTTACCAAATTGAAAATCTTTCTTTAGAAGTTCAACAAAACAAAACTGATTTTGAAGGAGATTTTACCGTAGTTATTTTTCCTTTGGTGAAAATGGCCAAAAAAAGTCCAGATGTTTTAGGAAATGAATTGGGTGAAGAATTGAAGAAAAAAAATGTGGTTGAAAATTACAATGTAGTTAAAGGATTTTTAAATTTATCTGTCAATAATTCGGTTTTTATTCAAAATTTCAAAGAAATAAAATCTCAGTTTGAAACAAAAGAGAATAAAAACCAAACCGTAATGGTAGAATATTCTTCACCGAATACCAATAAACCATTACACTTGGGGCACATCAGAAACAATTTATTAGGTTTTTCTGTGGCTCAAATTCTAAAAGAAGCAGGTTACAATGTAGTAAAAACTCAAATAATCAATGACAGAGGAATCCATATTTGTAAGTCTATGCTAGCTTGGAAAAAATTCGGAAACGGAGAAAAGCCCGAAACTACTGGCTTAAAAGGAGATAAACTCGTTGGGAATTACTATGTAGAATTTGATAAAAATTATAAAGCTCAAATTTCAGAACTTAAAGAGCAAGGTTTAGACGAAGAAACCGCAAAAAAACAAGCGCCAATTATTCAAGAAGCTCAAAAAATGCTTTTAGATTGGGAGCAAAATAAACCAGAAGTTCGTGAACTTTGGGAAAAAATGAATGCTTGGGTTTATGCTGGTTTTAATGAAACTTACAAAAGATTAGGCGTAGATTTCGACCAAGTTCAGTACGAAAGCAATACTTATATTTTAGGAAAAGACATCATTGAAGATGGTTTAGCAAAAGGCGTTTTCTTTCGAAAAGATGACAACTCAGTTTGGATTGATTTAACAGAAGACGGACTCGACCAAAAGCTTGTTCTTCGTGGCGATGGAACTTCCGTTTATATGACACAAGATTTGGGTACTGCAGTAGAACGTTTCAAGCAAAATGATATTCAGAAACTCATTTATACCGTTGGAAATGAGCAAGATTACCACTTCCAAGTGTTGTTTTTAATTCTAAAAAAATTAGGTTACGATTGGGCAAATCAATTGTATCACCTTTCTTACGGAATGGTAGAATTACCTGAAGGTAAAATGAAATCCAGAGAAGGAACGGTAGTTGATGCAGATGATTTAATGCAAGAAATGTACGTTACTGCCAAAGAAAAAGCCGAAGAATTAGGAAAATTAGAAGGTTTGTCTGACGAAGAAAAAGAAAATTCTTACGAAATTGTAGGTTTAGGCGCTCTGAAATATTTTATGCTAAAAGTTGACCCTAAAAAGAAAATGCTTTTCAATCCTGCCGAAAGTATAGATTTCAACGGAAATACAGGCCCTTTCATTCAATATACTTACGCCAGAATTCAGTCATTGTTGAACAGAGCAAATTTTGTAGAAAGTGATTTTGGAAATTACGAGCCAAATGCTTCAGAAAAAGAATTGATTATGCAATTATCTAATTATAAGGAAGTTGTGGAAAAAGCTGCGGAAACTTTAAGTCCAGCTCAAGTTGCCAATTATGTTTATGATTTGGTGAAAACGTACAATTCTTTTTACCAAAACAATCCTGTAATGACTTTAGAAGATGAAAATGCAAAACAATTCAAGCTTCAAATCTCTGATTTAACAGCAAAAACCATCAGAAAATCCCTTAATTTATTGGGAATTAACGTGGTAAACAGAATGTAATTGTTTTAAAATATTGGCGTGCCCTTTTGTTTTTTGCCACCACATAACCCTTTCTGCGTTTCAAACGCAAAAAGGGTTTTCCATTTCAAAAAAACAAAACGTCGGTCTTCGGCAAGTCGCTTTTTCTAGCGGTGGCGAAGCCGCCGCTAGAAAAGAGCTCCAACAATTGCCTTCGCCCTCACGCAAAAAATCGTTAACTTTACACGATTAGTAATTATAGAATTTATATCACATAAATCTGCTCTATCAGTAAAATCAGCGAGAGAAAATGCAAATCGACTTCAAAAATTTTAATATAGAAAATGTCCAACCCAAAACAGAATTTGAAAGAAAAGTTCTGGAGTTTTTGCAAGAATGGTTTTCAGGTTCTGAAACCGTTTCCGTCCAAACTTCTGGTTCTACTGGAATTCCAAAAACGTTTGAAATTGAAAAAAAGAGAATGCTTAATTCAGCAAAAATGACTTGCGATTTTTTAGGATTAAAAGAAGGAGATTCTGCATTCCTTTGTTTGCCCGTTCAGTACATTTCAGGAAAAATGATGTTGGTAAGAGCCATCGAAAGAAAACTGAAAATCATCATTTCTGAGCCAAGTTCAGCTCCAGAAATAATTAAAAAAGTAGAGTTTTGTGCGATGACGCCTTTGCAAGTTCAAAATTCTTTAGATAAAATTCATTTAATTAAAAACTTAATTATTGGTGGAGCTGCCGTTTCAGAAAAGTTGAAAAGTGAAATCTCTACTACTCTCCAATTCTCCAGTTCTCCCACTAGAATTTTCGAGACTTACGGAATGAGCGAAACACTTTCTCATATTGCTTTGAAACAAATCTCACCAATTCAGAAAGAATATTTTACCATTTTAAATGATGTTGAAATTTCTGTAGATGAAAGAAATTGTTTGAGAATTTTTGCACCAAAACTCAATCCAGAAATTCTACAAACCAACGATATTGTAGAGCTATTGAATGAAAAGCAATTCAAATTTTTAGGAAGATTTGACAATGTGATTAATTCTGGAGGAGTGAAAATCTTTGCTGAAGAATTAGAATGTTTTGTTAAAAAACATGTCGATAGAGATTTAGTTTTCCTAGGAAAACCAGATGAAACTTTAGGTGAAAAATTGGTTTTGGTGATTGAAGGAAGTGAAGATGGAAATCTCAAATCTCAAATCTCAAATCTCAAATTTGAAAATAGGTTTCACATTCCGAAAGAAGTATTATTTTTAGAGAAATTTCCGAGAGCAGAAAATGGTAAAGTTTTAAGGAAAGAAATTCTTAAAATATTTTTTGACACCCCGTCTAAATCATAGATTTAGACACCCTTCTGAAAGAGGGGAACCGATTTGTATAAATTATGAAAAATTTTGAGCACGAACTTTCTTACAAGACTTCCAGAAGTAGCGGAAGTGGCGGACAAAACGTAAACAAAGTAGAAACTTCCGTAACTGTACTATGGAAGGTAGAAGATTCTACGGTTTTTGCAGAAAGTGAAAAAGAAAGAATTTTGTTTAAACTTAAAAACAAAATTAATGCAGAAGGAATTCTTCAAACTACAGTTTCTGAAAGTAGAACTCAACTCCAAAATAAGAAAATTGCTACAGAGAAAATTCAGGAATTGGTGAATAAATCTCTGATTGTTCCTAAGAAAAGAATCGCAACTAAACCCAGTAAAGCCAAAGTAGAAAAACGTTTGGAAAGTAAAAAGAAACTCTCTGAGAAGAAAGAAAATAGAAAATTCAAATATTAAAATATGAAAAAATCAGTCTTCAAAATTGTTAACCGGTTCAATAAAAAATTTCTCCCAAAATACAGCCATCTTGATCCAACGAAACTCACGAAATTACAAAAAGGAGTTTTGGCATTTAGATATTATGTTTTAATCAATTCTTTGGATTAGTATGGGGAAATGGCGCGAGCGAAGCGAGCGTCGACTGTTTTCAAAGTTGAGAACGCTCCTAAAAATTCCTCTTCTTTGAAGGGGTGTCGAAATTTTCACAGAAAATTTTGACGGGGTAGTTAAAAGAGTGAAAAGAATAACGAAAAGTGATTTCTAGCCCCGATTGAACGGTCTGTTTGAGCTCTTTTTAGAAATTTTTTTAGAGGAATGGTTTGGCGAAAATTTCTTAAAAAGCGAGTAGTGAAAGCGGGACATTAGTTGAAAAATAAGTACAAATGTCTTGCTTCTAAAAACTTATGTATTGCATCTTCTCACTTCCTGCAAAAGTCTTATCTTTGCAAAAATTCTTATAAAAATGAGCAATAAACCGATTACCGAATTTATAGAAAAATATTATTTGCATTTTAATGCTGCTGCTTTGGTAGATGCTGCCAAAGGTTATGTAGCACACTTAAAAGATGGTGGGAAAATGATGATTACTTTGGCTGGAGCGATGTCAACCGCAGAAATGGGAAAAATTTTGGCAGATATGATTCGTGAAGACAAAGTAGATATTATTTCTTGTACAGGTGCCAATTTAGAGGAAGATTTAATGAATTTGGTGGCGCATTCTCACTACGAAAGAGTACCTCATTACAGAGATTTGACACCGCAAGAAGAGTGGGCATTGCTAGAAAGAGGTCTCAATAGAGTGACGGATACTTGTATCCCAGAAGAAGAAGCTTTCCGTAGGTTGCAAAAACACATCTATGAAATTTGGAAAGATGCAGATTCTAAAGGAGAAAGATATTTTCCGCACGAATATATGTATAAAATGATACTTTCGGGAGTTTTAGAACAGTATTATGAAATCCCAAGAGAAAATTCTTGGATGATTGCTGCGGCCGAAAAGAATTTGCCAATTGTAGTACCAGGATGGGAAGATTCTACCATGGGTAATATCTTTGCAAGCTACTGTATAAAGGGAGATTTGCAAGCTTCTACCATGAAATCTGGAATAGAATATATGATGTTTTTGGCAGATTGGTACCCGAAAAATTGCAGCGGAAAAGGTGTAGGTTTCTTCCAAATTGGTGGGGGTATTGCAGGAGATTTCCCAATTTGTGTAGTGCCAATGTTGTACCAAGATATGGAAATGCACGACATCCCATTCTGGAGTTATTTCTGTCAGATTTCAGATTCTACCACTTCTTATGGTTCATATTCTGGGGCAGTTCCGAACGAAAAAATTACTTGGGGCAAGCTAGATATCACCACGCCGAAATACATCGTAGAAAGTGATGCTACCATTTGTGCACCATTGATGTTTAAATATATTTTAGAAAATTCTTAAGGATACAGACGAAAGTCAGAAGTTATACAAACGCTCAAATGATTTTGGGCGTTTTTTTTGTCATTGCGAAGAACGAAGCAATCTTTGGTGATTTTGCAGGGCGAAGTCGGGGTAGTTTTAGGAGCAAGAAGAGTAGAGCTTCTTTTCACGTTCTGTCCTGCTTTCCGCACTCGCTTTTTTATTTTTTTTCAAAAAATAAAAAGAGCTCAAACAAATGCTCCAATCAGGGCTAGAGTTAACTTTTCGGTTTTTGTTTTGAAGATTTCATAACTTTGAAAACAATCGACGCTCGCTTCGCTCGCGCCAAAGAAATCCTCAAAAATTTCTAAAAAAAGTATAACTTTACGTATATGAATGAAACCTTCAAACAGCAAGTTTTTGAAATCATCAGAATGATTCCAAAAGGTAGAGTCACTAGTTATGGAGCGATTGCGAAGGCAGTTGGTTTCCCAAATCATTCTCGACATGTAGGAAATGCTCTGCGCAATTATGACGAAGATTTTCCTGCCCACAGAGTTTGTAATTCTTCGGGAGTTATTTCTGCGGAAGGTTGCATTCCAAAGTTTACAGAAAAATTAGCCAAAGAAGGAGTAGAAGTAAAAGGAAATAAGATTCAGAATTTCAAGAAAATTTTTTGGAATCCTTTAGAAGAAATTAATTTATAAACGTAGGAACGCGCCATAAGGCGCGTTCTAAAATTTTGAAAAGTTTACAGCGATAGCTTCGCAGCCACCCATAATTAAAAAATTATTTCTTTTCTTGAATAGCCGTTTTTATTTTCTCAGCCAGTTCTTCTAAAAGTTCAGGGTTGTCTTTTAAAAGTTCTTTTACTGCATCTCTACCTTGTCCTAGTTTTGTATCACCATAGCTGAACCAAGAGCCAGATTTTTTAACAATGTCATATTCTACCCCTAAATCTAGAATTTCACCCACTTTAGAAATTCCTTCTCCGTACATAATGTCAAATTCTGTTTGTTTGAATGGAGGTGCAACTTTGTTTTTCACAATTTTCACTTTCACTCGGTTTCCTACAGCATCTTCACCTACTTTAATCGGAGAGCCACTTCTTCTGATGTCAATTCTTACTGATGCGTAGAATTTCAGTGCATTTCCACCAGTCGTAGTTTCAGGGTTTCCGAACATTACCCCAATTTTTTCTCTTAATTGGTTAATGAAAATCACTGTACATTTGGTTCTAGAAATGGTAGCAGTTAATTTTCTCAACGCTTGAGACATCAGTCTTGCGTGTAAACCCATTTTAGAGTCTCCCATTTCGCCTTCAATTTCTGCTTTTGGAGTAAGAGCAGCAACAGAATCTACCACAACGATATCAATAGCTCCAGAGCGGATTAAATTATCTGCAATTTCTAATGCTTGTTCGCCATTGTCAGGTTGAGAAATAATTAAATTTTCTACATCAATTCCTAATTTTTTGGCATATCCAGCATCGAAAGCGTGTTCTGCATCTATAAAAGCAGCAATTCCGCCTGCTTTTTGTGATTCTGCAATAGCGTGCATGGTAAGGGTGGTTTTACCAGAAGATTCTGGTCCATAGATTTCGATAACTCTACCTTTGGGATAACCGCCAACACCTAGTGCGATGTCTAAACCAAGAGAACCACTTGGGATTACTTCTACCTCTTCTACGGCGCTATCTCCCATTTTCATTACGGTACCTTTTCCGTAGGTTTTGTCCATTTTTTCTAGCACTAGTGCTAGTGCTTTTTTCTTATCGTCTGAACTGCTCATTTTTTTCTTAAATTTTATCAAAAATACTAATTAATTTTGGTTTTGTTTAAAAGAACTTTTCCACATTCTTTTTTACAACGACAAAGATATCATACTAATGCGACAAAACATGTCGTATTAAAATATTGATTTTTTATTTTAGATTTGTGATAAAATTAATGGTATGAAAAATTTGTTATTAAAATATTTTCTTTGTCTTTTTTGGGTTTTGGGCTTTCATTTTTGTTATTCTCAAGAAATGAAAGTTGATACTGTTTTTGTAGGGAATCTAACTAATCAAAAGATTGAAAAGTTTATAAAAAAACAAGCGACAGTTTTTATCATTGTAAGACACGGTGAAAAAGAAAACAGTGGTAAAAATCCGCATCTTTCTGAAGCCGGGAAAAATCGTGCGATAAACTTAGCAGAATTATTAAAAAACGCTAAAATAGATCACGCGTACAGCACAGATTTTTTCAGAACCAGAGAGACTTTAGAATATTTGGTTTCGGATAAAAAATTAGAAGTTAAAATCTATAATCCTTCTAAAATTTCGGATTTTGTAAAAACCGAATTGGTTTTTAATCAGTCTAAAAGTATTATTTCGGGACATTCTAATACCAATCCATTGTTGCTTAATGAAATTTGTAAAGTTAATTTTTACAAAGATATCCCAGATGATAAGTTTAATGATCTATATATTGTAAATGTTTTTAGAAAAGGAAAAAGAATTAAAGTTTTTCATTTTTTGTATTAAAAAAACTGCCCAATAGAGCAGTTTTACTTTCTTAATTATTGTTGGCTACAGAATCTTTATTTTTTTCTGAAAGTTCAGCAATTTTGGCAATATCATCCATCGAGAATCTCCCTAAAACTTTTACATAAACCAAGTCTTTTTCATCTTTTACGGTTATGAGTAAATCCTTGATTACAGTATCAGAATTGGTAATGGCAGACATGATTTTCAATTTAGAGTCTTTGCTATTAACACTTACTAATTCTTGTAAATTACTCCCGAATGATTGTCTAGAAAATTGAGTTGCCATTTTTTCTGTTGCATTTTCTACGGTATAGACTTTTACTTTTCTTATTTTTCTAATCAAGTTGATTACCTGTTCAGATTCTCCGTCTTCTCGCAGTGCTTTTTTGATGTAAGGTTTTACCAAAAACATGGGTACGTTTACTTTGGTAATAGTGGCATTTCCTTTTGTTTCTTCGTTATAAAGAGATTTTTCGCTCACGAAACAAGATTGTAAAAAGAATAAAATAGGTAGTAAAAGTAAATATTTTAGTTTCATTTTTTTGTCATTTTATAGATTAGTCAATTTTTTTGATGATAGCACCACTGCTTTTTTTCACATTAGAAGTCACTTCTGGATTTCCTTTGTATTGAACGATAGCACCAGAACTTGCGTTGACATCTAAAGTAGAACTAACATTTACCTTTGCAATAGCACCAGAGTTTACGTCTACTTTTACATTTTTCGAAATTAAATTTTGAGCATTACAACTAGCTCCACTTCCTAATTTGAACGAGGCGTTTTCTGCATTTCCTTTGGCGTTAATAATCATCCCTGAATTTCCAGAAAAATCTAACATTTTAGCATTAATATCTAATGTAAGTACCGAACCAGAATTAGCTTGAATGGTCATTTCATTATAATCAAAATCTGCGGTTACAATAGCTCCAGAGTTGATTTGGGCATTCAGTTTTTCGTCTGAAACTTTGTTTTTAGTTTTAAAAATAGAGCCTGAACTTACATAGAGGTCATCTAATTTAGGATTTTGAATATTGATTAAAAGTTTCTTGAATTTCAAATTTTTATTAGAGCTTCTGTCGATAGAAACTTTCAAAATTCCGTTTTCAACTTTTGTTTTTACATATTGCATTTTGTCTGCATCTGCAATTACTTCTACTTTTCTATCATTTCCTTGGGTAAAATCTACAATTACACCAGCCGAAATATCTACCCCGTGGAAAGCTTCTACACTTCTGATAGATGAAATATTATCATTTGTAGGAGCTGGTTTCTGAGTTTTTTCTTGCACATCATTTACCAGATTAGAAACGTCATTCATAGAGATTTTTCCGTCGAGCATCATCAGTACATTGCTGTCTTCTCCGTTGATGGTCAATAAAAGATTATCTAGAATATCAGAAGAAGTATTGGCAGCTAAAAATTTTATTTTATTGTCTTTGCTGTTTACGGTCATCAGCTCTTCGTAGTTTAAGTTTTTAAGAGCAGAAAGCATAGATGATTGTACTTTTTGGAAATTATTATAAGCTTTGATAGAGTCATTGTTTCCCTTTTCTGGCTTTTCTACTACTAAAATTTTCAGAGCATTTACTTTATTGATGAGCGGTTTAATTTTTTTCAAATCTTCATCTTCAATACTTAGATTTCCTAGAAGTCTAAACATAGGTTTTGCAATTTTGATTGAGGTCACACCTTCTGTGTCTTGATACTGGTCAAATAGTTGGTTCAGTTTATCACTTTGTCCAAAAATATTGAGAGTGCTGAACATCAAAATGAATATAAATAATATCTTTTTCATAAGTAGTTGTTTATTTTGTTAAAGGTCTTATGTAATCGTAGACGATTTTATAAGTAGTTGTTTTAAAAATTAACAGTTAAAAGTTTCACGGGTTCTGCTTTTTCTAAGGCGGTATTTATGTTTCCGCCAAGCATATCAATTGCATTTTTAGTGTATTTTATAGCTTCGTCTTCTGTGGCTACCGGTTTACCATTGATGATTACGAAGTTGGGGTTATATTCTATGTTTTCATTATCACCTTTAGCGCTATTGTCATGATTTTTCATAGAATTTTTTGCCAAATACTGTACAGATTTTTTATATTTTGATTTTTTTCTTTTGATAGGTTCGGTGTTTACAGTTCTAGTGGTAGGGAAGTTGCTATCATCAGATTTTACCGAGGTAGTTTGGGCAATAATCAGATTATCGGTATTTTCTGAGTTGTCTTTTTGGGCAATTTCAGTAGGTTTCACTGTAGTGCTTTCAAAGAAATAATTTTTTAGAACAATTCCGAAGCCAGTGATTAATACTAAACTTGCAGCAATATAGAGCCATTGTTTGCTAGACTTTTTTTGCAATGGAACTATTTTAGCACCTTCAGGTTTTTCCTTGGTTTGTGCTAAGAAATCTTCGAAATTCCAGTCCATTTTTTCTTCCTTTATTTCTTGGAAGATTTCATTGTACTTATCTTGAAATTTGTCTTTGTTCATAGTTCATTAATTGTGTAATTTGTTCTTTTACTTTTTGTCTGGCTCGCATCAGATTTACTCTTACTGCATTTTCCTCCATTTGTAAAACTTCCGAAATTTCCGAGACCTCATATTCTTCTACATCTTTTAGGTGAATGACCATTTTTTGCTTTTCCGGAAGTTCATTAATAAAATGAATAATTTTTTCCTTCAGATTATTGACTTCTATCTTATATAGTTCGCTCCGATGGATATGGAAATCTGCAAAATTCTGTTTCACCGTTTCGTGTTTCAACTTGTTGAGGCACTCATTTTTCACACATTTCAAAGCGTAAGATTTTACATTAAGACCAGCCAGTTCATCTTTTTTTTGCCAAAACTTCATCATCAGGTCTTGTACCAAATCTTGGGCTTCGTCACTACTTACCAAGAATCGTTTTGCAAAACGATACATCTCATCTTTCAGTACAAAGACTGTATTTTTAAATGTTTCTTGGTTCATAGGTTAGCTTCTGTAGGTAAGACAACGAAGTTCGGGAAAATATTACATCGGAAATGAAAAAAGTTTCAACTTTTGGTTGAAACTCCTATTGTTATTGAGGATTTTTGATGTTTTACAAATTATAAATCCATTCTAAAATCTCTTTATCTTCTTCAGAAAGAAGTATATTTCTTCTTGCCATTGCTTTTTCAGCAACCTCATAGACTTTTTGCAGATTAAATTTTTCGTCTCCTTTATGCCCGCCCCAAGAAAAATGTTCTATGACATTTGGGGCAAAACCAGTTTTAAAAATATTAGCGCCAACTCCCACTACCGTTCCTGTGTTAAATTGGGTGTTAATGGCTGCTTTAGAGTGGTCTCCCATAATCATTCCGCAGAACTGAAGTCCAGTTTTTTCAAATTTATGAGTATTGTAATTCCAAAGTTTTACTTCAGCATAATTGTTTTTAAGGTTAGAAGAATTGGTGTCAGCACCCAGATTACACCATTCGCCCATTACCGAATTTCCTATAAATCCTTCGTGGGCTTTACTAGAGTAGCCGAAAAGTACACAGTTATTTACCTCGCCACCTATTTTACATTGAGGGCCAATGGTGGTAGGGCCATATACTTTAGAACCCATATTTATTTTAGCACTTTCGCAGAGGGCAAGCGGTCCGCGTACATTGCTACCTTCCATTATTTCTGCATTTTTACCGATGTAGATTTTTCCGGTTTTGGTGTTGAGTGTAGAAAATTCTATACTGGCACCTTCTTCTATAAAAAGGTCTTCTTTTTTTCCCAGAAATCCATTGGTTTCAGACAGAGGAGCTGAAGTTTTTCCTTTGCTTAATAACGCAAAATCAAAATTTATAGCTTGTTCATTTTTAGAAAATAGATCCGTATGTTTTTTGAAGAAAACTAATTCTTCGGTGATGTCTGTCATTTTCTCAATTTTCGAAAGAGAAAAATCGTTCATATCTAATCTTGCGGCTAAAACTTCGTTTTCATAGATGAGGGCTTCGCCTAATTGTAGATTTTTTATTTGTTCTAAAACTCCATCAGACGGTAAAAAGTTAGGAGTAATGAGCAAGCTTTCTGTCTTTTCGTAAGATTTATATTTCTTTTGAAGATAATTTTCTGTGATGTAAGATACTTCATTAGAATTTAGGAGTTTTTGCCATCTTTCTGAGAAAGTAAGTACGCCTGCTCTTAGTTCTGCTACAGGTCTGGTGTAAGTCAACGGAAGAAATTCTCCCCAATATTGAGCATCAGAGAATATAAGTTGCATAGAGTTTTTCGTGTTTAGAGTTTTCAATAATAACTTTATTTTTTTTGATAAAAGTTTTATTGATATTATGTTTTTCTTATATGTGTTTTACAAAAATACAAAAAAAGTCCTTCAAAATTTTGAAGGACTTTTATTTATTATGAAAAATCTACTAAATTACTTAGCGAATTTTTTATATTTATTCATAAATTTATCTACTCTACCTGCAGTATCTACTAATTTTACTTTACCTGTATAGAACGGGTGAGAAGTAGAAGAGATTTCCATTTTGATTAATGGATATTCTGTACCTTCGAATTCGATGGTGTCTTTAGTCTCAGCAGTAGATTTGCAAAGGAATACTTCGTCATTACTCATATCCTTGAATACAACTAATCTATAATTTTCTGGGTGGATTCCTGATTTCATATCTTTGTTTTCTTTTTAATTGTTAATGATAATACTAGCGTGTAATGGCACTGCTTTTATTATTCTTAAATTTTAGACTGCAAAAATAGGAATATTTTTTGAATTGACAAATAGCATTTTAAACATTTTTACGAAAGAAATTGGCTTGTTTTTCGTTTTTAAAGAGAGTTCAGGTTTTTTCATTAACTTTACGCTTATTTTTATTCATCAATGAAGACTAAATACCTACTTTTTTTTAGCTTTTGGCTAGCTCTATTTGTAATTTCTTGTAATAGAGATGATATTAATTTTGATGCACCTTCTCAAAAATTGAGATTTTCCCAAGATACTTTGGTTCTTGATACCGTTTATAACCAAGTAAGAAGCGAAACTTATGCTGTAAAAATATACAATACCGAAAATAAAGACATCAGCATACCTAGAATTTATTTAGAAGGAGGTGCTGCATCTCCTTACAGAATTAATGTAGATGGAAAACCTGGGACTGAATTTACCAATGTTCCGCTTCGTAAGAAAGACAGTTTGTATGTTTTTGTAGAAATAGCTCCTCAAGCTAATGCTACAGAAGCTATTGCAGAAGACAGAGTGCAAATAGAAACTCCTGCCGCAAATCAACATTTTACTTTGCTTTCTGTGGTTCAAGATGCAGAATTTTATGTTTCTACTTCTACTAATCCTCAGATTATCAATCAAAATACCGTTTGGAATAGCAATAAAGCCAAAATTATTTATGGCGATTTAAAAGTAGCAGACGGTAAAACTCTCACACTTTCAGAAGGTACTAAAGTGTATTTTCATAGAGATGCCAATCTGAAAATTGGGAAAAATGCTCAACTGGTAGCCAATGGAAATTTAGGAAAAGAAATCATCTTCCGAGGTGACAGAAATGATGCAAGATATGATACATTACCTAAAAACTGGGGTGGAATTCAACTAGAACAAGGAGCGACAGCTCAACTTAATTATACTAAAATTTTCGGAGGAACTAATGCGCTTTACCTTAATCAAGCTTCTGCTACTCTCAAAAATACGATAATTCATACCAATCAAGAATTCGGGATTATGGGAGTTCAAGCCACTGTAAATGCTGAAAATTTAGTAATGAACAATTGCGGACAAGCTTGTATTGGGATTTTCAAAGGTGGAAATTATAACATTTTACATTCTACGATTGCTAACTATTGGAACTTAAACGGAGCGTTGCCTGGTTTCGGAATTTATGCAACTAATGAATTTATAAATGGTGCAAGTACAGAATTAGGAGCTTTAAATTTTAATCTAAAAAATTCTATCGTTTATTCTGATAAAAGTACAGCCATGCAGTTGAAGCCTATTTCTGGACAAACTTTTACTTACCTAATAGAAAATTCTCTATTGAAATATTCTTCTCAAAATGCAGGGTTTAATTTTGATGGAAATCCATCTGTGGTGAATTCTCTTCAGAATCAAGAACCAAAATTTGAAAATTATTTCACACAAAAACTGAATTTAAGAGTAAAAGCAGATTCGCCAGCCAAAGGAAAAGGAAAGGTTTCTACAGCAGCTTTGGTTCCGCTAGATATTGTAAAAGTAAATAGAACTACCAGCCCTACTATTGGAGCGTATCAATAATTATGGTTGACTGGTAATATGTGATGTAATCATTATTATAAAAAATAAAATTTATATTTGACTACTATGGAAGGGACTTTAGAAAGAATTGAAGGTTTTCTAGGCATAATAATTATAATTGCAATTTATTTTGGAATAAGATTCTTTTTTAAAAGAATTGCAAATTATACAGAAGTGGCAGGAAAAAACTCTAATAGTTTAGAAGAATTGAAAGAAGAAATTAAAAAACTTAACACAAAAATAGAAAGTTTAGAAAATAGAATTAATAAAGATTCGTAACTCAAATATAATGGAAATCACAAATCTTCAAAAACAAGTAGATGAATGGATCAAAACCATTGGTGTTCGTTATTTTAATGAATTAACGAATATGGCGATGCTGACTGAAGAAGTAGGAGAAGTAGCAAGAATTATTGCCAGAAGATATGGTGAACAAAGCGAAAAAGAGTCTGATAAATCCAAGGATTTAGGAGAAGAGTTGGCAGATGTTTTATTTGTAACTTTGTGCTTGGCAAACCAAACTGGCGTAGATTTACAAGCCGCTTTTGATAAAAAGATGAAAGTAAAAACCGAAAGAGATTTTGATAGACATCAAAATAATGAAAAACTGAAATAATGAGAGAACCCAAATTTATCACAGATTTAAGACATAGAGTAGAGCACGAATGGTTTGGAACGCTTACTAGATTTGGGAGCAGACTAGGAATTCCTGTTTCTAAGTTACGTGTTTTTTTCATTTATTCTACGTTTGCAACCGCAGGTGTTTTTTTCTTAATTTATTTGGGGATGGCATTTACACTTTGGGTAAAAGATATTTTTATCACCAGAAGACCCAATGTTTTTGACTTGTAGGTGTTTTTTTCAAGAAATTAAAAATCAAAAAATCGTAAATAAAAAATTGTAAATCGTAAATAAAAATGCTTTGGTTTGAAGAATTGCAAACGCGCAAAAAAGTTTCTAAAATTTTTAGCCGATATGAAAAAACTTTTCCCGAAAACGAAAGGAGAAGCAAAGAGCAATTTTTAGATTTAGCAGAAAATCCTGATGCTTATGTTTTCTTGATTAATAATGAAGACGAAACTATTGGTTATTGTGTAATTTGGGAACTTGATGGGTTTTATTTTTTAGAGCATTTTGAGGTTTTAGAAGAATTTAGAAATCAGAAATTTGGAGAGCAGATTCTAGAGGCTCTTAAAGAAAAATTTGAAAAACTCATTCTAGAAACTGAACCAGATTTTTTGTCTGAAATTGCGGCTAGAAGAGTCGGTTTTTATCAAAGAAATGGCTTTGAAATCATTGATAAAGATTATACTCAGCCTTCTTATGGTGAGGGAAAATCTTCACTTCATTTATTTTTAATGAGCAATTTTTTGCCAGAGACTTTGGGACAAAATATAGAAAGCATTTACGGAGTAGTGTATCAAAAAAATGGCGAACAATAGTCCGCCAAATCAGGTTATTAATCTACCTCATATTCTAGTTTTATGGTTATGCTTGCTTCTTTTTCTTTAGATTCTGTATTGTAAGTTCCTCCGTAAGAAAAATCTTCATTCGAGTTTGGTGCGGTAATTTGAATAACGCCCATTGTAGCTTTCTTTAGGTTACCAAGAGATGAGCCTGCGTTTTCTGCAATTTTTTCGGCTCGTTCCTTGGCATCTTTGGTAGCATTGGCTATCATTTCTTGTTTTACTTCGGCTAGTTTAGTATAAAAATAATTAGGCTTAGAAGACGTAAAAACAATTCCTAGATTGATGATTTCTGTGATGTTTCTAGATAAATTTTCAATTTTTGCGACATCTTTGCTTTCCAAAGAAATAGATTGTGTGAGCTGATAACCAGCAAAAGTTTGATGGCTGCTGCCGTTAGAATCTGAAACATAATTAAATTGTTTCTGAATATCTACTGCAGAAAAAACCAATTCGTTTTTAGGAATTCCTTTAGAGATCAAATAATTTTCAATGACTTTTCTATCATTTAGAAGTTCATCATAAGCGGTTTTAAGTTCAAAATCGTTTCTTGAAAAACTTCCGTTCCAAGTGATGAGGTCTGAGGTAAATTTTTTAGTTCCCAAACCAGTTACTGAAATGGTGTTTTCAGATTTGTTTCGGTTTTTGATGGCATTGCCCAATATTCCAAGTCCGATTACGAAACCTAGTGATGCTATGGCAATGGCAATAATGTTTTTGTTCATTTTGTGAGAGGTGTTTTTTGGTTGAATTTTAAAAGATGATTAAATTTATGTAAAATAAATATTTCAAAACTCGTGCCAGATTTTAAGATTTTGTTAACATTTTTAAGATTATTTTAACTTTTTAAATGTTTTGATTTTTTCTTCTGCCAATACCTGAAACTTTGCAATATCTTCACTGTAGAAAAACCCTTTCTTTTTGATGTTTTTTAATTTCAAACTTTGCATTACGTAGCCTATGAAAGGTGCTACTTCGTCTTTTTTGAGTCCTAATTCCTCAACAAAATAACTTTCTCCTAAAATATACAAATAACCTTCGTTAATATCTACAACATCCCATCTGTCTTTTATAGCGCCTATAGAGAAGCCTTCGCCTTTTGGTTGTTTAAATTCTCCTGCATTAGGCAAAAGGATTCTAATATCTGTATTTTCTAAATTCATTTTACTTATTTCCAGATTTAGCTTAGATTTTTTCTTGTTTTCAACTTTATTATTGTCAACTTTAAGGTTTCCCGTCAATTTGTTTTTTAGTTCAACTTCTTCTATTTCAATAGCAGATTTTTGCATATAGATGGTGAGAGATTTTTGGAAATCTTCTGGTTTTATGGTATAAGAAACTCTATCAAATTTTTGCTTCACAAATCTCAAAAGGTCGTTGCTTTTGGCTGCAATCATAAAATTGCCTTCATTGTTAGTGTATGTTTTTTCATCTGTATTTATATTGATGATTAAAACGCCTGCTATTTGAGCATTTTGTTCAGAAATAACCTTCCCAAAAATATATTCCTGAGAATAGGAATTGGTGAAAATTAAAAAGAAAGTAAGAAGCAATAATTTTCTCATTGGTATTTGTTTTTTTAACCTTTAGGCTGAGCTAACTTTTATGAAACTAGATTCTTTTTATATTCATCTAAAACGCTTTCTAATTGAAGCTGAATCTTCGCCAAATTAAAGTTGTTGTAATAATTTTTAGTGAGTTGAAATCTATTATCGGCATATTTCAGAAAACCATCTATTTCTTCGATTTTTAATCCCATTTCTATAAAATATTGGTCTGTAAGATTATATCGAACTCTCATTGAAAATCCTTTAATAGTGTTTTGATTAGGATTAAATTCTGGTTTTTTATTTCCTTTAATTAGTTTTGTAATAAATCCTATAGCTTTTATAATGTCTACTTGCGCCGCATTAACATTAGGTTTTTCGAAAGCTGACGGAGTTCTAAGCGTAGGAAATGGTTTCTCTGGTTTCATTCTCATGTAAGAATCCATTTCTTGGTTTAGAGTTAGCGTTTTTGCACTTTTATTAAGAGCTTTCGAGTCTTTTGCAAGGTTTCCTGTCAATTTTGTTTTTATTTCTACTTCTTCTATTTCAATAGTAGATTTTTGCATGCTGATAGTAATTGCTTTCTGAAAATCTTCAGGTTTTATAGTGTAAGAAACTCTATCGAATTTTTGTTTTACAAATCTCAAAAGGTCATTGCTTTTGGCAGCAATCATAAAATTCCCGTCTTTATTGGTGTATGTTTCTTCGTCTGTTTTTATGTTAATGACCAAAACGCCTGCCATTTCGGTGTTTTGTTCAGAAGTCACCTTCCCGAAAATGTATTCTTGAGAATATAAATTGGTGAAAGTGGAAAGGAAAAAGAAAATTAAAAGTTGTTTCATATCGTAGGGTTATTATTTTTTTTGTTGAAGAATTTTTACAAAGCTAATGGCGGGTTCTTCTATTTGTAAGAGAAATCCTGAAACGTTTTCTGCCTTTGCATAGCGCAATGCAAATGGATTTTTAGCAAATGAATATTCAATAAAACTGTTGATATCTTCTTTAGGAATGCCCAGGTTAATAAAATATTCGTCCTCTATTTTTTGTCTTACCCAAACTATATTTTCTTGTAAATCTTGGTATTTGTATAATCTTTTTTGTCTTTTTGCTTTACCAGAAGCTACGTCATAGATAGCTTGTATGTTTAGGTTACCTGTGATGATAGGAAGTAAAATGTCTCTGGCGACTTCAGCTGGTTTTTCTCTTGGTTTTTCTGGCGGTGGAGGAAGCCCGATTGCATTTTGCAGCTCTTGGTTTCTATTTCTTTTATTTAATGATTTAGAATCTTTGTTTAAGTTGCCAGTAAGTCTGGGTTTTATCTGTACTTCTTTTATTTCTATTGGGGTTTTGGTTAATATAATTTTTAATTTTTTTTGAAAATCTACATAAAAAACAGAAATAGATGCTCGGTCATATTTTTCTTTTAAAAAACGGATTTCGTCTCCTTTTTTTGCAAGGATTTTAAAATTTCCTTCTGAGTTGGTATAGGTTTTATCATCTGTTGTAATGTTTACAACCAAAACGCTACTTAATTCTGTAGATTGTTCTGTTACTACTTTGCCAGAGAGGGTTTCTTGACCAAAAAATTTAAAAGATAGAATAAAAAATACAAGAGATAGAAGTTTGTTCATTGGCTAGTGATTTTTAGCAAATTTATTTTTAAAATTCACAGTATTTATAAATTTAACTAGACTTAACTTTTTTATGAGTTTTTATGATAGAATCACTTTAAAATTGGTTAAAAAATGACGGATAATTTTTATAAGTTGTTTATTAGACGGCGGTTTCTAACTTTTCTTAACATTTTAATCTGAAAGTTTAATAGAAGTTTAACTACAATTTTAGTTCTTGTGTCGCTTTTGCATTGAAAATCTGAGTATTTTTGCTGCATCATTATGAAGAGAATCATTTCAATTTTTTGCTTACTTTTTATAGTAAACATCAGCGCGCAGTCATTTTCAGGAACGGTTTTTATGAGGGACAAATCCTCATTTTATCTTAACCAAATCTATGTGACTAATCTTAATGAACAAAAAACCTATCTTACCAATTATAATGGTGAATTTAGAATACCTGCAAAAATAGGAGATATAATAAGATTTACTTCTATTGTTTCTGAGAGGAAAGATGTGAAAATGACCCAAGAAATTATTGATAATACTAGAAATCTTATAGAACTAGAAGTGGCTTACAAGGAAATTCAGGAAGTGGTTCTCAATAGATTTAAGCCAACAGGTAATCTAAAAAAGGATGTAAGGTCTTTAGATTCAAAAAAATCGAGTATAGAAGTAGCTAAAATTATTGGTTTGCCAGCCCCAAAAGGAGATGGTACACCTCCTATAGCTCCAGTTGCTGACTTGGCGAATGGCGGATTCAGTATAAGTCTAGAGAGTTTGTATGATGTGGTTTCTGGCGATCGAAAGAAAAAGCAGCGCCTATATCAGTATGAAAAAATGCAGTATGCTATTAATAATACAAAAGCTTATTTAGGAGAAGATTATTTTGTGAGGCTTAAAATTCCAGTAGATTTGATTGACAATTTTTTACAATTTGTTTACACTTCTGATAATCTATTGACTTATATAGAAAGTTCTAATTATGAAGCAGTGAAGGTTTCTATCGAAAAATATATCCCAATTTATCAAAAAAGACTTCGTTCGTCTCATTTACAAGATGTATTACCTAAAAAATAATTTTAATGCTTTTTTCTAAGTATAATTCATTATAAATATGAGATTTGTCTTATTTTAACATTTTTTTATGATTTGTTTTAAATTTTATTCTATATTTGTTTCCCAATTTTAAACGAAGTAAGTGGGAAAAAATAAGATAGCAAGGTTTGCAGAGAACAAATTACTACCAAATGTTATACAACCTACAAGAGAAGAAGCATTAAATAATTTTGAACTAAAAGGGAAATGGAGAGAAAAAATCTTCAAGAATGATCATCCAATAGTTCTAGAGTTAGGTTGTGGCAAAGGTGAATACACAGTAGGAATGGCAAAGGCTTTTCCTGATAAAAATTTTATAGGGGTAGATATCAAAGGAGCAAGATTTTGGTTTGGGGCCAAAGATGCCATCAATAATAATCTAGGCAATGTAGCTTTCCTGAGAACTCAGATAGAATTAATAGACTGTTTTTTCGCCGAAAATGAAGTGGATGAAATTTGGATTACTTTTCCAGATCCACAGATTAAGTACAGAAGAGGTAAACATAGGCTTACCCATCCTGATTTTCTTAATCGTTACAAAAATATTTTAAAATCATCTGCAATTGTACATCTTAAAACTGATTCAGAATTTTTGCATGGTTATACCTTAGGGTTACTACAAGGTCTTGGCTATGAAATTCTTACTGCTCATCATGATATATATGGAGCGCCAGAGTATGAACCAGACACCCTTTACTTAAGAGAAATAAAGACTTATTACGAAGAATTGTTTTCGTCAAAAGGTAAAACAATTACTTACATAAAGTTTAAATTGAAATAAAGTAAAAGAAAAGTAAATATGAAGAAAATAACTATTCTATTACTGGGATTAATCACTCTACCTGTTTTTGGACAACTAAAGGCAGATGTCGGAGATTTACCCTCGAAAGAAAATAAGGTAACCGCAGCACAAGCGGTAAGTTACATTGCCAATAATGAACAATCTACTATAGAAACTGTAGATATTAAGAAATTTAAAGTTTCAAAAGAAGACCAAGATGCTTTTGATCTTTTAATGAGTTCAAATAACAATGAGAATTCTAAGAAACCAATCACTACTGAGGTTCTGAATGAAATGCTAAAAAGTGACGAAAATGATCAGTTGAGTTTGCTTTTAGTAAAAAACAACTCTCATTGTAATATGGTTTTGAAAATTGAAGGAAAAACAGTGTACAATATTCCTGTACCTGCTAAAGGACAAAATGCCATCATGGTAGAAAAAGGAATTTATACCTTAAAAGGCAATCTCTGTGAGTTGAAGTATGAAGCTCAAAAAGATTTGAATAAAAATATTCTAGTAGCATTGACTAGAAAAAACGACAATTAATAGGTATTTAATATTTAATTTTATTACATAAAAAAGCCTTTCAAAATAATTTTGAAAGGCTTTTTATTATTTATGATTTAGAAAAATTATTCAGCGTCGAAATCTTTGTCTGCGTCAGCAGTTACTTTTTCTCCTTCTTCTTTAGATTTTTCTTTATCTGCTTTTCTTTGAGATTGACCTTCTTTGATTGCTTCAGAAACTACAGAAAGAATCATATCGATAGATTTAGAAGCATCATCATTTCCTGGGATTACGAAATCTACTTTTCTAGGATCTGAGTTAGTATCTACGATACCAAAAACAGGAATTCCTAATTTTTTAGCTTCAGTAACAGCAATGTGTTCTCTAAGGATATCTACTACAAATACAGCAGAAGGAAGTCTCACCATGTCAGCGATAGAACCTAAGTTCTTCTCTAGGTTAGCTCTCTGTCTGTCTACTTGCAATCTCTCTTTTTTAGATAAAGTTTCGAAAGTACCATCTTTCTTCATTTTATCAATAGAGTTCATTTTCTTTACAGCTTTTCTGATGGTTACAAAGTTAGTAAGCATACCACCTGGCCATCTTTCAGTAATGTAAGGCATATTAAGTTCAGATGCGTGTTTTGCAACAACTTCTTTCGCTTGTTTCTTAGTAGCTACGAAAAGAACTTTTTTACCTGCTGAAGTAATTTTTTCTAAAGCGTTACAAGCTTCATCTAATTTTACTGCAGTTTTATGTAAGTCGATAATGTGAATACCGTTTTTCTCCATAAAAATGTATGGAGCCATATTAGGGTTCCACTTTCTAGTCATGTGACCGAAGTGTACACCAGCTTCTAATAAGTCTTTAACTTGAGCTTTTGCCATTTTTTTAATTTTTTGTTAGTTTACGTTCCGCTTTTTATGCAATCAATTTATCTTTAGATGGGAGATAAATTTGGATGCTAAACATAACGGGCAATTTTTTGTAATAATTTGTAAATAAACCGAGAAAAAAGATTAACGTTTTGAGAATTGGAATCTCTTTCTTGCTTTTTTCTGTCCTGGTTTCTTTCTTTCTACCATTCTTGCGTCTCTTGTAAGCAAACCAGCCGGCTTAAGAGCCAATCTGTTTTCTTCGTTGATAGCGCATAATGCTCTAGAAACTCCTAGTCTGATTGCTTCTGCCTGACCAGTAATTCCACCACCGAAAACGTTTACAGTAACATCGTACTGTCCTACAGTTTCAGTTAATAAGAATGGTTGATTTACTTTATAAACCAACATCTCCGTATTGAAGTATTCTTTTGCGTCTCTTCCGTTTACTGTGATGTTACCAGTGCCTGGTTTCACATAAACTCTAGCTACAGAAGTTTTTCTTCTTCCAATCTTGTGAACTATAGACATAATTATTTAATTTCGTTAAGGTTAATAACTTTTGGTTGCTGTGCTTCGTGCTTGTGCTCACCACCTGCATATACATACAAGTTTTTGTAAATCACACTACCCAATCTGTTTTTTGGTAACATACCTTTTACAGATTTTTCTACCAATTTACAGTTGTTTTTTTTGTGCACTTCTTCAGCAGTTAACGATTTTTGACCACCTGGATAACCAGTATGCCAAATGTATTCTTTGTCTGCCCACTTGTTGCCAGATAAAGCAACTTGTTCTGCATTCAAAACGATTACATTATCACCACAATCTACGTGTGGAGTGTAATTCGTCTTGTGCTTACCTCTCAAAATCTTCGCAACTTTAGAAGCTAATCTTCCTAACGGTTGCCCAGCTGCATCTACCACAACCCATTCTTTTTTTGCGGTAGCTTTGTTAGCCGATACGGTTTTGTAACTTAATGTATTCACTTATTATCGTTTACGATTAAACATAATTTTCCCTTAAAAAGGTGTGCAAAGGTATGGTTTTTTTTTGGAATTGAAAAATTTTCTACAAAAATAGAGGCTTTTTTTAGTGTAAAATTCTGTTTTTCATTATTTTAGTGACTTGTTTTGTCTAAAGCTTGCCAATAAATAATAGCCTACAAACACTATAGAAAATTTAAAAACTGAGGGTAATGCCTTTTCAAAATCAAAAATGAGACTGCCTATAATTACTAAAACGAGCATCACCCCAAAAGAAATTCCTAGTTTTTTAGATAAATGCAAATTAGGATTGTCCAGATAATAGGCCATTCCCCATGCTAATCCAAACGCGAAACCGTAAAAAAGTTCTAACCAGAAACCGCCACTTTCTAGTAAAAAATGGTTAATTAAAAAACTGATTAAAGTTCCTGCAATGGTGTAGGTTAGCGCTCTTTTCATTTCTAAAAATTTTTGCAAAAGTAATTAATTTAATAATTAACTCGATTTTTTTATATTTGAGACCAATCAAAAGTAATTATGGAATCCCAAAAATATCAACCTAAAAACAAAGTAAGAGTAGTTACCGCAGCTTCATTATTTGATGGACACGATGCCGCTATTAATATTATGCGCAGAATGATTCAAGCAACTGGTTGCGAAGTCATACATCTCGGGCACGATAAATCTGCCGAAGAAGTTGTAAATACTGCCATTCAAGAAGATGCAAATGCCATTGCGCTTACTTCTTATCAAGGTGGACACAACGAGTATTTTAAATACATCTACGATTTATTAAGACAGAAAAACTCTCCACAAATCAAAATTTTTGGTGGCGGTGGTGGTGTAATTCTTCCCGAAGAAATCAAAGATTTAATGGAGTACGGAATTGATAGAATTTATTCTCCGGATGATGGTCGAGAAATGGGTCTGCAAGGAATGATTGATGATTTGGTGCAAAAATCTGATTTTGCAACTGGCCCAACTATTTCGGTTTCAGATATCGAAAATATTAAATTCGAAGATGCTAAATCAATCGCTCAACTCATTTCAGCAGTCGAAAATTTCTCTGATGAAAAACCTGAATTGGTTGCTGCTTTGAAAGAAAAATCTAAAAATTTCAACATTCCTATCATCGGAATTACAGGAACTGGTGGCGCTGGTAAATCTTCTTTAACAGACGAATTAGTCAGAAGGTTTTTGCGTTCAAATCCTGATCAAAAAATCGCCATTATTTCGGTAGACCCAAGTAAAAAGAAAACAGGAGGCGCACTTTTGGGTGATAGAATCAGAATGAATTCTATAAATGACAAACGTGTTTATATGCGTTCTATGGCAACTCGTGAGAATAATGTTTCGGTGTCGCCTTACATTCATTCTGCATTGGATGTTTTAAAAATATCAAATCCAGACATTATTATTTTAGAAACGTCGGGAATTGGACAATCGGGCAGCGAAATTACCGAAATTGCAGATGTTTCGATGTATGTAATGACTCCAGAATACGGCGCTTCTACGCAATTAGAAAAAATTGATATGTTGGATTACGCCGATTTAATCGCGCTGAATAAATCTGACAAACGCGGCGCTCTTGATGCTTTGCAAGCCGTAAGAAAACAGTACCAAAGAAATCACACTTTGTTTGAAAAACCTTTGGAAGAAATGCCCGTCTTTTCTACCAAAGCCAGTCAGTTCAACGATTGGGGAACTACGGAAGTTTATAATCAATTAATTAAAAAATTAAATTCTAAATTTTCTGAATTGAATTTGAATGAATATTCTGAACAAAACGTTTCCGAAGATTCTACCATTATTCCGCCAAAAAGAGTTCGCTATCTTTCTGAAATTGTTGACAATAATAAAAATTACGACAAAGAAGTTGAGGAACAAGCATTGGTTGCTAAGAAAATGTATTTAATTGACGGCGCAAAAGCCTTAATTACTGATGACGAACATACCACAGATAAATTAGAAAAAGTTTTCCTAAAAACCAAGAAAGATTTGTCTGAAGAAAACCGATTGTTTTTGCAAGGATGGCATCATTTCAAAGAAGAAATGAAACAAGAAACCTTCTCTTACTTGGTTCGTGGAAAAGAAATAAAAGTAGAAACCAAATACGAAAGTCTTTCTCATCTTAAAATTCCAAAAATTTCTTTGCCGAAATTTCAAGATTGGGGAGATTTAATTCGTTGGAAAGGGCAAGAAAACGTTCCAGGTGCGTTTCCTTACACTGCAGGAATTTATCCCTTCAAAAGAACTGGAGAAGATCCTACTAGAATGTTTGCAGGGGAAGGCGGACCAGAACGTACCAACCGAAGGTTTCACTACGTTTCTGCGGATATGGACGCGAAAAGACTTTCAACTGCATTTGATTCGGTGACCTTATACGGGCAAGATCCAGCACTTCCACCTGATATTTATGGAAAAATTGGAAATGCGGGAGTTTCTATCGCCACTTTAGATGATGCCAAAAAATTATATTCAGGTTTTGATTTGATTAATGCATTGACTTCGGTTTCGATGACGATAAATGGCCCTGCTCCGATGATTTTGGCGTTTTTTATGAATGCAGCGATTGACCAAAATGTAGAAAAATATATCGAAGAAAATAATCTTTGGAATAAAGTTGAGGATAAACTGAAAGCAAAATTTGATGATAAAGGTTTGAAAAGGCCAGTTTATCACGGAAATTTACCTGAAAGCAACAACGGTTTAGGTTTAAAATTATTAGGTTTGACAGGCGACGAAATTGTAGATGCAGAAACCTACGAAAAAATAAAAGCAGAAACCATTGCTACGGTTCGTGGAACGGTTCAAGCAGATATTTTAAAGGAAGATCAAGCACAAAATACGTGTATTTTTTCTACGGAATTTGCTTTGAGATTAATGGGTGACGTTCAGGAATATTTTATCAAAAATAAAGTAAGAAATTTTTACTCGGTTTCTATTTCTGGTTATCACATTGCAGAAGCTGGTGCTAATCCGATTTCGCAATTGGCGTTTACTTTGGCGAATGGTTTCACGTATGTGGAATATTATTTGAGCCGAGGAATGAACATCAATGATTTCGCACCGAATTTATCCTTCTTTTTCTCGAACGGAATTGATCCAGAATATGCTGTAATTGGACGTGTTGCAAGAAGAATTTGGGCAAAAGCAATGCGCGAAAAATACCACGCCAATGAACGTTCTCAAATGTTGAAATATCACATTCAAACTTCGGGACGTTCGCTTCACGCACAAGAAATTGATTTTAACGATATTAGAACTACTCTTCAAGCGTTGTACGCGATTTATGATAACTGCAATTCGCTTCACACTAATGCTTACGACGAGGCAATCACAACGCCAACTGAAGAATCGGTAAGAAGAGCGATGGCAATTCAGCTCATCATTAATAAAGAACTAGGTTTGGCAAAAAATGAAAATCCGTTGCAAGGTTCTTTTATTATTGAAGAATTGACGGATTTGGTTGAAGAAGCGGTGTATGCAGAATTTGACCGAATTACAGAAAGAGGCGGCGTTTTGGGAGCGATGGAAACCATGTATCAACGTTCTAAAATTCAGGAAGAATCGATGCATTACGAATGGTTGAAACACACGGGAGAATATCCAATTATCGGTGTGAATACTTTCCTTGGAAAAGACGGTTCGCCAACAGTTTTACCAGGCGAAGTGATTCGTTCTACCGAAGAAGAAAAGCAGTTGCAGATTCAAAATTTAGAAAATTTCCAAAAATCTAACGAAGATCAATCGGAAGAATGGCTGAAAAAACTACAACTTTCTGCTATTAATCAACAAAACCTTTTTGAAGTGATGATGGAAGCGGTAAAATATTGCAGTCTTGGACAAATTACCAATGCGCTTTTCGAAGTTGGGGGAAAATATAGAAGGAATATGTGATGCGAGATACGAGTTTCGTATTACGATTTAAAATCTCCAGAAATTTCTGGAGATTTTTTTTGTGTGTAATACAAATTTATTTTAAACAGCAATTTTGTTTATAGGTTATGAGTCTATCTGTAAATGCTTTTTTAATTGTAATATTTTTAAACAAAGCGAAAATTTTAATAGAGTTTAACAATTATTTTTTGTGATAAATTAAAAATACATCTATATCTTTGACGCGAAGAAAAATATTATGTTATGAATAATGAAAACGAAATTGTAGAGGACCTAAAAAATTGGAAAGAACTCATCAAACCTTATGCGACTCCCGAAGTAAAACTCGCTAGAAAAGAAGTTTGGAAAACCGTTTTACCTTTCGTTTTGCTTTTTATTGCAGCAGCAATTATTTATGAATTTACGTTTTGGGGAGCTATAGGTGTTTGCTTTTTGGCAGGTTTATTTTTGACTAGAGTTTTCATTATTCAACATGATTGTGGGCATCAATCTTTTTTCCCCGATAGAACTAAAAACGACAGAACAGGCTTTATTATGAGTCTCATGACTTGTATTCCGTACAAATATTGGGCACGTTCTCACAATCATCATCACGCTCATCAAGGTCAGTTAGACACCAGAACAATAGGCGATGTAACTTTATTGACGGTGAGAGAGTACAACGAGCTATCTACTTGGGGAAAATTGAAATACAGAATTTATCGTTCTTTACCTGTAATGTTTGTTTTAGGACCTATTTATTACATATTTATTCATAATAGATTTCCTTTTATCAAATTTAATGGTTGGGATAAAGAAAGAAAAGCACTTACTAGAACTAATCTTTATTTATTATTGTTTTTTGCGGTTTTGGGTTTGCTTCTTGGTTTGCCACATCTTGATATTTGGTATGGTTTTAAGAAATTGACGGTTTTATACGTTCCTATTTTGATGACGTTTGCATTTACTGCCATTTGGTTTTTCTATATGCAGCATCAGCATGACCCAAACTATAAAGCTTGGAAACAAGATTGGCAATTTGTTTTAGCCGCTATCAAAGGAAGTTCTTATTATAAATTACCAAAAATTTTCAACTTTTTTACAGGAAACATAGGTTATCATCATATTCATCATTTGGCGCCGAAAGTTCCTTTTTATAAATTGGAAAAATGCAGCAAAGAAAATCCTATTTTTCAGAAATATGTTACCACAATTACATTGCTAAGCAGTATGAAATACGCTTTTTATACGCTTTGGGACGAAGAAAATTACAAAATGATTACCTTCAGACAATTGAAGAAAATTCCAGTTAAAGCATAAAAAAATCAAAACCGTCTTGCTAATGTGAGGCGGTTTTTTTGTATGATTTGACTTTCTTATCTTTGAATCAGGAAAACTAAAAAAATGAAAGACGTAAAAATAGAATTCAGAAAACCGATGTATCCTGTCAATCAAGAACTGATGGATTATTTAGAAAAAAATAATCGTCTTACTAATATTCGGTTCTATTACGATGATCTTTTGCGTTTTTCAGATTATACGCCAGTTCTTGACAAAGAAGGGAAAGATACGCTTTGGCTCAGTGTTTATTATCCAGAATTCGAACACGATGAGATAGAAGCTAACCTTAATAAAATTTATACTTTACTACATTCAGACGGAGATGTAGATGTTTTGCCGTTCTTAAAAGTAGATTCTATACACTTTTGTACGTTTGGGAATTCTAAACCTTTTAGAATTAGAGTAAGAAATATCTTGAATGATAATTACACCAATTTTTACATCAAAAAAGCAGACGCTTCTAGAATTTATGGTTTGGAATTAGAAGAAATTCTATCGCCTAATCGTATAAATTTTCTTTTGTACAAAGATACTTTAATCGAAGAACATATTCTGGGAATTCCGGGAGATGTATTTATAGATCAACATTTAGAGAATTGCAACCCTTTAGAAAAAGCACAAATTGCTAAAGAATTTGTAAAGTTTAATGAGCGCTGTATGATTGGGCTTTTGGGAGATATGCGTTCTTACAATTATGTAATTATTCCTACCCACGATTTTGATCAGGTGGTTTATAGAATTCGCCCAATAGATTTTGACCAACAATGTTATGAAGGGAATCTCAAAATTTATTTGCCTCAATATTTTAAAGAAAACATAAAAATGGTAGAATTGGTGCAAGAAAAGTTGAAACCCAATTCTATAGAGCAATACAAAAAAGAAGTTCGTTCTGCGATTGCCAAAAGAGCAAGTACAGATGGAAGACTAGAACATCTAATTGCTATTATGAAAAAAGATACTATTTCTAAACCAGAAAGTGTAGAAGAATTGAAGACTTCACTATTAAAACTCACCTATAATTCTCAGTTTAAAAGATGCGAAACAATGGGAGAAATCCTAGAAACTGGGCTTAATTTTGTGATGAGAAATTATAGAAATTCAAACATCAGATAGAATAAATTTTTATAGAAATTAATTTCTTTATCTTTAAATTTGTCTCATGCAAACAGAAAAAATCATTTTAGGAATAGACCCAGGAACTGCTGTTATGGGTTTCGGAATCATTTCTGTAGAAAAAGGCAAAATGAAACTCATTGCAATAGACGAACTTATTCTAAAAAAATATCCTAACCACGAAATAAAACTCAAAAAAATATTTGACAGAACATTGGCTTTAATAGACGAATTTCATCCAGATGAAGTAGCGCTAGAAGCTCCGTTTTTTGGCAAAAATGTGCAGTCTATGCTCAAGTTAGGCAGAGCGCAAGGTGTAGCAATGGCAGCTAGCCTTCACCGCGAAGTTCCTATTACAGAATATTCTCCCAAAAAAGTGAAAATGGCAATTACTGGAAATGGTAATGCCAGCAAAGAGCAGGTAGCAGGAATGCTCCAAAATTTACTTGGGTTAAAAGAATTTCCTACCAAATATTTGGATGCATCAGATGGTTTAGCAGTAGCGGTTTGTCATCATTTTAATATGGGTAATGTAGCTTCTGACAAAAATTATACAGGATGGGCAAGTTTCTTGAAACAAAATCCTGATAGAATTAAGTAACTCAAATTTTTTAAATTAATTTTAGGAATAATTTTTGATTATATTTGCATACTCAAAAATTGGGGTTGACTGGTTTCGACAGCAAGACCAATGGGTAAGTAAGCATGCAGAGAACCGTAGCGCGATCTCTTTAATCCCTTGCTACAAAATTTAACTGGCAACGAAGAGTTTGCTCTTGCTGCTTAATCTGAAGCTTAGTAGGATTAGCGTTTTTCCCGAAGTATAGTAAGGAAACAAGATGTCTCTCGAAAGTTCTGTTCTGCGACGTTCGATTAAGAGGCATAGAAAATGCGGAAATAAGTCCCGAAAAACTTCGGTTCGGGAACGAAAACCTTAGAAGATAAGCATAATGTTGGCTGTTTGCTGTCTGCTTTATGACGAATATCAATAGCAAAATAAGCATGTAGAAAGCTTGCGTATTGCTTGTTTGGACGAGGGTTCGAATCCCTCCAACTCCACTGATAATCATATCGTTACAAATATTTTTTGTAACGATTTTTTATTTCATTAACTTTGATGAAATTCTATTTGAAATGAAGCGTGTTTTTATTATCGGAGGTACTACTTTTGATCATATTATTTCTTTGCCTGAGTTCCCTAAGCCCATTCCACAAACTATTCATCAAGCTAATTTTTATGAAACCGCAGGGTCTACTGGCACTGGAAAAGCTTTGGCTCTTACCAAATTAGAGGTGCCCAATTCTTTTTATTCTGTTTTAGGAAATGATACTTTTGGACAAAAAATAATTCAGTTTTTGGACAAAAATAAGGTAGATTTTTTTTATGATTTTGATGATAAAGGAACAGAGAGGCATATCAACCTGATGAATGAAAACGGAGAGAGGATTTCTATTTTTGTGACTCAATCTTCTGAAAATCTAGAGTTTAGCGCAGATTTAATCAATCAAAATATTCAGAATAGCGAGGTAATTGTTCTCAATATTATTTCTTATTGTAAAAATTTTGTGCCTCTTTTGCGAGACGCAAACAAGCCTATTTTTACAGATTTACATGACTATACAGACTCTAATCCTTATCACGAGCCATTTATAGAAGTTTCTGATTATATATTTTTAAGTTCAGATAATTTAGTCGATTATAAAAAAACAATGCAAAATCTAATTCAGAGAGGTAAAGAATTTGTGGTTTGTACTCACGGTAAAAATGGTTCTACCTTACTTACAAAAAATGGAGAGTGGCTAGAGGAACCTGCAATAAAAATAGATGAGATAGTAGATTCTAATGGAGCAGGAGACAACTATTTCTCAGGATTTCTTTTTGGATTTCTACAAGGGAAATCTTTGCAAGATTGTATGAAATTTGGCAGCATTTGTGGAGCAATGTGCATCAGTTCAAAAGAATTGGTTTCTGATAGCCTTAGCTCCGAAAATTTAATTCAATTATATTCAAAATATTATAAATAATTACCATTATGAAAAAAATACTTTTTCTTATTTGGGTGACCATTTTTTCTCAGAACTTGTTTTCTCAAAAAAATGAAACCCAATATATTCCGAAAGAATATGTAGAAATCACGCACCCAGAATGGAGCAAAAATGCAACCATTTACGAAGTAAATGTCCGTCAATACACTCCAGAAGGAACTTTCAAAGCATTTGAAAAACATCTGCCAAGACTCAAAAATATGGGAATTGATATTATTTGGTTGATGCCAATTCACCCAATTGGTGAGAAATACAGAAAAGGAAAATTAGGAAGTTATTACGCCGTAAAAGATTTTAAAGGAATCAATCCAGAATTTGGAAATATGCAAGATTTCAAACATTTGGTAGATGAAATACACAAATTAGGAATGTATGTGATTATAGATTGGGTAGGTAATCATTCTGCTTGGGATAATCCTTTGGCAAAAGAACACCCAGATTGGTACACCAAAAACAGAGATGGAAATTTCCAACCAACTCCGTGGTATGATTGGGATGATGTGATAGATTTTGATTACAACCATCCAGAATTTAGAAAATATATGACAGGAGCGCTCAAGTTTTGGGTAAAAGAAGCCAATATTGATGGTTATAGAGCAGATGTTGCTGGTTTTATTCCTGTAGATTTTTGGGAAAACGCCAGAAAAGAACTAGACGAAATAAAGCCTGTTTTTATGTTAGCAGAGTGGGAAAGTAGAGATTTGTACAAAAAATCTTTTGACATGACTTATTCTTGGACTTTATTTGATAAGTTGAAAGATGCAACTACCCAAAACAAAGGAATTGGCGGTTTGGTAGAATATTTGGCTCACGATGTAGGTTCAGTTCCTAGAAATGCTTATAGAATGCTGTTTACAGACAATCACGATATGAATTCTTGGAACGGAACTCCGCAGAAAAATTTCGGAAAAGGTCTAGAATTATCGATGGTTTTCTGCGGAGTGGTAAACGGAATGCCTTTGGTGTATAGCGGACAAGAAGCAGGGCTTGATAGAAGTTTGAATTTCTTTGACAAAGATTTAATAGATTTCAGTAATTTAAAATACGAAAATTTATACAAAACCTTATTTGATTTAAAGCATAAAAACCAAGCACTTTGGAACGGAAAATATGGTGGAGAAATGGTGAGGGTTGTAAATGATAAACAAGACAAAATCATATCTTTTTATCGTGAGAGTAATGGCGATGCGGTTTTACCAATTTTCAATTTTTCTAATGAAGAAATTACCGTGAAATTAGATACTAAATACTTGCAAGGCAATTACACAGAACTTTTTAGCAAAGAAAAAACGGTCTTGAAAGATTCTTACACTTTACAGTTAAAACCTTGGGAATATAAGATTTGGGTTAAAAATTAAAACAAAAAATCACCGAAATTTCGGTGATTTTTTTTTAGAAAATTTCTTTAGCTATTTTGTAAATATTATCACTTTTCCCCATAGAATAGTAATGCAAAACTGGCACCCCAAAATCCAGTAATTCTTTACTCTGTTGTATCGCCCATTCTATTCCTACCTGTCTTACTTCGGTGGTTGTTTTACATTTTTGAACTTCATTAATCAAAGCTTCAGGCAAATCAATTCTAAAAATCTGAGGTAAAATCTGCAAATGACTTTTCGTAGCAATCGGTTTAATTCCTGGGATAATCGGAACTTCTATTCCCATGGCACGAACTTGTTTTACAAAATCAAAAAACTTTTGATTGTCAAAAAACATTTGTGTTACGATATAATCTGCGCCATTTTCTACTTTTTGTTTCAGCATTTGCAAGTCATAATTCAAACTTGGAGCTTCTAGATGTTTCTCAGGATAACCAGCTACGCCAATACAAAAATCCATATTTTCGGCAACTTCTATTTCTTCGTGAAGGAATTTCCCAGAGTTCAAATCCTTAATTTGCTTCACCAAATCAGACGCAAAAGGATGTCCTTCGCTGTGCGCTTTAAAATACGGTTCATCTTTTCTAGAATCTCCACGCAAAGCCATAATATTCTGAATGCCAAGATATTGGCATTCAATCAAAGCGTATTCTGTTTCTTCTTTATTAAAACCTCCACACAAGATATGAGGCACCGTATCTACACCATATTTATGTTGAAGAGAAGCACAAATTCCTATTGTTCCGGGGCGTTTTCTGGTGATTTTTTTCTCAAAAAGTCCGTTTTCTTTTTCTATAAAAATATATTCTTCTCTAGAAGTGGTTACGTCTATAAAAGGAGGTTTAAACTCCATCAGAGGATCTATATTTTTGTACAAATCATTTATGCTAGACCCTTTTTGCGGCGGAATTACCTCAAAAGAAAATAGCGCTTTTCCGTTGGCGTTTTGTATGTGTTCTGTAATTTTCATTTGTCCTTGCGAGGAACGAAGCAATCCGTTCCTATTTCTTATATTTTTATTATTTTAAATTTATTTTGGGCGTGTTTTGTAAAAAATCCAAGGCTAAATCCGAGTGTTTTTTACAAAACCGCGCTTTCCGTTACAATCTTTTTTTGCCAAAACTTTTCCCAAGCAAAAAAAGGATTTCCACTGCAATCGCTCACGCGAAATGATAGTGCTATAAATTTATGTTTTTTATATTGCGCTCCTACGGAGCGCCCTTTTCTACGCTTTATTTTTTCTACAAACATTTTGTTCCTACGGAACAATTTTTATCATATGAAAAATCAACTTTTTTGTTTTTTTGAAAAACTGAAATTTCTTCAATAAAATCTTTTGCTGCTTTTGCTGTTAAAAATTAATCCGCCAAATTCGGGCTCAGCCATTTTCTCGCGAACTCTAAATCTATATTTTTTCTTTCGGCGTAATCTTTCAATTGGTCTTCTGCAATTTTCCCTACCCCAAAATATTTCGCTTTAGGATTGGCAAAATAATACCCAGAAACCGAAGCAGTAGGAAACATTGCCAAACTGTCCGTCAATTCTAAACCAATATTTTCTTTCACTTTTAGTAAATCCCAAATTGTGGTTTTTTCCAAATGATCCGGACAAGCAGGATAACCAGGAGCAGGACGAATTCCTACATATTTTTCTGCAATTAAATCGTCGTTTTCTAAATTTTCATCGTTAGAATATGCCCAAATTTCCGTTCTTACTTTTTTGTGCAAAAATTCTGCAAAAGCTTCTGCGAATCTATCTGCTATAGCTTTTACCATAATGGCATTGTAATCATCGTGTTCTGCTTCATATTGTTGGGCCAATTCATCAGTTCCAAAACCTGTTGTCACCGCAAAAACACCGATGTAATCTTGCTTTCCTGAAGTTTTAGGCGCAATAAAATCGCTCAAAGCTAAATATTCTTTACCTTCCGATTTTTTGTGTTGTTGACGAAGCGTTCTGAAAGTGAATGTTTCTTCACCATTTTTCAGTTCAATATCATCTTGCTCATTAGAATTTGCAGGAAAAATCCCGAAAATTGCTTTTGCGGTCAAAAGTTTTTCATCTACAATTTTTTGAAGCATTTTTTGAGCATCCGCAAAAAGTTCAGTTGCTTGTTCGCCTACCACTTCATCTTTTAAAATTTGTGGATATTTACCAAATAAATCCCAACTTCTAAAAAACGGGCTCCAATCGATATAAGGAATTAATTCTTCTAAATTTTGATTTTCAATTATTTGAACACCTAAATTTTTCGGTTTTACAATTTCTTCGTTTTCCCAATCAATCTTAAATTTCTTATTTCTCGCTTCTTCAATCGAAATATATTCTTTATCAACTTGTCTATTCAAAAATTTCTCACGGAAATCTGCATAATCGGTTTTCAATTCCGAAACGTATTCTGCATTTCTATTGCTCAACAAAGAACTCACTACTCCAACTGCTCTGGAAGCATCGTTTACGTGAATTACCGCATTTTTATATTTTGGATCAATTTTTACCGCAGTGTGCGCTTTAGAAGTTGTTGCACCACCAATCATCAACGGAAAATCTAAATTTCTGCGTTCTAATTCATTGGCAATATGCACCATTTCGTCTAAACTTGGCGTAATTAAACCACTCAAACCAATCACATCTACTTTTTCATCAATCGCAGTTTGAATAATTTTTTCGGCAGGAACCATCACTCCTAAATCTACAATTTCGTAATTGTTACAACCCAAAACCACGCTCACAATATTTTTACCAATATCGTGAACATCGCCTTTTACAGTTGCCATTAATACTTTTCCGTTAGCTTTTTGAGCAGAATCTTTTTCAGCTTCAATGAAAGGTTGAAGATAAGCAACCGCTTTTTTCATCACTCTCGCAGATTTTACTACCTGTGGTAAAAACATTTTTCCGCTTCCAAATAAATCTCCAACAACGCTCATTCCTGTCATTAAGTTTCCTTCAATAACATCTAAAGGTTTTGCAGAGACTTTTCGAGCTTCTTCTACATCTTCTTCTATAAAACGGTCAATTCCTTTCACCAAAGAATGCGTAATTCTATCTTGCAAAGGCAGATTTCTCCATTCTAGATTTTCTACAATTTCTTTTTTTACAGACTTATGTTTTTCGGAATAATCTAGTAATCTTTCGGTAGCATCGTCTCTTCTGTCAAGCATTACATCTTCTACCAATTCTAATAATTCTTTCGGAATCTCGTCATAAACTTCTAGCATTGCAGGATTTACGATTCCCATATTCATTCCGTTTTTAATGGCGTGATACAAGAAAACCGAGTGCATTGCTTCTCTCACCGAATCATTTCCTCTAAATGAAAAAGAAACATTAGAAACGCCACCCGAAACCGAAACGTAAGGCAAGTTTTCTCGAACCCATTTTGTTGCATTGATGAAATCTAAAGCGTTTCTACGGTGTTCTTCCATACCTGTAGCAACTGGGAAAATATTCAAATCGAAAATAATATCTTCGGCAGGAAATTTTACAATTTCTGTCAAAATTTGGTAACTTCTTTTACAAATTTCGATTCTACGTTCGTAATTATCAGCTTGTCCGATTTCGTCGAAAGCCATTACAATTACCGCAGCTCCGTATCTTTTTATCGCTTTTGCTTGTCTGATAAATTCTTCTTCTCCACCTTTTAAACTGATGGAATTGACCACGCATTTTCCTTGAACTACTTGTAAACCAGCTTCCAAAATTTCCCATTTTGAAGAATCTATC
This sequence comes from Cloacibacterium rupense, assembly GCF_014645495.1. Lineage (GTDB taxonomy): Bacteria > Bacteroidota > Bacteroidia > Flavobacteriales > Weeksellaceae > Cloacibacterium > Cloacibacterium rupense. The sequence continues at coordinate 214,688 of NZ_BMLV01000005.1, read as the reverse complement.
ATAATCGGAATTCTGGCAATATCGGGTTCGGAAGCAATGAGATTAAGGAATTTAACCATACAGTATTTTCCATCAAGCAATCCATCATCGAAGTTAACATCCAAAATTTGTGCGCCACCTTCTACTTGATGTCTTGCAATATCCAATGCTTCGGAAAATTTTTCTTCTTTAATCAATCGAAGAAATTTCTTAGAGCCTGCAACATTGGTTCGCTCTCCAACATTAATAAAATTGGATTCTGGAGTTATAATTAAAGGTTCTAGACCTGAAAGTTTTAAATATTTCATATTTTTAATGAGGTAATTTGCTAATGAGGTAATTTTGGAATGTTTTGAGTGAATTATCACATTATCTCATCCTCAAATAACCAAATTGATTTTTCTTGGTTGATAATTTTTCACCAATTCTGCAATTGCTTTTATGTGGTCTGGTGTAGTTCCGCAACAACCACCAATAATGTTAATCAATCCTTTTTCTGCATATTCTCTGATTTGTTCTGCCATAACTTCTGGCGTTTCATCATAATGTCCAAAAGCATTTGGTAAACCTGCATTAGGATAAGCAGAGACAAAAAATTCTGATTGATTAGAAATCGTTTCTAAATACGGTGTTAATTGTTTTGCACCCAAAGCACAATTAAAACCAACGCTCAACAAATTAAGATGCGAAACAGAAACCAAAAATGCTTCCGCAGTTTGTCCGCTCAATGTTCTTCCAGAAGCATCTGTAATGGTTCCAGAAACCATAATTGGGATTTTTATATTTCTTTCTTCCTGAATTTCATCAATGGCAAAAAGTGCGGCTTTTGCATTTAAAGTATCAAAAATAGTTTCTACCAAAAGTAAATCTGCACCACCATCTAGCAATGCTTCGCATTGTTGTTTGTAGGCAATTCTTAATTCATCGAAAGTAATCGCACGATAACCAGGATCATTAACATCTGGCGAAAGAGAAGCTGTCTTGTTAGTTGGACCAATAGAACCTGCAACAAATCTCGGTTTTTCAGGATTTAGAGCGGTAAACTCATCGCAAACTTTTCTCGCAATTTTAGCAGATTCATAGTTGAGGTCATAGACCAATTCTTCCATATGATAATCTGCCATTGCAATGGTAGTTGCAGAAAATGTGTTGGTTTCTATAATGTCTGCACCAGCTTCTAGATATTTTTTGTGAACTTCTGCTATAGCGCGTGGTTGTGTAAGAGAAAGCAAATCATTATTACCTTTTACAGGAGATTTCCAATCTTTAAATCTTTCGCCACGGTAATCTTCCTCCTCAAATTTGTAACGCTGAAGCATGGTTCCCATAGCTCCGTCTAACACAAGAATTCTTTTATTAAGAGCTTCGTAAAGCTGTTGAGTTCTAGAGTTCATTTTATTAATATATTTTTTGAAATGTTAAAAAGAAATTCTGTGTAGAAATTTCAACTTTTAGAATAACAGGGTTATCTATCCAAAAATTAGGTAGAATGCAGCACCTTTCTTATTCTAAAACAAGAGGTTGCTAAAGTTTCATAGGGTCTATTCCCTCCACTTTTCTTGATAACATTTCGAGATTTTTATAAGAACAATTTTTTGCAAAACTATTGCATTTTTTCCACATTTGAAAATTGGTTTTTTAAAATTAATGGAGACGAAATACTCATTTTTTTATTTTTTTCTACCTTCGTATTTAGATTTAATGAAAAATAGAAGATTATGGAAGCAGAAAAATTAAGATTACAAGATATAAATTACAGAAATTGGGGACCTTACGTTAGCAATAGACAATGGGGAAATGTAAGAGAAGACTATAGTGCTGATGGTAATACTTGGGAAGCTACAGGTCATGATGATGCTGAGGCTAGAGCTTACAGATGGGCAGAAGAAGGTATCGCTGGGATTTCAGATGAAGACCAACAATTGTGTTTCGCTTTTTCTTTTTGGAACAAAAAGGATAAAATGGTTAAAGAAAGATTCTTTGGGCTAAGCAATTACCAAGGAAATCACGGAGAAGACATCAAAGAAGTTTTTTACTATTTAGACAATACGCCTACGCATAGTTATATGAAAATGGTGTATAAATATCCACAGAATCCTTTTCCTTATGAAGATTTAATCAACACCAATGCCCAGAGAAGTAATAAAGAGCAAGAATATGAGCTTATAGACACCGGCGTTTTTGATAAAGATGAGTATTTTGATATTTTTATAGAATATGCCAAAATTCATCACGATGATATTTTAATTCGAGTTTCGGTTACCAATAGAAATTCTGTAAAAGCACCATTGGTCATTCTTCCTACACTTTGGTACAGAAATAACTGGAGCTGGGGATACAATTTTTATAAACCGTATTTAACTACAAACCACAGAGGCCAGATTGATGTAGAGCACAATAGATTAGATGTAAAAAAATTATATTCTAGAGAAAAAGACGTCAAGATTCTTTTTTGCGAAAATGAGACCAATACCGAAAAACTCTATGGAAAAAAATCTGGTAGTAAATACTTTAAAGATGGCATTAATAACCATGTAATACATAAAAAAAACACTGTAAATCCGAAAAAATTTGGAACCAAGGCTGCATTTCTCATCGATACTGAATTAGAAGCAGGAGAAACTAAGACATTTGATTTCAGACTGTCTCCTCATAAAATGGAAAATGCTTTTTTTGATTTTGATGAGGTTTTTGAATTGAGAAAGAAAGAAGCAGATGAATTTTATACAGAAATTCAAAAAGATATTACTGATGAAGACGAAAAAAACGTGCAAAGACAAGCTTTTGCTGGTTTACTTTGGAACAAACAGTTTTATCATTATAATGTAGGAAAATGGTTAAAAGGCGACCCAAATTTTCCTGTTCAAAGAAATTTTGACCATTTTGTGAGAAATACAGAATGGAAACACATGCACAATAAAGACATCATTTCTATGCCAGATAAATGGGAATATCCATGGTTTGCAACTTGGGATTTGGCTTTTCATTGTGTAAGTTTTAGTATTCTAGACCCTGATTTTGCTAAAAATCAATTGCAATTATTGACCAAAGAATGGTATATGCATCCAAACGGTCAATTACCAGCCTATGAATGGGATTTTTCTGATGTTAATCCTCCGGTTCACGCTTGGAGTACCTTTCGAGTTTTTAAAATTGATGAAAAAATTAAAGGAAAACCAGATTTAGCATTTTTAGAAAGTGTTTTTCAAAAATTGTTACTGAATTTTACTTGGTGGGTCAACAGAAAAGATAAAAATGGGAATAATGTTTTTGGTGGAGGTTTCCTTGGTTTAGATAACATTGGCGCATTCGACCGAAATACACAGTTTCAAAATGGTGAATATCTAGAACAAGCAGACGGAACTTCTTGGATGGCCATGTTTGCTCTTAATATGATGAGAATTGCCATGGAATTGGCACTTTACAATCCCGTTTACGAAGACATGGCGATTAAGTTTTTTGAGCATTATCTCTATATAGCAGAAGCGATGGAGAATTTAGGTGAGGATAAAAGCGGACTTTGGAATGAAGAAGACGGATTCTTTTATGATGTTTTACAGTTGAATGACGGTACAGGTATTTCTTTGAAATTAAGAAGTATTGTAGGTCTTATTCCTCTTTTTGCGGTAGAAGTCATAGAGCACGAAATGCTAGAAAAATTACCAAAATTTAAGAAAAGAATGGACTGGATTCTTAAAAATAAAAAAGAATTGGCAAATCTAGTTTCTCATTGGGAAATGGAAGGTAAAGGTAGAAAGCACCTCATGAGTATCTTAAGAAAAACCAGATTGAAAAAAATATTAAATAGAATGCTAGACGAAAAAGAATTTTTAAGTGAATTCGGGATTCGTTCTATGTCTAAAATTTATGAAGAAACTCCTTTTCAATTAGAAATTAATGGCGAAAATCACGTGGTGCACTACACACCAGCAGAAAGTGACAGTAGAATGTTTGGTGGTAATAGCAATTGGCGAGGCCCAATTTGGTTCCCAATCAATTTCTTGATTGTAGAAAGTTTACAACGTTTCTATTTTTATTATGATAACAGTCTAAAAGTAGAGTTTCCTACGGGGAGTAATCAGTATAAAAATTTAAATGAAGTAGCTGAAAATCTTAGCAGAAGGCTATCTAACATTTTCCTTAAAAACAAAGAAGGAAAAAGAGCTTTTAACGGAAATGTAAATAAATTTAATGAAGACGAACATTTCAAAAATTACATCATGTTCTACGAATATTTCCATGGTGACAACGGTCGAGGAGTTGGTGCTTCTCACCAAACTGGCTGGACTTCTACAGTCGCAAAACTCATTAATCCTAGAATGAAATAATAGAATTACGTATCTAAAAACGAAGCGAGAGGTTTACAAAATTCCTCTCGCTTTTATTTCTAAATATTTGTTGATGACTTCGATATTCAAATTTTCTGGAAGAGTATAAATAGAATAAATACCGTGTTTTCTGAGTTCTTGAATGATGAGTTTTTTCTCCATTTCAAATTTCTCAGCAATTATCTCATCATACACTTCTTGCATATTGTCAGGATTTTTCCCTACCAATTGCGCCACTTCAGAATTTTTAAAAAAAACCACTACCAAAAGGTGATTTTTGGCAATTCCTCTCAAGTATTTCATTTGACGATTTACAGCGTCTAAAGTTTCAAAATTGGTAAAAAGCAATATCAAACTTCTTTGGTTAATACTGAATTTCACATCTTGATACAATCTGCTGAAATCGCTTTCGTAGAAATTGGTTTTGATGTTATAAAGAGCTTCTGCTATTTTTTTGAGCTGTCCACTTTTGTTTTCAGCAGCGATTTTATTTTCTGTTTTTTTAGAAAAAGTCATCATCCCTGCTTTGTCTGATTTTTTGAGAATAATATGACTAAGCGCCATCGCAGAATTTATAGAATAATCCAGCAAACTCAGTCCATTGAAAGGCATTTGCATCGTTCTGCCTTTATCAATAATCATATAAATTCTTTGTGATTTTTCGTCTTGAAATTGGTTGACCATCAGTTGATTTCGTTTAGAAGTGGCCTTCCAATTAATGGTTCTTACATCATCACCGGGAACATATTCTTTAATTTGTTCAAATTCCATGGTATGTCCCAATCTTCGGATTTTTTTAATTCCGCCCATCATAAATTCATTATTCAGCGCCATCAATTCATACTTTCTAAGATGAATGAATGAGGGATAACAAGCCAGATTTTCATCTTTTTGAAAAATCAATTTTCTGGAAATCAAGCCAATGGGCGAACTTACAAACACATTCAAACTTCCAAAAGAATACTCGCCGCGTTCTTTCGGCTCTAGATGATATTGAAAAAAAGTATTTTTACCAGATTCTATTAATTTTTCAATCAAAAAATCGCGTTTTTGAAACTGAAAAGGAATTTCGTCGATAATTTTTGTTTTAATATTAAAGCTGTAAAGGTTTTTAATATCAATTTTCACGAAATTTTCATCACCGTTTGAGAATTTTTCAGGTAAAATTCTTTGTGCTTTTATCGGATTTCTATTGATAAAAAGCAACAAAATATCTACAAAACTGAGAAGTAATAAAATCATCAGCATTCCAAAAGCCAAATTCATCAAAATAGGAAAGAAAAATGCCAAAATATAAACCACCGCAACTGCAAATGCGGCATAAAAAACTCTGTTGTTGAGGTATAAACTCCTGAAAATTTTCTTCAAAATGGTTAAGATTTAAGGATTTGGAAACCGATACTGCAATTTAGACAATTTTTTTCAGAACAAAAATGTTTATGATGAAAAAGAAATGCTTGTGTTTCTAACGCAGAATTCAGTTTTGCGCCTCGTTTTTTCCATTGAGAAATAACCGAATTTTTTTCGGGTTTTAGATTTTTATAAAATTCTAAAACTTGTTCTGTTTTTTCAGGATTTAAGTTTTTATAATAAGTGTAAATTATTGGTAAAACTGCATTAATAAGGAGTATTTCTACGAAATCATCAGATAAAAATTTCTCGGTTTTCTCTTCTGAACTTTTCTCGAAAGTATAATGGTTTTCCCAAAATTCTGAAGTTTTTATGTTTTCAAAATAGGATTTTAATTCTTTGATATTTTTAGAATTAATGATTTTTGAAAATAAATTAGGCTGAAGATGATACAAATTGGCCAATTGCGAAAGTCGAATGGTTGGAAATGAAGGTGGCATTAACCTTAAAAATTTAACAGGAAAAACTTGATCAGAAATGTGAAATTTGGTTTTTATAAATTCAAATTCTTTTTTCCATTTTTTGTTGATTTCGGTTTCATTTTCTAGTAAATTTCCTTTCCCGAAGAGCAAACTTTCTAATTGAAATTGATTTTGCGAAATTTTTTGAATAGTTTTAAAATCAATATTTTCTGTAATGTTTTGATAAATTTCAGCATTTACTTTCAATCCAAAACTATAGGCCAGTTTTTGAAACAAAACCGATTCGTAGTTATTCTTAGATTTGGCGAGTAGATTTTCAATTTCTATAGATTTTTCATCTAGTTTTTTAAGCAAAGTTTCTTCAGAAAAAAGAAAAGGAATTTTATTGGGCTCAAAAATACTTTCACAAGGGATGAATTCAAAATGATTTTCTAAAGATTGGTATTTTGCTAAAATTTTATCATCAATATAATCTTTCAGTTCCAATGTGGGAATTCCAGCATTTTTAAGCTCCAAAACATCTACATCATTGAAATAGACAGCATGTAGAATCACAGATTGATAATCTTTTTGCGTGTTGTGATGATGAAAATACCAATCCGAAGATTTCACGTGAATTTCTATATTTCCCGCTAATGTGATGTTTTTAGTTTTAATTTTTGCCAATGAAAAATCAGGGCCAGAATTCTTATTAAACTTGCCAAAATCTAGAATTTCCAAAGGATTACCTTCAGAATCTTTAAAGTCAAATTTTGAAAATATTTTATATTTCCACAAATATTGGAGTAAATTTTCGTTCATGGTTAGTTAGTTTTTTATTTCACGCAATGATATTGATTTTTAAAGCCTTATCAACTTCGAAATTGAAATTTTCAACTTATTGCATGGAATTTTTCTAGCGTTTCTTCATACATTTTTTCATAGATAGGAAGTATATTAACCAAGTCAAATTCTAAAGCTCTGGCCTTTGCATTTTTCTTGATTTGAGCCAACAATTTATTGTCTGAAAGCAATTTTATGGCATAACTCGCCATGGCTTCTACATTGCCAACTTCGGCCAAAAATCCGGTTTCACCTTGTACATTTACTTCCGGAATTCCGCCTGCATTACTCGAAATAACGGGAGTTTCTGCGGCCATAGCTTCTAAGGCTGCCAAACCAAAACTTTCTTGTTCGGAAGGTAACAAAAAGACATCTGCAAACTTTAAAATTTGGTATAAGTTGTCAACTTTTCCCAGTAATTTTATTTTATTGATGAGTTCTGGGTTTTTATTGATGAACTCGTGAACTAATTCTACATCTGGACCATCACCTAAAATTAGAAGTTTAGATTTTACTGATTTTTCTACTTTTTTGAAAATATCTAAAACATCTTGAATTCTCTTTACTGGTCGTAGATTGGAAACGTGTATTAGAATTTTTTCGTCAGGTGCAGCAAAATGATGTCTTTCGCAACAAGGCAAGTCTTCAAATTCTTTGTTGTCTATAAAATTGGTGATGACTTCTATTTCTTTTGTAATTTGAAAAAATTTTAAAGTATCACGCTTCAAACTTTCTGAAACGGTAGTTATTTTATCAGAATGATTGATAGAAAACTCTACGGCGTGTTTGTAACTTGGGTGTTGCCCCACTAAAGTAATATCTGTTCCGTGAAGTGTGGTAACTAACGGAATATCAGCGTTTTCTTCTTTTAACATTTGTTTAGCAAAAAACGCAGCATAAGCATAAGGAATGGCGTAATGTGCGTGTAAAATATCTAATTTATACAATTTCACCACTTGATAAATGGTGGATGAAAGTGCAATGTCAAACGGTTGGTGTTTAAATAAAGGATACGTTTGTACATTTACCTTATGAAAGAAAATGTTAGGGTCTGTCATGTCTAATCTTGCGGGCAATTCAGAAGATATGAAGTGTACTTCATACCCTTTTTTGGCAAGAGACATTCCGAGTTCGGTGGCTACAATTCCGCTACCACCGTATGTTGGGTAACAAAGGATTCCTATTTTCATATTATTGCGAGTGAAACGAAGTTATTCGTTTCTGTTTTTAAATTATAATTTTTATGGTTTGTTTGTCATGCTGAAGCATCTCTACAAAATTATTTAGATTTCTTCGGAATGACAAAGATGGCGTTTTAAATATAAGTTTTTCTTTTGTTGTTAAATTATTTCTCAATTCCGCTCCCTGCTTTTAAATTTTCATTGACAATTACAGGCAATTTTCCAGAAATTTTTGTTTTTCCTAAAAGCGCTTTTGCAGACGCTTTCATCGATAAATCATTGTTTTCATAACTTGCCAAAACCGTAGAAATTTTAGTGATATCAATATCTTTCAAAGCGTAAGGCGAACCAAAAACATTTAAAATTACGTTTTGTTTTTTGCTTAATTCTGTTAAAATATTTTTACTTTCTAGAGAAATTTTATAAGGTTTATACGCTGTAGAATTGTCCTTATGAAGCCCAACAATTACTGTAGAATTTTCAGGAATTAGAGAAATTTCTTCTTTTGAAATTAAGTTAAGGGTTGTTCCGAAATTTAAATTTTCTACAAAAGTCTGGAATGGAGCTTCTTCTAATGGAAGGTAATAATAGGTTTTACTACAACTTAAAGGCAAAAGATTTTTTTCGTCTTTCAACAAAGTAATTGCATTGGCATATAATTTTTCTGAAATTTCGGCGTGCGATGCGTTGTTTAAATCTTCTTTAATGTTTTGAGGATTAATAGGTTTTAAATCTTGAAGTCCAAGTAAAAATTTGGTTTTCAAAATTTTCTTTACACTTTCTGCCAAACGATTTTCGGAGATTTCACCTTTTTCTATTGCTGATTTTATCAACGCTTTTCCGTTCGGAACGTCTTGTGAAAAAAGCATGATGTCATTTCCCGCTTTGAAAGCCCTCAAATCTAATTCACCCGCAGGAAACTTCTTCGCAACTGCATTCATATTCAAAGCATCGGTAATTATTAAACCGTTGTAATGATAAGTGTTTTTGAGTAAATTGGTGATGATTTCATAAGAAACAGAAGCAGGAACTCCTGATTTTTTTTCAAGAGTAGGAACATATAAATGCGCCACCATAACCCCGCCAATTTTTTTATCCAAAAGTTCTTTAAATGGCGCTAATTCTACATTATTTAACCTTGCTAAATTATGAGAAACTACGGGTAAATCTAAATGGGAATCTGTATTGGTGTCTCCATGTCCTGGGAAATGTTTCATAGAAGCGAGAACGCCATTGTCTTGCAAACCTTGTGCATAAGCTAAAGCTTTAGCAATAACATTATTGACATCTGAGCCAAAACTTCTGTTGCCAATAATAGGATTTTCAGGATTGGTATTCACATCTACAACTGGCGCAAAATCCCAATAAATGCCCATTTTTTTGCAATCTTGGGCTATTTTAGATGTCATTTCATAGATTAATGAATTGTCTTGAATAGCGCCTAAAGTCATGGCCCAAGGAAATTTATGAGCCGCTGGAAACCTCTGGAAAAGTCCCCATTCTCCATCGATGCCAATCATCATTTTAACTCTAGACATCGCTTGAAATTCATTGAGTAGAGTGATGTGTTTTTCGGGATCATCTTGCATTAGAATCAATCCTCCAATTTTTTCTTTTTCAACCAGATTTCTAATTTTCTGAATTTCTTCTTCGCCTCGGTTATTGTACAAAGCTACAATGTATAGCTGTCCAATTTTTTCGTCTAAAGACAATTGCTGATAGATAGAATCTGCATATTTTTCGGCTTTTTGGTTGAGCTTTTTGTTTCCATTTTTCGGGAAATACTGTGCTGAAACGTTAGCGAAAAATAAGATGAGGATGTAAGAAAATATATTTTTGATGAATTTCATAAAAGCAATGTTATTCAACAAAAATACAAATATGTTTTTGTGATTGCTAATGTATCTCAATTATTTCTAAAAATTTTGTTTTATGGGTTATTAAAAAAATATCAAAAACAATTATTAAATAAAAATTGGCACGTAAGTTGGAATAGAAAAGTATAACCTTACAAAATTTAACAATATGAAAAAATATTTTACTTTAATGATTCTTGCTGTTTTAGGAGGATTGTTTATGATGAGTTGCGAAAGAACAGATACTGTACTTGTAGAAGATAATGATACGTATCCTGTAATGAAAGATGTGACTGGTACTTTTACCAGTGGAAATAATTACACCTTAAACCAATCTATAAGTATTGCAAATTCTGATGTGGTTTTGGTTTATAGAAATTATAATTCTAATAGTGGTTCTTCACCAGTTTGGCAGTTGGTTCCCAAAACATATTTCTTGAGTGGAGCAAGAGAGCTAGATTACAATTTTTTGTTTGATGCTAGTAGGGTAGAAATATATACAGAAGCTAATTTCGATCAAGCAACGATGTCATCTGATGAAAAAAATGCATATCTCAACAATCAGACTTTTAGAATTGTTTTGGTCCCAGCTTCTAGGACTAGCAAAACTGCAAATAAAGTAAATTACGAAGATTATAATGCTGTAGTTAAATACTACAATCTAAAAGAGCCAAAATAGAACTCCTTAAAAACCCATTATAAAATGAAATTCCCAACAAAGTTATTCTTGTCGGGAATTTTTATTTTGAAAAGTATTTCTAATAGGAGTTTAAAAGTTCTTATCTTTGTTATCCTTTAATTTTTAAAAATATGAGCGTACACATTAGTGCTAAAAAAGGAGAAATTGCAAAAGTGGTTCTCCAGCCAGGAGATCCTTTAAGAGCGAAATATATCGCCGAAAATTTTTTGACCGATGTAAAATTGGTGAGCCAAACCAGAGGAATTTTTTATTTTACAGGATTGTACAAAGGCAAAGAAATTACTGTTGGAGCTAGTGGAATGGGAGTGCCAAGTATTGGGATTTATTCTTATGAATTGTTTACAGAGTATGATGTAGATACCATTATTAGAATAGGAACTTGTGGTGCATATACTACAGATTTGAAATTATTTGATTTGCTAAATGTAGAAAATTCTGCAAGCGAAAGTACTTATGCTCAGTTTGCATGGGGAATTGAGGGAGAATTAATTCCGCATCAAGGAAATGCTTTCGAGGTGATTAATGAAACTGCTTCGTCACTTTCCATCAATGCAAAAGCTACGAATATCCATACTAGTGATATTTTTTACAGAAAAGATGCAGGAATTCCTGCTGTTGCAGAAAAATATAATTGTTTGGCTGTAGAAATGGAAGCTTTTGCTCTTTTTGCAAATGCTAAGCATTTAGGTAAAAACGCTGCTACTATTCTCACCGTTTCTGATATAATTCCTACGCATGAGCAAATTTCTGCTGATGAAAGAGAACGTGCTCTGAAACCAATGATAGAATTAGCTCTAGAATCAGCTATAAAACTGTAGTCGTTTTCTATAAATGACATGAACAAAACGCTTTGAAAAAATCAAAGCGTTTTGTTATTTTGAATCTTTTTCGTCGTCTTCTAAGAGATGTCCGAAATAGTTTTTCTTGGTTTTTAGATACTCTTTGCTATTTTCGTTGGCTTTTATCTGTAGAGGGATTCTTAGGTTAAGGTGAATTTCGCTGTTTTCTACAAATTTTATTTTCTCAGGATTATTGGTCAGAAGATTAATTTCTTTTACGCCCAAAATTTTAAGAATATCAATAGCTACATTGAAGTCTCTATCATCAGCAGGAAGCCCCAGTTGTAGATTTGCTTCTACTGTATCTAATCCTTTTTCTTGCAAAGCGTAAGCTTTTAGTTTATTTATGATTCCTATATTTCTACCTTCTTGGCGGAGATATACAATAATTCCCCCATTTTCGTGAGTGTATTTGAGAGCAGAATCTAATTGCTGGCCACATTCACATTTTCTAGAATGAAAAACTTCACCAGTAATACATTCAGAATGGAAACGTACATTCACAGGCTCAGAAAAGTCTGTATTTTCTGCGACTAAAGCCATATGCGGCATCCAGTCATTATCATTTTCAGAAAAAGCAATCATTCGGAAGTTGCCATAATCTGTAGGTACATTGGCTTCCGCTTGAATTTTTACCATTTTTTTGATGTGTTATTCTGTGATTTTTTCAGACTCTATTAGAGAAACACTTGTTTTTACCTTTGCCATAAATCTATTAAGTAGTTCTTTTTCATCTTCTGGTAGTACGTCTTTAGTCTTTTGTATGTTAACAAAGGTTTTTTTATACAATTCATAGGCATCATTTTTACTGATAAAATCTTTTTGCTTGATGGCATATAAGTAATCAGTGATATGAAGTTTCAGTTTGTATATTTCAGCATTCATGGTTTTATTACTAAAAATAGGGAATTCTGATAATAAATTTGAAAGTTCTGATGTGTAATTGATTGTATTAATAGATTCAGAAGTTTTACTAGAAATAGTATAAACAGATTGATTGCTAGTTAAGCTATTAGACAAAGGAGATAAGTTTAATTTTTCTACAGAACAAGATGTCCATAGAATAGAAATAACGATTAAACTTATATATTTCCTCATTAATTTTTTGATTTTTGATAAAGTACAGGGTTAAGGCTTTCGTCATTGTACATTTTCATTTGTTTGTACGTTTTAATCTTAACATTTCCTTTTTCTATTTCTTCTAATAAAAAATCTATCCCTTGGCTTAGGTCATTTTTTTGTTCCAAGAGTACATTTAGTTTTTCTGTACATTTTGCTCTATGCTCATCAGAAGCAGATTCTCTGGTAGCTTCTTGGTTCATATGGTAAACTTTTAAAACTAATATAGAAAGTCTATCAATAGCCCAAGCTACGGTTTCTGTATTGATTTTAGCATCAGGTTTAGGAGTGATATTTTGGTATTTTTGGAGAAACCAACTGTCTATATACTCTACTAAATCTGTTCTCTGCTGATTAGACGCATCTATTCTTCTTTTAAGTTTAAGCGCATCTACAGGATCTATATTTTCATCTCTTATGATGTCTTCTAGATGCCATTGCACAGTGTCAATCCAATTCTTAGCATACAAAAGTTGTTCCAAACTACCTTTTTCGTAAGGATTATTTATAGGGAAATCTATGTCGTCATTATTATGATAATCTTCAACAGATTTGCTGAAGATATCCCAAGCTGTAGATGTAAAAGACATAATTAGTTGTTTTCAGATTTGTTAGGATCTTCTGGTTTTTTGTCTTCTTCTTTTACAGCGTCTTTAAATTCTTTAATTCCGCTTCCAACTCCTCTCATGAGTTCAGGAATTTTTTTACCTCCGAATAATAGAACTAATATAATGGCTACAATAAGGATATGTTGCCAAGACAAATTTAGTATAACAAGTGATGAAATCATTTTAAAATTTTTTTACAAATGTACATAAAATTAATATGAAACCCAACCAAGAGGATCAACAGGTGTTTGACCATTCCAAATCTGGAAATCAAGGGCATAAACTCCCTCTAAATCTGAGCCTACACCGCCAATAATAGTGCCAGCTGAAACTTGTTGGTTTTTTGCAATATTAACTGATTCTAAGTTCCCATAAATAGTGAAATAGTCACCGTGTTTTACCAAAACCGTTTTTGCGCCACCAGTTACCATTACATTAATCACAACTCCAGGGAAAACACATCTTGCTTTAGTGCCAGCAGGAACTTTTACTTTTATACCGTTGTTTTCAATATCCATTTTTTCAAAAACCGGATGCTTTTGTCTTCCAAATCTTTCAATTATAGAACCACTGGCCACAGGAAAAGACATTTTACCTTTGTTTGCAGCAAAATTACTGCCTGCAACTACACTGCCCACTCCGAAGTTTTTCATGGTCTTTTCTTCAATCGCATCTTTTTCCTTTTCAGTTTTTTCTGCTAAAGCTTTAGAAGCGTTTCTGGCAATATCTGCTTTTTCTTTTGCAGCATTTGCTTTGTCTTCAGATTCTTTTTTCTCTTTTTCGGCTTTTGCTATTTTAGCAGCATCATTTCTTGCGATAGCTTCTTTTTCAGCATCCGCTTTTTTACGGGCTAGTTCTGCCAATTTTCTTTCTTCTTCTTCAGCTTTCTTCTTTTCTGCTAAAAGTCTTGCAGCTTCAGCTTTTCTGGCTTCTTCTAATTTTGCTTTTTCTTTTTCTGCCGCTATTTTTGCTAATCTTATACGCTCAGCTTCAGCTTTTTTCTCTGCTTCTTCTCTTGCTTTTGCTGCTTTTATTTCTTCATTAATAAGGCTTCTGATTGCAGATTCTATTTTTTTGTTTTCTGCTTGTTTTGCTCTAAGGTCAGCAGAGAGTTTAGCTTCGTTTTTCTTAAATTCTTGGAGTAGAATTTCTTTATCTTTTCTTTCTTTTTCTATTACTGCTAAATCTTGTTTTTGTCTGTTAAGAAGAGCGTCTTTTTCTTTTACAGACTTCTGTTTTAGGTTGATAGAAGTTTTTATTTGGGTTGCTTTATCTGTGATTTCCGCAGCTTTCTTGTCTTGATATTCTCCGTATTGTTTAATGTATTGCACTCTTCTAAGAGCTTCTCCAAGATTTTTAGAAGAAAGTACAAAGGTAACTTTGTTTTGTACGCCTTTATTTTTATAAGCTTTTACCAATATATCTGCGTAATCTTTTCTAAGAACTTTTAGTTCACGGTTGAATTTATTGATTTCTAGCTGACGTTTGTAGATGTCATCTTCTATATATCTCTTTTCTTTTTGGGTATTGTTTACCACTTTTTCTCTTAATGCAATTTTTTGGTTTACCCCAGCTAGATAAGCCAAGGAAAGTTTGGTTTCACCTTTTGCTTTTGCTAGTTCTGCGTTAATGTTAGCAATCTGTTTTTTCAGTTCGGCATTTTGTCTTTGGAGTTGCTCTTTTCTATTTTCTGGTTGTTGAGAAAAGGCAAAGCCGAACATTAATAATCCTAAAAATAAACTCAGTTTTCTATGCATCATTTAATTATGGTCTTTGTGTAATTAGCAGGAATGGAAAAAGGGGTTTCCATCTTCAAAAATTCAAATTTCGTATTTTCTATGAAAATTTGGTCTGTTTTTTGCCCTTTTATAATTATTTTAACATTTTTTGGGAGTTTTTGTGAGCCGATGTTTTCGAAATTTTCATAATTAATTTCTAACGTGTTTTTTGATATTAAATCTTCTAAATATATTTTCTTTAAGTCTAATTCGGGATTGTAATTAAGGCTTATTTTGTATTCACTTTTTTTGCCATTGACCTCGAAAATTTGGTTTTTAATAGAATTTAAGAAAAAGCCCTTTTCAGAAGTGATGAGTTCATAATCATTTTCATTAACTGGAATAAATGTTTTTCCAAGTAATAAATTCTGTAGGGAGTTATAGTCTATAAAGTTGATTTTTAATAACTTATTTATGTATCCGAAGTCAGAGTCTATATACGTTTTATTGAGTTTTTCGTAGCCTTTTATTCCAGAAGGGGTGGCTATTCCTCTTGCCATGGTGATAAATAAGGCTTGTAGATTTACCCAAACTTTTTGATTGTTTTCTATATAAAAAGTAGCGTCTAAGGTTGGGATAAACTGTCCAGTTTCTGCATTTACTTTGCTACTGATTTTTAAACTTTCGAATTGGTCTTTTTGTAATATTTTGTCAAAAAAAGCTTTGTTAGAATTTACAATAGGTTTTTCTACAGTTGTATTCGGCTGGACTGCAGTTCTACTTTTGCAAGAAAATAATGCCAATGCTGCGAATATGCTAAGGATAAAATTTTTCATTTTTTTAATCATTGTTTCGATAAAACATTACAATTATAACGCCAAAACACACAAAATGTTTTGTGTGTTTTTGGTATCAATATATTTATGATTAATCTCTATTGGTCTTTAGAATGAAAATCCAAAACAGAGTAATCTCCTAACGAAATTTCTCTAGAAACACCGTAATAATGTGCATTATTACCAATCATAGAATTGCTAAGGTTACCGTGATTAATTACAGTTTTTTCTTGGATTAAAGAGTTTTCTATATTCGAATTTACTATGCAAGTTCCGTTTCCTAGGGAAACATAAGGGCCAATTTTAGAGTTTTTAATTTCTACATTTTCACCAATAAAACATGGCGGAATGATGAGGCTATTTTCAATTTTAGCAGAAGCGGGAGGTGTTTCCATTTCTACTTTTTCGTAGGCAAGGATTTTTCCGTTGGTTTCTACAGTTGCATTTTTGTTTCCACAATCCATCCAATCGTCTACTTTACCAAGAGAAAATTTAGCACCTTTCTGTCTAAGGTTTTCTAAAGCGGTAGTTAGTTGATATTCACCACTTACTTTAATGTTATTGCTCATGATGAAATTAATTTCATCCATTAATTTTTCGGCAGATTTGAAATAATAAATTCCAATAATAGCCAAATCAGAGACGAAAGTTTTTGGTTTTTCTACAAAATCAGTAATAAAACCATAATCATCTAATTTTACCACCCCAAAAGCGGAAGGGTCTTCTACTTTTTTTACCCAAATTACACCATCTGATACTTTGTCTAACACAAAATCTGCGCGGAAAAGCGTGTCAGCAAATGCAATTACTACATCACCCTGCATAGAATTTTCTGCACATTTTATTGCATGAGCAGTTCCTAGAGGTTCGTCTTGCGTGTATATGCTTCCTTTTGCGCCAAGTTTTTCAGCGATTTCTAATAAAGACTGCTCTACCTCTTCACCGAAATCTCCGATGATGAATGCAATTTCGTCTATTTTTTCACCAGCTACTTTTGCAATATCTTCTACTAACCTTTGTACAATTGGTTTACCAGCAATAGGAATTAAAGGTTTAGGAACAGTTAGGGTATGAGGTCTAAGTCTGGAACCGCGTCCAGCCATGGGAACAATAATTTTCATTGATGAATAATTTTTGAGTTTTTTATGTTTTTTCTTTTATGTTTTCCTATTTTTTAGAAACTCCAGAACTTCCGAAACCGCCTTCTCCACGATTGGTTTCGTCTAGATTTTCTACTGCTTCCCATGTTGCTGTCTCGTGTTTTGCGATTACCATTTGTGCAATTCTATCGCCATCATTTATGGTAAAATCTTGGGAGGATAAATTTACTAAAATTACTCCAATTTCACCACGATAATCTGCATCTATTGTCCCAGGAGTGTTGAGAACGGTAATTCCGTTTTTGAAAGCGAGTCCACTTCTTGGTCTTATTTGAGCTTCGTAACCTTTTGGTAATGAAATTAATAATCCTGTTTTTACTAGTGTTCTTTCTAAAGGTTTCAGTGTGATTGGTTCATCGATATTGGCGTATAAATCCATTCCTGCAGAAAGTTCGGTCTGGTATTTTGGTAAATCGTGTTTTGATTTATTGATTACTTTTATGGTCATCTTTTTAAAATTCTTTTGATTATAGTTTGTTCTTTGAAGGCTACAAAACCAATGAATAATAGTAAAAATAAATTTCCTACAAAATAATTGGTTCTAAAATAATAAAACGAAAGCATTGATAGTGACACCGAAATCATAAGATAAACTATCACTTTTGCTGTATTGTAAGGAATAGGATATTTAATTCTTCCCCAAATGTATGAAATCACCATCATGCTGGTAAAAGTTACCAAAGCTGCAGTTGCACTTGCCCAATATCCAAATTTTGGAATAAAAAGTACATTAATTACTGTAGTGATTATAGCACCAATTATAGAAATGTATAAACCAACTTTAGTCTGGTCTGAAAGTTTGTACCAGATAGAAAGATTAAGGTAAATGCCTAAAAATAAAGCACCTAACATGACCATCGGAATAATTTCTATGCCTTCATAATAAAGAGGGTTTCTTAAATATTTCTCAGAAATCCACTGTAGATTCACCATCAATCCCATAAAAATCAAGCAATTGCAAATCACAAAAACGTCCATTAAAACGGCGTATGTTTTATGATTGTTTTTGTCTTTAAAACTACTGAAAAAATAGGGTTCTATTCCTAACTGGTAGGCTTGTCTGAAAACGGTAATAAACGTAGCAATTTTATAAACAGCTCCATATACTCCGATTTGATGTCTTGCTTCTTCGTCTGGAAGCAGATATTTAAGGAACTGTCTATCAAGCGTTTGGTTTACAATGCCTGCCAAGCCTGCTATCATTACTGGCCATGAATAATTCATAATTCTTTTCCAAAGATTGAAATTGAATTTATTAATGCTAAAATTGACAAATTCTTTTCCTACAATAGCTAAAGTCACAATACTTTGAACCAAATTTGCGATGAAAACATAGCCAACTCCAATTTCCGGATTGTATTTAATTCCTAAAATTCCGTTCGGGAATTTTGGTAACCATTTGATGAAAAACACCACCAAAAAAAAGTAAACCAATGAACCTACTACTTTAGAAAGCATATATTGAATTGGCCTTCCCTCTAGCCTCAAAACCGCAGATGGGATGGTAGAAAAAGCATCAAACGATAAAATAAATAGAAAAATAACCAAAAAATTGACTTGATCTGGTGTTTCAAAAGCGTTGGCCAACTGCTGACGAAAAACGTATCCTAAAATCAAATAGATAAAACCAACCGTAAGAACACTTAAGGCAGTAGTAGAGATTAAGGTCTTTTTGTCAATATCTTCTTCTTGCGCAAATCGGAAGAAAGAAGTTTCCATTCCGTGGGTTAAAAAAACCGTAATTACCCCTGCGATTGAGTACCAATCTACAAAAGGTGATGATGCAGCTGGTCCGAAAGCTCGTGTAACAATAGGTGCAATGAGGAAAGGGAAAATCCTTACCAAGACAGAACTTAAGCCATATATAGCGGTTTGTCCGAATAGTTTTTTATACAATTTTTAATGATTTTAGAATGCAAAAATAACTATAAGATTTGGGATTTACGATTTGGGATTTATGATTTTTAAAAAAATCAATGAAGTAAAGCGTTTCAAAGTAATTAAAATTAGAAATTACTTTGGCTTAAGGAAAAACTTCGATTAAATTTGTAGAAATCTAAAAAAAATGAAAATCTTAATTAAAAATGCTCAAGTTGTAAATGAAGGAAAAATTTTTCAGTCTGATGTCTTGATTGAAAATGATTTGATTGCAAAAATTTCTGAAAATATTCCCGAAGAAAATTTGGATAAAATAATTGATGCCGAAGGAAAATTTCTTATTCCTGGTGTTATTGATGACCAAGTGCATTTTCGTGAGCCTGGTTTAACGCACAAAGGCAATATAGAAAGCGAATCTAAAGCTGCAATTGCAGGCGGAACAACCAGTTTTATAGAACAACCAAACACCGTTCCGAATGCTGTAACGCAAGAACTTTTAGAAGGAAAATATAAAATAGCTTCCGAGAAATCTTACGCCAATTATTCTTTTTCGATGGGCGGAACCAATGATAATCTAGAAGAACTTCTGAAAACTAACCCGAGAAATGTTGCTGCCATTAAACTTTTTCTTGGTTCTTCCACCGGAAATATGTTGGTAGATAATCCTCAAACTTTAGAAAATATTTTCAGCAAAGTAAAAATGCCCATTTGTGTGCATTGCGAGGACGAAACCACCATCAGAAAGAACACAGAAATTTACAAAGAAAAATACGGAGAAGATATTCCTGTGAAGTTTCATCATCTTATCAGAAGCGAGGAAGCGTGTTATCTTTCGAGTTCAAAAGCAGTAGAATTGGCAAAAAAAACGGGAGCAAGATTGCACATTTATCATCTTTCTACTTCCAAAGAAACTGAACTTTTCAGAAATGATATTCCTTTAAAAGACAAAAAAATCACCGCAGAAGTTTGCGTTCATCACCTTCATTTTACCAATGAAGATTACGAAACCAGAGGTTCTTTAATCAAATGGAACCCAGCAGTAAAAACCGAAAAAGATAAAGACGGACTTTGGGAAGCTTTATTGGATGATAGAATAGATGTAATCGCCACAGACCACGCTCCTCATACTTTGGATGAAAAGTCTAATAAATATTTACAATGCCCTTCTGGTGGACCTTTGGTTCAGCATTCTCTGAATGTGATGCTGGAATATTATCAAAAAGGCAAAATTTCTTTAGAAAAAATTGTAGAAAAAATGTGTCACAATCCTGCGATTTTATTTGAAATTGAAAAACGAGGTTTTGTGAAAGAAGGCTATAAAGCAGATTTGGTTTTGGTTGATTTGAAAAAAGAATACACTGTTTCTAAAGAAAATATTCTGTACAAATGCGGTTGGAGTCCATTAGAAGGTGAGACTTTTCAATCACAAATTACGCATACTTTCATCAATGGAAATTTGGCTTACGAAAACGGTAAATTTTCAGAAGAAAAATTTGGAGAAAGATTGCTTTTTGAGAGATAAATGTTAAATTTTTCAAAAAAATGAATTCATCAGAAACAATCTTAGAAAAAATTCGTCTAATAACTATAAAAATTAATTTATATGATTAAAAAACTCACTTTTGCATTAGTAGCAATAGCAATTTCTGTAGCTACCTATGCGCAATCTAAATTTGAGTGGAAAGAAGCTTCAGGTAACGGTTACAAATACAAATACGTAACCAACGATCCTACACAGGCTAGATTCTACACCCTGAAAAATGGTTTAACTGTAATTTTGAGTCCAACCAAAAAAGACCCCAGAATTCAGGCTTATGTTGCCATAAAAGCGGGGAGCAAGACAGATCCTGCAACCAATACAGGTTTGGCGCATTATTTAGAGCATATGCTTTTTAAAGGAACTGATAAATTTGGTTCTTTAGATTGGGCAAAAGAAAAACCAGAATTAGACAAAATAGATGCATTGTACGAACAATACAATAAGTCTAAAGACGAAGCGCAAAGAAAAGCAATCTACAAAAAAATTGACTCTATTTCTGGAGTGGCAAGTAAATTTGCTATTGCCAATGAATATGATAAAATGATGGCTGCTATGGGAGCTCAAGGAACTAATGCTTTTACCAGTTTTGAGCAAACGGTATATACAGATGATGTTCCTAGTTCTGCTTTAGATAAATATTTAGCAGTGCAGTCTGAGCGTTTCAGAAATCCAATTCTTAGAATTTTTCATACTGAATTAGAAGCGGTATACGAAGAAAAAAACAGAAGCCTAGATAGTGATGGTTCACTCGTTTTCGAAACATTGCTTTCTAACTTGTTCCAAAAACATAATTACGGTCAGCAAACTACGATTGGGACTGTAGAACATCTTAAAAATCCTTCTTTAGTAGAAATTAGAAAATATTTTAACAATTATTATGTGCCTAATAATATGGGCGTTATCTTGTCTGGAGATTTCAATCCAGATGAAGTAATTGCTAAAATTGATAAGGCTTTTTCTTATATGAAAGAAAAACCTGTCTCTAAATATACTTTTTCACCAGAAGCTCCTATTGCAGCTCCTATTGTAAAAGAAGTAGTAGGGCCTGATGCAGAAAGCGTTACCATCGGTTTTAGACTACCAGGGAATAAAGATAAAGATGTACTTTTAGCAGATTTAGTAGGGCAAGTTTTAACCAACGGAAAAGCAGGGCTTTTAGACTTGAATTTGGTTAAAAAACAAAAATTGTTGAGAGCAAGCGCTTTCACCTATCCTTTAATAGATTATGGAATTTTATATCTTTCTGCTGCACCTACCAATGGACAGACTTTAGATGAGGTAAAATCTTTGGTTTTAGCAGAAATAGACAATCTTAAAAAAGGAAATTTTGATGATGATTTAATTCCTGCAATTGTAAATAACATCAAAAAATATAAAATCCAAAGCACAGAA
Source organism: Cloacibacterium rupense (assembly GCF_014645495.1). Taxonomy (GTDB): domain Bacteria; phylum Bacteroidota; class Bacteroidia; order Flavobacteriales; family Weeksellaceae; genus Cloacibacterium; species Cloacibacterium rupense. The sequence continues at coordinate 192,900 of NZ_BMLV01000005.1, read as the reverse complement.
AACTACGGAAATAGAGCTAGTGATTTGATGGATGCTTTTACCTCAGAATTAGATTGGAAAACTCAAGTAGCGTATGTAAATGATTTGTCTAAAATCAAAAAAGAAGATGTAATAGCTTTTGCTAATAAATATTTAGGTGACAATTATGTGGCGGTTCTAAAAAGAAAAGGCGAAAGAAAAGACCTTGTGAAAATAGAAAAACCTGCCATTACACCTGTAGAAACCAATGCAGATAAGCAATCTCCGTTTGTGAAAATGGTAAATGATATGCCTGCAACACCAGCTAAACCGGTATTTTTAGATTACGGTAAAGATATTTTGAAATCAAAATTGGGGAAAGCAGAAGTTCTTTATGTTCCAAACAAAGACAATTCTATTTACAGATTAAGATTTAGATACAAGACAGGAACGCTTAATGATTTGAAACTTCCTTTGGCAGCTCAGTACATTCAGTTTTTAGGAACGGATAAAAAATCTGCTGAACAAATTTCTAAAGAATTCTACAAAATAGCTTCAAGTTTCAATATTTCAGCAGGCGAAGAATATACTACGGTAATGATTGAAGGCTTACAAGAAAACTTCGAAAATGCAGTAAAATTATATGAAGATTTAGTACTAAATGCAAAAGCAGATGATAAAGCTCTAGTTGCTCTTAAAGCAAGAATTGCAAAGTCTAGAAAAGATGCTAAACTAAATAAAGGAGCTATTATGCAAGGTTTAACAAGCTATGCTCTTTATGGTGCCAAAAATAAATTTAATAATGTGCTTTCAGATGCAGATTTAGCTGCTGTTACGTCTCAGGAATTGGTAGATAGAGTAAAAAATCTTAATAATTATGAGCAAACAGTAATTTATTATGGTCCAGCATCTATTACCGAACTTACTTCTAAGTTAGCTCCACTTCATAAAGTTCCTGCAACATTTGTTAAAGCAGCAGAACCAAAAGTTTTCAAACAAGTTGCACAGAGCAAAAACCAGGTGCTTTTTACCAATTATGAGATGGTACAAGCGGAAACCAGATGGGTAAGAAATACAGAAACTTACGACCCGAAAAATACAACTTTAGTTAATGTTTTTAATAACTATTTCGGTGGAGGAATGGGCAGTTTGGTATTCCAAACCATCAGAGAAAGTAAAGCTTTGGCTTACAGTACTTACGGAGTTTACGCTTCTCCTTCTAAAAAAGAAGATGATTATTACATGCTAGCTTATGTTGGTAGTCAGGCAGATAAATTTAATGAAGCAGTAGGTGCTATGAATGAATTGTTAACCACAATGCCGAAATTGCCAGTAAATCTAGATTTGGCAAAAGGTCAGGTTAAAAAAGATTTAGAAACGGAGCGTATTACACAAGACGGAATTATTTTTAATTATTTAGGAGCACAACAGTTAGGTCTAAAAGAAGATATCAGAAAACAGGTATATTCTTCTGTAGATAAAGTAACTCTAGATGAATTAAACCAATTCCACCAATCTCATTTCTCTGGAAAACCATACACGTATTGTTTGGTAGCTTCAGACAAAAAAGTTTCTATGGACGACCTAAAGAAATTAGGTGAAGTAAAAACGATTTCTCTAGAAGAATTATTTGGTTACTAATTTTTTAGGTAAATAAAATAAGGAAGACCGCAGATTTTGCGGTCTTTTTTATTTGATTTCAGTAATAATTTTCTCCATCGCTACTCTTCTTTTCGGGTTAAATTTTGGTTGGTTGCTGTCTTCAACATCTCTTTTTCCTATACAAACTGCAAAAGTGGTGAAATGATTTTCTAGACCTAAAATTTCTGTATATTTTTCATTTTCAATACCTTCCATTGGGGTGGCGTCTATCTCCATCGATGTACAAGCGGTAAGAAATACACCCAGAGAAATATAGATTTGGTTTTTCATCCAAGATTTTATTTCTTCTTCTGGTCTAGGTTTTAGATAGGTTTTGTAGTAATTTACAGCGCCTTCTGGTAGATTTTCTGAGATTTGTTTCTCGAAAAATTCTAAATTATTCACAACGTTAAAAACCACCAAATGACTGCATTGAAGCACTCTCTCTGTATTATGGCGAGAGACCTCTGCCAATTGAGCTTTTAATTCTTGGTTTTCTACAAAAATAAATTTCCAAGGCTGGCTGTTGATGGAAGAAGGTGAAAGCTGAAGGATTTGTTTCAGTTGTTCTATTTTTTCTGAACTTATTTTTTCAGTAGGGTTGTATTTTTTAGTGGTGTATCTCTGCTGCATTAATTCTATAAAACTCATATTTCAAATATTTTGACGACAAATTTATTCATTTATTCTTTAAAAATATTTTTAATAAGTACATTAGCGAAAAAACAAAAATGAATTCATCTATTAAAATAAAATTTCTTTATTCATTACTTAGCCTATTGTTTTTGGCTGATTTACTTTTTATTTATCTAGATAAAACCAATTTTAGATTCATTTCTAAAAATTTATTAATGCCTGTTTTGCTATTCATTTATTTTTCGGAAGCGAAATTTCACCAAATTAAGTTAGACCTTTTTTTTATTTTAGGACTCATTTTTAGTTTTTTAGGAGATTTCTTTTTATTGCTTACATCAGGTTTTTTATTAGGGTTAGGAAGTTTTTTATTGGCACATATTTTCTATATCATAAGTTTCAAAAAAAGAGATTTGAGTAGAGTTTCAGTTGGGGTAGTTGTAGTGCTATTGTTATATTTGGTATCATTACTTTCGTTTTTGTTTCCTCATCTTAATGAAATGAAAATTCCAGTCATTATTTATGGAATTATCATTTCTATGATGCTTTATTTCAGTATTAAAACTCAAGAAAAATTACTGATAGTTGGAGCGTTGTTTTTTGTGATTTCAGATAGTGTTTTGTCTGTTAATCTATTTGTGAACTCTTCTTTGTTGCTTAATCTATTGGTCATGATTACTTATGTTTTGGCTCAAGTTTTATTGGTAAAAGGAATTTTGAAAACTTCAAAAACTTATTCATAACATTCAATTAATTTCTTGAAACTATTAAATAATGATTATTTTTAAAACCTAATTTAAATTAAATTTAAAATGAATTTATATACTCAACCAATGCTTCGTGAAGACGCATTAAAAGATAAGGTAATCATTGTAACAGGTGGCGGAAGCGGTCTTGGAAAAGCTATGACCAAATATTTTCTTCAATCGGGAGCTAAAGTAGTCATCACTTCCAGAAATTTAGAAAAATTACAAGCAACTGCAGCAGAATTAGAAGAACAAACTGGCGGAAAAGTACTTTGTGTTTCTTGTGATGTAAGAAATTGGGAGGAGGTAGAAGCCATGAAAGATGCTGCTATTAAAGAATTTGGGAGAATAGATATTTTACTAAATAATGCAGCAGGAAATTTTATTTCACCTACCGAAAGATTAACGCATTCAGCCTTTGATTCTATTTTGGATATAGTATTGAAAGGAACTAAAAACTGTACTCTTTCTGTTGGAAAATATTGGATTGAAAACAAAATTCCTGGTACGGTACTTAATATTGTTACCACCTACGCTTGGACGGGCTCTGCGTATGTAGTTCCTTCGGCGTGTGCTAAAGCAGGAGTACTTGCAATGACTAGAAGTTTAGCGGTAGAATGGGCGAAATACAATATTAGATTTAATGCCATTGCACCTGGACCATTTCCTACAAAAGGAGCTTGGGAAAGATTATTGCCCGGAGATTTGGCAGAGAAATTCGATATGAGAAAAAAAGTTCCACTCAGAAGAGTAGGAGAGCATCAGGAATTAGCCAATTTAGCGGCATATTTGGTTTCTGATTTTTCGGCTTATGTAAACGGAGAAGTGGTTACAATAGATGGTGGAGAATGGTTACAAGGAGCTGGCGAATTTAATATGCTTGAACAAATTCCGCAAGAAATGTGGGATATGTTAGAAATGATGATAAAAGCAAAGAAAAATTCTTAGTACATTTGATCCCGAAAATATTTTCGGGATTTTTAATTTAAAAAGACTATTTTTATAGTCTCAAAATAAGACAATGAAATTGATTCGTAGAGAGCTAGGATTTTTTTTACTCATATTTTTGTTGTTTCTAAGTAGATTTTCTGCGCAATCTTGTGGCGGGTCTTTTGGAGCGCCTATTTTTACGGAAGATTTCGGTAGTGTAACTACACCATTACAAGTGGTTTCTCCTGCATTGGTTCCACCAGCATTCACCAATTATATTTATTCTCCTAAAATACCACCTGATGATGGATTTTATACGATTACCAATTCTACAGAATATCTTAGTTGGGGTTGGCAGAAATCCCTAGATCATACTAATGATGCCTCTGGAACTTATGGCAATATGCTTTTGGTGAATGCCAGTTATACACCAGGTGAATTTTATAGAAGAAGGGTTTCTAATTTGTGTTCTAATCAAGTTTATCGATTTTCTGCTTGGATTTTAAATATTCATAGAGCTGGCGCAAATGTCAAAAAACCAAATGTCACATTTCAGATTAGAAGTACAAGTGGCACTATTTTAGGAAGCGTTTCTACAGGTGATTTAAGAGAAGAAAATGGCGAGTTTTGGCGAAATTTTTATTTAGATTTTAAATCTGATCCAGCTTCTTCAGAAGTAGATGTGGTTTTAATCAATAATGCGGAGGGAGGAAATGGCAATGACCTTGCAATAGATGATATTAGTTTTAGTCCGTGCGGTCCAGCTACCTCTGTTTCTACTTCGATTGATGTTTTTACAACAGGTGTTTGTGACAATTCTCTGGGATTTCAACTAACAGCACAAATAAGTGCTGGCACTTATACTAACCCTAACTATATTTGGCAAAAAAGTATAAACGGAGGAAATACTTGGATAGATCTTACATCTGCAACTACCAATCCTACTATCAATATTGCTGCTGGTTCATATCAAAATAATGATTTGTACAGATTTATTGTAGGTGAATCTACCAATATTAATACAGTAACTTGTAGAGTGTATTCTTCTAATTATAAGGCTATTGTTTTGGGTTATCCTGCTGCGCCGTTGCCTAAAATTTTTAATTTTTGTCAGAATTCTACTGGGAATTCTATTTCAATTTCTGGCAAAGAAATTTTATGGTACACTTCTGCCATCGGAGGAATTCCAGATACTTTACCACCAGTTGTAGATACTTCTGTAGTTGGTTCTAAAGATTATTGGGTTACAGAAACAGTAAACGGTTGCGAAAGTTCGCGAACTAAAATTACAGTAAATATTATTTCCATACCTACAGCGCCATTAGTCAGTAATTATCAATATTGTCAAAATTCTACAGCAAATCAACTCACCGCTAATGGAAGCAATTTATTATGGTATTCTTCTTCAACTGGCGGAACGGGGTCTTCTACAGCACCTACGCCAGATACGTCTCAGGTTGGTACATTTTCTTTTTGGGTTTCTCAGAATAATGGAACTTGCGAAAGTGCAAGAGCAGAAATTAAAGTTACGGTTTTAGCTAATCCAAATGCACCTCAGGTTTCAGATATTCAGTATTGTCATAACGCATCGGCGTCACCTTTAACAGCTATAGGAAATAATTTACTTTGGTATAATTCTTCAACTGGTGGAACAGGAAGTGCTACAGCGCCAACTCCAGATACAACTCAAGTAGGAAATTTTTCTTATTGGGTTTCTCAATCGGTCAATGGTTGTGAAAGTCCTAGAGCAAAAATCACTGTGACGATTTTTCCAATTCCTGCGGCTCCACAAGTTGTTGATGTTCAATTCTGTCAAAATTCTACTGCATCAGCATTAACCGCTACAGGGAGGAATTTGCAATGGTACACTTCTCAAGTTGGAGGTACTGGTAGCCCTAATGCTCCTATTCCTAGTACTACTCAAATTGGAGATTTTTATTATTGGGTTTCTCAAAATGTTAATGGTTGCGAAAGTCCACGAGCACAAATCAAAGTTTCTATTTTAGCGAACCCAAATCCTCCTTTGGTTACCAATTATCAAATTTGTCAGAATTATACCGCTTCAGCGTTATCAGCTATAGGAAATAATCTACTTTGGTATTCATCTCAAATTGGTGGAGCAGGAACATCTGTAGCGCCGATTCCTAGCACAGTACAAGCAGGTAATTTTTCTTTTTGGGTTTCTCAGAATAATGGAACTTGTGAAAGTGCAAGAGCAGAAATTGTGGTAACTGTATTGCCAGCGCCACATTCAGATGTTTTAGAAAACAAATCCATTTGTGATGGTGGTACTGTAACTTTAGACGCGGGAGGTGGGTTTTCAGCTTATGAATGGAATACTATACCACCTCAATATTCTCAAAAAATTACCTTAACATCTGCAGGGAAATATACCGTGAAACTTACAAGCAGTAATGGTTGTACAGCAGAACAAACCGTGGAAGTCGTAAATGGAGTCACTCCAAATATTACCAATATAAAAAGTGGAGAAAACTTTTTGGAGATTTCAGCAGAAGGAGGTAATCCACCGTATTTTTATTCTTTAGATAATGTAAATTGGCAAACCAGTAATATTTTCACCAATTTAAAAGCTGGGATTTATCAAATTTTTGTAAAATCTCAAACCAATTCTTGTACTGCTGTTGCACAATCTGCCGTTTTATTTATTCCAAATGTAATTACACCTAATCAAGATAGTTTCAATGATGTTTGGAAGGTAGGAAATATAGAATATTTCAAAAATGCTAAGTTGGCAATCTATGATAGGTATGGCAAAAAAGTGTTTTATACAGAAGACATTTCTAAATTCAATTGGGATGGTTTTTATTTAGGAAGAACGCTTCCTTCTGATACATATTGGTATGTTATAGAAATACAAAATAATTACACCAGAACTGGATGGATTCTCTTAAAAACTCGTAATTAAAATTTTCTTAGATTTAGAAATTAGTGAGGTTCTAGAATTTAAAATTTATTTAAAAACTTGAAATTTATCGAATTATATATAAATAATTTGAATTTTCTTTTTGATATTTGTAACAGTTAAGTATAAATATAATACCAATTCAAAAAGAACTTTCAATGAATTTTAAATTTCCCAAACTGATTACGGCAATGGCTGTTTTCGCGTTTACCTCTGGGGTTTATGCACAAGAGGCTCCAAAGTATGATTACAACGAAGCTTTTAAGCCATTTTTTTATCCTTCTACAGGTACAGAAACTAGGTCTGCAAGTGGGCAACCAGGGCATAAATACTGGCAAAATTCTGCTGATTATGTACTTAATGTATCTCTTAATGATGCTAAAAACGAAATCACAGGAACGTCTGAAATCACTTACACCAATAACAGTCCAGACCAATTAGGTTTTCTTTGGTTACAACTAGACCAAAATCTTTTTGCTAAAGATTCTAGAGGGAATGCAATAATCCCAATGTATGGAAGCAGAAATGGTGCGCACGGTGAAGAATTAGATGGGGGTTACAAAATAAAATCTGTAAAAATTGATGGTGCAGAGGTGAAATATACTATCTCTGATACCAGAATGCAGATAGACCTTCCGAAAGGGCTTAAATCTAACGGAGGAATTGCTAAAATCAAAATCGAATATTCTTTTGTTTCACCAAAATATGGCTCAGACAGAATGGGAGTTTTAGATACTAAAAATGGTAAAATTTTTACCATTGCACAATGGTATCCTAGAATGTGTGTTTATGATGATGTCTTAGGGTGGAACACAATGCCTTATTTAGGAGCGTCTGAGTTTTATTTAGAATACGGAAATATCACTGCCAATATTACAGTGCCAGCCAATCACTATGTGGTAGCTTCTGGCGAACTTCTGAATGCTGGCGAAGTCTATTCTAAGGAGCAAAATAAGCTTTGGGAACAAGCTAAAAATAGTGATAAAACGGTAATGATTCGTCCAGAATCTGCTCTAGGGAAAAACACGGCTTCAGGTACAAAAACTTGGAAATTTAAAATTAATCAAGCTAGAGATTTTTCTTGGGCTTCATCTTCAGCCTTTATTATAGATGCTGCTAGGATTAATTTACCAAGTGGCAAAAAATCGCTTGCAATTTCTGCATATCCTATAGAAAGTGCAGGCCAAGAAGCTTGGGGAAGGTCTACAGAATATACCAAAGCATCTATAGAGCATTATTCTAAAAAATGGTATGAATACACCTATCCTGCAGCAACTAATGTTGCAGGCAATGAAGGAGGAATGGAGTATCCAGGAATCGTATTTTGTAATTACCAATCTGCAGGAGAGGAACTTTGGGGAGTTACAGACCACGAATTTGGACATAATTGGTTTCCGATGGTGGTAGGTTCTAATGAAAGGCTTTTTGCTTGGATGGATGAAGGGTTCAATACTTTTATCAATGAATTATCCACAGAAGCTTTCAATGATGGAGAATATTATAATAAGAAAAATATTTCTTGGCTTTCTTCTATGTTTTTTAATGATAATAGTGAGCCGGTAATGTCTGGCCCAGATAATATGAAGGAGGGTAGCATAGGGGTTTTAGCTTATATGAAACCAGGTTTGGGACTTTATGTGTTGAGGGAAAGTGTTTTAGGTCCAGAAAAATTTGACAAAGCTTTTAGAACTTACATCGAAAGATGGGCATTTAAGCATCCTACACCTTGGGATTTTTTTCATACTATGGAAAATGTTTCTGGTGAAGAACTCAATTGGTTTTGGAGAGGTTGGTTCTTTAATAAATGGAAAGTAGACCAAGCGGTAAAAGGAGTAAAATATATAGATGGAAATTTTGCAAAAGGCGCTAATGTTACCATAGAAAATATTGGTCAACTGCCTATGCCTACTACTGTTCAGATGAAATTTAAAGATGGCTCTACACAAGTCGTGAAAATTCCTGTGGAAGTTTGGAAACGTAATAAATCTTGGACTTTCCATGTGAATTCAACTAAAGAAATAGATTCGGTAACGATAGACCCTGAAAATAAAATTCCTGATGTGGATTTAAAAAATAATTCTTGGAAATCTTCTGAGCAATCTACTGCCGTTACAGAAAAGGTTAATTTACAAGATTATGTTGGGGTGTATGGAAGTAAACAATTGCCAATTAAAATTAATTTCAAAGTAGAAAACAATAAATTGGTGGGCCAGGCAGATGGTCAAAAAACAATAGAATTTGAATATGATGGAAATGATAAATTTGTTTATGAAGCAGCAGGGCTAGAGTTACAGTTTAGTAAGGACAAGAAAACAATGACTCTTTCGCAAGTTGGTCAAAAATTTGATTTTACTAAAGAATAAATATAAAAAAACTCCGAGAAATCTCTCGGAGTTTTTGTTTGTTAAAAAATTTTATAAGTTTCTTAATCCTTTTCTAGCACCAGTTGCAGTTAAAACAGCTTGCATTCTGTCTTTTTGGCCAGCAGAAAACATAAACATTGCAGCGTCATCTACATAATCCATATAATTCATAAACATTACAGATCTAGATACGCCACCGCAAGTATTCATCAATGGATAAGTTGGTTTTCCATAGTTTGCACCAGTTTGGGTAGGTGTATCAGCTACTAAGTCACTTCCGCATGTAGCATCGCCCCAAATGTGTCTTAAATTAAGATAATGCCCAACTTCATGAGTTGCAGTTCTTCCTAAATTATAAGGTGAGGTGGCACCTGTTTGTCCAAAATAAGGAGCAGCAATTACTACACCATCATTCCAAAGACCAGATGACTCAGGGAAAGTAGCGTATCCTAAAATGCCCCCCATGCTTCCTACAACCCATATGTTAAAATATTGAGTTGGGTCTGTTGCATTTATACCTCCTGTAGAAGTCTTTTTCATGGCGTCATTTGTTCCCCATTTTGTTTTGGTAGTTGATTTTCTTACAGTTTTAATTAAGTGAAATCTTACTTTAGTATCACCTGCTTTAACACTAGAAAATTCTGAAGGAATTTTAGAAGCATCGGTATTTGTTCCACCATAATCGGCATTTAGGATTGCAATTTGTTCTGCAATTCTAGCATCAGAAACATTTTCAGCTGCAGTTTTGTATATTACATTAACAACTACAGGTATATCTATGCTTCCATCTGCGTTTACTCTGCCTGCCTTTCTCGCTTGAATGAATTTTTCTGTACCGTTTTCAATTGCAATATATCTGGCTTTTGCGTCAGCATCTTTTGCAAGAAGGTTTGATCTGATTTCTTCAGATGGACAAGATTTTCTAGATGCTACACCTGTAAAAGCATCGTCATTTAGAGTTTCAGTTGATTCTGATGTGGTGTTACACGCCATTAACATTCCTAGCGTGAATGCACCCAGTAAAAATTTTTTCATAGCAAATTTAATTTTTAATTAACACATTTTTCTTTAGTGAGGCGAATATAAAAACTTTTAATTTATTGTGCAATATTAAATTTTTAATTTTTTT
>NZ_BMLV01000005.1:0-182520 GCF_014645495.1 Cloacibacterium rupense | reverse complement strand
TTTTTTTTTATTGAATATAATTTAATGTCTCTTTTATATGTTAGATTATTATCAATTAAATTAATGTTTTTTTGAGTATTTTTTAAACAATAAAAATCCACTAAATGTTTTTTAGTGGATTTCAAGAAAAATGTATGAAATATGAATTAAATTTCTGTAGGCCTAAAAACCAAGCCGCTTTCATCAAAATAATCTAAGGTTACTCTGTCTCCATCATTGATGTTTCCTGCGAGAATTTCTTTCGATAATTTATTCAAAACTTCTTGTTGAAGAACTCTTTTTAGTGGTCTTGCTCCGAAAGTTGGGTCGTAACCTTTATTTGTTAAATATTTTAAGGCATCTTCGGTTGCAGTTAAGATGATGTTTCTTTTTTCCAGCATTTGATTGAAGCTTCTCAATTGGAAATTTACAATTTTACCAATTTGAGATTTGCTCAACGGTTGGAATAGTACCGTTTCGTCTATTCTATTCAAAAATTCTGGACGAAGCGTTTGTTTCAACAAATCAAAAACTTCAATTTTGGTTTTTTCTACCAATTCATCTACATTATTTTCATCTAAATTTTCAAAATTATCTTGTATCAAATGTGAACCAAGGTTAGAAGTCATAATAATAATCGAATTTTTAAAATTCACCACTCGTCCTTTATTGTCGGTTAATCTTCCATCATCTAAAACTTGCAAAAGCGTGTTGAAAACATCGGGATGCGCTTTTTCAATCTCGTCTAAAAGCACCACAGAATACGGTCTTCTTCTCACCGCTTCAGTTAATTGTCCGCCTTCATCGTAACCAACATATCCAGGAGGCGCACCAACCAATCTCGAAACCGAATGTCTTTCCTGATATTCGCTCATATCAATTCTGGTCATATTGTTTTCATCATCAAAGAGAAATTCTGCCAAAGCTTTTGCTAGTTCGGTTTTACCAACTCCAGTTGTTCCTAGGAAAAGAAAACTTCCGATTGGTTTTTTCTCATCACTCAAACCTGCTCTATTTCTGCGAATAGCATCGGAAACTGCGGAGATTGCTTCTTCTTGTCCTACCACTCTTTTGTGAAGTTCATGTTCTAAATGAAGCAGTTTTTCTCTTTCAGATTGAAGTAATTTCGTTACCGGAATTCCCGTCCATTTTGCGATAATTTCAGAGATGTTTTCAGAAGTTACTTCTTCTTTTATTAATTCATTCTGATGATTTTGCATCTCGAGTTCTAATTTTTTCAAATCTTCCTCTTTTTCACGCAATTTTCCGTATTGAATTTCTGCTACTTTTGCATAATCACCAACTCTAGACGCTCTTTCTGCTTCCAATTTCAAAGATTCTATCTCTTTTTTAATAGCAGTTAAATCTTCAGATTTCTGTTTTTCACCGAGCCATTTTGCGTGGATTTCGTTTCTTTGTTCCTGAAGTTTTGCAATATCTTCTTTTAAATGATTGATTTTTACTTCGTTTTTCTCTCTTGAAATGGCTGCTAATTCTATTTCTAATTGCATCAATTTTCTATCAAGAACATCTAATTCTTCTGGTTTAGAATTGATTTCCATTCTTAGTTTTGCAGAAGCTTCATCAATTAAATCGATGGCTTTATCTGGTAAAAATCTATCCGAAATATATCTTTGAGACATTTCTACCGCTGCAATAATCGCTTCATCTTTAATGCGAACTTTGTGGTGAGCTTCGTATTTGTCTTTAATTCCTCTTAAAATCGAAATCGCAGATTCTGTTTCTGGTTCTTCTACCATTACTTTTTGGAAACGTCTTTCTAGCGCTTTATCTTTTTCAAAATATTTTTGATATTCATTCAAAGTAGTAGCGCCAATTGCTCTCAGTTCTCCTCTTGCTAAAGCAGGTTTCAAAATATTGGCGGCGTCCATTGCACCTTCTCCACCACCAGCTCCTACTAAAGTGTGAATTTCATCAATGAAAAGTATGATTTGTCCGTCACTTTTGATGACTTCATTCACTACAGATTTTAGTCTTTCTTCAAATTCGCCTTTGTATTTTGCGCCAGCAATTAAAGCACCCATATCCAAAGAATACAAGGTTTTATCCATCAGATTTTCAGGAACATCACCACTGATAATTCTATGTGCGATACCTTCTGCAATGGCGGTTTTTCCAACTCCTGGTTCGCCAATTAAAATTGGGTTGTTTTTAGTTCTTCTCGATAAAATTTGCAGAACTCTTCGTATTTCTTCGTCTCTACCAATTACAGGATCTAATTTTCCTTCTGCGGCGAGTTCGTTGAAGTTTTTAGCGTATTTATTTAATGATTGATATGTTTCTTCTGAACTTGATGAAGTTGCTTTGCTACCTTTTCTCAATTCTTGAATCGCCATTTCTAATGATTTTTTACTTACGCCAAAATCTTTCAAAATTTTAGAAACTTCAGAGGTTATTTCTAATAATGCGAGCCAAAGATGTTCGAGGGTTACATACTCATCGCCCATTTTTTTAGCAATATTCGGAGCTTCTAATAAAACTTTATTAGCAGATTGAGAAAGATAAATTTCTCCGCCCGAAACTTTTGATAATTTTTCTAAAGATTCGCGGTTTCTTTCTCTAATTAAGTTGAGGTCTGCTTCAGATTTTTTCATCAAAAAAGCAGAAATATTTTCATCTACTTGAAGAATTCCTTCTAATAAATGTTGAGGTTCAATGCTTTGATTGCCAAATTCCATTGCGATTTGTTGCGCTTTTTGGATGGCTTCTTGTGATTTTGTGGTATATTGATTTAGATTCATATTAATTTGTTTTTTTGTTGTTAGTGAGAAGTTGGAAGATGAAGGTTTTTAAGTTTTCACCTTCCCGCTTCAGACTTTTAATCATTTAAATTCTACTTGGTAATTCTCAAAAACTATTCAAAATTTTGTTTTCAGTCATATTTTCTTAAAATCAAAAATTTTTAAAAATAAATCCGACAAAATTTCCTATAAATGCTTTGTTATAAGAGGTTTAGAAGACAAAAATTCCGATTTTAAATGTTTAAAAACCAATCTTTAACATAAAATATTCTGCTATTAAAAAAAAATGTAATTTAGTAACTCAATAATTTATAATTTAAAAGTTATGACTCATTGGAAATTTGCAAAAGCACTAGACGAAAACGAAGAATTCAAAATTAATCAAATGAATATTTGGAATTTTCATTGGCATTGTCTTGAAAAAAAGGTAGAAGTTATCGGTCCTTATGAGGGTCAGATTTATTATTTTAAGCATTATGAAATTACTGACGGAACCCGAAAAGTAGAATTTGTAGCGGGAGAATTTTTAAATTCTAAAGTCGGGATTTATGTAAAAGATGATTTAACTGACCAAAAATTATAAAACTAAAAATTCATTAATGAATACAAAACTTATTGCTACCGTTATCAATGCGGTTATTTCTTTTATTATCATTGTTCCTATCAGTTTTTTTATGAATAAATTTATCAATGATTCTGAAATGACTTTTATGGAATTTTTTAATCAAAAATGGTATATATTTTTAATATTTGTGGTCATTTTTGCGGTGTATAATACTTATTTTAAGAATAAAAAAGCGAATTAATCTATGTTGGTTTATGTTTTAATTTTAATATTTTTTTCTGCATTTTTTACATATTATATGTTTCAAAAAAATAAAATTTTGAGAGAAGAAAAAAAGGAAAGGGATAAAGAAAAATTTAAAAGAAGTCTAGAAACGCTATTGAAATTAGAAAAAAAGAAAAATGACACCAACTGAAACGGCAAATTACATCCTCAAACAAGATTATTTTTCACAATGGATGGGTGTAAAACTCATTGAAATTAGAGAAAATTATTGCTTAATAGAAATGCCAATCCGCCAAGAAATGATTAATGGATTAAAAACCGTTCACGGAGGTGTAACCTTTTCTTTTGCAGAATCTGCCTTGGCTTTTTCGTCTAACAATACGGGTAATGCAGCCGTAGCGCTCAATTGTATGATTAATTTTACCAAAGCCGTTAAAATGGGAGATACCTTAATTGCCGAAAGTATTTTGATGGCAGATACCAGAAAAACAGCAGTTTATGATATTACCATTACCAATCAACACAAAGTCGTGGTAGCCAGTTTCCGAGGAACAGTTTATAAATTGGATAAGAAAGTTGTTGATTTGTAGTTATTTAAAATTTTAAAAAAATATTCATCCAAGAAATGCAACCATTCGTAATCTCACATATAGAAAACCAAATTTCGGAAACAGTTTATTTTATAAATTACTAATTTGTGTTTCCTAAAATTCAATATGAAATCATTTCCAGAAAACATTCATTTTAAATATCCTTGGAGAAATTATCAAGAAAAAGTTTTAAATGAGCTTGATTTTCATTTAGAAGACAATCATTTGCATATTGTAGCACCTCCTGGTTCTGGGAAAACGGTTTTGGGTTTAGAGGTAATGTTAAGAATTAATCTACCTACATTAATTATTGCACCTACTATTGCCATAAAAAATCAATGGAAACAAAGGTTTTGCGAATTGTTTTTAGATAATAATTTTCCTGATTGGATTTCTACGGATATCAATAAACCGCAATTAATTACGATTTCTACCTATCAAGGAATTCACGCTTTTTGTAATGATACCATAGAAATAGAAGAAGAAAGCGAGGAAGAAAGTAATATTTTAGTTAAAAATAAATCTAAAAACAGTTTAAAATCTACCGAAACACTCATTAAATTACTAAAAAAAGCAGGAATAAAAGTTTTTATTTTAGATGAAGCTCATCATTTGAAAAACGCTTGGTGGAAATCTCTTTTCGAGTTAAAATATGAAATAAATCCTAAAATTGTAGCACTTACGGCAACTCCACCTTTTGATGTTTCTCCCAATGAATGGAAACGTTATATTGATCTCAACGGAGCGGTAGATACAGAAATCTCTGTTCCAGAATTAATGAAAGAAAAGGATCTTTGTCCGCATCAAGATTTGGTTTTTTTTACATTTCCATCAGAGGTTGAAAAAAAGGAAATAGAAAATATACAAACGAAGAGTTTGAAATTTTTCAATCAAATTTCTAATGATCAATTGATATTGATTGCTTTACAAAATCACGACATTTACATTAATCCAGAAAATCATTTGGATTGGATTTATGAAAACATTTCGTCTTATTCTTCTGGTTTGGTTTTTTTGAATCATCATAAAATCAAAATAGATAAAAAACATTTTGAAATTATTGGAGATCAAGATTTTTATATTCCAGAGCTTAACTTTTTTTGGTTAGAAGAACTTTTAGATTTTTTTATTTATTCTGATTATTTCAAAAATTTTGAAGAATATAGAATTGAACTAGAAAGCAAATTAAAGAGAAATGGGTTTCTGGATAAAAAATATGTTAATTTTTCAGTTAATGAAAACATTAATAAAACCCTTTCTACAAGCATCAGTAAACTTCAAGCGATTAAAGAAATCGTAGATTTAGAGTTTAAAAATCTTAAAAAAGATTTGCGCTTGGTGATTTTGACAGATTATATAAGAAAAGAATATTTGTCTCAAGAAGCGGAAAATAATTTCACTTTAGATAAAATTGGCGTTGTTTCTATTTTTGAAAAATTAAGAAGAGACAATTCTCAAAATTTGAAAATTGGTGTTTTATCAGGAAGTATTGTTATTATTCCAAACTCTGCATTAGAAAATTTAAAAAAGCAATTAATAGATTTTAAAATTGAAAATCTTAATTTTCAAGAGCTTTCTTACGACAAAGAATATTGTATTATTTATCCCAATGAAGCGGCTAAAAATAATCTCGTTCATTTGATTACAGAAATTTTTCAAAAAGGAGAAATTCAGGTTCTTATTGGTACAAAATCTTTACTTGGTGAAGGTTGGGATGCTCCAGAAATTAATTCTCTTATTCTCTCGAGTTTCATAAGTTCATTTGTACTTTCAAATCAAATGAGAGGTCGAGCGATTAGGATTAGCAAAAATAATCTTGATAAAACGAGTAATATTTGGCATTTAGCTTGTGTAGATACACAAAATGAAAGTGGAGGGTATGATGTAGAAATTTTGAAAAAGCGCTTCAAAACTTTTGTAGGGCTTTCAAATAATCAAGAATTGCCAAGTATTCAAAATAGATTTGAAAGGCTTAATATTACAGATATAAGAACCAAAGAAGATTTAGAATCTGCAAATGCACAATCTGCCAATCTAGCTTCAAATAGGAGTAATCTTGCAAAAAGTTGGGAAAAAGCTTTAGAAAAAGGCAATGTTTTAATTGAAGAAATACAAGTGCCATTTGATGAGAAGAATTATCAAGAAGTAAAATTGAAATATCTTCAAAAAACATTAGGAAATCTTTCTGGGATTTTAATTTCTACTATTTTGATTTTTAGTTCAGATTTTTTAGGCGGAATTTTAAAAGGTTTAGGTAAATTTCAATCAATTGAAGGTTTAGAAATCTATTTTTTACTTTTCGGTTCTGCACTGTTTATTACTTATGGAGGTTTCACTTATCGAACGTTGAAACAGTATTTGAAATATAAAAATATATCTAAAAATTTGCTAAAGATTGGTAGAACGGTGATGATGAGTTTGATGAATGAAAAAATAATTAAAACGCCTGCTTCGCAACTTAAATTAATTGGTAATCAAAGTAGTAGCGGCGATTCTAGTTGCTATTTAGATGGAGGCACTAATTACGAAAAATCAATTTTTATACAAACTTTGCAAGAGGCAATTTCGCCAATTGACAATCCTCGTTATTTGATTTTGCAAAATGATTTTTATAAATTTCCCAAAAATAAATCTTACTTTGCAGTGCCAGAAATCTTCGGAAGGAATAAAAAGAGTGCTATTTTTTATGAAAACCAATGGAATCAAAATGTAGGAAATTCTAGCTTAATTTTCACAAGAACTTTAGAAGGAAGAAATTTATTGCTAAAGTTAAGATTGCAAAGCATGTTGAAAAAGAATAAACATATAGAACACATTAATAAATTGATAAAATAATATGCAACCATTCGTAATCTCACAAATAAAAAATCAAATCTCGGAAATCACTTTTGGAACACCGAAAAGCAATTCTTTACCAAGTGAAATTTTAGAGAAATTGGCTCAAACTATTTTAACTGAAGGTGCAAAACCAGAAGTAAAAGTCATTTTACTAAAATCTGAAGGCGAGAAAGCATTTTGTGCAGGTGCAAGTTTTGATGAGCTTTTGGAAATTAAAGATTTAGAAACTTCAAAAAATTTCTTCGGAGGTTTTGCTAAAGTTCTCAATGCAATACGAACTTGTGGAAAAATTGTAGTTGTTCGTGTTCAAGGTAAAACTACAGGTGGTGGAGTAGGGATTGCTTGTGCCGCAGATTATTGTTTTGCCACCAAAGAAGCTAGTTTAGCTTTGCCTGAATTAAATTTAGGAATCGGGCCTTTTGTGATTGGGCCTTTTGTAGAAAGAAAAATTGGGAAGTCTCAGTTCACTGCAATGAGTTTAGACACTGAATTCAGAACAGCGAATTGGGCAAAAGAACACCATATTTATCATCAAGTTTTTGACAATATTTCAGAGATGGATGTTGAGATTCACAAATTTTTAGATAAATTATCTGCTAAAAGTGAAGACGCTTTGGCTTTGATAAAAAAAGTTTCTTGGAAAGGAACAGAGCATTTCGAAGAGCTAATGCCAAAAAGGATTCTGATGAGCGCTTCCTTGCTTTTAGAAGATTCTACCAAAGCCAATATTGAAAAAATAAAACAGAATTTAGGGAAGAAGAATTAATTTTTAATTTGAGTAAATAGTCTCGTTTACTTTTATATTTATTGAAAAATTAAATTAATAATAATTTGCTGTAGTTTTTTGCTAAATCTCAAATCTCAAATCCCAAATCGTAAGTCTAAAATCTACAATCGTTTTATTTTTTCAAATTCATTAATAATATCTTCTATAGGTTCTGTGCCTACGGAAATTCTGATAATTCTAGCATCTAATCCGGCTTCTTCTAAGAATTTTTTGCCTTCTTCGGTTTGTAATAAATCATAATGAGCAAGGTAAGTGTAGGGCATTGCCAATGTGAATTCGGTGCCTAAACTTGGACCTTTCGAGAAATTGAGCGCATTATAACATTCTTCCAAAGGCTTTTTGAAAATTATCGTAATTAAGCCAATGTGGTTGTCATTTTTTCTAATTTTTTGGAAATTTTGCCAAGAATTTTCTTCATAAACAGAGTAGATTTTTTCTACAAAATCTTGCGTTTTTAGATAATCATAAAGTTGAGAAACATTTTTAGAAATTTTCTGCATTCTCACTTCATATTCCTGCATTTCAAAAGCCAATCTTTGACAATCTAATTGATATGGTTTCAGAGTATAGTTTTCAATTTCTGATTTTATCTGGTCTTGATGAGGCGAATTTTCATTCACCATAATAGCTCCCATTAAAACATTCGCATTTCCACAGGCAAATTTTGTAAGACTTTCTACCGCAATATCGCAATAAGGCAAAGCTTCTGCACAAAACGGACTCGCCATAGTGTGGTCTAAAATCAGCCCGATTCCGTATTTTTTACAAAGTGAAGACAACCAAGGCAAATCTAAACATTGTAGAATTGGATTGCTTACGGTTTCAGAAATGATATTAGCTACTTTTTGATGGTTTTCTGCTAACCAATTTTCAAATTGTTCTTTTTGGTGAATGTTCACAAAAAGGAAATTCTCGTCGCTTCTTTTTTTGATAATGTCTATAGAATCTAAATATAACCAACCAAGTTGCACATTTAGCGTTTTTCCTTCGTTTTTCTTGATTTTAGTCAACGTTTCTATTGCAGAAAATACGGCATTGGTGCCAGAATTGGTCAAAAAGATATTTTCTTTTTTAGCTGAATAAGCATCGGAAAGAATTTGGATAATTTCTGACTGTGGATTTTCTATTTCTAATCTTTCTTCTTGAAAAAGTTGATGAATAATACCTTTGTCAAAAAGAATTTTTTCGGCATTTCGAGAGCTGATGATAGCCCCGATATTTTGAATAATTTTCTTGACAGGAATAAGTTTTTCGTGGTTTTTTGGTAAAACTAAAAAATAAACATTTTCTAGAGTAATATAATCAAATTGTTCGTCGAAAATGTATTCTATCACGGTTTTTGCTTGAGGTGAAGTAATAGGAAATAGAACCTTTTCATCATCAATTTGATGAAGGTTTTTTACATATTCTTCTAATTTCTGAACCAGTTTATTTTTGAAAAATCTGGGATAACCGCTGGTTAATTGGTTGAGTAATTCTGATTTTCCTTCTTCATAATCAATTACATTTTGTAATGAAGGTAAACTTACCGAAACAGAATGCGGATTGTTAATTGGAAGTGAGTTTCCTAGTGGAATATGTTGAATTTTGTAGCTCATTTTTTTCTAATTTATTAAATCATTAGACCTTTTTTTTGAACGTGGCACGGTACGCGCCCCGAACTGAGTGGAGTTCTACTCAAATGCAGTGCGGGAACGTCGGGCATAAATATCTAAAATGCAGCGCATTTGACTAAGTTTACGAGCGTATCTCTGCTGTCCTAAAAATAAAAAATCTATTAATTTTTATGTAAAGCTTGTGATAAATCTTCGATTAAATCTTCTGTATTTTCTAAACCGACAGAAATTCTGACGGTGGCATTGTCTATTCCTTTAGACGCTAAACTATCTTTGGAATTGGTAGCGTGACTCATTTTTGCAGGAATTTCTAACCTAGAGTCTGAAGTCCCAAAAGACACTTTTTTCCCGAAAAGTTTTGTGTTATTTATGAGTTGGTTGGCAGTTTCTTCGTCTTGAAGCTGAATGGTAAGCACTGCCGGAATGATGCTCATCTGTTTTTTTGCCAAATCATATTGTTCAAAATCTTCTAAAGCAGGGAATTTTACCGATTTAATTTGCGGAATAGTTTTCAAAAATTTGGCAATTTTCAGGGCGCTTTCTTCTTGTGCCTTCATTCGGTAAACCAAAGTGGGAAGACCAAGGGAGGTTAAATAAACATCCATAGGACTTTGGGCGTTTCCGTAGGCATTGGCAAAAAATCTCACTTTTTGGTGAAGTTCTTTGGTTTTAGAAACCACCGCTCCTGCGGTTACACTGCCGTGACCAGAAATGAATTTGGTGGTAGAAAATACCGAAAAATCTGCGCCCAAATCTAGAGGTTTCTGAGAAACAAAGGTCGCCATACTATTGTCCACCGCAAAAAGAGAGTTGTATTTTTCGCTGAGTTTACCAATTTCTTCTAAGTCTATAATTTTAAGACTTGGATTGGTGGGCGATTCGCATAAGATTAATGCAATTTCGTTGTTTTTGAGTTCTTGTTCTACCAAATTGAGATTGGTAAAATCGGTATAAATGGTTTTGATATTGTTTTTTTCGGAAAGCACTTTTAGCAATCTGTACGTTCCGCCATAACTGTCGTTTTCTACCAAAACCGTGTCGCCATTTTTCAGAACTGTTTCAAAAAGTACCGAAATTGCTGCAATTCCGGTATTAGTACAAACACAACCAAAACCATTTTCTGCTTTTGCAAAAATGTTTTCTAGCGCATTTCTGGTAGGATTATCAGACCTGGAATAATCATAGATTCTGTCTTTTCCTTCCTGTTTTTTGAGGTCAAAGGTTGCCGTGTTATAAATAGGGAAGTGCGAAGCTCCATAAGGATCTTTGAAATCTGAATTGAGGGCAAGATTGGCAAGAAGTGTTTCGATTTTCATTTTAAAATTTTATTAGAAAAATTGAATTTTTAATCAATTTCAATACAAAGTAAGTGAAAATAATGTTTTTGATGGTAATTTTTAATGATTTTGTGGTGATTTTTGTGAGTTATAGTTCAATAAATATTTTTTTTGAGAATTTTTTAAAAAATGTTTGGTTGTTTGAATAAAATCTATAACTTTGTATTTCAAAGTGCTTTATTTATGGAAAATAAAAATTACCAAGAAGACTTGTTGCACATCAGAAAAATGATGGAGAAAAGCTCTAGATTTATTTCTCTGAGCGGAATTTCTGGCGTTTTTGCAGGTTTGTTTGCATTGGCGGGTGCTGTTTATGTTTATTTCCTTTTTCAGAAAAATGGGGTAGATTATTTCGAGGCAACTGTAAAATACTATGAAAAAGATATTGTGATTCATCTTATTTTAGTGGCGTTTTTGATTATGGTTCTAGCTGTTATTTCAGGAGCTTACTTTACCATCAGGAAAAGTAAAAAAAACAATCTTACAATTTGGGATAGTACCACTAAGAAGTTGTTGGTTAATTTTGCTATTCCTTTAGCAATAGGAGGTTTTTTCTGTGCTGGATTAGTGTATCATCATTTACACGGATTGCTAGCTCCTACAACTTTAATTTTTTATGGTTTGGCACTTTTCAATGCTGGGAATTATACGTATTCTGATGTAAAATATCTTGGACTTTGCGAAATTTCTTTAGGAATTATTTCTGTATTTTTTTTAGGATATGGATTGTTTTTCTGGGCTATAGGTTTTGGGGTTTTGCATATTGTATATGGAATTGTGATGCATAAGAAGTATAAGTGATACGGCAGTTGTAAGGAATATATTTAAGATAATTTTAAATGGGAATTTGTTTTCTTTTTTCAATTTTAATTTGGATAATATTAATCTTACTGTTTTTGATTTGGTTATTTATTTCATTTAAAAAGAGAAAAAGTTCGGAATTATAATTTCATCTATTTTTTTTCTTATCTTAATAAGTTTTTATTTTTCAAATGATATAGAAGAACTTACATTTAGTAAAGAAGAGGTGAAAAATGATTTAAAAAATTTGAATATCAGTTTTAAAGATGATTTTATAATAATTGATAATAAAATTTCGGGAATGCCTGAAAGATATCAAGATACGAAATTGCTCATCTCTAAAAAGGATAGAAATAAAATAATTTATGATATAAAAAATTCTAAGAACTTTAAAAAATTAAAAAATGAGAAAGAAATTATAAATAATAGTGAAGAAATATTAAACTTTAAATACCCAGATTTTTATTCCAAAGAGATTTTAAAAAAAATTGATAATTATCCTACTAAAATTCTGATTTTCATTAATGATAATAGTGATACTTTAAATTATCAAAGAATTGAAGATTAACATAACTAAATATTTTTAACAAAAAATGATCACTCAACTCAACAAAGAATTTGAAAGTCGTGTTAGACTCGGTATTATGTCCGTGTTGATGGTTAATGATTGGGTAGATTTTAACGAAATGAAACATTTGCTAGAAGTTACTGATGGTAATTTGGCAAGTCATAGTTCGGCATTAGAAAAATCTGGATTTATTGAAATTAAGAAAGAATTTGTAGGCAAAAAAACAAAAACATCTTACAGAGTGACTAATGCTGGCAGACAAGCCTTTACAGAACACATTAATGCGCTTGAAAAACTATTAGGAAAGTAATTTAGTTGAGAATTGAAAGTGAATAATTGAAAAAAATATAAAACCAAAAGCTGACAACTTTCAACCAACAACCCAAAAGGAGCAATCCTTTAATTTTTTGAAAATTAACTTTGTAATTCAAAGTACTTTATATTAAATTTTAAAAATATGATAACAAACAAACAGAGAAGCATTACAATTTATACCATTGCAGCTTCCATTTTAGCAATTCCTTTGGTAGGAATGTATTTTACAGAAGAAATCAAATGGACAGGATTTGATTTTTTAATAGCAGGAATGTTGCTCTTTTCTAGTGCATTTTTTATTGATTTTATTCTAAGAAATGTAAAAAGAGTAGGGGCGAAAATGTTATACATCGTGCTCATTTTCATTGTGTTATTTTTGATTTGGGCAGAATTGGCAGTAGGAATTTTTGGGAGTTCATTTGCGGGAAGTTAGTTGTTAATTATTTAAAATACAATTGTTTATGTTAGTAAAGACTTTCAAACCTGCTTTTAGATTTCAATTAGAAATACTATTGATTTTGATGACAGCTTTTAGTTTTACGTTGTTCGTTTTTAGGTATTACATTAGCGACACCAAAGTTTTTTTATTCCTAAATTGGAATTTATTTCTTGCCATTATTCCGTTTTTGGTAAGTACAGTTATTTCAAAATTTCAGGTAAAAAGTAAATCGGCATTAGTCGCTTTAATCGTAATTTGGATTCTATTTTTTCCAAATTCACCTTACATTCTCACCGATTTATTTCATTTAAGAGCGAGAAATATCGTTCCGATTTGGTATGATTTAATCGTGATTTTGTCTTACGCTTGGACTGGCTTAATGTTCGGTTTTGTAAGTCTCTTGCAAATCGAAAAACTTTTATCGGAATTTTTAAACAAAAATTTCATTAGAATTTTATCTGTTTTATTTCTGTTTATCAGCAGTTTCGGAGTTTATCTCGGTAGATTTTTGCGCTGGAATTCTTGGGATATTTTGAGCGATCCTTTTGGTTTGTTCAAAGATATTTCTTACCGAATTATCTATCCATCAGAAAATCCTAGAACTTGGGGATTAACCATTCTTATGGGAATTCTATTGAATTTAATGTATTTCTCAATTAAACTTTTTAGAAAAATTTAAAAATTAAACAACAAACCCTTTCAGAGTTTTAAACTCTAAAAGGGTTGAAAAAAATTAAAAACATTATGAAAATTTTCACTATCAAAAACATCGGAAAACTCTTCTTTTGGCTTTCGTTTATACTCGGAAGTATTTGTCTTTTTGGATATGTTTTCACAAAAGACATTCAGTTTGCAATTGCAGGTTACTTCCTCTTAATTTATGGAGGAATCATTAATTTAATGGTATTTGTAGTTTTAATAATAGCAGCATTTTTTAACATTGAGAAAAAAGAAGATTATGTTAAAAGTGCCTACATCCTTTTAATAAATATCCCAATTGCTATTCTTTACGCTTGGATTGGATTATCAATAATTTAATAGTAATGAACAAAGAAAAAAAACACCTTGTCAAAAATTGGTGGATTAAAAAAAGAACTTTATACAATGCAGGAATATTTATTTCAGGAATAGTTTCTTTCATACTTTATTGTTTTGTAGGTTACGTTTTCATTTATCCAATTGATGAAGAATTTGAAATTACTCTTTTTACCATTTTTTTTCAAGGAATAGGGTATGTCTTCTTTATAATTATAGCTAATCTTTTCTACAATTTAGGTTATATTTTAGATATAAGTTTAAATGAAAATAATTCAGAAAGCTATAGGAATAATCTATTTAAGATCGGTTTTATAGCAACTATTGCAGTTCCATTTTCTATACCAATTTTGCTATTTATCGAATATCTTTTTCATTGAAATCTAAATATTATTCAATCCCCAAATCACAAATTATGAAAGTTAAAATGATTCTACCATCACTTACGGAAGCCGAAAATCCGTATTGGAGACCAATAAAATACTCACTTTTTCCACCGCTTGGTTTGGCAACTTTGGCAAGTTATCTTTCCGAAGAGGACGAAATTGATTTAATAGACCACACGTAGAAAAACTGAAATTAGATGACCAGCCAGATTTGGTCATTATTCAAGTGTATATTACCAACGCTTATCGTTCTTATGAAATTGCAGATTTTTATAGAGCAAAAGGTTGTTATGTTTGTTTGGGAGGTTTGCACGTTACTTCGCTTCCAGAAGAAGCCGCACTTCACGCAGATTCTATTTTTCTAGGACCAGGTGAAGAAACTTTCCCAGAATTTTTGAAAGATTTTAGAAACAAAACGCCTAAGAAAAGATATTTTTCATCGGTTAGAACTTTAGAAAAATTGCCACCAGTTCGTAGAGATTTAATCAAAAGAGAAAAATATATGGTTCCTAATTCTATTGTGGTAACTCGCGGTTGTCCGCATCATTGCGATTTTTGTTATAAAGATGCTTTTTTCCAAGGTGGGAAATCTTTTTATACCCAATTAGTTGATGATGCGCTTTCGGAAATTGACAGACTTCCCGGAAAACATCTCTATTTTTTAGACGACCATTTGCTTGGAAATCAAAAATTTGCAACCGAACTTTTTGATGGAATGCGAGGGATGAATCGAGTTTTTCAAGGAGCTTCTACCGTAGATGCCATTTTAAGAGGAAATTTGATTGAAAAAGCAGCAGAAGCAGGTTTAAGAAGTGTTTTTGTAGGTTTTGAAACGTTTTCCGAAGAAAATTTAAAACAAAGTAACAAAAAGCAAAATCTGAAAAAAGATTACGAATTGGCAGTTCAAAGGCTTCATTCTCTAGGAATTATGATTAACGGAAGTTTTGTTTTTGGTTTGGATGAAGACGATCAACAAGTTTTTAACAGAACAGTAGATTGGGCGGTAAAAAATGCGATTACCACTTCTACTTTTCACGTTCTCACACCTTATCCCGGAACGAAATTGTTTCAAGATTTTGAAAATCAAGGAAGAATTTTGACGAAAAATTGGGATTTGTATGACACTAGAAATGTAGTTTACCAAACCAAAAATATTTCTTCGGAAGATTTAAAAGCAGGTTATGATTGGGCTTACAAAGAATTTTATAGTTGGAATAATATTTTGAAAGCCTCATTAAATCACGATTCTGTAAAACATCAATTGAAACATTTATTCTATTCTGGTGGTTGGAAAAAATTTGAACCACTTTGGAATTTTATTATTAAAACAGAAGGTCTTAATAAAATGCTTCCACTTCTTGAAAGTCTTCTTTCTAAAGTAAAATATGAACAAAAAAAAGAATTTTCACAAATAAAAACGAATAGCAAATTAATAGAAATTTGATGAGTTTTTAAAATTCAAAAAATTATTTATAAAATTTTCATTTTTTTTGGCTAAAATTTTATTGTTACATTTGGAATAAATTTAGCTTTAACTAAAATAAAATCAAGGACTATGGTCTTAAAATATATTTTAATCCCCTTCATAGGATTTATAGGTTGTGTAAATAGCAATCCCAAAAAATCTGTAGCAAATGTCGGAAATATAGAAATGAAAATTTCTCAGCCAAGAAGAGGTGCTTTTCGTACTGTGGAAGGTAACAAAATCATAAGAACCGTAGATGCCTCGCAATTGCCTTTGAACATAGGAGAGGAATTTACAAATGAAAACCAACAGTTTGTTTTGGTTATTAAAAATGTGAAAAAATCTAGTATCTCTGCTAGAATTTCTACGAATGATAAGGCAAGGAACATAAGAATCAATCAAATAATAATGCCAAACAATCTTACAGATGGTCCTTTTTCTAATAACTTGAATTACAAAACTTCTAAAAAAGGAACGTATAAGATTGTAATTGGTAAAAATTTGATGGCTGATGGCCAACTTACTGGTAATTTTTCGGTCTCAGTAGAATAAGACGTGTTCGTGAAAATTGCACGTAAAGTATATTCTGAATGCTTTCAGGCTTGCTTTAAATGAATGTAATTAGATGAAAATGAAAAAGCACTCCGAAACAGAGTGCTTTTATTTTTTATACTTCTTCATCAGATTCTATGGTAAAAGATCTAGACTTAAAGTCTTTGTCGTGTTTTTCAGAAATCACATCTTCACCTTTTTCTTTGATTATGAAGTCTGTAGATTCGTTAAACATTTCTTTGAAACTCACGAAATCTTCTTTGTATAAATAGATTTTGTGCTTTTCGAAAGTTGCTTCACCATTCTCACCGAAATTTTTTTTGCTTTCTGTAATGGTAAGGTAGTAATCTCCTGCTTTTGTCTCGCGCACATCAAAGAAATAAGTTCTTCTTCCTGCTTTCAACACCTTTGTGAAAATCTCATTTTCGTTTCTCTCCTTGTAATCACTCATTGGTACTTATTTTAGAAATCTTGTTTTAACAAATATAAAAGAATTCTTTGAATCTCAAAATTTTTTTTAAAAAATTTGAAAATTGCCCAATTTTAAAGGGAAAAACAGCTTTTGTAAAGGTTAGTTTTCTACTTCAACTTCGGTGAGATTCAATATGTAATCTGCTCTTTTAGCACTTGATTCTCTGTGGGTTATAATGATTGAAGTACAAGACTTAATGTCGTTCTCAATGTTCTGTAAAATGTTCTCTTCTGTCTCTGTATCTAGTGCCGAAAGAGAGTCGTCAAAGATGAGGATTTCGGGCTTTTTGATTAGAGCACGGGCAATACAAATTCTCTGTTTTTGGCCTCCAGAAAGCATTACGCCTCTTTCGCCAACCATAGTTTGGTATTTTTCTTTAAATTCTATGATGTTTTTATGCACATCTGCTTTCTTAGCAAATTCTTCTACCAATGCGTGTGTAGGATGGTCTATTGCAAAACCAATATTGTTTTCAATAGTGTCAGAAAATAAGTAACTTTCTTGCGGAATGTAGCCAATATGTTTTCTGTAAAGTTCTAGATTATGGTCTTTTAAATTTTTACCATCAATTAGGATTTCTCCTTCGTCAGGATCAATTAAACGGCAAAGAAGTATGGCAATGGTAGATTTTCCGCTGCCTGTTTTTCCCATAATGGCGAGAGATTTACCCGCTTCTAATTTGAAAGATAAATTTTCTAATGCTTTGATACCAGTGTTAGGATAGGTGTAAGATACATTTCTGAATTCTACATCACCTTTTATGGTATAATTATCAAAATTTTTGTTGATGATTTCAGATTTAATGTCCATAAATTCATTGACTCTAGACATAGATGCCGCAGCTCTTTGGTTAACCGAAGAAACCCAGCCTACCATAGAAAATGGCCAAATCAAGATGTTGATATACATAAAAAAGTCTGCAATAGTACCTACTGTAAGCTTTCCTTCGAAATAATTTTTTCCGCCTATGTACAAAATAGCGACATTTAGTAGGCCAATTACAAAGAGAATAATGGTAAAAAAGTAAGCTTCAGTTTTGGCTAAATCTAGCGCTTTGTCTTGATAGTCTTTAACTTTAGTTCCATAATTTTTCTCTATATATTTTTCTTTGTTGAAGAATTTTACAACTCTTATTCCAGAAAAACTATCTTGTACAAACGTAGAAATTGCACTTTGGCTTTTCTGCATTATTTTAGATTTTCTATTGATAATAGAGCTTACTTTATAGATAATAAAAGATAAAATAGGTAATGGAATGAGTGTCCAAATTGTCATTTCTACATTGGTCATCAACATGTATGCGCATGTTATAACCAGTAGAATAATGAGGTTGATTACATACATTATTCCTGGCCCTAGATACATTCTAATGGCTACTACATCTTCAGATAGACGATTGAGTAAATCTCCTACCGTCGTTTTTTTGTAAGTAGAAAGAGATAATTCTTGGTAATGTTTATAAATTTTATTTTTGAGTTCATATTCTATTCTTCTAGAAGCAACAATGATGGTTTGTCTCATCATGAATCTAAAAACGCCAGATAATACTGAGGTTCCTACAATAATTCCACCATTGATGAGTAGCGTTCTGAAAAGTACTTCCCTTTTTATATTGCGGTCATCTAGAACATCTTTTATCAGGTCTACGGTTTTCCCAACAAACTGAACCTGATAAATCGAAAAAAAGTTAGAAGCAATGATAAATAAGATGCCCCAAAAAAGCAAAACTCTGTGTTTCCAAAAATATGGATTAAGTGTTTTAAGTGAATTCATAGTTGCAAAAATACAGAAAATATGTTTTGAGATTGTACATCTAAAAAACTTATGTCGTCTGGTTTCTATATCCGACTAATTTTCTTATCTTTGCAAAATCTTTTAAAAGTTCTTTGAAAATGTTAGGAAGAAGACAAATCCGCGAAAAAGTAGTGCAAACGCTTTATTCTTACCATCAGAATCCCATTAAAACTGATGTGTTAGAGAAAAATATGTTTACTGAGATTGAAAAAATCTATCATCTCTACATTTATCAACTTAATTTTTTAGTTGCATTAAAAGACTTGGCCGAGAACCAAATCGAAATTGCAAAAAATAAATATATTAAGACAGAGGAAGACCTTAATCCTAACCTTAAATTCGTTAATAATCAAGTTCTTATTCAATTAGAACAAAACGAAGAAAGACTTTCTTTTACCTCAAAACATAAAAATCTCAACTGGGAACTTCACGATGATCTATTGGTGAAAACGTTTCAGCGTATAGTTGCAGGTAAGCGTTATCAAGATTATATGGCAGATGAAACCTTGTCTTTCGAGGATGACCAAAAATTTGTAGGTAAACTTTTCTTAAGATATATTGCTGAAAACGAAGATTTCCATGATCGATTAGAATCAATGGAAATGTCATGGGCAGATGATTTCCATGTGGCAAATTCTATGGTGCAAAAGACCATTGGTTTTATGAAAGCAGAGCATACTATGCATACTTTAATTAAAATGATTAAAGATGATGAAGACAGACAATTTGCTAAAAAATTGCTTTTACAAAGCATCAGCCACTGGGATTCTACAGAGAAAAAAGTAGAAGAAAGACTCCAGAATTGGGATTTAGAACGTATCTCTTTGATGGACAAGATTATTCTAATTGCATCAATTTCTGAGCTAGACTTTTTCCCACTTACGCCTGCTAGAGTAATTATCAATGAATATATTGAAATTTCGAAAGTGTTCGCTACAGATAGAAGTCAGATTTTCGTGAACGGAATTTTAGACAAATATACCAAAGACGTATCTAGAGCTTAATTTTATTCCTAAAATATTTCAATTTTGATGAAGCTTTATCATCAAAATTCTTTTTAAATCTTATTGTTGAAATATAGATTAATGATTTTATTTAACTAAATTTGAAGGAAATTTTTAAATTATATTCAATGAAGAAAATTGTAGGTTTAAGTTTATTTACAGCTTTAGTGATGATGTCTTGCAAAAAAAATGAAACAGCAGACCAATTAAAATTAGATGCTTCAGAAACTACAACTCAGCAAGCGCCAGTTGTTTTAGAAAGTGATATCATAAAAGAAGCAAACAAGCAACCGGAAACTAGTTTAGCTTTGTCTGAGCCAAGTTTTGATTTTGGTAAAATTAAAAAAGGAGATGTAGTGGAACATATCTATGAAGTGACCAACACGGGTAAAAATCCTTTAATTATTTCTAATGTTCAGCCTACTTGTGGTTGTACAGTCCCAGATTTTACAAAAGATCCTATTTTGCCAGGTCAAAAAGGTAAAATTACTCTTAAATTTGATTCGTCTAACTTTGATGGGGTAGTACATAAAGCAGCTCAGGTTTATGCTAATGTCGCAAAAAATCCTATTGAGTTAACTTTTACTGCAGATATTCAACCTAAATAATAAATATATTATATGATGTTTTCAACAATATTTTTACAAGCGCAAGGTGATGCAATGTCTTCATTTTTGCCAATGATTTTGATTATGGTTGTCATGTTTGTTTTATTCCTTTGGCCACAAATGAGAAAGCAAAGCAAAGACAAAAAATTCCATGAAAATTTGAAAAAAGGACAAAGAGTAGTGCTTACTTCTGGAATGCATGGTAAAATTTCGGATATTATGGAGGATGGCATAATAATAGAAACGATGTCTGGAAAATTAAAATTTGAAAAAGCAGCAATTTCTAGAGAATATACTCAGACAAGATTTCCTGAAACTGCAGCGTAGTTTTAGAACTTAATACAAAACAAAACCGTCTCTCAAAAAAATGAGAGACGGTTTTTTAATAATATATAGATTTATCTAAGTAAGTAAAAGGATTAATAAACTCGCTGTGAAAATCCTTGCGATAGTTACCAAAGGATATACTTGAGCATAACTTTGGATTGGGACGTCATTGTCTAGATAATTGGTGCTAAATGCTAATGCAGCTGGATCTGTATAGCTACCACTCATAATTCCGGTAAGTTGTAAGAAATTAATTTTCAGAAAAACTCTACCTACCACAACCATTGTAATTAATGGGATAAATGTTATTGCTGAGCCATATAGTAGCCAGTTCCAACCGTTATATTTAATAAAATTTTCATAAAATCCTTCGCCAGCATGAATACCTACTGCTGCAAAGAATAAACAAATCCCAAAGTCTTTCATAAAATGAATAGCACCATTATTGATGTACGAATGGATGAAAGAAATACCTCCGTATCTAGAAATTAAGAGTGCTACAATAAGTGGACCTGCAGCAAAACCAAGTTTTAGAGGGATTGGTAATCCTGGAATCATCAACGGAATAGAACCTACGATTATACCAATTAAAAGACCGCCGAATAGAGATAAAAAGTCTGGTTCTAGTAGTTTTTTCTCTTGGTTTCCGATGATTTTTTCAGCTTCTTTTATTGCTTCATCAGTACCAATAACTCTCAAAATATCCCCATAAAATAGTTCTAAAGACGGTCTTGGCAAGATCTCTCTTCCTGCTCTGAAAACTCTTGTTACCTTTAAGTCATACGTATTATAAAGGTCTAGTTCTGACAATTTTTTGTGTACAGCAGACGGTTTCGTAACAAAAATATTTTTCTTACTAATATCAGAATCAGATTCAATGAAAGAATCGGTAGAATCTCGACCTATTTTAGAAATAAATTCATTCAGTTCTTTTTCTTTTCCTACAATCATCAGTACATCTCTGTCTTGTAGATGTGTATCTAAAGTAGGAGAAAATACAGAAACTTCGCCACTATGTTTTAGTCTAGAAATAATGATTTCGTATCCTATTTCTTTAATCACTTCATTCAGAGATTTTCCAAAAAATTCAGGATTGGTAACTCTCATTTTTTTATGAGTAAGTGGCTCTTCTCTATTGATTTTTGCCATTCTGAATTTTTTCATTTCATCTTCTGGCGTAATTTTTAATACGATTTTAGAAAAAATGATAACTGCTATTATTCCGAATACTCCTAGTGGATAATTGATTGCATATCCAATAGTAGGATCTGCAAAGGTTTTACCAGGAAATTGAACTTTTAGTTCTTCAATCGTGTTTTTAGCTGCTCCTAAACCGGGGGTATTGGTAACCGCCCCACTCATTATACCTACTAGATTTTCTATGTCTAGCGCAGTAACTTTGTGCAGAATAAAGGTGATTAAACCTCCCAGTAGTACTGTAGAAACTGCTAAAATGTTAAATTTCAAACCTTCATCCTTAAAGGAAGAAAAGAAAGAAGGTCCTACTTGCAGACCAATTCCGTAAACAAATAATATTAACCCAAAATCTCTAATAAAATCAAAAATTTCGTGATTAATTCTGTATCCAAAATGTCCAAGAATCAATCCTGTAAACATTACTGCAGATACACCAAAAGTAATTTTTCCTAATTTTAACCTCCCAAAGAAGACGCCAGAGCCTATTGCTAGCATAATCGTAACCAAAGATTGGATTACAGATGGGTCTTCAGTAGGGAATAGTAAAGTTTTAAGCCATTCCATAGTTCTATATTTTTTTGCTGGTGCAAAGTTAAGACTTTGCTATTCGTAGAATAGTTTTCTTAAAATGAAATATATCAGTTTATCGAAATTAATGAAAATTACTCATTTCAGATAGTTTTTTACAGAATTTTTGATTTCTACCTTATTCATAATTTTTTTTCACTTGGGAAAATTTTTTAAGATAAGAATTTAACAAATATGATATTTTATATTATTGGTTTGTATTACTCCAATTTCTTTTTCTACAGGTGGAAATTGAGTTGAAATAAGTTTGTAAGTAATAATTGTATCTTTAGAAAATGTTTCAACTTCAATCAATTTTACGGGTAATGTTTTGTAGTTTTCTAGATGAAGTATTCCATAATATTCTTCTTTAGTTTTTAGTCTTTCTGTGGAAATTTGTGATTTTTTCAATTGTTTTGGATAAAATAGATTAATGGTTTTATGATCATTAAAAAACTGATTTTCTATTTCAATAGAAAGGATTTTGTTTTCGGAGATTGTTTTTTCGTAATTTTTTTCAATAATAATGTTTGGAATTGTAAATGTTATAATGATGAGAATTATTGATAATATACTAAAATAGTCGTTTTTGTATAAATTATGTTCTTCTAAAATAGGAGTAATGTCATTTACACGATTAAAACCAATAGCTTTTGCAATAGGAAAAATTGAAATAATGAAAGATATAATTGCGATATATCTAGTGTAATAAAGAATTGAAATAGCTGTTTCCATAAAAAAAGCGAAGAAAAAACCTCGCTCTAATTTATAAATTTATTCTAAAAAACCTTGATGGTTTTGAATTTCTACAAATTCACTTTCAAAGCCAATTCATCAAGTTGTTCATCGTGAATTGGTGAAGGTGCATCAATCATTACATCTCGTCCAGAATTATTTTTCGGGAAAGCAATGTAATCTCTAATCACTTCATTTCCGTCGAGAATGGCAACCAATCTATCAAAACCGAAAGCCAAACCAGCGTGAGGTGGCGCTCCGAATTTGAAAGCATTCATTAAGAAACCGAATTGCGCTTCTGCTTCTTCTTTAGAAAATCCTAATAAATCAAACATTTTCGATTGCAATTCTTTATTGAAAATTCTTACGGAACCACCGCCAATTTCGTTTCCGTTGAGAACCATATCATAAGCATTGGCTCTTGCTTTTCCAGGGTCAGTTTCTAATAAATGTACATCTTCTGGTTTTGGCGAAGTAAAAGGATGGTGCATTGCATGATAACGCCCTGTTTCTTCGTCCCATTCCAAAAGTGGGAAATCTATTACCCAAAGTGGAGCAAATTCGTTGCCTTTTCTTAAACCAAGTCTATTTCCAACTTCCATTCTTAAAGCAGAAAGTTGAGTTCTCACCTTATTGGCGTTTCCGCTCATTAAGAAAATTAAATCTCCTTGTTTTGCGCCGAATTTTTCTACAATTTTCTTCAAATCTTCTTCAGAATAGAATTTATTGACAGATGAAGTAATTACGCCATCATTTTGGAATTTAATCCAAACCATTCCAGAAGCACCAATTTGAGGGCGTTTTACCCAATCTATTAACTCATCAATTTGTTTTCTGGTATAATCTGCACAACCTTCTACATTAATCCCAACTACCAATTCTGCTTCGTCAAATATTTTGAAATCTTTTCCTTGAACCAATTCATTCACTTCCACGAATTTCATTCCGAATCTTATGTCTGGTTTGTCGTTTCCGTAAGTTCTCATCGCTTCATCAAAAGTCATTCTTGGGAATTTTCCGAAATCTTTTCCTGTGATGTCTTTCAACAAATGCGCTGTCATTCCTTCAAAAATTTCTAGAACATCTTCTTGTTCTACAAACGCCATTTCGCAATCGATTTGGGTAAATTCTGGTTGTCTGTCTGCACGTAAATCTTCGTCACGGAAACATTTTACAATTTGGAAATATCTGTCCATTCCACCAACCATCAATAATTGTTTGAAAGTTTGTGGAGATTGTGGGAGTGCATAAAATTGCCCTTGATTCATTCTGCTAGGAACCACGAAATCTCTCGCACCTTCAGGTGTAGATTTTATCAAAACTGGCGTTTCTACCTCGATGAAACCTTTGTCTGAAAGATAATTTCTTACCTTTTGAGCTATTTTGTGACGGAAAATCAGTTTTTCTTTCACAGGATTTCTACGAATATCAAGATATCTGTATTTCATTCTCAATTCTTCGCCGCCATCCGTTTCATCTTCTATGGTGAAAGGTGGAAGTTCGGCAGAATTTAAAATCGTGAGTTTTTCAACTAAAATTTCAATTTCACCGGTTGGAATTTTCGGATTTTTAGAAGCACGTTCAATTACCGTTCCTTCTGCTTGGATTACAAATTCACGCCCTAATTTTTTGGCTTGTTCCAAAATTTCGGCAGAAGTACGTTCTGCATCGAAAACCAATTGTGTAATTCCGTAACGGTCTCGCAAATCAATCCAAACCATAAAACCTTTGTCTCGGCTGGTTTGTACCCAACCTGCCAATGTCACTTTTTCATTAAGATTTTTGAGAGTAAGTTCTCCGTTTGTGTGCGTTCTGAACATATTATTTTAGTTTGAAGTCGTTTAATTTTGTTTGAAATTGTTTGATTAAATTTATCAAAAATTCAAGTTGCAAAGATAAGGTTTTGTGATGGAAGATGGAAGTTTTTGATGTTTTAAAACTATTTTTCGGGAATATATTCTAATAAATCTGCTGGTGTACAATCTAAAGCTTTACAAATAGCTTCTAAAGTAGAAAGTTTTATCGCTTTTGCTTTTCCTGTTTTTAAGATGGAAAGATTGGCTTGTGTAATGCCAATTTTTTCTGCGAGTTCTTGCGATTGCATTTTGCGTTTGGCAAGCATTACGTCTATGTTAATGATGATTGGCATAATTTTAAATTGTTAAATCGTTTTCTGATTGAAGTTCGTAGCCTTTTTTGAAGAAGGCAATCACAAAGAGAATGCTACAGCCAATAATTAACATATAAAAACTTGTGTAAATAGCATCTCCAAAAGCAAAGTCTTTGAAAATAAAATTTTTAAAAATATGAAGCGGAATATATAATAAATTGAGATATGCTAATCTTTTTAACCAAAGAATAATTTCTTTACTGAAGATGATTTCGTTTGTAAGTTCTTTCAGTATTTTATATAATGAATAAGTGAAAAAAGATAAATAAAAGAATGTGCTAATAATATTAAATCCTGAATGTAAATTATAAATTCCTGTATAAAGTTGAGTTTCTGTAAAAGGTATGTTCATTCTGAATTTCATTAGATCTTTTAATTTTTCTGTATAAAAATTATTACTCCAACCTACATCTTGGCTGATGTAAAAAGTTTGTGAAAGAAAATGGCTCTCAGTTTTTTCGTTATAAAGAATAACAGAAAATCCGAAAATTTCATAAAGTCCTACTAAAGTAAAGATGATGAATAAAAAGTAGAAAAAGTAACTTAAATACTTTGATACAGAGTTTTTACCGATTAGTTTCATAATTATTTGTTTTAAAATTATATCGCAAATGTATAAATAATTATTGTAAAACAATAAAATATTTCAAATTTTGATAAAAATTAATTTTAATGCGGTGAGTTTTCGCGTGAGGGCGAAACCGAAAATCCCGCAGTAGGCGCTGGCTAAAGCCTTGGAACGAGGAATTGCAGGTGAAGACCGACTTTTTGTTTTTTTTAAGAGATTAAGTTTTGGAAAAAAACAAAAAGGCACGCCCTAATTAATTTATTGATGATAAATAACGGTAGGCGTGAATGGATATTTTTTTTAACTTTGTAAGAACCAATCATTTAAAATTTAATTTTTATGGGAAAAGGAGACAAAAAAACGAGAAAAGGTAAAATAATACAAGGGAGTTATGGAAAAACAAGACCTAGAAAATCTTCGAAATCTGTAATTCCTGCAAAAGTAGAAAAGCCTAAAAAAGAAGCAGCCCCAAAAGCGGAAAAGCCAAAAAAGGCTGAAAAACCAACTGAGGAAGTGGTGGAAGAAAAACCGAAAACCACGAAAAAGAAAAAAACCGAAGAATAGTCTTCGGTTTTTCTATGTAATTGTATATTAACTATTTGCCTCCTAAAATAGAGCCTAGTAAACCACCAAGTCCGCCCTGTTGAGCTTGTTGTTGGTTGCCACCACCAAGAACGCTGCCTAGTAAGTCACCTAGTCCGCCACCAGATTGTTGAGTAGCGCCACCAAGAACACTACCTAAAATACTAGAAAGAGGATCATTGCTTTGCTGTGCTTGTTGTTGAGCACCACCCAAAATACCGCCTAATAAATCACCAAGTCCGCCAGCGCTTACGCCATTTGCTTGTTTTTGTTTGCCAATGTAACCCATGATTACAGGAGCTAGCATTGCTAAAATTGGTCCAATTTTGTCCATTGAAATGCCTGTATTCTGAGAAAGTTGGTTTTCAACGGTTGCTTTTTCTCCGCCGAAAATGTGGTCTAGAATAGAACCGCCTTCCGCTTCTCTTTCTAGAGCAGACGATGGATTGTCAAGAATAGAACCATCGTGGTCTCTGTCTAATGCGTTATTAAGAGCTTCAGCTTCGTTGGCATCTTGAGATTTATTTCTAAGATACGAAATAATGAGAGGAGCAGCTACTGCAGCGAGTGCAATCATTTGAGATTTAGAAATTCCGAATTTGTTTTCGGCTTCTGTAGCTACCTGATTTCCTACGTTTCCTGTGATAAGGTCAATTAAACTCATATTGTGTTTTTTAATTGTTAATAATTATTTTTTAACAATTCAAATGTACGATTTTTATGAATTTTTAAAATAGAATTTTTTATAAAACAATGTTAAATTTATTGCAGAGAATTAAGAAATGTGGTTTAATTTTTAAAAATAGGAACATTGCTGCAAGCTTCGCCGAACATGAGTG
Source organism: Cloacibacterium rupense (assembly GCF_014645495.1). GTDB lineage: Bacteria > Bacteroidota > Bacteroidia > Flavobacteriales > Weeksellaceae > Cloacibacterium > Cloacibacterium rupense. The sequence goes on along the minus strand of NZ_BMLV01000005.1, from coordinate 155,397 downwards.
ATTTTACAATCGGTTTTAGTTTTTCTACCAATTCTATGTAAGCGTTTTCGGGGATGTCTTCTTCACTACAGCCTTTTACCAAAACGCGTTTTGCTTCTAAAGCATCGAAATTGTAATTAGAAATTGCTTCATGCATTAAGATGATTTCTAAATCTTTTTTATTGCCATAAACTATTTTTTTTGCAATTCCTGTCAATTTAGAAGTGATCAGAAAATATGCCCAAATGGGAATAATAGCTTCTACTGAACAATAAACGTAAACAAAAGTATCACGGTAGATTTCAGTGTCTATTTCTGCTACTTTTTCGCGGAAATCTTTTTCTTTTAAAATCATTTCCATAAAGAGAAAATCTTTCAAATCTATCTCTATTCTTTTGCCTTTTGGAGAAAGTGCTGATAAATCAAAATTCACCAAACCACTTTCTGCTACTTTATTTTTTATTTCGAAATCTTCTGACATTTTTTATTATTATATTTGAGCAAAATTAATTAATTATAAATTGAAATTTGAGGTTTGATATTTGAAATTGATAAAATCATTAAACGCTCATTACTCATTACTTATGAAATATTATATCATCGCAGGAGAAGCATCGGGAGATTTGCACGCTTCTAATCTTATGAAAGCTATTTTACAGAAAGATATAAACTCAGAATTCAGATTTTGGGGAGGAGATTTGATGGGAAAAGTAGCGAACCAAAAACCTGTAAAACATTATAAAGAACTCGCTTTTATGGGTTTTTTAGAAGTGGCGATGAACATAAAAACCATTTTGAAAAACATAAAACTTTGTAAAGAAGATATCAAGAATTATCAACCAGATGTTTTGGTTCTGGTAGATTATCCAGGGTTTAATCTCAGAATTGCAGAATTTGCCAAAAGTATTGGGATAAAAGTGGTTTATTATATTTCTCCACAACTTTGGGCTTGGAAAGAAGGAAGAGTAGAAACCATCAAAAAATATGTAGATGAAATGCTGGTGATTCTTCCGTTTGAGAAAAATTTTTATAAAAAACATCAAGTCAATGCTCATTTTGTAGGTCATCCTTTGCTAGATGCGATTTCTGATTTGCCAGAAATTTCTGCGGAAAATTTCAAAAAAGAAAACGGTTTAAACGAAAAAGAAATCATCGCGCTTTTGCCGGGTTCTCGTGAACAAGAAGTAGAAAAAATGTTGAGTTTGATGCTTTCTGTGCGTGATTATTTTAAAAATTATCAGTTTGTAATTGCAGGAGCTCCAAGTTTACCAAAAGAATTTTACCAAAAATTTGTAGATGATGACGTGCATTTTGTTTCAAATAAAACTTATGATTTGTTGAGGTGTTCTAAAGCTGCTTTGGTAACTTCCGGAACGGCAACTTTGGAAACAGCTTTGCTAAACGTTCCCGAAATTGTGTGTTACAAGACCAGCACAATTTCTTATGAAATTGGGAAACGCGTGGTGAAAAATATTAAATTTATTTCTTTGGTCAATCTCATTATGGACAGAGAAATTGTAAAAGAACTCATTCAAAAAGAATTAAATACAGAAAATTTGGTGGCTGAACTTCAAAAAATTCTAGAAGGACAAAAGCGAGACGAAATGCTCATGAATTATGAACTTTTGAGAGAAAAACTTGGCGGAAAAGGAGCTAGCAAAAATGCAGCGGATATTTTTGTAAATTAAAAGATGAAGAAATTAATTTCTCAAATGGACGAAATTGAAAATTTAAAACAATTTTCAGATAAAAGCGCTCCAGAAATCTCAGAAGCTAGTGTTGGTTGGCATCTGGAGCATTCACTTTTGGTGATTTCAAAAATTATAGAAGGCTTGAAAAAATCTAAGCCTGAAAATTATCAACCTAAAAATAATTTTGCAAAACTTTTTGTGATGACTACAGGTTACATTCCTAGAAAGAAAGCAAAAGCGCCTAAATTTACCATTCCTAGTAGTGTTGATGCAATTCAAAACATTGAAAATCTTATCATTAATATTAGAGGAGAGATTTCTAAAATTCAGAATCTTAATGCTAATTCTTTTGTAGAGCATCCACTTTTCGGACATCTTAATTTGAAACAAACGATTAAATTTCTTTGCATTCACACGCATCATCATTTGAAAATAGTAAGAGATATTTTATAAAAAATTTCTATCTTTGGTTAAACTATTAGCCAATAATGAACAAGCAACCTCTTCTCCTGATGCTTCTGTGCTATGTTTTGGGGATTCTTTTCTGCGATTTAATACCAACTTCTATTCATCAAACTCTATTTTTGATGAGTTTTGCATTGGTTTTCAAGATGCTTTCATTCTTTAAAGTTAAGATTTTAAAAGAATTGAAAAACTATTCTCTAGGATTTTTGTTTTTTTCGGTGGGTGTTTTTTCTCATTATTGGCATTCTAAAAAACCTGAAATTCCAAATTTTCAAGGAAAGCAAACGCTTGTTTTTCAAATTGATAAGAAGTTGAATTCTAATAAAAAGTACAGAAAATACGAAGTTTTGGCAAAAGTTGAAAAAAATGAAATTAATGCCATCTTGTATGTTCCGAAAGAAGAAAAACAACTTGATTTTAAAAATTATTATCAGACCAAAGTATATATAAATAAAGTAGAAAGTCCGAAGAATGATTTTCAGTTTGATTATGCAAAATATCTCTCAAGAAAAGGAATTTATTATCAAAGTTTTGCAACAGAAGAAATTCTAGAAGCTCCAAAAAAAACGCTGACCATTTCTGAAAAAATCAGACAAAAAAGACTAGAAATCCTCAATACGATTGATGGTTCTAAACTCCCAAAAAGAGAAAGAGAATTTCTAAAAGGAATTATCTTGGCAGACCGTACAGAAATGGATGCCGAAATGGTTTCGGATTTTAGCAAAAGTGGTTTGGTGCATTTTTTGGCAATTTCGGGTACGCATTTGGCGATTATCTTTTGGTTGATTTTATATCTTTTGAAACCTATTTTTCCAGCAAAATTTAGAAGAATTCCTATAGTGCTATCTTTGCTATTTATCTGGAGTTTTACGATTTTCATAGATTATGGAAGTTCTGTGGTTAGAAGTTGCTTGATGATTACGGCATATTACAGTTTTGTGCTTTTACAGCGCAAACCAGATTTACTCCACGCAATAGCAATTGCAGGTTTTGCGATTTTAATTTTTGATACGCATCAACTTTTTGATGTTGGTTTTCAGCTCAGTTTTGTAGCTGTTTTTGGAATTTTTTGGTTGAATACACCGATTTTGAAAAATCTCCCAAGACCTAAGAATAAAATTCAAGATTTTCTGTTCAACATAGTTTCAATGAGTTTAGCAGCTCAGATGGCTACATTGCCTTTAGTTATTTTTTATTTTCATCAATATTCATTTTTATCAATAGTTGCCAATGTAATTATAGTACCGTTTTCGGAAATTATTATCATTTTTTCTTTGTTAATGACCGTTTTATTTGCCTTTAAAATAGAATTCTCTTGGTTGAGTTTTATTTATGAAAAATTAGTAGATTTTTTGTTGAATAGCATTCATTTTTTTGCAGAACAAGATTGGTTTTTCCATAAAAATATTCCTTTAAATATTGTTGAAATAATTATTCTTTTTGTGGTAATTTTTCTATTGAGAGGTTTGTTTTTACATCAAAGTAAGGCTTTGCCTCGCGTTTTGGGATTTGCAATGTTGTTTTTATTGGTCAGAATTTTTATTAATTTTTATCAATTTAATAGAACAGAAAATTTATTTTTGGAGCATTTTAATCAAAAAATAGTTATTCAAAAGGAAGGTGGTAAGGCAATTTTTCGGGTGAGTGAAACGGCTGATGTTGAAGTGCTAAAGCGTTTTATTATAGATTCTTATATGGCTTCAAGACGTGTTGAACAATATGAAGTAGAGATGGTTACTGATGATTTTTTGGAGGCCAAAATGGGTGAGAAATTTAAAAGATGAACTAAGTCTTATTTAGAACCATTACAAAATACAAAAAATGACATTTGTCATATTTTTGCCCACTTTATAATTCTTAATTTTGTGGAAATTCAAAAAAAATATAAACAATGGCAGGATTAACTCAATCTACAATTGGTAGAAAGTTTTTAATGGCGCTTTCAGCAATGTTTTTGCTGATTTTCTTATTAATTCACCTCTCGGTAAATTTACTTTCATTGTTTGGTGAAGAAGGTCCTTTTAATGCAGCCTCACATTTTATGGGTTACAATCCTCTAATTCAATTTGCAATGCAGCCGGTATTAATTGCTGGTGTAGTGTTTCACTTTGTGATGGGATTTGTACTAGAAATTAAAAACAAAAATGCGAGACCAGTAAAATATGCTGTAGCCAAAAACAGCGGAAACTCTACTTGGATGTCTAGAAATATGATTATTTCTGGAGCGGTTATTTTAGCATTTTTAGGCGTTCACTTCTATGATTTTTGGGTTCATGAGATGAATTACAAATATCTAGAAGGTTTAGCAATTGATGAAGGGAGATATTGGGAAGAACTACACGCTAAGTTTGCAGACCCAATAAGAGTAGCATTTTATGTTATTTCTTTTGTGTTACTAGGATTACACCTTTCTCACGGTTTTCAGTCTTCATTCCAATCTATTGGAGCGAGACATCCTAAGTATTTAAAATGTGTAAACACATTAGGAACTTGGTATTCTATCTTAATTCCTCTAGGATTTATTATAGTAGCTGTTTTTCATTTCGTAACTCAATAATTACATCTATATTATTATGAGCATTCTAGATTCTAAAATTCCTAAAGGTCCATTAGCAGACAAATGGAAAAATCATAAAGATCATATGAACTTGGTTGCACCTAACAACCGAGATAAAATTGACATTATTATTATTGGTACTGGTTTAGCTGGCGGTTCTGCTGCGGCTACATTGGCAGAACAAGGATATAATGTAAAAGCTTTTTGCTACCAAGATTCGCCAAGAAGAGCACACTCTATTGCAGCACAAGGTGGTATAAACGCAGCCAAAAACTATCAAAATGATGGTGATTCTGTTTACAGACTATTCTATGATACCATAAAAGGTGGAGATTACAGAGCAAGAGAAGCTAATGTACACAGATTAGCTGAAGTTTCTGCAAATATTATAGACCAATGTGTAGCACAAGGTGTACCTTTTGGTAGAGATTACGGTGGTCAATTAGACAACCGTTCTTTCGGGGGAACTCAGGTAAAGAGAACTTTCTATGCTAAAGGACAAACGGGTCAACAGTTATTATTAGGTGCCTATTCTGCAATGAGCCGTCAAATCGGTAAAGGTAGAATTAAAATGTACAACCGTCACGAAATGATGGATCTAGTATTAGTAGATGGCAAAGCAAGAGGTATTATTGCTAGAAACATGGTAACTGGCGAGATTGAAAGACATTCTGCTCACGCTGTAGTTATTGCTTCTGGTGGTTATGGTAATGTATATTTCCTTTCTACTAATGCAATGGGTTCTAACGTTTCTGCCGCATGGAAAATTCACAAAAAAGGAGCGTTTTTTGCTAATCCTTGTTTTGTGCAAATTCACCCGACTTGTATTCCTGTTCATGGAACTCAGCAGTCTAAATTGACCTTAATGTCAGAATCTCTTAGAAACTCAGGTAGAATTTGGGTCCCTAAAAAATTAGAAGATGCTGTTGCCATCAGAGAAGGTAAATTAAAACCTGAAACCATCAAAGAAGAAGACAGAGATTACTATTTAGAAAGAAGATATCCTGCATTTGGTAACTTAGTGCCTAGAGACGTAGCGTCTAGAGCAGCCAAAGAAAGATGTGATGCTGGTTTCGGAATCGAAAATAATGATACTAAAGAAGGTGTTTTCCTAGATTTCTCTACAGAAATTATGAAAAAAGGTAGAGAAGCTGCTACTGAGAAAAACATCCACAATCCTTCAGATAAACAAATTTATGATTTGGGTAAAAAATGGGTAGAAGAAAAATACGGAAACCTATTCCAAATGTATGAAAAAATTACTGCAGACGATCCTTATGTAACTCCTATGAAAATTTATCCAGCGGTTCATTACACAATGGGAGGAGTTTGGGTAGATTATAATCTGATGAGTACCATTCCTGGTTGTTTCGTAATAGGTGAAGCTAATTTCTCTGACCACGGAGCGAATAGATTAGGTGCATCAGCATTAATGCAAGGTTTGGCAGATGGTTATTTTGTACTTCCTTATACCATCGCAGATTATCTATCAGCTGATATTAGAACAGGTGCAATACCTACTAATTCTTCAGAATTTGAAGCTGCTGAAAAAGAAATCAAAGATAAAGTACATTTCTTCTTAAACAATAACGGTTCTAAATCTGTAGATTATTTCCATAAAAAATTAGGAAACGTAATGTGGAATAAAGTTGGAATGGGAAGAACTCCTGAAGGTTTAGCAGAAGCCATCAAAGAAATTGAAGAAATTAGAAATGAATTCTGGAAAGACGTTAGAGTACCAGGTGATGCAGATGGTATGAACCCAGAGTTAGAAAAAGCTTTCCGTGTAGCAGATTTCTTAGAATTAGGACAATTAATGGCTATAGATGCTCTTAATAGAAACGAATCTTGTGGAGGTCACTTCCGTGAAGACCACGCAACACCAGAAGGTGAAGCAGAAAGAGACGACGAAAATTACAAATACGCCGCAGTTTGGGAATACAAAGGTGATGATATCAACGCCGAAGTATTGCACAAAGAAGAATTGGTGTACGAGAATATTGAAGTTAAAACTAGATCTTATAAATAATCTCCAACATAAAAAAAGATAATTATGAGTGCTAAAAAAGGATTAAATCTGACTCTGAAAATTTGGAGACAAAAAAATAATAAAACAAAAGGTCAATTCGAGACCTATAAAATATCAGACGTTTCACCAGATTCTTCATTCCTAGAAATGCTAGACATGCTTAATGAAAATCTAGTAAACGAAGGAAAAGAACCCGTAGCTTTCGATCACGATTGTAGAGAGGGTATCTGTGGTATGTGTTCGCTTTACATCAATGGTAGAGCACACGGTCCTGATACAGGTATTACCACTTGCCAGCTTCACATGAGAATGTTCAAAGATGGTGAGACCATTCATATAGAACCTTGGAGAAGTGCTGCTTTCCCAGTTATCAAAGATTTGGTAGTAGACAGAAGTGCTTTTGATAGAATCATGGCTGCTGGTGGTTTCGTTTCGGTAAATACTTCTGGAAATACATTAGACGCAAATGCAATCCCAGTTCCGAAAGAAGATGCTGATAAAGCTATGGATGCTGCAGCTTGTATTGGTTGTGGAGCTTGTGTAGCAACTTGTAAAAATGGTTCTGCAATGTTGTTTGTAGGAGCTAAAGTTTCTCAGTTTGCACTTTTACCACAAGGTAGAGTAGAAGCCAACAGAAGAGTGCTTAATATGGTGAAACAAATGGACGAAGAAGGCTTTGGAAACTGTTCAAATACAGGCGCTTGCGAAATAGAATGCCCGAAAGGAATTTCTCTAGAAAATATAGCAAGAATGAACAGAGAATTCCTTGCTGCTAAGTTTACAACTGCTGAATAAGTTTTATAAACTGAATAAATTGAAAATCACCTCTCTGCTTGAGGTGATTTTTCGTTAAATAATTCCCAAAATGTAAAGTTTATTTTAGCAAATAAAACTAAAAGTATATTTTTGCTAATCAATTATTAAAACAATTTTTTAAACGAAAAATGAAAAAGTATTTTTTATTATTATTTTTTGCCATTTTAATTATTTCTTGTTCTAAAGGTGGTAAAGTAACCATCTCAGGTAATCTACAAAATGCTAGACCTCTAGAAAGAATAGAGATAATAGAAACAACAGGTATTGCTACATTGCCAGTTGCTAATTTCGGAACTGATGCAAAAGGAAATTTTTCTCAAACTATTGAAATTCCAAAAAATGGAGTTTACATTATTACCTACGGTGGTAGTTCAGGTTTTATTTATCTGAAAGGTGGTGATAAAGTAGACATAAAAGCAGATGCTATTATGTTTCCTATGACCATGCAAATCTCTGGAGATGCTAAAGGTAATACAGAGTTTTTAACTGAAAGCCAAAAATATATTAATGAATACCTTTCTAAAATCAATCAATCTGTAGTTACCAAAAATGAAACAGATTTTTTGAAAGAATTAGAAAAATATAAAACAGAAATTTCTAAGGAATTAGATAAAATAGCTGATACTAAAAAGCCTGATAGCGATGTGAAAAAATTGAGCAAAAACGAACTAGATGTTACCTTGCTTAGAATTTCTTCTCAATATGAAGCATTGCATGGTCAAGCTACCAATAATCCTAATTATAAGCCTTCAGACAAATTAAAAGATTTTCAGAAATCATTAGAAAACGAAAAATTTGTAGAGAATATGGCGACCTATAGAAATTATTTGTTATCTAAATATGGTGCAGAATTCCAAAAATATTTTCAAGCGAATCAAACACCAGCGCCAAACTCTAATGTAGAAATATTTGCTAAGTTTTTAGACACTAAAAAAGATATTTCTGATAAGGTTAAAGACTATTTACTGGCTACAGTAGCCACTCAGTTTGACCTTCAACCCAATAATCCGAAAGTGCCAGAAATTATGAAGGTACTTAATTCTAAAGTAAAGTCAGAATCTATGAAAGCTGACCTTAAAAAAGTAGAAGAAGCCATCTACGGTTTACCAGTAGGAACAGATTATTCTAAAACAGAATTGGTGAAATTAGATGGTAAAAAATCTTCACTTTCTGAACTGAAAGGAAAACCTACAGTGGCTGTTTTCTATGCTTCTTGGAATCCTTACATCAACCAAAGCGTAGTTCCTGTACTTAAAGAAATGGTGAAATTCTATGGAGCAAAAATTAATTTCGCATTTGTAGATTTAGATGATACCCAAGACCAATTTAAGAAAACTGCCAATGCAATGTTCAAAGACATAAAAGGTGTAAATTTCTATGGCGAAAAAGGGATGAATTCTGAAATTGCAAAACAATTTGCTGTATATGGTTTCAAAATGCCTAGTTTTGTTATCTTAGATAAAGATGGTAAAATATCTGGTAGAACTTATTTCAATATAGGTGATCCACAATTTGTAGATGCACTTAACAAAGCATCAGGTTTAATGCCACCATCAGTATTGCCTAATCAAAATCAACAAATGATGCCGCCACCTCCTCCACCTGTAGAAGAGCATTCTGCTAATGATGGACACAATCATAAATAATTAAAAAATAAAAGATATAAACAAAGCGGACTTTACTAAGTCCGTTTTTTTATTTTTAAAAGTGTAATTTTGCCAAAGTTTTTAAAGAAAAAATGAGTAAGAAAAAGAAAAATATAATTTTAGAAAATATAAAGCTAATCTCTGCAGGAGCTAAAGGTGTAGCAGTAGGTAAAACTGAAGAAGGTAAAACCGTTTTGGTTACTGGTGCTGTGCCAGGTGATATAGTAAATGCCAGAGTAAAAAAAGCAAAATCTAAATATTACGAAGCTGAAGTGCTAGAAATTTTAGAAAAATCACCATACAGAGTAGAACCAAAGTGCATTCATTTCGGTGTTTGTGGTGGTTGCAAGTGGCAAAATCTTTCTTATGAAAAACAATTAGATTTCAAACAAGAAGAAGTTTATAACAATATCAAAAGAATTGGCGGAATAGAAAATTTCGAAACTTTGCCTATTCTAGGCTCGGAAGAAGAATATTTCTACAGAAATAAAATGGAATTTTCTTTTTCTAATGCTCGTTGGCTTACTCAATTCGAAATCAGTTCCGAAGAAAATTTTGGTAACAAAGATGCCTTAGGTTTTCATATCCCAGGAATGTGGAGCAAGATTTTGGATTTAAAGGAGTGTTTCTTGCAAGAAGAACCTTCTAACGAAATGAGATTGGCTGTGAGAGACTATGCCATAAAAAATGGTTTAGAATTTTATGATGTCAAAAATCAAGAAGGTTTCCTTAGAACTTTTATGCTTCGACAGAATTCTAAAGGAGAATGGATGGTTTTATTCCAATTGTATAGAGAGGAAAAAGAAAATAGAGAAAATCTTTTCAATTTCGTTTTAGAGAAATTTCCACAGATTAAAACCTTGGTTTTTGCCATTAATTCCAAAGGGAATGATTCTGTGTATGACCTAGATATTCAAACCTATTTTGGTGAAGGATTTTTATATGAAGAAATGGATGGACTTCAGTTTAAAATTGGACCTAAGTCTTTCTTCCAGACCAATTATAAGCAAGCGCTTAATCTTTACAGAAAAACACTAGAATTTGCAGGAATTACTGAAAATGATGTGGTTTACGATTTGTATACCGGAACTGGCACTATTGCTCAATATATTGCCAAAAAAGCAAAATATGTAATCGGGATAGAATCTGTGCAAGAAGCAATAGATGCTGCTAAAGAACATGCCAAACTCAATGGTTTAGAAAATTGTGAATTCCATTGTGGTGATATGAAAGATGTTTTCACAGAAGAATTTTTAGCCAATCATCCAAAAGCGGATGTTTTGGTTACAGACCCTCCGAGAGACGGAATGCATCAAAAAGTAGTAGAACAAATTCTAAAATTAGCTCCTAAGAAAATTGTCTATGTCAGTTGTAACTCGGCTACCCAAGCCAGAGATTTAGCGCTGATGAAAGATGATTATGATTTGGTCAAGATTTTACCAGTAGATATGTTTCCGCAGACGCATCATGTAGAAAATATCGCTTTATTAATAAAAAAATAACTAAATTGGGGGTTCAAATAAGAATCCCCAATTTTTTTAATCAAATTTGATTAAAATCTAACCAAGAAAAATAATTAAAATCGAATGAAAAATGTACTAAGATTTTTTTGTGCCTTATCGCTTTTGGCATCGGTAAGTGTATTTTCTCAAGAAAAAGATAGTGTAAAAGTGGAAGTAAAAGCCAAAAAAGACACTGCCAATGTTGCCAAACCTAAAGACAAAAAACCAGAAAAAATTCAACCGTACGAAAAAGTAATCACCAGCAAAGCGGTAAGTGATGATGGAATTATTACCGTACACAAAGTAGAAGATAAATATTTCTTCGAAATTCCAGATAAATCTCTAAAAAAAGAATTTTTGGTAGTAACTAGATTAACCAAAGCTGGAGCTGAGATGCGCTCTGGTTTTTCTGGATATGCAGGCGATCAAATCAGCCAAAATGTAATTAGTTTTGAGAAAGGTCCCAATGATAAGGTATTTGTGCGTTCTGTTTCTTTTGTTGATTATGCTAAAGATTCTACTTCTGCAATGTACAATACAGTGATGAGAAATAATGTAAATGCCATAGAATATGCTTTTGATATTAAGGCTTTTGGCAAAGACAAGAAATCTACAGTAATAGATGTTACAGATTTTATCAATGCAGATAATGATATTGTTTCTTTTGATACAAGATTTAAAAAAGGTTTTAAAGTAGGGAGTTTTCAAAAAGATAAATCTTTTGTGAATTTTGTTAAGTCTTTTCCTACAAATATTGAAATAAATACCACTAAAACTTATAACAGAGGTGCGGGAGAATCATCACCAATTCCTGGCGCTCCAAAACCTGAAGTAAGCGGTAATTATACGGTGGAAGTAAACTCTTCAATTGTTTTGCTTCCCGAAGATAAAATGCAAGCCAGATATTTTGATCCTAGAGTGGGTTATTTTACGGTAGGTTATACCGATTTTGACCTTAATCCTCAGGGTGTAGAAAGGGTTTCTCTAATCAAAAGATGGAGACTAGAACCGAAACCAAAAGATGTAGAAAAATACAAAAGAGGAGAGTTGGTAGAACCTGCAAAGCCTATTGTTTTCTACATAGATCCTTTAACACCCAAAAAATGGATTCCATATTTAATACAAGGAGTAAATGATTGGCAAAAAGCCTTTGAAAAAGCGGGTTTCAAAAACGCCATTTATGCTAAACTTCCTAATCCTAAAGATGACCCAGAATGGAGCTTAGAAGATGCTAGATTTTCTGCAGTAGTTTATAAACCTTCGGATGTTCCTAATGCTTCAGGTCCTTCAATTTCAGACCCAAGAACAGGCGAGATTTTAGAAAGCCACATCAATTGGTACCATAATGTAATGAAACTTCTGAATGACTGGTATTTTGTGCAAGCATCACCAAATGACCCAAGAGCAAGAAAAGTAGATTTTGATGATGAATTAATGGGGGAATTGATTAGATTTGTTTCTTCTCACGAAGTAGGTCATACGCTTGGTCTTAGACATAATTATGGCTCTAGTTCTACTGTTCCTGTAGAAAATCTTAGAAATAATGCATGGCTTAAAACCAATGGTCATACTCCGTCTATTATGGATTATGCCAGATTTAATTACGTTGCACAACCAGAAGATAAAATAAATGTAGATAATTTAATGCCTAGAATTGGAGATTACGATAATTGGGCAATAGAATGGGGATATAGAAGATTTTATAACTATGATTCACCAGAGAAAGAAAAAGCTTATATCAATAAATGGACGATCGAAAAATTACAAAACCTAAGACTTTGGTTCGGTACTGAAACCAATCCTTATGATCCGCGTTCACAAAGCGAACAAGTAGGTGATAATCCTATGATTGCTGGTAAATATGGCGTGAAAAATCTACAAAGAGTGATAGACAATCTAGAAGCTTGGAGCACAAAACCCAATGAAGATTATAGCGTGTTAGCAGATCGTTACAATCAAGTTTCTGGACAATTTGCAAGATATTTAGGTCACGTTGCTAAATACATTGGCGGTGTAATGGAAACACCAAAAACAGTAGAACAAAAAGGTGCAGTTTATGAATTGGTTTCAAAAGCAGAACAAAAAGAGGCTTTGAAATTTTTAAATGATTATGCTTTTACTACCCCTAATTGGATTCTTAAAACCAGTGTTCTCGACAAAATCAATAGAACGCCAGTTGATGTGGTAAGCAATCTACAAAATGGAGTTCTCAATAGAATTTTGATGAATGGTGTTTTAGAAAATCTAAACAAAGGAGAAGCTATAGATGCTAATGCTTATGCTTTGTTTGATTATCTTCAAGATTTGAAAACTAGTATATTTTCTGAATTAAAAACATCTTCTAAAATTGATATTTATAGAAGAAATTTACAAAGAAGTTTTGTAGATAATTTATTGTCAAAAACAGATTCTCCTGCTGGTGGTTCTATCATTAGAATTGGTGGTTCAGACAATTCAGATGTAAAAGCATTGGTTAGAGGAACCCTGAGGGATATTAGAAACGAAGCGGCTAAAGCTGCTTCTCAATATTCTGATAGTGTAACCAAATACCATCTAGAAGATTTGGTTTATAGAATAGATAAAGCTTTAGAAGTAAAATAAAAATCTTAATTTTGAACCACAAAAGCAAACATTGTTTTTGTGGTTTTTTTAACTTAAAAAATGAATAATGAAATATTGGTTTTTATTATTTTTCGGGGTGCTATTTCTCACTTCTTGCGAAGGTGATGATGACGTATGCGTAACAGGCGAGGCTACTCCTAGAATGAAGGTGAAATTTAAGACATTAGACGGCAGAGTTGCTACATTAGATTCGTTATATGTAGATGTGAATTATGGAGCAGGAAATGTGAGTGTTATAAAAGCTAAAGAAGTAGATTCTGCAATGATTCCTCTCAGAGTAGACAATAATCTTTTTACAGAAATTTCTCTCAGAACTTCTAATAAAGGAAATGCTTCAAAAATAAAAGTTACATACACTTTAAAATCAGAATATGTATCTCCGGCTTGCGGTTTCAAAAGATTGTACGAAAACGTAGGTGGGACTTTAGAAACACCAAATCCAGTAATAAAAATTGAAAAAAATCAAGATCAAATTATTGATGAAAACAAAACTCACTTTTATTTTATTTTTTAGTTTAAGTTTCTTTTTTGCTCAAGAAAAAGATTCTATAAAACCAAAATACAAGTACGAACCTAATCTTGCCATTGGTGTAGATGTCTTAAATGCTGCAATGTCTGCATTTAGTGATAGAAAATTATTTCAAGCGCATGTTTCTACAAAAGTGAAAAAAAATATCAATGCTGTTTTAGATGTCGGATATGATAAAAATATTTATCAAAAAGGTGGTTATGATGCTTCTGCTAATGGAATTTTCGCGAAATTAGGTGGTTTCTATTTGCTTTCTATGGATCATGAGGACAAGGACAGTGGTTTCTATGCTGGTGGAAAACTAGGGGCTTCTTTTTACGCACAAGAATACAAATCTGTACCTATCAGAGCTTTTGGCGGGGCAGACCAATATTTACAGTTGCCTGCATCTAAACAATCTTCATATTGGGTTGAGGCAATGGTCGGAGCTAGAGTTCAGTTGTTTAAATCTAATTTTTATGTAGATGTCAATGCACAACCAAGATACTTAGCATACACTTCTAAGCAAGAAGAAATGCAACCCATGATTATCCCCGGATTTGGTAAAAGTTCTTCTAAGTTTAATGTGGGATTTAGCTGGAATATTGTGTATCAATTTTAAGTTGATTTACAAATCCATTTTTTCTAATTCTTTGATTGTTTGTTTTGTGAAAGATTTCAAAGTTTCAAGGTCTGAATTATTTTCAATAACAAAATCTGCCTTTTTAATTTTATCTTTTTCGGGCATTTGTTTTTGCATAATGGCTTCTATTTCTCGGTAAGTTTTCTGGTCTCTGTCCATTACCCGTTTTATTCTGATATTGTCTTCGGCAGTTACTAAAATAGATTGATAACAACTTTCATTGAGCTTTAACTCAAATAAAAGGGCTGTTTCTTTGAAAACAAATTCAGAATTTTGTGCATTTACCCAATTCTCAAAATGCTCCTTTACCGCAGGATGAATTATTTTATTCAGTTCAAGAAGTAGCTCTTCATTTTCAAAAACTATCGAGGCAACATAAGGTCTGTTGTACTCTCCGTCTTCATCATAAGAATTCTCGCCAAGAAGACTTATAATTCTATGTTTAAGGTTTTCATCAATATTCACCAATTCTTTAGCCCAAAAATCAGAATTATAAACAGGATAGCCCATTTCTTCAATAAATTCGGCTACCGTAGATTTTCCACTGCCAATTCCTCCAGTTAGACCAATAATTTTTTTTGCAGTTTTTAAACTTCCATCTTCCATCTTCTAACTTCCTTTCAAATTAATACCCAAAAACATCATTAAAACTAAAAGTTTCATCTAATTTTACTCCTTTTTCCGTCATTTTTAGACTTGCCAGTTCATGATGAGCATCGTGTTCAAAAAACAATAAATACTCATTGTCCACACATTGTTTTAGGAATTTTCCTTTTTCTTCCATTGTGAGAAGCGGTCTGGTGTCATAACCCATCACATAAACTTGAGGAATATGCCCAACAGTTGGGATTAAATCTGCTGCGAAAACAATGGTTTTTTCTTGATATTGAATTACCGGAAGCATTTGTTTTTCGGTATGCCCATCTACAAAAATTACATCCATTTTCAAATCAGGAGCGAAACCATAATTCCCAGTTTTCGGAGTTGGTAAAAACTGCAATTGTCCGCTTTCTTGCATTGGTAAAATATTTTCCTTCAAGAAACTCGCTTTTTCTCTAGGGTTGGGTTCTGTAGCCCATTGCCAGTGATTTTCGTTGGTCCAAAATTGTGCGTTTTTAAAAGCTGGTCTGTAACCAGATTTATCATCATTCCATTCAATTGCGCCACCACAATGATCGAAGTGAAGATGCGTTAGAAAAACATCAGTAATATCATCTTTTACAAAACCATATTTTGCTAAATTTTTATCTAAAGTATCATCATCATAAAGTGAATAATGCCCGAAAAACTTCTCATCTTGTTTATTTCCTAAGCCACAATCTATGAGAATGAGTTTTTTACCATCTTCTACCAAAAGAGAACGAGTGCCCAATTCTATCAAATTTTTTTCATCAGCAGGATTGGTGCGTTCCCAAAGCGATTTCGGAACCACGCCAAACATAGCACCGCCGTCTAATTTAAATTTTCCGCATTGTATAGGATAGAGTTTCATAAAACGTGTGATTTTGTGCTAATTTAAGTAAAATTTTGAGAATTTAAGGAGTAGAAGTAATGTAAAAAGAATCTCCAATTTTAGTAAAAATAATTAATTTTTGATAGAAATCTTTTTCTACCTTAGGTGTAAGTCTTAATTCTATAGACAGTTCTTTGTTTTCTTCTTCAAAAGTATTTCCATCAGAAAAATTTATTTCAAGTTCATTTTGAAGGTACTCTTTTATAAGGTTATTACAATTTTCACCGTATTTATTTAAGAAGATTTTTCTACTAATGTGTTTTGGTTTTCCCTCTCTTTGTAATTCTACCATTTTATCAAAATAGTTTTCGGAAATTTTCCCCTTAGATTTAAAATCTGTTAAAAATTTTGTTTCAAACCATTTTTTAAAATCTTTTTCAGGACTGTAAAAAGAATACGTATTTCCATCACTACCTTTGTAAGTGGTGTAAATGTCGGAATCTACATTTTCATTAAGTGCATTTTTTTTATAAACATTCTTATAATCAATAGAATGTGAATAATTGTCTAGTGGAATTTCAAAAAGTATAGATCCAGAAGTATTTATTGCTAAAGTTTTTCCCCCTTTCCAAGACCAATGATTGCAATCTCCTTCATGATTTTCACTTTTTGATTTAGATTCCCATTTTTGTTTGTGAGCATCTTTTATCACTAACGCAATGTTATTATGAAAATCTCCAGCGTCATTATAAATTGCAGGGATTATCACTTTACCGTTTTTATCAAAAAAACCAACTTTATCCGTTTTTTTGTCCCGAAATTTTATTTTACCTTCAGATTCTTTAGCGTATTCAGTATCAAAAACATAGACACTATCTTTTCCTACTTTATTTCCATTTTTTAATAAATAATATTCATCTCCATCTATCTCATTTACAGCATAAATATTATTAAAATTTCCTGTAGAAAATGGAGCAAAAAATTTTGGTTTAATCATTACCTTCCCATTTTTGTCTTTAAATCCCATAGTATTAGAATTATTTTTAAAAAAAGGATACCATAAATCTTTTTCTTGTCCGAAACAAAAAACAGAAAACAAAACAAAAAATAAATGCACTAATTTTTTCATAGATTTTACTTTAATCTAAAACAAACTATCAGGCCTTCTTGGTATCGAAATCCCCAAATGTTTGTACGCTTTTTCCGTTACTTCTCTTCCTCGCGGAGTTCTAATGATAAAACCTTCTTGTATTAAAAATGGTTCATAAACTTCTTCTATCGTTTCAGGATTTTCGCCAATTGAAGTTGCCAATGCAGAAATTCCTACAGGTTTTCCTTTGAAATTTTCTATCATCACCCGCATAATTTTGTTGTCCATATCATCCAATCCAAATTCATCTACATTCAAAGAATTTAAAGCAAATTTGGTGATTTCAATTTCAATTTCGCCATTTCCTTTAATCTCTGCAAAATCCCGAACTCTGCGCAAAAGTGCATTCGCAATTCTAGGAGTTCCTCTGCTTCTTCTCGCAATTTCTAGTGCCGCATTTTCATAAATAGGAACGCCCAAAACTCTGGCACTCCTTTCGATAATCATTCCCAAAAGTTCTATCGTATAATATTCTAATCTAGATTGAATACCAAATCTTGCCAACATCGGTTTGGTAAGCATTCCACTTCTTGTAGTTGCACCAACCAATGTGAAAGGATTTAAACCAATTTGCACAGAACGAGCATTAGGCCCTGTTTCTAGCATAATATCGATTTTGTAATCTTCCATTGCAGAGTACAAATACTCTTCTACAATGGGCGAAAGACGGTGGATTTCATCAATAAAAAGAACATCATTTTCTTCTAAATTGGTCAATAATCCTGCCAAACTTCCGGGTTTGTCTAGAACTGGCCCCGAAGTAATTTTACAACCAACGCCCAATTCATTTGCAATAATATGCGCTAATGTGGTTTTTCCCAGACCTGGAGGTCCGTGCAAAAGAACGTGGTCTAGCGCAGCTCCTCTGTTTTTAGCAGCCGCCACGAAAACTTCAAGATTATCCAATGTTTTTCTCTGTCCTGCAAAATCACGAAAACTCTGAGGACGGATTTTTTCTTCCTGCATTAATTCATCATCAGAAAAATTATCTTTATCGGCGTGTAAAAAATCGGGCATCTTTTTATAATTTATCCCAAAGATAGAAAATTTTGTTCTGAGAAATAAGTGAGATTTGTTTTAAATCATCATAAAAGTCAGATTTTAATAAGAATTTGACGAGAAAATATTCTAATTTTTAGATGAGATTGCCGTAATTTTGTACACGAAATGAATGAATTAGAAAAAAGACAGAAACAAAGGATTGCCCTTTCTGCATATTTCCTTCTTTCGGGGATTTGTTTTTCTACTTGGGCTTCTAGAATACCTACAATCAAAGATAATTTTAACCTTGATGAAGATACTTTGGGCAATTTACTCATGGTAATGCCTGCAAGTGCTGTTATTGGTATTCCGCTTTCTGGTTGGCTAGTTTCAAAATTTGACAATAGGATTCCGCTTCAGATTGCTAGTTTCACATTTTTATTGTCTCTGCTTTTTATTGGTTTTGCACCTTCTATTTGGTGGATTGTATTTGCTTTGGTTGTTTTCTCTGTTTCACTACGGGTGATTAATATTGCCATTAATACTCAGTCTATTGCCATTCAAGAAAAATTTGAGAAAAAAATTGTAGGAACCTTTCACGGTATCTGGAGTATTGGAGGAATTTTAGGCGTTTTGTTTTCTACTATTATGATTAAATTTAAAATTTCCATAGAATGGCATCTTTTGTTGGTGGCTGTTTTCGGAATTTTGATGATACTTTTTGCATTTCCTTACTTATTGAAGAATGACAAAGCAAGAAGCGGAAATGGTTTTAGACTAGGGAAACCGAGTAAATATATTTCATTGTTAGGATTAATTGTCTTTTTTGCGGCCATTTGCGAAGGTGGAATGTACGATTGGAATGGAGTTTATTTCAAAGAAGTAGTAAAAGAAGAGGTTTTTACGTATGGTTACTTGCTTTTTATGGTTTGTATGACGATTTCTAGATTAACCATTGATAAAATGATGGAGAAATTCGGAATGCAAAAATTATACATTTTAGGTTCTTTTTTGATTATGACTGGCGTTGCAATGGCAGTAGTTTTTCCATATTTTTGGACGGCGCTTATTGGTTTTTGTATGGTAGGGTTTGGTGTTTCAGGCTTGTATCCTATGACATTTATACTATCAGGTAAAGCCAAAAAATATTCTGTAGGAATAGTAATTTCTATCGTGAGTACTTATTCTACCGTAGGTATGTTTCTAGGCCCGCCCATTATTGGTTATCTGGCGCACGCTTTCGGTTTACAAAGAGCATTTATTACTTTTATCATCGGTGGTTTTATGTTCATTCCGCTTTCTAAAATGGTTTTTGATCATTTGAAGAATAGAGATTAATTTTCAGGAAAAATTATTTTTTTATGAACATATTTTTTTAGTTAAGAATCAAATTTTCTTAATTTTACCAAAATCAATTTTCTGTGAAATTATTCGGACCGTTTAAACAAATTCTTACCTTAAACAATCTTCCACTTCGAGGAAAAATCTCTGACGAACAATTAGAAATCATCGAAAACGGTGGTATTTTAATTAATTCTGAAAACAAAATTGAAGAAATAGGAAACTATGATGTTATTGCTAATAAAACGAAGCAATCTCTCTCCAATTCTTCAACTCTCCAACTCTCCGACAGAGTTGTTCTTCCCGCTTTCATCGATTGTCACACTCATATTTGTTTCGGTGGAAATAGAGCCAATGATTTTGCGATGAGAAATGCAGGGAAAACTTACTTAGAAATTGCAGAAAAAGGGGGCGGAATTTGGAGCAGCGTTCAGCATACCAGAAATGCTTCAGAAGACGAACTCTTAGAAACTTTATTAGAAAGAATCAATCGTTTAATTTTACTCGGAATTACGACTATTGAAATAAAATCTGGCTATGGTTTAAATGTAGAAAGCGAACTCAAAATGCTTCGTGTGATCAAAAAAGCACAAGAAAAAACCAAAGCTACTCTTGTACCAACTTGTCTTTCCGCACACTTGAAACCAAGAGATTTTGAAGGAACTTCTTCAGCATATTTGCAATATATTTTAGACGAAATTTTACCCAAAGTAAAAAAAGAAAATCTAGCGAAAAGAGTGGATGTTTTCATAGAAAAATCTGCATTTCAACGAGAAGAAAGTCGGAATTTTTTAATAAAAGCTAAAGAATTAGGCTTTGAAATTACCGTTCACGCCGACCAGTTTACTGCAGGAAGTTCTAGAATTGCGGTGGAAGTCGGCGCCGTTTCTGCTGACCATTTAGAAGCTACGATAGATGAAGATTTAGAATATTTAGCCAAATCAGAAACAGTAGCAGTAGCACTTCCAGGTGCGAGTATTGGTTTGGGAGAACCATTTACTCCAGCTAGAAAAATATTGGATAAAAACGGAATTCTCGCCATAGCAAGTGATTGGAATCCTGGTTCTGCACCTAATGGAAATTTAATTTTACAAGCATCTATTTTAGCAACGTATCAGAAACTTTCTACTGCCGAAGTTTTCGCAGGAATTACGTTTCGTGCTGCAAAAGCTTTGAATTTAACCGATAGAGGAATTTTGAAAAAAGGAATGAAAGCCGATTTTGTGGTTTTTGAAACCGATAATTTCCAGAATGTTATATATAATCAAGGAAGTTTGGTGGCAAGTGAAGTGTATATTGATGGAAAAAAAATTAATTAAAAATGGACAACATTTGGCAAGGCAGAAACGATGGAGATTCACCGCTTCATCACAGAATTTTTCAACGAGTAGAAATTTCGGAGAACTATGAAAATATTTCACCGAATAATTTCGTTTTACACGGTTTTTCTGTAGATGAAGGTGTTAGAAGAAACAAAGGAAGAGTAGGTGCAGCTAAAGCACCAGATATTATCCGAAGAAATATGAGCAATTTTCCTGTAGTTTCTCCAGATTTTAAATTATTAGATTTTGGAAATGTGACTTGCGAAGACCAAAATTTAGAAAAAGCTCAAGAAAATCTTTCTGATAAAGTTTCTAAAATTCTACAAAAAAACGCAAAATCCATCGTTCTTGGTGGTGGCCACGAACTCACTTTTGCGCATTATTCAGGCGTCAAAAAAGCATTTCCCAATCAAAAAATTGGCATCATCAATATAGATGCGCATTTTGACAATCGTGAACCCGAAAATGGAGTAGGAGCGAGCTCTGGAACAGGTTTTTGGCAAATTGCACAAGATGGAGAAATTCACTCTCTCCATATCGGAATTCAAAGAAATTCTAATACGCTCAAATTGTTTGATACCGCTCATCAATTCGGCATGAGATACATTCTCGCAGACGAAATTTTCTACGAAAATCTCCCTAAAATTTATCAAAAGATAGATGAACTAATTTTTTCGGTTGATCAATTGTACCTCACCATTTGTATGGATGTTTTCAACGCTGCAATTGCGCCTGGAGTTTCTGCTACGGCATACAACGGCATCTTTGCAGACGCTACTTTTTTGCATTTTTATCGCCATATTTTAAAGTCAGAAAAACTGATTGCCCTTGATATTGCAGAAGTAAATCCAGAGTTTGACATTGCCGAAAAAACCGCCAGATTTGCTGCCAGTTTGGTGAATGAATGGTTTATGATTTAGAAGCAACACATTTCAGCTATTTTTCACTTTCAGTCCTGCTTTTCGTTGCAATCTTTTTTGGTAACTTCGGCAAGCTCAGTCACCAAAAAAGGATTTCCACTGCAATCAGGGCTAGAAATTGGGTTCAGTTTTATTTTCGACTTTTCTCTAAAAGAATTATATTTGAAATCATCTAATAACTATAAAATAATGAAGTTTTTAAAAATATTTTTATCAATATTTGTCATTTTTTCAATTTTTATAATAGGATTTTTCACCTATTATATTTCTGATTATGTACTTCCTTGGGACAGAGCCGAAGTAATAATTACCGTTCAATCTTGGGGTGGACTTTCTGATTTGCCAAAAGATGCTACAAATTTTGAATATAAAAAAGAAGGTTCTATTTTTACAAGAGAATTTACTGTTGAATTTGATGCTCTCAAAAACGAAATTGATATTTGGATTTTAAAAAGTAAAGGTTTGCAACAAAAGCAGTCGAAAATAATTAAAAATACTAGGATTTTTGAAGTTCGTGGTTATGAAAATTCGATGGGAGGTAAAGTTTATATAAAAGATAATCACGTAAAAATTAATATGATGTGGAGCTAGATTTTCACAATTTAATATTTAAAAAAAATATGGCCCTAAACATTCAAAATAAATTACAACAATCTCAACAATCCTTCAAAAAATGGAAAAATATTCCGTTTGAAGAAAGACAAAAATATTTTGCTAAACTATCAGAAATTTTAAGAGCTAGAAAGCAAGAATTTGGTGAAATTATTACACAAGAAATGAAGAAGCCTATTTCTCAATCTATTGCAGAAATAGAGAAATGTGCCACACTTTGTGATTTTTATGCCAATGCAGAAAATGTTTTAAAACCAGAAAAAATAAAAACAGAATTCCAAATCTCCGAAGTACATCACGAACCATTAGGAACTATTTTAGGTGTTATGCCTTGGAATTTTCCTTTTTGGCAAGCCATTAGATTTGCAGTTCCTACCATTCTTGCTGGGAATACTGTCATTTTAAAACACGCCTCAATCTGCTTAAAAAGTGGAGATACTTTACAAGAAATTTTCGAGGAAGCAGGTTTTCCTGAAGGTGTTTTCTTGCATTTTGAAATTTCTCATTCAGAGGTTGAAGAAATGATTGCCAATCCTATTATAAAAGGAGTTTCGCTTACAGGAAGTGAAGCTGCTGGTAGAAAAATTGCGGAAACAGCGGGCAAAAATTTAAAAAAATGTGTCTTAGAATTAGGCGGGAGTGATGCTTTTATTGTTTGTGAAGATGCCAATTTGGTAAAAGCAGCAGAAAGTGCCGCTCTTGGAAGGCTTCAAAATTGCGGACAAACTTGTATCGCTTCAAAAAGATTTATCATTCACGAAAAAGTATTTGATAGTTTCTTATTTCTTTTGCTCAAAAATTTTAAAAAATATGAAGTTGGCAATCCGAATGATGCTAAAACCAATTTTTCGGAAATGGCAAGAGAAGATTTGGCAGATGATTTAGAACAACAATATAAAACTGCTTTAGAAAACGGAGCTGAATATATTTTGCCATTAGAAAGAATTTCAAAAGCTGGTTTCAGACCAGGAATTTTAAAAATGAATGTAGAAAACCCGATAAATGATGAGGAACTTTTTGGGCCTTTAGCAATGGTTTTTTCTGGGAAATCTGATGAAGAATTGCTTGCAATTGCTAATAACACGATGTTTGGCTTAGGAAATTCTGTTTGGACAAGTGACAAAGAAAAAGCACTATTTTTTGCTGAAAATTTAGAATCTGGCACGGTTTCTATCAATCAAATTACCAAATCAGATGTTAGATTTCCTTTCGGTGGAACTAAAAATTCTGGTTACGGAATAGAACTTTCTTTGTATGCACTCCAAGAATTTACTTTTAAGAAAACCATTATGGGGAATCTATAAAAAAAGCGCTCAAAAAGAATGAGCGCTTTTAGTTTTATATGGTACTTAACCTTAGTGTATTTGTTTTTCCACCTTCGTAGACTGGCATTGCATTTAAGTTGACTACGAAATCACCTTTTTCTACGTATCCGTAATTATGTGTAAGCATATTTACTTGGATAACGGTTTCATCAGTAGATTTATTCATGTCATAATAAAATGCTTTTACACCCCAAAGAAGATTTAGCATCGTAAGAACTCTAGGATTAGAAGTATAAACTATAATTCTAGCATGAGGTCTGTGTGCCGAAATCTGAAAAGCAGTATAACCTGAGTAAGTTAATGTAATAATTGCTTCTGCACCAGTTGTTTCAGCAATTTTTACTGCATTTAGACAAATCATATCTGTTACGAAACGGTCATCTACACAAGTAATTTTTTCGATGATGTCATTTTTCTTTTCGTAAAGAGATGTAGATTCTATGTTTTTGATAATTTTCGTCATATTCTTGATTACATCTACAGGATATTTACCTACAGAAGTTTCACCAGAAAGCATTACTGCATCAGCTCCGTCTAAAACATTGTTTGCTACGTCGTTTACCTCGGCTCTTGAAGGAGTAAGGCTATTAATCATCGTTTCCATCATTTGAGTAGCGATGATTACAGGCTTAGAATAATATCTAGCTTTATCTACCAATCTTTTTTGGATAACAGGTACTTCTTCCATAGGTACTTCTACACCTAGGTCACCACGTGCTACCATTATTCCATCACACTCCATCATTATTTCGTCAATATTTTTTACCCCTTCAGGTTTTTCAATTTTGGCGATGATTGGTGTTCTGAATTCAGATTTAGAGTGATTTTTGATTAATTCTTTTAAATCAATGATATCTTGTGCATGACGAACAAAAGAAAGGGCAATCCAATCAAAATCATTGTCAAGCATAAATTTAGCATCTTCTATATCTTTTTCTGTAAGTGCAGGAAGAGATACATTGGTATTTGGTAGATTCACTCCTTTTTTAGAACTAAGAGGTCCGCCTTGGATTGTTTTAGCTTTTACGGTGTCTTTATCGTTGGTTTCGATGACTTCTAAAACGAGTTTTCCGTCATCAATTAATATTTTTTCGCCAACTTTTACATCCTGAGGAAATCTTTCATAAGTCATATAAACTTTTGTAGAATCTCCTTCACATTGTTCATTGGTAAATGTAAGTACATCTCCTGGGTTAAGATAAGAACCGTCTTTTACAACACCTACTCTCAGTTTAGGGCCTTGTAAGTCACCAAGGATTGAGGTATTAAAACCATATTCTTGATTGATCTCTCGGATGATATCTACATTTCTTTTCACCAATTCATAATCAGCGTGAGAAAAGTTTATTCTGAATACATCAGCACCAGCTTTCACTAATTCTAGCATTACCTCTTTAGAAGAGGTTGCAGGACCTAATGTAGCTATAATCTTTGTCTTTTTTGATCTTTTATTCATAATATTGTAATAACTTGTACAGTTCTGTTTTTGGATGTAATGAAAAATCTTGAATTTGAAACAAAATATTTTCAGGCAGCAAAATTAGTGAAAAATCTGCAAAACTATCCTTTGCATATATAATAAAGTCTACATCTCTGTTTTTAGGCATTAGAAATTTTATTTCTTCGGCCTGAGAAAACAATTCATTGCTCGTTTTTTTTCTCTTTGGTGTAGATTTATTCGCAATAATTTGATAGCAAGTTTTAGTTTCTAAATGGTAAGCTTCAAATTTTGAAAAACTGAATTTTTTATATTTCAAATCCTCTATTCTACAAAAATTCAATGAATTAATTTTATTAATTTCAAAAAAAATTTCATAATCAGGCAATCTTTTAGCTTGTCTTATAAATCCGATGTTGATGGGTTCATCATCTTCTAATTCAAGTAATATTTTTTTGCTCAATGATGTTTTCTTTTTTATTCAGAGAGTAAAATGCTCTTTGTGCGGCTTTTTCTTCGGCTTTTTTCTTAGAAGATTCTGTGGCACTTGCTATTTTATTCTCATTAAGATATACGCAGGTCTTAAAGATGAAATTTTTGTTAGGAAGCGGTTCTTCACTAGTTTCATATCTTATAGATACCTTCTTTTTCTGACTCCACTCTAGTAATAAGCCTTTATAGCTTACAATTTTGTGTTCTAATCTTTCTATCTCTTTTTCAGAAAATAATCTGTCTAAAATGATTTCTTGGCAAATATCATAATTGAAATCTAAATAAATAGCTCCTACGAATGCTTCAAAGAGATTTCCATTGATGTTTTCTCCTAAACTTCCATGACTTCCATTTTGGATAAAATCTGTAAGCTTTAGTTTCTCACCAAGAAGATTTAGGTTTTTTCTGTTTACTATTTTAGATTTCATTTGAGTAAGAAAACCTTCATTCTCTTCAGGATAGGTCTTATAAAGATAAGATGAGATAACGCTTCCCAAAACAGAATCTCCCAAAAACTCTAGTCGTTCGTAGTTTTTGGCATTTAGAACCTTATTTGGTGTTTTTAGAGAAAAAGCTTCTTTGTAGAAGTCAATATTATCAACCTTTCGGCCAATAATTTTACTGATTTTTGTAGACAAAAGAAGTTCCTTTTCTGTTTTTTTTCTGAAAGTTTTTTTGAGTAGAAATTTTTGTAATGAATTTTTGAGGCCCATTATAATTTCTTGAAAAGTACGCAGGCATTATGACCGCCAAAACCAAAAGTATTACTCATGGCTACTTTTACATCTTTTTCCACAGCATGATTGAAGGTAAAATCTAATCTACTATCAATATTTTCGTCATCAGTAAAATGATTAATTGTTGGCGGAACAATACCATGTATGATAGTTCCTATCGCTGCTATTGCTTCTATCACTCCGGCTGCACCTAGCAAGTGCCCAGTCATAGATTTTGTAGAATTTATTTGGATATCATAAGCATGCTCTCCTAGTAATTTAGCAATTGCATTAGACTCTGCAATGTCACCTAATGGAGTAGATGTACCATGCATATTGATGTGGTCTATTTCATCAGGCGTTAATCCAGCGTCATCTAAACAATTTTTCATTACTAAATAAGCGCCCAATCCTTCAGGATGTGGTGCTGTCATATGATATGCATCTGCACTAAGGCCTCCACCAGATAATTCTGCGTAGATGGTAGCACCGCGTTTTACAGCGTGTTCATATTCTTCAAGGATAATACATCCTGCTCCTTCGCCTAATACAAATCCATCTCGGTCTTTATCAAAAGGTCTAGAGGCAGTTTTATAGTCATTATTTCTTGTAGAAAGTGCCATCAGTGCATTGAAACCTCCCATTCCAGATGCAGTAACTGCAGCTTCAGAACCTCCACATACGATAATATCAGCTTTGCCAAGTTGTAAAAGCATTTTAGCATCTATAAGCGCATTTGCAGAAGATGCACAAGCTGAAACTGTAGCGTAGTTAGGTCCATGAAAACCATACTCCATTGAAATTTGACCAGGAGTAATATCGGCAATCATTTTTGGGATAAAGAAAGGATTAAATCTTGGGATGTTGTTAGAATTAGCCCAGCCTAGAACTTCGGTTTCGAAAGTTTCTAAACCACCAATTCCCGAGCCCCAGATTACACCTACTCTGTTTTTGTCTACTTGATCTTCAATGATTCTAGAATGTGAAACAGCTTCTCTAGCTGCCACAACACCGAGTTGAGTATTTCGGTCCATTTTTTTTGCTTCCTTTTTCTCAAAATGATCCAAAGGATTGAAGTTTTTTACTTCACAAGCAAATTTTGTCTTGAAGTTAGTAGAATCGAAGAGAGTAATAGGAGCAGCACCACTCACTCCTTTTACTAGGTTTTCCCAATATTCTTGAGCATTATTCCCAATAGGTGTAATAGCACCAAATCCTGTAACTACAACTCTCTTCAATTCCATAGATTTTAATTTTCTTTTTATTAAAAAAAATTATTGTTTGATAACTTCTTCAATGTAAGCAATAGCGTGACCTACAGTAGTAATTTTTTCTGCTTGATCATCAGGAATTTGAATGTTAAATTCTTTTTCGAATTCCATGATTAGCTCTACAGTATCTAAAGAATCTGCACCTAAATCATTAGTGAAGCTTGCTTCAGGAGTTACTTCTGTTTCTTCCACGTCTAGCTTATCAGCGATGATAGCTTTTACTCTTGATGTAATGTCTGACATAGCAATTTGTTTTAAAATTTTGTTAATTCAAGTGCAAATATATAAAATTTCGTGCCAATCAAACTTTTTTTTCTTAAAATTAAAATGTTTTTAAAATAAATTCTCTCATTATCAAACAATTAAAGTATTATAAAATATTTCAGTATTTTTGTACTTTATTTTTTGAACTATGAGCAATTTTATGGATAACGACGACGATGTTTTCACAGGCAAAGACCATACTCCACTGAGAAATGATGCTTTTGAAAAATCTCCCGAAGAAAAAATAAAAATCATCGAAGAAAAATTTGCAGACATTATGCATACTTTGGGTATGGATATGACAGATGATTCTCTAAAAGATTCTCCGAAAAGGGTTGCTAAAATGTATGTCAATGAAATTTTTGGGGGTTTGTTGCCAGAAAACAAACCTAGAATATCTACTTTTAGCAATAAATATAAGTACAGACAAATGTTGGTTGAAAAAGACATCACCGTTTATTCTTTCTGCGAACATCATTTTTTGCCGATTATTGGTAAAGCGCACGTTGCTTATATTTCAAATGGAGAAGTAATTGGTTTGTCAAAAATCAATAGAATTGTGGATTATTATGCAAAACGTCCGCAAGTGCAAGAAAGATTGACGATGCAAATTGTAGATGCTTTGAAAGAAGCTCTCGGAACGAAAGATGTAGCTTGTATTATAGATGCAAAACACCTTTGTGTAAATTGCAGAGGGATAAAAGACACCGCAAGTTCTACCATTACAGCAGAATTGAGCGGAATTTTTAGAACCAATCCTATTACAAGACAAGAATTCTTGCATTATGTAGGAAGTCATGCGAAGTTGGATTAGATTGGGTTTTAAAATTTGATAATGAGGTATTTTGATAATGGATTTATTTACAATTATAGCAGAATTTAGAGGTGGAACTTATTGTTCACAAGTTTATTCGGAAGATGTTTTTTCTGTGCAAAAAGAATGGATTAAATGCCTTGAAAGAGATAAAAAAGAAATTAAGTTTTTAGGAGATAAAATAATTTCTGAATTAATTTTGGAAATTTATGGTGAAAATAATCAACCAACAAAACTTTCTACCTTAAACAATATTTGGTATAATCAATTTTCTAGTTCAAATGGAATTTTTAGGTTAAATATAGTGAAAACAAATGACCAGATTTAAAAAAATATCAACCCGAATTTTTACAACCACAATCATCTGTTGTTGCTGATTTATAATGCACAATCAAAACCTTAATTCTTTAATTTTTAAATTTTTAATTATAAAAAATGCAACTTAAAATATATAACTCACTGACCGCAGAAAAAGAAATTTTCACTCCAATTAATGGCGATAAAGTAGGTATGTACGTTTGTGGACCTACAGTTTACAGCAACGTGCACCTAGGAAACGTGAGAACTTTCCTTAATTTCGATTTTATATATAGAAGTTTAACGCACTTGGGTTACAAAGTTCGTTATGTAAGAAACATTACAGATGCTGGTCATTTAACTGATGATGGTGATGTTAATAATGACCGTTTCGTAAAACAATCTCGTCTAGAGAAGTTAGAACCTATGGAAATTGTACAAAAATACACTGTAGATTTTCATAAAGTTTTAGAAAAATTCAATCTTTTACCTCCAACTATAGAACCTACGGCAACGGGGCACATTATCGAACAAATAGAACTTACCAAAGATTTAATAGAAAAAGGTTTGGCGTACGAAAGCAACGGCTCTGTGTATTTTGATGTAAGAACATACAACGAAAAAGGTGGTAATTATGGCGAACTTTCCAAAAGAAATATAGACGAACTTTTTGCCAATACCCGTGATTTAGACGGGCAAAATGAGAAAAGAAATCCACAAGATTTTGCCCTTTGGAAAAAAGCATCACCAGAACACATCATGAAATGGATTTCACCTTGGGGAGAAGGCTTCCCAGGTTGGCATTTAGAGTGTACAGCAATGAGCACCAAATATTTAGGCGAACAATTTGATATTCATGGAGGAGGAATGGATCTTAAATTCCCGCACCACGAATGCGAAATTGCACAAGGAAAAGGTTGTAATGGCGTTTCGCCAGTGAAATATTGGATGCACGCCAATATGCTCACGATGAACGGTGCAAGAATGAGTAAATCTACAGGAAATTATATACTGCCTCAAGAATTAATTTCTGGAGAAAATAGTTTTTTTGAAAAAGCATTCCATCCGAGTGTTGTCCGTTTTAATTTTTTACAAGCGCACTATAGAAGCGTTTTGGATATTTCTAATGAAGCAATGTTGGCTTCAGAAAAAGGATTCCAACGTTTGATGGAGGCTTTGAAAACGCTTTCAGCAATCAGCAATCAGCAATCGGCGGAAAGCGGAAAGCAGAAAGCAGAAAGCGATTTTAACTTAAAATCTTGGAAAGAAAAATGTTATGATGCTCTGAATGATGATTTCAATTCGCCGATTTTGATTTCGCACTTATTTGAAGCGGTAAGTTTTGTTTTCAAATTAAAAGACGGCAAAGAATCTATTTCTTCACAAGATTTAGAAGAATTAAAAACTTTGATGAATTCTTTTGTTTTTGATGTTCTCGGGCTTCAAAATATTGAAGAAAACAACAATGCAAAACTTGATCAAACATTGCAAGTTTTAATTGAACTAAGAAATCAAGCCAGAAAAGCCAAAAATTTTGAACTTTCAGACCAAATCAGAGACAAACTTCTAGCTGAAGGAATAGAACTAAAAGACGGAAGAGATGGCACTTCTTATGTTTTGAATTAAAAATAACATTAATTTATATAAACGCCCTTTTCGAGTTCAAAACTCGGAAAGGGTTTTTTGTTAAAAAAAACTCATGTTAGAAAATTTAGACTCCATTTTTTAAATAATGAAAAATTTACAACAGAATATTTTTTTAACTACCTTAATTTTTTCAGAAGCTTTACTAGTCGTTATTATGTCATATAGAGATAATAAATCCTTTTTTTTTAAGACATAAATTGTAAGAAACAAATTAAAAATCATATAATTAATTTTTTCTAAAGCATATATATTTTTGTAAATTCGTGAACTGAAAAACGACTTTACATGAAATTATATTTCACGATTAACTACGGAACAGAGTTTGGCAAGAAGCTAATGCTAAAAGTTCTAGATGGTAAAAATGTACAAACTTATGACCTGCATTTCTCAGACAACAGAAATTGGAAAACTGAGATTGATTTTTTTTCTAAATCCATTGAATATAAATATTTGGTGATTGATGAAAATAATCAAATCGTAGATGAAGAAATCTGTACGCACCATCTCAATTTTGTTAATAATTTTTCTGAATACAATATTTACGATGTTTGGAACAATAAAAATTTCCCAGAAAATTATCTCAACAATAAAATTCTTCAAAACAAATTAGGAGACTTCAAGCCAGAAAAAGTTTCGATTCTTAAAAAGCATACCCATCATTTTAGGATAGAAGCACCTTTATATTCATCTGATTGGCGATTGGTAATCTTAGGGAATAATGAGTCACTTGGAAATTGGGATTATGAGAAAGCCGTTAAAATGTTTCAAACTTCTGTAGGGGTTTGGGAACTTGCGGTAGACCTTAGAAAGCAAAAAGAATTTGTACAATATAAATTTGCCATTTTAGATGAAAAAATTGGGAAGATTATAGCAATCGAATATGGAGATAATAGATTAGCTTTTCCTAATCAAGACCAAGAAGTACTGCAAGTACATGCAGATCACTTCTTTAGATTCAGTGCAGAGCAATTGTATAAAGCAGCTGGTGTAGCTGTGCCTGTTTTCAGTTTAAGAACTAGTGATGGATTTGGGGTAGGAGAATTTGCAGACATCAAAAAACTAGCAGATTGGGCTCATAAAACTAATCTTTCTGTGATTCAGATTTTACCTATAAATGATACTACGGCCAATTATTCTTGGACGGATTCTTATCCATATGCTGCTATTTCTGTTTATGCACTTCATCCTCAGTATTTGAGTTTAGCTAAAATTCAATTTGGAATTCCAGAAGCACTTCAGTTAGAGTTTAAAATAAAGAGAGATGAGCTCAATGCACTTTCTTTAGTAGATTATGAACAAGTGATTTCTGAGAAGTGGAAGTTTATAAAAGCAGTTTTTGAGGAAAATAAAACTGAAATTATAAAAGATAAAGATTTTTCAAAATTCTTAAAAGAGAATGCAGATTGGCTGAAACCTTATGCCGCTTTTTGTGTATTGAGAGATAAAAACAATACTCCAAATTTTAATGATTGGAAAACCCATAAAAAATATGTTGCGGGTAAAATTGCTCAGTTATTTGAAGCGAAGCACGCAGATTTTGAAGCAGTTATGCTACACGCTTGGGTGCAATATCAGTTGCATTTACAATTGAAGGAAGCCGTAGATTATACCCACGGTTTGGGAATTTCTTTGAAAGGAGATTTGCCAATTGGTATTTACAGATATTCTGTAGAAGCGTGGACTGAGCCAGAGCTCTTCGGGATGGATTTCCAAGCGGGAGCACCGCCAGATGAGTTTTCGGATTTAGGACAAAACTGGGAGTTCCCTACCTACAATTGGGAAGTAATGCAAGCCAATGATTATGATTGGTGGAAGAAGCGTTTTAATGTGATTGCTCGTTATTTTGATGCAATGAGAATAGACCATATTCTAGGGTTTTTTAGAATTTGGAGAATGCCAATGTCTGCTACGCAAGGTTTATTGGGGTATTTTTATCCAGCAGTACCAGTTACTCATCAGGAATTTGCGTCTAGACATATTCCATTCAACTATGATAGATACTGCAGACCTTTTATTAATGACCAAATACTTTGGGATTGGTTTGGGTATGAGAAAGAGGTTATCGCAGAGCATTTTATGTATCCTGAAAATGGAGTTTATTACTTTAAACCTGAATTTGATACTCAAAGAAAATTAACTGAATATTTCAAAGAAAACCCAAGAGATGGAGTAGAAGAGAAATTGATTAGTTTAGCAGCAAACGTTCTTTTCTTACAAGAATTTAATGGTAGTGAATATGTATATCATCCAAGATTTAATATTCAGAAAACAGATTCGTATAAATATCTATCAGATTGGGAGAAGAAGCAACTTTCTGACCTTTATGTAGATTATTTCTTTAGACGTCAAGATGGTTTGTGGTATCAAAAAGCAATGGAAAAACTACCAATGTTGCTGGCTGCTACAGATATGTTGATTTGTGGTGAGGATCTTGGTTTGGTTCCAGATTGTGTGCCAGGTGTGATGGATAAACTAGGGATAACAGCACTAAAAGTACAGCGTTCACCTAAAGAAAACGTACCATATTACAACCCACAATCTGCTAGTTATATGAATGTGGTTACAGCTTCGTCACACGATAGTTCTACCCTAAGACAATGGTGGAAAGAGAATAGAGAACTTACGCAGCATTATTTTAATAACCAACTGAAACAATTTGGTACTGCGCCATCAGAATTGGTACCTGAGTTGGCAGAAATTATTATGAAACAGCATCTTCACTCTGAAGCGATGTTGGCGATTTTCCCAATTCAAGAATATTTTGCGACGGATTATGAAATTGTAAACCCGTATGCAGATGATGAAAGAATTAATAATCCTGCGGTTTTCCCTCATTATTGGAGATACAGAATGCATATTTCTCTAGAAGAATTGTTAGAAAAAGAACATTTTAATCATAAAATTTCTAGTTTCATAGCTGAAAGCGGAAGGCGTTAATAATCAGTTCTTTAATGAATTATAAAAAGTTAAAATCATCTATTGGTTTTAACTTTTTTTGTTTTAAAAAATCAAAACTAATTATATTAAAAAAAAGCTTGAAGAGTTTTTTAAGTAATTTTAAAATATTTTTTAAAAACTTAGAAAGTTTGGCACGTATTTTTAATATTCTTTAACAAATCATTAAATAAAAATAATATGAAACCGATATTTAAAAAAATGGTTCTTGCTTCTATTTTATCTTTGGCAGGAATGGCTTACGCACAATATTATCCAAATGACAATTATGGTAATAATCAATATTCTAATAACCCTTATGAATATTACTATGATGATTATAATTATCCAGAAGATTATTACTACGAATATCCTGAGGATTATTATACCCGTGATTTTTACAGAGGATATTATAATGACTATAGAAATGCTATTGTAAGTATTAATTGGGATAGGCTTTTTGTAGAATTCAGACTTTCTCCTTGGCAAATTAGAGAGATAAGGCTTTTGAATAATAGATTTTCTAATTATAATTTTTGGTTCAATTACTATAGATACAATCCAGATCGTTGGTACTATGATAGATTTATTGCGATTGAAAGAATTCTAGGTCCAAGAATTTATGTAAGTTTTTACAATAGATATTACCATAATTACAATCCAATTGTTTATTATAGAAGTTATCGAGTTAAGCATTATCGACCTATAGTTTATGTTACCCCTAGATATAGAAATGTAGATGTAAGAACTTTTAGAAATGATGATTTCAGAAAAGGAAGCTTCAGAGATGGTTTTAATGGTAATAATAATGTTGTAAAAGGGAATAACAGCTTCAGAAGAGATAATCAATCACAAAATAACGTTAGTGGTTTTAGAAAAGATAATGATAGACCGCAAAACAATGGAGGTTTCCGAAACGAAACAGATTCTCCTAGGGATTTTGGTAATAACAAACCAGAACAACCAAGAAATAATGGTTTTAGAAATGACGCGCCTAAAAGAACAGAAGACGTAAACAGAGGGAATAATGAATCTAAAAATAACGGAGGTTTCCGAGGTGGTGACCATAACCGTTCTGCCGGAAGTGATAAAAATCATAACAGCGGTGGAAGAGGCTTCAGATAAGGGTTTAGTTAATTTTAATTAATTAGTTAGTATGATAAGGCAGATTTTTTTCTGCCTTTTTTTATTGTGGCACGTTCTTTGTAAAAATTATAATACATTCTTCATATCAAATTTAATTTTTACATTCAGTAAAGCGGAAAGTTAGTTTTCCGCTTTTTTTTGTGTTAATTTTTTTTAATAATGATTTTGCAAAAAGAAATAATGATAACTTCGTTTTTATGAAAATTCTTTACGCAATTCAAGGCACTGGTAATGGGCATGTCTCTAGAGCTAGAGAAATTATTCCTATTTTAAAAAAATACGGAACGCTAGATATTCTTATTAGCGGAACTCAGGCAGATGTAAATCTAGATGAAGAAATAAAATACAAATTTAAGGGTTTCGGTTTTGATTTTGGTACCAATGGCGGAATCAATTATAAAAGCAGTTTCATAAAGGCCGACTTTAGGCAATTGATAAAGGATATTAGAAGTCTACCCGTAAAAGATTATGATTTAATAATAAATGATTTTGAGCCAGTTACCGCTTGGGCTTGTAAGCTCAGAAAAATAAAGTCTGTAGCACTTAGTCATCAATCAGCATTTTTATCACCTAAAACACCTGTGATTTCTGGATTTCATTTAGGTAGAATTATACTTAGAAATTATGCGCCAGCAACTTACAGAATAGGTTTTCATTTTAAAAAGTATGATGATTTTATAAAAACACCAGTGATAAGGTCGGAAATTAGAAATTTATCTCCTGAAAATTTGGGTCATTACACTGTTTATTTACCTGCATATAGTGATGAATTTATTTTGAAAAAATTAGAAAAATTTCCAGACCGAAAATTTCAGGTATTCTCTAAACATACCAAAGAAGATTACTTGAAAAGTCATATTGTAGTTTATAGAATCAATAACGAAAAATTCAATCAATCTCTTGCCAATAGTGAAGGTTTGTTGACTGGTGGTGGTTTCGAAGGGCCAGCAGAAGCAATGTTTTTGGGTAAAAAAGTATTGTGCGTGCCTATGTTTCATCAGTATGAACAGCAGTGTAATGCTTTGGCAGCAGAAGATATGGGAGCAACCGTGATTTGGGATGAAAAAGAATTTGATTCTAAATTAAAATTCTGGATTGAAAACGGTAACAATATAAAAGTGGATTTCCCAGACGAAACGGAAAAAATCATCAAGTATCTAATAGAGAATTTTATATAATTATTTTTTAACAAAACTTTATCATTTTATGATTTAACCTTATTCTGTTTACAGCATCAAAGAAACAGATTAACAATTTAAATATTATTAAAAATGAAAAAAATATTTTTGACCTTAGTATTAGGTTTTGCAACAATTGCTTTCGCGCAACAAAAAGGAATGGATAGACCTGGTAAAATGGATCCTGAGCAAAGAAAAGCTGAAATGCAAAAAAGACAACAAGAGCATTTAGATAAAATGTCTAAAGACCTCAATTTATCTCAAGACCAAGTAAAAAAAATAAAAGAGCTACAAGATAAGCAAATGGCAGACTTGCAAAAAAATATGCAAAAAAATAAAGAGGAAAGAAATGCTAGAATGCAAGAAATGAAGAAAAAACAAGATGCACACGCTGCAGAAATGAAAAAAATCTTATCAGAAGACCAATATAAAAAATGGGAAGCTGATAAAAAAGATAAAATGGAAAAGCGTAAAGAGATGATGAAAGACAAAAAAGGGAAAATGGGGAAGAGAAAAATGATGAAAAATCCAGAGGTAGCTCCTATGGTTGATTAATTTAGCGTTTTAAGTTATTGATAATAAGCAGGATATTTCTCCTGCTTTTTTTTGTGATAAAAATCAACGTTAAAATTTTGTTAAATTTAAGTATTTTTTTTAAATTTAGACTTTCAAAAAAACAATAAAAATAATCATGAATAATTTCCTAAAGCTAATTATTTTAGTTTTCTCCAACTTTTATTTTTCTCAAAATTATGCAGTCTCTTCTATACCAGAAGAATTAAAATCTAAAGCGAATATTGTCATAAGAAATGATGTTTCTACCTATGTGATTAATTCTATAGATGATATGGAAATTAATCATCAGAATGTATTTACTGTACTCAATAAAGCTGGTGATGAAGATGCTACAGTAGCCATTCATTATAATAAAAGTACTAGAGTAAGTGACATAAAAGTACAAATATTAGATGCTAATGGCAAAGTAATTAATAAATATTCTAAAAGTGACTTTACAGACGTTAGTAGTGTCTCTGCAGGTTCTCTTTATCAAGATGATAGAGTTTTGTTTTTAAATTACATTCCAGTAAGTTATCCTTATACCATTTCCTATTCTTACAATGTAAAAACGCCTAACACCATCTTTTTGCCTGATTTTTATCCATTGTTAGATTACAATACTTCCTTAGAGAATACTAAAATTACTATTGTAAATAAGTCTGGTATTAAACTAAGAACTAAAATAGTAGAATCTAGTTTTGCGAAAGTTACTTCTAGTGGAGATGCTAATAATATGACTTATTCATATCAAAATTTCCCTGCGATAGAAAAAGAAACATATTCCCCGAGCTTAAAAACCATATTGCCAAGAGTGCAATTTTCTCTTGAAAAATTTACTCTAGAAGGCAAACAAGGAGATATGACCAACTGGACAACCTTTGGAAATTGGATGTACAAAGACTTGCTTACGCCAGTATCAGTAGTTACCCCAGAGATAAAAGCAGAAGTAGCAGCGCTTAATCTTACTGGGACAACTTCTGAAAAAGTGAAGAAAATATACCAATACATGCAAAACAAAACAAGATACGTAAATGTATCTATCGGTATTGGTGGTTGGCAACCTATAATTCCTGATGAAGTAAGAAAAAAAGGCTATGGTGATTGCAAAGCACTTACCAACTACATGAAAACACTTCTAGATGCAGCAGGTATTAAATCTTATTATTCTGTAAT
Source organism: Cloacibacterium rupense (assembly GCF_014645495.1). Lineage (GTDB taxonomy): Bacteria > Bacteroidota > Bacteroidia > Flavobacteriales > Weeksellaceae > Cloacibacterium > Cloacibacterium rupense. Next base: position 117,907 of record NZ_BMLV01000005.1, on the reverse strand, counting down.
TACCAGTGACGAAACACCGCAATCCTTTGACCCAGATTTTCCTAAAATGGGCGGAAATCACGTAATTCTAATGATTCCTACAGAAAAAGAGCCTATTTGGTTAGAAAATACATCGCAGCTAATGGCTTTCAATCATTTATCATACAACACGACAGATAGAAATGTTTTAGCAGTTAAAGAAAACGGAATCGAAATTATTGATACACCAGTTTATCAACCAGAAGAAAATCAAGAGATTATCAAAACTAAAGTAGTTTTAAATGAAGATAATAGCATTAATCTAAATTCTGACTTTTACTATTCTAAAGCTCAATATGATTTTAATATGTACATGCTTGGTCTTTCAAAAGAAGATGTAAAAGATGCAGTGAAAGGCAGATATGACCATATAAAAATCGAAAATTTAGAGGTAAATAATATTAATAATGATAAAGAAAAAGCAGAAATTACTTATCAAGCAAAATTTAAAGTAAATGACTATTCTAAAAAACTAGGAAATGACATTTTCTTTAGGGTTTTACCTCTTCTAGAGACATCTAATATTAGTGCAGATGAAGAAAGAAAATTGCCACTCTCATTACCATTTTCTTATCAAGATATTTACGAAACAGAATTCACCATACCAGCAGGATATAAATTAGCAGAAAAGCCTTTGCCAATTGCCTTAAATTCAGAGTTTGGCTCATATAATTTAGATTTCAAATTAGACGGAAATAAACTTCTTGTGAATAGGAAAATTACCATTTCAAAGGGTAATTATCCTAAAGAAAAATTTAAAGCTTATGCTGATTTTAGAAAAAAAACGACCAGTTTAGACCATACCAAAATTTTAATTTCAAAACAATAACTAAACAATGAAAACAAAACTTCTTGTCCTATTTACAATTTTTTCTTTTAGCTTCTACTTAGCTCAAAAAGAACATAAATTTTTAGATACCCCAAAACTTACTATTGAAGACCTTAAAAAAACAAAATCTACTTTAAAGGAAGACGCTCCAGCAGAAGTTTTGTACAGATCTATACACTATTACATCAGAAAAGATTATGAGATGGAAATTAAGATAGTTGATAGAGTAAAAATTTATAATAAAGACAAAGCAGAGGATTTTTTAAATAAAGAAATTGCACTTTATGAGGCGCAGTCTGGTAATGAAGAAAAATTATCTAATTTAAAAGCTTACACGTACAATTTAGAAAATGATAAAATTGTTACCAACAAAGTTGAAAAAGATTCTAAATTTAAATCTACTGAAAATAAAAGATACAATATTGTAAAATTTGCTTTTCCTAATGTTAAAGATGGCTCTGTAGTAGAATACTCATATACCGTATTCAGTCCGTTTATTAGAGAAATGCCAAAAATTATGATTGAGGAAGAAGTTCCTATAATCTACACAGAATATGTTCTTGATACTCCAAAAGAATTAGGGTATAGTATCAATTACAAAGGTTCTGTTATGCCTAAATATAGAATTTCAGAAGAAAGAATGTTGTATGGTGCAGATTATAGAACATACAGATTTGGTTATGAGAATTTGAAAGCTTTCTTAGACGAAAATTATGTTAAGAACATAGATAATTATAAGACCTCTATTAGAGCAGAGCTTAACTCTTCGTACACAGGAAATGTTTTAAAATCATACACCCTTTCTTGGGATGATGTTAGAAAAGAAATGATGGAAGAAGAAGGATTTGGTGGGGCACTTAGGAAAGACCATCTAGTAAAAGATTTACTTCCGGCAGAGATAAAACAAATTCCAAATGAACTTAAAAAGACAGAAGCTATTCTGAAATTTGTTCAAAAAAATTACACTTGGGACCATAAGAATAGAGTTTTTACAGAAGAAGGAATTAAAAATTTAATTAATACCAAAGTAGGAAATTCTGCAGAAATTAATATTCTTCTTGTTTTATTATTGAGAAATGCAGGAATTAATGCCAATCCTGTGGTGCTTTCAACAGTCAATATGGGTATGGTTACCAATTATTTACCATCTATTACAAGTCTTAATTATGTGATAGCTTGTGTAGAATCTAATAAACAATTGTATACTTTAGATGCTACTTCTAAACTTTCTTCTATTAATGTAATTCCACCTAGAGCAGTAAATTACAATGGATTTTTGTTTACAGACAAAAAAGCAGAACAAATTAACATTGTAAACCCAGAAAAAAGCAATACTTATCTAGAAGTAACGGCTCAATTAGAGAAAGACGCCACTTTTGCTGGTCATTTCACCGATAAAGATACCAAAGTATATGCGATGTTAAACAATGAGCAATACGAAGAAGATAAAGATGGTTACCAAAAAGAAAATTACAAAGAACGATATAAATTTCCTTTGTCTAACCTTAAATCAGGTGCCTTAAATGACAATGAATTTGAAACCAGTTTTGATTTTACTTCAGATTCTTTTGTAGATGGTGTTGGAGGTAAATTTATTTTTAATCCATTATTGTTTTTATATTCTAAAAATCATGATTTTAATCAAACCGAAGAAAGAAGAAATCCTATAGAATTTATTTCGGCTTATAATAAAAACAAAAAAGTGACTATCACGATTCCGGAAGGGTATAAGTTCGAAACCTTGCCAGATTCTAAAAAATTTAAAACAGAAGATGATGCTATTAAATATAGTTACTTGGTAAACCAAGAAGGGAATAAAATTACTGTAGAAAGTAATATTTTGGTAGATGATTCTTTCTTTCCAAAAGAATATTACCCTGCCTTTAAGCAGATTTTTGATGCCATTACCAAATACGAAGGTCAGTTAGTCACCGTAGTTAAGAAATAATTAAAAGCGAGATTTTTCTCGCTTTTTTTTGCTTAAATTTAGCGCCAAATAAATCTCATAAAACAATGTTAATTTACGGAGTAGACCATTTTACTTTTCAAGATGTTTTAGAAATAATTAAACATCCCAAAAAAGCTAAATTAGATAAAAAATCTAAACAACAAATCATCAATTCTTACCAAAACGTTCAGAGAATTGTAAAATCTGATAAAACAGTTTACGGAATCAATACAGGTTTTGGACCACTTTGTGAAACCAAAATTTCTGAAGAAGAAACCGCAAAATTGCAAGAAAATCTCATTATTTCGCATTCTGTAGGCGTTGGAAAACCGATTGCCAAAGAAATTTCAAAAATAATGATGGTGTCTAAAATTCATGCACTTTCTAAAGGATTTTCGGGGATTTCATTGCAAGTGGTAGAAAGATTAATCTTGATGGTAGAGAAAGATATTATTCCTGTAGTTCCAGAGCAAGGTTCTGTAGGCGCAAGTGGAGATTTAGCACCATTAGCTCACATGGTTTTACCACTTCTAGGTCTTGGAAAAGTTTGGGATGGTGATGCGATTGTCGAAACTTCTACAGCACTTCAAAAGCATCATTTAGAACCTCTTCAACTTCAGGCGAAAGAAGGTTTAGCTTTAATTAATGGAACTCAGTTTATTTTAGCTCACGCTATTAAAGGCTTAGAAAAATTTGAATATTTATTAAATTTAGCTGACTTAGCTGCTGCATTTTCTATAGAAGCTTATCAAGGTTCTGCAAGTCCTTTCAAGAAAGAACTACACGAAATTCGTCCTTACAAAGGCAGTAAATTGGTGGCGAAAAGAATGTTGAAATTCTTAAAAAATTCTGAAAATCTAGAATATCACGAGAATTGCGGAAGAGTACAAGACCCGTATTCTATGCGTTGCGTACCTCAAGTACACGGTGCTAGCAGAAATGCTTTTGAACATTTAAAGGAAATGGCAGAAACAGAGCTTAATTCTGTAACAGATAATCCTATAGTAATTTCGGACGAAGAAGCTATTTCTGGTGGTAATTTCCATGGGCAATTGATGGCAATGCCTCTAGATTATGCCACTTTAGCAGTTGCAGAATTAGGAAATATTTCAGACAGAAGAAGTTATCTTTTGTTAGAAGGGAAATATGGTTTACCAAAATTACTAATTGAAAGTTCAGGTCTCAATTCTGGATTTATGATTCCGCAATATACTACTGCAGCTTTGGTCACCGAAAACAAAACGCTTTGTTTCCCAGCTTCAGCAGATTCTGTGCCGACTAGTCTTGGGCAAGAAGACCATGTTTCTATGGGAAGTATTTCGGGGAGAAAATTCAATCAAGTTTTAGGAAATCTCGAAAATATTTTGGCAATAGAACTCATGTTTGCCGCGCAAGGTTTAGAATTTCGCAGACCACTGAAATCAACCAGAATTATTGAAGAAAATTATCAAATTCTTCGTGCTAAAGTCAAAAAATTAGAAGACGATAGATTAATCGGCGAAGATATCCTCACCATTGCAGATATGGTAAGAAATAGGGAATTTAAAGTGGAAATTTAGAAGAATGATTTACTTAATTGGAATCGCTATTGAATTAATTTTCATAGGAGTTATGACTTTTAAACTTATGATTCCCCCAAAACTATATTTTATATTTTTATTAATTTCTTTTATAATTGCATTTATAGGAATATATCTCAGAACCTATCAAAATTTACTAGAATCTTACTATTTACTAATTCCATTCATTTTTTTGGTCTTATATCAATTGTTGAGGCTTTGGTTTAAACTTTTTTTCGGAAATGAGCCTATTTTAAGTGGTTATTTACAATCTAGTTGGGAACAAGGAGAATATAGAAAATTGCATTTTGGTGATGCTATTTTTACAATTTTACTATTGTTTTTGCCTGTTATTATTTCAGGAATTTTAGTTACAAAGTATTAATAGTATTATCATCAAACTCATCAACCTCAACCTATCTTCACACTCGTCATACTCAAACTTCCACCAATCAATTCATCATTAAAAAGCGAAATTTCTTCAGATTTTTCCTTCAAACCAAGCGTGTAAATCAGAGGTAAAAAATGATCAGGAGTAGGAATCGCATTTTGCAGCGACTTTCCTTGCTTTTCAAAATGGATTAAATTCTGAAAATTTCCGTCCAAAATCCATTCATTTGTTTTCGCTCTAGCTTCTATTGCCCAATCCCAACCTGCGCCAACTGTATTAATATTCTTCCAATCAATCAATCGAAGATTGTGAACCACGTTTCCACTTCCGATAATTAAGATGCCTTTTTCTCTTAATTTTTGTAATTTTTTCGCCAAATCAAAATGATATTGTGCAGGTTGCGTATAATCTATACTCATCTGTATTACAGGAATTTGTGCTTCTGGATACAAATGTTTTATCACACTCCAAGCTCCGTGATCTAGTCCCCAACTTTCAGTTTCTATCACAGAAGTTGGTGCAAGAAGTTCCGAAGTTTCCTTCGCTAATTCAGGATTTCCTTTGGCAGGATATTCCACCGCAAAAAGTTCTGGCGGAAATCCATAAAAATCGTGAATCGTTTTTTGAATTTTCCCCGAAGTCACAAAAGTCCCTTTCGTGTACCAATGCGCAGAAACACAGAGAATTGCATTCGGCGTTGGAATTTTATTAGAAATTTCCCTAAAACCTCTCACAAACTGGTTTTCCTCTATCGCATTCATCGGCGAACCGTGTCCTAGAAACAAAACCGGCATTTTTTCCGTTCTTGAGAAAGCATCAGAAATATGTTGTAAATCGTTTAAATTCATCTCAAAACTTTATGCAAAATTACACTATTCAAGAGGCGTTGTCATTGATTTATGGTAATTAAGGTTTTCAATTTTCAACTTTCCATTTTCAATTCATTAATACTTCTCCGTCAAATACTTCCAATATCTTTTCGGCATCCATTGAATGTGGAGTTTCATATTTTTACGTTCCGGAATTCCTGTTTTTATGAAATACCGTTGCCAAAGTGTTTGATATTTTTTTTCTTCCTCGTGGTGAAACTGTTCAGAATTTCTAAAATTTTGTAATTGAGATTCATCAGGGAAGAAAAATTCTACACTTTTCAAATCATAGAAAATTCCGTAATGGCGTTTCAAATCAAAAATCATCCATTTTTGGTCAGCATATCTGTCTTTAAAATGTTTCTGAATTAGAGGCAAAACATTAAAATCAGGTTCTATTTTCGCGAAATAGACTTCGTCTTGCAATAGTTCAAAACGCACAAAAGCGAGCATTCTGTGTCGTTCTCTTCCTACACTTCTGCAAATTTTAGAAATTTCCAAAATATCATCATTTCCGAAATCTTTTAAAATGTTTTGTTTTGGATGATTAATAGAATGCCGAACTGCGCTCAAAATCAATCGTTCTAAATCTTTTCTTTCTGAAAAATACACCAACATCAATTGAGAAATCCCTTCTTTGCCAAGATTTTCTTCTAATTTTTTGAGAACTCTATCAGATTTTTCAAAATTGGTAATCACTTCGTGAGTTTCTGCAAAGAAATTTTCTTGCGTGTAATTTTCTTTGGAAATAATTTCCACAACATCATACTTGTACTCGAAAACTTCAAATACAGCGGTTAGTAATCCTTCAAAACTAGAATCGTAGAGAAGTGTGGTCATTTTTTGATTGATAATAGATGAATGATACGTGCATTAGTGGCAACTAAAACAAACTCAACTGCTCCGAAAACGGATTTTGCCATTTCGATTTCATTCCGTTCAACACAATTTGACGGAAATTCTGTTCATCAATCAATCTATTGAAAATATTTTCGCTTTCAAATTCTATAAAATATTTGGCTCGGTTGGTGGCGACTCCCATTTTTTTGAGATGTCCTAAATTCAATTTCTGAAATTTTCTCGCTTGTAAAATCTTTAAAACCGAAGTTACACCAACTCCAGGAATCCTCAGCAACATTTCTTTCGGTGCTGTGTTAATGTTTACAGGAAATTTTTCTCGATTTCGTAAAGCCCAAGCTAATTTTGGGTCAACTTCCAAATCCAAAAACGGATTTTTTTGGTCCAGAATTTCATTGGCATCAAATCCATAAAAACGCATCAACCAATCTGCTTGATACAATCGGTTTTCTCGTTGCATCGGAACTTGCGAAAAAACCGAAGGCAACCTAGAATCCTCAATCATGGGAACATAACCAGAATAATAAACCCGTTTCATATTGTAATTTTGGTAAAAATGGTCGGCAACTTTTATAATTTTCAGGTCGGTTTCGTCGGTGGCGCCTACAATCATTTGTGTAGATTGTCCAGCGGGAGCGAATTTTGGGACTTTTCTGAAAATTTTCTTCTCTTCTTTATATAAAACCAATTCATTTTTTATGAAGGTCATTGGTTTGGTCATTTGTTCGTGAGATTTTTCAGGAGCGAGTAATTTTAAACCACTTTCTGTAGGAATTTCTAGATTAATGGAAAGTCTATCGGCGTAAAGTCCGGCTTCTTTCATCAGCTCATCACTTGTACCTGGAATGGTTTTCAAATGAATATATCCGTGGAAATTGTGTTCTTGTCGTAGTTTTTTGGCAATTCTTACCAAACGTTCCATGGTAAAATCGGCATCTTTGAAAATCCCAGAACTCAAAAATAATCCTTCAATGTAATTTCTTCGGTAAAAATTAATCGTTAAATCTACCACTTCATCTACCGTAAAAGCAGCACGTTTTATGTCGTTTGATTTTCTGGAAACGCAGTACGCACAATCGTAAATGCAATGATTTGTAAGTAGAATTTTGAGCAAAGAAATACATCTGCCATCTTCCGTGTAAGAATGGCAAATTCCAGAAACGTGACTGTTACCAAGTCCGCCTTTATTTTTACGATTTCCACCACTCGAAGAGCAAGAAACGTCGTATTTAGCGGCATCAGCAAGGATTTCTAATTTTTCTTTTATTCTATCAAAATTCATCATAATCTCTTGTCAAATATAGGAGCAAGAAATTAAAATTTCAATAGATTTTGTCTAAAGTTATCCGCAAAAAATGTTAAAAATAATTAATTGTAATAGTTAAATTAAATCTTAATAAAGTCGTAAATCACAAATCACAAATCGCAAATTATAACATTTCTTTTCTGATTTTTGCAATAGATTTTTTCATGCTTTCATTGAAATTCTCTTTGTCTAAGCGTGTTGGCGCTGTTTTTCTTACATCGCAATCTAAGATGTTGCACGTTTCGCAGGTTACGCCTACATTTTCGGATTTTACAGAAGAGCTTTTCGCAAATTTTATTTTTTTCAAAGAATTAGAATTTAATAAAATCCCGATGCAATAACTGCGATTAGCACCATCAGAAAAGGGGTTTTTATGAGAAGTAGAAAGCACCAAATAACTCAATCCAGAATCTTTATAATGCGAAATTTGAGCAGAAGTAAGGGTTTCGTTTTCTTTTAATTCTTTCAGATTTTTGATGGCAATCCATTTTCGGCAATAATGCTCGTTCATAGAATTGGCGTGCGGAGCTTGCTGTTGATTAAGGTGTAACTCTTTTAATATCTGTATTTTATCAGTGTCTTTTTTCTTTACAAAGCAAAGGTAAAATAAATCTTTGATGCCAAATTCAGAAGAGAGAATATTGGTTAATCGATAATAAAAAGTTTCTGGTGAATTGGTGAAATGAGAAATTAATTCTGAGAATTTCTGAGAATTCCACTTTGGTTCATCAAAAAAATCTTCTAATTTTTCTACCAATTCGTCTTTCGGAATCAAGACACAGCCTGCGAAATATGCAGCGTAATAATTGTTGAGTAATTCGTCAAAGCTTGTAAAATCTAACCAAGAATAGGTGTTGGGTCTAGGGTCTAGTTTTAGAACATTGAAACCTATTTCCTTTGCGAAGATAAAAGTTCTTTGATTTTTGTCTAAAAGTTGGTTCAGAAGAAGGAGTTTTTTCTCTGGAATGTAGAGTGAACGGAGGTTGTTGAGTGTTCCATAGGTTTCAAAATTTTCAGATTTTATTTCGTAGCCGAAATTTTCGATGAGAATTTTTTCTAAATGTTCAATGTCTATATTTTTTCCCAGTTTTAAATTGTTTTCGGTAGCGAAGTTTTGAGCTACTTCTTCTATTTCTGGAAAATAATTATCATGTAATTCTTGGAAACTTCTAAGTACGGCAAAATAAAAGCGTTCTTTTCCAAGGTTATAATTCTGCGAAATTTCTATCAAAGTATTAATGAAAGCGGTGATTTGTTTTGGAGCTTCACTGATGATGTTGATGAGGGTGTTTTTATTAATCCCGAAAAGTTCTAACGGAATTTCTTTAAAAAAATCGCTTTGTAAAAGTTCACCAAAAGGAGCAAGATTTTTGTCTAATTTCGTGGAAACCAAATCATCAAATTTGCAATTGAGAACCTCTGCTAATTGTAGGATTTTGTCGTGTTTAGGGTATTTTTTGCCATTTTCTATTTCGTTGAGGTAAGATTTAGAAAGTTTGGTTTTATCTGCTAAATCCTGCAAAGACCAGTCTTTTTTTTGTCTTTGTTGTCTTAGTTTTAATCCGAAAACTGTTTTTATAAAATCACTTTCTGCTTTCATTATTCAAATATAGAACTTATAAAAATAAATATGCGACTTAGATTAAAAAAAATGGATTTTAAGAATTTAGAAAGGTTGTAAAGTCTGTGAATAAAGATATTGCAAAGCTATCAAAATTTAACCTGTATATATTTTTGAGCGAAATAACTTTTGATATATACAGGTTATGGTGAAAATGTTTGTTTTTTTAAGTGAATTATTTGGGTTGAGGTTTTACCTCGTTTTCGCTGGTGTTTTTATATACTTTTAAAGATTTGGCGAAGTCTCTTACTTCTGAAGTTAGGCAATTTTGATTGCTTGTATATCTTCCTAGAAGTCTTCCGCTGTAGTAAGTTCCGCTATAGAATTCTGCTACCATTCCGTTTGGTATTTGCAAAGATTCTGGAGTTCCTCCGTTTAGCTTAGCTCTTAGGTCTGGGTAATTAGCTGTCGGGAAATTGGTCACAGAGCCTCTATAGCCGCAATTTCTGTAAATTGAAATATTTCCACTGTTAGCGTTGTCATCGTAGATTTTTTTTACAACTATAGAACTTACACTATTGTTGATAATGCTTGGTAGGCAGTTGTCGCTGCTTGTGAGTGTAATTTTTCTACCCGTCATATTCGAATTTTGATATAAATCTACAGAATAGCCTTGGGCTATTTTAATTGAACTAATGCTATTGTCTTGAAGTCCAAACTGATAATGGTTGGCGTAAGTTTTAGTACTAAGTGTTCTGTATTTTCCTCTGTAGTTGCATTCACTGTAAATGGTTACTTGAGCGTAAGAAAAATAACTCCATAAAGAAAGGAATAATGCAAATGTGAATTTTTTCATAATAATGTTTTTTGATTAGTAAAATTACTTAAAAAAAAGATATCAAATGAAGTTAATTACGGGTTTTGTTCATTTTAAAAGAGATTTATTAGTTAAGGCATAAAAATAATATAAAAAAAATTAGCGAACGTTCGCTGTAAGTGAAAATATTTTATATATTTGTACCGAAACGAAATGAGAAAAACGCATTGTTTTTTTTAGGTTTTAAAAAAGCTATTATTTGTAATCACTATTAAATCAAAATATTATGGAAAAAGAATTTAAAATATTAACTGACGAAAAATACCCAATTGTTTTTTCGGAAGGTCTTGAAAAATTTTTGATTCATCTTCACAAAAACTTCAACGATAAAAGAATTGATCTTCTAGAGCAACGAAAAAAAGTTCAAGAATTAATTAATCAAGGAATAATGCCAGCCTTCCCGAAAGAGACCCGTGGAATAAGAGAAGATTATTGGACATGTAGTAAGTTGCCTCATGATTTGCAAGATAGAAGGGTAGAAATTACAGGGCCAGTGGATAGAAAAATGATTGTTAATGCTTTGAATTCTGGATCTTCTACTTTTATGGCAGATTTTGAGGATTCTAATGCACCAACTTGGCGAAATTGTATGGATGGTCAAATCAACCTCACTGATGCGATTAATAGAAAAATAGATTTTGTAAACGAAGAAGGTAAGTCTTATCAACTTAATGAGAATTTAGCCACGCTTATCGTAAGGCCAAGAGGACTGCATTTAGAAGAAAAAAATATAGAAATTAATGGAGAGAAAGCTTCAGGTTCTTTGATAGATTTTGGAATTTATTTCTTCAGAAATGCTAAAACTCTAATTGCAAACGGAAGTGGACCTTACTTTTATTTACCCAAATTAGAACATTATAAAGAGGCAAGATGGTGGAATGAGGTCTTTAATTTTTCACAAAATTATTTAGGAATTAATCAAGGGACAATCAAGGCAACAGTCCTCATAGAAACCATCACCGCTTCTTTTCAATTAGACGAAATTTTATATGAGCTGAAAGAGCATAGTTCTGGTCTCAACTGTGGAAGATGGGATTATATTTTTTCCTACATCAAAAAATTTAGAAATCATCCTGAGTTTTTAGTTCCTGATAGAGACCAAGTTACAATGACTTCGCCCTTTATGAGCGCCTATTCTAAACGTGTAATTCAGGTGTGTCATAAACGCCGAGTTCATGCAATGGGAGGTATGGCAGCGCAAATTCCGGTGAAAAATAATGAAGAAGAAAACGAAATAGCCTATGCGAAAGTGCGCGCCGATAAAGAAAGAGAAGTGAAAAACGGTCACGATGGCACTTGGGTAGCACATCCTGGTTTGGTGCCTGTAGCGAAAGCGATTTTCGATGAATATATGCCAACACCTAATCAAATAGATAAAAAGTACGAAGATTATCACATTTCTGAAGCTGATTTATTAGAAGTTCCGAAAGGTGAAATCACCGAAAAAGGCGTACGAAAAAACATCAATGTAGGAATTCTGTACATAGAATCTTGGTTGATGGGAACGGGAGCTGCAGCGCTTTACAATCTAATGGAAGACGCTGCAACTGCCGAAATTTCTAGAACTCAAATTTGGCAATGGCTCAAAAATAAAGCCAAATTAGATGATGAGAGAATATTGACTTCAAACATGATTTTGATGTGGGAAAAAGAAGAGCTCGAAAAAATTAAAAAATACGTAGGCGAAAATTGCTTCGAAAATGGAAAGTTCGATTTGGCTACAAAACTCTTTAATGAATTGATTTTTGATGAAAATTTTGAAGAATTTTTAACCTTAAAAGCATATCCATTTATTTAGTTTCAAGAAAAAAAATCACAACTTATATCACTAATTAAAATTTAAACAACCAAAAAAATCCAAAATATTATGAACACACAATCACAAATTCAAGCTCTAGAACAAGAGTGGAGAGAAAACCCAAGATGGGAAGGAATTGAACGTCCGTATTCAGCTGAAGAAGTTTTGAAACTTCGAGGAAATTACAGAATTGATTATACCATTGCTACCGAAATGTCTAAAACACTTTGGCATAAACTCAATAATCAAGATTTTGTAGCAGGATTAGGAGCTTTAACAGGAAATCAGGCGGTTCAAGAAGTGGACGCAGGTTTAGAGGCGATTTACCTTTCAGGTTGGCAAGTTGCTGCAGATGCTAATTTATCCGGTGAAATGTATCCAGACCAATCGCTTTATCCTGCCAATTCTGTTCCGGCTGTGGTGAAAAAAATTAATAATGCGCTATTGAGAGCTGACCAAATACAGTCTGTAAATGGAGGTGGAGATAAAAATTATTTAGTGCCAATTGTGGCCGATGCTGAAGCTGGTTTCGGAGGAAATTTGAACGCTTTTGAATTAATGAAACAAATGATAGAATCTGGTGCTGCTGGTGTTCATTTTGAAGATCAATTGTCTTCTGCTAAAAAATGCGGACATCTTGGCGGAAAAGTGCTTGTTCCTACGCAAGAAGCGATTAATAAATTGATTGCAGCGAGATTGGCAGCTGATGTTTGCGGAGTTCCTACGGTTTTGGTAGCAAGAACAGATGCTGATGCTGCCGATTTATTGACTTCTGATATTGATGATAGAGATAAAAAATTTGTAACTGGTGAAAGAACTTCTGAGGGTTTTTTCCAAGTGAAATGTGGAGTAGAACAAGGTATTGATAGAGGTCTTTCTTACGCTCCTTATGCAGATTTAATTTGGATGGAAACTTCTAATCCAGATTTAGAGTATGCTAGAAGATTCGCAGAAGGAATTCATGCTAAATTCCCTGGAAAAATGTTGGCTTACAACTGTTCTCCATCTTTCAATTGGGCTGCAAAATTATCTGTTCCGGAAATGGAAACATTCCGTGAAGAATTAGCAAAAATGGGTTATAAATTCCAATTTATCACTTTGGCTGGCTTCCACGCTTTGAATACAGCAATGTTCGAATTGGCATTGGCTTACAAAGAAAGAGGAATGGCTGGTTATTCTGAACTTCAAGAAAGAGAATTTGCATTACAAGCCAAAGGTTTCAGAGCGGTGAAACACCAAAGTTTCGTTGGGACTGGCTATTTTGATGCGGTACAAACTACTGTTACCGCAGGAAATTCTTCTACCACAGCTTTAGCTGGTTCTACTGAAGCGGAGCAGTTTCATTAATAAAAAGGGAAAAATTAAAATTTTAAATTGTTATAAAATTCATTTCCATTATTCGCTCTTTACATAAAGAGCCAAAGTTTTTAATTTGTTGAAAAAATCGCCTCGCAATTTTGCGGGGCGATTTTGTATTATAATTTTATTTTCACTTTACTCTCTTTCAAAGAATTCCAAACCAAATTTACTTTTAACGTTTTCTTTTCAGAATCATAAGTGTTTTCTAGTTTTTTACAACCGGCTTTTACAGAATTTGGAGCTTTAGAAACATGGTGAATAGTGAGCTCTATATTTTTAGATTTTGCAGAAAAATTTGCGCCAACTTCGTTTTCTAATTCAAAAGTAATGGTTTTCCCTTTGATTTTAGCTTCAAATTCCATGATTTCAAATTGTCCTTTTTCGTAGGCTTCGTTTTGTAAACCATTGTCATTGTATAATTCTAATTCAGTTTCTTTTACATTTTCGTCAAGATAATAATGTAAAATCAAAGAATTTCCATCATATTCTTTGGTAGATTGCATTGGTTTCGCCATCGGAATAATGCTTCCTGCTCTTACAAAAGTTGGAATCTTGTCTTCTTCTGTTGTAAAAGTTTGAGTACTTCCACCAGAAATTTTTTCATCAGTGTAGAAGTTTATCCAATCAGAATTTTTAGGAAAATAGATGCTTTGTTCTTTTTGTCCTTTATTTAAAATCGGAGAAATTAAGAAATCTTTTCCCCAAAAATAAGCGGTGTTGTAAGTGTAAAGTTCTTGATTTTCAGGTTCTTCAAAAAATAATGGTCGCATTAGCTGAGTTCCGTTTTTATGATTTTCAAAAACCAAATTGTAATTATAAGGAAGCAAAGCGTATCGCAATTCAATGGCTTTTTTGGCTAGCTTTTTCGCTTTTTCGCTTCTATAAACGGGTTCGCTTGGTACACTACTGTCTGCGTGTGGTCTATAAATTGGGTTGAAAACGCCGTATTGCAACCAACGAGCATACAACTCATCGTCTTCATTTTTTCCTGCAAAACCTCCTAAATCACTATGCATAAATGCAATTCCTTGCAATCCCATTTGTAGAGAAATATCGGGCTGACTTTGTAAACCGCCCCAACTTCTAGAAACATCGCCACTCCAAGGAACGAGTCCATTTCTTTGTGCACCAGAATAACCTGCTCTCATCAAAATAAATGGACGAGAATTTGGAGAATTTTCTGCAAAACTTTCTTTCACCAATTTGGCCCAATCCATTCCGTAAATATTGTGAACTTGGTCGCCATTTTTACCATTTCCGTGAATGATTTTTGAAGGATGAACTTCAGGTTCTCCTAAATCTCCCCAAATTCCTGTAACGCCTTGATTGATAATATCTTTATAAATATTTTTAAACCAAGAATTGCCTTTTTGGCTGTAAATATCAATTAAACCAGTGTGCCCGAAATAAAAATCGTACAAAAATGGTTTTCCTTCGTCATTTTTTGCCAAAATATCTCTGTCTATGGCTTCTTGAAATCTTGAAGAAGTGTCGATTACAAAAGGTTCGGTGATGAGAATGGTTTCTACATTATTTTTTCGTAAATCGTCAATCATTTGTTGAGGTTTCGAGAAATTATCTTTGTCCCAAGCAAAATTTCCGAGCGTTCCTTGAACGGTTTTGCCAAACCAATATAAATCTAGTATGATAGCATCTACTGGAATTTTTTCATTTCTAAACTTCTGAATGGTTTCCAAAGTTTCTTGTTGTGTATGATAACCAAATCTGCTCGAAAAATTTCCTAAACTCCAGCGTGGAAGCATGGGTTGTTTTCCTGTTAAATCGGTATAATTTTTAACCAAATCTTCCCAAGAATTTCCTGAAATTACTTGATATACTTTTCTTCCAGAAATGGTTTCGTAGGTAAGAGAATTATCTTTTTTACTGTCTAAATCTAGGTAACCGATGGGCGCATTATCAAAATGAATCATGTATTTTTTACTAGAAACTACGATGGGCATGGTATAATTTAATAATGCTGATTGAGTTTCGAACCCGAAATGAGCTCGATTATAAAGCATTAGTCTGTTTCCTCTGCGGTTCATCCCGAGTGCTCTAGCTCCAGCACCGTACAAAACTTCATCTGTGGTGAGGTTAAAATTTAAAGTTTCAAAGTCTTGAGCATGATTGTTTATTTCGCCGTTTTTATAAGTTCCGTAACCGTTTTTTTCAGAAATCAAGAGTTCATCACCTTTATAATATGAAATTTGGAAAGGTGTTTTTTGAATTTTTACCGTAATTCCAGAAGTTTCGATGGTGATGAAATTTCCATTATTAGCAAGGTTTTGTTTTACACTTTCGGGCGAAAGAATTACCGCGTGAGAATCTTCTGTAAGTGTTTGGTTTTTTGGAATGAAAGCCGTTTCTACAATTTCTGGAGTGTAGAATTTTACTTGATATGATCCATCGTTTACAGAAATTTCAGTGGTATTATTTTTAAATTCAATTTTTTGAAAAAATCTTTGACTGTTTTGTGCAAATAGATTGGTTGCCAAGAAAAGCAACAAAAATCTGAAAAGGTTTTTCATCTTTTAAAACGTTAAAATTTGTAATGTAAAGGTAAGGAAATTGAGATTGAAAATTTTATGAAATTTATCTTGAATTTATTTCATACAGATTAAATAGATTTTAAATTCTAATTGTCTGCTTAATCGGCGATGGATTATATTGTAATTTCAAATTCAAAAATTCTCTATCTTTGCACCATGATTCGCATTACCAAAATTTTCACGTTCGAGACAGCCCACGTTTTGTATAACTACGATGGCAAATGCAAAAATATGCACGGACATTCTTACAAACTTTTTGTTACCGTAAAAGGAAATCCCATTAATGACATCAGTAACGTAAAAAACGGAATGGTGGTGGATTTTGGAGACATCAAAAAAATTGTGAAAGAAGAAATTGTAGATGTTTGGGATCATGCAGTTTTATTGAATGCATTGACACCGCATAAAGAATTGGGCGAGGATCTAGAGCAAAAAGGACACAAAGTAATTTACTGTAATTACCAACCAACTTGCGAAAATATGCTCTACAACATTGCCGAAAAGATTAAAAATAAATTACCTTCTCACGTTCAATTAGCTTATCTAAAACTTCACGAAACCGAAAATTCTTACGGAGAATGGTTTGCGGAAGAGAATTCTTAAATAGTAAAGAACCAAGAATCGAGAGCCAAGAAATAAGAAAATTGAGATTACTATATTCAACAAATGAAAATCGAATTACAGCCTAATAAAAAAATCTACTTTGCTTCTGACCAACATTTTGGTGCGCCAACTCCAGAGTTGAGTAAACCAAGAGAAGCTAAATTTTTGGCGTGGCTTGATGAAATAAAACTCGACGCACAAGTTTTGTTTTTAATGGGAGATTTGTTTGATTTTTGGCATGAGTGGAAATATGTAGTTCCGAAAGGTTATGTAAGGATTTTAGGAAAATTAGCCGAATTGAAAGACAACGGAATTGATATTTATTTCTTCGTAGGAAACCACGATTTATGGATGAAAGATTACTTAGAAGAGGAAATTGGGATTCCAGTTTTTTTTGAAAAACAATATTATGAAATCGCCATGACCAATGTTCAAAAAGATACATCAAATAATATAGGCGATAACATTTGTCCTTTAAAAACAAATTTATCAGCAAATGAAATTTCAGGAAAAAACTTTCTTTTGGCTCACGGAGATGGCCTAGGGCCAGGCGATAAAGGCTACAAAAGAATGAAAAAACTCTTCACGAATCCTGTTGCACAATGGTTTTTTAAGTGGCTGCATCCGGATATAGCAATGAAAGTTGCTATCTATTTTTCTACCAAAAATAAAATGATAAGTGGAGTAGAAGACATGAAGTTTTTGGGCGAAGAAAAGGAGTTTTTGATTCTCTATTCTAAAGAAAAATTGAAATCTGAAAAGATAGATTATTTTGTTTACGGGCACCGTCATCTTCCGATGATTTTAGATTTAAAAATAGATGAAAACGAAGCGAAATATGTGAATTTAGGAGATTGGATTTCTTATTTTACTTATGGTGTTTTTGATGGAGTGGATTTCTCAATTAAAACTAAAAAATAACCACAAAGTTCACGAAGAAAATCACAAAGAGTCAAAGCTTTGTGCCCTTTGTGAAAAGTTTTGTGCTCTCTGTGTTAAAAAATTATGCTTAATATTTTCAACATAAAAACTGAAGCAGAGTTCCAAACAAAATGTTTGGAAACTTTTCTTTATCAGTATGAAAATGTGGAAGTTTATAGAAAATTTGTAGATTTTTTAGGCAAAAATATTTCAGAGATTAAGGAAGTAAAAGACATTCCATTTTTACCGATTGAAATGTTTAAAAACCATCAAGTTTTAGATAAAAATTTTAAAACTGAAGACTATTTTCAAAGTTCGGGAACTACACAAATGCTGAATCGTTCTAAACATTATGTTGCAGATTTTAATCTTTACGAAGAAAGCATATACCAAAGTTTTGAAAAATTTATAGGGAAACCAGAAGATTTTATTTTTTTTGGGTTGCTTCCTAACTATTCCGAAAATTCGCACTCATCGTTGATTTATATGGTTGATTATTTGATGAAAAAATCTGGAAAACCTGAAAACGGTTATTTTCTTTATAATCACGCCGAACTTTTTGAACTTTTACAAAAACTAGGAACAGAAAACAAAAAGGTAATTCTCTTTGGGGTTTCGTTTGCTCTTTTAGATTTTTTAGACTTTATACAAACTCAATCACTCAATTATTCCTCAACTCAATCACTCACAATAATCGAAACTGGCGGAATGAAAGGCAGAAAAGAAGAAATGACGAAAGATGAACTTTTGAAAATTCTACAAAAAGGTTTCGGAACGGATAAAATTTTCTCTGAATATTCGATGACGGAATTGCTTTCTCAAGCCTATTCTTTAGGGAATAATGAATACTCTTGCCCAAATTGGATGCGAATTCTCATCAGGAATACCGAAGATCCATTGTCCTATGTTGAAAACGGAAAAACGGGTGCTATTAACATTATAGACTTGGCAAATAAACATTCTTGTTCATTTATTGCTACGCAAGATTTAGGTAAAATAATTGGCGAAAATTTTCAGGTTTTAGGGAGGATAGATCATTCTGATATTAGGGGTTGTAGTTTGTTGGTTTCTTAATAGAATCACAGTCAATTGACGAAAATAAAAATCCCGCAAATGGAGAATTTGCGGGATAATTATGTATTATTTTAAAATTTATTCTTCTTGAGGAGATTGTAATAAAAATTTATAAATCAATCCGCCAACTACCGCGCCTAAAATTGGTGCTACCCAAAACAACCAAAGTTGAGAAAGAGCTTGTCCGCCAACGAAAACAGCTTGAGATAAACTTCTTGCAGGATTCACAGAAGTGTTGGTAATTGGTATAGAAATTAGGTGAATTAAAGTTAAACCAAGACCAATAGCAATTCCTGCAAATTTTCCGTTTGCGAATTTATCTGTTGCTCCCATAATAATGATGAGGAAGAACATGGTTAATAAAAATTCGGTAAGAAAAGCAGCCATCATGCTGTAACTTTTGCCAAAATAAACTGCAGAATCATAGAAATTAGTGGCAAAAGAACCAGCTGAACCATCGCCAGCTCCGCCATTAATTGTGTAAAGTGCAGCAGCAGCAGCTATAGCACCAAAGCATTGAGCAATAATGTATGGCACTAAATCTTTAGAAGAGAATCTGCCTCCAGCCAAAAGTCCGAAGGAAACAGCAGGATTAAAATGCCCGCCAGAAATGTGACCAACAGCGTAAGCCATGGTAAGAACGGTAAGACCAAAGGCAAGAGAAACTCCTAGTAATAGGATTCCTAATTGTCCGTTTTCTGCGGCAGCGATTTGCGAAGCAAAAATAGCAGAGCCACAACCGCCAAATACTAACCAAAAAGTGCCGAAAAATTCAGCGAAAAGTTTTTTCATAGTTTATATTTTTTAAAATTAAGTGTTATCAAATTTAGTAAAAAGAAAAATAAAAATCGAAATGAATAAATGACTATTTTAAATTTCTATTTTATCATGGTAAGACATTATCAAATTTATAAAAAAAAACAACATTAACTAATATATTTTAAGAAATTTGTAAAAAATCATATTATTAATAGATACAAGTGATATATTTATTTAGTAATTTTACCAGCCGCAAAACACAATTAATAATTAAAATATATTCTATAAAAATCATATGAACATGAAAAACTTTTATACATTTTTACTATCATTTTTAGTAAATATTATTGTTTTTTCACAACAACAGCAGGTAACTTATAGTATTGCTCCTTCAGTTTTTGAAGAAAATACGTCTATAACGATTACCATCAATGGAAATAGTATTAATGAGTCTGCTTGGGGAGTTACAAATAACACTTTGTATATGTGGGCTTGGGCTTTTGATACCAATGACACCACCCAAAAAGGAACTCCATTAAATGGAACTTGGAATAGCTCTGATGAAGCAGCTAAGTTTACATATAATGCAGGAAATGATACCTATACCAAAACCATTACTCCAACTACTTATTATAACACAACAGGAATTGGGAGAATTGGTTTTTTAATTAAAGCAAAAGATGGTACTGGGGATAAAAAATCTCAAGATATTTTGGCTGAAGTTGGGGCTTTTCAAGTTACTCTAACTGCCCCATCAGAAAATAGTACCACAATTTTAGCTTCTGGAGGTAATTTGAACATTACAGCTACAAATTCTAATGGTGTAGCAAATTATAATTTGAAATCTAACGGGGTTTCTATCAATACTGCTAATGCAACATCGACTTATTCTTTTAACCATACCAATATTACAGGTAATCAAAACTATGAATTAGAAGTTATACAAGGAACGACTACTATTGTTAAGAAGTTTTCAGCAGTGGTAAGTCCAAATGTGGTTTCTGAGGCTATTCCAGCTGGTTTGGTTAATGGTATCAACTATAATCAAAGTGATGCAACTAAAGCAACTCTGGTTTTAGATGCGCCTGGTAAAGATTTTGTTTATGTAGCAGGAAGTTTTAACAATTGGCAACCTACAGCTGCTTATGCTATGAAAAAAGATGCTACTTCTGGATCTACTAAATTTTGGTTAGAATTAACAGGATTAACATCTGGTACCAATTATACATATCAGTATTGGGTAGTAGACCAAACGCCATTGGCAGGGTCACCAAGCTTGGTGAAAGCTGCTGACCCATTTTCTACTTTGGTGTTGTCTCCTTTTGATGATCCAGGTATTCCTGCTACTACTTATCCTAGTTTACCGGCTTATCCTACTGGTCAAGAAAGAGAAGTAACTGTTTTGAAAACAGGCGAAGCTGCATACCCATGGAAAGTGAGTAATTTCACAAAACCAGAAAAAGAAAAATTAGTTATCTATGAATTGTTAGTGAGAGATTTTGATGCCAAAAGAAATTTTCAGGATATCATCAATAGAATAGATTATTTTAAAAATTTAGGAATAAATGCCATTCAATTGATGCCAATTATGGAATATGAAGGCAATGAAAGTTGGGGGTATAATACCTCTTTCCATATGGCATTGGATAAGTTTTACGGAACAAAAGATAAGTTAAAAGAATTGGTAGATATATGTCACCAAAACGGGATTGCAGTAATATTAGATGTAGCACTTAATCATGCTTTTGGAAGAAATTCATTGGTGAGAATGTGGATGAATGACCCTGATGGAGATGGATGGGGCAGCCCAAGTACTGAAAATCCTTATTTTAATACAATTGCTAAACATTCTTATAGTGTAGGTGAGGATTTCAATCATAGTTCTAGTTATACTAAAAATTATGTAAAACAGGTGGTGAAACATTGGATCAATGAATATAAAATAGATGGTTTTAGATGGGATTTGACCAAAGGATTTACTCAAAATTGTACTGCCTCTGATGAGAGTTGTACCAATCAATATCAACAGGATAGAGTAGATATTTTAAAAGAATATGCAGATTTTTCTTGGAGTGTAGACTCTAATCATTATGTGATTTTTGAACATTTAGGAACGGATGCCGAAGAAAAAGAGTGGGCAAATTTTAAAGTCAACGAAGGAAAAGGAGTAATGCTTTGGGGTAAAATGACAGATGAGTATAATGAATTAACAATGGGTTGGTCTAATAAAAACCTTTCTAGAACTACAAGCACAAGCAGAGGTTTTGCCAAAAATAGATTAATCGCTTATCCTGAAAGTCATGACGAAGAAAGATTAATGTATAAAAATTTACAATTCGGAAATTCTTCTAATGCAAGCCATAATGTTAAAAATTTAGATGTTGCTCTATCTAGAATGCCTGCTCTTGGGGCGGTTTCTATTTTGGTACCTGGTCCTAAAATGCTATGGCATTTTGGGGAATTAGGAATGGAAAACTCTATTTTTACTTGTACAGACGGTACGGTAAATACATCTTCAGATGCTACTACTGGCGATTGTAAACTAAGTACTAAACCACAGCCTCAATGGACTAACAATTGGTTAGCAGATGCAAAAAGAAAAAAAATATATGATGATTGGAGTAAGATGATCAATCTTAAAAAAACAGAAGCTGTTTTTGATGGGTCAGCTACTATTTCTTCTGCCAATACCAATACTCCAAACATAAAAGTAACAAACTCTACATTGAGTCCTTCGCAACTAAAAGATGTGCTGATTATTTCAAATTTTGATGTAGTTGCCAAAGATATAGCTACAGGTTTCCCTTATACCGGAACTTGGTATAATCTAATGGATAATACAGCTTATAATGTTACAGACGCTAATCAAACCATTAATTTGCAACCTGGTGAATATAGAGTTTTTGGTAACCAAATGGCAACTGGAGGACAAGGCTATTCTATCAGTTCTAAAAATGCTTCTTGTGGAGCAGATGATGGACAAATCATTCTAACAGTTAATAAAACTGCAGATTATCAAGCAAAAATTACGGGAACAAACTATAATCAAACTATCACTTTTAATACGACAACTACGGTAAGCAATTTAGCTGCAGGAGCTTATAATGTTTGTGTTTCTACCGTAGGGAATAATGACGAAAAATGTACAGCCATTACAGTAAGTAAAGATGAAATAGCAGCTCCTACAGGAAACGCCTCACAAACGTTATTGCCAAATGCTACGCTGGCTCAATTAAATGTTACAGGTTCTGCCATTAAATGGTATGCTGCAGCATCTGGAGGAAACAGCTTGCCTACTACCACTATTTTAGTAAATAACCAAACTTATTATGCATCACAAACCATTAATGGTTGCGAAAGTAAAAATAGATTGGCAGTGAAGGCTGTTATTGATTATAATAATTTTAGCATCACTACAAAATCTGAAACTTGTTCTGGTAAGAATAATGGTGAAATTGAGATTTCTGCAAATCTTTCTTATAGTTATGTTGCTAAAATTACAGGCACTAATTATAATCAAACGCTAAATTTCACCAATAATAAATTGAATGTTACAAGTCTTGTTCCAGGGACTTATGAAGTATGTGTAGAAGTAGCTGCCATTAATTTTAAGCAATGTTTTAATGTCACCATTTCGAAAGGGGTAACTGCCTCAGCGAGAATCTCTGCCAATACTTCATCTAATAGTATAGATATTATTGTGGAGAAAGGTACGGCACCTTATAAAGTCTTGATTAATGGGATTCAAAAATTTGAAACCAATGATACTTTGATTAATGTAAGTGCTAATCAAGGAGATTTAGTAGAACTTAAAACTGCGGTTTCTTGTGAGGGCAGTGTTTCTCATAGAATTACAGGCTTATCAAAAGGAAGTTCAGCATTCCCGAATCCTACCAAAGGAGAGTTTAATGTTTCAGTCAACAGTGATCAAAAACAAGTAGAATTAGAAATTTATAACACTGAAGGTAAATTAGTTTCTAAACAAAAGTACTATATATCTAATGGGCTAATTAAAGCAGATTTGACCAGATTTCCAAATGGAATTTATATAGCAAAAGTATTATTAAATCAACCTATTATCATTAAAATTATCAAAGAATAAAATGAAAACGAATATATTATCTCTTATTTCAGCTGGTTTAATTATGGTTGCTTGCGGTGGCAGCGGTGGAGATGATCCTGCTCCGGTACCTAATACACCTCCTTCAGTTCCTACATTGGTGGGGCCTACTGATAAAAGTTTGTGTATCAGTAATCTATTAAGTTTTACTTGGAACAAATCTACCGATTCACAAAATGATGCCATTACCTATCAAATACAAGTTGCTACAGATAATCAATTTACGCAAATTGTAAATACGGCAAATGTTTCAGATAATGTCTACAGCATAACTCTAGATAAAGGAAAAGCCTACTATTGGCGAGTAAAAGCTACCGATTCTAAAAATGCAAGTAGTGATTATTCTTCAACCTTTAGCTTATATACCGAAGCTACAGCTACTACCAATCATTTACCATTTATGCCAGAATTGGTAAGACCAAATTATGATGCCAGTGTAGCAACAACAGTAGACCTAGAATGGAATGCCTCTGATGTTGATGCTTCAGATGTTTTAAGTTATGATGTTTTTTGGGGAACAGATAAAAATAATTTAAGCACATCTAAGACCAATCTTTCTACTAAAACAACTCAGTTATCAGGATTACAATCTGCTACTACTTATTATTGGAAAGTAATCGTAAAAGATAATAAAGGCGGTGAAACCATCGGCCAAACTTGGAGTTTTAAAACAAATTAACTGTATATTATAAATTGACTTATGAAGAAAATTTTAACTTTAATTGGCTTTGTATTTATGTTCAGTGCAGAATACAAAGCTCAAGATTACATTGATGATGTAATGCTTCAATCGTTCGGTTGGGATGAATTTCAACAGCCTAGAATTACTACCGATGGAAGTTTTTATGAATTTTTAGGCTCTAGAGCTGGTAACCTAAAGGCTGTAGGCTTTGATATGGTATGGCTTCCTCCTGCAAGTGCTTCTACAGGTGGTGTGGGATATTTCCCAACCCAGCTTTTTAATTTTTCTCAAACTTCTTGGGGCTCAGAAACTCAATTGAAAAAAATGCTTACTAACATGAACGCAAAGGGAATATATCCTATTGCAGATGTAGTAGTCAATCACAGAAGCGGAACTACAAGCTGGACAGATTTTACCAACCCAACTTGGGGTTGCGAAACCATTTGTAGTGATGATGAAGCTTCGAGCGGCTCTTATGTAGGATGTAGACCTTCTGGTGCACCAGATACTGGTGAAAGATTTGATGGTTCTAGAGACTTAGACCATACTAATGTTACCGTTCAAAATGGGGTAAAAGAATTTTTATCGAGGCTTAAAGCTCTTGGATATAAAGGATGGAGATGGGATGTTGCTAAAGGATTTTCACCTTATTATTTTGGGAATTATATTCAAGACAGCCAGCCATATTATTCAGTAGGTGAATTTTGGGATGGTAATATGAATAATCTTAAAAACTGGATCAACGGAACTTATGGAGGCGGTATAAATGCTAGCACGACCGTTTCTGGAGTTTTTGATTTTTCTCTTTATTATACTTTGTCTGGAGCGCTTTCTGGAAATAATTTTTCAAGTCTGAATTCTTCTGGTAATAGCATGGCTGGACTTGCAGGGCAATATGGTTTTAGTGAAAAAGCAGTAACTTTTATTGATAATCATGATACATTTGTAAAGCCAGAAGCCATTTTGGGAGCTAATTTAATGAAAGGATATGCTTATATTCTTACTCATCCAGGTATTCCGTGTGTTTTTGCACCACATTACTATGGAGGCTCTTATACTAAAGATGGTGTTACTAGAGTCTACTCAGACAATGTGCACGCTATTAATAAGTTAATGGCAGTAAGAAAAGCCAATCAAATAGATGCTTATAGTTATGCAGTGGTAGATCAAGCAGGTTCTGGTTTATATGCAGCTTACATTAAGAGAAGATATTCTGATAGTAGCCCAGTGGTAGCTGTTAAAATAGGAAATAATTCTTGGAGTCCAACAGGAGCTGGATGGAATTTAGTAACTTCTGGAACTGATTATGCAGTTTGGTCTAAAGCAGAGGTAAATGCTCCGCCTGTTGTAGCTATTTCTCCTTCTAGTAGAAGTATGTCACTTGGAACTTCGCAGACGATTACTATAGCAGCTTCAGATGATAGCGGTAACGCACCTACAATTAGATACACCACTGATGGCTCAGAACCTACTTCATCATCTACTATTTATACAGCACCGTTCAATATAAATTCTAGTACTACACAAGCAATTACTGTAAAAGCGGCTGCTTTTGACGCTCAAGGTTTGTCTTCAGGAACTGTAGAAAGAGTTTATCAATATCAATCAGGTATTGTTATCAGATTTAAACCACCTACTAGTACTCCTAATTGGCCATTACCTAAAATACATTATTGGGCTGAACAACCTGTGGCATCTGTGCCTACAGCAGTATGGGCTACTCCTATTGATATGACAGCAGACCCAGTGAATTCGGGATGGTTTATGTACACATTCCCAAATGTTACTCAGATAAGTTTCTTATTCAGAGATGGCAATAGTACGGGGACACTAGGTGTAACTAAGACGGCAGATATTACTAATGTTACTCAAAGTACTGCGTATGAATGGGATCCTACCTCATCTACTTATGTGAAAATTAATTCTACATTAGCTACCAATGAGGTTAAAGTAAATAATGCTTCGCTAGTACTTTTGCAGAATCCTGTAGAAAATGGATTGGCAGAAATTAGATTTAGCAACGCTAAAAATGGTATTGTAACGATTTTAGATGTTTCAGGCAAACTTCTTAAAACTCAGAAATTATCCAAAGTTAGCGGTGATGAAAAAATTTCTGTATCTGGTCTTAAATCGGGTTTATATATTTTACAATTAAAATCAGATCAAGGAACTTCTACAGTGAAGATGATGATTAAATAATGTTAATCTAATTATAATAAAAAAGCCTTCCAATTTTTTTGGAAGGCTTTTTTTAGAATTTCGTATCATATATTACATTGATGTAAATTTTTTTTCCGTTCTCATCCCAGATATCATACATTCCATCTTTTGAAGGTTTAGAGATTCTTTTCATTAGGCTTGCATTTTTTTTAAGAATAGCTAATAAGATATATTCATCAGTTACTGAATTGGTTAGAAATGCAGTTTTTTCGGTTTTGCCATCGCCAGAAGAGAGTATTGCGTCTATCATTTTTGTGAATTGCGCTGAATAGTGATTTAATTTGGTGCTGTTGCCTTGGATTTTGTAGTAAGCTTCCATAATAATGCTTATAGTTTCTAGGTCTGTAGGGGTGTTTTTTAGAATTTCCTCAGCCAGTTCTATAGATTTTTGATAGTTCTCTTCTTTGAATGTTTTTCTTAACTCATCAGCTTTTTTATAATCTACTGAAACTTTATTTCCATAATAAAGATGTCTAGATTCTATACTGTCTAGTTGAATAGGTAATCCTTTAAATTTAACTAATAATTTTTCTTGATTATAGTCTGAAGATTTTTTTTCTAAATTTTTTTTAATTTCATTTAAGTTCACATTTTGAGCAATTAATGTGATATGGCTTGCAAATAGGGTGAAAAGTAAAATCAATTTTTTCATAAGAAGTTGTTTTTTTGGTGAATTAAAAATATTCAATATTAAAATATGTTTTTATTAAGGATAGGTTGTGTTATTTATACTTTTATCTATATTTTCAAAATTATAAAAATTAAAATCATTTTTTAATTTTATTTATAAAAAAAACTCCTGAAAAAATCAGGAGTTCTATCATCTATAAGTTTCGTAAATACTATAGAGAAGCAGAGTGTACTAGCAAATCTGTTAATTTGTTAGAATATCCCCATTCATTATCATACCAAGAAACTAGTTTTACAAATGTTGGAGAAAGCATGATACCAGCATCTTTGTCAAAGATAGATGTTCTAGCATCTGTTACGAAATCTTGAGAAACTACTAAATCTTCAGTGTATCCTAAGATTCCTTTTAATTCACCTTCAGAAGCAGCTTTAATAGCAGCCGCGATTTCGTCGTATGAAGTTGGTTTTTCTAATCTTACAGTAAGGTCAACTACAGAAACGTCTGCAGTAGGAACTCTGAAAGACATACCTGTTAATTTTCCGTTAAGAGAAGGAATTACTTTACCTACTGCTTTAGCAGCACCAGTAGAAGAAGGAATAATGTTGGTAAGAGCAGCTCTACCACCTCTCCAGTCTTTTAAAGATGGTCCGTCTACAGTTTTTTGAGTAGCTGTAGTAGCATGTACAGTTGTCATAAGACCTTCTAGAATTCCGAAGTTATCATGAATTACTTTTGCTAATGGAGCAAGACAGTTAGTAGTACAAGAAGCGTTTGAGAAGATTTTTACATCATCTGTAAGTGTAGTGTGGTTTACCCCCATTACAAACATTGGAGTATCATCTTTAGAAGGAGCAGAAAGAACTACTTTTTTAGCACCAGCATTAATGTGAGCTTGAGCAGTTTCTTTTGATAAGAATAGACCTGTAGATTCTACAATATATTCTGCACCTACTTCATTCCATTTTAAATTGTTAGGATCTCTTTCAGCAGTTACACGAATAGTTTTACCATTTACTACTAGGTTATTCCCCTCTACAGAAACTTCACCATTGAATTTTCCGTGTACTGAATCATACTTTAGCATATAAGCCATATATTCTGCATCGATTAGGTCATTAATTCCTACTACTTCGATGTTTTCTCTTTCAGTCATTGCTCTGAACACTAAACGACCAATTCTACCGAATCCGTTGATTCCTACTTTAATTGTTGACATATTCTAAATTTTTTAAAATTTTGTTAATTAATTATTTTATTGACTTACATTGCAAGGACTTCAGAAATCTGCAGTAAGTCTTGATTTATTTCATTGTGTTTTGTGATAGCATCTTCTATAGGAGTGAAGACCAAGTCATTAGATCTGATGCCAGCCATTACATTGGTAAGTCCTTTCATAAGTCCTATTACTGCACCAAAACCTAATCTACTAGCTAAAACTCTATCAGCGCAACTAGGAGCACCACCTCTCTGGATATGTCCTAATATAGATACTCTGATGTCATAATCAGGGAATTTTTCTTTGGTTTTCTTGGCTAAATCATAAGTTGAGGCTAGTTGTTCTCCTTCGGCCACAATTACAATACTTGAAGTTTTTCCTCTTTTTTGTGCTTTTTCAAAAGTTTCGAACATTTGTTCTAGGCTATCTTTTTGTTCAGGGATTAAAATGTCTAGTGCACCTGTTGCAATACCACTATTTAATGCAATAAAACCTGCGTCTCTTCCCATAACTTCTACAAAGAAAACTCTGCTATGCGAAGTGGCGGTATCTCTAATTTTATCAATTGCATCAATTGCTGTGTTAAGAGCTGTATCATAACCTATGGTAAAGTCTGTACCGAAAATATCATTATCAATAGTACCAGGTACTCCTAATACTTTAATTCCGAATTCTTCACTGAATTTAAGAGCTCCGGTAAAAGTACCATCTCCACCAATGCATACCAAAGCATCTATATTATGAGCTACACATTGTTCATAAGCTTTTTTTCTTCCTTCTGGAGTTCTAAATTCTGCAGAACGAGCAGAACGCAAAATTGTTCCTCCTAGATTAATGATGTTGCTTACAGAACGAGGTCCCATTTTTGTGAAATTCCCTTCTATAAGACCAGTATAGCCTCCTCTTATTCCCACGCATTCTATTTTATAATAGTGAGCGGTTCTTACCACTGCTCTTATTGCCGCATTCATTCCCGGAGCGTCTCCACCCGAAGTGAGAACTCCGATTTTTTTCAACGTTGTGTTACCCATAGCTTTTTAATTTGACACGCAAATTTACAAAATATTAAGACAAGTAAATTATGTTTTTGGTCATATTTAATGTAACATTAATAAGAAAATTTTCTTAAGTTTGCAAAAGATGAAAACTTTTATAATAAAACAACGAAAATTAGTATCCTTGCTATTGGTTGGGGTATATACTTTTGCTGTTTTATTAGCTGGCTATTTTCATGAGCATTCTGTCTTTAAGGGTAGTTTTCCTGACTTAAAAACCTCTACCAAAAAAATTGTATCTGCTAATGAGAATTCTACAGAAAGTTGCTTTAATCTTCACAATTCTCAGATTTTAATTGGAGATGTTATTTCTTTTGATAACTATGAAATTCACGAAAATCTAGTTATAAGAGAATCTCATTCTTACTATAATTTTTCTTATTCTAAGGAAAATATTGTTTTCTTTTCTCTTCGTGCGCCTCCTACTGTAGGATAATATAGCACAATTTTTAAATTTCAACTAAATTTTTTTGAATCAATGAAAAAATATTTTTCATGGATTATCCTATTTTACAGTATCTTTTTGTTTGCTCAGAACTATACCGTGAAAGGTAAAATATCCGATTTTCATAATAAAATTTCCATACCCAATGCAGAAGTTTTATTAGGGAAAAACACCACAAGAACCAATGATAAAGGAGAATTTGTGTTCAACCAAATTCCAAAAGGAACTTACGTTTTAAAAGTTTCTAAATCTGATTTTGATGAGTTTACTGAGTCTGTCTCAGTAGATAAAGACCTATTTCTATCCATTAACCTAGAGCTGCATTCTAAAGAAATAGAAACGGTTAGCTTACACGCTAATCATAAAAGCAGTGGTTCTATGGTAGTTAAAACTCTAGAAAAAGTAGAGATTGAGAAAAACTCTACCAGTAATTTAGGCAATTTATTATCTAGTATTTCTGGAGTTTCTGCCCTCAAAACAGGAAATAATATTGCAAAACCTATCATCCACGGCTTGTACGGAAGTAGAATAGCCATAATAAATAATGGGGTAAAACTAGCAGAACAAGAGTGGGGAGTAGAGCATGCGCCTAATGTAGATGTTAGCAATTTTGAGCATATTGATGTGATAAAAGGGGCTTCAGCGCTTAAATATAGTGGCGATGCTGTAGGTGGTGTGGTAGATTTAAAACCAGAAATTTTACCCAAAAAAGACACCATAAAAGGAAATGCAAATATTTATGGAATATCTAATGGTAAAGGACTTGGTGTAGATTTAAACATAGTTAAAAGTTGGAAAAATGGCTGGGCAGTAAAAACAGGTGGTAAAATTGAGAAGCTTGGAGACCAAAATACTCCAGATTATAATCTAATGAATACTGGGATGGATTTTTCATCTTTTAATTTTACACTACAAAAAAATGAATTTAAAAAAGGAATTTCTTTTGATTATTTCTTAACCAATCAAAATATTGGCATTTACAGAGGTTCTCATATTGGGAATTTAGAAGATTTTTATAATGCTATTAATTCTCAGGTGCCTATCTATACTGGTGATTTTTCTTATCAGATAGACAATCCGAGACAAGAGATAGAGCATCATATTATGAAAATATCGACCTACAAAAGATATGAAAAATTGGGAAAAATTTCTGCAACTTATAGCTTTCAATTCAATCATAGAAAAGAATATGACATTAGGAGAGGAGAGCTAAAGGCACTACCATCACTTGACTTAGAATTACTTACTCATCAATTAAATGTAGAAAATTTAATAGAAAGAGCTCATTGGACTTTAGAATCGGGAGTTGCAGGAAGTTTTCAAAATAACTATTCAGACCCTGCTACCAAAGCAAGAAGATTAATTCCTAATTATGATAAATATTCTGGCGGAATTTTTTCTGTCTTTAAATATAAATTGAATCATCATTGGAATGCAGAAGCTGGTGCAAGGTTTGACTATAACTATTATGATGTAACCAAATGGTATGACAAGAGTGATTGGGAAAAACTATATGCCAATCTTTATCCTCAGTTCTATGTAAGAACCAATGCAAATAGAGTGCTTACAAGGCCTAAATTAGATTATCAAAACCTATCGCTGAATGCTGGTGTAGAATATATCTCTACTTCCAGAGACTTTATTGTAAAAATGAATTATGCTAAAGCTTCTAGAACACCCAATATTGCAGAGTTGTTTTCAGACGGATTGCATCATTCTGCGGCAATTATAGAGGTAGGAAATCTTTCGATGAAGAATGAGGTCAGTCATCAATTTAACTTAGTTATAGATTCTAAAATTCATTTCTTAGAAGGTCTGCAACTTTCTTTTAATCCTTATGTATCATTTAATAAGAATTTTATCAATCAAATTCCTACAGGGGTGCAAAATACCATAAGAGGTGTTTTCCCAGTGTGGACTTATCAACAGATAGATGCACTGATGTACGGTGCAGATTTAGATGTAATCTTACATTTCTCTCCAGAATTTTCTTACAAAGGAAGAGCAAGTTATGTTTACGGACAAGATAATACCAATAATGAACCATTGATATTGATGATGCCGTCTAATTTTTCTAATGCCTTACATTTTACCAAAGAAAAGTGGAATGGGTTCTATTTTAATCTAGAAAATCAAATTTTTTCTTATCAAAATAGATTTCCGATACACAATGCAGAAATTACTTTGTATGAAAACGGACAAGACGTTACGAAAACTGTAGACTTAAGCACACCTCCGAAAGCTTACTCATTATGGAACGTTCAAATAGGATTTAATATCACAAAAAATCTTTCTACTGGGCTTATTGTAAATAACGCATTGAATGAAAATTATAGAGATTACCTCAATAGAATGAGGTTTTTTGCCGCAGATTTAGGTAGAAATTTTATCCTCAACTTCAGATATAAATTTTAAATAATATTAAAAAAATAAACAAATCAAAAAAATGAAAAACAAATTTAATTTAAAAAAACTAGCAAGCGTTTTAGCTGTTTTATTTCTAGCATTAACAGTGGTTTCTTGTCAAAGAGATGAAGAAGAAGATGACCTACCACAAGAAGAACTGACTAATATTTTACTTAATGTGAAAGATTTATCTACCAATATGGTTAGTACTTACAATTATAGTGTAGGCTCAGGAGCTGCGCCTGCCATCAAGTTAGCAGATGGTAAATCTTATGAAGTGGAAATGGTATTCAAAAACGGTAATGAAGATGTAACTCAGGAAATTAAAGATGCCAAAGATGAACATTTTTTAACATTTGATTTTCCAAAATCTTCTGTTACATTAAATAGAATAGATGATGCTAGCTCTACCAGAACAGATGGTAAAAAAGTAGGGTTAAAAACAAAATGGGATGTAACCAAAGTGGTGAATTCTTCTTCGCCAGTGGTTAAAGTGTCTCTTTATCATGAGTCAGCTACTGTAAGTGAATCTCTTAATGGTACAGTTTGGGGAAGTCAAACTGGAGGAGAAACAGATGCTGAAGCAACTTTCGGATTAAGCAATTAATCATAGCAAATTTAATCTTTAGTAATTGACCGTCAGTTTTGGCGGTCTTTTTTATGATAAAAATGATGCTTAAGTTGTTGTAAATCCGTAAAAAATCATTACTTTTGCAACTCAAAATTTTTAACAAGATGAATGTTACAAGAACCAATCATGATGAAGTAAGTGCTTTACTTACAGTAACTTTAAATAAATCTGATTACAAAGACAAAGTAGAAAAAACTTTGATTAACTATGCTAAAAATGCTACCGTTCCTGGTTTTAGAAAAGGAAAAGTGCCATTGAGCATGGTGAAAAAACAATACGAAGCTGGTATCGCTTTCGAAGAAATCAATAAACAAGTTTCTGAGGCTCTTAACAACTATGTAAACGAAAATAATCTAAAACTAGTTGGTCAGCCAGTTCCTGTACCAATGAATGAATTAGATTATAATGCTGATGAACTTTCTGTAGGTTTTGAAATCGGGTATGAACCAGAATTTTCTATTGACTTATCCTCTTACGAAGCACCTCACTATAAAGTAGAAGCTTCTGAAAAAGAAATCAATACAAGCATCGAAAACATGCAAAAAAGATTTGCAGAAAAAGATGCTCAAGAAAAAATAACCAAAGATTCTTATGTAGCTCTTTCTATTGCTCAGGTTGTAGAAGCAGATGCCGAAGTAGAGCACAATCACCCACCAAAACAAGTGACCGTTTCTGCTGAACAAAAAGAAGGTTTTGCTCTTGTAAAAGGTAGCAAAGTAGGTGATGTAATCAAATTGACTAAAACTCAGTTGACTGAAAATGAAGACTTAGCAAAGTCTCTTAGTTATGATGCTCACGAATTGGGTCACATTCACCACGAAAATTTAGAAGCTACTGTAGTTGAAATTTTCAAATTAAACCTTGCAGAACTTAATCAAGAATTATTTGATAAAGTATATGGCGAAGGTAATATTACTTCTGAAGAAGAACTTAGAAATAGAGTGAAAACAGAATTAGATGAATATTTCCAACAAAATGCTGATGTACATTTCGTGAATAAAATCTTAGAAAAAATCAGTGAAAAAGAAGAAGTACAACTTCCTGAGGCTTTCTTGGTTAAATGGTTAATGTTCTCTAATCAAAATATTACTTCTGAAGCTCAGGCTCAAGAAATCTTAGAAGCTGAAAAATCAATCATTAAAAACCAAATTATCGAAGGTAAATTGCTAAATGATAATGAGGTTAAAATAGATTATACAGATGTTTTAGCTCAGGCAGAAGTATTGGTAAATAATCAATTAGCAATGTACGGTATTCACAATCTTCCGCAAGAAGAAGTACAAAAATATGCTGTAGAAATGCTAAAACAAGAAGAGCAAGTAAGACAAATTTCTCAAGAAGTAGCAATGAACAAGCTAAAAGAAGTGATTTTAGAGAAATCTAAAAAGAAAGAAACTAAAATTTCTCATGATAAATTTTTAGAAGAACTTAAAAAGTAATTCTTTAGAAATTATAAATACAACTCCCGATTCATATGATTCGGGAGTTTTTTTATGGAAAAATACGACCTTGTTCGTATTACTATTTCAGATTTCAATGTAGAAATTTGCTTCTGTGTCATGTCTACATTTTTTATAAATTAGACTATGAAAAACTTTTAGAATGAAACGAAGCTATACTTTAATGTTTTTTTTAATT
This sequence comes from Cloacibacterium rupense, assembly GCF_014645495.1. Lineage (GTDB taxonomy): Bacteria > Bacteroidota > Bacteroidia > Flavobacteriales > Weeksellaceae > Cloacibacterium > Cloacibacterium rupense. Next base: position 83,584 of record NZ_BMLV01000005.1, on the reverse strand, counting down.
TCCTTTTTATGTTTTGCCCAAAAGCCAGAGATAAAAAAAATAGATTCTATTAACAATCTTCCGTTTGAGGTAAGGCTAAAAGATGCCTCCATTTTAGATAAAGTTTATCTAAAAAACGCAGAAAATGCGGCAAAAATCAATTATGATTTGGGAGAGGCAAAATCTTACAGCAATTTGAGTTTGGTATATTATTATCAAGGTAAATATGAAAAAGATTTATCATATTCTCTAAAGGCAATTCGTATTTTCGAAAAAATAAATGATTTAGAAAACCTTTCTTTAGAATGGGGTGAACTAGGCTACAGAATGAAAAAAAGAAACCTAGAAAAGGCAATATTCTATATGCAAAAAGCGAAATATATCGCCGAAAAAAATAATCTTAGAAAACCTCTGCTCAGTATTTACAATAATTACGGAGTGTTAAAGGAAATGAAAAAAGAATATGACAGCGCTCTTTTCTTTTACAACAAAGGCTTGGCTTTGAAGCAAAGGATTAAAGACCAAGTAGGCATTCCGTATAGTTTAAATAATATTGCAGGTGTTTTTGTCCTCAGAAAACAATATGACCAAGCCGAAGATCATTACAAAAAAGCTCTGGAAATAAGAAAAAAAATAAATGATACGGTAGGCATCGCAGAGAATTATTCTTATCTCGGAGATTTATATTTGTCTAAAGATGATTGTAAAAAAGCTATAGATTTTTACAAAAATTCTCTAGAGATTACAGATAAATATAAATATGTGGGCTTATCACAAGATTCTTACAAAAAAATATCAGAATGCTATGAATCTTTGAATGATTATAAAAATGCATTAGCTACTTATAAAAAACACGCAGCACTTAATGATAGTATTCTGAACCACGAAACCAATTCTAAAATAGCAGAGCTAGAAGTAAAATTTGATACTAACGAGAAAGAAAAACAGCTTCTACAACAAGAATCAGAAATAGAAACTTCTAGAATTAAAGTAACAGTAGCTATTGTTTTTGCAATTTTGACTTCTATTATTGGCTTTCTTTTTTATCGTCAACAAAGACTTAAAAACAAACAACAAAATCAGCAATTCGAACTGAAATCTGCCATGGCGCAAATAGAAAGTCAGAATAAATTACAAGAACAAAGACTGTCTATTTCTAGAGATTTGCACGATAATATAGGTGCGCAACTCACCTTTATTATTTCGTCTTTAGAAAATACCAAATTTGGGATTCCTAATTTAGATACGGCAGTAGAAAAACGCCTCGAAAAAATAAGCGATTTTACCAGAAATACCATCGTAGAACTTCGGGATACCATTTGGGCGATGAACAAAGAAGATTTTACGATGGAAGACCTTAGCTCTAGAATTTTCAATTTTGTAGAGCAAGCACAATCTGCTAATCAAAATATTAAATTTAATTTCAGTATTGATGAAGAACTTAAACTCAAAGAATTTTCGTCTGTGGTAGGTGTTAATCTTTACAGAACCATACAAGAAGCAGTAAATAATGCGATGAAACACGCCGAAGCCAATCATATAATCATTAATGCAGAAAAATTTTCAGAAGGTTTAAAAATCGAAATCAAGGATGATGGAAAAGGTTTTGATAAAGAAAATACAGACTTAGGAAACGGACTGCTAAATATGAAAAAAAGAATAGAAGAAATAGGAGGCGTCTTAGCTATAATTTCTGACATAGGAAAAGGAACTCTTGTAAATGTAGAACTTCAAAATTTATGAAAATGATTAAAATTGCTATAGTAGATGATAACCTTTTTTTACAAAAAACCATCCAAGAAAAACTCTCTTTTTTTGAAGATATTTCTATAAAATCTAAATCTCTGAATGGTAAAGAATTATTACAGAAATTAGAGAAAAATTCAAACTTAGATTTGGTTTTGATGGATATAGAAATGCCGGAAATGAATGGTGTAGAAACCACCGCCGAGGTAAAAAAAAGATATCCACACATCAAAATCATTATGCTAACCGTTTTTGATAATGACGAGAATATTTTTAAATCCATAAAAGCTGGTGCAGATGGTTATTTGCTAAAAGAAATTAATCCTCAGGAATTGTACAATGCCATCATAGAAACACTTTCTGGTGGTGCTGCTATGACGCCTTCTATTGCGCTAAAAACGCTAAAATTACTTCGCGAACCTCAGATTTTCGAAACGGAGGAAGAAAAAGAACAGATAAAACTTACTTCTAGAGAAATTCAGGTTTTGGAACAATTAAGCAAAGGTCTGAAATATGATGTAATTGCAGAAAACCTTATTCTTTCTAAAGGAACGATTAGAAAGCACGTAGAAAATATTTACGCTAAATTACAGGTTCATAATAAGTTAGAGGCAATTCATATTGCGAAAAAAAATAATTTAATTTAAAAATTCAGCCATGAAGAAACTATTATTTCTATTTTCTTTGTTGATTTTAATTTCTATTTCAGCTCAAAATAAAAGTGATTCTGTGCTTAAAGTGAACGGGAAACCAATTGAAGCAAAATCCATCAACAAAGTAAATCTAGATTCTATAAAAATTGGTGAAAAAATAGAACAGCCAAGATTAGATTCTAATTATGATATTGCAGTTTATACTGTAAAAGAAATATATCGTAAAAACCCTATTGTTACTGTATTTTTCTCAATCATTGTATTGGGAGGGATTTTCAAATTTCTTGTAAGAATTTTCAAAAAGAAGAATTAACATAATATACGATTTTTTCCGTATTTACTTACTTGTTTCTAACTCATACTTTTACATTATTATAATACCTAAAAACTATGAAAAGAAACTTTTATCTGTCTGTAATTCTGTTAATTGTATTTTCAGGATTTTCTACTTTTTCTTTTGCTCAAAGAAAAACTTCACTCAAATTTAATTTCGGAACTTCTTTTTCTAAACCTGATGACGAATTAGGAACTGTTGCCAAAAAAGGAAAATCTATGCAACCTACAATTAGCGTAGAAGCAGGAAGGTTAATTAACTACGGTTCGTCTAATTATGGGATAAGAGTGGCTGCTGTAGGAGGTTTGGATTACGCTAATTTTTTATCAAATGATGCTACCACAGTTCTTAAAACCACCATTACAAGTGTAAAAGGTAGAGTGTATCCTATTTCTTACAACGGTTCTGTAGAAAAGGCTTTGGATAATGCAAAATCTAGCAATAATTTTCTTGGAGATTTAGGAATGGGATTATTAATTTACAGTTTTGTAAATAGTTTTCACGTAGATTATGGTGTTGGCTTTGGGAAAATTGTAGAAAGTTCTAATATAGACGACCCAAATTTTGCAGAAGAAACCGTCAATAGAAATATGAGGTATTTCGGGTGGGGATTTCAGCCGCAAATTTATACTTCTGAAAGCGGAAAATGGAACGCAAACGCGTTTTTTGATTTTGGTAAATATAAATGGACAAACGGAAATGGAAACACATCTTCCATCAAAGCCAGTTCTTTAGGTTTTGGTTTTCAGTATAACTTTTAAAAAATTAAAATGAAAAAAATCGTTTTTTCCTTACTATTTTGCCTACTATCTTTTCTAAATTTTGCTCAAGAAAAAACGTTGAACGAAATTTTGGCGGGGCCTTGGAGAGGTTTTTCTAGTGAACAAGTTCCAAACATGGGCGAAGTAAATACAGGTGTTTACATGAAACTAGTTTTTAATGAGAAGATTGATGGCAGTAAAACTGAATATCCTTTTTATGGAACCAATCAAATTGAATTTATTTACACCGATCAATTTGGGACTAAAACGTATTTTGCGCTGGTAAATGTAAGTGGAACTTTTAATATAAAAGATAAAACACTTTATGTAAATGATGATAGTTTTGCTTCTTATGACAGTTTACCAGACGGGATGAATTGGGAATTAGGAAAATTTAAAGTTACAGCTTATAAAGACCAAGATCATGCAGGTTTTTTTCTTCTAAAAGGAGTTTCTTTAGATGCTAATAACAATGTAAAGTCCGGGAGCAGAATATATTACACCACAGACTTAACCTATAATCCTTGGAAACAAAAATATTAAAAAACACAAATGATGAAAAATCTATTAATAACAATTTTCGGTTTTCTTTTTGCAATAATAAATGCTCAAACTGAAAAATACAAAGCCTCAGATTATTCAATACCAAATAATGTAAAATCCTACAATACATTTGTTTATGTTTACGATGTAGAGTTAGGGAAATACAAAGTGATTGAAAAACACATCAGAATTTTTGAAAAAGGATTGCTAAAATATGATTATGTTTTAGACAATTATTTAGATAGATTTTCTCAACTCAAAAAATATGAATATAATGCTCAAAATCAATTGGTTTCTATAAAGGAAGCCGAGAGTTTTGATGGCGCTCTTTATCCTTACCAAGATTTTTACTATGAAAATGGCAAGTTGGTAAAACAATCTGAAGTTTTGGGAGATAAAAGAATTTTTACCGATTTTAATTATGATGCCAAAGGAAGGATTATTAAAGAAAAGAAATATCAAGATGACAAATTGGTTTTTTCAACAGTAGATTATAGTTATACTTCTGATAAAAATTATACAACCAAGAAAGTGGTTTTTATTAATGATAATTCTAAAAGAATTATAGATGCAGTTTTTGAAAATAATTTGATAATTTCTGAAAAAATAGACGATCTTGCTGCTAAAATTTCTTATACATTTAAATATGACAAAAACGGAAATGAGGTGATGAAAAGCGATTTGGTAAACAATTTTGATAGTCATTACGTTTACGGAAAAACGGGAGCGATTCTGAAATCTAAAAAAACAGAATATGACGATTATGAATATGATATCGTTAATTATTTTGAATTCTCAGAAATTACCTACGAAGATGGTTCTAAAGAAGGGAGTAAGGTTTTTGATAAAGAATTTGCTAAATCTTTCAAAATGAGTGTTTTGTCTTACGATTTTATAGATGATTTAAAATAATTTTTTTAACTTTATTTCTCATAAACTATTTGATATGAAAAATTTTCTTTTACTAATTTCAGTGTTTCTGGTACAATTTTCTTTTGCCCAAAAAGATAATATAGAGAAATATTTATCCGAAAATTGGGGCGTAAATAAAGATGTTGCAAAAATTGAAGAAGTGAAATATTCGCCAGGAATGACTTCTGGTAAATTTGAGCCAAAAGAAACTAAAATTTATACCTTCAAAAACGGAAAATTAATTTCTTTAGAAACTCAATATTCTAAAGATAAAGTAATAGAAACTTTTGAATATAATACGCAAGGAAAACCAGTGAGGTATACTTATATCACTACTGGAACAGACAAGGCGAGTGAAAATATTTCTACATTTATCTACAACAAAAACGGAAAACTTTCTGAAATAAAACCTTCTAATCCAAGATTTCATTGGCAATATAAATATCAATATAAATCTGACGGAACACCTTCTGTAATTGAGATTTTTGATGAAGGTAAGCTTTCTAATAAAAATATCATCACTTCTTATAATGATGAAAAAAACTATACTTATATCAACGAAAATTATTCAACTAATGATGGCAAAAAGGTTTTTGAACTGAAGGAAAGCCGCGTAAACGGACAAAGACCAATGCGCAAAGATGCTTGGGTTGAAGGCAAAGACCAATTCGGAAATGTAATTAGAATTCGAGAAAACAATGCGGTTTTTGGTAAATATTACTATTCTAGAAAACTGACGTATAACAACGGAGAAATTACTGGAAGCACAGAGTATAATCCCTATTTTTCTGAAGGAATTAATGCAACTGTAGAAAAAACACCCGAAAATATTAACCCCAAAAATAGATACAAGACTAGACTCAATACCGAAGGGAAATTCAGTGTGATAGACGAGAAGGGAAACGCAATTTCTGATTACAGCAAAAGTTTTATATCACCCAACAGAACAGATTTTTTATTTCTAGACCCAAATAATGGTGAGGCAGCACTGATTGAAAATGCAACTCCTTCTGAGAATTTTGTAGAAATGAAACCGTATAATTGTCCTTCTAAAATGTATATAGTGATTAATACCGATTATAAATTCATAATTTTTGAGAATGGCAAACAAGTTGATACCTCTAATATGAAAATTTCTCAGGATATAAATAACCTTGTTGTTTCAGAGAATAATATTCCTAAATATTTTATTCCTAACTTTGACAAATTAACATTTTTAAAATTTTATCCGCTATCTATTTTAGCTTTGTAACTAATTATTGATGATGAAAAAACTGGTTTTATTTGTATTAATGTCTTCTATATTTGGTTTTTCGCAAGAAAAAATAACCACTCAAGATTTTGGGCTTAATCCTAAAACCGAGACTGTGGTTTCTAAACAAACTTGGGCTAATGCAAATTATAACAAGGGTGTATACATAGAAACGCTTACTTTTTATAATACCTATTTACAGAGCAAAAAAAATCAAGACGGAGATTATATTACAGAAGATAAATATTTTTATAATATTGATAATCAATTGATAAGGATAGAAACTCTACACCATAATTCTGATCAGACAGAAGCCGTGAAATTTTACTATCAAAACGGGAAGCTATCTTCCAAAGAATTCTATATGAATGACAAGCTAATTACCAAAACCATTTTTACCTATGATAAAAACGGAAGATTAGTTAATGAAACTGAAAAATCACTTAAAAACGAATTGGTTTTGGAAGTTAATTATAGCAATTACGTGAATGATAATACCTATACTAAATCTTCAGTGGATTATAAAGAAAATAAAATCCTGCAAAGGATAGTAGAATATTATGTAAATGGTCTGGTAAGTCTAGAAGAAAGTGAAATGTATAATCTTAAATCTACCAGAAAATTAATATATTCTACCAACCGAAGATTGGTAAAGGAAATTATAAATAATGATGAAATAAACGTTTACAGTTATAAGTTTGATGAAAATGGCAATCCAACTAAAATCTTCAAAATGAATAACAGAGACAATGGAGACACCATTATTATGATACAAAATACCTATTCTGATTTTAGGAATTAAATTCTCTTTCCCACTCTTCTGCTGCTTCGCAGAGAGTTTTATAAAACTCTTCTCCGTATTTTCTAATAAGAGGTGTTTTCAAAAATTTGTAGACAGGAACTTGTAATTCTTTACCCAAGGTGCAAGCATCACTGCAAACGCTCCACTCGTGGTAGTTAACCGCCGAAAAATTTCTGTATTCTGTAATTCTGATAGGGTATAAGTGACAAGAGATGGGTTTTTGCCAATCTACCACACCATCTTCATATGCTTTTTCTATGCCACATTTAGTAATACCTTTTTCATCAAAAATTACATAGGCGCATTCTCCGCCATTGACCAATGGTGTCACTAGATCTCCGTCTATATCTATTACATGCGTGCCTTGTTCTTCTATAGCAGCTACACCTTCGGGTCTTAAATAACTTTTGATTTTAGGGAAAATTCTTTTCAAAATTTCAGTTTCATTGGTGTCTAATGGTGCGCCAGCATCTCCTTCTACACAGCAAATTCCCTTACATTTAGAAAGGTTACATACAAATTCTTCAGAAAAAATATCCTCAGAAATTAATTTATCATCTATTTGAATCATAATCTAATTTATTTAAAAAAATGTTGCAGCTTTATAAGCTAAAAGGCTGAAAATAATTACCCAAAATCCTAGTTCTTTCATCCAATATTTTCTTAGAAATCTCAGTCCTCTGGCAATTATTATTACATTAGGCAATACCAAAAGCAGTAGATACTCATAAGAATTTCCCATATACAGAAAAACCGTTGTAAGTTGTGCTATGAAGAAAAATAGCAGAAAACTATATTGGTATTTACTTCTTGGGCTTTTTTTGTTAAAATTGGCAAAATGGTCTGAAATTGCATATAGTACAAATAATGCAATAGGAGCTAAAAGATATAATGGGTAAAAATCTGTACTGAATTTGTCTAATACCAAAGGAAGATATCGCTCATCAAACTCTGTGTTTCCTAATAAGTACATGATTCCAAAATATGTTCCAAGCACCATCAGAATTCCATAAAAATATCTAAAAATATTCAGTAAAATTCTATCTGCGGTTGATATCAAGTGTATAAATACAAAAATAAACATAGGCCATGTAGTGGGTAGAAATATAAAATTGATGGTTAAAATACTTCCAATGATCAAATAAGAATTTTTTCTTACATGGTCATTATCACTTGCCAAAAGAAAAATAACAAAAGAATTGGTAAAAACTGACATGCCTATTCCTATATCTAGATTACCAGGATATAATGAAAACAAAGAAATGCTATATAAAACTAGCGGAAGATGGGTGTTGTAATTAAGCCCAATAGCACTAAAAAGAAAATATCCCAAAGCAAATCCACAAAAAGTTAAAATATCTGTAATGAGCTCTAATTTCCTGAAATCTAATACGTTAAAGTAAACAATTAATAAGAAAAGTAAAAAAATATAGACAGGTATCGAAAAAATATTGGTTTCTTTTGAGAGTAATCTAAACATTTTTTATATTTTTGTGCAAAGTTAATTTAAAATAATAAAAAAATGACGTCTTTTTGGTTATTCTTAAGCGATGTATTCAAGTTTTCTTTCGGGTTTTATGACTTAGCAGGAAACGTACTCAACTGGATTTTGTTTTTAGTAGCTTCTGGTATTTTTACCTATTGGTGCTATGTATTGGTTGCCGTTTTAGGTAATAACAAAGACAAAGATTATCACTCACCTACAGAAGGTAAATTTCACTATTACAATCCTGAAATTCATACCAAAGAAGTAGAATAATTTTATCCAAATAAAATTTTAATCAACATAAAAATCCCGATATTAAAATCGGGATTTTTTATTTTTAATAGAAAGATTCTACTGATGACAAGGAATAATAACCACAGGTATTTCAGATTTTTTGGTAATATCTTTGGTAAGGCTTCCTACAAAAACATCATAAATTCCACTTCGCCCGTGGCTACCCATTACAATATAACTAGCGTTTTTTTCTTTGGCATAATTTAAAATGATTTCTGCAGATATTCCTTGTTTTAAGATGTGCTCACAAGCCACGCCTTTAGATATTATTCTTTTCTGAATTTCATTCAACTCAGACAATTCTTCTGCGATTTCAGTTTTCTCTATTTCTGGAAAGTATTGAAATCCCATATCTCCTATTGCAAACCCAATGTCTGCTGGAGCTACGTGTATCAAGCATATTTTTCCCATTACTTCTTTAGCAAAATCTACCGCTCCGTCTATCAAGACATCTGTGGTATCGGAAAAATCAACTGGCAATACAATGTTTTTCATGATATGTGATTTTTTGATACAACTAAGTTACAACAAAAAATAAGCCTTCACAATTATTTTGATATGATTTATTGTATGCGAAGAGTATAAATTTTTTCTCCTTCTAAAAGCATTTCTAGCTCATCATTTTCTTCTACTTTTCCTACACCTTTTGGTGTTCCTGTAAAGATTAAATCTCCCACTCTCAAAGTAAAGTATTGTGATACAAAACTGATGATTTGCTCTGGCGAAAATAGCATGAGATTGGTATTACCATCTTGTACAGTTTCTTTATTTTTTTTAAGCTGAAATTTTAAATTTTTAAGGTCAAATTTTTCTTTAGAATAGAAATCAGAAACCACGGCACTTCCGTCAAAACCTTTTGCCAATTCCCAAGGTAGGCCTTTTCCTTTGAGTTGAGATTGTAAATCCCTCGCCGTAAAGTCTATTCCTAGGGCTATTTCTTCATAATGTTTATTAGCATTTTCTTCTAAGATGTATTTTCCTCCTTTTGAAATTTTAATCACTACTTCTACTTCATAATGTACATCATTAGAAAATTCAGGAATGTAAAAATCACTCCCTTTTTTCAGAACGGCAGTATCTGGTTTCATGAAAATTACAGGGTTTTCAGGGATTTCGTTTCCTAATTCTTTGGCGTGTTCTGCGTAATTTCTTCCGATGCAAATGATTTTCATAATTGATAAATGTTGGGAGATATATTTTAATGTTTAAATTCATTTCCACAGTAGTAACAGGTGTATTTACTACTCGGAACTTTTATAGGAATACCTATTAGCAACCAGCTTATCCCGAAAATTCCGTCTGGTTTTTCGTGTTGATAGATATGGTTAGAGCCACATTTTGGGCAAGTAAAACTATACTCAGGATTTTCTATGGTGTGTTCTACTTCAAGCGCTAATTCTTCGTTTTCTACAAATTTTTGTAAAATTTCTTTCGCTCTTTCTACATTTTCTTCAAAAACTTGCAGCTGCAAACCACCAATTGCATTAGAAAGCAACCAATCTGATTGTATGGTTTGTTCATTGGCAATATAACTTTCAATGCCCTTTTCCGCCAAAATTTGTTTGTCTCTATTGGCTTCAATAGGACTTTCGTAATATTTTATGCGAATGAGGTTCACTTTTTTTTTGTTTGATGTTTTATTTTGTCAAATTTAAAACAAAAAATACATTTTAAAAGCCAAATGCAATAAGCCAAAAGCCATTTAAAACTTACTTCTCAACTGAATTTTAGTCAAAACCTTTTTGGTGTAAAGCGGGAAATCAGCGTTTTGAATCCAACCGAAATAGCCTACATCTTTCGTGAAAACATCTTTTACTTTTTGACCTTTGTATTTCCCAAAAGTAAAAATTTCCTCGTCTTTATCATCAAAAGCGATAAATCCTGCTAAATCTGCAAATTTATTATGAAAAGAAAATTCACTTAAAGCTGCAATGTCATTAGGCAAATCTGTGTATTTTTCTACTTGAGCATCCAGAACTTCGAAAGTTGCCAAAGTATCAGCTTCCGCAGAATGGGCGTTTTCTAGTGATTTTCCGCAGTAGAAATTATAGGCAGCACTTAGATTTCTCGGTTCCATTTTATGAAAAATCGTTTGTGCGTCAATAGGTCTGTGTTTAGACAAATCAAAATCATAACCTGCTCTCAATAATTCTTCCGCCAATAGTGGAATGTCAAATCGATTAGAATTAAAGCCTCCTAAATCCGAATCTTTAATCATTTCTATAATTTTCGGAGCGAGTTCTTTGAAAGTAGGCGAGTCTTTTACATCTTCATCGGAAATTCCGTGCACTGCGGTAGATTCTGCAGGGATTGGCATTTCTGGATTTACATACCATGTTTTGCTCTCTCTAGAAGCATCTGGGAATACTTTTAGAATACAAATTTCTACAATTCTGTCTTTTGAGATATTTGTTCCTGTAGTTTCTAAATCGAAAATACAAAGCGGTTTGTGAAGTTTTAGATTCATACTTGAGTTATGAGTTACGGCTTACGAGGTGGAGTTGTGAGTTTTAACTCGTAACTCCCATCTCATACCTGATTTTATTTAAGTTGTTTTTGAAACACTATTGAAATTAAAATGTAATAAATGATTACCAAAGGAATTCCTGCCAATCTGAAAATCGACATAATGAGGAACGAACCAATCACCAAAAATACTTTAGGATAGTTGTCTTCTAATTTTTTGGATTTGAATTTCATTGCAATCATTTTAATTGGAGAAATCAAAAGCCAAGAACTTAAAATGGTGAAAATAAATAGAATTTCGTTGGAAAAACTTAAGGTAAATGCACTTGCAAATTGATTGCTAGATTCTCCTAAAAAATAAAGAACTCCAAAAATTAAAATCGTATTACTTGGTGTATTTAGACCTTTGAAATAGTAGGTTTGTTCTTCATCTAAATTGAAAATCGCCAATCTAAGACAAGAAAAAAGCGTGATAAAAAGTCCGAAATATTTAAGTTCAAAAGGAAGTGTAATCCCGAATAATTCATTTGCGTTATTGGCAAAAGCATTGAACATTACTAAGCCTGGAACCAGCCCAAAACTTACCATATCTGCCAAAGAATCTAGTTGTGCCCCCAAATTAGAATTAGATTTCAAAGCTCTGGCTACAAAACCATCAAAAAAATCTAAAACCAACGAAAGCGCCAGGCATAATGCTGCAATGGCATAATTGTGATTAAGAATCTGAATCACTGCAATGCTTCCGCAGAATAAATTCCCGAGAGTAAGTGCATTGGCCAAATTGTTTTTAATAAAATTCATTTTACAAAAATAGAAAAATTGATGGGAAGATGGAAGCCAGAAGAAGGAAGTTTTTGGTAAATCTTAAATTAATTGTTGTCAGAACCAAAAACATCATGTTTTTAATTTGCTCTTATAAAAATTTGTAATTTTGCCGCTATGAAAATTTTCTCAGAATTTAGAAAACAAGAAGTTATAGCACTTCTTTACCGTATTTTTTTGGCGTACTTTTTTTATCAAGTTGCTAGATTTTTGTTTTGGTTTTTCAATAAAGATGTCATCAAAATAGATAGTATTTCAGACTATTTTAGCTTAGCTTATCATGGTTTAGCTTTTGATACTACTGCTATTTTGTATGTCAATGGTTTGTTTGTTTTGCTCAGTATAATTCCTATAGTTATTAATTCAAAGGCTGGCTATCAGAAGTTTCTTTTTTATCTCTATTTCATAACCAACGGAATTACGTTTGGTATGAATTTCGGGGATTTTATATATTACAAATTCAGTAATGCGAGATTAACAACCGCTGCACTTCACGTAGCACAACACGAAAACAACATAGGTAAAGTTTTCTTGCAATCGGTAATAGAACATCCTTTTGTGATTATTTGGTTTATAGTTTTAATGATATTTTGGATTTTTTTGTACAAAAAAGTGCAAGTTCCAGAGAGAAAACCTCAGAAATTGCTTCCTTATTTTGTTACTTCTATCCTTACACTTTTGGTAATAGTTACTATTGCAATTGGCGGAATAAGAGGGGATTTCAAACATTCTACCAGGCCAATTAATTTGGTAGATGCCAATAGATATGTCAAAAATCCTACACAAGCTAATGTAGTTTTGAATAGTGTTTTTTCGTTTTTTAGAACGATGAATACCAATAATTTCAGAGAAGTACATTTTGTGAATCAGAAATTTATTGACGATAATATAAAACCTTATAAATTTTACAAAAGCGGAACAAAGTCTAAACCCAATGTGGTGATTTTTATCCTCGAAAGTTTTGGTAGAGAATATTCTGGAGCATTTAATAAACATAAAAAAATCAAAAATTTTGAGAGTTATACTCCGTTTTTTGATAGTTTGGCCACAAAAAGTTTGATTTTCCCAAATGCTTTTGCAAACGGAAGACAATCAATACACGGGATGAGTTCTGTTTTGGCAGGAATCCCAAGTTTAGCAGACGCTTTTACCAGTTCGCCATATTCTAATCAGAAGATACAATCTATCGTTTCTGTTTGTGATGAAATGGGCTATGATACTTCGTTTTTTCATGGTGCGCCCAATGGAAGTATGGGCTTTTTAGGTTTCGGAAATATTTTAGGATTTAAGCATTACTATGGCAAGACAGAATATAATAATGATGTAGATTTCGATGGGATTTGGGGGATTTGGGATGAGCCTTTTTTTCAATATTTTGCTAAAACTTTAAATCAAAAGAAATCACCTTTTATGGCAACCATGTTTAGTGTTTCGTCTCATCATCCGTTTAAAATTCCTGAAAAATATAATGGGAAATTTAAAAAAGGAAAAATAGATATTCACGAACCGGTAGAATACACCGATTATTCTATTAAAAAATTCTTTGAAACTGCAAAAAAAATGCCTTGGTATAACAATACAATTTTTGTTTTTGTGGCAGATCATACCAATCAGACCTATTACGAAGAATATAATAAACCAATGAATAGATTTGCGGTTCCTATTTTATTTTTTTCACCGAATCCAGAATATAAGTTACAAGGTGAGGATTATGAAAATGTACAGCAAATGGATATTTATCCTACATTGGCAGAATTGATAGGGTATAATAAACCAGTTAGAAGCTGGGGAAGAAGTTTGATTTCTGGTAAAAAAGAAACCAATATTATTGTTAATTCCACTGGCTCAGTTAATCAATTTACCATAGATAATTATATTTATACGTTTGATTCTGATATGAAACTTCTTGGGATTTACACCAAAGAAGATTTAGGACTAGAAAATAATTTGATTTCTCAATCTCAAAATTCTGAAATGCAAAAAAGTATCATGTTGGCAAAAGCTTGGTATCAGGATTATATGGATAGAGTAATAAATAGAAAGTTGCATTAAAATTTAAACCATTGTTTAATTTTTAAAATTTTGGCATTTGCTTTGTTAATAGTATGATGTGAATAACAATAAATTTGTTGTTTAATAAAATTTATTTACATTTATCGCAAAATTAAAATTAAAGAAATGAAAAAATTATTATTCGCATCATTAATGCTTTTTTTTAGTGCTGTTTCGTATGCGCAAATCGAAGGTAAGTGGAAAACAATAGATGATGAAACTGGGAAACCAAAATCTATTGTAGAAATCTTCAAAAAATCTGATGGTAAGTATTACGGGAAAATTGTACAATTACTAGCCAAGCCAGAAAATGAAAATTGTGTAAAATGTACAGACGACAGAAAAAACAAACCATTAATTGGTCTAGAAATCATTAGAGGTCTTAAAAAAGACGGAAATGAGTTTTCTGGAGGTCATATTACCGACCCTAAAAACGGTAAAACTTATAAGTGTACAGTGAAAACGGACGGTTCAGATAAGTTAGATGTAAGAGGTTACATTGGTTTTTCTCTTATCGGAAGAAGCCAAACTTGGCATAAGGTAAAATAATTTATAAAAATAGAACGCTTCAATTAATTGAAGCGTTTTTTATGTGATAAATAATATAAAAATCATTAACTTTGCACCTCAAATAATTGTAACAGGATGAAAGAAGTACAATTTCGCGAAGCTATCTGTGAAGCGATGAGCGAAGAAATGCGTAAAGACGAGTCTATTTACCTAATCGGTGAAGAGGTAGCTGAATATAACGGAGCTTATAAAGCTTCAAAAGGTATGTTAGCTGAATTTGGTGCTAAAAGAGTAATTGATGCTCCTATTGCAGAACTAGGCTTTGCTGGGATATCTGTAGGTGCTGCTATGAACGGTAACCGCCCGATTGTAGAATTTATGACCTTCAATTTCTCTATGGTGGCTATAGATCAAATTTTGTCTAACGCAGCTAAAATGTATCAAATGAGTGGAGGACAGTGGAATATTCCTATCGTTTTCCGTGGCCCTACTGCTTCTGCAGGTCAATTAGGTGCTACGCACTCTCAGGCTTTCGAAAGTTGGTATGCCAACTGCCCAGGTCTTAAGGTAATCGTACCGTCTAATCCATATGATGCTAAAGGATTGTTGAAATCTGCAATTAGAGATAATGATCCTGTAATTTTTATGGAATCAGAGCAAATGTATGGTGATAAAATGGAGATTCCAGAAGAGGAATATTACATCCCAATAGGTAAAGCTGATATTAAAAAAGAAGGGAAAGACGTTACCTTAGTTTCATTCGGAAAAATCTTAAAATTAGCAATGCAAGCGGCAGCTGATTTAGAAAAAGAAGGGATTTCTGTAGAAGTTATTGACCTTAGAACGGTTCGTCCATTAGATTATGATACCGTATTAAACTCTGTGAAGAAAACGAATAGACTAGTGGTATTAGAAGAAGCTTGGCCATTTGGTTCTGTAGCTTCAGAAATTACTTATATGGTTCAGCAAAAAGCATTTGATTATCTAGATGCTCCTATCAAGAGAATTACAACACCAGATGCTCCAGCTCCTTATTCTGCAGCTTTATTCTCTGAGTGGTTCCCTAAATTAGAAAAAGTAAAAGAAGAGATTAAAAACGTATTGTACGTGAAATCTTAATTTTCAAAATATAATAAACAAAGGCGCAATTTCTATTGCGTCTTTTTTCTTTTTAGGTAATCTTATCTTTTTTTTAATAAAAATTTATTTCATCTCGAAATTAAATTAAATTTGCACATTAAACTTTTAAATTAAAATGTCAGACGTTTTAGCAGGTGGTCATCATTTTGATACCAAAAAATTAAGCATTATTGGAGTGTTGGTTTCTTTAGGAATTGTTTTTGGAGATATCGGTACTTCTCCACTCTATGTAATGAGTGCAATCATAAAAGCAGGTAAAGAAACGCAAATGATTTCCGAAGAATATATCGAGGGAGCACTTTCTTGTGTCATTTGGACGCTTACACTACAGACAACCATAAAATATGTTTTAATTTCTTTAAGAGCTGATAACAAAGGTGAAGGAGGAATACTTGCTTTATTTTCTCTTGTCAAAAAAATGCGAAGAAGATGGCTTTATTTGATTGCAATTGTAGGGGCGTCTGCACTAGTTGCAGACGGGGTTATTACCCCATCACTTACGGTAATGGCGTCTATTGAAGGGCTAAAGCAAATTAAAGGGATAGAATTAGGGATTAAGCCAATATTAGCAATTACTGCCATTATATTAGTCGTTATTTTTGTTGTTCAACAATTTGGGACAAGTTTTATTGGTAAATTTTTTGGACCTGTCATGGTGATTTGGTTTTTATTTTTGGGAATTATGGGGCTTATCAATCTTCAGTATCATCCGGAAATTCTAAAATCATTTAATCCTTACTATGCTTATAAACTCATTGTGAATTCTCCAGATGCACTTTGGATTTTAGGAGCGGTTTTTCTTTGTACTACAGGAGCGGAGGCTTTGTATTCAGATTTAGGACATTGTGGTGCTAAAAATATTAGAGTAAGTTGGTTTTTTGTAAAAACAATGCTTATTCTCAATTATTTAGGTCAAGGTTCTTGGTTGTTGAAAAACTACGAAATGGTTTTTACGGGGACTAATCCTTTTTTTGGAATGCTTCCTCAGTTTTTAATTATTCCTGCAGTTATATTAGCTACTGCTGCTGCTATTATTGCATCTCAAGCTTTGATTACTGGTTCATTTACCATATTTTCAGAAGCTATGTCTCTTAATTTTTGGCCATTCCAGCAGATTGAATATCCTTCTGGTCTTAAAGGTCAAATGTATATCCCAAGAATCAATTGGGGGCTACTTATTATGTGCTTAGTGGTGGTTTTCTATTTCAAAGAATCTGTACATATGGAGGCGGCTTATGGACTTTCTATTACGGTTACAATGCTAATGACGTCTATTTTAATCGTTTTTTGGCTCTGGCGAAACAGAGTAAATAAAATATTTATTGTAATATTTGCAATGGTTTATTTTGCCATTGAACTTGGGTTTTTCAGTGCTAATATTATAAAATTCTTTGAAGGAGGTTGGATTACAGTTGTTTTAGCAGGTTTTGTAGCAGTTTGTATGTACGCTTGGTATAATGGTAGAATGATTAAACAGAACTTTATAAAATTTGTAAAACTGAAAGATTATGTTTCTACCATCAAAGACATAAAATTAGACGAATCTATCCCAAAATATGCCACCAATTTGGCATTTTTAAGTAGAGCAAAACGTGATGATGAAGTAGAATCTAAAATCATCTACTCTATCATGCGTTCACAGCCCAAAAGAGCTGACCATTATTTTATCTTAAATATCATCAACCAAGAAGATCCTTTTACTTTCAAATATTCTATAGATGAGGTGATGCCAGGAACGATTTATAAAATAAATTTTCTTCTAGGATTTAAAAAAGATAGAAAAATTAATGACTATTTTAATCAAGTTCTAGCAGATATGATGCAAGATGGCACCATACCAGATAGAAGTAGCCATCCTTCACTTAGAAGTCATAATGTACCACCAGATCTTAAATATGTAATTATAGACAATGTTTATATCAATGATTTTTTATTAAGCGTAAAAGAAAAAATTACTTTAAGCATCTATAATTTTGTGAAATATATCGGAAGTAGTGATTTCAAAGCATACGGATTGGCACCGCACAATGTTTTGGTAGAATCTGTTCCGCTTATGTACAATCCAATCAGAGAAGAAAAAATTGTCTTAGATGAATTTAGAAGGTACGATTCATAATTCAAAGTATAAGCCTCAGTTTTTTTGAGGCTTTTTTGATGATATTCATCTGTCAGAATTTAAAAATTATTAATAAATTTGTCTATCAAACAATAAGATGGAAGCAACACAAAAAGAAAAAAACATCAAAATTATAAA
Organism: Cloacibacterium rupense; assembly: GCF_014645495.1. Taxonomy (GTDB): domain Bacteria; phylum Bacteroidota; class Bacteroidia; order Flavobacteriales; family Weeksellaceae; genus Cloacibacterium; species Cloacibacterium rupense. The sequence goes on along the minus strand of NZ_BMLV01000005.1, from coordinate 65,578 downwards.
AGATGTTTTAAAACAATATCTTCAAGAAAAATCCTATAGAAATACCCCAGAGCGATACGCTATTTTGGAGGAAATTTACAATATGGATCATCATTTTAATGTGGATGATTTGTACTTTATCATGATTAATAAAAAATATCATGTAAGCAAAGCTACCATTTACAATACCATAGAGATTTTTCTAGACGCAGGCCTTATAAGAAAGCATCAGTTTGGTGAAAAAACCATGTCTTCTTCATCTTACGAAAAATCATACTTTGATAAACAACATGACCACTTAGTGATATATAAAGAAGGTTCTGATAAAGAAATAGAAGAGATTATTGAATTTTGTGACCCTAGAATTCAAGGGATTAAACAATCTATTGAAGAAGCTTTTGGGGTAAAGATTGATACGCACTCTTTATATTTTTACGGCCATAAAAAAAAGTAATGAAGAAATTTCTTTTCCTAATTTTAATATTTTTTGCTCAATTTTCATTGGCGCAAATAGATAAAATCAACCCGAAAACTCCGCCTACCAAAGATGTTTTCTTCAAAAAAGAAAATACAATGGGCGCAAAGCCAACTCAAAAAGTAAAGCACATACATTCTGACTCTGTCAATAGAAAGCCTGATATGTACGGAGGAAATACTTTTTTTGATGGTAATGTAGAGTTTCAACATAATGGAGCTGTTCTTACTGCCAATAGAGTAGTTTACTATGAAAAAGATAATTTTGTAAAAGCCATAGGGAACGTAGTTTTAGTGACCTCAGACGGAAATAAAATTACCGCCGAAGAAATGGAGTATGACGGTGAAACCCAACGGGGTATTGCCAGAAAAAATGTGGTGCTTACAGACCCAAAACAAACCATTTCTACAGATGTTTTGTATTATGACAGAATCAAAAATACCGCCTATTTCAACTCTGGTGGAACTATTTTTGATGGTAAAACTACCATGTGGACGCAGACTGCTACGTATTTTATAGATTCTAAAATGAATGAATTTACGGGCAACTATACCATAGATAATGACCAATACAGAGTAGAAGGTAAAAATATAAAACAATATCAAAGTACCAATACTGCAGATTTTTTCGGGCCAACTACCATTACCAATAAAGAGAAACCGTCTAACTATGTTTATACAGAAAACGGAAAGTATCTGATGTCCCAAAAAGAAGTCTATCTCAATAAAAATTCTAGAATTCACTACAATGGGAAAATCCTTACGGGTGATAAAATGTACTACAATCAGTTGACTGGTTTCGGGAAAGGCGAAGGTAATGTACGCTTAGATGACCCAAAAGAAAAACGATACATAAAAGGTGGTTATGGAGAAATTTTTGAGAAAAAAGATTCTGCCATGATTACCCAAAAACCTTATGCAGTAAAAGAACTCAAGAATGATACCGCATACATTGCAGCTGAAAAATTCTTAACCTATCAAAAACCTGATTCTGCTGATAAGACTAAGAAAAAAAACTATCTGAGAGCTTTCAAAAAAGTAAGAATGTATATGACCAAGGCGCAAGGTAGATCAGATTCTTTGAGCTTTAATGAAACTGATGGTGTTTTGCATTTTTTCACAAAACCTATTTTTTGGAGTGGCGAAAAACAAATTACAGGTCACAAAATAGAAGCATACTTCAATACCGAAAACGAAAATATAGATTCTCTGAAAGTGGTGGGCAATGCTTTTGCCATTAGTAAGGTAGATTCATTGACCATGAAAGATGAATTTCATCAAGTGAAAGGTAAATTGATGACCGTTTTCTATCAAAATAATGAAATGAAACTAGCAAAAGTGATAGGGAATGCTCAATCTATAACTTATGTAGATTCTGAAAATCAAAAGACAAAAAAATTAGATAGAATAGGGGTTTCAATTTCTAATTGTGGTGAAATAGAAGCACTTTTCGAAGATAGAAAAATTCAAATTCTAGCTTGTAATATCGGCGCGCAAAATGATATTTACCCAATGAGTAAAATAGCTCCAGAAAAACGAAAATTTGCTGATTATTACTGGAATACCAAAGATCGCCCTCTAAAATGGGAAGACATCTTGGTAGATTCGCCAAATAATGAAGAAAAAGTATACGAAGCAGACGATGAACTCTTTAAAAAAGCAGAAGAAATTCGTCTGAAAGAAGAAGAAAAGAGAAAACCTAAAACCATCAAAAGAGATAGGAAACTATAAATTAAAAGTCGGGACATGTTTTCCGACTTTTTCTTTTAAATTTCTCAAAATCTTCCAATTTTCAATTTCCATCTTCCTTATCTTTGCACTATGAAGCAAGAATTTTTCAAATATCAAGCACAGACTACACCTTTTGCAGCAGGTTTCGAGGTAGAAAAAGCCGCAGGAAGTTACATTTATGGTAAAGATGGCAAGGCTTATCTAGATTTTGTAGCGGGTGTTTCTGCCAATACTTTGGGGCATTCTCATCCTAAAGTTGTAAATGCCATAAAAGAACAAACAGAAAAGTATCTTCACGTAATGGTTTATGGTGAATATGCTCAGGAAAAACCTGTGGCACTTTGTCAATTATTAGCAGAAGCTACACCAGAACCATTAGAAGTTACTTATTTGGTTAATTCTGGTGCAGAAGCAATTGATGGCGCTCTTAAATTGGCCAAAAGATATACAGGCAGAGAAGAAATTATCTCCATGAAAAATTCTTATCACGGCAATACTCATGGTGCACTTTCGGTTTCTGGGAATGAGTTTCATAAGAGAGAGTTCAGACCATTATTGCCAATGATTAGTTTTATAGAGTTTAATAATGAAGAAGAATTTTCAAAAATTACCAAAAAAACAGCCTGTGTAATCGCAGAAACTATACAAGGTGCCGCAGGTTTTCTCACGCCTTCTCAAGATTATTTTAAAAACTTGAAAAAAAGATGCGAAGAAGTTGGTGCTTTATTGATTTTGGATGAAATTCAACCAGGATTTGGTAGAACGGGTAAACTTTTTTCTTTTGAACATTATAATATAGTACCCGACATTTTGGTCATGGGAAAAGGAATGGGTGGCGGAGTTCCGGTAGGCGCTTTTATGAGTTCTGCTGAAACCATGCAATCGCTTCAGCATTCTCCTAAATTGGGACATATCACTACTTTTGGGGGGAATCCTTTAATTGCTGCTTCTAGTTATGCAACTCTGAAAGAAGTTTTAGAAAGTGGATTGATGGAAGAAGTTTACGAAAAAGAAACTCTTTTCAGAGAATTATTGGTTCATCCAAAAATTAAAAAAGTAAACGGAAGAGGTCTGATGTTGGCAGTTGAATTAGAATCACCAGACTATACACTTAGAGTAGCAAAAAGATGTATGGAAAAAGGCTTGATTGTTTTTTGGCAATTGTATCGAAATGAGTTCATGAGAATCTCGCCACCTCTTACTTTGACCAAAGATGAAATACGAAAAGGTTGCCAGATTATTTTGGCTGCTTTAGATGAAGTAGAATAGTAAAGTTAAAATGTAAAATCAATAGCAAAGTGTTTTCAAAAATTTTGAAAACATTTTTTATGCTTAATTTCATGAAATATTGTGAATTTTTATAACAAAAGTATTGCATAAATAAAAAATTAATTTATATATTGCGACACCGAAAAAAAGGTGAAGTATGACGAAAACTAAAGTACAGTTTGAATATCCAATGCATTGTCAATCAGAGATTTTGTATGAATATCTTGCCAGTGCAGAAGGTCTTGCAGAATGGTTTGCAGATGAGGTAGTAGAAAGAGGTGATGATTTCTATTTTAGTTGGAATGGTGGCCCTGCAGAAAAAGCTACATTAATTAGATACAAGCCAGAAAGTTTTGTGAGATTTCGTTGGGAAGAAGACGAAGGCACTAAATATTTCTTTGAAATGACCATTGCTATTGATGAAATTACCAATGACCTTTCTCTTAATATTACAGACTTTTGTGACAAAGGTGATGAAAATGAAAGCAGATTGTATTGGGATAATTTGATAGAAAACCTACAAATTAAATTAGGCGCTGCTTAGTTTATTCTAGATATAAAATTAATTGATAATTGAGAACTCAGTTATCAATTTTTCTTTTTTTTATACTTTTTTAATTGCAATTTTATGATATACATAGACGGAGAAAAAAACCAAGATAAAGCTTTCCAAAATAATGCTTTCTTATATGGTGATGCTGTAAAAGTTCATTTTTTTGTGAAAGATACTCAATTGATTATGGCAGAAGAATGCTACTTCTTTTTGATGGCTTCTATGCGAAAAATGAGAATGAATATTCCTCTTACTTTTACGCTAGAATTTTTCTCAGAAATGTTCACAAAATCTATTCTAGAAAATGCAATCAAAGATGCAGTAATAGAATTTTTAGCTTATAGAAATAGAGACGAAGTTTTATCTGCAAAAACGCCTGTTCATTTTTATTTTGAATTAAAACCAAAAATTGATGTCCTTGAAGTTTCAGAGAAATATGAGATGGATATCATCAAAGAAATTTCAGTAAATACAAACGTTTTGAGCAATATAAAGGTGCATTCTCCAGAAAATATTTATGCGGAAATTTATGCTAAAGAGAATGATTTAGATGATGTGATTCTATTGAATCCTGATAAAAAAATAGCCAGGTCTATTTTTGGAAATTTACTTTTATTAGAAGAAGATATCATAAAGATTCCAAAACAAACAGAAGGCGCATACATTTCTCCATTGATGGAAAATTTTGTAACATTTGTGCACAAAAATAATTTGGCTTCTATAGAAGAAGCAGAATTAAGCGCTTTTGAAACTCAAAAAGCTGATGAAATTCTATTGATTTCAGATGAAAAAGGGATTTTTACCGTATCTAAAATTAGAAACAAAGAATTTACAAACCAAAGATATAAAACAATGCTAGATGCATGGAAAAATAGTTTTTTAAATTAATATCCTTCTCCATTAAAGAGAAGGATTTTTTTTAATAGACGAACTCGGGAAACAACCTTATCAGATGGTCATTTACCGAGTTCTTTTTTATTTGATTTACATTAAAAACGGAACTTCCTTCCAAAGAATTTCTAAAAGAAATATTAAAATTTTGTTAAAATCTTAACCTTAACCTAATTCATACTTACATCTTCAGGAGAATTGGCCCAAAGCAAAAAATCACCACCTAGATTTTGCATAATTTTTTTCCATAGACTTTGGTCGTTGGGTAAAGTGTAGTCTAAATTATAAATTTCTACGGGGGTCCACATTTTGTTTTGAATTTCTCGGTCTAGCTGATTGGCGCTCCAACCAGAGTATCCAGAGAAAACTTTTACATTTTCTACAGGCAATTTATCATCTATTATACTAGAAACAATCTCTTCTATGTCTTCTGTTAAATAAAATTCATCTTCAATTTTTGTGTATTTTTCCGTGATAGGATTTCCTTTAACAATAAATGAAATTCTGTCATTTTCTACAGGGCCACCTTCATATACTTCCACGTTAAAACCAAAAAGCTCTAGCAATTTACTACTCATAAGGTGATTTTTTTTGTTCAAAATCAGTCCATAGGCACCCATATTATCATGCTCTATGATGAGAACCACAGATCTAGAAAATATATCACCAGAAATATCTGGAGTAGAAATTAATATTTTACCTTTGTAAGAGTAATTCATGTATCAAATTTAAAAAAAATTTTGATGGAAAATCTTCATGATAAAAGAAAAATTTACGAAAAATCTCAGTTGCTAGAAAGCCAGATAAAAGAAAATCCTATAGAGATGTTTAGAGATTGGTTTTTAGAGGCAGAAGAAAATCCTGCAGTCTCAGAAGCTAATGCAATGGCAATTTCTACTGTAGAAGCAGATGGTTGCCCCAGAACTAGAATGGTACTTTTGAAGGCATATACATGGGAAGGTTTTATATTTTATACAAACTATAACAGTAAAAAAGGAAAAGCTATAGAAAAAAATGCTAATGCATGTCTTCATTTTTTTTGGCCAAGTCTTGAAAGACAAATTATTATAAAAGCTGAATTAGAAAAAATCCCAGAAAATTTGAGTGATGGATATTTCCATTCTAGACCAAAAGGAAGCCAATTAGGGGCTGTGGTTTCTCATCAGAGTTCTGTAATCCCAAACCGAGAATTTCTAGAAAATAAATTAAAAGAATTAGAAAAAGAGTACGAAAACAAAGAAGTTCCAAGACCAGAAAATTGGGGAGGTTATCTGGCAAAACCATATGAAATAGAGTTTTGGCAAGGTAGGCCTAATCGCTTACATGACAGAATTATATATGAACTTCAGGAGAATTTTGATTGGAAAATCTCTAGATTAGCTCCGTAAAAGAAAGTGAAATTTAACCAAAATCTAAAGCAATAGAAGGAAAAGTATTTTTTATATAAATTCTTGATTCATAAAGCTTGATAAATAAGAAAATCGCCGAAACTTAGTTCCGGCGATTTATTGTTTTTTATAGAAAATTAATTATTTCTTTTTAGCTCCAGAAACCGCAGCAGATAAGTCTGCACCAGCTTTAAATTTAGCAACTTTTTTAGCAGCAATTTTAATTGGTTTTTTTGTAGCAGGGTTAATACCTTGTCTTGCAGCTCTTTCGGCTACTGAAAATGTACCGAAACCTACTAATGCAACTTTACCATCTTTTTTCTTAAGAGTAGCAGTTACGTTAGAAATGAAAGATTCAAGAGCAGCTTTAGCAGCAACTTTAGTGATACCAGCATCTTTTGCGATTGCGTCGATTAATTCAGACTTGTTCATAGTTGTAAATATTAATTGTTAATTTGTTATGTAAGACAAATATATAACAATTTTGAAATTACACAAATTTTTTTCATAATTTTAATGATAATTATACTTTTTTCTATGATTTAGCTTAAATATGATAATTCGTATCTATAACTAAAAATGGACTTTTTCAATAGCTCAAATTCTTTTTAGATACTATAAATATTGTGTTTTTTAAATGTTTGTTTAATAAATTTTTAAATTGCGAATTTGTTAATTTTGTACGTTTTGTTTTGTTTTCCTACTTTTTATGCAATTTATTTTTGATATTCATGTAGATTAGTTTTATTTTGTGCTTTAAATCAGTTGATTGCATATTTTTGTTATTTTGAATTTTGCATTTTTTTAACATAAAAAATGATTAAATTTGCAGCATGTTTATAGAAGTTTTTAAATCGAAAATCCACCGTGTTACCGTTACTGCTTCAGATCTAAATTATATTGGTAGTATTACGATAGATGAAGACCTTATAGAAGCTGCTGGTTTAGTAGTAGGAGAAAGAGTTTATATTGTAAACGTAAACAATGGTGAGCGTTTTGATACTTATGTGATTAAGGGGAAAAAAAAATCTGGTGAAATTTGTCTGAACGGTCCTGCTGCTAGAAAAGTGCAGAAAGGCGATGTAATCATCATCATTTCTTATGCTCAAATGTCTATGGAGGAAGCAAAAACCTTCCAACCAAAAATTATTTTCCCAGACGAAAAAACCAATCTTTTAACTTAAATTCCTATTCTTTTGGAAAATCAAAAAAAATCTTTCTCGCTTAAAAATCTTTTAACCATTCTTATTTCTTTGGTTTTTGCCGCATTGTTTATGTGGCTGGCTTTTAGGGGACTAGATTTTGAAAACATAAAAATTTCTTTGGCAAAAGCCAATTATCTTTGGGTATTAGCAGCCATGGTTTTTGGTCTGTTGGCGTATTGGTTTAGAGCTATTCGTTGGAATTTATTGCTAGAACCTATGGGTTACCAAATATCTAACTCAAATTCTCTTTGGACGATTTCTTTCGGATACCTCATGAATCTTACCATTCCTAGAAGTGGCGAACTAGCACGTTCTACTGCTTTGTATGGCGTAGAAAAAGTTCCGGTGGATAAATCTTTTGGAACTATTATCCTAGAAAGAGTGGTAGATTTGGTTTGTATGTTAGGATTTTTAGCATTGACATTGGTTTTTAAGTATAAAGCGATTCTCTCATTTTATGATTTTGTAACCAACCAAAAAGATAAAAAAGAAAAATTTATTCCTAATTTTTTCGAAAAATTTATGATGAAATTAGGCGTTCAAGATTTTGACGCTTTTTATTTTTATCTTAAAATAAGTTTTGTAGTCGTAGCTTTTTTAGCAGTTATTGGGCTATTCATTTATAAAAGAGAAAAATTAATTGAATTTGCTAAAGGAATTTTCCACGGATTGACTTCTATTTTCAAACTAAAACAAAAAGTAAAATTCATTGTACTTTCCGTTGCGATTTGGGTTTCCTATTATTTTGCTGCTTATTTGGTGTGTTTTGCTTTACCAGAAACTTCACATTTTACATTTGCTGATGGATTTTTTGTGATTGTTGTAGGAACTTTAGGCATGATGGTTCCGGCTTCTGGAGGAATCGGTGCATTTCATTTTGCAATGAAAATAGGTATAGGCGCCCTTTTCTTTTCTTATGGTAAAACTTTCGAAGAAGGTGCAGCTATAGGTTTGTCTTACGCATTTATTTCTCACACCATGCAATTGGTGATTATGGCAGTGATGGGGTTTATTTCCATTCCAATGCTTGCAAAAGCTAGAAATGAAGTGGTGAAATCCAATAATTTTCAAAATGTTTGATGAAAAAAAGTGATTTTTAATGAGTGGTTCATTCTTCTCATTTTTAAATAAGTCAATTTGGCAGTAATTGTCTAGATTTTTCAAAAGGCAAGAAATTTGACACAATAGAATAAAAAGAGAGCATTCTCTAAAATCAAAAATATTATGACAATAGACAACAAACAAGTAGTTGCACTTAACTACATTCTTCATACTGATGGAGAAAACAACGAAAAAGTTTTGGTAGAAAAATCAGACGTAGAAAACCCACTTACCTTTTTATATGGAGTAGGAATGATGATTCCTAAATTTGAAGAAAACATCAAAGGTTTAACAACTGGTGACAAAGCTTCATTTACCATTCTACCAGCAGAAGGTTATGGCGAGAGAAATCCTGAAGCTATAGTACAATTGCCTTTGGAAATGTTCAAAGAATCTGGTATGCCGCCAGTAGGTGCCATTTTGCCGCTTTCTGATAATCAAGGGAATCATTTTCAAGCAGTGGTTTTAGAAGTGACTGCAGAAGTGGTGATTGCAGACCTTAATCATCCAATGGCTGGTAAAACATTACATTTCGAAGTGGAGATTGTAAATCATCGTGAAGCAACTCCTGAAGAATTAGCTCACGGTCACGCACACGGAATTGACGGTCATTCTGGACATTAATTTTAAATTCAATTTTTATAAAAGATAAATCCCGAAAAATTTTTCGGGATTTTTTTTATTTCAAGGTTTTCATTAAAATTTCTTCCATTTTTTTGTAACCCGCAATATTGGGGTGTACTTCGTCATCAGCATATAATTTGGGTAACCCATTTCTTTCATCTTTCATTTCGTCAAAATATTCTACATAAGAAATTTTGTTCTTTTGCGCATATTCTTTTAATAATTTATTTAATGCAACTACTTTTTCTGCTGGTTGTAATCCTGTTCTCCACCAAAATTCATATGCAGGAAGCACAGAGCATAGTACCACTTTTATTTTGTTAGCTTTTGCCAATTCTACCATAGAAATGATATTTCCTAGAATTTTATCGTGAGAAATCTTTCCTTGGTTTTCAGCAATATCATTGGTTCCGGCCAGAATGATTACTTTTTTGGGGTGAAGATTTATCACATCTTCTCTGAATCTCAAAAGCATTTGCGAAGTGGTTTGCCCTGAAATACCCCTTCCAACAAAATTATTATCAGAAAAGAATTTCGGGTCAGAATTCACCCAACCTTCCGTAATAGAATCTCCCATAAAAACTGCATTTGGAAAAGTACTTTGAGATTTTACTTTTACGTTATCTTTCTCGTATTTAGAATAATTGGCGAAATCTTGAGCAAAAAATAATATTGACATTAGAGATAAAGCTAAAGTGAGGATTGTTTTTTTCATTGAACTAAATTTATATCCAAAGATAAGGAATAAGTTTTTCCGAAAATTCTGTTTTTCATCATAAAATTGATATTTTTACAAAATAATGGAACATACTTCTAAAGACCCTTTACACGGAAAAAGACTAGACACCATTCTAGAAGAATTGGTAGAATATTACAATGGTTTCGAAGAATTAGGGAAACAAATCAATATCCGTTGTTTTAACGAAAATCCTAGCATTAATTCTTCGCTTAAATTTCTCCGAAAAACCGATTGGGCAAGAAAAAAAGTAGAAAGTCTTTACTTGTATGTTTTGAGGCAAAAAAAGAAAAAAGGTTTACTTTAATCTAAAAACTTTCCCGAAACATAATACCATTTTTTATCGATTTTTTTGAAAGTCGAAAGTTCGTGGTGGATGTTTTCTTTCCCAAATTTATCAGTGAAATAAGCCTTAAATTCTACTTCTTTTTCGCTAGATTGTATGATTTCTAGTTTTGTCCAAGTGTTTTCTTTTCCCCAGTTTTCCAACTCGGTCTTATGGTGAAATTTCCTTTTGTTAGGAAGCGTAGTCTCCCAAAGATAATCACCATTCGGAATGGCGAATGCAGCATAACGAGAACGCATGAGTTCTTCCGCAGTTTTTGGAAACTCTTTTTTAGAATGAAACGGTTCGCAACATTCTTCGTATAATTTTCCTGAACAACAAGGGCAATTCATTTTTTAAGTTTTTATTTAAAATATTTTTCAAAATTTACTTTTGCTTTTTGGCATTCTTTCCAATACAAAAAAAATGTTATAAAATATATTAATGTTAAAATAAGAATATCTTCATAAATTGAATAATATTTTATATTCCAGAGGATTAATAGTGTTAAACAAAGCAAAAAAACAATCACCGAAAAATGAAGACGCATTTTCAGAATTATTTTGGAATCTATGTCGCCTATAAGTTCACCTTTTATATTTGGAGAAAAAGAATTTCTACCTTTAATAACAGGCGAAATTTCAAAATTGGAATTGTTTATCTTACCATAAAATGTTTTTTTATCATAATCGAAATTAAAAGGAAATGTTGGTATTTTGCCTATGAAAACAATTTTTTTTAATGTTTCTAAATTTTGAGCTTTGGTATTTATCGTTTCTATTTCAAATTTATTAAAATACATTTTTCTAAAATTAATAATTAAGCCTTATCAGTTATATAATTTTTCTGAACAATTAGAGCAATTTGTCATCAAAAATTTATTTTCAATTCTCAATTTTCCATTAACCAAACGCTCTCTTCAACAAACTTTCCACTTTCGGTTCGCTTCCTCTGAAATTTTTGTACAATTCCATCGGGTCTTTTGTTCCACCGCTAGAAAGTAAAACTTTGTATTTTGCAGCAATTTCAGGATTGAAAATTCCATTTTCTTTGAAATATTGAAAAGCATCAGCATCTAAAACTTCTGCCCATTTGTAAGAATAATATCCCGCAGAATAACCTCCCTGGAAAATATGCGAAAAACTTGTACTCATCGCAGTTTCAGGATTTGTAGGATATAATTGTGTTTTCTTCGTGGTGTTATCCTCAAATTCTTTCACACTCCAATTCTCCAATTCATCCACTTTTGTGTGATAAGTCATATCCAAAATTCCAAAACCAAGTTGTCTCAAAGTTTGATAACCTTCCATAAAGTTTTTAGAATCAGCTATTTTCTGGATTTTTTCGTCTGGTAAAACTTCGCCAGTTTGGTAATGTTTGGCGAAAGTTTTCAGAAATTCGGGTTCGTAACAATAATTTTCTAAAAATTGAGAAGGCAATTCTACAAAATCCCATTTCACAGAAGTTCCCGAAAGTGTTGGATATTGCGTGTTCGCCAAAATTCCGTGTAAAGCGTGCCCAAATTCGTGGAAAAGTGTAGTTACTTCTTGGAAAGTCAATAGACTTGGTGTTTCCGAAGTTGGTTTCGTAAAATTACAAACCACAGAAATATGTGGACGAACATTCTCTCCGTTCTGTATTTTTTGAGATTTAAAACTCGTCATCCAAGCTCCCGCTCTTTTTCCTTTTCTCGGGTGATAATCAGCGTAGAGTAAAGCAACAAAATCATGGCTTCCGTCTTCCGACTTCTGACTTCTGACTTCATATGTTTTCACTTCCGGATGATATTTTTGTACATCATTAATTTCTACAAATTCTAATCCAAAAAGTTTCTTAGCCAAACCAAAAACTGCTTCTTCTACTTTATCGAGTTGGAAGTAAGGTTTCAGTTCTTCATCATCAATATCATATTTTGCTTTGCGAAGTTTTTCGGCGTAAAAAGCGTGGTCGTAACTTTGCATTTCATCAATTCCATCAGCTTTTGCAAGAGATTTCAACTCTTCAATTTCTTTTTGAGCAAAAGGAGTGGCTTTTTCTAATAATTCATTCAAAAATTCAAAAACTTTGGCAGGTGATTTTGCCATTCTTTCTTCCAAAACATATTCAGCGTAGTTTTTGTAACCTAGAATTTCAGCTTTTTGTTGTTTTAGAGAAATAATTTCTTTAATTAAATTTTGATTATCAAATTCATTATTTTTAAAGGCTTTTTTACCGTTTTCAAGTGCCAATTCCTTGCGTAATTCTCGGTTTTCGCAATACGTAATAAACGGAACATAACTCGGATATTGAAGCGTGACAACGTATCCTTCCAAATTTCTTTCTTTGGCTTCTTCCGCAAATTGTGCGAGAATAGCTTCGGGAATTCCAGCTAAATCTTTTTTGTCTGTAATATGTTTGAAATAATTATTGGTTTCTGCCAAAACATTTTGCCCAAATTGAAGCGATTTTAGAGACAAATCCATATTGATTTTCTCTAATTTTTTCTTGTCTTCATCATTCAAAAGTGCACCATTTCTTACAAAACCTTTGTAAGTTTCATTGAGCAACATTTGTTGTTCTTCATTTAATGAATACTTTTCTTTCTCGTCAAAAACTTTTTTAATTCTAGCAAAAAGTGCTTCGTTTTGAGAAATTTGGGAAGAAAATTCGGATAAAATCGGCGAAACTTCTTGTGCTATTTTCTGAATTTCGTCGTTGGTTTCCGCAGAATTTAGATTGAAAAAAATGCTAGAAACGACATCTAATTGTTCGCCAGAATACGCCAAAGCTTCTATGGTGTTGGTAAAAGTAGGTTCTTCTGAATTATTGGCGATTTCGTCAATTTCTTTTTTAGAAATTTCTACGAGTTCTTTGAAAGCAGGAAGGTAATGCTCATCTTTGATTTCATTAAAAGGTGCAGAGTTATATTTGGTGTTGAATTTTTGTAAAAGCGGATTCATTTGATTGATAGTTATATGTTGTGTTCTAAAAAGTCTTCAAATTTAATTAAAATCAAATTAGTTATCTTTGATAAAACTTAAAAACTTAAATGTTATGAAAAAATTTTTTAAAATTATGTTAGGAATTTTTATAGTTCTGTTTCTAGTATTGCTTATTGCAATGTTTACGTTTAGTGAAAAATACCATTATGAAAAATCGATAGTAATTAATGCTCCTGTAGAAAAAGTTTGGCAACACGCCAATTCTATGGAGAAAATAAATGAATGGAATCCTTGGATGAAACTAGATCCAAATATGAAAAAGGAATATTCTGGAGTTTCTGGGCAGTTGGGTGATGAGTTTTTTTGGGACAGTAAACAAGATGACGCTGGCTCTGGAAGACAAAAAATTGTAGAAATAATTCCTGCTAAAAAAGTGAAATCGCAAATTACTTTTTACAGGCCTAGTCCAGGAGATGCAGTGGCAGAAATTGTCTTAATGCCTGAAGGTAATTCTACAAAAGTAACTTGGAGTTTAGATTCAGAAATGAAACGCCCAAGTAATATAATGAAACCAATGTTTGATTATTTTATGAAAAAATCTTACACAGAGGGTTTAGACGAGTTGAAGAAACTTTCTGAGAAATAATAAATATAGACATTTTAAAACCTTTCAAAATTTTTTGGAAGGTTTTTTGTTTTTATATTTGACGAGTTTAGAATATGCAGAAACAAGATTACAACAAAGAAAACATAAGAACTTTTGTAAATGAGCAAATTTCGGGGAAGATAAAAACATTAGAATTTTATCTAAATTTCACGCTAGAAGCAAGTCGAGAAGTAAAGAAAACTTCAAAATATGATTCGATAAGAGAAGAAATACAGGAAGAAATTTATCATCTTGATAAACAAATGTTTGCCCTAAAAAATATGCGAAGAGAAATGCAAAAAGTACTGAATGTAACTTCTAAAAATGTGCAATTAGGTTCATTAGTAATTACCAATAAAGCGAGGTTTTATATTTCGGTTTCTTTGGGTGAGTTTTTCTTTGAAAACACCAGATTTTATGCGATTTCTACCGAAAGTCCGATGTACAAAATAATGGCAGGAAAATCTGTTGGAGATTCTTTTGTGCTCAACAAAATTCATCAAGAAATTTTAGAAGTTTTATAAAAATTTGAAAATGAAAAAATCAGAAATAGTAAAAGAAATTATAGAAAGTAGAAGAAGTGTCTTCCCAAAAGATTATTCTGGAGAAGAAATTTTAGATGAAATTTTAGATGAAATTCTAAATGCTGCAAATTTTGCTCCCAATCATAAAAGAACAAAACCTTGGCGTTTTAAAGTTTTTAAAAATGATAAAAAACAAAATTTGGCTAAAGAAATTCAGAGAATTTATAAAAAAACCACGCCAGAACATTTGTTTTTAGAGAAAAAATATTTGGATTTTGAAGACAAAATTTCAAAATCTAATGTCATGATTACCATTTCAGTAAATTTTAGTGGCTTGGTTCCAGAATGGGAAGAAATCGCGGCTACAGCAATGGCAGTACAGAATATGTATCTTACTTGTACAGCAAACGAAATTGGTTGTTATTGGAGTTCGCACAATGTGATTAATCATCTCGGAGATTTTTTAAATTTAGAAGAAAACCAACGTTGTATCGGGCTTTTCTATTTAGGGAAAATTTAATTTCTTACTTCCAGCGTTCAACTTTCGTCAAAATTTTTTAGAAACAGAAAATTTTCTTATCTTTGCACTCTTAAAATATTAACAGGGACGAGTTCCCATAAATTTCACAACAATATGTCAGTAAAAATTAGATTACAAAGACACGGTAAAAAAGGAAAACCTTTTTTCCACATCGTAGTAGCAGACGCTAGAGCTAGAAGAGATGGTAGATTCATCGAAAAATTAGGCGTTTATAACCCAATTACAAATCCTGCAACCATCGAACTAGATGTAGATGCTGCTGTAAAATGGTTAAATAACGGTGCTCAACCAACTGATACTGCAAGAGCTATCCTTTCTTACAAAGGTGCTTTACTTAAAAAACACTTACAAGGTGGTGTTGCTAAAGGTGCTTTCGATGAAGCTGAAGCTGAAAAAAGATTCAACGCTTGGTTAGAAAGCAAAGAAGCTGCTGTAAACTCTAAAAAAGATGGTTTAGCGCAATCTAAAGAAGCTGCTAAAAAAGCTGCTCTAGAAGCTGAAGCTAAAGTAAACGAAGCTAGAATTGCTGCTGCTGCACAAGCTGAAGCAGATGCTAAAGCTGCTGAAGAAGCTGCAAACGCTCCTGCAGAAGAAGTAGTAGCTGAAACTGCTGAAGAAACTCCAGCTGCTGAAGCTGAAGGTACTGAAGCAGAAGCTTAATCAGTTTAAAAAAATAACTAAATTTGTAGAGGCGCGATTTATCGCGTCTCTCTCATTTTAAAACCTTGATAATGAATAAAAAAGATTGCTATTTTTTAGGAAAAATTACCAGAAAACACGGTTTAAAGGGAAATGTAATCATAAAACTAGATACAGATCAACCAGAATTGTACAATAAACTAGAAGGAATTTTCGTGGAAGTGAACGGACTTTTAGTTCCTTTTTTTATAGAAAAACAACAATGGGGAAATGATAATTCTAAAATCATCACCTTCAAAAATTCTTCTGAACAATTGGTAGAACAATCAATTGGAAAAAACGTTTTTCTTCCACTTTCTACGTTGCCAAAACTTTCTGGAAAACAGTTCTACTACCATGAAGTTATCGGTTTTGAAATAAGAGAAGAAGACGGTAAATCTTGTGGAAATATTGTAGAAGTAAATGATCAAACCGCGCAACATTATTTTATCTTAAAATTAGCTGACAAAGAAATAGTGATCCCTATCATTAAAGATTGGATTTTAGAAGTAAACCGAGATGAAAAATTTATTACAATGCAATTACCAGAAGGTTTGATGGATGTTTTCTTGGTGCCGTCTAAAAAAGATGAGTAATTTTTTCTGCTCTTGATTTCAATCAATTTTTTTTAGAAAAGTTCAACCTAGTTTTGTCTTGTAAATTTTAAAATTCAAGACAATGAAAAAACTGTTTCTTTTAGTAATATTAACTTGTTTTAGCTTTCTTTTAAAAGGACAAACGTTTCAAGATAGTTTGCTTATTTCTCAAAAAACTAAAATTATTGGTTTTTCACCTTCCAAAAAAAGTCAAAATATAAACGGAGTATTGATAAAATATTTTGATGAAATTGACACGGAAATTTCTCCAAAAAAAGTTAATGGAATTGGATTTGGGGTTAATCCGTTAGGAGTATTTTTCCCTATATTGGTTTTAGTGAGCATCCCTGAAATAGATAAATGGTCTTTTGATGAAATTGGAAGTACTGCAATTCCTGAAAAAATGAATAAAATCAATGGTTTGCAATTATCGATCGTAAATATGGAGCCGACAGTTACCAACGGACTAGAAGTTAATGTCTCTAGTAATTTAGGTGCGCCGTCTGTAATCAATGGACTTGCAATTTCTCCTTTATTTAATCTTCATCATACTCAAAAAGGCGTTGCAATTGCAACTTTTGCTAATGTAGGTGCAAAATGTAGAGGTTTGCAAATTGGACTTATTAACAACTGTTCTGATATGAAAGGTTTGCAAATTGGTTTCTGGAATAAAAACGGAAAGAGAAGCTTTCCTATAATCAATTTTTAAAAAATGATGTCTATCATCAAAAATTACGCCAAAATTTCATAAATTTGCCGTCCATAGTATTTATGAAGTTATGAGCAAGCAGACTATTAAAGAAATTTTAGGTGATTATAAAAAATTATTACACCACGATATTACAGTACAAGGTTGGGTAAGAGCGTTTCGTTCTAATCGTTTCATCGCGTTGAATGATGGTTCTACCATAAATAATGTACAAATTGTTGTAGATTTCGAAAATTTCGATGAAAATGTTATCAAAAACATCAAAACTGCTTCTTCTCTTAAAATTACTGGCGAAGTAATAGAAAGCGAAGGAAAAGGTCAAGATATAGAAATTATTGCTAAAAAAATTACCATTTTGGGTGATAATTTTTCTGAAGAAATGGAAAAAACTGTTCTTCAACCGAAGAAACACTCTTTAGAAGTTCTTCGTGACCAGGCTCACCTTCGTTTCAGAACCAATCTTTTTGGGGCGGTTTTTAGAGTGAGAAGTGCGGCGAGTTTTGCGATTCACCAATTCTTCAACCAAAATCATTTCTTTTATATGAACACGCCAATTATTACTGGTGCCGATGCAGAAGGTGCTGGTGAAATGTTTGGTGTAACGAATTTTGATTTGAATCAAATCCCAAGAGATGAAAACGGCGATATCGATTTTGCACAAGATTTCTTCGGAAAGAAAACCAATTTGACAGTTTCTGGTCAGCTTGAAGCTGAAACAGCAGCGATGGGATTGGGAAGAGTTTATACTTTTGGACCAACTTTCCGTGCTGAAAATTCTAATACTACAAGACACTTAGCAGAGTTTTGGATGGTAGAACCAGAGGTTGCTTTCAATAATTTGGAAGATAATATCGATTTGGCAGAAGATTTCTTGAAATATGTAATTGGCTATGTTTTAGAAAATTGCAAAGATGATTTGAAATTTTTAGACCAACGATTTACTGAAGAACAAAAACAAAAACCAGAAAAAGATAGAGCCAAAGAAGGTTTAATAGAAAAACTAGAAAACGTAATCAAAAAACGTTTTATGAGAGTTTCTTATTCTGAAGCCATCGAAATTCTATTGAATTCTAAAGAAAATAAAAAAGGAAAATTCCAATTCCCGATAGAGAAATGGGGCGCAGATTTGCAATCTGAACACGAACGTTATTTGGTAGAAAAACATTTTGAATCTCCAGTAGTTTTATTTGATTATCCTAAAGAAATCAAAGCATTCTACATGAGATTGAACGAAGATGGAAAAACGGTTGCAGCGATGGATGTGCTTTTCCCTGGAATTGGCGAAATTATCGGAGGCTCTCAAAGAGAAGAAAGATTAGATGTTTTGAAAACTAAAATGCAAGAAATGCACGTTGACGAACACGAACTTTGGTGGTACTTAGACACTAGAAAATTCGGTTCTGTTCCACATGCTGGCTTCGGACTTGGTTTAGAAAGATTAATTCTTTTTGTAACGGGAATGACAAACATTAGAGACGTAATTCCTTTCCCTAGAACTCCGAAAAATGCAGAATTTTAATTCGAAATTCTGTAAAATTTAATTATAAAAAAATCAGAAGTCGAAAATCTTATTTTTGAATTTCTAAAAAATAAACAATGCTCAAACAAAACCTACAATTAAAATTAGGCCAAAAATTAGCTCCGCAGCAAATTCAGTTGATGAAGTTGATACAGCTTCATACGCTAGAATTTCAGGAAGAACTTGAGCGTGAATTAGAAGAAAATCCCGCCCTAGAAGTAGTGAAAGAGGATAGCGGAGAGGACGATTTTTCTAGTTTAGATAATAGCAGTGATTTTGATGATGAAGGTACAGATAGCATAGATACAGATTTTGATGTAGATGAATATCTGTATGATGATGAACCATCTTACAAAACTTCTACCAGCAATTATTCTCCAGATGATGAGGAATATGATAATGAAAGCCTACTTACAGAAGGGCAATCTTTGTATGAATATCTTATGGAGCAAATTCATCTTTCTGCTATAGAAGAAGATGACTTAAAAATTGCAGAGTACATCATCGGAAATCTTGATAATGATGGATATATAAGAAGAGAAATTAAATCTTTGGTAGATGATTTGGCTTTTTCTCAGGGGATTTATACTACTCAAGAAAGAGTGAAGGAAATTTTAGAAAATTATGTTCAGAAACTAGATCCACCTGGTGTAGGTGCTAGAAATTTACAAGAATGTTTGTTGCTACAGATAGAGAAAAAAGTAAGCCGAGATAAGGCTGTAATTTTGGCTGGAAACATACTCAGACATCAGTTTGATGCATTAACCAACAAACATTATGCTAAAATCATCAATAAATATGATATCGAAGAAGAGGATCTAAAAGATGCTTTAGACGTCATCTCTAAACTCTCACCGAAAGTAGGAGGTAATTTTGATACCCAAACTATCACCATTAATCAAGAGATTATCCCAGATTTTGTGATTCAAATAAAAGACGGACAAGTTATTCCGCTTTTGAATAGTAGAAATGCACCAACTCTTAGAGTTTCAGACGAATATAAAGAGATTTTACATACGTATTCTCACGATAAAAACTCGGCAGAACATAAACAAGCTGCACTTTTCATCAAGCAAAAATTAGATGCTGCAAAATGGTATATAGATGCCATTAATCAACGTCAAAATACCTTAATGCAAACTATTTTGGCAATTGTAAAGTTGCAAAAAGAATATTTTTTAACCGGTGATGAAAAAAATATTAAACCAATGATTCTGAAAGATGTAGCAGATATTACTGGTTTTGATATTTCTACCATTTCTAGAGTAGTAAAAAGCAAATATGCTGATACACCCAACGGAATTATTTTGCTAAAGAATTTATTCTCAGATTCTTTAACTAATGATGATGGTGAAGAGGTTTCTACCAAAGAAATTAAAAATCATTTGCAAGAAGTAATAGGTAATGAAGACAAGAGAAAACCACTTACAGACGATGCTCTAGTAGATGTTCTGAAAGAAAAAGGTTACAATATTGCCCGAAGAACCATTGCCAAATACAGAGAACAACTCAATATTCCAGTCGCGAGATTGAGAAAAGAATTATAAAACGAAACCTTCAGATGATTCTGAAGGTTTTTTGTTAATTATTGCTCTTGTTCTATTTTTTGTAATTGCTCTAGATTTCTACTCAATCTCCTCATAATAATTCCGTAAACTACTCTGTAGTAAATCAGCACCAGCAAAATCCCGAAACTTAGTCCAATAAATATTCCTAAATATAGACTTATAATGGTCGGGTTTTCTAGATGTATATTTTGATCTTTTAATGATTTGATGGTGAAAAAAGAAATCGCAAAAGAAAAGAAAATTAATAAAATAATATTGGTTAAAATAAAAGCATTTACGGTTTTCTTGAATCTGATAATTTGTAAAATCAAATTCTTCAGGTTACACTCTATCTTTATTTTTCTATAATTCTTGTAAAACAACAAAACAAAACCCGCTGTAATCAATAAACTTAATAGTTTCAAAGAAAAATACAAGTGCCCAAAATCCATCTCTATATCATCAGTAACTCTTAACCCCAGTTTTTTCAGAATATTCAAGAAACTATCATTACTATCCGAAGAAAAAATACTACCAATACCCAGAAAAGCAAAAAATATAAACTCAGCCAAGCTAATCCAAAAAATGTATTTCACATAGTTTCTAGATTTCTTATTCAGCATCGCCTCAATTTCCGAAGTTCCGTACACTTCAGTCACCGTTTGCTCTTGCCACGATTTTTTTAAATCATCTATATTAAAATCTTGATTAGCCATGTTGCAGCATCAGTTCTTTTAAAGTTTTCTTTAATCTATTCATTTTCACTCTTGCGTTTACTTCGGTTATCCCTAGGTTTTCCGCTATTTCCCGATAAGGAATATCATCCAAATACATCATCACAATCGCTCTTTCTACATTAGGCAGCATTTTTATCACCTTGTAGAGCAGAGAAATTTGTTGTTGTTTTTCGCCATCATCTTCCATAAACGCCCGTTGATGAAAATCCATCAATTCATCTGTTTGCGGAGATTTTGTTTTTTTTCTAAAAAGCGTAATTGCTGTGTTAAGCGCCACTCTGTACATCCAAGTCGTAATTTTGGATTGCCCCTTAAATGAGTCGTAACTTCGCCAGAGTTGTAACACAATTTCTTGAAAAAGGTCTTGTTCATCTTCCAGAGAATTGGTATACAATCTAGAGACTTTCAGTATAAGCCCCTGATTATTCTTTACCAACTGAGAAAATTCTTTCTGCTTAGCGTCCAAAACCTATTATTTTAAGTAGCGAATATAAGAATAAAGTGTAATTTTTTAACCAATATAAATGTTAATTTTTCATATTATTTGGGCGCCAATTTCCGCCTTCCGCTCCCAATCTTTTTATAAAATCCAATGCTTTTCCCAATGCATTTTTATAAAAAGGATTTCCGCTCAAGTCGGGGCGCAATACAGAAGCAGAAATAAAATTCAGCAAAAAATGAACACTATATTTATAATTTGACATTGTTTGAAATAATTTGAAGTTGTTCGAAACAGTCATCTATAACTCTAAAACTCTCCCAATCTCCCATTCACCCACTCTTCTAACTTTCAACTCCCATCTTCCAACAATTTCCTTATCTTTGCAATCCACAAGAAAAACGGCTTGTTGATTCCAAAAAATTGGGGTAGGAAAGTCCGGACATCACAGAGCAGCATAAAGGTTAATGGCCTTCCGTCGCGAGACGAGGACAAGTGCAACAGAAAGCAAGTACAGTTCGGCTGTAGTGAAACCAGGTAAACTCTATGCGATGCAATGTTAAGTATATCGAGCGTTTTAGAAGAAATTCTAAAACTAGCAGTTGCTCGCTGCGAAAATCGAGGGGTAAACAGCTCAAGATTTGCAGTAATGTAAATCGTAGATAAATAACAAGCATCCCGCCTCGTCGGGAAACAGAATCCGGCTTATAGTTTTTCTTGTGGTTTTCTTTTTACTTCTATCTATTAAAAGTATTAACACCAATTTTCACTGAAAAAATCTTGATACTTTTCATCTTTATTAGCAATTTATTTTTTATTAAATATAAATTCTAAAAAATTGCTACCTTTAATTCTTTAACTCCATTTTATGAAACTGAAAATCATTTGCCTAATTTTATTTCTTTTCATCGGTAAAATTTTTTCTCAACTATACCAAGAAAAATTTCGTCCTCAATTTCATTTTACCCCTCCAAAAATGTGGATGAACGACCCCAATGGCTTAGTTTTTCTTAACGGAAAGTATCACTTATTTTATCAATATTTTCCTGATGCAAATATTTGGGGACCAATGCATTGGGGACACGCAGAAAGCACAGATTTAATTCATTGGAAACATCTTCCAATCGCACTTTATCCCGATAAATTGGGTTGGATTTTTTCCGGAAGTGCCGTAATCGATAAAGAAAATACTGCAGGTTTTGGTAAAAATGCTATGGTTGCCATTTTCACTTATCACAATGATGAAATTTGGAAAGCAGGAAACAAAAACACAGAAAGTCAAGGAATTGCATACAGTTTAGACGAAGGGAAAACATGGACGAAATTTGAAGGAAATCCGGTGCTAAATAATTCTGGTGAACAAGATTTTCGTGACCCAAAAGTTTTCTGGAATGATTTGATTCATGAATGGACGATGGTTTTGGCGGTTCATGATCATTTGCAAATTTATTCTTCGCCAAATCTCAAAAATTGGAAATTAGAAAGTTCTTTCAAACCTGAAAACGATATTGACGTAGGAACTTGGGAATGCCCAGATTTAATCAAATTAAAAGTCGAAAATTCTAAAGAAGAAAAATGGGTTCTCATACAAAATCACGACAGAAAAGCACCAAATGGTGGTTCTGGAACTCGCTATTTTGTGGGAGATTTTGACGGCAAAGTTTTTAAAAATTCTCAACCATCGATTTGGATGGATTCTGGAATGGACTTTTATGCAGGTGTCACTTTTGGCAACGTTCCGAATGAAAAAAAACTCATGATTTCGTGGATGAGCAATTGGTTTTATGCACAGAAAGTTCCTACAGAAGTTTGGCGAAGCGCGATGACTTTACCACGAGAATTATCACTAAAAAAAGTAGGAAATCAATATATTTTAAAACAAAAAATTGCAGAAAATTTCAATAAAATTTTAACGCCACTTTTCTCTGCGAAAAACGTGAATTTACCTTTTGAAAAGAAAGTAGATTTATCTCAAGTTGAAATAAGATTTGATGTAAAAAATCCTCAAAATAATTTTAAAATTGAATTTTCAAATGCTAAAAATGAAGTTTTTGAAATTGAAATTAAAGGAAATCAATTGACTACGAATCGTTCAAAATCTGGATTAATTGATTTTGATAAAACTTTCGCCGAAAAACCTCAAACCTTGGATTTGAGAAATCAAAAAATTATAAATGTTCAATTGATATTAGACCAATCTTCAGTAGAAATTTTGTTAAATAACGGCGAATTTTCTTTTACTAATCTTTATTTTCCTACGGAAAATTATTCGATTTTTAAACTCAATTCAAATCAAAAAATAAATATTAAAAATCTGAAAATCAATAAAACAAATTCCATTTGGAAAAATAAATAAACTATGAAAAATAAATTATTGTATTGGTCAATTGTCGTTGCTTTAGCTGGATTTTTATTCGGTTTTGACACCGTGGTAATTTCTGGAGCAGACAAACAATTACAACACATCTGGAATTCTTCCGACCTTTTTCACGGATTGGTAGTGATGAGTTCTGCACTTTGGGGAACGGTTGTTGGTGCTATTTTTGGCTCTTATCCTGCCAACAATTTTGGAAGAAAAAAAACGCTAATAATCATTGGAATTTTATTTTTATTTTCCGCAATTGGTAGTGCTTTTGCAGGAAATCCTTATGTTTTTGCGGTTTTCAGATTTTTGGGAGGTTTAGGAATTGGGGTTTCTACCATTGCTGCGCCAACTTATGTTTCGGAAATTGCACCCGCCGAAAAACGCGGTAGATTGGTAGCGATGTACCAATTCAACATTGTTTTCGGAATTTTGATGGCGTTTGTTTCCAACTATTTTTTACAAAATTTAGGAGAAAATTCTTGGCGATGGATGTTGGGAATTCAGATGATTCCCGCAATAATTTACACTATTTTGGTGATGGGAGTTCCAGAAAGTCCTCGTTGGTTGCTCGAATACAAAAACGATAAAACAGAAGCCATAAAAATTCTAAAACAAATCAATCTAGAAAACGATATTGAAGCAGAAATTTTTGCTATACAAAACGAAAAATCGCACGAAACATTGAGCGAAAATATTTTCATGAAAAAATACCGAATTCCATTAATGTTGGCATTTTTCATTGCTTTTTTCAATCAATTTTCAGGAATTAACGCATTTTTGTATTACGCACCAAGAATTTTTGAATTGGCAGGTTTAGCAAAATCAGCTTCGTTTTTAAGCAGCATCGGGATTGGAGTTATTAACCTGGTTTTCACACTTATAGGAATTTCACTCATTGATAAATTTGGCAGAAAAACTTTGATGTATTTCGGTTCTATTGGCTACATTATTTCGCTCGGTTTGGTTACTTTGGCATTTATTTTAAAATGGCAAGGAATGTTGGTTCCCATTTTCTTCTTTCTGTTCATTGCGGCTCATGCCATCGGACAAGGAGCGGTAATTTGGGTATTTATTTCAGAACTTTTTCCGAATAAATTACGAGCTTCTGGGCAATCTTTCGGTTCGTCTGTTCATTGGGTTTTAGCGGCGCTAATTCCTGCATTTGTTCCGTTTTTGTTCAAGGAAATTGGTGCGGCTGCAGTTTTTGGGATTTTCACGTTGATGATGATTTTGCAATTGGTTTGGGTAGCGTTCTTCATGCCAGAAACGAAAGGACAAACTTTGGAAGATTTAGCAGAAAAATTATCAAATTAAAATATTTTGGGCAGCTAGAACTTTGTTCGTAAACTTCGATAAAAACATTCGTTTTCATCTTGTTTATGCCTTCCGCTCCCAATCTTTTTTTTTGCCCAAGCTTTTCCAGCCGCAAAAATAGGATTTCCGATCAAGTCGGGCTACGGATAACGAAATTTTTAAAAATTTAGAAAAAAATGAAAAAAGCAGTTTGTTTTGGTGAAGTTTTGTGGGATGTGTTCCCAGAATATAAAGTTGCAGGAGGCGCACCAATGAATGTAGCTTTCCGTCTAAAATCTATGGGTTGGGAAGCAGAAATGATTTCCAAAATCGGCGAAGATGATTTAGGAAAAGAACTTTTACCAATTATCGAAAAAAATATCGGAACAAAATTCATTCAAATTGATAAGAAAATTCCGACAGGAATTGTAGCAGTAACGCTTGATGAACAAAAAAATGCGAGCTACAAAATCGTTTTTCCCTCAGCTTGGGATTTTATAGAAGTGAATGATGAAGTGATGAATTTGGTAGAAGATGCAGATGTTTTTATTTTCGGTTCGTTGGTTTGTAGAAATGATTTTTCTAAAAATTCTCTTTTAAAATTAATTGAAAAATCAAAATTTTCGGTTTTTGATGTCAATCTTCGTGCCCCTCATTATGATTTGGATTTTATTTTAGATTTGATAAAAAAATCTTCACTCGTAAAAATGAATGATGATGAATTGGTCGTTCTCGCCCATCATTTCCAATTTCCTGAAACTGATTTACAAAAAAATGTACTAGAATTAGCCAAAATTACTGGTGTAAAAACATTCTGCATAACACGTGGAAAAGATGGCGCAGTTTTCTACACCAACGAAAAATTCTACGAACATCTTGGTTTTGAGGTGAAAGTGCAAGATACAGTAGGCTCTGGAGATAGTTTTTTGGCAGCATTATTATCTAAAATTTCAGAAAAAGAAACCCCCGAAAAATCATTAGAATTTGCATGTGCAGTTGGTGCGATGGTTGCTACCAAAAAAGGCGCAAATGAAACAGTAACTCCCAAAGAAATTGAGAATTTGAAAAAAACCAAAAAGTGATTATTCATATTTTGATTTCAAAGCATTTCCTTCAAACAAAACCTTTTCCCAACCGTATTTCATAAAATTCCTTATGTTTTGGTGGTCTGTTCCTTCAGGATTTTTCAGTACGTCTTCTCTGTAAAACTCCCCGAATAAAGCTAAGGTCTTTTCCACAGATAGATCAAGCTTTTTGGCAAAACTAAAGATTTTAGAAGAACCATTATTTTGATTAGCTTCATTGGTGACATTACCGTTAATGAATTTTGTAGGTGTAAAATCATAATTTTCATCAATGTAAGCAATTACTTCTTTGAAATCGATAGTTTCAGGAGATTGGTCTAGTTGTTCTAAAAGCATTTTTTATAATTTAGTCTAAAGTTAATTTTTTTAAACTCCACAGATTTCCGTTGTAAATATTCAGATCTACTTTGGTGTTAATTCCTTTTACGATTCCGTTTTCTGTAAATTGCCACATTTCCCATTCATCATTCGGAGACGGAATCATCACATCATTATAATTGGCCAACCAGAGCGGATATTCATCAAACTCTCCCCTTAGATGATCTTTATAATAATGATAATAAGTGTATATAATTGGCTTTTCGCCGTATTTTTCTTCTACTATTTTAAGCCAAACTTTTAGATCTTCAATAAACTTTTCTCTAGATTTTCTCCTTGGGACTTTTTCAATGTCTAAAACAGGTCTCAGGTCGCCACTTTCTAGTTGTACACTTTCTAGATAATTATTTGCTTGTATCACAGGGTCTTCATCTGCTCTATAGAAATGGTAAGCGCCTCTTATTAATTGATATTCTTTTGATTTTTTCCAGAAATTATCAAAATGTTTGTCTTTCTTTTTGTTTCCCATAGTGGCTCTCATTACCACAAATTCTAACTCTATGGCATCTTTTGCAATGGTAAGACTATCCCAGTTGATATCTTCTTTTTTTTGATAATGAGAAATGTCAAAGCCGAAAGTTTTATCATGGTATTCTGTGATTATTTTTTCTATTCTTGCAGCTTCTACTTCGCTGTTTTTTAAATTTTTATGTGTATTTTTATGGAAGTATTTTGCGTAGTAAAATACAATTTTGTTTTTAAGATAAAATCCTGTAAATAACAATGAAATGCCCAAGATAGCAAGCAATATCCATCTCCGAAGTTGGTAATTTTTTCTTCGGTTTTTGTGCAATTTGCGTTTTTGGGTAGGCTTGTAATTTGTTTTAGACATAAGTTTTGCAAAAGTAAACTTTTTAGAAAAATAATTTCAGTATTTTTGCCAAAGTTGTATGGAAATTCGGGATAAAATAATTGTAATAGGAGGCGGGTTTGCAGGGTTGCAATTTGCTAAAAAACTCAATGGTAAAATTGAGAAAAAAGTGATGATGATAGATAAGGCCAATCATCACATGTTTCAGCCTTTGTTTTATCAAGTGGCTTCCGGAAGGATAGAGCCTTCTAATATTTCTTTTCCTTTTCGTAAGATTTTTCAGCGTTCTAAAAACATTCAGTTTAGAATGACTGAGGTAAAAGAAATTTTACCATTAGAAAATAAAATCATTACCGAAGATGCTACTTTTCATTATGATAAGTTGGTTATTGCAACGGGTTGTAAAACTAATTTTTTTGGAAATCAGAAAATGGAAAGTTTGGCCTTTGGAATGAAAAATACACAAGAAGCAATCTCTATCAGAAATCATGTCTTACTAACCTTCGAAAAGTTAATTATAGAAAGAAAATCTACCGATGATGGCAATTGGAATATCGTAATTGTAGGTTCTGGACCTACAGGCGTAGAACTAGCAGGTGCATTTGCCGAAATGAAAAGAGAAATTCTACCAAGAGATTATCCTAGAATGAATTTTAATGATTTAGAAATCATTTTAGTGAGTTCTACAGACAAACCTCTTGCAGTAATGAGCGCAGAATCTCAAGAAAAATCTGAAAAATATTTGAAGGATTTAGGAGTAAAATTTATTTCAAATGATAGAGTGATAGACTATGATGGAGATAAAGTTTTTTTAAAAAGTGGAAAAAACATCCCAAGCAATAATGTAATTTGGGCAGCAGGTGTTACAGGAAATATTATTGATGGATTAGATGATAGTGCACTTAAAAATAATAGATACATTGTAGATCGTTATAATAAAGTAAAAGGTTTTGATAATATTTATGCTATAGGAGATATAGCCTACATGGAAACCCCTAAATATCCTAATGGACATCCTCAGGTGGCCAATGTGGCTATCAATCAAGGGAAAAATTTAGCTCAAAATTTCTTAAAAAAATCTGAAAAAGATTGGCAAGAATATGAATATATAGACCGTGGTAGTATGGCAACCATAGGAAAACATAGGGCTGTAGTAGATTTACCAAAATTAAAATTCCAAGGATTTTTTGCTTGGTATTTTTGGATGTTTTTACACCTGATGCTTATTTTAAGTGTTAGAAATAAGCTCGCTATTTTCTTTAATTGGATGTGGAGCTACCTTAATAAAGATTCATCTTTAAGATTAATTATTTTACCCAACAAAAAAAATAAAACCGAACAATGAGAATAGATATCATAAGTGCAGTGCCAGATTTGATGGAAAGTCCGTTTAAGACTTCTATTTTAAAAAGGGCAATGGAAAAAGGCTTAGCAGAGGTGCATTTTCATAATGTTCGTGATTTTGCGTTCAATAAACATCGCCAAATAGATGACACCGTTTATGGTGGTGGTGCAGGTATGGTCATGATGTGTGAGCCACTAGATTTATGCATTTCTAAACTAAAATCTGAAAGAGATTATGATGATATTATCTATCTAACTCCAGATGGGGAAACTTTTAACCAAAAAATAGCCAATACTTATTCTTTAAAAGAAAATCTTATTTTATTGTGCGGTCATTATAAAGGAATTGATCAAAGAATCAGAGATTTACACGTAACTAGAGAAATATCTATTGGTGATTTCGTTTTAACAGGAGGCGAACTAGCAGCATGTGTTTTGGCAGATGCCATCATTAGACTTTTGCCAGGCGTGTTAAATGATGAGCAAAGTGCATTGACAGATAGTTTTCAAGATGATTTATTATCTCCGCCGATATATACTAAACCTGAAAATTATAAAGGAATGAAAGTTCCGGAAGTGCTTCTAAGTGGGAATTTTGGTAAGATAGAAGAATGGCGTCATGAAAAAGCTTTAGAAATCACAAAATTAAAAAGACCTGATTTACTGAAAGATTATTAAGAAAAATAAATTATTTTTACTAAATTTGCAAAATCTAATTTTTGATGCAAGAAAAGGCAAAAAATTCAGCCAAAGAGCTGATTGTTTTTTATAATGTTGAAAATTTATTTTCACCAGACCCTAAACCTACTCATAAATTAGACCCTACTTCATCTGGCTTAAGAAATTGGGACGAGAGAAAATACCAAAACAAACTGCACAAAATTGCGAATGTTTTCAGACTCATCGAAGAAAGAGAAGGTATCTTACCCATGCTCATAGGCCTAGCAGAAGTTAATAGCCAAGAAAATTTAAACGACCTAGTAGAGTTAGAACCCTTCAATCATCAGTATGGAATTGTTCACTATGATTCACTAGACGAAAGAGGTGTAGATACTGCACTTCTATATGATAAGAGAAAAATAAGCATTTTAGATGCTGAAGCCATCTCTTTTGTATTCGAAAAACACCATGAAAATCCTGACAATCTAGACACTACGAGAGATGTCTTGCATTGCAGATTAAACTATTTCAGTAAAGAGATTATTAATGTCTTTGTAGCACATTTGCCCTCTAAAAGAGAAAGGGACATTAATAAACCTAAAAGAGCTTTTATACTAAATTCTATTAATGAGAAAATAGTAAAAATAGTTCAAGAAAGTAGAGAATCAGTTATTGTTTGCGGTGATTTTAATGAAAATCCTGTTGAAGAAAATATAATAAAACTGCTTTATGACGAGAATATGAATAAAATTTTGAGAAACGAGTTCGAAACGCTCTTTCAAAATAAAAACTATTCTACTTTTCACTATAAAGACGGTTTGTTATTCGACCAGATTATGCTATCTGAGGATTTCTTCAAGCCAGAATCAGCAATTAAATTTCAGCAAGCAGTAGTTTTTAATTCTGAAAAGATCAGTAATTGGGATAAAAAATTCCATGGCAGACCTTTTCGTACATACGCAGGTACGAGGTATTTAGGAGGTTATAGTGACCACTATCCCGTATATGTCGTTTTAAAAACAGATATAAATAACTAATATAAGTAAAAAATGAAAAGCGTAACTGAAATAGGCTACAAATTGGATGCAGTAGATAAAAAAATCATCTACATGCTAATGGACAACGCCAAAACTTCTTTGGCACAAATCTCTAAAAACATCGGGATTTCTACTACCGCAGTACACCAAAGAATTAAAAAATTGGAAACAGCAGGTGTAATAGAAAATTCTGTTTCTTTCCTTAATCCTAGAAAAATAGGATACAAAGTAGTGTCATATATCGGTGTATATATGGATCAGCCTAGCCATTTTCAAGATTTAATAAAATCTTTGAATGAAATCAATGAAATCGTAGAGGCTCACTACACCACAGGAAATTGGACGGTTTTCCTTAAAGTTCTTTGCATTGACAATGACCATTTGATGCAAATCCTTAATAAAATTCAAAAACTAAAAGGCGTTACAAGAACAGAAACTTTCATATCT
Source organism: Cloacibacterium rupense (assembly GCF_014645495.1). Lineage (GTDB taxonomy): Bacteria > Bacteroidota > Bacteroidia > Flavobacteriales > Weeksellaceae > Cloacibacterium > Cloacibacterium rupense. The sequence goes on along the minus strand of NZ_BMLV01000005.1, from coordinate 35,025 downwards.
TTGGAGCAAAGTATTAATAGACAATTAAAAGTGTAATGTAATCTGCGCTTTAGATAATTTTTCTTAAACAAAGGGCGTACTGATAAGCATTATATCTGAAAATTAAAATGATAAACAGATGAAAATTAACTCTTATTTAGATTCTACGTACCTAAAAACCCCAGCTCAATCTGGCCTTTCTGAGGAAGAAACGCTTAAAATTGTTATTGATCTCGCACAAGAAGCGATTGATAACGATATTTTTGCAGTCATGATTAGACCTGATTATGTGAAGCCGGTGAGAACTTTTCTTACCGAAAAAAATGCCAATGTGGTTATAGGAACGGTAATTGGTTTCCATGAAGGTACTTATTCTATCGAGTATAAATTGGCTGAAGCAAAAAAAGCAATAGAAGATGGAGTAGATGAACTGGATTTCGTCATCAATTATGAAGCCTACAAAAGTGGTGAGCTAGAATTGGTGAAAAAAGAATTTGTACAATGTACTCAACTTTGCTTAGAACATGGTAAAATTGCTAAATGGATTATTGAGATTGCGGCTCTTACAGATAACCAAATTGCAGATATTACCAATAAAATTGCTACTTGGGCTGAAGAAAGTTTTAAAGATGAAGATTTAGAAAAAATATTTGTAAAATCATCTACAGGTTTCTACCAAACCGAAGGCGGAAAACCAAATGGTGCTACTGTAGAAGGGATACAGATAATGCTAGCCAATGCAGGTAAGTTGCCAGTGAAAGCTGCTGGTGGTGTAAGAACGCCTGAAGAAGCAGAAAACATGATTAATATGGGCGTGAAAAGAATAGGAACTTCTTCTGCTAAAGCACTCATTAAGAATGAAAATATTTCTGGAGGTTATTAATCTTTCTGAAAAAATTCAATAAAAAAACTCCGAATCATTTTCGGAGTTTTTTGCTTTTTATAATTCGCCACCGTGGTGGTCTAGTTGTCCTTCCCATTTAGAAACTGCAGAAGTGGCAAGTGCATTTCCTAGTACATTGGTCATGCTTCTTCCCATATCACAGAAATGGTCAATCGGCAAAATTAGAGCAATCCCTTCTGGTGGAATACCAAACATAGAACAAGTAGCTACTATAATCACCAAACTAGCTCTAGGAACACCAGCAATACCTTTACTAGTGAGCATTAACACCAATAGCATCGTAATTTGCTGACCCACACTCATCTCAATTCCATAAATCTGTGCAATAAAGATAGACGCAAAAGTCATATACATCATACTGCCGTCTAGATTGAATGAATAGCCTAGTGGTAAAATAAAAGAAACAATTCTATTGTTGCAGCCAAAACGTTCTAGTTCTTCTACCAATTTCGGGAAAACAGCTTCTGAACTGGTGGTTGAAAATGCTATTAACAAAGGTGCTTTTATTCTTCTTAATAATTCAAACAATCTATTTCCTAGAATTAAATATCCTACAATGCACAATAGCAACCATAATATTCCTAAAGCAAAGAAGAAATCTCTAAGGTAAACTGCATAGACTTTGAAAATTTCAAAACCATTGGTAGCTACTACTGCAGCGATAGCTCCCAAAACACCGAAAGGTGCTACCCACATAATGTAACCCACCATTTTTAAAATAGCATGAGCGGTAATATCTAATGCTTTGATAATCGGTTTAGAATAATCATCACTAAACTGTGAAAGTGCTACCCCAAACATAATAGAAAATAACACAATTTGTAATACTTCATTGGTAGCAAATGCCTCAAAAATACTTTTAGGAACAATATGTTTCACAAAATCTTCTAGTGAAAATCCTTTACTATTATTGATGATTTCAGAAGCTGATTGAGCATCTTGAATGGGTAGTTGGGTAACACGACCAGGTTCTAACCAATTCACTAAAACCAAACCTAATAATAACGAAATTAAAGAAGCAGAAATAAACCAAAGCATCGCTTTTCCGCCCACTCTACCAATCATGGCAGTGTCTCCCATTTTAGCAATTCCTACCACCAATGTAGTGAAGACCAATGGCGCAATAATCATCTGTACTAATCTAATGAAGATGGTGCCTAGAAGTTTGATATTACTAGAAAAAGAAGTTATGCTATCAGGAAATTGGGTGTGTACTACCCCTCCAATAATAACCCCTAAAATTAGGGCAATAATAATCGCAAAAAAAAGTTTATTTTGTCCTTTCATATTATTTTTTCAATGTTTTACAAATATAAACTATTCCTTTAATAAATAATATCTAAAAAAAATATTGCTCAAAAAAAGTAAAAAACCTCTGCAATCACAGAGGTTTTTAAATAAATTGTTTTTAGAGTATTGTTTTATGCTTTCAAATATCTAGAATAAGCATAACCTACCTCGCCATCTTTTGTGGAAATCTTCCACCATTCTCCAGAAGTTTGCTCTACTAGAGTAACTACTTCACCTTTTGCTGCTTTGCCGGCCAATGCAGCTTCTGTAGAAGGTTCTTGTCTAATGTTGAGATTGGTACTATCAGTAATTACAGTAAGAGGTGTACCAGCAGCCAATCCAGAAACTTGTACATCTATATTGATATCAGATGCAGAAAAACTAGCATCAATTGCTCCTAGAGCATTCCAAACGGCATCTTTAGCATCATTAGTACTGGTTGTGCCAGAGATGTATAAAATACCATCTTGCTCTACTACTTTTAGGTCGGCAACTCCTGCTGCTTGTGCTGCAGAAACTACGCTTGCATATTTATCTTGTAATGACATATTCAGATTATTTTTTAACGTTATACTTAAAGTTTACTTTTCCTAATTTAAGTGCATCTACAGACATTTTAATTTTTTTAGCTTGTTCTGCAGTTACTTCACCAGTTAGGGTAAGTTCACCATTTACTACTTCTGCTTTTACGCTAGGAAAATCCTTTACCGCATCAGCTAATTTTTGTTGAATGGCAGGATCTACCACAGATGCTGTTGCTACAGGGGTAGCAGGAACAACATTTGCCATATCCATCACATCTTTTACTCCAGGGATTGCTTTTAGAGAAGCTATCATGGCATCTTTTTCTGCTTGTGTAGCAAAATTACCACTTAGGTGAGCAATGCCATCTTTTATCTCTACAGAAGCTTGAGGATTTGCTTTTACAATTTCAATTGCTTGGGTTGCAAGTTCGGTGTCATTAGGTTTCTTTTTACAAGAAATAGCTACAGATGATACTAAAAGGGCTAGTGCAGCCATTTGGAAAATTTTTTTCATAGTGTTTAAATTAAATTTGTTTGATATTCTCAAAGTTAGTGATAAAAAGTAAACCAAAATTGCAAATCAAGATTATTTTTTTTAAGAGATGTTTTAAACAAAAAAGTGAATTGTTAAAAATAATGTATTATTAATTCTTTTTCTTTTCTAATATTTTATAATTTTAAAAAGTATGTACTCAGATTTTATGAGAAACTAGAGAAAAAAATAATCATTATAACAAAAAAAGGTTCAGAATTTTCTGAACCTTCATTATTATTTATACCCTAAAAGATGGAGTACATCTTCTGGTTTTTGTTCTTCGCTGAAAACTTCGTAAACCAATTTTCCATTTTTAGCTTTTTGTATTAAAATATGCTTTGGCTGGGGAATTAGGCAATGATGGATTCCTCCAAAACCACTGATGGTTTCTTGATAAGCACCCGTATTGAAAAAACCGATATAAAGGGGTTTAGTATCACTGAAAACAGGCAAGTAAATCGCGTTGGCATGCTGTTCAGAGTTGTAGTAGTCATCAGAGTCACAGGTCAATCCGCCTAAGAAAACTCTTTCGTAAGAGTCTTCCCAACGGTTAAGTGGAAGCATAATAAATCTCTTAGAAATAGCCCAAGAATCTGGTAATGTAGTCATAAAAGATGAGTCTATCATGTTCCATTTTTCTCTATCGTTCTGGCGTTTTTGAGAAATAATTTGGTAAAGATTTCCTGCGCTTTCGCCTACCGTGAAACTTCCAAATTCTGTATAAATGTTTGGTTCTTCTACGCCTTCTTCTTCACAGAATTTTTTGATTTGATACACAATCTCTTGTATCATGTATTCATAATCATAATCAAATTGTAGAGAATTTTTTATCGGAAAACCACCGCCAATATTCAAAGAATCTACTTCTGGTGCTATTTTTTTCAAACGTGCATATACACGTAAACATTTGAACAATTCATTCCAATAGTAAGCAGTATCCTTAATACCTGTATTAATGAAAAAGTGAAGCATTTTCAACCTTGCATTGGGGTGCTCTGCTATTTTTTGACTATAATATGGGATGATGTCTTTGTACCCAATTCCCAATCTGCTGGTATAGAATTCGAATTTTGGTTCTTCTTCAGAAGCAATTCTAATTCCTATGTCAAATGTGGTATCGATACTTTCTGTCAATTTATCTAGTTCTCTGTAATTATCTAAAATTGGAATTACATTTTCAAAACCATGATTAATTAAATCTGAAATTTTGTTCAGATAATCATCTGTTTTAAAACCATTACAAACTACTTCTATATCCTTATCTACCTTACCGTTTTCATAGAGTTTTCTTACGATATCTATATCAAAAGCTGATGAAGTTTCTAGAGAAATATCATTTTTTAAGGCTTCTTCTAAGACAAAAGAAAAATGGCTAGACTTCGTACAATAGCAATATCTGTAAGATTTTTTGTATTCATTTTTTTTGATGGCATCTTTGAACCAGCTTTTGGCTTTTTTGATGTTTTCAGAAATCTTTGGCAAATAACTAAATTTAAGCGGAGTACCAAATTTCTCTACCAAATCCATCAAAGGAATATCGTGAAAGTAAAGTTGATGATCTTCATACTTAAGCTCTTCCTGAGGAAAATAAAGCGTTTGATCTATCAGTTCAGAATATTTTATTTTCATTGATAATTAATGGGTTATGACTTCGGAAGCTCGGTGAAAAGCGACCAGAAATTATACAAAATTTTAAGACTACAAAAATGATAAAAAAGATTGGATTTTTATGCTAAAAATTGATTTTTTTGAAGTCACAAAATACAGAAAACTAGAATTCTATAGATGAAATATCTCAGGAAGTCTTTATAGACCGATAAATACTAATAAATCACCCATCTCGAAAGAGATTTTTACGGTATTTTTTGTTGCGAAATTTCTTGTCCCAATTCTTTGGGTAAGGCTTAGTTCTGCTTGCTGAAGTTCCCAATTTAAGCCATCTGTAGTCAAATTTTCTACTTTGGGAAAGGGGAGTAGAGAAATCATTTTACCTTTTACGTTATCTATTTCAAAATATTTCGGAATAAAGAAATAACTAGAAAATTCATCATAAAAAGTGATTTCTACATCGTTTTTAAATAAAAAAGCCACGTGTAAATTCCCCAAAAAATGGTCTTGTTCGCCACCACTACCACCATAAACATCTATTTTTTTGATGCCTTTATTCTTTAAAATATCTAATGCTTTTTGAAAATCGGTGAAATCTTGGTCTGGGGTATGGATAAATTTTTCGTGGTAAATATTCTCATCACTTCCTGTATGAGAATCGAAGTCCCCAGAAATAAAATCTAGTTTTTCTAAATCGAAGTTTTTCTCTTTCAAATAATGAAAAGCACCATCTGTACATGCAATGATATCATAAGCTTCCGTTTTGGGAAGATTTTTCGGTGGAGTTCCGTTGATGAAAAGTAGAGCAGTTTTAGGCATTTTTTTCTAATTTTTCGAGGTCTAAATCTGTGAGATTTTGAACATTTTTAGTTATTTTTTCAATGTCCCAATTCCACCATTGAATTTTTAGAAGCCTCTCTATTATATCTGATGAAAATCTTTTTTTGATTTCTTTGGCCGGATTTCCACCAACAATTGTATAAGGTTCTACATCTGAAGCCACAGTAGAATTGGTAGCTATAATCGCTCCGTCTCCTATTTTTACCCCTGCCATTATAGTAGCATTGTAGCCAATCCAAACATCATTGCCAATTTCTATACTACCTTTGTTAGGATATGTTTTTCCTTCCATTGCGTTTTCCCAACCATTGCCAAAAATCGCAAAAGGATAGGTGCTAATAGCGTTGCTAAGATGATTAGCTCCGTTCATAATGAATTTCACATCAGAAGCAATCATGCAAAATTTACCAATAATCAATTGATCTCCTGTAAAATCAAAATGATATTTTACATTTTTTTCAAAATTATGCACATCTTCGAAATCATCATAATACGTGTAATCACCAACAATAATATTGGGATTTGTGATTATGTTTTTTAGAAAACATAATCTATCATAATTATCTAACGGAAAAATGGTGAGTTTGTCAGGGCCGTGCATTTTGAAAGTTAATTAGTTCTTTCACTCGGATTCCAAAAATCTTCTTTTTCGCCAGAGATTTTAGAAATATATCTTGCTAAAACAAATAGATAATCAGACAATCTATTGAGATATTTGATGAGTTCTGGTCTTACTTCTTCGGTTTCGTTTAGGAAAACCATTGCGCGTTCTGCTCTTCTGCAAACGGTTCTGCAAACGTGAATTGTGGCTGCTGCTTTTCCGCCACTTGGTAAAATGAAGAATCTTAGAGGTTCTAGCTCTGCATCAAAATCATCCATCCAAAGTTCTAATTCTGTAATTTCTTTCTCGGAAATCATTAAATCCAAACGATTTTTTCCGTTGGCTAAAAGCATTTTATCAGTTGGAGTTGCCGCTTCTGAACCTACAGTAAATAAATCAAACTGAATTTTTTTCAATTGATTTAAAACTTTTTCGTCAGAAATTTCGGATTTTGCTAAACCAATAAACGCATTGAGTTCGTCTAAAGTTCCGTAAGATTCTACTCTTGCAGCAGCTTTAGAAACTCTGGTTCCTCCGTACAATGAGGTTTCGCCTTTGTCGCCAGTTTTGGTATAGATTTTCATAAAATTGTGGAGGTTAGATAATAGATGTTTTAAAACTTTTCAAATCTAAAATTCTCGCCAAGATAGGCTTTTCTTACATCTGGGTCATTGGCTAAATCTTCAGGTAAACCTTCTTTCAAGATGTTGCCTTCAAACATAATGTAGGTTTTATTGGTAATTGCCAAAGTTTGTTGTACGTTGTGGTCAGTAATGAGTACACCGATGTCTTTTTTTACCAAACTTCTGATAATTTTCTGAATATCTTCTACAGCAATTGGGTCAACTCCTGCAAAAGGTTCATCCAAAAGAATAAAATCTGGGTCTGTTGCAAGACAACGTGCAATTTCGGTTCTACGTCTTTCTCCTCCTGAAAGCAAATCTCCACGGTTTTTGCGAACGTGTTCTAGAGAAAATTCTTCTATCAGTTCATTGGTTCTGCGGATTTGTTCTTGCTTAGATTTTTTGGTCAGCTGTAAAACGCCCAAAATATTATCTTCTACAGACAATTTTCTAAAAACAGAAGCTTCTTGTGCGAGATAACCAATTCCTTTTTGTGCACGTTTGTACATGGCATCATTGGTAATGTCTTTTCCGTCAAGAGTTATTTTTCCCGAAGTAGGTTTTACCAAGCCTACAATCATATAAAATGAGGTAGTTTTACCAGCGCCATTGGGACCAAGTAAACCTACGATTTCTCCTTTTTTTACTTCTACGGTTACGCCTTTTACTACTTTTTTGGGACCGTATTCTTTAATTAAATTTTCGCCACGTAAAATCATAGAGACAAAGATATAAAAATTGTTTGATGTGGTTTGAAATTGTTTGATTGTTCGAAATGGTTCGCTTTCTAAATTGCGAAACCCTTTCTGCGTTTTTTGTGTATTTTTTATAACGCTGAAAGGGTTGGTTGTATTTTGAACTGAATGTTATTTTTAGAAAATTAGGTTCTGAAAATTCCTGAACTTGCGCCCCAGATTGAGCGGCATGTTTGAGCTCTTTTTACTACGGCGGCGAAGCAGCCGCAGTAAAAAAGCGAGTAGCGAAAGCTGGAATTTGGCGCCCTAATGATTCAATAAAATGGCAGCTTCTTTGGCAGCATAGGTAAAAATCATGTCTGCGCCAGCTCTTTTGATGCAGGTAAGACTTTCGATAATGGCTTTGTCATTGTCTAACCAACCGTTTTGTGCAGCCGCTTTTAGCATGGCGTATTCTCCGCTTACATTATAAACTGCGATGGGTAAATCTATTTCTTGACGCACTTTTGCAACGATATCTAGGTAAGGCAAACCTGGTTTTATCATAATAATGTCTGCGCCTTCTTCTATGTCTTTATAAACTTCGTTTAGGGCTTCTCTTGAATTATGAAAATCCATTTGGTAGGTCTTTTTATCTTTTGGAATTTCATTAAAATCTTTCGGAGCAGAATCTAGTGCGCTTCTGAAAGGACCGTAATAGGAACTGGCATATTTTGCGGCATAACTCAAAATTCCTACATTGATGTGCCCAGTCTCCTCGAGAGCTTCTCTGATGGCGGCAACTCTTCCGTCCATCATATCACTTGGTGCAACAATATCAGCTCCAGCTTCTGCAAGTGAAACAGACATTCTAGCCAAAACTTCGTTGGTAGCATCATTGTCTATTTGTCCGTTGGTGATAATTCCGTCGTGTCCATATATTGAATAAGGATCTAAAGCAACATCTGGCATGATAATCATTTCTGGAACGGCATTTTTAATTTCTCTGATGGTTCTTTGCATAAGACCATCTTTGTTCCAAGCTTCTGTGCCGAGATTATCTTTTAAATTTTCTGAAACTTTCATGTAAATATTCACAGCTTTTACCCCAAGAGTGAATAATTCTTTGCATTCTTTCACTGTTAAATCTATGGTTCTGCGGAAAATTCCTGGCATAGAAGGAATGGCTTCTTGGGTGTTTTCTCCTTCCATTATAAACATTGGCATCACAAAATCGTTTGTGGTGAGAACGGTTTCTCTTACAAGGCTTCTGATGCTTTCGTTGGTTCTTAATCTTCTATTTCTTGAAAAAATGATCATTTTGGAATACAATTTGTTTTATACTTTGCAAATTTAGTTAATTAAAACTATTGTGTATATCCTTTAATTTGAATAAATTTGTAAAATACTAAAGTGTATAATGAAGAAATTTTTATTTTTTGTTACATTTTCGGTTAGCTTTTTAATGTTTTCTGGTGAGGCAAAGGCTCAAGAAACATTGAAAGAACCGCTATCTGCTTCTCAGAAATCAGATGATGGTGCTTTGGTGGCATACCCAAATCCTACGAGAGATTTTATCATCGTAAAAGCAAAAAACCCTTCTCTAAAAGTAAAATCTATTGCCTTTTATTCGATTATTGGAACTCAGGTTTTAGAAGTTTCTGCTAATGCTAATTCTGCAGAAGTAAGATTAGACAAGCTAAAACCAGGGAAATATTTGATGAGATATACTCTTTCTGATAATACCCAAAAGGTAACTCAGATTGTAAAGCAATAATTAAGATTTAAATAAAATATAAAATTAAACTCCGAAATTTTCGGAGTTTTTTTGTCTTTAATTGAGATGAAATACTTAAATATTGTCATTTAATGATAGAAATATAGTGTACTTTTTTAAAGGACCAATTATCAAGAAAAAATCCGACTAGATAAGTCGGATTTTGGTAATATTTACTTAGTGTTATTTTCCTTTTTTCTCTTTCAGTTCTTCTTTGTCTTTATCTGATGGATTCCAAACTTTTACATCTGCATTTTTATCAATTCCAGATAGAATTTGAACGTTAATACCATCACTAGCACCTAACTTAACATACGTTTTTTTGAAGCTTCCGTTGGGTTGTTTTACCTCAACAAAAGGTTTGTCTGTTCCTTTATCTTTTTCATATTGGATAAGGCTTTCATCTAGTAGAAGAGCATTTTTTTGTGAACTCAAAACAATTTCTCCGTTGGCAGAAAAACCAGCTCTTATGTATTCATTATTAGGATTGAAAACGTCACCTTCTATTGGGAATTTGATGGTTCCACTTTCGTCTTTTCCTTTAGGAGCAATCATGGTCACTTTCCCTGGGAAGGTTTTGTTTTGTAAAGCACCGATTACTACATTCATATCCATTCCTTCTTTTATTTTTCCGGCTTGTGCTTCGTCTATTTTTCCTTCAAAAATCAAGGAATTAAGGTCTGCAACGCTACAGATGGTAGTTCCTGCATTGAATTGGTTAGCTTCGATAACCTGATAACCTACTTTTACAGGTACTTCTAATACTGTTCCGTTGGCTTTAGAACGAATTTGTGTAGTGGCTAAACTTTGTAAACCATCTGCAACACCAGTTCTGGCAATTTGTAAATTTTTCTGTGCCGTTTGGAATTGTTGGTAAGCATTTTTTAATTGGTTTTCCATGCTTAGCAACTGTTGTTGGGCAGTGAGAAATTCTTGTTTAGAAATTACTCCTTGATTGTATAACCTCTGTTGCATATTGTACTGCTGCTGTTGGTTGCTAAGGTTAATTTTAGCATTGTTAATTTGTAGATTAGCATTTTGTACTTCTTGTTGAGCTGAGTTTACTTGTGGTACACTTGGTACAATTTTTAGGGTAGCAATCAGCTGACCTACTGTTACTTTGTCACCTTCTTGTACTAGGATTTTGTCTATAATTCCAGACATGTTAGGTTTGATTTCAATTTCTTCTCTAGGGACTATTTTTCCAGTAGCCATCACTTTGTCATCCATGTCTCTTACCATAGGTTTTCTGGTTAAGAAAATTTCATTTTCTTTGGAATTAGATTTAATGAGATAGCTTATCCCCATAATTAGTCCTAATGCAAACAGTAATCCTAAAATAATGTAAATTACTTTTTTGAAGGTCAAGTTTTTCATATACTTACGATATTTAAAGTCTAAATTTATTATTTATAATTATTAATTATTCTGAACGAAGGGCTTCTATTGGTCTTATTTTTACAGCTCTTTGTGCAGGTATCATCCCGATGATTAATCCCAATATAATCATAACAGACATTGCTGCAAAAACATGTGAGTAATTGACTGTAGGATTATAAAATGGGAAACTGTCTTGGTTTTTGGTCATGATGTCTATAACCATTAAAAGCATAATCCCAAAAATAAATCCAAATAACCCAGAAGTGAGCGTAATCACTACGCTTTCTAATAAAATTTGGTTTCTCACTTCGGCAGGTTTAGCTCCTAGAGCTCTTCTAATGCCTATTTCTTTGGTTCTTTCTTTTACGGTAATCAGCAAGATATTAGAGATGGCAATTACGCCAGCTAAAATAGTAAGAGTTCCTACAATAATGGTTAGCAACTGCATTCCTGTTAAAAAACCTGTCATTTTTTCGAACATTTTACCCAAGTTAAAACTACCAAAAGCATTGGTGTCTTCTGGAGATACATTGTTCTTTTTCTTTAATTCTTGTTTGGCCTCTTCTTCTACAATTGCTAAGTCTGCTTCTGGCTTACTAACAATGGCAAAAAAGCCAACCACGTCTCCGTCGTTATACATTTTAGTAAAAGTAGATAGAGGTATGTATGCAGTAGTGTCATTATCCATAGGTCCCCCAGCTTTTCCTACTTTATATACCCCAATAACATTGAAGAATATTCCTTTGATATTGATAGATTTACCAACAGGATTTTCATTCTTTTTGGCATCAAAGAAATTTTTATAGATGCCTTCACCTATGACTACCACATTCTTATTAGCGCTTACATCAGCATCATTTAGATATCTCCCAAACATGAGTTTTTTTTCAGAAATTTTATTTCCTATAGGATAATCCCCGGTTAACGTATAGATTGAGGTTTTACCATTAGCGCTCATCTGTTCTCCTGGTCCATTAAAACCACCTCTAGAGTTTTGAGGAGAGATATAATCAATTTGGTTGATTTTTTTTTCTAAAAGAGCCATATCTGGTAAATGCAAGTTCATTTGCCTGCCTTTCGGAAATCCATCGTAAGGAATGGAAGTATTTTGAGCCCAAAGAAAAATAGAGTTGGTGGCAAAACCTGAAAATAATTTATCAAAACCATTTTCCATGCCTTTAGCAGCTCCCAGTAAACTTACAAACAAAAACATACCCCATCCCACACCTATCATGGTGAGGAAAGTTCGAAGTTTATTATTCTTGAGTGAATAATAAATTTCTTGCCACGTATCTTTTTTGAATATGATGTTCATTCTTAATTAAGTTTCGAGTTCGATTTATGTTTTCCGTATTTTGAGATTAGATATTATCAAATCATCAATTACCTCGTTTTCTATATTTTATTCTGCTCTCAGAGCTTCAATAGGTTTTATCTTAGCTGCTCTGTATGCCGGTACAAATCCTGCAATAAGCCCTGAGAGCACTAAACTGATAAATGCCATGAATATTAAACCCCAACCTACGCTAGGTGATTTAATGAAATATGCTTCTAAACTATCTCCTATCAAATGTAGTGTAAATACACCTAAACCTACACCTACAAATCCTGAAATAACAGTAATCACTATACTCTCTTGCATAATCAGAGAGATAATACTTTTTGGTTTAGCACCAATGGCTTTTCTTACTCCTATTTCTTGTGTTCTTTCTTTTACAATATACACCATGATATTGCTGATGCCAATAATACCTGCCAATAGGGTTCCCATGCCTATAAATCCTACAATGATGGTAATCACGAATAAGAACATAAAAGAATCTTTGAGACCTTCTGCACGGTTGTTTACTCCTACGCCACTTTCGTCATCTGGAGAAACTTTTTTTCTAGCTTTTAATTCTTTTTTGAGTTGGTCACTATATTCTATGGCTTGTTCTGGTTTTAGCTTTTCATCATAAGCAATGAATACGGTGCTGATGGTGTCAGAGCTTTTTTTCATTTGCTGGAGGGTAGAAATAGGCACACTAATCATTCTCTCGTCCCAGTCGCCACCATCGTCAGAGAATACGCCAATCACTTTGAAATTACTTCCGTTAATTTCGAGTTCTTTACCAATAGGGCTGCCATTTTTAATAAGGTCACGTTGAACCATTCTTCCGATAACGGCAACATATTGGTTATTTTGGATATCTCTAGGTGTAATAAATCTACCATCTAGAAGCTTTCTATTTTCTATTTGTACTTCGTCTTGGTTGGCACCAGATATTTGATAATTGCCACTTTCTTTGCCATATTTTACCATTAGGTTGGTAGAATATCTAGGGGTAGAATACTGCACTTTCTCAGGGTGAGAATTGATGATGGCATCATAATCACTATTATTGAGGGTGACGGTTCTGTCTGCTTGTAGGCCACCGTAGGCGATATTGGTTTTACCGGTGTAGATGGTAATCAGGTTTTGTGCATCTCTGGTAAACCCTTCTTGGAAAGCGTTTTGAAGGCCATTTCCGATACCGAAGAGAACGATGAAGATGTACAAGCCTAGTGCTACCGTAAAGCCAGACAGTACGGTACGCAATATATTACTGCGAATAGATCCAAAAATTTCTTGCCAACGGTCTAGGTCAAACATGAGTTTCTTTTTTTAATTATATCAGCTCTATAAAAGAGATGTATGAGTTGAGTAATTGATATTAAATTTTGTTTTTTTTGGATAGAAAAAGGGTTTAATTTTTCATGCCTTTTTCATACACTATCCATGCTTTATCTATGCTTTATCTATGCTTTATCTGTATACTTATTTTAAGACTACTTGTTCTATATATTCATCAATTTCAATCAATCCATCTTTTAGGTGTACATTTCTTTTGGTTTGTGCAGCCACATCGGGTTCGTGGGTTACTACGATGATGGTTTTACCTTCGTTATTGATGTCTTGCAGAAGTTTCATAATATCGTGGGTAGTTTTACTGTCTAGAGCACCGGTAGGTTCGTCTGCAAGGATTACTTTAGGGTTGGTAATTAATGCTCTAGCAATAGCAACACGTTGTTTTTGTCCACCAGAAAGTTCGTTGGGTAAATGGTCTGCCCATTGTGCTAATCCTACTTTTTCTAGATATTCCATAGCGCGTTGTGTTCTTTCTTTTCTAGGAACATTTTGATAGTATAGAGGAAGCGCTACATTTTCGAGAGCTGTTTTATAACCGATTAGGTTGAAAGACTGGAAGACAAATCCAAGGAATTGACTTCTATATTCAGCGGCTTTCACTTCGGTGAGGTGTTCTATAGGGATGCCGTCTAGTTCGTATATTCCGGAATCTTTTTCGTCAAGGATTCCGATAATGTTGAGCAATGTAGATTTGCCAGAGCCAGAACTACCCATAATAGAAACGAATTCACCCTCATCGATATTGAGGTTTATTCCCTTCAAAACGTGGAGTTTACTTTTTCCTGTGTCGTAGGATTTATGTAAGTCTTTAATTACTAACATTAAGTTTTTTCTGAATAAGTAGTTTTTTAGTTCAATATGTTACAAAAGATTTTGCTTAATTTTTAAATTTTGCTGTTTAATTGTAAATGCTCATAAATAAAGGGGTTTTGAGTTGTTTGTTTAATGAAAAACTGCGAAAAATCATTATTTTTTATCCTGTACCTTAGTCAAACGCTTTGGTAGAGGGAGTTCTGTGTCAATGTGGAAAACTTTTAGGGTTAAAAATCAAAAAATTAACATTCTGATGGCTTTTTCGCTTTCTTTTTTTGAGTTCAATTTCTATTTTTGTAATCGTGTCTTGAGTAAAAATTGTGGAGGGTAAAAACAATTTTGTGCTATTTAAGTATTTGTAGTTCAGTAAATTGCGAATATGGCTCAAGGAATCATCGGATTAAAAATATAAATTTAACATTTAACATAAAACACATTGACTATGGGAATTTTCGACAAACGCATCAGCTACAAACCTTTTGAGTATCCTGAAGTTTTACAATTTGTAGACGCCATCAATAAATCATTTTGGGTACATTCTGAAATCGATTTTACGGCAGATGTCCAAGATTTCCATTCTAACTTAGAGCCTTATGAGCAAAATGCTGTAAAACATGCGCTATTGGCCATTGCACAGATAGAAGTAGCTGTAAAAACATTTTGGGGTAACCTATACAATCACATGCCAAAACCAGAGTTGAATGGTCTTGGGGCTACTTTTGCAGAATGCGAATTCCGTCATAGTGAGGCATATTCTAGATTATTAGAAGTATTGGGTTATAATGATGAATTTAATCATGTGGTAGAAATTCCTGCCATTAGAGAAAGAATAGACTATCTGAATACTGTTTTGGCCAATGCCAAATCTACCAACCCTAAGGAATACGTTTCTTCATTATTGTTGTTCTCTATTTTGATAGAGAATGTATCATTATTCAGTCAGTTTGCTACCATTTTATCTTTCACAAGATTTAAAGGGTACATGAAAAATGTTTCTAATATTATTGCTTGGACCTCCGTAGATGAGCAAATTCATGCCAATGCTGGGATTTACCTTATCAATAAAATCAGAGAAGAGCAACCAGAATTATTGACGGATGCTGATATCGAAGATATTTATGGTTTGGTGGACCGTTCGGTAGAATTGGAAGCTAAAATTTTAGACTGGATTTTCGAAGCGGGAGAAATTTCTATGTTCTCAAAAGAAGATTTGCTCAACTTTATGAAATATAGAGTGGATGACAGTTTGAAGAAAATCAACATGAAAACCCGTTACAACGTAACGCCAGAACAATACAGACCAATGATGTGGTTTGAAGAAGAGGTTTTTGCGAATTCTATGGACGATTTCTTCGCCAAAAGACCTGTAGATTATACGAAGCATGATAAGAGTATCACTGCGAATGATTTGTTTTAAGAATTTGCTGGGAGATGGAAGGTGGAAGAAGGAAGAAGGAAGATGGAAGATGGAAGATGGAAGATGGGAGATGGAAGATGGGAGAGTGGTGAAGTTGTAGAGTTGTAGAGTTGTGAAGTTTTGGAGTTGTAGAGTTGTGGGTTTTATAACTCTTCATCAAAATTAATTACCCCAACCCTAAAGGGTGTAATTTTGATGAAATTCACGAGGTGTTTATAACACAAAGCACAGAGATTTTCTGACCATTTTATGTTTTTAGCAGCCCGTCACTCACGCGAATGGCGTATTGAAAGTACTCTGAAAATGGGAGAATTCTCTAAGAAAAATTATTTTTAAGATGGCGCGAGCGAAGCGAGCGTCGATTGTTTTCAAAGATGAAAACGCAAACAAAATAATCAATAGAAACGGGCTAAAGCCTGTTTATTAAATAGAAAATAAATTGGGCTTTAGCCAAAACCTAAATTTATTTTTTTTTAAATTTTGAAAAATGATAAGCCACGAAATCATAGATTCGGCGTAGCCATTTGGCGAAATCAAAAATCAATAGATTGCTTCGTTCCTTGCAATGACGTGTCATAAAAAGGAATATGCAGCTCTAAGCCCAAAACAAAAAATCAAAACAAAATATTTAAATTATGAAGCCAGAAATTATAGATGAAGTACAATTCACCAGATCAGAAAATTTCCATTTAGGGGAATATATTTACATGGGAATGGGCAAAGTAAAAGAGCAAACCGTTTGTTTGTCAGTTGCTTACAAAATAGATTACTGCATTAAAAAAGCGTTACAATTCGAAGAAATAGACCACAATGTGACATTTACACACATCAATAAAGTGAAAATTGGCGAACTAGAACGTTGCAGAAAATTTGATTGGAATTAGTTCGTGAAGAATAACAGGTTGCTGAAAGAATTGAAATCTTGTGTAAGTTTCGAAAAAAGAAATTTGCCTGAAAAATAGCCCTGGTTGCAGTGGAAATCCTTTTTCTTGGCTTGGGTTAAGCAATGGAGAAGAAAAAGATTGTAACGGAAAACAGGAAGATAAGTGAATGAATGCAGAAATTTTTGCTTCTAAAAATAAAAAACAAGAAAAGTTTATAAAAAATATGGAAGAACACAATACTGAAATTTGGTGGCTAAATGATGAGTCTGAGCAGATGCTCAATAGAGGATACCTTCTGAAAGGTGAAACCGTGGAAGGGGCTATAGACAGAATCACTACGGCTGCTGCTAAAAGATTATACAAGCCAGAGCTCATTCCTGCATTTAAGGAAATGATTACCAAAGGTTGGATTTCTTTTTCGTCTCCAGTGTGGGCGAATATGGGAACACAACGTGGTTTGCCTATTTCTTGTTTCAACGTACACGTGCCAGATTATATCGAAGGAATTACCCACAAATTGGGTGAGGTGATTATGCAAACCAAAATCGGAGGAGGAACTTCTGGTTATTTCGGGGAGCTCAGAAATAGAGGAACTGCCGTTACCGACAATGGTAAATCTTCGGGAGCTGTTTCTTTTATGAAATTGTTTGATACTGCCATGGATGTGGTTTCGCAAGGTGGGGTAAGAAGAGGTGCATTTGCCGCGTATTTGGATATTGACCATGGTGATATTGAAGAATTCTTAAACATCAAGGAAATTGGTAGCCCTATTCAGAATTTATTTATGGGGGTTTGCGTTCCAGATTATTGGATGCAAGATATGATAGATGGTGATATGGACAAACGTAAGATTTGGGCTAAAGTGCTAGAGTCTCGTCAGAAAAAGGGGCTTCCGTATATTTTCTTTACCGATAATGTGAACCGTAACAAGCCACAAGTTTATAAAGACAGTGGTGCAGTGATTAATGCTAGTAATTTGTGCTCAGAAATTATGTTGCCTTCTACGGCAGACGAAAGTTTTATTTGTTGTCTTTCTTCTATGAACTTAGAATTGTATGACGAATGGAAAGATACCAATGCGGTAAAATTGGCTATTTATTTCTTAGATGCGGTACTTTCTGAATTTGTAGAAAAAACCGAAGGAAACTATTATCTACAAGGAGCAAGAAAATTTGCGTTGAGACACAGAGCATTGGGATTAGGAGTTCTCGGTTACCATTCTTACCTTCAAAAAAATATGATTCCGTTTGAAAGTATGGAAGCTAAAATGTTTAATGCTAAAGCATTCAAACAGATTCAAGAGCAATCGATACAAGCATCTAAAGAATTGGCAAATATCTACGGTGAGCCAGAAGTACTAAAAGGATATGGACTAAGAAATACCACCACTATGGCTATTGCGCCTACCACTTCTTCATCGGCTATTTTAGGGCAAACATCACCAGGGATAGAACCTTTTGCTTCTAACTATTACAAAGCTGGTTTGGCAAAAGGTAATTTCATGAGAAAAAATAAATATTTGGCAAAACTGCTTGCCGAAAAAGGTTTGGACAATGAAGATGTATGGAGAGAAATTATGCTGAATCACGGTTCGGTACAACACATGAAAGAGCTTTCTCAGACCGAGAAAGATGTGTTCAAAACTTTCAAAGAAATTTCTCCGATGGAAATCATCACCCAAGCGGCACAACGCCAACAGTACATCGACCAAGCGCAATCTTTGAACTTAAACATTCCTGCTTCAATGGCGATAAAAGATGTGAACAATCTGATGATAGAAGCTTGGAAAATGGGGGTAAAAACCTTGTACTATCAACGTTCTCAATCTGTTTCTAAAGAACTAATGGTGAATTTTGTAACGTGTTCAAGTTGTGAAGCGTAAGTTAGATTTACGATTGACGATTTTTGATTGACGATATTAAGAGGCTGTCCAAAAAGGGCAGTCTTTTTTATGCGCTGAGAAAATGTGAATGATGAATGATGATTGATGATTGATGAATGATTGGAGTGATTGGTATAATGGTAAAATTGTAAAAATGTAAAATCGTAAAGATGTAAATGCCACAAATGCACGAATGAGTTGGGAGTTGGTTTTTTGATGAATGATGAATGATGGATGATGATTGATGAATGATGATTGATGAATGATTGGAGTGATTGGTATAATGGTAAAATTGTAAAATTGTAAAAATGTAAAATCGTAAAGATGTAAATGCCACGAATGCACGAATTTTTTTTGAAAGTTTTATTTTGGAAGATGGAAGATGGAAGATGGGAGATGGGAGATACGAGTTGCGAGATACGAGTTGCGAGGTTTATTAGATTCCAGCGGAATGACAAAGAGGATGTTCAATCATAGTGTTCTTTGTGAAAAAACTTTGTGTCTTTGTGTTTAAAGAGGTTTAGATTTCTACGGAATGACAAAGATGAGGTTTGATTATTGTGTTCTTTGTGAAAGTCTCAGTGTTCATTGTGTTTAAATTTTAAAGGTAAAAATCTGCACAATCTGCGGGAAATCTTTAACTTTAAACCTTGAACCTTAAACTTTAAAAACAAAATGAAATTCGGACAAGTTGCAGACCCATCTATCATCGATTTTACACTTCCAAAAGACCATCCTAAAACCAAAGAAATTTTAGCAACATCTAATGGAAATGATTTCAATATCTACATCGGTTGTGCCAAATGGAATAAAACCGATTTGAAAGGTTTTTATCCCAAAGGGACCAAAGACGAACTTACGTATTACGCTACTCAATTCAATTCTATAGAGTTGAACGCTACTTTCTACTCTTTGCCTAGTCCAGAACAAGTACTCACGTGGAAAGAAAAAACACCCGAAAATTTTAAATTCTTCCCGAAAATTACCAACACCGTTTCGCATTTCAGAAGATTGATTAACGTGACAGATGTGGTAACAGATTACGCTACTTCAGTACAGCATTTCGGGGATAAATTAGGGATGGTTTTCTTGCAATTGCATGATAATTTTAAACCGAAAGATTTTGATAGGGTAGAAAAATTTGTAAAAGATTGGCCTCGAGAAATTCCGTTGGCAGTAGAGGTAAGAAGTGCGGAATGGTTTGCAGAAGAATATTTTGAGAAATTTTCTCAATTGTTAGAAGAAAATAATATCGCCAACATCATTGTAGATACGGCGGGTAGAAGAGATATGTTGCACATGAGATTGACTTCTGATACGGCTTTTATACGCTATGTAGGTGCCAATGCCGAAAGTGATTATGCGAGATTAGATGATTGGTTAGAACGCATTAAACTATGGAAAAAAGAAGGTTTGAAAAATCTGTATTTCTTTGTTCACCAAAATGTAGAATTGGCTTCGCCGTTGTTGTCTGCGTATTTTATAGAGAAAGTGAATGCAGAATTTGGGACAGAAATTCATGTTCCAGTCATGGCAGAAACGAAGACTTTGTTTTAGAATTTTTGCTTCGAATGCACGGATGAGTTGATGGGTGATGGGAGAGTGGGAGAGTGGGTGAGTGGGAGAGTGGAGGAGTGGTGAAGTTATGAAACTGTGAAGTTGTAAAGTCGTGAAGTTGTAAAGTTGTTAAGTTGTGAAATCGTGAAGTTGTGAAGTTGTGAAGTTGTAAAGTTGTAAAGTTGTGAAACTGTGAAGTTGTAAAGATGTAAAAGTGTAAAGTTGTAAATGCCACGAATGCACGAATAATATTTTAAAAATTCGTGCATTCGTGGCTAATTTTTTTATGAAAGAAACTTAATTTCTTTATCTTTAAAATTATTTTTTTCTACCAGTTTATTCATGGTTTTCATCATTTTATGGCGCAGTTTTGCCATTTTTCTGATGTTTTTATCTTCGCTATAATCAAAAATATTATCCTTAAAAGTGAAGGTGTCTCCATCTTTGAACTCAATATTGTTTTTTTTGAGTTCACCCAATAGCATAAGATTGGTCATGCTTTCTAGAAGCAGATGTTCGGATTTTCCTAATGATTTCAAGGATTTTAGCAATTGTTTTTTATATTTTTTCTTTC
Organism: Cloacibacterium rupense; assembly: GCF_014645495.1. Lineage (GTDB taxonomy): Bacteria > Bacteroidota > Bacteroidia > Flavobacteriales > Weeksellaceae > Cloacibacterium > Cloacibacterium rupense. Next base: position 14,495 of record NZ_BMLV01000005.1, on the reverse strand, counting down.
CCATAATTATTAATATAAACTTATCACAAATATCTGTATAATTTCTTATTTTTGGGCAAAATTTAAATCTAATATGAGTAACGACATCATTTTTGAACTAATTGAAAGAGAAAGAGAAAGACAAACCAATGGTATAGAGCTGATTGCATCAGAAAATTTTGTTTCTGAAAATGTAATGAATGCGATGGGGAGTGTCTTAACCAATAAATACGCTGAAGGCTATCCTGGTAGAAGGTACTATGGAGGTTGCGAAGTAGTAGACGAAGTAGAAACTTTAGCGATTGAAAGAGCAAAGCAACTTTTTGGGGTAGAGTATGCCAATGTACAGCCACACTCTGGCTCACAAGCGAATGCTGCCGTATATTTATCTGTTTTGAAACCTGGTGATACTGTAATGGGCATGGATTTGTCTATGGGAGGTCACCTTACCCATGGTTCACATGTTAATTTTTCTGGAATTAATTTCCGTCCGGTTTTTTATGGAGTGGAAAGAGAAACTGGTTTGATTGATTATAATCAAATGCGTGAAGTAGCCCTTAGAGAAAAACCAAAAATGTTGATAGCTGGATTTTCAGCCTATTCTAGAGATTTAGATTACGCAAAGTTTAGAGAAATAGCAGATGAGGTAGGGGCTACCCTTTGGGCAGATATCGCTCACCCAGCAGGTTTGGTAGCTAAAGGATTATTGAATTCTCCTTTTGAGCACTGTCATGTAGTGACTACTACCACCCACAAAACGTTGAGAGGTCCTAGAGGAGGTATGATTATGATGGGCAAGGATTTTGAAAATACCTATGGTCACAAAACTCCTAAAGGGGAAACTAAAATGATGAGTGCTGTACTAGATGGAGCGGTTTTCCCAGGAACTCAAGGAGGACCACTAGAGCACGTGATTGCAGCAAAAGCAGTGGCTTATGGTGAAGCAATAGACGAAAAGTTTGAAGTGTATGCTAAGCAAGTGATTGCTAACTCTAGAGCGCTTTCTAAAGCGATGATGGATAGAGGTTTTGATATTGTAAGCGGAGGTACAGATAATCACTTGATGTTGGTGGACTTAAGAAATAAGAATGTAAACGGAAAAGAAACCGAAAAAGCATTGGTAAAAGCGGAGATTACTTGTAATAAAAATATGGTGCCATACGATGATAAATCTCCATTCATTACTTCAGGGATTAGATTAGGAACTGCGGCAATTACCACCAGAGGTTTGGTAGAAAAAGATATGGAAACAGTGGCTGAACTTATCAATGAAGTGGTGTTGAACATCAATAATGACAATGTTTTGGAAGTGGTGAAGAAGAAAGTTCATGAGTTGATGAACGGTAGAGCACTTTTTAACAGTTAATTGTTTGCACAAACAAAATTAAAATATTTACTTTGTTTAATCATAGAGCCTATTGATATTTTATCTTTTACAATAGGCTCTATGTTTTTATAAATAACTATTCACTCGGTAAAATTGATTTGAAGAAAATGAAAAAATTGTATTTGGTATTGTTGCTATTTTTTAGCATGATGACTTTTTCCCAAGAATTTAAGTGGGGGATGACGGGTAATGTTCACTCTTCGTCTATCGAAGGAATTCATGATTTTTCAAGAGGAAGAATCGCCCCATCATTAGGTGTCTTTGCAGAAATTCCTTTAGAAAGTTTTCAGAGAAGTATTTATTCGCCTTTAAGATATTATATTTTTCCGGTGGTAGAATATAGTATGGAAGGTGAAAAAACCATTTTGGAACAAGGCAGACAATACTACAGAAACGATTTTGTGGCGATAGCACTCTATGGGAAATTTCATTTTTACAGAGGTTTCTTTGAGAATTTTTACTTCATGGTAGGTCCTAGAGCCGCTTATGCCGTTTCGGTAGACTTTAAAGGTCCAGTGATTAATTATGAGTCTGGTCCATTAGGAGATGATGTAACCAAAAAATGGAGTTTTTCTGCCTCTACGGCGTTTGGTTATGTTATCAGTGATAAATTAGAAATGTATGTGAGATTTGACCAAGGGCTTACCAAAGTATACCCTAATTATGACTACCGTAAAACTTGGAATAGACTTCTTGGGATTGGGGTGAGTTATTATTTTAATTGATGAGTGATGGGTGATGAGTGGGAGAGTGGGAGATTGGGAGAGTGGGAGAGTGGGAGATTGGGAGAGTGGAGGAGTTGTGAAGGTGTGAAGTTGTGAAGGTGTAAAGATGTAAAGTTGTGAAGATGTGAAGGTGTGAAGATGTGAAGATGTGAAGATGTGAAGTTGTGAAACTGTAAAAATGTATAGTGGTGAAGTTGTAAAGATGTGAAGATGTATCATGGTATGGTGGAGTTTTTTTTAATACATGGGGCGTAGGGATTTTTTGACAGATTTTTTTTTTAACACCCCGTCATCCCGATTCTCGGGATGCCACCCCTCTAGAAGAGGGGAATCCTTCTAATATCAGTTGGCAGCTAGCGATTAGCAATAAGCGATAAGCGATAAACGATGAGCGATATGCGATTAGCAATAAGCCATTAGCCATTAGCGATAAGCCAATAGCTAGCTATTAGCCAAAGGCCAGATGAATTTTTATTTATTACTCTATTTTAATCAATATTTTATTTTATTTTTGTCTCATAAATATAGACTGTAGTGAAATTGATACCCCGTTTTATTCCTTTTCTCGCATTGCTTTTGGTTTTTTCTTGTATGCCCAAGAAAGACATGATTTACATGGATAAAGACCTCAATTATAATGCAGAAATTACCCAAGCTAAATTTTTAGGCAATAAATTGTTGGTAGGAGACGTGCTAGACATTAAAGTGACAGGCTATGATGAAATCGCGATAAAGCCCTTTAATTTAGGTACTATTTCTCAGATTAATAGCAATGGGAGTGGTTCTTCTGGAGCAGATTTGGCCTATACTATCGATAAAGAAGGAGAAATCAACTTTCCAACGTTAGGTAAAATCAAAGTAGAAGGAATGACCCTAGACGAATTGAAAGCAGACTTAGAATCTAGGCTCAAAAAATATTTGGTAGAGCCTATTGTTATTATCAAACAAAACAACCTGAAGTTAACTTTTTTAGGGGAGTTTGGAGCTAGAGGACAAGTGAGCTATAGCAACGAAAAAATGAATATCTTACAAGCTGTGGCGATAGGCGGAGGGACTAAAGAAGATGCTGATCTTAGAAACATAAGATTAATCAGAAACGTGAATGGGGTAGACCAGACCATCACTCTAGACCTTACAGATTACAATATTTCTAATTCACCTTACTATTACGTACAGAATAATGACATCTTGTATGCATTGCCCAACCGAGATGCTCAAATATTAGCGAATAAGACTCCTATTCTTACTAAAATTCTTACCTATTCAGGTTTAGTGGGGCTAGGTCTCGTGATTTTCAATTTTTTTAGAAATTAACGATGGAACAATTGCAAGCGATACAATCTCTTCCTCAAAGGGTGAGAAAAATTGAATTCAAAAAAGAACTTTTTAAATACATTAGGGTTTGGTATTGGTTTGTTCTCTCATTAATTCTATTTATTATAGGGGCAAAAATATATATCAGGTATACCGTTCCTGTTTATAGTTCTCAGGCTTCAGTGTATTTCAATACGTCTATGAAAAAAACTACAGGCGTAATTGGTCTGAATGATTTACAAAGTATGGGTTCAGGGGGTATGGCCAAAAATTCTATTGCTGATGAAATTGTACTTTTCAAAGCAAAGCCTTTGATTAACAATGTGGTAAAAGAACTCAATTTAGATGTTGTTTTTACGAATAAAGGTAGGTTTAAAGATGATGTTCTTTATGGTGATGATGCTCCTTTTTATGGAAAAATAGTTTCCTTAAAGAATGAAAAAATCTTCGGCGGAGCTGGGTATAAAATTAAATCGCTTAATCAACATTCATACATTCTTGCAGATGCTACAGGCAATCATGGCAAAATATATCAGTATAATCAACCTTATGCTTTAGATTTTGGAACGATTATCATTACCAAAAATCCTAGAATCAATTATCAAAATTTTATAGACGTTTCATTTCTAAATTATAAAAATGTTGCAGGAGGAATAGAAGGAGGAATTATTATTAATTATTCTAGTAATGAAACCAATATCCTAGACGTTATCCATAGAGGTACAATCCCACAGAAATCTGAAGACATCATCAATGAGTTGATTGTTCAGTATAATAAAGATGCAGATAACGACAAAAAATTAGAAGCCAGAAATTCTGCAGCTTTTATTAGTGAAAGATTACAGCTTATTACCAGTGAACTCTCAAATATTGAAGGCAAAAAGACCGATTTTAAAAGAGCTAATAATGTGTTTGATATAGAGACTCAGGCTCAAAATAGCATCAGTGGTTTAGATACTGGAGCACAAAAATTATTAGAATTAACCTCACAGTTAGAGATGGTGAATTCTGTGCTTAGAATGCTCAATGCGACTAATGACCAACTTTTGCCTACCCAAATTGGTATTCCTAATTCTGCAGAAGGTTTGATTTCACAATACAATGAGTTGGTGCTTCTCAAAAATAAAACCTTGAGACAAGCAACGCCTGCCAATCCTATGATTGTACAGTTTAATAAGGATTTGTCTCAACTCAAAAGTTTAATTAGGGAGAGTCTCAATAGCTCCAAAGAGCTTATTTCAAGTAATTTGTCTTATCAACAAGGGAAAATTGCTCAGTACAAAAATGAAATGACGATGTTCCCAGAGCAGGAAAATTTCTTTAAAAATATTGACCGCCAGCAGAAAATCAAAGAGGCTTTGTATTTGTATTTGCTTCAGAAGAATGAAGAGATATCGATGTCTTTGGCCGTTACTACCCCTAAAGTAAAAGTGCTCAATCCAGCCTACACCACAGGGATTATGACCCCGAATGTAAGCAAAATTATGATGTTTGCTTATGGGTTAGGTTTTTTCTTGCCATTGGTTTTCTTTTTTATTAAAAACTCATTAGATACGTATGTACACTCTAAATATGAAATTCAAGAAATCGCCAAAGACATCCCAGTAGTAGCAGAAATCCCTAGTTTAGAGAAAGGGGATAGTCATGTTATTGGTAAAAATGATTTGTCGTCTTTTGCGGAGTCCTTTAGAATATTAATTTCCAATATCAAGTATTTTTTCAATAAAGAAAATGCTTGCCCTGTCATTCTCATCTCTTCTTCCATTAAAGGAGAGGGCAAGACCACGATTTCGGTGAATACCGCACTTACGTTAGCTCAAACGAAAAAGGTTCTACTTATTGGGGCAGATATTAGAAATCCACAGCTCAAAAGATTTATGCAATTGAAAGGCGAAGGTTTATCAGAATATTTGAGTAATTATAAAGCGACCCCAGAGGGATTCATTACAGAATCTTCACTGAATCCCAACCTCAAAGTAATTCATTCAGGAGCAATTGCCCCTAACCCGAATGAATTGTTAGAAAGTGATAAGTTTAGAGAATTGTTAGAAGATACTAGAAATGATTTTGATTATATTGTGATAGATTCTGCCCCTATGTTGATGGTGGGTGATACTTATAACTTGATTAGGCATTCTGATGTGCTTTTGTTCTTGGCAAGGTCAGAATATACTGACAAAGAAATGATAGAGTTTGCCAACCAAATCTACAGAGACCACGCTAAAGGCAAAATGGCTATGGTATTGAATGATGTGAGCTACCTGAATCTTACCTATAGTAATAAGTATGGCTATGGCTATAAATATGGCTATGGTTACTCTTACACTGCTGATCAAGAAAAGAAAGCTTGGTGGAAGAAGATTTTGTTTTTAGACTAATCGATTTGAAGCGTTAGAAATTGAAAAAGATTACTTGATGAAGTGGGTATTCTTTCATTGGTAAAAGGCTTTTATAGGTTAGTATTCATCTTTTTTTATGTGGTAATTCTTTATTGAACAGACAAACAATTGGATATGGCGAAACAGGTGTTTTTCAATTCTTCGTTTTTTTTAATTTGTTTTTTTTCGATTACACTACTTTCTTCTAATATAGCTTTTATTTTAGGATTTGATTTGCATCGAATTGTTTTAGTTATTGGTTTTTTTATTTCATTATTGCTTTTGATTTTTGTGGTGAAAAAAGCGAAAGAAATATATGTCTCTGTATTTTTAGCTCTTTTGGTTATTGTCATCAGTTATTTTCTTGCGGTATTGTATTTTGACACTTCTTGGGATGGGCAAGGCTATCATCAAGAAAGTATTTACCTCATTAAAAATGGATGGAATCCTATTTATGAAAACAGTCATGCTTTTAGCTTTTGGGTGAACTTTTATCAAAAAGGGAATGAAATTATACAAGCGAATATTTATCTGGTTACTCATAAAATAGAGTCAGGTAAAATGTTTAATTTATTGATGATGTATGTTTCGGGTGTGATGGTTTGGAGGTTTATAGATACATTAGCTTTAAAAGATGTACATAAGGTACTTATTAGTTTTATAGTTATTTTCAATCCAGTAGTTGTGACCCAAGCTTTTACCTACTATGTAGATGGAAATTGGTATCTATTATTGGTTACTTCATTTGCCTCATTACTTCTTTATTTTTTTGATAAAAAGCCGCAAGACCTCATTGTTTTTGTATTCAGTTCTGTAATTTTTTGTTCGATTAAATTTTCATCAATTCCTATTTTCATTGTTTTTTTATTTTTTGCGATGTTGTATCATTATCTCTACCAAAAGAGAATTATGGTTTTACCCTATTTATCTGTTTTGTTGCTGGTGGGTATTTGCAATGTACATCCTTTTAATAACAATCTTCAAAGAGGAAGCCATATATTACATCCATTTTATGGCGAGCAAAAAATAGATATTATTAATCAAAATATTCCTGAGGTGTTGCTTCATAAGAATCGGGTAGAAAGAATATTGATTTCTTTATTTTCAAAGACCACCAATGATAGGAAAGTGGTTTTTTCTGAAGCTATCAAACTTCCTTTTAGTTTTTCAAAAGAAGAGGTGATTTTATCCAACGATACCAAATTGGGAGGTTTTGGTTTTTTATTTAGTGGAATTCTTGTTGTTTCGGTACTATTGGCTTTGAGTTTAGTAATGAAAAGAGGCGAAATCGATAAGAAGATTATGGTGTTAATAGCTTCGGCACTTCTTGTGAGTATATTGGTGAATCCGGCAAGTTGGTGGCCTAGATTATCCGCTCAAATTTGGTTGTTGCCTGTATTTTTAATGATTGGTGGACTTCTTTCTCAAGATAAGATTTCTAATTGGTTGTCTAAGGTGGTGTTATGGGTTTATATGGTCAATATATTGGTATTTAGCGCAGTAACCCTTGTGAAAATAAATTACAATACCTACAAGATGCATGCTTTTATAGATTCTATTGGCCATAGGACGATTACCTTAGATTTGTCTCATCCTTATAGTTTTCAGCAATATTATCTTAAGTTTAAAGAAAGAAATATAAAATACAAAATAGGTGAGGTGAAAGGCCCAAAGCGTTCGGTACCTTTTGCTTCATATATTTATTATACGATAGAATAACCGTTGAAGCATCTTAAAGAATAACCCATTTTGCAATTAATTTTTAAAATCAAAGGGTTCAAGTTGTTTATTATCCATTCTGAAAAAGCAATTCATTTCCGAAGAAGATTACAGAGAGAATTGAACAAAAGTTGGTTTTTTTTTCTTTTTTATTAAATGTTGCTTGTTTTATGGTTTTCTTAATTATTTTTGTAGAAGTTTTTAAATAGAATTTCCTTTGAATCCATTGATTTCTGTTATAGTCCCTTGTTATAGCCAATCCCAATATTTGGATGAGTGTTTGCCGTCTGTTTATGTTTCCGCCACCTTTAATGAGAATGGTTATGGATTTTTATATACTATAGGTCAAGAGAAGAAAGTCTGGGGAAGAGAATTTTGTTTTTAGACTAAAGATGCTCAATTGTTAATGTCTTTCTATTTAAAATGAAATTATCTATTATTACCATCAATTATAACAACTTTGAGGGGCTTAAAAAAACTTTTGATTCAGTTTTTAACCAGACCTTTCAAGATTTTGAATATATTGTTATTGATGGAGGTTCTACTGATGGGAGTAAAGAATTAATAGAGTTTAATAAGGATAAAATTTCTTATTGGGTGTCAGAACCTGATAAAGGGATTTATAACGCCATGAACAAAGGCATAAAAGTGGCCAAAGGTGAGTATCTTCTTTTTTTGAATAGTGGTGATTATTTTTATGAACAAACTGTATTGAAAGATAATTTTTTTCTTTTTAATGATTTTGATATAATTTATTTTAGGAGCATAATAAAAAAATTAGATGGCACTCTTAAAACAGGTTATGTTCCTAATAAATTAAGTTTTTCTTTTTTTTTCAATTCAAGTTTAAATCATCAGTCGATATTACATAAAAAATCATTATTTGAAAAATATGGATATTATGATGAAGAACTCGAAATAGTATCTGATTGGAAATTCTTGTTATTAGCGCTTTGTAAATTTAATTCTAGTTATAGGTTCGTAGATAATCCTTTTACTGTTTTTGAAATGGGCGGTGTAAGTAATAACCTAAGTAAACAAATGTTACTAAAAAAAGAGAGAGATAATGTATTAAAAGATCATTTTGAGATGTTTCTTGATGTTTATCAAAACAGAGAAAAATTAGAGTCAATATTTAACTATTATAACAACTCTAAAAGAGTAAGATTACTAAAAATTTTGAAAATTTTGAAAAAATAAATCCAAAAATATGTTTTTGTTCTCTATTTTAATTGCAAACTATAACAATTCTAATTATTTATATGAGTGTATCAATAGTGCATTAAATCAAACTTATGAAAACATTGAAATTATTTTTGTAGATGATGGCTCTACCGATAATTCTGTAGAAATAGCAGAAGAGTTAGCTATCAAAGATAAAAGAATCAAGATATATAAAAATTCTTTGAATAAAGGAGTAGGTTTCACTAAAAGAAAAATGATAGAACTCTCTAATGGTGAAATATGTGGAATATTAGATTCAGATGATTATTTACATCCAGAAGCAGTGGAAAAGATGATATTTGCACATCAAAATCAGCACACAGCTAGTATTGTCTATACATCAACAGTTTATTTTGATAAGTTTGGAGAAATAAAAGGGGTTTATAAAAAAACTATTGCCCAACCAGTAAATAAATCAATTATTGATGAGAGTCAAGTTTCTCATTTTATAACTTTTAAAAAAGAACTTTACAATAAAACCATTGGTATTAATCCTTATTTGAAAGGAGCTGAAGATTTAGATTTATTTATTATTCTTGAGGAACAAGGCGAAATATTACATTTTGATGAAAAATTATATTTTCATAGAATACATGAGGGGGGGATTTCTCAGGGTAAAAATAAAGATTACATGAATGACTGGGCTTTTATGGTTAAGTCAAATCATCTTGCAAGAAGAGGACAAGATATTAAACCTTTTTTTGAAACTTATAAAAATTGGTATAAATACGATTTGTCTGTTTATTCTAATTTTACTTTATTCAAAATTTTATTGAACAGGTTTTTCAGTTTTAAAAAATAAAAATGTTTCAACCTCTCTATTTTTTTTATTGGTATATCAGAACAATACCTTTCAGAAAGTATTTTTTCTTTCCTAAAGTTTTAGGGATAGGAGAAACTATTTTCGAGATTGCAAACCATAAAAAATCTATTTCCAGATTTGGGGATGGAGAATTTAGATTGATTTTACCGAATGAGAATTTAAAATTTCAAGAAGAAAATCAATTATTAACAGAGCGGTTAAAAGAAGTCCTCACCTCAGATTTAGAAAACCATTTGGTAGCCATACCAGAAAGTTTTCAGTCTGTAAAAGCTTTTAAACTGAACGTGAAATATTGGTGGATAGATTTTATAAATAAATATGGAAACCAATTAGCTCCGTATTTTAAAAAGGATAAAAGCTATGGAAACGCTTTTATTTCAAGGTTTTATTTGGATTACAAAGACAAGTCTCAAGTACAAAAAAACATCAGAAATCTCAAAAAAATTTGGGAGGGAAAAGATATTTTAATTGTAGAAGGTGAATATTCTCGATTAGGAATAGGAAATGATTTGTTTGATAATACTGCTTCTTTGCAGAGGATTCTTTGTCCTTCAAAAAATGCGTTTTCCAAATACAATGCAATTCTAGAAATGACAAAAAAGTTAGGAGAGAATAAATTAATTTTAATTGCTTTAGGTCCTACAGCTACTGTGCTTTCTTATGACTTGGCATTGGCTGGGTTTTGGGCAGTAGATATTGGGCATGTAGATATAGAATACAGTTGGTATCTGGAAAAAGCAGAATATAAAATTCCTGTAAAATATAGATTGGTGAATGAATCTACCAATCAAGACTCCATAGATTTACCAGATAATCTTAGAGAAAGTTACCTTAATAGTATTATTTATAAAATTGAAGAATGAAACTCTCCATCATTATACCGGTATACAACGCAGAAAAATATTTGCAAAAATGTTTAGAAAGTGTATTTCAGCAAAATCTAAAAACTCAGGATTTTGAAGTGGTTTGCATTAATGATGGCTCTACAGATAGTACATCAAAAATTTTAAAAGAATTTCAAAAAAAATACATTAATATTATTTTAGAAGATCAAGAAAACTCTGGTGAAGCGATTTCTAGAAATAGAGCCCTTGTTTTATCTAAAGGAGAATATGTCACCTTTTTAGATTCAGATGATTACTATGATGAATTCGCTTTATCTAAAGCATTGCATAGCGTAGAATCTCAAAATTTAGATATTCTTTATCTTAAAATTAATCATATTTCTGAAGATTATCAATTTATTCAAAGTTTACCAAACCTTAGCAATAATGAAATCTTATCAGGCCTACAACACGAAAGAAGACCTTTTCCTGCAACAATATATAAAAAGACTGTGATAGGAGATATTCTGTTTCCGTTAAATATTATTGTAGGACCTGATTCTGTTTTTAATGCATTAGTACAAAGCAATGCAAAAAGAGTTTCCTATAGTTCAGAATTGGTTTACAATTATCTCGTCCGCCCCAATTCACTTTCCAAAAAGGCCATTACCGAAGAAGGTTATCAAGGGTTTATGAATGCCATTAGCATTTTAGACGAATATAAACATCAACATTTTTCTCCTGAGAATGCAGAAGCCCAACAGTATTTTGATAAGGTCATTTTGGTGTTTATCACCAGAATCGTAGAACTTCATATTTTGCCTAATCTCTATCAACCTAAATATGTAGAGCTCAAAAAGCTTTTATTAGAAAAAGGATATTGGCATTTGGCAACAAGCATTGCCGAAAAATATCCTTATTTTGATGTTTCTTTTTCTAAATTTTCGAGACATCAAAAGAAATTGATTTTCAAAACCAAAGTCTATCAATTGATACAGAAAATTAAAAAGTTATAGATATGTATATAACTTTTCTTTTATTTGTATGAAGTTTTAGATTTATTTTAAACTTTTTATTGAAAGTAATGCCAAAAATCTCCATCATCATTCCGGTTTTCAATTCAGAGCCTTATTTGGAAGAATGTTTGCTGAGCATCAGCCAACAGACCTATACGGATTTTGAAATATTGGCCATTAATGATGGTTCTAGCGACCGTTCTATAGAGATTTTAAAGGAATATCAAAAAAAGGAAGCGCGGCTCAAGATTTTTTCTCAAGAAAATAAAGGCGTTTCTGCTGCTAGAAATTTAGGTTTAGACAATGCAAAAGGAGAGTATATTACTTTTGTAGATGCAGATGATTGGTTGCATCCAGCTACTTTGGGACATTATATTGACATTGTTGAACATGAAGGTAGCGATATTATCATTTCTCAATTTTTAACCCAAAAATCTACAGAAAAACAAACTGAATTATCTATAGAAAACAGTGAGAGAAAAGATATTGAGCAAAAAATATTTCCTAAATTTATAGAAAGTGATTATTATAATTCGGTTTGTAATAAGTTTTATACAAACGATTTGATTAAAAAATCGAGGGCTCAATTTCCTGTCGGAGTAAGAATTGCCGAAGATGCCCAATTTAATCATCAGGTTTTTTCTTTGGCTCAAAAAATAAGTGAAACTCAATTTCAAAGTTATTTTTACCGAGAAGTTGAAGGGAGTGCTACCAAGAATGTGGTGAGGAATGATTATTTGCAAAGCAATGTGGCGATATACCAATATGATTATCAAAAATATTTTGGAAACTCTATTTCAGACATAGAAATATTACGATTAAAGAAACGTAGGTTTTTTAGAAGCATTATTGCCTTAATTTATATTTATTTTCATCCCAAAAATCAGTTTTCTTGGGGGCAACGGTTTTCAAAAATCAAAGAAATTATTAATCATGAAGTAGTGAAGCAGGTATTTTCAGATGATGCTTTGAAACAAAATTTGGGGCGTTATGATCAAGCCATTTTCAATGCCATACAATCTAAAAACATTTTGAAATTGTATCTTTACACTTTGTATAGTTATATTAGAAATCAATGAGAATTCTCCTTTTCCTTCATGGGGGTAGTTTAAACAGAGGTTGCGAAGCTATTGTAAGAACTGCCGTTGCAGAAATTAAAGCTCAGTTTCCTGATGCCCTTCTAGATTTGGCTTCATATGAGCCAGAGACGGATAAGCATTTAGAGCACCTCCATCAAATCTTTATTCATCAACAATTGCCCCCGAGAAAGTATTCTTGGGATTGGCTAAAATCTGCATTTTACGTGAAATTTTTCAACAATGAAAAATACCATCATCAATATGTACAAAAAGATATTATCTCTCAAATCAAAAACTATGATGTTTTTATTTCGGTAGGGGGTGATAATTATTGTTATGGAGAATTGCCAGGCTTTTATGAAATCAATCGTCTAATCAAAAAATCTGGAAAAAAACTTATTTTATGGGGGGCTTCCATTGGTCAAGAAGATCTGTCACCAGCCAAAATAGAAGATTTACAACGGTTTGATTTGCTTTTGGCTAGAGAAACGATAACAGAATCTGTTCTTAAAAATGCAGGGTGTAAAAACGTGAAATTGGTGGCAGACGGTGCTTTTTTGATGGAAAAAACAGAATTGCCACTTCCTGAAAAATTTTTAGAAAATAAAACGGTAGGTTTTAATTTTTCGCCATTGGTTTTTGCAAGAAATCCTCCATCTAAAGAGGCTGCTTTTCTTTTGATAGACCACATTTTAAGAACTACTGATTTTACGATTGCTTTGGTTCCGCACGTTACTATAAAAATTAGCAATGATTATGAGACCCTGAAAGAGTTTTTTGAAAAATACAAAGAAACCAATAGAGTTTTTCTTTTGCCAGACCATCTAAACGCTACAGAATACAAAGGGTATATTGCCAAGATGAGATTTTTTATAGGCGCCAGAACACACGCCACCATTGCAGCGTATTCTATAGGAGTACCTACCATGGTTTTGGGATATTCTGTAAAATCGAAAGGCATTGCCCAAGATTTATTTGGCGAAGAAAAATTGGTTTTAGGGCTTAATGAAATTTCGGATGCCCAAAAGCTCATTGCTTCTTTTGAAGAAATGAAAGCGGAAGAAGACCTCATTAAAGAAGTTTTAAAAAAGAGAATTCCAGAAATTAAAGAAATGTCTAGAAAGGCGAAAGGTTATCTGGCTGAAATTATGTAAAAATTTTTGAAATGGTTTTTTTAGTTCAAACTAAAAATTACCAGAATATTTAGCATTTTTGAAGCACAAGAATATATAAAAAATGAATTATAAATATATAAAATTAAAAAGAATATTATTTGAAAAGTTAAATTCTAAGAATTTCACTTACTTATTTTTATTTTTAGTTTTATGTATTGTTACTTTTTACTTGTTTCTATATTTTCTAGTTGAAATGAGAGGATGGAATTTAGGTGATTGGTTGATTAATTATCAAGATGGGGGATTTAAAAGAAGAGGTTTAAGTGGATTTATATTCCTAAGTTTGGGAAATTTATTCAGTATCAAACCTAATTATTTAGTTTTTTTATTTGTAGAATCATTATGGCTTATTTTTTTATATCAAATTTTTTTATTTATTAAAAAATCAAGACAAGATACTTTTGGTTTTTTGTTTTTACTATTAATGCCTGTTGGTTTTCTATTTAATATTGTTGCTTTGGGAGCAATTGGCAGAAAAGAAATTCTATTGTTTACTTTATTTTCATTTTATTTGTGGGGTGATATCAAAAAATTAAAACATTTAGATTTAATAATACCATTTTTTTTGTTTATTATTACGCTTTTTCATGAATTGACTTTTTTCTATATTGGTTATTTTTTATTAATAATATACATCAACAACCCAAAAAAATATTGGGTTTATGTTATATATTTACTATCTGTATTGGTTCCAGTTTTATTAATATATTTTTTTGGAAAACCAATTAATAATGGTTTAACTTTTTCTTATCTAAATAAATTTAAAATAATACTCACACCGGGTATTTTAGATTTTAATGAAAAAGCAAATCTAATGATACATTTCAAGAATCATTATATTGTCTATTTAGA
>NZ_BMLV01000004.1:278420-311310 GCF_014645495.1 Cloacibacterium rupense | reverse complement strand
AGGTTTTAAAATCTGTAAATAAATATTTTTTTGTTTTAAAAAGAGTTTTAATTTCAAAATAATTATTAAAAATATATACAATTTTGATGTTTAAATAGTAGTAAATACAATAAATAATCAATAAAACCAAAGCAGAAATTCCTACTATTTTAGTTCTTACTTCATAAATAATTTTTGGTTGAAAATTAGTATACGTTAGATAAACTAACCATGTAAGCAAAACAATGCCTAAGAATATAATAACAGTAATAAAATTACTTTTTTCTGATTTTGAAATCAATCTATCCTCATTCATTTTTAATAATTAGCTATTGGTTTATCTTTTATAATTTTAATGTCTAAACCGTCATCCCAATGTCTATTCCTTTGATTTTTCTATATAAATCTGTGGCAAAATTATCCGTCATTCCGCTTACGAAATCTAAAACGCCTAAAACTCTTTCATAAACTGAAGCGTTTTCATAAATAAATTGAGCTGGTAAAAGTTGAAGTGCTTTTTTATCATAAGATTTCCTTTGTTCTTTTTCTAGAATTATAGGCGGAATAAAATGATTCAAAAGTTCATACATAACGTTGTAACCCGCATTTTCTATTTCTACCACACTTCTGTGACCATAAATTCTCTCAATAGAAAATCGCTCTACTTCTTGGAACGAAGGACTTTCAGTTCTGAAAATATCGAGCAATGCTTTGTCTTGACTTCCATTCAAAATATTATCGAAATTCTCTTGATATAATGTGGTAGATTTTATGATTAAGGCATTGATTACTTTGGCTCTTAGGTAAGAGATTCTTTCATTTTTATTACCGATGAAATTAAGCTTTTCTTTCACTTTTCTTTCATCAGATTCATTTACAGATTTTATTAAATCTATGAAAAGACTTTCGCAATCGTTGGTTGAAATTATGCCCAAACGATGAGCATCTTCCATATCGATGATATTATAGCATATGTCATCTGCCGCTTCTACCAACCACACAAAAGGATGGCGCTTGTAAATGGTCGGTTCACCACTTTCTTCGACCATTTTGGTAGATTTTGCAATATCTAAAAAAGTCTCTTTTTCGCTTTGGAAAAATCCAAATTTCTTACGATTGATGTGTCCTTTTTTCTTGGCGATCGCTTCGCAAGGATATTTGGCAATGCTAGCCAATGTGGTAAAGGTCAACTGAGTTCCCCCTTCGTCTTTACCGTTTTGTTGATGCGTAAGCACTCTAATGGCATTGGCATTTCCTTCAAAATTGACCAAATCTGCCCATTGTTTTTCAGAAAATTTAGATTTTAAATCCGCTTCATTTTTCTCAAAATAAGAAGCTATGGCATCTTCCCCAGAATGTCCAAATGCAGGATTACCCACATCATGACAAAGACAAGCCGCAGCAATTACATTATTGAGTTGGTAGAGGTAAAAATTATTGGCTTCTTCAGACAATTCATTCTCAAATTTTTTAGAAATAAACTCACCTGCCAAACTTCCTAAACTTCTCCCCACAGAAGAAACTTCTAGAGAATGTGTCAATCTATTATGTACAAAAACGCTTCCCGGAAGTGGAAAAACTTGGGTTTTATTTTGTAATCTTCTAAAAGCCGAAGAAAAAATTATTCTATCAAAATCTCTTTGAAAATCTGTTCTAGAAACTACAGTCTGTGCGTGGTTCCCTGTTCTTTGGTTGGTGAAAATTTGGTTGAGAATCATACTACAAAAATATACTTTTTGAAAAGAAATATGACGTGATTCTGTAATATAAATTAAAGATATATTATTTTTTGATATATTTGTTAAATCCTAAAAAATCAATAAAAATGGAAAATTTAGATCAAAAAGATTTACAAATTTTAGATATATTACAAAGGAATTCTAATTATTCTGTAAAAGAAATCGGTGAAAAGATTGCGCTTTCTTTCACCCCTACTTACGAAAGAATTAAAAATTTAGAAAAAAACGGCACTATTGAAAAATATATAGCGCTTTTGAATAGAAAAAAAATTGGCGTAGAACTCGTTGCATATTGCAATGTAACCATCAGAAACCAATCTAAAAACTCTCTAGATGAGTTTGAGAAAGAGATTGTTCAGTATGACGAAGTACAAGAAGTGATAAGTCTATCTGGAACCTATGATTTTATGCTTAAAATTGCAACCAAGAACATTGACTCTTATAACAACTTTATTACCAGCGTTTTAGCAAATACGCCTAATATTTATCAATACCATAGCAGCATCGTACTAAACGAGATAAAAAGAGAAACTGCCTATAAAATTTTAGAAAATAAGAAAAAATAAGTTGTTTGCCAGATTAAAAAAGCTGTCTTTTAAACAAGACAGCTTTTTTTGTACCAATATTGTTTGGCTATTATTTAAATTTTTCAAAAACTTTAGTAAATTCTTGCGAAATTTCTTCGTTGCAAAGATTTCCGATGCTTCCTTCGTGCGTGTGTTGTAAATTTTTATTGGCTTCAAAATTTTGATTTTCAATACTTTGCCCTACTTTTACATAAGCATCACGGAACGAAACACCTTTCAAAACCAAATCATTTACATTCTCCACACTGAAAAGGTATTGATACTTTTCGTCTTCCAAAATATTATCTTTTACTTGAATGTGATTTAAAGTATATTCTGTGATGTAAAGGCAATCTTTGATGGTATTAATCGCAGGAAAAAGTACTTCTTTGGTCAATTGCATTTCACGGTGATAACCAGAAGGTAAATTATTGGTGAGTAAAGTCAATTCTGTAGGAACACCTTGCAAAATATTGCATTTACCACGAATCAACTCAAAAATATCTGGGTTTTTTTTGTGGGGCATAATGCTACTTCCCGTAGTGAAAGTATCTGGAAAGGTTATAAATCCAAAATTCTGATTCATATATAAACACACATCATAAGCGAATTTGCTCAAAGTATGCGCTATTGCAGCAATGGCGGTTGCTAAAGTTTTTTCAGATTTTCCGCGTGTCATTTGTGCATAAACTACGTTGTAATTTAGCGTTTCAAATTCTAATAATTCTGTAGTTAAAGTACGATTAATCGGAAATGAAGAACCATAACCAGCGCCAGAACCTAAAGGATTTTTATTCGTGATTTTATACGCTGCTAAAAGCATTTCTAAATCATCAATCAACGCTTCTGCATACGCACCAAACCACAGCCCAAAAGAAGATGGCATCGCAATTTGAAAATGAGTATAACCAGGGATGAGTTTATCTTGATGCTGATTGCTCAATTTCTGTAAAGTTTGGAAAAGATTTTTAACCAAATCTTTAATTTCTAGAATTTCGTTTTTGAGAAAAAGCTTAATATCCACCAAAACTTGATCGTTTCTAGAACGTGCAGAGTGAATTTTCTTACCAATATCACCCAATTTCTGCGTCAATTGAAATTCTATTTGAGAATGTACGTCTTCTATTCCTTCTTCGATAATGAATTTTCCATCTTCGATTTGAATAGCAATATGGTCTAATTCTTCTAAGATTTTTGGCAATTCAGATTCTTCTATCAAACCGATGGTTGCTAGCATTTTCACGTGTGCTTTGTTGCCCAAAACATCATATTTAGCCAATTGCAAATCAAATTCTGCATCTCTACCAATGGTAAATTTTTCTACCAAAGCAGCGTGCTGATTTTCTGATAAATTGTTTTTTTGCCAAAGTTTTTTGCTCATTTTGTTGGTTTTAAACGCAAAGGCGCAAATTATTTAATTTAATTTTTCTATGTTTTAAGGCGCAATGATTTTTAACTTCGTTAAAATTACGAATTTCAAATTTTACCATCGTTGAAAGGTGCAGCCCGACTTGAGCGGAAATCCTTTTTTTTTGCAGCTGGAAAAGCTTTGGCAAAAAAAAGATTGGGAGCGGAAGGCGGATAAAGCTGCCCAAATTATTTTAAAAAACTATTTTAGATAACAATTGAATGTAAATTTTCACCCCTTCTAAAATTTCATCTACATAAATAAATTCGTCACTGCTATGGGAACGCGAGGATAAACCTGGCCCCATTTTAAGCGACGGAAACGGAATTACAGCTTGGTCTGAAGTGGTAGGCGAACCGTAAGTAGTTCTGCCCAATTCTAAACCTGCCTTCACGATAGGATGCTCCACGGAAATTGAAGAAGAATTCAACCTGAAACTTCTAGCTTCTGCTTTACTTTTGATATTTTCTCTGATGATTTCTAAAACTTCTCGATTGGTGTATTGGTCGGTAGTTCTGACATCTATGGTAAAAGTACAAGTATTGGGAACCATATTGTGCAATTTGCCTGCATTGATGACAGTTACCGTCATTTTTATGTCTCCTAAAACCTCAGACTTATTGGGAAATTGATAATTTTTAATCCAATTTATATCCTTAATCGCGTTGTAAATAGCATTGTCGTCATTATGATGAGCGGCGTGAGAAGAAGTTCCCGAAGCTTCGCAATCTACCACCATTAAGCCTTTTTCGGCAATTGCCATTTGCATTTCTGTTGGTTCGCCCACGATTGCAAATTCTAAATTTCCGAAATGCGGAAGTACAGATTCTACTCCATCCAAACCCGAATTTTCTTCTTCGGCGGTTGCTGCGTAAATGAAATTGTATTTTAAATCTTTAGCGTTATAAAAATATAAAAAAGCCGCCATCAAAGAAACCAGCGCTCCACCTGCATCATTACTTCCTAAACCATACAATTTACCATCCTTAACCGTTGGTGTAAAAGGGTCTAAAGTATAACCAGAATTGGGTCTTACGGTATCGTGGTGAGAATTGAGCAAAATGGTAGGTTTTTCGGGAGAAAAATTATGATTAAATGCCCAAACATTGTTCTTTTCACGATTTGTTTGTACGCCTTTTTCTTGCAAATATTTCTCGATTAAATCCGCAGTTTTGTCTTCTTCTTTGCTGAAAGAAGGTATGGAAATGAGGTTTTTGAGCAATTCAACCGCGTTATCGCCAAGTTCTAAAAAATTATTGGGTGATTTCTGTTCCACTGGTTCTGTTGTTTTCATTAATTAGTTTCTTCAAAAAAGTTTCTTTGACGATGAATACAGATTTTACTCCTTTTTCTATCGCTGCAAAAGCATTATCGATTTTCGGAATCATACCTTCGTTGACGATGTTTTTTTCTTTGAGTTGAATATATGTTTCAGGCGTAATTTTAGCGATGACTGAATTTTCATCATCAATGTTTTCTAAAACTCCGTTTTTCTCAAAACAATACGCCAAATTTACCTCAAAATGTGTTGACAAAGCAACTGCTAAACTAGATGCTATGGTATCAGCATTGGTATTGAGCAAATTACCATTTCCATCGTGTGTAATGGCGCAAAAAACTGGACAAATATCCTCGGAAATTACTTTTTCTAAAAATTGTGCGTTTATTTTGTCGGTTTCTACATCTCCTACCCAACCGAAGTCTATGGTTTTTACAGGTCTTTTGTGCGCGGGAATTACATTGGCATCTGCACCTGAAAAACCGATAGAATTTAAGCCATTTTTCTGCAAAGTAGCTACAATATTTTTATTGATTAAACCAGCATAAACCATCACCGCAACGTCTCTGGTTTCTGCATTAGTGATTCTTCTGCCTTCAAAAAACTCTTGTGGAATTTCTAATTTTTCGGCGAGTTTGGTGGCTAATTTTCCACCACCGTGAACTAGTATTTTCGGTTTTTGAATTGTAGATAAATCCTTCAAAAAAGCATCTAACTTTTCGGGATGGTCTATTACGTTTCCACCAATTTTGATGATGTATAGTTCTTGTTTTTGCATTTTTGTTGTTTTAAACGCAAAGATTTTTTAATCTTTATCATATATAAGAAAGCAAAGTTTAATCAACTAGTTGATTTTATGAAGCTATACTTTATTAAGCTCTTTCAATTCGCTTGCGAATAAATCTTTGCTCACTTTTTTTATTTATTTTTTTAATAAAACTTTGCGTCTCAGATTTTTAAAGTGAAACTTTAAGTTTTAGAAATTCATTACAAAATATTTTTCAAAACAGCTTGTGCTGCAAATAATCTGTTGTAAGATTGTTCAAAAATCAATGATTGTTCAGAATCTAAAACTTCATCACTAACCTCAACATTTCTACGAACTGGCAAACAATGCATAGGTCTTCCGTTGTTGGTGATTTTCATTTTTTCATCAGTCAGCATCCAATCATCAAAACCTTCTGCTACTTTTCCGTAATCATTAAAAGAACTCCAGTTTTTAATATACACAAAATCAGCATCTTTCAACGCTTCTTCTTGATTATGAGTCACTTTAGCATCGCCAACAAAAGCTGGGTCTAAATCTAAACCTTCAGGATGCGTAATCACAAAATCCACATCTTGTGCATTCATCCATTCTGCAAAAGAATTGGCAACTGCGTGAGGAATAGGTTTAATGTGCGGTCCCCAAGTGAGAACCACTTTTGGTTTTCTGGTTTCTTTCCATTGTTCTTTGATGGTGATGGTGTCTGCCAAACTCTGCAAAGGATGTCTGGTAGCCGCTTCCATAGAAATCAACGGTTTATTGACATATTTTTGAAAAAGCGATAAAATCTTTTCTTCCGTGTCTGATTTTTTATTTTTTAAATCTGCAAAACAACGGATTGCTACTACATCGCAATATTGTCCAATTACCGTTGCAGCATCTTTGATATGTTCTACCGTAGTGCCATTCATCACCGCACCATCTTCAGTTTCCCAAGCCCAGAAGTCTTGCCCTGCATTGAAAGTCATCACTTTAAAACCTAGATTTTCTGCAGCTTTTTGAGTACTCATCCTGGTTCTAAGGCTAGAATTCATAAAGATTAAGCCTAAGGTTTTCCCTTTAGCTAAATGTTCATCCTTTAGAGGATTTTTCTTGTATTCTAGAGCATCTTGAATGAGGTCTTCAAGATTTTCTACGTCTGAGATGGATAGAAACTGTTTCATTTTTATTTATTTTAAACGCAAAGGTTTAATATTAATTTATGTTTTATTTTAAGAAATCAAAGGCATAAATGCTTCGCAAAGGATTCTGTTTATGGTTTCCCACAGATTATACAGATTTTCACAGATTTAATGAAATTTAATATCAAAAATCCCAAATCGTAAATCCCAAATCGTAAATCTAAAATTCTAATATTCGTTTAAAATTTGGATTAAGGCGTCCGCGAATTTTTTCACGTCTTCTTTTTTCACATTGAGTGCTGGTAAAACTCTCAAAGTATTGGGTGTAGAAGCATTACCAGTCAACATTTTATGTTCTTTAACCAATCGAGTTCTCACTTCATTGCAAGGAAAAGCCAAATCAATCCCAATCATCAAACCTTGATAACGAATTTCATTGATATTTTTTTGATTTTGAAGCAAAGAAACCAAGTAATCTCCCACTTCTTGAGCATTTTGTAATAGATTTTCTTCTTCAATCACCTCTAAAACCGCTTTGGTAGCAGCACAAGCCAAGAAATTACCTCCAAAAGTTGTCCCAAGTAAACCATAAGAAGCTTTGAATTTTGGCGAGATTAAAATCCCAGCCACAGGAAAACCATTACCCATTCCTTTTGCCATAGAAATAATATCAGGAGTTACACCAGCCTGCTGATGCGAAAAGAATTTACCACTTCTTCCGAAACCAGATTGAATTTCGTCTGCGATGAAAACTACATTATTTTCATTACACAATTGCTGAATTTTCTGTAAAAATTCGGTGGTTGGAATTTGAACTCCACCAACTCCTTGAATTCCTTCTACAATCACTCCAGCAATATCTGAATTGGTTTTGAATTCATTTTCTAAAGCTTCCAAATCATTGAAAGGAAGTTTGATGAAATTTTCGGATTGATTAACTGGTGCAACAATTTTAGGATTGTCTGTACAAGCAACAGCAGCCGCAGTTCTTCCGTGAAAAGCTCCAGAGAAATAGATTATTTTCTTTTTCCCCGTGTGGAAAGAGGCCAATTTTATGGCATTTTCATTAGCTTCAGCACCAGAATTACAAAGAAAAAGTGTGTAATCTGGATAGCCCGATAATTTAGTTAGTTGTTCAGCTACTTGATTTTGAATCGGAATTTTCACATAATTGGAATAAAAACCGATGTTATTGAGTTGTTCTGTAATATATTTTACATAAGTTGGGTGAGAATGTCCGATGGAAATCACAGCGTGACCACCATATAAATCTAGGTATTCCGTTCCGTTTTCGTCCCAGAAATAGCTTCCTTCTGCTTTTGCAGGAGTTACGTCTATTAAAGGATATACATCAAAAAGTTTCATTTATTTTCGATTTACGATGTTTGATTTAAGATTTGTTAATTTTTAACCTAATAGGATTTCATCCTATCCTATAATAAGTCGCCACTTCGTGGCTCTATGATTATTTCAAAAAACTTTGTCAAAGATTAATTTGCTTCGCAAAAACTTTGACAAAGTACCTTTCATTTTTACTTTTTATTTCTAAAAAGCAATAGATTTGAGTTTCAAACCTGCGTTTTCGGGAAATCCGAAAGATATATTCATGTTATGAATAGCTTGTCCAGAAGCGCCTTTCAAGAGATTGTCTATGGCAGAATGTACTACTGCAAAATCTCCGTTTTTCTCAATATTAATCAGGCACTTATTGGTATTGACTACTTGTTTTAGATTGATTTCTTTTCTAGAAACCGTGGTAAACATTTGTCCTTTGTAGAAATTTTCATAGAGTTCAAATAATTCTTCTAAAGAAAGAGAAGTTTTAAAAGTAGAACTCACAAAAATTCCTCTTGCGAAATCTCCTCTCCATGGAACAAACTGTACCGAAAATGGCACTTTGCTCAACTCTTTTAATTGAAAATTAATTTCGCCTAAATGTTGATGCGTTAAAGTTTTATACGCCGAAATATTATTTTGTCTCCAACTGAAATGCGTAGTTTCAGAAAGTGATTTTCCTGCACCAGTTGCACCAGTAATTCCTGTAGTGTAAATTTCTGAAACTTCTTGATTTTGAAGAATCGGAATAATTCCCAATTGAATTGCAGTAGCGAAACAACCAGGATTGGCAATGAGTTTTGCCCCTTTTAATTGAGCTGAATTCAGTTCTGGAAGTCCATAAACGAATGAATTTCCTTGATACGTTTCTCCAATTCTGAAATCATTTCCTAAATCAATAACAACTGCGTTTCCAACGTTGTTATTTTCGAGCCAAATTTTACTTTCTTTATGTGGTAAAGCCAGAAAAAGAACATCTGCATCGGTAGAATTATCAATAAACTCTAAATCGATTTCTCCGATTAAATCTTGGTGCAAATCCGTTACTTTTTTCCCAACATTAGAATAGCTCGTCACAAACGAAAGTTCTGCATTGGGATGATTGAGCAACAACCGAATCAGTTCGCCACCTGTGTAACCTGTACCGCCGATAATTCCTGCTTTAATCATTGTTTTCAGCATTTACTTGATGATAAATTGATAGATAATTGGTGTAAATTTTAGAGAAACCTTTCACGTCTTCGCCGCTCCAAGATTTATTCATTTCACCATAACTTCCGAATTTAGAAGTCATTAAATCATATTTAGATTCAATTCCGTTCAGTTCAAAACGATAAGGAAAAAGCGTAATAAATACTTTTCCAGTTACCGTTTTTTGAGAATTTTCCATTAATTTTTCAATGTCTCTCATGACAGGGTCTAAGAAAAGAGCTTCGTGAAGCCAAGATCCGTACCAATCTGCCATTTGAGATTTAATCATCAATTGATATTTAGAAAGTACGTGTTTTTCTAGCAAATGATGTGCTTTCAACGTTAAGATAGCACCCGCTGCTTCGAATCCTACTCTACCTTTAATCCCAATAATGGTATCACCCACGTGAGTATCTCTACCAATGGCAAATTCTGAGGCAATTTCATTCAATTTCACAATAGCTTCTGAAGGATGTGAAAAAGATTGGTCATTGATTTTAATTAAATGACCTTTTTCAAATTCTAAAGTCAATTTTTCAGGATTTTGCTTCTTTAATTGAGAAGGATAGGCTTCTTCTGGCAAATTGCTATGAGAAGTGAGCGTTTCTTTGCCACCTACAGAAGTTCCCCAAAGTCCTTGATTGATAGAATACACTGACTTGGTGTAATCTCCTGAAAAACCTTTTTCTGTTAAATATTGAATTTCAGCTTCGCGAGAAAGTTTCAAATCACGAATTGGGGTGATGATTTCCATTTCAGGACACACGATATTGAAAATTCCATCGAAACGAACTTGGTCGTTACCTGCACCTGTACTACCGTGAGCGATAGCTGTAGCGCCAATTTCGAGAGCGTATTCTGCTAAAGATTTTGCTTGAATGGTACGTTCTGCACTTACAGATAGTGGATAAGTATTATTTTTCAATACATTACCAAAAACCAGATATTGTATGCAAGAATCATAATATTCTTTCACCACCTCTAAACATGTAAAGGTTTTAGCACCAAGAAGCATGGCTTTTTCCCTTAATTTCTCTACTTCATCTGCATTAAAACCACCCGTATTTACGGTAACTGCATGAACTTCATAACCCAGATCTTGCTGTAAATACACTGCACAAAAAGAAGTATCTAAACCTCCGCTGAATGCTAAAACTACTTTTTTCATGTTTCTCTAACTTTATAATGATATTTTAAGATTTGATACAAGAGAATATCAATTCTATTTTTTGTTTATTTATTGTTTTCTTTTTTTGGTGGAATGTACAACATGGCTGTACAAAGGCAGTTTTTTCTGCCCTTACTCTGCAGAATAGGATAGTTGACACAACTTTGGCAACTGCTCCAGAACTCATCATCTTGGGTTAATTCTGCAAAGGTTACGGGGTAATACCCTAGCCTAGAATTGATTTTCATAACGGCTAACCCCGTGGTAATCCCAAACAATTTGGCATTAGCATATTTGGTTCTGGTGAGGTTGAATATAGCCTCTTTTATCATACTTGCGAGCCCCATGTTTCTATATTTTGGGGAGACAATGAGTCCAGAATTAGATGCATAAGCGCCGTCTGACCAAGTTTCTATGTAGCAGAACCCAGCCCAGTCACCATCTTCGGTGAGGGCAATGATGGCGCTCCCTGAGTTCATTTTCTCTCTAATGTATTCTGGAGTTCTTTTTGCAATACCTGTACCTCTCACT
Source organism: Cloacibacterium rupense (assembly GCF_014645495.1). Lineage (GTDB taxonomy): Bacteria > Bacteroidota > Bacteroidia > Flavobacteriales > Weeksellaceae > Cloacibacterium > Cloacibacterium rupense. The sequence goes on along the minus strand of NZ_BMLV01000004.1, from coordinate 300,227 downwards.
TTGGCAGAAGATTCCATTTCTTCTACTATTTCTTCTGCATAGCTAAAATGTTTATCGCTAGTAACTTCTGTAACAAATTTCATTTCTTGTTGATGAATTTAAAGTTGCAAAGATATAACAAATATCAAACCAAAAGATTAAAAATCTAAAATATTTAACTATAACAATAAAAATAATTGGTAAATATCAATTTTGTAATTAATATTATCTACTATTGTATTATTGATTCACAATGCTTTTACTTGCCATAAGTAAAACATTATTGATCTACATACTTGATTTTCAGGGTATATAAAGTTAGTGAAAATTATACAATTCTTTTCCATTTTTATTCATCCCATTTTTCTTGGCTTTGACCTTAAGGTGATTGGGCTTTGACTTTGATTTGACTAGGCTTTGGTATACTAGAACTATACTACAACTATACTACAACCCTTCTTTTGATGTGACTCTAATTAGCCTTTGAGATGGGGCGATGGGTGTTGGGTGATGAAGTACTAGGGGCAATTGGAAAATAAAAATCAATTCTTAAATTTGAAATCAAAACCAAATAGATGAATTATTCGTGTAAAGCAATAGTACACAAAGGTAAACCAAGAATTGCAGTTTATTTCGAAAAAACGCAAGACCATGCTTTCATTAATCTACAGTTGTGGACTTAGAAGAAGTGAATTGCTCAATTTAAAACCCAAAGACATCGATTCTAACAGAAATATAGTCATCATAAGACAATCTAAAGGAAATAAAGATAGAATTACCCCACTTTATCGCAAAATGCTAGAATTATTAAGAAACTATTACAAAATGTATAAGCCCCAAATATGGCTATTTGAAGGACAAACTAAAGGTGAAAAATATTCTGAATACAGTTTACAAAGTGTTTTAAAACAAGCATTACAAAAGGCAGAAATTCAAAAACCAGTAACACTGCATTGGTTGAGGCATAGCTATGCCACCCATTTATTAGAAAACGGAACAGATTTGCGATACATACAAGAATTATTAGGACACAATAGCAGCAAGACTACTGAAATATATACCCATGTAAGCACAAAAAATTTGCAACAAATCAAGAGCCCTTTTGATGATTTGTAATTATTTTTTTTATATTTGAATATTAAATAAGAGTGACACTCATCACACATATCCGTCCAAATTATGATGGCTTTGTGTGTTTTTTTCACTCATATAAACAAGTTATAGCCAATTTTAATGACACACTTTACGACAGACAAATATCGAATTGACATTTATGACGACCAGACTTTTACAGAAGGTTCGGCTGACAATGTTAATGTTTATGACTTTGTTTACTTCGACAAATCTGACTATCAATTCCCATCGGTTTATGGAATAAAAATCTTTCAGGGCGACACGTTAGTAAAAAGTGCGGTTATCGGCTCTATTGGTGGCGGGACAGCAATTCACGACACTTCGACAATAATTGAAAATGACCGACTTTTAGTTTGCTGTTCGAATACCATTTTTTGTTTATCAATTCCCGACTTGACTTTGTTGTGGCGAACACAAGCTGACCAAGTGACTTGTTTTGAAATTAATAAATACAAAGACAGCTACATAATTCACGGAGAACTTGAAATTACAAGGCTTGACAAGAATGGGAAAATACTTTGGCAACAAAGCGGTGCAGACATCTTTACAACATTGGACGGCAAAGACAGTTTTGCTGTCACAGACAATTATATTTTGGCGACTGACTGGGGAAATAGAAAATATAAATTTGACTTTAATGGAAAACTAATTACATAGACAGTGAAAGAAAAACTGGCTATAACACGGGTTTTGCGTCAGGCGGGCTGACGTGCAAACTTGGAGCATTGTGCTTCTAATAAACTTTAGTAATAAATTGATACTTTGTGCTCCGAAACCCGCCCGAACGCAAAGCCCGAGAACGTTAGCTGCTATATTAAAACGAAACGCAATAAAATGACAACTTCTTTATTTTATCTTTTAGGACATATTGATAATTATTCTGGTGGATTTTCATCTAATGATGGAATATTTAAAAGAATTAGCTTTTTAGACTTTGATTGGAAAGTAGATAATGAAAAGATTCGTAAATCTGAAAGGTTAATAAAAATGTGCAAAATTGTTTTGAATGAAAATAATCTATCTAATGACATTCAATTAGAAAAATGGGATGATAATAAAGGCATTACAATTTTTTCAAAAAATTTGGTTGACCTTATTGATAATTTTATTACAAAAAAAAGCGAATTTCTCGGAAGAGATAATTTTCAAATAAGTAAAGATATTTTTGACGACTTTGAAAGATGGGATAAGAATTCAAATTCATATAAACAACGTTTGAATTTTTTATATGGAGTTATAGATTCTAATGGGACAGAAAACGAATTTTACTTTTATAATGGTTACAATAAATGTTTATTAACTCAATATGTATTGAGATGTTTTGCGGATGAAGAAGACCAAATTAATTTAGAATCTCATTTCAGAACTCCTTGGGTTGATAAGTTGACAATTAATAAAAATGGTGAGATTTGGAAAAGAATAATAAAAAAATACAGCAGCTAACAGCAGTTTGGCAAAATGGCGGGTTCAGTGCTAATTTGAACATTTGGTTTTCAAATAAACATTAGTTCAAAATTGAAAGTAAGTGCTTCTAAATCCGCCACTTCGCCAAGCTGCAAAACGTTACCTGCAATTCTACAAGGAATCGCATAAATTGAAAAAATGGAGAACGAAAAAAATTTTATTTTACAAGAAGTTATTAACGATTTAATGGATGCAGATACTTCATTACTCGGTCCATTAATGAAACTAAACTATTTTGGTAGACTAATAAAAAATCAGGAATTAACTGACTTCACATCTAAAGAAATCAAAGGATATGAGGCAAGAGATGAACTTCCCGATTATCGAAAAACTATGCAAAGATTAATCGCTCACGTTCGCGGTTATATGATTGAACAAGATGTTGAAGTTCCTATCTCAATGCTAGAAGAGCCTTATAAAACGGCTTTACAAAAAATGTGTGTAATGAATGGAATTCAAGTAGTTGAGAAAATGGCAAATGAGATGATGGAAGAAAAAAAACATAGTGAGTTTTATCGACAATTGCCAATGGAAATGTTGCCATCAATTCAGCCAATTATTGAAAAAATCACTAAAAGTTCATCCAGAATATTTGTCCAAAGCGCTATGACAGTTGCAAATGCCCATATTTTTTTAGAAATCCAAAGCAATATCAGAACAAAACTATTAGATTTTGTTATGGAAACCGGAGATAAGTTCGGATTTAATATTGAAATTGAAAGTTTTAGAAAAAATTCTGTGGAGAACAATCAAATAATTAATAATATAATGAATACAACTATTAACAATTCAGGAGACGGAAATGTTTTAAATACTGGAGACAATAACAATATTTCAAATTCTCCAAAAATTGTCAAGAACGATATTGAGTCTCTGAAAAATGAATTAAGAAAGCAAGGAATTGAAGAACAAGATGTTATTGAATTAGCAGAAATCGTTCAAGAAGAAGATTTAGATGAAAATAATAATTTAGGAGAAAAATCAAGAAATTGGGTTTTAAGAATCTTAGACAAATCAATGCAGGGAATTGGAAAAATTTCAACTGCAGTAAGTGCAAATTTACTAGCGACTATTATAAAAGGATATTATGGAATAGACTTTTAAAAAGAACTGCAGATAACAAGGGTTTTGCGATAGTGGGGGGGAAACTGCAAAGTTCAAGGGCAGTTCTTCGGTTCAACTTTTGTGCAAAATTGAAGATTTGTGCTTCGATTGCCCCACCATCGCAAAGCCCCGAAACGTTAGCTGTAACTTTGGACCAACAGACCGTAAATGACAAGACAAATTCAAGATAAATTAATTTATTGTGATATCGAGTATTATCTCAATGAAGAGATTCTCGAATTTTATTTTAGAGAATTTCCCGAAAAAAAACCTGATTTTGAAGGTTTTATGACTGCTTTATGGAGAGGTTATGTTGCTACTTTTGAAATAAAGAATAACGAGTTATTAATCAACGAGATTGATTGGTTTTCAACTGCAAAAGAATTTGATTCTGATGATTTTAAGAATTCAAATTTTCCAAATAACAAGTATCAATGGTTTTCTGGATTGATAAGAATTGATGATTATCGAGGTGAATTTGACGATGAAAACAATGAAGATGCAATCTTTGAATTGTTGGAAATTAATGAAGGGAACTTCATTAAACATTGGAAATTAAATTACATAGATTTTGTAACTTTCAAAGAAATACTATTTGAAGACTTTAAAGCTACATATGATTATGAAAAATTATTTGGTATATGGAGGAAAAACAATCCAAAATTAGAAGATGAGAAAATTGATAAATACATTTATGATGGAATAATCAGAAATGTGCGAAAAATATAAAGCTACAGCTAACAGCAGTTTGGCAAAATGGCGGGTTTAGTGCTAAATTCAAGTTTATTTCTTCGATTGAACTTTTGTGCAAAACTGAACGTTTGCACTTCGAATTCCGCCACTTCGCCAAGCTGCAAACCGTTGGGAAAAATCGCCCTCCGGGACTCTTTTTCCCAACGTACGGCTCGGCTACGCCTGCCTGTTGTGAAAACATCGTTGCATACGCACGACCTTTTCCCAACAGTCGCCTTGGATGCATTTTATTCAAGAGTAAACTCTTTCTAAAACGACATCCAAGCCGAGCCGTACGTTAGCGGTAATTTTATCCAAAACAGACGAATTCAACAATTAATATACAAAATGAACAACTTGCAAGAATTAAATATTTACGAATTTTTTGAAAATCCAAGAATACTTTGCAACGAAGATTATACTTATAAAAATTTTTCATTTGAGGGAATCAAATTATATGATTATATCGACTTAATCCCTAATGAATTAATAGAAGATACAAGATTAGAAAAGCTACCTGAAAATATTTCTCATTCTTACCTAAAAGATGGAAAAACTTACTATGTATTAAATAACTTAGAAAAAGAATATGAACTCACTGACAGAATAAAATCTGTTAAAGAAAATGGAGGAAGACTTTTTAGCAAATCAGGAATTGGATATGGAATAAATAATGGTAAAGTTGTCGAAATAATTTTGTTAGAGTATAAATTAAACTTTTTCAATGATGTAAACAAAAATAACATAAGTGAGATTTTTGGAAAATTTGATGCAGAAAATGAAGATTATGATTATCAACATGGAGCGTTGATGAACACTTTATATAAATATTTGTCACGTAAATTAGAAATTGAATTAGATGAATGGGATAACAAGGTGAAATTAATAAAAATTGGAGAAGAACTTAAATAAAAACTACCGCTAACAAGCGTTTGGCAAGATTGCGAATTTTATAGTAAATTCACGTTAATTTCTCGCAAGAAATTTTATCTTTGATAGAAAATAATCGGTTCCGAACTTCGCAACCTCGCCAAGCGCCGGAACGTTAGCTGTTATTTTAACGACCACCTTACTATGCCGACATTAGACTTGACAAATAGAAAACCATTGGAGGAAAGAAATAAACTTCCGACACCAACAAATGAAGGTTTGGCAAAACTTTTCATTGGTGTGGACAAAGTCGTTATAAAATCCGATGGGGTTTATGAAACAAAAGCTATGTCGGACAAAATTGTATTGACTATCTCACAAGCAGACAAAATTGAAAAACTAAATGACTTGTTACAGATAGACGAAAATAATACAGGCTTTTATTGTATGTGCCTTGGGACTTATGCCATTGAGTTATATTCAAATAAAGATATCAAAGCTACGATTGGTTTTCATCACGGAGTTTCAATTAGATACCATTATTGGGATGGAGATGCTGAACTTGCCAAAAGTGACGAGCTTTTGAACTTTTTAGCTGAACAAGGTTTGACAAAACCTCTTTATGAAAGAATAGAGGAAAAACGAAATATGGAAGCCGACCGAATCGCTCAAAGAAAATGGCTTGATATTGCCCCAAAGTGCTTTCAAAAATATTGGACACAAATTTGTTCAATGGACAGCAGTTATTTTGTTCCGTTAGTCAAAGACATAAATTCAGAAATACCAGACAGACAGCAGCAAATTATAACTTTACTTCAAACATTTGGAAAGACTGAAAACTTTTGGACAGCTTATCCAATCTATGAGGAATTACCTAACGACATTCTCAAGACATTTGAAACAGAAGAAATAATCAAGGCGTACTTAAATTCAGACAGAAATTATAAAACAAGAAAAGGGCTTGGAAGGTATTTATGCTCGTTTGAGTTTAAAAAAACACGTAAAAAATATTTGAAACATATTACAACAGAAGTCATTGACGAGTTGGAAAAGTGTTTTGATAACATTGGAGAAAAACGAGGTATAAACGAAATTTTTAGTTTGCGAAATGAAAAAAACAACAGCTAACACGGTGCAAAAGCCATAAGCGGTTTTGTGCTTCGAATCGACTTTTTTCTGTTGCCTGAATATTGTGCTTCGTATGAACATTTATCTGTAAATTCGCTTACTGCTTCTGCACCGGGAACGTTAGTGGCAATACCTTTACAAGCAGCTTAAAATACAACCGAAATTTATATGAAGATTAATTTCCTGCATTTATTTAAAATCACTCTTGTTGAAGTTGCGTATTTTTATTTAATAGAAATTGGTTACGCTGTTTTCTCAATGATGATGTTTGGAGAAGGCGCAAATAGTTTTATGTACTTGGGAGCAAATGGAGTGATTTATGTCTGCTTAATGATTCTTCCGCCAACAATACTCAATGTAATCAAATCCAAAAAATATTGGAAAAGTGACAACCCGAAGAGCATAAATTATCTGGTAGCAGAAGCTCTAATGATTGGGTTGACAGCATATTTTGTGATAAATAGTAACTGAAGAAATGGTACAGCCACTAACAGCCGTAACTGTTGCACAACTCCCATTTTTAAAAAATAGTTTTCTAAAACATAATATTTCAACCTCGTTTATGCCCTTTTAAGCGAGGTTTGTTTTTTAGTTTATGTGTAGAATTCTAATTTTTAGAAGGCTTAAAATTGAGTCATTGAAGTCTGAACAGTCTGTTTTTAAATAAGCCAAGCACTTCCCTTGTTTTAGGGATAGAACTTGGGCTAAAACATTCGGTTTTTTGAAGGTGAAGCGTAGGTATTTTTTCAAATTGTAGGTTAGACTTGCCATCAGTACATGTTTGTTTGCGTTTTGGATGCCTCGTGTATTGACTCTCTTTATGTTGGTAAAGTTGACCAAGGTTCCAATAACGGGTTCTACGGTTTTGCTGCGTACTCTTACCATTTTCTTGGCGTATTGTGCATTTTGGGTGAGCTTTTGGTGCATTCTGTCGTAATGTTCTTTGTGGATGCTATCGTCTAGCTTTTTGAACTTCGTACTTTTGCCACAGCATTGTTCCCTAAGTGGACAGTTTTTGCAATCACTCTCACTGCTTCTGTAGGTGCGTTTGGTGTAACCTTTGCTATCCATTTTTTCACCTTTGAAAAGTAGTTTCGCTTGGTTTCCTCTAGGTTTTGTACATTGGTAATAATTCTCTTCTTTGTGGTAGGTAAAGCCTTCGCGCTCGGGTTTGTATTGTCCGAAATTGGGGATATAAGCATTGATATTTTTTTCGTGTAAGTACGCCAAAGCTTCGCCACTGCTGTAACCTCCATCGGCTAAAAGTTCGTCTAATTCTATTCCGTTTTCCTTTAGGTTTTCTTCGGTAAGTTCTACGATTTGCTCTAAACACTGACTGTCTCTTTTGTCTGCAAAATCTGAACTTGCTCCAGTTATCACATGGTGGGCATCGTCTACTGAGATTTGCCCGAAGTAGTTTAATTGTCTCACTTTCCCTGGCTTCACACTTACTCTGGCATCACGGTCTGTGGGCGAAAAATGGGTATGGTTGGATAGGTATTTTGGGCGAATTAAATTCCCGTTTTCATCCATTTGTTGGCTGTTGCTATTGGCGGGCATACCTTTATAGGCTTCTGCTTTCCAATCATGGTGGCGTTCAACGAGTTTCTTGCGGGTGGAAGTTACTTTGTATTCGCTGTTTTCTTCCAATTCGTTGACAAACGCTGATGCATCTTCTAGCACTTCTTTTTCCACCAAAGAATCCATACTGGCATTGGCTTTAATGAAAACGCTGTCTACCGCCTGTCTTTTGCCTCTCACCATGCCTTTGCTCACGCACATCTTCAAAACCATTTTAAACAAACTCAAAAACACCTCTTCCCCATACAATCCTCGGGTTCGGCTGATGGTAGAATGCCAAGGTAATTCTTCATTTAAATCGTATCCTAGAAACAAACGAACATCTAAACAATTGTTGCAATAACGAATCAGTTGCCTATCAGAGTTGATGTTATTAAGATATCCAACCAATAGAATCTTGAAAAAAACAACAGGATCTATGCTCTCTTGTCCTTCTTTGCCATAATACTTTTGGGTGGATTTATAAATGAATTGTAAGTCAAGCTCGGTTAATAATTTTCTGTAAAAATTATCCGCTGGAACTAGATCTAATAAATTGACCGAAACAAATAACTGTGGGGCGAAATTTTTCTTTCCTTGCATACATAAATTTACGAAATATCCCGCTTTTATACAAGTTTATTTGTATTTTTGAGTTGTGCAAAAGGCACAGCCGCTAGCCGCTATGGCTGGTAAGTGCTAGATTGGTGTTTGGTTTACACGAAAAACGTTTATCTTAGTAAGGAAAAAATCGTTTCGCTTTGACCGCCACAGTCGGCTAGCGGCGGAACGTTAGGTGTAATTTTAGCATGACTGAAATAGAAAAAATAGAAAACTATACAAAAGAATTAAAAAATTTAGTTTCAAAAATTAATTTTGAAACTAAAAAGAAATTGATATCTGCTGACAAAGAACTTAAGGAAATTCTATTTGAACAACCTAGATTTTTTTATAGTTTTTTAGATGAAGTAAAATTATTTGAAAAAAAGTTTAACATTAAACTTTCAAAAAAATTAATAAAAGCTTTTGAAATAGCTAATTTTAAAGGTTTTTACTATTGTGAACTTTTCGATTATAACATTTCTTCTTATTGTCCAATTGAAAGCTTTTTCTCTGAAGAATTTGTAAAAATTTTAATTGAAAATGGATTAACAAATGAAGAGATTGAAGAAGGCTATTTTGAATATGAAACACAAAATTTCAATTCAAAAAAAATTGAGGATATATACAATTTAATAAGTAAAAAAGATAATTTATTAATTAATTATATTTCATTTGCCGAATGTTGTGGAGGTAGGAATTTATTAATTTTAAATGGCAAAGATGAAAATACAATTGCATATGACAATCATGTTTCATATGGCGAATTAATTTATAATCAAGAAATTTATAATTATAGCACTTATCTTATTACTGGGAAGAAGCAAACTATTTTTGATATAATTATTGATGAAATTATCAAAGTAACTGAAAAACTAAAACCATATACAAATTAAATAATAAAACATATGATTTTAGCGTTTGACACTTACTATTTTGAAAATAATGCAAAAACCGTTTGCATACAATTTGAGAAATGGAATGATACTACAATTACAAAGACTTTCGTAGAAATAATATCAGGTATTGAAGAATATAAATCAGGCGAATTTTATAAAAGAGAACTACCTTGCATCTTAAGTTTACTTAAAGTTATTGATTTATCAGAGTGTGAGGCAATAATAATAGATGGATTTGTTATTATTGATGATAATCAAAATGATGGTTTAGGTGGTTATCTATTCAAAAGTTTAAATTTTAAAATCCCCATTATAGGTGTTGCAAAAAATAATTTTTCAAAAATTGAGAAATTTAAAAAAGAAATTTTGAGAGGTGAAAGTAAAAAACCTTTGTATATAACTTCAAAAGGAATTAATCTTAATGAAGCAGCCGAATTGATAAGAAATATGCATGGGAAACATAGAATCCCTGATTTATTAAAAAACGTTGATTCATTAGGAAGAAATAAAAACTACACCTAACAGCCGTAACTGTTGCACAACTCCCATTTTTTAAAAATAGTTTTCTAAAACATTATAATTCAACCTCGTTTAAGCACTTTTAAGCGAGGTTTGTTTTTTAGTTTAGGTGTAGAATTCTAAAATTTTGGGGGCTTAAATTTGAGATGATATAGGTTAGAATGAATGTTTTTACAAAAGCCAAGCAATTCCAGATAAGAATTCTATGACAAAAAGCAAATAAAAACTGTTAAACTACATGATTGAATACACGAATTTTAATGCGTTTTATAAGCTTTTTTCCCTATTTTTGTTAATGCAGATTGGGAGTTTTTTCACAGTCTGACGTTAGCAGATATAATACCATGACACGACAACATTAGAAATGGATTGGAGATATAACACAATATGGTTTGAGCAATTAGAACAAAATAAAATCTTTCAGAAAGATTTTAAGGAAAATTTTATTTCTACAGAAAATAACGATTTTGATACTGCTGAATACGCAATCATTTGGCATTTGAAAGAGAAACTTAAATCGTTTGACAATCTATCTGAAAATAACAATCTATCCTAGCTCGAATTAAATTGGGCAAACATCAAAAACTTTGATGGAATAGAAAAGTTTAGGAATTTGAAAAGATTGGAATTACATTATTGCGTGAAACTCGAAAATGATTTTGGATTAAGTAGGCTTAAAGACACTCTTGAATTTTTACACATTAACACATCGAAGAAATTTAAGTTTACAGACGAATTACTTCAACTTAAAAAATTGAAAGTTTTATGCTTAAACGCTTGCGGACCAGTTGACAACCTTGACTTCTTAAAAAACTTCCCAAATCTCATAGACTTTCGTTTTGTAGACACTAATGTTTTGGACGGTAATCTAAAACCAATTATTGACCATCCGACAATAAGAACAGTAGGCTTCCTAAACAAGAAACACTACAATTTTAAAGACGAAAAATTAAAAATAGAGCTTGAAAAAAAGTTTGACAGTGATTACAAAACCATTATTTATAAAGGACAATATTTGACATACAGATATGACTTTGAGTAAAATTACAGCTGCTAATAACTAAGTTTTAGCTTCGCTCAGTTCGGCTATCGCCTCTTGTCGTCTTGTCCGAAGGACACGAGATGAATTGAAAATCGACGAAGTCAAACTCCTGTTGAACCCTTCGACAAGCTCTGGGCAGGCTCACTTTGGGAGCTCTTTTCAGGAGTTATGGGAAGATGAGGAATTAAGGCTAAGGTTAAGAGGAAACATTAAGGATTCATTAAGGGATTAAGAGCATTAAGTTTCGCCTTTGGCGATGGTGGATGAAATGGATTGGAAATGATATTGTTTTTTTTTCATTCTCGCGGATTTTGCAGATTATGCAGATTTTATGATTGGTTAGAACGCAAAAAGGGTAATCCCCAAAACCATTTTCTTCTTTTCCCCTGCCCTAAAGGGAGGAAGAAAATGGTTTTTGATTCCCGCAGATTTATGCAGATTATTGGGTGGTGGCATTTTTGTGTGAAGACTCACGGATTGGAAATTAGCGAGATCTAATTTTGTGCATTGGTAATAATTATCTTATAGAACCATATTGAACAAGTTAACCGAAACAAATAACTGTGGGCCGAAATTTTTCTTTCCTTGCATGAATAAATTTACGAAATATCCGGCTTTTATACAAGTTTATTTGTATATTTGAGTTGAGCAACAGGCACAAGGCATTGCCAAAAGCGGGGGTGACGGGCTTCTATGACACTTTTGTGCTTGACCAGACTTTAGTTTTTCAAATTAACAACAGTATTGAAACGCCCCGCCTTCGGCAATACCCAAACCGTTAGCGGTCACCCTAAAGCGACACAACGAACAGAAACAAAATGCCAGAAAAAATTGAAAGTATGACAAGACCAAGAGTGAAAATTTGCTGTATAAGCAGTATTGACGAAGCAAGAATTGCGATTGAGTATGGTGCTTCCGCATTGGGATTGGTAGGACATATGCCAAGCGGACCAGGTGTCATTGGAGATGAACTCATCAACCAAATAGCCAAGATAGTTCCACCACCTATCTCAACTTTTTTGCTGACTAGTGAAACTAAACCGCAAGAAATTATCAAACATTACAGACGAGTAAATACAACGACCATTCAAATTGTGGACGAGCTGGAAAAACGAGAGTACAAAATGCTTCGTAACGAATTACCAAACGTGAAATTGGTGCAAGTTATTCACGTTATTGACGACAATTCAGTAAAAGAAGCCATTGAAATTTCAAATTATGTTGACGCAATTTTATTGGACAGCGGAAATCCAAATTTATCCGTTAAAGAATTGGGTGGAACAGGTAGAACACATAATTGGGATTTAAGCCGAAAAATAAGGAACTCAATTTCAATTCCTTTATTTCTTGCAGGTGGACTAAATAAGGACAACGTTCGACAAGCCATTGAAGCAGTGCAACCTTTTGGACTTGACCTTTGCAGTAGCGTTCGGACAGATAGAAAACTTGATCCACAAAAACTAAAAGATTTTTTTAATGCAATTGACAACTAAAACAACGGACGAAAAAGGGCGAACCGCTAACAAGGGTAACCGTTGCACAACTCTCATTTAAAAAAAATAGTTTTCAAAAAACATAAAAATCTACCTCTTTAGAAGCAATTTTAGAGAGGTTTGTTTTTTAGTGCAGGTGTAGAATTCTAAAATTTTGGGGGCTTAAATTTGAGATGATATAGGTTAGAATGAATGTTTTTACAAAAGCCAAGCAATTCCAGATAAGAATTCTATGACAAAAAGCAAATAAAAACTGTTAAACTACATGATTGAATACACGAATTTTAATGCGTTTTATGAGCTTTTTTCCCTATTTTTGTTAATGCAGATTGTAAGGTTTTTCACAGTTTGCCGTTGGTGGCAATATTAAAACGACAGTGTGTCAAATCAAATATTAAATTATTTTGCAATATTTATAAATTAAATCAATGAAAATAGTTTTTTTTATAGTTGTTTTACTTATTAACATCAGTTGCTATGCACAAAATAATATTAATTTTTATTATCAAGACAAAACGCAAGCAAAGGAAACAGATAGCATTGGTTACAAATTTTATCTAGATAACACACCAAAAGAATTGATGAAAAAAGATGATGAAATCATTTTGTTTTTCAATAATGCTGCTTTCATAGAAGAAATTATTGTCGTCAACGGAATAAAATATAAATTTGAAAACTATACTTGTTGATATAGACAAATAAGAGTCTCTAAAAAAGCAAAAAGGATAGAGATAAAATCCAAGCAAAAGAAAAAAATAGAGTTTAATTTAAAAAAAGAAATCGACTACATCATTATTAGCGGAGATTTTGAAAATAAATGGAGTGTTACGTTTTCAGAATTTTTTCCAATAATGGAATGTATTTAAGTGAATATGTATTAATATCAAAAAAATCAGATAATTATTTTTAAAATTTAAATTTAGAAAAAAATACTGCCGATAATAACTAGAGTTTAGCTTCGCTCAGTTCGGCTATCGCCTCGTGTCGTCTTGTCCGAAGGACACGTGATGAATTGAAAATCAACGAAGTCAAACTCCTATTGAACCCTTCGACAAGCTCTGGGCAGGCTCACTTTGGGAGCTCTTCTCAGGAGTTATGGGGATGTCGCAAAATTTTTAGAAGATATTTCAAAGAGAACTGGTGGTTCTCTTTTTTTTTGGAAAAATTAGTTGAGTTTATAAGATACTTTGATAATTTCTGAACCTACCCATTCTGCTTTATTATTTTTGTGGATAGAACGCAAAAGGGTAATCCCCAAAACCATTTTCTTCTTTACCCATGCCCTAAAGGGAGGAAAAAAAACATTGATTAACTTGGGCTAGTTTTTTTTTAATTTGTATGTAAGGTCTACCTATTAAGTTACGTGGAATTCCTTGGATAAATTGCATGATTAAATTTACGAATTTTAATCCGTTTTATGAGCTTTTTTCCCTATTTTTGTTAATGCAGATTGGGAGTTTTTTCACAGTCTGACGTTAGCGGTCAGGCTAAAAAGACAGACACTATGATAAAGAAATGGTTACAAGACATATTTGACAAAAAAGAATCCATAGAGATTAAAGAATGGAGAACTGATAATTCTATTCTCAAATTCCTTTCTTCTAACTTGGACGAAAACGGTAATCTGTCTGAAAAAGCACACGACCTTCCAGACGAGAAAAAAGATGATGACAAGGTAAGATTTGCACCGGGACTGATGGATGCAATGTTTGGTGCAGATGATTCAGATGACTCTAAAAAAAGAATTAGCGAGTTAACAAAACACCTTAAAAGGGTTGCTTTAAAAGGTGACAAAATAAGCGAACAGGAATTTTACCGACTAATCACAGAAAACGAAGGTGTGATAGGAATTATTGATAACTTTTTACAAACTGTAGTTAATGATTCATTACCGATTGAACCTTATCTTTTTAATTATGCAAAAGATTTAACCACAAAAACAGACAAAAGAAATGCAGTAAAATTTGGTATTGCAATTTTAGGATTGTGCCAAAATAAATCTGTTCTTAACGACATTAAGATTTTAGGCTTACACGATGAGTTTACTGTTTATTCAACAATTGCCATTGTAAATTTATCGGACAATGCAGAAAATGACCTTTGGGAATTAGCGAAGAAAGTTGACGGTTGGGGTAAAATTCAATTAGTTGACCGATTATCAAGACCTGAATTAAACGAGCCAATCAAAGATTGGCTGATTTATGAAGGGTATAAAAACAGCATTATGTATGAATACTTGGCATACACTTGTGCTATTAATGGAAAACTTCATAAGAAATTAGAACCCGATGAAATAAACCACAAACTTTTCAAGTCGGCTTCAGACATAATTGAAGCACTTATAGTAGAACATAGTCCAGCCGAGGACATTACTACGTATCCTTTTGCTTCGCAAGTAATTCAATATTTCATAAGACACGCAAAAAGACAAGCAACCGACATTTCAGACTTTAACGCTTTACATAAAATCAAAGACTTTCTTACAGAGTTGCAAAACGATATTGGAGAGCAAAAGAAAAATGGTTGGAATCAAGATATTATTTCAAATTGCCTAATTGAAATCGTTGAAATATTAAACAGTAGAGATTGGAAAGTTGCAGTATTTGAAGGATTAAGAAGCAATGATAATGTGACGTATTGGAACGCCAAACACGCAGCGGAAAAATTGGAGATTGATTTATGGGAAACAGTTTGGGCAAAACTGCAAGAGAAACCTTTGGATAGTTCTTCTTGGTATGACGTTACACATTATAGCAAACCAGAACACTCTGATTTAATCATAGACTTTGCTCTTAAACATTTGCCTTTAGACGAAATGGCAACGGGACCGAGAGATTCAATGGGCTTTGGAGAGAACTATAACAAATTTGGTAGTTTAGATTATGTCATTACATTTTTGGAAAACTATCCGAAAAAAGGAGAGCAAATTATTCTAACAGGATTAAAATGCCCTGTTACTAGAAACCGAAACATGGCTATTAAAGTTTTGGACAAGTGGAAAAAAGAAAATTGGTCGCCAGAGATTGAAAGAGAAGTTAGGCATTTAGCAGAAGTTGAACCGAACAACGACACTAAAGAGAACATTAAACGACTTTTGAATGGACAAGAACTCAAATAAAGCCCGAACCGCTAATAACTAGAGTTTAGCTTCGCTCAGTTCGGCTTTCGCCTCGTTTCGTTGGGCTTGAAAAGCCAACAATGAATTTTTAAATCATCGACTCTATAAAAAATAAATACCAGGAGACAAAACTCCTGTTGAACGTAAGCTTTGGGAGCTCTTTTTCAGGAGTTATGGGATGATGAGGAATTAAGGCTAAGGTTAAGAGGAAACATTAAGGATTCATTAAGGGATTAAGAGCATTAAGTTTCGCCTTTGGCGATGGTGGATGAAATGGATTGGAAATGATATTGTTTTTTTTTCATTCTCGCGGATTTTGCGGATTATGCAGATTTTATGATTGGTTAGAACGCAAAAAGAGTAATCCCCAAAACCATTTTCTTCTTTTCCCCTGCCCTAAAGGGAGTGAGGAAATGGTTTTTGTTTACCGCAGATTTATGCAGATTATTGGGTGGTGGTATTTTTGTGTGAAGACTCACGGATTGGAAATCCGAGAGATCTGATACTCCTTTTAAAAATTGCATTAATAAATTTACGAATTTCAATCTGTTTTATCAGCTTTTTCCTATTTTTGTTAATGCAGATTGGGAGTTTTTTTTACAGTCTGAAGTTGCAAACAACCTACAAATCCAAATAGAATATGACAAAACTAAAAGTAGTTATTTTACTTCTTCTGACGACCAGCTTAACTTTTGGACAAAAATCTGATACTCGTCTAAATGGTTTAGACACAGAAATAGAAAATCTAGCAAAAGCCTACAATGCAGTTGGACTTTCTATTGCAATTGTAGAAAACAATAAAATAATATATTCCAAAGGTTTTGGTTTTAGAGATTTAGAAAACAAATTGCCTGTTACAGCAAATACCATTTTCCCAATTGGTTCAATTACAAAATCCTTTACGGCATCTATACTAGGAATACTTGAACAAAATAATCAACTTTCATTAAAAGACAAACCTTCTTTATATATCCCCAAACTTCAATTTTATAATGATAAAATGGACAACCTCATAACAATTGAAGATCTGTTAAGTCATAAAAGTGGTATTGGAAGTGTGGATGGAACTTATATTTTGTTTCCTGCTAACAAAAGGGAAAATTTAATACCTCGTTTGAAATATCTAAAACCAAACGGAGCAATTAAAGACAGTTGGATATACAGCAATTTAAGCTATGTAATTGCAGGAACTATCATAGAAAAAACAACAAATGAAAGTTGGGAAAAAAATATTCAAGACAAAATATTTAAACCCTTAAATATGAATAGTTCAAGTACTTCAATTTCAGAAATGACAAAAACAAATAACTATTCTCTTGGATATGGTATAAGTAATAACCAATCGCAAAAAGTATTATTTGAAGAACTGAATAATGACAAACCAGGTGGAGCTATAAACAGTACAGTAAACGATATGGCAAATTGGATACTTACTTGGTTAAATAATGGAACATTTGAGACAAAGGAAATTTTGTCCAAAAACTATATTCAAGAAGCCATTAGTATGAAAGCTATTGATAATGGTTTACCGCCTGAAACAAGTGACCCTAATGTTTATACATTTGGTTATGGATATGGCTGGAAAGTAAATTCAAGTAATGGACATTACAAAGTTCATCACGGTGGAAATGTTTCGGGTTTTAGTTCTCAATTGGTAATGTACCCAACAGACAAACTTGGGATTATAGTTTTGACAAATCAACACAATTCCATCTTGCCGTACATTATCGCTGACATTATATCCAACAGAATGCTAAGATTAAAACGAACAGAATGGAATAAGTACCCTGTAAAAGTTAGTGATATTTATATTGCAAGCACAGACATAAAAGGTGTTAATAAAGAGAAAATGCCGACTCATAATTGGACAGATTATTGTGGTAAATTTTCTCATCTTGGATTTGGTACTTTTGAAATTATAAACGAGAATAATAATTTATATGCAGTTTTTCCAGAGTATAAATTTAGATTAGAGCATCAATATTTTGATATTTTTGTTTTAAAAGCAACTAAAGAAATTCCACAAGGTATGAATCCAGAGTTTTACTTAAATTTTTCACTTGACAACGAAGGAAATATTTCAAGCGTAAAAATAAATTTGCAAGATGATCCCGTTGAATTTATAAAACAAGCTAAAGAATAAAAGCTACTACTAATAATTAATTTTTAGCTTCGCTCAGTTCGGCTTTCGCCTCGTGTCGTTGGGCTTGAAAAGCCAACAATGAATTTTTAAATCATCGACTCCATAAAAAAAATAAATACTAGGAGATAAAACTCCTGTTGAACCCTTCGACAAGCTCTGGGCAGGCTCACTTTGGGAGCTCCTTTCAGGAGTTATGGGGTTGTCGTAAAATTTTTAAATGATATTTCAAAGAGAACTGGTGGTTCTCTTTTTTTTTGGAAAAATTAGTTGAGTTTATAAGATACTTTGATAATTTCTGAACCAACCCTTTCTGCGTTATTATTTTTGTGGATAGAACGCAAAAAGGGTAATCCTCAAAACCATTTTCTTCTTTTCCCCTGCCCTAAAGGGAGGAAGAAAATTATTGATTAACTTGGGCTAGTTTTTTTACTATTTGTAAGTAAGGTCTACATATTAAGTTGCGGGGAATTCATTGGATAAATTGCATGATTGAAAGCAAGAATTTCAATCCGTTTTATGAGCTTTTTTCCCTATTTTTGTTAATGCAGATTGGGAGTTTTTTCACAGTCTGACGTTGTACGTCATTTTAAAAAGACCCTATAATGACAGAAAAAATTTATAAAATATTACTTGACGACAAATTGCTTGGGACGACAAAATTAGAATATGGCGACCCACCTATGGGTGTTGTATTTGGACAAATAAACTTTGCTGAAAAAAGTATTGGGTATGACTTTATTAAGCAATATTGCATTGACAAATTAATTGAAATTCAAACAGACTATCCAAGCGACAAATTGATTTCAACAGGACAAATTGCAAATCTCAAAGTTTACAATCCTGAAAATCTTGAACTTGTTGGAATAGGAAATAATATTGAAGGAATGGATTCTGATAAATACACAATTACTATTCTTGGGTTAGACAGTGAAATTTACGAAAAAGAATTTCCAAAACACATTGCTGAATATGAACAGAAATTCAATAGTTAGAGATGAACAGAAATAATCAGAAAGAACCACTTTACAGAAAGGTAAATACAAAAGCAAGAAATGTACATCACAATTTCGGTGGCGACTTTAAATATTCAAGACACAAGAAAAAAGAGACTTTGGAACAAACCAAAGGAACAATGTATGGCAAGAAAGAAAGAGGTTTAGACTATACACCACTTTTTAGATTTTTACTATCAAAAGTTGGTTCAAACTGGAATGAAATATTTAGCGAAGCAAAATCAAGGTTAGACAAGACAGAGCCAATATTTTGGTTGGTTGCATTAGATGAGAATGACAAGGAAGACTTTGTAAGACTTGGAGAAGCAACATATTTTTCAGGACTTTACGTTGACAAAGACGGGATTTTGCAATTATCAAATCCTAAATTAGAAGTAACAGACTTGAAACATTATTGTGAATGTTGTACACATACATTTAATGGACAAGTATATTGAAATGAAAAAAAACGAACGCACAACATCGTATTGGCAATAGTGGGGCTGACAGTTGTAAACTCAACATTTGTAATTCTATAGGGCATTTGTGCAAGTGTTGGGCATACGTTTTTCAAATGCCCCACCATCGCCAATACGTAAACCGTTAGCCGTAATTTTAAAAAAAACATTTGTACCTAAAGTGAATTTACAAGAAAATAAATTTTTTCTTTTAGAAAATGGGAAAAGAAAATTAAAAAATAATTATTTACTAAGTTATAGCTTTTCACCTGGATTGTATGACAAACTCTGTCAAATTAATTTATATATCGACAATAAATATAATTACGAATTACATTTATTTTTTATTGAATATAATTTAAAAGAATTTAATCGAACGAAAAGAGGAGAAAGGATAAACATAAATCTAAAATCAAAATTACCATATAAATTAAGAAGTGAACTAAATGAGTTTTTTAAATTAGATACATTTCTTAAAAATGACTACTTTAATGATAAAAATACATTTGGCATATTGGATCGAAACGAAAAAGTGTTTGAAATAAACCACAAAAATCAAAATTATTGTTTAATTATGACTGCTGACACTTTAGACAAAAATCTATTTAAGTCAAAAAATGAATTAAAATTTTTAAAATTAACTTACAGAATAGAAAAATGGTGTAATAAATTTAGAGATCAATTAATGGTTGATTATGGTTGGAAAAAAAACTACGGCTAACATAGTATTGGCAAAAAAGCGGGGTTGAATGTGGTCTGCGGAACTTTTTGGGTTAATTCAGGTTTCGGTTTTCACTTCATATTCAGTTTTTAAATTCCCCGCACTTCGGGCAATACTCATCGTTATGGGTAATGGTAGAAAAAACCACTAAGACAGAAAATAAACTCTTAAATTAATTGAGCAATGGAAATAGACAAAGCAACTCAGACAATGATTGAAAACCTGCACAAAAACACAGGTAAAACAATTGAGAACTGGATAGAAATTGTGAAAAATGAGAACAATTCAAAACATGGGGAGATAATTAAATTCTTAAAAGAACAACACGGACTAACCCACGGATTTGCTAACTTAATTGCTCTTAAGGCGAGAGGTGCAGATGCCGGTTCGGCAGAAAACCAAGACAACTTGATTGCAAAACAATACCAAGGTAAAGAACACTTTAAACTCATTTACGACAAACTAATTTCCGAGATTCAGACCTATGGAAAAGATATTGAAATAGCACCAAAAAATACTTATGTAAGTCTGAGACGTAAGAAACAATTCGCTACTCTTAACCCGGCAACAAAGACACGTTTTGAAATTGGAATAAACCTGAAAGGACAGGAACCAAAAGGTAAATTGGAAGAAGAAAAACCAAATTCAATGTGTACTCATAAAATCAATATTACCGACATTTCTGAAATTGACAGTGAAATATATGGATGGATAAAAAAGGCTTATGACAATGCAAGATAAAGGAACCACTACCCATAACAACTAGAGTTTAGCTTCGCTCAGTTCGGCTATCGCCTCGTGTCGTTGCGTGCGGAGCACGAACAATGAAACTCCTGTTGAACCCTTCGACAAGCTCTGGGCAGGCTCGCTTTGGGAGCTCTTTTCAGGAGTTATGAGCTTGTCGTAAAATTTTTAAATGATATTTCAAAGAGAACTGGTGGTTCTCTTTTTTTTTGGAAAAATTATTTGAGTTTATAAGATACTTTGATTATTTCTGAACCAACCCTTTCTGCTTTATTATTTTTGTGGATAGAACGCAAAAAGGGTATCCAGCAAAACCATTTTCTTCTTTTCCCCTGCCCTTAAGGGAGGAAGAAAATGGTTTTTGTTTACCACAGATTTATGCAGATTATTGGGTGGTGGCATTTTTGTGTGAAGACTCACGGATTGAAAATCCGCGAGATCTAATTTTGTGCATTGGTAATAATTATCTTATAGAACCATATTGAACAAGTTAACCGAAACAAATAACTGTGGGCCGAAATTTTTCTTTCCTTGCATGAATAAATTTACGAAATATCCGGCTTTTATACAAGTTTATTTGTATATTTGAGTTGAGCAACAGGCACAAGGCATTGCCAAAAGCGGGGGTGACGGGCTTCTATGACACTTTTGTGCTTGACCAGACTTTAGTTTTTCAAATTAACAACAGTATTGAAACGCCCCGCCTTCGGCAATACCCAAACCGTTAGCGGTCATCCCTAAAGCGACACAACGAACAGAAACAAAATGCCAGAAAAAATTGAAAGTATGACAAGACCAAGAGTGAAAATTTGCTGTATAAGCAGTATTGACGAAGCAAGAATTGCGATTGAGTATGGTGCTTCCGCATTGGGATTGGTCGGACATATGCCAAGCGGACCAGGTGTCATTGGAGATGAACTCATCAACCAAATAGCCAAGATAGTTCCACCACCTATCTCAACTTTTTTGCTGACTAGTGAAACTAAACCGCAAGAAATTATCAAACATTACAGACGAGTAAATACAACGACCATTCAAATTGTGGACGAGCTGGAAAAACGAGAGTACGAAATGCTTCGTAACGAATTACCAAACGTGAAATTGGTA
>NZ_BMLV01000004.1:0-278185 GCF_014645495.1 Cloacibacterium rupense | reverse complement strand
AAGATTTTTTTAATGCAATTGACAACTAAAACAACGGACGAAAAAGGGCGAACCGCTAACAAGGGTAACCGTTGCACAACTCTCATTTAAAAAAAATAGTTTTCTAAAACATTATAATTTGACCTCGTTTAAGCCTTTTTAAGCGAGGTTTGTTTTTTAGTTTAGGTGTACGATTCTAAAATTTTGGGGGCTTAAATTTGTGGTAATGAAGGCTTTAAAGAGCGTTTTTACAAAAGCCAAGCACTTCCCAGCTGCATATTCTATGACAAAAAACAAATAAAAACTGTTAAACTGCATGATTGAATGCACGAATTTACGATCCGTTTTATCAGCTTTTTTCCCTATTTTTGTTTAGGCAGATTGGAAGTTTTTTCACTGTCTGCCGTTATCTGCAATTTTAAAAAAAACACTATGGGAATATTTAAGAACTTATTTGGTAATAAAAAAATTACTGCTGAAAAAGAAAAGGAAAATGAAACAAATGAATTAAATAAAGTTTATACAAAATCAATAAGGGCTTTCTTTGAATATTTTGAAAATCCTGATTTAATACAAGATAAAATATTTGAAATAACTCAATCTAACGACAAAACAACATTAATATATTTATTTATACCGTATTTTTTTACTCGTAAAATTATTCCTGAAGTTCAATGGACAGATTACTATAATATTCAAACTGAAGAGGGGAAAATTACAAGTCATAAATTTAATGATTCTATAACTTTAATGGAATTGAAAGATAATATTGATGAGAATTGGCAGGAATATATTGGAATGGATTTAAATAAAATTTTATTTCATAGTGGTGATTTTAGAGCAATTAACGAAATGATGCATAAAGGATTAGAATTAGAAAATTTAGAAGCAGTTGCTCCAACAATAATGGGATAAAAAAAACTGCAGATAATAACTAGAGTTTAGCTTCGCTCAGTTCGGCTATCGCCTCGTGTCGTCTTGTCCGAAGGACACGAGATGAATTGAAAATCGACGAATTCAAACTCCTGTTGAACCCTTCGACAAGCTCTGGGCAGGCTCGCTTTGGGAGCTCTTTTCAGGAGTTATGGGGTTGTCGTAAAATTTTTAAATGATATTTCAAAGAGAACTGGTGGTTCTCTTTTTTTGGGTGAAATTAGTTGAATCTATAAGATACTTTGATAATTTCTGAACCAACCCTTTCTGCTTTATTATTTTTGTGGATAGAACGCAAAAAGGGTATCCAGCAAAACCATTTTCTTCTTTTCCCCTGCCCTAAAAGGAGGAAGAAAATGGTTTTTGATTCACCCAGATTTATGCAAATTATTGGGTGTGGTATTTTTGCGTGAAGACTCACGGATTGGAAATCCGAGAGATCTGAGTTTTCAAATTTTCGAGGAGTCACTTAGTTGGTTAAAATAAGTGACTCCTTTCTGGACACCTAGATTTAAAGAAATAATGAAAAAATTGAATACTACAGAAAATAAAAACCCACTAAAACATAAGTTTAAGTGGGTTTTAAATGTTTTTATTGATTACTCAGCGGAGAGTGAGGGATTCGAACCCCCGGACCTGTTACAGTCAACAGTTTTCAAGACTGCCGCAATCGACCACTCTGCCAACTCTCCTTAAAAACGCATTTTCGTTTTCAGTGGTGCAAATATACTACTCTTTCAGATAATGACAAAATTATTTTCAAATAATTTTAAAACTATTATTTAACGTATTAATTTACAGTTACAAAAAAATAGAATATTCAATAAAAAACTCCCTATTGAAAAGGATTTCAAAGGGAGTTTTAATATTTATTTGATGATTATTTCAATTCTCCTAGGTATCTTTCAGCATCTATAGCAGCCATACATCCGCTACCCGCAGCGGTAATCGCTTGTCTATAAATGTGGTCTTGCACGTCACCAGCAGCAAAAACCCCTGGTAAATTGGTTCTAGATGACCCTTTTTCGGTAGCGATGTATCCGTTTTCGTCTAGGGTGATTTGTCCTTTGAAAATATCGGTATTTGGTTTGTGACCGATAGCAATAAAAATACCGTGAACGTCTATTTTAGAAGTTTCTTGGGTTTGGTTATTGATGACTACCGCTCTTTCGACCAAATTATTCTCTCCTTCGATGGCGATTAATTCGTGGTTGAATTTCACTTCGATGTTAGGCGTATTTTCTACTCTATGTATCATGGCTTTAGAAGCGCGGAAATGGTCTTTTCTTACCAACATGGTCACTTTGGTACAAAGATTAGCCAAGTAAGTTGCTTCTTCGGCAGCGGTATCACCAGCTCCTACAACAATTACTTCTTTTCCTCTGTAGAAAAATCCGTCACAAGTAGCGCAGGCAGACACTCCACCGCCAGAATATTTTTTTTCATCGTCTAGTCCTAGATATTTAGCGGTAGCACCAGTAGAGATGATTACTGTTTTGGCAAGGATTTCTTTTTCGCCAGCCCAAAGTTTGTGAATTCCTCCTACTTCAGTAGAAAACTCAGCTTTGGTAATCATTTCGTAGTGGACTTTGGTTTCGAATCTTTCGGCTTGTTTTTGCAGGTCCATCATCATTTCAGGTCCAGTAATTCCGTTAGGATAGCCTGGGAAATTGTCTACTTCTGTGGTGGTAGTTAATTGTCCACCAGGTTCTAAACCTGTATATAATTCTGGCTTAAGGTCAGCTCTGGCAGCATAAATAGCTGCTGTATACCCTGAAGGTCCTGAGCCAATGATTACGCAATCTAGTATGTTTTCCATTGTTTAGATATTTAAGTTTATTGTCTTGAGTTTAAGGATGCAAAATTCGTTAATTATTTTTGGTTATTCAATTATTAGTTGATGAATTTTTTCAATGGCAGGTATTTTATTTATGCTTTAAAAATTCTAAAAAATAGTTTATGATTTCTTGTTTCTGTTGCTCATTTCCACCATCGTCCATATCGTTATGAATGGTATTGGGTAGTTTAATAATGGTTATATTTAAATTTTTTTGTTCTTGAGAGGTTGGCAAAACTCCTTCGTCTGCTGGTTGGTCACTAGAGCGAAGTGAATATATTTGAGGAATAGCCACTCTAGGGAAAGGATACCTTCTTTGGTCTAGGGTAATGAGTTTCCATACTTTTTCAGGATTTTTTTCTGTGAATAAAACAGACATATCTCCACCATTAGAATGCCCCGCAATCACTACTTTGGCATAGTCTAAATAAGGATATTTAATTTTGAGTTGGCTCAAAACAAACTGAATATTTTCGGCGCCACGTTCCCAATTGGAGCGTCTTACGACTTGAGGTTTTCCTTCCATGGGAAGCAAATCATCTGTAGGCAGCTCATGTTGTATAGAAACTACAAAATATCCGTTTTTTGCTAAAGCATTGGTAAGGTAAGAATACTCTTTGTTTGCACCGGGTTGGTTTTTGCTGTATCCGTGACTAAAAATGACCACTTTTCTTTTCATTTGAATTGGATAAACTGGCACAAAAAAACTCACTGGAATTTCTCTGTTTCTTTTTTGGTCAAAATACACCTCATCAAATTGTCTCACTGCATATCTTCTGGTGGAACAAGAAAGACAAAGAACTAATAAAATTAAAATAGCAACTGTTTTTTTCATGTTATCCATTAGTGTTTCAATGGTCTTTTTTTAATCATTCCTCCTTTTGTATCTTTTACGGTGTGCATCACTACAAAAGCATTGGGAGCAATTTTTTCTAGTTCAGTATTCAACTTGCTTACTTCAAGTCTGGTAATGACGGTAAAAATGATGTCATTGTCTTCTTTGAGTCCTCTTTTTCCGAATCCTTTTTTGCCGCTGTATACGGTAACACCTCTTCCTAATTTGCTATAAATCATCTGCTTAATCTCGTCACTTTTAGAAGATATGATGGTAACGCCTATATACTCTTCTATTCCTTCTACGATAAAATCTAGAGTTTTGGAAGCCGACAGGTAGGTAATCATGGAGTACAAAGCAATTTCTATTCCCAGCAAATAAGCGGCAGCTGAAAAAATCATGACATTGATAATGATGATGATGTCGCCAATGGTAGAGCCTAATTTTTTGCTGAGATAAATGGCCAAAACTTCGGTACCATCAATTACAGCCCCACCTCTGATGGAGAGCCCAATTCCAGCACCTAAGAAAAAGCCTCCGAAAATGGCTACTAAAATACTATCATTGGTTACATTGGGGAAATCTACAAGAACTAAGCAAAAAGAAAGTCCTAAGATGGCTAATGCGGTTTTGATGGCGAAGTTTCTTCCTACCGTTTTATAAGCCATGATGATAAACGGTAAGTTGACTATAGGAATAATATGGTATAATTCATACCGAGTGAGTGCTGACAAGAGCAAAGAGATACCTGTAGCCCCACCATCAATGAATTTATTGGTTAGTAGAAAACCTTTAAAGCCAAATGCCGCAGAAAAAATCCCTATGGTAATGAGTCCGAAATTCTTCACTTCATTCTTCAAGGAAACCAAAATATTATTTTTGGTTTTAAGGACTTTATAGCGATTGACCTCAACTTCACCTTGAAATCGAAGAATCCATAAAATGATTTGTTTCCACAATTTCTTTAGCATTCTACATTTTTACTTTATCGATATTTAGAATTTTGAAGACCATTTCTTTGAGTAATTCTCCTTCATCCATATTTACAGCGCCTAGACCTTTGCTTTTAAGGTCAATTTCTCTGAGTACAGAAATAATTCTGGTAGCCAATTTCAATGGATACAGCCTAGCGGTTTCTGCATAATCTTTCACAAAATACGGATTAATCCCCAATTCCGAAGCTATAGTAGGTGGACTTTGGTTTGCTACGGTATGGTATAAAACGACATTGCTAAAAAAATTATACAAATTACCAATGGTCATTACGATAGGATTGGTTTTGGGATTTTTGCCCATATAGTAGGCAATTTTGAAAGCTGTATTGGCATCTTTTTTCCCAAGGGCTTTTTGCAGTTCGAAAACATTAAATTCCTTAGAAATCCCAATATGTGTTTCTACCAATTTACCATCCAAAACCTCACCATCTTTCAGCACCAATTTCATTTTATTCAGTTCATTGGCAATTCTAGAAAGGTCGTTTCCTAGGTAATCTGCCAAGAGTTGAGAAATACCGGGAGCTAATTTTATTTGTAGATTTCTGGCTTCGTCATCTATCCATTTGGCGAGGTTGTAATCTTTAACGGGTTCGCTATGGAATAGCATTTTGCGTTTGTCTAATGCCTTGAAAACCTTTTTTCTACTGTCTACTTTTTTGTGTTTGTGAGCAAAAACCAGAATGGTAGATTCTATTGGGCTTTCTACATATTTTTCAAGTAGTGAAGTTTCATCTTCATTGAG
This sequence comes from Cloacibacterium rupense, assembly GCF_014645495.1. Lineage (GTDB taxonomy): Bacteria > Bacteroidota > Bacteroidia > Flavobacteriales > Weeksellaceae > Cloacibacterium > Cloacibacterium rupense. The sequence goes on along the minus strand of NZ_BMLV01000004.1, from coordinate 272,864 downwards.
TTTCAGGTCCTGAGCTTCCTTTACGATGATGAGTTGTTTATCTCCCATCATAGGATATTGCTTTGCCAGTGCTAGAATCTCATTATAATTGGTATCTTTGCCATAAGTTACGGTTTGGTTAAAAGCTTTTTCGTCTTCTGTGAGCACATCATTCTCTAATGCCTTCACAGCAGCATCTATGTAATAAGCTTCCTCTCCGTGGAAAAAATAAATAGGAAGAAACTCCTTTGTTTTAATATTTTTGAAAATTAGTTCTAACTCTTTCATTAATGCAGCTACCGAAATTAAATTTTAAAGAAGATTTTGTTTTTGATATCAAGAAAGACAAAGATACATTTTTTATTTATGATTTAGTGCGCAAATCTTGGTTGGTTCTCACCCCTGAAGAATGGGTAAGACAGCATTTTGTACATTATTTTATCAAGGTGAAAAAATATGCACCATCTGCATTGATTTTAGAAAAAAAGCTAGAGGTTAATGGAACTCTGAAAAGAATAGACCTACTCATCACCGAAAAAACCAGTCCCAAAATTTTGATAGAACTGAAAGCGCCACACATTACTTTATCTCAAGAAACTTTCGAGCAAGTGGCGAGATACAATTCTGTGGTTGGTGCAGAAAAAATAATCTTAAGCAACGGACTACAACACATTGAAGCACAGTTCATTCAAGAGAAATATCAATTTATGCCCTGCAATTTATAGATTTAGCACGCATTTTGATTTTGATGATAAAAAAATTAATATGAACAAAATCTATTCTCTTTTGATGCTTGTTTTTACAATTTCTGTACAAGCACAAAAAATCAATGAAATCATTTTTTTTCAAAAATCCGGAAGAGCCATTATCAATCTAAGAATTGAAGACGTCTTTGTTTCTATCGACACCGATGGAAAACTCCTGCACCTGAGTGAATCTGGAAACCAAAGCAGTACTATGGAAATAGAACCCAACACCAGAACTTTTTCTGTGAATGCTGATACAGATTTTGACTATCCTGATAAAAGTCTACTCTCTTCTTCATTCAATCGAAAAATAAGTTATTATAATGATTTTTATGACTACCAAAGTGGCAAATTAGAAAAAGTAAACGGCGTGAAATTCAGCTATTACAGTAATTTTTATGATTATCAAAAAGGCAAGATAGAATCTATTGGAAATCTTTCTTTTTCTTATTATTCTGATTTTTATTCTTACCAAAGTGGAAAAATCAGTACAATAGATGGTATAGAATTCGAATATTTTAACGATTTTTACCCTCACAAAATGGGTAAGTTGAAATCCATCAAAAAGAATTCTAAACATATAAAAATAACAGTAGTTAATGATTAAAAATATAATTTTCGATTTTGGAGGTGTGGTTATGGACTGGAACCAGAGGTATTTTTACCAAGATTATTTCAGAGATGATGAGAAAATGGAATTTTTCTTAAAAAACATTGCTACTGATGAGTGGAATGCCGAACAAGACCGTGGCCGAAGTTTAGCTGAAGGAACCGAAATTTTGGTAGCACAGCACCCAACTTGGGAGACCGAAATCAGAGCTTTTTATGACAACTGGACTACGATGTTGCGTGGTGACATTCCAGAGAATGTAGCAGCACTAAGAGCATTAGCGGAGACTGAATTCGAGCTTTTCGGGCTAACCAATTGGTCACACGAAACGTTCCCTTATGCCTTGGCGCATTATGATTTTTTTGAAGTATTTGATGGAAAAATTGTAGTTTCTGGTGAAGAACAATTGATAAAACCAGACCCTAAAATCTGGCAAGTTTTACTAGACCGTTACCAAATTAAAGCCGAAGAATCTATCTTTATCGATGACAATGCTAAAAACATAGAGGTAGCAAAAAGCCTAGGTTTCCACACCATACATTGTCTTCCGAATATCGATTTAATTAAAGAAATAGAAAAAATTACGCAGACTGTTTTGTGATAAATTCTATCACTTTTTCATTGAAAATATGAGGTTTATCTACATTAACTACATGTCCACAATTTTCTATTACCAATAGAGATGATGATTGGGTGTGCTCTGAGACAACTTTCTTAACGGCAGGAAGAAACATATAATCTTCTTCGCCCATCACATAAAAAGTAGGAATATTGAGTTCTTTTTGTCTGAACCACTTCAGGACAGGATTGATTTCGGCAGTGAGCTTAAACCACTTGATAAATTCTTTTTGGTAGAGTTTTTTAGCTTCGTTGATGAAAAGATTTCTAGATTTTTTGTGATGATTTTTTGGCATGATGATAAATGCAAAAAACTTGTATAAAACTAAATACGGAAGCACATATTTAAATAAATTGCCTACCTTCATTAAAATCTGGGATCTGAAATTCATTTTGAGAATAGCCCCTCCCATAATCATTGATTTTACTCTTTCGGGATTCATCTCTGCCAATTGTCTGATGACGATAGAGCCCAAGGAAATTCCCACAAAATGAGAACTTTGGATTTTTAGATGGTCTATTACTTCTATAATATCTTGCGCAATGGCTTTGAAACTGTAATTTTTATGATTTTGATGTTCTTTAGGTGAATTGCCATGACCTCTAAGGTCTAATAAAAGGACATTAAATTTTTTTTGAAACTCTCTGATTTGCTTGAACCAAATGGAGGAACTGCCTCCTGCACCGTGTACAAAAGTCACCCAATTGTCTGAAGTTTCATGTTTATATATGGTATATGAAATCAATTTTTATGAATTTTTACAAAATTATGCTATTTTTTTCAATATTAGGCAATGCATAACATAGAATCTACATTAAAAAATAATTAAGCTTCTCTATGCACCAAATCTATTGAAAAAGCGGGCAAACAGATGGCCATGTATTCGCATTCTGCATCAAAGGGATTGCTGTATCTTATTCTGGCACCTTTTTCTATTAAAATGCTTTGTCCAGCTTCCAAAACGATTGTTTCACCATCTATTTCGAATTGTTTTTTTCCTCTGATGATGATGGTAAACTCATCAAATTCAGGTGTTTGGTGAGGTTCACTCCAGCCAGCAGGTGCTACCATATGTGCGATGGATATATTGGCATTTCCTGTAGAATTGCCCCAATGTTCTTGAATTAATTTGCCATCATCGGTAGGAACTACAAATGGTGATTTTTGGATTTTATACTTTTTAGACATTGTATTTTTTTGAAAATAAAACTTTATTGAATAACCGACAAAGGTATATCTCTATTTACTATTATTTTTAGTTTCTTGCGTTTCGTTTTGGGGAGTTTTATTTTTCTTCCTCCCCGATTCTATTAAGTTCTGATGAAGCAAATATTCTATTTGCCCATTTACACTTCTAAATTCATCATTTGCCCATTTTTCTAGAAGTTTATAGGTTTCATCATCTATTCTTAAAACAAAACTTTTTTTAGCCATTTTAAAATTTCTCAATTGAAAATATCATCCATCAATCTTCATTTTTCATCAATTATAAAGCGTTCCAGCATTTAGGATAGGTTGAGCTGCTTTTTCGCCACAGAGAACCACCATAAGATTAGAAACCATTGCTGCTTTTCTCTCATCATCTAATTCTACAATGTTTTCTTCAGACAATTTTTTCAAGGCCATATCTACCATTCCAACTGCACCTTCTACAATTTTAGAACGCGCCGCTACAATAGCAGTAGCTTGTTGACGTTGAAGCATAGCGCCTGCAATTTCTGAAGCATAAGCCAAATGCGAAATTCTAGCTTCTTGAATTACGATACCCGCTTTTGAAAGTCTATCTGTAAGTTCTTGTTCTAAGATAGCATTTATTTTATCTCCACCTTCTCTTAAGGTAATGGCAGCGTGTTCGTCTTCTAAATTATCATAAGGAAAACTCATTGCTAAATGACGAACTGCGGCTTCACTTTGCATTTTTACAAAATCAGAATAACGTTCTACATCAAAAGCTGCTTTGTAGGTATCTCCCACTTTCCAGACAATTACTACCGCAATTTCTATAGGATTTCCCATTTTATCATTTACTTTAAGAGTTTGACCTTGTAAGTTTTCTGAACGAAGCGATATTTTTTGAGAAGAATAAAGCGGATTAATAAAAAATAAACCATTCTCTTTCACAGAACCCACATATTTCCCAAAGAAATTAAGCACTCTAGAATGATTGGGTTGAATAATCATAAGACCTTTCATAAAAAAAATGAAAGCAATGATGCAAAAAATCCCTATAATTACCATAAAAGAACTGTCTGAATTTCCACCATTGATTATTAAAGCAATTCCTACAATGAATAGAAACAAGCTGATTACTAAAGCAAGATAACCAGACATTGGTTTTAAGTTTTTTTCCATAGCTGTTATATTTTGATATTAATTTGATATCACAAAGATATAATATAATTTCATATTTCAAAAAAAATCCGAATGAAAAATTTCAATCGGATTATATTGTCGATGTATTGTAAAAAATTCTAACTATTCAGTTTCTTAAATTTGAAATAAGCCCAGACTGACAAAGTAGTCATAGTTACTAAACTGATGTAGACCCATGCAGGCACTGGTATAGGGTCACCAGCAGCATAAGAATGTAAACCAGTAAGATAATAATTTACTCCAAAATAGGTCATCACCATACTGCAAAATGCGAACATCGCCGCAACATGATAAGCCCATCTACCGCGTAAACCTGGTACCAATCTCATGTGCAAAACAAAGGCATATACAATAGTAGAAATAAAAGCCCAAGTTTCTTTGGGGTCCCAGCTCCAGTATCTTCCCCAAGATTCATTGGCCCAAACTCCGCCTAAGAATACGCCAATAACCAATGCTAACAAACCAATGGTAAGAGACATCTCTGAGACGATGGTCAATTCTTTTAAAGTAGTTCCGTTGTGGGTTTGATATGATTTCTTATCTGAAATAATGTAAAAAAACAAAGAAATAACTGCAATAATCATCGATAACGCAAAGAAACCATAACTGCTGACGATAATGGCTACGTGAACGATTAACCAATACGATTTGAGCACTGGCACAAGCGGTGTAATCTGTGGGTCAAGCTGAGAGGTACCATGAGCAAATCCCATCATAATTACCGCTACCATAAAACCAGCAGAAGGAATGAGAGCATTAGAATTTCTATATAACATCAATCCTGCGGTAATACCCACCCAAGAGATAAATACAATAGCTTCGTAACCATTACTCCATGGAGCGTGACCAGAGATATACCATCTTGCAATTAATCCTAAGAAATGAAATACATAGCCTATAACGCCTAAATAAATAATGATTTTGATAATTTTATGGAGAATTTTACTCGGTTTAAATAATTCTATAAACCCTAAAATAATTAACAAACCACCTATTAATGTATAGAAAATGAGTAAATAAAAATTAAGGTTTAAAGTATTGAGTAAAACTTCTATATTTATTTTTGATTCGTCTGGAATTACAGATTTACCCCAAGTTTTTTGGTATTCTTTAACCTTTTCCAACTCAGCATTTGCTTTTGCCCAGTCATTATTCTTTGTAGCATCTATTACACTTAAGAAATAAGGTGCTATAACGTTTTGCGCTTGTGGGTCAGCTTTTTGTTCTTGGTCTAACCAAGAATTCCATGTATGATTAGGGTCATTTTGTATAGGGATAATTCTGAAGTATTGCCCTGAAAGAATTCCGTAAAAAATTTGTACTCTTTCATTGATGGCAATTACTTCTAGGTCGTATTTACTTTGTTCTGCTGGTTTTTTTCTAAAAGCAGTATTGAAATCATCTTCTAATATAAAACGAGGCATACCTTGAGTATCAGACACAAAAAGGTTCATCATAGAAGTATAACCTTTTTCATTGGCTTTGGTTTTCTTCAATAATTCTTCTCCTCCACTAGAACCAACTTTTATGATTTGGTCATTCATCCAAGCCATAGGATTTAGATTAATCGACAAAAACCATTGGTCTGCATTTAAGTCTCCCCATTTTTCTTTTTTTGCCATTTTTCTTAGGACATCTAGCGCCTGAGTACTCATAGGCTCTATTCTACCATCATAACCTTGTACCAAAAGATAAGCAAACTGAGCAGCATGCTCTTTGCTAATTTCTAGATGTGGCGCTGTTTGTGCAGGCGCTTGTGTAGCTACTGAGCTAGGAGCTACAGTTTCGTGCTGGTGATTATCTTGAGCATTAAATCCTAGAAAAGACAATAATAACAATACTACAGTTGCTTTTTTAGCGGCCATATCTTTAAGAGATTGGTTGAGTTTCCAGAAGTGAGTTCCTTTCCAGAAAAGGGTCACAAACAATCCTAAAAATAAAAGAGCATATCCGATATAAGAGATTAAAGTTCCCCAAAAATCATGATTTACAGAGAGCACTGTCCCTTGTCTATCGGGGTCAAAGCTGGCTTGGAAAAACCTATAGCCTTTATGATTAAGGACATGATTCATAAATATTTTATAAGGTGTTTGTTTGCCTTCGTCTATAATCTGAATGTGAGATTCATAAGCAGATGGAGAATTGCTACCCGGATAAGTTTCCATGACGAAATCATCTAATTTAAGGGCAAAAGGCGTTTGATAGACTTTTGGTCCGAAACCTAGAATGATATTGAGTCCATCTATTGTGACTTGCTTGTATGCATTAGGATTTCCTTTTTCTACGGAAAGTTCAACATTCTGAGAGGTCTTTGGCCCTTTCAATTCAACCAAAAGCATATCAGGAACATTTTGATCTTTCTTTTTATCACCAGAATAAGAAATTAGTTTTCCTTTTTGCATCATTTCTGGGACTACAATTTTTAAATCTTTGATGGTGTATAAGCTTCTGTAAACCAAAGGTTGATATTCATTTTTTTTGGTAACGCCCGTTGCCTGAGTAGCCATGGTCATATAATTGGCTTCTTCGGGAGTTTTAATAAGGATGTTTCCGTTTTCGTTTTTGAATTCTACGGCACCCTCGATAGGTCTATCAAATGAAATGAGAAAACCATTGATGTTTTTAACTTCACCAGATGAGAGGTAGATATCTTCTCTTCCAGAATCATTGGTAGAAACTAGGTGCAAGTAGTTTTTACCTGAATCATCTACCTGCAAGCTGTCTTTTTTTCTTTGGATATAATCTAATTGTTTTACTTGAATGAGTTGGCCATGAAAATCGTATTTCGCTTCAAATCGATGGTTCATCAATTTTGCTAGCAGAGGTTCTTGGGAAGACATCATGTAAGGAATTTCTTGATAACTGAGTCTATCACCACCGTTTTCTATTTGGATTTTAAAGAAATTTTTATCGGTCACTATTTCATTAGAAGTTTCGCCTTCTCTGATGTGCATTTGCCCTTCGTAGCTGATGTATCTGGTAATTGCCCCACCAATAAAGATGAGCACAAAAGCCAAGTGAAAAACCAAAAGAGGCCACTTTTCTCTTTTCCAAAGTCTGTATCTGCCGATATTACCAATGAAATTGATTATTAAAAGAAGCATGATTACTTCAAACCATTTGGCTTCATAAATTAGTGCTTTAGCGGTAGGCGTACCGTAATCATTTTCCATAAAAGTAGCATAAGCCATTGCAAAAGCATATACTAAGAGTAAAACAGCCATTGTTCTAGTAGAGACCAAGAAATTTAGTATTTTATTCATATTTCTTATTGATTTTGAAGCCTTAGCTTCATTTTTAGATTTAAAAATAGATTTGCAAAAATAAGTTCTAGAAATTAAATCTTAGCATAATATTCGTTAATTTTATCTATTAATGTGATTAAATTAGCATTTAAAAATTTACTTATCCCTTTCTATTTTTCATTTAAAATATTACATTTGCATGTAATCAAAAGTATGGCACAAATAGCATCTAACAATAGACAAGAGGTAGAAAAGAGCAAAACGCTTTCTAAGCCTAGAATTTATTTCGGACTTTTATTTTTATTTTTATCCTTAATTCTTGCGGTATCCTTTGCATCTTATTTGATGAACTGGAAGGCTAACCAAAGCCAAGCAGGAGCTATGTTGGATAGAGAAATAAAATCGAGCAATCTTTTTGGGAAACTGGGAGATTGGCTTGGAAATCTATTCATTTTTGATGGCATAGGCATTGCTGCTTTTATCATTGCATTTTTATTCATGGTTTTTGGTTTTCAAATTCTAAAAAAGCCTTACTTTAAAATCTGGAAAACGGTTTCTCATTCTCTTTTCTTTATTTGTTGGTTGCCTATTTTCATGGGGGCAATTACCAAAGGAGCTGGAACATTAAGTGGAGTTTACGGCAATGAAATTCAGATTTATTTAGCTTCCATTATTGGTGAATTTGGGTTATGGATGACTTTGTTGGCGGCCATTGGCATTTATTTTATTCTTGAGTTTAATTTAAGACCAAGTGCGATACAAGCAAAATATGACACCATTAAAGAAAAATTCTCTACTCCAGACCATGATGCGGAAGAAGATTTCGAAGCCGATAAAGAACTAAAAGATGAAAATAACTTCGAACATCTGAGAGTGACTACAGAGGTAGAGCCACCAAAAGTTGAAATTATAGAAACCATCAAAACGCCCAACCAAACCAGTTTTGAGACGGCAAAACCTATAGTGGCAACCCCAGTTACCCTTCCTATAGAAAAAGATTTGGAACAAGTAGGTTTTAGTTTTCAAAAAGAAGAGCTTGCTGAAAAATCTAGTGATGACATCGCTTTTAGCATAGAAGAACAAAAAGAAGATTTAGACGATTTTGACAAAAAAGCCAAAGAATTGGTTGATAAACATGGGGTTTATGACCACAAACTAGATTTGGCCAATTTCCAAATGCCACCCATCGAACTTTTAAGAGAATATGGCAACGAAGAAATCGCTATCAATAAAGATGAATTAGAAGAAAATAAAAATAAAATCGTTGGTTTACTCAAGAATTTCAACGTTGGTATTGCAGAGATTAAAGCTACCATTGGCCCAACTGTTACGCTCTACGAAATAGTACCAGAAGCTGGAATAAGGGTGGCAGCCATCAAAAAACTACAGGATGATATTGCCCTAAACTTATCTGCGTTAGGCATTAGAATTATCGCACCAATGCCAGGAAAAGGAACCATTGGTATCGAAGTTCCACGAAAAAATCCTTCGATGGTTTCTATGCGCAGTGTAATTGCATCGCCTAAATTTCAGAATTCTGATATGGATTTGCCTGTAGTTTTCGGGAAGACGATTTCTAACGAAGTTTTCGTGGCAGATTTAGCTAAAATGCCCCACTTATTGATGGCGGGTGCTACAGGACAAGGAAAATCTGTAGGGATTAACGCTATTCTGACTTCCCTACTCTACAAAAAACATCCATCAGAATTAAAATTTGTGATGGTAGACCCTAAAAAAGTAGAACTTTCTCTGTATTCAAAAATTGAAAGACACTATCTCGCCAAACTTCCGGATGGTGAAGATGCGATTATTACCGATACACACAAAGTTATCAACACACTGAATTCTCTTTGTATAGAGATGGATACGCGGTATGATTTGTTGAAAAATGCATTTTGTAAAAACCTAAAAGAATACAATAAAAAATTCACAGAGCGCAAATTAAATCCTGAAAACGGGCACCGTTATATGCCTTATATAGTGCTGGTTGTAGATGAATTTGCAGACCTTATTATGACCGCTGGTAAGGAGGTAGAACTCCCGATTGCCAGATTGGCTCAGTTAGCAAGAGCTGTGGGAATTCACTTAATTGTAGCTACACAAAGACCATCTGTGAACGTAATCACGGGGATGATAAAGGCGAATTTCCCAGCGAGAGCTGCCTTCAGAGTAATTTCTTCGGTAGATTCTAGAACGATTTTAGACTCACCTGGAGCTGACCAATTGATAGGTAAAGGAGACATGTTGTATTTCAACGGTAATGAGATTTTGAGATTGCAATGTGCTTTTGTAGACACCCCAGAAGTGGAAAAAATTGCAGAATTTATTGGTGAACAGAAAGGTTATGCTACTGCATTTATGTTGCCAGAATATTCTGGTGAAGACGCTACTTCTACGGTTGCAGCTTTTGACCCGAATGAAAAAGACCAACTTTTCGAAGAAGCTGCCAGAATTATTGTTTCTACCCAACAAGGTTCTACCTCTATGCTCCAAAGACAATTAAAATTGGGCTACAACAGAGCGGGAAGAATTATGGACCAACTAGAAGCCGCAGGAATTGTAGGCGGTTTCAATGGGGCAAAAGCCAGAGAAGTACAAATTTCTGACCTTAATGCTTTGGAAAGTTTCTTGGAGGAATTGAGGAAGTAGGGAGTTGGAAGACGGAAGACGGAAGTCCGAAGATGGAAGTTTGTAGATTTTTAACAAGTTAAATTTGTTTATACGTAATTAATTTTTAATTTTGTACGTAAATATTATTAAAAATGAATACGAAACTCACTTTAAATCTCAACAAAACAATTATAGAAAGTGCTAAAGATTATGCTAAAAACAATAAAACGAGCCTTTCTAAATTGATTGAAACTTATCTAAATTCTATCACCAAAAAAGAGAATTCTACTGATGATGTAAGCCCTCTTGTAGAAAGTTTGACTGGGGTAATTCCTAATGAAAATACAAATTACAAAAAAGAGTATCAAGATTTTTTAAACAAAAAATACTCTTAATGGAAAATGTTTTTGTAGACACCAATATTGTAATAGATTTATTACAAAAAAGAGATGAATTTTATAGAGAAGCACAGGAATTGTTTACACTTGCCGATAGAAAAAAAGTAAAACTCTACATTTCTGCACTTACATTTGCCAATACTTATTACATTTTATCAAGGTTTTATTCTTCTGATGAAGCAAAAAAAATACTTTCAAAATTTAAAGTTTTAGTAGAAGTTTTGCCAACTACAGACAAAATTATAGAATTGGTATTGGCTTCAGATTTTAAAGATTTTGAAGATGCTATTCAATTCTATACTGCATTAGAAAGTAGTTTGGAGGCAATTATTACAAGAAATAAAAAGGATTTTAAGAATAACTTAATTCCTGTTTTTAGTGCTAGTGAATTTTTGAAAAAATAAATATCCTATTTTCTAGAATTTTTAGATTTAAATTATTGAATTTTCTTTTCACTATTTATATGCAGATCAACAATCAACTTTATTAAATTTTATAAAATCAAAAATTAAGTTGGCTAGTTGATTGTGAGACAGTTTGAAGTAACTGCGACTTGAGTGGAGTTTTTTTTAGAATTTATTTTCTACTTCTGTGGCTTCTAGCATCAGATAATGCAAATCTGTATTTTTTACAAAAGGTTTCAGAAGTTCACTTCCTGGGCCATACATGGCCAGTTCTACATAATCACCACTATGGTCCATACTGATCCAACCGACACTGTTGTGTTTTTTTTGTATTTCTGAAAAAGCTTTGTAAGGCAATTTTTTGTAATTATAAAGACCTTCTTCATCTTTTTCTAGACCTTGATAAAAATTAAGAATATGTTTGGCCTCTTCATCTGAAACAGAAAATTGATTATTTTCTACTATCCAATCTTTAATTTGTTGGAGGTTAAAATCTGGTTTAATGTTATTGAGCAGAAATTCATTGGTACATTTATATTTAGCAATACTGTTGAAATTTTTGGTAGCATCTGCCCCATAAATAGTTCCAGGATTGGCATTTCCGTGGTCTGTGGTGATAATCACCAAAGTATTTTTATCTTTTTCAGCAAAATCCATCACTACTTTTATCGCTTCGTCAAAAGACAATTGGTCGTGTAAAAGTGCCGACACATCATTAGCATGTGCCGCCCAATCTACTTTTCCGGCTTCTATTTGTAAGACAAAACCTTCTTTATGGTCTTTCATTTGGTCTATGGCCGCTTTTGCCATTTCTGCCAAAGTAGGCTTATTTTGTAAATCGGCAGAAGTATTTTTATCACTTGTATAAGGTAAAGCACCTGTGTTGAAAACTCCTAAAACTGGTTTATTTTTATCGATATTATTTAAATCAGAGCGATTTTTAAGAATTTGATAGCCTTTTTTTTGATAAGCAGCATAGACATCTTTTTTGTCGGCTCTTTTTTCAGGATTGAAAAATTCATCTCCACCGCCCATCATTACATCAAAACCTAGTTCTGCATACATTTCTGCAATGTCTGGTTCGGCACTTCTTTTGGCTGAGTTGACACAAAAACCTGCGGGCGTAGCATGAGTAATGGTTACCGTGGTCACGCAGCCTGCTTTTTTGCCTTTCTTTTTAAATTTTTGCCAAATCGGAAGATGGTGTTCTCCGTTTACGCCTACGTTTAGAGAGCCGTTTTTCACTCGGAAACCACCTCCAAAAGAAGAACTTGCCGCTGCAGAATCAGTTACGATAGAACTCGCAGATGCAGTATCCATCAATGCTCTAGAAGCTTTATTCTCTAAGTATAAATTCATCCAGTTGGTTTCTTTGCCTAAGATATTTTTAGAATACAAATTCGCCATAGAAAGTGTACCATTGCTCATTCCGTCGCTAATCATAAAGATGATATTTTTGGCTATCTTTCCTTTAAAACTGAGTTGTTCCTCAGAATTTCTTCCGAACAAATTGAGAGGATTAAGGGTAAGCGCTCCTGATAATAAAATAGAACCTTTTAGGAATTTTCTTCTATCCATAGATGTTAATTTAAAAGTCTAAAATTATTCATTTAATTTCTTAAACTTATGATATTATCATTAAAATTTAAATTAAATATTATGTGGAAAAGGGTCTTCGAAGGAGATTTTTTGGTCGAACATATACTTTTCATTGTCTTTGAGCAAACATTTTTCTAAATCTGCCTGTATTTTTTCTTTGTCTAAATCTTGACCGATAAAGACCAACTCGTTCATTCTATCTCCCCAAATTTTATGCCATTTACTTTCTATAAATTCTTGATTTTCTGCAAAAGAAGCATACATTGCCCGTTCATTCATGGTCATACTGCACCACCAAACTCCAGCTCTTTCTAATCTGAAAGAACCGCCAGCTTGCGAAAAATTAAGCGCATCATCTGGTCTAGAGGCTAACCAAAAAAGGCCTTTAGCTCTAATGACCCCTGCAGGATATTTTTGATTGAGATAATTCCAAAAACGCATTGGGTGAAATGGTTTTTGATGTCTGAAGACAAATGAACTGATGCCATATTCTTCGGTTTCTGGTGTGTGGTGTTCACTTTGTAATTCTTTTTGCCAACCCGCAGAATTTTGGGCAGTTTCGAAATCAAACATTTTGGTATTAAGAATTTCTTTAGGATTTACTTCACCAAATTCTGAGGTAATGAATTTAGCATCTGGATTGAGTTTCTTAATGGTCGCTTTCAGAAAATTAACGGTTTCTTCGGTCACCAAATCGGTTTTATTAAGGATAATTACATTGGCAAACTCTACTTGGTCTGTCAATAAATTAACAATGGTTCTGTAATCTCCATCGATATCGGTTAATTCTCTATCCATCAAGAGTTCATTAGAACCAAAATCTTTGAAAAAATTGAGACAATCTACTACTGTAACCATCGTATCTATGTAGCTAAATCTAGATAAATCTATACCGCTTTCTTCATCTATATAAGAAAACGTTTGGGCTATGGGAACAGGTTCTGCAATGCCCGTTCCTTCAATCAAAAGGTAATCAAAACGTTTTTCTTTGGCTAATCTTTCTACTTCAACCAATAAATCATCTCGAAGCGTGCAACAGATGCAACCGTTGCTCATTTCTACCAATTTTTCTTCGGTTCTAGAGAGGGTATTTTCGTTTTTCACCAATTGGGCGTCTATATTGACTTCACTCATATCATTTACAATGACGGCCACTTTTAGGTTATCTTTGTTATGAAGAACGTGATTAAGAAGTGTGGTTTTACCAGCGCCTAAAAATCCACTTAGAACCGTAACTGGAATTCTTTTTTGCATTGTTATTTAATGTTTATGATTTTTAAAATTGATAAGATGAGCCATAATTAATCCTGCCGCTCCTACAAAAATCAATTCTGAGTGCCAATGGAAAAACAAATCTAATCCTATGGAAATAGCAATTAATACAATAGAAATCCAGAAAAGAGATTTCAACCAAAAGGAAGAAATATGTTTGGTAATTCTATAAACTACGATGAGCCCTATGGCAAGAAAAAACAAATCGATGTAAGGATTATGTGATATCCCAAGAGGAATTAGCATTAACAAAGGAAATGCCATACAGTGAATTAAACAAAGAACCGCTGCTGAAACGCCGATAAGGTCTAGAATTTTTGATTTCATTATTTCTTATTGTAACTTTGTTGCAAAAGTAATCATTAATTTTCATTATCGCAACATTGTTGCATTTAATAAAATGAAACCAACAAGAAATACACCAGCAAAAACTGAGATATTCAACCTGATTAATGCATCAGAAAAGGCACTTTCTCATGCGGATATCCAATTAAAATTAGGGGCTTTATGCAATAGAGTAACCATTTACAGGGTATTAGAAAGATTAGAAGAAGAGGGAAAAATTCATAAATTTGTGAATGTAGATGGGGTGGTCAACTTTGCTAAATGCAAAAATTGTGCAGGAGAACACCATCATAACCATATTCATTTTAGTTGTGAGCAATGTAAATCTGTGATTTGTGTAGAAAATGCAGTTCCAGAAATTGAACTTCCAGAAAAATTTATCATCCATGATTACAATTTTGTAGTGAGTGGCATTTGTGCAAGTTGCAATTCAAAAAAATGAACAAACCAACATTTAAAACAAAAAAATTAGTTGCATTATTGTAATTTTGTAGCCATTGGCTCAGTTTTTGAAACCATTAATCCAAACCAAAAAATAAACAATGAAATTACTAAACAAAATACTTTTAGGAACTTTAGTGGTAGGAACTTTCACTTTTTCTAATGCCCAAAAAATAGATGCTAAAGCGAAAACCATTTTAGATGCAGTGTCTGCGAATTATAAAGCCAAGAAAAATATGTATTTCAAATTTTCTTATGGCACAGGCAGAGGCACGGTTTCTAAAACTGAAACGGGCATCTTCTACTCTACTCCCACTCAGTACAAACTGAATATTATGGGAAATGAGCAGATATTTGATGGAAAAAAAGTATACAACATTTCTAAAGAAGATCAAGAAATAACCATCGCTAAACCTAACGGAAACGAAAAGGCTCTATCACCTACCAACTATATTGATGATTATAGAAACGGATATACGGTAACTTATGCTGGTAAAAGTGGAGCGCTAGACCTGATAAAAATGGTTCCTGTGAAGGATGAAGGCATTAAAAATGTGGTACTCTATATCAATTCTGCCAAAAAACAAGTCTCTAAAATTGTACAAACTTCTGCAGGAGACGATATTGCAGTAATTACGATTGCCGAATACAAAGAAAACCAAAACTTGAACAATTCTGTTTTTACTTTTGATAAAAACAAATACAAAAACTATTTGATTACTGAGTTGTAAAATAGACCTTGAAGAATTTTCGGAAAAAATAATTATAAAATAAGTTAAAATTAAAGTCACAGAAGCATTTCCTTTTGTGACTTTTTCATAATTTTGGCAAATGCTAAAGAAACTCGATCAATATATTATAAAAACCTTTTTTGGGCCTTTCTTTTTTATCTTCAGTGTATTGTTCTTTATATTTATGGTGAACATCATTTGGATTCAGTTGGCTCAATTTACAGGCAAAGGTCTTACCACATGGGAAATTATAAAATTTCTTTTTTACATGAGTGTAAATGTGGTCAAGATGGTGCTTCCGCTCACCATACTTTTGTCTTCTATTATGACTTTTGGTGATTTTGGAGAGCGCTACGAACTAGCCGCCATGAAATCTGCCGGAATATCGCTTACCAGAGTCATGCTTCCTTTATTTGGGATTGTAACCCTGCTATCGATTATGCTTTACTTTTTCTCGAATAACATTATCCCAGACTTTCAGAGAAAGGCAAAGAACATGCTCTATAATATTGCATCTAGTAAACCTGCCCTTAAATTTACACCAGGTCAGTTTAATGAATTCCCAGGTGCTACCATTAAATTTGACAGAATATATGGTGAAAAAAGTGAATTTCTAGAAGGGGTTTTCATTCACAAAGTAGCGAATTCTTATGAGGACCAAAGAACCATTATTGCCAAAAAAGGGAAATTTGTACCTGCCGAAAATAAAAACTACTTAAAATTAGTCTTGAAAAGCGGTTATATTTTCGAAGACAACATTCAAGACAAAAACTATTTAGAAAGACTTCGTCAGCCGGGACAATCAGTAAAATTTGATACTTTGGTACAGCATTTTGACATCAGTGAAATCATCAACAAAGCCATTGAAGATGAAAAAATTACCGATGATTATCAATTTCAAACTTACCGACAAATCTTCAAAACTATAGATAAAGTAAAGAAAGACAACGAGGTGACTTTCAACACACTGAATAACGAGATGGTAGGACAAACCAACAGTTATGTCTCTTACATCGACAAAATAAAAGAATCTAAAAATTCTAAACCTGAAGAGCCCTTTAAATTAGAAAAAGTAAACAAAGAGAAAAAACTAAAAGTCTTGTATGATGCCTATAATAAAATAGAAATGATACAGGAAGACAAAAAAAATAGAGATACCCAACTCTATGATATGATTAAATATTACAACAAGGTCATTATGTATCAGCAGAGAATTCTGGCGTATTCTGTGACTTGTATTATTTTCTTTTTGATTGGTGCTAGCCTAGGTTCTATCATCAGAAAAGGAGGTGTAGGATTGCCAGTGGTAATCGCCATTATCATCTTTATTATTTTTTATGTTCTGAATCTCTCTGTAGAAAACATCGCTTGGAAAGGTAAAATGGACCCTTATATCGCTTCTTGGCTTCCGAATATGGTGCTCTTTCCGTTTGGAGTTTGGCTTACTTATAAGGCTCTCACAGATTCTCAAGTTTTTGATGTAGAAAAATACAAAGCCCTTACCAAACCTATATGGAGTAAATTTGTAAAACAAAGAGAACACGAAAGGTATCAATAATTGATGGATGATGTATGATGGGTGATTGATGGTTGATGAATGAAAAAAGTTTAAATTAACTATTTCTAAGCATAAAAAAAAACTTCAGACAAGTCTGAAGTTTTTTTTATGAGGTCAGCCATTTCAAAAAAATTAAATCTTGAAAATGTCTGCATCTTTGATTTTTAAATGCTCATCAGAAAGTTTTACATATTTATCCGTCAACTGTTGGATTTTTTCTTCCGCATCTTTAATCAAGTCTTCAGATACACCATCTAGTTTTTTAAGTTCTTTCATACCATCTTGTCTGGCAT
Source organism: Cloacibacterium rupense (assembly GCF_014645495.1). Lineage (GTDB taxonomy): Bacteria > Bacteroidota > Bacteroidia > Flavobacteriales > Weeksellaceae > Cloacibacterium > Cloacibacterium rupense. The sequence continues at coordinate 255,641 of NZ_BMLV01000004.1, read as the reverse complement.
TTCTTATAGTAACTTTGGTCTGTTCGGTTTCGGCTTTTGCTTGTTTAGCCAAATCTCTACGTCTTTCTTCGGTTAATGGTGGAACATTCAGAATGATGTATTCACCATTGTTAGAAGGTGCAAACCCTAGGTTAGAATTGATAATCGCTTTTTCGATGGCATTAATAGCAGTTCTATCCCAAGGTTGGATAGAGATGGTCATAGCATCGGGTACAGAAATGTTCGCTACCTGATTGATGGGAGTCAAAGCCCCATAGTATTCTACCATTACGTCTTGTACCATAGAAGTAGAAGCTCTACCTGCTCTAATTTTTTGGAAGGCGTGATCGAGATGTTTTATTGCTGCATCCATCTCTTGTTTCACCATATCCAAAATCATACTTATTTCTTCCATTATATATTGAAAATTTGATAAATTACACATTCATTATTTTTCATTGTTGATAATTAATGATAGATGGTAAAATTTATTATCCTTTATCAATCATCATTTATCAATTATCTATTATAGTTTAACGATGGTTCCTATGTTATCACCAAGAACTACCTTTAATAGATTGCCTTCTTTGTTCATGTCAAAAACGATGATAGGCAAATTATTTTCTTTACTCAAGGTAAAAGCGGTCATATCCATCACTTTAAGGTTTTTATCCATCACCTCATCAAAAGAAAGTGAATTAAATTTCACAGCATCGTCATTTTTTTCTGGGTCACTATCGTAGATTCCATCTACTCTAGTTCCTTTTAGGATTACATCTGCACCTATTTCTATTGCTCTAAGGGTAGCTGCAGTGTCGGTAGTAAAGTACGGATTGCCAGTACCTGCCCCGAAAATTACGACTCTTCCTTTTTCTAGATGTCTTACGGCTCTTCTTTTGATAAATGGTTCTGCTACTTTATCCATTTCTATGGCAGATTGAAGTCTGGTTTTAATGCCTTGATCTTCTAAAGCACCTTGTAATGCCATCCCATTAATTACCGTTGCCAGCATTCCCATGTAATCTCCTTGCACTCTATCCATTCCTTTTGCTGCTCCTGCCAAACCTCTAAAAATATTTCCTCCACCAATGACAATGGCCAATTCGCAACCACCATCTACTACTTTTTTTATTTCTTTAGCATATTCTACCAATCGGTCATTATCAATACCATATGATCGGTTTCCCATTAAAGCTTCGCCACTTAATTTGAGAAGAACTCTTTTGTATTTCATTATTATATGTTATTTCGGGTTGACTGAAAAATTGAATCTTTGGGTAAATTCAAAATTTTAATTATGCAAATATAATGAATCGCAAAGAATTTCGTTAAAAAGAATGAGTGAAGAGTATTTAATTTTTAGAAGAACATGATAAAAATTACCTATTCTAAAGTCTAGAACATCTGTAAAAATTAAATAAATACGAATAGGCTGATTGTAATGATGATTAATCTAAGGGAAAACATTTTGTGATTATTGGTACATCTGTATCATCACAGGTAAAAATAAGTGATTGAATATTAGAATGCCATTTGTTTAATTTAAATAGGCGAAACTCCAATTATTTTTTAATAAAACATTTAATTATCTATTTTTGTACAGAAATTTGAAGAATTTGAAAAAGCTAATCCTCTTATTTTTATGTAATTTTTCATTGTGGGCCAATGCACAAACAGGAACTACGATTTATCAGTTCCTGAACATTCCTATTTCTGCTAGGCAAGCAGCACTAGGAGGTGATGCTGTTTCTGTAAGAGATTATGACCTTAATTTTACGGCCGTCAATCCATCTTTGATGAATTTGGATATGGACAATAGAATTGCGCTCAACTACGCCTCTTATTTGGCTGATTCTAAATTAGGCAGCATCAATTATGTAAAAGATTTAGCTGCAGGGCACTTTCTCTCAGTTAATGCCAGGGTAATGGATTTTGGCAAAATACCTAGAACTGATGAAAGCGGACAAGTAAATGGAGAGTTTTCTGCGATGGATGCTTCTGTAGGATTAGGGTATGCCTATCAATTCGAGGATAATTTTACCATAGGTGCCAATGTGAATTACATTACTTCTAAAATAGATAATTTCAATTCTTCGGCCCTTTCGGCAAGCGCTGGGGTTACCTATCACAATGAAAGAACCAAAGAAACCATTGCCTTAGTTTTCAGAAATTTTGGGTATCAACTTCAGACTTACAACGGAGTAAAAGAGGCATTGCCTTTTCGTGCAGATATAGGCTATACCCGAATTTTACCTGAGTTCCCTTTGGCCTTCACCATTACTTATCATGATTTGCAGAAATTCAATATTTCACAAACATATAATGTCAATGGGCAAGAAGTTGGCTTTGGTAGAAAATTCTTAGATCATCTTTCTGGTGGGGTAGAATTATTTCCAGAGCAGGCTTTTAACCTTAGAATGGGCTACAATGTAAAGAGAGGAAATGAATTGGCGGTATTAGACCAAAGGAGTTTTTCGGGATTAAGTTTCGGTTTTGGCATCAAAATATCGTCTTTTAGGTTTGATTATTCGCATGTTCGTTATCACAATGCTTCTAACGTTAATCAAATAGGCTTGATGCTCGATTTGGTAGAACTTTCGGGTTACAGAAGATAGAAGTTTAGCACGTTTATGGGTTATTATCATTATGCTAATATCTAAATTTAAGATTTTAGATTTTGGATTTACGATGGTATCTCATCTGCCTAGCACATCCAACTTCCTTTTCAAAAACTTTCAAATTCAAAATAATTTGGCGAAATTTGCCCTATGAAAAAGAAACCTGTAATTGCCATTGACGGATTTTCATCCACTGGAAAAAGTTCTATCTCTAAACAAATAGCCAAAAGGTTAGATCTTATTCATATAGATACAGGGGCATTATACAGAGGGATTACTTTTTTTGCACTAGAAAACTGCCTAAATGACCAACAGGAAATTGACATAAAGTCACTTTTTTCGCAATTAGATAAAATTCATCTAGAATTCAAGCCTAACCATGAATTTCTAGAGCTCTACCTAAATGGTAAAAACATCGATAAAGAAATCCGCGAAGTAAGAGTCTCTAATAACGTAAGCATCATTGCTAAACAACCAGAAATAAGAGAATTTCTACTAGATTTTCAAAGAAACTTAGCCGCAAAAGGTGGTGTAATTATGGATGGCAGAGACATAGGAACAGTAATTCTGCCCAATGCTGATTTTAAATTTTTTGTAACCGCTAGCCCAGAAGAAAGAGCCCGAAGAAGGTTTTTAGAGTTGAAAAATGAGGGCAAAGAAGTTTCTTATGACGAAGTTTTCCAAAATCTAGTAACCCGCGATAAAATTGACAGCGAAAGAGAAGTAGCTCCCCTGAAACAAGCAGAAGATGCTACCCTAATAGACAATACCACACTCAATAAAGAGGAAACCATTGAGTTGATTTTATCACACATTTTAAAATAAACCATAGAATAAATTCATCATTATTTAACAAAAATTTGTGAGATTTTCACTATATTTGGTACAATAGTTGTGGCATATACAACGTCATAACTAATCATTTATATTAACACTAAAATCTAAACAAAATGGCAAAAGGAAAAAATACAGCAGCCGTATTGGCTGGAATATTGGCAGGAGCAGCTGCAGGTCTAGTATTAGGAGTATTATTTGCTCCAGAAGAAGGCAAAGAAACAAGAAAAAAACTAAAAGCTAAAGCCACAGACCTAAAAGACCAAGCTCTAGACGAATATGAAAAAGTATCAGAAAAAGTAAAATCTGAATACGGAACACTTTCTGAAAAAGCGAAAGAAAATATAGACAAAGTAGTCTCTAGCGTAAAAGAAAATTTCGAAAAATACAAATCTACTGCCGCTAGCAAAGCATCTGAAGTTGCTCATGAAGTAGAAACAGAACTAGACGCTTTGAAATAAACAATGATTTCATAAAAAACTTCTAAAGGAACTTAGCTTATAAGTTCCTTTTTTTGTACTTTTAAATCAAATTTATTACACCATGGTCAAAATAGTAAAAGATTATATAGAAAATCATGTAGAACTTCTAAAACTAGACGCTACAGAGAAAACACTTAAAATCATAGGCATTTCTGTCCCACTTTTCTTTATCTCCATCATGGGAAGTTTCTTTATTATTTTGTTAAACATTGGTTTAGCTTTATTGCTTGGTAAATGGACTGGCAATTATGCTTTGGGCTTCTTTATCTTATCTGGATTTTATCTTTTGATGATTATATTGGCCTTCGTTTTCAGAAACCACATCAAAAATTTTATCACCAATAAGGCCATAGAAGCATTCTTTAATGATTAAAAACGAAAACACATGAAAAATTTATCAGACCTAAAAAAAAGAAAAGAAGAGCTCAAGCAAAATATTGCGGATATAGAACAAAAACTATCTTTTGAGAATCCTAAAGAAAGTCTCAGCGCCTTTACCAACGGTATGAGTGACCAATTTCTAGCCGATAAAATAGATGATGAAGGCAACCACCAACTGTCTCTAAAGACTGGTGAAATACTAAGTTTTGTAACAGGTGGGGCCACAGACAATTTCTTGAAAACCAAAATCAATGAATATGGTGAACAAAAACTAGGCATCAACACTACAAACATTATAGGCAGTGTTACAGAAAACGCACTGAAATTGGGCGTTGCAGCCATGGTGACCAACTACGCCAAAAAAAATCTTTACCACTCTAGTTGGAAGAAAAAAGCCATAGGAATTGGCATCATCTATTTGGCACCCTACGCCATTAAATTTTTTAGAGAAAAACTAGATGATTACCAAAAACAAGAAACCCTAAAAAGTCTGAATAAAGTAATCTAACCATGAAGAAAGAATTCTTGATATTTAGCAATCAGATAGAACAAATCTGGCTGAGTTTTATCCACAAAATCCCTGCTCTTATAGTCGCTTTATTGGTTCTTGCCATAGGTGTTTTTGTGATTAAATTCACCTCTAGCCGTGTACGAAAAATCATACAAGAAAAAGCCAGAGACTCTATAGCAACTACTTTTTTGGTCAACATCGTTTCTATTATTCTCACCCTATTTTTAATCTCCATCAGTTTAGGCATTTTAGGTTATGGCAATATAACCGACAAAATATTGGCAGGTACCGCCATCACAACTGTTATTGTAGGTTTTGCCTTAAAGGATATCGGAGAAAATTTCTTGGCTGGTATTCTGATGGCATTTAGAAGGCCGTTTAAAATAGGAGATTTAATAGAAGTACAAAAAATAAGAGGCCGAGTAAAAGACTTATCTTTAAGAGAAACCAACATTCAAACTCTAGATGGAAAAGATGTTTTCATCCCGAATTCTATCATTCTTAAAAACCCATTAGAAAATTACACTTACCATCAACTTCTGATGAGTGATTTTACCATCAGTGTTAAAATGGAACAAGATGTAGAAAAAATAATGGCAGATATTGTCGCCATTGTCAATTCGTTCAATCAAGTGGAAAAAATGCCAAAAGCATCTGCATTGATTACCGATTTTGTAGACAATACCGTAAAAATACGTTGCTCTTATTGGTTCAAAACCACAGACGTAAATGCACCAGGAGGCGGTTTAAGGTCTGAAATTTTGAAAAAAGTCTTGGCTTACCTTAAAGCCAATAACATCAATATCCCACCAGCCACAGCATAATTATGCTTAATAAATTGTAGAAAATCATTTCAAAAAACGAATCTTCTTCTCAAGACAAGTTATTGCAATAGGGGCAAAGCCTACAAATTCGCCATCCATGTCAATGGTTATTTTTCTATGGTCAGCACTTTCTACAAAGACCTCTTTAGAAAAAGTATAACTTACCTGAGGATGATTAATTTTTTGACATTTTTTTGCCTTTCCTATATGCAGAAAATAATCCAAAAGGCTTACGTTACCAATATTGGTAATAGAAAACAAACCATCATCTAGTAAAGCATGAGGCGCAATGCCAATGGCGTTTCCAAAATATTTTCCGTTGGCAATCACAAAGTTCAAAATTTTTCCTTGATAAGAATCTTTATCTGTCTTTATTTTTACCTGATGCTTTTTATAAGTAGCCATTACATAGAGAATAGAGACAAGGTAATTGAACTTGGCAGAGAAAAAAGCAGGCATTTTTTCTTTAGTTATTACCACCTCACCACCGATGCCTACATCTGTAATATTCATAAAAAAACGTTGTTCCTCTACCCCATTTTCATTAGAAAAAGTGGCAAGCCCTACATCAATCAACTCAGAGCGCTGGTTCTGAATCAAATTTAATAAAGTAGAAACTTTAGAATCATAAATATTTCTCACAAAATCATTTCCACTTCCTGTAGGAAACACCCCGATTTTAATGTTAGAAATAGCTTCCCAATCATAAGAATCACCATTTTTAAAGGCTTTTAACGTACCATTCACAATTTCATTTAATGTGCCGTCTCCACCTACGGCAATCATGCAATTATATCCTTCTTTAATTGCCTTCAGAGGAAGCTCTAACAAATGGCCATGATATTCTGAAATAAAAAATTGATAGTCGAAATCAATAAAATGATGTTGCAATTCTATTTCTATGTTTCTGAAATTTCTAATGGTGGGATTTATAAAAAAGGCAATTTTCTGCATCTAAATTTAAAATAGGATTAGGGTGGCTTATGAAGTACACTTCATAGATTTTTACAAAAATTTAAAGATAATCATTTTTCGGAATTCAAAAATCCGACCTTTAATTTTCTAGAATTTAGAAAACAATTGTCCCAGAATAATTCCTGTGGCCATAGAAACATTGAGACTTTCGGTAGATTGATGCTTACCAAAGCGTGGAATGGTAATATTCTTTGTTACCAATTTTTCTACACTAGGGCGCATACCATTGCCTTCATTTCCTAAAATAAGATTGAATTTTTTAGGAAAATCAAATTGATAAAGATTTTCACCTACCATGTCTGTCCCGATATTTGGCACTTCGGTTTGGCTCAGATAATTTTCTAAATCGGTATACACTACATTAACTCTGGCAAAAGAACCTTTGGTAGATTGTATTACTTTTGGATTGTAGAAGTCTACGGTGTCTTGACTACAAATAATTTGTGCAATACCAAACCAATCGCAAAGCCTGATAATAGTCCCTAAATTGCCAGGGTCTTGTATGCCGTCTAGAATGATTTGTATGTTTTGATTTGGCAATTCTATAGAATTAGGCAACTCTACTACGGCTACAGAATCCTTAGGCGTTTGTAAAAAACTTATTTTTTTTAAATCCTTTTCTGTAATCAGATGAGCTTCTGAAGATAAAAATGACAACGCAGAGGGATTGGTACTGAAAATTTCAGTAATTTTATAGGAAGAATTTTTGAGTTCAGAGATGATTTTATTGCCTTCAACCAAAAACAAATTGTATTTTTGTCTGAACTTCTTTTTATCTAAAGATTGAAAAACTTTTATTTTATGAGCAGTAAGCATTATCCGAAATATTTTCAAAAATACCACATATTTTTTTCTTTCGCAATTTTGCTATTGGTTTTGTACGCTTGCAATAGTACCAAAAAAGTTCCAGCAGGACAATATTTGCTTACCAAAAATCATTTTGAGTATAAAGACGCTGACCATTATAAAGATGAAATCCCTGATTATGCAGCCCAAAAACCCAATAAAAGAGACCTTATGTTTCTCCCTACCAGATTACTCATCTATAATATGGGAAATCCTAAATATGACAGCATCGTCTCAGAATATATGACCTTTCCTAATAATCTGAGAACTCAAAAACTAAGAGACTCTCTTTTTAGAAAATACAATAAACCAGAATTTGTAGGTAAAAGTATTTTCTGGAGTAGATTATTCCATACAATTGGTAGGCCTCCTGTGATTTTAGACGAAGCAAAAACAGCCAGCAGTGCCGAAAAAATGAGACAATTTCTAGTATACAGAGGCTATTGGGACAGTCATGTAGATTATAGCACCAAAAAAGATTCTGCTGCTAAAAAAGCACAAGCCACCTATAAAATCACTTATAAAGACCCTACATTTATAAAGGATTATACCTACAACATTCCTTATGATAATATTAGAGCGCTCTACGAGGCCAACATTAAAGACAGCTATGTAAAATCTGGAACCATCCTTAATCAAGTCAATCTAGAAGAAGAAGTAAAAAGAATTACAGAACAAATGCAGGAGAATGGTTATTTCTCTTTCAACAGAGATGGTGGCGAAATTTTTTTCACCGCAGACACCCTTACCAGCCGTAAACAGGTGCCCCTTTCTATGCAAATTTTGAAAGATTCTATTAATTCTCCTTATAAAAAATACACCATAGGTGATGTAGAAGTAGAATACATTAATAACATCACTGAAAATGCTACTCTAGATACCTTATACCATGGGGTAAAAATCAAAAGAATAGACGAAGAATATAAAGTAAAAACACTTTGGAGGCCTATTACCCTTAAAAGAGGGGAAGTTTATTTCCAAAAAAATCTAGACCTTACCAAAAGAAATTTTATGGCTTTGAATAACTTCAGCATTGCTGATTACAGAGAAACCATAAAACCTAATGATACCGTAATTAATGTAAAATACAGATTGGTTCCGCTGCCTAGATACAACTTTAAAACGGGTTTTGACGTGCACTACTCTCAGATTTTAAATTTTGGATTTTCACCATCTGTAGAATTAACCGCTAGAAATATTTTTAAGGGTGCCGAAAACCTTACTACTAGCCTTTCTGGAACTTTTGGAACGGTATATACCCAAAAAAATCCTGATGCTTTTCTTAATGCCTCAGAATTTTCTCTACAATTCGGTTTAAATTTCCCAAGATTATTGCTGCCTTTCAATACAGAAAAATTGGTTCCCAACAGATACTCTCCCGTGTCAACCATTAACATTGGGGTTTCTGCGCAAAACAACATTGGGATGGATAGAAGAATCTTCAATGCAGGCTTTAATTATTTTCTAAATGTTGGAGACCGTGTGATTCATAAATTATCTTTATTTAACACCCAATTGAGCATCACCAGAAACAAGAGTGCTTATTATGACTATTTTCCCGCAGATGATGCTGTAAGAGAACAAGTTTTTGATAAATACTTTATCTACAATCCTAGTGTAGGTGCCCAATATAACAATGGTAATGGGACATTAACGAAAGATGATGTGACCAATATTATTTTGGCAGACAGTGGATTTCCTAATTCTTTTACAACCCCAGAAGAGTTTCAACTTTTACTCAATTACTTTCAAGTCATTTACAAAAAAGAAAGAATTACTCAGAACGTTATCATCAATTCTTTATTTTACAACTACACCTACAACGAAATAGGAAAAAAAGGATATGATAACCCCTTTTATTTCGATGGTAAATTTGAACTAGCTGGTAATCTTTTGAGTTTAGTAAGTAAAAAAATAAATACATCAAACGGATTAAGTGCTAATAGCAGACAGATTTTCGGGATTCCCATTTCTCAGTTTGTGAAGTTTGATGTAGATATTAGAAAATATTTTACCTTCCAAAACAAACACCAATTCATTATTAGACAAGTGGTAGGGGTAGGTATTCCGTATGGCAACTCTTCTAGCATGCCTTTTGTAAGGTCTTATTTCAGTGGAGGAAGTAATGATGTAAGAGCTTGGATTGCTTTTGGCGGATTGGGGCCTGCTGATTCTGATGTTGATAAAAGAGTAAGAGATTATATGATGGGCAACGTAAAATTAACCACCAATATAGAGTACAGATTCCCTATTAATAAAATGTTTGAAGGCGCTGTGTTTACAGATGCAGGGAACATCTGGAGTTTAAAAGATACAGGTATAGGAGATGAATTCAAATTCAAAAAATTCATCCCTCAAATGGGCTTGGGTAGTGGTTTAGGTCTTAGAATTCACGTAGCCTACATCACCGTAAGACTAGACCTTGCCTATAAAATGCACGACCCTAATCAACCTAAAGGTGAAAGATGGGTGATCGATAAAATTCAACCTTTAAAACCAACCCTCAATTTCTCAATTGGGTATCCATTCTAATAAAAATTTCTACTTAGTATATGAAAAATAAATATATCTTAATGGCACTTATTACGAGTGCAACGTTATTTTCTCAAGAAAAAAATCTAAAAAACATCACCATGCTTACCGATGGTGGTGATAATGCAGAAGCCTACTTTTCGCCAGATGGCAAATTTCTTACCATGCAGGTAACCAACAAAGAATTAGGTGCAGAGTGCGACCAGATTTTTGTGTACGACCTTTCTAAAGATGCATCTAAAAAATCCGCTAATCTAAAACTAGTTTCCACAGGTAAAGGAAGAACCACTTGCTCTTTCTTTATGCCAGATAACAAGCACGTTTTGTATGCTTCTACTCACGAAGGTTCTGCTGCATGTCCACCGCCACCAGTTCCTAAAGACGGGAAATACCTTTGGGCTATTTATTCAGATTTTGATATTTATGTAGCCGATTTGAATGGTAAAATCACCAAAAAACTCACCAATTCGCCAGGTTATGATGCAGAAGCGGTAGTTTCGCCAGATGGTAAAAAAATAGTATTTACCTCTACCAGAAGTGGCGACTTAGAACTTTGGACCATGGATATTGATGGCAAAAACCAAAAGCAATTGACTTCAGGTTTAGGTTACGACGGTGGTGCTTTTTTCTCTCATGACTCAAAAAAAATTGTATTTCGTGCTTCTAGACCCAAAACCGATGCCGAAATTAAAGAATACAAAGACTATCTCGCTCAGAATTTGGTAGCTCCTACCAATATGGAGATTTACACCATCAATGCAGATGGTACAGATTTAAAACAAATTACACATCTTGGCAAAGCCAATTGGGCGCCTTATTTTACACCCAATGATAAGAAAATCATTTTTTCTAGCAACCACCACTCTACCAGAGGATATGATTTCCAATTATACACCATAGATTTAGATGGTAAAAATTTAAAACAAATTACTTACGCCAGCGAATTCAATGCCTTCCCTATGTTTTCTAAAGATGGCAAAAAACTGGTTTTCAGCAGCAATAGAAATCAGTCTAAACCTAGAGAAACCAACGTTTTTATCGCTGATTGGGTAGATGATGAACCCACAGAAAATGTAAATGAAGAACATCTAAAATCGAATCTTTCTTTTCTTGCTTCAGATGATTTGAAAGGAAGATTGGCAGGAAGTGAAGGTGAAAAAAAAGCAGCTGAATACATCAGTAAAAATTTCAGAAAATTAGGATTAAAAACAGAACTACAACCGTTTGAATATTCAGTGAAACTTAATCCTCACGATGAAAATTCTTCTACGCCAAGTAAAGGGACTAACATCATTGGTTATCTAGACAATAAAGCCTCGAAAACCATTATCATTGGTGCGCATTACGACCATTTAGGATTAAATGAACACCACCACTCTACCTTGATGAATTCTGACGGACAAATCCATAACGGTGCAGATGATAATGCTTCTGGGGTAACTGCCGTAATGGAATTGGCAAGAATGTTTTCTCAAAACAAAACCCAAGAAAAAGTAAACTATGTTTTTGCTCTTTTCTCTGCCGAAGAAGATGGTCTTATTGGTTCTAAAAAACTAGCCGAAGAGGTAAAAACCAAATTCCCTAATGTGGTAGCCATGATTAATATGGATATGGTAGGCAGACTAAACCAAGACAAAGTCTTGAATGTAGGCGGAATTGGCAGCAGCCCTATTTTCAAAGAATTGATAGAAAAATACAAACCAGCTGGTTATAACTTGGCATTAGATGAATCTGGAACCGGACCAAGCGACCACACCAGTTTTTATTTAAAAGACATCCCTGTATTATTTTTCTTTACCGGAACGCACGAAGATTATCATAAACCAAGTGATGATACCGAAAAGATTAATTTCGAAGGTGTAAAAACCATTACTAATTATGTTTTCGGGATTGCCAATGAATTGAGTCAAAAATCTGAAATTCCTTTCACCAAAACTAAAACAACCGCTACCAAATCTGCCCCTAAATACAAAGTAACGCTTGGGATTATGCCTAGTTATGCTGATACCAAAGACGGACTGCATATAGATGGCGTAACAGACGGAAGACCTGCTGCAGTAGCTGGAATTGTTTCTGGCGATATTTTGGTTCAAATAGGAGATTGCAAAATCACTGAAGTCTATTCTTATATGGAATGCCTTTCCAAACTAAACGCTGGCGACGAAAAAGACGTTACCGTAATTAGAAATGGTGAAAAGAAGGTGTTTAAGGTGAAGTTTTAATCAAAATTAATAATCATGGAAGAAATATCAAATTTTGATGAGTTTGACAATTTAAATATTAAAAATCAAAGAAGAAAATTATTGCCTATATGGATTAAAGTTTTTATTTGGATTTTCTTTTTCTTTGGGGTATTAGGAGTTATACTACTTCTAATGACACCTTTTGCAGACAATATAGATTTATCTCTATATGGCTTGACGACCACTAATCCTAAATCTTTGATAGGGATATCTGTAATGCTATTATTTATTTTAAAGGGTTCTGTATCTTATGGATTATGGTTCGAAAAAAATTGGGGCGTAAATATGGCACAAATTGATGCAGTATTAGGAATTATTATTTGTACAATTTCTATGTTCGTTTTACCATTATACAACCACAGTTTTTCTTTCCGATTAGAACTTTTGTTCCTTATTCCATATTTGATGAAAATGAGCAAAATAAAAGCTCAATGGGAAAAAATATAAACCAAAAAACTCGCTAATCAGCGAGTTTTTTTTATACAATCTCAGAAGTAAGACCTCTGGAAATTAATTTTTCGTGCATAGGTTTTAGGAGTTCCATGCTGCCTGTTTTTACCGTGCATTTGCCTTTATAATGAACCAAAATGGTGCATTGTTCGGCTTGTTCTAGGGTATGCTTGCAGATTTCTATCAAACATTCTATGACAAAATCAAAGGTATTGACATCATCATTATGAAGTACCAATTTATAAACCTCGTCTTCTTTTTCTAACAAGGCTACATCTTCTTCGTACTCACGCTGTGGTTTATCGTAAAATCTAATCATTCTAAAAGGTTTCGGGTTTCGAGTTCAAAGTTCAGAGTTCAGGATTCATCTTCCATCTTCCATCTTCCATCTTTTAATCTCATGCACCTCCATCAAGCCTACTCTATTTCTTCAATAATATCTTCTATTAAATCAGGTTCTTGGTAGGTCAATTGTACCAATTCTACACTCTTGTTATTCATTTTCAGAATTTTAAATTGATAATCATCTAATTTAAATTCTTGATTTTCTTCTGGTATATCTTCTAATTGGTGTAAAATATATCCTGCCAAAGTATTATACTCTGCATTTTCGGGCAAAGACTTGGGTAAGTGTTCATTGATTTCTTCTAGTGGTTGCGTAGCTTGTACCCAAAATACATTTTCCCCTACTTTATCTACAATTTTCTCTTCTTCGTCTTCTTCATCTTGTATTTCACCTACCAATTCCTCTAAAATATCTTCTAAAGTCAATATTCCTTCAGTTCCTCCAAATTCATCAATTACAATGGCTAAATGCTGTTTCTTTAATTGGAAAACTTTCAATAAATCTGATACTTTTTTACTCCCCACCACAAAGAAGGCTTCTCTGAGATAATCTTTTAAATCAAAATTCTCAAGATTATCGATGTGTTTTACATATTCTCTTATGATTTCTTTGGTGTAAAAAATACCAATAACATTGTCTATAGAGTTTTCATAAACGGGTATTCTAGAATATCCACTCTCCATGATTTGTTTGATGATTTCTTCTTTAGAATCTTCAATATCAATAGAAAAAATATTTTGCCTAGGAATCATGACTTGCTTTGCCGTATGGTCTGTAAAATCAAAAGCGTTTTTGATGATTTCGTAGTTTTCTTCTTCAATTTCTCCACTATCGGCAGATTGTTTAACCAAAAGTTGCAATTCTTCGGTAGAGTGTATTTCTTGGTCAGAAGCAGGGTGTATCCCAATTAATCTTAGAAAAGCATTAGAAATGACATTCATTAACCAAATAATAGGCTTGAAAATAAAATAAAAAAATCGAAGAGGCGATGCAATAAATAAGGTGGTAGCTTCAGATTTTCTGATGGCGATGGACTTAGGAACCAACTCCCCGAAAACAATGTGCATTACCGTAATGATAGAAAAACTAACCACTATAGAGATGGTAGTAAGTATAGATTGTGATACTTCTAGATTAAAATAACTGAATACATCATGGAAAACATGCTCTAGGGCACTCTCTCCTACCCAACCTAAGGCTAAGGATGCTAGAGTAATTCCTAATTGTGTAGCAGATAGATAAGCATCTAGATTCTTGATAATCAATTCTGCTTGCTTTGCCATTTTGTTTCCTTCGGCAGCTTTTATTTGTATCTGAGAATAGCGAACTTTTACGATGGAGAATTCTGCGGCTACGAAAAAACCGTTCAATAATACTAACAATAATGCGATGAGAAGTTTGACAAAACTATCGGGGTCCATTTATTTTATTTAAACAATTACTGCAAAGATATAAAAATTATTAAAAACAATTTTTTATATATGAGACAACAAAAAGGATACACTAGAAACGTGTATCCTTCGTTTGGGTCTAAAAATCGAAATATGAAGAAAATTACTACTTTTAAAAAAAAACTACTACAGAAAAAAAAATTTTAAATTAACAAATGCTTTAATTTTCCGTAGTAGAGTTTAGCATCATTTGTGTTTTCCTGGTTACTAATAATTAAATACAAATTTAAAACTTATACTAATCCTCGTCAATTACACTTTTGTGTAGTTATATATAAATTTTTTGGTGTTTCAATTTTACATGTCAAAATTATGTTAAACCAACATGATAATCAATACGTTAATTTACGTATTTTATGTTAAATTACTCTAAGGTCTTAGTCACCTTACCTATCATCACAATTCCTGTTGGGGTTTTCTCATAAACTTCCATCATGTAATCTCCTCTGCTAAATTCCTCATTATCCCAAACGAATTCTAGAGATTGTTCTTTTCCTTTTTCGTAGTTGAAATCTATCTTGTCAGAATATACCACTTTTTTGTTTCCCAACATAAAAATACCGGAAGGCTTGTTGGTAAAGGTTACCGTTTCTCCTGTTGGCTTCTTAATCACCATATAGAGATTTTTGGCACCAGAAGGGGCTAATATATTTTCATTAATATCAAAACTCACCTTAATTCTATCAATCCTAGAAGCTTTATCAGTCTGCACCTCTTTTCCACTACTTCTTACTTTAAAACTATTGAGTTTAAAATTAGAAAGGGTCAACTTAGAAGCGTAAGTAATCAACTGATCTTTTTTCTCAGAAATTTTCTTTTCATTAATGATTCTATGGTCCAAATCTTCTACCTGATCCTTCAGTTTAGTCACTTCTATTACGATTTTGTCTTTTTCATTCAATAACTTCAACTTCTCATCTTCTAAAACTATCACTTTTTCCTTAAAATTTTTAAGAATGGTTTTAGATAAGGTACTCATAATCTTTTTGGCCTCTATCAATTCTTCTTGGGTCAGATTATTTTTACTCACCAGTTTTTCTATCTTTTGCTTTTGAGAAATAATTTCTTTGCTGTTAAAATTCAAATCCTTTACAGCAAATTCTAAATCTTCTTTAATGTATTGATAATCTGCTTTTAAATCTGCAAATTGGGTTTGTATTTCCGCTTCACTCATCTCTGTATTCAAACTGTCATAGAGCAAATATCCTGATAATGCAAGTACAATTGCAGAGAGTAATCCAATAATTTTAGTCTTCATATGTTGTTTTTTATTTGTTTTTTATGGTTAAATGCAATCCATTAAATTGCTATTTTATAAATTCTATATAAAAGGTAGTTCCTACATCTACTTCTGTTTCGAACCATATTTTCCCATGATAATCTTCTACAATCTTTTTTACCATAGATAGTCCTAGTCCCATTCCAGAAGATTTGGTCGTAAACTTATGTTCAAATACCCTATCCAGATGCTCTTCTGGAATACCACTTCCGTTATCTTCTATACTGATGGTAAATTTGTCTGGCTTATTTTTAATTTCTACCCTTACTTTTTTATCGTTATGTTGTATAGATTGTATTCCATTTTTTACAATATTGGTAATAATCCTCGTGAGGTAAATCCCGTCTATCTTATAGTACAATTCATCTACGTTGCTATAAAATTCTATGATATGCTCTGGGAAGATGTCTACAGAATACTTTACCGTTTTCACCACATCAATCAGGGTATCATTGCTGATAGGCATCTTGGCAAAATCCGAAAAAGACTTGGCAATAGAGTATATAATATCTATTTGATGCACCACCACCTGCGTCAGGTTCTTTATTTTTTCATCATTATCTGGGTCATCTGCTTTGTACTTCCTTTGGAAATTCTGCACCGATAGCTTTAATGGGGTAAGTGGATTATTGATTTCATGGGCCACTTGCCTTGCCATTTCTCGCCATGCTTCTTCTCTTTCTGTTTTGGCCAATTGATGGGTTTGTTCTTGCAATTTACCCAACATGGTATTATAAGAATCTACCAAGGGTTTTATCTCGTCTTCATCAGAGTAGTCTATAGGGGTATCCAGATATTCTACATTGGTTTTGCTCAGTTTTTTAGAAATAGCATCTATTTTCTGAGTGAGGCTTTTGGAGATAAACCATGCTGCATAGCCACTTAAAATAAATAAGATGATAATGGCCAAAAAATATTGTTTAGCCAATAGTTTAAAATGAACAAATAACGAAGAACTAGTTCCCAGATTACTTACCTCAAAAATTGCAATGGCTTTATTCTCTGCCATTAAATAATTATAAGAATGATATTGTGTAATCCCTTTTTTTTCTTGTACAGATTCTTCGATTACTCTTTTTTTGGTCTTTTCTAGTCTTTCTAATACTGAAGTTTCTAGCGGTTCTTTTTCATGTCTGCTGCTCGCTAATAAATTGCCTTTAAAATCATAAATGCTAATGGTCACATGATTCACATCTGAAATCTCAAAAATCCTATCTTTCATCAATTCCAAAAATTGCTCCTTTTGAGATAATTCAGAATGTCTGGTAAGAATATAATGATAAGTGTCTTGTACTTTATTCTCTAGAGCGATAAGTTCTTGCTTTTTGGCACGCTGTAAACGCAATGAATCTTTGTAAAAATTGAACAAAGCCATGGTGGTCACAAATATTAAATTTAATGACACAATTGCAAAAAATATCTTATATCTGAAAAAAGTGTTTTTAGGAACAATCATAGCTTACTAGTTTTGCAAAATTACGCATTTATTATCTCATCTAAATTTAACATAATTATATTTAACAGAGAATATTTATAAAAAAAAGCACCAACTCTCGTTGATGCTTTTAATTGATATCTTATAATTAGATTAACTATTTTTAAGGGCTTCTGCTCCAGATACAATCTCAAGAATTTCATTGGTAATCGCCGCCTGTCTGGCTTTGTTATAGAAAATCACCAATTCATTTTTTAGAGCTTGCGCATTATCTGTTGCTTTGTGCATGGCTGTCATTCTAGCACCATGTTCAGAAGCGATAGAGTCTAATACTGCTTTATAAACCTGAGTTTTGATTGATTTAGGAATCAAACTTTCGATAATTTCTTTTCTGCTAGGCTCAAAAATATAATCACTTACAACATTACCAGTGTTTTCCGGCATTTCTATTGGTAATAATTGTTCAGTTTTTACTTCTTGAGTAGCAGCATTGATAAATTTGTTATAAATTAAATGCACTTCATCGAACTGTCCTTCCTTAAAAGCTTTCATCACTTTAGAAGACACTTTTGATACTTTTTCAAAACTCATATGGTCAAAGATGGCACTTTGATTATCATATACCGTTCTGCTTCTTTTAACCGCATCAAAAACTTTTTTTCCGATGGTCAAAACTTCAACTTCTACAGGTGTTTCAGCAATTTTATGATTCAGTTCTTTTACAATAGAAGAGTTGAATGCTCCTGCTAAACCTCTGTTAGAAGTTACCGCTATAATAAGCACCTTTTTTACCTCTCTCTTTTGTGCAAAAACCGAAACATTCTCAGAATCTGAATTAGAACTCACATTCTGAATGATTTCTTGAAGTTTTTCTGAATAAGGTCTTAGCATTACGATAGCGTCTTGTGCTTTTTTAAGTTTCGCAGCCGAAACCATTTTCATAGCACTCGTAATCTGCATCGTAGATGATATAGATGTTATTCTGCCTCTAATTTCTTTTAAATTTGCCATAATTTTTTTAGTTGTTGGTTGTCGGTTGTTGGTTGTTAGTTTTAGAATTTTCTGTCAACTATCAACCAAAAACCATCAACTAATATTAGTTATATTTAGCTGCTAAATCTGTAGCTACTTGTTTTAGAACTCCTGTTAATGAATCATCAATTTTACCAGATTTCAAAGCTGCCATTACTTCTGGATGCTTGTTTCTTAGGAAATCAATATATTCTACTTGGAATTCTTTTACTTTTCTAATCGGTACGTTTCTCAATAGGTTTTCAGTTCCTGAGTAAATCATTGCAATCTGTGCATCTACTGGTAGTGGAGAGTTTACAGGTTGTTTTAAGATTTCTACGTTTCTTTCACCCTTAGAGATTACCGCCATAGTAGCCGCATCTAAGTCTGAACCGAATTTTGCGAAAGCTTCTAGTTCTTTATATTGTGCCTGGTCTAATTTCAAAGTACCAGATACTTTTTTCATTGATTTAATCTGTGCATTACCCCCTACTCTAGATACAGAGATACCTACGTTGATTGCTGGTCTTACCCCAGAGTTGAATAAATCTGACTCTAAGAAAATCTGACCATCTGTAATAGAAATTACGTTGGTTGGGATATAGGCAGATACGTCACCCGCTTGAGTTTCGATAATTGGTAAAGCCGTAAGAGAACCACCACCTTTTACCATTGGTTTTAGAGATTCTGGCAAATCATTCATTTGAGCAGCAATCGTATCATCTTTAATCACTTTAGCAGCTCTTTCTAATAATCTAGAGTGCAAGTAGAATACGTCACCTGGATATGCTTCACGGCCCGGTGGTCTTCTTAATAATAAAGAAAGCTCACGGTAAGCTACCGCTTGTTTAGATAAATCATCATAAATGATTAATGCTGGTCTACCTGTGTCTCTGAAATACTCACCAATTGCAGCACCTGCCATAGGAGCATATACCTGCATTGGAGAAGGGTCTGAAGCATTAGCTGCTACTACTACAGTATAAGCCATAGCTCCTTTATCTTCTAAAGTTTTTACGATTTGTGCTACGGTAGAACCTTTTTGCCCTACTGCTACGTAGATACAAAATACTGGTTCACCAGCATCGAAAAATTCTTTTTGGTTAAGAATGGTATCAATCGCAACAGTTGTTTTACCAGTTTGTCTGTCACCAATGATAAGCTCTCTTTGTCCTCTTCCGATCGGAATCATAGAGTCAATCGCTACGATACCCGTTTGTAAAGGTTCATTTACCGGTTGACGGAAAATTACACCTGGAGCTTTTCTTTCAAGTGGCATTTCGTAAAGGTCACCAGAGATAGGCCCTTTACCATCGATAGGATTACCAAGAGTATCTACTACTCTACCTAGCATACCTTCACCTACTCTAATAGAAGAGATTCTTTGGGTTCTTTTTACGGTATCTCCTTCTTTTACATTTTTAGATTCTCCTAAAAGCGCAACACCTACGTTGTCTTCAGCTAGATTCAATACAATACCTTCAATACCACTTTGGAATTTTACCAATTCACCGTATTGTACGTTTTCTAAACCGTAAACAAGAGCAATACCATCTCCAATTTGTAATACTGTACCTACTTCTTCTACGTTGGATTGCGTATCAAAGTTGGCCAATTGTTGTTTTAAAATTGCTGAAACTTCAGCCGGATTTATTTCTGCCATTTTATGGTTGTTTTAACTTAATTTAATTGAAATTCTTTTTTTACTAGGCTTAGCTTAGTTTTTACAGAAGCATCTACCTGTTGGTCTCCTACTCTTAGGATATAACCACCTATAATTTCTGGATTCACCACCACTTTTAAATCACTGTTTTTAGAATGATCTACCAAAGAAGTAGATTTTACAATCTCTTCAATGTTTTTAGGAGATAGCTCAGATGCTACTGTCAATGTCACTCTCTGTACTCCTTGTAAATCTTCTACTTTGTTGATGAATTCTTGTGCTATGTCTTGCAGATGACTTTCTCTACCTTGTTTGATAACTAGGGTGATTAAGTTTTGGGCAACTGCAGAAAAACTAACGAAAACTTGTGAAGCTACCGCTATTTTCTTTTTCGCATCAATAATAGGTGAAGCAAAGAAATTTTTCAGTTCCTTAGAATCTTTCATAATCTTTACCACATCTTTCATCTCTGCAAATACAGTTGCAGTATTACCTGACTCCTGTGTGAAATCAAGTAAACCTTGTGCGTATCTTTTTGCTACTTTAGATGTAAGCATTGTTAGTTCTGATTAGGTTGTTTAAGGATATTTTCTACCAATTGATTGTGTGCTTCAGTAGTATCTAGCTTTTGTTTCAAGATAGATTCTGCAATTTGTACTGAAAGAGCACCAATTTGGTTTTTGATTTCAGCTACTGCAGCCGTCTTTTCAGCAACGATAGACTGTCTTGCTTGAGCAATCATTTTATCCCCTTCTACTTTAGCTACTTCTTTAGCATCAGAAACTATTTTTTCTTTAATTTCTCTAGCTTCTTTTAAGATAGCATCTCTCTCTGCTTTTGCTTCTCTGATGATTCTTTCGTTATCAGATTTTAGCTGTGCCATTTCTTCTTTTGCTAACTGTGCTTGGTTAAGAGCATCCATAATGTTAGTTTCTCTCTCGTTGATAGAGTTAAGAATTGGCTTCCAAGCAAACTTTCCTAATAAAAGCAAAAGCGCTATGAAGATAATAGATTGGATGATAAACAATCCTGATTGAAATTGATTAATTAATTCCATATGTAGATTAATGTTTTTTAAAATTTTTGTTTAAAAAATCACTGACTGCAAGCAACCCTTACAGTCAATGAAATTTTTCTAAGCAATTAGTTTACAGCAAATAATGCAGCGAACGCTACCCCTTCTACAAGAGCCGCAGCGATAAGCATCGCAGTTTGTAATTTACCTGATTGCTCTGGTTGTCTAGCGATAGCTTCTAAAGCAGCAGCACCAATTTTACCGATACCGATACCTGCACCGATTACTACTAAACCTGCACCAATAATTTTAGGAATTTCCATAATATAAAAATTTAAAAAATTGTTTTAATAATTCTATTAATGAGCGTGCTCATGCTCATGATCTTGTACAGCCATACCAATAAATAATGCTGAAAGCATCGTAAAGATATAAGCTTGTAAAAATGCTACCAATACCTCTAACACATATATTACCAATGCTAAAAGCGGAAAAGACACTCCAGCTACAACATTCTTAAAATAATAAATCAAACCTATCAAACTCATGACCACAATGTGACCAGCAGACATGTTCGCAAAAAGACGTATCATCAATGCAAATGGCTTTGTCAAAGTCCCTAATAATTCGATTGGCAATAAAATCAATTGCATTGGGAAAGGAACACCTGGCATCCAGAAAATATGCTTCCAATAATCTTTGTTGGCAGAAATGTTGGTAATAAGATAAGTGAATATAGCCAAGAAGAAAGTAATGGTAATATTACCCGTTACGTTTACCCCAAAAGGCATTAAACCAATAACATTCAAGAACAAGATAAAGAAAAATACAGTTAACAAATAACCCATATATCTTCTGTATTTATGCCCAATATTCGGGATAGCTATATCGTCTCTAATGAAGATAATCAATGGTTCAAATATTTTTGCAGCCCCAGATGGCACCAAAGATTTCTTGTAAGATTTGGCCATTCCTCCAAAAATAACCAACATCAAAATGGAAACAAACAATATCATCAACACAGATTTAGTAATAGAAAGGTCTAAAACTTTTTCTACCGTTGGATGATGATGCGCATCTAATTTCAAATCACCAGAAGCATCTGTTTTGTATATTTTCTCATGGAAAAGTCTATAATAGTTTCCATTGCTCTCTACTATATTTTCAGCACTTTTGCCCTCATTGTTTACATGAGAGAAATTATTTTTGTTACTCATGAAGAAATGAAATCCTCCATCATAGATAATCACAGGCAACGGAAAACCTATATGATGACCGTCTACATCTACCATAATGGTAAAATCATGAGCATCTAACAAGTGATGCTGAATAAATTCTTTATTTTCTTCAGCAATCTTTTCTTTCTCTGATAAAGGCTTAGCTTCCGCATGTGCTTCTGTACTATGTGCTTCTGCTACAGGTGTTTCCTGATTAGCAAATGCAAAAGTCAAAGTAAAAATGGTACTAATTATAAGTGCTGTTTTCTTAAGCATTAGAGTCTTTTTTTTTAGTTGTGCAAAAATATGATATTTTTTCGGAGTATAAAAGAAAATATTTAATGTTTTTTTTCTTGATTCAATAATTGAATCGTGTAGTACGTAAGTAGCCCTGTAAGAACGAAATACGGAATAATAAAATGAAATTTATAATGCGGAACTTGCTCAAAATCCAACTTCATTCTTATCAAATACATCAACACAAATTTCAACAAAATAATTCCTATAAATGATAATCCTAAAAACTCTGGCACGGTTCTATTAATAATATTAATCACCGTAATCAGCATTAGAAACATCACACTTAAAAAAACATAAAATTTGATAAGCAATAGCGGAGCCAGATGCTCTACCTGAGTCCAAATGATTAAATGAACCATCATCACCACTACAAAACCTATCCACAATATATTATTTTTCATTCTCTTCTTCTTTATTGATTTCGTTCAATCTCTTTAGGGTTACATACATCGCCAAACACAACCCCGCAAAACCAATTCCTACGGTTAACAATTTGGTTTTAAGTTCATAATATTCACTTATCTTATTGCCTCCCCAAAATGAAATGGCGATGATAAACAACATCTGAAACACAATGGTAGAATAAATCCCATATTTTCTTAATGGGCTCTCCTGATAAGGTTTTTTTTCCATAAACCCGATTTTTGCAAAAATAGAGAAAAGTATATACAAAATCCAAAAGATGACAAATGTCATACCCTGAAAAATTAACTTGAATGCTTCATCAGTTTCCTCAAAAACACCTTTCTTCAAGACCAGAAAACAAATTAAATCAAAAAAAATAATGCTCCTTCAATATCAAAAGGTCATTTGATGAGATAATATTTTATATTTGTATATCTATTCACAAATATGAAAAAAACAAAAAAATTTATTGCTTCCTTTTTACTCATTTTACCCATAATTTCCTTTGCTCAATCCAAAGAAGACATCTCAGCTTGGCTCAATGCTTATGCGTCTGACCTTCTAGGATATTTTAATAATGGAGCCAACGAATTCTCGGTAACCAAGGAAGGCCTTATCACCAAAAAAACGGGTTCTGTAAACGCCGATGGTGTTATCTTGCTCTCAGAAAACACTTCGTTTAATGTGAAAGACCTCATCATTTCTGAGGTTAAATGTAAGCCTGATGGTAAAAATTACCAATTCAGTTTACAAACAAATGGTGAAAAAATTAAATTGTATAATGGTCTTTTAGTTTCTAAAGTAGATTTTTTCTCCCTTTCCCCAGACATCACAAGATGCGAACGGGTACTGAAAGCCATCTACCTCTTAGCCCAAAGAATGCAAGAAGAAAAATCTGAATAACTTTTTTTTGATTTTTCAAAATTTAATATCTTTGTCTCATAGGAAATGGTGTTCTTCCTAACCCAACCGCTCTGTAAGAGCTGATGACGCCTGATTATCAAATTAAAACAATCAATTTTAATCAGGAGAATTATGCAAAATCATTACAACAATAAATCGTTCATCAAAAAACCAAAACTCTTTATTGCCCTATTTTTCAGGAAATATCCTGCCCTACCTTATATCCTAAAATGGCTACTCATAAGTTCCATCATTGGTATTTCCGTAGGCTCTGCCTCTGCAGGATTCTTAATCTCTCTAGATTGGGCCACCAACTTTAGAGAAAATCACCTTTGGCTTATTGCCCTACTCCCTATCGGCGGTTTTTTAATCGGATTATTGTACTACTATTTAGGTACAGATATTGAGGCGGGTAATAATTTATTAATAGACAGCATACACAATCCCAAAGAAACCATCCCCTTCAGAATGGCTCCTTTTGTATATATCGGGACCATCGCTACCCACTTCTTCGGGGGCTCTGCTGGTAGAGAAGGCACAGCACTGCAAATGGCAGGTGCTATTGCAGACCAACTCACAAAACCTTTACACCTCAACAAAGACGAAAGAAAAATTCTGCTCATCGCTGCCATAGCGGCTGGTTTTGGCTCTGTTTTTGGCACTCCTTTAGCGGGTGCTTTATTCGGGTTAGAGGTTTTCTTGATTGGCAAAATAAGATACAATGCCATTTTCCCAGCTTTTGCTTCGGCTATTTTAGCTGATATCGTAACCAACCTTTGGCCTGTAAAACATACCCACTATCATGTAGACCTTATCCCCAAACTAGAAGTTTTGCCTATTTTATATAGTATTTTGGCGGGAATTGCCTTCGGATTATGCGCAGCCGCCTTCAGCAAAACCATTCATTTTCTGACCAAAATATTCAAATCTAAAATTAAATTTCCCCCACTAAGACCTGTAGTAGGTGGCATCATCGTTGCTGCTTTGGTATTTATCATGGGAACTACCAAATACATTGGCCTTGGCATTCCTACCATTATTGAAGCTTTTCAAACCCAAGAACCAACTTATGTATTTGCCCTTAAAATGGCCTTCACCATCATTACTTTGGCAGCAGGCTTCAAAGGAGGCGAAGTCACCCCGCTCTTCTTTATTGGCGCTACTTTGGGCAGTGCACTTTCCTTATTTATACCTCTTCCTACGGCACTTTTAGCAGGCATGGGTTTTGTAGCCGTTTTTGCAGGGGCTACCAACACTCCTTTGGCTTGTATGCTCATGGGAATAGAATTGTTCGGTGCTGAAACCGGAATTTACATGGCCATTGCATGTGTAGTCTCTTATCTTTTATCAGGACACAACAGCATCTACGGAAAACAAATCATTGGAGAAGCCAAACATTCTAGGTACGAAAACCACGAAGGACAATCTATGATAGATAAAAAATAATTTTTACTGTTAATTTAATAAAAGTAATAGCCACTAACATTACCCCATAAAAAAAGCACAGAAAAAAAATTCTATGCTTCTTAATTCTTTGTTCTTTTGAGGAAGATTATTTTTTAGCTTCTTCCACAGATACTTTTCTGAATTCTTTGAAAAGTTTGCTCAATTCTAAAGCAGATTTTCTAGCTCTAGTACCTGCAGCCTTATTTCCTTTTTCAGCTTGTTGTTGTGCTTCTTTAGCGAAAGCTTCAAATTCTCCATTGATTTTTTCGATCAATTCTTTCATAGGTTTATTTAATTATAATGTTAGTAGTAGCAAATATAGAATAATAATGCAATTGTTGTTATAATTTCTATTATTTTTTATCACAAAATGTGCATTTTATACCCTTTTTACTCGTTTTGAGACCTTTATAAGCTCCAAAATCACTGTTTTAGTCCTTCCTGAATACTATTTTTGGGTATTTATTGTTATTATTCCATGAAAATTAAATGCTTTTTTTTAGCCCTTTTTATACAATTAATCTACGGAACTTCTTTAGTTGGGGCACAAAACACCGTCTCTACCTCGTATTCTGCCTCAAAAGACAGTATAAAACCATCAGAAAACGATTACAGAATAACGCCTAAAAGACTAATCATACCAAGTATTTTAATTGGTTATGGCGTGGCTAGCTTGTCCATAGATGGCCTCAAACAACTCAATCTTTCTACCCGATACGAAATCACAGAACATCGACCTGATAAAATAAAACTAGACAATTATACCCAATACCTACCTGCGGTGATGGTGTACGGACTCAATTGGGCAGGAGTAGAAGGAAAACACCATCTTAAAGACAGAACCCTCATCTATGCCACCTCTCAATTGATTGCTGCCTCTTTAGTTACTCCCCTGAAACACCTAACCCAAGAAGAAAGACCAGATGGTTCTAATGCACTTTCTTTTCCCTCAGGGCACACCACCACAGCCTTTTCATCAGCTCAATTTTTATTTAGAGAATACAAAGACACCCATTTTTGGCTCAGCCTCTCAGGCTATCCTATTGCCATTTTCACTGGGGTATACAGAGCGCTTAACAATAAACATTGGGTAGGTGATGTAGTAGCAGGTGCTGGTTTTGGAATCTTATCTACAGAATTGGCCTATTGGCTTTACCCTAAAATTAAACAGTGGCTCTTTAAAAACAACAACCAATCGGCCATCATCATCGCTCCCTTTTATCAAGACCAAGCTTTAGGATTAGGATTGGTGAAGAACTTTTAGAAATCAATTGGTGAAAATAAAGATAGATTTACTTTTTTTTTATAAAATCTCTTCTCCTATTAACAATAAAAAATCCGCCCAGTGGGCGGATGGGATTAATTGTAAATGACCTAGTTTTATCATTACTCCTTTCTTCGTAAAGAAATTGAAAAAAACGCTACTCTTTCTAAAAACACATTAAGACTTCTATACTAGAAAGTAAAGTAATGATGGTAAAACTATAATTAAAAAAATAATTTTTTAATGGTACAAAGGAACTCTATTTCTAATCTAAAGCCAAAAAATAGGCATACCATTAGAGTACCATTTTGTTTAAAAAACCTTATTTAGGGATGTATTATAGCTTTTTAAACCATATTTCCATATCTTGGTCTTCTTCTATAAACAATTTTTTTCGCAGATTGTACTTTCTATTTCTTATGGTGTTGATAGATTTGAAAGTGAATAAGGCGATGTCTTTGGTCTTAAATCCTAAGAAAATATAAGCACATAGGGTAAGCTCTGTAACGCGCAATTTGTCATTGATTGCTAATAATGCATCTATCTTTTCAGGATAAACTTCTTTGAATCGGGTGAAAAACTCAGGACTATTGCTTTTGGCCAAATTAATCAATTCGTCAAAAGAATCATTTATTTTGAGCTGAAGATTTTCTGCTAGAGTTTCTTTTTCTTTAATCTCTATTTCTTTTTCTTCGATTAATTTTTGAACCTTATTTTTCTCTTTGCTGTTTTTGTATATTTTAAAGGCTAAAAACGAGAGAATAAGTAAGACTAAAACCCCTAATATAAAATATAATTTTTGTGATTTTGAAAATTCTTTGTGAATTAATTTCTCTTTTTTTCTAACAATATCATTAATGGTTATTTCAGAATTACTTGATTGCTTATTCACAATACTATCTTTTAACATTACCCTCTTATCAGAATAATCAATAGCTTTTTCTAAGTTCCCTATATTATGATACGAACTGTACAATCCTGAATATGCCTTATCTAGTATTAGCATTTCATTTATTTTCTTTGCTAAATCCTCAGCAGATTGATAATGCAAAATAGCTTTAGCATAATCTTTTTTTTCTTCATAGTATTTTCCCCATTCATTATCAAGTGTGGCTTTATTAAAATCGTTTAGATTGTAGGTTTCAGCCTTTTTTAAATAAAATTTTGCAGAATCAATATTTTTATTCAAATTATGATGGTTTGCTAAACAAATGCATGCATAGGGATCTTCCTTTATAGATAAGCCTTTGTAAAGGTATTTTACTGCTTCATTTTTATTATTCATATTACTATATACAGAATATAGATTAGAATAGATTATTGACAAATATAGATTTTTATCATTTTTATCAAGAATTCTATTGGCAAAATTCAAGGAGTTCTCAAATTGAATTATCGCATTATCATATGAAGTCTTAGATTCAGAATAACACCTTCCCATCCCCAAAAATATACTAGCAGAAATTACATTATCCTTTATATTAGATGTTTCTATAATCCTTTGTGCTGTGTTTAATGCTTCTAAGCTTTCTTTGTATTTTTTAAGATTACAAAGAGCATTTCCTAGCCTTGCATATCCATAAATTTCTCCTTTTTTATAATTGATTTTTTTAGAATATTGTATTGCTTTCCTACTAAGATTTGCTATTTCTTGGATATTGTTTTCGTCTCTCAATCGATAAACTTCTTTAGTCATCAGAGAATCTATTTCCTTTGGTGTATATTGTGCCTTCAGTATACTTGGACAGAGAAACAAAATAACGAAGACCATCAACATATCAATTGACAACAAATTATCGTTAAAAAATAGGTCTTTAAAATGTATCTTATTTCTAATCATTCTTCTCATTATCAAAATTTCTAAACCATAAACTGATATCCACTTCTTCTGAGAGATTCAGTTTCTTTCTTAAGTTGTATTTTCTATTTCTAATGGTATTGATAGATTTATGAGTATATCTGGCAATATCTTTTGCATTAAACCCTAAAAAAATATAAGCACATAAAGTAAGTTCAGAAACCCTAAGACTTGGATTTATTTCTAAAATTTTTACAACCACTCTAGGATATGTTTCTTTAAACTTGGCAAAAAACTCTGGTGCATTTTCTTTGGCTAGTTTCACCAATTCTTGAAAAGAATCATTGATTTTAAGTTTTAAAACATCAGTTTCTATTTTAGTTTTTTGCTTGTCTTGAAGAAATACTTTGACTCTTTTTCTATAGAATACCCAAGCAAGCAAAGAAAATAATACAAAGGCAAAAACAATAAAATATATCTTTCTATTTGATTTTTTCTCTACATAAATTTCTTTTTCTTTTAAAAATTTATGCAGTGGTATTTCTTGTAATTTTTGGTTTATTATTTTTATACTGTCATTCAAATGAGAGTATTTTTCTAGATATAGGCTCGCTTTTTTATCATTATTTTGTTTTTTATAAGCTTCATAAAGTAATTTATAAGCATCTTTAATATCTTGATTTTTTTTGAGATTCTTCAAAATAGCCAGAGATTCTTCAAAATTGATCACTGCATCCTGATATTGCTTTTTTTCTAGATAGTACCTTCCCCAGTTTCTTTTCAATATTGATTTTTGATAAATAGGAAACTTTCCTGTGCTGTTAAGTTGATCTCCAAAATCTAAATAATATTTTGCCGAATCTAGATTTTTATTAAAATTGATAAAGTACCTTGCCAACCTTGCAGATGAGTAAACATCTGGATAAGCCTTATGAGATAATTTCAAATTATGATACAATTCTTTTATATTATTTTCATCTTCATATATAAGGGCTTTAACCCCGTAGTAATATTGAAGTTCTTTCTTGTATTTATCGCTATTATCAATTAGGTTATTTATGGCCTTATCAATATAAATAATTGCATTTTTTTTATATCCTAAATAATAAAAGTTTCTGCTATAACAGGCATTTAATTTAGATAATAATCTGGGATTATCAATATCATTTGTATATACTGATGCAAGATCCAAGTAATGTAGACTTTCTTGAATTCTGTAAATATTACTGCAAATATTTGCAGCATAAAGATAAGCTTTTAAAGTACTTTCCTTATCATTCAGCTCTTCATATCCTGCAATTACTTTTTTACATAAAGCCAAAGATTGCTCATACTCCCCTTTTAGAAAAAGAGACTTTACATTGTTTTCAAATAGAGAGTCTAACTCTTTTTTGGGGGTCTGCCCATAAGAAAAACTAACTATTAAGGATATTGCGAATACACTAAATATCCAATTTATTTTAATACTCATTTATTAAAACGAATTTAATCAAAATAATCATTTACAATAATACGAATTAATGATTCAATTTACAACTACTAAAAAATGAATTATAAAGAACTATTATCAAAAATTTTAAGGAAAATTATATTTCTCTTTTTTAGTGTCCAAAAAAGAGGGCTGTCTCTAAGAATGATGAGAACAGCCTACTTTCTTGGTTATAATCTTATTGATTGAATTTACTTTCTATATATTGAAACTAATTTTAAGTTAAAACCTTAATAATTTGAAAAGAACACTAATTCGCCTCCCAAAACGTCCATTTTTGTCCGTTGAAGACAATTAAACGGTGTTTGGTATTGTCTGTTGGGTGTTTTAGAAATGCCATCATCCCAGCGGATGGATTTTTGATGGCTTTGTAATCGTCTACGATGGGTAATATCATTGCTTTATCATTAGAATCCAAAACCAAAACACCGTCTGTTGTGGTATCTTTGTTCCCAATAATAACTTTTGCGCCTGCTTTGTCTGCTAATGGCGTAGCTTGCGGATCTTTTACATCTGTTTCTACTGTTGTAGAATAACCTGATTGAACTGATAAATCACTCCATCCTGTGGTTTCGTTTTTTACTTTTACTTTGTATTCTCCATTAGGATTTTCTGTTGTTGCAGAAACATCAAAAATAAGGGTTCCGCCTTTGGCATCGTTGGCTCCACTTGGCACTGTTTCTACATAAGGGAGTATGATTCCTTTGTCTTTATCTGTTCCAAATTCTAACAAAACTGAGGTTGTATTCGTTAGACTATTTACTGCATTGTTTGCTCCTATTCTTACTTGTGAAAAACTCAATATAGAAATGGAAACCAACAATGTTACTATTATTTTTTTCATTGTTTTATTTTTTTAGAAACCTTCAAGGTTTTGAAAACCTTGAAGGTTTAGGGTTTATTAATTATTACCAATTAAGGACAACTTTGTTTGTTGAAACATTTCCAGCCTGTGGTAGTACCGTCGGTATTGATTTTCAAACATCCTTTTCCACCATCTTCATATGTATCAAAAACCATCATTCCTATTACTGGAGCTGTAATTTTAGAAATATGATTATCTGCTGATGTCAATGCTGGGTCACTCGTCATTCTGGTAATCACAAAACCTTTGGTTTTACTTTCTATTGCGGTGTAAGCAGAGTTTCTAAGCATTGGCCAATTGCCGTTATCCTCTCCTGCTCTTCCCAATATTGTAATACCATGTTTTACAGGATATGTTGCACCATTTACTAAGCTTGGGTCTTCGTAGCAAACTGGATTCCCTACTACCTTTACTGTAACTGTTGCATATCTACAACTGCTATTTACAACGGCATCTGGATCGTTATCACAAATTTCATAGGTGTATGTATATGTTCCTGGTGGTGTGCCAGGAAGTACTTCTACCGTACCATCTGGGTTTAAGGTGATATAGGTTATATTCCAAGATGAATAACCTAAATTTACGGTACCTGTGGGTAAAGTAGATATAATGCTGCCATTGTAGGTATCATTTCCTAAAACACTTGGCAATGTACCTCCTACCCCAGAAATAATAGGGGTAGCTACATAGTTATCATCTACAGCACAAATAGGAGCGTAAAGTGTAATTTCTTTAGTACCTGAAAAACAATTATTAGTAGTATCATAAAACGCAGCGTAGATTTTTCTTGTTGCGCCAGTAACCGCTGTTACAGGATTAATTCTGTTTGCCGTGGTAGCTGGGCTTGCACTATGCCAAGTTAGAATTACACTAGCTGGTGCTGGCTTATTAGAGGCTGTTAAACCACTTAAATCTGCCGTTGTACTACCACAAGGAATAGAATATGCACTATTAATTGCTATATAATTCGTTGCATCATTTATAATGGGAGCTGCTGTTCCAGATGCACATACCGTAATAGTAACTACATTGCTGATTGCAGTACAACCTCCTGCACTGCCTACCACAGCTCTGTAGTAGGTAGTTGCAGTTAATGCTCCAGGAGAATATGTTGCAGCAGTTTCTCCTGTAATATTGGTAAAACTAATATTATCAGTAGAAACTTGCCATTGAATCGTTATTCCTGTATAACCTGTTAATGACAACGTACTGGGTGTATCTCCTGATGAAATCAGTTGGTTACTTGAAGCTGTACCAGCTACCACTGTAGGATTTATGGTTTGTGATTGATTAACCGTTTGCCCCGCAGCTTGTGTATATCCTATTACTGCAGGTGTTGATGTAGGCACTGCTGGTACACCACTTGTATTAACCGCTGTATTTATTCTGTTCCCTGTGATATAGGTAGCTCCTGGTAAGAAAGTTGCACCTCCTTCTATAACGTCTGGACAAGTATCTCCATCAGAATCTAAATCTATTCTATTGGGGATAAAATCTCCATCAGTATCACAATCCTTATAGCCAATAAGTCTAAAATCATCATACCCAAAATTTGCAGAAGATCCTCCACCTGGATTATAAAAATATATTCTAAAAGTATAAGTTTTATTAGCGTCTAAATAAATCGGTCCACTTACTACATTAGCGGTTGCATTTGCACCACCAGCTGGCACATAACTGGTACCGCCAAGTATGCTGCGATTAGAACTAAAATTATTATCTGACATTCTTACTGAGAATGTATATTGCGTACCATCTACAGAAGAAGGAATTACATACCACCCTAATTGCGTAAGTACAAATGGGCTATTGCCAACTGTAATACGATATTGCATATACTCATTATTGGTAATTGCTTCAGCTTCTGTAGTAGCATTAACATTACTTATCGTTTGATAATATTGAGGAGAACCAATCCAGCCAACTGTTACACCTGAACCTATATCCGTAGAAGCAATACTTGCAGCTGTGAAATCAGTAGTTGTATATGGTGAAGCTAATGTCGCTCCAAAATTTCCTTGGGGTGTATTACCATTAAACCAAGAGACCATAGTTCCTGCGGTAGCTGCACATTCTGCTGTATCTAAAATCCCATCGTTATCATCATCTAAATCACAACTATCAAAAACGCCATCTCCATCACTATCAGTTTTACCACAAGGATTATCAGCTATAGTAATTGTCGCTGTAGATGTTGCACAATTGGTAGGTTGAATAGTAGAACATATTCTGTAATTTATAACATAAGTACCACCTACTACTGTATTTGCTACCGTAATAGTCCCATTACTATTCAATGTAAAACCAGCAGGTAAAACACCTACCGCAGATACGGTAACGTTAGTTATGTTAGCAGCAACTCCAAGGTGAGAATCATTAGCCAAAACAGAAGTAGTAGTAAATGCTGTTCCCGAAGTACCTGTATAAGCATCCGCATTGGCACAAAGAGATGGTGATTGCAAATTAGCTATAGTTACAGAACCATCACTATCCCCATCATAATATTTCATAATAAATTTAGAAACATACAATCCATTAAAATTAAAGCTTACTCTAGCTTCTGTATCATTCTTATTTGATCCACTACTACTAGCGGTAAATGTTTTATTGGTTGAATTATAGGTTACAAATGTGCCTGTATATAATGTATACCTAGAAGCAGACATTGGGATGATAGCATTATTTTGATCATAAGCTTCAATAATTATCACATCAAGATCATCTACATCATTCACATCAAATGTTAAGTTGTAAACTGGTGAAGAAAAAGATAATTGATTTTCAACCCTATTATTTAACGTACTACTATTAGAGCCAATTTGTGTCCTAATTCCAAAAGCATCTTGGTGATTGTTTGCAATGTCTACTGTATAAGTACCTGCAGAGCCATATCTTTGATGGGACAAAGAAAGCACAGAATTCCCTAGCTTGTAATTACTAGAATTAATATGAGCAACAGCATCAGTCTGAGAATTAGGGAAAACAATACTCTGTGGACATTGTGAATACCCTACACTAAATATCAAGAGAATAAATAAATATACTATTCTTTTGATATATCTAAAAAAAGATAAATCTATATTCATTAGAAGTTATTTTAAAGTTGAAAGAAGAAATTTTCTAAAATTAGTTTTTAGATAAAAAGAGAATTAGTTGTAGAAACCGGCGGTGGCCTCACTGAGAAAAAATCTTCAGATATAGACAAAAAGTCCAAACGAACTTCCCTTATCAAATCATCAGAATCGGCATAGAAAATTAAATATTCACAATAACTTCCCAATACCGCCATTGACCTCTGGTAATGATTTTGCTGGGTACTACATACCACAACATGCTCATGAAAACCATACATAACCTCTTTAGATGCTGGTACAGTTTCATAATGCTCATAGGTCGAAATATTCTTCACCTGAACTGGCCTCTGAACCTTCTTCTTTGCCAAAGCTATTCGTTTAGATGGAGAAGGCTTCTTTTTATTTTGAGTTGCCTTTTTTACCACCAACTCATAATGATGCAGCGCCCCCTCAGTATCTATAATGGTAGCTCCTCCGGTGAGGTATATTACCCCTTTAGCTTGATTTACTTGCAGCGTATCTGCAGTGTATACTTTTGAACCCTCAGAAGGTTCATATTTTTTATCTAAAGTATTGCCCCTAAAAAAAGACACAATGAGCATCAAAAAAAAACCAACCATATTTCTACGAATGCAGAAATAGGCTGGTTTTTGTTTCACCAAAAGTGTTTTGATTGTCATTTGTGTTTTTAATTTCTAGCCGCAAATTAAATGCTAAAAACCATTACACATGTAATTTTAGAAGTACCATTTTAGTACTACTCTACCCCTAAAACACTACTTATCAATCACTTACAACAATAGGCCATGTAAGCTTATCATATATAACCTTATTTTTTATTAGACTTTTCAGCCCTCTTTTTGATTCCCAAATCGAAAAAACAAACATTTATCATCCAAGAAACAACTTCTTTTGAAGTCAATTTTACAAAACTTCAAGTCTAATCCAGATAAATCCAGTGAAAAAATCAACCGCCTTTTTATCTGTTTTTATATTGTTGACCTACCACATAACTTATCAATTCAGATTTGCTATGGATATTCATTTTTTTATAGATATTTCTAATGTTCATCCTTACGGTATCTATAGAAATACCCAACCTATCGGCTACCAATTTATACGAAAGCCCATCGATGATGCCGTGAGCCACCTGCGTTTCTCTCTCTGTCAAATTTTCTAAATGGTTCTTTTTAACCTGAAAAAAATTAAAAACCTTTTTGGCAATCTTTGGAGTCATAAATGCCCCTTCATCCATCACAGAAAACAATACTTTTTCAATATACTGCACAAAATCTTGCTTATCAATATACCCTACTGCTCCTTGTCTTAGTGCTTCTAAGATGGTTTCTGTATCATCTCGTATAGAATTGACAATAATAGATACCTTCGGATATTTAGCAAGAATCATCGGGATGGCTTTTATCCCATCCAGTTGTGGCAATATGATATCCAAAAGAAGAATATCTACCTCGTCCTGATGTTGTGATATAAAATCCAAAGCGTTCACGTAATATTTTTCACAATCAAACTGCGAAATCTCATTTACTATCCTCATTTGCAATTCTGCAAACTCTGCATCATCTTCTATTATGACTACTCTATAGGTTTTCATATGATTTTTTATATTTTAAAGCCTATGCTTATCACCATTTTCTGGTGTTCCGCATCATTTACAATGTCTATATTTCCTTGATTTCTTAATACTCTCTTTTCTAAATTTTTAATCCCATGCCCCACACTGCCTTCTTTTACCATTAATTGCCCTCCATGTTCTTCTACCTTTATCGATAGAAACTTTTTACTCCATTCAAAGAGAATACTTACTTTACTGGCAGATGAATGCTTAATAATGTTATTGGTGATTTCGTACATACACATCGTCACATCTCTATTCAGCTCAGAACCTATCTTGTCTTGGTCACTCCCTTGGTAATTAAAATCTAAATCTATCCCTTTTATGCTCAGAGTCTCCGTCACAAACTCTTTGCAGTGGTCATACAAATCCATTATGGCGACTTCTTGATGCTTACTGTTATTGATATAAGCCCGTAAACTGAAATTAGCCTGGTTTATGTTTTCTACAATTTTATTCTTTTGCTCATCATCTATCGTTTTAAAATATTGCAAGATCAATGAGGTTTTAGAAAGTACTGTTCCCACCTCATCGTGCAAATCCATGCTTACCCTTTCATAAATCTCATTCTTTACATTGAGGTTTCTGTTGGTCAAATAAAATACCAATATGGCCAATGAAAAAATAAGAATCAGACTCCCTACTATAAAATAACTACTCTCATAAAAAGATTCTTTTACTTTTATAGTAATAGGCTGGAACGGAATCTTCTTTCCTAACTCATCACTTCCCCGAACTTCTATATGATAAACATCTGCCGACAATCCTATGAAATCTATGTAATATCTATCCTTCAGAGCATTCCAAGCCCCTTGATTTACCCGATACTCAAACGTGCATTGGTGTCTTTGCAATGTACTTGGTACACTTAGGTATAGTCTAGAATAATAGGTATCTCCTCGGTAACTGATGCTCTCATCTTTCATCATCTTTCGGTAGAGACTGTCTTTACCTATCAAATGATATCCAGAGACGACCCCTTTTTCTTTATTCAAACTGAAATTCATTTTTTGAGGGTTTATGATGTCATACCCGTTCAGCCCCCCGAAAATCAATCGCCCATCTTGCATCTTGGCCTTAGCTTTATAGTTATACTCGGTATTCATCAGTCCATTTTTCTTTCGTAGATTAATCATAAGGTCCTTGGCATAATCATAACCTACAATACCACTATAAGTACTGGCCCATAACCTCCCTTTCTCATCTTGTAACAATCCTGTGATTTTAGAGGGATACATAAAATCAAAAGCCAGTTGTTTTACAATTCTTAAATCCTTTAATCTAAGTATACTCAAGCCTTTATCATCTCCTATATAAGCCAACTTTTGCCCTTTATCAATTAAAATATCTCCTATAATTCTATTTCTAATGTTGAATTTCACATACTTCAGATTCTTGCCATTCACAACAAACATCCCACCATCTGTTCCTACCAAAATCCTATTGTTTTCCTCATCTATGGCCACCGCTTTTATCATCTTATCATTAAAAAGATTCGGCACTTTTATTATTTTTTGCGCTGGCTTTCCATAATCATTAATGAGGTAGAGGTAATGGTAATCACCTGCATAGACCCTATTAAGTCGCGGGTCATAATACACCGTACATACCGGATTGTTGCTATCTGATGGCAATATTGACTTAAAATTCGTAAAATCTTGATGGGCAAATAAAAGACCTTTACCTTCTGTGCCCAACAAAAAACCTCCTTCTACCTTTGCTGCATCATATACAGATAGCGCTGGCTGAGCTACTCTTTTTAAGGTTTGGTCTTGCCCATACCACAAAATATTAGGGTTACTGAATAGGTACAAACCATTTTCTTGTGCAATAATTTTTCTCCTCACCCGAAACCTTTGACTAAACACATCATCTTTTAAATTCACCAGGTAATCTTGCTTTTTCACCACATCTATCAGCCCTTGATTGGTCGCAATATAAATATGCTGCCCATCTACCAGAATTTTCCTCAACTCTACATTTTCTATACTCATAATCAATTCGTATTGACCTACCCCTCGCTCTAGATATACTGATTTACTATCTTTTATGAAATACCTCTTGCCCTGAAACACATCAAAATCATTAATCCTATGATAGACTAGACCTTTTAATGGTTGACTTACAATATTATTTTTCCTAATGACTATAGGATACTTTAATCCAGAATAAAAAATGGACTCAGAATAGATTTTAAAATGCTCTCCAAAAACACCCCCTGGCAAAAGTGCTCCTTCCACATGAGAGTATTTCATTAGATTATTATCTTCTATTTTGTAAAACCCTAATAAAGGTATAGAAAGAAAAATAACTCCATTCTTGACCACTATACTTGCTCTCTTATATCCCGAAACTGTACGCTTAAAACCTGTCTTGTAAAGGGTCTGTTGATGATCTCTGATGATAAGAATATCTAAATTTTTAAGCAATAGATATATTTTGTTGCCTTCTATAGATATATCATGTACTTCATGTAGTGTTAATAGTTGCTCTTCACCTGTTGTCAAGTTGTAAGAAATACATCCTCTTTCTGTAAATATGGTATATATATATCCTTTATATACTATTGATTTTATTGCAGACCTACCTGTTTCTCTCTCATATCTATTTTTTATACGAACAGGATTGTACCCATCAAATTTCCATAATCCATCTTCTGTAGATAGCCAAAGCATCTTCTCTTCATCTTGCACTAAATCATTTAGAGTATTGGTAAATCCATTGTAAGAGTCATATATTATCTTATCATATTGAGGTTGAGAAAATACAAATTCAAACACTAACACCATAACCAACGACAATAACCTACCCTTTTTTATGAAATTTTTAAATATTCTCATTTCTAAAAATACTTTTTTATCTTATTACACATCTTTATGTAGGTATTAAACAATCACTTATAAAATGTAAATGTAATAATTTTATCGTCAACTAAATTGAATTAAAATGAAAATACTAAAAATGACATTTGCGATGATAATAATAATTTCATTTAATCATTGCTCATTCTCAAACAAAAGCAAAGAATTTTCAAGTGATAAGATTTTCTATAATGGAGACATCATCACTATGGAAGGCAATACCCCTCAATATGTAGAAGCCGTAGTAACAAAAGGAGATGACATCATTTTTGCTGGCAGTAAAAATGAAGCCGAAAAATACCATGCCAGCAATACAGAAATGATAGACCTTAAAGGCAAAACTCTTTTACCTGGCTTTGTAGATGGCCATAGCCATATTTGTATGTATGCTGATGAACTTTTACAAGCCAATCTCAATCCTCCTCCAATTGGCGAGGTAGAAAACATACCACAAATCATAGAAAAACTTAAAGAAATTAAAAAAACTAATAACGCTTCAGATACAGATATCATTATGGGTAGCGGTTATGACCAAAATTTTCTAGCAGAAAAAAGACATCCTACGGCTGCTGAACTAGACAAAGCTTTCCCTACCAATCCTGTAATTCTAAAACATACTTCTGGGCACATGCTAGTTTGTAATACCGCTGCTTTTAAAATGGCAGGTATCTCTGCAGACACCCCAGATCCTACCGGTGGAACTTTTATCAGAAAAAAAGGCTCTAAAGAATTAGAAGGTCTTGTACAAGAAACGGCTATGCAACCTTTCATTCCTTTTGTAATGAAAGTAGGAGCAGATGAAAAAGAATTTGACAAACTTACCAGAGCACAAAATTATTACGCTTCTTGTGGCGTTACTACAGCAGCAGAACATTTGGCTATGGACACCAAAATTACACTCCTACAAAAAGCTGCAAAAAATAATAAACTATTTTTAGATATCGTTGCCTTACCTGCTTATATCTATGCTAAAGAAGTAATAGCAGACCCTAATATGCAATGGGGAAAATATCAAAATCATCTTAAATTTCAAGGTCTTAAATTAGCTGTTGACGGTTCTCCACAAGGTAAAACCGCTTACATTACAAAACCATACCTTACAGAAGTAGAAGGATGCACTCATGATTGTAAAGGCTTCCCCGCAATGACTCAAGATATGGTAAATGAATTGTTTACTGTATGTTATAAAAATAATATTCAATTGTATTCTCATTGCAATGGTGATGCTTCTGTGGATATGATGATTAAAGGTCACGAATTTGCAACTCAAAAATTAGGAGATAAAGATAAAGACAGAAGAACCGTTATTATCCATTCTCAAATTATGAGACCAGACCAAATGAAGAAATACAAAGAATACAAATTATTACCTTCTTTCTTTACTAATCATACTTACTACTGGGGAGATGTTCATGTAGATAATCTTGGCCAAGA
This sequence comes from Cloacibacterium rupense, assembly GCF_014645495.1. Taxonomy (GTDB): domain Bacteria; phylum Bacteroidota; class Bacteroidia; order Flavobacteriales; family Weeksellaceae; genus Cloacibacterium; species Cloacibacterium rupense. Next base: position 216,077 of record NZ_BMLV01000004.1, on the reverse strand, counting down.
ACGCGCCAATTATTTAAGCCCTATGAAAGACGCTTTTGATAATGGCGTAATATGTACCAATCACACAGATTGTACTGTAACTCCTATGGATCAAATGTTTCTACTTTGGACTTCGGTTAATAGACTTTCTAGAACAAATAAAGTGATTGGTGCTAACCAAAGAATCACGCCTTATCAAGGTTTATTAGCACTTACTGTTAATGGCGCTTATGAATGTTTTGAAGAAAACACCAAAGGTTCTATTAAAGCTGGTAAAAAAGCTGATTTAGTTATTTTAGATAAAAACCCTCTAAAAGTAAATGTTTTAGACATTAAAAACATTAAAGTGCAAGAAACTTTTAAAGGAGGCAAATCTGTTTATAAACTATAATAAAATGATTAACAATATTTTTAAAATAACATTAATACTCTCTAGCTCAGTAATTTTTGCTCAAACTAGTAGCAAAGATTCTATAGTAATTGGTAGAAACCCTATTGGCGACATTAATGCTGAGCAAGTAAGTAAAGCCGAAATTCCAGGTGCTGCAATTGTTTCTCGTTCTAAATATGGTGTATTAGCTATTGGTGGCTTTTTTAAAACACTTGGTATTGTTGATACCAAAAGCGAAATGAAACTAGACGCTAGTATGCCTGGTTATCTGGGCATTCCAGGGGTAGATGCTGCTCAACATGGGCAATCTTACATAGATGCTAGAGCCACCAGAATTACCCTAACCGCTCTTACAGATGTAGAAGGCTTAAAATTTAAAGGCTATGTAGAATGGAATTTTAGAGGAGAACCTACTAACTTCTCTTTTAGAGTTGCTTACTTAACAATTACTACTAAATCTGGTAAAACCGAATTCCTTGCCGGTAAATATTTTAGCAACATCGGAGACGTTTATTCTGTCCCCGACGCTCTTTCTGAACCTACTGTAAGTGGATTAATGGTAAATGAAAGACAAGAACAGATTAAATGGACTCAATTACTTTCTCCTAATTTCAAATTCTCTACTTCTGTAGAAAATGCGCCAAATGCAGATGTTCTTGGTTCAGAAATTAAAAACAGAATCGCTCCTACAGTTACTACAAACTTATCATGGGTACATCCTCAATTCAAAACTCACTTCTTCATAGGTGGCCTATTAAGAAACTTCTGGCTTACCGATAAAAATGATGTAGAATACAAAAAAATTGGATGGGCTTTATCTGCAGGTACTCATTACAACTTTTCACCTAAAACAAGACTTCAATATGTATTTTCTACCGGCGCAGGTATAGGAAACTATATGGTAGGAGCAGACCCTCTTGCTGCTGGCATTATTATTCCTAATGACAAATTATCTTTAAGAAAATCTATGGGCCATTATCTTGCTTTACAACATAAATGGAATGACGTCTTGCGCTCTAACGTAATGAGTGGTATGGTGATACTAGATAACCGAACAGATTATCCTTCTATTTTTACGTATAGATCTACACAGTTAGGTATAAACACCATGTGGAAAATTAAAAAATTCTTAACCGTTGGTATAGAATATTGGTATGGCACCAGAGAAGATTTATCTGGTAAGAAATGGGATAATCAAAGATTTGTTTTTGGGGTGCAATTATTTTAAATTCTTAAATTAAAATTCTCAATAATAATTCCAAACATTTTTTATATAAGATTCTAAACTCACAATAATGAAAAAAAAACATTCCTAATTTTCCTCAATTACTGTTAATCCAGTACAAATTTACGACACTCCATCCCAAATCATTGAGATGGAGTTCGTTTTACTCCCCATCCTTTTCTGCCTTATCTATCCTATAATCTACTCCCAGTTATTACACATCTTTATGCAGGTAACCTCTTGAATTTTGTATTACAAACTGTATTAATTTTGGGTATTATCTCATTTTATAAAACTCACTACTTCCTTTAAACCAAAAACTACGATGAAAAAATTAATTAAAACAGCTTTGAGATTCATTCTTGTTACTGCAATCATCGCCTGTGCTAAACCCGGAAAAAACTTCACCGAAGTAACCCAAGAAGGCAAAAACGGAACTTTATATTACGGGGGAGACATCATCACTGCCGAAGGAGGCGAGACCCCAGAATATGCAGAAGCTGTTTGGGTAAAAGATGGTAAAATAGCTTTTGTTGGAAACCTAAAAGAGGCCGAAAAACTAAGCCCTGATGCAGAAAGAGTTGACCTCAACGGAAAAACCATGACCCCAGGTTTTATCGATGGACATGCCCATTTCGCCGGCTTCGGTGCTCAGGCCGTTACGGCTAATCTTTTAGCAAGCCCTGACGGCAAATGCAATTCCATGAATGATTTAATTGCCGAATTAAAAGATTGGCATACCAAAAATGGTACCGACAAAACCAAAGGATGGATTCTAGGAATGGGATTTGACGATGCCGTTCTTAAAGAAAATAGATTCCCTACCAGAGAAGACCTCGATAAAGTTTCTAAAGATATCCCCATTTGTGTATTGCACATTTCTGGTCATTTCTGTGTCTTAAACAGCAAAGGCTTAGAAGTAATGAATATAAATGCTCAAACGAAAGCTGTTCCTGGTGGAGTCATTAGAAGACTGCCTAATTCTCAAGAACCTAATGGCGTTTTAGAGGAAAACACGGCTACGCCCGTTATTTTTAAACTATTCTTTCCTGAAAGTAAATATGCAGAATATTACATGGATAAAGGACAAGAAATGGCTCTAAGCTATGGATACACCACCCTAAACGAAGGTAAAACCTATGAAAACCACTTGCAATTTGTAGAATACGCCAAAAAAGGAAAACTAAAATTAGACCTTTTGTCTTTTCTTGACCCTAGCATGGCTAAATTCCTTGATAGCGAATGGAATAGCACAAAATACACCAACCACTATAGAATTGGAGGCTTAAAAATAACTCTAGACGGTTCACCACAAGGTAGAACTGCTTGGAGAACTATCCCGTATTTAATTCCTCCTGATGGTCAAAAAACTGGGTATAAAGGTTATGCACAAATGACTGACGAACAGGTACAAAGTGCGGTTGACCTAGCATACCAAAGAAATTTACAAATTAAAGCCCATTGCAATGGCGATGCTGCTGGAGACCAATTCATCAAAGCCATTCATAACGCTGAAAAAAAATTCCCAAAACAAGACCGTAGACATATATTCATCCATGGTCAACTCATTAGAAAAGACCAAATAGACAGCCTTGCAAAATACCAAATCTTTGGCTCTTTCTTCCCTATGCACACCTTCTATTGGGGAGACTGGTACAAGAAAATCATCGGGGACAAAGCAGCCAGAGAAATAAGCCCCGTGCAATCTGCACTCAAAAAAGGAGTACACATCAACACCCATACCGATGCTCCCGTTGCACTCCCAAATATGATGATGATTCTATGGACCTCCATCAATAGACAAAGCAGAAGTGGTGACATCATGGGTAAAGAAGAAAGATTGACCCCTTATCAAGCTTTAAAAGCTATCACCATCTGGGGAGCTTATGAATTTAAAGAAGAAAACCTTAAAGGCTCTATCAAAAAAGGTAAATTGGCAGACCTTGTCATCCTAGACCAAAACCCTCTTAAAATAGACCCCCTAAAAATTAAAGACATCTCCGTACTACAAACCATCAAAGAAGGCAAAGCCATCTATACCAAAAAATAGAATTTTTGTATTACCACTATATTTCTCTCCCCCCCCTATTATACCACTTGATAGAGGGGGGATTTTTATAGCTACCCATTTCTTGCATTCTATCAAAAACTCTTGCTTACTTTAACCAAAAAAAAGAGCTACAATACTCTGCAGCCCTCCTTTTTATCGTAGATAAACCTTCCGTTTTATTTAAAACTGGCACTTTCTACAGCTTTTAGAATTTCTTGCCCTACCTCATCATCCACGTACACCGCAGCCAAAGTAACATCTTTGCCTTTATACAAAGAATTAAAATTAAAAACTTTCATAGTCAAAGCCTTTGATACTACAGCCTTCAAAGAATATTTCGTAAAGACCTCATTCCCTATTTTTTTAGTTTCTGTAGACTCAGTAAGCTCAACATTGGGAAAAGATTTTTGATAAGTAGTATACATCAACCTATTATATTTGGCTACTTCTTTTTGATAGGCTTCCTCAGAGTCAGGGAAATCCTTAATATTGATGATAAAATAATTATTATCATCTTTTTTAAACAAATTAGGCTCTAAACCATTGATATTAAAATCGGTATCATATATTTTATCAATCTGCTTCTTACCCATCTGCAATGCAGCACCCACTTCCTTACTGTCCATTTTCGTAAAACCTCTCGGCAAATCCATTTTAAAACCCAACTCCTTATCTACGATATGGATGGGATTAGTGCTATTTTGTGCATAAATTTTATAAATGCTTAAAAAAGCAAAACATAAAATCAACAATCTTAATCTGTATTTCATACCGTAAATATACCATTTTAGTTGATCAATGAAAACAAGATTTTTCAAACAAATCATATAAAAAGTAAAGTCTACATGCCCTATTTTATCTAAAGTACTATTGAAATCATTCCCTATCTAATGCTTATCAATGTTTTAAAAATATAATCTGGTGAAAACGAAGCTTCGAAGAACATAATGTTTCAATTGCTCTTAGAAATCATTTAATATCTAAAACTTATTGATTCTTTCTCTGACTTCTTTGTTGTGAAAGCGAAGCTTCGACGAACGCAGTGAGTCAATTGTTCTCATAATTCATTTAATATCTAAAACTTATTGATTCTTTCTCTGACTTATTTGTTGTGAAAGCGAAGCTTCGACGAACGTTGTAAGCAAATTTCTTTCATAATGCATTTAATATCTAAAACTTATCGATTCTTTCTCTGACTTCTTTGTTGTGAAAGCGAAGCTTCGACGAACGTTGTAAGTAAATTGCTTTCAGAATTCATTTAATATCTAAAACTTATTGATTCTTTCTCTGACTTCTTTGTTGTGAAAGCAAAGCTTCGACGAACGTAGTGAGTCAATTGTTCTCATAATTCATTTAATATCTAAAACTTATCGATTCTTTCTCTGACTTATTTGTTGTGAAAGCGAAGCTTCGACGAACGTAGTGAGTCAATTGCTTTCAGAATTTATTAGCTTTGTGATAAAGCACAACCAAATATAATAAAGGTGATTGTAGCTTCTTGTTAGAAAAAGCTTTCAGAATTTATTAGCTTTGTGATAAAGCACAACCATATTATGCTGGTGGAATTAGAATTTCTGGTTAGAAAAAGCTTTCAGAATTTATTAGCTTTGTGATAAAGCACAACATTATTTTAAAATGGACCACAAATACCTTTGTTAGAAAAAGCTTTCAGAATTTATTAGCTTTGTGATAAAGCACAACCTATGAAAAAAATCATTTTAATCTGCTCTAGTTAGAAAAAGCTTTCAGAATTTATTAGCTTTGTGATAAAGCACAACGTCTGGATAACCATCTAAAATAAAACGTAAGTTAGAAAAAGCTTTCAGAATTTATTAGCTTTGTGATAAAGCACAACTCGGTCATTTGGATGGCGATGTTAATTTCGGTTAGAAAAAGCTTTCAGAATTTATTAGCTTTGTGATAAAGCACAACACGGACATTTCAATCGTTGAAGTTTGGCTAGTTAGAAAAAGCTTTCAGAATTTATTAGCTTTGTGATAAAGCACAACTTTCAATAAAAATATCTGTTCTTAATCTAAGTTAGAAAAAGCTTTCAGAATTTATTAGCTTTGTGATAAAGCACAACATTTCGGGTAAATTCCCTGCAAATCTACACGTTAGAAAAAGCTTTCAGAATTTATTAGCTTTGTGATAAAGCACAACATAAATTACCAATTCCAGCAATTCCCAAAGGTTAGAAAAAGCTTTCAGAATTTATTAGCTTTGTGATAAAGCACAACTTTGCTTTTGAACATCACTTACAGCAGCTAGTTAGAAAAAGCTTTCAGAATTTATTAGCTTTGTGATAAAGCACAACTGCAGAATTTCTAAAACAAAACATCAACGAGTTAGAAAAAGCTTTCAGAATTTATTAGCTTTGTGATAAAGCACAACAGAATACATGAGAGAAATACAACGCGTGAAGTTAGAAAAAGCTTTCAGAATTTATTAGCTTTGTGATAAAGCACAACATTTAAAAAAAACGTTTAAAACCTTTTAAAGTTAGAAAAAGCTTTCAGAATTTATTAGCTTTGTGATAAAGCACAACTAATAGAACCAGAAATTCAAAAGCTTCAAGGTTAGAAAAAGCTTTCAGAATTTATTAGCTTTGTGATAAAGCACAACAACTATCTATCTCACCTTCATAACCTGCAGGTTAGAAAAAGCTTTCAGAATTTATTAGCTTTGTGATAAAGCACAACTTACAAAAATTACGAAAAGTCAAGGGAAATGTTAGAAAAAGCTTTCAGAATTTATTAGCTTTGTGATAAAGCACAACGACAAATATCACTTTTTCAATTCCGTTGCAGTTAGAAAAAGCTTTCAGAATTTATTAGCTTTGTGATAAAGCACAACTTACCAATCTCAGCACCTACTTTCTCATAGTTAGAAAAAGCTTTCAGAATTTATTAGCTTTGTGATAAAGCACAACTTTATTCTCTGTAGATTGAGCCTCAGTAAGGTTAGAAAAAGCTTTCAGAATTTATTAGCTTTGTGATAAAGCACAACTTTGAATTCGAGAAATATATAAAATTAAATGTTAGAAAAAGCTTTCAGAATTTATTAGCTTTGTGATAAAGCACAACAATCAGAGCTTCTTGCTTAATTCTCTCAATGTTAGAAAAAGCTTTCAGAATTTATTAGCTTTGTGATAAAGCACAACTTTGTAGCTCCATTTGCTTTTCTGCTTCTAGTTAGAAAAAGCTTTCAGAATTTATTAGCTTTGTGATAAAGCACAACTGTTAATGAGAATGTAAATGATAATGTTAGTTAGAAAAAGCTTTCAGAATTTATTAGCTTTGTGATAAAGCACAACTATTTCTCCATCAACTCCAAAATCTTTATTGTTAGAAAAAGCTTTCAGAATTTATTAGCTTTGTGATAAAGCACAACCGGTTCTTTCTATAGAGCTCAACATGAATTGTTAGAAAAAGCTTTCAGAATTTATTAGCTTTGTGATAAAGCACAACCTACGAAAGCCTTATCTACTTCTTGGGTAAGTTAGAAAAAGCTTTCAGAATTTATTAGCTTTGTGATAAAGCACAACGCAAAGCTCTTGGTATTTATCTAAAATTTGGTTAGAAAAAGCTTTCAGAATTTATTAGCTTTGTGATAAAGCACAACGAATAGAAGCAAGATTTGATAGTATAGAAGGTTAGAAAAAGCTTTCAGAATTTATTAGCTTTGTGATAAAGCACAACAACGCAGATTCTTTTTGCTATAACACTTCAGTTAGAAAAAGCTTTCAGAATTTATTAGCTTTGTGATAAAGCACAACTTACCGCCACAGATTCTTCAGAACTTCACGGTTAGAAAAAGCTTTCAGAATTTATTAGCTTTGTGATAAAGCACAACATCATTTTCATTAGTAGACGTGCTATCATCGTTAGAAAAAGCTTTCAGAATTTATTAGCTTTGTGATAAAGCACAACTGTTAAGTGCAATTTTTTCTCTCTCTTCCAGTTAGAAAAAGCTTTCAGAATTTATTAGCTTTGTGATAAAGCACAACAAACCCCCCAAAGGAATTGAGACCAAAATAGTTAGAAAAAGCTTTCAGAATTTATTAGCTTTGTGATAAAGCACAACTTGTCTTTAAATTCTTTGGTGATTTTCATAGTTAGAAAAAGCTTTCAGAATTTATTAGCTTTGTGATAAAGCACAACTTCTTATAATACTGACCAAAAGCAATTAGAGTTAGAAAAAGCTTTCAGAATTTATTAGCTTTGTGATAAAGCACAACAGATGTAGGTGTAGCATCTACTTCTTTATTGTTAGAAAAAGCTTTCAGAATTTATTAGCTTTGTGATAAAGCACAACGGAGCGCTAAGTCTGATGAAAACTTCAAAGGTTAGAAAAAGCTTTCAGAATTTATTAGCTTTGTGATAAAGCACAACATGCAATTTGAAATTTTGTCAAACGTGACAGTTAGAAAAAGCTTTCAGAATTTATTAGCTTTGTGATAAAGCACAACAAGTGGTCCAATATGGCAAAATAGCCGCTGGTTAGAAAAAGCTTTCAGAATTTATTAGCTTTGTGATAAAGCACAACAGAATTCTGCAGATTGATAACCACTTTCGAGTTAGAAAAAGCTTTCAGAATTTATTAGCTTTGTGATAAAGCACAACGTCTAAAATTGTAAGATCAAGTCCTTCATAGTTAGAAAAAGCTTTCAGAATTTATTAGCTTTGTGATAAAGCACAACGTTCTACATATCGGTCATCATCTACCAATAGTTAGAAAAAGCTTTCAGAATTTATTAGCTTTGTGATAAAGCACAACAATTGGTAAATTAGGATGAGCAGCAACCAAGTTAGAAAAAGCTTTCAGAATTTATTAGCTTTGTGATAAAGCACAACAATCTCTAACAAATAAAGATGTTAAAGATAGTTAGAAAAAGCTTTCAGAATTTATTAGCTTTGTGATAAAGCACAACAAAGCAATTCTACTTTATAATTCAATTCAGGTTAGAAAAAGCTTTCAGAATTTATTAGCTTTGTGATAAAGCACAACGAAGCGCAAAAAATAATTGATAATGCTGACGTTAGAAAAAGCTTTCAGAATTTATTAGCTTTGTGATAAAGCACAACTTTTCACAAATACTAGGTATTTCTAGAAATGTTAGAAAAAGCTTTCAGAATTTATTAGCTTTGTGATAAAGCACAACAACCCAATCTTGAAGGCCAGAATTTATAATGTTAGAAAAAGCTTTCAGAATTTATTAGCTTTGTGATAAAGCACAACAGTTAATGAATGATCGGGTTCAGTAAGACTGTTAGAAAAAGCTTTCAGAATTTATTAGCTTTGTGATAAAGCACAACTAACTCCTAATTTAACCCAAGCCTTTAAAAGTTAGAAAAAGCTTTCAGAATTTATTAGCTTTGTGATAAAGCACAACAAAATCTGATACTGAAAGAAATACTTGGTAGTTAGAAAAAGCTTTCAGAATTTATTAGCTTTGTGATAAAGCACAACTGCGTAGAAATTACATAGACGGTTCTGGTAGTTAGAAAAAGCTTTCAGAATTTATTAGCTTTGTGATAAAGCACAACAGTGCAAAATGTAATAGTACGTTGATTGAAGTTAGAAAAAGCTTTCAGAATTTATTAGCTTTGTGATAAAGCACAACTATCAAAAGATATATACGCAGTCGGCGGTGGTTAGAAAAAGCTTTCAGAATTTATTAGCTTTGTGATAAAGCACAACAATTTCTTTTTTGATGAAAAAAGAAAGTTTGTTAGAAAAAGCTTTCAGAATTTATTAGCTTTGTGATAAAGCACAACAACAATTAGGTTATAAATACAATGATTATGGTTAGAAAAAGCTTTCAGAATTTATTAGCTTTGTGATAAAGCACAACTTACCGTAAAAACATCAAACTTGACCGCTAGTTAGAAAAAGCTTTCAGAATTTATTAGCTTTGTGATAAAGCACAACTTTTCCGTTCTACATTGTTATTCTTAATTAGTTAGAAAAAGCTTTCAGAATTTATTAGCTTTGTGATAAAGCACAACTGTTGTTTCTTCATTTACTTCTTTTTTATGGTTAGAAAAAGCTTTCAGAATTTATTAGCTTTGTGATAAAGCACAACGAATTCTTGAATTCCGAAGTTAGATATATGGTTAGAAAAAGCTTTCAGAATTTATTAGCTTTGTGATAAAGCACAACATTTTGAAAAAATCCCACTCACAGAAGAAAGTTAGAAAAAGCTTTCAGAATTTATTAGCTTTGTGATAAAGCACAACCAAGAAGCATTTCACGACGTTCGTTGTGAAGTTAGAAAAAGCTTTCAGAATTTATTAGCTTTGTGATAAAGCACAACAACCACCAAAAAAACCACTTTAATGTTAAAGTTAGAAAAAGCTTTCAGAATTTATTAGCTTTGTGATAAAGCACAACATCTTCTTGTGCTTTTTGCGCATCTTTTGCGTTAGAAAAAGCTTTCAGAATTTATTAGCTTTGTGATAAAGCACAACTTAACTAGGGAAGAGCAACTCGCATTAATGGTTAGAAAAAGCTTTCAGAATTTATTAGCTTTGTGATAAAGCACAACATATAAAAACTCGTAATAGGTAATGTAGTAGTTAGAAAAAGCTTTCAGAATTTATTAGCTTTGTGATAAAGCACAACCAAACTTTTCTGCAAACAAATCTGGGAACTGTTAGAAAAAGCTTTCAGAATTTATTAGCTTTGTGATAAAGCACAACATCTAGGTTTTGATATAATTCTTCTCTTAAGTTAGAAAAAGCTTTCAGAATTTATTAGCTTTGTGATAAAGCACAACCTAGAATGTGGCACTTAGGAACTAGATTTAGTTAGAAAAAGCTTTCAGAATTTATTAGCTTTGTGATAAAGCACAACAGAGAACAGTGGCTCTTGATCTTTTTTAAGGTTAGAAAAAGCTTTCAGAATTTATTAGCTTTGTGATAAAGCACAACGGGTGTTGCATCTTTCTAGGATCTCCTATAGTTAGAAAAAGCTTTCAGAATTTATTAGCTTTGTGATAAAGCACAACCTCAAAATTTAATCCACTGAATTACAGTGGATTATTTTCATTTTTAGGATTCAAAATTTAGAACAATTCTAATTGTTGAAAGGTTGGTGGCGGCTCTTCTTTATTTCTAGCGAAAAAGATTTCAATCTCACCAAATTGCTTGTCGGTAATACACATTATCGCCACTTTTCCAGCCTTTGGCAACATTGACTTAACCCTCTTGATATGCACCTCTGCATTTTCTCTACTTGGACAATGTCGAACGTACATAGAAAACTGAAAAAGTGAAAAACCATCATCCAATAGTCGCTTTCTGAATAGACTTGCATCTCTCATATTGGTTTTAGTTTCGGTTGGTAAATCATACAAAACGAGTACCCACATAATTCGGTAAGCGTTAAACCTTTCGGTATTCATAACCATTCAGGATAAGAAATCAATCGTTTTTCTCCTGTATAACATTTATAAAGCGATGAAGCTGTCATTTTAACAGCAACCAACAAGGGTCTTGTTTTTCCGTCTATTTTTACATCTTTGGTGGCAATTTGTAATAGGTGGGCTTTGAACTCTTTGGTCAATTCTTCAGAATTTGGATGTTGGGTAAGCCAATCCATTACCAACCAATCTACAAAAGGACGGTAAGGTTCCATTAAATCATCTGCCAGACAATAAGGATTGTATTTATTTTTATGAAAAATGCCCAACACTGGAAGCAAACCCGTTTCTACAATGGCTCTGGCAACAATACTTCTAAGAACCGCATAACCAAAATTAAAAAATTGATTGGGAGAATCTCCGAAACGTTGTCTCAAAAAATCAAGACTGATGAGATATTTCCAGTAATGCTGTGCCGCAATCCCTTCCATATTCGTTATATCTCCAGACTTTACGTTTCTTTGATATTCAATCATAGGTTCGTAATAATTTCCCAGTTTCATCAGGACACTTTTCTGGTTTTCAATCTTGCATTCTACGGTTTGTTTCCAAAGTTGTTTTTTGAGAGGTTCACTGGCTTCCAATTGGTCTTTTACTCGGTCTGAATGTTCAGTGTGACCAAACAAGGGAAGCATCATTCCATGCGGAAGATGATGCGCATCACAACTCACCACCACAACATTATTTCCCATCATTTTCTGTATCAATTGATGAGAAATAGTAATTTGAAAGTGGTCTAACATCAACAACCCCAAATCTTCCACAGGAACACTGCCCTTTTCGGTTTTGGTTTCCGGACAAAGAATTTTCATTTGCTCGTCTTTGAGTTTAAGATAAGCGGGATTGCCGATGTAAATGGAGCGAAATAACATATTGCGTTTTATTTGAATTCTATTTCACCTAATGCATTAATTTTAAAATCATAACCCTCCATAATAAAATTCCAATTCCCTTGTGAAAGTTTATAAGTTTCTACATTCTCATTTAGATTTAATTCTGATAAATTTTTTGGTAGACTTTTTAAAGCATCTCCTGCCATAAAACAATTCTGGAAAATAATTTTTTTTCCTGCTTTATTTTCTTCAATACCTGAAATCATAAAAAATCTTTTTTGAATATCTTCAATATTTCCTTCATTATAAATTCTTTTCAAATCTTCTATAGTTTCATTACCATAGAATAGTACCTTAGTTTTTTTAGAGAAAACATATTTTGGATAAATAATTTCACCTGTTTTTTCATCAATTAAATATTCAAAAAAATCTTTTTTGTCAAGTATGTTCAGATTATTTTTCAATTCTGCAATGTGTATAGGATTTAGTGTCTTTAATTCTCTCTTTATTTTATTTTTTGTTTTAATTTCATAGATTGCTGCTAAACTCACCTCTTCATGTTGCGCAAGATAATGTCTATTATCTCCATATAAATGATTTTTTATTGGAACTACTTTAGTATTTGGAATTGCACATCTCACATGTCTATAAGTAATAAATTTCCCAAACTGATCTTTTACCCTTTCTCCTTTTCTGTTTAATTGGTATATTTTTTTATCAACTAATTCAAGTTTATTATCTTTCAATAAATTTTCTTCTTCTTTTATACGTTCTATTTCTTTTTTTACATTTTCTTTTACTTGAAAATCAATTATTGCATCTATTTTTTTCTTGGCATCATCTATAGGAATTCGTTTTGCTATCACATTTTTTTTCAAAATATGATTACCTTCCTTATCAAATTTAAAATTACCATTCTCATCTCTTTCAAAATAACTTAATTCACTATAAAAAGAGTCTTGAAAAATAGAACCTCTAAAACCATCCCCTTTCATTTTTTTATATTCAGGAATAGGAATTTTTCCGCCAAACTGATCTTTTATCGGATTGCCAAATTGATCTTTCTTAATTATAAAGTTGCCATCCTCATATTTTCTAAATTCAATTTCACCTTTTTCATTTTTTTGATAAACAATCTCTTTTTTATTAGTTTGTTTGTTATATATTTCTAAAGGAATTCTTTTCCCATTCTTTTTTAAATTTTTCACAAAAGATGAAAAAATCTTATCTTTTTCTTTATAATTAATTATTATTTCGTCTTTAATTTTTAAAACATGTTCCGAACTATAATTTCGATAAGGCACATAATCATGATATTGTTTTTTGTATTTTTTACGAAATTCTTCTGCTATAACTTTTATTCTTTCTTTTTCTGGACTTGGGGGTATTAGTGTTAAAACAGCAGCATCTATTGCATGATGGGAGTGGTGTGTTCTGTTTTTTTCTAGCTCTTCTTTTGGTTGTACTTGTAATATTTTTCTAAATTCTTTTGTATCATTTCCTTTTACAACTCTTACTTTATTAAATATTGTTTTCAAAAAATGATAGGCATATTTTGTCATTATTTGAGTATCAACTAATTGAGAATTCAACCACTTTTCTGTTATTTCTTTTACTAAAAACCCTTCTACTTTTCCTTTCCAATAATTCAATTCTAAACTCCATAAATGTCTTTCTCTAATTGCTGAATCTTTTCTCTCTTTATCTCCTACAGCTTTTTTAGATTCTAACTTCCAAAATTCTATTCTATCTTCAATAAATTTAACTTTTTGAACCCAATGTTCTATATTATTTCTTATAGTTTCATAATCATCAATCAGTTCTGTTGGAATTTTTGCTTTTTTTATATTAGTATTGTAATGTGAATAACAAAGGGTTTTATTTCGTAAAGAATTATCTTGTGAAATTTCATAGGGAATTGTATGCTCAAAATCAACAATTCTATCATTAAACAAATCTTTAAAAGAAATACTTTTGTTTGTATAAATACACCTGAAATTTTGTTCTTTCCATAGTTTTATTTTATCAACATACTTTTCTATTTTTGATTTCTCTTGTTTTATGAAATAATCCCACTTTTTTTCTTTCGTTTTTGAGTTTTCTTTTATAGAATAATCATAATCTTTTTCTTCCATTTCGATTTGCTCAATTGCCAATCTCATTTTATCATTATCATCCTCACTTTGAGGATTTACATTTAATCCATTTGAAAGAAAATATTCTTCTAATAATACTTTTATTTCTTCCCTTTCTTGTTCTTGCTTCTTCTGATATTGTTCAATTGCCCACGCTCTATTAATATCATTTAATTCTCTTGCAATCTCAATAATAATTTCTGTATCACTATCAATAATCTCTTCTTTCAAAAGTTGATTGAGATGATTTTTTAAAATATGTAAAGATTTAAGTGCCTTTGGCTGCTTCAATGCAGGATGTTTTGGACTTCCTAATTGAAGAATAACATCAGAGTTTTCAGGTTTTTGATATATAATTGTCTCTGATGGATGGTATATTCTTTCTAATTTTTTGTTAATTGTATCTTCTGAAAAATGACTCAAAAAATTATTTTTCAAATACCCCTTAAACGTATCTTTTAAAGTTGGTAATTTTATAAACTCACGCTTACTTGTTTTGAAAAAAAATTGAAATTTATTAAAACATGTATTATAGTATTTCTTTTTTATTTCTTCAGAATAATCAGTCCAGGTATCTTTTCCAAAACGTATTTGTAGTTTGTTCAAAATATCTTTTCCTTCAACATTATTTGAAAGTTTATATTCTACGTCTCTATAACCTCTCTTTTGTTCTTCATTTTTCCATTCATAAATAAGTTCATTAACGATATTAGATGTTAACTTCTCAAAGTTCACTTCATCTTGTATATTTATTAAAAACTCTATTATTTTTTTTCTATTTGATTCATATTGCTCTTTTCCTATAACTATTGGTACATTTGCTAAAAGTTTTGCACTCACATTGTCAAAATCTTCTCTTAAGAAAACTAGAATTTTTCTAATTGCATTAAGAGATAAAGAAGCAAAACCCTGTTCAAACTTTCTGCTACATTTTAATAAATCAATTATCTGTTTTTCAGAAAAATTATATTTATTCAGAAAAATTGTTTTTAGATTTTCGTCATCCTCTTCATCTAAAAGTAAATGCCATACATCTTCAATATTGTAAATGATTCTTTTATCTTTTCTTTTTGCATTTGCTTTTTGAAGATTAGTCTCAATTCTTAAATCACGCCAATTCTCACCAAAGATCTTAAAAAAGTAACTTGATATAGGACATCCTCCAATAGTTTGTTTATCTCTATAATTAAAATAATCAGTTTCTTTACAATAAAAATTTACATAGAGAAACTCTTTAATTTCAGAAAACTTAAAATTACTTTTTACTCTTTTTAAGAAAAAATCATTCCACAAAATATCTTTTATATTTTTAGTCAAAGGCTTTCTATTAATTCGAACATTATTTAAAAACTCTCTAACAGAAAATTCCTCAAAATCATAATGACTTAAATAACATCTTGTTTTGTTTTTCTCTAATGTACAGTTTCCAACATTTCCTTTTTGTGACTTAAGTTTTTTTTGAAAAAAAACAGATTTGAATAGATTTTTAAATTCCTCACTTTCCAATACATAACCTTGCTTTTCAAAAATAAGTTTTACCTCCTCCTCTTGTTTTATTCTGATTGCATATTGTTGTAACTCTTGTCTTACTCTATTTCCGAAAGAAATTTCTTTAGCAAAAGCTTCCCCTATGGTTTTTACATTATATTTTAAAGCTATTTCTTCAATTTTACTAGCTTTTTTTCTTTCTGCACCAATAGGATTTTTTCTATTTAAAGAAATATCATCTTCCGCATTATCATCTTCTATATTTTCTTTTACTTTTTTACTACTTTTGAATCCTCTATGATTAGCAATATGATATAAAACTCTCCCAAGAAGATGCTTTCTTAAAATTTCATCTTCAATTTTTTCATTTACTAATTTTGCTCTGATCTCGTATATATTTAATTTCTCATCAAAATCTAAATAAGAAAAATCATTTTGTAACCAATTTAGAAATTTAATATTTTCTTTTGGAAATTTACGTGAAATAATTTCGTTAGTTCTTAAATTAGGATGTACATAATTTTTCCAAGATTTTAATTCATTTTCTGTTAATGGCACGTATTTATACTTAATAAGATATTTTAATAACTCAAATTTTCTATTTTTTTCAGATTTATATCTATTTCTTACTCCTCTTCCCTTTGTTCTTACTGAAGCAAAAGTAAAAACACTTCCAGATTTATCAATTCCTACACCACTACCAAATCTGATTACTCCAGCTTTTTCTATCTGATTTTCTTCCAAATCAAAATTTCTAATTGCCCAACCATATGAATTTGTTCCTAAATCAATTCCAAATTTTTTATTGCTCATATTAAATATTTTTATAAATTTGTTTTAATAAATTCTGAGATACTTTTTCTAACAAGGCTTTTAAGCCGTAGAAAAACTTAATCCTGCGTACTTCCGTGGGATTTTTATTTTCATTAGTAAGAACTAGAATTCTAGTCATAGTCTATTCATAATTATCAGTTTTTAATAATTTATAAATTTAAAAAAAATACTTCACATGAAAATACGGGTTCCCCGATTTTTATTATATTTTTTTTATAACTTTATTTTAATAAATTATACAATAAGACTTTTTTTATTTTTTATTTTATCCCCTAACCTCCTGCCATAGAAAAACTTACAAAATTCCAATCCAATAAAAATGATACTTATTTCACGCAACTTATTGATTTAGATCTATTTACACTTGCATAATTGAAAAATTGATCACATATTTGCCAAAAAAAATCAATGAATGTAAGCTTCGAAAAATCAATAAACACCACCATAGAATGGTTGACACCCCCTGATTTAGTCAAAAAATTAGGCGATTTTGATTTAGATCCTTGCACTCCCGTCAATCCGCCTTTCGTACATGCTAAAACCAACTTCAATATCAATGATGATGGACTGCAAAAACAATGGTTCGGCAGAGTTTACATGAATCCGCCCTATGGCAAAGGAATGGAAAAATGGATGGAAAAACTGAAAATACATGGCAACGGCATTGCCCTAATCTTCGCTAGAACAGAAACCAAATGCTTCTTTAATCACATCTGGAACGATGCCCACGCGGTATTATTTGTAAAAGGCAGAATAAAATTCTATAACACAGATGGCGAACAAAAAGGTACTCCCGGTGCTCCCAGTATTTTGATAGCCTATGGCAAAGAAAATGCAGACCTGCTAGAACAAGCCCATATCGAAGGAAAATTCATCAGACTAAAGTAATTCATAGACAATAAATTCTGCCACATTATATTCCGCATCGATAATCCAACTATTTTCTTGCAACAGTTTGATAATGGCTTCATTCTCGTCTCTTACGCCCTCTACCACGCCCAGCACTTGCAAATTCTCTACCTCCACTTCTGCATTAGGCGCTAGGGTTTGTCCCTCTGGGGTAAGTATGATGTATTTTTTCATGGTAGAATTTACTTTCATGTATTTCCATCAAATATAATCAAAAGGCCAATGGAAACAAAACAGAAAATAAAAATGTCCACCTTTGTCCGCTAATGTCCAGTTTTGTCCACTATTGTCCTTATTTGTCCACTAATGTCCAGTAATGTCCAGATTTGACCACCCCTCTCCTACAATCCTTCGAGTCTCCTTCGAGACTTCTTCGGGAGTCCTTCGGAAAAACGTCTCTTTTTCCGAAGAAAACCAAAACAAAACTGAAAGAACACCAAAAGAAAATACCATGAAATAAAAAATACCAACCACCCTTTGCGAAGCATATACCTCTTCAATCTTCCACTCTTACACTCTTACACTCTTCCACTCTACCATTCTTCACTCTACCACTCCTCAACTTCACATCTTCACATCTTCACATCTTTACATCTTTACATCTTTACAACTTCACCTCCTAACCCCTTCACCAACCCACTCTACCAGTTCTCCGTTCAAACGCCAACTACCTACTTATTCAGCTTAAATAAATTTTCCAGAAACTTAATTTGTTCCTCTTCACTCCACTTATCGGTATAAACCATTAAGTTCAAGAAATCTTTCTTAGAAACCCCAAATAAAAAAATATTATCCAGTTTCCCATCATGGTATTTCCAAATGACATACTGCAATTCTGTATTGTCTTTTAAATGCTGGGTTTTATAATGGTTTTCTCTTCGGTAGTCTGGATCCCATTGGTAAAAGGCCTTTACATTTTCAAAATCAGAATAAGTACTTTTATAAAATGGGTAGGCTTTTTGTGGATTTCTGGCAATAGCAATAATGACGTGCTCTTGATTGCTTAGATAAGTTTGCCCAGAATCATCCATGGTATTGTGCTGTTTCCATTCCCCAGGAATTTTCACTTCTCCAGCATTGGTGGTCAATGTCGTGTAAACCGTTTCTTGTCCAAAAATAACAAATGGTAAAAAGAAAAGAAAAAAGAATAATGTTTTTACATTTTTCATAACTGATGATTTTATTGGTTTTTGATTATCGATATAAATGACTAATAATTGACAATTGATGACTGATGATTGATAGAGATGAGACTATAGATAACACTAACTCTCTAACCTCTTCACAACTTCACAACTTCACAACTTTACAACTTCACAACTTCACCTCTTCCACTCTTAACTCTACCACTCTTCACTCTACCACTCCTCAACTTCACCTCTT
The DNA here is from genome assembly GCF_014645495.1 of Cloacibacterium rupense. Taxonomy (GTDB): domain Bacteria; phylum Bacteroidota; class Bacteroidia; order Flavobacteriales; family Weeksellaceae; genus Cloacibacterium; species Cloacibacterium rupense. The sequence continues at coordinate 197,424 of NZ_BMLV01000004.1, read as the reverse complement.
AACCTCCTAACCTACATTTATTTTACCCGAAAAGTTCTGGCTACTTTCTGAAATACTTCTAGGTTTTTGACTTTATTTTCGTTGGCTTCTCCTACAATCAGGTAATATTCACGTTCAGAATTAAAAAGCATCACCTCGTAGAGCAATTGCCCCTTATCTCCTTGAGCCACAATTTCGTACCCTTGCATATCCGAAATATTGACCTTTTCAACTTTTTGAATGATGGCTTTACTGGCATTGGGTAGTTTTTTTAATCTTTCTATAGCTTGTTGCTTTTCATCAGTATAGACTTTGTTGCCGAGAGAATTACTTATGATAAGCATTCCTTTTTTACTAGGCAGTTGACCATCTTCACTATACAGCAAAGAACCAGCCATTGATTTCACAAAAACATAACTTGTACCACTGACATCTATGGCGTAAGGGGCAGCTTCTAGAGGGTTGGCAATTTGTTTTTCGTTCATTTTTATGGAAAACAAACTCGTGCGCATTGCTTTTTCTTGAGCACTAAACAACTCGGGATAGATGCCATTGACCATAACCGTATTCTTAAGGTCTCCAAACAATAATATCTGCTTGAGATAGGTTATCCCATTAGCTATCTGACTTACCTTGTAGAGCATGGCCTCTTTTTGTTGGTAAGACACAGTTTCTTTAGAAATCAATTCCATTCCTTTTGTTTTCAAAGCTTCCTTCGTAAAACCCTTTACCAATTCTTCATAGGAAGCCGGAAAATCAGCCACAATAATAGAAGAACCTGTTTCATTATTCTGGAACCCCGAAAAATTAGCAGACACCACAAAACCCTCTGGTGGAACCATAGAGTAAGAGGTTCCGGGTATCAAAACAGGCGTATTCTGCCCAAAACTCAAATTAAAAACAAGGAATAAAAAGAGAATAAAATTTCTGTTCATAGCGGTAGTGCCTTCATAAAAGAAGACTTTTTTAGGTTATTATTGGTTTTATATTTTTCAATCCTTAAAATTACTAAATTAAACAACTCCACCCTCAACTTTTTTTTCACCTCCTCAACTTCACAACTTCACCTCTTCACCTCCTAACCTCTTCCACTCTACCACTCTACCACTCTACCACTCTACCACTCCTCAACTTCACCTCCTAACCTCCACACCCTTCGCGAAGCATTTATGCCTTTGCTCCCTTAAAATATCCATCCACAAAAATGAATCTTTGCGTTAAAAATTTATTTAAACACAAAGAGCACTAAGGTTTCACTAAGAACACTATGATTAGAAATAACCTCCACAAGCATTTATGCCTTTGCTTCCTTAAAATATCCATCCACAAAAATGAATCTTTGCGTTAAAAAAATCTAATAAACCTACCTGTAGAAATTTCAAAAATTTCAAAAATAACTCAAGAAAAAAATGGAAGATTTTACTTCCTTTAGGACCTAGGACAATAAAATCTTCACAACTTCACCTCTTAACAACTTTACAACTTTACAACTTTACAACTTCACAACTTCACAACTTCACAACTTTACAACTTTACAACTTCACAACTTTACAACTTCACCTCTTCCACTCTACCACTCATCCACTCATCACCCTCCCCCAATTAGGTCATCTCAATTATTTAACTTACCTTTGTCAATTATTAATACTTAGGTAAGTATCTTGCCATGCTGTTACTGTTTAGAATATTCTTTATTTCTTTTTCAGTTTTTGCTCAGAGCAACCTCTTTTTTAGTTTCAATCATTATTGATAAACATAACGGAGGGCAAGAACAAATAAAACCTCTTTATCGATATTCAGAGTAAGACATTACATAAGCTGAAACCTCGTTTAAATGCAGATTGAAACAATTCTCCTTATGAAAAACTACACCAATACCATTTGGTTATACCTTTAATTTTAAAACAAAAAGAGCATTATTTATGGCAGATTCTTTTTCAAAAAAAGAAAATTTTAAGAAAAAACTTCAAAAACAAAAAGAAAAAGCGCTCAGAAGAGAAGAGCGTAAAGAAAACAACAACAAAGGAAAAAATTTAGAAGAAATGTTTTCCTATGTAGATGAATTCGGGAGAATTACCAATACACCTCCTGAAAAAAGAGACGAAATCTCTCTAGAAGACATCCAATTAGGAGCCGCTCCTATTGAAGCTGAAGAAACTACCAAAACGGGTATCATCACTTTCTTTAGCGAAAAAGGCTATGGATTCATTACCGAAGACCGCTCTAAAGAAAACGTTTTTTTCCACCAAAACAACTGTCCTGTTCCTTTGAAAAAAGGAAACAAAGTTTCTTTTGAAAAAGAAAAATCCGCTAAAGGCTTTTCAGCCATCAACATTCAATTAGTAAAATAATAACAATTTATATTCACATTACTATGCAAGAAGGCACCGTAAAATTCTTCAACGAAACCAAAGGTTTCGGATTTATTACTCCATCTAACGGTGGAGAAGACATTTTTGTTCATACCTCAGGTTTGGCTACAAGAACCATCCGTGAAAATGACAAAGTAACTTATGAAGTTACCCAAGGAAAAAAAGGATTAAACGCAGTAAACGTTAAGTTAGCGAACTAATACACGAGTATTTTCTATAAAATGGAAAGGCGGCCTCCTATGAGACCGCCTTTTTTTATACTCCAAAACTAAAAAATTTATGAAAATCCTACAGCTTACCAAAGGTATAGAAAGTCTATAGATAAAGCATAGATAGTGTATGGATGGTGTATGGATAGTGTATGAAAAATGCATGGCAAACACATAGCTCATGTATGGCTGAAGTATAGCTGATGTATGAATCATGTATGAAAAAAGAAAACCCAACTTTACTCACCTATTTCCCAATGTCAATCCACACATAACCATCATGATAAGACGCTCAAAAATTCAATCTCCTTCAATCCTAGAAAACCCTAATAAAAATCAACAAATTTCCTTATTTTTGCTCTAAATCATCAGAACAAAATGCCCTCAACTATCCAACAAAAAATAGAAGCACTCCGCGAAGAGCTTCATCAACATAACTATAATTATTACATCTTAGACGAACCTACCATCTCAGATTTTGAATTCGATGTGAAATTAAAAGAATTGCAAGACTTAGAATTAGCACATCCAGAATTCCACGATGCCAACTCCCCTAGTTGGCGTGTTGGTGGTGGTGTTACCAAAAATTTCCCTACAGTACAGCACCAATTTAGAATGTACTCTCTAGACAACTCTTATGATTTTAATGATTTAGAAGATTGGGAAAACCGCATTCTAAAAACCATAGAAGACGAACAAGTAGAGTTTGTAGCAGAACTAAAATACGACGGCGCTTCTATTTCTATCCTCTACGAAAATGGAGAACTAAAAGAGGCCGTAACCAGAGGCGATGGCTTCCAAGGAGATGAAATTACCAACAATGTTCGAACTATTTCGGATGTTCCCCTAAAATTAAAAGGCAACTTCCCTGATAGATTCTTTATCCGTGGTGAAATCTATCTCACAAAGAAAAACTTTGATAAAATCAATAAATCCAGAGAAGAAGAAGGCTTAGACCTTTTTATGAACCCAAGAAATACTGCTTCTGGAAGCTTAAAAATGCAAGATTCTGCAGAAGTAAGAAAACGCGGCCTCTCTGCGGTTTTGTATCAATACATCTCCGATGATTTCCCAGCAGAAACACACTGGGATTTACTCGCCAATGCTAAAAAATGGGGCTTTAAAGTTTCGGAAGACCAAGCTAAGCTTTGCAAATCTCTAGACGAGGTTAAAAACTTTATCAATTATTGGGATAAAGAGCGCCATAACCTCCCTTTCGAAATTGACGGAATCGTATTGAAAGTCAATTCTTTGAAACAACAGAGACAATTGGGTTACACTGCGAAATCTCCACGTTGGGCAATGGCTTATAAATTCAAAGCCGAAAAAGTAGAAACCGAATTATTAAGCGTTTCTTACCAAGTGGGAAGAACGGGTGCCATCACTCCAGTAGCAAATCTAAAACCTGTACTTTTGGCGGGAACTACAGTAAAAAGAGCAAGTTTGCACAACGAAGACATCATCAAAAAACTAGATTTACACGATGGCGATTTTGTGTATGTAGAAAAAGGCGGAGAAATAATTCCGAAAATTGTAGGGGTCAATTTAGAGAAAAGAACACTACTTCAACAACCGATAGAATACATCAAAAACTGTCCAGAATGCGGAACAGAACTCGTAAAACTAGAAGATCAAGCCATTCATTTTTGTCCGAACGAAACGCATTGTCCACCGCAAGTGGTAGGAAAAATGATACATTATGTCTCTAGAAAAGCTCTAAATATTGAAAATTTAGGAAGCGAAACCATCGAACAACTCTACCGAGAAAAATTAATAGAAAATTGTGCAGATTTCTACACTTTAACCAAAGAACAACTCCTTCCTTTGGAGAGAATGGCTGAAAAATCAGCGCAAAATATTATTGATGGTGTAGAAAATTCTAAACAAATTCCGTTTGAAAAAGTGCTCTACGGAATTGGCATAAAACACGTTGGCGAAACCGTTGCCAAAAAATTGGTAAAGAATTTCAATACCATTGAGGAACTAAGAAACGCATCGGTAGAAGAACTTTGTCAAGTAGAAGACATTGGCGAAAAAATCGCGATTTCCATTACAGAATTTTTCAAAAATTCTGAAAACTTGGAAATGATAGAGCGTTTAAAATCTTACGGCGTTCAATTAGAAAAAGGAGAAAATACCAATGAAGTTTTAAGCAATGCTCTGGAAGGAAAAACCTTCCTTTTCACAGGAAAACTTTCACTTTTCACTCGTGAACAAGCAGAAGAAATGGTAGAAAAACACGGCGGAAAAAACATTTCGGCTGTTTCTAAAAACCTGAACTATCTGGTTGTAGGCGAAAAAGCAGGTAGCAAACTGAAAAAAGCACAAGACATCGGAACCATTGAGATTTTAGACGAACAACAGTTTTTGGATTTGATTGAAAGATGAAAATGGAGAATTGATAATGAGAAATAGAATATTTTTGGTTTTAATTTTAATGTTCAATTTTGGTTTTGGACAAAGCTCTTTGAATAAACAATTAAAGAAAATAATTACAGAAACTGAAAAAAGAGCAAATGCCAAAATAACAGAATATGGTATTGATAATAAATTATGGACGGACAATATCGAGCCTTTTAAAGAAAATGATACCATATCTTTTTATACTACATCGAATCTTCCATTTTGTAAAAGTAAATTATTCATCTTTTATCCAAAGAATTTTCTTACAATCAATTATGGAGATGAATGTAATGAACCACCTAGTATTTCGATTGCAAAAATTAAATACAATTATAAAGTTAAAAAAGATCTGCTAACTGTATTTTCTTCAAACAAAAATATTACTTGTAGGTTAAAAATCACTAAAATAGAAAACTATCAAGAAGAAAAATTCGGAAAAGATTCTTATAAACTTACGTTTCTTGTGGTTCAATAATTCCCAAAAACTACATCATCGAAGGTTGGATGAGGTAAATCATTATAATTTTTAGCAAAAACTCCTATTCACCGCTCAATTATTCCCTAAATTTGTAAAAAATTAGAAAAAATGGAGTTGCACCTAGACCGAACATTCAAGTATTATTGGTTAATGTTCAAAAAACACGATTTAGCAGCAGGTCTTACGGTTTTTTTGGTGGCACTTCCTCTTTGTTTAGGTGTTGCTTTGGCTTCTGGTGCACCACTCTATTCTGGGATTTTATCAGGAATCATTGGTGGAGTTGTAGTTTCTGTAATTAGCGGTTCTCAATTGGCGGTTTCTGGTCCTGCTGCTGGTCTTACTACACTGGTTTCGGCAGCGATTATAAGCCTTGGTAATTTTGAAACTTTTCTTTTAGCAGTAATGATTGCCGGAGTTTTCCAAATATTACTTGGGGTACTTAAATTAGGCGTTTTCGCAAGTTATTTCCCCAGTTCGGTGATTAAAGGAATGATGGCTGCCATTGGTATTATTCTAATTTCAAAACAAATTCCGCTAGCGTTAGGTTATAATCAACCAGACTTTTGGAGCAGTGGTTTCATACAGATTTTCACCTCAACGAATTTCTTAGGAAACTTAAAAGAATTCAATGCAAATATTACCAGAGGTGCGGTCTTTATTTCTTTTATCTCTTTGGCGATTCTTATTTTCCTAAAACAACCCAAAAATAAGAAGTACAACATTCTTCCTGCTTCATTAGTGGTGGTGATTTTCGGGATTGCTATTAATTATCTTTTGACTTATTTCGGTTCTTCTTACGCACTGAAATCCAATCAATTGGTCAATATCCCTTCTAATATTTTTGCAGAACTTAAATTCCCTGATTTCACTAAAATTCTAAGCAATATTGAAATTTGGAAAAATGGTTTATTAATCGGAACTCTAGCTACTCTAGAAACCTTACTCAGTATTGAAGCAATGGACAAACTGGATAAACACAACAGAATTACACCAGTAAATAGAGAGTTAATGGCGCAAGGAGTAGGTAATTTTTTCTGTGGATTATTGGGTGCTATTCCTTTAACTGCTGTTGTTGTTAGAGGTTCTGCCAATATACAAGCTGGCGCTAAAACCAAGGTTTCATCATTTGTACACGGTGTATTTTTATTGCTATCGGTACTTCTAATTCCGTTTTTGATTAATCTAATTCCTTATGCTTCGCTATCTGCTATTCTTATCCTCACTGGTTTTGGACTGACAAAAATTAAAATCTACAAAAGCTTATTCAACCTCGGCTGGAAACAATTTGTTCCTTTCATTATTACCATCGTTATTATTTTGGCAACAGATTTATTAATTGGGGTAAGCATCGGTCTATTAATTTCTATTTACTACATCATTAAAGAGAATTTCAAAGAAAGTTATGACTTAGAAAAAACTCATTATCAAGGCATTGACCAATATATTCTGAAATTACACAGCAACGTGACTTTCCTAAACAAAGTAGAAATTAAAAATACACTAGACAAAGTACCTCCCTATTCTTCATTAATTATAGATGGAACTAACATTCATTTTATAGACCACGATGTTTTAGAAATTATCTCGGATTTTGTGGTTAAAGCTCACGACAGACACATTCAATTAGAGTTAATCAACATAAAAACGGTAGAAACCGCAGCCAGTGCTCATTAAATTCTTGACTCTGACCTTTAATAATTGCTCATTGAAATAAATTTCCCTAATTTTAGCATTCCTAATTTTTTAAACAAATAATTCAATACAATGCTAAAGAAAACAATTATTATAGCATCATTATTCCAAGCTGTTGCGTTTTTTTCTCAACAATACGGCGGAATGTGGATTCCTACTGAAATCAATGAAAAAGAGATGAAATCTCTAGGAATGAAAATAAATGCCACTGATATTTGGAGTACTCAAAAACCAAGCATAAAAGATGCTGTGGTACAATTTAACAGAGGTTGCACTGGCGAAATTATCTCTCCGAAAGGTCTTTTATTGACCAATCACCATTGCGGTTATAGTGCCATTCAAAGTCATTCTACGGTAGAAAACGACTTGCTTTCTAATGGTTTTTGGGCTAAAGACAATAAAGGCGAACTCACCAATCCAGGTATGGTGGTAGATTTCGTAACAGATATTAAAGATATTACCAAAGAAATTCTAGGAAATACAACTGGACTTACCGACAAAGAACTCAATAAAAAAATTGAAGAAAATATTGACCAATACAGAAAATCTCAAAAATTAGAAGAATACCAAAGTATTTTGGTGAGACCTATGTTTGCCGGTAATAAGTATTATGCGTTTACAGTAGAGACTTTCAAAGACATCAGATTGGTAGGTGCACCACCACAAAGCATTGGTAAATTTGGTTCGGATACAGACAATTGGGTTTGGCCAAGACATACTGGTGATTTTTCAATCTTTAGAGTGTATGCCAATAAAAACAACAAGCCAGCAGATTATTCACCAGATAACGTTCCTTTTACACCAAAACATTATTTGCCAATTTCTGTAAAAGATATTAAAGAAAATGATTTCACTTTCGTTTTCGGATTTCCAGGCAGAACCAATGAATATTTGCCAAGCATTGCCATCGAAAAAATTATTACCGACACCAATCCTGCAAGAATAGAAGTAAGAGACATCGCCCTAAAAACTCTTGACGAAAAAATGCGTGCAGATGATGCTACCAGAATTAAATATGCTTCCAAATACGCATCTGTAGCCAATTATTGGAAAAAATGGATTGGCGAAACCAAAGGTCTTAAAAAATCTAATGCTGTTGCCAAAAAACAACAATACGAAAATTCTTTAATTTCAAAAAATCCTGAAATTAAAAATTCGCTTTCAGAATTTAATACATTTTATAATCAACAAGCGCCTTATGCACTCAACAACGCTTATTATACAGAAATTCTTAGAAATGCCGAAACGCTTACATTAGCCAATCAATTCTATAGTTTTATCCAAGCTTATGAAGCAGGAAAAACTGACGAAAAATCTGTCAATAATTTCAAAAACAGATTGTCTGCTTTTTACAAAGATTATGACGGAGAATTAGATGCTAAAGTTACTGCCAAATTATTAGCACTTTACGCCAATAAAACGCAACCAGAATTTTTACCAAAAGGTTTTGAACAATTCAAAGATATCAACCAAAATCTTCAAATTCTAGAAAATTGGAGCAGAAATTCTGTGATTTCTGGTAGAAATTCGGTGAATGGAGCTACCATGTATTCTGACATCAACAAAGTGTTTTCTAACCTTCCAGAGTTGGTAAAAACGGTAAAAGCTGACCCTATTTTTCAGACTTTAACCCAAATGAAAGAAACGTATTTATCTAAAGCTGATGGTGAATTTATGACCTTGCAAGATAAAATAGATGCGCTTCAAAAGAAATATCTAGCTCAGATGATGGCAGCAGATAAAGACAGAAAATTCTTCCCAGATGCCAATTCTACGCTTAGAGTAACGTATGGTAAAGTAAAAGGTTCTAATCCTGCAGATGCTATTTCTTACCACTATGAAACTACTTTAGATGGTGTAATGGAAAAATATGTGCCTGGAGATTATGAATTTGATGTTCCACAGAAATTAATAGAATTGTACAATTCTAAAGATTACGGAACTTATAAAAATGCGGCTGGCAAAATTCCATTAGCATTTACGGCGACCAATCACACCACTGGTGGAAATTCTGGAAGCCCTGCTCTAGACGCGAACGGAAATCTGGTAGGATTAAATTTCGACAGACAATGGGAAGGAACGATGAGCGACATTAATTACGACCCTAGATTCAGTAGAAATATAATGGTTCAAACGAAATACATTCTCTTCATTATTGATAAATTTGCAGGCGCAAAATGGCTCTTAGATGAAATGAAAATTGTGAAATAAATTTTAAAATCTATATGTAGGAGGCTGTCTAAAAAGTTTTGGACCGCCTCTTTTTTTGTCTTGAAAATCAATACCCAAAAATCTCTTCTAAAGTCAATCCTTGAAACTCGCAGAGATGCTCAATAGCTTTCTAACTAGATTTTCTTTTTTCTAGTCTTTTCTTTTTCATATTTTTTATACGTTCCAATTGTTCTGGTGTATAGATTTGTTCGGTTTCTTTTTCGTGAGCTTCGTGCAAACTATCTATTTGTTTTTTATGAATTTTTTTTAACCTATTAATTTTTCTTTCGCTTTTAGTTTTGGCGAGTTGATTTTCTTGCTTGGTTTTAAGTTTTAGCAAATCTGCATCAAATTTTTTATGAATTTCGATGGATTTTTGTTTTTGTTCAGGCGACAATCTGAATTTTTGCCCTTCTTGGTTTTCTTGCGAAAAATTTTTGATAGACACCATCAAAAATAATCCTAAAATTAAATTTTTCATATTTCTTTACTCATTATCAATTAATACCCAAAAATTTCTTCCAAAGTCACTTCTTGAAACTCGCCGAGATTCTCAATAGCTTTCATATCAAGATTTTCCTTTTTACCAATTAGTGCTACATTATACTGAACAGGTTTTATTTCTTGATGATAAAACGCTGCCAAATCATCTATCGTTAGACATTCTATTTCGTGGTAGATATCTTTTCTAATGTCGTGATAAATATCTAGTTTATTCAAATTCAAATAATTGAAGAAAATATTAGTTCTAGTAATTCTGGTAGAAGCAATTTGTTTCAAAGCAGAATTTTTAGCATTTTCGAACTGCGCAGAAATTCTAGGCAAATCTTTCATCAAATCATCCATAGCATCTACCGCCAAATGTAATTTATTTGCCTGAGTTCCGATGTAAGCAGCTACATAATTACGTTTTCCTATCGCATTAGCGTTGGCATAATTTACATACGCTGAATACGCCAAACTCTTGCTTTCTCTCAGCTCCTGAAAAACCACAGAAGACAATCCTCGTCCGAAATATTCATTAAAAACATTAATTTTTCCAAAATTAGACGTATTAATTTCGTTAGCTCTACCAATTTTGCTCATTTCTACTTGTACCATATCATAATCGATAAAAAATACCTTTCCTTGAGTTTCAAGCTCTGGGAAAATTCTCGCTTCGGGAATATCTAATATTGAAACTTCTATATAATCATCTGCAATCGCTTTAAACCCATTAAAATCTTTACCATAAAAGAAAATTTCGTAAGGAAAATTGACTAAATTTTTAATTTTATCCGTCAATTCTTCTACTTGAATTTCCTTAAGCCTTGCCTCTGAAATTACGTCTCTTAATCTAGAATTTTCACCAAATTTGGCATATTGAGTGAGTGCAGACATTATTTTATTTTTGTCTTTTTTGGCTACTTCTCTGCTTTCTAAAATCAAGTCCACCGTTCCTTCATAGACTTCAGAATCTGGTCTCACGGAAGTAAGCCAATGTTTCATTAAACCTAAACCTTTTACTATATTTTCTTCTAAACCACTGAGTGAAATTCTGAAAATATCTGCCGAAGTATAAAAATTATAGCTGATACCAATTTTATAAAATTCCTCTTTTAATTGATGTGGAAGCAATTCTTCTGTTCCCAAAAACTGCAAAACATCTATTGCTAAGGAAAGTTCTTTGTCGTGGTCTGTTCCCATTTTGTAAATCAAGTGAACTTGTGCAATGTTGTTGTACTTATTTTTTACAAAACTCACTTTTTTATCTTTCACATCGGCTACTTCTATTTCATTTTGATAATCAATGAATTGAGGTTTAATCTCCGATGACTTTTCGTTAAGAATTTCAGTCAAAAACTCAGATTGAACCTCTCTGTTGATTTTAATCGGTGTAATCCCAGGATTTTCTACTCTGATGAGATCTTCATTGGCTCCTCTTTCTTTTTTGATGGCAACATAATTGTCTTTAAAGAAATTTTGTGCAAAATTTACTACCTCGTCTTTCGTTATTTTTTCGCATTCTGAGATTTCATTCAATTCTTCTTCCCAAGTTCTTTCACTGATAAATGCACCATAAAGAACCGTTGCCAAACCATCTGCTGTTTCTAAATTTTTCAGTTTTTGAAGTTTCATTTCATTGATAATGGCAGGAATTAACCAATCTGGAAACTCTCCTTTTTTCACCAAATCTATTTGTTCTAAAAGCAAATTTTTAGCTTCATCTAACGTTTGATTTTCCTTTGGAATTATCACCATAGTAAACATTCCGTATTGCTTAAAACCAGATTGATAAGCTACCGCACGCAATGCTTTTTGGTTTTGATTAATGTTTAAATCCAGCAAACCAGCTTCCCCAGAATTAGAAAGAATTTGCGCCACCACTTCCGCCAATCTTTCTTCTTGTGTTCCGTAAGAATCTGTTCTCCACGCCATGTGCAATCGTGGTGCAGAAGGACTTTTCACCGTTTTTTCTACTACTTTGGTTAAAGGTTCTTCTATTATTTTATTCTTTTTCGGGAGTTCTTTGTATTCAAATTTCCCGAAATATTGGTCGATTAAAAGAATCGTTGCTTCAAAATCTAAATCACCCACCAAAACCATTGCCATATTATTAGGCACATAAAAATCATTAAAATATTGGTGAATTGCCTTCATAGAAGGATTTTTCAAATGCTCAGATTTCCCGAGAGTGGTTTGTTGACCATTAGGATGTTTTGGGAAAAGTTCTTCCATCAAAGCATAATGTACCAATCTGCCATCATTATCTTGAGCTCTATTAAATTCCTCATAAACCGATTCTAATTCAGTATGAAACAATCTCAAAACCAAATCAGAAAAACGTTCTTTTTCGATTTTAAGCCATTTTTCTAATTCGTTATTCGGAATATTATTCTTGTAAACCGTTTCGTCTAGCCAAGTGTGCGCATTTGTTCCCGATGCACCCAGCGAAGAAATAGCTTTGTCATATTCATTGGCAATAGCATATTTGGAAGCTTCTTGAGAAATTTCATCTATTTTTTTGTAAATCTCGTTCTTTTTATCGGGATTTTGTTCGGCTTTGTGCTGTTCATACAAATCAGAAATTTGGCCGAGCAACTCTTTTTCTTTTCCCCAATCTAATGTTCCTAATTTAGAAGTTCCTTTGAACATCATGTGTTCTAAATAATGCGCTAATCCTGTATTATCAGCTGGATCATTATTACTTCCAGTCTTCACAGGAATATAGGTTTGAATTCTAGGAGCATCATTATTTTGAGCCAAATAAACCTTTAATCCGTTTTTTAAAGTATAAATTCTTACACCATTTTCATCATTCTGAACTTGCAGGTAAGAGTATCCGCTTTTATCTGTTAAATTTTGTGTTGTGTATTGATTTTCAATCATCGTCTGCATCATATTGTAAATTAAAAAAACTTCGACAAACTTACTGAAAATAGCTTGCCGAAGTCAATTTCTTTTGATAATTAATATCTATTTTGTTGAATATTTTTGATTCAGTGCTTGTAAAATAGCCCAAGTTTCCATATCCAATTTTCCGTCATAATTTTCTGGTCGGAAATGGTACTGCAAAGCCTCAATTGTAGTTTGTGTTGCTTTATCCCAAACGCCTGATTCTGGCAAAGAACTGTAACCAAATTTCTTTAATTCAATCTGAACTCCCATTACAAAAGCAGCATCATTAAACTTTGCTGTAAACTCTTCTGGAACAATCTGGCTAAGGAAAGTTTGCTTTGTAGCTTCATCATACCACATTCCAATCCCATATTCATCATACAATTTTTTCCAAGGAAATAGTGGACCTGGGTCTTGTTTTCTAGTTGGGGCAACATCAGAATGGCCTAAAACATTGGTTGGCGGAATTTGATATCGAGCAACCAAATCTTTTACCAACTCTGCTACTTTTTTCACTTGATAATTTGGATACGGAACAAAGACTTTTTTTCCTGCTTGTTCAGTGAAACCATTATTTACAATTTCTATCCCGATAGAGATATCATTAAGACCAGTATCTTTTCTCCATTCACTAATTCCTGCATGATAAGCTCTCTTATTCTCATCTACCAATTGATAAATTTCAGAATTATCTAAATCATTTACCAAATAATGAGCACTTACAGATTGTGTAGTGAGTACTTTTACAGATTTATCATGATCTATAGCTGTGTAGTGTAAAATGACATATTTTTGTCTAAAATTCTGGGCAATTGCAGGAAAATAAACCTTAGCAATGGCATATCCTTTAGGATTTGCACTTACTATAGAACCATAACTTATGGTGTTATCATTTTTTGTAGGGTCAGCAATATTTACAGTGTAATATTCTCCGCCCTGAATATCCTTTCTAATCTGTGGTTTGGGAGTACCTTCTGGTTTTGAAGACACTGATTTAGGCAAAACAACAGTTTTCGCAACTTCTTTTTGTGAACCACAAGAAATTATTAAAAAAGCTAAACCTATGAGATATAATGAATTACGCATTTTCCTTTATTTATTAATGTTTATAAAGTCAAAAATACAAAAATTTTTTATCATTTTTTTTTGGTTATTAACGAAAACTGTCCTATATTTGCACTCGCAATTACGGAATAGAAGTTCTTAAAGAATTTGCAAGGAGGGTTGCCGGAGTGGTTAACGGAGCAGTTTGCTAAACTGTCGACGCGAAAGTGTCGCAAGGGTTCGAATCCCTTACCCTCCGCAACTGAGAATTTCGGGGTGTAGCGTAGTCCGGTCATCGCGCCTGGTTTGGGACCAGGAGGTCGCAGGTTCGAATCCTGCCACCCCGACAAAAAACAAATTCCTTCGGGAATTTTTTAGTTTAAAAATTTAAGGTGCGTAGCTCAGCTGGATAGAGCATTCCGACTCAAATTGGAACGGTCACAGGTGAGAAAATCACTAAAAAAACAAGGGTGCGTAGCTCAGCTGGATAGAGCATCTGCCTTCTAAGCAGACGGTCACAGGTTCGAATCCTGTCGCGCTCACGAAAGAGAAATCAGAAATGGTTTCTCTTTTTTGTTTTGTATCAAGAATGTTTTCAATATTTTTGAAAAATGAAAAATTTGGTAATTATTGGTAAGGTTTTTCCCGAACCTCATTCTACAGCGGCTGGTTCTAGAATGCTTCAGTTGATGGACTTATTTCTGGCTCAGAATTATCAAATCACCTTTCTTTCTACCGCTTCTATTTCAGAAAATAGTTTTGATTTAAACTCAAAAAACATTCAATTTCAAAACATTGTACTCAATGATAATAGTTTTGACGAACTCATTAAAAAAATCAATCCTGAAATTGTCATTTTTGATAGATTCACCACAGAAGAACAATTTGGTTGGAGAGTTTCAGAACAAGTTCCTGATGCGGTAAAAATTCTTGATACCGAAGATTTACATTTTTTAAGAAGTGCTAGAGAAAAAGCCTTTAAACAAAATAAAAACATAGAACACTTAGATTTAATCAATGAAGTTTTCAAAAGAGAAATAGCTTCTATTTTAAGATGTGATTTATCGCTCATTATATCTGAATTTGAGATGAATATGCTCAAAAATCAATTCAGAATTGATGAGAAAATCCTCTTTTACCTTCCACTTTTTGCTGAAATTAAGAAATCTGAAACTCAATTTTCTGAAAGAAGAAACTTTGTAAGCATCGGAAATTTCTTGCACGAACCGAACTGGCAAACCGTTCTTCAACTCAAGAAAATTTGGAAAAACATCAAAAAACAACTTCCAGAAGCCGAAATTCATATTTATGGAGCTTATGCTACGGAAAAAGTCTTCCAATTGCACAAACAAAAAGAAGGTTTCATCATCAAAGGAAGAGCAGAAAATGTAAAAACTACTTTCAATCAAGCTAAAGTTCTACTTGCACCAATTCCTTTCGGAGCTGGGATTAAAGGGAAATTGCTAGAAAGTATGCAATTTGGTTTGCCGAACGTAACTTCTACAATCGGAGCAGAAGCTATGTACGGAAATTTCGATTGGAATGGTTCGATCACTGATAACGAAACGGAATTTGTAGAAAAAGCAATACTACTCTATCAAGACGAAAACATTTGGCAAAAATCACAAGAAAACGGCTATCTAATTGCTAAAAATTTATTTAAAAAAGAACTTTTTGAAAGTGATTTTAATGAAAAAATAAATTGGATTTTAGAACATTTGAACGAACACCGAAATGCTAATTTTCTAGGACAAATTCTTCAACATCATACTTTGCAAAGCACTAAATATTTAAGTAAATGGATTGAGGAAAAGAACTCTAAAAATCAATAATTATAATTCTTCACTTTTATTTCTTTTAGTTTCCGTATTTTTACACTTTCATTTCAAATGAGGCAAAAATGCCTTCAGAAAAACCTATGGATACAGAAAATTTACAAATTCAGATAAAAACATTTTTCGGTTTAGAAGAAATTCTGGCCGAAGAAATCAAAAAACTTGGAGGTAGAAAAGTAGAAATTAAAAACCGCGCCGTAAACTGTGAAGGCGACCTTGGTTTTCTCTACAAAATCAATTATTCTGCAAGAACCGCTGTGAAAATTTTAGTTCCAATTGCTACTTTTAAAGCTTGGAATGAGAATAAATTGTACGACAAAATTTTCGATTTTCCTTGGGAAACCGTGATGAACGTCAATCAAACTTTTGCAATAGATTCAACGGTTTATTCTGAAACATTCAAACATTCACAATTTGTAGCTTTGAAAATGAAAGACGCCATTTGTGATTATTTTGTGATGAAAGAAAGACGCAGACCAGATGTTGACCCGAAAAATCCTGACATCAAATTCCATCTTCATATTGATAGAGAATTGGTAACGATTTCTATGGATTCTTCGGGAGATCCTTTATTTAAGCGTGGTTACCGAAAAGAACAAGGAGAAGCGCCGATTAATGAAGTTCTCGCTTCAGGGATGTTGCAATTGGCAGGTTGGGACGGAAAAGGCAATTTCCTTGATCCAATGTGCGGAAGTGGAACGCTTTTGATTGAAGCTGCAATGTTGGCGATGGATTTACCAGCACAGATTTTTAGAAAGAAATTTGCGTTCCAAAATTGGAAAAATTATGATGCGGAATTATTTACCAAAATCAAAGAATTTAGAATCAATAGAGTGAAAGAATTTTCAGGGAAAATTGTAGGTTACGACATCGATGCAAGAATGCTAAATGCTGCCAAAATCAACATAGAAGCCGCTGAAATGGAAGATGTAATAGAAGTAAAAAAACAAAATTTCTTTGAATCTGAAAAAGATATGTTTCCGTTGTTGATGGTTTTCAATCCGCCTTATGATGAGAGAATTACGATTAATGACCCGGATTTTTACAAAAAAATCGGGGATACTTTCAAACAAAAATATCCCAATACTTTGGCTTGGATGATTTCTTCTGATTTAGAAGGCGTGAAAAATGTAGGTTTAAGACCTTCCAGAAAAATAAAACTCTTCAACGGAAAATTAGAATGCCGTTTCTTGCAATATGAAATGTATGAAGGCACGAAGAAAGTTCATAAATTAGAAAAATAATTTTTTAACCACAAAAGAGACAAAAGAAATGTTTGATTTTATTGATATGCTTTTAAATTTATTCAATATACTTCCTAGTAAGGATGATAGTAAGTTTATGCAAATATTTAAAATTTCACTTATCTTAATTTTAATAATATTCATTTCACTTTTAATTTTTTATTTATTTAAAGGTAAATAGAATAATATTTTTTTTAATTATTTAATATCTTTACAACTCAATTCTAAAAAATTCAATGCAAAATACAGCTTTACAATTTAGCGAAGTTATCCATCAATGTCGTGATTTGTTTTCTAAAAAATTACAAGATTATGGTGCAGCTTGGCGTGTTTTAAGACCAAGTTCTATTACCGATCAAATTTACATTAAAGTCAATAGAATCCGTACTTTACAGATGACTGATGTAAAAATGGTAGATGAACACGAAGAAGATGAATTCATAGCGATTGTAAACTACTCTATCATTGGTTTAATACAATTAGAGAAAGGTTTTTCTGAAAATTTAGACGAAGACAAAACCGAAATTCTGAAATTATATGACGATTACGCTCAAAAAGCCAAAGATTTAATGCTTCGTAAAAACCACGATTACGGTGAAGCTTGGCGTGAAATGAGAATTTCATCTATCACAGATTTAATTTATCAAAAAGTTTTGCGCACCAAACAAATTGAGGATAATCAAGGGAAAACGGTAGCTTCAGAAGGAATTGACGCTAATTATTATGATATGTTGAATTATGCAGCATTTTGTTTGATAAAGTTTTCGGAAGAAAAAAATTAAAAAAAGCACTAATTTGAAAATTAAATAGTAACCACCTAGTTTGTCATTCCGTAGGAATTTACTTAATGAAAAAAATTATACAAATATTATTAATTTTATTTTTTTCAGCTTCTTTTGCTCAATCAAAAAATTCAGATTTAGAAGAGGCAAGAAAGTTTGTTGAAGAAAGTTTGAATAACAAAACTGCTCATAATGTTATTGTTAAAAAAACTTCACAACACCTATTAGAAAAACAAACGATAATAAAAATTGCTGAAGCCACACTTTTTCAAATTTATGGAAAAGAAAATATTTTAAGACAAAAACCTTATAAAACCTATAGAATTAATAATTTTTGGCTAATTGAAGGAACTTTACAAGAAGGTTTTAAAGGAGGAGTTTTCCAAATTATTATTGATGACAGAACTGGTGAAATTAAAAGAATTACTCACGGAAAATAATCTTCCAACTTCCAAACTTAAAAAAATGAAAAGAATCTTACGCTACATCATTGCCATCATCTTCATTATTTCTGGCTTCGTAAAAGCAGTTGATGTGAAAGGTTTTTCCTTTAAACTCGAAGAATATTTTTCGCCAGATGTTTTTAATTTACCATTTTTAGAAAAATACACTTTAGAAATCGCTGTTTTTGTGGTAGCATTAGAACTAGTTTTAGGATTAATGCTTTTAATGAAAGTAAAACTGAAAACTACACTACTTTCGTTGATTGCATTGTGTGTTTTCTTTGCATTTCTTACGTTTTATTCGGCGTATTTTAATAAAGTTACGGATTGTGGTTGTTTCGGTGATGCAATAAAATTCACACCTTGGCAAAGCTTTTGGAAAGATATGGTATTGCTTTTTGGTTTGCTTATTTTATGGTTTTTGAATAAAAAATCTGAAACTTTAACCAACGAAAAAGGTTGTCTGAAAATGCCTTTTCTTTGGTTAGGAATTTTGGCTTCTGCTTACATTATCTATCACGGAATTGCTCACGAACCTTTGATTGATTTCAGAGATTATAAAATTGGCGTTGATATGAATGTAGAAAAACAAAAAATTGCAGCCAATCCTTCAGAATACAAAACCTCTTATACTTTAAAAAATTCTAAAACAGGCGAAGAAAAAGTAGTTGGACAAGACGATTACGTGAACCAAAAACAATATTGGGAAGAAGGAACACCTTGGCAAATTCAGTCGGGTAAAGAAGTTTCTGTTTTGGTAAAACAAGGTTATAAATCTGCAATTGACCATTTTAAACTAGAAGATGCCAAAGGAAATGATGTTACAGATCAAATTTTGCATCTGCCGAAAGTGTATTTGGTTTTTAGCTATAAACCAAATGAAGTATTGCAAGCTGCACATTCTTCAGAAGAATTAGAAGAAGACATTCAAAAAAAGCTTAACTCTTTTACAGTTTACGAAATATCAACAGAAAAAAATGATTTATTAGGCTTTACACATTTAACAATGGACGGAACCGCCATAAAAACCATTGCAAGAAGCAATCCATTTGTTTTGGTTTTAGAAAACGGGATAATTAAAGAAAAGAAAAGTGTGAAAGATTTTTTAAAGCATTAAAAATTTAATAAAAACATTGCGCTCATTGCGAAAAAATTTGCGACTTTGCATGAAAAAAAATAATAAATAACATGAGAAAAACCAACAAATCCATCGCAGGATTTCATTTACTAATGATACTTTCTGCTGTAGATTATAAATTTCATTCAGACGAAGAAAGAGTAATTAGAGAATATTTGGAAGAAGAATTTCCATTACCCATTAATTTTGACAACGAAATTGACCAAATTGCTTCTCTAAAGCCAGAAGAATGGAAACCACATTTCGAGTTTCAAGCACAATGTTTCTATGATGATTCCATCGAAAAAGAAAGAGAAGAATTCAAGAAATTTGCAAAAAAACTCATCAAAGCAAATAATGTAGTTTCAGAAGAAGAACACGACTTCTACTCTATTATGAAGTCTATTTGGAAAATGTAATTGGCTACTAGCAATTAGCTAAATCAACGAGAAAAAATTACAAAACTGATGCAATTCATACCATAATATTTCTGTAAATCTTGAAAATTTCAGAAATTTGCAAATATTAAATTTAACCTCAACACTTTATAGAAATGAGAAAAAACATCGTAGCAGGAAACTGGAAAATGAACAAAAACGTAATTGACGCTCAACAATTGATGGCTCAATTACTAGAATATAAAAAAGCAAATACCACCAATTGCGAAGTGTGGATTGCTCCTCCTTCATTATATTTAATGATGGCAAGAGATATTTTTGAAAACAATGAAATCGGCGTTTTTTCACAAGATATGAGCGAATACGAAAGTGGCGCTTACACAGGTGAAATTTCTGCAGATATGTTGCAATCTATCGAAGCAGACGGTTCTATCATCGGACACAGCGAAAGAAGACAATATCACGGCGAAACCGATTCTCACTGCAATAGAAAAGTAAAATTGGCTTTAGACAAAGGTTTAACTCCAATCTATTGCAACGGCGAAACTTTAGAACAAAGAAAATCTGGACAACATTTAGAAGTAGTAAAAAACCAAACCGAAGTTGCACTTTTCACGCTTTCTGCCGAAGAAATTAAAAAAGTGGTGATCGCTTACGAGCCAGTTTGGGCAATCGGAACTGGCGAAACTGCTACTCCAGAACAAGCGCAAGAAATTCACGCGCACATCAGAAGTCTTATCGCCGCAAAATACGGACAAGAAGTGGCCAACGAAATTTCTATTCTTTATGGCGGTTCTGTAAAACCAGACAATGCGAAAGAAATTTTCTCTCAACCAGATATAGACGGTGGTTTAATTGGCGGTGCTGCTCTTAAACTAGAAGATTTTTCTAAAATTATTGAAGGTTTTAATAATTAAGAAATAAAAATTAAAAATTAAGAAAGAGTTGAAAATAAAATTTCAGCTCTTTTTTTATTCCCCTTCTTTTAGAAGGGATGGCAAAAATTTTATAAATTTTTGACGGTGTAGTTTTAGAAGCACACGTTTTGGGATTACTTTTACTTTCAGACACGCTTTCGCTACTCATATTTTTATAAATTTTCCTTTGCTTAATCCAACAAAAATTTATAAAAATATTCAAACACGCCGCTCAATCGTGGCTAAAATTCACGGGCAGTTTTTCTTTTCACTTTTCTAAACTACCCCGTCTTCAAAAATTATAAATTTTTGAATCCACCCCTTCAAAGAAGAGGAATTTTGTGAACGTTCCAAACTTTGAAAACAATCGACACTCGCTTCGCTCGCGCCAAAAAACTTCCAAAAGCGAAGCCTCTCAAAAATCTTAAAACTCTTTGTGAATTTGTGAAAATCTCTGAGAACTTTGTGTTACAAAAAGAATCATTCATTTTGAAAACAGAAAACTCCCAAAAGCAAAGCCTCTCAAAAATCTTAAAAAACCTTGTGAACTTTGTGAAAATCTCCGAGAACTTTGTGTTACAAAAACTTTCCACCATTTCGTAAAACAAATTCCGTAAATTTGCAAATCTAGTAACTCGAAATAATCATCAAATGCAAAACTATACAGAATTCAACTTCAAAATACAACCACTAGAACCTTGGAACGAAATCTTAATGGCAGAACTCATCGAAATAGGTTTTGATAGTTTCACCGAAGAATTAGAAGGCATTTTAGCTTATATTCCAACAGATTTAGTGAATGAAGAAAATTTCAAAAATCTAGAAATTTTCAATAACGAAAACGTGAAAATTTCTTACACCTTCCAAGAAATGCCCAACATTAATTGGAACGAAGAATGGGAAAAAAACTTCTCCCCGATTAATGTTGAAGACAAAGTTTTGATTCGTGCAGAATTCCACGAAGCCAATCCTGCAATGGAAGAAATCATTATTCAACCGAAAATGTCTTTCGGAACTGGACATCATCCTACCACACATTTAATGATTCAGCAAATGCTGGAAATGGATTTCAAAGACAAAAAAGTTTTGGATATGGGTTGCGGAACTTCTGTTCTAGCGATTTATGCCAAAATGAAAGGCGCAAAAGATGTTCTCGCGATTGATATCGACGAATGGTCGGTAGAAAATTCTAAAGAAAACGCCGAAAGAAACAATGTAGAACTTCGCATAGAATTAGGAACTGCCGAAAATTTAGGCAAAGAAAAATTTGACATTATTTTAGCAAATATCAATAGAAATATCCTAATTTCGGACATCCCAACTTACGTAAAAGATATGAACCAAGGCAGCGAATTATTACTTTCTGGTTTATGTTTCTTTGATGTAGAAGATATTTTAGAAGTTTGCACAGAACAAGGTTTGAAACTCAAAAACAAACAACAGCGCGAAGAATGGTGCAGTTTGCTTTTGGAGAAATAAAAATTTAGAAAAACGTTCAACTGAGTTTGAACGTTTTTTATTTTCACATCATATCCAAAATCCTTAAATTTGCAATCTTACAAATCCATCAACTAACAACGGGCAACCGACAACCAAAATATGACTTCACAAGAAATACGCCAACAGTTTTTAGATTTTTTTAAAAGCAAAGAACACCTCATCGTTCCTTCTGCTCCCATCGTTTTGAAAGATGACCCAACTCTGATGTTCTCCAACTCTGGAATGACACAATTTAAGGATTATTTTCTTGGGTATAAAGAGCCGAAATCTCACAGAATTGCCGATACTCAAAAATGTTTGAGAGTTTCCGGAAAACACAATGATTTAGACGATGTAGGCCGTGATACATACCACCACACAATGTTCGAAATGCTCGGAAACTGGAGTTTTGGCAATTATTTTAAAAAAGAAGCCATAGATTGGGCTTGGGAATTATTGACGGATGTATACAAAATTCCAAAGGAAAATCTGTACGTAACCATTTTTGAAGGAGACGAAAAGGAAAATTTAGCAAGAGATACAGAAGCCTACGATTTTTGGAAAACTCACGTTTCTGAAGACAGAATCATCAACGGAAACAAGAAAGATAATTTCTGGGAAATGGGCGAATCTGGACCTTGCGGACCGTGTTCTGAAATTCACGTTGATTTAAGAACTCCCGAAGAAAAAGCAAAAGTTTCTGGATTAGATTTGGTGAATAACGACCATCCTCAAGTGGTAGAAATTTGGAACTTGGTTTTCATGCAATATAACAGAAAAGCTGATGGTTCGCTAGAAAATCTTCCTGCAAAGCATATTGATACAGGAATGGGTTTTGAACGTCTTTGTATGGCGCTTCAACAAAAATCTTCTAATTACGATACCGATGTTTTTACGCCTTTAATTGCAAAAGTAGAAGAACTTTCTGGCGCAACATATACAGCAATTTTAGAAGACGAAAAAGATATTGCCATTAGAGTTGTAGTTGATCACATTCGCGCTGTTTCTTTTGCGATTGCAGACGGACAATTGCCTTCAAACGGTGGTGCTGGTTATGTTATCAGAAGAATTTTAAGAAGAGCCATTTCATATTCTTATCGATTTTTAGATATGAAAGAACCTTTCCTTTTTGAGTTGGTTGCTGTTTTGAAAAATCAAATGGGCGTATTTTTCCCAGAAATTGTGAAGCAAGAAAAATTGGTAACCGAAGTCATCAAAGAAGAAGAAAATTCTTTTTTGAAAACCATTGAACACGGTTTAGTTCGTCTCGACCATATTATAAAAGATACCATTTCTAAAAACGAAAAAGTGCTTCCTGGAGCTGAAGTTTTTGAATTGTACGACACTTATGGTTTCCCCGCCGATTTATCTAGAATTATTGCTGAAGAAAAGCAGTTAACCGTTGATGAAAAAGGCTTTGACGAAGAAATGGAAAAGCAAAAACAACGTTCCAAAAAATCGTCTGCACAGAAAGTTTACGATTGGGAAGTTGTGGCAGAATTACCAGAAAATTTCGTGGGTTATGATAAAACCGAAAACGAAGTTAAAATCACGCGTTACAGAAAAGTAGAAAATAAAGACGGAGAATTTTATCAAATTGTTTTAAATGAAACGCCATTTTATCCAGAAGGTGGCGGTCAAGTTGGTGATAAAGGAACACTTGAAAATAACGAAGGAACTTTTGAAGTTTTAGAAACTAAAAAAGAAAACGGTTTAGTGATTTCTTTAATTAAAGATTTACCGCAAAATATTTCAGGGAATTTCACTGCAAAAGTGAACAATTCTGACAGAAAAAATTCACAAGCCAATCACTCTGTTACACACTTGTTACACGAAGCATTAAGAGATGTTTTGGGAACTCACGTTGAGCAAAAAGGTTCTTATGTTGGTCCAGACTATTTGCGCTTTGATTTCTCGCATTTCTCTAAAATGAACGAAGAAGAATTGGCTTTAGTAGAAGAAAAAGTGAATGCTAAAATCAAGGAGAATTTGCCATTGCAAGAATACCGAGATTTACCCATTGCAGAAGCTACAGAAAAAGGCGCAATGATGCTTTTCGGGGAGAAATATGGTGACAAAGTAAGAATGATTCAGTTTGGTAGTTCTAAAGAATTATGTGGCGGAACTCACGTAAAATCTACCGGTGAAATTGGACATTTCAAGTTGATGGCAGAAAGTTCTACCGCAGCTGGAATTAGAAGAATAGAAGCGATTTCTGGTGATAAAGCAACAGAATATTTTAAAAATTTAGAAAATCAATTAAAAGAAGTTTCTTCTTTATTAAAATCTAAAGATTTAGTAAAATCTATTGAGAAATTATTAGAAGAAAATGCTGCTTTAAAATCCGAAGTTGAAGCTCTGAAAAAAGAAAAAGCAAAAGGCGAAATCAATGATTGGAAAAATGCTTTCGTACAAAAAGGCGATAAACAATTATTGGTAAAACGCACTTCCCTTGATGCAGGTTCGGTGAAAGATTTAGTGTTCCAACTAAAAAAAGAAATCCCAAATTCTGTAACCATCATTATTTCTGATGCGGGCGAAAAACCAATGATTACGGTTGGTGTTTCTGCAGATTTAGAAAACACTTATCACGCTGGAAACATCGTAAAAGAACTCGCCAAAGAAATACAAGGTGGCGGTGGTGGAAACCCTGGTTTTGCAACTGCAGGTGGTAAAAATTTGGCAGGAATTGAAAATGCTTTGGAGAAAGCATTGGAGATTTAAAATTTATAAATAAATGAAAACTATAAGAATTTTTTCTTTTCTATTACTATTTATACTAATTAATTGTAGAAGTGATTCTGATCAAACAACAATTAATCAGATTTCTGGAAATTATAAATTATTAAGAATTACTGTAAGTGAACCTGTAGATTATAATGCCGATGGAATTTTTGAAACAGATGTTACAAATTATTTTTCATGTGCTCCAAAACTTATTATTAGTAATGATGGAACAATGAAATATCCTTCAATTAATATTAATATAGCAAATTATTCTATGGAAATGGGAACAGGATACATGATAAGTTATGAAACTCCTGAATGTGAATCACCTATTTATAATGCTATTTTTAAAAATTTTGAAAACAACATATCAGTATATACAGAATGGGGAGACAATCTTACATTTTACAAAAAAGACTTAAATATTTTGTACTCAAATTTTAATTCTGCAAATTTAGTAATTGAAGATAGTTCTGGTCACAAAATTTTGAAAAGAGTCAGTTTGGAATTTCAATATATTAAAAATTAGAAATCAAAATATATAGTCCCTTTCATTGAATTTGATAGGGATTTTTTTTAACAAAAAATTACATTTTTCTTGTATTTTTTGTAACATTCTTATCAATAGTTTTGTCTTATTAAAAAAGACCAAATGAAACAAACTTTATCCTCTTTATTTTTATTGATTTTCGCCATTTCTTTCAGTCAGACTCAATTGAAAGTGATTAATTCTAAAAACCAAAAACCTATTTACAACGCTTCTGTCTATTGTGATGATAATCTTCTTGGGAAAACAGATAGCAATGGAAATTTGACTTTTAAAACGAAGTGCAAAAAAGTAGATGTTCTAGCCAATAATTTTGAAGAAAAAGAGATAGAAGTAAAAAAAGAAATGCAAATTTCTCTAAAACCATCTTCTGAAAAAACAGGAAACATTGAAAGAATTGTTTTGAGTGACAAAAGCGACCCGAAAGCGCTAAAAATGTTAGACGAACTGTTGAAAAGATACAAAGAAAACAGTCCGAAAGCGCTAGAATCTTACGATTTTAAATCTTACAGTAAAATTTCTATTGATTTTGATAAAGATTCTATTACTGCATATCAGGATTTTATTGCTAAAAGAAATGATTCTATCAAAAAAATAGAAAATAGAAATCTGAAAAAACAAACCGAAAAAAAGAAAAAAGATTCTCTTGCAGAAAATGACTTGATTGGTACCGTTCAAAACAACCAATATTTTCTTTGGGAAAAAGTTTCGGAATATAAATATTCTCAGAAATTTGGAGAAAAAACCAATATTATAGACAACAGAATGTCCGGTTTTCCCAATCCAATTTATGAAGCATTGGCATTAAACATTTCAAATCTTAACAGAATTCCGAGGCAAATAAGACCTGAGAATAGAAAGATTTACAACTATTATCTTTCTGATACCATTACACTAGAAAACAGAAAAACTTTTGTCATTAAATTCAAAGAAGTTAACAACAAAGGCAAGCAAAATCCTAGAAAATTCAATGGTAAAATCTATGTAGATGCCGAAAATTTTGCTCTCAAAAAAATTGAAAGCAGCAGCAAAAAAGCAAGCGAAGGAAATGGTATTTCGGTGTGGAAACCCATCAACAACAAATGGTTTCTAGATTATGAAAATCTAAAAATAAGAATGGGCGACCAAACATTTACCACAGGAGTATCAAAAGATAGCGTAAAAGCAGGTCAAAAGCCCAAAATGAACAAAAAATCCTTCGGAAATTACCTTTTTGTTAAAAATCAATATTTCGATTTTGAAATTAACAAAGAACAAAAATCAGCCGATTTTAAAGGCTATGCACTAGAAGTAAAAAATTCGGACGGTAGTCAGCTACAAAAATACAGAACAGATAGTTTAACCACCAGAGAAAAAGGAACTTATGTAAAAATTGACAGCTTAGTCAAAAAATATGATTTTGACAAAAAAGTAAGCCTTTTTACCAATTTATTGAAAGGAAATTTCCGCTATAAAATGGTTGATTTCGACCTTACTAAAATTTTTAATTACGATAAATATCAAGGCGTAAGATTAGGAATTGGTGCAAAATTCAACGAAAAATTTAGCAAAACTTTTTCACCTGACGCTTATTTTGGGTATGGTTTTAGAGACCACGCTTGGAAATATGGTGCTGGTTTAGATGTGAAACTTTCAGACAAAAGAACTTCTATTTTCAGAATAGATTATTCTGATGACGTATTTGCAGCTGGTAGAATCAACACCACACTTTGGGACAACCCAATGAAATTGAAAGACTTAGCCATTGATTTACACAATGTTAATTTTTATCAAAGTAAAAAATTTGGAGCTTCTTTTTTATATGATGTTTCTAATAGTTTGACAGCAAAAATTGCTTTAAACCACGAAAATCAAAGAGCACTTTTTGATTACCAATACCAAAATTTAGGAAATCAGTTCAAAAATGTGAGCACTACTCTATCTTTGAAATATTCTCCAAACGATAAGAATATGATGACTCCAGGTGGAAAATTGACTTATGAAAAGAAATTTCCACAATTTTATTTGAATTATGAAATGGGAAGCAAAATATTTGATGGCGAACTCAATTATCATAGATTAGATGTTTTGGCAATTCATCAATTCAGAAGCAAATTAGGGGTTACCAATTTTAAATTTTTCGGTGGAATCTCTTCTGGAAACTCTCCTATTTGGAAAAATTTTGAAATTACTGGGCAAACTGATGGTTCGTCAGAACAATGGACTTCAAAAATCAATACACCTTCTAATTTAGGATTTGTAACAATGCCTTCGGGAACTTTCTATGCCGATAAATTTGTAGGATTACACGTCTCTCAATATTTACCTTTCAGGTTCAAAACGATTGGCAAAACCTATTCAAACATAGAATTAGAGTACAAATCTGCTGTAGGAAATTTCAAAAATCCAGAAAATCATCAATTTAATTTCCGAGTTTTAGACCATAATTATCAAGAAGTTGGTCTCATCTGGAACAAATTTTTAGGAAGAAGGTTTGACGTAGGATTTTCTTACAGATTAGGCTATTATCAAACTTCAGAATTTAAAGATAATTTCGGATTGCAAGTCAGATTGGGCGGATTTTAAACTATAAGTAAATTTTCATAATTTTAATCACACAACACCAACCCTTAACAAATTATGGAAAATAGCATTTGGGAGATTGAAACTTTTTACAGAAATCGAGACATAATCATTATCGGTTCTGGATTTACAGGACTCTGGAGTGCTATTTCCATCAAAGAAAAATATCCCGAAAAATCTGTTCTGATTATTGAAAAAGAATCCATTCCTACGGGTGCTTCCACCAGAAACGCAGGTTTTTCTTGCTTCGGAAGTTTGACAGAACTTATTGCAGATTCCGAAAAAATGGGTTGGGAAAAAACTTTGAATTTAGTAAAACTTCGCTTTGATGGTTTACAAAAAATCAGAAATTATTTTAAACCCGAAGAAATTGATTACGAAGAAGTGGGAGGTTTCGAAATTTTAAACAATGAAAAACCACTGCAAAAAATAGACGAGGTCAATAAAAAACTAAAACCCATTACTGGTTTAGAAAAAACCTATTCTGTTCAGAATCAAAAAATTGCTGAATTTGGCTTAGGAAATGCTCAATTTTTAATTGAAAACCCTTTAGAGGGAAGTCTTCACAGTGCTAAATTATTGAATATACTTTTGAAAAAAGCACAAAATCTAGGTATAGAATTTCTATTCGGAACTGAAATCTTGAAAGTTGTAGAAAAAGAATTTGAAGTTTTGATAAAGACAAAAAATGCTGAAATTTCAACTGAAAAATTAGTGTATTCAACCAATGCTTTTACTAAAAATTTCTTTCCGAATTTAGATTTGGTTCCAGCTCGTGGACAAGTTTTGGTAACAGAACCCATTGAAAATTTAAAATTAAAGGGAACTTTTCATTTTGATGAAGGTTATTGTTATTTTAGAAATTTAGGAAACAGAGTTTTGTTGGGAGGCGCAAGAAACAAAGCTTTTACAGAAGAAGAAACTACAGATTTTTCTACCACCGAATTTCTACAAAATGAATTAGAAAATTTCTTGAAAACCGTCATTATTCCAGAAGAAAAAAACATAAAAATCACTCATCGTTGGAGCGGAATTATGGCAATGGGAAAAGAAAAATCGCCGATTGTAGAAAAAATATCGCAAAGGCAAATTCTCGCTGCTCGTCTTTCCGGAATGGGCGTAGCTTTAGCTCCAAAAATCGGAGAAATGGTAGCTGATTTACTGGAAGCCAGAAGTTCGGAGTAGGAAGTAATCTATCATAAACACTAATAATCCTTCCACAATCCTAATCTATTATTTCTCGCCAATTTTTCAGCTTTGATAAAAACTTCTACAAATTTCACATTTGGTGGGAAAGTAGAAACTACCGCAATTCCTTTTTCTACCAAATATTGATTGAGGAAAACGCCATTTTCCAAATAAACATATGCCAAAACTCTACCATATCGGTCGGTTTTTTGAACATCAAAAGTCAACTTTACTTTTTTGTTTTTAAGAAGATTGGTTACAAAAAATTTCGCTTCTTTCCCGAAATATTCTTTTCGAACTTTTATGCCTACATTTCTAGATTCTGGTGCATCTATGCCAATTAATCTAATTTTAATTTCTTCAAATTTTTTGATTTTCACATAAAAAGTATCGCCATCTGAAATTTTAGAAACCTTGTAGAATGTATTTTCTTTTAGTTGAGCGTTCAACATTACAACTAAAAAAAGTAAAACTATTTTTAAAAATTTCAATCTCATAAATATCAATTTGCCAAAGACAATTTTTGCGTCTTAAACACATTCTAATTTTAAAATTAAAATATTGCGTCTTTGCGTTGAAATAAACTATTTTTGCAAATCTAAAGATTTTAGTTTTGATTACAACAGACCAACTTAAAGATACACAAAAACGCATCGAAGATTTGTATAAATTTCTTCAAATTGAAAAGAAGAAACTAGAAATCACTAATGATGACGAAAAAACGGCAGCTCCAGAATTTTGGGACAACCCAAAAGCCGCTGAAAGTTTCCTTAAACAACTTCGTTCCAAAAAAAAATGGGTAGAAGATTATGAAGAAATCAACACCCATTTCGAAGATTTGCAAGTTTTGGTAGAATTTGCCAAAGAAGACGCTGATTCTGAAAAAGAACTCGACGAACAATTCCCAGAATTGGTAGAAAAAATAGAAAATCTAGAATTCAAAAATATGCTTTCTAACGAAGGTGATGAACTTTCGGCAGTTCTGCAAATTACAGCAGGCGCTGGCGGAACAGAATCTTGTGATTGGGCTTCTATGCTGATGAGAATGTACCAAATGTGGAGCGAAAAACAAGGCTACAAAATCCGTGAACTGAACTACCAAGAAGGTGATGTAGCTGGTGTAAAAACCGTAACACTTGAAATTGACGGAGAGTACGCTTTTGGTTATCTAAAAGGCGAAAACGGCGTTCACAGATTGGTTAGAATTTCACCTTTCGATAGCAACGCAAAACGACACACTAGTTTTGTTTCGGTGTATGTTTATCCTTTGGTAGATGATTCTATAGAAATCAACATCAATCCTGCAGATATTTCTTTTGAAACTATGAGAAGTTCTGGCGCAGGTGGACAAAACGTAAACAAAGTAGAAACTGCGGTTCGTCTTCGTCACGCTCCAACAGGAATTATTATTGAAAATTCTGAATCTCGTTCTCAGCTTCAAAATAAAGAAAAAGCAATGCAACTCTTGAAATCTCGCCTTTACGAAATAGAATTAGAAGAAAGAATGAAAGCTAGAAACGAGATAGAAGCCAATAAAATGAAAATTGAGTGGGGAAGCCAAATTAGAAATTACGTAATGCATCCTTACAAATTGGTAAAAGATGTGCGTTCTGGTCACGAAACTTCTGATGTAGATGGCGTAATGAACGGAAATCTTACTCCATTCCTGAAAGCATTTTTAATGAATGAAGGTACAGCGGTTACTGATGATGATTTTGATTTGTAATTTACAGAAATAAAAAAGGAAGTTTACATTATTAAACTTCCTTTTTCTTTGAAAAAAATATTTGTTTGATTAGCGGAATATTTGCCAAAATAATAATTCCCCAAATCATATATTCTAAGTTATCTTTCACCCACTGAATTTTACCAAGATTATAGCCTAATAAACCAATTACACCCACCCAAAGAAAAGCACCAATTATACTAAAAGTAAGAAATGTAGGATATTTCACTCTGGTAGAACCACAAAGAAAAGGAACTATTGTTCTTACAACTGGTACAAAACGTGCAATAATAATAGAATTTTTACCATTCTTATCGAAAAAAATCTTCGCTTTTTCTATATGACTTTTTTTGATAAATCGATCTTTTTCACTGTTCATAATGTAATCTCCGAAGCGTTTTCCTACGTAGTAATTGACATTATCTCCTAAAACAGCAGCAAACATGAGAAGTGGAATAATCACATAAATATTTAGTGATTCTTCTTGAGCTAGAAGTCCAATAGTGAATATCAAAGCATCACCAGGCAAAAAAGGCATTAAAAAAGAGGCTACAATAAGACCAGTTTCAGCAAAAATAACCACAAATAGAAAGACATAAACCCAATTGTTGTATTTTTCTATGATTGAAATTAATACTTGATCAGGCTTTGAGACAAAATCTATAATAAAATTCCATATGCTTTCTAACATATTTTATTTCTTTCTTTTTAGTGCTTTAAAGATAATAGGTAAAACTGAAATAAATACAATTCCTAAAACGAATTTTTCAAAATTCACCTTCACCCATTCTATATTGCCTAAAAAATAGCCTAATAAAGTGATAGACGTTACCCAAAGTATCGCTCCAGAAATACAATACATAATATAAGTTTTGTATTTCATTTCGCCAGCTCCTGCTACAAAGGGTGCTATGGTTCTAACGATAGGAATAAATCTAGCTAAAATGACTGTTTTACCACCATTTTCTTCGAAATATCTTTCCGTTTCTTCGATATGAGATTTTTTAAGAAATAAAATTTTTTCTTTAGATTGAATAAAATCTCCAAACTTTCTTCCAATAAAATAATTGACATTATCTCCTAAAAGTGCTGCCAAAATTAGCAAAGGAATTACGGTATAAATATCGATTTGCCCAGTAGTTGCGGCAATTAAACCCACCGCAAAAAGTAGCGAATCTCCTGGCAACAAAGGCATTACTACCACACCAGTTTCTACAAAAATGACAAGAAATAAAAATAAGTAAATATATACTCCGTAATCTCTAATAATCTGCGTGAGTACAAGTAAAGGATTTCCTAAAAATTCAAGGAAATAATGTATTAAATCCATCTATTCATCTATATTTTGACAAAGATAATGCAATAAATTAAAATTCATAAAATGCCAAATGTTAATTATTGCCAACTTTTTTCAGAATTTCTTCTAATTCACTTTTCTGCGTTGGATTGAGATTTTCATATTTCAGAATCCAATTGCAATAATTCAGCACCAATTCATGTTGTTTACTATTGCTTTCTAGAGACCATACCAATGCATCATAAACCGCATTTTTAATAGCTTTTTTCTTATCTTCTTCTGTTTTACTAGATGTTTTATACTTTTCTAAATCACCTTTGTACTTTGCATAATCTAAAGTCTCCACCAGTTTTAAAATAGGTTTGTATGCTCCACTTCCCATAAATGTAGACCACAGCATATCTAGCTGCTCTCCGCTATAAACTTCACCATAAATATCAGGAATTTTCATTTCTTTCACTTTTTCTAGTGCTCCTTTTTCTTTATCATTAAGCAAATGAATGTAGTCTTTTTCTTCGAAATTTGGATACAAAAGATAAAGTAAGAAAATTCTGTATTTATCGTCCTCTTTTTTAAATGCTTCTAAAATTTGTGGCAAAATGAAAGTATTATTTCTGGTAATTTCTAAAAATTCAGAAAAAATAGACAAAAAAACTTTATCATCTTCAGAGAACTTACTTTTTGTGTAATAAAGATATGCTGCTACGGCTTCTGTAGGCTTAGGCTGAATATAATATTCTGATAACCATCTAGAAAAATCATTGTCATCACTAAAGACTTTATCTTGATATGGGACCAAAGGTTTTAACTCTATTTCAGAAGTAATAACTTTTGTTTTGTTTGAATACAAATCATTAATAGTTACTTGTATCGCATATTTTCCTAAAACATCTTTATCAGTAAAACTGATTCTTACCACAGAAGTACTCATTTGCAAATAGTCTTTATTAATGATTTTTCTATCTATAAAGTCTAAGTTATCCTCAGACATATAAATAGATTGGTCAGGCTTTTTAATTTGTATAGAGTATTTCGCTTTCGCTGCACCATCTTTCAGAGCAAAATCCATAGAAATAACTGGTAAAAACAAATTTTGTCCTCTGTAAACAACATCTGTTTCAAAAATTTTAGGCACTGTTTTACCGAAAGTATTGTCCCATTTATCTCTAAAACTATAATCTGTAGTTTTTAATAAAATACCATCAATACAAAATGCAAATTGAGAAAAAGTAAGGACTAATAAGGCTAGAAATTTGGTTTTCATGTAGTTTTGAATTAATTATTCAAATTTAAATAAAATAATGATGGTTTAGAAATATATCTAGTGCTTTTAGCGATTTTAGATTAAACAATTTTTGTAATTTTACAGAATGATTTCTCAGAAAACCATAGACCAAATATTTTCAACCATTAGAGTTGAAGAAATTATTGGCGAATATGTTCAATTAAAACGTGCTGGCTCTAACTTCAAAGGTTTGAGCCCTTTTCACGATGAAAAAACGCCGAGTTTTGTGGTTTCTCCGAGCAAGCAAATTTGGAAAGATTTCTCCTCTGGAAAAGGTGGAAGCGCCATCACTTTTTTGATGGAAATAGAAAATTTCACTTATCCAGAAGCACTTCGTCACGCCGCCAAAAAGTACGGAATTGAAATTGAAGAAGACAAAGTAGAATATTCTGAAGAGCAGAAAAAAGCGCAAACCGAAAGAGAATTGCTCTACAAAATTCACGAAGTTGCCAATACTTTTTTCCAAGAAATTCTTTGGGAAAACGAAGAAGGCAAAGCAATCGGACTCTCCTACTTCAAAGAACGTGAGCTGCACGATGACATCATCAAAAAATTTCAACTCGGTTATTCTCCCGAACAAAAAGATGCTTTTACCAAATATGCTTTAGAAAAAGGCTACGAAAAAGAAATTTTAGAAAAATCTGGAATTTCTATTTTTCCAGAAAACACACCAACTGGTGTTGATAGGTTCAGAGAACGGGTCATTTTCCCGATTCATAGTTTTTCGGGAAGAGTTTTGGGGTTTGGTGCAAGAATTCTGAAATCTAACGTAAAAACTGCGAAATATCTCAATTCACCAGAAACCGAAATTTACCATAAATCCAACGTTTTATATGGTTTAAACCAAAGTAAACAAGCTATTACTAAAGAAAACTTGTGTCTTTTGGTAGAAGGTTATATGGACGTAATTTCGCTCCATCAAAGCGGAATTGAAAACGTAGTTGCCAGTTCTGGAACCGCGCTTACAACAGAACAAATTAAGCTTATAAAACGTCTCACCGAAAACGTAACCATTCTTTTTGACGGTGACGCTGCAGGAATTAAAGCGAGTTTTAGAAGTATTGATATGCTTCTTGCAGAAGGTATGAACATAAGAGTTGCACTCTTTCCTGATGGTGATGATCCAGATTCTTTTGCCAGAAAACACCCGAGAGATTTTGTAGAAAATTTCATAAAAACCGAAGCTAAAGATTTTATAGATTTTAAAGCTGAAATCCTGCTGAAAGAAGCGCAAAATGATCCGATAAAAAAAGCTGAGGCCATACGCGATATTGTAAAATCTATCGGTTTTGTGAGCAATGCTTTGAAACAAGAGATTTTCATCAAAGAAATTTCAACCAATTTTGAACTTTCAGAGCAATCACTTTTTAATGAATTGGGCGTTCAGAAACAGATTGTTCAGCAAAATCAACCGAAAGAAAAAAAGGAAACTTCAATTGTAAAACTCGAAAAAGTACCGGAAGTTTTAGAAAATATAAATCCGCTTTTGGTTTTAGAAGAAAAATTGGTGGAACTGATGCTGAAATACGGAGATTACGTTCTCGACAGAAAAACACCCGAAAACGAAGCATATCAAATCTCGGTAATTGAAGAAATCATCAATCATTTAGAGGAAGATCAATGCGAAATTATTTCACCTATCAATCAAAAAATTATTGAAGAAATAAAATTAGGAATTGCACAAAGCGAACTTCGTTCTGGTAATTTTTTTATGACTTTGATGGACGAAAACATTGTCACCAAAACTGCCGACGCTTTAGTAAACCCTTATGAATTAAGCAATTGGGAAAAACACAATATTTATTTCAGCAAAGAAGAAGAATTGGTAGATAGAATTGTAAAAGATGTCGTGATAAGATACAAAAGAGAATACATCATCAAGATTATCAATGATTTAAAACAACAAATCAGCGAAGAAAATAGTGAAGAATCTTACAAAAAAATCATCAATCTCACTCAATTAAAAAATAAAATAGACCAAAAATTATATCGTATTTTGTGACACTTTGGCTAAATTTGTAAAAAGGTACAGACTTTGTCTGTTTCAATATAATTAAGAATAAAATATTACATATGGATATTAAAAAAGATTTCAGAGATTTCTCTGTAAAACATTTAGGAAACAGCGGATTAGCAACTGATAAATATATGGGAACTTTCAACCCAACTAATCTTACGCCTTACATTATGGAAGAACGCAGAATGAACGTAGCTCAGATGGACGTTTTTTCTCGTCTCATGATGGATAGAATCATTTTCTTAGGTACTGGGATTGATGACCAAGTTGCCAACATCGTTACCGCACAATTATTATTTTTAGAAAGTTCAGACCCTTCTAAAGACATCCAAATTTACATTAATTCTCCTGGTGGAAGCGTTTATGCAGGTTTAGGAATTTATGACACGATGCAAATCATCAAACCAGATGTTGCCACTATTTGTACAGGAATGGCTGCAAGTATGGGAGCAGTTTTGTTAGTTGCCGGTGAAAAAGGAAAACGTTCAGCTCTCAAACATTCTCGCGTAATGATTCACCAACCAAGCGGTGGCGCACAAGGTGTCGCCAGCGATATGGAAATTAATTTGAGAGAAATGCTAAAACTTAAAAAAGAGTTGTATGACATCATTTCTGCACATTCCGGACAAACTTACGAGTGGGTAGAAAAAGCTTCAGACAGAGATTACTGGATGACTTCTACAGAAGCAAAAGAATTCGGAATGGTAGACGAAGTTTTAGAGAAAAAGTCTTAAAATTTTAGAAAAAAAATTTACTTAAGAACGTGCTTTTTAGTACGTTCTTTTTATTTTTGTAGAATGAAAACTATACAAATAAAAGCCAAAGATTTTTTTGAATTGATAAAACTAAAAGACACTTCAATGTGGGAAATTTTTTCACAAATGATAGATGGCGAAGAAAAAGAAATCATTTTTTTAGACGAAGAAGAAAAGGTGCTTTTTTCTTATATTCTTCCAAAAAATTTAGAAAAATTAGAAGAAGATAGGAAGACTTTTGCTAAAGAATATGCAGATAAAATTTCTAATTTGAATTAAAAAAACATTGCGCTCCTACGGAGCGCACCATCTATAAAAACATTTTCTCTTTTACCACCATCACATTCTTAGATAATGTTTTTTCAAAATTAATTCTTTAAATTCGTAAAAACTTACCACTATGAATTTAAAGAAATCTTTTCTAATATTAAGTATCCTAACTCTTAATATCCTCAACGCACAATCATACAAAAAACCCTTAGTTTCTGCCATTAAAGAATCTGACCTCAAAACAGATATGTATCAAATGGCAGCAGATCAATTTTGGGGAAGAGAAGCAGGAACTTTAGACGAACTAAAAGTTTCGATGTGGTTTGCCGACAAAATGAAAGATGCTGGTATGAAACCAGCTGGTGATAACGGAACGTTTTTTCAGTTTTTTGATATGTATCGTCATCAAGTTTCGCCACAGAGTTCTGTAAAAATTGGCGACAAAAATCTAAAAATATGGAAAGATATTTTGGTGCAAGATGTTACAGATAATAATTTCACCGCTCCAATTTTGTATTTAGGAAAAATAGAACCACAAGATTTAGCTTCTAAAAACATTGCAGGAAAAGTAGTTGCACTTAAAGCTTCAGACCTCAACGTTTCTAAAGAAATGACGCTTTTTGAAAGAAGATATCCTGGTTTTATTAGAACCAAATATTACAAAACTATTTCTCAATTAGGTGCAAAAGGAATTATATTTATTACTGATGATATTTCAGACAAAAGTTGGATAGAAGTTCTGCCACAAATGACCAGAGGAACCTACGGTGTAGAAGGATTGAGAGAAAAAGTAGATGTAGGAATTCCTGTTTTTTGGATAAAACAAGAAAACGAAAATTGGGTAAAAAACAATCCTGAAATTACATTAAACATCCAAACCGAAACCTATAAATATCCATCAGTAAACATCATCGGAAAAATTGAAGGAACAGATCCTAAACTAAAAAACGAATATGTTCTTTTGAGCGGACATCAGGATCACGACGGAATTCGTCATCCTGTAAAAAATGACACCATTTATAACGGTGCAGATGATAACGCCAGTACTTGTGTAGCAATTTTGGCAATGGCAAGAGCATACAAAAAACAACCTTCTAAACGCAGTATTTTATTCGTAATTCACGGTGCAGAAGAGAGAGGCTTGCTTGGTTCACGTTGGCACGCTGCACATCCTGTAGTTCCGAAAGAGAGCATTGTGGCGGTTCTAAACGGTGATATGATTGGTAGAAATGATAATAATGAAGCCGCTCTTTTAGGAAGCGACGCTCCTCACAAAAATTCCGAAGAATTAGTAAAATTGGCTCTTGATGCGAATAATGAAAGTACGAAATTCAAATTTTTGAAAGCTTGGGATTTACCAGAACATCCAGAATATTTCTATTTTAGAAGTGATCATCTTCCATATGCAAAAGCGGGAATCCCAGCGTTATTTTTCACCAGCGTTCTCCATTTTCAGTATCACACACCGCAAGATGAATCTGAAAACATCAATTTCAAAAAATTATACAAAATGACAGAATGGATGTATAGAACTTCTTGGAAAGTAGCCAATGAAACAGAAAGACCGAAGTTGATTAAAGATTTTAAATTAGAGAGATAATTCCTAAATGTGAGAATTGGAGAATGAGAGAATGGTAGAGTTGTAGAGTAGGAGAATTATTGTAGAAAGTTTTAATTATATGAGAATATGGCTATTATAAAATATCATACTGAATTAAAAGTTTATCAAAAATCTTTTGATGTTGCAATGGAAATTTTTAAGATTTCCTTTAAATTTCCAATTGAAGAAAAATATTCACTAACCGATCAAATTAGGCGCTCTTCTCGTTCTGTTTCTGCAAATATATCAGAATCTTGGGGAAAAAGGAGATACCCTAAATCATTTGTTTCAAAATTAACAGATGCAGAAGGAGAAGCAAGAGAAACACAAACTTGGCTGGAATATTCATTTCATTGTAACTATATTACAGAAGAACAATTTAGAATATTTAATGAAAAATACAACGAAATCATTGCAATGATAGTTTATATGATTAACAATGTAGAAAAATGGACAAACTTCACCTCAAAATAATAAAAAATCTCCCATTCTACAACTCTACAACTCTACAACTCTCCCACTAAATTTCTAGCTTCAGCAACGTCATGAACTCTTAAAATTTTCGCACCTTTTTCTAAAACTTTTCGGTGAAGGCTTTGCGTTTCTTCGTTAATTTCTGTTGGGAGTTTCCCTAAAGGTTTATAAATAAAAGACTTTCTAGAAATTCCGATTAACAAAGGAAATTCTCCGAAACCGATATGTTCTACTTCATCAATCATTTGATATTGGTTTTCAATAGTTTTCCCGAAACCAAAACCTGGGTCTACAATCACATCATTTATTCCTAGTTTTCTCAATTCATTGATTTTTTTTGGAAATTCAAAGTTCAAACTCATGATGATATCTTCGTATTGAATTTTTTCGTGCATCTTTTCGTAAGAAGAATTGCTGTGCATTAAAATATACGGAAGTTTAGTTTCCGCAACCGTTTTTAATAAATTTTCATCAAAATCACCTCCAGAAATATCATTCACCACATCAATTCCTTCATCAAAACCAAATTTCACAACTTCTGAATAAAAAGTATCTAAAGAAATCAATGTTTCTGGGAATTCTTTTTTAATTAAAGAAATTGTTTTTCCAATTCTCAAAATTTCTTCTTTAGCAGAAAGAAATTCTGCATTCGGACGAGTAGATTGAGCACCAATATCAATAAAATCAGCACCTTCTTTGATCATTTTTTCGGCTTGCAAAAGTGCAGCTTTTTCATCATTAAATTTTCCACCGTCAGAAAAAGAATCTGGTGTCAGATTTAGAATCCCCATGATTTTTGGTGTAGATAAATCAATGAGTTTTCCTCTACAATTTATAGAATGATAATTAATGCTTGATGATTGATGATTCATTCTGCAAATTTATAGAATTTCTTGGTCTAAATTGATTCAAATCATTTTGAAACTACTATTTTTGTGACATGCAAAAAACCATCTCTATCATCATCGCAATATTCAACAGAAAAGACGAATTATTCGAGCTTTTGAACTCTTTGATTGCTCAAACCGATAAAGATTTTGAAGTGATTATTGTAGATGACGGTTCTTCTGTAGATTTATTACCAACGGTAGAAACTTTCAAGGAAATGCTAAATATTCAGTATTTCAAAAAAACAAATTCTGGACCTGGACTTTCTAGAAATTATGGTGCAAAACGTGCCAAAAATGATTGGTTGGTTTTTGTAGATTCTGATGTGATTGTAGAAAAAGATTACATAGAAAATATCAAAAAAAATCTAGAAAATACAGATTGTGCAGCTTTTGGAGGTGCAGATAAAGCACACAAAGGGTTCAATATTTTACAAAAAGCCATCTCCTACTCTATGACTTCGGTTTTTACCACTGGCGGAATTAGAGGCAGTAAAAAAGCAGTGACAAGATTTCAGCCAAGAAGCTTCAACATGGGAGTGAACAAAGAAATTTTCTTAAAAATTGGCGGTTTCTCTGAAATGAGAATTGGCGAAGATCCAGATTTATCAATGACAATTTGGGAAAACGGCTATCAAACAGCTTTTTTTGATAACATTGGTGTTTATCACAAGCGCCGTACAGATTTAGGAAAATTCTCAAAACAAGTTTATCAATTTGGTTGTGCAAGACCTATTCTTAACCAAAGACATCCTAATTACGTGAAGCCTACTTTTTGGTTTCCTACGTTATTTTTATTGGGATATGTGGCAGGAATTTTAGAATATTTTCTGCTTCACAAAGGTTTTGTTTTGGCTTGTTACGGCTTTTACACTGTGGTTATTTTTTTCCACGCTTTGTATTTGACTAAGAATCTAGCAATTGCGGCACAAGCCATTATTACTACATACATCCAAATGTTTTCTTATGGATACGGATTTTTAGAATCATGGGTTAAGCTCAACATTCTTAAAATGAAACCAGAAGATGCTTTCCCGAAGCATTTTCATCAAAAGTAATTTTTCTATCATTCACTTTTCATTCAATAAAAATACCTAATTTTGCAATATGAGTTGGTTCGAAGACTGGTTTAATACGCCATATTATCATATTTTATACAAAGATAGAGACTTTGTAGAAGCAGAAAATTTCATTACACATCTTACCAAAGAGTTACAACTACCTAACGAATCAAAAATTATAGATTTGGCTTGTGGCAAAGGGAGACATTCTGTTTTCCTGCATCAATTAGGTTATGAAGTTTTGGGCGTAGATTTATCAGAAGAAAGTATTCTACATAATAAAAAGTTTGAAACTTCTACTCCACACAGTTTGACCTTTAAAGTTCATGATATGAGAAACGAACTCTACCCTGAAATTTGTGCAGAAAAAGTAGATGCTGTTTTTAATCTTTTTACCAGTTTTGGCTATTTTGATGATGAGGAAGAGGATAAAAAAGTTTTCCAATCGGTAAAAAATGTCTTAAAAAAAGATGGAATTTTCATTTTAGATTTTTTGAATGAAAAATTTGTAAAAAACACTTTAATTCCTGAAACCGATGTAAAAAAAGGTGACCTAGATTTTAAAATCAAAAAAAGAATTGAAGAAAATTATGTGATTAAGGATATCTACTTCGAAGATGAAGGAAAAGATTTTCACTATTTTGAGAAGGTAAAACTAAGTACTTTAGAACAAATAAAAGCATTAGCAGAAAATTGTGGTTTTGAAGTCATCAAAATATGGGGAAATTATAATCTCGACAGTTTTGATAGAGAAACATCACCAAGATGTATTTTTCAGTTTAAATATAAAACTAAATAATTAAATCTCAAATTTGAAATCATAAATCTAAAAATGATTATCACGCTACTCATATTAAGTGTAATTATTGGTGTTTTTCTGGGGAAATACTTCGGAGGAAACGAGAAATTTGCTAAAAATCTATTGATTCTAAGCGCCGGATTTCTGATTGCAGTTTGTGTAATAGAAGTCTTTCCTGAAGTTTATTCTTCTTCAGACCATAATATTGGAATTTGGATTATTGCAGGGGTTTTACTTCAGATGATTTTAGAAAGTCTAACCAAAGGTTTTGAGCATGGGCATTTCCATCATCATCATGAAGAAAAAAGCATTTTACCAATAGCACTGATGTTTGGAATGTTTATTCATGCGTTTTTAGAGGGAATACCATTGGCGAATATCAATCAAGTTAGTTCTCCCTATTTATTAGGTATTGTATTTCACAACTTGCCCATTTCGTTTATTTTAGGCGCATTTTTATTAGGTCAGAAAAATTCTACCAAAACATCTTGGATCATTGTTTCTATCTTTGCTTTAGCATCACCACTCGGAATGCTATTTGGGGATTATTTCAATCCGAATTTACAGAATTACTTTCTAGCTTTGGTAGGCGGTATTTTTTTACATATTTCTTCAGTAATCATTTTTGAAAGCAATAAGAACCACAAAATGGATTGGATGAAGATATCACTGGTCATTGCGGGAGTTGGTCTCGCATTAATCAATCATTTTTTCCATGGGCATTAGAAAAACATTTAAAAGCAAAAACTCCTGAAAAAATTCAGGAGTTTTATTATTTTATTACAATGTTAAAGTGATTAGAATTTCCAACCTACAGTTACAAAGAAATTGGTTCTTGTATTTTTCACTTCAGAAACTATACTTGTAGAATTATTGATTCCGTCACCATCAGTTACAGAAAATCCATTATCAATAGTTACTGCATAATCGCCTCCGAAGAAAGGATTATCATAAGTTGCAGTAATGCTTTGTACACCTGCATCTACATAAAATGATTTGAAATCATAACCTAAACCACCTGCCAAAGTTTGTCTTTTTCCTATAAAAAGTGAATTATAGGAATTAGAACCCGAAGTTCCAGCAGAGTTAAAAGATTGAAGAGAACCAGTATCAAAAGGATTACCTTCTATACCATAACCACCTCTTAATCTAAATCCGCCAAGTCTGTACTCTGCTCCAATTCTCAAATCTGAAATATTCTTGTAATCAGAAGAAAAATAATCATTTAATTGATCTTCGGCTGGGCCTTG
This sequence comes from Cloacibacterium rupense, assembly GCF_014645495.1. GTDB lineage: Bacteria > Bacteroidota > Bacteroidia > Flavobacteriales > Weeksellaceae > Cloacibacterium > Cloacibacterium rupense. The sequence goes on along the minus strand of NZ_BMLV01000004.1, from coordinate 154,998 downwards.
TACTTTATATTTTGGCTTGGTAAGTCCCAAAGTATAGTCAACATTCACCGCAAAATTTTTGCTTGCGACTAAAGCACCACTTAAGGTAAGTTTCATTGGGGTGGTTAATTTTCTAGTTTCATCAAAAACTTCAGAAACTACACTATTATTAGTATTAAAGCCATACTCGACATAGGTTCTAGTTAAGTTCCAAAATGTAGGTGACTCTATTGCAGCTCCTAATCTTATATTATTATTGAGTTTACCAATAACCCCAACAGATGCAGAAAAACCATTAGAAGCCTCTCTGTAAGGTGTATATTGCTTGTTGTAGTAAGCATATTCTCCTAAATTTTGTAATTGCAATTGGAAAAAATCAGACTGGTCTAGTTCTGCACTTTTGAAATTTAATCCTGCTCCTAGATAAATTCTGTTATCATAATTGCCTCCCAAGGAAACATTAAGATTCGAAACAGTACCTGTTCTATCATAAGCGTGACCATTGTAAACTAAGAAATCATCTACAGTATTGCCATTAGAATCAGAATATTGTACGGCATCTTTTATATTACTATTGCCAGGCGTTTGTACATAATCTTCTATATTTTTTGTACTATAATTAAAAGCTAAGTTTACAAACTTCCAAGGAGAATTATTTTGCGTTTCAAAAGAAACTACACCACCTGCCTGTCCTAGATTGGTATTGTTATAAGACGACTCAAAACTATTTCCAAAAAGATTAGAATTATTTTTATTTCCTTGCACAGCTAGTGTTGCAGACACATCCCCTGTAATAAAAACTCCTGTTCCTGCTGGGTTTACTGTAATTGCAGATAAATCACCTCCTAAAGCTCCCATAGAACCAGCCATCGAATTAAATTTTGCAGTTCCTCCGAAATTAGAACCAGAATATACTTCGGCAGTATTTTTAATTACAGATGCATCTTGAGCATAATATATAGCTCCTATAGATAAAAATGCAAGTAAAGAAATTTTATTGATCATATTTATAATATAAAGTTATTAAACATATTTCTTTTATCTAAAACCGCCAGATCTGAAACCGCCACCGCCGCCAGAACTTCTCATGCCGCCACCAGAACTGCTTCCTCCGCCGAAACCTCCAGAATTTCTGAAACCATCATTTCTAGGTGGTGAATAAGATGGTTGCTGAGAAGGTGTATTATTTTCGGTTCTTCTGAAACTTCTATTAGGCTGAGTTTGATTATTAGAAGGTCTATTAGAATTAGGAGTTCCAAATCCAGTTTTTCTAAAACCACTGTTATTAATAGAGTTTTGATTATTTGAATTGTTACTTGGAGCTGGTCTTGTGAAGCCGTTTCTATTTCCATTATTGTTAAAACTATTGTTATTTCTAACTATAGAATCAGCACCACTTCTTTTAAAATTAGCTGGTCTTCCCCAATAACCAGGATAACCAGCACCCCATCCTGGATAGTAACCACCCCAAAACGGATCCCAATAAGGATTATAACCATACCAAGGATATCCCCAATTCCATCCTGCATTCCAGCCCCAGCCAAAACCTACGTTCCAACCCATGCTCCAACCTGGATACCAAGAATTCCAACCTAGACCCCAATTCCATGAGTTCCAACCGAATCCCATACCCCAAGGATTTCCCCATCCCCACATACCGCCGTTCCAGCCCCAACTATTATAATTGGTTTCTGTACCCGCAAATTGTCCCCAATCAGACTGAGAAGTATTATTCCAATCTTGATACTTATTTTTCTGAGCCTGTAAATTTTGTTGATTTTGTTCTATAATGCTAGTAGAATTGTCAGTATAAGAATAATCCTCCCCTACTACATTATCATCTTGTATAGTAACACTCACAGGTATTACATCTTTGTTTGGATCATAGTAAACACCATCTGTTTCTGTGTATCCTCCCATTTGCGCTCCACAAGAAATCAAAAGCAAGCCACCAGAAGCAGCTAAAACACCTTTTGATTTAAAAATCTTTAGTAAGTTTTTATAAGTAGAATTTTTCATGATAGATGTGATTAAGTTTATTTATATCTTTGCAAATATTAATACCAAAAGTATACCAAATGCTTTTAGTAATAAAAATTTAACCAAAAATACAATTTATCATTAGATTGACTAGCAAATAAAAAGTTAAAATTTAATTAAAACATGGCAAAATTAACAACAAGGAATGAAGATTACAGTAAATGGTATAACGAACTTGTAGTAAAAGCAGATTTAGCAGAAAACTCAGGGGTTAGAGGTAGTATGGTGATTAAACCCTACGGTTATGCAATTTGGGAAAAAATTCAAGCAGAATTAGACAAAAAATTCAAAGAAACAGGTCACCAAAATGCTTACTTCCCACTCTTCGTCCCGAAAAGTCTATTTGAAGCAGAAGAAAAAAACGCAGAAGGTTTTGCCAAAGAATGTGCTGTAGTAACGCATTACAGATTAAAAACTGACCCAAACAATCCTCATAAATTAATTGTAGACCCTGAAGCTAAATTAGAAGAAGAACTTATTGTAAGACCTACTTCTGAAGCAATCATCTGGAATACTTATAAATCTTGGATACAATCTTACCGTGATTTACCCATTCTTATCAACCAATGGGCAAACGTAGTAAGATGGGAAATGAGAACCAGACTTTTCCTAAGAACCGCAGAATTTCTATGGCAAGAAGGGCATACTGCACACGCTACTAGAGAAGAAGCTGTAGAAGAAACCGAAAAAATGTTAGAAGTTTATGCTGATGTGGTAGAAAATTTCATGGCTATTCCTGTAATCAAAGGGCTTAAAACCCCAACCGAAAGATTTGCTGGTGCAGACGAAACTTACTGTATTGAAGCCATGATGCAAGATGGAAAAGCGCTACAAGCAGGAACCTCTCACTTCCTTGGACAGAATTTCGCTAAAGCATTTGACGTAAAATTCACCAATAGAGAAGGAAAACAAGAATTTGCATGGGCTACTTCTTGGGGAGTTTCTACCAGATTAATGGGTGCTTTAATTATGACGCATTCTGATGATTTCGGATTGGTACTTCCTCCGAAATTAGCTCCAATTCAGGTAGTTATTGTTCCTATTTTTAAAGGAGAAGAACAATTAGCTGAGATTTCAAAAGTAGCCAACGATATTTTCGATAAATTGAAAGCAAAAGGAATTTCTGTAAAATATGATGACAGAACAGAATACAAACCAGGTTGGAAATTTGCAGAGTATGAACTAAAAGGGGTACCATTAAGAATAGCAATGGGCGCAAGAGATTTAGAAAATAAAACCGTAGAAATTGCAAGAAGGGATAATTTAACTAAAGAAGTTCGTTCTCTAGAAAACATAGAAGATTATATCGAAGAACTATTGATAACTGTTCAAAATGACATTTACAAGAAAGCAGAAACTTACAGAAACGAGCATATTACCAAAGTAGAATCTTACGAAGAATTTAAAAAAGTCTTAGAAGAAAAAGGAGGTTTCATCTCTGCGCATTGGGACGGAACTGCCGAAGAAGAAGAACAAATAAAAGAAGAAACCAAAGCGACCATAAGATGTATTCCTCTAGATGCAGAAGAAGAACAAGGAGTTTCTCTTATCACTGGAAAACCTTCTGACAAGAGAGTTCTTTTCGCGAAAGCATATTAATTACTTATAAATAATTTCTCTTATCCTCGATCCTCAAAGAAAATTTCATTTTTTTTAAGGATTGAGGATTTTTTTTAATTAAAATAATTAGGCTATTTACTTGATTTTCAGAATTATTTATTATCTTTAGTAAAATAACCAAAAATCAAATTATTATGTCAATTATTGAATTAATTAAAGGACAATTAAGTCCTGAACTTATCACGAATGCCGCATCACAACTAGGTGAAAGCGAATCAGGAATCTCTAAAGCCATAAGCGGTTTACTACCAGCTGTAATTGGTGGTTTAGCTAGTAATTCTAAAAATCCAACGGTCTTGGATGCAATTTTGGGAGCAAATTCTTCGGGAATTTTAAACAATTTATTGGGAAACACATCAAATAATTCACTCATTACATCTGTAATTTCTGCAATTTTTGGTGATAAACTAAATGGATTATTAAGTCTTATCTCTGGACACTCAGGAGTTAGTAATTCTTCTGTAGGCTCCTTATTAAATTTAGTAACTGGTGCCACACTTGGCTCAGTAGGCGGTTATGCCCAAAAACACAATTTAACTACATCTGGTATTTCTGATTTATTAGGTGAACAAAAAGGATTGATTTCTTCTTTACTTCCTGCAGGCTTATCACTTGGTTCTTTAGGCCTTGGTAATCTTTTTGGAGAAGCTAAACAAGAAGTTTCTGCTACTGCCACTAAAGTTGCAGACACCTTTTCTGATATAAAAAAAGAAATCCCAAAAACTACCCCTACCTACTCTAATGATAATAATGATAATGGTGGCGGTTTCTGGAAATGGTTATTGCCTTTATTATTACTTGGTTTAGTTGCTTGGTTTTTATGGAAACAATGTGAGAAAAAAGATAGCTCAACAAACATTGTTCCAACTGTAGACTCTATGGCTGTAGCCGCCGATGATTCTATGGCTGCTGTAATAACTGAAGCCAAAACAGATACTGATATTGATTTAAATGGTTTAAAATTAAAAGGATATCTGGGCGGAATGGAAGACCAATTAATCAGTTTCCTAAAAACTGATGGATACAAAAATGCCAAAGATGATAATGCATTGAAAGATAAATGGTACAGTTTTGATAAAGTAAATTTCAAAATAGGAAAATCTGACCAATTAGAAGATGGATCACAAGTACAAATTGATAACCTAGTGGCTATTTTAAAAGCATATCCTGATGTAAAAATTAAGATTGGTGGTTATACCGACAAAACAGGAAATGAAGCAGAAAATGTGAAACTTTCTCAGGCAAGAGCAGAATTCATAAAAGCGGCTTTAACTAAAGCTGGAGTTGGAGCACAAGTTCTAAGCGCAGAAGGTTACGGAAGTCAGTTTGCAACTGTTCCTGCAGAAGCTTCTAATGAAGAAAGAGCTGTAGACAGAAAAATGGCTATCAGATTCGCAAAATAAAATTAGGTTTATTATCTAATCAACCGCTTCATTTTGAAGCGGTTTTTTTGTTGTATTTTTTGAAATAAGAAATATTTAACTATATTTGTTAGACCAAACTAACATTTAAGAAAAAAATGAAAAAACCTTGGCAAAAAGAACGTCATCTTAATTCTCTTCCAGAAGTATTTTCTTCTATTAACGTACCCACTAGTGGCAGTTTTTGGAAAAAACTTTTGGCTTTTACAGGTCCAGGATTAATGGTTGCTGTGGGATATATGGACCCTGGAAATTGGGCAACTGATATTGCTGGTGGTGCCAAATTTGGTTATACACTACTCTCTGTTATTTTAATTTCTAATATTTTTGCCATGATTTTGCAACATTTGGCTGTAAAATTAGGCGTTGTCGCAGAAAGAGACTTAGCACAAGCATGTAGAGACCATTTTCATCCTGTCATAAATTTTTTTCTATGGATTTTTTGTGAAATTGCCATTGCAGCTATGGATTTGGCCGAAGTCATTGGTTCTGCTATTGCTTTAAATTTACTCTTCGGCATTCCATTAACTTGGGGTATAGCGATTACCGTAGCAGATGTTTTACTTATATTAATGCTTCAGGCTAAAGGCTTCAGATGGATAGAAAGCATAGTAGCTGGACTTATTTTTATCATTCTGTCATGTTTTGCTTACGAAATTATTATTTCTAAACCAGATATATTTCCTATTCTAAAAGGTTTAGTACCTCAAAAAGAAGTAATTACTAATCCTTCTATGCTGTATATTGCCATCGGTATTTTAGGTGCTACAGTCATGCCTCACAATCTTTATTTGCATAGCAGCATTGTCCAAACCAGAAATTACGCCAGAACCACGGATGGGAAAAAAGAAGCCATTAAATTTGCTACTATTGATAGTACATTTTCTCTATTTCTGGCTTTTTTTATCAATGCTGCCATTCTTATCGTTGCAGCGGCAACTTTCCACACTTCGGGTTATCACGATATAGCAGATATTCATGATGCTCATAAAATGCTTGCTCCTATTTTAGGAACAAGTTTAGCTAGTATCGTATTTGCAGTTGCTCTTTTGGCATCTGGCCAAAATTCTACTTTAACCGGTACTTTGGCAGGACAAATCGTGATGGAAGGCTTCCTCAACATCAAATTAAAACCTTGGTTCAGAAGATTAATCACCAGACTCATAGCAGTTATTCCTGCATTTTTCGTAGCTCTCTGGTATGGCGAAAAAGGAACAGCAGAATTATTGGTTCTCAGCCAAGTGATTTTATCTATGCAATTGAGTTTTGCCGTAATTCCGTTAGTTATGTTCACGAGTGACAAACTAAAAATGGGAGAATTTGTGAATAAAACCACCCTCAAAATCATTGCATGGGTCATTTCTGCTATCATTATTATTCTAAATCTTTATTTACTCTACCAAACTTTTACAGAAAAATAAATGAAAAAAGCTCTTATCTTCTTATTATTTTCAAAATTTTTGTATTCTCAAGAAGTTATTCAACTTGATAGACCAGACCAAACAGAAACGGTTTTTGTAGTCCCAAAGAATTTTCTACAAATAGAATCGGGCTTCATGTACGAAAAGACTAATGAAACAGACAAGCATTTTCACCTACCAACAGTCCTCTGGAAGTACGGTCTAAATGATAAAGTAGAACTAAGAGTAATCACAGAATTCTCTAAAACCATTACCAATTCTGAGAATGTTTATCAATTACAGCCTATAAGTTTAGGCTTTAAAACCGCATTGATAGAAGAAAAAGGCATCATCCCAAAAATTTCTTTCATCGGGAAAGCAGAACTTAGAAAAAGTGAAATCTTGCAGAGAAAAACCATTACCCCTGCTTTTAGATTCACTTTCCAAAATAATATCAATGACAAAACTTCGCTTGGGTACAATCTCGGAATGTTTTGGAATGAAAATTTACAAGAAACATATCTCTACACCTTTGCTTTAGGAAAAACCATCACACCTCAACTCAATTATTTTGTAGAAATGTACGGTTTTATTAGTCCTGATCAACCTGCAGACCACAGAATAAATGGCGGTTTCACCTATCTTGTGAATAACGATTTTATGGTCGACACCTCCGCTGGAATCGGGCTTTCTGAGACATCTGCCAAATATTTTATTTCTCTTGGAATTTCTTATCGCATTAAACTTTTTCCATAAAATTATTAGAAGCCGAGAACCTGCTTTCCGCTATTACTCCTCGTTCCATCGCTTTCATAAAAGCCAACGCTTACTGCGGGGTAACCGCTGTAATCAGGGCTAGTTACAATCAAGTATTTTAAGAAAACTTAGAATAAAATAGAAATTTAGTTCATATAAAAATTAATTGTTTTGACCCCACACTTTGCTTCGCTCAGCCACCTCTCTGTAAAAAACTAAGAACTTTAGACATTAAGTTTAAAACTTTTTCTGCCAATATTTCCTAAAATCATTTTTGGCAAATACTTTGCCTTAAAACAATAGAAAAATTTAGCAAAATGGAAGAGAACAAAGAACTACACGAAGAAAATCTAAATACTACAGAACAAGAAACTCAGCAAACTGAAGAAAATATTGCAGAAAATGTGACAAAAGAACCTACCACAGAGGAACTTTTGGCAGAAGAAAAAGACCGTTATATTCGTCTTTATGCAGAGTTCGAAAATTTCAAAAAAAGAACCATCCGTGAGAAAATGGAATTTGCTCAGTATGCCAATACAGAAATGATGATTTCTATGCTAGCTGTACTAGATGATTTCGAAAGAGCCATCAAAGAAATTGCTAAAAATGGCAACGAAGCCGACCTAAAAGGGATAGAATTAATTTACCAAAAATTCAAAAATAAATTAGCAGAAAAAGGGTTAAAACCTTTAGAAGTAAATGCAGGAGACGATTTCAATGTTGATTTCCACGAAGCAATTACCCAAATACCTGCTCCTACAGAAGAATTAAAAGGTAAAATCGTAGATGTAGTAGAAACAGGCTATCAACTGCACGATAGAGTGATAAGATTTGCAAAAGTAGTTACGGGAAATTAATCATAAATGATGAATAATAATTGATGAATGATGCATTTTATCAATTATCAATTATCTAAAATCAATTATAAAAATGTCAAAAAGAGATTATTACGAAATATTAGGCGTTTCTAAATCAGCCAGCGCAGACGAAATAAAGAAGGCTTACCGTAAGTTAGCCATCAAATTTCACCCAGACAAAAATCCGGGAGATAAATCTGCTGAAGAAAAATTTAAAGAAGCTGCAGAAGCTTATGAAATACTAAGTGATAATGACAAACGCGCTAGATACGACCAATTCGGGCACGCTGGTGTAGGCGGAGCTGCTGGCGGCGGTTTCGGTGGTGGTGGTTTCGGCGGCGGAATGAGTATGGAAGATATTTTCTCACAATTCGGAGATATTTTCGGCGGTCATTTTGGTGGCGGATTTGGTGGTTTCGGCGGTGGCGGAAGACAACAACAAATTAAAGGTTCTAACCTAAGAGTAAGAATTAAACTGAACTTAGAAGAAATGGTAAATGGTACTACCAAAACCATTAAAGTAAAACGTCTAAAACTAGCTCCAGGTGTTACTTCTAAAACCTGTCCTACTTGTCACGGAAGCGGCGCTCAGATTAAAGTAATGAATACTATGTTTGGGCAAATGCAAACACAAACTACTTGCGGAACTTGTGGCGGACTAGGAAAAGTAGCAGATAAAATACCTGCTGGTGCCAATGCAGAAGGTCTTGTAAAAACAGACGAAGAAGTGAGCATCAATATTCCTGCTGGTGCTAGAGATGGCATTCAGCTCAATGTAAGAGGAAAAGGAAATGATGCCCCTTTCGGCGGAATTCCAGGAGATTTATTGGTGGTTATAGAAGAAGAACAAGACCAAAATATAAAACGTGAAGGTGATAACCTACACCAAGAATTATACATTTCTTTTGCAGAAGCTGCTCTAGGAACAACTAAAGAAATTAATACTGTAGGCGGAAAAGTGAAAATTAAAATAGATGCAGGTACACAATCTGGCAAAATCTTAAGATTAGCTGGCAAAGGCTTACCAAGCATAGATTCTTATGGTAAAGGTGATATGTTTATTCACGTAAATGTTTGGACTCCTCAAAAATTGACAAAAGAACAAAAAGAATTCTTCGAAAATGCAATTACAAAAGGAGAAATGCAGGCAGAACCATCTGGTAAAGAAAAATCTTTTTTTGATAAAGTAAGAGATATGTTTAATTAGCAATCAGTTTTTGCTATTTATAAATGATATAAAAGCCATTTCAATATTTTTGGAATGGCTTTTTCATAATATTTCTGAAAATATTTAGTTTTTAGAGTATGAAATCTCTTTTCAAAATAATCTCATTTTTCGCTTTGGTTTTATTCTTAAACTTTATGAATAAGACTGATGATTTAATCCTTTGGGAAAACAACAATTCATTACAAATCAATGACTTTAAAGCCATACAAAAAGATACCGTAAAAATTGGTGGCAAAAAATTTTTAGGTGCTATTAGTTCTATTTCCTTCGAAGTTCTTACCACGCAAAAAAATAAATTAACCGCACCGAAAATGGTGGTAAAAAACTATTTCCACAAAGACCAATCTTGGATGATGGTAAAAAATGCCTATGTATTACAACACGAGCAAATTCATTTTAACATTTCTGAATTGTATGCCAGAAAAATCAGAAAATCTGCAGACAGCCTTGCCAGAAAAAACGTAACCAATCTGCAAACCTATAGAAATATCGTAGAACATTGGGAAAAGAAAAAACAAAAGACAAATGACCAGTTTGATGCAGAAAATGAGGATTCTTTTTTAGTCCTTGACAAAGAAATTCTTTTTAGAAAAAACCCAAAACAAAAAGAATGGTTAGATAGAATTAATGCAGAACTTCAAAAATTAGATATTTATAAATATGAAAATAGTTTATGACTCATAAATTCTATAAATAAAAAATTTCAATCACTTTTTATGTAACATTTCCGTAATTTAGCAACTAACTTTAGAGAAAAATAAAGAAAATGCTACAAGCTAAAAATGTTTCTAAAACGTATAACGCTGGAAAGAAAATAGCGCTACAAGATTTCAGTATAGAAGTTCCTGCTGGTTCGGTTTACGGACTTCTTGGCCCGAATGGAGCCGGAAAAACCAGTTTCATCCGCATCATCAATCAGATTACACAAGCTGATACTGGCGAAATTTTCATTAACGGAGAAAAACTTAATCCTAATCATATTAAAGACATTGGTTATATGCCCGAAGAAAGAGGTCTTTATAAAAATATGACGGTGGGTGACCAACTCCTCTACTTCGGAGAGCTAAAAGGAATGTCTAAAAATCACGCACTAGAACAAGCTAAATATTGGTTTGACCAATTGGAAATAGACCACTGGTGGAAGAAAAAATTATCTGAACTTTCTAAAGGAATGGCACAGAAAATACAGTTTGTGGTAACTGTACTTCATCAACCCAAATTATTAATTTTAGATGAACCTTTTTCTGGTTTTGACCCTGTAAATGCCAACTTGGTAAAAGACCAAATTTTGAAATTAAAAGAGCAAGGCACTACAATCATTCTCTCTACACACCGCATGGAAAGCGTAGAAGAAATGTGCGACAGCGTAGCGCTCATCAATAATTCTAAAAAAATTCTAGATGGAAAAATTTTTGAGGTAAGAGAAAAATTCAAACAAAATTTATATAATATTGTTTTGTCTGAAGTAAATTTTGAACAACTTGACGCTTTAAAAAATAAATACAATTTCGGAGATGTAACAGACAAACACGGACTTATCTCCTTTGATTTGAGTTATAACGAAGATCAAAATCTTCTCTTAAATGATCTGATGAAAGTCGGAAAGATTAGAAGCTTCGATGAAAAAATCCCAAGTATGAACGAAGTTTTCATTACGGCAGTAACTTCACAAGCACAAAGTTAATTTCATCAAACATCCATCACCCAACATCCTACAAAATGAAAAACATCTTCATTATCACCAAAAGAGAATACCTTACTCAAGTTAAGAAAAAATCTTTCCTCATTCTCACGATGCTTGCTCCACTTTTATTGGCAGGTTTTATTGCATTAATTACCTTTATGTTTAAGGCTAATGAAACGCAGACCAAACTGAGCGTAATAGATAAATCTGGGATTTTCCGCACTCAACTAAAATCTGACAAAGACATAAAATATACCTTTGTTCCTTCCGAAACAGAGAAATCTCTATTAGTTGCTCTCAAAAATGTAGAAGATATGGACGGAGTTCTCGTAATTCCTACAAATACAGATAATAATCTTGATATTTTAGAAAAAAACAGCAAACTCTACATCAATAAAAAAATAGGTTTTGATGCTCAGTCCAAAATTTCTTCTCAACTTTCTGAGGTCATCAAAAAAGAAAAAATTAAAAAATTAGGTCTTACAGAAGGGCAACTTTTAGCATTAGACCAAAAATTTATGATTGCCACAGAAAACGTGGTAGATAAAGCCAAACAAGATGATAATTTTGCTTTTGGAGTAAAATCTGTGATGAGTATGTCTCTAATGTACATTATTTTTATGTTTATTATGATATACGGTGTACGTGTAATGCGCAGCGTGCTAGAAGAAAAAAACAACCGTGTTGTAGAAATATTGATTTCATCGGTAAAACCATTTGAATTGATGATGGGCAAAATCTTAGGAGTAACTTTGGTGGCGCTTACACAATTTGCAATTTGGATTACCATGTCTGTGGTTGCTGCCAGTATTTTTAACAATAATTATACGCCTGCTATTGCCCAAAATGCAGATAATCCGATGGCAAAAATTGGTGGAATAAAAGAAATGCTGACTTTAGTTTTCCATAATTTATTAAGCTTAAATTACGGAATGATTATTTTTGTATTTATTGCCTTCTTTTTCTTAGGTTATATTTTTTACAGTTCTATGTATGCAGCTATTGGTTCAGCCGTAGATAACGAAACTGAAACCCAACAATTTACCATTTTTGGGATTTTACCGCTTATTTTAGGAATGTACGGAAGCTTTAGTATTATGAATAATCCTGAAGGACCTATGGCGTTTTGGTTATCTATAATACCGCTTACATCGCCAGTTGCTATGGTGGCCAGAATACCTTTTGGAGTACCCGTTTGGCAGATTGTACTTTCTATATTTTTGTTGGTTGTTTTTACTTTAGGAATGGTGTACATAGCTGCAAAAATCTACAGAGTAGGAATTTTGATGTACGGAAACAAAGCTACTTTTAAGGAACTTTGGAAATGGATAAGAACGAGTTAGGAATTAAAAATTAAAGAAATTAATCAATTAAAATCGTTGCAGTGATGTAGCGATTTTTTTGTTAAATTAGTAGAAAATTATATTAATATTAAAAAAATTATGCAAATCTTAGCCACTATCCTCGTTTCACTTGTTGCTCTAGAACATCTTTATATTTTGTATATGGAAATGTTTGCTTGGGAAACTTTGGGCAAGAAAACATTTAAAGGTTCTTTGCCAGATGAACTCTTTAAACCCACCAAAAAACTGGCAGCCAACCAAGGATTATACAATGGTTTTTTATCCGCAGGATTAATCTGGAGTTTTTTGATAGAAAACCCAGAATGGAAAACCAATATTCAAATTTTCTTTTTGGGTTGTGTAATTGCAGCTGGAGTTTACGGCGCTGTTTCTGCTTCTAAAAAGATATTTTTTGTGCAAGCTTTACCTGCAATTTTGGCATTGATAGCAGTATTATTACAATAAAAAACTCAAGAAAAATTTCTTGAGTTTTTACTTATTGATAGAGATCCAATTTTAAAGAAATCTTTAAATTTTATCATCAATTTCTTACATTTAATCAAAAATATAAGAAATTCCAGCTGAAAGTACGTGTTGTTTTTTAGTTTTAAAACTTGAAGCGTCAAATGGTTCTTTTCCTTTTAAGTCAGGTAAATTATCTGTAATTCCATAATCAAATCTTGTGAAAATTTCTAATTTTCTTTTAAAACTAAAACCTAGACCTGCAGACACTGCAAAATCAAACCCAGCTGCTTTGCCATATTCTTGTTCATTATAAATCGATTTAGTAGGATTTTTAATAGACTGACTCAACAAAAAACCAAATCTAGGTCCCAATTGACCAAAAAACTCTGATTCTGCTTCAGAAAAATAAGCTTTAAAATAAAGAGGAACGCTTATATAATTGCTACCATATTTAGCAGATCCTTGTCCGTTTTCACCAGCACCAAGATACTCCACTCCTGGTTGTAAGTAAAACATATCATCTCCACCTATAGGGATTATTGCAAATGCGCCTGCAAAGAAATTAACTCTAGCAGAAGAAGGATTGTGAGCATTTTGTACTCTAGAATAAGTGGGCCCAGCAGTTACTCCAAACCTAGTAGAACTGAAATCTATCTGTGCAAAACCTAAATAATAAGCTAGAATAGACAAGACAAGTGCACTTTTTTTAACAGAATTTTTCATTGTGTGTTTTATTTAAAATAAAACTTCATAATAGAATGTATTATGAAGTTTTATAAATTATATTCAAATATAGAAAATTATCCTAATACTTTGGCAACAGTTTTACCAATATCCGCAGGAGAATCTACCACATTTATTCCGTTTTCTCTCATAATTGCCATTTTGGCTTGTGCTGTATCTTCTGCACCACCTACAATAGCACCAGCATGTCCCATAGTTCTACCTTTAGGAGCAGTTTGCCCTGCAATAAAACCAACTACTGGTTTAGTAGAACCACTTGCTTTGTACCATCTAGCAGCTTCAGCTTCTAGAGAACCACCAATTTCACCAATCATCACTACTGCTTCAGTTTCTGGGTCATTAATAAATAATTCTAAAGCTTCTTTGGTAGTAGTGCCAATAATTGGGTCTCCTCCAATACCAATAGCGGTAGAAACACCATAACCAGCTCTTACTACTTGGTCTGCTGCTTCATAAGTAAGTGTACCAGATTTAGAAACAATACCGACTTTACCTTTCTTGAAAACAAAACCAGGCATAATACCAATTTTTGCTTCGTCTGAAGTAATGATTCCTGGGCAGTTAGGCCCTATTAATCTAGCTCCTTTATCTTTGATGTATTCTTTTACTTTTACCATATCAGCAACAGGAATACCCTCTGTAATACAAACGATTACTTTAATTCCAGCTTCTGCAGCTTCCATTACTGCATCTGCGGCAAATGCTGGTGGCACGAAAATGATACTTACATTAGCTCCAGCTTTTGCTACAGCATCTGCAACTGTATTAAAAACTGGTTTGCCAAGGTGTTCTGTGCCGCCTTTTCCTGGGGTTACACCACCTACTACGTTAGTACCGTATTCTATCATTTGGCTTGCGTGGAAAGTTCCTTCGTTACCTGTAAATCCTTGTACGATTACTTTTGAATCTTTGTTTACTAATACTGACATTTTATTTTTTTAATTTTTGTAAAAATAGTATTTTTTAAGTTTTTGAGCAAAGTAAATTCATTATAAATTTTTAAGCTTCACTTCTTTTTTTAAATATTCTCTAAATTCTTCTGCTAAACTACCGAAATAAGTTTTACCACCTTCTAAATCTTTATTTACCCCTGTCTTCCCAAGAAGTACTGCCCCTTTTCCTACTCTTTTGCCAGATGCTATGCCTACTTGTCCCCAAATTTGTACATCATCTTCTACAATACAACAGCCAGCTATCATAGTACCAGATGCCACCAAAGTTCTTTCACCAAGAACCGTATCATGACCTACCTGAATTAAATTATCGAGTTTAGAACCTTTTTTTATGATGGTAGAATCTGTAACTCCTCTATCAATGCAGCAATTCACACCTATTTCTACATGGTCTTCAAGAATTACATTTCCTACAGAGAGCATTTTTCTATATCCTTCAGAATTTTTGTTATAATAAAATGCATCTCCTCCTAAAACAGTACCAGATTGTATAATGCAGTTGTTGCCAATTATGGTTCTATCTCCAATTACAACATTAGGGAAAATCATACAATTATCACCAATAGTTACATCATTTCCTATAATTACCGAAGGGTGTATTTTACAATTTTTACCAATTTTCACATTTTGATTGGTAGTTTCAAAAGTTTGAATTCCTTGATAATGTTCATTAATTTTATTAAAATCTCTGAAAGGATCATCTGAAATTATAAGCGCCTTACCTTCAGGACAATCAACTTCTTTATCTATAAGAATAATAGTTGCGTCTGAATTGAGTGCTTTATCGTAGTATTTTGGGTGATTTACGAAAACAATTTCGCCCGCTTTTACTCGGTGGATTTCATTAGTACCTAATACTTGGAAATCAGGATTTCCTATAAACTTTGCATCTATAAGTTCTGCAATTGTTGCAAGGGATTGTGGGGATTGAAATCTCATTTTATTTTGGGAATAATTTTATTTAAATAATGGTGTAAAAATACAAAAGCTGGAAGAAATATAACCTCCAGCTTTGTATATTTTTTGTAAAAAAATTATTTAACTCTTTCTAAGTAAGAACCGTCTTCAGTATTCACCTTAATTTTATCACCAGCTTCAATGAAAAGAGGCACTAAAACTCTAGCTCCTGTTTCTACAATTGCATTTTTAAGAGCATTGGTGGCTGTATTTCCTTTTACACCTGGGTCAGCTTCTATGACTTCTAGATAAACTGTAGGTGGAATTTCAGCTGAAAGAGGCGTTTCGTCTGCTTCTTTCATGATGATGGTTACTTCTTCACCAGCTTTCATAAATTGAGCATTCTCAATCATTTCTTTGTTAAGATACATCTGAGAGAAATCTTCATTATTCATAAAATGATAACCATTTTCATCATCATATAAATATTGAAATTTACGAGTAATTACTTTTACTTCGTCTATTTTATGACCAGCTGAGAAAGTATTATCAATCACTTTTCCGTTGGTTACAGATTTTAGTTTAGTTCTTACGAAAGCAGGCCCTTTACCTGGTTTTACGTGTAGAAACTCAATTACTTTGTAAATGTCATTACTATATTCTATACAAAGTCCTTTTTTAATATCATTGCTTGTTGCCATTAAAAATATATTATTTTGAATTTTTTTATTTGATAAGATTTAATGCTACTAAATTAAATAACTCTATTCTTTTCCTGAGCCATAACCTTTTACAATACCTCTCGGAGAGTTTTTGATAAATTCTAGGATTTCGTCTCTATCTTCAGTAGGAGGTAGTTCTTTTTCTATGAAACTTAATGATTGTGAAATATTCATTTTCATTTGGAATACCGCTCTATAAATTTTTTGAATTTCAAAGATTCTATCATTACTAAAACCTCTTCTTCTAAGACCTACAGAATTAATTCCCGCGTATGACATAGGTTCTCGGGCAACTTTTACATAAGGAGGAATATCCTTTCTTACTAATGTACCTCCGGAAATCATCACATGTTTACCAATTTTCCCAAATTGGTGTACTGCAGAGAGGCCTCCCATTACAGTAAAATCACCAATTTCTACGTGCCCTGCAATGCCACAACCATTTACAATAATTACATTATTGCCTAAGACACAATCGTGGGCAATGTGACTGGTAGCCATAATAAGGCAATCATTTCCGATTTTGGTGTAGCCTAATGCCTTAGTTCCACGGTTGATGGTTACACATTCTCTAATGGTAGTTCTATCTCCTACGATGGTTTGGGTATCTTCGCCATCAAATTTTAAATCTTGAGGAATAGCAGAAATTACAGTTCCGGGAAAAATTCTACAATTTTTTCCAATTCTAGCACCATCCATAATGGTTACGTTTGGGCCAATCCAAGTTCCGTCTCCTATTTCTACATCGCCAGCAATGGTAGTAAATGGTTCTATGGTAACATCTTTGCCAATTTTAGCACGTCTGTCTACTGCAGCTAATTGATGAATCATACTTCTGTTTTTGTTTTAGCAACTTGAGCCATCAGTTCTGCTTCAACCACTACGCTATCTCCTACATAACCGAATCCTTGCATATGAACAATGCCTCTTCTAATAGGCTCTATTAATTCTATTTTAAAGATTAAAGTATCACCAGGGATTACTTTTTTCTTGAATTTTACTTTATCTATTTTTACAAAATAAGTAGAATAATTTTCTGGGTCTGGTACATTGGCCAAAACTAAAATACCACCAGTTTGTGCCATTGCTTCAATCTGTAAAACACCTGGCATTACAGGTTCTTTAGGGAAGTGTCCCACAAAAAACGGTTCGTTCATAGACACGTTTTTAAGACCCACCACATGAGATTCTGACAATTCTAAAATTTTGTCAATCAATAAAAACGGTGGTCTATGCGGAAGCAGTTTCATAATACCATTGATATCAAAAACGGGTTCTGCCTTCAAATCAAAGTCTGGCACGTTTTTCTTTTTGTGCAATTTCCACTGTCTGTTTAGTTTTTTGGCAAACTGTGTGTTTACAAAATGTCCTGGTTTATTGGCAATAACTTTTCCTTTAATTTTAACTCCAGTAAGCGCCAAATCTCCAATCACATCTAGTAATTTGTGACGTGCAGCTTCATTCGGGAAATTAAGAGTAAGATTATCTAAGATACCATTGGGTCTCATAGAAACTTCGTCTTTACCAAAAGCTTTTTTCAGTTTTTCAGCCGTTTCTGGGGTAAGTTCTTTATCTACATAAACAATAGCGTTTGAGATGTCTCCACCTTTTATTAAGCCATTATCTAGAAGCATTTCTAGTTCGTGCAAGAAGCTGAAAGTTCTAGCAGATGAAATTTCTTCTTTGAAATCTGAAATATTTTTAAGAGAAGCATTCTGAGTTCCCAAAATTTTTGTACCAAAATCTACCATGGTGGTAATTTCGTAGTTTTCTGATGGGATTATGGTAATTTCTGAACCAGTATTAGGATCTACATAGTTCATTACTTCTTTTATTACCAAATATTCTCTTAATTGTTCTTGTTCTACTACACCTACGGTTTCTATAGCTTCAACAAAAAATTTAGAAGATCCATCCATAATTGGTGGTTCTGCGCTATCCATTTCTAAGATGGCATTATCTACATCCATCCCAACTAATGCAGCCAAAAGATGCTCACAAGTATGAATTTTTACGCCTAATTTTTCTAAAGTTGTTCCTCTTTCTGTGGTAGTAACGTAGTTTACATCTGCTTCTACCTGAGGTTTTCCTTCTAGATCTGTTCTAACAAAAACAAAACCTGTATTTTCTTTGGCAGGTTTTATGGTAAGATGAACTTCTTTGCCTGTATGAAGTCCAATCCCAGAAAGTGAAACTTCACCTCCAAGGGTTTTCTGCTTATCAGTCATTAGTACCTTCTTTTGATTTTTTTTCTAATTCTGAAATTCTTTTTACTATTTCGGTCAAGTTTCGGAAGTGTACATAGTTTCTTCTGTAATCACCAGCAGAAATGGCAGGTGAGCCGTACAAAGTTTCGCCATCATTTACATTAGCGTTTACCCCACTTTGTGCTTGTATTCTAACTTGATTACCTATTTTTATATGTCCTACAATTCCTGTTTGCCCGCCAATCATATTCCAATCTCCAATTACGGTAGAACCAGCAATCCCTGCTTGCGCAGCAATAACATTATTTTTACCTATTTTTACATTGTGAGCAATTTGGATTAGATTATCAATTTTGGTTCCTTCACCTATAATGGTAGAACCTATAGTTCCTCTATCTATACTGCAATTAGAGCCTATTTCTACATTATTTTCTAAGACTACATTTCCCAATTGTGGAATTTTTTGGTAACCATCATTAGTTGGTTGAAAACCAAAACCATCACTACCAATTACGGTATTAGAATGAATGATGCAGTTGTCTCCTATCACGCAAAAATCATACACTCTAGCACCACTGTAGATAGTACAATTTTCTCCGATTTTTACATTTTTACCAATATATACCTGAGGATAAATTTGGGTAGATTTCCCTATTTTTACTTTTTCTGAAATATAAGTATGTGCTCCTACATAAACATTTTCACCAAGTATAGCACTATCAGAAATGGTAGAAGGCTGCTCTATACCTGATTTTTTTTCTTCTCTCATTTGCTGATAAAGATTCATCAGTACCTGAAAAGAGAGATAAGCATCTTCCACCAGAATAAGGGTAGATTTATAATTTCCTTCTTTCACAAACTTCTCAGAAACAATGATAACAGATGCGTCTGATGAAAAAATATAATCTGCAAATTTCTCCTGAGAGACAAAAGAAAGTTGCCCTTTTTCAGCATTTTCGATAGGTGAAACGCCGTTTATAGAAGCATTCTCGTCTCCAATGATTTTCCCATTGATAAAACTTGCAATTTGAGCTGCAGTAAATTCCATATCTTGCAAAGATACGAATTTCTACAAATAGTAGATAAAATTTAATCAATTTTGATGCCTTGCATAAGACATTAAATTTCTCTTGGAAAATAAAAAATATTCTTGGTAGTAGGTTGATTAATGTGTGCCGATAGAATCTGCGTTTCTGCATCTTCTAGCTTTATTTTTTCTCCATTTTTATTTAATAAAAAAATTGGCTGTTTTTCGGTGTCATAAGGAAGCAAGGTTCTGCTGATTTGTTCGACCAACAAATTTCCATTTGTAATTCCAAAAAAATCATTGGTTTTCTGTATTTTTTCATCAATTAAATTTTGGTCAAATGAATGAGACGAAAATACTGTTTTCGGAAATTTCCTTTGTGCTACCGCTTTACAAAAATAACTCAACACAAAATCATCGTCATTTTGCCAAGTTTTAATAGCAGACAGCACATCTGTATCATCTAATTGAGTAAATCTTTTGATATCTTCTTCCGTAGCTTTTTCAAAGTCTGTTTTGTAGAGAAAATACTTTAGATTACCGTAAGCTTCTATGCTTTTTCCTTCGGAAATCAATTGTTTTGCTCTGCTTAGAATTTTTACCAAAAGATGTTCTGCCAAAGCCGAAGTTTTATGATAATACACTTGCCAATACATAAACATTCTCGCTGTAAGGAAATTTTCTATAGAATAAACTCCTTTTTCATCAATTACCAATTCATCATCACAAACATTCATCATCGAGATAATTCTCTGTGTATTTACACTACCTTCGGAAACACCCGTAAAAAAACTATCTCGTTTCAGATAATCTAACCTATCTACATCTAACTGCGATGAAATCAATTGGTTAAAGAATTTTCTATGATATTTCCCTTGAAACATTTCTAAAGCCATGGTTAATTCTCCACCAAACTCTTCATTTATCTTTTTCATGAGCAAAATCGAAAGTTTCTCGTGATGCCAATCTTCCATCAGAAGACTTTCTAAAGCATGAGAAAACGGCCCGTGCCCAACATCGTGCAACAAAATAGCTAACATCGCAGATTTTTCTTCTTCTTTAGAAATTTTTATTCCTTTTAGTTTCAAAGTTTCTAATGCTGTAAACATCAGATGCATAGCACCAATTGCGTGATGAAATCTGGTGTGTGTAGCTCCTGGAAAGACCAAACTCAACAAACCTGTTTGCGAAATTCTGCGCAATCTCTGGAAAAAACGATGCTCAATAACATCAAAAAGAATTTCGTGGGGAATTTTTATAAATCCGTGTACAGGATCGTTGATGATTTTCAGCTTGTTGGTGCTCATTATAATTGATAAATGATGATTGATAAATGATTTTACAAAATTAAGGAAATTTAGTTTAACAGATTTTTAACCATTTTCAATTTATTTTATACAATATTTAAGACACTTTTGGCGTAATTTTGGAACTGATAGTTTTGATGATGGAAGATGGAAGATGGAAGATGGAAGTTGGAAGATGGAAGGTAGAAGTTGGATGATGAATCTATTTTTTCAAAACTTTTCAAACTTTTCAAACTTTTCAAACCTAATCAAACAATTTAAACTTTAAACAAAAACTCGTATGTCAAAAATAATTTGGATAGATGATGAAGTAGATTTACTAAAACCACACATTGTTTTCCTGGAAAATAAAGGTTATGCTGTAACTCCAGTTAATAATGTAAACGAAGCTCTAGAAATGATTGAGGCAGAGAAATTTCAGTTGGCTTTGCTAGACGAAAATATGCCCGGAATTTCTGGCTTGGAAGCAATTCCTATGCTCAAAAACCTTGATTCTTCTATTAAAATTGTAATGGTAACCAAAAACGAGGAAGAACACATTATGGAACAAGCCATTGGTTCTGAAATTTCTGATTACATCTTGAAACCTGTAAACCCTAATCAAGTTTTGCTGTCACTCAAGAAAAATCTTCAAGAAGATGATTTGGTAGAACAAAAAACCAAACTAGAATACCAACAAGGCTTCCGAAATCTATCAATGGAACTTAGCTATCTGAATTCTTACCAAGATTGGGCAGAATATTACAAAAAAATTCTAGCTTGGGAAATTAAATTTGATAAAGTTTTTGATAATGAATTTGCAGACTTACTGCAATCTCAAAAAGAAGAAGCCAACATTCAATTTTCAAAATTTATTGAAAAAAATTACGAAAACTGGCTCAATTCTTCAGAAAAACCAATCATGTCTCATACCGCTTTCAAAGAAAAAGTGAAACCAGTTTTAGAAAAAGACAAAGTGCTTCTTCTAATGGTAGATAACTTGAGATATGACCAGTGGAAAGTAGTAGAACCGCTTTTCGCAAAATTTTACAACAAAGTTTCAGAAGATTACTATTTCAGTATTTTACCTACAGCTACCCAATACGCCAGAAATTCCTTTTTTGCAGGTTTGATGCCTTCGGAAATAGAAAAACGTTTCCCAGACAAATGGTTTAATGATAACGAAGAAGGCAATAAAAACGAACACGAACGTGATTTTTTAGAAGACCAAATGAAAAGAATAGGCCTGCAAAGCAAGTCTATGAAATATTTAAAAATTCTAAATGCGGAATTTGAACGTAAGATTTTAGAAGATTTTAATCAACATAAAAACAACGATTTGCTGGTAATCGTCTATAATTTTATTGATATTTTATCTCACGCCAAAACCGACAATCATATTGTAGATCAATTAATTAGAGACGACAAAACCTTCCGAAGTCTTACTTACAATTGGTTTGAAAACTCGTCTCTGATAAAAATTATAAAACTCGCCGCCGAAAATGGTTTTAAACTCGTTATTACCACAGACCACGGAATGGTTTACGTAAAAAAACCGTCTCAGGTAGTTGGCGACAGAGAAACCAGCACCAACATTCGTTACAAAACTGGGAAATCTCTCACGTATGACGAAAAAGATGTTTGGGCAATTACCAATCCCGAAAAAATATTTTTACCAAAAGGCAACTTGAGCAGCAAATATATTTTTGCAAAAAACAACATCTTTTTGGCGTACCCAAAAAATTACAATCACTTTGTGAATTATTACAAAGACACTTACCAACACGGCGGAATTTCACTAGAAGAAGTGATAATCCCGATAAGTATTTTAGAACCTAAGTAGTTTTTTCATAGTTTATTTTGCTTAGGTATTGGGCGGAAAAAATCTGTAGATTTTTTCCGCTTTTTTAATATTTATGAGATTTTCTATATTAATTAACTCTAATCTTCTTTAATTTTTTCGTCTAAATATCCATTCCAGCCATCATAATGCCTTTGCATATTATTGATTAATGCACTACCATCAAAACGATATTCCTTTTCCATAATAACAACAAGTAACCATTTATATCCAATATTAGTAATTTGATAATAGTAATCTTTGTTTTTGTTTTTTAATTCATAACCATTCTCTAGCTTGGTTACTTCAAAAAGAAAATCATCTTTTCCATTTACGAAATCATTTATTTCATTATGAGCTTTTGATTCAATTTCTAACAATTCTTCTTTTGTCATTTTATTAAAATTTAAAATTATATATAAAAAATACAAGAATTAGTAGGTAAAAATACATTTGCTAAATTAAAGAATTTAAAAAACTGAAATACAGAAAGTTAACTATAAAATTTCATCACAAATTAAATTTTATTTCCTATTTTGTATTTTTGAAAAATATTTCACGAAATATGTCTCAAACATTCCACATAGAAAAAATAGAAGATTGGCAGAAAGTAGTTGATGATATTTTGCCAAATTTACAACACAATATCCTTTTGCTAAAAGGTAATTTAGGAGCAGGAAAAACCACTTTTTCTCAGTTTTTATTAAAGAATATTGGCAGCTCAGACGAAGTTTCTTCGCCAACTTATGCCATTGTCAATGAATATAATTCTCCAAAAGGAAAGGTTTTTCACTTTGACCTTTATCGTCTCAAAAAAATAGAAGAAGCCTACGATTTTGGGATTGAAGAATATCTAGACAATGCTTTTCTGTGCATTATAGAATGGCCAGAAATCTATGAAGAAGAACTGGCAGATTTACCTCACCACGAAATGAAAATTACCAATCACGGAGATTACAGAGAAGTAGTTTTTAGATGATAAATATTTTGAATACAGAAACTTAAATAATTAGTATCTTTGCACTTTCAAAATAAGCTAAAATGGGCTCTACAATATTCACTCCATTTACGGATGAACAATTAATTCCTAAGGAAGAAAAACTAGAAGTACTGAAAAAGGGTAAAAAATTCAGTATTGGGATTCCCAAGGAAACTTGTCTTAACGAAAAAAGACTCTGCATAACTCCTGATGCTGTGCAAGTTTTAGTAGAACACGGCCACGATATTATTATAGAAACTGGCGCAGGAACACCCACTTTTTTCACAGATTTACAATTTTCTGAAGCAGGTGCTCAAATAACTTCTGACCCTAAAGAAGTGTATGGACAAGATTTGGTTCTTAAAATTAATCCACCTACGGAAGAAGAAATGGAATATCTGAAACCTAATGCTTATTTGGTTTCTGCACTTCAGATTAATCTAAGAGACAAAGAATATTTTAAAAAACTAGCAGAAAAAAAAGTAAACGCTATTGCTTTTGAATTTATAATGGATGAATACCGTCAACTTTCGTTAATTAGATTAATTGGCGAAATTGCAGGCGGAATGTCTATTTTATATGCCGCAGAATTGCTAGCAAAATCAAACGGATTAATGCTCGGCGGAATCACTGGAGTTCGCCCTACAGAAGTAGTAATTCTAGGCGCAGGAATTGTAGGAGAATTTGCTACAAAAGCAGCCATTGGTCTTGGCGCTAGTGTAAAGGTTTTTGATAATTCTTTATCTAAATTAAGAAGATTGCACACCATTATAGACAGCAGAGTGCCTACCTCAATCATAGACCCCAAAGAATTGAAAAAAAGCCTGAGAAGAGCAGATGTGGTTATAGGTGCTTTGCCTAGACTTAATATGCCGCCTGTAGTAACCGAAGAAATGGTAAAAGTGATGAAAAAAGGCAGCGTAATTATAGATTTAACGATAGATTACGGCGGTTGTATAGAAACCACAGAAGTTACCTCTCACGAAGATCCTGTAATCATAAAGCACGATGTTTTGCACTGTGGTTTACCTAATTTAACGTCTAAAATGCCTAGAACTACCACTAAAGCGATTTCTAATTTCTTCTTAAGTTATCTTTTAAATTATGACGAAGAGGGCGGTTTCGAGAATATGTTGCTTCGCAGAAACGAGATGAAACAATCGCTTTATATGTACAAAGGAAGACACACCAAAAAGGTAATTTGCGACAAGTTTGATTTAACTTATCACGACATTAATTTGTTGATTTTTTAAATAAAGATAATTTTTAATATAATTCAACCTTGTTAGAGTAACCTTCTTTGACAAGGTTTTTCAAATAATGAGAAAACTAAAATTTTATTTCATTGGATTAATTCCTGGATTGCTTATTGTATTTTTTATTTTGAATAAAAAAGGAGCTAGTTGTAGTGGTTACCTTCCCAATTCTAGGGTAATTGCAGAAACGCTTTCTAAAGAATTTACTTATTCTGAAGAATTTAAGACTCAGATGCAATCTTTAAAAATAGACGAAAATTTTTTGAAAGAAAATATTCTAAAAAAGGGAGAAATTAATTTTGACAAAAGCAAAGCACAGCAAGAACCTTGTCCGGAATATTTATTGATTTCTACTGAACAAAATGTTCATTACGAAATTACTTTTGAAAAATGTAAAAACGAGGCTAAATTTTTAACATTGAAGAAACTAAAATAAAAAATGAAAGTTGCAGTAATAGGTGTAGGTTTAATAGGCGGTTCACTCGCATTGAAATTGCGTGAGAAAAATTTTGCTAATGAATTTATAGGAATTGATAAATCTGAAAACCACCTTCAGGAAGCTCTAGAATTAGGCATTATCGACAAAGCTGAAAATCTAGAAAATGGAGTTAAAAATGCAGACCTCATCATAGTAGCCATTCCTGTAGATGCGACAGTGAAAATTTTGCCACAAGTTTTAGATTTAATTTCTGAAAATCAAACTGTGATGGATGTAGGTTCTACCAAATCTGGAATTGTAGCAGCCATTAAAAATCACTCAAAAAGACACAGATACGTAGCTTTTCATCCAATGTGGGGAACTGAAAATTCTGGTCCAAAATCTGCTCAAAAAGAAAGTTTTTCGGGTAGAGCTGCTGTAATTTGTGACAAAGAAGATTCTGCTGAAGATGCATTTTCTTTGGTAGAAAAAGTGGCAAATACCTTAGAAATGAACACCATTTTTATGGCTTCTGAAGCGCACGACATACATACTGCTTATATTTCTCACATTTCGCATATTACGTCTTATGCTTTGGCAAATACCGTTTTAGAAAAAGAAAGAGAAGAAGACACCATTTTTCAATTGGCAAGTTCGGGTTTTTCTAGTACTGTTCGTTTGGCAAAATCTCACCCAGAAATGTGGGTTCCTATTTTCAAACAAAATAAAGAAAACGTGCTAGATGTTCTCAATGAACATATTACGCAGTTAAGAAAATTTAAAGCAGCTCTAGAAAAAGAAAACTACGAGCTTCTAGAAGACCTGATTAGAAACGCTAATAAAATAAGGGGTATATTAAAGTAAAAACTTCCAAAATTGGAAGTTTTTTTGTTATTTACAATTAGGCGAAGTTGTATTAGAAATTATTTTAACTGTACTATTATTTACACTCCAATCTTCCCAAATTCCACCTTTTACATTTTTCCAATTTTTTAGGTCTATCGTATTGTTTCCGGTGGATGTGCCTTTGATTTTATAAACCTTGAGTGCTTTGCTATCTCTATCCCAAATGAGTGGACTTGCATTTTCTACTTTTTCAGGTGATGGGTTGGATAGCTCACAATTGTGTTGCACAAAGTATGCGAAATCATCTTTACCTTCATCACCATACACACTTGCAATTCCATCAGGGGAAATACACACGGCTGTATATTCTTCTGCGGCTATGGCTTTAATAAAGATATTTTTATCTTTCTGTGTTCTTGCCATAAAAGCCATTAACCTCCCCTTTCTGTCGGGATTATCAAAATGTGTATCAGTAATCACATTGCTTAAGATTGAATTATCAATAAAAGGAGCATTGTCTACCGTTACTTTCTCATCGTATGGATTGGCAAGAGCTTCAGAAGAGGTCACAGAACCTTTTTGAGCGGAAAAAATATATTTCCCTTGTATTGCCATACCTGCACTTGTACCCCCAATCACTACATTTCTCTTCAAAGCCTCATTTATTTTTGTCTGAATGGGAGTATTTCTCCAATAATCAATATACTTCCATTGGTCTCCTCCTGCAAACCAAATCGCTTCAGATTTTTCTATTTTATCTAAAATATATGCCACATTGCTTGCCGACTTATCATTGAAAACAATGGTTTCTACAGAATTCACTTTTACGCCCAAATCAGCATAAAAATATTTATTGTATCCATCAGCACCAGATGCTCTTAAAATCAAAACATCACCACCATTGGCTCTATTCAAAAACCATTTCATTGCATTATCATCTTCTGTAGCTCCACCCATTAAGCAAATCCCTCCCAATGCAGACACTTTAGCATCTGTTTTATTGCCCACGAAGTAAGAGGTATAGTTAGTAGGTGTAGGTTGTGGATTGGGCACTTCATTAGAATTATTGTTATCATCTGTTCTTCCACAAGCCATTAAAAAAGGAACTATCGTATAGAATATTGCTCTTCTCATCAATTTTATTTTATAAGCAATAATAGAAATTTTCTTATTATTTTTTAAGTAAAAACAAATAATAAGTGATTAAATCTAGATACAACAACTAGATAATAATTATTATTTAAAAGATGTAAAAAAAACAACGATAGTTATCTGTGGATGAAACTTTATATTTCAAAAATTAGCATTCCGCTACATTTACTGCAACTGCCAATCCACCTTCAGAAGTTTCTTTGTATTTGTTGTTCATATCAAGAGCGGTTTCCCACATCGATTTTATCACTTGGTCTAGGGAAACTCTGGCTTTTGAAGGGTCACTTTCTAGTGCAATATGGGCTGCGGTAATTGCTTTCATAGCGCCCATAGAATTTCTTTCGATACACGGAATTTGTACTAAACCACCAATAGGGTCGCAAGTTAGACCCAGATGATGCTCCATCGCAATTTCTGCTGCCATTAAAACTTGAGCAGGCGTACCGCCAGAAATTTCCGTCAATCCCGCTGCAGCCATTGCCGAAGAAACGCCTATTTCAGCTTGGCAACCGCCCATTGCCGCAGAAATGGTAGCATTTTTTTTGAAAAGAGTTCCTATTTCACCAGCTACTAAAATAAATTTTACGATATCTTCTTCTGTATTAAATTCTGTAAAAGTCTGAGAATACATCAGCACCGCAGGAATTACACCACTTGCACCATTAGTAGGCGCGGTAATAATTCTACCAAAGCTTGCATTTTCCTCATTTACAGCCAATGCAAAACAAGAAATCCAACGGGTAATTTGATTGAAATTTTTATCAGAATTTTTTACTGCTTGTAGCCATTCATCTAAATTTTGGTAAGATTTTTCACCTAATAATTTTCTATTAAAATCTGCTGCTCTTCGGCTTACATTTAATCCGCCTGGTAAAATTCCTTCTTTAGAAATCCCTTTATATATACATTCTTTAATTTGTTGCCAAATGTAAAGTGCTTCGGCTCTGGTTTCTTCTTTGGTTCGCCATGCTTCTTCATTGATATAGACTAAATCAGAAAATTTTTCGACACCCAATTTTTCGCAATATTTTATGATATCTTCCCCCTTATGACAAGGATAAACCGTTCTGATGCAATTGTCTTTAATAGAATTATCTTCTTTGGTCGCCACAAAACCACCACCTACAGAATAATAGTCTCTTTCTAGAATTTCTCCATTGTTAAAAACCGCTTTAAAAATCATTCCGTTGGGATGGAAATCTAGAGATTTATCCATATTTAGAATTAAATTTTCTCCATAAACAAAAGGTAAAACCTTTTCTCCTCCAAGATTTAGTTGTGAGGTGTTTTTGATGTGAGCTATTTTTTCATCAATTTTATCAGTATCTATTTCTTTGAAATTTTCTCCAGCAAGCCCTAACATAGCGGCAATATCAGTCCCATGGCCAACGCCAGTTTTTGCCAAAGAGCCAAAAAACTCTACAAAAACTTCTTTCACATTTTGTAAGCTATTGGTTCTTTTTATTTCGTCTAAAAACATTTCGGCAGCATTCCAAGGTCCCATAGTATGAGAAGATGATGGGCCAATACCTACTTTTATAATTTCAAAAACTGAGATAGACTCCATATTATTTTACGATTTGAGATTTGAGATTCGAGATTTAAGATTAAATATCATAACATGAACCGAAATTTCTACATTCTGTTGGATGCAAATATACTTTTTTTGCATATCAGGAAAAAACTTCGTTTAAGATTCTAGAAACTTCCTTGTGTTTGGTTACTGGGAAAAGATGAGTTCCGCCTTTGATGACATAATTAGGTTTAGAATTTTTGGGCGGAAAAACAATGTCTTTATCCGCCAAAATCTGTATTATGTCTGGGTTTTCATTGCATTTCCAATCTAAGATTTTATTGATGCTCCATTTTAGATAATGAGGATCTTTCACTACAAAGTATTTCCAGAATTTGGGATTTTTGGGGTCAAATAATTTTCTAAAAAAGGCGTAAGATTTCAAGGTTTTTTCACCAAAATATGTTTCAGGGATTTTAGAAAAAATTCTCGATTTTTTGGCAAGGTGAAAAGTTACCGACATTTCCTTTTCAGATTTTATGCTACCCAAAATGACTACTTTTTCAGCGGGTTTTAATTTATTGATTTCTTGCACCATTATTCCTCCGAAAGAGTATCCAAGAAGGCAAAATTTTTCATTTATATCAATAGGTTTAGCCATTCTCTTTACAAAATGTTCAAAAGTTTCATCTGCTTCAGGAATAAGCCAATCTATAAAAATTATCTCTGAAAAATTCTTTGGAAATATGATATTTTCAAAAACTGTTTTATCTGCACCTAATCCGCTTATTACGTAGAGTTTCATGTAAATTTTCTTAGTTAGGCTAAGATACAAAGGATAAATTACAAGAGCAAAGCAGAAACAAAAAATCCCGAAGAAAATCTTCGGGACCTATTAAAAAACACAAATGAATTTAGTTAGCTGTAAACTTAACAACTAAATCTATATCGTCTTTAATAACAACATCTTTCATGGTAGACTGATATGCGATACCCCATTTTTGTCTATCAATAGAAAATTTATCAGAAGTAAATTCTACAGCACCTTTATTTACAGAAATAGTAGCTGGAAAAGAAACAGCATTGGTTTTTCCTTTTGCAGTAAGCGTACCAGAAACTACACTTTTACCATTAGCCCCTTTTTTCACAGAAGTAATTTTAAAGGTAGCAGTTGGGAATTTATCAACTTCGAAGAAGTCACCGTTTTTAAGGTGCCCGTTTAGTTTTTGTTGGTATTCGCCTTGTAAATCTGTAGCATTAATAGAAGTCATATCTAATACGAAAGTACCACCTACTAATTGATTTCCTTTAAGAACTACAGAACCAGATTTTACATTTACAGTTCCGTCATGAGAAGAAGCTTCTGTTTTGGCTAGTTTATATCCCCACCAATGCACGTCAGAAGATGCTACTTTTTTGGTTTGTCCGAATGCTAAACCAACTACAAGTACAAATAATAAAGCTAAGTTTTTTGTCATTTTTATAATTTTTAAGAATTAAACATTTTTAACGGAGCAAATGTAGTATACTGAGAAGACAAAACTCATTGATGTATGTTAAGAAATTACAATTCTTTAATTTTATATAATCTATCAACAAAAGACTTCGCCTAAAAAAAGCGAAGTCTTCTATAAAAACTTAAAAATTATGAAATGATATTAGTCTTCTGAAAACGCACCAAAATAGGCGGCACCCAGAAGAGCTGTTTTACTATTCAGGATTAAATGAATAGGAATTTCTTTAAGAAGGTGTTCCATTTTATCGCTAACGATGAAGTTTTGATAAAACTTAGATTTATTGAGGAAATTATAAATTTTCGGTGGAATTCCTCCTCCTAGTAACAGACCACCCGTTGCTTTCAGTTTTAGAACCAAACTGGTGGCTTCTCTGGCAATAAATTCTACAAACATTTCCATCGCCATTACACAAGTCATATTGAGTTCTCTCATGGCGGTATGACTGATTACAGCAGAAGGGTCTTCGTTTTCGAATTGTTGAGTGAGCCAAGCCGGTTCTTCGTGCTTTTTGACATCTCTCAAAAATCTATAAATATTGAAAAGTCCTGGGCCAGAGATTACAGTTTCCCAACTTACGATGCCATAAATTTGTTTTAAGTATTGATAAAAATCTACTTCCATATTATTTCTTGGTGAAAACTCAGAATGGCCACCTTCTGTAGCAAAAGGTCTTAGATACTGTCCGTCCCAGAATAAGCCAGCTTCACCTAAACCTGTACCAGGTGCTAAAATAGCTACATTACCACCAATAGAAGGATTGCCTTCGTGAATGGTTGCCAGATAACCTTCGTTTACTTCTGCTAAGCCATAAGCTGTAGATTCTAAGTCATTGATAAGATAAACTTTATCTACCAATGTTTCACTTTTTATTTGGCTGATATCTAAAGACCAAGGTAAATTGGTTGTGATACATTTTCCATTCAGAACAGGACCAGCCACCCCAATAGAAATTCTGTCTGGTTTTTGTAGGTTATATTCTCTAATGAATTTTTGTATAATGTGAGAAAAAGACTGATGTGTTTTTGAAGAGTAAGTAGCTTCTTCTTTTAACACCATCATACCGTTTTCAGATTCGAACCATCCCACATTAGTTTTAGTACCGCCAATATCTGCAGCTAAAACTGAAACCTTATTGTTTTTTTCATTATTTCTACCCGGTAAAAATAGTGGAAAATTAATCTCTGTACTCATTTGCTCATATTTTTTCGATTTCAAAGTTAAATAATAAATACTTTTTTATCCTAATTAATAAGTATGAGATATATCAAAAATACGAAAAATGTAGCCGTCAATAAGACCGCTACATTTCTTCTAATATGTTCTAAGATTTAACTTAAACCCGTTATTTTCCCGAATTTATCTATGTCCATTCCTTCGGCAGCTGGTACACTCGGTAAGCCCGGCATTCTCATCATATCACCTAAAATAGGGATAATAAAGCCAGCACCAGCAGCAAATTCAAACTCACGGACCGTCACTTTAAACCCTTTCGGTCTTCCTATTTTTTTCTCGTCATCACTTAGAGATTTTTGAGTTTTAGCCATACAAATTGGCAATTGATCAAGTCCTAAATTATAGATAGATTTTAATTGATTGAGCGCTTTTTGGGAAAAAACAACAGCGTCTGCGCCATAAACTTCTTTGGCAATGGTTTCTATTTTGAGTTCAACAGCATCTTCTACTTTATACAAAGGTTGGAAATTATTACCACAGTTTGCTGCACAGTTTACCACTTCTTCTGCCAGTTCCGTCATGCCCTCTCCACCTTTGGTAAATTCATCTGCAAGAATAGCTCTTACGCCCAATTTCTCACATTCTGATTTCACAAAATTGATTTCCTCTTCAGAATCTGTTGCAAAATGATTGATGGCGATAATCGGTTTTAGACCAAATTTAAAAGCATTTTCTATGTGTTTTTTAAGATTTTCTATGCCTTTTTCTACAAATTGCAGGTTAGGATTTTCATACTCCCCTTTTTTAGCACCACCATGATAGCGCAAAGCTCTGATGGTAGCCACCAAAACATAAGCGGCAGGTTTCAAACCAGAATAGTGACCTTTGATATGCAAAAATTTTTCTGCGCCTAAATCTGCACCAAAGCCAGCTTCTGTAACTACGTAATCAGCCAAAGACAAACCTGTTTTAGTAGCAATGATGGTATTGGTACCTTGTGCAATATTAGCAAAAGGGCCCCCGTGAAGAATGGCAGGATTGCCTTCTAAAGTCTGTACCAAATTTGGGCGTATGGCATCTTTTAGCAAAATCGCCATGGCCCCTTGAGCATTCAAATCTCTGGCATAAATTGGTTTTTTATCAAAAGTATAACCTACAAAAATATTTCCTAGTCTATTTTTTAGATCTTCGAAATCTTTAGAAAGACAAAGAATAGCCATTACTTCTGAAGCGGGAGTAATATTGAAACCTTCTTCGCGGGTAATCCCGTTATTAGAACCGCCCAAACCTACGATGATATGACGAAGACTTCGGTCATTCATGTCCATCACCCGTTTCCAGACGATGGTTCTAGGGTCTATGTTTAGGGTTCTTTTTTTATCTTGAAGATTATTATCAATTAAAGCAGAAAGCAGATTATTGGCTTTCTCTACGGCCGAAAAATCACCTGTAAAGTGGAGATTGATATCTACCATAGGAATTACCTGAGCATAGCCACCACCTGCAGCCCCACCTTTTATCCCAAAAACTGGTCCAAGACTAGGTTCACGAAGTACTGCAATGGTTTTTTTACCAATTTTATTGAGACCATCACAAAGCCCTACAGAAACGGTGGTTTTACCTTCACCAGCAGGTGTAGGATTGATGGCAGAAACCAAAATCAATTTAGAATTTTTAATTTTATCTTCGTCTATATATTTCAAAGGAATTTTGGCTTTGTACTTGCCGTAATATTCTAAATCTTCTCTATCAATGCCAACTTTATCAGCAATTTCACGGATGTGCTTAATGTCTGCACTTAATGCAATTTCTAAATCGGTAGGAAAACTCATAATTTTAGTATTTGTTTCATCTCAAAAATACAAGAAATCAATGATATGATGAAAATTTTTCGCTTGAGTTTTATCACCTCCCTATCAAAAAGAAAATTATTAACCTTAACAAAACAATTTAAATAAATAATTAACTTTATTAAAGATTTCGCGATTTATTTCTAAGAAAAAGTATCATTCTGAAATATTAATGAAAAATAATCACATTGAACTTTATTTAGATTTAACTTTATCATCATTTATTCATCAAAAGTAAAATCCTGATTATGAACCACATTCTTCACAACAAACATTTGCTGCACAGAGCAGGCTTCGGAGTTGGTTTAAGAGACATCACTAGAATTAAAAGCAGTTCACCAAAAGAAATTTGGAAAGAATTACTGAAGAAATCCGAGAAATTCAGTCCAATCACCCTTGAATTGCAAGATTTTTCTGCTTACCAACCGAAAGAAGCCAATGCCGAAATGAAAAAATTTTTTCAGAAGCAGAATAAAGAAGAAAACGCCGAAATCATTTTGAAATGGTATCAAAACATGATTTCTGGTGAATCTGAGCTGAGAGAGAAAATGACTTTCTTTTGGACGGGAATATTCGCTACAAGAACCGTAGTAAGCAGGTTCAATCTCCAGTTGTTGAACATCATAAAAGAAAATGCATTGGGAAATTTTGGAGATTTATTATTGGCAGTTTCACAGTCTCCATCTATGTTGCAATTTCTAAATAATCAACAAAACAGAAAAGACCATCCTAATGAAAATTTTGCCAGAGAAGTAATGGAACTCTTTACGATGGGAAGAGGAAACTACACCGAAACAGACATTAAAGAAGCGGCTAGAGCTTTCACTGGTTGGAGTTTTACCCCTAAAGGAGAATTTATCATGAGACCAAGATTGCATGATTTTGGGAATAAAACTTTTCTTGGAAAGACAGGAAATTTCGATGGAAAAGATATTCTAGGAATTATTTTGGAGCAAAAAGCTACTGCCCAATATATTGCCAAGAGGATGTACCAATTCTTTGTTAATGAAAAAATAGATGAAAAACAGGTGAGTCAATTGGCCGAAAAATTTTATCAATCTAAATATGACATCAAAACCATACTGAACGAAATCTTCACTTCGAAATGGTTTTTTGATGAAAAAAATATCGGCACCAAAATAAAATCCCCAATTGAATTGATGGTCGGCATTCAAAAAATGTTGCCCATCAGCATTCAGCATCCTAAGATTTTAATTATATATCAAAAATTATTGGGGCAAATGCTACTTTATCCTCCCAATGTGGCAGGTTGGCCCTCTGGAAAAGCTTGGATAGACAGTTCTACACTGATGCTTAGACTGAAAACACCCCAAATCTGGAGCGGAATCATCTCCCTAGACTATGCCCCAAAAGATGATGACGACCAAAATATGGGCGTAATGCAAAAAATGCTACCCAAAAACCTGCAAGGCAATTTCAAAATCGATTGGGAAAGTGTTTCAAAGAATTTGAAGAATGAAAATATAGAAGACCTACTCCTTCAGAGCAAAAAATCTCTACCAGAAAAAGTAATCAATGAATTTGAGATAGCAGACGAGTTCAAATCTAGAGTGATTGCACTGATGAGCACCCCGGAATATCAACTCTGTTGATGATTGATGATTCATTGTTGATGATTGATGATTGATGAACGTTTGAAAAAACAATATCATTCAACTATTACCTCATATTAAAAATAAAAAAATAGAATTATGCTTATAAAACGTAGAGAATTTTTGAAAGTTGGCTCTTTGGCGGCCACTTCACTGATGATTCCGAACTTTATGAAAGCTTTAGAGCTCCCACAGTCTATTTCAGGAAACGAAAAAATATTGGTGGTTTTGCAACTAAGTGGAGGAAACGATGGATTGAACACCATTATCCCTACTCAAAACGACATTTACTATAAAGGCAGACCAGGCATTGGTATAAAAAATGCGCTCAACTTAAGTGATGAGGCAGGAATCAACCCCAATTTGACTTATTTCAAGGAGCTTTTTGACCATGGAGAACTGTCTGTATTGAATAATGTAGGTTATCCTAATCCCGATAAATCACATTTTAGAAGTATGGACATTTGGCATAGCGCCAGTAAAAGTGATGAATTTTTAGAAACAGGATGGCTAGGAAGATACTTAGATGAAGCTTGTTATAATTGCGCTCATCCTACGCAAGCGTTGGAAATAGACGACTTATTGAGTTTGGCATTGAAAGGCAAAGAAAAGAAAGCTTTTGCTTTTAAAGACCCTAAGAGGTTGTACCAAACCAGCAATGAAAAATTCTATAAAAACCTATATGAACATCACCATCACGACCACGAAACGGTAGAATATCTTTATCAAACTTTAGGTGAAACCATCAGCAATGCAGAATATATTTTTGAAAAGAGCAAAACCAAAACATCATCCATCACCTACCCTGACACCAATCTAGGAAAGGATTTCAAGAAAATATCTAGTTTGATTTTGTCTGACATTAACACCCGAGTTTATTATCTGTCTGTTGGCAGTTTTGATACGCACGTGAACCAAAACGATAGACAGTCAAAACTTTTTGAGGAAATCAATGGTGCTGTAGAATCTTTTGTAAAAGATATGAAAGCGAATGGAAAGTTTAATGATGTTTTGTTGATGACTTTCTCAGAATTTGGACGAAGAGTAGCCCAAAATGCCAGTGGAGGAACAGACCATGGAACCGCTAATCAAATGTTTTTTATTTCTGGAGGATTAAAGAAAAAAGGAATTCTAAATGCTTTGCCAGATTTAGAAAACTTAAATGATGGAGACCTTATTTACACTGAAGATTTCAGAAAAGTATATGCTACGGTTCTTAAAAAATGGTTGGGCGCGGATGAAAACAAAATTCTGGGTTGGAAGAATGGTATTTATGATTTTGTGTAAGTGTTTTTAATGAGAAGGTTAGAAGGTTAGAGGGTTGTATACTACCCTGTCTTTCGAACCAATTCGAAAGCCACCCCTTCATGGAAGGGGAATGGTAACGTTTTATAATAACGAAAAACATTTTTCTTTGCCCCAGCCCTAAAGGGAGTACTTTTTTTTCGTTCTTTTGCTTCATAGTTTTTATTTTTTTCTAAGGAATCAGCGAATCGCTTTGCGATTTGGCTTGAACCAAAAGAACCAAAAGTTGCCTCATCATTTATATTTTTTTAGAGGATTCGGCGAACCGCTGCGCTAGGTTTGACTCCCTTTGGTCGGCGAACCGCTGCGCTAGGTTTGACTCCCTGCGGTCGTCTTTTAATTCGTTCTTTTGCTTCATAATTTTTATTTTTTTCTAAGGAATCAGCGAATCGCTTTGCGATTTGCCTTAATGCAAAAGAACCAAAAGTTGCCTCATCATTTATATTTTTTTAGAGGATTCGGCGAACCGCTTCGCTAGGTTTGACTCCCTTTGGTCGTCTTTTAATTCGTTCTTTTGGCTTGAACCAAAAGAACCAAAAGTTGCCTCATCATTTATATTTTTTCAGAGGATTCGGCGAACCGCTTCGCTAGGTTTCAAGACTGGAAATCCTCAGCTAAAAATTAATAGCCTTTTCTAAAAATTCCAGAATTGACTCCCTGTGGTCGTCGAACCGCTACGCTAGGTTTCGGGCGGAAAGAAATTTTATTCTATTTAAGTGGGTTATTGCCGCCACTCAAACATGGAATTTTTTTAACGAAAATTCTATTAATTTTATTAACGCTTGCGGTTTCCTAGGTCGATTTGAAAAGGTTTAGTTGGATAATGATAGAGATGGTAATGGGAGAAAAGATGGATGATTTTATTTCCCGCAGATTGCGCAGGTTTACACAGATTATTTGGCAGTTTATTGTGCTTAGAAATTTGAGAGATTTAGGATAATCAAAAATTGAGAGAAAACATTAAGTTTCATTAAGGGATTAAGGGCATTAAGTTTTCGCCTTTGGCGATGAATGGTGAATGGGTGAATTGGTGAGATGGTGAGTGGAATAAATCTAGGTCAGATGAATGGTATTTATGATTTTGTGTAATTACGCAAAAGTGGAATTTTATTTTAAAAAAAATTATTAATTTTGTATTGCAAAAAACACAACACATGAAAAACATTTACGATAGAGCAATCAAAATATTGCAAAAGATAATTGACTATTATTCTATAAAAGAAGTATAAAAAACTCCCGAAAAATTTCGGGAGTTTTTTATTTTATGGATTTTGTTTATAATTTTCTAAAGCTTTTTTTAATTTTTTCTCTATCCTTTCTTTTAACTTTTTGGGAGCTAGCACCGTAATGCTTTCCCCAAAGCCTAGTAAAATTCTTTCTAATTCAAAATTAAGTTGAACCTCAATTTTAAAAATACATTCTCCATTTTCCTTTGAAAGCATTTCTTGAGTGTGGTGCAGTGGTTTTGTTTTTACATAAGGAACATTTTCTGCATCGATTTTGAAAATAACAGTATTCGGTCTCAGATTTTCTGAAACCGTAACTCCTATTACATCTTTAAAAAACAAATCAGCATCTATGTTTTTATCTATGTACACCTCTTTTGTTTTCTCCATTTTTTCAATTCTATCCAAAGCAAAATTCCAAAATTTATTTTTGTGCCAACAAATCAGAAACCAACGATTATTATATTCTTTCAATAGTTGCGGGTGAACCACATATTCCTTTGGTTCTCTTGCTTTAAAAGACTGATAAAACAGTTTTAGTACTTTTTTATTAAGAATAGATTGGTATAAAAAATCAATATGCTCTAAACCTTTTAGTTGTTCATTTTTATCTAAATGAATGATGGCTTTTTTCTGAGTAGAATAAATAGAATCTTCTAGTTTTTGAATCACACCATTCATTTCCTTGAACATAGAAAAATCTTTAAATTGTTTTAGAATCTGCACGGCATCATTCATCGCTTTTATATCACTATCATTTACTGGGATATTTTTTATACTAAAATTAGGGTCAGAATATCGATAATATTTTTTTTGAAAAACTTCAATTGGTGCATCATATCCTAATTTTTCGCTGCGCATATTTTGTAAATCTAGCTGTACTGTTCTTTTACTTACCAAACAATCTTTGCCTTCATATTCATATAAAGCATCAGAACAAGCATCTATTAAGTCTTCTAAAGTCCAACGTTTATTTCTGTTTCTAAGACATTTATCAATAGTGTTGTATCGTATTAAAGCGTTTTTATTGAGAGCCATTTTTAATTTTTTCTAAAAATATTAAAAAATAATTTAACTGCGCAAAATTATTGCGCAATTGATTTTTTACTTTGCTTTATCAAAATAGAAAAACAAATGAAAATTACAGGACAATATTTAATAGACTTAGGATACAGACCTGCAAAATGGTTCGCTGAAGCATTAACCTTTATTAACGAAAATGATTTATCAGAAATTGAAATTAACGAATATTTAGAACAATTTCAATCACCTGAACCAATAGCATTATTAGAAAAACCAGTAGAATTTGTTCTCAACATCAAAGCTGAAAACGAAGCTGAAGAAGACAATGTACAAAAAGTAATAGAAACGATGTCTGAAATGCTTAAAACACCAACTATGATTGGCGGAGCATTGATGCCCGATGCTTGTCCGACTGGTGAAAAAGGGATAATTCCTGTTGGTGGAGTTGCTATTGCGAAAAACGCAATTCATCCTGGAATGCACAGTGCAGATATTTGTTGTTCTGTCATGTTAACCGATTTTGGAAAAATAGACCCTAAAATTGTTTTAGATGCTGGTCACCAACACACCCATTTTGGAATGGGAGGAAGGCCAAGGGGAAATCAGTTTTCTCTACCAATGGAATTAGAAGAAGAATTTAGAAATAATGCTTTTCTAAATGATGAAAAGCTCATTAGTCTTGCCAAAGAACATTTAGGAACTCAAGGAGACGGAAACCATTTTATGTTTGTAGGTATTTCTAAAAAAACTGGAAATACAATGCTCATAACACATCACGGTTCTAGAGCTCCTGGTGCATTTCTCTATGAAAAAGGAATGAAAACCGCTGAAAGATTTAGAAAAGAAGTTTCACCAGAAACATTAAGAGTAAACGCTTGGATTCCTTTTGATACAGAAGATGGTCAAAATTATTGGGATGCTTTACAAATCATTAGAAAATGGACTAAATGTAACCACGAAGCCATTCACAACGCGGTTTTAAGAGAATTAAAAACAGAAATGCACAATAGATTTTGGAACGAGCATAATTTTGTATTCAGAGATGGTGATTTATTTTACCATGCTAAAGGTGCAACTCCGCTAGATGAAAAATTTTTACCAGATATTACGGGCCCGAGATTAATACCTCTAAATATGGCAGAACCTGTTTTGATAGTTCAAGGAAAAACTAACGACCGAAATTTAGGATTTGCACCACACGGAGCAGGAAGAAATTTCAGCAGAAGTTTTCATAAAAAATCTTTAGGAGAAAAACCGATTGAAGAAATTTTTGCTGAAGAAACCAAAGGTTTAGATGTGAGATTTTTCTCTAATGAAATTGATATTTCTGAATTACCAAGTGCTTATAAAAATGCACAAAATGTAAGAAATCAAATGAAAGAATTCGGTTTAGGCGAGGTAATAGATGAAGTTTTACCTTACGGTTGTATTATGGCAGGAGATTGGAAGAAAAATGCGCCATGGAAGAAAAAGAAACTTAGAAAATAGTGAAACAATGAAAACAAAAATAGTAGAACAACTAAAAACTCTAGAAAAAGAGAAGAAGATAGAGATACTTTTGGCGATAGAATCTGGGAGTCGTTCTTGGGGATTTGCTTCTCCAGACAGTGATTATGATATACGATTTATCTACAAACATCCTATAGATTGGTATCTTTCGCCTTGGGAAAAACGTGATACGATAGAATTTATGACCGAAGATGATTTGGACGGTTCTGGTTGGGATTTGAAAAAAGTTTTTCATTTACTCAACAAATCGAATGTTCCGAATCTAGAGCACTTGTATTCTCATATTTTCTATGTGAAAAACGACAAATTTTTAGAATTAATGAAACCTTTGGCTGAACTAGCTTTTTCGCCTGTTTCTGTGGTTTATCATTATTTGAGCATGAGCAAAAAATACTTGGAAGCTTGTAACAAAGAAGAAGTTAAACTAAAAGATATTTTCTATTGTATGAGAACAACTTTAGCTTCAAAATGGGTAGTTGAAAAAGGTACTTTTCCACCAGTGATATTTCACGAAATGCTAGATTTGCTACCAAAAAATATTTTAAATAAAATTTACTTTTTATTAAATTTAAAATCTGAAAAAGGTGAAAAGTATCATCATACTCAAGATTGGGAACTTTTTGATTATTTGAAATCAGAAATCGAAAAACTCTCTGAAGTAGCTAAAACTTTACAATCGGGAAATTTTAACAAAAAGGAAGCAGAAAAAGTTTTTTTAGAGATATTAAAATTATAGAAATGTTAAATATAGAATTTTTAAAACAAAATAATCTCATCCTCTTCGAAGCTATTGCGGGAAGCAAGTCTTTTGGTTTGGCTACAGAAACTTCGGATACCGATATAAAAGGAGTATATTTTTTGCCAAAAAATGAATTTTTTGGATTGAATTATATTCCTCAAATAGCCAATGAAACCAATGACATTGTGTATTATGAAATTGGGCGATTTGTAGAATTGTTACAAAAAAACAATCCTAATATTTTAGAAATTTTAGCGACTCCAGAGGATTGCATTTTGCACAAAAATCCTTTGATGGATTTATTAAATCCCGAAGATTTTCTTTCCAAATTATGCAAAGATACTTTTGCAGGATATGCTATTTCACAAATCAAAAAAGCAAAAGGACTGAACAAGAAAATCTTAAATCCAGTAGAAAAAGAACGAAAATCACTGCTCGATTTTTGTTTCATCCTTAGTGATTATGGCTCTGTTTCTGCAAAAGAATGGTTAGTAAAAACCAAAAAAATTCAGGAAAAGTGTGGCTTAGTTAGTATTCCAAATACCAAAGGTATGTTTGCTCTTTTTTATGATGAAACAGATACTTTTGGCTATAAAGGTATTTTGCAAAACGAAGATGCCAACCAAGTTTCTCATTCCTCCATCCCGAAAGGAGAAAAAATGGAAGCTTATTTATACTGTAATTTAGATTCATATTCTAATTACTGTAAAACTTACCGCGAATATTGGAAATGGGTGGAAGAACGTAATGAGGAACGCTACAATGTAAACCAAAAGCACGGTCAAAACTACGACAGTAAGAATATGATGCATACCATTAGATTACTGCAATCTTGCGAAAGTATCTTCAAAAACAATACTATGCAGGTTCGTGTGGAAAATCGTGATGAATTAATCGATATTAAGGCTGGAAATTGGTCTTATGAAGCTGTGATAAAAAAAGCAGAAAGCCTTATAAAATTAATAGAATATTACTATTCTATTTCAAAACTTCCTGATTTTCCTAATTCAGAAAAGACCACTAAAATTCTGTTAAATATTCGAAACAGTCTATACCAATAAAAAACTCCCGAAAAATTTCGGGAGTTTCTATTTTTATGCTTGTTCTGTTGGTTGTTCTCCTTGTGGTTTTGGAGCATCACCTTCAGTTCTAGGCTTTTGTTCTGGTCTAGGTGGTCTTGGTAAAAGAACTTTTCTAGAAAGTCTCATTTTCTTACGGTCATCGTAGCCCATAAATTTCACTTCTACTTCATCACCTTCTGCATAAGGAACTTTGTCTAGTCTTCTCCACTCAATTTCAGAGATGTGAAGTAAACCTTCTGTTCCTTTGGCAATTGCAACAAAAGCACCGAAATCCATTACTTTTACTACTTTACCTTTATACACTTCACCAACTACTGGTACGAAAGTAATTTCTTTAATTTTATCAATTGCAGCATTGATTTTCTCACGGTCTGTACCTGAGATTTCAATTCTACCAATTTCTCCTAATTCTTCAATTGAGATTACCGTATCAGTATCTTTCTGCATTTGTTGAATAACTTTACCACCAGGTCCGATAACTGCACCAATGAAATCTTTAGAAATTTCTAAAACTTCCATTTTCGGAGCGTGTGGTTTCACATCTTCTCTTGGTTTATCGATGGTTTTCAAGATTTCACCTAAAATATGTAATCTACCTTCTCTAGCTTGGTTAAGAGCTGTTTCCATGATATCCATAGTCAAACCTTGGATTTTGATATCCATTTGACAAGCAGTGATTCCGTCTGCAGAACCTGTTACTTTGAAATCCATATCCCCAAGGTGGTCTTCATCTCCTAAAATATCAGAAAGTACGGTGAATTTTCCAGATTTAGGGTCGGTAATTAATCCCATTGCAATACCAGAAACTGGTTTTTTGATTTGTACACCAGCATCCATTAACGCTAATGTTCCTGCACAAACTGTTGCCATAGAAGAAGAACCGTTAGATTCTAAAATATCTGAAACAACACGGATGGTATAAGGATTTTCTGCAGGAATCATCCCTGCTAAAGCTCTTTGCGCTAAGTTTCCGTGACCAACTTCTCTTCTAGAAGTACCTCTAAGAGGTCTAGCTTCACCTGTAGAGAATGGAGGGAAATTATAGTGAAGGAAGAATTTTTCGTCATAATTTATAGCCACAGAATCTACCATATTGGCATCTTTTACAGAGCCTAAAGTTACGGCAGTAAGAGACTGAGTTTCACCTCTTGTAAAGATAGCAGAACCATGAGCTCCTGGTAAATAATCGATCTCGCTCCAAATTGGTCTGATGGTTTGAGGGTCTCTACCGTCTAATCTTATTTTTTCGTTAAGAATCATTTGGCGCATTGCTTCTTTTTCTACATCGTGGTAGTAAATTTTAGCAAATGGTTCTACCTCTGCTCTTTCTTCTTCAGAATATTGAGAAAGAAATTCTTCTAAAACGGCAGCAAATTTTTCGTGTCTTTCTTCTTTTCCAGAAGGTACTTTTGCTACGTTATATACTTTATCATAACACTCTGCCCACACTTTTTCTCTGATTTCTTCGTTGTGTGTTTCGTGGCAATATTCTCTTTTGGTTTGAGATGCAGGTACTTTAGCTGCTAATCTTTCTTGTGCTTCAATTTGCACTTTAATTTCTTCGTGTGCATATTTGATAGCATCTAACATTTCTGCTTCAGAAATTTCTTTCATTTCGCCTTCTACCATTACGATAGAATCTTTGGTAGCTCCTACCATGATATCTAAATCTGCTTTTTTCAGATTTTCGATACTTGGGTTGATAGACAATTCGCCATCTATTCTTACTACTCTTACTTCAGACATAGGCCCGTTGAAAGGAATATCTGTAATGGCAATAGCTGCTGAAGCTGCCAAACCAGCTAAAGCTTCTGGCATTACTTCTTTGTCATAAGAAATTAGGGAAATCATTACCTGAACTTCTGCGTGGAAATCTTCTGGGAAAAGTGGACGAAGTACTCTGTCTACCAATCTCATGGTAAGAACTTCATCATCAGAAGGTTTGGTTTCTCTACGGAAAAAATTCCCAGGGATTTTACCACCTGCGTAGTATTTTTCTCTGTAATCTACAGTTAAAGGAAGAAAATCTACACCAGGATTGGCATCTTTATTGGCTACAACTGTTGCAAGAAGCATAGTTCCACCACATTTTACTACTACTGAACCGTTGGCTTGCTTGGCTAATTTACCGGTTTCTAAAGTAATTTCTCTACCATCTTTAAGAATGATGGTTTCTGTAATAGCTTGAGGTTTACTCATATAAATAAAATAATTTTAAAAAAATCTGAAAGAACCACTCTTTCAGTAATCTGCGAAACTTCTTTAGGCAGATTGATTGTTAATACTCTTTTTAAATTTCGCACAAAGTTAGTGTATTTAATTGGATTTAAAGATTTAAACCTCAAAATTTTAGCTTACATATATCATATCGATATAAAAAAAAGCAACCCATAATTGAGTTGCTTTTCATAAAGTTTCTTGTATCTGATTATTTTCTGATTCCAAGTTCAGCAATGATAGCTCTGTATCTATTGATGTCTTTGTTTTTAAGATAATCTAAGAGTCTTTTTCTTTTACCTACCAATTTCACTAGAGATTTTTCTGTAGCGTAATCTTTGTGGTTAGATTTTAAGTGACCAGACAAATGGTTAATTCTGAAAGTGAATAATGCGATTTGTCCTTCTGCAGAACCTGTGTTAGCTGCATTTCCTCCGTGTTTAGCGAAGATTTCTGATTTTTTTTCTGATGTTAAGTACATTCCAATATTATTTAAATGATTATTATGTAACGAGGTGCAAAAGTACAATAATTTTTCGAAATACAAACTATAATCGAAAACATTAATGATACCTGATAGATAAAGTTGTTAAAATTTTCTTAAAATTTATATTAAGCTTCCTGAAATTCTCAGTAACTTTGTACCGAACAAATGAAATGAAAAAAACAGTTTTTTTGGCGATTGCCGCGGGTCTTATTCTTCTGAGCTGTAGAAGCTGGGGAAGTTCATTATTGAGCGGAGATGACACGATAAAATTAAAAAAAGTACATAGGATTATCTATTTCAATCCAGAAGTTTTCCCTAATTACGAAGGGATAAGAGAACCTACCAACAAGGCTTTTTTCAATACCGTTACTAATGAATTGCGACAATATGGAGATTATAAAATCTTACGTGTAGATACTCCTATTGCCTATGACAGTGTAGATGTACAGAGCATAAAAGATTACTGCCAATTCAATAATGCCG
Organism: Cloacibacterium rupense; assembly: GCF_014645495.1. Taxonomy (GTDB): domain Bacteria; phylum Bacteroidota; class Bacteroidia; order Flavobacteriales; family Weeksellaceae; genus Cloacibacterium; species Cloacibacterium rupense. The sequence continues at coordinate 110,141 of NZ_BMLV01000004.1, read as the reverse complement.
AGGTAGCTGTAGTACCTAAAGTAAAATATTTTAAAGTAGGAATTGGGAAATATGTATTTTCTAACCAAGTTATCATCAGTATGAAACTGTATAATAGCAATGGTGAATTGGTGATGGAAAATTCTTTTGACACCTACAAAGGAAAAGGAAGATTGCTAGGAAGTGCTGAAAATTCTGTAAATATAGGCACTAGCAACGTTATTAGGAATTTGGTAGCAGCCCTGAAGAGCAGAAATAAAATGACTGCTCAACAGTAACTGTCTTTATTTTTACATTTTTTTAGCAATCTCGTTGCACAACCATTCTAGCATTTCTCTATCTTCTGCAGTAAATGGGTCATGTGTATGTGAATCTATATCTATTTGACCGATGTTTTTACCCTCTTTGATGATTGGCACTACAATTTCGGCTTTGGTATCAAGCGAACAAGCCAAATAATTGTCTTGCTCCCAAACATCAGGCACTACAAAAGTTTCGTTAGAAACAGCCACTTGTCCACAAATTCCTTTTCCGAAAGGTATTACGGTGTGGTCTGTAGCGGCACCTACATAAGGTCCTAGAATTAATTCTTCTTTATCCCCATTTCGGAAGTAGAAACCCGTCCAGTTAAAATAAGAGTACTCTTGGTCTAATAACTGACAGATTTTCAATAATTTTTCATCAATATGATTGCTAGGACTTTCTAGAATAGACGAAAGTCTTTTTTTAATTTCCATAATTTTCTTTAGTTTTTAGTATTCTTCGAATTCTATATCTTCTTTGTAACCAAACATTCCTCGTTCTTTAATCATTTCTGCTACCCCTTCAGGAAGTTGATTTTCCCAACCATTTTCTTGATTGGCAATTTTATTAAGGATTTCTCTAGAATAAATTTCGGCGTGGTCTGGATTATAGTTTTTAATATCTACAATTCTCTTATTTAATTTAAAATATTTGAATAATTCTTTTAGATTTTCGCTAATGATTAAATTTTCTGAAGAGAGCAACTCGTGGGTCTGTGGGTCTTTGTAAGGATAGAGGTAAACCCTCATATCTTTTCTAAAGAATTTACCAAAGGCTTCTAAGATGCCACCAGAGAGATTTTTATAGTAATCTTCATCAAAAACCATGACCAGATTATTAACCCCCATTGCTACACCTATGTATCTTACTTTATAGGAAGTGAAATATTCTACCAATCTGTAATATTCTGAGAAAATAGAAATCATGACTGTATAGCCTAATTTTGCTAGCACATCTACCCTATCTAGAAAATCTCTTTCGTCTATATCACCAGACGCTTTTAGGTTGGCAATGGTAATTTCAAATAAGATTACCGTGTCTTCGGGTTTACCACCGGTATCTTTTAGGAACATTTCGAGGCCGTTTTCAAACATATCTACATTAACCAAAGTAACAGGTCTGAAGCTACCTCTAACTGCGAAAACATCTTTCTTATAGAGTAAATCAGCTGGAAGCATATTATCACCTTCAGAATTAAAGATTACAGCATCCGTCATTCCATTTTTAATTAACTGAAGGCTCATTAATCTATTATCAACATATTCAAAAGCTGGTCCACGGAAATCAATCATATCAATTTCAACTTTGTCAATTGAAATTTCATCATAGAGGCTTTTAATTAATCTTCTAGGATTATCATTAAGGTAAAAAGCACCGTAAACCAAATTTACGCCGAGGCTACCAAGAGTTTCTTGTTGTAGTGTAGCATCATTTTCATTAAATTTTACGTGCAAAACGATTTCGCTGTATTCTTCGCCAGGTTTTGCTTGAAACATAATACCTACCCAGCCGTGACCCTTGAAAGTTTTTTCATAGTTGATGGTAGTAACCGTATTGGCAAATGAGAAGAATTTTTTGTTAGAATTTTCAGGTTTTGTTAATCTCTCTTCGATTAATTTCACTTCATAATGAAGCATTTTTCTCAATCTATTCTGAGTAACATATCTGTTGCGGTCTTCTTTCCCGTAGATGGCATCACTATAGTCTTTGTCATAAGCAGACATTGCTTTGGCTATAGTTCCAGACGCCCCACCTGCTCTGAAAAAATGGCGCACCGTTTCTTGTCCAGCTCCAATTTCTGCGAAGGTTCCATAAATATTGGGATCTAAGTTGACGACTAAAGCTTTTTGTTTGGGTGTGAGATACTGTTTAATTTGAGGCATCTGATATTTTTTGCGTAAATTTACCAAAATATCACAAAATCCAAAAATGAAGTTGAAATTTCTTGGAACTGGCACTTCGCAAGGCATTCCGGTGATAGGATCTACGCATCCTGTTTGCTTATCTACAGACCCAAAAGACAAAAGATTAAGGTCATCTGTGATGATTACAGATGAAGGTGGAAAAAAAATCTTAATAGATTGTGGTCCAGATTTCCGTCAACAGATGTTAATGAACAACGAAACAACAGTAGATGCCCTATTATTAACCCATGAGCACAACGACCATGTGATAGGGCTAGATGATTTGAGGCCTATTATTTTTCAAAAAAAGCAAGATGTTTCTATCTATTGTATGCCAAGAGTAGGAAACGAAATTAAGAATAGATTTCACTATGCATTTTCAGAAATCAGGTATCCTGGTGCGCCAAGTTTCCAGTTGCATTATATAAATGATGAGATTTTTAGAATTGGCCATACTGAAATTTTACCAATAAAGGTTCTTCATCACCAATTGCCGATTTTAGGTTTTAAGTTCAAGAATTTAGTTTACATTACAGATGCCAGTGATATTACAAGTGAAGAAAAGGAGAAACTTAAAAATCTAGATTTTCTAATCATTAACTGCTTACGAAAAACTGAGCCACACATTGCTCACTACATTTTGCCTGAGGTACTGGAATTGGTAGAAGAACTTCAGCCCAAAATGACATACCTTACGCATATTAGCAATAGATTGGGTTTTCATAAAGAATTAGAAGATGAGCTTCCAGAGCACATTCGCCCAGCATATGATGGTCTAGAAATAGAGTTCTAAAATATTTTATTGAAAATTTCTTTTTTTAAAACAAAAAATTCTATATTTGCACTCACAAAATTCGCAAGCCCGGATGGCGGAATTGGTAGACGCGCACGACTCAAACTCGTGTACTTAGGTGTGTGGGTTCGATTCCCACTCCGGGTACTACAAACCGAGAACTTAATCTTAAGTTCTCGGTTTTTTTTTGCCTTAGCCAGAGGTAAAATATAAATTTCACCATTTTCCAAATAATAATTACCAATTATTCAAACAATATTAAATTGTGTTAATTATTTAACAACACATCAGTCAAATTACGACACTTGAATCCAATTAAAATCCCATTTCAATTACAATATAATCACATTTAACCAAACATATTGATATTAATCATAAAAAAAATATAAAAAAAATATAAAATATATAAAAAACTTATTATAAATTTGTACCATAAAATTCAATATAAAAGAATAATAAATGATAAATAAATAAAAATATGAAAACTTTAAGCAAAAAAATCAATCAAGTTCTCGTTTTACTTTCGTTATTAACAATCGGGTTAGTAAACGGTCAAACAATTACAGGAAAATCTTCAAAAACTGCAGTTAATGGGACCTCACCAATGCACGATTGGGTAATGACTTCTGGCACCTCTACTTTCGTAGGGACTGTAAGTGGAAACGCCATTGAAAATGCAAAATTTGTAATTGCTGGAAAAACTTTAAAAAGTACAAAAGGAAGCATGATGGACAATAAAGCTTATAAAGCTTTGAAATCTGACAAGCAACCCAACATTACTTTTACCGCAGCTTCTCTACCCGTTGGTAAAACCAATGTAAGCGGAAAATTGACAATAGCAGGCGTTACAAAAACCGTTACCTTCCCGGTAAGCGTGGTTAAAAGTGGAAGCTCATACAATGTAAGTGGTTCTATAAATCTTAAAATGTCTGATTTCGGAATGGAAACTCCAGGTTTCTTAGGTGTACATACTGGTGATGCAGTTACAGTAACCGTAAACATTACAGCCAACTAAAACAATTTTTTATATAAAAATAACAAACAAATAAGAAAAGTATGAAAACTTTATGGATTAAAGCAGCTGTATTATCTACAGTATTAGCAAGCACAGCATTCTATGCACAAGAAACTACAATGAGAGACTACCTAGCTCCAGAAAAAACTACCAGAAACGTATTCGAAGACCCAAAAGGTGAAGCTCCAGAATATGATGGTGTAAAAGTAGTGGTAGGTGGTGATTTCGCTTTACAATTTCAATCTTTAGACCACAGTACAAAAGGGACTTTAGCATCTGGCGTTTCTCTAAACAAAATGGGTTCTGACTTTAACTTACCTACAGCAAACCTAGACATCAATGCTTATCTAGCTAAAGGCGTGAAAATGCACTTAAGAACTTACTTATCTGCAAGACACCATAATGAAGCTTGGGTAAAAGGTGGTTATATTCAAATTGATAATTTAGATTTCATTTCTCAAGGATTCTTAAGCGGATTAATGAAAAACGCGAGAGTAAAAGTAGGTATGGACGAAATCAACTATGGCGATTCTCACTTTAGAAGAACAGATAATGCTGAAGCCATCAATAATCCATTCGTTGAAAACAACATTATGGACTCATTTACTACTCAAGCATTTGGTGAAGCTTACTATTATTCTAATGGCTTCATGGGAATGCTAGGGGTTTCAAATGGTAAATTAAACCAAAGTGCAGTAAAAGGAACTAGTGACAACAGCCCTTCTGTATATGCTAAACTTGCTTATGACAAACAAATAAATCCTGACTTAAGAGTAAGACTTTCTGGTTCTATCATTAAAACCAATGGTCTTAACACTAACGGTAAACTATATGGAGATGATAGAGCAGGTTCTAGATACTACTATGTATTATTAACCACTGCAGATGCTATGGGAACTTCTAACCCATCAACAGGTAGATTTAACCCTGGTTTCCAAAAAATGACCGCTATTCAAATCAATCCATTTGTAAAATATCAAGGTTTAGAATTCTTCGGAACTTATGAACACGCTAGTGGCAACAAAATTGTAAATGCTACTACCCCAAGAAGTACAGATGGTTCTTATAACCAATATGCAGCAGAATTGCTTTACAGATTCGGAGGAAAAGAACAATTCTATTTAGGAGGTAAATATAACGCTGTAAGTGGTAAAGATTATGACGGAGCAGCTGAAAGAAAAATCGACAGATTTAACATCGCTGGCGGTTGGTTTATGACTAAAAACATTTTAGCTAAAGTAGAATATGTAAACCAAAAATACAACGAAAGCGCAGCATGGGGAACAAACACTGCTCTTTACGGTGGTAAATTTAACGGATTTGTACTAGAAGCTACTATTGGATTCTAATCTTAGAAATTCTAAATAAACAAAAAAGGGGCAAACAAGCCCCTTTTTTTAATAACTTTGATTCTCATGAAACATCTTATTATTTTATATTTTTTAAGCCTTTCCGTTTTAGGATTCTCTCAAGAAAACAACTTCACAATCTTGGGAAAAACTAACATGAAGAGTTTTAAATGTATTGATAAGAACTTTACAGCACCAGCACAATTTGTATCTCAGAACAGCAACAAAATCGTATTAAATGTAAAGGATTTCGACTGTAAATATGATTTCATAACCAAGGACTTTAGAAAAACACTCAATGCTGATAAATTCCCTCAGATTCACATCAATTTCGGAAAATTAAAAAAGAACAACAACGGGACTTATCTATCTGCAGCAGAAGTAACCCTGATGAATAAGACAAAAATATATAATGTAGAAATTTCTGAAAACGGAAAAATATTATCTGGTAAACAACAGGTAAAATTCAGTGACTTCGGGATTGTTCCACCAAAAAAAATGGGAGGTATGATAGTCACCAAAGACGAAATGGACTTATCATTTAGTTTTCAGTCTAATTAATTATAGTGTTGAAATATTCCCATATCAGAAGGTGTCCAAAGCGCAGCTTTTTGACCTGCAGCCTTTAGACCATTATTCGCCCAAGTATTGCAAGTTTCTAGAAAACTATATTTTCCTTTAGCATCATAGAATGCATCATGTATTCCGTAGACCGCATCGGTTTCAATAAAAACCACATTACCATTAACATCTCTATCAAATTTATCTTTGATGTATTTTACCAAATTCTGATATTGTTTTTTGGTGAGCAATAATTTTTTACAATCTTTACCTTCAGTCATCTCGAAATAATACGTACAATGCATGGCCGATTCACTCATCCAAAAGGCCGCCTTCAAGGCAGTAGAAGGCTTCAGTTCTGCCCAAGTAGGCGTATCTAGATAAAAACCTTTGTCTCCCCAACCTACAGAAAGATAATTAAAATCTGACCTTCTAGAAATGGTATTTTCGAATGGAAGTTCTTTTCCCCAATCCATTTCCTCATTTTTAATAGGCATCACCAAATCGGTATGCACCCCATTGGTTAAAATATAAATTTCAATTACTTTTGGTTCGTTTGTTTTTTCGGCCGGAACTTCTATAAAAGGGATAAGGTAACCACAGAGCAGATAAAAAATGACAATTGAAAGCACTGCTCCTACAGATTTTAAAAGAAAAAGGAAGGTTTTTTTTAGATTCATAAAAAGTTATTTGTTTTTATTGGTCAAAATTAATTTTTGTTAACATTAAAGAAATATAAAATTTTTTCTGTAAATTTAATAACGAAAATTTGATTTCTATGCACAAAAAGCCAAAATCTCAAAAAAGAATTACCATCAGAGTAAAAGTTGCCCCAAAAAGAACTCAGAAAAAACATTACTGATTTTTTTGATTGAACAACCTTCAATTAAAAAAGTCAGTTTTCTTTTGACGCCAACTTTATATTTCGCATCAATCCGGTAAATTTGGTGCGTTTAACGGCAGACTTTCTAAAAATCTCAGAAAAAATTTCCTGAGTTAAGTCTTTCCACTCTTCTTTTCTGAAATTAAGTTTTTCTACATTAGGTTTAAATTTACTTTCTAAACTAGGTGCAGAAAAGCGATTCCAAGGGCAGACGTCTTGGCAGACATCACACCCAAAAATCCAATCATCCATCTTTCCGTCAAAATAATCTGGAATTTCGTTTTTCAATTCTATTGTAGCATAAGAAATACATTTGCTGCCATCTACGATTTTATCAGAGACGATAGCTTGAGTAGGACAGGCCTCTATGCATTTTCTACAAGTGCCACAGTGGTCAGTTGTTTCTAAATCTTGCATCAAATCTAAATCACAGATAATTTCTGCTAAAAAATAAAAAGAACCGTATTTTTTGGTAATTAGATTTGCATTCTTACCTACCCAACCTAATCCTGATTTTCTAGCCCATGCCTTCTCTAGAACTGGTGCAGAATCTACAAAAATCCTAAAACCAAACTCGCCTATTTCCTCTTGAAGTTCTAGTACCAGATTTTTTAAGATATCCTTAATTACTTCGTGATAATCTTCACCATAGGCGTATTTAGATATTTTAAAATTATTATCTTGAGTTATTTCCAAAGTTGGATAGTAGTTATAAGAAAGAGAAATTACAGATTGGGCACCATCTACCAAAAGTTTAGGGTTTAGCCTTTTATCGAAATGATTTTCCATATATTTCATTTCGCCGTGGTAATGATTTTTAAGCCAATGTTCTAAGCGTGGAGCTTCCTCTTCCAAGAAACCAGCTTTGGAAATTCCACAAGATTGAAATCCAAATTTCAATGCTTTTTCTTTGATTAATTGACTATATTTTTCCTTAGAAATCATAAATTTTTCTTAAAAAAACAGATTTTTGAATAAAAGGCACCATCATTGTAACAAAAATCACAGTGCGAAGGTAAGTTTTTTTATACTTTTGCCTCACAAATTACAATTTAAAAAATAATAAAAATGACATTTGACGAAATTTTAAACTCAGGTAATTATCATTTAATAGATGTAAGACAACCAGAAGAACTAGTAATGGAAGGGAAAATAGACGGTGCTGTAAACATTCCTTTGGCAACTGTACCGTTGAGAATTGACGAAATAAAAGAGATGAAAGGTCCAAAAATCGTTTTCTGCAGAAGTGGAGGAAGAAGCGGACAAGCTTGTCAATTTTTAGCTCAAAACGGTTTGGAAGAAATCTATAACGGAGGTGGTTTTATGCAAGTGCACATGGCTCTGGAACAAGTAAAGTAAAATAAAGTTCATATTTTTTTGCAAAGAAAGCTCATCAAACGATGAGCTTTTATTTTGACTTAAAATTTAGAAAAATCCGCTTCTTCAAATTCTCTCAATAATTTCTGAAAAACTTGTTCTACGGTAAGAATTTCATCAATTAGAGCAGAAGATTGCCCAATTTCTAATTCGCCTTCTTCTAAATCACCTTCGAACATCCCACGTTTTGCGCGGCGTTTCCCTAGTTTTTCGGTAAGCAATTCTATGCTTTTTCCGTTTTTGTAGATTTCTTCTAATTCATAAAAAAACTTATTTTTCACGAGACGAACAGGTGCTAGTTCTTTTAAAGTTAATTGGGTGTCCCCTTCTTTGGTATCTACAATTTTTTGTTTCCAATTGTCATGAGCGCTGGCTTCTACAGTAGCGGCAAATCTAGAACCAATTTGTACTCCGTCTGCTCCTAAAATCATGGCAGCCTTCATCTGAGAACCTAGAGCAATTCCTCCAGCTGCAATGAGTGGAATTTCTATATTTCTACGAACGTTGGGAATTAAAGAAAGCGTGGTGGTTTCTTCTCTACCGTTGTGTCCACCCGCTTCGAAACCTTCTGCCACTACAGCATCTACGCCAGCTTCTTGGCATTTTACTGCAAACTTGACACTAGAAACCACATGAGCTACTTTTCTGCCTTCTTTTTTTAGCAATTCGGTATAAGTTTTAGGATTACCAGCAGAAGTAAAAATAATGGGAACTTTTTCTTCTATAATAATTTGAATAATTTCTTCGATGTTTGGGTATAACATTGGCACATTAACACCGAAAGGTTGATTGGTAGCTTTTTTACATTTTTGGATATGGTCTCTCAATACATCTGGATACATACTACCAGCGCCTATTAAACCTAAACCACCCGCATTAGAAACTGCGGAAGCCAATTTGTAGCCACTGTGCCAAATCATCCCACCTTGTATGATTGGATATTTTATATTGAATAACTGAGTGATTCTGTTCATGTTTTTTGTTTTAAAGATAAGAATAGTCACAAAAGTTCGCAAATATAAACAATACAAACTCTAACGATATCTATTTCGAAATTTCCGTTTAAAATAAAAAACCTTCGAAATATCGAAGGTTTTTATTTATTATTTAATGATGGCAGACTTGCTCCAATCTTCTTTAAAATTACAATCTTTATAACGATTATTAATAGAGATAAAAGTATCTGGCAATTGTTCTTTCACCCATTTTTCTAGTACTTCACCTTTCTTTTTGTTTAGGGCAAAACCTTTGATTCTTTCAAAATCTGTTGCCAAATCTAGCGCGTGCATAGGAATTACTTCATTCACTTTCATAATGGTCACCGCTTTCTTTTGGTTAGGTTCTTCAAAAACAAAAACATCTGTTAGATCCCCTTTGTTAAGTCCAGCAATTTGGTAAGCAACTGTGGCATTTAGGTTGGCTTTTTCTAATCTGTCTGAGCCATCTTCTCCTGGCATAACACCCGCATTAAATTTGGTGTTTTTATCATCAGAATATTTAAAAGCAGCTTCTTTGAAAGTTAATTTACCACTTTTAATATCTTCTTTTATTTTTTCCATTTCAGCTTTTGCGGTGGCAATTTCTTCAGCATTAGGTTCAGCTTTTAATAATATATGTCTAGCATCATATTGTTTTCCGCTTTTCTTAACCAATTGAATAATATGGAACCCAAATTCAGATTCTACAGGTTCAGAAATTTCACCTTCTTGAAGATTAAGTGCTGTAGCTTCGAAAATTTTCACCATTTTCCCTCTATTAATATTGGTATACAAACCACCATTAGCAGCAGAGCCTGGGTCTTCTGAGTAAATTCTAGCTTTGTTATCAAAAGAGTCTCCGGCTAAAATATCTTGTTTGATTTTCTTTAACTTATTGATGATTTCATCTTTATGAGCTTCTGTCAATTTAGGATACATGGCAATTTTAGAAAGCACTATTTCATCTTTAACCTGAGGCAATTGATACTTATAGGCATTGTAAAAATCAGTAACTTCATTGGGTGTGATATTTACTTTTTCTGTAACCAATGCATATTTTTGTTGACCATAGTAGTTGTCGATATCCATTTTTTCGATGGCATTTTTCATTTCGTAAGAAGTACGGAATTTATAGGCATCTAGCATTGCTTTTTCAGAAGGAAATTGGCTTACGATTTGGCTATATTTATCAGCAGCTTGTTCTCTTATGGCAGCAGATCTATCTTGGATTAAGGTATCTTTTTTAGCTTTATAAATCAACAATTTATTACTAAGAATACCATCCATAAATTCACATTTATTGGTTTGTGCAGCACCTTGTTGTTGTGCATAATTTTGTTGCTCTAGAACTTCAGATTCTAAGATAATCTCGTTACCTACCACAGCAGAAATCCCATCTACTAAGTCACCTTTTTTAACCTGAGCATTGGCATTGAATGAAAATAAACTTACTAAAAAACTAAGTGTAAGTAGATATTTTAAATTTTTAATCATTATTAAAATTTTATTAAGTTGCAAAATTAGAATTCTCTACGAGATTTCAAACATTTTTTTTACTAATTATTTCTTAAAATTCTTTTCTAGGTCTGCTACAAAAGCTGGTTCTAGTATAATTTTGGTTTTATTTCTTTGTTCTTGTATGGTTTTGGACAAAATTTCTTCTGTAGCATCTGTTTTTAATTGCTGTTCTGCATCTTGTCTAGACATTTGCGAAGGAGGTAAAATTTCGTCTATGGCGATGATGAGTAATTTTTTATCCATTTTCACTTGGTGCACCCCTTTTTGATAAGGTACTTTATTGACTTTGAAAATATCTGCATTTTCAGACATTTCACCTTCTTCGAAATGAACTTGTATTTGTTGAGTTCCATCTAGCTTACCATAATATTCTTTTTTAAGACTTTCCCAGTTTTTAGGATTTGCCATTTTTTTGGCAATGTCTTTTTCTACAGAAAGGTCTGTAAGAATCGCTACTCTACCATCTGCTCTGCTTTCTAGAATGTATTTTTCTTTATTTTTTTGATAATAATCGTCTAAAACCTTTGGCTTTTTCAACTCATTTTCAATATAATAACTAAATATATAATCTGCCAAAAGGTTTTGCTTTAGTTTATTCATTTCAGATTTTATAGTAGGTAATTCAGAAAAATCTTTACTGTAGGCTACGAAAATATCATTATTTCTTTTTGATTCTACAAAATATTTCCATTGGTCTGCTGGCAATTGGTCTGCATTTTTAAAATTCTCTACCAATACTTTTTTGAAATTTTCAAAAGTAAAATTGGTTTTTCCGTATTGATATAAAATAGCTTTTGGATTTTTAAAATTTAGGAAATCTTGATATGATTTTTTTATTTTTTCAAAATCAGGAGTTTCTTTGTATTTAGATGATTTAGCAATTGCGTTCACCAATTTTTCATAAGCTACATCAGCATACTGCGAGCGCATCAATTCTTGCACTAGCATTTTATGATGTTTTTCAGAATCTTGATATGGGATGAGAGAATAAACGTTAAAAATATAATACTTATCTCCTAGCAATACAGGTTCTGTATACTCCCCTTCTTTTTTACCTTTGATGGCGGCATACACTTCATCAGGAAGAATAGGCGAGCCCATCACCACGCCAGCACTATTTTTTTCTGCGTCTGTAGAACCGTATAATTTGGCAACTTCTTCGAATTTTTTACCCGATTTTAAAGCCTCATATATTTGAGTTTTCATTTTATCTGCATCAGATTTCGGATAAGAAATTGTACCAAAAATAAGGTAACCAAGAGAAGGTCTTCTCTCTACCAACTTCGCAAAAGCAGCTATGGTAGGCGTATTGATTAATTTGGTATAATTGCCAGATTGTATCGACTGAAGTTCTTTTTCTAGTTCTATATCTACCGTTCCTGCTTTCACAAAAAAAGGTTCTGCTTTTAGTTTAGAATATTTTAAAATGGCATCTTCTATTTTCAAGGTTCCATTTTTCACCTCATCATATATTTTTTTATAATCAGTAGGGTCATTCTCTGTTTTTTGGACATAAAAAACTTGAATTTTATTCTCTACTAAATTAGCTGAAAGATATTCATTGAGAGCTGCTTGTAAAATAGGTTTCGGATAGAAACTTTCTTCTCTCAGTTGCTGGTCTTTTTCTGCCATTTTAGCTCTGAAATAGCTCAATGTATCTGCTTTTCTCTCTAAAGCGAAGTGCTGTAATAATTTGAAATCGGTGTAAGTTTTAATCGTACCCTGAACTCCTACAGTTTCTAATCCGTATTTGTTGTCTTCTTTGAATTTCTGAACAGAAATACTGTCTTTTCCTATGATTAAATATTGTGATTGGTAATTAAGAAATGCTAAAAAAAGAAGGAATGTTAATTTTATTTTCATCTAAATATGATGTATTTAATTTGATTTGTAACGGCTTTCCGATTTGAAAAACCAAAGTTCAAAACTATAAAAAATCCCTTTTAAAATATATCTAAAAGGGAGTTAAAGTTTTATTAAAGTTCTACCTCGAAAGTAGTTAAATCCTTAAATTGATTAATTCTTTCTTTTAATTCATCTTGGGTCACTTTTTCTAATCTTTGTGTCCCGAATTCTTCTACCGTAAAACTGGCCATGGCAGAACCTACGATGATGGCAGCTTTCATGTTTTCGAAAGAGATATTTTCTGATTTTGCAATATGAGAAGCAAAGCCACCTGCAAAGGTATCACCAGCACCAGTTGGGTCAAAAACTTCTTCTAGAGGCAATGCAGGAATGGCAAAAATTTTCCCATCATTAAAAAGCAAAGCACCGTGTTCACCTTTTTTGATGATAACATATTCTGGGCCCATGGTATGAATTTTCTGAGCAGCCTTTACCAGAGAATATTCCCCAGAAAGTTGACGAGCTTCTTCATCATTAATGGTAATAACGTCTGTTTTTGCGATAACTTCCATTAATAAATCCCAAGTATGATCCATCCAAAAATTCATGGTATCTAGAATGACTAATTTTGGTCTAGAACTCATCCTTTCCAAAACAGCCAATTGCACTGCAGGATGCAAGTTTCCTAGCAAAAGAACCTCAGCGTCTGCTACAGAAGCTGGTATTTTTGGGTCGAAGTTTTCTAAAACATTTAGTTCGGTAACCAATGTATCTCTAGAGTTCAAATCATTATGATATTTACCACTCCAAAAAAAGGTTTTACCATCTTTTATCATTTCCACTCCATCGATATTGATTCCCTTAGTGGTCATCATATCCAAATATTCTTGAGGAAAATCGCCCCCGATTACAGAAACCAAACCAACATCTGTTTTCATAACAGAAGCTGCTAAACCAATATAAGTAGCGGCACCGCCCAAAATCTTATCTGTTTTACCAAAAGGTGTTTCAATTGCATCAAATGCTACAGTTCCTACTGCAAGTAATTTCATATGTAGATATTTATTTTTTTATTTTTCAAACTCTAAAACTTTCCAAAACTAGTTTTTCCAGCGAAAAGTCTCTATCATTTTCATTAAATCTTGTTTTATGTAATTGACCGCGGGCGCTAGAGAATCTGGCTTTGGTCTGGTATTGAAGTACAAATTAGCTGTTACAAAATGCTTGGTGCTGTCGGTAACAAAAATCTGAATGTTAGAAGCGGTTTCGCCTTTTAGTTCGTACATATTGCCATAAACTCTATTCTGAGGATAGGAAAAAGTTTTGGTTTCTATGGCAGAAGCTTTTATGGTATGCTCATACACCATTTTTTCTACTTCTTTTACATGCAAGTCAAAATCATTATTTATTTTAAAATAAGTAATAAAAACATTGGCTTTCATTTTTGGATAAGTAAGATTGTACCAACATGCGTTTTTAGCATCGTGAATTTGTGCAAAATCAGAATACTCAAAGGTATAGGCACAATTGTTTTTGAATGCCTGATAATTTGGTGTAGGATATTCTAAACGCAATTCACCTTTGGGTTTCGGTTTTACATCATCACTACAAGCCACTGCCAAAAGCGCTAAAAGTGTAAAAGCTAGGTTCTTAAACATTTTGCAAAAATATGAATTTTATATGAAGAAAATTATCTGAGAGTGATTTTGTTTGAAGTGGTTTGATTTTGTTTGAATGTTTGATTTCGTTTGATATGTTTTGAATCGTTTATCATTTTCTCGCTTTACGATTCCTCAAATTCTTTTTTCAGAAAATTCTCTAACGGTTTTGGGAAAGACTTTAGGTGAGACTCTTCATAATTGGTGATTATAAAATGATTCTCTTCTGAAAACTTTTGAAACTCTTTTTTATTATCTAATACTACTTCAGAAATCACAATTTCTAAATTCTTATGAGTAAGTTTATGATGGATTGTTTTTTCGTGAGTAATCCATTTTTCGAAATGTGAAGGAATTTTTTCAGGAAAATCATACAATTTTTTCCAAATAAAAGAATCATCTCTTTGTTTAATGAGAAACTCTTCTCTATATCTTATATGATAATAGTGAAGTTTTAAATCTTGAGCTTTCACTTTTTTAGACTTTAGAGGGAAATCTTGAACATTTCCTATCCCAAAAGCCAGACAATTATCTCTAACAGGACACACTTCACAGTTTGGATTTTTAGGTTTGCAAACTTCAGAGCCGATATCCATTATAGCCTGATTGAAGTCACCTGGTCTTTCATCTGGCATAATTAATAATGCCAAATTATAGAAATATTGATATGCTTTAGAAGAAGAAATATCAAAATCATCAGCAAAAATTCTGCTCAGCACTCTATAGAAATTGCCGTCAATTGCAGGAATTTTCTCATCAAAACAGATACTTGCCACTGCTGCCGCAGTATATTTGCCTACTCCTTTTAATTTTAGAATCTCCTCAAAATGATTGGGAAAAATTCCATTAAAATCAGTCATTATTTGTTGAGCCGCAGTGTGTAGATTAATGGCTCTGGAATAATATCCTAGACCTTTCCAATAGAGTAAAACCTCATCTGTATGCGCGTAGGCTAGAGATTTCACCTCTGGAAACCGCTCTATAAAGTTGAGATAATGATTTTTACCTTGTTCTACTCTGGTCTGCTGAAGTACGATTTCGCAAATCCAGATATGATACGGATTTTTAGTGCTTCGCCAAGGTAATTCTCTAGCATTCAAATCGTACCATTTCATGATTTTTAAACCAATGTTTAGAAAATCAGTTTTTGTATTCGTTTTATTCAAAAAATATTTTTTATATTTGCACACCAAAATTATAAACAAAAAAGGAAATGACAAAGGCAGAATTGGTAAACACAATATCAAACAAACTAGGGATCGAAAAAAATGATACTCAAAAAGTTATCGAAGCATTTATGCAAGAAATCAGAACATCTATGTATAATGGTGATAATGTGTATCTAAGAGGTTTTGGATCTTTTATCATTAAAACTAGAGCAGCAAAAACAGGTAGAAACATTTCTAAAAACACTGCAATTGAAATCCCTGCTCACAACATTCCAGCTTTTAAACCATCTAAAACTTTCGTAGAGAAAGTAAAAACTAAAGTTGCTGTAAAATAATTAAAGAATATTAACTATTAAAAATTTCTAACTATGCCAAGCGGAAAGAAAAGAAAAAGACACAAGGTGGCTACCCACAAAAGAAAGAAAAGAAGAAGAGCAAACAGACATAAGAAAAAATAATTTTCTCTGTTGAAATACAATACAATATAGTTGGTGTTTTTATCTTGATAAATTTCACTAACTATATTTTTGTTTAGATTAGTTAACTTTAAAAAGAATAATTTTAGAAAAAATGAAGAAAGAACTTTTGATTTCCTATGAAGAGGATGCTTCTAAAATTGCCCTTATTGAAGAAGGTAGATTATTTGAGCTACACGAAATAGAACAGAAAACCGATTTTGTGGTAGGTGATATTTTCGTGGGAAAAATTAAAAAATTAGCTCCTAATCTTAATGCTGCTTTCGTAAACATCGGTTACGAAAAAGATGCTTTTTTGCATTATCAGGACCTAGGTCCGCAATATCTTACGTACAAAAAATTTCTGTACGACACTACGTCTAAAAAACAACAAACTTCTTCGTTAAAAAACTTCAGCATACAGCCAGAAATTCATAAAAATGGCACCATAGACAAAGTAATGTCTGCGGGTGACGAAGTTTTATTACAAATTACCAAAGAACCTATTTCTACTAAAGGTCCTAGAATCTCTACCCAGATTTCTCTTACTGGTAGATTCTTGGTATTAATTCCTTTTGACAATAAGGTTTCTATTTCTAAAAAAATTAAAACCACCGAAGAAAAAGCCAGGTTAAAGACTTTAATTGAAAGCATAAAACCAGAAGGCTTCGGGGTAATCATTAGAACAGTGGCAGAAGGTAAAAAGGTAGCAGAACTCCATAATGATATGAACCAATTGGTTGACAAATGGAATGTTTGCTTCAAAAATATCCAAAAAAATAAAGTACCTGCCAAAGCTCTAAGCGAAGAAGACAAAGCATCAGCCATTCTAAGAGACAATTTCAATCAGGATTTCGTTTCTATCATTTGTGATAATGAGCAAATGGTAAACGATATGAAAAACTATCTAGAAGTAATAGCTCCTGAAAGAAAAAACATTGTACAATTTTATGACTCTCACATTCCGCTTCTGGAATATTACAATGTAGAAAAACAGCTGAAACAATCCTTCGGGAAACACGTGAACATCCCAAGTTCTAAAGGTGCTTATCTGGTGATAGAACACACAGAAGCCCTACACGTGATAGACGTAAACTCTGGAAACAACATTTCCTCTGCCTCTAAAGAACACGCCCTAAACGTGAACAAAATGGCATCTACAGAAATTGCAAGACAACTTAGATTGAGAGATATGGGTGGCATTATCGTAGTAGATTTTATAGATATGCCCAATCCTGACCACAGGAAAGACCTCTACGAACATCTGCGCGAAGAGATGAAACGCGATAAAGCAAAGCACAAAATTCTTCCTCCTAGTAAATTTGGATTGATACAAATTACCAGACAACGTGTAAGACCCGAAAAACAAATAGACACCACCGAAGAAAACCCGAATAAAGACGGCGAAATCTTGGCCCCTATTTTTGTGGTAGAACGTATGGAAGAACACATAAAAGCATTACTGACCAAACACAAGGGCAAATTATACCTACACACGCATCCGTTTGTAGAAGCATACCTTACCAAAGGTCTTATGAGCCATCAAATGAAATGGTTTATGAAGTACAAAAAATGGGTTACCATAATCCCAAGAGATTCTTTTAAGTATTTAGAGTTTAAAATCTACAATGCTGATAGAGAAGAACTGATGAACTACTCTAATTAATTGAAAATGAAGAGTAGAAAATTGAAAAGTACAAAATCGTTGCAGTGATGCAACGATTTTTTTATTTACTTTAAGAACTGCAAATAAAATTTAACATAATAAAAGTTTTTATTAATTTAGTGTAAAATTAGTAAGACTATTAAGCTCTATTTTTCGGCTATCAATTTACAACTGATTTCTAATTAACTACAGATATTCTATGAAAACAAAATTATTCTTAGAAAAAAATTTCATCAATCAAAAAAAAGTAATTAAGGGCATTTTTTATGTATCTTTATGTCTATTGATTATAAGTTGTAAATCTCTTGGGCCCAATTCTATTAAATCTAACAGAGGAGCGTATATGGAAGCTCTATCACAAACTGATAAAGAAGAAATGCTGGCAAACATCATCAGATCAAAATACAATGACCCACCAGTATTTTTAAAAATAAAAACCATAAGTGCTAATCCTACTTTAGAATTCGGTACAGAAGACACTTCTTTCAATCTGAAAGATGCTGGCTATTCTGCCATTACCCCAAGATTAGTTTACAGAGAATCCCCAAACATTATATACTCACCATTGATGGGAACAGATTATTCAAAGCAATTATTGATGCCCATGGGAATTATCAATCTTTTCTTAATGTTAAACAATGGATTTGATTTAGAAGTTATCGCTGATTTGATGATTATCAATATCAATGGAAAAACCAACAGCAGAAACGCCAATGAAAGTTCTAGAAATGAATTTAAAATAATAGTTCGTTCACTTAACAATCTATATAAAAGAAGGCTCATAAATCTATCCACAACAAAAGAATCTTCCCCCGATATTGAGCCAAAAATATTAATAGACATCAGTAAAGAAGCCTTCGAAACCGAAGAATACAAACTTTTGATAAAAGAACTAGATTTGAAACCTAAAACAGAAACCTTTGAAATAAAAATTGGTTTTAATAACACCCAAAATGTATTTGGAGTGAACACCCGTTCTTTTTTGGCATTGATTAATTATTTATCAAACTATGTAGAAGTCCCAAAAGAGCACCAAGAAAGAGTCTGGAAAAGCAACATTTCACCAGAAAGTGGGTATTTACATATTTACAATAGCAAAACAGCCCCTAATGATGCTAATACCGCAGTCTATCTGTACAACAATTGGTTTTATATTAAAAATGAAGATATCAGTTCACAAAATGTTCTTTATCTCATCCAAATCTTATTTGACATTCAGGCTCATACAGGAAATAGCAATGATAAAATTCAATTTACACTTCCAATCAGATAATCGT
This sequence comes from Cloacibacterium rupense, assembly GCF_014645495.1. Lineage (GTDB taxonomy): Bacteria > Bacteroidota > Bacteroidia > Flavobacteriales > Weeksellaceae > Cloacibacterium > Cloacibacterium rupense. Next base: position 91,412 of record NZ_BMLV01000004.1, on the reverse strand, counting down.
ATTAGCTTATATTTAATAAAAAAATAAAACAAACAAAAAGGATTGCGCCAAGTTTTTGGTCAATCAAACACACAACATTTAACACATCCTTAAAAAAATCTCTCCCAAAAAATCATTACTTTTGAGAGATGAAGATTTCAGCAGAAATATTATTGCAGCAATTGCAGGAAGCAGAATTAGGCGGTTTCGATGCGCAAAAAATCTATGCGCCACCTTATCGTTCGTTACTTTCAGATGAAGAAATATTGGCCAGAAATCCTAAATATGCTGCTGTAAACATTCTACTCTATCTCAAAAACGGAAAGTGGCACCTACCACTCATCCACAGAACACATAATGAAAATGATAGACATTCTGGGCAAATTTCGCTTCCTGGTGGTAAAAAAGATGACACAGACGAAGATTTCTCAGATACCGCTATTAGAGAAACTTGGGAAGAAATAGGCGTAGAAAAAACTGATATCAAAATTCTGAGAGAGCTTTCTCCTATTTACATTCCGCCAAGCAACTTTTTTGTTTATGCATTTTTATCGTATTTAGAAGAAACTCCGGTTTTTAAATTCCAAGAAACAGAAGTTCAAGAAATATTAGAAATTCCACTTTCAGTGATACAAAATATGCCCAATCCTCCAGAAATTATGGAACTCCCCAAAAGCAAAGGCTACCAAGTTCCTTATTTAGATTTCAATCAACATAAAATTTGGGGTGCCACCTCTATGATTTTAAGTGAGCTGAATCAATTGTTAAAAAATGTTTAACTTTGCAAACCGTTTCATCTTATTGTAAGAAAATGAAATGGAAAATTTCAATCATTTGTGTTTAATATAATTCGGCTTATAGCTGACTGAAAAATGGCGAAGAAAAGCATTTTTACGGATTCTTTTGGTAATATTTATTTTTTAAAAAGATTCATCATTTTTGTTTTAGGATTAATATCTTATAGAAGATTTAATGGCTTTAACAAATTAAAAATTACTGGAAGTGAAAACTTGGTTAATCTCCCGAAAACCAATGTACTTTTTGTATCTAACCACCAAACCTATTTTGCAGATGTAGCTGCTATGTACCACGTTTTTTGCGCGGTAAACAACGGCTACCTCAACACCATCAAAAACCCAGTTTACCTTCTCAATCCCAAAGTAGATTTCTACTACGTAGCTGCAGAAGAAACTATGAATAAAGGGATTTTGGCTAGAATTTTCAAATTAGCAGGTGCTGTTACCGTAAAAAGAACTTGGCGTGCAGAAGGCAAAAATGTAAATAGAAAAGTAGACCTAAAAGAGGTGGAAAACATTCTAAAAGCGCTAGATAATGGTTGGGTAATATCTTTTCCGCAAGGCACTACTTCTGCATTTGCGCAAGGTAGAAAAGGTACCGCAAAATTAATTCAACAGCAGCGCTCTATTGTAATTCCTATTAAAATAAATGGTTTCCGTAGAGCATTTGATAAAAAAGGTCTCAGGGTAAAAGTGACTGGTGTAGAACCAACTTTGTGTTTCAAACCCGCTCTAGATATAGATTATGATAATGAATCTGCGCAAGAGATTCTAGATAAAATCATGAATGCTATAGAGCAAACCCCAGAGCACAACGTATTACACGACTACGATAAAGAATACCAAGAAAGAAAAAAACAACAAGCAAAAGACGAAGAATCTCAATATTAATTTGAGATTTCAGATTTTTGATTTACGATTTTAGATTTCAATTAGTTTTATGCTAACCCAATTTTCGAATAAAAATGGCATTTAAAAATTTAGCAGATGCGCTATTAGAATTAGGAATTCAATATTCAAAAGATTCAGAAAACACAGAAAAGACCATTTCCGATGCTACGAAAAATAAAACCAGAGTGGTCATTTCTGGTGACCAAAAAAGAAGTGAAATTACGTCTCTGATTCTTCATGTTCTCAATTTTCATGATATTCAAACAGATATAATTTTCGGAGAAAATTTTGAAAACGCCAGTCTTAGTACAGAAAATGATTTTGTAATTATAGAAGCAAATCCCAACGAAAATTTACAGTATTTACATGCCAATATTGCTTTAATCACAGATATTACAAACGACGAAAATGAAGAAAACTATAGAAACTTCATCCGTAAAATAACTGCAGGTGGTGTTTTAGTTTTTAATGAAGAAAATAGCACCTTAAAAAATTTAGCAGACAACTCCGAAAATTACTTCAGAAAGTTCCCTTACCAAAGGCCTTCTACCACAATCAAAAACGAAAAAATCTACCTTGATACTGAATTGGGAGAAATTCCACTAAAACACACTGATTTAGAATTGGTCAATCATCTAGAAGGTGCTAGGTATATTTGCCAACAACTGGGCATTTTAGAAGAAAACTTTTTCGAGGCTCTACTTACATTATAAAAAATAGACTTTTCCGATTTCAGAAAAGTCTATTTTAAATTTTAGTTGATAAACTCTAGTGCTTTTTCTAGTGCTATTCCTCTAGATGCTTTTAGGAGAATGTTTTGGGAGTTAATTTTAGTTTCTTTTAGAAATGCAATTAAATCTTCTGTAGTTAAAAAAGAAGTAACACCAGCTTCAGCATTTTTAAAATGTGGGCCTACGGTAATAATTTCATCAAAATTTAAAGATTTTGCCAAATCTAAAATTTGTAGATGTTCGGTTGCACTTTCCTCTCCTAGCTCTAGCATATCACCAATGATAATGGTCTTAGAACCTTCAAAATGATTAAAATTCTCTAGAGAAACTTTCATAGAACTAGGGTTGGCATTATAAGTGTCTAGAACCAAAGTTATTTCTCCTTTTTTCACAATCTGAGACCTCATATTGGTTGGAGTGTAGTCTTCAATCGCTTTTTTAATTAAAGTGAATTCTACCCCGAAATACAACCCAAATGTTGCCGCAGCACAAAGGTTGGTAAAATTGTACTCTCCTGTCAGGTTAGAAACCGCCTCTATTTGATTATAAATAAGTCCTACACAATTATTTTCTACAATTTTTTCGAAATAAAATTCAGAATCTCTTCTTCCGAAAGGGATTACCAAATCATAACCGTCGGTTTTCTGAACTTGGATAGGGTCGTTTTCATTAACCACTATAAATTGGTCATTAGATTTTAAAAAATCATAGAGTTCAGATTTTCCTTTAATTACGCCTTCTACCCCACCAAATCCTTCTAAATGAGCCTTACCAAAATTGGTAATATACCCGAAATTAGGTCTAGCAATTTGGCTTAAAAATTCTATTTCTTTTTGATGGTTGGCCCCCATTTCTATCACTGCCATTTCATGTTCTGGCTTTATAGAAAGAAGTGTAAGTGGTACCCCAATGTGATTATTGAGATTCCCAAAAGTATATTGTACATTAAATTTTTGAGAAAGGACCGCGTGAATTAGTTCTTTAGTAGTTGTTTTTCCGTTGCTGCCTGTAAGTGCAATAATAGGGATATTAAGTTGTGCTCTGTGATATTTTGCTAATTCTTGCAAAAAAAACAATGTAGATTCTACGAAAAAGATGTTTTTGTTGCTATTTTCGTAGTTTTTATCCTCTACTATTACTGCTTTGGCCCCTTTGTTAATGGCATCTTCAGCTAAGGTAGCTGCATTAAAATTATCACCAGAAAAAGCGAAAAAGATATCGTTTTTTTCAATTTTTCGGCTGTCTATGGTTACTTTATTTGAGGTTAAATAAAGAGTATAAAAATCTGAAATATTCATGGGTCAAAAATAAAAAAATCCTTTCCAAAAAAGGAAAGGATTATAAAATATTTCTAAATTAATTTATCTTTTTGTTCTTTTGGTTCCATTGTTTTTAGCATCTTGTGCTACACGGAAGCCTACCCAACCGAAAGATTTTGATTCTTCGCGATATCTTCTTTGCCCTGGGTCTAACCAATAAGCTGTATCTAACCATGAGCCACCTTTGATAACTCTTACCGTATTAGACACTCTGGTAGTTCTAGATTTGTTATCTTTTTGTAAGATTACTCTTCCTTTATCATCTACTATAAATTGATTTCTAGGAGAATTATAAATACTGTAATCTGTAGCTGAACTATCAATTTCTTTTCCGTAACCTGCTTCTAAAGAAGACATAAAATCACCATCTCTGAAGTTTCTTTGGTCGGCCACTGTATTTTTTTCGTAAGTACCAGGCAATCCTTTATAAACTTCTCTTCCGTCTGCAAGTCTATCAAACTTCATGTCTTTAGGGTCTACTTTTTTATAAGTGCCGTCAGCATTTTTAACAGTTTGTTGTGGCATATTGCCTCTGTAATAGTTAAAATCACTAGCTTCATCATCTATGATTGGTCTGTAAACATCTGCAGTCCATTCTGCTACGTTACCAAACATACCATAAACGCCAAGGTCATTAGAAGGATATTGTCTAACATCTGCAGTGGTAGGTGAACCGTCATTCTTCCAACCGCCAACACCTGAGTAATCACCTCTACCTTGTTTAAAGTTCTCAAGGTACATTCCTTTTTGACTACCTTTTTTACCTCTTAGTTTTTCAATTTGAGGGTCTTTACCAAGAATAGCATTGTAATTTCTATTTTTTTGAACGCCCAAAGCTGCATATTCCCATTCTACTTCTGTAGGAAGACGGAACTTGGTCACTAAACCAGCTGTAGCATTTCTATTGGCAGCTTGTATTCTAGCATTAGAAGTTCTGATACCAGATTTTTGTTGCATTCTCTGCTTATTAAGGTAGCTTTCCATTTCTGGATCGTTAGCTTTATACTTATCTAAGTTAAAAGAATTAGGGCCTTGATTATTGGCATCATTGGTATAAAAATCTTTATTGATCAACCCTTGATTCATTAATTCTCTTTCATTGGCTCTGTCTGTCAACCAATCACAATATCTAGAAGCTTGTTGCCAAGAAACCCCAACTACCGGATAATAGTCAAACTCTGGTGAGCGGAAATAAGTTTCGGCATAATCATTTCTAGAGAGTTTGTTATTCCAAACTAGTGTATCAGGCAATGCACCATTGTAGATATTTTTATAGCTTGGGTCTGATGGAGGAAATACAAATTTCAACCAAGTTACATATTCTCTATATTCATAGTTGGTAATTTCGGTTTCACCAATAAAGAATGAACTTACTTGCATTCTTCTAGGAGTATTGTTCCAGTCATGCATTACATCATCCTTTACCAATCCCATAGTAAAAGTACCACCTTCTACATAGACCATACCTGGCCAACCTTTTGGTTTTTGTTTTTTACCTGTAAAGAACCAACCTTTTTGGTCATTTGGTTTCCAACCGGTCTTACTGGTAAATTTTTTGGTACCACCGCCACTCTTTACATGACCGCCACCACCACCGCAACTTGTAAGTACAAGTGCCGCGCCTAGTGAAAGCAATGAAATAAACTTTAGTTTTTTCATAATTAATCTAGATAATTTCAAGCTACAAAGAAAAATAATTTATTTTACCTAACAAAATTCTACTATTAAGTTTTTATGATTTTCTTAACGTTCTATAATAAATTTTATTGTTTGATATGAAAATTTTATTTTTTTCGTTTATTTTGTAGCTCAATACAAATTATGAAGACATTTAGATTTTTTCTTTTATTTTTATTCTGTTTCGGTAGTGTATATTCACAAAAGGTAACTCTAGAGTGGGATAACAGCAAGGAATTTGATTACGGTAGTTATAAAAAGAACTTGCCTTTTTTTAAAAATGGCAACTATTCTGTAATTAGCGGAAGTCCGTTTTTCACCTTTACACAAAAGGATAAAGAATTTTTATCATTAGAAATTAAAAATTTAGTTTGGGAAAAAATTAACTCAAAAGAGCTTTTTGAACTCAATTCAGATTTTATTCCACAAAGAGAAGTCTCAGAAATTAATACTTCTAATCAACCAATAGACGGTTTTTTCCTCAGCAATGTGGTAGTTTCTGCCTTCAAAAAAGACAATAAAGGGGTTTATAAATTAATTTCTTTCGATATTGTAAAAAAGAGCAGCACATCTAAGAGAAATTCTTTTGGCAGCAGAACTACGATGGGAGATACCGAAAACCCATTGAAATCTGGTACTTTTTATAAAATTAAAGTAGATAAGTCGGGAGTTTTTAGGATTACCACAAAATTCCTTAGAGATAATGGCATTAATCCTTCTAGTATTAATCCTAAAAATTTTAGAATCTACGGAAATGGCGGAATAATGTTGCCTGAATTTAATCAAGACCCTAGATACTCTGCACTACAAGAAAATGCAATACAAGTAGTAGGCGAAGATGACGGAAAATGGGATGATGCTGATTATGCTCTTTTCTATGCTCAAGGTCCGCATGGATACAATCTATTTGACAATAGTAACGGAAATGGAAACAAAAGACAAGAAACTAGAATTTCTCATATTAGTCAAAACTACGTGAATGTATATGAAGACTATTCATATTACTTTATCAATTTTGATAAAGGACCAGGAAAAAGAGTTCAAAGTTCTGACATCGATCTTCCGTCAGATAATTCTAATATTTTTACTAGTTATGATGACTATCAATTCTTAAATGAAGAAAAAATTAATTTCTTAAATATTGGAAGACTTTGGGTAGGCGAACCTTTTAACTCAGCAAAATCTGTTAGTTTTACTACCAACACTCCTATTTTAGCAAGTGATAACATCAAATTAAAAACTTCGCTGTATGTACAAAATGCCAACAATGACAAAATACAAATTAATCTTAATGGGCAAGAAATAGGAAATTATACCGTATCAAACACTGTAGATAATAAAATTAGAGAAATTTCTTTGCAAACCGATGTGCAAAATATTAGCGGAAGCACTTTAAAGTTTGATTTCAATCCTACGGGTACTAATCCTCTGGTATCATATAATTTAGATTATGTAGAATTACAATATAAACAAGACTTAAAATTCAATAATTCACAGATGAATTTTAGAGTTTTTGATATTTATGAAGGTACAGGTGACAACTACGGTTTCACTTTAAACAATATCTCTGAGCTAGAGCAAATATGGGATGTTTCTGATATCACCAATGCTAAAAAAGTAACTAATAAATCTAGTGGCTCAGAATTTAGTTTTGGATATTTGGCAGATAGTTTTGTGTTCAATAATGAATTTGTAGCGTTCAAAGCAAGTGCGGCATATGAGCCTAATTTTGTAGAAAAAACTGAAAATCAAGATTTATCTTCACTTCAAAATATTGATTATCTAATTCTTACCACCAAAGATTTTTCTAGCCAAGCCGAGAGAATTGCGAACTACTACCGAACAGCCAAAAATTACAAAGCAGAAGTGGTAGATGTAAGAAAAATTTATAATGAATTTAGTTCTGGTGGACAAGATTTAACCGCACTCAGAGATTTTGCAAGAAAACTAAACACGCCTTCTGGAAGCCTCAAATATATTTTAATTTTAGGAGACACTTCTTTTGATTTTAGAAATAAAACCACCAATAATAAAAATTTAATCCCAAGCTATGAAAGTGATTACAGCGAAAACTTCGAAACGTCTTTTGTAACAGATGATTACATAGCAATGACCGCTCCACAGAATAGCTCTTATATTTACGCGTTATTTCCAGATGTTCCCATTGGTAGATTGCCCGCTCAAAATATACAAGAGGCCAAATTATTGGTAGATAAAACCCTTTCTTATTACAATGCAATCCCAGGGCAAGCATCACCTTTTGGAGATTGGAGAATGAAGATGAATTTTGTGGTAGATGACGACGCTGATAGTAGAGTTGATGCAAGTAGTAACCCATATATGAGAGGAGCTTTTCATGACGTGATGAATCTTGTAATTGCCAATAACTTCGAAGGAAATACCAATAAACCTGAATACAACATAAAAAAACTGTATTTAGACTCATTCCCTGCACAAAGCACTGCTGGTGGACAAAGATATCCACAGGTAAACCAAGGAATTACTAATGCTATGAGTAATAGCCTCTACTTATCATACTTCGGGCATGGTGGCATTAACGGATGGTCACAAGAGAGAGTACTTACTTTACAAGAAATCAACTCATTTAATAATTTTAATAACGCCTACAGTAGATTCCCTTTTGTAACCACTATTACTTGTGAATTTACTTTGTGGGACGATCATAATACCACATCTGCTGGTGAACAATTGTTAAAATTACCACAAGGCGGTGCAAATGCTATGATTACTTCTAGTAGAGCAATTGCCACAGTTTACGGAAGGCTCTTCTCTAACACCTTTACCTCTAATTTTTTTAAATTAAATAGTAATAATGATTTTTCTACAATTGGAGATGCATTTTTAGCTGCAAAGAGAGAATACGGAACAGACTCTAATCACCTGAAAGTAAACCTATTGGGCGACCCTGCTCTTAAATTGAGCAGGCCTAAAAACCTAGTAATTATTGACAATATAGAGTCTCCTGTTACTGGGCAACTAAGAGCATTAGATTTTATTAAAATCACAGGGCATATTAATAACAGCGGAGGAACGGTTGACAATACCTTTAATGGAAAAGTGGTAATCAATATTTTTGACAAAAGATTAAACAAAAAAACCTTAAATAATGACGGTGGATTAACCCCAATTTTAAATTACTCAGAAGAAGGAAGCCCTATTGTAAAATCATCTGGAACAGTTACCAATGGAACATTTACTATAGAGTTTTACATGCCAAAAGACATCAATTACACCTTAGGAGACGGAAGAATATTAATTTATGCAGATAATAATGTATTTGATGTATTTAATAATAAAACTCAAAAAATTGGAGATATCAACCCTACAGGAATTAATGATAACGAAGCACCAAAAGTACAATTATACCTAAATAACACCAATTTTGTAGATGGAGGAATCACCAATACAAACCCAAATCTATTGGCATGTGTAACAGATAATACAGGAATTAACTCTACAGGGTCTGGTATTGGTCACGACATTACGGTAATCTTAGATGGTGAAGTGGTAAACACCACTGTTCTGAATGATTTTTATGCTCCTGGAAGTGGAAATGGATGTATTAACTCATCATTTTTAGACTATCAAAAAGGGTCTGTACTATATCCTTTTCAAAATTTGACACCAGGCGAACATCAATTAACATTTAAAGTTTGGGACATTAATAATAATTCTACAACTCAAACGTTAAACTTTATAGTAAAAGATCCAAATACAGAAAATTTAGTAATAAAAAAATTATTAAATTGGCCCAATCCTTTTACCAACAAAACATTTGTACAGTTCGAGCATAACTGTGATGACATTTTAGATGTTAATGTTCAGATTTTTACCATTACAGGAAAATTAGTAAGAACAATAAGTACAACGGTAACCTCTGACCCTTTTTTAGAAGGCTACAGAACCAATAGAACAGCAATTGAATGGGATGGAAATGATGACTTTGGGTCTCCAGTAGGAAAAGGAACTTACATCTACAAAGTTTTGGTAAGAAGCCAAAACCAAGAAAAATGCAAAGGAACTGCTTCATTAGTAGAAAAATTAGTCATCTTAAAATAAAAAGAAATAAAAACAAAACATGAATATAACTAAAAAAATTGCCCTAGGACTAGGATTAGGATTAGGAATTTTAAACTACGCTCAAGATTTATCAAATATAAGGCCTGTACTTACTGGTGCACCTTTTCTCAGAATCTCCCCAGACGCCAGAGCTGGAGGTATGGGAGACCAAGGGGTAGCCACTTCGGCAGATGCTTTTTCTCAATTTTGGAACGCTTCTAAATATCCATTTAGTTTAAATACCTCTTCGGTGGCTGTAAACTACACCCCTTACATGAGCAAGTTAACCAATGATGTATTTCTTTTATATGGAGCTTTTAATACCGCTTTAGGCGAAGAAGGCCGTTCTTCTCTTGGGGTAAGTCTTTACTATTTCAATATGGGTTCGGTAGATCTTACTAAATTGGTAGGAACCGAAGTAGTTTCTGAAGGAACAGCGAAACCCAATGAATTTTCATTAGATGTTTCTTATGCTCTAAAACTTTCTGACACCTATTCTATGGCGGTAACAGGTAGATTTATAAGGTCAGATTTATCTGGCGGATTCAATACAGACAGTTCACTGAAACCAGCCAATTCATTTGCTGTAGACGTTTCAGGATTTTTACAAACTTATAAACATCAAAGTTTTGGGGATTATGAAGGCAGGGTAAGAGCAGGTTGGGCTATCCAAAATTTAGGACCTAGACTAGATTATACAGGTGACGAAGAATCTCGTTCATATCTCCCAACTTCTCTTAGAGTAGGTGCAGGATATGATTTATTTTTAGATGATGCTAATAAAGTGGGAGTAACTGCAGAAGTTTCAAAACTATTGGTTCCTGGACCAGAAATTACAGGTTATGACACAAACAACAACCCTATTTACGATGTACCAAATGTGGGAGTAATCTCGGGAATTGGCAAGTCTTTTAAAAACGAAAAAAGCTTAATGTATAGTGGCTCATTAGAGTATTCTTATGACAATACTTTTGCTATCAGAAGTGGGTATTTTTTTGAAAGTCCAGAACAAGGAGGCCGCCAATTTGCTACTGTAGGGCTAGGTCTTAAATACCAATCTTTTGGCTTAGATTTATCCTACTTAATCAACACCTCAAAAGTTAATTCTGCTTTAGACAATACTCTTAGATTTGGTCTTACATGGAATATTGGAGAAGAATCTTACAACAATGATGATTATTAAAAATAATTCTATATATTTGATAGACAATTAAATCAATCTACACAATGGGAAAATTTGTAATCAAAAACACCGCTACAGGAGTTAAATTTGACTTAAAAGCTAGTAATGGACAAGTAATTTTAACCAGTGAGGTATATACCACCAAAGCTGCTTGCCAAAACGGTATAGATTCTGTAAAGAAAAATGCACCAGATGATTCTAAATACGAAAGAAAAGAATCTACCAATGGTAAACCAATGTTTAATTTAAAAGCTACTAATGGTCAAATCATAGGAACTAGTGAATTATACGAATCTGTAGCAGCTAGAGAAAATGGCATAGAATCTGTAAAGAAAAATGCACCTGAAGCTGAAATAGTAGAAGAATAATTTTCAAAAAAACAAAAAACAGAAACCACCGAAATTTTTCGGTGGTTTTTTATTTAAATGCTTATGCATAACTTTGCAAAATGAATTATACCTCAGAACTTAAGAAATTTGTAACCAGTCAATATATTTATTCTGGTGTAAGAATTGCTCTAGCAGTAGTAATACCAAGTATTATACTAGCCTATTTAGGGGTACTTAAACAATATTTCTTATTTCCACTAGGTACTATTTTCTTGGCACTAACAGATATGCCAGGCCCATTTCACAGAAGAAGAAATTCTCTTATCCTTGCTCTCTTTTTCTATTTTTTCGTAGCCTTAATTGCGGGATTACTCAAAGACTTCCCTATCCTCATTTTTCTAGAAATCATCATTTTCGGGCTGTTCTTTACCATGCTGGGCATTTACGGAAAACGTCTAGATATTGTAGGTTCTCTCACATTAGTGGTGTTTGCCATTTTTATTGATGGGGCACCCGGCTTCCATTCGGCCATCTGGAATGCAGGAATATTTACGCTAGGAGCCACTTGGTTTTTCATCGTTTTTTTACTTGTTACTGTTTTGAAACCTTACAAATTAGCAGAACAGATGATTGGTGAAAACTATATAGAACTCGGTAAATATCTCCGAATAAAATCTAAATTTTACCTCAAAAATCCAGATTTTGAAGGAATTTATAAAGAAATCTTCGGGCTTGAAGTGAGAATTAAGGAACACCAAGAAGCCACAAGAGAAGTAGTTTTCAAAACCAGACAAATGGTAAAAGAATCTACCTCTACTAGTAGACTTTTGATGCAGTTATTCCTTAATAGTTTTGACCTTCATGAGATGCTCATTCTCTCTACCAATGATTACAGAAAACTACAAAAATCATTCGGTGACAAAGAAATTCTAGAAAAAATAAATATTTATCTAAACAAACTCTCTAATGAACTTATAAACATAGGTATATCTATACAAGGAGGCATGAAGGCCGCGCCTATCATTAACATTAGTGATGAACTTCACCAGCTTCATGAAGACTATTTTGAACTCAGAAACAAAGAAATGAATGCAGAAACTTTAGAAAATTTTATGATTCTAAGACAAATATTCTTGAGAATAACAGAAATTTCTGAAGAATTACAAACTATTTATAAAATAAAAGCTCAAGACATAAAACTTGTAAAAAGTCTTTCATCTGGTTTAGATTTAGAAAAATTTGTCACCAAAGAAGAAAAGCTTAATTACAAAGTTTTTATTAATAATTTCTCATTAAAATCTAACCATTTCAGACATGCCATTAGAATTACTCTGGCTATGCTAATTGGGTATACCATTTCTAAGTTTTCGTTTCTAGAAATTCATAAAGTTTATTGGATTCTCATTACCATTTTGGCTATTATGAGACCAGCATACAGCATTACCAAACGCAGAAATATTCTCAGAATTTACGGCACTGTAGCTGGTGCTATCGTAGGTTTTTTAATTGTTAATTACATCTCTAATCCTCTTGTCTTATTGATTATATTTTTAGTTTGTCTCATGCTTACTTTTAGTCTTTTGAAAGACAAGTATGCTTGGGCTGTTTTTTTTATGACCATCTATATTTTCCTGATTTTTGATTTTCTGAAACCTGGCAATTTTCAAGATATTTTCTTCGAAAGACTTTATGATACTTTCTTGGCAGCGATTATTGTTTTTTTAGTTTCTTATTTGGTTTTACCTGTTTGGGAACATCAAAAAAATAAAACTTTAATTCTTAATTATTTAAAAGCCAACCAAGAATATTTCAACAAAGTGATAGATATTCTAAATTCAGAAAATGTAGAAATTCAAGAATACAAAATGAGTCGAAAAAACGCCATTATCTCTTTGGCCAATCTTTCTGATAATTTCCAAAAAATGCTTTCTGACCCCAAAGACCAACAAAAAAATTTAGAAAACATACATCTTTTTGTAACGACTTCACATCTATTTACAGCCTATGTAGCATCGCTTTCTCAGTACGCTCAGAAAAGAGAAAACTATTCAGAAATTGACCTTCAGGGCTGGAAACAAAAAATTAATCATGAAGTAAATCTTGCTACATCTATTTTAGAAATAGAACAAAACAATCAATTGACACTAGAATCTAAATCGATTGTAACACATGATACTGTAGATGAGCTTTTAGAAAAAAGAAAAAAAGAAATCAAAGAAGAAGAGTTTTTAGACAGAAGAGACCCGAAAGCAATAAGCCATCTTACCGAACTAAAAAACATAAAAGAACTGCTAGAATTAATCTACAATGAAGCTAGAGAACAGAGAAAAATTGCTAAAAAACTAGTTTAAACATCATTTAAATCTCTGGTTTCTTCTACTATTGCAAAGTAAAAATCTTCAACTTTAGTTACTTTAGCGGTAAATTCATGATTAAAAAAATCATCAAAAACCCTGCATTTCACTTCTCCTATATTATTGACATCAAAAGGATAAACTTCATAATAATCCTTTAGAGACCAATATTTAGAAAGGTGTACTTTGTAGAGACTTTCCTTAATCACCCAAATGATGGTAATAAGTTCCACCTCGTTTTCTTGGCCTTCTGTCCATGCTATTTCATTAGGATGTAGAAACTTTTTCTTGATTCTTAGAATCTTATCACTTACTTTTTCTAAATCTATCCCTACTCTATTTTTAGAAATTGCTAGAGCTGCAAAAGGAAAAGAATGAGTTATAGAAATCTGAGCTGCAGGAGGCCAAAGATAGGGCTCCCCAGCTGTTTTATAAAGAATTTTTCGGTCTGGAAGCACCATTTTCAGCAATTTCCTTACCATTAAGTGCTCAATTAACTTTTTAGGATGATAATCTTTAGCTTTTTCCAGATTTTCAGGTTCTATCAATTCCTCAGCATCGAAATGGTCTTCTTCGCTATACTTCCAATAAAGAATGGTTGCATTTTTATCAGAATAATCCTTGTAAAATGGCATACAAATAATTTATGATAAAATTACTAATAATTTTTTATTTTAAAAGCTTAGAATAAGATGATTTTAAAAACAGATGAATGTTAATTTTTGTTAATCATTATTGATTCATAAAATATAAATATAAATTTGCGCATTAATTATCGATGAAGAATTGGTTAAAATATTTACTTCTAAGTCTCTCACTAATTATTTTAGTGAGTGGTAGATTTCATTCTGAACCTTCATTTAATTCTTTGAATCTTTCTTCGGCAAAAAAAACATTAAAAAATAAAGCTGAAGACAAAAGTCTTATTCTAAATATAGACCAAGCAGCGGACTCTGAAGAAATTCTAGTAGAATTAGATGAAGAAGATTTTTCTCAATCTCATCATTTCTCTGATTTTTCATTTGAAAACAACTTCTATTCAACTTATTCTAAGTTAGTTGAGTCGTTTTTGTGGCAAAAAATTGCGTTCAAAAACCTACAATTAGGTACTCTAAAGAATAAAATCTTTATTTTAAATCGTAATCTCAGAATTTGATTTCTCGATTTCAACATTTTGTAAACATCTTTTATTAAGTAAGAGATGAACATTCTTTTTTGCGCTTTTCTATGAAAATGTGCATTCTATTGTTTAATTCAAACTATTTTTAAGAAAAAATGATGATCAAAAAATTAGCATCATTAGCTAGTCTAATGATAGTTTTGCTGGCATTAAGTTGCTCAGAAAAAAAAGAAGAAAAAATCGGAAATACGGTGTATCCGGTAACTACACCATACAAAACCAATACTGAAATTACTAAAGATTATGTAGCTCAAATTCAATCTGCTAAGAATATTGAAATTAGAGCTCAAGAGAAAGGTTTTCTACAAAAAATATATATAGATGAAGGGCAATTTGTAAGGGCAGGACAGCCAATGTTCCAAATTATGCCACAAATTTTACAAGCCGAGGTAATGAAGGCCAAGGCAGAAGTAGATCAATCTTTAATAGAATTAGAAAATGCCACTAAATTATCTACCAACAACGTGGTTTCTAGAAATGAGCAAAGAATGGCTAAAGCCAAACTAGATGCAGCAAGAGCAGAGTTGAAATTGGCGCAGACCAAACTTTCTTTTACCACAATTAGAGCTCCTTTTTCAGGAATTATCAATAGAATTCCTTTAAAATTAGGAAGCTTGGTAGATGAGGGAGAATTATTGACATCTCTTTCTGATAATTCAGGAATCTATGCTTATTTCAATCTTTCTGAACCAGAATATCTTAACTACCAAACCCATCTTGCTGAAAGAGGAGACCAACAAGTTGCTCTAGTGATGGCAAATGGTGAGTTGTTTCCTGAAAAGGGAGTTATCCAAAATATAGAAGGTGAATTTGATAACGAAACAGGCAATATCGCTTTCAGAGCTAAGTTTCCTAATCCTAATCAATTGCTTAGAAACGGAGAAACGGGTAAAATAAAAATGAGAATACCGCTCTATAATGTTTTAGAAATACCTCAAAAATCTACTTACGAAATTCAAGACAAAAAATATGTCTTTGTAGTCGATAAAAATGGCGTAACTAAATCTAGAGAAATTACCGTAGCACAAGAATTAGAAGACATCTATATTATAGCAAGTGGTTTACAAGCTAATGAAAAATTTTTGGTAGATGGTATACAAAAAGTAAAGGATAACCAAAAGGTGAATGTGAAAATGCAAAACCCTGAAGTGGTGATGAAAAATTTAAAATTCAAAGCCAACTAATTTTTTAAAATTTGAAAATTTATGTTTAATAGTTTTATAAAAAGACCTGTACTTTCTATCGTTATTTCTTTGATCGTAGTATTCTTAGGATTGCTAGCGCTTGTAGAATTACCCGTCACTCAATTTCCTTCAATCTCACCACCCAAAGTAAATATTACAGTAGAATACCCTGGTGCTAATAATGAATTGATGATTAAGTCTGTGATTATTCCTCTAGAACAATCACTCAATGGAATTCAAGGACTTAAATATATGACTTCTGATGCTGGAAACGACGGAGAAGGTTCAATACAATTAGTTTTTAACCTCGGTACAGACCCTAACATTGCTGCGGTGAATGTACAAAATAGAGTTTCTTCGGCGGTTAACAAACTACCCCCCATTGTAATAAGAGAAGGGGTAAAAATTACCAGAGAAGAGCCAAATATGTTGCTTTATGTAAATTTATACAGTGATGATAAAAAAGCCGACCAAAAATTCTTATTTAATTATGCTGATATCAATATTTTACCCGAATTAAAAAGAATAGATGGTGTAGGTTTTGCAGATATTTTAGGAGACAGACAATACGCCATGAGAATTTGGTTAAAACCAGATAGAATGACTGCTTACAATATTTCTGCTGACGAAGTAATGGAAGCACTAAACGAACAAAGCTTAGAAGCATCTCCTGGTAGAACTGGTGAAAGTTCTGGTAAAATTTCTCAAAGTTTCGAGTATGTTATTAAATATCCTGGCAGATTCAACAAAGAAGAAGAGTATAAAAACATTATTGTAAAAGCTAATGCTAACGGAGAATTTGTTAGACTGAAAGATATTGCCAATATAGAATTTGGCAGTATGATGTACGATATCTACTCTACGCTAAACGGTAAACCTTCTGCAGCCATTACCATTAAGCAATCTTATGGTTCTAATGCAAGTCAAGTAATAAAAGACATTAAATCTTTAATGGCAGAATTAGAGAAAAAAGATTTCCCAAAAGGAATGCACTACGAAATAAGCTATGACGTGTCTAGATTTTTAGATGCATCAATGGAGAAAGTGGTTCATACCTTATTTGAAGCTTTTATCTTGGTATCTATTGTTGTATTTATCTTCTTAGGAGATTTACGCTCTACCATTATTCCTACCATTGCAGTACCCGTTTCATTAATTGGAGCTTTCGCTGTAATGTCTGCATTCGGCATTACCTTAAACCTTATATCTTTGTTTGCTTTGGTAATGGCAATTGGTGTAGTAGTAGATGATGCAATTGTGGTAATAGAAGCCGTACACGCCAAAATGGAAGAAAAAAATCTCTCTCCACTTAAAGCCACAGAAGAAGCAATGCATGAAATCAGCGGAGCAATTATCGCAATTACCTTAGTAATGGCATCTGTATTTATCCCAATTGCATTTATGTCTGGACCTGTTGGTATATTTTACAGACAATTTTCAATTACCATGGTTTCGTCTATCATCCTTTCTGGTTTAGTAGCGCTTACTTTAACACCTGCTCTTTGTGCACTTATTCTGAAAAACAATCATGGAAAACCTAGAAAAAGAACTCCTATTAATCGATTTTTAGATAAATTCAATGCATTATTTAATAGGGGCTCTCTGAAATACGAAGGTATGCTCAATAGGTTTATCACTAAAAAAATGATAACCTTACCATTATTGTTAATCTTCTGTTTAGGCACTTTTTTCTTGAGCAATAAGATACCTTCAGGATTTATCCCAAGTGAAGATCAGGGGATGATCTATGCCATCATACAAACTCCACCAGGTTCTACTTTAGAGAGAACCAATAAAATAGCATTAGATTTACAAAAACACTGCGAAGACATTGATGGAGTGGAATCTGTTTCATCTTTAGCTGGTTACGAAATTTTAACGGAAGGTACAGGTTCTAACACGGGTACTTGTCTCATCAATCTAAAAAATTGGGACGAAAGAAAACATTCTGCTACAGAAATCATAGAAGAGCTAGAACAAAAAGCGAAACAAATCCCTGGTGCTAATATAGAATTCTTCCAACCACCTTCTATACCTGGCTATGGTGCTGCTGGCGGTTTTGAACTGAGATTACTAGACAAAGCAGGAAGCGGAGATTACCATAAAATGGAAGAAGTGAGCAAGCAATTTGTAGATGAACTCAAAAAAAGACCAGAATTAGGAAATGCTTTTTCTTTTTATTCTGCTAGTTTTCCACAATATATGATGAGAGTTGACAACGAAATTGCAGAACAAAAAGGAGTAAGTGTAGGAAAAGCGATGGACAACCTTTCTACACTCATTGGTTCTAATTACGAAACAGGTTTTATTAGATTTGATAGACCTTACAAAGTAATTGTACAAGCAGATCCTAAATATAGAGCTTTACCACAAGATTTATTAAAGCTTTACACCAAAAACGATAAAGATCAAATGGTGCCTTATTCAGATTTTATGCACTTAGAAAAAGTGTATGGTCTATCAGAAATTACAAGACATAATCTCTATAATTCTTCGGAAGTAAGTGGTAATCCTGCAGAAGGATATAGCAGTGGTGAAGCTATAGATGCCATAAAAGAAGTTGCAGAAAAAACTTTACCTAGAGGTTTTGATATTGATTGGGCAGGTATTTCTAAAGACGAAGTAAGCCGTGGTAACGAAGCAATCTACATTTTCTTAGTTTGTCTTGGGTTTGTTTACCTTATTTTATCAGCTCAATACGAAAGTTTTGTGCTACCGCTTCCAATTATTTTATCATTACCTATTGGGATCTGTGGAGCATTCTTAAGCCTTAAATTATTTGGTTTAGAAAACAATATTTACGCACAAATTGCCATGATTATGCTCATTGGTTTATTAGGTAAAAATGCAGTATTAATTGTAGAATTTGCAGTTCACAGAAGAGCAGCAGGCGTACCAATCTACAAAGCAGGTATAGAAGCTGCGTCACTCCGTTTTAGGCCTATTTTAATGACTTCTTTTGCATTTATTGCAGGCTTAATTCCTTTAGCAATCGCCACAGGACCAGGCGCCATTGGCAACAGAACCATAGGAACTGCAGCAGCAGGAGGAATGCTTATTGGTACTGTTTTCGGGCTAATTATCATCCCTGGATTATATTATATTTTCGGGACTATTTCCGATAAATTAAGAATGGCTGAACACGAATCTGAAAATCCTTTAACCGAAGAAATTGACAACAATGCACCGATTTTATAAATATTTTTATTTGGCAACTTTCGCCTTGTTTTTGATGGGTTGTAAAGCACCAATGCCAACAATTATTAAAGACGAAATAAAAGAAAACGTTCCGAAAAATTTTGAAAATCAAGATAATAATGTGACTCAAAATACTGGAACTACGCCTTGGAAACAGTTTTTTACGGATGTTCAACTTCAAAAATTGATAGAGATTGCTTTAGCAAATAATCAAGAATTAATGAAGACTTTTCAAGAAATTGAAATTGCAAAAAGTAATGTTCTCTACAAAAAAGGAATGCTAACTCCTACTATAAATGCTGGTGGTTCTATCGGCGTAAAAAAAGCAGGAAGATACACCAGTGAAGGAGCTGGTGATGCTAGTACTAACATGGAAAACAACAAGCCAATTCCTGATCCTTTGATGAATTTCGAAGGCGGACTCAATGCAAGCTGGGAAATTGATATTTGGAAAAAACTTCGCAACGAAAAAGATGCAGCAGTTGCACATTATCTTTCTACTGTTGAAGGAAAAAACTTTATCCTTTCTAACCTAATTGCAGAAATCGCTAATAATTATTATGAATTGCTATCACTTGATAATAAGTTAGATATTATTCATCAATACATTAAAATTAATGAAAAGGCGTTAGAAATCGCAAAAATTCAGAAAGAAGCTGCAGCAACTACAGAATTGGCCGTGAAAAAATTTGAAGCTGAATTAGCAAAATCTAAAGCCGAAGAATACAATGTAAAACAAGAAATTGCTGAAAAAGAAAACATTATCAATGCTCTTCTTGGTAGATTTCCTCAACCTATTGAAAGAACCAAGGATAACTACACATCTATCATTCCACAGAATGTATATTTCGGCATTCCTTCTCAGTTGCTAGAAAATAGACCAGATATTAGAGCAGCAGAATTCGAACTAAAATCTGCAAAATTAGATGTAGAAGCTGCACGAAAAGAATTTTACCCTTCACTTGGTATTTCTGCTACTTTAGGTTTAGAAGCCTTCAAACCGAATTATTTGGTAAAAATGCCAGAATCTGTAGCTTACAATTTAGCAGGAGAAATTGCAGGACCTTTAATTAACAAAAGTGCCATACAAGCTAATTTCAAAGCTGCCGATGCCAAGCAAATAGAAGCTTTGTATGAATACGACAAAACCATCATTAATTCTTATTTAGAAGTAAGCAATCTGATGTCTAAAATTAAAAATCTAGACCAATATTATGGTTTAAAATATCAGGAAACCCAAGCCTTAGAAAAATCTATAGATATTGCCAATCTTTTGTTCAAAAACTCTAGAGCAGATTATCTAGAAGTTTTAATGAACAACAGAGATTTATTAGATGCTAAAATGGAATTGATAGAAGCTAAGAAAAACCAACTAGGAACCGTAGTAGATATCTACAAAAGTCTAGGTGGTGGCTGGAAATAACATCATTTTTTTCTTTTTAACTTAGCTCTGCTACAATCTTTTTTTGTAGTGGAGCTTTTTTATCATCATCATAGATTATAACTTATTAATTTTGAATTTTTTTTAGAAAAATATATTGTATTTTTGCAAAAATTTTATCAATAGATGGAAACTAAAACTCAATACATTCCTTATAAAGTTAAGGACATTTCCCTAGCAGAATGGGGACGAAAAGAAATTATGCTTGCAGAAGCAGAAATGCCAGGTTTAATGGCAATTAGAGAAGAATACGGACCATCACAACCATTGAAAGGTGCTAGAATTGCTGGTTGTCTTCACATGACGATTCAAACTGCTGTTCTTATCGAAACTTTGGTAGCTTTAGGTGCTGAAGTTACTTGGAGTTCTTGTAATATTTTCTCTACTCAAGATCACGCTGCTGCGGCTATTGCTGCTGCTGGAATCCCAGTTTATGCGTGGAAAGGTATGAATGCAGAAGAATTCGATTGGTGTATCGAACAAACTATTTTCTTCGGAGAAGATAGAAAACCATTGAACATGATTTTAGATGATGGTGGTGATTTAACAAATATGGTTTTTGATAAATTTCCAGAATTAACTGCAGGAATCAAAGGTTTATCAGAAGAAACTACTACTGGCGTACACAGATTGTACGAAAGAATGGCAAACGGAACTCTAGTAATGCCTGCAATTAACGTAAATGATTCTGTTACTAAATCTAAATTCGATAACAAATACGGTTGTAGAGAATCTGCAGTAGATGCGATTAGAAGAGCAACTGACGTAATGTTGGCTGGAAAAAGAGTGGTAGTTTGTGGTTTTGGTGATGTTGGTAAAGGTACTGCTGCTTCTTTCAGAGGAGCTGGTTCTATTGTAACCGTTACAGAAATTGATCCAATCTGTGCTTTACAAGCTGCAATGGAAGGTTATGAAGTAAAAAAATTAGACACCGTAATCGAAAATGCTGATATTGTAATTACTACAACTGGTAACTTCAATATCGTAAGAGCTGAGCATTTCAAAAAAATGAAAGATAAAACCATCGTTTGTAACATTGGGCATTTCGACAACGAGATTGATATGGCTTGGTTAAACGAAAATTACGGTCACACTAAAACTGAAGTTAAGCCTCAAGTTGACATCTATAACATTGATGGTAACGATATTATCATCCTTGCAGAAGGTAGATTGGTAAACTTAGGTTGCGCAACTGGACACCCAAGTTTCGTAATGTCTAACTCTTTCTCTAATCAAACTTTAGCTCAAATAGAACTTTGGACTAATTCTGAAGCTTACGAAAACAAAGTATATATGCTTCCTAAAAAATTAGACGAAAAAGTAGCAGCTCTTCACCTTAAAAAAATTGGTGTAGAACTAGAAACTCTTTCTCCTGACCAAGCTAAATATATTGGCGTAGAAGTAGAAGGACCTTTCAAACCTGAATATTACAGATACTAAAAGTCGGAAGACAGAAGTCAGAAGACGGAAGTTAGATGACTAAAAATTTATACAAAGCTCCTCAGAAAATTCTGGGGAGTTTTTATTATACTATTTTTTATTAAATTTGAAAAAAACACAAACATGACGAAATCTAGACTTGAAGCATTTTCAGACGGAGTTCTTGCCATTATCATTACTATTATGATATTAGAAATAAAACCTCCAGAATCTACAGAATGGCATTCATTATTAGAATTATTACCCAAATTTTTAAGTTATATTCTCAGTTTTGCTTATGTTGGCATCTATTGGAACAATCATCATCATATGTTTCAAGCAGTGAAAAAAGGAGTGAAAGGAAATATACTTTGGAGTAATCTTACTTTACTATTTTGGTTATCCTTAATCCCTGTTGCAACAGCTTGGATGGGGGAACATAATTTTGAAAAAAATCCTGTTATTCTATACGGTTTTGTCTTACTAATGAATGCCATCAGTTATTGGATTTTGGCAAATTTAATTATCAAAAACGAAGGAAAAGATTCTCACTTTGCAAAAGCAATTGGTAAGGATATTAAAGGAAAAATATCAATTGTTTTCTATATTTTAGGAATCATTTTTTCTTTCTTCCACTCTGGTTTAGGGATTTTAATGTATGCCATTGTAGCATTGATGTGGCTTATTCCTGATAAAAGAATTGAAAAATTATATAAAGAATAACACTCTAATTCATAAACTAAATTTTTCATTTTTATAGAAATTTATAAAAGATTTTAGCATTGATATTTAAATTCTTTGTAAATTCAGAAAATGAAGTATTTGAAATTACTTTTTTTGTTTTTTGCTGTATTAATCAATGCTCAAGACGGATTTCAACTTTTGAATAATAAGAAAAAAATTGACATTCCATTTAGGCAGATTAATAATTTGGTCTTTATTGATTTAAAAATTAATAATGTAGACCTTACTTTTTTGCTTGATACCGGAGTCTCAGAGACTTTATTATTTAGTCTTGACAATAAAGAAATTTCATTTGAAAATATAGAAAAAGTAAAATTTACAGGCTTAGGAGGTAGCACTTTTGTAGAAGGAATAAAGTCATCTAAAAACAAAATAAATATTCATAATCATCTAGAAGACAAAAACCATACAATCTATATTATTCTAGATGAAGAATTCAATTTCTCGTCACATGTAGGCATCCCTGTAAACGGTATTTTAGGATATCATTTTTTTAAAAATCATCCTATTAAAATAGATTTTACACATCATCTGATTACGGTTTATAACGAAAATTATTTCAACAAAAAAAAGTTTAAAAACTTCGAAAAACTCCCAATTTCCATTGAAAATCAAAAACCTTATATCATTACAGACATCCAACAAACCAAAGAAATTTTTCCAGCAAAAATGTTAATCGATTTAGGAAATAGTGATGCATTATGGTTATTTCCTAATAGAATCCCTAATTTTAATTACAACAGGCCTAATATAGACGATTTTTTAGGCAGAGGATTCAATGGTGATATCTACGGAAAAAGAAGCAGAATAAACACCATAAAACTAGGCCAAAACACTCTAAAAGAACCCATAGTTTCTATGCCAAGTAATGAATCTGTACAATCTATGAATTTTGTAAAAGACAGAATTGGTTCTATAGGTTCTGATATTTTGAAAAGATTCACTGTGATTTTAGACTATAAAGCTTCAAACTTTTACATCAAAAAAACGAAAACCGTCAATGACGCTTTTAAATTTAATATGAGCGGACTAGATATAAAACATGACGGTATGAAATGGGAAAGTGACTTGGTAAAAGTGGACCTTCCAAAGCCAAAAGAAAACGCAAATAATGAAAACACGGTATACACTGCACAAAGTGATTTTCAGTATAAATTTATACTAAAACCTGAATATTCTATTGTAGGTGTTAGAGAGAACTCTCCTGCATTTTTAGTAGACATTAGAAAAGGGGATAAATTAATCGAAATCAATGGAAAGAAAACCTCGGATATGAACTTACAGCAAATCAATGAAATTTTTGCGTCTCAAGAAAACAGAAAAATAAAGCTCAGCTTGGTTAGAAACTCAGAAACTCTCATCAAAGAATTTATTTTAAAAGACCCTATTCCTTATCAAGAAAACTAATGCCTGAAAGACTAAATCCTATAAGAACTCGCCCAAGATTCAAAATCTACACAGATTTAGAACCAAATACTTGTGCCGAAAAATTAAAATCTCAACTAAAAGTTGAGAACCAGATTTTCCAAGGAAACATCAATACTGAAGTTGCCAATATTTGGGTGAAAACCCAGCATAATGAATATTGGAAACCTTATCTCTCACTTAGAATCGAAAAAGAAGAAGACCAAACCGTTATAAGAGGAATTTTCGGTCCTAGCTCTGCTGTTTGGACGTTTTTTATGTTTTTGTATTTTATTTTTGGGATTATTTTCATGGTTTTCATCACTCTTTGGTTAATCACTAAACAAATAAAAAGCAGTGATTTTCCTTATGCTATTTATCTTGCGATTTCTTCAGCTATTTGCTTGGCACTAACCTTTATTGCCACAAAAATTGGTCAGCAGAAAGCAAAAAAAGAAATGGAAGAATTGAGAAATTTTGCAGAAAGTACGCTAGAAAATTTAAAAAGTTAATTTTTAAGAGAATCTTTTTTAGTTTGTAAATATTCTGTTCTTCTCTTTTGTTGAGTCAGAATTTCCTCTAAAAAAGGTTTTATTTCGTTATTTATTTGAGCTTCAGAATAGTCATTCGCTTTGGGAGATTTCAGCAGCTCTTTCCACGGTTTTGTTTTAAAATTAGACTCACCAAAAATAATTACAGGCGTTCCTTTGGCTAATATTTTAATCCCTTTTTCGTCTAAAATCCATTGTTCTCCCCAATTGTACATCCACTCTGCATCTTCTTCTAAAAGTCTCATACAAGAATGTGATGCATGGTATCCTGGTAAGTCATATTGATGCCACCCTATCCCTTGAAAATTAAAAACATTAAAATTCCATCTGAGTTTCCATTCTGAATTAGAGGTACTTATGGCCAATTTTTTCTTCCAATTGGTAAATCCAAGTCCAATTCTAGTTGGCGAACTTTTTTTACCCATACTTGTAGGCCCCCATTTGATGAGATTTCCGTTTTCGTACAATGCATAAGCGTGAATAGGATAACTGAAAAGAGCAAGTTTATGAATGTCTTTTGCCAAAGATATATTACTAGGAAATGGACTGTATGCTTTAAAATCCTTTTCCATCTTATCTGGAACTACCAAAGTATCTGCGCGCCATCTGTTTTTAAAATCTAGTCTATTAATTGCCAATATATTATGAACTTCCTCATCAGAATATTTTTTTTCAAAAACCGAAAGTGCAGAATCTTGATGATTGATAATTTCAGCGTGATAAGAAATTTCTTTTTTATTTTCTTCACTCTTTATTAAAGAATCCGATTTTTTTTCTCGTAAAGGTTCTTTCACTTCCTCAGGTGTAATTTTATCACACTGAATAATTAAAAAGAGTGTTAAAAACATAAGAAAAAATTGAGTAGGACGCATTTTTGGTTAATGATTTTATTATGCAATGATAAGAAAAACAAAAAAGCTTTACAAAAATTTGTAAAGCTTTTTACAATCCCAAGTTGGGATTTTCACATTCAATTAAACTTTTTACTAGATATATCTATACTTTTCTATTATTTCGCAGTTCCTTCTATGGTTATAATTTTACCATTCTCATCATATTCTAACTCCACTACTTTCATACTTCTAAGCCAGGTAATATCGTTAGAAGGTACACAGTCGTGATGAAATAAGTACCATTTCCCTTCAAATTCTACGATTGAATGGTGAGTTGTCCAGCCTACAACGGGAGTTAAAATTACGCCTTGATACGTAAACGGGCCATAAGGATTATCACCTACTGCATAACATAGCAAATGTGTATCACCGGTAGAATAAGAAAAATAGTATTTCCCATTGTATTTATGTATCCAAGAAGCTTCGAAGAAGCGCCTTTCTGTGTCACCTTGTTTCAAAGGTTCCCCGTTTTCGTCTAAAATAATTACATCTTTCGGAGTTTCTTCAAATTCTAACATATCCCCAGAAAGTTTAGCTACTTTAGCACATAATGCTGGTTCATTATCAGCAGGTAAAACGCCTACTTCTTGAGCTCTATTATTCCTATATCTTTGTAATTGTCCGCCCCAAATTCCGCCAAAATATAGATAGTATTCTCCATTATCTTCAAAAGCACAAGGATCTATACTATAGCTTCCTATTATAGGATGTTTCTCTGGGATAAAAGGACCTTCTGGTTTATCACTTACTGCCACTCCTATTCTAAAAATATCCGTTTTGTCTTTCAAAGAAAAGTACAGATAATATTTACCATTTTTTTCGGCACAATCAGAATCCCAAAGTTGTCTTCCTCCCCACGGAATATCATTTACTTCTAAAACCTTACCATGATCTACCGCTTTGCCATTTTCTATATTGTCAAGAGAATATACGTGATAATCTTTCATATCAAAATGGTCTCCGTTGTCATTTTCTGGTTGCCCAGAATCATAATCATGAGAAGGATAAATGTATATTTTCCCATTAAAAACATGAGCTGAAGGATCTGCCATATACAAATCATCTACTAAATATCTTGGCTCTTTCATCTAATAATATATTTGAATTAAATTTTTATTTTATTTTTTTCTTCTTTCATTTAAGTCTTTTTCAATCTGAAGTTCCATTTTTTTATCAATTTTATATAAAAATAATAAACCACAAGAAATGAAAAATGGAATAGCTGGAAAAATACTTACCAGCATTTTAGCACCTGCTGCTACCGTTTCTGGTTGCACTACATTTTGAGTTCCTTCTGTTGAGATATAACCATAATGCCCGATAATAGATGAAACGAGAGCACTACCAACGCTTAATCCTACTTTTAATCCTACCATCATTGCAGAGAAAATAATAGCAGTAGCTCTTCGGTTGTTTTTCCATTCAGAGTAGTCTGCTACATCTGCAATCATTGCCCATAGAATTGGGGTGCTAATTCCATAGAAAAAACCGTGCAAAATTTGTGAAGTAAACATTAATCCTACAGATTTAGACGGATAAAATATAAAGAACAGCACAAAAAGCGTAGAAATAAATAGTGATGCAAAAAAAACATCTCTTTTCCCATATTTATCTGCAAATCTTTTAGAAAAAGTAATTCCCACAATCATCATAATAATTCCGCCAGCATTAAAAAGTCCAAAACCTGCAGATTTAGGATCTTCACCAAAGAAATTCATTCCAATAGAATTAAAAAATCCGGTAATAGGAGAAATAAAACTTTTTAGACTTTCTGCATCTACATAATTATTAAAATAATAAACATAAGAACCTCCTTTCATTGCCAAAGTAATAAAAATCAAAGTAGTAACCACCAACATTATAATCCATGGTCTATTTTGGAATAAATCTTTCAAATCTTCTTTTAAGCTAGATTCTTGTTCCGCAGTTGGTATTACTCTTTCTTTGGTAGTAAAAAATGTAATCAACAACATTATTGTTCCTATAATCGCCAGCCAAGTCATCACGGTTTCTATACCTACAGCTTTGTCACCGTGTCCTACAGACAAAATGATAGGTAACATAAATACTTGCACAAAAAACTGCGCAAACATTACCGCTACAAAACGATAAGAAGAAATACTGTTACGCTGTCCCATATCACCAGTAATTACTCCACTTAATGCCGAATATGGTAAATTATTAGCAGCATAAAGTAACAATAATAGAGAATAAGTAACCGCAGCATAGACCATTTTCCCTTTGTAAGAAAAATCTGGCGTACTAAAAGCTAATAAAGCACAAACACCAAGTGGAACAGCCGTAAATAAAATCCACGGACGGAATTTACCCCATCTAGAATGCGTTCTGTCTGCAATAGCTCCAATAATAGGATTGAAACCAAAACCAGCAATTAAACCTACAATAAGCGTAATGATAGACGCATCTTCCGGCTTTAATCCATAAATATCAGTGTAAAAATAAGCCAGATATGTTACGAGTGTTTGAAAAACGAGATTAGCAGCTAAATCTCCTAAGCTATAGCCGATTTTTTCAATGACTGAAATTTTTTGATTACCTTGTTCCATTATTTTGGGTTTAGAGTTATTAATAATATTTTGTGAATTAATTTTGTGGCGCTAAGTTAGAAAAAACAATTTTTTCTGCAATCGATTTCTTATTTTTTTTATATTTGTTGTGAAAAAATCATATACCTTTATAAAAAAAATTAAAAGTGAAACCTGCTGAAAACGATAAACAAGTTACCATTTACGACATTGCTGCGAAGTTGAAAATATCTCCTTCTACTGTTTCTCGTGCACTAAACAACGCAAAATACGTAAACAAAGTCACCAAAAAATTGGTAAAAGATGAGGCCGAAAAATTAGGATATAAACCTAATTCTTTTGCGGTAGGGCTTCGAAACAACCAAAGTAACACCATTGGAATTTTAATTTCTAGAATCAATAGACCATTTAATTCTGTTTTAATTAGTGGGGTAGAAAAAACTGCCAGACAAGCTGGCTACAATGTAATTATTTGTCAATCAAATGATTCTTACGAAAACGAAGTTACAGGAGCAGAAGCTCTCTTATCAAGCAGAGTAGTTGGTTTAATAGCTTCATTAAGTATGGAAACCGAAAATTTTGATCATTTTCAATCTTTTTTTGATGCTAAAACACCAGTGGTTTTTGTTGATAGAGTGCCTAATTTAGATTCTCATAAAGTAGTTGCTGATGATTTCAGAGCTGGTTATAATGCCACGCAACATCTTATAAAAAAAGGCTGCAAGAGAATTGCATTATTGGTAGGCTCATTGCAAAGAAACGTATATTCTGATCGTAAAAATGGCTATGTACAAGCTTTATTAGACAATAATTTACCTGTAGATGAATCCCTAATATTAATGCTAAAAACACTAAGCACAGAAGAAAGTGAAAAGGCTACCAAAAAACTATTGAGTCTTCCTAATCCACCTGATGGAATTTTCTCTACCAATGACACTGCTGCCGCTGCTGCAATTATTACCGCAAAAAAAATAGGCTTTAGTATTCCTAAGCAATTGAAAATCATAGGATTCAACAATGATTATATTTCCACCATTGTAGAGCCATCGCTTTCCACTATTGCACATCCAGCCGAAAAAATGGGAATTATTGCTGCCGAAAAAATATTACAACACCTCAATAAAAATACAGAAATGGATACAGATGTATCTGAAATTACCATATTAAAAACCAGTTTAATTGAAAGAGATTCTACAAGATAGTTCTGGCTATTTTGCGTTAAAATCTACAATCGATTTCATATAAATCATTACCTCATGAATTACTTCTATAAAAAGCTAATATTACCACTTTTTACCGTGCTTTTGCTATGTAACAGTTTTACAGCAAGTGCGCAAATTACAAAAGATTATGACCTTTGGCTTCAATATCAAAAATCATCTGTTGCTAATGATATTTTCAAAAACATTGCTTTAAATACTAAAGACGAAACCAATAAAGCCATACAAGATGAATTGAAAACCGCTTCAGAAAGAATGTTTCAGTACTCTCCTACTTTTTCAAATTCAGGAAATGCTACTTTAATCATCAAGAAGTTTTCAGAATTAGAACCTACTCAAAAAAATATCATTAACAAAGCAAACGCATTGAATGATGAAGGTTTTGCCATAGAAACCATTCAAAATAAAGGAAAAAAGACAGTTTTAATTACCGCTAAAAATTCTTTGGGATTATTATACGGAACGTTTAGACTTTTGAGAGAACTACAAATCGATCCTTCTAAAAAACATTTTAGCATAGCTGATGAGCCTAAATTAAAAGTAAGAATGCTCAATCATTGGGATAATCTAGACGGAACAGTAGAACGCGGCTACGCAGGAAGTTCTATCTGGAATTGGCAGAAACTTCCTGATTTTATCGATAAAAAATACATAGACTACGCTCGTGCTAATGCTTCTGTCGGGATAAACGGAGTTGCATTAATTAATGTAAATTCTAACGCACTTATCCTCACTCCTCAATATTTGGAAAAAGTAAGTGCATTGGCAAAAGCTTTTAGACCTTATGGAATCAAGGTTTATCTTACCGCTCGATTTTCTGCTCCCATTGAAATTGGAGGACTTAAAACCGCAGATCCTTTAAACCAAGAAGTGCAACAATGGTGGAATAATAAAGTAAATGAAATCTACAAATTTATACCAGATTTTGGCGGTTTTTTGGTTAAAGCCAATTCCGAAGGACAACCTGGCCCTCAGAATTATGGAAGAAACCACGTAGATGGAGCTAATATGATGGCGAAAGCACTACAACCTCACCACGGAATTGTATTGTGGCGCGCTTTTGTATATTCTGAAACCGATTCTAGCGACAGAGCAAAACAAGCCTACAGTGAATTTGTACCTTATGATGGGAAATTTGAAGATAATGTTTTGGTACAAGTAAAAAACGGAGCGATAGATTTTCAGCCAAGAGAACCGTTTCACCCAATGTTTGGGGCAATGCCAAAATCTAAATTAATGATGGAATATCAGATTACTCAAGAATATTTAGGATTTAGTTCGCATCTGGTTTTTCTACCGAAATTGTATGAAGAAGTTCTAGAATCTGACACTTATAAACAAGGAAAAGGGAGCACCGTTGCCAAAATTATTGAAGGAAAACCTAATGAATTAAGCGGAATGGCTGGTGTAGCCAATATTGGGAGTGATTTGAATTGGACAGGACATCCATTTGCTCAAGCCAATTGGTATGGTTTCGGCAGATTAGCATGGAATCCCGAACTTAGTTCAGAAAAAATAGCTGAAGAATGGCTTCAACAAACATTTTCTAAAGATTCTAATTTTGTGAAAACGATTTCAAAAATAATGCTTCAATCTAGAGAAAGCGTTGTAAAATATATGACACCGCTTGGTTTACATCATATTATGGCGACCAATCATCATTATGGTCCTGGACCTTGGGTAAATGATTTAGCAAGACCAGAATGGAATCCTGTTTACTATCATAAAGCAGATAAAAACGGAATTGGTTTTGATAGAACTGCAACAGGAAGCAATGCTCTAGCACAATATTCACCAGAAATTGCTCAATATTATGGTGATTTAAAAACCTGTCCAGAAGAATATCTTTTATGGTTTCATCATTTACCTTGGGATTATAAAATGAAAAACGGAAAAATCCTTTGGGATAATCTTGGGATTAAATACCAAGAAGGTGTAAACGAAGTAAAAAATATGATTACCACTTGGGAATCTGCAAAACCATACATAGATGCCGAAAGACATCAAGAAGTTGCCCAGTTATTGACCATTCAATTAAAAGAAGCTATCTGGTGGAAAGACGCTTGTATGACTTATTTCCAGACATTTTCTAATCTACCATTCCCAAAAGAAATGGAAACCCCAAAACACGATTTAGAATATTATAAATCTCTTCAATTTCCTTTTGCACCAGGTATTAAACCACATTGGTAATTAAGGAATGTAGAAAAAATTAAATCTACTCTTTTCTTAAAAAAAAAACGGATAGCGTTTTCCACTATCTGTTTTTTTAATTTTAAATTTTAAAAATATATCCTTTCGCTATTTTATTGCGGTATTTTTTTTCATCAAATCGATAGAGAAAAGAGCCTTTTTTTGAAGATCTCATATCTTTTTCATTCGTTTTTATCAAAATATCCAAACTATTGATTTTACTGATAAAATTTCTCTTGTCATAAGTTTCATCAAAAATAGCTTCATAAAGACTTTGCAATTCTCTCATGGTGAATTTAACTGGAAGCAACTCAAAACCAATAGGTTGCGTAGAAGCTCTATATCTAAGTCTAGCTACTGCATGATTAACCATTAAATTATGGTCAAAAATCAATTCTGGAAAATCATTCAAATCAAACCACTGCGCATTGTATTTTTCATTAATTTCAAAATTATTCTCAATATTAATCAAGGCATAATAAGAAACAGAAATAATTCTTGCAGTAGGTTCTCTTTCTACCTCACTGTAAACTCTCAATTGCTCTAGATAAATATTTTCTAAGCCTGTAAGAGAAATTAATACTCTATTTGCTGCACTATCCAGAGTTTCATTATCACCAATAAAACCTCCCATCAAAGACCATTCTCCCTTTTTAGGTTCAAAATTTCTTTTTATGAGTAGAATTTTTAGGTTATTGCCATCAAATCCAAAAATAATACAATCTACTGCCAGAAGATGTTTAGGATATTGTGAGTAGTTTTTTTTCATCATAAGTTCATAAGTAATTACAAATATAATTCTTTTATGCATTGAAATAATCATAATTATAAAATAAATGTTACAAACACACTTATTTATCTAAAATTAACTTTCCTATAAAATTAATAACCCTAAGTATAAATTTTTGGGGGGTTTTGCAGCATTTGATTCTGAAATTTTTGTTAAAACAGAAGTGATATTTGTTAATAAAATGTTAATGTTATGTTAAAATTAAAAGTACTTATCGTACATTTATAGATGCGTTTATTTTACTTGCTTTGCATAATAAATACGATAACTTAAAACAGTCTTAAAATCTAACAGATACAAAAATATCTAAGATTACATAATTTGTAAAACTACTCTATGCTTATATATAATTGCAAAAGTGATATAAAATAGCATAATTTTTATGATAAGTAAACTCATTTTTAATACCATATTCATATGTTTACATAACAATAAAATCGTCATTTTTAGCAATTATAGAAAAAGGTATTTCATATTTCAAATCTTTAGAGTAACTTTATAAATGTAAAAACAACACTTATTAAATCTTTTGAATACTTTTCTTAAGAATCTAAAAGATTAAATGTTAAGCGATATTGTTGTATAAATAATTATAACCTAAATTTTGTAAATGAATAAATTTACAATACTTTTTCTGTGTATATCCACTTTTTCACTTGCTCAGGTGAAGCAGAAAGTGAGTTTTTTCCCTCTTGAAATTGTAAAACTCTCTAATAGCATATTTAGTAATGCTACAGATACCAATAAAAAGTATCTATTGTCTATAAATGCCGATAGACTACTCTCCCCTTACATGAAAGAAGCTGGGCTACAACCAAAAGCCGAAAATTATCCCAATTGGGAAAACACAGGACTTGATGGTCATATTGGCGGACATTATGTTTCTGCTCTTGCTCTTATGTATGCTTCTACAGGCGATTTGGCTATCAAAAAAAAGCTAGATTATATGATTGATGAATTAGAAATTTGTCAAAATGCGTCTGGAAATGGCTATCTCACTGGAGTACCAAACGGAAAACAAATCTGGAAAGAAATAGCCGAAGGAAATATAAAAGCCAATAGTTTCGGACTTAATAATCGTTGGGTTCCTTTGTACAATATACACAAAACTTATGCTGGTTTGCGAGATGCTTATTATTATACGAAAAGTGAAAAAGCAAAAAAAATGCTCATAAAACTTACCGATTGGATGAGCAACGAAGTTTCTGGTTTATCTGATGCGCAAATTCAGGAAATGCTGAGAAGTGAACACGGTGGTCTCAACGAAATTTTTGCTGATGTTTACGAAATTACAGGAAATAAAAAATACTTAGACCTTGCCCATAAATTCTCACATCGTGTAATTCTAGACCCACTTTTAGAAAAGCAAGATAAATTGACTGGTATCCACGCCAATACACAAATCCCAAAAGTGATTGGTTTTAAGAAAATTGCAGAGGTAGAACATAATCAAAAATGGAGCGATGCCGCAGATTTTTTTTGGCATACAGTTACCGAAAATAGGTCAGTTTCTATTGGCGGAAACAGTGTGAGCGAACATTTTAATGCAGTAAATGATTTCAGTGGAATGATTAAAAGTATAGAAGGTCCCGAAACCTGCAATACATACAATATGCTGAAGCTTACCAAAGAAATTTATGCAGATTCGCCAAATTCTTCTTACATAGATTATTACGAAAAGGCGCTCTATAACCATATTTTATCATCTCAAAATAGCAAAACTGGCGGTTACGTTTATTTTACACCAATGAGACCTGGTCATTACAGAGTTTATTCTCAGCCAGAAACCAGTTTTTGGTGTTGTGTAGGTTCTGGAATGGAAAATCATTCTAAATATGGCGAAATGATTTATGCACACAGCAATAATGATTTGTATATTAATCTTTTCATTCCTTCTAAAGTAACTTGGGCAGAGAAAAAAGTAGTTTTAACTCAAGAAAATAATTTCCCAGAAGTTCCTGAAACCAAATTAATAATCAACTCAATTGGTAAATTACCTTTTTCAATCAAGTTAAGATGTCCTAATTGGACAAATGCTAATGAAGTGAAAATTCTTATCAATGGTAAAGAAATTTTTACAAAAAAAGACGCTGAAGGATACTTTATCATTCAAAAAAAATGGAAAAAAGGTGATGTTATTATAATGAAATTGCCAATGCACATTACGGTAGAACAATTGCCAGATCAATCAGATTATTATTCCTTCAAATATGGTCCTATCGTTTTGGCAGCACCTTTCGGAAATGAAAACCAAACAGGACTTTACGCAGATTCTAGCAGAGGCGGACATATTGCGCATGGCCCTCAAATTCCTTTGAATGAAATCCCTACCATTTTAGGAGATGCTTCGTCTATTTTAGAACATATTAAAAAAGATGAAAACACACCACTAAATTTCAAAATATCAGGGCTTTATCCCGAAAAAAATTACAAGAACGGACTTCAAATGATGCCTTTTTATAAAATTGAAGAACAACGCTATATTTTATATTTTCCTCAGGCAGATGCCAATAAAATTGAAACCATCCAAAAAGCTAAAACTTTAGAAGAAGAAAAAACCAGAGCACTAGACACCATAACCACAGATAAAGTAAAATCTGGAGAACAACAACCAGAATCTGACCATTTTGTTCAAAGTAAAGATTCTAATACAGGATATGCAGAAGATCTTCATTTCAGAGATGCAAAAGGATGGTTCAGCTATCAATTAATCAATAAAAATAAATCCTCAAAATACATTTATGTTACTTATTTTGATACTCAAAAAAATAGAAATCTAACTATTGAATTGAATGATAAAAACATCTTTTCAAAAACATTAGAAGGAAATTCGGGAGCAAATCTTCAATACGCTGTAATACCAATACCAGAAACCGAAAAAGATAAAGAAATTTTAACGGTTAAGTTTACTGCTTCAGAAAAATCTACCACTGCTCAAATTGTAGAAGTTAGACTATTAAACAAAGAATTCAAATAAAAATCCCATCATAAAAATGAAAAATTTAAAGAAATTCAAAATTGTTTTCACCTTATTCATAATACTGATAAGCAGTATAATTATTGAGGCAAAAGTAAAACTCCCAACGCTAATTACGGATGGAATGATTCTTCAAAGAAACCAAAATATTACCATTTGGGGAAGTGCAGATTCTGGAGAAAAAGTAAATTTAAAATTTCTGAATAAAAAATACCAAACCATTGCTGATAACAGCGGAAATTGGAAAATAAAGCTTGCGCCAATGAAAGCTGGCGGTCCTTTTGAAATGGTGATTAACGAAATTACCATCAAGAATATTTTAATTGGTGATGTATGGATTGCATCTGGACAATCTAACATGGAATTGCCTATGCGAAGACTAAAACCATTATACGAAGATGAAATCAAAAATGCTAATAATCAAAATATCAGATTCTTTACCGTTCCTCAGAAATACAATTTTAAAGCTCCTCAAACAGAATTAGACGGAGGAAAATGGGAAGCTACCAACCCTGAAACGATTCTTAATTTTTCTGGTGTTGCGTATTTTTTCGCTAAAGAAATAAGCAAGAAAAATAATGTTCCTGTTGGTATTATCCACACCAGTTTAGGTGGTTCACCAGTACAAGCCTGGATGGATGAAAATTCTCTAAAAAATTATCCAGAATATCTAGAAGAAGCTAAAAAATGGCAAGATGATGCTTTAATAAAATCTACAGAATCTACAGAATTTGCCCTAAGCAAAGCTTGGTATGCAGAGCTAGACCAAAGTGATATCGGTCTTAATCAACATTGGCAAAATTATGAACTAGATGATTCTGATTGGAAAACCATGCAAATCCCAGGTTCTTGGGAAGACAAAGAAGGCTTCTTTGACGGTTCTGCATGGCTTAGAAGAGAAATTACACTACCAAAAGATGCAGACAAAAAAGCAGCATTTCTTAATTTAGGAAGAATAAAAGATGCAGATGTAACTTATATTAACGGAACTAAAGTAGGAAATGTAACGTATGAGTATCCTCCACGTTGGTATGATATTCCTGCTGGTGTTTTGAGAGAAGGAAAAAACATCATCGCTGTTAGGGTTTCTAACGGAAGCGGAAAAGGTCAATTCATAGCAGATAAACCTTATTATTTGGAAATTGACGGACAAAAAATAGATTTAAAAGGTGAATGGAAGTATAAAATAGGGGCTAAAATGGAAAAAATGGCTCCCGGACAAACATTTATTCGTTGGAAACCAACTGGACTTTATAACGCTATGATTCATCCTTTAATTAATTATAATGTGAAAGGTGCACTTTGGTATCAAGGTGAAAGCAATACCGGAAAACCTAAAGAATATGGAGATTTATTAACCAAAATGATTCTGGATTGGAGAAATAAATGGAATCAAAAAGAAATGCCTTTCTTAATTGTACAATTGGCAAATTTTATGGAAGCTAGAAAATTGCCTTTAGAAAGCAATTGGGCAGAATTAAGAGATCAACAAAGATTAGTTTCTAAAAATGTACCCAATGTAGGACTTGCCGTAACCATAGACTTAGGAGAATGGAATGACATTCATCCGCTCAACAAAAAATCTGTAGGAGACCGATTAGCACTACAAGCGGAAAAAATTGCTTACAAACAAAATGTAATTGCAGACGGACCAGTCTATGAATCTATGAAAATTGAAGGCAACAAAATTATTCTTACTTTCAAAAAAGGAACAGATAATTTACAACCAACTACTGATTTAAAAGGCTTTTCAATAAAAGGAAAAGATGGAAAATACGAATGGGCAAAAGCTAAAATTGAAGGCAATAAAGTTGTTGTTTGGAACAATGAAATAAAAGAACCAATTGCTGTAAGATACGATTGGGCAGATAATCCTGATGGAAACCTAAAAAATAAAAGTGGTTTACCATCTTCATCTTTCAGTACAGAAAATTAAAAAAGAACATTAAAATGAGAACATACAAATTATTACTTTTATTACCCACGCTATTATTAGCCCTTTTTTCTTGTACTGCACAAAAATCTAAAAATACAACATTGAAAGATGCTTACAAAGACAAATTTTTCATAGGAACTGCATTAAATTTAGACCAAATTCATGGTAAAGATGTACAATCTGTAGAGATTGTTAAATCTCAGTTCAGTTCTATTGTCGCTGAAAACTGCATGAAAAGTATGTATCTGCAGCCAGAAGAAGGTAAATTTTTCTTTGATGATGCAGACAAATTTGTAGAGTTTGGCGAGAAAAATAAAATGTTCATTATTGGGCATAACTTACTTTGGCATTCACAAGCTCCGAGATGGTTTTTTACAGATAAAGACGGTAAAAATGTAACTCCAGAAGTTTTGAAAGAGCGTATAAAAAATCATATTACTACCATTGTTACTCATTACAAAGGAAGAATTCAGGGTTGGGATGTTGTAAATGAAGCCATTTTGGATGACGGACAATACAGAAAAAGTAAATTCTACGAAATTTTAGGAGAAGAATTCATTCCATTGGCATTTCAGTACGCCCACGAAGCTGATCCTGATGCAGAGCTTTATTATAACGATTATAACGAATGGTTTCCTGGCAAAAGAGAAGCTATTGTAAAATTAGTAAAAACATTGAAAGAAAGAGGTTTAAGAATAGATGGTATAGGAATGCAATCTCACCTTGGCATAGAAACCCCTTCTTTAGAAGAATATGAAAAAGCAATTATTACTTACTCAGATTTAGGACTTAAAGCAAGTATTACTGAGCTTGATGTAAGTGCTTTGCCTTCACCTTGGGGAACCAGCGCCAATATTTCTGATGTAAATAAATACAAAAAAGAATTAGATCCTTATAAAACTGGTCTTACTCCAGAAGCTGAAAAAGTATGGGAAAACCGTTACTTAGATTTATTCAAACTATATCTTAAACATCAAGACAGAATCAGAAGAGTGACACTTTGGGGCGTTACCGATTTACAATCTTGGAAAAACGACTTTCCTGTAAGAGGCAGAACAGATTATCCTTTGCTTTTTGACAGAAACTACAAAGCTAAACCTGTTGTACAAAAGTTAATAGACCTCACTAAATAATAAGAGAATGAGAAATTCATTTAAAACCGCTATTTTTTCTTTTGTATTTTTATCTGCTTATATATTCGGACAAAATCCGATTATACAAACAGCTTATACTGCAGATCCTGCTCCACTGGTATATAATGATCAAGTATTTCTCTTCACAGGTCATGACGAGGATAATTCTACTTGGTTTACAATGAATGATTGGAAACTATACACGACCAAAGATATGGTAAACTGGACAGAACATCCTTCTCCACTTTCTTACAAAACTTTTTCTTGGGCTAAGGCAGATGCTTGGGCTGCACAATGTGTAGAGAGAAACGGAAAATTTTATATCTATTGTCCTGTAATAAGTTCAGAAAATAATAAACCTGCCATTGGTGTAGCAGTAGCAGACAGTCCTTATGGTCCTTTTTATGACCCTTTAGGAAAACCATTGGCACAAAGTGGTTTGGGAGATATAGACCCTACAGTTTTTATTGATGATGACGGACAAGCCTATTTGTACTGGGGAAATCCTAATTGCTATTACATAAAATTGAATGAAGATATGATTTCTTTTAGTGGAGAAATTACAAGTATTCCCATGACTGAAACATCTTTTGCTAAAAGAGAAAATAATCCTCAGCGTGCTACATTATATGAAGAAGGACCTTGGCTCTACAAACGCAATAAATTGTATTATCTTTTTTGGGCAGGCGGTCCTATTCCTGAGCATTTAGGATATTCTACAAGCAGCAGTGCAACTGGACCTTGGAAATACAGCGGAACACTAATGCCAACCGAAGGAAGAAGTTTTACCAACCATCCCGGAATTCTAGATTTCAAAGGAAAAACCTATCTTTTTTATCATAATGGTGCGCTTCCTGGTGGTAGTGGTTTTACACGTTCTGTCTGTGTAGATGAACTCAAATTTAATAAAGATGGCTCTATTTCTCCTATGAAAATGGGCAACGGAATTGCTCAAGGAATTAGTAATATCAATCCTTTCCTTAAAAATGAAGGAGAAACCATCGCTTGGTCTGAAGGAATAAAATCTCAACAAAATAATCAAGTAGGTGTTTTTATTAAAGCCAACAAAAATGGAAGCTATACCAAAATTAAAGGAGTAGATTTTCAGAAAAAAGGAGCTAAAAAATTCACCGCCAGAGTAGGAACAGTACATAATGATGTCTCTCTTGAGATAAGAATTGATGGTGTAAACGGAAAACTTCTAGGAACTATGACCATACCTAGAACTGGTGGCAGTGATAGATGGAGTATAAAAACCACAGAAATAAGTCCAATTACGGAGGTTCACGATTTGTATTTTATTTTTAAAGGTAAAGATACCATTACCGAAGATTTAGCCTTCTTTGATTATTGGAAATTTGAATAATAAAATCAATTTTTAGAAAAACTTAAATAATTTAACTAATATAACTTATATGAAATTTTTTATAGACACTGCTAATCTAGAGCAGATAAGAGAAGCCAATGATTTGGGAATTTTGGATGGTGTAACAACCAATCCATCTTTAATGGCAAAAGAAGGCATCAGCGGAAACGAGGCAATTCTTCAACATTATAAAGACATTTGTGACATTGTAGATGGTGATATTTCGGCAGAAGTTCTTTCTACTACGTATGAAGAAATGATTGCAGAAGGCGAAACTCTTGCGAAAATTCATCCCAATATTGTGGTAAAAATACCGATGATTAAAGACGGTGTAAAAGCTTTAAAATATTTTTCAGACAAAGGAATCAAAACCAATTGTACATTAATTTTCTCTGCTGGCCAAGCTCTTTTGGCTGCAAAAGCTGGTGCAACTTATGTTTCACCATTCTTAGGAAGATTAGATGACATTTCTACTGATAGTCTCAATCTGATTGAAGAAATAAGACTAATTTTCGACAATTATGACTACTCTACTCAGATTTTAGCAGCTTCGGTAAGACACAGCATGCACATCATTAATTGTGCTAAAATTGGTGCAGACGTGGTAACTTGTCCGTTACAGCCTATTTTATCTCTGCTCAAACATCCTCTTACTGATAGCGGTTTAGAGCAGTTTATCAAAGATTCTCAAAAAATGATTTAATCAAGAAAAAAATTATGTCACACGATATTACAAAACTAAAAAATGTTGCTTCACAGGTAAGAAGAGATATTGTAAGAATGGTACACGCTTGTCAATCTGGGCATCCTGGTGGTTCATTAGGCTGTACAGATTTCTTGGTTGCCCTCTATTTTGATGAAATGAAAAGAAATCCCGGATTTGATATGAAAGGAAAAGGAGAAGATGTTTTCTATCTTTCAAACGGTCACATTTCGCCAGTATTCTACAGTGTTTTAGCACATGCAGGATATTTTGATAAAAGCGAATTGGCAACTTTCAGAAAATTAAATTCTAGATTACAAGGGCATCCTACCACACACGAAGGTTTACCTGGGGTAAGAGTGGCTTCTGGTTCTCTTGGTCAAGGTCTTTCTGTAGCTATTGGTCACGCTTTAGGAAAAAAACTAGATAATGATTCTAACTTAGTTTTTACGCTTCACGGTGATGGCGAATTACAAGAAGGACAAATCTGGGAAGCATTAATGTTTGCTGCTCATAATAAAGTAGATAATTTAATTGCAACCGTAGATTATAATGGTCAACAAATAGATGGGCCTACTTCCAAAGTTCTTTCTTTAGGAAATTTAAAAGGAAAATTCGAAGCATTTGGATGGAAGGTTCTTGAAGTAGAAAATGGTAATGATATGGAACAAATTCTAAAAACTTTAGACGAAGCTAAATCATTAGCACATCAAGGTCAACCAATTTGTATTTTGCTAAAATCTCAAATGGGAGCTGGTGTAGATTATATGATGGGTACACACGCTTGGCACGGAAAAGCGCCTAATGATGAACAATTGCAACGTGCTTTAGACCAATTAGAAGAAACTTTAGGAGACTATTAATACGAACTCGATTATGAAAAAATATACTTATACAGAAAAAAAAGATACCAGATCTGGTTTTGGAGCAGGATTGGCAGAATTGGGTAGAACCAATGAAAATGTGGTGGCATTATGTGCAGATTTAATCGGTTCTCTTAAAATGGAGAAATTTATTGAAGAAAACCCTAACCGTTTTTTCCAAATTGGGATTGCCGAAGCCAATATGATTGGGATTGCTGCTGGTCTTGCCATCGATGGTAAAATTCCTTTTACAGGTACTTTTGCTAACTTTTCTACAGGAAGAGTGTATGATCAGATTCGCCAATCTGTAGCTTATTCTGATAAAAATGTAAAAATTTGTGCTTCTCACGCTGGTCTTACTTTGGGCGAAGATGGGGCTACTCACCAGATTTTAGAAGATATTGGTTTAATGAAAATGCTACCAGGGATGACGGTAATTAACACTTGCGATTACAATCAGACCAAAGCAGCTACCATCGCCATTGCAGACCATCACGGCCCAGTTTATCTTCGTTTCGGAAGACCTGTAATTCCTGTTTTTACAGATGAAAATCAAAAATTTGAAATCGGAAAAGCTTGGATGGTAAACGAAGGCAAAGATGTAACCATTGTAGCAACTGGTCACCTGGTTTGGGAGGCTATAAAAGCAGGAGAAATTTTAGAAGAACAAGGCATAGATGCAGAAATAATCAATATTCACACCATTAAACCTTTAGACAAAGAAGCTATTTTAAATTCTGTGAAGAAAACGGGTTGTGTGGTAACTGCCGAAGAACACAATAGATTAGGTGGTTTAGGAGATAGTATAGCGCAACTTTTGATTACAGAACTTCCTACTCCGCAAGAATATGTGGCAGTAAACGATAGTTTCGGAGAAAGTGGTACACCAGAACAATTAATGGAAAAATACGGATTAAATGCACAAGCCATTGTAAATGCCGTAAAAAAAGTGATGGCAAGAAAATAAAATCAATAAAAACAATTCATATTTTCAATACATTATTGTCATTTACCCCAAAGCATCAGCTTTTTTGCTGGTGCTTTATTATGAATATAAAAGTAGCTAAATTTGCAATCTCAAAAAATCTCTTCTAAAGAAAATATTTTTATGACAGACATTAAACTAATTGTAACCGATATGGACGGTACATTTCTAAATTCTAATTACGAAGTAAGCTCAGATTTTAAAGAAATTTATACAGAATTAAAAAGAAGAAACATCTTATTTGTACCAGCAAGCGGAAGACAAATGCCCGGAATTACAAAATATTTTGAAGAAATAGAACACGAGATTGGTTTTATCGCGGAAAATGGCGGTTATGTGGTGTATCAAGGTCAAGAACTTTTTGCTGATAAAATGGAGCATTCTCATATCTCAGAAATCATAAAAGCAGTAAGAGAAATTTCTGGAGCTAGAGCTGTACTTTCTGCTAAAAAATATGCTTATTACGAGACAGAAGACCAAAATTTTGTAGATTTTTTCACCAGATATTACACCAAAAATAAGAAAATGAAAGACCTTACCGAAATGGTAGATGATAGTGCTTTCAAAATAGCGATTTATCATCCCGAAGGTTCAGAAAAAAATCTTTATCCTTTTCTGAAACATTTTGAAAAATATGGGCTGGAAGTAGTAGTTTCTGGTGAATTTTGGATGGATATTATGAATAAAAATATCAATAAAGGAAAAGCATTAAGCATACTTCAAAAAGAATTAAAAATCACACCAGAACAAACAATGGCTTTTGGCGATTATATGAATGATATAGAAATGCTAGAAAATGCAAAATATAGTTTTGCAATGGAAAACGCGCATCCTTCGGTGAAAAAAATCGCTCATTATGAAGCTCCTTCTCACAATGATTTTGGGGTAATAGAAGTCATTAAAAATTATTTGAATAAATAACAAAAAAGAAGAGAGATACTTTTATTAAAAAGCACCTCTCTTACATGAAAAACAAACTTTGTATCTTAATTTCTTACCAGAAATACCAATAGAATAAAGCACAGAACAACACTACACCTAGAGATGCAACTACATCTACCCAAGTCCAGCTTGATCTTGTCTCTGCTTTCTGCTCCTCACTTTGAGTAGAGAAAGTAATTCCTTTTAAGCTTTCTTCTGTAGCTTGTGGCGTGAAGAAGCTTACTAAAATCATCATTACAATGATGAATAACAAAAGGAAAATCTCGAAAATAAGCCAGTTGGTTTGCCAAAACCAGCTAATTCCTTTCAAAGAATCTATAGCGTTTAAATTATCTTTAAAAATATTACAGAATAATCTCACCATTCCTATAATAAAGCCTATTACAATACCATATTCACCAGCTTTTGGTGTAATTTTTTTGGAGAAAATTCCCAATAAAAATACCGCTACAATAGACGGAGCTAATAATGATTGTACATCTTGCAGATAAGCGTATAAACTACCTAATCCCATCATTACAGGGATCCAGATTAGCCCTAAAACGACAACTACCCAAGTTGCAATTCTACCTACCCAAACTAACTTTTCTTCACTAGCTTCAGGATGTTTTGGTTTATAAAAATCTACGGTATATAAGGTAGCACAAGAGTTAAAAAATGCTGCTAATGATGCTACCAAAGCACTTATAAAACCGACTGTTACTATTCCTTTTACGCCTGCTGGCAAAACAAATTTTACCATAGAACCAAAAGCTTCATCAGTAGAACCCATCACAAATCCAGATTCTGGTTTTGCTGCCAATGCTACTGCAATCATCCCCGGAATTAAGAACATAAATACAGGTAAAATTTTAAAATAGCTGGCAAGGATGGTTCCTTTTCTCATTTCATTCATATTTTTACCTCCTAGTACTCTTTGTACAATGTGCTGGTCTGTACACCAATACCAAAAACCAATAATAGCCGCTCCTAAAAACACCCAAAGTCCTGGGAATTTATCATATAATGGATCATTTTTATCAAAATGCATTAAGTGATTGGTTCCGAAACCATTATTCATACTTTTGGCATGTTCCATCATGTTAGTCCAACCTTGTGCCATAGAACCTTCGCCCAAGGCTATTAATCCTAAAAGCAGTACCATAAAAGAACCTACAATCAAAATAGGTGTTTGGATTTTAGAAAGTGTCATTACGCCTTTCATTCCACCAAAAACGGTAAAAACCCCAGTTAATAATACCAAACCAATAGCACCATACCAAAAAGGAAGTCCTAATAAACTTTCCATAAAAATTCCTCCTGTAAATGCGGTTACACTTACTTTGGTTAATACATAAGAAATTAAAGTAATTACTGAAAGCCAAGAACTGGTTTTACGAGTATATCTTCTATTCAAAAATTCTGGCATTGTAAATACGCCACTGTGTTTATAAAATGGTACAAAAAGCCATCCTAAAACCAGAATCATCCAGCCTTGCATTTCCCAGTGTGCCAT
Organism: Cloacibacterium rupense; assembly: GCF_014645495.1. GTDB lineage: Bacteria > Bacteroidota > Bacteroidia > Flavobacteriales > Weeksellaceae > Cloacibacterium > Cloacibacterium rupense. Next base: position 46,909 of record NZ_BMLV01000004.1, on the reverse strand, counting down.
TCCCATTCCTGTTTCTGCACCTGCACCTGCTAATCCTACTAAATGCTCTGAACCAATGTTGGCTGCAAAAATGGCAGCTCCCATTACATACCAAGGTTCTCCTCCCAAGAAATAATCTCGGCTAGATTCCCCAGCTAGTTTCTTTTGCTTGCTTACTGCACGCCATACAAAATAGGTAATCATGGCTATACCTATGCCTATTATGGCCCAATCTAGCCAAATAAACTCGTGTGAATTCCAATTCATATCTTTATTTTTTTACTGAAAATTTATAAATCGTTTTAGACTGAAACTTTTCTCCTGGTTTTAAAACCACTGTAGGAAAAGATGTTTCGTTGGGCGAATCTGGGAAATGCTGAGTTTCTAAACAAAATCCTGTTCGGTGTTCGTTTTTACCTCCTGTTTTGGTATCAAATTTACCATCTAAGAAATTCCCAGAATAGAATTGAACTCCAGGTTGGTCTGTACTTACTTCCATCACTCTGCCAGTACCTGAATGATAAACGGTAGCTATTTTTCTTAAACCTGTTCCGTTTAGAATCCAATTATGGTCAAAACCTTTTCCTAATTTTACTTGTTCGTCATCAGAATTGATGTCTTTGCCAATTAATTTCGGAGTTTTAAAATCAAATGGAGTTCCTGCCACATTTCTACGCTCACCTGTTGGAATTAAAGTGCCGTTTACAGGTAAAAATTGGTCTGCATCTAATTGTAATTCGTGATCTGTAATTGGTTGAGTAAATTTCCCTGAAAGGTTGAAATAAGAATGCTGCGTAAGATTTACAACGGTCGTTTTATCTGTGGTAGCTTCATAAGCGATTTCCAAGGCATTATCTTTTGTTAAAGTATAAACTACTGTGGTGGTTAATTTTCCGGGATAGCCTTCTTCTCCGTCATTGCTTACATAAGTAAGTTTCAAAGAAGGAGCTTCAGCATTTCCGATAGGCTCTATCGTCCAAATTTTGGTATGAAAACCTTCTTTCCCGCCGTGAAGACTATTTGGTCCATCATTTTTATCAATATCATACGTTTTACCATCCAATATAAATTTTGCATTGGCTATTCTGTTTCCAAATCTTCCGATTAAAGCTCCAAAATAATAAGGATTACCGTTAAAATAACCTTCAGGTTTTGTAAAACCTAGAACTACATCTTCGTATTTACCATCTTTATCAGGGGCAGTAAGAGAAGTAATAATGCCACCAAAATTGATGACTTCCACTTTCATTCCGTTTTTATTGGTCAAAGTGTATTTTTTGATAGAATCACCTTTAGCAGTAACTCCGTAATCTGAAACTTGAATATTTTCCATCTGAGTTGATTGAGCTTTTTCTGATTGATTTTCTTTTTTACAACCCACAAAAAGTAAGGCTGTTAAAAGAGCAAAACCTAAATAATTAATAATTTTTTTCATATTAATTAGTGTTTATTTATAATAGGTTTCGTTCCAGCGAAGTGTATTTTTAAAATCACGGATTTTAGTATCTTCGTCTATAACTAATGATTCTATACCTGCCATTTCTGCAAAATCTTCTAACTGCTCTACACTGATGTTTTCACTATAACAAGTGTGGTGAGCTCCACCAGCCAAAATCCAAGCTTGTGCTGCGGTATAAAGGTCTGGAAGCGGCTTCCAAAGAACACGTGCTACAGGAAGTTTTGGTAATTCTTCTGTAATTTCTAATGCTCTGGTCTTATTAATCAATAATCTGAAATGATTGCCAAAATCCATTAAAGCTGCATTAAGAGAATCTATATTTCCTCTAGAATTAAACACCAAACGAACTGGATCTGCTTTGCCTCCAATTCCTAAAGGATGAATTTCACAAGATGGTTTTCCTACTGCTAAAACGGGGTCAACTTCTAACATATGTGAACCTAAAATAGAAGGATTAGAAGGATTAAGATGATAGGTATAATCTTCCATAAAAGCGTTTCCGCCTTCTAGACCTTGCCCCATTGTTTTCATCGCACGAACAAGTGCTGTGGTTTTCCAATCGCCTTCTCCTGCAAAACCGTATCCTTTTTGCATTAATCTCTGAACTGCAATTCCTGGGAGTTGTTCCATACCGTGAAGGTCTTCGAATGTATCAGTAAAACCTTTGAAATTTCCTTCTTTCAAAAATTTCTCTAAACCTAATTCAATTTTTGCTGCTACTTCTAGAGATTTACGATTTTCGCCACCTGCCAATAAAGAAGCTGCCATAGTGTAAGAAGCTTCATATTCTTCAATTAAAGTTTTTACGTCTCCTTCGCCAATAGAATCTATTACACCAACCAAATCACCAATTCCCCAAGTATTTACAGAAAATCCGAATTTAGTTTCTGCTTCCACTTTATCACCATCTGTTACGGCTACAAATCTCATATTATCGCCAAAACGAGCAAATTTAGCACCTTGCCAATCGTCCCAACCTGCAGCTACTCTAGACCATTCGCCAATTTGTTTTTGCACTCGCTCATCAGACCAATGTCCTACTACTACTTTTCTATTTTTGCGAAGACGACTTACCATAAACCCGAATTCTCTGTCTCCGTGTGCAGCTTGATTCAGATTCATAAAATCCATATCCATCGTTGACCAAGGAATATCTTGATTAAACTGAGTATGAAGATGAAGCAATGGTTTTTGCAAAGCTGTAAGCCCACGAATCCACATTTTAGCTGGCGAAAAAGTATGCATCCAAGTTACTACACCTATACAATCTGGATTTTGATTGGCAGCCGTTAAAGTATCATATATTTCGTCTGTAGTTTTTACGGTTGGTTTATACACCACTTTTACAGGAATTAAAGAAGATGCATTAAGCGCTTCTACTATTTTCCCAGAATGTTCTGCTACCTGAGCCAAAGTTTCAGGTCCATATAAATGTTGACTTCCTGTAACGAACCAAATTTCTTTTGTATTTAAATTTACTAACATTGTGATAAGATTATTTGTTATTTTTTGGAATGATTTTTATTGTCCGTAATATGCATTTTTGCCGTGTTTACGTTCATAATGTTTTTTGATGAGTGAATCTTTAAGACGAGGGGCATTCGGATTGATTTGTCTGGTGAGATACGCCATTTCTGCGATGGTTTCCAGAACCTTACTGTTGTAAACCGCTTTATCTGCGTTTTTACCCCAAGTAAATGGCCCGTGATTGCCTACCAAAACCATTTCTACTTCCTCGTAAGACAATTCTTTTTCTTTGAAACAATCTAGAATCTGGATTCCGGTGTTGTATTCATAATTTCCTTCAATTAAATCATCTCGCATTGGTGGCGCACAAGGAATATCTGAGGTTAAATGATCTGCGTGTGTAGTCCCGAAAATAGGAATATCTAACTGAGATTGCGCCCAAGCTACCGAATAAATAGCGTGAGTATGAGAAATTCCGCCTACTTTTTCCCAGCTTTTGTAAAGAAAAGCGTGGGTTTTGGTATCTGAAGAAGGTCTTAGTTTTCCTTCGATGATATTGGCATCAAAATCCAGAATTACCATATCTTCTGGTTTTAATTCTGCATAAGGTACTCCGCTTGGTTTAATCGCAAAAACTCCTTTATCTCTATCTACTGCGCTTACATTTCCGAAGGTGTAAACTACCAATTTTAATGCATCTAATTGCATATTGGCTTCGTAGCATTCTCTTTGTAATTCTTTATAATGATTACTCATTTTTTCTAGCTTTAATGTTATTTTCTACAAAATCTGCAATATTCTGGTATTGCTCCATAAATTCTGCATATTTCTCTACTTTGTCAGCCTGTGGGAAATATTCTGCCTCGAAATTAGAACCCATTTTCTGGCTGGCTTCTATTACATTAGAATACACTCCAGCTGCAACTGCTGCATAAATAGCTGCACCTAAAGCGGGAGCTTGGTCAGAATCTGCTACTACAATTGGCATATTGAGAACATTTGCCAAAGTCTGCATTATGAAAGGAGATTTTCTGGCAACTCCACCAATTCCGATTACTTTGTTTATTTTAACACCTTCTTCTTCGAAACGATCTACAATTTTTTTAGACCCAAAACAAATGGCATTGACCAAACTTTTAAAAATATGAGGAGCTTTGGTTCCTAAAGATAAATTGGTAATTGCACTTTTTAATTCTTGATTAGCATCTGGAGTTCTTCTACCATTAATCCAATCTAATGCAACTGGAACTGCATCTGAAAGTGGAATATTCTCTGCTTCTAAAGTAAGCGTACGAATCATATTATTTTCGATTTCTTCTTTCAGCAGAGCTTTTTGTTCATCGTTTATTACCGTAGATTTCATCAATAATTGATGAACTGGCCACATCAAAATATCTTTGTACCAAGCCAATACATCACCAAAAGCAGATTGCCCAGCTTCTAAACCTATAAATCCAGGAATTACTGAACCGTTTACTTGTCCACAAATTCCTTTAACTGTTCTTTCTTCTATAATTTCGCTTGGCGCAATCATAATATCACAGGTAGAAGTTCCCATAATTCTGATGAGTGTATTTTCTTCTACTTTGGCACCTACTGCACCAGAATGTGCATCAAAAGTTCCTACTGTAATCACAGTATTGGTAGTTAAACCTAGTTTAGCAGCCCATTCTTCATTCAGATTTCCTGCAACCTCATCAGAAGTATAAGTCTTTTCATAGAGTCTGTCTCTAAGTTCTGCTAAAGAAGGATCTAATCTGTTGAGAAAATCTTTAGATGGAAGTCCGCCCCAGCTTTCATGCCACATTGCTTTATGACCTGCTGCACAACGGCTTCTTTTGAATGTTGCCAAATCTTTGTGGTCTGATAATACAAAGGTGATATAATCACAATGTTCTATCCAACTGTAAGCTGCATTTTTTATAAGTTCATCTTCTCTATTGATGTGAAGAATTTTTGCCCAAAACCATTCTGATGAATAAATTCCTCCTTCAAATTTTGTGTAATCTACACCACCCCATGTTCTGGCAAGTCTATTAATTTCTTCGGCTTCAGCAATAGCAGTATGATCTTTCCAAAGAACCATCATTGCATTAGAATTTTCTTCAAAACCAGAAGTTAAGCTCAAAGGAACTCCTTCTTTATTCACTGGAATTGGAGATGAACCAGTAGTATCTATACAAATTCCCACTACTTGCTCTGGATTTACACTGCTTGTAGCAACCACAGATTTGATGGTATTTTCTAGACCTTCTAAATGATCTAATGGATGCTGACGAAACCTATTCTCGCCCGGATTACAATACTTCCCTTCTTTCCATCTTTGGTAATAATGAACATTCGCTGCTAGTTCAGAACCGTTTTCTGTATCAATTAGGACTGCTCTTACCGAATCTGTTCCGTAATCTAGTCCGATGACGTATTTTTTCATTTCGCTTGAAATTTAATTTTAAGAATAGTTAACAATTTATTCATATTGTATATAACAAATATAACATACTATTTTAAATAAATGTATAAATTACACTTAATTTTTATTTTTCCTTTATTGATGGGGCTTACAGCTTATTAATTTTAAGGATTACCACTGATTTTGGAGGTATTTCGGTAGAAATTTTTCCCCTTTTTATGCTTTCAGAATTCTCTTTTGGTTGAATGGGCTCAGAAGTGAAACTATTCTCAGTATCTAAGGTATCTGCAGACAATATGATTTTAATCATTTTATCGCCAAAACGAAGGTTTTTGGTATTCAAATTCATTTCTTTTGGTTGTATATCTGCATTTACAATTTTGATAATTATTTCTTTGGATTTTTCATCAAAAACTGCCGAAGAATATAATTTTTTCTGTCCTGTTAATGCTTTACCATTTTCAGTAATTTTAAGTAAATCTGTTCCTTTATTATTCGAAAATAATTTTTGAACATAATAATTAGGCGTAGCGTAAGTACTAAGATTATTAAACCAAATTAAATCTGGAGTCCATTGCCAACCATCTGCGTGAGCTAAAAGCGGCGCATAAGAAGTCATAGTCACCACATCTGCATTACGTTCTAGCCCCGTCATAAAAGCTGCTTCAGAAAGAGCGGTTAACCAATTGTTTTTATTTTCTGGTTTTACAACACCTACAGACTGAGCAGCATATTCTCCTGCAAAAACTTTTGGTCCTTTTCTATCATATTTGTCATATCTGGTAGCATTCTCTAAAAACCATTCTGGTGAATTATAATAATGTTCATCTACAATTTGTGCGTTTAGTTTTTTGAGTTCTTTCCATCCGTATTCAAAGAATTCTCCATCAGGTGATGGTCCACTTCCAGAAACGATGGTAATTTTTGGATATTTAGCGTGAATAGCTTTTTCAAAAACTTTATATCTTTCTATGTAATCTTCTCCCCATTGTTCGTTCCCTATACCAATAAATTTTAAGTTAAATGGTTTCGGATGTCCCATTTCTGCTCTCACTTTTCCCCAAGGTGTCGAAATATCGCCATTAGCAAATTCAATTAAATCTAAAGCATCTTGAACATAAGGGTCTAAATCTTCCATTTTCACGAGTTCGGCGGTGTTGAATTGACACGCCATTCCACAACTCAAAATTGGCAACGGTTCTGCTCCTAAATCCTCTGAAAGTTGAAAATATTCAAAAAATCCTAAACCAAAAGACTGCCAATAATCAGGTGTGAGACGATGAGCAAAACCATTATTCCATTTGTTGATAAGATTTTCTCTGTCTTCCACTTTACCTATAGTTTTTTTCCATTGATAGCGTTCCGCAAGAGTTCTTCCTTCTACAATACAACCGCCCGGAAAACGTAAAAAACCAGGCTTCAAATCATATAATTTTTGAACTAAATCTTTGCGCAAACCGCCTTTTCTGCCTTTCCAAGTATCTTGTGGAAAGAGTGAAATCATATCCATATTTACAACACCATTACCAACAAAAGTAATTTGCAATTTGGCTTTTTCAACCGTTCTTTTCGGAGAAAATACCGCAGCATATTTCTGCCATCCTTTACCCGAAACAGGAATGCTAACCGCAACTATTGATTGTCCTTTTTCATCAATTAGCTCCGCCTTCATTTCTTTTATATTCCCAGAAACATTTTCTAAATAAAAACTAAAATCGTATTTTTCGCCTTGATGAATTCCTATTCCTCTGAAACCTTCGTTTTCTAAAAGATAGTTTTTATCATTAAGTACAGTAATTCTGGCGTAATTTTTATTGGTTTTGGAAGCGTCTGTATGAATGATTAAAAAACCAGAATCTAAATTAGGCGAAAGTGTTTTTGTATTGGGTTGTTTCCATCCAGTTAAAGGTTCATCAAACTCAAAACTTCGATTTTTAATAAGTTCTGCATATAAACCTCCATCAGCCGCAAAATTGATGTCTTCGAAAAAAATTCCGTACATCGTAGGCTGAATTTTGATATGAGTAGAAGCGCCATCTAAATCAAGTATATGCTTAGATTGAATGCCAGATTGCGCCAACAAAAACGTAGTGCAAACGGTGAAAAAAGCAGCGTAAATTTTATTTTTTGTTCTCATATACTAATGATATTTATGATTAATTGAATTTTAATTATTTTAAAATTTTAACAAGACTATTTCACTTTTATTGGTAAACTTTTTAAACCAGAATTTTCTGAAGTACCTCCGTAGAAAATAGTATAATCTCCTGATTTTGAAACCAAATCATCGGTTTTTTCATCATAAAATTTGAATGAATCTTCAGAAATCGTCAATTGAATATTTTTTGTTTCTTTTGATGCAATTAAAACCCTTTCAAAAGCCCTTAATGTCTTTACTGGAGCTAAAACATCGTTATTTCTTTTCACATAAATCTGCACTACTTCTTCTCCATCTTTATTAGAAATATTGGTAACAGGAACGGTTATGGTGATTTTTTCATTAGAATTGATGATATTTTTGCTCAATTGAGCATCTCCATAAGTAAATTTGGAATAACTTAAACCATGCCCGAAAGCGTACAAAGGATTTTCTATCATATAACGATAGGTTCTGCCTTGCATATCATAATTTTCAAAACCTTGATGCTTGCTGGTTTTAGAAAGAGCATTATCCAATTGTTCCAAATTTTTGTAAAATGTAATCGGTAATCTTCCTGAAGGATTGTAATCTCCTGCTAAAACGTCTGCTACGGCAGTTCCGCTAGATTGTCCGCCATACCAAGCATTGAGCAAAGCATCATAATTTTTCTCGTCTTGCTCTAAACCAAGTGCACTGCCTGTACATAACACAAAAACAACAGGTTTCCCTGTATTTCTTAATTCTGCTAACAATTCACGCTGAACTTTCGGAAGTTCTATCGTGGTTTTATCACCACCTTTAAAACCATCAGCATTTACCAACATTTCTTCGCCTTCTAAACTAGGTGATAATCCTCCAGCGAAAATAATAACATCAGCATCTTTCACTTTTTCTTTTACTGATACAAAATTTACGAGGTCTTTTCTATAGACTTCAAAGCCGATGTTTACGTATTTTCCTTTTTGACTGTGGTGTAACTCTACTAGATATTCTTTGCCTTTCTCTACTTTTATAGGAAATTCAGAAGGATGTCTGGCATCTGGCCCTTTTCTGGTAGCAATTTCTTTTCCGTCAACAAAAAGCGTGTAAATATCAGATGCAAAAGCAGAAAATACCACATCGCCAGAATAGCTGCTTTTAAAAATTCCTGAAATTATTGCCGATGTATTTTCTCTTGCTACACCTGGAGCTAACTGAGTTCCGCCAAAACTATTGTAATTAATTCCCGTTTTATTAACAGATATATTTACTGGTTTACCTTTAAATTCATTATTGTTGAAAAACTCCACTTTCATACCTTTTTCGCCATTTTTTTGGCTCATAAAATTCTGATAAAGAGAAGTTTTGGAAGAAGGATCTGCTACTTCGCAACCTTTTTCGAAGATGATTTCGGCGTTTGGAAATTTAGTTTTAATTCCGTCTAAAATAGTGACTGTAGAAGAAGGTGTTCCGTTGTAATTTCCCAATTGCATCAATCCGTCATCAGCATTTGGGCCTACCACTGCAATTTTTTTAATATTTTTATTTAAAGGAAGAATATTCTTCTCATTTTTCATCAGCACTATTGATTTTTGTGCCATTTTTAGCGCTTGCTTTTTATGCTCATCAGAATCTACTACAGAATAAGGTATTTTATTCCAATGGACAGAAGATTTCGGGTCTAGCATACCTAGTTCAAACCACCCTTTCAATATTCTGCGCATCGAAATATCTAAATCTTTTTCTGTAATTAATCCACTTGCAAGAGCTTTATTGAGATTATTATATGTATCTCCACATTCTAAATCTGTAGAATGTTTCAGAGCATCTGTGGCAGCACTTTTTTCGTCGGGATGCGTTCCGTGGTATTTTTCTTGATAAAAATCTGCCAAGGCCCAACAATCAGAAACCACCATTCCGTAATATTTCCATTTACCACGAAGGATGTCATTAAGCAAAGTATTATTAGCACAGCACGGTTGTCCTTCAAAAGCGTTATAAGCACACATTACCTCTCTTACATTTCCTTCTAAAACCAATGCTTTGAAGGCTGGAAGATAAGTTTCGTATAAATCTCTTTTAGAAATTTCTGCATTATAAGAATGTCTATTCCATTCTGGACCGCTGTGTACGGCAAAATGTTTGGCACAAGCGTGGGTTTTAAAATATTGTGGATCATCACCTTGCAAACCTTTCACAGCTGCTACTCCTAGAACTGAGGTTAAATATGGATCTTCACCATAAGTTTCTTGACCTCTTCCCCATCTTGGATCACGAAAAATATTGATATTAGGAGTCCAAAACGTGAGACCTTCATAGCGCCCAGTTTTATTGGCTTCATCAAAAGATTTATTGTATTTTGCTCTGGCTTCATCAGAAATCATTTCAAAAGTTTTGAGGTGTTCTGGTGCATCCCAAGTTGCTGCCATTCCAATTGCCTGAGGAAAAACAGTAGCTGTTCCAGCTCTTGCGACTCCGTGAAGTGCCTCATTCCACCATCCATAAGCTGGAATTTCTAAACGAGGTACTGCTTTGGAATTATCCATCATCATTCCTATTTTTTCATCAACCGTCAATAATCCGAGAAGATTTTCAATTCTCTGTTCTACTGATATTTTTGGATTTTGGAAAGGATATTTATAATTCTGCGCAAGAGAAAAAGCACAAACTAAAATTAAAATTCCTGATAATATTTTTTTCATAAGCTCAATTTATTTTAAATCTTTTGAGTGGAAAAGCACAGCTATCAAATGAATGATAGCTATGCTTAGTTTATAACTTTTATGCAATAAATCAAAAAACAAGTTTTTAGTTTTTGATAAATTTACTTTTTTCTATTTTTTGTGAGTTTCCTACTTCTATGAAATAAACTCCTAATGCTAATTTAGAAACATCAACTCTGTTTTTACCTGAAGAAAATTTTCCGTTAAGTATTAAGCTTCCTTTTGCATCAAAAATTCTATAATCCGCTCCATTTCCTACGGTTACGAAAATTTCATCTTTAGCTGGATTTGGATATAACTGTATTTTTGAACCAGAAAAATCTTTTACTGCTAATGTTTGGAATTCAATTGGTAACATTGTAGCTGAATACATATTTTCTTCAGAGATATAAGCACTGAAAGCAGGCACTACCTCACTGCCACTAGTTATTTTATAAAGCCCAGTAGTTCCTCCTACAGTTTTCAATACATAGCCACCAGTGTATGCTTTAACAGAACTATAATCTGCGTTGAATTGATTGACTGTAATTGCTTTTGGAGTTGATACATTTCCTGAACCTGTAAATGTAAAAGTACCATTTCCGTTTATTAATACAGGTGTATTAGCTGGGATTTTTCCGTTTGCAATAGGTGTACAAACTACCTTGGTAGCAGAAGGCAACATAGTATATGCTTCAATTCCACTTGGTATATCTGCCTCAAAAGGAAGAACAAGAACGGTGTAACTAGTAATTGTTTTGGTATAAGAAGCTGTAGTAGCCGTGAAATTAACTGGTGCATTAAAATCTCCGCCTTGATCAGATAATTCTAAGCTGGCACATGTACTACCAGAAACTACATTAGCATTTACAGTAGAATTTGCTGAACTACTACGGAAACCAGAACCATTACTTACATAAAAAATACTGTTTTTGTTGAGTACTTTATCAATCCAATTTGCACTGGTATTGATATTGGTAGTATTGGTAAAATCTAATGTGGTATAATAACTGTTTTCATAAACATCCATTAGATTGCTATCACCATCAGAATAAACACCAGCAAATTTCATCGCTTTTTCATTAGAAATACTGAAATAAACATCTCCAAAATTAAAGGTAAGAACTGAACTGTAATTACCATTTCTAAGTCCTAAAATCCCTTTACAACCTGTGGAAAGTACCGCTCTAGAAATATCAAAAACCAAATCAAAATTACTAGAACCAGATGATGGTAAATTTAGCGTTCCGTAATTGTAAGATTTCACTACTCCTGCATTATCTACATAATAAAGAGTTGTATTAGAAGAAGTAGGTAAATTACTCGTAGTATAGCTGTTTACATGGAAAACTAATTTATTATAACGGTCATCTAAACTTAAATATCCATTTGCTGCTGTAGTATTAGCACTGATTAATGGAGTTGGATTATATAAAGTAGCTGTTTTACCACTCAACTGATAAGCCGTTCCAAATGCAGCATTTGTAGTAGTTTGCGATTCTATTTTATTATAATTTACATCTTGACCAGTCATATTAGAAACCTCTCTCGTTTTACTTTTATCAAAAACATAGGTAATTACACTATATGGTGCAATCTGGATAGTTGGGCGAAATGTTTCCGTAAAACTAAGGCTAGAAGAGCTCATATTAGTAGTCTCATTAGTCAAAATTTTCTGAGCCGAAGTAGTATAAAAAGGCAAATCTGCTTTAAGATTATATGTATTTGCAGAAGAATTGAAAACCATAAGCGTTACTTTATCGCCCGTATTATTTATATAAGCAGAACCTTGCATTGAACCTTGATCACTCCAGATAGCATCTAATCTTCTGTAACCTGTAGTATATTTAGCGAAATGAGAAAGAATATAACCTCTTTTGGTAATTTCACCTGTGGTAGTTCCGTATTGCCCATCACCTAGCATTCCGTAGTATCTTTTTGTAGCATAATGAATCCAAGCATTTCCTCCGCCTACCATTACATCATTGATACTTTTTGCAAAATCAAAAGCATCTGTATTCCAAGTGAAATTTCTGCTACCGCCACTAGAATTCCAATTGATTAAGAATTCGGTCATCCAAATTTCTTTATCCGTATTTTGAAAACCTTTATAAGTAGAACCAATTCCTCCGTACTGATGCCCAGCATAAATTTCGAATTTGGGTAATACATCAGCAGCTTGTAATGCAGTGGCAAAAGTATTAGACATCCCTACTGTTTCTGGCGCTATAATTTTACAAGAAATTACATCTGAATAATTTTTGAGAAAATTGGTCATTTGAGCTGGCGTATAAGAGCATCCTGCATAAGTAACCACATAATCTGGCTCATTTTGAAGCGAAATAGCATCTAATTCTACTCCGTTATTTCTGAGATATACCACAAAATCATTCAAATAATTGGCAAAATCTGCATAATTTTCTTGTTTTAAAAAACCTTCTACTCCGTTATAAGTTCCAGCATCATTGCCATTGGTTTTCCATTCTGCAGGTGGCGACCAAGGGCTCGCAAAAATGATAAGACCTAAAGATTTGGCTAATTGAGCAGTTTCTAGAACCAAATTCCAATTATCTCTACTTGTAGGGATGTATAGTCTCATGATATTATAGCCTGCTTCGCTATTTGCTCCCCACATTTTTTGTATTTCAGCAGTTGTCATATGGTTATAAGCAAACTGAGGACTACAAACAAAACCACCGAAACCAGTAATTTTTTGCCTTGGAGTGGTATTATCAATTCTAACTTTTGAGGATTGAGCATTGAATTGAGCTATAAAAAGAAGCACCGAAAACAATGCTAATATTTTTCTAAGATTAAACATAATTTTTTTTTTTTTTGGGGGGGGACAATTGGTTATTTTTTAAGCATAAAACTCATTCAATACATTAAAAAATGCATTGAAATCATCGTATAATTTTTTCTTAAATCTGTTAAAAATAAATCTGACTAAAGTTTAAGAAAATGTTTAAAGACTGTTGTTTTTTTTCATAGTGAAGTTTAATTTTTGGGATTTGTTTGTTTAAAAATTACTCTCTGGCGCGCCCAGATAACTTGGTTTAAGTCCACCTGTATCTATTAAAATCTTTTCTAAGACAATACCAGCTTCTAAAACTCTGAAACGTAAAGTGTGTTTACCGGGTTGTGAAATCTGATGTTTTGTGATAGATTTAATGATATGTTCTGATTGCCATCTTCCCAATTCACCTTTATAATGGCCATTAAAATTGATGATTTGTGGAGTTCCTCCATCAAAGGAAATTTCGTATCGCAATCCTTTATTGTGATTATAATTTAAAGTAGGAGCTAAAAGCAGTTGAACTTCGAACTCTCCTTTAGATTCAAAATTAATATCGTATTCTAGATAGATGTTTTCGCTGGTTTTAGGGTCAGCACTTTGCGGAAAAGTAGTTACTCCAGATTTGGTTTTGCCAAAATCAGGAATCACCTCCCAATGAATTCGGTCAGAATTATTCATTCTTGCAAAATTCTCAGCTTCTATAGAAACATAACCGTCTTTTTCTTTAAATACTTTTTCTTTTGAAGCATTATCATCATATACATAGGTTACCTCTGGCATTACATTTACTTTTCCGTCAAACCAAGCTTTGTATCCTATCTTCATCTGGTCCATCATATTTACCCATTTTCCACCAGCAATTTCATTATTATATTTATGGTCTAGATATGCATTTCTCTCAAAACATTCTTTTACTCTGTCTGCATAATAATTAGCTTTAAGGTCATATTTAGCGGCTAATTCTCTATTTTTAGCAACCGCATAATACATTTCATACAAATTACTACACGCATCAATAGGATATAGAACCAACTGATAATAAGCATCTTGATATTCAGCAGGAATACGTTCTTTTAAACGTAATGCATCAATAGCCAAAGCTCTATAATCATTCAAGACCGTTTCAAATTCGTGGTAATTATTTAGGCTAAAAGTTTTGCTATCTAACGTTTCTGGTGTAACTCTTCGGTTGTATTTGGTGTAGAGATTAATCATTCTGGCAATTTCTTTGGCATATTTTCCACCAAATTGCTGCGCAGACCATTTCTCGGTATATTCTAAAAGGTTTTTAGAATTAAATTGTTTCGGATTCCAAGCCATTTCTAAGAAAAAACTAATCGGGAATTCCATTGGTTTTAAATCGCCAACGTTTACTACCCAAAGTTGATCTACTTTATGCTCGTAAGAAAGATTCATCTGTTCCCAAATTCTCTGTATCGGGCTGATATTAATCCATTTAGAATTTCTAGGGCCTCCTACATAATCGAAATGATAATAAATTCCGTAGCCGCCTTTGTGTAATGGTTTTGTAAGATCTGGTAATTTTCTTACATTTCCCCAATTGTCATCGCAAAACAGCAAAATTACATCATCCGGAACTCTCATTCCTTTGTCATAATAATCTTGAACTTCCTTATACAAAGCCCAAACCTGAGGAGTTTTTTCAGCTTTTTTGCCTGTAACTTGTTCTATAATTTTTCTCTGATCTTTTACTATATTTTCCAGCAAAGCAATATTAGTTCCTTCTCCCATTGCTTCATCACCATCACCACGCATTCCTACAGTTACTAATTTTTCCCAATTTTCACTTCTTTCAATACCAGATTTCCAGAATTTTTGCAAAACTTCGGCATTTTTAGAATAATCCCAAACATTTGGTAGATTATTTTTCTTAATATATCTGTGCCAGTCTTCCTGAGCTTGCGCCATTGGTTCGTGGTGAGAAGTTCCCATTATAATACCCATTTCATTAGCTAATGGTCCGCTTAAAGCATCATCGTCATAGAACGCTTTTCCCCACATTGCAGGCCAAATGTAATTGCCTTTCATACGTAAAATTAATTCGAAAACTTTCTCGTAAAATTTAGAATTTACTCCGCCAAAAGTAGCTCTAGCCCAACCTCCTAGCGAAGGTTCTTCGTCATTTAAGAAAATTCCTCGGTATTTTACAGCAGGTTCTCCATCAGTATAAATTCCTTTTCTGAAATAAATATTTTCTTTCACTTTTACAGGAACATCTGCCATATAATACCACGGCGAAACACCAATTTGCTGCGAAACTTCATAAATTCCGTAAATAGTACCTCTTTTATCGCTTCCAGCAATCACAATCGCTTCAGAAACTCCCGGAAAAGGATTACTGATGTTTTGGATGATAAATTTTTCGTTTTTACCTGTTAAAGCTTTTCCATCAATTTTTTTCTGCTTAATCAAATCATCTATCACAGATTTTGTTCCGACCGTTCCTATGATAATCAAAGGTGTATTATTTCCCGAAATTTGATTTAAAATCGTTGGTTGATTCCCTGTAACTTTTTGAAAATCTGACTGTAAATTTTTAACAGCTCTCATGATTCCTGCATCTATCCCTGCATTGGTAAAAATAGAAAGATTTACAGATTTTTCTTTGAGTACAAGTACATCAGAATTTTTTTCTGTAGTAATAAAGGGTTGTTTAGCAGATATTTCCACTGTAAAAACAAAGAAAACGAGTACAGTTGTGATAATTCTTGAAAAAAGTCTCATTGTTAGATTATTTTTAATTTTGAAAAATTTAAAATCTTTTTAAATTCTGTTGATTATTGAAATTTACTTCAATACAAATCCACCATTAGGCTGAATTTCTATTTCTAGCTCTCCGTTTTTATTGATTTTCAAATCTTTAGAATTGATTTCTCTATTTTTATCGTCATTATAAAATTTTACGGTTTTTCCTGTTAACATGGGGAGCTTCAATTTCTTTTTCAAAACTTCTTTTTCGGCATTTACGCCTGCTACATACCATTGATCCTGATGTCTTCTTGCAATAATGGCATATTTCCCAGGATAACCGTCTATGAAAACCGTCTCATCCCAAAGTGCAGGAATTTCTTTCATAAAATCGATTTCAAAAGCGGGAACATCTGTTAGATTATTAGGAGTAATACCAAACATTTGGATAGGATTTTGAAACAAAACGGCTGTAGCCAACTGAAAAGCATCAGTGGTTAATCTCTTGTTTTTGTTTTGATTAGATTTTGTTAAATATTTGTTCAACAAAACGCCGCCAAATTCCATACTACCTACAGAATTTCTGATGAACGGATGAAGTGTAGCAAAAAAAGCTTCAGAATTTCTGACATCCTGAGAAAAAATAAGCATTTCTGAGGCTAAAACGGCTTCGCTTCCTGCGTAATTAGGATACATTACTTCCCAACCTCTAGGCAAAGTTGCTCCGTGGAAAATAATGGTCAAGCCAAAATCATTGGCATCAGACAAAATATCTTCGTACAAACGCATCGTCTCTTGCTTGTCTCCACCAAAAAAATCTACCTTTAATCCTTTTACACCAATTTCTTTCAGCCATTTCATTTCTTTTTTGCGTTCGATGGAAGAGCTCATTTTATTTCTTGGTCCCATTGGTGAATCATTCGCAGCACCATTGGAATTGTACCAAAGCATTACTTCCACATTTTTGGATTTGGCATATTGAACGAGTTCTTTCATTCTTTCTTTACCAATATTGGCATCCCAAAGTGCATCAATTAAAATAAATTCATATCGAAGAGAAGATGCAAGATCTACAAATTTTACTTGGTCTTCATAGTTCATACTTGGGTCTTGCCAAACAATCCAGCTCCAAGTAGAACGCCCAAATTTATAATTCTGAGATGGTTCATAAAGTGGTTCTACCACATCAAAAGGAATGGTAGTTTCTACAATTGGTTTCAGGGAATTTGCTACAGTAATGGTTCGCCAAGGTGTTTTCCCAGGCAGAGAAATAGCGGCACCAGAACTTCCGAAACCGTTGTTCTGAGCTGGATTTGGATATTCTACGGTATAAAGTCCGTCTGATGTTCCGTTGCTTAAATGTGATGCGCAAAACTGACTGTTTACGCCAGTTTCTGAAAGTAAAACCCAAGCTTCATTACCAATATTAAACAATCCAGGAAATACGTAACCTTCTTTGTTAGAAGCGGGTTTTCCTAAAGGTGCATCTGCTTCATAACCGCTTTCATAGCTTGGTGCGGTACGTGCAAAACCTTTCATTGGACTCATCATCGGCGAAAGAAAAGTAGTGGTAGATTTCGGAAATTGATATCCTGTTACTTCTGATTGCACTACAGCACTCATTCTTTCTCCGATAGGAGCAATCTGATACCTCAACGCAATGTTATAATTACTAACTTGAAATTCTACTGAAATTTTATTTTTCTGAGCATTTTCAAAAGTGCAAATCAATGTATTGGCGTTATAATTTACTTCAGATTTTTTAATTTTCTGATTGGTGTACTTTTTTTCAGTTTTTCCTTTTTCGGCATTGATGAATTTCAAGTTTTTAGAAAAATCAGTTTCATTGGTCACCAAACCTAAAGGCGACTTCTCTAAAACGGTCTTTCCTGAAAATGCTACAGAATAAAATGCTTTACCATCTTCCGAAAAAACGCTGAGCTTCAATTGACCATCTGGACTTACCAATTCAGCAACTTGCGCTTGTAAAATAACGGATAGTAAAATCGAAATTGAAAATATTATTTTATGTAAGCTTCTCATTATTTTTAATTATTTGAGTTAAGATTTAGATTAAAAAATTATGGATTAAACTTCCAGAAATCAAAGTTGAAAAGTTGTCTTCCGGCGGTAATATTTTTCCCTTGAAACACAAAATACACATCGTGAACACCTGAAACAGATTCTGAAATTTTTGTAGTTAGAGTTTTAAATTCTTCCCAACCGCCAGTTCTTGGGATTTCAATTTGGACGATTTTAGTTCCATCAATTTTATCTAATCTCACTTCTAAAATTCCGCCATCTACTCCTGCTGCCACAGAAGCTGAAAATTCTGAAGCTCCCTTTCCAAAATCTACTGCGCGAACTTTTATATGTCCGCCAACTCTAATATCTGACACATACACTCCTACTTTTTTATTTTCTTTGGTGTTGCATTTCTCAGACCACGCCATTGTTTCGGCTTCAGTTCTTTGGTAAGGATTTAAGGTTCCAACAGCATTTACGCCTTCTTTGGTCATTGTTATTTTCGGGATGCTTCCATCTGCATTATATTTGAATTCTTCAATAGCAGTAGAACGTCCATAACTTCCACCTTTTGGCAATAGACCTGTATGGTAAAATAGATAAGATTTTCCTTTATAATCTATAATTCCACCGTGATTGGTAAAACTATTGGTAGGTTGGTCGGTCATTATTTTTCCTTGATATTTCCAAGGCCCGATTGGAGACGGACTTGTTGCATAAGAAAGACATTCTGTTCTATTAGTCATCCCTGCATACATCAGATAATAGAGATTATTTCTTTTGTAAAACCAAGGTCCTTCCACATATACATCTTCAAATTTTTCTTGTTTTTGTAAAACTTCTTCACTCTTTCCGGGACGTCTTAATCCGCCGAAAGCTTCTACAGATTGTTGTACTTCTGTAACTTTTCCTTCGTAAGAAGTCATATCTTTATTGAGTTTTACATAAAAAAGATGACCGTTTCCCCAATACAAATAAGCTTGTCCATCATCATCAATAAAAACGGTAGGGTCTATATTATCCCAACTTCCTGTAGAAATTAAAGGTTGGCCTAAAGCATCTTTGTATGGACCAGTTGGACTGTCTGAAACCGCAACTCCAATTGCCATATTGTTATCAACCGTTTGAGCGCAGATATACCAATAAAATTTACCGTTTCTTTCGATACATTGTGCTGCCCAAGCTCTATCTCTAGCCCAAGAAAAAGATTCTAAAGAAATCGGCGAACCGTGGTCTGTCCAGTTTACCATATCGTCTGATGAGTGAATGCGCCATTTGGTCATTGTATAAAAATCAAATCCAGGCTGATCGTCTCCTGTAAAAACATACAACTTATTTTTATAAATCATAGGTGCAGGATCTGGTGTAAATTGAGTTTGAATTACTGGATTTTGGGCAAATAAAGTACCTAAACCACCATATAACAGACTAAGTGTAATTAATATTTTTTTCATTTTCTTTTTATTTTAAAATTTAATGGTCAATTCATTTCCTTCATATGAGGCTTTTTGGGTAATGATTTCCTTATTGATTCCTATAATTTGGATATTAAAAATTCTGTGATTGTTTTGTCCAATGTAATTACCTATACGTTTATCAATTTGTAATTTTTTTTCTTTATCCTTCCATTTAAAAAAAATAAGCGTATAATTTCCCTTTTCATAATTATAATTATCTCCTTCATCTTCGTAAAGTGTAAAATCGCCATCATTGCCAGCATATACTTTTATGGTAAGTTCTTGATTAGATTTTTCCGAAGTGTATTGCATTACTTCACCAAAAGGAATTATAGAACCTGATTTTATAAAAAGTGGAATTTTATTGTAAGTAGCATCTGCTAAAACGATTGTTCCACCATTATTTTTTTGGTTGGTGTAGAAATCGTACCAGAAATAACCTATAGGAAGATAAACCTCCCAATTTTCCTTGTTTGGTTTTACCACAGGAGCAACCAATATAGATTTTCCAAACATATATTGATAAGATTGTTCAATTGCTTTTTTATCGTTTTTAAAATCCATTACCAAAGGTCGCATCATCGTAGAATTATTTTTTGAAATTTCCCAAGACTGAGAATAGATGTAAGGCAATAATTGATATCTAAGATTCATCAAATCACGCATATTGCTTTCTATTTTTTCGCCAAATTTCCAAGGTTCTGTTTCGGTTTGGTAACCGTGCATTCTAAAAATCGGGCTGAAAACACCCCATTGAAACCATCTCATTAAAATATCGTGATATTTCGGGTCAGAATATTGGGAAGAACCAGGACGGAAAAATCCGCCAATGTCGGTTGTCCAATAAGGCATTCCAGAGATGGAATAATTAAGTCCCGCTACAATTTGCCTTCTGTAAGCATCCCAATCCCAGCCAATATCACCAGACCAATTAATCGTCCCGAATCTCTGTTGCCCAGGAAAAGCGGATCTGGTTAAAATGACTACTCTTTTATCAGGATTAGTTGCTCTCTGTCCCTCGTAAACTGCTTTGCTTACGAAAAACGGGTACGTTAGTCTGTAAAATTCTCCAATTCCCAAGAAAGTATTTTTGCCAACCAATGCATCATTTTCCGGTTCCGTAGCATCCATCCACCAAGAATCTACTCCATTCTGGAAAAGATTTTTGTTTAAAGCATTCCAATGTATTTTTTGTGTTTTCGGATTAAAAATATCAATCCAAGGACTATTTGGTAGGTACAGACCTTCATAATCTTTGGCAACTTCAGATTTTTTATCTAAATTTTCCCAAACCGATACTGAAAATTTGAAATGAAGCTGATGTAATTTTTCAATAAATTTTTCGGGTTCAGGATAATTTTGTTCATCAAATTTAGGTACACCCCAGCCGTATTTGCCCCAATATTGCCAATCCTGAACAATAACATCTACAGGCAAATTGCGCTTTCTAAATTCTTCTACAGTTTTTACTAAATGTTCGGCAGAAGTATATCTTTCTCTGCATTGCCAATATCCAAAAGCCCATTTTGGCAGCATTGGTACTTTACCCGTGATTTCTAGGTAAGAAGAAATAACCTCATCTGCATTATTTCCTACAAAAAGAACATAATCTAATGACTTACTGTGCGGTGAACGAAATGTAGTAATATCTTCTGCAAATTTATATTGTAAAGAAGGCGTGTTGGTCGCTCTACAAACTACTTCAAAATGATGTTCCCCTTTGGTAAGAAAAACTTTAGTACTCACAGCAGGAGGAAGCCACAGATTAGACTGGTCTATTACTGGTTTTCCATCAATGGTAAGAAAATGACGGTTATCCATATTTCCCAAATCTAGCATAAAAGTATATTCTCCACTCTTTTTAATTGAAATTTTACCTTTATACAAAGCTTGTTGCTGAGAAACTTTTATGGTTCCCGAAGTACCTGTTACTTCCCTCTCTTCATCATTTTTAATAGATTCTTTTTCTAAAGGAACGGATTCATCTGCTGGATTATACCAAGTTAATCCAAACTGATTCCACAAAATTCCATATCCTTTTGAAGAATACAAAAAAGGCAAAGCAATCTGACTGTTGACCTGAATCAGTTTTCTGCTGATATTTTTTAAATTATAATGACCATCCTGAAACTGACCTAACCCAAAAAGTTGCTCATCTTTATCATTGATAAAACTTTGTTCTACAATATAACAAGGCTGTGAAGACACGGTACTTTCTATAAGTTTTCTACTATTTGCAGCTTCTGAAAGTAAAACTTTACCATTGCTTTTTAGAAAGCTAAGCTGAGCCGTTTTTTTGTTGAATAGAACAGCATAATTTTTAGTTTTTAGTTTTAAAGAAGAAGCATTTTCTTCGAATTTAAAATCTAAATAACTTTTTTCATTGACAAAAACAAACTGATTTTCTTCTGGTTTTAGCTCTTTTATGAATTTTATTCTTACCGCATTTTCGTTTAAAGGTCTTAGGACTAAATAACCATCAGAGAGCTTCATAGAAACCTCTTCAGCATTCTTGCTGTAGGATATATAGTGTTGCCCAAAAACTAAAATGGGAAATATGGTAAGCCAATATGTTAATATTTTAAATTTCATAATTAAACTCTTATAATGGAGAAATTACTGCTACAAAACCTCCTCTTCTCAAAACTTTTACCTCGACAGAATCTGTACTTTCTATCACAGAATCTTGGGTTAAAATTTGTTTATCGTGTTTTCCGTCTTTTATTAATCTTAGCTTATATTTTTTGTTTTTATCTAAAAAATCGAAATTAATTTTGATGTTTTTTTCAATATTTTCTCCATTAATTCCTCCAACATACCATTTCGAATTTTTGTTTCTTGCTATAACTACATCTTTCCCAGGAAAACCTTGCAACAAAATTGTTTTTTCCCAATGAGTAGGAATTTCTTTTAAAAAATTCTTCGGCTCATCTGGCAATTCATCATAACCTTCTGGCCTATCTGCAAAATGTTGCAATGCAGATTCAAATACCACACTTAAAGCCAATTCGTGACCATAAGAAGTAAGATGCGGAAACTGTGAATTGGTAAATGTAACTGGCGTATAATCCATAGAACCGACTACATTTCTGGTAAATGGAAGAATGGTATTATGAATAGGTGCAGTTGTTGTAAATTCTGGACCGTTGTTGTACCATTCTGCACCACGAACCGCTTCATAAGTCATCAGATTTGGGTAAGTTCTAGACCAACCTCTCGGAACTAGACAGCCGTGGAAATAGACCATCATATTAAATTGGGCAGCATCCTCCAGAATATCAATATAATATTGAATCATATTCTGTTTCTCGCTCTCGAAAAAATCTACTTTTACCCCTGCAACGCCGAGTTTTTTAAGTTTAGAAAATTCTTCTACTCGATTTTCGTGGGTAAGCATTCTGTCTTTCGGTGTAGAAGCAACCCAAGTATGATCACCACCCGAATTATACCAGATCAGTGGTTTTATTCCTTTAGAATGAATATATTTCAAGGCATCTTCCAGATTTCCACCATTTCCCATGGCATCCCATTCCCAATCTAGTAAAGTATATGGCCAATTCATCTTAACAGCCAAATCAGCAAATTCACAAATGGTTTTAAAATCTTTTGTTCCGTGGTTATCAGACCAATAATTCCAGGAAACTGCGCCAGGTTTTATCCAATCCGTATTTTTTATAACGGAAGGCGGTGCAACGTCTTCTACCAAAGTGGAAGCCACAATATCATTAAGATTTCCGAGGATAATCACTCTCCTAGGAGACATCCAAGGTAATGCAATTTTTGGCAATGATTCTCCTTTTCCGCGACCATCTTTCGGGTTTGGAAAAGTAATTTTATATTTATTTTTATCTGATTTATTGCTCAGTTTAGAACCACAATAATTACCATCAACAGCAGATTCGTGCAATAAAAACCAGCAATTATCTTTAGTCTGAAATAATGCAGGATAGCACCATTCTTCCTGCTGGATTTTTTCGCCAACCATTGAAGAATAGAGTCCTTCATTCGCGGGATTCCATTTTTCTTTCCAGCGTGTGGTTTCTTTATCGATGGTGTAAGAAGTTAATTCATCTTGAACCGTTAAATTTCCTTTTCCAGATAAAGAATATCTAAAAGCAATTCCATCATTATAAACCCGTACAATCAAATTTAGTTTTCTGTTTTCATTATTTTCAAAAGTAAAAACCACTTCATTCCCTATATTTTGTCTCTGAGAAGATTTTCCGTGAGGCATTGAATAATTTTCCTTTATTAACAATGGTTTAGAAGTTTTCATTAATTTCATTTCATCAAAAGAAACACCTTCCGAAAGCATTAATCCCAAATCGATTGCAGAAATGGTATTTGTAATTATACCATTATTATTCAATTTTACATTCAAAAACCATTTCCCTTTTTCGGTATTATTTGAATTGAAAATACCAACTACAATTTTCTCGTTGGGAGATTTTACCATCAAATTTTTTGCTAAAAACCAATTAGAAAAACTCAACAAAACAATTATCAAAATTGCTTTTGATAAAATATATGTTTTGATATGATTTTTGATATTATTCATTTTGACTTGGAACTTTCTAACTGAATTATTTTGACATGAATTTATAAAAAGAAACGCCGTGTGCAGGAATATCCAACGCTAAATTTCCTTTATCTGAATTAATTTTTGCTATATCTTTTTGTCTCCAAAGATCTCTCACTATCTGTTTACCAGTAATTCCTAATTTTTTGAAATCTTTGTAAGACATTTTTACTTTCTCTCTCCCGAAATTGGCAAAAGCAACTGCTTTTCCTCCGTCTTCTAATTCTTTGACATAAATTCTAAGTTCGCCAATGGTTTGTAAACAAACACCTTGTTTTCCTAAAGCATCCTGATTTACAGCAATTATCTCATCATTCGTTAAAAGATTTAAGGTAAAATCATCTAGTTTTTCAAGATCGCAGCCAATTAATAACGGTGCTGAAAAGATGCTCCAAAGACTGATGTGCAGATATTGTTCGTCTGGTTTCAATTTGCTTTGATGCGGATTTCCCCAGCCTACAACACCTACCACCAACATATCGGGATCGTTCCAATTTCCAGGTTTTGCATAAGGAGCAGCTTTGTCCTGAGCCAATGCAATACTTTTTACACTTGCCCAAGTATCCGTAATATCATTGGTAGTTCGCCAAGACTGAGCATCAGATTCATCACCCCATTTCCAAACATCGCCCATTCCGTATTGACAAAGATTATACACAATATCTCTTGATTGCTGTTTCAAAAGATTTCCCATTAATTTGAATGGTTTCACGCCTTTATCTAAATCTCCACCACCCTGAAAATTGAGTGAAGAAACTTTGTTTGGGTCATTTTCTGGAAGACCATCCAATACGCCACCATAGCTGCACCAGTCATATTTCAGATAATCAACGCCCCATTTTGCGTAGCTTTCAGCATCTTGTTTTTCGTAACCATAGCTTCCTGCGCATCCACCACAAGTCCAAGGACCAGGCGAAGAATAAATACCCATTTTAAGACCATTTCCGTGAATATAATCTCCAAGAGTTTTCATATCTGGAAATTTGGAATTTGTTAAAATATAACCTTTCTCATCACGCATTTTGCCAGTATAAGAAGGGTCTTTTCCGTCTCTATTGTATTGCCAAGAATCATCAATATTGATGTAATTCCAGCCGTGATTTACCAGTCCAGATTTCACTAAAGCATCGGCAGCACGTTTCACTTTATCGGCAGAAACTTCGTGCCCAAAACAGTTCCAACTGTTCCAACCCATCGTTGGTGTAAGCGCGATTCTGTCTCCTATTTCTATCTTTAATTTTTTTGAGGCTGAACCTTTTGCATTTTTAGCATTCAACACAACTTCATAAGTTCCTTTCGTATCAACTTTTCCAATAATGATTCCTGTTTTAGAATCTATTGTTAAACCATCTGGAAGATTTTTTGCAGAAAAAGTCATCGGTCTTTCTCCTGTTGCGGCAACTCTAAACAAAAAAGGTGAATTTGGGCGACCGCCATAAACACTCGCTGAATTTATTTTAGGTTTATCACTTGGTTTTGGAGTTAAAATGTAAGGTATTGATGAAATAGGATTAAATGTTATCAATTTTGTACCTTCTGAAGTTTCAAACTTAGCGTCTGCCCAATCTGCGTGGTCATAATATGGCCCATTTCCACCATCTGTAACAATTAATTCCAATTGTTTGATTCCTTGCAAAGAAATATTTACGGGTTTTGCTTTGTCTCCCAATTTCATTATTCCGCTTGACCAAAGTTTTTTATTATCTCCATAAATTTCAAATTCAACGGCTGGATTTTGTCCTTTCATTTCATCATCTAATCCAATAAATGCGGAAAAACTCTTAGCTTTTCCATTTAATTTAATTAATAAAGAACTTTCGGCGTGTGTCCCGAAACCTCTGTCGAATGTTTCACCTGCAATTGTTATTTTTCTACCATCAACAGAGGTATTTACGCCAGGTTTTCCGTTTCCTTGCGTGGCAACGCTCAAGTCTAATTTATCCAGCCAAACCACAGATTGCGCTTTATAAATATTCGATGATAAGGCAAATAATACGGTGATTAAAAGTAATTGATGCTTCAACATTTTCTTCTTTAAATTTTAATTAAACTTCCACCAATCAAAATAGAAAAGGTCTTTTTCGCCTTTGAAAACAAAATACAAATCGTGAATGCCTTTGATATTTTTTACTGGAGTTGTAATGGTTTTAAAAATATCGCCTTCTGCTTTTCCGATGACTTTTACAGTTCCTAAAAGCTGTCCTTCCAAAGAATCAGTTCTGATTTCTATATTTCCACCGTACAAAGCTGCTACAGATACTTCTATAGATTGTGTTCCTTTAGAAAAATCTACACCCTGAACTTTGATATAATCACCGTTGTTGATGGATGAAACAACGATTCTGTCTGTAATTTTTTTGCCTGTATCGTAAGGATTATTTCTTTCCCATTCCGTCATTTTTTCGGTTTTCAAGCCTTCACTAAAAGCGATGGTTTCGGCTTCTACTCTCTTGTACGGATTAAGAGTTTCGATTCTTTTTACACCATCAGGATTCCAAAAAGGGAGCTTCTGGATAGTTCTGTCAGCATTATATTTCATTTCGCTTACACAAACAGAACGGCGCTCATAATGTTTGCTCATCGTCTGTTTACCAATGTTATAATTGAATCCGAAAACGTAAGATTTTCCTTTATAATCAATAATTCCGGGATGATTTCCGTTAGAACGTTTGTCGCTGTCCATAATCATTCCTTTGAATTCCCAAGGTCCGGTTGCGGATTTTGCCATTGCATAACCGATTCCTTCTGGACAGCAAGTAGATGCATAAGCCAGATAATAATTCCCGTTTTTTTTCCAAACCCAAGGTCCTTCTTGATAATGAAACGGGTCGGGTGAATCCTTCACTTTGGCAATTGAAGCGTCTTTTGTTACTTCACCATTTACGGAAATCATATCTTCATTCAGTTTCACATACCATAAATTTGGATTTCCCCAGTAGAGATAGGCTTGTCCATCATCATCAATGAAAACAGTCGGGTCAATATCATCGCTGGAATTTTTTACCAAAGGTTTTCCGATAGGATCTTTGAAAGGTCCATACGGACTGTCCGCCACCAAAACGCCTATTCCTCTTTGTCCAGGCATCGGACAATACATATAAAATTTGCCATTTCTTTCGATGACTTGTGGCGCCCACGCTCCGTTTTCCGGGTCGGTCCACTTAAAGTCTTTTAGGGAAGCTACGATTCCGTGGTCAGTCCAGTTGACCATATCTGTGGAAGTGTACAGCAGCCAGTTTTTCATTTTAAATCCGAAAGCATCGTCCTCATCGTGACTGGTATATAGAAAAACCGTGTCTTTATAAACCATCGGCGCAGGATCGGCTGTGAATTTGGTCTGGATGATTGGATTTTGAGCGAAGGAAATCTGAAAAAATCCTAAAATGATTATTAAACTTAAAAATTTCATCGTCTGATTTTAAGATTATTTAAAATTAATAGTCACTTTTTTTCCTGAATAACTCACCGATTTTGGTTGACCATCAGGAAGAATCAGATTGAAATTTCGTTTATCAATCATTCCTTTAAAATTTCCTTTTCGAGAATTTATTGTCAAGGTTTTTGATTTTTCGTTCCAATGGAAAGGGATTTCGGTATAATCTCCTTTTTCATAATTATAATTATCAAATTCATCTTCGTATAAAACAAAATCTGCATCAGCTCCAGGATAAATTTTCAATGTGAGATTGTCCCATTTTTTTTCGGTTGCGTACTGCACATCTGAACCAAACGGAATGATACTTCCTGCTTTCACATACAACGGAATACTTTGAAGATTAACGTTTTTTTGAATTTCCTGACCGCCATTAAATTTCTCATTTGTCCAGAAGTCAAACCAGTCTGAACCTGTTGGAAGATAAACTTTTACAGTTTTGTTTTGGGTAAAATCTATATCGGAAAGTGAATTTTCTTTTTTACTAGCGTCAGTTTTGTCCCAACCTTCATTTTCATCGGTTTTTACAATTTTTTCTGGAGTATATTGAGGATTGAGAATCGGAACCACTAAGAATGATTTCCCGAAAAGGTATTCATTATTGACATCCCAAGTTTTTTTGTCTGATGAAAAATCCATCGAAAGTGCTCTCAAAAAACTCGAATTATTTTTAGAAACATCCCAAGAAGTAGAATAAATGTAAGGCAACATACTGTAACGCAATTTGATGAATTTCTCTATCGCATCATAAACCACATCACCTTTATTCCCAAATTGGTAAATTTCCCTTGGCACATCCGTTCCGTGCGAACGCATCATTGGTGTGAAAGTTCCGTATTGCAACCATCGAACGTACAATTCTTGGAACATCGGATTTTTGGCACCACCATTTCTTTTATAAACGCCAGCAAAGAAACCGCCGATATCTGAATTAAAATTTGGGTTACCAGTTAAACTAAAATTCAAACCAGCAGGAATTTGATTTCGTAAAGATTCCCAAGAAGAATTAACGTCTCCCGACCACGTGTTGGCTGCATACCTCTGTTGACCAGCAAAAGCAGACCTTGTAAGAATAAAAACTCTTTTATCATTGGTAGTTTCGCGCTGATGGTCATAAACCCCGCCAACCGTCATTAATGGATACGCATTTCTCACTTTTCTGAAAGAACCAAGGTAGGTTTTGGTATCTAAATCTTTTGGTTTTTGGCTGAGATGGTCTGGTTCTGTAGAATCCATCCACCAAGAATCTATGCCAAGGCTAAAAACACCTTTACTCAAATATTTCCAATAAATATTTCTCGCTTCGGGATTGTAGGCATCATAAACACGCACGCCTGAAGGATAATTCATATCAGGAGGCCAAACTTCTCTACCTGATTCTGGCCAGGTATTGATATTGAATAGCATTCCTTTTTTATCCATTTCACGATATTGATTGGTCATTGGTCCGAAAGAAGACCAAATAGAAACGGAAAGATGTGCATTCATATCGTGAATATTCTGAATCATTTTTTTGGCATCGGGAAAATCTGGACTGATAAAATCCATTGCATTCCACTGATAATTATTTCCCCAATATTGCCAATCCTGAATAATTCCGTCTAAAGGAACTTGTAAATCACGGTATTTTTTAACGACATCTACCAATTCATCTTGACTTTTATAGCGTTCTTTGCTTTGCCAAAAACCATAAGTCCACAACGGAATCATCGGTACTTTTCCTGTCAAATTTCGCATTCCGGTTACCACACCATCTGCATTTTTTCCGTAGATAAAATAATAATCTACAATATCTCCTACTTCAGAAGAAAAAGATGTTTTCTGCGGCGTGTCTGTAAATTGTGTAGGAGAATAATTATCCCAAAAAATACCATAACCTTTCACAGACTGAAAAAAAGGTACAAAATCCCAAGTGTTATTTTGAATCATTTTAACATCTGTATTTCGCTGAGACATTTTTCCGTTTTGTAGAATTCCTAAACCATAAATTGGCTCGTCTTTTTCCAACTGAAAAGATTGTGAAACAGAATAGGTTTGATTTCCGGCATCATTAAAAGGTTGGAAATTGCTTCCAACTTCCTTCAACAATTCTTTTCCCGAGAATGATTTATAAGTAATCGTTCCATTTTTAGCGTCAATAAAAACATTTAAATCATTCGTTTTTAATGAAATAATATTCTTGCTTTCTGAAACCGAGAATTTGGATTTCTCTTCTTTTTTAATAACCGAAAGACTGTTTTTCTCAAATGATTTTCCTGAAGGATATTTAATAATTCTAATCGTATTTTCACCGTACAATTTCACTTCAACATTCAGATTATCCGTAGAAAATTTCAATCCTGAATCTGTCTTCTGATACGATTGCGCATAGATTTTTCCTGATACAATTACAATCGTTATAATAAGCGTTTTGATTTTTATTTTATTGAAATTCATTGTGTATGATTTTGAATTAGAAAGCTGACAGTCTGTTTAGCTCAATTTCTTATTTAAAAAGCAACTGTGCAAACTGATACAAATTATTTCTCCAAACTGGCCAAGTATGACCACCAGGATATTCAGAATAAGAGTATTTAATGCCTAATTCGTCTAATTTTTTGATCATAATTTGACAGTTTTTGTAAGCAATATCTTCTTTTCCGCCCATTGAAATCCAAAAATTTTTGATATTTGAATTAAATTTAGATGGGTTTTCGTTTAGAATTTTATACTCATTATCTGCTACATTTTGTAACAAAGGAAGCATCCATCCGGAACTGAAAACGCCCAAAGAAGAGAACATTTCAGAATTATGCACTCCTGTGTAAAGGGTGTAAATTCCGCCCATTGAAAGCCCTGCCAAAGCTCTGTTTGCAGCATCTTTTTTCACTCTGAACTGGTTTTCTGTAAAAGGAATTACAGATTCTTTCAATTCTTTTTCGAACATTTGAAGATTTCTAGCTCCGAAACTTCCTAAACCAGCTGGCCCTATATTAGCATCTGGCATCACAATCACCATTGGTTTTGCCTTACCATCTGCAATTAAATTATCTAAGATTAAATTGGTTTTTCCTTGGGTAGCCCAACCACTTTCGTCTTCGCCGCCACCGTGCAAAATGTATAAAACAGGATAAGATTCACTCAAATTTTTGTCGTAACTGGGTGGTGTATAGATGAAAACTCTTCGCCAAGAATTAGTCACTTTTGAGAAAAAATTCTGAATTCTAATATCACCGTGAGGTACATCTCTTAGAGCATAATATTCATCTCCCGAAAACGGAACTTCAACTCCACTGGCATATCTTCCCATTCCATAAAAAGTTTTGCTAGAAGGGTCTGCAACTGGTACATTATCAATCAATAAAGAGTAATAATGAAATCCTTCGCTCAAGGAATCTGTAGTGGCAGTCCAAACGCCATCTAATTCTTTTTTAAGGTCATATTTTTTGCCTAAATCTATCTGAACTCTTTGTGCTTCAGGTGCTTTTACTCTAAAAATAGCTTTTCCATTAGATAAAATCTGAGGAAATTGAGCATTTCTGATATTAGATTCTGCTGGCGTTCCGTAAACAGTAAAATCTGAAAAAGTAGTTTTATCAACAGGTTTAAAAATCAACTGAGAGAAAATATACAAATCGTTTTTCCAAACTTTGAAATCGTGACCACCTGGTTCTATGTAGAAAATATGTGGGATTTTATTTTGATTAAGATAATCGCTAGTTCTTTTGCTAAAAGACATCAATCCATCTGCATCACCACAAGAAATCCAAAGAAGTTTTAAATCAAGAGCTTTTTTAGGATTAGGAAGCAATTGCTGAGGTTCTTTGGTATTGGGTGCTGAAGAAAAACCACCTACCCAAGCAAATTTATCGATGTTTCCTAGTCCGAAATTAAGGGTTTGTCCGCCTCCCATAGACAATCCTGCAATGGCGCGGTTTTCTCTATCTTTTTTTACAGGAAATTTCTTTTCTACAAAAGGAATCAGGTCATTTAATAAATCTTTTTCGAAGGTTGCGAAAGCTTCTACTTTATCTTTCGCCATAATATTACCAGTAGCTCTATCATCTTTCATGGCTCTACCATTCGGTAAAACGACAATCATAGGAGCTATTTTTCCTTCGGAATAGAGATTATCTAAAATAATTTGAGGTGTTCCGTTTTTGTACCACTCTTTTTCATCACCACCAATCCCGTGAAGAAGATATAAAACAGGATATTTTTTACTTTTATTAAATCCTGGAGGTGTATAAATCAAAGCTTTTCTTACCGTTCCTACCGTTTTAGAAGGATATTGAATGCTATCAATTTTACCATGAGGAATCTCCTTTTTAAGAACATCAAAACCTTGTGGAGCTTGTTTTTGAAAATTCTGCGCAGAAGCTAAAATTCCTACACAAGAAAAAGCTAAAGCTAAAAGAAATAAATTTTTCATAATTTTTTATTTGTATTTTTTACACTTATTGTTTAGGATAAAAAAAATATTATTTTCTAAAATTTAAAGAATTAATCTTCTACATCAATTCTTTTATAATCGAAAAAATCGACATCTATATAACCACCCAAATTCTTAGTAGCATAGTTGAATATTGCAAATTTAGATCCCATAAAAAATCTTCTATAATCGAAAATCATTTTGTAATCTTTCGCCATTTCCGTCCAGTTTTTTTGGTCTGTACTGTAAGAGAAACTAGCCAAATCTTTACCCAAGTTAAAATCTGCTTCTATGCGAAGAAAAACTTTATCAGCACTCAAAAGAATGCGTTTTTTTTCTTCTTTTTTCACCTCAGTAATGGTTTTGGTTTTATTATCTAAACTCACCGAATTTGTAGAAAAAACAATGTACTTTTTCTTGCCTTCTTTCACCACAGACAAAACTCCAGAATCACCATTGAATGCACTGAAACCAGCAACATCACCATCTTTCATTCCTTTTAAATCTATAGCTACAACTCCTCTGGATTTAGGACCTTCCATTCTTTGAGTCAAAGTATTGGGAGCAGCATATAGATTATCTACTATTCTGCTGGTTTTTAATCTCATAAAACCTTTTCTTTCTGATAAAGACCAAGCATTTTTAACAGGATTGTGATTCCATTGCCATTGAATTTTGAGTTGGTCAGAAGAAAAATGATCACTTTCCACCAAATGATTTTTAGCTTTAAATGGCGGAAGCAAAACCTCAGCATGAAGTGGAACTTTACCATTTTCTCCTAAAACAGGCCAATCATTTTTCCATTTTACAGGCAACAAAATAGGAACACGACCTACTCCATTTCTATCTTGAAAAATCAAAGAATACCAATTGTTATTTTTATCATCAATTAAAGCACCTTGACCTACATACGGAAAATTTAGAAAATTATCTTCAATTAAAACCTTCTTTTCATAAGGCCCCGTTATTTTATCTGCTCTGTAAACTAGTTGTCTTCTCTTTCCTTTTTGAGGCCAAGAAATCATCATCAGATAATATTTACCGTCTTTTTTTATCACTTGATTTCCTTCTAAAAGACCTGTTTCTTCTGCATCTCGTTGAAAAATTTCTGTACCTTCCTGATTGCCGATAACATTTTTAAAATCTGAACTTAATTCAAAAACTTTATTAGAAGTATAGACATACACTCTATCATCTTCATCAAAAAACAAAGAAGCATCATGAAAATGTCTGGTTCTGGTAATCAGTTTCCAATTTCCTTTTTCAGGATTTTCTGTTACGTAGATGTATGATTTGAAAGGTTCATCATTAGGCGAAAAAAGCACATAATATTTCCCTTTGTGATAACGAATAGACGAAGCCCATTGTCCGCGACCATATACCGTTCCGTCTAATAAATCATATTTAGAATTGTCATTTAAAGTATCAAAAACATAACTCACCATTTCCCAATGCACCAAATCTTTAGAATGCATTATTGGAGCTCCTGGCATTAAATGCATAGTAGTACTGATGAGATAAAAATCATCTCCATTTCTGGTAATAGATAAATCTGGAACATCTGCCCAAATTATGGGATTGGTAAATTTTGTGGTAACGTTTTCTTTATTTACAGGTTTTATCTGGGCTGCACAATTTTGCAACCCAGTAAAACTTGTAAAAATGATACAAATAAATAGTACTGAAAAACACTTCATTTTAAAATTTCTTAAGGTTTAATATCATTAGATGATGTAGAATACAAACCAATAAGACTTCCTGTGAAACCGCCTGCTACATTGGTAGATAAAATATCCCCAGATACGGTTCCACCGATATTTTTATAATTTTTACCGTCTAGCGAATAGGCAAAAGTATATTCATCTCCTTTAGCAATTACTTGCAATTGAATTGCTGTGTAAGATGGTAATTTTTCGCTGGCAATAATGGTTGAGTTTCCTTTTTCGGTTCTCTCCAAAACAGCATAAAAATCTTTATCTTTTTTGGTAATTCCTAATACATAATTAAATCTTTCGCTTTGGTAGCAAGTAATTCCTGCCAAATCTTTTTCGGATTTTGGTTTATATTTCATTGTAACGGAAGCGTCAAACGACGAATGCTGTTGTCTATGGAATAATGCAGAAATTGGTGCTAATGCTTTAACATTGTTTTCAAAAGGGATTACTTTTGTCCCATCTTTTGACACGGAAACAAATTCTTCTCTTGGCCCTCTCATTGCAATCCATCTATAATCAAGATTCGGTTTGTTTAAAGGGTCTGAGAAAGTGAAATTTCCGTTCGGGAAGAATCCGTTTTGTCCAGTCTGATTGGTAACACCATTTGGCAGTTTCAATTTTGGTTTTAAAGGAACCAAACCGTTTTCAAAAACTGGGAATTCTCCACTCCAATCTACAGGCAGCATAAAAGTTTCTCTACCAGAATTCACACGATTTTTTTCGTTAGGACGAATTCCTAAAAATACACCGTAATATTTTCCGTCTGGAGTTTCTACCAAATCAGCATGACCAGTCCAATCCATTTTATTTTTTCGGTCTTTCGGAAAATAACGTTGCGTAAGAATAGGATTATTAGCTGCTGGAATAAATGGACCTTTCGGACTATTGCTCACAAAAACAACTTCGCTGTGCCAATCTCCAGTTCCACCTTCTGCACACATTAGATAATATTTTCCATTTTTCTTGTAAATATGTGGCCCTTCAATCCAAATTGGTTTTTGAGAAAGATCTACACCACCATTCACAATAATTTTATCAGAACCTGCTACTATTTGGTCTTTTTCTAAATCATAATCCCAAATTTTAATCACACGGTGACCATTATACAATTCAGTTCCTTTTGGCGGAGCATCGTTATGAACTACATACGCTTTCCCATCATCATCAAAGAAAAGTGAAGGGTCAATTCCGTCAAAATTAAGTTTTTGAACTTCACTCCAACCTTTCGCAGGATCTTTGGTTTTTACCACCATATTCCCGATTCCACCAGCAAACTGAGTGGTAATCATATAAAAAGTATCGTTATTTTTATTGTATTTAATATCCGGAGCATAAATCCCGTGAGAAACACCAGACTTTTCTACTAATAACTGAGAGGGTCTGTCTAAAACGTGACCAATTTGTTTCCAATTTACTAAGTCTTTAGAAGTAAAAATAGGCACACCTGGAAACATAGAAAACGAAGAATTCACCAAATAATAATCTTCTCCTTTTCTGGTAATACTAGGATCTGGATAACACCCCTGAAGAATAGGTGTGTAAAACTCGTCTGGTTTTAATGGATTTTCATTATAAATATTATCATTTCCTTTGTATGTAAAATTGGAAAAAACAGGCGCATCTTTTACATTTTTTGTAATTTTTTGTGAAGATGCGTAATTAAATGAAAGCAATGCAGACATCGTTAAAGCAACAGTTTTTGCTTTTAAAAAATTTGGTTTTTCTATTTTAAATTTCATTTTAAAAATATTTTATTTCTTAATTATTAAAGTATAAGTTTTACCAGCTTCTGTATCAAAATCATACAAAAATGTAGGTTTTAATATCACTTCATTCAGCTTAGCTTCAGCAGAAATGATAGGTTTCTTAATTTTTGGTATTTTAAAAAATGGATTAGGATTATCTCCTTTTGCATTTTTCAATTTTAATTTTCCGAGAAGTTCTACTTCATTAGGAACACGAATTCTACAATTTTCTCCTAAATTTGATGTAATGGTAATCTTTGTAATTTGATTATCTTTCCAAACTAAATTCACTTCAAAGCCACCATAAGTTCTTAATCCAGTAATTTTCCCTTTTTTCCATTCATCAGGAAGAGCTGGTAAAATATCGATGCTACCATTTTGCGTTTGAAGAAGCATTTCTATAATACCAGAAGTACAACCAAAATTACCATCAATTTGGAATGGTGGATGTGCATCAAACAAATTGGCATACGTGCCACCTTTTTCGCCCCAACCGTCTTTTTCTACCAAAGATAATTGGTCTTTAATTAATTTGTAAGCGTGATTTCCGTCTAATAATTTTGCCCAAAGATTGACTTTCCAGCCCATACTCCAACCAGTAGAAACGTCACCACGGTGAATTAGAACCGTTTTAGAAGCATCAAAAAGTTCTGGTGTAGTAATTGGATTAATTTGATTACTAGGAAACAAACCATACAAATGAGAAACGTGTCTGTGTTTATCATTCTGATTATCCCAATCTTCTATCCATTCTTGCAACTGACCATATTTACCAATTTGCATTGGCGGAAGACGGTCTATAATTTTCTCCCATTTTACGATTTTTTCTTGGTCTTGATTTAAAATTTTTGCAGCAAGAATAGTCTTAGTTAAAAGGTCAAAAACCAGTTGATTATCCATTGTATTTCCTGCTGCTAGAGCACTTCCTCGGTGGTCTTGCGGAATATTTTCGGGAGACATAGAAGGACTTACTACTAACCATTTATGAGTTGGCTCTTCTATTAAAAAATCTTCGTAAAAAATACTAGCAGATTTCAAAATAGGATAAATAGATTTCAAATAATTTTTATCTCCGTTATATAAATATTTTTCCCAAAGATGCTGGGAAAGCCAAGCTCCGCCCATAGGCCAAAGTCCTGCATTGGCAAAATCTACAACACCTGTAATTCTCCAAATATCTGTATTATGATGTGCTACCCAACCTCTGCTTTTGTACATTACTTTTGCAGTTTCAGCTCCTGTTTCGCTTAATTCTTTAACCATTTGAATTAAAGGTTGGTGCATTTCAGGGAGATTGGTTTTTTCGGCAGGCCAGTAATTCATCTCCGTGTTAATATTGATGGTGTATTTACTATCCCAAACTGGATTTATGCTACCGTTCCAAATTCCTTGCAAATTGGCAACTTGACCATCTGGTTGAGAAGAACTGATGAGAAGATAACGTCCAAATTGATAATAAAGACTAACCAAAGCCGGATCGTAAGATGTAGCAAAATTTTTAACTCTTTGGTCTGTTGGTAATTTTGCAGCTTCAGAAGTTCCTAAATCAAAATCCACTCTTTTGAAATATTTTTGATAAGTTTTGATATGATTTTCTAAGAGCGATTGATAAGTTTTTTTGGAGGCTTTAGCTAGAAAATTATTGGATTTTAAAGTCTCATTAGTATCGAGAGTTTTGTAATTTGTAAAATTGGTTGCCATAGAAACCAAAATAAGCGCTTCGTTTGCGTGGCTTACATTGATACCATTTTCTTTGACAGTTTTTATACCGCCGAAGGTAATAATATTGGCTGTGGCATTGTATTTTACTTGTCCTGAAACTCCTTCGTGTGAGCTAGAAATCCCCGTCATTTCTAAAGTATGATTATCTAAAGCTTTTGATATTTTTTGTAATTCTCCATCAAAATATGTGGTAAAAGATAGCTTGCCTTTTTGGCTAGCTGTAAGTCTTATTACAATTACTTGATCTGGTTCTGATGCGAATACTTCTCTTTTGTAAGTTACTCCATTTGCTGTAAATGTAGTAGTTGCAAGAGCTTTTTCGATATCTAATTCTCTGTAAAAGTTGGTAAAATTATTTGCATTTTCGAAATCAATATTAAGATTTCCTATGCTTTGAAATTTAGAACCGTGTAGTTTTTTTGCGGTAAGACCTCTATTGGCTAGATTTTCGGCTTTTTTATAATTTTTTTCAAAAATATAATAACGAACAGAGTCTAGCACTTTGGCACCATCTGGATTATCATTTCTGGAAGGACTACCTGACCAGAATGTGCTCTCATTAAGTTGAAGTTTTTCTTTAGAAGGATTACCAAAAATCATGGCTGCGATTCTGCCGTTTCCTATTGGCAGAGCTTCTACCCATTGTTTTGCAGGTTGGTTATACCATAATTTTAATCTTTTATCACTCTGCTGTGCAAAGCTAAGATTACAGAGTACAAAACTGAATAATAACTTTATAAAAGTATTCCTGAGCTTCATATGATTCCTTTGGGGTTTGTATTCTGTATTGATTTATTTTAAAAGAAGGCTCCACAGATTAACCTGTGAAGCCAATCTCCTAAAATATCTATTTTATGTGAAAGAAACTAATTTCATTTCTTATAATTATAGAGTTTATCATAGGAATTAAGAAAATTCTTCAATTAATATTTTTATTCTTATAAGATTTCTTAATGTATATTAAAATTCTATAATTTTCATTCCAATTTCTAGATTAGTATCCAGGGTTTTGGAATTTTGCTTTTTCTTCTGCAGTAATTTCCATTAAGTCTAATTGTCCTTGAGGAATTGGTCTTAAATAATGGAATGGCTGGATATTACGGGTGTACGTTTTAGCCGTATGATCACCATAACTAGCGCTTCCTATTTGATAAGATCCCGCATATTCAGCCCATTTCTGAGTTCTTACTAAATCATACCATCTGTAAAATTCTCCGTAATATTCACGCGATCTTTCTGCAAGAAGATAATCAACAGTAATTGTAGCTGGTGTAGCAGCAATCATAGCTGCACTATTGTCTTGAATTTTAGCAACATTACCATTGTTATCCCATCTCCATTTACCTGCTCTGGCTCTGATTACATTAATTAAGTCTCTAGCACTCATAGAACCTGTAGCCCCTTTTACAGCAGCTTCTGCAGCAATAAAGTAAAATTCTGAGAATTTTGCAACGTTAAAAGGACGAGTAAGACCTGCGTTTGGATATCCTAATCCATTTGGATCATCTGTACGATAAGTACCAATTTTCCATAATCCAGGATATACAATTCTACTAATTCCACTTGGAGTGATTACATAATCTGCTCTACCTGGCATCTCACCAGCACCGATATTACTTTTACCTGCTCCTGAAGGATAAGTAATACTTGAAAGCTGAGAATCATCATCTAAGAAAGATAATACTACATCATTTGGTTTAATTGGTAGATTATTAGCATTATAAAGTTCTGCATTTTTAAGACCAGCTTTGTCCCAGTTTCCTCTATATTTAGTTACAAATGTACCGTCATATCTAGAATCGAGAGTTTTATCAGCAAAAGTATTTTTTATAACTCCGATAGTAGGACACATACGAGTCCAAGGTCTTCCTAATGGTTGTGTAGCAGCACGCTGAACAGAACTTACTGCTGACCAAGTAGTGGCAGAAGAACTACTTCTAATATTGGTATAGTTCCAAGTTTGCATCCAAGCTGCAAAGTTATCAGGTGACCAACCAGAACCAAAACCTACAGGATCACTTTCGTTATAGTAAGCACTAGCTTGTGTGTGATCTGCATATAACATACACTCATTATTTCTATCATTAGAACCTACATTTACATCATAATAAGTTGGTTGAAGAGCATAAGGACCAGGATTGTTAATTCCTTCCATAGCAATGTCATAAGCTTTTTGGAAATACCATTGTGCTGTCTTGCCATCTAAATCAGTTCTAGGTGTATCTGGATAAGTAGGAATACCGTTTGGGTTTTGTAACCACCAACCATAAGTAAGATATGCTTTTGCTAAAAACAAACGTGCAACATTCTTGGTCACTCCACCAGTAACTCTAGGTGAGCTAGGAAGATTATCTATTGCTTTTAACAAATCAGGGAAAATAGCTTTAGTGTAAACTTCTGGTACTGTATTTCTTTTAGAGACAGTAGAAGCAGAGGTATTAAATGCTAAATCTCCTGAGCCTAAATCTAGTGGCACTCCACCATAAGTCTGTACCAATAGAAAATAATCAAATGCTCTAAAGAATCTTGCTTCTGAGATTAAAGATTCTGCAACCCCAACAGAAGCACCATTTTGAATAATTCCATTGGCAGTATTAATGTATGGAAATACGCTTCCCCAAACCATACTAGGAGGAAATGTAGTAGGAGTAAGATTCCCGTTTCCAGAAAAATCCATTTCTTTGAAGTTTCCATCTGCACTTTGAGCATATGTAGATTCATCTGTCCCGTTTACACAATTACTCATAAAATAACCATTCCCATATAACAAACGTAAATGTCTGTATAATGCAGTTACACCCTGCTTAACACCTTGCTCAGTATTAAAAGAACTCGGAGTATATATGTGTCTTGGCTCCTCTTCTAGAATCTCATTACAACTTGATAGAGATAAAGAAAGTAGTATGGCCCCTATAATAAATTTTTTATTAAATTTTATCATGACTTTAAATTTTTAGAAAGTTAAATTAATACCCATTAAGTAATTTCTTGTAGTTGGATTATTAGTACCAATAATCAACTGACGACCTTGGTAAGAGTTAACCGCTTGATTTTCATTACCACGTGAGTTTGGTTCTGGATCCATTCCTGTTTCTTTGTAATA
Source organism: Cloacibacterium rupense (assembly GCF_014645495.1). Taxonomy (GTDB): domain Bacteria; phylum Bacteroidota; class Bacteroidia; order Flavobacteriales; family Weeksellaceae; genus Cloacibacterium; species Cloacibacterium rupense. The sequence continues at coordinate 7,077 of NZ_BMLV01000004.1, read as the reverse complement.
TGGAGAAAACATTACGAAAGGATTTTGAACTGTAAAATAAATCTTAGCTGCGCTTAATTTAAGATTATCTAGTAAATCTTTCTCAAAACTATACCCTAATGTAATTGTACGTACTTTAAGATAAGAAGCATCAAAATACCCAAGTGTGGAACCATATTTTGGGTTATCACCACTTTGAATTCCACCTGGTTTTGGATATCTAGCATCTGTATTATCTGGTGTCCAATAATCTACATCTACGTTATTACCTCTACCTGTTAATCTATTAAGATAACCTGCAGATCCGTAGATGGTACTAATTAATACTCCACCATTTTGGAAAGCACCAACTACACTTAAATCAAAATTTTTGTACGCTAAACGAGTATTGAAACCACCTTGCCATTTAGGATCAGTTTCTATAATTTGTCTATCAGCCGGTCCAATAGCTCTCTTTGGGCTACCATCTGCATTATATTCGCCGGTATAAAGCACTTTAATCATACCTACATTTCCTCCCGGTTCTAGGATATTTAAGTATGGATCACCTTGCTGCCATAATCCCATATATTGATAATCATAGATAGAATTCATACTATGTCCTACAAACCACTGGTTACCTTCATCTCTTAGCTGTCCAGAATTTAATGCTAAAATTTTATTTCTATTAGCATAAACGTTTACACCCGCTTCCCAAGTAAATCCGTCTTTGTTTTCGATAATTACTCCATTCAAAGTAAATTCTATACCTTTATTTTCTGATTTTCCTGCATTTACAACTACACTACTTACACCACTTGTAGATGGAAGGTTTTTAGATAATAAGATATCTTTTGTAGTGGTTTTATAAACCTCAACAGTACCAGTTAATCTATTATTAAAGAATCCAAAATCTACCCCATAGTTTTGTGTATTTGAGAATTCCCAACCGAGATTAGGGTTTGGTAACAAAGTTACATAATTACCTACTGCATAAGAATTATTACCATTATTACCAAAATTGTATGGTACTACTGATAATCTACCAAGTGTAGAATATGGAGTTACTGCTTGGTTAGATGTCTGACCAATACCTGCTCTCAATTTTAATAAATTAATAAATTTCAAATTATCCATAAATGATTCATTGGTAATGTTCCAACCTAATGAAACTGCAGGATAGGTATGCCATTTATTACCTGGCGCTAATCTAGATGAAGCATCTGAACGCACTGTAGCAGTAATCATATACTTATTGTCAAATGTGTACATTGCACGTCCCATCCAAGAAATAAGACCAGTTTTAAAATAATTCTGATTATTAGGATCAATAGTAATATCTGTTTGCGGAGCTTGACCTAAATTGTAAAATTGGAAAGAATCTGCTGGGATATTTTTTGCACTTATGTATGAGCTATTAAAAGTAGTTTGCTCAGAAGAATATAACGCAGTGGCATTAATTTTATGTTTTCCAAAAGTACGATCGTAGGTTAATAAATTTTCTAATACCCATTGGTATGTTTGATTATTACCAATGCCAGCAGATGAAGGAGCAGCATCATTAGTAGAAAACACACCTACACCTGTATAATTACCACTATTAGAAGTACGATAGGTTAAACCTACGTTAAGTTTGTATTTCAGTCCATTTAAAATACTTAATTCACCATAAAAATTGTTATATGAACTAAAAGCTCTAGTCTTATCTACATATTTATTTCCTAAATTCTCAATACCATTTCTAGTATAAATCCAAGTTTGGTCTATTGCACTATAAACTACTCTTTTAAAATTGCCATCTGCTGTATAAGGATCTATAATTGGTGAATATCCTAAAATAGGAGCTGCACTCATACCATTAGCATTAGTAGTGGCAAAGTTATTATTAGATGTAAATCCTACTTTAAATCTTTCTCCTAATTGTTGATCAACAGATGTTCTGAAAGACAATCTTTCATAACTTTGTAACGGAATTAAAGCATCTTGTTTAAAATACGCTAAACCTACGCTATAGTTACCTCCTTGGCTACCACCAGTTAAACCGACATCATGACTTGTCATCATCGCTGGTTTGTAATATAATTTTTGCCAATTGGTATTTATATTATCAAATTCATCTGTACCATTTGTATATTGGTTGGCTGCTTTACGCAATGCCACGAATTGAGGCCCATCCATCAATGGATATTCAGAAAATAATGTCTGAATACCTGTAAATCCATTATAAGAAAGCTTAGCTTTTTGTCCTTTAGTTCCTCTATTTGTAGTTATTAAGATAACACCATTAGCTCCTCTAGAACCATAAATAGCAGTAGCAGAAGCATCTTTTAAGATATCTAAACTCTTAATATCATTCGGGCTAATATCACCAATAGAACCTGCAAATGGAATTCCATCTAGTACTACCAAAGGATCATTATCTCCTGATAGAGATCTAGCACCTCTAATACGTATTTGCAATGACGCCCCTGGTTTAGTAGATGTTCTACCAATATCAATACCAGCAGCACGCCCTTGTAATGCATCAGTAATGTTAGCAGCTGGCACTTCTTTCAAAGCCTTACCACTTACAGATGCCACAGAACCCGTTACAGCTTCTTTTTTCTGTTGGCCGTAACCAATCAAAACAACTTCTTCAATATTCTTCTGTTTCACAGTATCTTTTTTAGCCTGTGAGTACATAAAGCCTGAAGGTAATAAAGTCATTGCGAAAAATATCGCAGCTTTATTCTTTGTTAAAGCAAAGTTTCTCATAATTTACATTCATTAATGGGTAATAATTTCATTGATTATTTTAATTTGAATCTATTATAAATTAGATATACATATTTACAATAGCCTCAAACAATTCTTGTTTTCCGCTCTTAGCTTGTGGTTCTCCTACTTCGTGAGCGATTTTTCTTAAATCTTCTAATGTAAGTAAACCTTGTTCGAAAGCTTTTCCGTTTCCTGCATCAAAAGATGCATATCTTTCTGTTCTTAACTTTTTGTAATCTGATTTTTCTAAGATGTCTGCAGCTACCAATAGTCCTTTTGCAAATACATCCATACCAGATACGTGTGCGATAAATAAATCTTCTGGGTCAGTAGAATTTCTTCTGATTTTTGCATCAAAATTTACTCCACCAGTTCCTAGACCTCCACCTTGTAAAATAACTAGCCAAGCCTGAGCAAGGTCATAATAATCTATTGGGAATTGGTCTGTATCCCAACCATTTTGGTAATCTCCTCTGTTTGCATCTATACTTCCTAATAATCCTGCATCTACAGCGGCTTGTAATTCGTGTTCGAAAGTATGACCTGCTAATGTACCATGGTTAACTTCTAGATTTAATTTAAAATCTTTATCTAAACCGTAGTTTCTTAAAAATCCTATTACCGTTTCAGCATCATAATCATACTGATGTTTGGTTGGCTCCATAGGTTTTGGCTCTATTAAGAAAGTCCCTTTGAAACCTTGTTGACGAGCATAATCTCTTGCCATAGTAAGAAAACGTGCAAGATGTTCTTTTTCACGTTTCATATCGGTGTTTAGTAAGCTCATATAACCTTCTCTTCCTCCCCAGAATACGTAGTTTTCTCCACCTAGAGCTATGGTAGCATCAATTGCATTTTTAACCTGAGTACCAGCGCAAGCTAATACATCAAAATTAGGGTTGGTAGAAGCTCCGTTCATATATCTTTCGTGAGTGAAAACATTGGCAGTTCCCCAAAGTAGTTTAATACCAGATTCTGCTTGTTTTTCTTTTGCATATTCTACAGCAGCTTGTAGGTTACTTTCGTATTCTACCCAACTATTACCTGGTTCTACTAGATCTACATCATGAAAACAATAGTATTCAAAACCTATTTTATTCATAAATTCAAAACCAGCATCTAACTTATATTTTGCTCTAGAAACAGCATCACTACCAATATCCCAAGGATGGTGAATTGTAGCTCCTCCGAAAGGATCGCTACCATTTGCACATAGTGTATGCCACCATGCCATCGCAAAACGCAACCAATCTTTCATAGGTTTCCCCATAACTACTCTGTCTGCTTCATAATACCTAAATGCCAAAGGATTGGTACTTGCTTTTCCTTCAAATTTTATTTCCTCTACACTAGGAAAAAACTCTTTAGTTCCTTTTAAAACGTTCATAATTTTTTTAGATTTAATATATTATATTTTATTTTTTTGTTTAATTACAGAATAAGAAATCCCTTCCCCACTATATTTTTTGATAGCAGGCTAATTAAAATTTAACTTATTATAAATGGGGATTACATTAGTAGATTAAGACGACTTTTCCATCTCTCATAAGCTTCTAAATACTGTTCTTTTTTATCAAACTCTGGTTCTATAACCGCTATTTTTTCTAATGCCGAAAATGCTTCTTTAGAATCTGCATAAAAACCTACTCCCATACCTGCAGCTCTGGCAGCACCTGCAGCACCATCTGTATCATAAAGTTCTATTACAGCATTGCTAACACTGGATAATGTCTGGCGGAAAATAGAACTTAAAAACATATTGGCATCTCCTGCACGAATTACCTGAATGTCCATTCCCATATTTCTCATAATATCCATTCCGTATTCGTAAGAAAATACTATTCCTTCTTGAGCCGCACGTAATACGTCTCCTTTTGTATGTATATTAAAGTTAATGCCTTGGATAGAACAATTAACTTCTTTGTTTTCTAAAACTCTTTCGGCGCCATTTCCGAAAGGAATAATGCTTAATCCTTTAGAACCAATAGGAGAAAGCGATGCCAATTCATTCATATCACCATAAGAAGACAGTGAAGTGGCAAAATTATTTTTCAACCAAGAATTGAGAATTCCTGTACCATTGATGCAAAGCAAAACACCTAATCTTATTTGCTCTGGTGTATAATTTACGTGGGCAAAAGTGTTTACTCTAGAGCGTTTGTCATAATCTAAGGTATCTAGTACGCCGTAAACCACACCAGACGTACCTGCGGTAGAAGCAATCTCTCCTGGATTAAATACATTGAGAGAAAGTGCGTTATTAGGTTGATCTCCTGCTCTGTAAGAAATAGGGGTACCTTCTTTTAAACCTAGTTCGGCTGCTGCAGAAGCGGAAACAGTGGCTTGTATTCCAAATGTAGGTACAATTTCTGGAAAGAAACTTTTTGGGATGCCATAATAATCGATTACATCTTCTGAAATACAATTATTTTTAAAATCCCAGAAAATACCTTCTGATAAACCTTCTATGGTAATTCCTATTTCGCCAGACAATTTCATTGCAATATAATCACCTGGCAACATTATTTTATCTATCTTTTCGAAAATTTCTGGTTCATTTTCTTTTACCCAAGCTAGTTTAGAAGCGGTAAAATTTCCCGGAGAATTTAATAAGTGTGATAAACATTTTTCTTCACCAATTGTGGTAAAAGCTTTTTCGCCATAAGGAACTGCTCTGCTATCACACCAGATAATAGATGGTCTTAAAAGATTTTGATCTTTATCTACTAAAATAAGACCGTGCATTTGCCAAGTAATTCCTATTCCTTTTATATCCTCAGCATTTACTCCAGATTTTTGTAGTACAGATTCATTAGCAAGTTTTAGGTTGATCCACCACTCTAGTGGATTTTGTTCTGCCCAACCTGGTTGATCTGCTGTAATCTTCATTTCCTTTTTAGGCGAAAAATCAGATGCAATAATCTTTCCGCTTGATGCTTCTATCAAACAAACTTTAACTGAAGAACTTCCTATGTCATAACCTAACAAATACATAATATTCTTTAATTTATTTTAACAATTTTGTATTACTTTTTTTAAATAATTTACTATCAAACTTATAATATCTCGCAGCTCTGTGCGCTACGTTTGATTCTATTTCATCTAATGGAATGATATAATTAAATGAAGATATTTTTTTGTGAAAATTCTTTTTATCAATTTTCTTCTCACTTATTGCACTGTACAATTGATACAATTGCCTGATGGTGAATTTTTTTGGAAGAAGTTCAAAAACGATTGAGAAATCTGTTTCAATCCATCTTCTAATTTCTAGAAATGACTCATTAATAATTTTATTATGATCAAAAGGAAGCGATGGTATTTTATCAATAGGACACCAATCTACAGTTACATATTTTACACTATTAATTTTATGATCTATTTTGCAAAGAGATAAATAAGCTACTGTAACAATTCTGTCTATATTAGGCTTGTACTCTTTGCTCATCCATTTAATATCATCTGGGCTACTTGCACGTAAAGGATCTGCAAAACATTTAAATTGCTTAAGCACCATTTTTTTAATTCCAGTAAGTTCAAAAAGCACTCTCTGTGCTGCTACATCTACATCTTCGTTACTAAAAATTAAACTTCCAGGTAGTTTACTTTGCATCTCTTTTGGAACATCATCTAAACGTCTTTTTACTAGTAAAATATTAAGTTTATTATCATGATCAAAGCCAAAAACAACACAATCTACAGATAAATAAGTATGTATAAAATTAGGACTCATAATTAGTTAACATTAACGTAACACAACAAATATAAAAATCTAAATGAAATAAAAAAATATTTTTGACATGATGTACTGCATATCAATACTTTAGTTATCTACAGTCTATGATTAGTATTACTTAAATTTAATGATAAGCCCACCCCCAAAAAAACCTTTTTCAACTAAAAAACATTAAAATTTAGAGTTTATTTAAGAAAAATTAACATCAATGACATTGAATCCTTATCCCTAAAAAAATGATAAGTATAAATGTTTTTTTTACACTTTTTTTTGTATTTTTTTTCTAATTCTTCATATAATGGGAAAAAAAAGGCTTTATAGAGCTAATTTTTAGTTAAAATACACGATAAAAAACTCCCTTTTTTTGCGTCTAGAATCCAAAAATCATTACTAACACAAAAAAATAAAATAATGAATATGTTTATATGTCTAAAAAAATAAAAAAATTGAGATTTCATAAACAAAATTCAAAACAAAAAAACATGAAAAAAATGAGAAATAATAATAAAAACATTCCCATATCGAAAACTATACCTTAACTAATTGATTATTAAAAAAAATAAAACACCCCTTAAATTTAGACAATAAAAAAATGTACCTTTTTGATAAAAAACACAAAAGAATTA
>NZ_BMLV01000003.1:300627-339624 GCF_014645495.1 Cloacibacterium rupense | reverse complement strand
TTAAGCCCTCTAGCGCCGATGGTACTGCTAACGCGGGAGAGTAGGTCGCCGCCAGTTTTTATTAAAAGCTCATCAACAACGTTGATGAGCTTTTTTTGTTTTTGTACTTTTGCTAGATGCTTGGCGTTTGATGTTTTTGTAATTGGAATAGTAGATGAAATACTGTTATTTCTGATGAAATCTGTTTTATCTTTATGTTTTCTTATCATATCTTGTGTTGATTGTGATAGATCTAGAAATTATATTTTAGAAGATGAATTTAATTTGGTTGTAATAATTCCACCGTCGGAATACCCTAATTTATTCAAAACCAAAGGTTATGATCCTATAAGTAAAAAAGTGAAATTTTGTGATAATGAAAATAGATGGTGGGATGAATATAAGAAAGAAATTGTAGTAGGTGATACTATTGTAAAAAAGAAAGGAGAATTAGTATTTTATATTCATAAGAAAGATACTATAATTGCTCACGAATGGGTTTGCTATGATGGAGATAGAAAACATACTTATGTGAAGTAATTGTTCTTATTTTCTGGTCACTTTGCAATAGGGATAGTAGTGGAAATCCTTTTTTTTGCTAGGAATAGCGTTTGAAAAAAAAGATTGTAACGGATAGCCCGACCCGAATAAGCGTTGGCATTGCTTTGGAATGAGGGATTGCCCAAAAAAAATCCGTCCTAAAATAGAACGGATTTGATTATTTGAAGTGAAGTTTTTTTATGCTAAAACTTCTGATACTTTGTTTGCGGCTTCTTCTAGAGTAATTGCTGAGTGAATTGGTAAACCTGCATCGTCTATTAATTGCTTCGCTTCTACAGCGTTTGTACCTTGAAGACGTACAATTAAAGGAACTGGAAGGCTTCCCATTGCTTTGTAAGCGTCTACTACACCTTGAGCTACTCTGTCGCAACGTACAATTCCTCCAAAAATATTAATAAGAATTGCTTTTACATTTGGGTCTCTTAAGATAATTCCGAAAGCGGTTTGTACTCTTTGTGCATCTGCAGTACCACCAACGTCTAGGAAATTGGCTGGATTACCACCAGAAAGTTTAATGATATCCATAGTAGCCATAGCAAGTCCAGCTCCGTTTACCATACAAGCTACGTTACCGTCTAATTTCACGAAATTAAGACCAGCTTCCCCAGCTTCTACATCCATAGGGTCTTCTTCTCTTTTGTCTCTTAGTTCTGCTAAATCTTTGTGACGGAAAAGTGAATTGTCATCTAAAGTTACTTTAGCATCTACAGCAATAATTTTATTGTCAGAAGTTTTAAGAACTGGGTTGATTTCGAATAAAGATGCGTCTATTCCTACATACGCTTTGTAAAGTGCATCAATGAATTTTACAAATTCTTTGAAAGAATCACCTGATAAACCAAGGTTGAAAGCGATTTTTCTAGCTTGGAAACCTTGTAAACCTAAAGTAGGATCAATAACTTCTTTGTGAATAAGGTGAGGTGTAACTTCTGCTACGTGCTCAATATCCATACCACCTTCTGTAGAATAAACCACCGTATTTTTACCTAAAGCTCTATCTAAAAGGATAGAAACATAGAATTCTTTAGTTTCAGTTTCGCCAGGATAATATACATCTTCTGCAACCAAAACAGAGTTTACCAATTTACCTTCTGCTGAAGTTTGAGGGGTAACTAATCTCATCCCAATAATGTTCTGAGCATTTTCTTTTAGTTTGTCATAGTTTGGTGAAAATTTTACACCGCCACCTTTACCTCTACCACCAGCGTGAACTTGGGCTTTAACTACCCAACCTTCGTTTCCGGTCAATTCTTTTAATTTATCAGCAGCTGCTACAGCTTCCTCTACGTTGTTTGCTACAAAACCACGTTGGATTCTAACGCCGTAAGAAGCTAAAATCTCTTTTGATTGATACTCGTGAAGATTCATAATATTTCTAAAATTTTATTTAAAAGTTAGTTTTCACAAAAATATGAAAAAATAATGGGAGCAAATTATAAAAATTGCTAAAATTGTATATCTGTTATTTTACAGCAATTTCTTTGAAAGATTTTGCGATGTTTCTAAATTCTTCTTCAAATTGTTTTTTGTTGTCTAAGCTGCTCCAAGATAAGATTTGATAATAATTATAAGGAGTTTTAATAACAGTATAGAGATAGAAAAACTCTATTTTTTCTTTGGTTTCTCCATCTGTAGTTTGACCTTCGATTGTTATTTCGGTACTGTTATAACCGTTGATAAGGAAATTTTTTGGGGCAGATATTTTTTTTAAATTGTTTTCTTCTAAGCCAGAAATAAGTTCTTTAGCATAAAAATTGATGGCTTCTTCTGTACTGGCAAAATTCATTTTAAGTGCATCTAAAGCTTCAATATTATCTTGTATAATAATTGTAAATTTTTCTTGAATACCATTCATAATTTGCAAAGAAGCAGAATCATTTAAATCATAAGTCTTTACGTAATTACTAGGATAAGAAATTTTGAAAGGATTTCCTACTATTTCTTCTTTAATCTGTTGTGAAAATAAAAAACCAGAAATCATTAAAAACGCTAATAAGGTGAATTTTTTTTTCATTGTTTTAAAATTTATTTTTGATGAATATTAATATTAATAACGTCCATCCTATAATCATAAGCAGTCCGCCAATTGGGGTAATTGGGCCTAAAAACTTTAGACTTACACCCCAAACTTCTTGAAAACTCAGGAAATAGATGCTAACAGAGAAGAAAATAACTCCCAAAATAATGCACCAAGAAGCCCATTTTTCTATTCCTGTATCAAACTTAAAGAAAAAACCGATAATAAGTAATAATAATGCGTGGTACATTTGGTATTTAACACCAGTTTCAAAACTGGTTAATCTTTCTATAGAAAGAACTTTCTTAAAAGCGTGCGCTCCGAAAGCGCCTAGAATTACTGAAAGCATTCCGTAGAATGCGCCGATTATTAAGGTTAGGTTTTTCATATTTCTATTCAAAATTTAATGATATTGGCAATGTAAATTTTCTTACTAAAAAATATCCGCCATTTTCATAAGGTTCCAATTTGATATTTAAACTATAAATGGTTAAAATTGAAAGTAAGTTTACTTCTTCATTGACGCCTTCTGCAGTAATATCTTTTAAACTTCCATCAGAATCCACATTGATTAGTAATCTTGTTTTCAAAATATCATCATTAGTATTAATGTAATCAATTCTAAAGTTTTCAGAAAAATTTTTCCTAATTTTATCCTTTTCTTCAAGTTTTAATTCGTCAGATTTATTTAAATCGTAACTTGGAGATTTAATAAGATGCCCTTTTACACCATTTTGAATAATTTTTTGTCCGGAAGTAGGAGGTGGTGGATAATTTTCTGTTTTCTCATTTTCATTTTTTGCTGATGCTACTTTTCCTATTAATGGATAACGTTTTTTTACTTCGTCCACTAGATTTCTTAGTTTAAGTAACTTTTCTTGTTGAAATTTTTCTTGATCAACTAAAAAAACTTCTCGAATCTTAATGTATTTTTCATCTAATTCTTCTAATTTTTTTTCGGATTTCGTTTTTTTATATTGAGCATCTATTTCAGAAAAACTTTTTTTCTGTAAATTTTCAACTTTATTACTATAATTTTTATAAATTTCTGAAACTTCTTTGTCAATAATTGCTCTTTCTTGCGCACCAACAAACAAACTTCCCAATAAAAATAAATTGATTAAATATAAATATTTCATGATTGTATTTTTCTTATCTTTTCCAATTCCGAAATCACTTCGTGATGACTTACGGTTTTGTCTTTAAAATAATTTACAAAATATTGTTTTTCTTCTTCCGTAGCGCCAAATTGATTTAAGATATTGAACAAATGCATTTTCATATGTCCTTTTTGAATTCCTGTAGTCACCAAAGAACGAAGTGCTGCAAAATTTTGAGCTAAACCAGAAACAGCCAAAATACTCATCAATTCTTGTGCAGATGGTTTTCCAAGAAGTGCCAAAGAAAATTTAACCAAAGGATGAAGCTGCGTTAAACCACCAACAACTCCCACAGAAATTGGCAAATCTATCCAAAATCTGAAAATTCCGTTGTCTGTAGTACAATGCGTAAGCGATTTGTACTTACCATCTTTACTTGCATAAGCGTGTGCACAAGCTTCGGTAGCACGGAAATCATTTCCTGTGGCAATTACCACCGCATCTACACCGTTCATAATGCCTTTGTTATGCGTAGTTGCTCTATAAGGTTCTATTTCTGCAATAGTAACGGCTTGTTTAAATTTCCAAGCGAATTCTTCATTAGAAATTCCGCTGTCGTCTTTCAAATCTTCAATTTTACAAGAAACTTCGGCTCTTACAATACAATCTGGAGTAAAATTAGAGAGAATATTCATTACAATTTGCAGTGAATCTTTTTCTGTTTGTGAAAAATCTGTAGATTGGGCAACTTCTTCTTTTAAAGTTTTCCCGAATTGTTCTAGACAAGAGTTAATGAAATTAGCGCCCATAGAATCTACTGTATCAAAACTTGCTTTCAGTTGATAGTAATTTTCTAGTTCAGAGGTTTTGTCTATCAATTTAATGTCTAGAATTCCGCCACCACGATTTCGCATATTAGCGGTAATATCTTGGGTAGCTTCAAAGAGTTTTTTCTTTAAAGTAAAATTAAAAAAATGCAATAATTTATGAGCTTCTACTTTGAAGATAAAATGCGTATGTCCTAATTTTTCGTTGTTAATAATCGTCGTTTTGAAACCGCCTCTTTCTATCCAAAATTTAGCAGATTTAGACGCAGCAGCCACCACAGAACTTTCTTCTACAGCCATTGGTAAAGCCATCAGTTTTCCATCAATAAGGAAATTGGGTGCAATTCCGTAAGGCATATAAAAGTTAGAAATGGTATTTTCAGAAAATTCTTCGTGTAGTTTTTGTAGCGCAGGATTTTCGTTCCAATATTGCTGAAGAATCTGTTGATATTCTTGGTTTCCTTCTAGGTATTCTGTAATGAGCCAGTCTATTTTCCCTTGTTTAGAAAGTTTAGAAAAACCTTCTACTGGTTTGTGATTCATAGAAATTATTTTTTTGATGCTCAAAGATACAAATTTTGTAGAAGAAGAAAGTCGTGGTTTCTTTATGAGAATTATTGAAGGAGAGAATGAAAAAAATGCTTTGAAATTCAGTGAAATAGATTTTTTTTTGATTTTTTTTTGTTTAATGTCTTGCAAATAGAAAAAAAAGTTTTAAATTTGCACCACCAAAAACGGTATAGACTCATGGTGTAACGGTAGCACTACGGTTTTTGGTACCGTCTGTCGGGGTTCGAATCCCTGTGAGTCTACCACATAAAGCCTTCTGAGTTTTCGGAAGGCTTTTTTGTTTAAATGTAGTTTTTGGTAATTTTAAATACTTAATTCAAATAAGAAAAAATGATTTCAGTTCAAAGTCTTGGTCTTCACCATTCAGGAAATTATCTTTTTAGAGATGTAAATTTCACTATCAAAAAAGATGATAAAGTAGGTCTTGTTGGTAAAAATGGTGCAGGTAAATCTACTATTCTCAAAATGCTTTCCGGAGAAATTACTTTCTTCGAAGGGAATATTGTGCCAGAAGGGAACATTACGATTGGTTTTCTAAAGCAAGATTTAGATTTTGTAAAAGGTAGAACCGTTTGGAATGAAACATTACAAGCATTTGAGCAAATTAATGCTTGGAAAAAAGAATTGGAAGATGTTAACCATCAATTAGCAACCAGAACAGATTATGAATCTGATGCTTACCATGATTTAATCCATAGAATGACCGACCTAAATGATATTCTTCATCATCACGATGCGTATAATCTAGAAGGTGATGTAGAAAAAGTTTTGCTAGGTTTGGGTTTCAAAGCGGCAGATTTTGATAGAGTTACCGATGAGTTTTCTGGCGGATGGAGAATGAGAATAGAATTGGCGAAACTGCTCCTTCAAAATAATGATTTACTCCTTTTAGATGAGCCTACCAATCACTTGGATATGGAATCTATCATTTGGCTAGAAAATTTCTTGAAGGATTATAACGGCGCTATTGTTTTGGTAAGTCACGATAAGCAGTTTATGACTGCGGTTTGTAACCGAACTTTTGATATTAACAATAAAAAAGTAGATGATTATAAAGCCAATTATACCAAATATCTAGAGCTAAGAAAAGATAGAAAAGAAAAACTAATTCAGGCGAAGAAAAATCAGGATGCGGAAATTAAGCAGATGGAAGATAACATCAATAAATTCCGTGCGAGTGCTACTAAAGCTGCTTTTGCACAGTCTTTGATTAAAAAATTGGATAAGATTGAAAGAATTGAAGTAGAGAATGATGATGTTTCTAAATTTAATATCCGTTTTGTGCAGAGTGTAGTTCCTGGAAAAGTAATCTTCGAAGCTAACAAATTAGGTAAAAAATACGGAAATCATCAGGTTTTTGACAATGTAGATTTCTTTGTGCAAAGAGGCGACAGAATTGCACTTCTTGGGCAAAACGGACAAGGTAAAACTACGCTAGCCAAAATTTTAGCAGGTGATATAAAAGATTATACAGGTGAATGGAATCTTGGTCACAATGTAAATATTGGTTATTTTGCACAAAATCAAGAGGAAGTTCTTACGCCAGATAAAACCGTACTGCAAGAAGCCGAAGATGCTGCTACAGAAGAAACCAGACCTAGAGTAAGAGATTTGCTCGGAAGTTTCCTTTTTACAGGTGAAGCGGTGCAAAAAAAGACAAAAGTGCTTTCTGGTGGTGAGAGAAACCGTTTGGCGCTTTGTAAATTATTACTTCGTCCGTTCAATACTTTGATTATGGACGAACCTACCAATCACTTAGATATTCAATCTAAAGAAATTATCAAAATTGCTCTTCAGAAATTTGAAGGAACGGTGATTGTGATTTCTCACGATAGAGAATTTTTGCAAGGATTATGCGATAAGATTTTCGAGTTTAGAGATGGTTCTATGAAGGAGTTTTTAGGGAATATTAATGAATACTTAGAATATCGACAAAAAGAAACCATCAGAGAAATTTCTGCGGAGAAATCTAAACTGAGCCAAAATGAAGTTGAGCCAAAAATTGAAAAACAAAATCAAACTCATTCAAACGATGTGAAACCACACCAAACCCAATCAAACTTTATAAGTAAAGAGCAAAAAAATCTTCAAAATAAATTAAAAAAATTAGAAGAAAAAATCTCTGATTATGAAAGAGAAATTGCCTCGTTAGAAGAAATTTTTGGCAAAACCAACCCTTCTCAACAAGAATTAGAAAAGTATGAAGCTCTTAAAAAGGAATTGACAGCAACCATGCAAGATTGGGAAGAAGTAGCGATGCAGATAGAGTAATTTTATACATTTATATAAAGATAATCCGGCGTTTAAAGTCGGATTTTTTTGTATAAAAAATGGCGAGACAAAATATTAAATATCTTATCCCGCCCAAAAACACAAATGAAAAAATGTTAAATTATATTAAATATATTTAATTTTTATTAAAAATACTTAAATCTTGTTAAATTGATTAGTGGTATGTTTGTAAATACTTAATAATCAATTTTTCAATCACTTATAAAGTGTAGTAAAATTTTTTGCAAAGATAGTAATATTTATTTAATTTGCAATAAATCAATATTATATTGCTGATTTTACAATTATACTAAAATCAAAAACAATGCCAAAATGATTCCTACTGCAGTGATAATCATTCCGTTCTTGAAAATTCTTGACTTTATATTGAACATCCAGAACGAGGAAACCACGAAGAATAGGAGGGAAATTCCGAATATTGTATTTAGTAAAGAAAGTTTATGTTTAGAATCAGATTTGTGTAGTTCTGTCATTTTTTTTAAGAAAAAAGGTAGTTCTTTTTTTGTATATTTTGCTTCGCCAGTTTTAGAATTGTATGTTCCTTCTTTGAAAATAACTACATCTCCTTTTTGTTCTTTTACTTCTAGCCCTTTTATTTTTAATTCTTTTCCTAGTTTGTCTAAAGGAATGTTAGCATCAATCTTTTTCTCAATTTTTTTCTCCTTTTTCAGAAAATCGGTATCTCTGTAGATTAATAAAACGCCGCTTATCGCATAAACAGCCATAATTCCTGCCATAAAATAACCGATGTAACGGTGTAGAAGTCTCATTGTAGTTCTTGTACTCTTCATTTTAAATTAATTTTTTGTTGATTTAAACACCAAAAGTGGAATAATTTCCACTTTTAGATTCATTTTTTATTTTAAAGTTAAAGTTTATAGCTAAGTGTTAAATAGAAATTTCTTGGTGTAATAGGGTTTACAGAGTAATTTTCGTGTACATTATAATCTACCACATCAAATATATTACCTACTTTTCCCATGATTGAGATTTTGTTGAATTGATAGCCTACTGAAAAATCTACTGTCGTGAAATCATCTAATTTAACAATTCTATTTTGTTGATTAGCTGCAGGATATTTGGTGTTATTCCAGCCAGCTAATCTATCACCAGTGTAAAATGCAGTAATTCCTAGTCTTAAGCCTTTTACATATTGAGATAAAGTATAGAAAATAGAAGCATTTGCAGTAACAGCAGGTGTTCTTACGATTCTTTCACCTTCTATGAAGCTTCCTTTTGTGTCAGGTGTTTTCACGTATTCTGCATGGTTGTAAGAAACGCCCCCAATTAAAGATAAATTAGGAGTAGGATTTCCTGTAATGTCTAATTCTGCTCCTCGGCTTCTCGCTTTTCCGCCTAGTATTTTGAGATTGGTGTTGCTATTGATGTTACCGTCTTTATCGTAAATTGCTGTAGAGACTAGGTTGTCGTTATCTATTTGGTATGCAGTAAAGTTTAAGGATAGAGTGTTTTTAATAAGGTTTGTTTTTAATCCTACTTCATATTGGTCTATTACGGAAGATTCTAATGGGTTTCCATAGATATCTGTATTAGAACCAGTGTTGTTTGGCGTAAAAGAATTGGCGTAACTCGCAAAGGCCATCATTTTATCATTAATTTCATAGACAAAACCAAATCTTGGTGAAAAAGCTTTTTCTACTAATTTATTAGTGTTGAGTTTTGTTTCTGTATTATTGATATAGTTTTTAACGGTTCTTTCTTTTGTTTCTAAATAGTTGAACCTAACTCCTGCTAAGAATTTTATTTTTCCAAAGTCTAGTAAGTCTTGTACATAAGCTCCAAATCTTTGTGTCGGAATTATGGTCACCTCTTTTGTTTTTGAATCTATTTTTGGCACATTGTTCCAAGTTTCTGGGCGATCTAGATATGTAACAGAGGTATTATTAAAAGGGAAAGACTTCTTACCATCTGAAGTTGTAAAAGTATAAGCATCTGCTTTGTTGTAATCAGTATCAGCTCCAGTCAATAGTTTATGTTTTATTTTTCCAGTTTTGAATTCTCCGTTCACATTAAATTGCAAAGCGCCATAATTTTGTTCATTGTAAGTTCTATTGATTGATTGATAAAAACTTCTTTCTGGGTTTACAGCATCATTAGTAGTGTTTACTAACCATTGAATTCTTTCTGTTGAAAAATAATCTCTGGTATAGTTTTGATAGGATACAACAGAGTTGAAGTTCCAATTGCTATTGATTTGATGGTTTACAGTAATGGTAGAAGTTGCCATTTGTGCAATATTGTATTGCCAGTTTGCGCCTATGAAAGCATTTCTAGAAAGACCAGTGTCAAAACTTGAAATTCCTGTTTGTTGATCCATGATACTTCCCAATCCAAAATCTGGGGTAAAATGATGTTTAAGATAATCTGCCTCAAAAATAATTTGGGTTTTATCAGAAATATTAAATAAAAAGCTTGGGTTGAAATAATGTTTTTTAGAATTTACTACATCTCGGAAACTGTCTTTGTATTCATAACTTCCGTTTACTCTAAAAGCAGAATTTTTGGTCAATGCACCATATACATCTACTGTAGGTTTTATATTGTTCCAGCTGCCGTAGTTAAGGGCTGCATTTCCACCGAAAGTGAATAATGGTTTTTTGGTAACCATATTTACAATACCTCCTGGTGCTACATTTCCGTAAAGAATAGCTGCGCTACCTTTTAAAACTTCTACACGTTCTAGGCCAGAAACTTCTGGGAAAATTCCAGAATTTATTCTGTTTCCGTTTTTGAAAATATTTTCATTGCCAAAAGTGTAGCCTCTAGCCCCGAAATTATCTTGTGAACTACCTCTAGCGGAGGTTAGATAAACGCCGTTTACGTTTCTTACCACATCAGACAATTGTTGTGCTTGCTGTTGTTCTATTACCTCGTGTGTTACCACAGCAATCGCCTGTGGAGTTTCCATTGGATTTAGATTAGATTTGGTAGTAAAAAGCTTGGCTTTATTGGGATTGCCTGTTTTATGCAGTTTTACATCTTCTATGGTTCTTGTATTAAGAGAATCTTGTTCTTTTTTTTGAGCATTTAAAACTGATGAAATAAGAGCAGCGGAAAAAATAATCTTTTTCATTAATATTTATTTAGAATTATTAAAAATAACAACGCAAAAATAAAAAGGATATTTTTATCCTCAAAATTTATTTAGAATAATTTTAAATAATATTTTTAATAGATTGATTTACAGTATTTAATTTTTTATTTTTTTAATATAGGTTTTATTCTAAAGGTCGAAAATATTTAATTATTTAATCTTCATAAAACCTTTATTTGTTTTCAAAATATTAAATTTGCGATTATTCTTAACAGAAATTTATCCAATGAAATATATTATTCTTGCAGCAATTTCGGCTTTGCTTTTTAGCGTGTCTTGGCCTACCTATGGTGTTCCGTTTTTTATATTTTTTGCTTTTGTTCCGCTATTATTGATGGAGCAAGAGATTTCTAAATTCTCAAAAATCAAAAGAAAAGGTTGGGCTGTTTTTGGCTTGAGTTATTTTACATTTTTCATCTGGAATTTGGTAACAACAGGTTGGTTGTACTATGCCAAAAATCCTGATGGTAGCAATTCTTTATTGGCGGTTACTATTCCGTTATTTGCCAATTCTTTGTTGATGAGTTCTACTTTTCAACTATATTATTGGTACAAAAAAGTAAGAGGTACCTATTTCGGATTGGTGTTTTTTGTTGCAATTTGGTTGAGCTTTGAGAGATTTCACCTCAGTTGGGAGTTTACTTGGCCTTGGTTAAATTTAGGAAATGTTTTTTCTGAGTATCCTAAAGTCATTCAATGGTATGATACAATCGGCGCAACAGGTGGTAGTTTCTGGATTTTATTGATTAATGTTTTTACCTTTTATACCATCAGAATTTGGGAAGCGGGCAGAATTAGAAAAGATTTAATTAAAAATGTATCAATTTTGATGGCTGTTATTTTTCTCCCGATTCTAATTTCTATCTATAAATACAATAGTTATCAAGAAAGATCTGTTGGCAATGTAAATGTAGTTTTGCTTCAGCCAGAATTAGATCCTTATAATGAAAAATATTCTAAAGATTCTTTGCAAATTTTAGATGAACTATTGACTTTGGCTGAACAAAATTCGAAAGGAAAAGTAGATTTCTACATAGCGCCAGAAACAGCATTCCCTGGAAGAGGTAGTCTTAGTGAAAATGGATTTAATAAAAGTCTTTCTATTAATATTGCAAAAGAATTTTTAATAAAACATCCTCAATCTATATTAATGACGGGCGCTTCTACGCATAAATATTTGTTTAATGAAAGCGAAACAGAAAATTATTCTGTAAAAATACAAGATGGACTTTGGGTGAATTCTTACAATTCGGCATTGCAGATTATTCCCAATCAAAATGTGGAAGTCTATCATAAAGGTAAATTGGTACCTGGTGTAGAAATTTTCCCTTATATTAGATTTTTAAAACCTATTTTAGGAGATGCTATGTTAGATTTTGGTGGCGCAACTACTTCTTTAGGAATAGATAAGGAGAGAAAAGTATTCATCAATAAATTTAACAAAGCAAAAGTAGCCCCAATTATCTGCTATGAAAGTATCTACGGAGAATTTGTAACCGATTATGTGAAAAACGGAGCTAATCTTCTCGCGATTATGACCAATGATTCTTGGTGGGATAATTCCGAAGGACATAAACAATTGCTATCTTATGCTAGATTAAGAGCTATAGAAACACGCAGAGAAATCGTTAGAGCTGCTAATAGCGGGATTTCAGCGCATATTAATGCAAGAGGAGATATTGTAGAAGATACTTTTTATGGTGACCAAACAGCACTAGCGGTTACAGCTAATTTACTAGAAGAAAAATCTATTTATACAAAAACGGGTGATTTAATCTCCAGAATTGCTATCTTTGTGCTCGGATTTTTACTCATCTATCATTTTGGTGAGAAAATTGCCTCTAAAAAGTAAGTGCAAAAAGTTTAGGAAAATAATTTCAAAAAAATAGAAATTAATTTCTTAGAAAACTTGTGAGTTAAAAAAAATATCCATAATTTTGCACACTCAAAATAAATACATAGTAGTAAAAAAGAACATCGAGATATGTCTAGAATTTGCCAAATAACAGGTAAGCGTGCAATGGTAGGAAACAATGTTTCTCACGCGAATAACAAAACGAAAAGACGTTTTGAAATTAATTTACTAGAGAAGAAATTTTATCTTCCAGAGCAAGAAAAAAGCGTTACTTTAAGAGTTTCTGCTCATGGTTTGAGAGTTATCAATAAAATTGGTATCGAAGAAGCAATAGAAAGAGCAACTAGAAACGGATTTATTAAATAATTAAGAAAATGGCTAAGAAAGGAAATAGAGTTCAAGTAATTCTTGAGTGCACTGAGCACAAAGAAACTGGTGTAGCTGGTATGTCTAGATACATTACCACCAAAAACAAAAAGAACACTACGGAAAGATTAGAACTTAAAAAGTACAATCCGGTTCTTAAAAAGTACACAGTTCACAAAGAAATTAAGTAATCTTATAAAATAATTAAAGATGGCAAAGAAAGTTGTTGCAACGCTACAAGGTGGAGCAGGATCTAAAAAAATGACCAAAGTAATCAAAATGGTAAAGTCTCCTAAAACTGGAGCTTACGTTTTCGAAGAAAAAGTAATGAACGCAGACGAAGTAGACGGTTATTTGAAAAAATAATCATTAGACTTTTGTAAATATATAAAACTACTCAATTTATTTTGGGTAGTTTTTTTGTTATCTTTGTGCCTTCAATTCACGAGCCTTTAGTATAACTTAAAATCGTGAATATATTTCAAATGTCAAATTTCAAATCATAGTATGAGTTGGTTTAAAAATATTTTTAAAAAAGAAGAAAAAGAATCTTTAGATAAAGGTTTAGAAAAATCTAGTCAAGGTTTTTTTGATAAAATTTCTAGAGCAGTAGTTGGTAAATCCAAAGTTGATGATGAGGTTTTAGATGATCTAGAAGATGTTCTAATAGCTTCTGATGTTGGGGTAAATACCACAGTTAAAATTATTGAAAGAATAGAAGCTAGAGTAGAGCGCGATAAATATGTAAATACCGCAGAACTAGACCAGATTCTCCGTGAAGAAATTTCTGGATTACTGCTAGAAAATCCTCATTCTCAATCCAAAAATATAGACGAAACCAAAAAACCTTATGTAATTATGGTGGTTGGCGTAAATGGTGTAGGAAAAACTACAACCATAGGGAAGCTAGCTCATCAGTTCAAATCTCAAGGTTTGAAAGTGGTTTTAGGCGCTGCAGATACTTTCAGAGCGGCTGCAGTAGATCAATTGGTGATATGGAGTGAAAGGGTAGGCGTGCCTATTGTAAAGCAAAATATGGGGAGCGACCCGGCATCTGTAGCTTTTGATACAGTACAAAGTGCAGTAGCCCAAAATGCAGATGTAGTAATTATAGATACCGCAGGAAGATTGCACAATAAAGTGAATCTGATGAACGAACTTTCGAAAATTAAAAGAGTGATGCAAAAAGTTTTGCCAGATGCTCCACACGAAGTTCTATTGGTTTTAGATGGCTCTACAGGGCAAAACGCTTTCGAACAAGCAAAGCAATTTACTGCTGCTACAGAAGTTACTGCTCTAGCGGTAACCAAATTAGATGGAACTGCCAAAGGAGGTGTGGTAATCGGTATCTCAGACCAATTTCAAATTCCCGTAAAATATATAGGTGTAGGCGAGAAAATGGAAGATTTACAACTTTTCAATGGAGAGGAGTTTGTAGACTCTTTTTTTAAAAAAAGGAATTAATATTTTGTTGATTTAAAAAAAGTTATAACTTTATAAAGTCAAATTAACAAAATTATTAACTTAAAATTTTAAAACTATGAGTTGGTTAGCTTACATTATTTTCGGTTTAATTGCAGGTGCAATTGCTAAAGCTTTAAGGCCAGGTGCAGATCCTAGTGGTTGGTTAATAACCATACTAATTGGTATTCTTGGTTCTGTTGTAGGTAAATTTATTGCAGATTTAATAGGTATTTCCGTAGCGGACAGTTTTTGGAGTCCTATGAATTGGATTGTTTCCATTGCAGGAGCTGTGTTATTGCTGTTTATTTACTCTAAATTTATTGCAAAAAAATAATCAGAAAATATATTACATATAAAAATCCCGTTTCTAAAATCGAAACGGGATTTCTTTTTAATATGAAAGATGATTGAAGTTTATTTAATTGTAATTTTATAAGGAAGCGACATCTGTACCCCATTGTTAAATTTAGGATTAGTTACTTTTTCAAAAATTGTATAGTTTTCCTTACCTATTTTTTTAGAAATTACTTTTGCGGCTATTTCTTCTTCTTGAGTGTTTTTGAAAAACTCTTCAAACTTACTCATCTTTGCAGGATAATTTTGTACGTTAAAATCTTTAAGTTTTGCCTTAGAAGCAGCAAAGTTAATGGCTTGTTGTATGCTTCCTAATTCATCTACAAGGCCTAGTTCTTTTGCTCTGGTGCCGCTCCAAACTCTTCCGCCACCAATTGCATCTATTTGTTCAAAAGATTTTTTTCTGTTTTGAGTTACAAAATAAACAAATCTTTTATAGGTGCTTTCTACACTTTTCGTAAGCATAGGGATAGTGCCTGGTGCAGCGCCAGAAATTGGAGAATAAAATTGAGAATTAGCATTAGTGGAAACAATATCACTTCTAATTCCGTTTCTGTTGGCTAATTCTTTAAAATTGGTAATCATCCCGAAAACGCCTATAGAGCCAGTAAGTGTATTGGGTTCAGAGTAAATTTTATCTGCTGCCATTGAGATATAATAACCACCAGAAGCTGCGTAATCTCCGAAAGATACAATTAAAGGTTTTTTCTTTTTCAATTGTTGAAGCTCAAATAGTATTTCATCTGAAGCATTTCCACTTCCGCCAGGTGAGTTTACTCTCAAAACGACTGCTTTTACATTGTCATCATCTGCTAAGTCTTTAATGTATTTAACATATTTATCAGAATGAATGTTACTGTATTCATCTCCATTGAAAATTTCTCCAGAAGCATACAAAACTGCTATTTCATTATTGTCATTATTTTTATTGTCTAGAGTGTTTATATATTTACCTATAGAAATTTGATTGAAATCTTTATCAGTGTCAATTTTTAAATTTTTCTTTATGAAATTATAATATTCAGATTTTTGAACAAGTTGGTCGGCTAATTTACTCTTGATAGCTTGTTCTGGAATGTAGCCGTATAAGCTGTCTACGGCTGTTTTGAAACTGTTTTCGTCTAATTTTCTAGCTGTTTTAATTTTATTGGAAATATTTCCCCAGATGTCATTCAGTAAGGTAGAGAGTTGTTCTTTGTTTTCTGGTGAAATTTCGTTTCTCATGAAAGGCTCTACAGCAGCTTTGAATTTTCCATGTCTGATGATGTCTATACCTACACCGTATTTGTCAGCAAAATCTTTGAAAAAAGTTACCTCAGTAGACATGCCTTTTAGTTCAATCATTCCTACGGGATTTAAAAAAACTTTATCGGCTATGGTGGCTAGATAATATGATTTTTGAGACATATTATTACCATAAGCATAAACGAATTTTCCACTTTTTTTGAAATCTTCAATAGCGTCTCTTATGTTATCGGCTTGCGTAGTTCCAGCTTGCAGTTCATCAACTTCTATACTAATTCCTTTTATGTTTTCATCAGTTTTTGCTTTTTGAATTGCATTTAAAACATCGGTAAGAAGTACATTTTTAGTGTCTCCTAAATCAAAAATACTAGATTCTGCCTCGGTATAGGAATCTAAAATTGGATTTTTGAAATTGAGAACAAGTACAGAGTTCTTTTTAATTGATGGCTTTTGCTCCCCATTTATAGCGCTTGCAAAAATCATTAAAATGAAAAAACCAAATATTACCATTAATAGTATAAGAATGGCTACTATATTTGCAAGAACATTTTTTATAAAATTTCTCATAATTATTAAAAATATAATTTTCACAATATGTCGTCAAATCATGTGGTTTTGTTACTAGGAAGTAATATGGGTGATACCAAAAAAAATTTAGAAATAGCAATTACTAAAATTGAAAGTCGTATCGGAAAAATTGTTAAGTCATCAGAAATGTTAGAAACTATGCCTGTGGAGTTTGTTAGTAATAATATTTTTCGTAATATTGCATTAGGCTTATATACCAATATTTCGCCTTTTTCCTTGTTGAAAGAAATTAAAAATATTGAAAAAGAGATGGGTAGAGCTCAAGATTCTTTTGTAGTAGGAGGGTATATAGATAGAATAATTGACATTGATATTGTAAAATATGAAAATATTAATTTTTTATCAAAGCTACTTGAAATTCCTCATCATAAGCATACGTATGAGAGAGAATTTTCAAAAAATCTACTAAAAGAATTATAAAAACGCACAATATAAAACACAAATATGAAATTAGGTTTATTTACTCTAATGTTGTCTGTTCCGGCTTTATTCTATAGCCAAGATAACAAAGGAACTAACGATTCTAATACTTTTACCTCTGGTTCTGCCAAAGTTGAAAAGTTTAATAATCAGGCTAGAAGATTTAATGACTGGTCGATATCTCTTGGTGGGGGTACTGCTTTTTTGCATAATTCTGATTTGACCTCATTTAATAAAGATGGAAAACATTTTGGATGGACTGCTTATGCTGAATTAGGGAAACAAATTTCTGATAAGTTTGGGCTAATTCTTCAATACCAAAAAGGAGAAACTAAGCAGACTGGGAGATTAGGACAAAATGTATATGGAGCATCACCCTTAGTTCACGGTTTAGCGAATGCTACAACAAAGTATGACCAAATATCATTGCTAGGAGATTTTAACTTTTCTAACCTTTTTAGAAGAATAGATAATTATTCACCTTTTAGATGGGCTTTACATGGTTATGCAGGGATTGGTTTTCAAGGGTATTCTTACGAAAGACGAGATGAGCATCCTAGGCAAGAAGCAAATAAAGACTTTACTCAAAAATTGGGTTTAGAATCATTTTTTTATCAAGGTGGCCTAGGTTTGAAATATAACCTTTCTAAAAGAATAGACTTAGAAAGTAGAGTGATGTACATCATTACTGGTGATGATGAATTTGATGGAGGAGGTGAAGATGTAAGAGAGTGGCCAGGCTACAACCAAATTGTTAAAAATGTATCTGATAATTTAGTTACTGTTAATCTAGGGATTACTTTTAAACTAGGCAAACACAACCAGCATTTGGCGTGGTACGATTCTTATAATACAGCACTTGATAAATTAAGTGCATTGGCCTCTAAATCATCTGATTTTGTGGTTTGTGAAAAAGGAGATGCAGATAATGATGGGGTGTGTGATGACTGGGATAGAGAACTCAATACACCTATTGGTGCTAGGGTAGATGGATCTGGTAAAGCACTAGATATGGATTTTGATGGAGTTATTGACCTTAAAGATAAATGTGTAACAGTTCCAGGTTTAGTAGAAAATAACGGTTGTCCATACATTGATGAAAATACCTTAGTAATTGTAGATGAAAATACTAAAAAATTCTTCGAAGGAATTGTGTTTGATTTAGATAAAGCTACTCTTACTCCAAAATCTATTGAAAAATTAAATATAGCAGCAGATATTCTTAAAAAATCAAATAAAAATGCAAGATATCTTGTTATTGCAGCTACAGATACCAGAGCGTCTGAGTCTTATAACTTAGAATTGTCTAATAGAAGAGCTCAGTCAGTTATCAAATACTTAATCTCTAAAGGAGTAGATGCTAAAATGTTGATTGGTGAAGGTAGAGGTGAAAAAGATTTGAAATATCCAGAATGTGAACCAGCTACTAAATGTCCTGAATGGAAAAACGAAGCTAACAGAAGAGTATATTTCGAGTTAATTAAATAGTTTTAAAAATAAAAATACAAAAAGATGAAAATAAATTTAGCAACATTAGCATTATTTACAGCTATTTTGCCAGCAACTGTCTCTGCGCAAAGTAATGATAAATTCTACTCAGGAGATAAGGCTAATCCTTTCACACAAGAGGATAAAAAATTTAATGATTGGGCTATTTCTGCCGGGGTTGGAGTTCCTTTGCTACAATCTGCAGACATGACCTCAATTAAAAACGGAAACGGTAAAAATTTGTTTGGTTATTCTGCTTATCTTAGTGTAGATAAAGCAATTACCCATGCATTTGGATTGAATCTTCAATATGAAATGGGAGAGACTAAGCAAGGTAATGTAAATCTTAAAAAAGACGCTGGTCTAGGAGCTAGAACTCAATATCAAGCTTTATCTCTTATCGGGGATATCAATTTTTCTAATTTATTAAGAAGATCAGATAACCGTTCTCCTTACAGATGGGCATTACATGGTTATGCAGGTGTAGGTACATTAGGATATAAAGCGTATAGACAAGACGAAGACCTTTTAAATCCTAGTAATAAACTTGGGGAAAATCTTATTACTGATGTTAAATTCCTGAAAAAACTTTCTCTATTTGGTCAAGCAGGTGCTGGGCTTAAATTTAATGTCAATAGAAGATTAGACATTGAAGGTAGAGTAATGTATGTAGTTACTGGGGATGATAACTTTGATGGTGGAAGTGGAAATGTATATGTCCTTAATCCTAGTCCTAATGTATCTTTAAACTCTAGAGAAGAACAATATTCTGATAATTTCTTTAATGCAAGTTTAGGTATTACTCTTAAATTAGGTAAACATGAGTCTCACTTAATGTGGCACGATCCATTGCAAGAAATTTACTATAGACTAGACGTATTAGAAAGTAAAAATGTAGATGTAGAAGTTTGCAAAAAAGGAGATACAGATAATGATGGTGTTTGTGATGATTGGGATAGACAACTAGATACTCCTGCAGGTGCTAGAGTAGATGGAGCTGGTGTAGCCCTAGACGCAGACTTAGATGGTGTAATAGATCTTAGAGACAAATGTGTAACTGTGCCAGGTCCTGTAGAAAATGATGGTTGTCCTATAGCTGTTGCTCCAGTAGCTCCAATTGACAATACCCAAGTAGCATCAGACATTCAAGCTGCACTTAAAGATTTGTTATTTAATCTTGGTAAAAGTACTGTAAGACCAGAATCTGTTTCTAAACTAGACCTTGCTGCTAATCTAATAAAATCTACAAATGGAGGTTCTTTCTTAATCATTGGGCATACTGATAAAAAAGGAAATGACGCTGCTAATTTGAGACTTTCTCAATTAAGAGCTGCAGAAGTAGTAAAAGAATTAGTGAAAAGAGGTGTAGCGCCTAGCCAATTGAAATCAAAAGGTGTTGGTGAAGCTGAAGCTACAGTTCCAGAATCTGCTTCTGATGCAGAAAGATTACAAGATAGAAAAGTTGAAGTAAAAGCATTAAACTAATTTTAGTTCAATAAATTTAATAAAATTCATTTCAAAAGCTGCGCTAGTCGTAGCTTTTTTTATGTGGTTTTTTGAAACAGATTTCTTATTTTTACCAAATGCAATCCTCTATTCAAATTTCTAAAATCATTACAGAAACCCTTCAAGATTTTTGGGGCTATGATTCTTTTAGAGATTCACAAGAAGATATTATTAATACTATCATTTCTGGTAAAGATACCATTGCTCTTTTGCCAACAGGTGGTGGTAAATCACTCTGTTATCAGCTGCCAGCATTAGTTCTAGAAGGAACTTGTTTGGTAATTTCGCCGCTCTTAGCTTTAATGAAAGACCAAGTTCAACAGTTGAAATCAAAAGGAATAGAAGCAGAATACCTTAGCTCTGAACTAGACGAAGCACAAGAAGAAGAAATCTACGGAAGATGCATAGAAGGTCTCACCAAATTGCTCTATGTTTCTCCTGAAAGATTACAAAATAAAAATTTTTTAGAAAGGATTGAGGAAATTTCCATTTCATTTATCGCAGTAGATGAGGCGCATTGTATTTCGGAATGGGGACAAGATTTCCGACCGAGTTATCAAAATATCAAAAATTTTAGAAATCAGTTTAAAAGCGTTCCTTGTCTGGCACTTACCGCTACAGCTACGCCGAAAGTGATTGATGACATCAAAGTCAAATTAGGCTTTAATCAGTATTTGATTTTTAAGAAAAGTTTTAAAAGAGATAATATCAGTATTTTTATCGATGAGGTTTCAGATAAATATCAATATATTTTTGATTTGTTAAAAAATACCAACTCATCGGGAATTATTTATGTGAGAACCAGAAAAGATGCAGAAGATTTATCTTACTTTTTACAAGGAAAAAAGTTACAAAATGTAGATTTTTTTCACGCAGGTTTATCAGTCAAAGAAAAGCATCAAAAACAAGAAAAATGGTTGAAAAGCAACCAAAATGTATTGATTTCTACCAATGCTTTCGGAATGGGGATTGATAAAGATAATGTACAATTTGTAATTCATTTTTCTCCTCCAGCTTCATTAGAAAATTATTATCAAGAAATTGGTAGAGCAGGTAGAAATGGAGAAAAGAGCTACGCTTTCTTACTTTGGAATGAACAAGAATTGCTGAATCTAGACCAAGTTTTTCAAAATCAAACGCCAAGTAAAAAAGAATTTCTGAGGACAATTTCTTATCTCTATTCTAAGTTTATGATTGGGGAAAACGAACTTCCAGAACAGATTTTTGAGTTGAGTATTTCGAAAATTCAGGAGTTTACCAAGATTTCTCAGGCAAAGATTAAGAATGTGCTCAATTTTATGCATAATCAAGAACTTATTTATCTCAACACTTCTAAAAATTTATCTACTCTTGAGCTTAAATTTGAAGTCTATGATTTAGAGAATTTACCCAAAAAAGAAAGTTATTTCATTGAACTTCTTTTAAGAAATATTGATGGATTGTCTTCTCATAAGGCACCTTTCAGCGAAGCTAATCTTTGCAAAAAACTTGGTGTAGAATCCAAAGAACTAAAAGCTAGACTTAGAGAAATTCATAAAAAAGGTTTTGTAGATTATTTAGATGGTAGTCTAGATAGCATTCGATTTTTGAAGCAAAGGGAAGACCGAACTTTCGAAGGGAAATGGTGGAATCTTTTCGAGCAAATTCAAAAAAACAAACTCCAGAAATGGGAAGAAATGAAATTCTATACTAGGAATAAGGATTTCTGTAAAATGAAACTTATCCTCACTTATTTTGGTGAAAAAAATGCTAAAAATTGTGGAAATTGCTATGTTTGTACCGAAAAAAATCCGACCAATAACCAACAAAGTTTAGAGAAACAAATCTTAGAAGCTTTAACCAAAAGAGCAGCTACCATAGATGAATTGGCGATTATGCTCCATTTCCATCAAAGAGAAGCTTTACAAGACCATCTTATCTTTTTACTAGAATTGGGGAAAATAAAGATGTTAGATTTTAGGACTTATACAATTAAATAGTATTCTAGAGTTCGTAGAACTTTTTCCAGTTTAGGGAAGCGAAAAGTTTGTAATAAAATAATCTGAATTTAAAAATGAGCTCCGTAGGAGCGAAAAAGTATAATGAAAAGTTTAAAAGTAGTTTTCTTCGGAACGCCAGATTTTGCTAAAGAAAGTTTAGCCGCAATTCATCAATCTAATCACCAAGTGGTAGGTGTGGTTACAGTAGCAGATAAACCTTCCGGAAGAGGTCAAAAACTGACAGAGTCTCCCGTAAAGAAATATGCAGAAGAAAATAATTTGACGGTTTTCCAACCAGAAAAATTAAGAAATCCTGAATTTTTAGAACAAATCAGAAATTTAGATGCTGATGTTTTTGTGGTTGTTGCTTTTAGAATGATGCCCAAAATTCTTTTTGAAATGCCTAAAATTGGGACTTTTAACCTTCACGCAAGTTTGTTACCTGATTATAGAGGCGCTGCTCCTATTAATTTTGCCATCATCAACGGAGAAGAAAAAACTGGAGCAACCACCTTTTTTATCAACGAAAAAATAGACGAAGGAAACATTCTTTTACAAGAAGAATTACCAATTTCATCAAACGAAAATGCTGGAAGTCTGCACGATAGATTAATGGAAATGGGTGCGAAACTAGTGGTGAAAACTTTAGACGGTTTAGCCGAAAATTCTATTACAGAACAACCTCAGCCACAAGTTGCAAACCCCAAAAATGCTTTTAAAATATTTAAAGAAGATACCCGTATTAATTGGAATCAAGAAACGCAGAAGATTCACAATTTCGTGAGAGGAATGTCGCCGTATCCTTGTGCTTTTACTTCTTTGAAAATCAGTGATGAGGTAAAAGGCTTAAAAATCTATGCAGGAAATTTTGAAATTTCTGAAAATAAAAAAGAAGCAGGAACTCTAGAAATTGGTAAAAATGTTTTTAAAATTTACACCAAAGACGGTTTTTATTGCCCAACAGAAGTTCAGCTTGAAGGTAAAAAGAGAATGAATGTGAAAGATTTCTTAAACGGATTTCACAGCTTCGAAAATATAGAAATAGCGTAGTTTTACGTTATTTTTTTTGATATCTATTGTCTTTCCAAGCGTTGGTTTGGTTTTCAGAATCAGAGATTAATTGTAGAAGTCTTTTCTGTTGAGTTGCTTCTTGTTTAGCACTCATTACCCAATGAATTGATGTTTTTTTATAAGATGGAGCAAGGTTTTCAAAATATTCCCAAGCAATGGAATTTGACTTAAATGTTTTTAAAAATTCTTCGGGAAGTTGCATTGCTTGCGTTTCGAAAGCATATATTTTTGATTTGTGTTCTTGTCTTTTCTCAAAAGCAGCAATTCCTGCGGGAAACATTAATTCTTTTTTGATGAGTTCTTCTATTTTTCTAATGTTGACAGCGCTCCAGATACTGTTTGGTTTTCTGGGCGTAAATCTTATTTGATAACTTTCTTCGTCAATAGATTTTCTTACACCGTCTATCCATCCGAAACACAATGCTTGGTCTACAGATTCACTCCAAGTCATGCTAGGTTTTTTAGTAGATACTTTGTAAAAACCAACCAAAATTTCAGCAGAAGACAAATGATTTTCTTTTAGCCATTTTCTGAAATTTTCTTTTGTTGGAAAAAATATTGGTTTCATAAATCTACTCTTTAAGTATAAATATAAAAAAAGCGTAGAGATTTACTACGCTATATTAAAAAAGGTAATTTAAATATTTTACAATTGTACCATTTCTGTAACTTCTACACCATAACCAGAGAGCACGGGCTTTTGGTTAGGGTTTTTAGTAATTACTCTAAATTTAGTAATACCAAGTTTTTTCAGAATTTGAGTTCCAATACCATATTCTACAAAATTGGCTGAAAGAGTAGGTCTGGCAACTTGTCCGTCTTGATAATTCAAAAACTGTTGAAGTTTTCTCATCGTAATTTCTGCATTAGAAACGTTATTGATGAAAATAAGAGCACCTTTGCCTTCTTGGTTAATCATGTTGGTAATGCGTTGTAGTTGAGGTTCCTCTCCATTAATCAATCTACTGAAAACATCAAAATACGCATTAGAAGACTGTACTCTTACCAAAACAGGTTCTTCGAATTCCCAACTTCCTTTGGTTAGCGCAAAGTGAATTTGGTCTGTGTGTTTTTCTTGAAAAGCGTGAAACTCAAATTCACCAAATTTAGTAGTAACCATTCTATGCTCGATTTCATTCACCAAATCTCCTTTTTTGAGTTGATAATTGATTAAATCTTCTATAGAAACAATTTTTAAATCTAATTTTTTAGCCAATTCTACTAATTCTGGTAATCTCGCCATAGTTCCGTCTTCATTCATAATTTCACAAATTACACCACCTTCTTTTAGTCCGGCTAATTTGGTTAAATCAATAGCGGCTTCGGTATGCCCAGCTCTTTTTAGTACACCTCCAGTTTTGGCTCTTAATGGGAAAATATGACCAGGGCGCATAAATGCTGTTGGTTTTGTGTTTTCATCCATTAATGCTAAGATGGTTTTGGCTCTATCACTTGCCGAAATTCCTGTAGAAACTCCTTCACCTAATAAATCTATAGAAACGGTGAAAGCAGTTTCTTTTGGGTCTGTACTTCTAGAAACCATCGCTTCTAAACCTAATTCATCACATCTTTTTTCGGGAAGTGGAGTACAGATAAGTCCTCTCCCGTGGATGGTCATAAAATTGATAATTTCAGGTGTGGTAAGTTCTGCAGCCGACAGAAAATCTCCTTCATTTTCGCGGTTTTCATCATCTACAACAATGATTACTTTACCGTTTTTGAGGTCTTCTATGGCTTCAGGAATTGTATTGAGTTTAATATCAGACATTTTACTTTTTATTTTTGCGCAAAGATAAAGGTTTATTTTGAGAAAATACCAATAAACACTCTATTCAAAAGCTATGCTGATGAAAGGGAAAATCTATAAAAAAATTAATTTAGTTTTGAAGTTTTTGTCCGTAGCTTAAATCTCCGGCATCTCCTAATCCTGGAGAAATATAACCTTTCGGGGTAAGGTCTGGGTCTATGGCTCCTACCCAAATTTTAGCTTTTGGGAAAGCGTTTTGAATGGTATCTACTCCGTGTTGACTGGCAATTACCGCTACAATATGCAATTGAGATGGTGTGCCGTGGTTTAATAAATCTTTTAATGCTTCTATCAAAGATGCGCCAGTTGCTAACATTGGGTCTGCTACGATTAATGGTCTTCCGTCTACATTAGGGCAAGTTAGATAATCTTGTTTTATAGAGAAATAATCATTGGCGTCGTGTTTTCTGTATGCTGCTACAAAACCACAATCTGCTTTATCAAAATAATTAAGGATGCCTTGAAAAAGAGGGACTCCGGCTCTCAAAATGGTTGTTAGAACAGGTTGTACAGCAATTTCTTTTACCACAATTTTATCTAGAGGTGTAGTAATTTCTATTTCTTTGTACTCTAAATCTTGAGAAATATGGTAAGCAGCAATTTCACCGATACGCTCCATATTTCTTCTGAAGTTATTTCTGTTGGTTTGAGTGTCAATGTTTCTTAGTTCGTTAATCCAAGAATTAACAAGAGAAAAATTTTGAGAGAGTTCTATGACCATTGGTAGTTATGTTAATGATACAAATTTATTGATATTTTTTGGAGGCTGAAAATATTTTTAAAAGCAGTTCTTTATAATACAAAAGCAACCAAAATTTTTCGGTTGCTTTTCTTTTAACTTAATATGAAAATTATAATGAATGTATTATTTGATATAAACATCTCCACCACTTCCTTTTTGGATTTTAGATTGCTCTAAATTTCCTTTTTTGTAAACCGTAACATCACCAGAAGAACTAGCATTTGCAGTAAGGCTTCTGCTCACAGAGGTTGTTACATTTCCGCTGCTAGAAGCAGATAAGTTTGCATTTTCTATCATTAATTCAGTCGCTTTTATGTCTCCAGAAGAGTTGGCGTCTAATGTCGCATTTTTAGCTTTTCCATAAATATTTACATCACCAGATGATGATGCATAAGCATTAAGGTTTACGGCCCAAATTTTACCAGAAAAATCTCCGCTACTGCTTACATCTATTTTAAAATCATTGGCTTCTAAATTGGAAGCATCTATAGAGCCCGAACTAGAAACATACACTTCTACTTTATCTTGGGTAAAGGTATCATTTACCTTAATATCTGCGCTTGAATTTGCACTTAATTGTGTGAAATCCTTAACATAGATTTTAGCTTTTACGTTTTTGGTAGAGATTCCATTACCATATCCTGAATTTACATAAACTTTCACTTTTCCTCCATTATTATCTACTTTCACAAATTCCATAATATCAGATGGCGCAGAAATTACAACTTTTTCAGTATCAGATTTTATCACTTCTGCATTAATGGAAGTAGAAACCTGAATTTGGTCTATATTACCCGTATAAGTTTTATCTGTGACTGGTCCTGTTCCTTCGTTACCTGAAAAAACATTCCATCCATCGTTGCCATTTTCCCCATTTTTACCAGGACTTACATATACACAAGAAGTCAGTACAACGCTCATTGCCAACATAGAAATAATAGATGTTTTCATAATTTCATTTTTTATAATTAGACGATTTGATTCTCAAAATGTTACAAAATTTAATATTAGAAATCGTGTTTGGGATTGTTTGAGGTGTTTTGAAAAATTTTCAAATTCCGACTTCCAACTTCCGACTTCCAACTTCCCACAAATTTCGTATCTTTATCCCATTATACTTACAACAACTGTACAATGAAAAATATTACATCTATTGTGTTGATTTCTACTTTAAGTTTCAACATTGCTTGTACCTCTATGAAAAATACAGAAACCCCAAAAGACCAGATTGTAGATGCTGCATTAGCCAACAATCCTTTTATGAAGAAGAGCTCACTGCAATATCAAGCTCCAGAATTTGATAAAATTAAAGATGAACATTTTAAGCCTGCTTTTGATTTTGGATTAAAGCAAAATCTTGCAGAAATTGAAAAAATTGCCAATAATACAGCAACTCCAACCTTCGAAAACACTGTGTTGGCACTAGAGAAAAGTGGAGAAGTTCTAAAAAGAGCTCAAATTGTATTCTACAATCTTACAGGTTCTAATACCAATCCTACTCTTCAAAAAATAGAAGAAGAATATGCACCTATTTTTGCTTCGCATTCAGATAAAATTTATCTTAATTCTAAAATTTTTAACAGAATCAAAGACATTAAAACAGAGGGATTAGATTCTGAAGACAAAAGATTAATTGAAGTTTACAAACAAAGATTTGAGTTGGCTGGTGCTAATCTTACAGATGCACAAAAAGAACAAATGAAAGCCATTAATGCAGAATTAGCAACGCTTTCTACCCAATTTACCAGCAAACTTCTGGAAGCTAGAAAAAAAGGAGCGGTTTTAATTAATGATGTAAAAGAATTAGACGGACTTTCTGCTGACGAAATTGCTGCGGCTGCTACCGATGCTAAAAATGCAGGGTAAGAAGGCAAATATCTTTTAACTTTATTAAATACCACTCAACAACCACTTTTGCAAAATCTTAAAAATAGAGCTACTAGAGAAAAACTTTTCAAAGCGTCTTGGTACAGAGCCGAAAAAGGTGACGAAAATGATACCAGAGCAATCCTAGAAAAAACGGCTAAACTAAAAATGGATAAGGCTCACTTGATGGGAAAATCTTCTTATGCAGAACTTAATCTGATGGATCAAATGGCAAAAAAACCAGAGAATGCTTTGAAACTTCTCTCTCAATTAGCCAATCCTGCTGTAGCACAAGCCAAAAAAGAATCAGATGATATCCAGAAATTAATAGACGAACAAAAAGGTGGTTTTTCGTTAGAACCTTGGGATTGGAATTTCTATGCAGAGCAAGTGAGAAAAGCAAAATATGACCTAGACGAAAACCAAATTAAGCCTTATTTTGAAGTTTCTACTGTTTTAGAAAAAGGCGTTTTCTTCGCAGCCGAAAAATTCTACGGAATTACCTTCAAAGAAAGAAAAGATTTGCCAGTCTATCATCCAGATGTAGTAGCGTATGAAGTTTTTGACAGAGACGGGAAATCCCTAGCCATTTATTATCTAGATTTCTACACCAGAGATAACAAAAACGGTGGCGCTTGGATGAGTAATTTTGTAGAACAATCTTTTACTACCAATACAAAACCTGTAATTGTAAACGTATTTAATTACCAAAAACCAGCCCCAGGAAAACCATCGCTTATTTCTTATGATGATGTTTCTACTATGTTCCATGAATTCGGACATACACTTCACGGACTTTTTGCCAACCAAAAATATGTAACCATTTCTGGAACTAATGTGCCAAGAGATTTCGTAGAATTCCCTTCTCAAATCAATGAATTTTTTGCTCTAGAACCAGCCGTTCTTAAAAATTATGCACTTCATTACGAGACCAAACAACCCATGCCAACTGCTTTGGTAGAAAAAATAAAAAAAGCTGCAACCTTCAACCAAGGTTATGCCACTACAGAGCTGGTTTCTGCGGCTACACTAGATATGGCTTGGCATTCTGTAACTTCTGAAAACCAATTTAAACCCACTTTAGAATTCGAGAAAGACGTTTTACAGAAATACGGATTTACGCTTCCGCAAGTCCCGCCTAGGTATCATTCGCCATACTTTGCACATATTTGGGGAGGTGGTTATTCAGCTGGCTATTACGCTTATATGTGGAGCGACATGCTGAATTCTGCAGCTTGGGATTGGATTAAAAACAATGGCGGAATGACCAGAGAAAACGGAGATCGATTTAGAAAATACATACTTTCTGTTGGAAATTCTGTAGATCTTAACCAAGCATTTCGAGACTTCACAGGAAAAGATCCAGAAATTACACCTCTTTTAAAGGACAAAGGATTTGTGAAATAGTAGAGACCGAAGTTAGGAGACGGAAGTCTGAATATTTAAACCACTGAATTTTTTTTCGGTGGTTTTTTTGTTTTATTGATTTCAATCAATTTTTTTGAAAATTGTAAGGACTAAATTTGTTTAAAATTTTACGCCATGAGAAATATATTTTTAATTACAATTTTATCTGTTATGACAAGTTGTTACAGTTATAAACAAGCAACTGTTGATTTTAAAAATTTTGAAAAGAATAATAATTATAAGATTATTCATAATAACACAGAAAAAGAAATAAAAGTTTTAAGTATTGAAAATGACAGCATTAAAGTTAGATATTATGATTATAATATTGATATGCAAACTAAAAAACATACAGAAAAAATATCTATTAAAGACATTCAAAATGTAAAGACTCAAAAACTTTCATTACTAAAAATTTCAGGATTAACAGTAGCAACATTAGTTACAGCAGGTTATATTTATTACAATTGTTGTTTCGAATTGAATTTAAGATAAAACTATTCATTTCATACAAATTTTTATTGCCCGAAAACTTAAAATATTTAGATTTGTGAAATGAATAAAACTCAATTTCACTTATATCTTTTTACAAAAATCCCAATTTCTTGGTTGGCTGGTGTTCGTTTGAAACAATTAAACGATGATATTTGCATAACCAAAGTAAAATTTGGTTGGCTCAATCAAAATCCTTTTAAGTCTATGTTTTGGGCAGTTCAAGGAATGGCGGCAGAATTTTCCACAGGATTTCTTTGTGCTGAAAAAATTAGAAAATCTGGTAAAAAAATCTCAATGCTCGTCGTAAAAAATGAAGCCGAATTTACCAAAAAAGCAGTCGGAAGAATTACTTTTTCTTGCAATCAAGGCAAAGAATTAGACGCTATTTTGCAAAAAGCGATAGAAACTGGAGCAGGACAAACATTAACGATGTTTTCTGAAGGCAAAGACGAAAAAGGTGACGTGGTTTCTAAATTTGCATTTACTTGGAGTTTTAAAACGAAAAATTAAAGAATATCTCGCTGATAAAGCAGATTTAGCAGATAAAATCAGCATAATCAGCCAAATCTGCGAGAAAAAATCATCAAAATCACTTATAAAAGCGGAGTGGTTTATTATTTTTCATTATTTTAGTTTTCTAAAACTAAAAACCATTTTCATGCTTTTGGATTTACTTTTCCCGAATCGTTGTCTGCATTGCAATTCTATTATTTCTAAAGACGAATTGGTGTGCGAAATTTGTGTTCCTCAAATTAAATTTTCACACTATAATTTCTACGAAGAAAATCCTTTGAAAAACCGTTGTAAATTGCTTTTTCCTGTAGAAAATGCTTTTGCGCTGATGGAATTTGAACAAGAAGGACTCAGTAGAAAAATTATTCATCAACTCAAATATCATTCTCAAGAAAAAGTTGGGAAAATTCTAGCTGATTGGACCGCTGAAAGATTACAATTTTCCGAAGAAAAACCCGATATTTTGGTAACTGTTCCGCTTCATCCTAAAAAATTAAAGAAAAGAGGTTATAACCAATTGCATCTTTATGCAAATACACTTTCTAAACATTGGAATATTCCTCATCATCAAAAATTTTTGAAAAGAAATTCCTATCAAAAAGCACAAGCCAGAAAAGATAAACTTCACAGATTAGAAACCAAATATGATTTTTCCGTCACAGAAAACCTCCACGGAAAACACTTTTTGTTAATAGATGATGTTTTTACCACAGGAAATACGATGAATACCATCGTTTGGGAAATTCTAAAAAATCCTAGCAATAAAATAAGCATTTTGGTAATGGCGATTGATGTTTAGATTATTTTAAATAATATTCACCTCTCTTTCTAATTCAATTCCGTATTTTTCTTTTACCGCATCAATAATCATTGTTGAGAAATCATAAATTTCTTTTCCTGTTGCGTTGCCAGTTGCGTTGATAATTACTAAAGCTTGTAATTTATGAGAAGCTACATTCACGATTTGTTTACCTTTCCAACCAGCGTTTTCTATGAGCCAACCCGCAGGAACTTTCACAAAATCTCCATTGGCATAACCTTGAATCTCAGGAAATTTTTGTTTTAAATTTTCAAATTGTTCTAAAGTAATAGTTGGATTTTTGAAAAAACTTCCAGCATTGCCAATTTCCGCTGGATTTGGTAATTTACTTTGTCTGATATTGATTACCGCTTTTGCAACATCTTGAATCGTAGGATTTTCTATTCCTAAATTTTTCAATTCTGTAGAAATAGCGCCGTATTCAGTTTTGATGTGATGATTTTTGGTAGTTAATTTAAAGGTAACTTCCAAAATAATGTATTTTCCTTTGGCAGAAGTTTTAAAAATAGAATCTCTATATCCAAATTTACATTGCTCTAAATCAATGGTTTCCACTTTGAGAGTTTCGGTGTTTAAAGCTTTGCAAGAAATAAAATGGTCTTTAATTTCGGTGCCGTAAGCTCCAATGTTTTGAATCGGGCAAGTTCCTACATTTCCTGGAATTAGCGAAAGATTTTCTAAACCACCGTAATTTTTTGAAATGGCAAATTGCACAAATTCGTGCCAGTTTTCACCAGCTTTTGCGGTGACTAAAACGTGGTTTTCATCTAAAATTTTTTCTGAAATGCCTTTTAAATTGAGTTTAATTACCAATCCATCAAAATCTTTGGTAAAAAGTACATTACTTCCTCCACCAAGAACTAAAATAGGCGAATAAGAGAATTGTAGCGTTTCCTTAAGTTCCTCTACGGAATTTACTTCTGCGAAATATTTGGCTTTGGCTTCTACACCAAATGTATTGTATTTTTTTAAAGAAAAATTTTCTTGAATTTTCATTGATGAGATTCGTGTTTCTAAGTGCAATTTATTTTTACAAATTTACGGAAAAATTCCCCTCTTTTAGAGGGGTGGCAAAAATTTGGAGAATTTTTGACGGGGTGTAATCATTAATTAACCTTAAAATTTCTGAAAAACATCATTCTTCTTAATAGGACTGCATCCTATCCTTTATTAAATCGCCACTTCGCGGCTCAATACATTTTTTTTAAACTTTACCAATTCATTCTTTTTTTAAGCGAAGTAATATGCGCTAAATGATGATTGCAATGCCAAGCATAAATGGCAATATTGGTTTGCAAAGTAAATTCTTTGTTATGTTCAGGATGAATAAATGTTTTTTGTAAATCTTCATCAGAAAGGGATTTTAAAAGTGCAGTCCATCTTTTGTGTGTTCCATCTAACATCTGTAAAGAAGCTTCGATTGGAAAGTTTCTCGAGTCTATTAATTCTGCAAATCTGTCTTCAAAATAAGGTTTTATGGTGGGTTTTTCTTCGGTTAAAGCCAATTTGAAACGCAAAATACTATTGATATGACTGTCCGCACAATGATGCACAACTTGTCTCACTGTCCAACCATTTTCTCTGTAAGGTGTATCTAGTTGATTGTCTGTGAGATTTATAACTTCTCTTCTTAAATTTTCTGAAAAATTTTCAATAACTGAAATGCAATTTTCTAAAAATTCTGGAGTAAAGTTTTCTGGGTTTTTGAATCTTCCGATAGGATATTTTAGTTGTTCTAATTCTTGTTCGTTCATTGTAAGTTTTTCTCAAAATTAAAATAAAAAAACGAACCGAAGTTCGTTTTCAAAAATTTATTTATTGTATTCTTCTAAAGCTATTTTCAGCAATTCTACACTTCGTTTTAAGTCTTCGGATTTTAAAACATAAGCTATTCTAACTTGCTTTTTGCCGAGTTCTGGTTGAGAATAAAATCCTGAAGCTGGCGCTACCATTACGGTTTCGCCGTTATGAGAAAAGCTTTCGAGCATCCATTGCGCGAAATCATCGGCATCTTCTACAGGAAGTTCGGCTACACAATAGAAAGCTCCTTTTGGTTTTGGGCATTTCACACCCGGAATTTCATTCAATAATTCTACCAAAAGATTTCTGCGTTTGGTGTATTCTTCACGAACAGAATTAATGTATTCCGCATCATCGTTATGAGCTGCTGTTGCTAAAATTTGTCCGATAAGAACAGGTGAAAGCCGGGCTTGCGCAAACAACATTGCCGCATTATGAAGCGATTGAGAACGAGTTACTAAAAAACCAATTCTAACCCCGCACATAGAATATCTTTTTGATTCTGAGTCGATGATGATACAATTTTCTTTTAGTTCTGGGAATTCTAACATCGAAACTTGCTTTTCTCCATCGTAAACATATTCTCTGTAAACTTCATCAGAAATAATCACAATATCGTGTTTAAGAGCAATTTCGGCTAATTTTTGTAATTCTTCTCTGGTGTAAAGATAGCCAGTAGGATTTCCCGGATTACAAATTAAGATTGCTTTGGTTTTTTCGGTGATTTTTTTCTCAAATTCTTCAATTTTTGGCAAGGCAAAACCTGTGTCAATAGAAGAAGGTATCGCCACTACTTTTACACCGATTGCATTGGTAAAACCATTATAATTGGCATAATACGGTTCTGGAATGATGACTTCGTCTCCGCTGTCACAAACTACAGAAAGTGCGAAGTTCAACGCTTCTGAACCACCATTGGTAACGATGAAATTATTAGTAGTTAAATCTGTAAAACCAATAGAATGATAGTATTTTTCTAGTTGTTTTCTGTAGTCTAAATTACCTTCAGAAAGAGCGTATTCTAGAACTTTTAAGTCGATATTC
Organism: Cloacibacterium rupense; assembly: GCF_014645495.1. Taxonomy (GTDB): domain Bacteria; phylum Bacteroidota; class Bacteroidia; order Flavobacteriales; family Weeksellaceae; genus Cloacibacterium; species Cloacibacterium rupense. Next base: position 306,333 of record NZ_BMLV01000003.1, on the reverse strand, counting down.
TTAAGCGCATTTAGTGCCGTTTTTGGAGTTTCAATATCAGGTTGCCCGATATTTAAGTGGTAAACTTTGGTACCTTTAGCTTTCGCAGCCAATGCATAAGGAACTAATTTTCTGATGGGCGAAGCAGGCATATTTACTGCTCTGTTTGATATTTTAGGCATAAAATTGAGGATTTGTACAAAAATAACATTATTTCGGGAATTTAAAGAATATAAGATTTTGCAATTTTTTGGGATAGATTTTATACTTTTACGTAAAATGAATTTTGTGAAGAAAATTTGGATTTTAATATTGATTTCAATGCTTTTTTATAGTTGCAAAACATTGAAATATAACAACATAAAAAATGGTGATTTGGTTTTTGTAACGGCTCAAAAAGAGAATTTATCAGGTGCCATTAATCGTGTAACTCAAAAAAATGCCTCTGACAACTATGATCATATTGGCATTATAGAAAAGAATAAAAATACCATTTTTGTACTTCACGCTGCTCCAAAAGGTGGTTCGCAAAAAGAAAGTCTCCAAAGTTTTATCAAAACCCAATCTGAAGGAAATGCAGAAATTTATCTTTACAGACTAAAACCTGAATTTCAATATTCAATTCCAGAAGCTATTAAGAAAGCTAATTCTCTGTTAGGAAAGCCTTATAATTTCAATTATATCCTCAATGATGAATCTTTGTATTGCTCAGATTTTATCGAAAGAATTTTTAGAAATAATCATATCTTTGAATTAAAGCCGATGACTTTCATTAATCCTAAAACGGGAAAGACAGATGATTTTTGGTTGAAATTTTATCAAGAAAAAAACTTAGAAGTACCTGAAGGAAAAATGGGATGTAATCCTAATGGATTGGCTGGTTCTGAGAAGTTATTAAAAATAAGAAAATTGAATTAAGTGTAATCTAAGATTTACAATTACAACTAAGTTAAACCTTTCAAATTACAACAATATGACGAGTAATGCAAAAACTGTAGAAGAATACATTGCAGAACTTCCCGAAGATAGAAGAGAAGCATTAGAAAATTTGAGAAAAATTATTTCAGAAAATTTACCAAAAGGTTTTGAAGAACAAATGAGCTACGGAATGATTGGGTATGTAATTCCGCATTCTATTTACCCGAAAGGTTACCATTGTACGCCCGAATTGCCTTTGCCTTTTTTGAGTTTGGCTTCGCAGAAAAATTCTATCAATATTTATCATATGGGAATTTATGCTGATGAAAATCTATTGAATTGGTTTGTAACAGAATTTCCGAAATACTCTAAAAAGAAATTGGATATGGGGAAATCTTGTATGAGATTTAAAAAGCCAGAAGATATTCCGTATCAATTAATTGGTGAATTGGCGAGTAAAATCACTCCAGAACAATGGATTGAAAGGTACGAAAGTGCTTTTTTGAAGAAATAGTGTTTTAGGCGAAATCTTTTTCGCAGCCTGACCTGAGTGGAGCTCTTTTTGCTAATTTTGTGATGGGAAAAGCTTTGGCAAATTGGCAAAAAAAGCGGGAACACAAACGAAGTAAATGCAAAGCTTTTGCTGAAGATTGCCCACGAAGTGGAGCGGAAATAGCTGTCCAAAAAATTCTAATTTGTGATAAAAAAAACGCAACTCGTAAAAAGTTGCGTTTCTGTATTTTATAACTGGATTCTCTCAATATCAGCACCGAGAGCTTTCAGTCTTCCGTCTATATTTTCGTAACCACGGTCTATTTGTTCGATGTTATGAATTATGGATTTTCCTTCGGCGGAAAGTGCGGCAATCAGAAGGGCATTTCCTGCTCTGATGTCTGGCGAAGTCATATTAGTGCCACGTAAAGGATATTCGTGATTAAGACCAACAACTGTTGCTCTGTGAGGATCACAAAGAATAATTTGCGCTCCCATATCAATTAATTTATCAACGAAAAATAACCTAGATTCAAACATTTTTTGGTGAATAAGCACGGTGCCTTTCGCTTGAGTTGCCACTACCAAAACAATGGAGAGCAAGTCTGGCGTAAATCCTGGCCAAGGTGCGTCTGAAACGGTAAGAATAGAACCGTCTATAAATTTCTGAATTTTATAATGTTCTTGTGCAGGAATATAAATATCATCACCACTTTGTTCTAATTGAATTCCCAATTTTCTGAACGTATTAGGAATTACACCTAATTGATTCCAATTTACATTTTTGATGGTCATTTCGGATTTTGTCATAGCTGCAAGACCAATCCAAGAGCCAATTTCTACCATATCTGGAAGCATAGTGTGCTCGGTTCCGTGGAGATGAGAAACTCCTTCGATGGTTAATAAATTAGAACCAATACCCGAAATATTAGCACCCATTCTGTTGAGCATTTTACACAATTGTTGCAAATAAGGTTCGCAAGCAGCGTTGTAAATTCTGGTTTTTCCTTTGGCTAAAACAGCTGCCATTACTACGTTTGCTGTACCTGTAACTGATGCTTCTTCTAGAAGAATAAATTTACCTGTTAATTCGTTAGCTTTTAGAGAATAGAAATATTCTTCTTCGTCATAATGAAATTCTGCGCCTAACTCTATAAAACCCTGAAAGTGAGTGTCTAACCTTCTTCTTCCGATTTTATCACCACCTGGTGTTGGCATATATGCTTCGCCAAATCTGGCTAACATAGGCCCTAGAAGCATAATAGAACCTCTAAGTCTGGCACCATCTTTTTTAAATTCTTTGGATTTTATGTAATCAAAATTTACATTATCGGCTTTGAAGGTGTAGTCTCCGTGAGCGTTTTCGGTGATTTTAACCCCGAAATCTCCCAAGATTTCTATCAAACGATTAACGTCGTGAATATCTGGGATGTTTTTAATCCTAACTTCTTCGCCAGTGAGCAAAACTGCACACAAAATCTGGAGTGCTTCATTTTTTGCACCTTGAGGTTTTATTTCGCCGTGTAATTGTTTTCCGCCTCTAATTTGAAATGCTTCGCTCATTATCTTTTTCTGTTTTTGTTGTGGTTGTTATATCGCTTTTTAGAATTGTTTTTTTGGTTTTGGTTTTTATTTTTATTGTTAGAATGATAAATTCTGCTTTTTTCTAAAGAATCAATTCCGGTAAGGTCTAGTCTGTTTTCTGAAAGTTCTTTTAAATGGCGGAAGATTACCTCATCTTGTACGTGTTCTTTATTATACACATTATAAGATTTTTTCATATTGTTGGCAATCACTTCTATAAGTGCTTCTTTTTCATCTCCCTCTTCTAGTTCTATTGCTTTTTCAATTAACTGTAGAATACTTTTTCCATAGAATTTATAATCACCTTGAAGTTTAGGATACTCCATTTTTTTAGGCTTTTGTGCTAATTCTTCTCTAGTAGGAAAAGGATAGGGAGCATCTACATCTAACTCATAATTTGCTAAAATATATAAATGATCCCAAAGTTTATGTTTATAGTTTTCTTCGTCTCTAAGGTGTGGATTTCTCTGCCCCATAAATTCTACAATTGCCAATGCCATTTCGTTGCGTTCTTCTTTAGAAACAAGACTTTTGCAATGTTCTACCAATTGTTGAATATGTCTGCCATATTCTGGCATCAGGAGTTGGTTTCTTTCTGTATTGTATTCCATAGTTGCAAAGATAATGATTAGAAATTTAGAAGCGAAAGATAATTATTTTTTGTTGAGAATTCTTTGTAATAAATATAGTTTTAATATCGATGAAATTCTAAAATAGACTACTCTACGAATTTTTTTCGCTGTTCAGGTGTAGGAATTATACACGTCTGTTCCATCAATTTTTTTCTATTTTTAGCAATTAAATCATAACCTAAATTTCTAATGAATTTCGGGAAAATTTTTGAAATATTCGCAAAATAATAAATTCCTCCGATGGTGTTTGCTATTTTCAGGATAGCATCTAATTTGGTGAGATAGAAAGCATTTGGCTTCCAAAGATAAATGGTGTCAAAATCATCGGATTTAAGACTTCTTTCTTTTAAAAAATTTTGTCCAAAGTCACTTTGCAGAGCCGCGAAAAGATATTGGTCTTCTTTATCATTTTCTAGAATCCATTGTACCCAAAAATTGCAGAAACCGCAGTCTCCGTCATAAAAAACGTAATATTTATTTTTGTCTATCAAGGTTATTTTTGTTTTTGTTTTAGTTCTTCTTCAGAAATACTATTTTGCATCATTGTAATGTCTTTCATAGTAAGAAGGTAGGTTACCAATAATTCTTTTTGTTCTTGGCTGAGTTTGGCTTCTTTATGCATCAAGAGGTAAGATTCTAGAGGCATTTCACCTTCTTTAACTTCTTTGGCTGCTTTATTTAATTTTTTAGCTTGTCTCAGAGGTTCATAAGTTGCAAAAGTAGAAAAATTAAGTTCACGTCTTCCTTCGTCTATATGGTCTTTTAGGAGCCAACCAAATGGCTGTACATTAGCATACCAAGGATATACGGTTTCGTTTGAGTGACAATCATAGCAAGCACTTTTAATCATTTTCGATAGATTCTCTGGTGTTTTTTTGATGGTCAAAAAATCCATGTCTTTATCTACTGGAGGATTAGTCTTATCTATTCTAAAAAATTGAAGAATAATGAATGCAGCTAAAAGAACTTTTAAGAAATTTTTCATTGTTATTATTTTACGAAGTGAAGTTACAAAATTTATCATTTTAAAATAAAAAATCCGATTCAAAAAGAAGAATCGGATTAAAAATATTTAAATTTATAAGAATTTAAGGCTGTCTCCAGTATGTCCAAACAGTACCATTATAAACGGCGAGCAGCTTCTTGCTAGGGTCATAAACCATCATTCCAGGCGCTGGATTCTTGATGTTACTAGCAGGGTCTGTTACCAAAGGGGGAATCATCGCTTTGTCTGTATCTGCCAAAACTAGAATTCCGGGGGTAGAATCTGTTGTAGGATTGCCTCCAATCATCGTCTTAGCATCTGCTTTTTCTGGAAATGAAGCATTGGTTTGTAAAGCATTATTAATGGCCACATTACCTCCTGTTGCTGGTTTTTCTATATTATGAACACTAAGGTCAAACCATGTTCCGTTGTTTCTGCTTATTTTCACCTTTCGGTCAGCCACATCCAAAATGAAAGCCCCTCCTTTTGCATTAGCGGTTGGTGACAAAGAAACTCCAGCAGCAGTGGTAGCCCAAGGCAGAATAATTCCTTTATTGCCTGTTCCAAATTCTAAGGAAATACTGGTGCTGTTACTAGTGATACTAGATTTGCCAATGGCTACCTGAGCAAAAGATAAAGAAGCCATCATTACACTGAGTATAGAGAAATATTTCGTTTTCATTATTTTTTCTTTTAAATGAGTGTTAATTTTCATCTGGACAAGATTGATTATTGAAACATTTCCAACCGCTTCTTGTGCCATCTACATTTATTTTAAGACAATCGTTGGTGGTGTCATAAAACATCATTCCTGCAATTGGAGAAGTAATTACTGCTGTACCAGAACCATCTACAGGTTCGCCAGCGTTTCCTCCAGTGGTACTTGCTGGCATTCTGTTAATCACAAAACCTTTGGTGCTTGCTTCCAAAGCTGTCCATCCGCTTTGTCTTACCATTGGCCAGTTTTGGTTATCTGCACCCGCTCTATTAAAGGCAGTAATACCATGTTGGGTAGGGTAAGTATTGCTATCTGTAGAGGGCAGTTTGTAACATTTACAAGAATTGAGGGTATTATCCAGAGAATCGCCTATTCCTTGTCCTACATCTGCTGTACCA
>NZ_BMLV01000003.1:0-300617 GCF_014645495.1 Cloacibacterium rupense | reverse complement strand
CTACTCCTGCTAAATTGCTTGGGTTAGTAGAAGCATTCAAATTATTTCCTGCATTATTCACCAACTGAGGAACTCCGTTTGCTGCAGCGGAAGTGCTTATAATACCAGAAGGAGTACTAGTGGTTGTTCCGTTGTAAGTAACTTTTATTTGACCTCTGTAAGCATAATTTGGATCTGCTAAAGGAAGGTTAAGATTATGAATTTGATTGTATTTTACATTTTCAGAGCCTTCTATTGCGTCTGGGCAACCATCTCCGTCAGAATCAAGATCAAATTGATTTGGAATTCCGTCGTTATCTAAATCGCAATAAAGAGGAGTGAGTATAATGTTGTCTATTCCTGCGTCATTTCCACTTCCGCCTGTTGGCTGTTGATTGATTATTTCTAAAACTATATTGTTTGTGGTCGCTGTAAAGTCCAAGTTAATTCTTCTCCATACATCATCATTAGCCATTCCTAGTGAACTAGAATTAGCAGAAGCAAGTTCGTTATTAGAAGCATCTTTTATTGCAATTTTAAGATTTGGGATATCAGCAAGTCCGTTTGCGAGACCGGCCAAATCTATTCTAAAGCGGTAAGATTGACCTATTTGAACATTTATCCCAGGTATTCTATAGATTGCTTTGTTGATATTATTTGGAGAATCGATGTTAATTATCAGGTATCTTCCAGTTGTAGTGCCGTTAGTTATAGTCGGGTTGCCAGCATCTTTATTTCCAGTTAAATCTGTTTTGGTATAATATTGAGTTTGATTATTAGAAGTAGTTACGGCATATTGCCCATCATTAGGATCTATCGCAACAAAAGCATGACTTAAGACGTAAGGATCTGTGGTGGTAGCGCCAGTCCCAAAATCGTTTATAAAAATAGGCGTTCCTTCTGTTTTAGTAGTTGTAGCGCAGCTATTTTCTGTTGCATCTAAGATCCCATCATTGTCATCATCTAGGTCATAATAATTATCAATTCCATCATTATCAGAATCATTTATTTGTACAGTTATAGTAGCTGTGGCAGTTTTGCAATTAGCAGTGTATGTTTGGTCACAAATCTGATAGGTAACTGTATATACTCCTGGAGCTGTTCCTCCAGCAACATTTATTGCTCCTGTTATAGGATTTAAAGTGACATTAGGGCTAGAGCTAGAAACTTGTGTTAATAAAACATCTGATAATGATGCAGGTGAAACACCATTTACCGTATCATTATTTAAAACAGAACCCCCTATTGTAGAACCGGATAAAATAGTATAGGTGTCATTATTAGCTACTACGTTAGCTGTAGCATAAATTGTATTAATAAATACTCCTGAATCATATTGAGTGTCTCCTGCGTCTCCAATAATTATTTTAAAAGTATAAGTACCCCCTGGAGTTAAGCCTGATAGAGTATATGAAATTAATTTTGTAATTCCATTAAATTGTACGGCAATAGGAAAGGGGCCAGGATTGGTATTCGCTACTAGTTTTCCTCCTGATTGTGCAGTATTATGTCCGTTATTTGTATATAATGCGTTTTGTGAACCATCATAAGCTGGGACTGGAATGGCAGGGCTACTAAATCCAGGTACTCCATAATTCACTTTATTAATAGATGTATTATTTCCGTTAGGTAATTTAGCTAAATTAGCAGTCCCAGAAATACCAGGTCCAGTAACGAAAAAGCCAAAGGCGTCATCATAGGCAGAGGCCACATAATCAGGGTATTCCTCAGAACCGAATTGATATTTAACATTTAGTGTAGTTGCTTTAGGTCCTAATGTTACATTAAAGGAATAAGAAACAACGTCTCTAGTAGCGGTATTATCTATTGTAGCTAGGTCAGCATCTGTATATAGTGTTGTTCCACTAGGATTTCCATCTCTGTGAAGGCTGTTGTTAATAGTAAGAAGTTCAGTGTTCAATCCAGTACTGAAAAATGCACCATTATCCATTGATAATCCTGCAGCATTACCACCTGTAAATGTTGCAATTTGGCTATTTCTTATACCGTTGTTTAATGCGCCACCAGTTATGGTAATGTTATTTCCTATTATTGCGGCGTTAATTTGAGCATTTGTAGGTCCAGGAGCATATGTTACAGGAGTTTGCGAAAAAACAATACCACTAATTAGCCCAATAATTAAGAGTATCTGTTTTCTCAGATATGTAGTAATTTTCGATTTCATTTGATTTTTTATGTGTTAGTAGAATGAAAATTTTAGTCAAAAAAAGGTATACTTGATTTAATAGATCAAGTACTTTTTTTGAAAATCATAAAAATTTAAATTAACACATTTGTGGTGGAGGTCTTACAAAAAGAGAATTTTTTGCCTTCTTGGATTGAAAGGAAAGATAAAGCACATATTTTCTATTTTGATAGAAATTAAGATGTACAATCCAATCAATTTTTGAATTTATAAAAGAATTATTATTGTTTTGGCTATTTGTTGCTTGTTTTAAAATGGAAGTTGTTACCTGAAAAGAAGCATCAGATTTAGAATTCGTTTCGTAAACAGAGGGTGTTTTTTCAGGCCTAATTAGTTTTTTTAGAAGTTTTGCTTTTTTTCTGGTTTCAGAGTTTTCCTTCTTGTTAATTATTTTTTTTTCAGGTAGCTTAGGTTTGTACTCTTTTTTTTCAGTTTTTTTTGTGTAATTATGTATTGAAGAAGAATTGATAACAATTACTTCTTTTTCGGTTTTTATTGCTACAATTGATGCTCCATCAGTAAGATGTACATTTTCTAAACCTGTGATAGTAGCCTCTTGAGAATATGATTTAATTGAAAATAAAAGAAGAAATAGGATTACATAGCGATGCAAAACCCCATGAGGCAGAATTTTTTTATAAAGTAGAATTAGAATAGCTATAGAATATCTATTCGGAGAATAAATTTTCTTCAATGTTTCAAATGTGTTTTTAGACCAATGCAAAAATATGAAAAATATGTTATAAATTGTGTAAATAGTTAATATTATTTTTATTTTTTTCTGATTTAGCTAAAAAGTATAATTTTTCATCAAATTTTAAATTCGTATCTTTGCAAAAATTTTAAGGCTCCCAAAGTGGGAGATACCTATTAATAACTTAATCCTATTTTATAATTTTTAAGGATTATTAATACAATTTTTATGAGTAATATTGTCGCAATTGTTGGGCGTCCCAACGTAGGAAAATCCACATTATTTAATCGTTTATTAGAAAAAAGAGAAGCCATAGTAGATGCTACTGCTGGGGTAACTCGTGATAGACATTATGGTAAATCTGACTGGAATGGTGTAGATTTTACTGTGATAGATACTGGTGGTTATGACGTGGGAAGTGATGATATCTTTGAAGAAGAAATTAGAAAACAAGTGCAATTGGCTGTAGATGAGGCTACTTCTATTATTTTTATGGTAAATGTAGAAGAAGGGCTTCAGGATATAGACCACGAGATCTACAATCTTTTAAGAAAAGCCAATAAGCCTTTATATCTTGTAGTAAACAAAGCAGATTCTGCTAAAGAAGAATTGGCTGCTACAGAATTTTATCAGTTAGGTGTAGAAAAATATTATACTATGTCTTCTGCAACAGGTTCTGGAACTGGTGAATTATTAGATGATTTAGTGGCGGATTTCCCTACTACGGATTATAAAGATCCTTTCGATGGATTGCCTAGAATTACCATAGCAGGTAGACCTAATGTGGGAAAATCTACTCTTACTAATGCTTTGCTAGATGATAATAGAAATATTGTTACAGATATCGCAGGAACGACCAGAGATAGCATAGAAACGCTTTATAATAAATTTGGACACGAGTTTGTATTAGTGGATACCGCAGGAATGCGCCGTAAAAATAGAGTTTCTGAAGATTTAGAATTTTATTCAGTAATGCGTTCTATTAGAGCAATAGAGCATTCTGATGTAGTAATTTTGATGATAGATGCCACGCAAGGTTGGGAGTCTCAGGATATGAATATTTTCGGACTGGCACAGAAAAATAGAAAAGGAATCGTAATTCTTGTTAATAAATGGGATTTGGTAGAAAAAGAAACCAATACCATGAGAGATTTCGAGAATAAAATCAAGGAAAAAATTGGTCAGTTCAGTGATGTTCCTATCTTATTTGTTTCTGCATTAACTAAGCAAAGAGTTCTAAAAGCGGTTGAAACAGCTATGCAAGTCGTAGAAAATCGTAAGAAAAGAATTAAAACTTCTAAATTGAATGAAATTTTACTTCCAATCATCGAAAATACGCCTCCTCCAGCCATCAAAGGAAAGTATGTTAAAATTAAGTACATTACTCAATTACCTACTTACACGCCTCAGTTTGCATTTTTCTGTAATTTGCCACAGTATGTAAAAGAACCATATAAAAGATTTATAGAAAACCAACTCCGTAAAGAATTTGATTTTACTGGAGTTCCTATTGAAGTGTATTTCCGTCAGAAATAAAAATAAATTACTAGAGAATAAAAAAGCAACCAATGTTTATTTTGGTTGCTTTTTCTATTTTGTTGGCATGTATCGTATTTGCTTTAGTACAAAATCAACTTTAATTTTGTTTCTTCTAACAAGTTTTATTTTTTAACTTATATCTTCAAACGTTGTACTTTGAACATTGTTTTACCATCCACCAGAAGCACCACCGCCACCGAAACTACCACCGCCACCGAAGCCGCCAAAACCGCCACCAGAACTTCCACCTCCGAAACCACCACCAGTTGGGAAAGGGAAAAAACCACCAGGATAGACTCTTCTACCTCTTCTGGTAATAATTACATCATCGTCATCGTCATAATTTCCGCCTCCAGAATTATTATTTTTAGATAAGATATAGATAAGCAACATAATAATGATGAAAATGATAAGCGCATGAGCAAAAGAAAAATCTACATCATCAGGAGATGATTTTGCCATAGGTTTAAATTTGCCTTTTACCGCATCTATGATGGCAGAGGTTCCGTGGTCTATGCCATTGTAGAATTCTCCTTTTCTGAAATATGGCGTAACTAGGTAATCTAGAATTTGTCCAGCTACAGATGCAGTAAGATATTGTTCTACTGCACGGCCTTGTTGTATAGACATCGTTCTATCTTCTGTAGCAATTAAAAAAACTACGCCATTGTCTGTTTCTTTTTTGCCAATCCCCCATTTTTCGCCAAATTGAGTTGCAAGGAAGTTCACATCTTCACCTTTAGTAGAAGGGATGATGATAACTTCTATTTCAGTAGAAGTAGAGTCTTCAAATTTGATGAGTTTATCATTAAGTGTTTGTTTCTCGGTTTCAGAAAGAAGTCCTGCTTCATCATAAACTGGATAAAGGACACTTGGTTTTTCGGGAATTTTATATTGAGCTGATACAAAATAAGAACAGCATAATAAAAAACTAGCAAAAAATATTTTAAGAGAAGGTAATCTCATTGGGTAATTCATTTGGATTTTCTCCGTTTTTAATCGGAAAGAATTTTTTTAGCTCAACACCTGTTTCTAAAATAGCATCATACAGACCTTGATAGTATTTTCCTTCTGAAAAAGACAAGGTAATTTTGTCATGTAAATCATTCCAAAATTTTTGATGTACATGTTCATGAATGCCTTTATCGCCAATAATGGTAAGATATTTCTTTTCAAAATTCACATGGAAAAGCACTGCATTTCTTTCCTTAGTTTGGTCCATACCAAGACTTTTGAAAACTTCAAAAGCTACTTTGGCATTATTATCATCAGAAGTGCTGTCTATGTGTACTCTAATTTCGCCAGTAGAATGGTTTTCAGCTTGTTTTATGGCTTCCACTAGAGAAGCCATTTGTGTATTACTAAGGTAGGTATTCATTATTGTTTAAAAACTTCAGGTGCTTTTTCTGCCCCAGCAGAAGCTTTGAAGACAGGTTTTGCAGCAAATTTAGTGAAAAATGCAACAAGCAAACTTCCAGGTAATTGTTGTGCTGAATTGTTGAATTTTTCTACAGAATCGTTGTAATAAACGGTTTCGGTTCTTATGCTGTTTTCAATAGCTGTATATTCTCTTTGGAAATTAAGATACTGCTGGTCTGCTTTTAGATTTGGATATTGTTCTACCACAGCCATCAATCTACTCAAAGCGCCAGTTAATTCACCTTGTGCAGCTTGGAATTTTGCCATGTCTGCTTCCGTCATGTTAGTAGGGTCTATGTTAATAGAAGTTGCTTTAGCTCTCGCAGCGATGACGTCCGTAAGCGTAGATTTTTCAAAATTAGCATAAGATTTTACGGTGTTTTCTAAGGCAGGAATTAAATTTGCTCTTTTCTGATAAACCGTTTCTACGTTTGCCCATTTTTTTTGAACTTCGTTATTGCCTGCAACCAATCCGTTGTATGCGCCAAAAGCCCAAAAACCAATAAGTGCGATAATGCCAATGATGACTAAACCAATAGTCCCAATGCCGAAACATCCTTTGTTGTTCATAACTGTGTTTTTTAATGATTAAAATTATTAAACCAAATATACAATTAATATAGTAATTTTGTGAAATATTCTAAAAAATGATTACAATAGTTGTAGCAATGGGTAAAAACAGAGAGATTGGTGCTGATAACCAGTTGCTTTGGCATCTCCCAAAAGACCTGAAACACTTCAAAGAACTTACTTCTGGGCATCCTATTATAATGGGAAGAAAAACTTATGAAAGCATTGGGAAACCACTTCCTAATAGAACCAATATCGTGATAAGTAGAAAAAATGATTGGTTCGAAGAGGGGATTTTGATTGTAGGGAGTATAAAAGAAGCTCTGAAATTTGCCAAAAAAATAGATGAAAATGTTTTTATTATTGGAGGCGGTAATATATATGAGCAGACCATAGATTTGGCTGATAAATTAGAAGTTACTTTGGTGGATGCAGAATTAAGAGCGGATACTTTCTTCCCAATAATTGATGAAAAAAAATGGTTGAAGACCGATGAAATTGCCCATCTAAAAGACGAAAAAAATCAATTCGACTTTAGTTTTCAAACATTTGAGAAAATTTTAGAAAAATAAATTTCAATTTTCAACCTGCTATTTTTAATTTATCACTAAATTTGCACACTTAAAATTTAACAATGAATAAATACATAAAGTTTTTAATTTCAGCATTATTGATTGCTTTCGGAGTTTACCTGATGATGAACCGCCAAATTGGGTGGGGGATAGTTGTTGTTTTCTTCTCTTTGAGCCCTATTTTATTATTTTTCAAAAACGAGTATATTCTGTTGGCTTTTTGGCAAATGCGTAAACAAAATTTAGTAAAAGCATCACAGTGGTTGTCTTACATTAAAAATTATCAATCTCAGTTACATCGTTCTCAATACGGATATTTTCATTATTTGCAAGGTCTTACTTTGGCTCAAGAAAATCCATCAAAAGTAGAACCATTAATGAAAAAAGCACTAGAATATGGATTGAATATGAAACAAGATAGAGCAATGGCAACGCTTAATTTGGCTGCAGCTGCACTACAAAAAGGAAGAAAGCCAGAAGCGCAGAGATTATTAGATGAAGCCAAAAAACTAGACTCTGCAGGCATGATGACAGACCAAATAAAAATGATGAAAGATCAATTGAAAATGCCTTCTATGCAAAAACATATGCATAATCCTAATATGAGACAAAGAGGCAAGTTTTTCTAGAACAAATCAAAAATATAAACAAACTCCTGAAAATCTCTTTCAGGAGTTTTTTATGTTCAGGATTGAAATTACAATAAATTAGTATGATAATTTTTTATGAACTTACATTTCTCCATCACCATAAAATCTGTAAAATTTTGGAATTTGCCAACGGTATTTTACCGCCAATGTTCTGATGGTGAAGATTAATAAAATGGTAAAGGTCTGGTTGATTTCTTCTGATATAGAAGTGTAATATTTTAATAAAATATAGAAAGAACCTCCTACAACACTAGCCGTAGCATAAATTTCTTTTCTGAAAATTAGAGGGATTCTATTTAGTAAAGTATCTCTTATAATTCCCCCGAAACAACCAGTAATTGTACCTAAAATAATCCCAATGAATGGGTGTAGATCTGCGTTTATTCCTTTTTGTACACCAATTATTGTGAATAAACCAAGCCCAAAGCTATCAAAAACAAAGAGGGTATTTTTAAAATTTTTTTCGATAGATTTAAAAACCATTGCAAATACTGAGGTGACCAAAATAAGGGTAATTGTTCGCAAATCTGACATCCAAAAAACAGGCACATCTAGCAGTAAATCTCTCACCGTACCACCACCTACAGAAGTAATAAAAGCAATGATAAGAACGCCAAACGGGTCAAAACGTTTTTGCATAGCCGCAAAACTGCCAGACATCGCAAAGGATATCGTGCCAAGAAATTCTATGAGAAATGCAAAATCTGGAAACATAGGCGATAAAAGAACCAATTGAAAATAGTTTAAATTCTAACAGCATCTGGAACAAAAAGTTCATATTCTCCACCGTTTGAAATGATTTCTCTTACTATACTACTGCTAATAAATGATTTGCCAGAAGAAGTGAGCAAAAATACAGTTTCTAATTTTCTCTTCGCTAGAGTTCTATTGGTATGTGCAATTGCCTTTTCAAATTCAAAATCTGCAGGATTTCTAAGTCCTCTAAGAATAAATTGCGCACCAACTTTCATACAATAATCTACCGTAAGTCCTTCGAAAGAATCTACTTCTACATTCGGGAAATGAGCTACAGATTTTTTTATGAATTCCATTTTTTTTTCTAATGGAAACATATATTTTTTCTGAGAATTTTGCCCAATGGCGATGATTAATTTATCAAAAAGCGGAACAGCTCTTTCAATAATGTCTAAATGTCCGAGAGTAATAGGATCAAAAGAACCTGGGAAAACAGCGACTTTCATAGCGATTTTAGATTTTAGATTTCAGATTTTAAATTTTTAGAAAGTTATTTAAAATCTAAAATTTATCATTTATAATTATTTATTAAGGGCTTTTTCTACTTCGTTTCCACACAAATCTTTAATGGAAATTCCGTAAATTTTGGCTTGTTGAGGTAAGATAGAAGCAGGCGAAAAGCCTGGATTGGTATTCATTTCTAACATATAAGGTGTTCCGTTCATAATGATAAACTCACTTCTAGAGAAACCACTCATCCCAAGAGAATTATAGGCGTGTTTTGCGATTTTTTCTACTTTTTCTCGGGTCTCATCATCTAATCTAGCAGGTGTAATTTCTTGTGAAGCACCTTCATACTTAGCTTCGTAATCGAAAAATTCTTTCTCTGGAATAATTTCGGTAATTCCAAGCACTATGGTTTCGTCTTGGTAGTCTAAAACGCCTACAGAAACTTCCATTCCGTCTAAAAAACTTTCAATTAAAATTTCATCATCTTCTTTAAATGCAAATTCTATGGCTGCGACCAATTCAGATTTTTCTTTTACCTTAGAAATACCTAGTGAAGAACCACTTTGGTTAGGTTTTACAAATAAAGGCAATTTGAGTTCTGAGATAATTTTTTCTTCGTCTATAGCATCACCTTTTCTCAGATAAACGCTTTTAGCAGAAGGAATTCCGTATTTTGAAAGGACCGCTAGTGTATCTTTTTTGTTAAAAGTAAGAGCACTTTGATAAAAATCACAGCCTGTATATTTTTGTCCTACAGCATCCCAATAAGCTTGTAAAATTCCGTTTTCACCTGGAGTTCCGTGGATGATATTGAAACAAACATCAAATTTTAAAATCTCACCATTTTTTAAATTGACAGAAAAATCTCCTTTGTTGAGTTCTATTCTTTCTTCGTTTTCGTCTAGAAAATACCAACCTTCTTTTAGAATTACGACTTTATAAACCTGATATAAATCCCTATCTAGAGAGTCGAAAATAAGTTGACCACTTTTCAGAGAAACCTTGTATTCATCAGAGAAACCGCCCATTACAACGGCTACATTTTTCTTGTTCATGAGTTTTAAAATCTAATTAAGGCAAATGTAACTATTTTTCTAATGATACCAATGGAAATAGCGCTTTAGTTCGTTTAAATTGGTACAATTTTGGCATTTTGGTAAAATGAATTTTATGAACATAATTTAAATTGAAATAGCATTAAAATAAAAAGTTCATAATTTTATATTTATATTTGCGTTTATATTTCGTACAAAAACAAAATTTATGTTTCGATCTTTTTTCCATTGGAAAGTTTTTGTGAATTTATTGCTGGCAATAGCATTATTTGTAGGTCTTGTTTGGCTTACTTTTCGTTGGTTAGAGTTTCACACCAATCACGGAGACGAAATTCCTGTTCCTAATGTGGTCAATATGACCGTGCAACAAGCAATACAAGTATTAGATGACCAAGGTCTAGAATATGAAGTTGATAGTTTTAAATTTGACCCTAAATTTAGACCATATCAAGTTTTACAGATTTTCCCGTCACCAGGTTCTCGTGTTAAAGACGGTAGAACTATTGTATTAAAAGTAAATCCTAAAACTTATGCGCCAGTTACTATTCCAGATATTTTGGATGGGTATAAAGGTTTAGCATTCAGGAAATTAGAGCGTTTAGAGTTGAAAGTTGGTGATACCATCTATGAGCCTAATATTCAGAAAGATGCCGTAATCAGAATGATGTATAATGGTTCTGTAATAAAACCAGGAGCTAAAGTTCCTATGTTCTCCACCATTGATTTGGTGATTGGTACAGGGCCTAAAAGAAATGTTACTGTTCCTAATTTAGTAGGGATGACAGTTGCTCAGGCAAAAGTAATTATTGCACAAAACTTGTTCGAAGTAGGCATAATAGATTTTCAAGATGGAGGTAAAAGTGATAGTGATATTATTTATTATCAAGATCCAGAAGCTGGAGCTGTAAGAGACCAAGGCATGCAAATAGACCTCTGGGCAAGTAAAAAAACACCTGCAGAAATGCAAGCTAAAATAAGAGAGTTAGATGAAATGTATAGGCCAAAAATAGAAATAGCGCCACCTTCAGAAGATTTTTCTGTTCCAGCTGAAGAACCAGTGAAAGTTGCTCCTGAACCTCAAAAGCAGCAATCGCCTCCACCTGCTTCTACCAATACTAAACCTCAAGAAGAAAAAACTGTAACCAAAAAACCTGTAGAAAATAAACCTACAGAAACCAAAGCAGCAGAAAAGAAGCCTGCCAAAAAGGTAATTGTAGAGTAATTTCAATAATCGATAAAGAATATATTAACTTTGTCATCCCAATTATGGGATAGACAAAGTTTTTTTAAATAAGATGAACGAAGACGAAGATTTTTTAGAAGATGAAGTATTACTAGAAGACGAAAATTCTAGTGATGAAGAAAATTCTGGGCTGTTTGAACATCTCAATATTACCGTTGATAAAAAACAAGAGCCTCTCAGAATTGATAAATTTTTATTAATTTATCGTCAGAATTCTTCTAGAAACAAAATTTCGCAGACTTGTAGAGCAGGAAACGTTATCGTAAACGGAAATCCTGTAAAACAGAATTACAGAGTAAAACCAGGCGATGAAATTTCTGTATTATTGACCCATCCACCACGTGAAAATGTAATTATTCCAGAAGATATTCCTATCAATATTGTTTATGAAGACGATGATGTCTTGGTGATAGACAAAGACCCAGGAATGGTGGTGCACCCAGGATTTGGCAATTGGCAAGGAACCTTGGTAAATGCCGTAGCTTTCCATTTTCAGAAAAACGGTTTTACTTCAGATTTAGACAGAGTAGGTTTGGTGCATAGAATAGATAAAGATACATCAGGGATTATTGTTTTGGCCAAAAATGAATATGCATTAAGTTTCTTAGCAAAACAATTTTTTGATAGAAAAACCAAACGTTTGTATTGGGCTTTTGTTTGGGGAAATCTAGCCGAAGATTCTGGTACAATTAGAGGTCACATCGGTAGGCACCAAAAAAAACGAATGCAAATGGCAGTTTATGAAGATGGCAGTCAAGGAAAACACGCTGTTACCCATTACAAAGTTTTAGAAAGATTTAAATATATGACTTGGGTAGAATGTAAATTAGAAACAGGTAGAACTCACCAAATTAGAGCGCATTTTAAGCACATAGGTCATACTCTTTTTAATGACGAAAGGTACGAAGGGCATCAGATTTTGAGAGGAGTAAATCTGCCGAAATACAAACAATTTGTAAAAAATGTTTTTGAGGTTTTACCAAGACACGCATTGCACGCTCATACTTTAGGATTTATTCATCCTACAACCAAGAAGGAAATGTATTTTGAATCTCCAATGCCTAAAGATATGCAAGATGCTGTAGAAAAATGGAGGAATTATCTTCAAAACTCTTAATGTCATAAAATTTAAACCTTCGATTTTAAGTAAAAGAAAATTCCTTATTACATACTTTTTACTTAAATTTGACGTTCAGAAATTCACAATTATGAAAAAAATAATATTATCACTAATTATTGCTGCATTTTCAGGACTTGCATCTGCGCAAGAAACTATTCCCATGTATCAGCAATATTTATTGGATAGTGAATTTTTATTTAACCCAGCTTTTTTGGGGAAAAATGATGATTTCGTTTTTAGAGCTACTTATCAAAAACAATTTTCAAAATTTGATGAATCGCCTAATGTACAATCTATTGGTATGCACGCCAATGTTTTTGATAGAGTAGGAGCTGGAGCATATTTCTTCAGAGATCAAAATGGTCCAATTTCGGCGAACGGAATTGCAGTAGGTGCTTCTTATTTTGTTCCGTTAAGTGATGACGATGAGAGAAAAGACCAATTTTCATTTGGTACTGCGGTTAATTTTTACAACGAAAGTTTCGATGTTTCTAAAGTAAACGCTACTGATCCAAATGATCCACTTTTATATGAAAATAACAACAGTATTTTTATAGCTTATGCCAATATTGGCCTACAGGCAACTTACAAAGGAGCTTTTGCAGGAATTGCTGTGGCAGATATTCCTTTGAGTAATAGTACACCAGTGGTTAACGGAATAGAACCATCGCCTACAAGATATTATTTCAATGGTGGTTATGATATTAATCTATCCGAAGGATTCGCCATTCAACCTTCATTTATGCTCAATCTAAATACCAATTCTTCTAGACTTTTTGATGTTAATTTATTGGCGAAATTGTATAACGAAACCAATTATTTTGCAGCTGGAGTAAGCTACAGAATGGCAAACAGTAATTTCGGAAGAGAACAATTGAGCATTTCTCCTATTTTAAAGTTTAAAACCAATTGGCTAAGTGTAGGAGCAACTTACAACTTAGGATTGTCTGACATTCAAGAATATGCAGGGAATTCTTTTATGATTAGCCTTGGTTTTGATATTCCTAATTTTATCAACTCTAGAGGTTTTAGATATCGTTAACCTATTTTAGAATGACGATTTTAGAACTACGATTTTTTATAGTAAATCGTAAATTAGACATTGTAAATCATCAAACAAATGCTCTATCTCCACATTCCTTTCTGTAAACAAAAATGCAGTTACTGCAACTTTCATTTTTCTACTTCGCTTAAGTTGAAAGACGAGATGATTTCTGCCATAAAAAAGGAAATTTTTCTACGAAAAGATGAATTAGAAAACAAAACTCTTTCATCGTTATATTTTGGTGGAGGAACTCCGTCAATTCTTTCTGTTGACGAAATTAAATCTTTAATTGATGAAGTTTTAAAGTATTTCGACTTTGAAAAAAATATAGAAATAACGCTCGAAGCCAATCCCGATGATTTAGACAAAAACTTCTTGAAAAATTTAGCCAAAACTGAAATCAACCGACTTTCCATTGGCACACAATCTTTTTTTGAAGAAGATTTAAAGTTGATGAACAGAGCTCACAATGCTTCTGAAGCCGAAAGTTCCATCAAAAGAGCGCAAGATTTTGGCTTTGAAAATTTAAGTATTGATTTAATTTATGGTTCGCCAACTTCTAATTTTGAAATTTGGAAACAAAATCTCCAAAAAACCATAGAATTGCAAGTTCCGCACGTTTCTTCTTATGCTTTAACCATCGAACCAAAAACTGCACTCAACGCTTGGATTAAGAAAAATAAAATCTCAAAACCAGAAGAATCTACACAGAATAAAGAATTTTATTATCTATCAGATTTCTTGAAAGACCACGGTTTTATACATTATGAAATATCCAATTTTGCAAAAAAAGATTTTGAATCAAAACATAATTCTGCTTACTGGAAATATAAGGAATATTTAGGAATCGGACCTTCTGCTCATTCTTACAATGGCAGAAATCAGCGCAGTTGGAACGTTGCCAACAATACAAAATACATCAAAAATTTAGCGGAAAACACTCTCCCAAATGAAACCGAAATCCTCACCGAAAAAGACCAATACAACGAAATGCTCATGATTGGTTTACGAACCATTTGGGGAGTTGATTTAGAAAAATTAAAAGATAAATTTTCTATGGAAATTCTAGAAATTTTCAAAAAATCTATCCAACCAAAATTAGAAGAAGGAATTTTAATCACTGAAGAAAATCACTTGAAAATACCTGAAAAACATTGGTTTTTGGCAGACGGAATCGCCTCTGATTTGTTTATTGTATAGAAAAAGATAGAAAATTAAAATTGGAAGTGATAAAATACATACTTAAAATAAACTTCCTGCATCCTGCTTCTGACTTCCAGCAAAAATTAGTATTTTTGTAAAAATTTCAAGCCTTTGAAACCAAAATTCACTCATCTTTCTGCCTCTCAACCTATTGGGATTTTTGATTCTGGGGTTGGCGGACTTACCGTTGCCAAAGAGATTAAAAGACTAATGCCTCACGAAGATTTCATCTATTTCGGAGATACAAAGAATCTTCCTTACGGCGAAAAATCTAGAGAAGCTATTATAGGTTATTCTCAAAATATCACCAATTTTTTGTTAGAAAATAATTGCAAAGCGGTGGTTATTGCGTGTAATTCTGCTACGGCAAATGCATTGCAAGAAGTGAAAGAATTGGTTGCAGGTAGAGTTCCTGTGATAGATGTAATAAATCCTGTGGCAGAAAAAGTGGCTTTCGAAATTCATCAAAATGTAGGAGTAATTGCAACTAAAGCGACTGTAAATTCTGGACTTTATAGAAAATCTATCAGAAAACTAAATAAATTTATCAACGTTTCAGAATTAGCGACTCCATTGTTAGTTCCTGCTATTGAGGAAGGTTTTATAAATCATCCGATTACCCACGCGATTATTTATAATTATTTGAGTGATAGAAAGTTGAAGGATATTGAAACCTTAATTTTAGGTTGTACCCATTATCCTTTGGTAATTGATGAAATCAAAAAATATTACGGAAGCAGAGTTCGTGTAATAGATTCTCCGAAAATTGTAGCAAGCTATTTAAGAGATATTTTGAGCAAAAATAATCTTCTCAATTCTCAAAACTCTGAAGGAAGTACTCAATTTTATCTTTCGGATATTACTAAAAATTTCGAAAAAATTTCGAAAAAATTCTTTGGAAAAACGATTAGCCTGGAGCATAAAGTATTGTAAAACTACAAATTGAATTTTTGAATTTCGATTTTATAACTCGGAACTCGCATCTGGCATCTCGGAACTAAAAAAAGAAAAACTAACATTTCCATATTTTCTAGTTTCTGTAAGATTGGGGTGTTCTAGTTTCATTTTAGATTGATGTTCCAAAACAAAAGTTCCGTTTTCTTTCAAAAAATCGTTATTTAAAACTAAAGAAATCAGTTCGTTGTATTTTTTTTCTTCCAATTCAAAAGGTGGGTCAGCAAAAACAATGTCGTATAATTTTTTGGTTCTGTTTTTCTTTAACCATTCAAAAACATCACCTCTTTGTACATTAATTTGAAGTGCCATTTCTAATTCTGATGCAGTAGAATTGATGAAAGCAGCGTGTTTTGGGTTCATTTCTACCGCAGTAATGTCTTGGCAATCACGTGAAGCCAATTCTAAAGTGATAGAACCAATTCCTGCAAAAAGATCCAAAACCGAACAAAATTCCACATCATAACGATTCGCCAAAATACTGAAAAGAGCTTCTTTAGCGAAATCTGTAGTCGGTCTTACATCGAAATTTTTAGGAGCCGAAATTCTTTTCGCTTTCCATTTGCCACTTATAATTCTGTACATAATTGATTTTTGATGATTGATAATTAATAAGAAAGAACAAAATTCTTTTTACTTGAATTTTCTGAAACAAGTTTCAGGTTCTTCACAAATTTCTTCAACTCCGAAATAAATGTCTCATTTTCAGAAGTTTCGCCGTAAATGTAAAAATAAGTTTCGGTAGTGCTAAAATTAATTTTACTCAAAGAAAACATAATAAAATACAAGAAATCTACCTCAGAATCTGCATCTAGATTGTTGTAAAGTGCTACTTTTCTGTTATCAAAAGCGAAAAATTCTACTTGATGATGATAAAGATTGATGTGTATTTCTTTGCTATTTCTTACCTGAATCGAATTTAGAAACTTCTCTCCCGAAAAATTAAATTTTGTTGGCAGTTTTTTTGATTTAATTTTTTGATAAAACTTTTTGGGAAAAGTATAGTAAAACTGCACGCCAAACTTTTTATTCACCGAAAGCATCAATTCTTCTTTTTCTTCATTTACTGGCGCATTATAAGAAATGAGTTTGTAGCCCAGTTCGTGTTCCGCAAAAGTATCTGGAGTCAGAGAAAAATGGTTAAGTGCCGAAATAACCGAAATTTCTTGATAGTCATTTTTTTGTAGAATTTCATCTAATTTTTCTTCTACCAAGTTGGGAGAAGTTTCTTCAGTTACAAAAAAAGACGCTTCCTGCAACACACTTTTTCCTTTAGAAATGTGCCATTGTAAACCATCTTTGGTGAAAAGTAGAGAAAGCTTTTGCATAAGTTTTTTCAATAATTGCAAAGATATTGATTTTTAAGCTATTTTTGACGGAAGTTTTTTATCTATGAAATATCTGTTTTTATTTGTAGCGATTTTAGGGTTTCAATTGGGTTTTTCTCAAGTGAAAAAGAAGCAAACTGTAGAGGTCGCTTGTGGCCAATGTCAGTTCAAAATGAAGCAAAAGAAAGGTTGTGATTTAGCGGTAAGAATTGATGGGAAAAGTTATTTTGTAGAAGGAACTAAAATTGATGACCATGGAGATGCACACGCAAACGACGGATTTTGTAATGCCATAAGAAAAGCTGAAGTGATAGGCGAGGTGAAAGGTGATAAATTTGTGGTGAGTTATTTTAAATTATTGCCAGAAACTACAAAAAAGTAACTTCTACATTCCCCGAACTGTGGTAGAAAAATTCGTGGTTTTCATATTCTATTCCTGCGAAACCTTGCAACACTTCGTGCACCATATTTTGTAAAACACCATCGCCAATTCCGTGAATGATGTTGAGCTTTTTCAAATGATTATTTCTGCAATATTCTAGTTTTTCGATGAGTTTTTCACGCTGAATCATCAGTCTTTCCCAAGGTTCATATTCTTGAGGGTTTTTTACCAAATTTTCGAAATGCAAATCAATAGATTGTGGTTGAGTTTGATTTTTTTTAGAAATTTTAGCCGAAGTTTCTTTTTTTGAAATTACCGAAATATCATCGTAAATATTATGATTTTGAGGGACAATTTTAGATTTTTCAATTTCGTAGTGAAAGCCATGTTCGTCTTCTAATTGCACCATATTTCCTTTGAAAGCTGAAATTTTCCCTTTCAAATCATCATCTATCACCGAAACCAAATCACCTATTTTCATTTTATTATTTTTTAACCACAAAAGAGGCAAAAGAAATAATTACATTTTAAAGAAATTCAAAAGAGCAAAAAGCATTTTTTTCTTCTTTTTTTACTTTTGAAAAACTTATTTTCAAAAAATCTTTTGTCTTTTTTGTGGTTTAATTATTTTAAACCTAATTCTATTACTTCTAAATTTTCAATTTTTTCACCATTGATTTCAAATCTCAACATGGTTCTCATTTTATGCCAACCGTGTTTTCCTGCAGAACCTGGATTGAGATGTAATATTTCTAACTCTTTATCATACATCACTTTCAAAATATGTGAATGCCCCGAAATAAAAAGTTGAGGTTTTTCTTCTTTTAATAATTGCTTCACTCTTGGCGCATATTTAGTAGGATATCCACCAATGTGAATCATTAAAACCTTTACTTTTTCACATTCAAAAATAGCAATTTCAGAAAATTCTGCTCTTATTTTAGCGTCATCTATATTCCCGAAAACGCCACGCAATTTCCCTGCTTTTTTCAGTTTATCGATTACTTCTAAATTTCCAAAATCTCCGGCATGCCAAATTTCATCAGCATTTTTGGCGTATTCTAGAATTCTATCATCAATATAAGAATGCGTGTCTGAAAGCAGTAAAATTTTCATTGGGCTAATTTCTTTATTTTTTATGAATTTTCCGAATTTTTATTTCCACATGAGTTCCGTAAGTAAGAAAGATTTGTAAAAGGAATTTTACGAGATTTTTGTGAGCTCCGTAAGAACGATAGATTCTTTGGCGCGAGCGAAGCGAGCGTCGATTGTTTTCAAAAATTTTCAAATGTGAAAAGAGAAATGTAACGTCTTTCTAGCCCCGATTGCAATGGAAATCCTGACATTGCAAGTGAAATTTGTAATGCTAAGCAATCTGTTTCAATGGACAATCTGTTTCAAATGTTTTACAAACCTTTTTGCAATGGCAGATTGCAATGGAAAGCGGGACTGGTGGTGAAAAGAAACAAAATCTTCTTGCTGCTAAAAATTTCATTAAATTTGCCGACAATTATGCGCTACTTTATAGAGTTTTCTTACAATGGTTCTACCTTTTTTGGCTATCAAATTCAGCCAAACCAGATTTCTGTGCAAGAAGAATTAGAAAAAGCGCTTTCTACTATCTTGAGAACTGAGACTAAAACGACTGGTGCTGGAAGAACAGACACAGGAGTTCACGCTAAGAAAATGTTTGCCCATTTTGATTTTGAAGGCGAAATTTCTGAAAAATTGGTGCATCAGCTCAATTCTTTTCTTCCAGCGAGTATAGCAGTGAAGCAGATTTTTAAGGTGAATGATGATTTTCATGCAAGATTTGATGCCACGCACAGAACTTATGAATATTACATTTCTCTAGAAAAAAATCCTTTTTCTGAAAAATTTGCTTGGCAACATTGGAGAAAATCTCTAGACATTGAAAAAATGAATGAAGCCTGCAAAATCCTTTTTGAATATGATGATTTTGAGAGTTTTGCTAAAGTAGGTGCTGATAATAAAACCAATATATGCAAAATCTATCACGCAAATTGGGTACAAAACGGAAATGAACTTAAATTTACCATTTCTGCCGATAGATTTCTTAGAAATATGGTGAGAGCAATTGTAGGAACCATGGTAGAAATAGGCAGTGGAAAACTAAATCCTGAAGATTTGCGAAAGGTAATTGAAGCTAAAAATAGAAATTCTGCTGGAACTTCGGCACCCGCTCATGCGCTGTTTTTGGTAGATGTAGGTTATAAATTTTAAAAAACTAATAATACGATGTTATCATTTTTACTTATTTACTTTGTTTACAAATATTTTAGAGACTTAGCTAGAAAATATAAAGTAAAGAAAGTGTGGAAATACTCCTTAACTGGAGTAGTGTCTTATTTTGGCTTTCAATTTCTATTTATTTTTGCATGGGCAATAATAGCTTTGGTTATAGACCCCAATTATGATTTTGAAAATGATAGATCAATGAATTCTGGCGTAGGTTTTTTGGCATTATTATTTAGTATGTTAATGCTTTATTTACTCCATAAATATTTAGAAAAAAGATTAAAACACCAACAGATAACTTCTTCGGTGAATGAAATAGATGAAATAGGATTGAATTTTAATAATGAATAAAAAACAAAATACAGGAAATATCATAAAGCGTCTGTTTTTCATTGGAATGAAATTCAAGACTAGGTTTATTTGGGCACTTATTGTGTCAGTCATTTTAGCTTCGGTGTCTGTTTACCGACCTATTTTCACGCAGCATATTGTAGATACAGATATCATTAAACTAAAACAAATGGATGTTTTGGTGAAAGATATTTATTTGCTTATTTTGTTGGTGGTTGCAGAGACTTTCTTCAATTTTTTATTGGTTTTTTTATCCAATTTTATTGCTCAAAACGTGATTAGAGACATCAGAGAAAGGCTTTATCATAAATTAATTTATTTTAAAACCTCATTTTTTGATAAAACTGCCATTGGAAATTTGGTGACCAGAGCGGTAGGAGATGTGGAAACCATTGCCACAGTTTACACCGACGGGTTTTTAATGGTTTTTGGTGATGTTCTGAAAGTGGTTTTCGTTTTGGTGGCTATGTTTCAGGTCAATGTACAATTGAGCTACATTGGTTTGGCTATACTACCGATAATGCTTGTGATTACTAGATTTTTTCAAAAAAAGTTAAAAAAAGCATTTGGTGATGAGAGAGCTTGGACTTCTACCCAAAATAGTTTCGTGCAAGAAAGATTGTCTGGAATGTCTTTAATTCAGGTATTTAATAGACAAGAAGCAGAATTCAAAAAATTTGATAGCATCAACATCAGTTTAAAAGCAGCTTTACTGAAAACTGTTTTTTACTTTTCACTCTTTTTTCCTGTGGTGGAGCTTATTTCTTCGGTTTTTATTGGGCTCATTCTTTTTATGGCGGGGTTTAATGCCTTGTACGGAAGCAATGCAACTCCGGGAGCTATTTTGGCGTTTATTCAGTTTATCAACATGCTTATTCGTCCGCTTCGTCAGATAGCTGATAGATTTAATAATATTCAGCGTGGTTTGGTAGGAGCAGAAAGAGTTTTGGGAATTATGGACGAAGATAATGCGATGCCGAATCTCGGAACCATTAAAAAAGACCACATCGAAGGAAAAATAGAATTTAAAGATGTTCATTTTTCATATGACGAAAAACAAGAAGTCTTAAAAGGGGTGAATTTCAAAGTCAATCCCGGCGAAACGGTAGCTATTGTTGGTGCAACTGGTGCTGGAAAATCTACCATTATTCAATTAATGACAAGGTTTTATGACATCAATTCTGGGAAAATTTTGCTAGATGATGTAGAACTTAGAGATTATGAACTATTTAATCTTAGAAGTAAAATTGGCGTAGTTTTACAAGATGTTTTCCTTTTCCATGGAAGTATATATGAGAATCTAACTCTTGGAGATGATATTCCTTTAGAAAAAATAAAAGAAATAGCAGGCGAAATAGAAGTAGATGATTTCATAGAAAGATTGCCTGGTGGTTATGATTTTGTAGTAAGTGAGCGTGGAAGCAGCATTTCTCTCGGTCAGCGTCAGTTGTTGTCGTTCCTTAGAGCTTATCTTTCTAATCCTAAAATTTTGATTTTAGACGAAGCAACTTCTTCCATAGACCCAGAAAGTGAAAAACTCATCCAAAAAGCTACCGAAAAAATCACCAAAAACAGAACTTCTATCATCATTGCGCACAGACTTTCTACCATCGTAAATGCAGATAAAATTTTGGTGATGGATAGCGGAAAAATTGTAGAAGAAGGCAAACACGCAGAACTTTTAGAAAAAGGCGGTTATTATTCTAATTTATATAAAGCACAGCTTAGCCACGAAATTATAGGGTAGAATAAGAAGCAACAAGCTTTTGCTTCTTTTCACCACCAGTCCCGCTTTTCATTGCAATCTGCCATTGCATTGATGCTTTCGGAGCTATTGAAAGAATCAGTTAATTGGAGAGAGTTGCTTCATTTTACCAATTTTGCAAGCAATGTCAGGATTTCCATTTCAAACCTAACGCAGTGGTTCGACGACCGAAGAGAGTCAATCGGGGCTATAAAGATGGTTCTGTTTATTTTTTGATTGATAGAAATTTTTTCGCAAATTTTTTGTCATGTAAAAAAAAATCCATACTTTTGCAATCCAAAATGAGATGTAATATATGTTAATAATTCCAGTAAAAGACGGAGAGTCTATCGACAGAGCACTTAAAAAGTACAAAAGAAAATTTGATAAAACAGGTGTTGTAAGAGCATTAAGATCTAGACAACAATTTATCAAGCCTTCAGTAACTCTTAGACAAGCTAAGTTAAAAGCAGCTCATAAGCAAAGAGAAGCGAGCAAGGAAGAACAAGCATAAGATTTTTCCTTATAAAATATTGTAATCACTTTTCAAATTCTTATATTTGAGAAGTGATTTTTTTGTTTTATACATGACCAAAATTAGCGTGATGATTGAAAAATTTTTAGACTATATTGCCGTAGAGAAGCGCTATTCAGAGCATACACTTACTAGTTATAAAAAAGACTTACAAGATTTTTTGTTGTTTGTTTCAAGTACAGAAAGTACAGTTGACCTTACTAAAGTAGATAAAAAGGTAATTCGTAATTTTTTAGTCCATCTCACAGAAAATCAATTCCAAAAACGAAGCATCAATAGAAAACTGTCTTCTCTCCGCAGTTTTTATCTTTTTTTGTTAAAAATAGGTGAGATAGAAGTGTCTCCTTTAGAATCTGTTTCGTCCCTCAAATTTTATGCAGAAAAGCAAATCCCAATATCTGAAGAAGAAATGAAGGAATTGTCAGGGATTTTAGATGGAGATGAAGAAAATTATTTAGAAAAAGCAATTGTAGAAACACTCTACCAAACCGGAATGAGGAAATCAGAACTTTGTAATTTGCTTTTTGATAATGTAGATTTTTCTTCTAACGAAATCAAAATCAAAGGAAAAGGAAATAAAGAAAGAATAGTCCCGATTTCGTCTATTTTGGCAGAAATTTTGTATAAGTTTATAGACATTAGAAAGCCGTTGCCAGAGAATGAGATTTATTTTTTCATTCGTGAAAATGGAAAAAAACTATCCGAAAAATTTGTGTACTCAGTTGTAAATCGCTACCTTAGTATGGTAACTTCTAAAAAGAAGAAGAGTCCACATATTTTAAGACATAGTTTTGCTACTCACGTTTTGAATAATGGGGCAGAGATTTCTAAAGTTAAAAAGTTACTCGGTCATTCTAGTTTAGCTTCTACACAAGTTTATACGAATGGCAATATTGAACAATTAAAAAAAGTGTTTAACCAGGCTCACCCAAGAGCTAATGGAGAAGATTAAATGTGAATTTGTCTTTTCTGTGTTTAAAAAAAATGTTTGCGTTATGAAAATTACAGTTCAATCTATGGGATTAACCCCTCATGCACCACTAGAAGAGTATTTAGAAAAAAAATTAATAAAATTAGACACTTTTTATGACAAGATACACGATTGTCAGGTCTTCCTAAAAGTAGAGAATACATCTTCAAAAGAAAATAAAACTGCCGAAATAAAATTAGCAGTTCCGGGAGATGATATTGTGGTAAAGAAGACTTCTGCTAGTTTTGAAGAAAGTCTAGACCTGTGTTATGATACTGCTAAGAAACTGTTAATCAAGAAAAAAGAATTGGCGTAAAAAAATATTTGATTTTTTTTTCAAAATAATTTGTAGATTTCAAAAAAACTGTCTTATATTTGCACTCGCAAAAAGGGAATAGCAGTTCTTTTGAAATCTATTTTGCCTCCATAGCTCAGTTGGCCAGAGCACGTGATTTGTAATCTCGGGGTCGTGGGTTCGAATCCCTCTGGAGGCTCATTAATTTATAAAAAACAAGCGGGGAGATTCCAGAGTGGCCAAATGGATCAGACTGTAACTCTGCTGTCTTACGACTTCGCAGGTTCGAATCCTGCTCTCCCCACTTTTTATAAATTAAAATTTGCAAGTTTTAAAAATTTTTATAAATTTGCACACCGTTTACCAACAAATTTGTAAACACAAATTGCGGAAGTAGCTCAGTTGGTAGAGCGTCAGCCTTCCAAGCTGAATGTCGCGGGTTCGACCCCCGTCTTCCGCTCAAATTAAAATCACATTCCAATTAGGCGGTATGTGATTTTTTTTTCCAAGCCGACTTAGCTCAGGGGTAGAGCGCTTCCTTGGTAAGGAAGAGGTCGTGAGTTCAAATCTCATAGTTGGCTCTAAAAAAGTCTCTCAAAATTTTCGAGAGACTTTTTTATTTAATGGAAATAAATTCATAAATTTGTACCCTCAAAAAAACGAATAATATCATAGTGTCAAATATATAGAAACTGAATATTGAAACTTTTTTTAATAAAAAGATTTTGGTATTCAAAAAATCACTATATTTGCGCACTGAAAATTTCAATAGTTAATAAATTTAAATATTAAAATCATGGCAAAGGAAACGTTTAATCGTAACAAACCACACTTAAACATTGGTACTATTGGTCACGTTGACCATGGTAAAACTACCCTTACAGCTGCTATTACTAAAGTATTAGCTGAGAAAGGATTAGCTGAAATGAAAGACTTCTCTTCTATTGACTCTGCTCCAGAAGAAAAAGAAAGAGGTATCACAATTAATACTGCTCACGTAGAGTACGAAACTGTAAACAGACACTATGCTCACGTTGACTGTCCTGGTCACGCCGACTATGTAAAAAACATGGTTACTGGTGCTGCTCAAATGGATGGAGCTATCTTAGTAGTTGCTGCTACTGATGGTCCTATGCCTCAAACTAGAGAGCACATCTTACTTTGCCGTCAGGTAAACGTACCTAGAATCGTTGTTTTCATGAACAAAGTGGATATGGTAGATGATGCTGAGTTATTAGAATTAGTAGAACTAGAAGTAAGAGATTTATTATCTTCTTATGAATATGATGGAGATAACTCTCCAGTTATTCAAGGTTCAGCTCTAGGTGCACTTAACGGTGAACCAAAATGGGTTGAAACTGTAGAAGCTCTTATGGATGCTGTAGATACTTGGATTGAATTACCAGTGAGAGATCAAGATAAACCATTCCTTATGCCAATCGAAGACGTATTCTCTATTACAGGTAGAGGTACTGTAGCAACTGGTAGAATCGAATCTGGTGTTATCAACACTGGTGATCCAGTAGATATCGTAGGTATGGGTGATGAGAAATTAACTTCTACTATCACTGGTGTAGAGATGTTCAGAAAAATCTTAGATAGAGGTGAAGCTGGTGATAACGTAGGTTTATTACTTAGAGGTATCGAGAAAACTGACATCAAGAGAGGTATGGTAATTGCTAAGAAAGATTCTGTGAAGCCACACAAAAAATTCAAAGCTGAGGTTTATGTACTTTCTAAAGAAGAAGGTGGTAGACACACTCCATTCCACAACAAATATCGTCCTCAGTTCTATGTAAGAACTACAGACGTTACAGGTGAAATCT
This sequence comes from Cloacibacterium rupense, assembly GCF_014645495.1. Lineage (GTDB taxonomy): Bacteria > Bacteroidota > Bacteroidia > Flavobacteriales > Weeksellaceae > Cloacibacterium > Cloacibacterium rupense. The sequence continues at coordinate 275,472 of NZ_BMLV01000003.1, read as the reverse complement.
TCTTACCAGAAGGTGTAGAGATGGTAATGCCTGGTGATAACTTAACTATCACTGTAGAATTGTTACAACCAATCGCTCTAAACGTAGGTCTTAGATTTGCAATCAGAGAAGGTGGTAGAACAGTAGGTGCTGGTCAGGTTACTGAAATCTTAGATTAATTATCTTAAATATTAAAAGCTTCCGTAAGGAAACTTACGGAGCTTTTTTAACTACGGGCATCGTCCAATGGTAGGATACCGGTCTCCAAAACCGTTGATCAGGGTTCGAATCCTTGTGCCCGTGCAAATAAAAATTATGAACTCACTAATCAATTTTATTAAAGATTCTTACTCAGAATTTAGATACAAAGTAGAATGGCCTAAATGGGCTGATCTGCAATCATCTACTATTGTGGTAGCTGTAGGGACTATTATTTTAGCGCTTTTTACTTTCGGTGTTGATTCATTATTTAGTACAGCTATTAAGAATGTTTTAGCATTATTTATCGGTTTTTTTAACTAAAATTTTTTTCCATGAGCGATTTAAAGTGGTATGTGTTGAAAGCTGTAAGTGGCCAGGAAAATAAAGTAAAGGCCTACATAGAAAGCGAAATCAAAAGATTAAACTATGATGCTTACGTAACTCAGGTGGTAATTCCTATGGAAAAAGTTATCCAAATGAGAAACGGTAAAAAAGTACCAAAAGAAAAGCCTTTTTATCCTGGTTATCTAATGGTAGAAGCTAATCTAATGGGCGAAGTACCTCACGTTATTAAAAATATTCCTGGTGTAATTTCATTTTTGAGTTTAACCAAAGGTGGTGAGCCTGTACCTATGCGTAAATCTGAAGTCAACAGAATGCTAGGTAAAATGGATGAACTTTCTGAATTTGCAGTAGAAACCAATATACCTTATGTAGTAGGAGAAAGTGTGAAAGTAATAGATGGTCCTTTCAACGGATTTAATGGAACAATCGAAAAAATTCATGAGGATAAAAAGAAAATCGAAGTTTCTGTTATGATTTTCGGAAGAAAAACACCTATGGAACTTTCTTACATGCAAGTAGAAAAATTGTAATCATTCAATTTTAAAATATAATATCAACCACTCAATTTTTGAGTGGTTTTTTATTTATAATACATAAATTTGAAAGGCAAAATGCGAATTACCTTACAAAACGGAAGGCCTACCTACGAAAGAAAATTATTATCAAAAGAATACGAAGAATTTCTAAAACACAATACTTTGCCCGAAGCTAATTTTAGGTTTCATTAAAAATTGGTATTTTTATGGAATAATTATCATGGATTGTAAATTCGTGACATCGAGAGCAAATTAATTAACAAATGAGCTTTTTTAAAAGATGACTCAAAGACCAAAAAGGTGGGTGAAGTAATTGTAGATGAAAAAACAAAAGATAAAATTTAACAATGATTATTTCAAAATTATATAATAAGAACCATTTATTCTTTATACTATTTATTTTTATTGGATTTATTTATTCATTATATAATTATTTTAATTATCAAAAAATCATTAATGAATATCTTCCTATTGAAAAAGTTGTTATTGGGCAGAGTTGCAGAGCTTACACCAAACTTGCTTCGGGTGTATATATAAAGAATGGAAATAAGGTATATAATGTAAAATTAGATTATGGCAATTGTATAAAATATCCACCCAATAGCAAGATTTATGTTATATATGACAAACAAAATGATTCTTATATTTATCCAGTTGAAGAATATAACACAGGTAGGATATACTTTTTAGGAATTATTCTATTAATCTCTATAATTCCTTGGACATATTTATTGGAATTTAAAAATTCTAACAAAGGAAAAAAGTAATTTGAAATATCTCGATGTTGTAGATTTGCAATCTTGACTAATAATATTTTTTAAAAATTCTTTCTAAAAATCAACGCACTAACTATTGCAGATTCAAAAAAAAATCTTAATTTTGCACCCTGAAAAGTGAGTTAGAAAAGTGAGATAATCTAACTTACTGATTTATAAATGCTTCCACATTCATAAATTAAAAATTTTTAAAAATTAAACAATGGCTAAAAAAGTCTTTAAAATGGTGAAACTCCAAGTGAAAGGTGGCGCTGCCAATCCTTCACCTCCAGTTGGTCCTGCATTAGGTTCTGCTGGGGTAAACATTATGGAGTTTTGTAAACAATTTAATGGAAGAACACAAGACAAGCCAGGGCAAGTTTTACCTGTTCTAATTACTGTTTACGAAGATAAGTCTTTCGAATTCGTAATTAAAACTCCACCAGCTGCAATCCAATTAATGGAAGCTGCTAAGGTAAAAGGAGGTTCTGGAGAACCAAACAGAGTAAAAGTAGGTTCTGTAACTTGGGAACAAGTGAAAAAAATCGCCGAAGATAAAATGGCTGATTTGAACTGTTTTACTATGGATTCTGCATTATCAATGGTTGCAGGTACTGCTCGTTCTATGGGATTGAGAGTAACTGGAACAAAACCGTCTAACGCTTAATACTTATTGAAATGGCAAAATTAACGAAAAAGCAAAAAGAAGTTGCAAGCAAAGTAGAGAAAAACAAGGTGTATAGCCTAGAAGAAGCTTCTGCATTAGTAAAAGAATTGAACTATGCTAAGTTTGATGCTTCTGTTGACCTCGCGGTTAGATTAGGGGTAGATCCTAGAAAAGCAAACCAAATGGTAAGAGGTGTAGTATCTCTTCCTCACGGTACAGGTAAAGATGTGAAAGTATTAGCATTAGTAACTCCAGATAAAGAAGCAGAAGCTAAAGAAGCAGGTGCAGATTATGTAGGATTAGATGAATACTTACAAAAAATAAAAGAAGGTTGGACAGATGTAGACGTAATCGTTACTATGCCTGCAGTTATGGGTAAACTAGGTCCATTAGGAAGAATCTTAGGTCCTAGAGGTCTTATGCCAAACCCAAAATCTGGTACTGTAACTATGGAAGTTGGTAAAGCTGTTGCAGAAGTAAAAGCTGGTAAAATTGATTTTAAAGTAGATAAATACGGTATTATCCACGCGGGTATTGGTAAAGTATCTTTCGATGCTGCTAAATTAAAAGAAAACGCTGCTGAATTAATTCACACGTTAATTAAATTAAAACCAACTGCGGCTAAAGGTACTTACGTAAAATCTATCTACCTTTCTTCTACAATGAGTCCGGGGATTGCAATTGATACTAAATCTGTTAACTAAAATCTGAAAGACAATGACAAAAGAAGAAAAAGTATTAGTAATACAAGAAGTTAAAGATATGTTACAAGACGCTAAAGTAGTGTATGTAGCAAATCTTGAAGGATTGAATGCTGCTCAAACTTCAGATTTTAGAAGACAAGCATTTAAAAATAACATCAAGCTTAAAGTAGTAAAAAATACTTTACTACAAAAAGCAATGGAGCAAATAGAAGGTGTAGATTATTCAGAAATGTTCCCTTCATTTAAAGGTAACACTGCTGTAATGATTGCAGAAACTGCTAATGCTCCTGCTAAATTGATCCAAGGTTTCAGAAAAAAAGATGCTATACCAGCTCTTAAATCTGCTTACTTACAAGAAACTTTCTATGTAGGTGATGAAAACCTAGATACATTAGCAAACATTAAGTCTAGAGAAGAAATGATTGGTGAAATCATCGGATTACTTCAATCTCCAATCCAAAGATTGATTTCTGCTTTAGAAAACAAAGAAGAAGCTAAAGGTGCAAAAACTGAGGAGGCTCCAGCTGTAGAAGCTGCTCCAGAAGTAGTAGCTGAAGCTCCTGCAACAGAAGAAACTCCAGAAGCTCCTGCGGCTGAAGGTGAAGCTCCTGCTGCGGAATAATTAAAATGTCTCAAATAGACACTCAAAAAAAATAACATAAATCGTTCAACAATTTAAACATTAATACAATGTCAGATTTAAAAAATTTAGCTGAAACGCTAGTAAACCTAACTGTAAAAGACGTAAACGAACTTGCTGCTATCCTTAAGGATGAGTACGGAATTGAGCCTGCTGCTGCTGCTGTAGTTGTAGCTGCTGGTGGAGCTGCTGATGCTGCTGAAGAAAAAACTGAATTCGACGTAATCCTTAAATCAGCTGGTGCTTCTAAATTAGCTATCGTTAAATTAGTAAAAGATTTAACAGGTGCAGGTCTTAAAGAAGCTAAAGATATGGTAGATGGTGCTCCAACTGCTATTAAAGAAGGTGCTTCTAAAGACGAAGCTGAAGCTCTTAAGAAACAATTAGAAGAAGCTGGTGCAGAAGTAGAATTAAAATAATCTATTTACACCAAATAAGACTTAGACCTTCCCAATTATGGGTAGGTCTATGTCTATTTTAAGAGTTAAATTTTTCATTAAACTTAACTTGTTGATTTTCAATATTTTGAAAATTTTTAAATTCAAGAAAAAAATATTTTGCACTACGCTGTGAAAAGATATACCAGTGTTGCAGTTAGAAATGTAGAAAGCTAGATGCAGGAAGCAGGATGTTAAACATCTGGCATCTAACATCAAACACTCTGCATTTTTGATATTTTTTAAAATAAAGTAAAATATTTTTTAACCCAACTTTTCTTACCATTTTATGAGTAAATCAAAAGCTATCTCAAGCACTCAGGAAAATCAAAGAATTAACTTTTCTTCTGCGAAAGGAAATGTTGTAACACCGGATTTCTTAGATATCCAGTTACAATCTTTCAAAGAATTTTTCCAGTTAGATACCCTTCCTGAGGACAGAGTGAATGAAGGTCTTTACAAGACTTTCCAAGAAAATTTTCCTATCACAGACTCTAGAAACCAGTTCGTTTTAGAATTTCTAGATTATTTGGTAGATTCACCTCGTTATTCTATTGATGAATGCGTGGAAAGAGGATTGACCTATTCAGTTCCTCTAAAAGCAAGACTTAAATTATACTGTACAGACCCAGAACACGAAGATTTCCAAACTGTAATTCAAGATGTATATTTAGGTCCAGTTCCTTACATGACACCTTCTGGTTCTTTCATCATCAATGGTGCCGAAAGAGTAGTGGTAACACAGTTACACAGATCTCCGGGGGTATTCTTCGGGCAGACTTATCATGCTAACGGAACTAAACTTTACTATTCAAGAATTATCCCTTTCAAAGGATCTTGGATGGAATTTACTACGGATATCAATAACGTAATGTATGCGTATATTGACCGTAAAAAGAAATTACCACTTACTACTCTTTTAAGAGCTATTGGTTATGAATCTGATAAAGAAATTCTTCAGATTTTTGACTTGGCAGAAGAAGTAAAAGTGTCTAAAGCAAATCTTAAAAAAGTTCAAGGTAGAACTTTAGCAGCTAGAGTATTGAATACTTGGTTCGAAGATTTCGTAGACGAAGATACTGGTGAGGTAGTTTCTATCGAAAGAAATGAAATTATCCTTGATAGAGAAACTATTTTAGAAAAAGAACATCTAGACCTTATTTTGGATGCTGGTGTTAAGTCTATCTTAATCCACAACGAAAATAGTGGTGAGTTCTCTATCATTCAAAATACTTTACAAAAAGACCCTACCAACTCAGAAAAAGAAGCGGTAGAGTACATTTATCGTCAGTTACGTAACGCAGATCCACCAGATGAAGAAACTGCAAGAGGAATTATCGAAAAATTATTCTTCTCTGAACAAAGATATTCTCTAGGTGAAGTAGGACGTTATAGATTGAACAAAAAATTAGGTCTTAATATTCCTACTACTACAGAAGTTCTTACCAAAGAAGATATTATCTCTATCGTAAGACACTTGATAGAATTGGCTAATTCTAAAACTGAAGTAGATGATATCGACCACTTATCAAACAGAAGAATAAAAACTGTTGGTGAGCAATTGGCAGGTCAATTTGGTGTAGGTCTTTCTAGAATTGCAAGAACAATTAAAGAAAGAATGAACGTAAGAGATAACGAAATCTTTACGCCATTAGACTTAGTAAATGCTAAAACATTAACTTCAGTAATCAATTCATTCTTTGGTACCAACCAGCTTTCTCAGTTTATGGACCAAACCAACCCATTGTCTGAAATCACTCACAAGAGAAGATTATCAGCATTAGGACCTGGTGGTTTATCAAGAGAAAGAGCAGGTTTTGAGGTTCGAGACGTTCACCATACTCACTATGGTAGAATTTGTCCGATCGAAACTCCTGAAGGACCAAACATCGGTTTGATTTCTTCATTAGGATGTTATGCAAAAATCAATACTTTAGGTTTCATAGAAACACCTTATAGAAAAGTAGAAAATGGTAAAGTAGATTTCTCTGCTGCTCCTATTTTCTTAAATGCAGAAGACGAAGAAGGTAAAGTGATTGCTCAGGCAAACGTAGATTTAGCAGAAGATGGTACATTTAATACAGAGAGAGTTATTGCTCGTCTAGATGGTGACTATCCTGTGGTAACTCCTACAGAAGTAGAATTATTAGATATTGCACCTAACCAGATTGCTGGTATTTCTGCATCTTTAATTCCTTTCTTAGAGCATGATGATGCGAACCGTGCTTTGATGGGATCTAACATGATGCGTCAGGCTGTTCCTTTATTAAAACCAGAAGCACCTGTAGTTGGTACTGGTTTAGAAAAACAAGTAGCTGCTGATTCTAGAATTCTAATCAATGCAGACGGAAATGGTGTTGTAGAATACGTAGATGCTGATAAAATTGTAATTAAATACGAAAGAAGCGAAGACGAAGATTTAGTACAATTCGAATCTGCTACTAAAACTTATAACCTTACTAAGTTTAGAAAAACAAACCAATCTACTACCATTACTCTTAGACCAAACGTGAGAGTAGGTGATACCGTAGTAAAAGGACAAGTGCTTTGTGATGGTTATGCTACCGAAAAAGGAGAATTAGCTCTTGGTAGAAACCTTACTGTAGCCTTCATGCCTTGGAAAGGGTATAACTTCGAGGATGCAATTGTAATCAACGAAAAAGTAGTAAGAGAAGACTGGTTTACTTCTATTCACGTAGATGAATATTCACTAGAAGTAAGAGATACCAAACTAGGTATGGAAGAACTGACAGCTGATATACCAAACGTTTCTGAAGAGGCTACTAAAGATCTTGACGAAAACGGTATGATTAGAATTGGTGCAGAAGTGAAACCTGGTGATATCCTTATTGGTAAAATCACTCCAAAAGGTGAATCTGACCCTACTCCAGAAGAAAAACTATTGAGAGCAATCTTCGGTGACAAAGCTGGTGATGTAAAAGATGCTTCTTTGAAAGCAGATTCTTCATTAAGAGGGGTAGTTATCGACAAAAAATTATTCTCAAGAAATATTAAAGATAAGAAGAAGAGAACAGAAGAAAAGTTAAAACTTGAAGAAATCGAAAATAGATACAAAGCTCAGTTCGATCAATTAAGAAATACTCTTCTAGAAAAACTCAATACTCTAGTTAATGGTAAAACTTCTCAAGGTGTTAATAACGACTTAGAAGAAGAAATCATTCCTAAAGGGGCTAAGTTTACGCTGAAACTTCTTCAATCTGTAGAAGATTATGTAAACGTAAGCGGTTCTGATTGGACAGTAGATGCAGACAAAAATGATTTAATTAAACAATTAATTCATAACTATAAAATTAAGTATAATGATATTCAAGGGGTTAAAAACCGTGAGAAATATGCTATTTCTATCGGAGATGAGCTACCTGCAGGTATCATAAAACTAGCAAAAGTTTACATCGCTAAAAAACGTAAATTAAATGTAGGTGATAAAATGGCAGGTCGTCACGGTAACAAAGGTATTGTGTCTAGAATCGTAAGAGAAGAAGATATGCCATTCTTAGAAGACGGAACTCCAGTAGATATCGTATTGAATCCACTAGGGGTACCTTCTCGTATGAACATCGGGCAGATTTACGAAACCGTTTTAGGATGGGCTGGTAAAAAATTAGGCTTAAAATTTGCTACCCCAATCTTTGATGGTGCAAGCTTAGACCAAATTACTGAATATACAGAAAAAGCTGGTTTACCAATCTACGGAAGTACTTATTTATATGATGGTGGTACCGGTGAGAGATTTACTCAGCCTGCTACAGTAGGGGTAATTTATATGTTGAAACTAGGTCACATGGTAGATGACAAGATGCACGCACGTTCTATTGGTCCTTATTCATTAATTACTCAGCAACCTCTAGGTGGTAAAGCACAATTCGGAGGTCAGAGATTCGGAGAGATGGAGGTTTGGGCACTAGAAGCATTCGGTGCATCTAACATCTTGAGAGAAATCTTAACTGTGAAATCAGACGACGTAATCGGTAGAGCGAAAACGTATGAAGCAATCGCAAAAGGGGAGGCTATGCCAGAACCTGGTATTCCAGAATCTTTCAACGTATTGTTACACGAATTACAAGGTCTAGGTCTTGATATAAGATTGGAAGAGTAATCCTCAATTTTTAATTTTTATTTGAACAAATTATGTCAAAAAATAAATCAAGTAGATTTAATAAAATCACCATCGGTTTAGCTTCGCCAGAAATTATTCTTCAAGAATCTAAAGGAGAAGTTTTAAAACCTGAAACGATTAATTATAGAACGCACAAACCTGAAAGAGACGGTTTGTTCTGCGAGAAAATCTTCGGACCTGTAAAGGATTACGAATGTGCTTGTGGAAAATATAAGAGAATTCGTTACAAAGGTATCGTTTGCGACCGTTGTGGTGTAGAAGTAACCGAGAAAAAAGTACGTAGAGAGAGAATTGGGCATATCAATTTGGTAGTTCCTGTTGCTCACATCTGGTATTTCCGTTCACTTCCAAACAAAATTGGTTACCTTTTAGGATTACCTTCTAAAAAATTAGATATGATTATTTACTACGAAAGATACGTAGTAATCCAACAAGGTATTGCCAAAAAAGCAGATGGTTCTGATTTCGAAGATAAAGAATTCCTTACAGAAGAAGAATACCTTGATATCTTAGAAACTCTTCCTATTGAAAATCAATATTTAGATGATTCAGACCCAAATAAGTTTGTTGCTAAAATGGGTGCTGAAGCGGTAGAAGAATTATTAAAAAGAATAGACTTAGATGCGCTTTCTTTTGATCTTCGTCACAAAGCTCACAACGAATCTTCTAAACAAAGAAGAACTGAAGCATTAAAAAGATTAAATGTAGTAGAAGCACTTAGAGGAGCTAATACTAGAATGATCAATAAGCCAGAATGGATGATTATGCGTGTGCTTCCTGTAATACCACCAGAACTAAGACCTTTAGTTCCATTGGATGGAGGACGTTTCGCAACATCAGATTTAAATGACCTTTACAGAAGAGTAATCATTAGAAATAACCGTCTAAAGAGACTTCTTGAGATTAAAGCTCCAGAAGTAATCCTTAGAAATGAGAAGCGTATGCTTCAGGAAGCGGTAGATTCTTTATTTGATAACACTAGAAAATCTTCAGCTGTAAAATCAGAATCTAACAGACCTTTGAAATCACTTTCAGATTCATTGAAAGGAAAACAAGGTCGTTTCCGTCAAAACTTATTAGGGAAAAGGGTAGATTACTCTGCACGTTCGGTAATTGTTGTAGGTCCAAATCTTCAACTTCACGAGTGTGGTATCCCGAAAGATATGGCAGCGGAACTTTACAAACCATTCATTATCAGAAAACTGATTGAAAGAGGTATTGTAAAAACAGTAAAATCTGCAAAAAGAATTATCGATAGAAAAGAACCTGTAGTTTATGATATTCTAGAAAACGTGATGAAAGGTCACCCTGTTCTTCTAAACAGAGCACCTACGCTTCACAGATTGGGTATCCAAGCGTTCCAGCCTAAAATGATTGAAGGTAAAGCAATCCAACTTCACCCATTGGTAACAACGGCTTTCAACGCCGACTTCGATGGTGACCAGATGGCGGTACACTTACCTCTAGGGCCAGAAGCTATTCTAGAAGCTCAATTGTTAATGCTAGGTTCTCAGAATATCTTGAACCCTGCTAATGGTTCTCCTATCACTGTACCTTCTCAGGACATGGTTTTGGGTCTTTATTTCATGACCAAAGAATTAAGTTCTACTGAAGATATGAAAGTGAAAGGTGAAGGTTTAGTATTCTACTCTCCAGAAGAAACAGAAATTGCGTATGCTGAAGGTAGAGTTTCTCTTAATGCTAAAGTTAGATGTAGATTACCATTCAAAACTGAAGAAGGAGAAATTGTAACTAAACTTCAAGAAACTACGGTAGGTAGAATTTTATTTAACCAAATTGTACCTAAACAAGTAGGATACATCAATGAATTATTGACTAAAAAATCATTAAGAAACGTTATTGGTAAAATCTTAGCAGATACAGATTTCCCAACTACGGTTAAGTTCCTTGATGATATGAAGAACCTAGGTTATATGAACGCTTTCAAAGGCGGTCTTTCATTCTCACTGGCTGATATTGTAGTACCAGCAGAAAAGAAAACCATGATTGCTCAAGCAATTGAAACGGTAGATGAGATTAAAGGAAACTATAACATGGGTCTTATCACAGATACAGAACGTTATAACCAAGTTATTGACGTTTGGACAAATACCAATGCTGGTCTTACAGAAATGATTATGAGCAGAATGAAATCTGACCAAGGTGGTTTCAACTCTGTATATATGATGCTAGATTCTGGGGCAAGGGGTTCTAAAGAACAGATTCGTCAGTTATCTGGTATGAGAGGTTTGATGGCAAAACCACAAAAAGCTGGTGCTGTAGGTGCTGAGATTATCGAAAACCCGATTATTGCAAACTTTAAAGAAGGTTTATCAATCTTGGAATACTTTATCTCTACCCACGGTGCTCGTAAAGGTCTTGCAGATACCGCTCTTAAAACTGCAGATGCTGGTTACCTTACAAGAAGATTGGTAGACGTAGCTCAAGACGTTATCATAACAGAAGATGATTGTGGTACATTGAGAGGTACAGAAGTTTCTGCATTGAAAAAGAATGACGAAATCGTAGAAAAACTTTCTGAAAGAATCTTAGGTAGAGTTTCTCTTCACAATGTTTACGATCCAGAATCAGATGAAATTTTAGTTAATGCAGATGAAATCATCAACGAAGAATTAGCTAAAAAAATAGAAGCAGCAGGTATAGAAACTGTTGAAGTACGTTCGCCACTTACTTGTGAAGCTAAAAAAGGTATCTGTGCTAAATGTTACGGTAGAAACCTAGCTACTGGAAAACCAATTCACATGGGTGAAGCAGTAGGTGTAATTGCTGCACAATCTATCGGTGAACCAGGTACTCAGTTAACCTTGAGAACCTTCCACCAAGGGGGTACAGCAGGTAACGTTTCAGAAAATCCTACTATCGTTGCTAAGAGAGATGGTATCGTAGAAATGGACGAATTGAGAACTATTACTTCTGAAGATGAAAACGGAAATGAAGCTGAAATTGTAATCTCTCGTTCTACCGAATTTAGATTAGTAGCAGATAATGCAGCTAGAACTCCATTGATGGTAGCTAACGTACCTTATGGTTCCGCACTTTCTGTAAAACCTGGTGATAAAGTGAAAAAAGGTGATCTTATCGCAAGATGGGATCCGTATAACGCGGTTATCATTGCTGAAACAGCTGGTAAAGTAGAATACGAAGACATCATCCAAGGTATTTCTTTCCAATTAGAAATTGACGAACAAACTGGTTTCGAAGAAAAAGTAATCTCTGAATCTAGAAATAAAAAAGCAATTCCTACATTGAAAGTAGTAGACTCTAAAGGAGTAGAGCAAAAAGCTTACAACTTACCAGTAGGTGCCCACTTAATGGTTAACGATGGTGAAAAAATTAAGGCAGGTAAAGTCTTAATCAAAATCCCAAGAAAATCTGCAAAAGCAGGGGATATCACCGGAGGTCTTCCGAGAGTTACCGAATTATTCGAAGCGAGAAATCCTTCTAACCCTGCAGTAGTTACAGAGATAGACGGTGTAGTTTCTTATGGTAAAATTAAGAGAGGTAACCGTGAGTTGGTAGTAGAATCTAAAACAGGTGAGGTGAAGAAATATTTAGTAAAACTTTCTAACCAAATCTTAGTTCAGGAAAATGACTTCGTGAGAGCTGGTTCACCACTTTCTGATGGTTCTGTAACTCCTGATGATATCCTAAAAATCAAAGGGCCTACTGCCGTACAAGAATACTTAGTAAACGAAATTCAAGAAGTTTACCGTTTACAAGGGGTAAAAATTGATGACAAACATTTTGAAATCATCGTAAGACAGATGATGACAAAAGTTGAAATTGTAGATGGTGGTGATACCCAATTCTTAGAAGGTGCTTTAGAACACAAATACGACTTCTTAGAAGAAAACAACAGAGTTTTCGGATTAAAAGTAGTAACTGAACCAGGTGATTCTAAAATCTTCAAAGCAGGTCAAATGATTACTGCTAGAGAATTGAGAGACGAAAACTCTAAACTGAAGAGAGAAGACCTTCAGTTAGTAGAAGTTCGTGAAGCCCTTACGGCTACTGCAACTCCTGTACTACAAGGTATTACAAGAGCAGCACTACAGACCAAGTCATTTATGTCTGCGGCATCTTTCCAAGAAACTACTAAAGTTCTAAACGAAGCAGCGGTGTCTGGTAAAGTTGATGAACTTAACGGTCTTAAAGAAAACGTAATTGTAGGTCACAGAATTCCTGCAGGTACAGGTCTTAAAGTTTACCAAAATGTAATTGTAGGTTCTAACAAAGAATTCGAAGAATTAAATTAAAAAATATAGGTTTAAAGAATGATTTTTGTTCTTTAAACCTTATTTTTGTAAAAGAATAAATTAATATTTAACAATTAAATCTTATAACAATGGATAATAACCAAAACCAAGATCAAAACATCAATATCCAATTAAACGAAATGGTAGCTGCTGGTGCATATTGCAACTTAGCATTAGTAAACCACTCTCCATCTGAATTCGTTTTAGATTTCATCCAATTAATGCCAGGTGTACAACAAGCTCACGTAAGAAGTAGAGTAATCCTAGCTCCACTTCACGCTAAGAGAGTTTTAGCTGCATTAGAGCAAAATATCCAAAACTATGAAGCTCAATTTGGAGAAATCAAAGAAGTTGAACCTTTCGTACTAGGAGGAGGAAACGCTCAAGCTTAATAATAATTATTACTATTAGCATATACAATCCCGGCATTTTTGTCGGGATTTTTTTATTAAGAAATACCTTCACTTTTGATGAAAAGTCTTTAATTTTGTAGTAAATATTCACAATGAGAAATCTTACCTACATACTATTTATTTTTGTCTTTTCTTTTTCTTTTTCTCAAAATAAATCTGCAGATACTGCACAAGTAGTAGTCCCAAATAGAACAAATTCTGCATTAGCCAAAGAAAAACCCTATTTAATTTTAATTTCTGCAGATGGTTTCAGGTATGATTACGCCAAAAAATACAACGCCGAAAATCTCTTAAATCTTTCTAAACAAGGTGTAAGTGCAAAGGCTATGTTGCCAACTTTTCCCAGTATAACTTTCCCAAACCATTGGTCTTTAATCACAGGTTTGTATCCTTCTCATCACGGGTTGGTAGATAATTTTTTCTATGATTATTCTAGAAAAGAATTTTATGCCATGAGCAAAAAAGAAAATGCAGAAGACGGTTCTTGGTACGGTGGTACTCCGCTTTGGAGTTTGGCTGAAAAGCAAGGTGTAGTTTCTGCATCTTTACATTGGGTTGGTTCTGCAAGTGAAGCAGGTGGTGCTAGACCAACGTATTATTACCATTACCACGAAAAATTCACTCCTGAAGAAAAAATTTCTAAAGTGATTAATTGGTTGAAATTACCAGAAGACGTTCGCCCGCACTTTATTTCACTATATTTTCCAGAGGTAGATGCTGCTGGTCATCATTATGGTCCAGAATCAGAAGAAGCTAAAAATTCTGTAAAATTGGTAGACTCAGCCGTTGGAAATTTAGTGAAAAAAGTAAACGAACTGGGTCTTAAAAATGTAAATTTTATTTTCGTTTCAGACCACGGAATGATAAAAGTTGATAAAGAAAATCCGCTCTATATACCAGAAATATTACTTGATAAAGAACGTTTTGATATTTTTAATTCTCAAACTTTATTGAGAGTAATAGTTAAAAATCCTAATGAAATAGAAACTATTTATCATCAATTAAAAGATGCTAAATCAGATGATTATAAAGTAATTTTAACCAAAAGATTTCCTAGGAAATTACATTATGGGACCAAAGATGACAAGTATAATAGGATTGGTCAGATTCTTTTAGTACCGAACGCTCCTAAGATATTTTTAGAAAAAGGAAAATCTACTTCTGTAGGAAAGCACGGCTATAATCCTAGAAAAACTCCTGAAATGAAGGCAGTTTTTTACGCTTGGGGTGATGTTTTTAAAAATAATCTTGAGATTAATGAATTCTCAAACGTAAATGTTTATCCATTGGTGGCAGAAATTCTAGGTCTCAAAATTACAGAACCAATAGACGGTAAAGTTTCTGTTTTACAAAAAACTTTGAAATAAGTATTCATTCAAACTCCTCAAAAGGAATTTTAAGTTGTACCGAAATTTGTTTTTTTTCTTCTGTGTTGAGGTTAGAAAGTGATAAACCAAGCAATCTGATGGCTTTGTTGTAGGGTCTCAGTTCCCAAAGTTTTTTAGAAGTCTCGTAGAAATCTTGTGCATTTTCAAAATAAATTTCTTGAGTTTTACTTCTTGTGAACTGAGAAAAATCTTTGTATTTGATTTTCAGTGTCAGGGTTTTCCCTTTGATTTCTTTTTTAGAAAGTCTGGCTTCTAGTTCTTCACTCAGCGATTTTAATTTTTGGTCAACTTGTTCATCTTCATTGATGTCATCCCAAAAAGTATGTTCTACCGCTACACTTTTTTGTATTCTGTTGGGTTTTACTTCACCGTTGTGTATTCCTCTTACTACATTGTAATAATAAGCGCCAGATTTTCCGAAAAGTCTCATCAGTTCTTCTAATGTCTTTGCCTTCAAATCTTTTCCTTTAAAGATTTGCAAACTGTACATTTTATTAGCAGTAACTTTTCCAATCCCGTAGAATTTTTCTATGGGAAGTTCTTCTAAAAATTCTAAAATTTGACTTGGATGAATGGTTTTTTGACCATTTGGTTTATTAATATCAGAAGCTACTTTTGCCAAAAATTTATTAACAGAAATTCCAGCTGAGGCGGTAAGTCCAGTTTCCTCAAAAATTCTTTTTCTAATTTCTCTGGCGATTAGATTGGCAGATTCTATTCCCTTTTTGTTTTCGGTTACATCTAGGTAAGCTTCATCTAGAGAAAGTGGTTCTACCAAATCTGTGTATTCGTGGAAAATAGCACGTATTTTTTGTGAAATTTCTTTGTATCTGGCAAATCTGTGTGGAACAAAGATTAAATGTGGGCATTTTTCTTTGGCAATTTTGCTGGGCATGGCAGAGCGTACCCCAAATTTTCTTGCTTCATAGCTAGCTGCCGAAACCACACCTCGGTGTCCGCCTCCTACTGCTATTGGTTTTCCTTTTAGTTCAGGATTGTCATGCTGCTCTACGGATGCATAAAATGCATCCATATCTACATGTATGATTTTCCTTTTTGGGATTTCCATACACAAAGATAATGATTTAGTAAATTTTTATTTAGAAATAAAAAAACGCTTCAAAAAACTTGAAACGTTCTATTTTTTACTTTAATCTTCCAACTTTTATGGGTAATTCTTCACCAATCCTTTTACTACTTTTATCACATTTGGCATGGCTTTGTTGGCTGCTTCTAGCACTTCTTCGTGCGAAACGGTGAAGGCAATTTCTGGTCCTCCAACATCAGTAATGATAGAAATTCCGAAGCAGTCCATTCCCATATGTTTTGCTACAATTACTTCTGGTACGGTACTCATTCCTACAGCATCGCCTCCTATTGCTCTTACCATTCCGTATTCAGCAGGTGTTTCAAAAGTAGGGCCTTGCAGTGCTAAATAAACACCTTTGTGAACAGAAATTCCTTCATTTTTTGCAACTTCTTCGGCTACAGCAATCATTTTTCTGTTGTATGGCTCGCTCATGTCTACAAATCGAGGGCCTAGTTCATCAATGTTTTTACCACGAAGCGGATGTTCAGGCATCATATTGATATGATCATCAATAATCATAATATCTGCCACTCTAAAATTAGGATTTACACCTCCAGATGCATTAGAAACAATTAAATTTTGAATTCCTAACAGCTTAAAAACCCTAAAAGGAAAAGTCACAGTTTCCATACTATGCCCTTCATAATAGTGAAATCTACCGCTCATCATCAGCACTTTTTTGCCTTCTAAGATTCCGTAGATTAATTTACCACCATGTCCAGCAACTGTAGTTTGTGGGAAGTTAGGAATTTCGTGATATTCTAAGGTATGTATAGCTTCTACTTCATTTTGTAATTTGCCAAGCCCTGAGCCAAGAACAATAGCGAAATCTGGAACATCATTTATGATATTCTTGATGAATTCTGCTGTTTGTTTAATTTTTTGTAACATAGTTTTCTATAATTTGGTTGAATTCAT
The DNA here is from genome assembly GCF_014645495.1 of Cloacibacterium rupense. Taxonomy (GTDB): domain Bacteria; phylum Bacteroidota; class Bacteroidia; order Flavobacteriales; family Weeksellaceae; genus Cloacibacterium; species Cloacibacterium rupense. The sequence goes on along the minus strand of NZ_BMLV01000003.1, from coordinate 258,984 downwards.
CCATGCGGTCTATTTCTACATTGATGGGCCAATAGTAGATTTTTTCTCTCATAAAATCAAAATATTTTAAGCGTACAAAATCTTTTTCAGTAGTCAAAATAATTTTGTATTCGCCTAATTTTTGATATTCTTTTTTGATGTTTTCTATGTCTGCTATGGTAAAAGAATGATGGTCACCATATTTCAGGTGCTTTATTTTTTGAGTATATTTTTGTAGTTCTTTTAAGACAAGACTAGGATTTGCAATTCCTGTAACCAAAAGGATGTCATAATAATTAAGGTTCTGAACCGGAATTTGTTGGCGTTTATTCACCACATTTTCATCATAATTAATGCTAGAAAAAAAAACTTTTTGGTAATGTTTTGGCTTTATTTTATTGATGAAAAATTGCTTTTTTTCCTCAGTCAGAATTTCGGGACATTTAGTCACTACTATTACATCTGCACGCTTTGCACCTCTTCTGCTTTCTCTTAAATTACCTGCTGGTAAAAGAAAATCTTTAAAATAAGGATCGTTATAATCAGTTAATAAAATATTGAAACCTGGTTTTATTCTTCTGTGCTGATAGCTGTCATCTAGCAAAAGAACATCCAAATCCATATCTTCAATAATTTTTTTTGCTCCGAAAACTCGGTCTTCGCAAACTCCAATTACAAATCTATTTCTGAAACGTTCAAACAACTGCATAGCTTCGTCACCTACCATTTTGTAAGTGCTGTCATAATTCACAATTCCGTAGCCTTTTGTTTTTCTTCCGTAGCCTCTAGATAAAACACCTGTTCTGAAATTTTTTGACAATAAATCTGCCAAATACATCACCATTGGCGATTTTCCACTTCCGCCAACAGATAAATTTCCGACGCCAATCATCGGAGTTTTAAATTTCGTAGAAGATAAAATTCCCCAATTGTACATTTTGTTTCTAACAGATGTCACAAAATGATAAATTAAGGAAAAAGGGTAGAGATACCATCTTTTCATAGATTGCAAAATTACAATTTTTTTTAAGGATTTTACAATGCTAAAGTCTCTAACTTTTCAACAATCGTCTTTGAGATTAGATTTTCTTTTGATAGCGCATCTTTTTCTTATATTTGTACGTAGATACATATACTTATGATTTTATCAATGACAGGCTTTGGGAGAGCCGAAGGGATTTTTGAAGGAAAAAAAATTACGATAGAACTAAAATCTCTCAACAGTAAATCTTTTGATTTAAACATCAGAATTCCGCTTAGATACAAAGAAAAAGAATTCGAAGTAAGAAAATATTTAAACGATACCATTTTCAGAGGAAAAGTAGATTGCTATATCAATTGCGAAAATATAGAAGACGTAAATGATGTGAAAATCAACCAAGACATTGTAAAAGCATATATCAATCAATTAAGAGAAATATCACCCAACGCCGAAGAATGGGAATACCTGAAAATGGCCATCAGAATGCCAGAAGCCATCAACGGAAAACCAGCAGAACTGAATGATGATGAATGGCAATTTCTGCTAAGTTTGGTAAAAGAAGCCGTAGCAAAATTTGTAGATTTCAGAAAAACCGAAGGCGCTAATCTACACGAAGAACTTTCTAAAAATCTTAAAAATATTGAAGAAAATCTAGCCAAAGTCATTCCTTATGAAGAAGAAAGAATGATTGCGGTGAAAGAGCGTTACCAAAATACTTTGAAGGAATTCGAAAATGTAGATGAAACCAGATTTTATCAAGAAATGGCTTACTACACCGAAAAATTAGATATTTCCGAAGAAAAAGTAAGGCTAGCGCAACACTTGAAATACTATAATGAAGTAATGAAAAATGAAGAGTTGAACGGTAAAAAACTAGGTTTTATTTCGCAAGAAATTGGCAGGGAAATCAATACTTTGGGTTCAAAAGCCAATCATCACGAAATCCAAAAATTGGTAGTGATGATGAAAGACGATTTAGAAAAAATAAAAGAACAAACGCTTAATGTATTATAATTGATGAATGATAAATGATAATTGATATAAAATTTACTTTCAAATTATATTGATTTTCAAAAATGGCATCATTCATCACTCATCACTTATCATTTATGAATAACAAAGTTATCATATTTTCAGCGCCTTCAGGAAGTGGAAAAACCACTTTAGTAAAACACTGTTTACAGATTTTTCCGCAATTGCAATTTTCTGTTTCAGCAACCACTAGAGCTTTGAGAGGCGAAGAAATTCACGGAAAAGATTATTTTTTCCTTTCGGTAGAAGAATTTAAAAAACTGATTTCAGAAGACGCTTTTGTAGAATTTGAGGAAGTTTATACTGATAAATTCTACGGAACTTTAAAATCAGAAGTAGAAAGAACTTGGAGCGAAGGAAAAGTCGTAATTTTTGATGTAGATGTAGTGGGTGGAGTAAATTTGAAGAAAAAATTTGGTGAAAAAGCATTGTCTATTTTCATTGCGCCACCTTCTATTGATGAATTGGAACGAAGATTGATATCTAGAGCTACAGATGATTTAGAAACCATCAAAACCAGAGTTGCCAAAGCCAAACACGAAATGTCTTACGCAGAAGAATTTGATGAAATTGTAATCAATGACGATTTAAAAACTTCCAAAAAAGAAATCGAACGTTTGGTAGAGAAATTTATTGAGAATTAATTCTTAATCAAACAACATCAAACAATTCAAACAACATCAAACAAAATAAACAAATGAAACATACATTAGACACTGCCATTTCAAATATGCCTGTAAAAGGATTTTTAGATTTAAAAGAATTCCAAATTCCTCAAGGTGAAGAATTGGTGAAAGCCATTTTAGAGCTTAAAAAAGAAAAAAATGCGGTGATTTTGGCGCATTATTATCAGCCAGGCGAAATTCAAGATATTGCAGATTATCTCGGAGATTCTCTTCAATTAGCTAGAGCGGCAAAAGATACCGATGCAGATATGATTGCGTTTTGCGGTGTTCATTTTATGGCAGAAGCGGCAAAAATTTTGAACCCAACTAAAAAAGTGGTTTTACCAGATTTATTGGCGGGTTGTAGTTTAGCAGATGGTTGTAGTGGTGAAGGTTTACGAGAGATGCGTGAAAAACATCCTAATGCTCTTATCGCAACTTACATCAATTGTAATGCAGAAACCAAGGCAGAATCAGACATCATCGTTACCAGTTCTAATGCAGAAACCATTATCAATGCATTGCCAAAAGATAAACCAATAATTTTCGCACCAGATAAAAATTTGGGAAAATATTTAGAGAAAAAAACGGGCAGAAATATGATTTTATGGAACGGAAGCTGCATCGTTCACGAAGCTTTTTCTATGGAAAGAATTGCCAAACAAATGGCAGAAAATCCTGATGCTAAACTCATCGCACATCCAGAATCTGAAACTGCGGTTTTAGATTTGGCGCATTTTATTGGCTCTACATCTGCTCTTTTAAATTATGTAGAAAATGATGATTGTCAGAAATTTATCGTAGCTACAGAAGAAGGAATTCTCCACGAAATGAAAAAACGTGCTCCAGAAAAAGAACTCATTCCGGCTTTGGTGTATGACGAAAGTTGCAATTGTTCAGAATGTTTCTTTATGAAAAGAAATACTTTAGAAAAGTTGTATTTGTGCATGAAATACGAACTTCCAGAAATCACAATGGAGGAAGAACTTCGTGTAAAAGCATTGAAACCAATTGAAGCAATGTTAGAATTGAGCAAAACAATCAAATAATTATAAAATTAAAATAATAGGGCGTTCAGAGATTTTCTGAACGTTTTTTTTGTTGAAAATTACATTTTTTCAATTGTTTACAATTAATTAACACGATTTTTCGTAAAAAAATTTTCGTTTTTAAAATAAATTCATACATTTGTCTTGTAAAAGATGAATTACTCACAAAACATACCTGTTTTTCTAACTTCTGAAATCAATTTTTCAGGAGCATCTTCTTGCATTATTTATACAATTACTACAACTACAATTATTACCCCGTAATTGGGGTTCATTATTACATATCAACATTCGCGATGTTGCTCTTGGGTTAAGAGCGAGAAAAATTCAGTTATTTAATATTTCCTTAAAAAAATAAATTATGAAAGTCCTAAAATTTGGAGGAACTTCTGTGGCAAAAGCCCAAAACATACTTTTAATAGAAAAAATAGTTAAAAAAGAATCGTCAGAAAATAGAGTAGTAGTGGTAGTTTCCGCATTGTCTAGCGTTACCGATGGTTTAATTTCTGCCGCAGAATCTGCTTCTGCCAAAAACGAGAATTATTCTGAAACTATTAAAGCTCTTGAAGAAAAACACTTAGAATTTGTAAAAAATTTATTGCCAATCACAGAACAAAGTTCTTGGTTGAGCTTCGTGAAAAAGAATTTCAATGATATCGAAGATATCTGCAACGGAATTTACGTTTTAGGCGAATTTACGCCAAGAATTAAAGATAAAATTACAGCTTACGGAGAATTTTTATCTTCAAATATTATCGCTGCTAAGTTGAAATCTAATGGTTTAGATTGCGTTTGGTTAGATTCTAGAAATTACATCAAAACCAATAGCAATTTTACAGATGCAAAGGTAAATTTTGAACTAACCAATGCAACACTTCAAACATATTTTAAGGAAAACAAACAACAAATTACGCTTGCTCCAGGCTTTATTGCTTCGGATGTTGATGGTAATGTCACCACTTTAGGACGTGGTGGTTCAGATTTCACGGCTTCTATTATTGCAGCATCGGTGAAAGCTCAAGAATTACAAATTTGGACTGATGTTTCAGGAATGATGACAGCAGATCCTAGGTTGGTTTCTAATGCCAAAATTATTCACAAAATTTCTTACCAAGAAGCGATGGAATTGTCGCATTTTGGTGCGAAAGTGATTTATCCGCCTACAATTCAGCCTGTTATGGATAAAAACATTGATTTGTGGATTAAAAATACTTTTGCAGCCGATGATTTTGGAACGCTAATTTCTCATACAAAAACTGAAAATGACAACAACGTAGCAGTTGGAATTTCAAATCTAAGCAAAGTGGCACTACTTACTTTAGAAGGTAGCGGAATGATTGGCATTCCTGGTGTTTCTGCGAAATTATTTCAATGTTTGAGCCAAGAAAAAATTAATGTTATTTTAATTACTCAGAGTTCTTCAGAACATTCTATCACGGTAGCAATCAACGAAAGTGATGTTGAAAAAGCAGAAAAAGCATTGAATTACGCTTTCGAAGATGATTTAAAATTACACAAAATTGATCCAGTTAAAGTGGAAAAATCTTTGGCAATCATCGCTTTGGTTGGAGAAAATATGAAGAGCAGAAGTGGTGTAAGTGCTAAACTTTTTGGCGGTTTAGGAAATAACGGTGTGAATGTAAGAGCGATTGCACAAGGTTCTTCAGAGAAAAATATCAGTGTGGTAATTTCTGATAAAGATGTAAAAAAAGCGGTAAATGTACTTCACGAAGAGTTTTTTGAATCTGAAATTAAGCAAGTTCATCTTTATATTTGTGGCGTCGGAAATGTAGGTTCTAAACTCATCCAACAAATTTATTCTCAAAATAAATATTTGAACGAAAATCTTATAATGAATCTTAGAGTTGCAGGTTTAACGAACAGTACCAAAATGGTTTTCAATGATCAAGGCATTCAAGAAGAGGAATTTAAAGACGCTTTACACAATGGCGAACCTTCTACTCCGCATAAATTTGCAGAAGAAATTATCAATAGAAATCTTAGAAATTCTGTATTTGTAGATGTTACTGCTAATGCAAAAGTGGTGGATATTTATGAAGATTTATTGAAAAAAAGTGTGAGTGTGGTGGCGTGTAACAAGATTGCAGCAGCTTCAGACTTTGAAAATTATAAAAAATTGAAAAATTTAGCCAAAAATCACAGCAGTAAATTTTTCTTTGAAACCAATGTTGGTGCAGGTTTGCCAATCATCGGGACGATTAATGATTTGATTAGAAGTGGTGATAAAATTACTTCGATTCAAGCGGTTTTAAGTGGAACTTTGAACTTTGTTTTCAATAATTATGACGGAAGCAAAACATTCTCTGAAGTGGTAAGACAGGCTCAGAAAGAAGGTTTTACAGAACCAGATCCTAGATTAGATTTGGCAGGAACAGACGTTGCCAGAAAAATTTTGATTTTAGCGAGAGAAGCTGGTTATCAATTACAATTTGATGAAATAGAAAATGAAGCATTTTTACCTGCAAAATGTATGGAAGGAAGCGTGGAAGATTTCTATCAGTCAATGACGGAATACGAAGAGCATTTCAGAAAATTATTAGAAGAAGCAAAAGCAGAAGGTAAAATTTTGAAATACGTTGCTGATTTCAAAGATGGAAAAGCGAAAGTGGGATTGCAAAAAATCTCGCCAGAAAGCGATTTGTATCACTTATACGGGAAAGATAATATTGTGATTTTTAAAACATTAAGATATTCTGAACAACCATTAGTGGTAAAAGGAGCAGGAGCAGGAGCGGAAGTTACTGCAAGTGGAGTTTTTGCAGATATTGTGCGTTCAGTTTAAATTGAAATACTCACAGATTGTGTCAATTTTTCAGATTAATTATTCTAAATCTGCAAAATCAGCTTTATCTGCGAGAAAATTACAACAAAAATTTTTAAGATTGAAAATTCATCTTGAGGTGAATCTTTGCGAGCTTAAAATTATTTTCAAAAAATAAAAAATCTTAGCGCAATTTGCGTTTAAAAGAAATGAAAAATATAAAATTACAAGTTCCGGGAACGGTTGCCAATCTGGTTTGCGGGTTTGATATTCTCGGAATGGCACTCAATGAACCGTTTGATGAAATGGAATTCAAATTGTTGGACGAAAGAAAAATCATCATTCACCACGAAGATGATTTCCATTTGCCAACCGAACCTGAAAAAAATGTAGCAGGAGTGGTTTTGCTCAAAATTTTAGAAAAATTAGAAAATCAAAACATCGGTTTTGAAGTCACCATCAACAAAAAAATAAAACCAGGAAGCGGTTTAGGTTCTAGTGCAGCAAGTGCAGCAGGAGCAGCTTTCGGTGCAAATGAATTGTTGGGAAATATTTTTTCTAAGGAAGAGTTGGTGCATTTTGCGATGTTTGGCGAAGAATTGGCTTCTGGTTCTAGACACGCAGACAACATTGCGCCTTGCCTTTTCGGTGGAATCACCTTGGTAAAGTCATCAGAACCTATGGATATCATTCCGCTTTCTTCGCCAGATTTGTATGTTTCGGCGGTGCATCCTCAAGTTGAGGTGAAAACGTCTGATGCAAGACAAATTCTCAAAAAAAATATCCAAATGAAAGATGCTGTGAAACAATGGGGAAATGTAGCAGGTTTGGTAGCAGGAATTTTAAAAAATGATAATCAATTAATTTCTAGGAGTTTAGAAGACGTTTTGGTAGAACCTATTCGCAGTATTTTGATTCCTAAATTTGATGAGGTAAAAAAGCAAAGTTTAGTACTTGGTGCATTAGGTGGAGGAATTTCGGGTTCTGGGCCTTCGATTTTTATGTTGAGCGAAACCAAAGAAATCGCAGATAAAGTAGCTGAAAATATGCAAAAAATCTACAACGAAATCGGTATTGAAAACTATGTTTACGTTTCTAAAATTAATGATCAAGGAATAAAATTGGTTGAAAGTTGATGATTTGTTTGATAGAAGTCGCGTAGCGACGAGCGATATTTTAAAATTAGAATTTATTCTAATAATAATGAAAAAAAAGATAATAATGAATTTTTACAATTTAAAACATAAAGAAGAGCAGCTTAATTTCAAAGAAGCTACGATAAAAGGACAAGGGAAAGAGAAAGGTTTGTTTTTTCCAGAAGATATTTCAAAATTTAGTAATGAATTTTTGCAAAATTTAACTCAACTTTCAGACGAGGAAATTGCGTATCAAGTAATGAAGGATTTCGCGGGAGACGAAATTCCAGAAGCTGAACTTAGAAAAATAGTTGCCGAAACCATCGCTTTTGAAATTCCTTTAAAAAAAGTGACAGAAAACATTTCGGTTTTAGAACTTTTTCACGGGCCGACTTTAGCTTTTAAAGATGTTGGTGCAAGATTTATGAGCCGTTGTTTGGGTTATTTTCTGAAAAATGAAACCAGAAAAGTAACGGTTTTGGTAGCCACTTCTGGTGATACTGGTGGTGCAGTTGCCAATGGTTTTTATGATGTGGAAGGAATAGAAGTCGTGATTTTATATCCAAAAAATAGAGTAAGTCCAGTTCAGGAAAAACAATTGACAGCACTTGGAAAAAATATTCACGCTTTAGAAGTGAATGGTAGTTTTGATGATTGTCAGGCTTTGGTAAAACAAGCGTTTTCTGATGAAAGTTTAAATGAAAAATTACTTTTGACTTCGGCAAATTCTATTAATGTTGCCCGTTGGTTGCCTCAACAAATTTATTACGTTTTAGCTTTGAAACAATGGTTGAAAGTGAATACTGAAAATCCTGTAATCTGTGTTCCGAGTGGTAATTTCGGGAATATTTGTGCAGGAATTTTGGCGCATCATCGTGGTTTACCTGTGGAACATTTTATTGCGGCGTGTAATGTAAATGATGTGGTTCCGGAATATCTCAGAACAGAAATTCTTCAACCCAAAGAAACCGTTGCTACCATTTCAAACGCGATGGATGTTGGTGATCCTAGTAATTTTGTAAGAATTTTAGAATTATTTGACAAAGAATTTAATCAAGTTAAAAGCAAACTTTCTGGTTACACGATTGATGATGAGGAAACGCTTAAAACCATCGAAAGAGTAGAAAAAGATTATGGTTACGTTCTAGATCCTCACGGTGCAGTAGCTTTTGTAGCTTTAGAAAAATATTTGGCAGAAAACGGAGGGAAAGGATTTTTCTTAGAAACGGCACATCCTGTAAAATTTCCAGATTCTGTAGAAAAGGCAACGGGAAAATCGGTAGAAATCCCGAAATCTTTAGAAGAATTAATGAAACAAGAGAAATTCACCACAGAAATTAATCCTCAATATGAAGAATTGAAAGGGTTTTTGTTGGGGAAATAAAGATTCTAACTCATCTTTTTCGTCTGTTTTTTTATTAATTTTGTAGAATTGATTTGTATTAGAAAATTTATTTAAATGTCCTCAAAAATCAAACTAGAAAACCTGAAAATTCACGCTTTTCATGGTGTTTTACCCGAAGAAAAAATTCTGGGAACGTATTATATTTTAAATCTTACCATTAAAGCAGACGTTTGGAAAGCTGCTGAAACAGATGATTTAAAAGACACCATCAATTACGCTGAAATTAATGATATCATTCAACAAGAAATGAAAATTCCTTCGGAATTGTTAGAACACGTTGCCGGTAGAATTATTGAAAAAGTAGCGATAAAGTTTCCTGAAATTACATCAATTAAACTGAAAATCACGAAAACAAAACCTCCAATGCAAGGAGAAATGGATGGTGTAAGTATTGTTTTGAAGAAGAAATTTTAAAAAATTAGTTTTAAATTTTTTAAAAATCTAAAAAATCCCTATATTTGCAATCCGAAACAAATGGTGCTTTGGCCGAGCGGCTAGGCAGTGGTCTGCAACACCATCTACAGCGGTTCGAATCCGCTAGGCACCTCATAAATCCTGAAATTTCATTATTTCAGGATTTTTTATTTATCTTTATCCTAATGTTATTTATTCTACTAGCTATTGTTATTATTTTTCCTGTATTAATAGGTTTTGGCGAAATTTTTCACAAATTTTTCGGCAAAATCTGGCAAGGAATTTCTGCAAAATTATTTTCTGGAATGTTTTTCTTGGCTATGATTTGGCAAATATTGGCGTTTTTTATTCCATTGAATATTTGGGTAGAAGCCGTGAGTTTAACTATTGGATTTCTGGCGTTTTTCTATTTTAAAACGTACAAAGATTTTCTAAAATTTTCTAAAACTGAAATTCTGAAACTATCTTTTTTGACTTTAATTATCATAATTTCAGGAAGTTACTATCCTTTTATTTTAGACCATTTTGGTTATTACGTTCCAAGTGTCAATTGGCTTTCAGAATTTGGGTTGAGCAAAGGATTGGCAAATCTCAATTTAATTTATGCTCAAATGTCGGTTTGGCATATTTTTCAAGCAGGTTTTTCGCATTTTTCTGATGCTTTTTTACGAATTAATGTGGTTTTTCTCATTGCATTTTTTATTTATATTTTTGAAAAAAAAGCGTGGAGCTTACTCTTTATTTCGCCCATTTTTTTACTTTTTATTCAATCTCCAAGTCCAGATTTGCCAGCTATTGCATTGTCTCTAATTGTTTTAAATGAAGTTATCAAAGGAAATACAAATCTCAAATTGCTTTTTGCCTTTTCGGTGTTTGTTTTCACGATAAAACCTACGATGATTTGGATGCCAATTTTTGTTTTTCTGTATTTTTTCAAAAAAGAAAATCTTAAATTTCTTTGGCTCGGTGTTTTAGTGGGGTTGATTTACATTTTTAAAAATATTTGGTTATTTGGTTATCCATTTTTTCCAGTTCAGGTTGGTGATTTTGGAGTTTCTTGGTTGCCCAATTCAGAAATTCTACAATATTCTTCGGAAGTTGCCATCACCAAAACCTATGATTTGCAATATTCTGTCTCAGAAATTCAAAAATTTAAAACTTGGGATTACATTTACAATTGGTTTACGTTGCATTCTTACAAAAAATACATCCATTTTGCATTTATTTTGTCTCTGATTTTTTTCGGAATTTTCGCTTTTAAAAAGAAAGATAAATTAACTACTATTTTATTCATTTCTATCGTGTTAAAAAGTATTTTAGTTCTCTTTTTTTCAGCACAATACAGGTTTTTTCTTGATGTCTTTTTTGTGATTTTTGTTTTGGTTTTTCATTCAAAAATTAAAGAAAAATTATCATTGTTGAGTTTCAGTTTAGGAGCTTTTCTTATTTTATTTTTGATGAGTTTTCCTAAAATTTTACAATCCCAAATTCCTACTTTTAAACTAGGTTATTTTATGGAAGGTTTTACTAAAAATCAGTTTTTTAAACCTGCTTATTTTGCTTTAAATTCTTACCAAACCTTCAAAATCGGGAATTTAGAATTCAATGTTCCGAATTATGATTTATGTTTTGATACACCTCAACCAGCGCTTTCTCCGGATTCCGTAAAAAAATATTTTGAAGTAGGTATTTTTCCTCAAAAAAAATCAGACAATCTAAAAGATGGCTTCATTTGGAAAAAACTTTCTGAGGAAGAAAAAGTAAAATTGAAAACCATTATAAATTCTCTATCACAAAGTTCTCAAAGAAAATCACAAAGTTCACAGAAATAAACAATATGTGACGTAAAACTTTATGAAGCGAAGCGTCTTTGTGTAAAATGTTTGTGAACTTTGTGTAATATTTTGTGCTCTTTGTGATATTTAAAATACAAGATTTAAAAGTTAAACCAATTTATAACTCGAACCTTTTCATTAACTTTGCTTTTATGAATAATTTAGGAAATTTTCTCACGCTTTCTACCTTTGGCGAAAGTCACGGAATTGCATATGGCGGAATTATTACCAATTTCCCCGCAGGAATTGAAATTAATTTTGAAGAAATTCAGCATCAGTTAGACCGCAGAAAACCAGGGCAATCTGCCATCGTAACTCAACGAAAAGAGAGTGATACGGTACAATTTCTTTCGGGAACTTTCGAAGGGAAATCTACAGGTACACCTATTGGTTTTGTGATTTACAATGAGAACCAAAAATCTAAAGATTACGACCATATAAAAAATAATTACAGACCTTCTCACGCAGATTTTACCTACGACCAAAAATTTGGAATCCGTGACCACAGAGGTGGCGGAAAATCATCAGCTCGCGAAACCATCAATTGGGTAGCAGCAGGAGCTTTGGCGAAACATATTTTGCCGAAAAATGTAGAAATTTCTGCGTATGTTTCTTCGGTAGGAGAAATTTTCTGCGAAAAACCTTACCAAGATTTAGATTTTTCTAAAATTGATGATAACGATGTGCGTTGTCCAGATGCAGAAACTGCCGAAAAAATGATTGCCAAAATCAAAGAAATCAAAAAAGAAGGAAACACCATTGGCGGCACTATCACTTGTGTCATCAAAAATTTACCAGTAGGAATTGGCGAACCTATTTTCTTAAAATTGCAAGCAGAATTAGGGAAAGCAATGATGAATATTAACGCTGCAAAAGGTTTTGAATATGGAAGCGGATTTTGTGGCGCAAAAATGACAGGCAAAGAGCATAACGATCTTTTCAACGAAGATTTCACTACGAAAACCAATCTTTCTGGCGGAATTCAAGGTGGGATTTCAAACGGAATGGATATTTATTTCAGAGTAGCTTTTAAACCGATTGCGACACTTTTAAGACCTCAAGAAAGTTTTGATAAAAACGGAAATCCAATTATTGTAGAAGGAAAGGGAAGACACGACCCTTGCGTTTTGCCAAGAGCTGTTCCTGTGGTGGAAAATTTGGCAGCTTTTGTTCTCGCGGACTTGTTTTTGATGAATCAAATTAGAAAAGTATAAAATTTTGAAAATTAAAGATAAAATAGTATTAATTTCTTTATTCTTATCATTATTGTATATAGGATTTGGAACCTATATAAGTAGTTTTGATAATTTAGATATTGAATTAAAAATTTCAACTTTAGTTTGTGGAGAAAGTGGAAATCCGAGATGTGAATTAACATTACTATTTTTTTCAATGCCATCTTATGGATTTAGTAGAATGATATCCATGTTTTTTGGAGGAGAAGAATTTATATTTTATATAGTTCAAACTATAATGATTTTTATCTATTCAGTTTTTTTGAATTCAATATTTACAATTTTACTTTTCTTGAAAGATTCTTTAATCAAAAATTAATAAACAATGCAAAACTACTTCCAAAACTCCATCACTTTTGATGAGTACATAAAAGAAACAGAACGCAGAATTGCAGTTCAAAATCCTGAAGACGACCATAATGAATATTATGAATTGGGGCTTCAGAGAATGAATCGAACGTTGAAAACCTTTAAAATAGACAAAGAACAACTCAATGTTTTAAAATCTAAAAATTTCAAAGGAAAAATTCTTATCATTTCAGAACCTTGGTGCGGAGATGCTAGCGCTACCGTACCTGCAGTGACCAAATTTTTTGAAGCAGCTGATATTGAAGTCAAGATTTTCCTTAAAGATTCTGATACTTCTTTAATTGAACAATTCTTAACCAACGGAACACAATCTATTCCTAAAATTTTAATTTTAAATGAGAATTTTGAAGTTAAAAATGTTTGGGGACCAAGACCACAATTCGGAAACGAACTCTTGAAGAAATTCAAAGAAAATCCTGAAACGTATCCTCGCGAAGAATTTTATAACGATTTACAAGTGTATTATGCCAAAAACCGTGGCAAAGACGCAATCACAGAATTGTTAGAACTATTATAATTATAAAGGTTTCCCTATTTCAGAGGGGTGGCTTCGCAAAGCGAAGTCGGGGTGTCAAAAAAAATATCAACAAATCTTGAAAAATAAATCAATGAATTTTCTTAAAAAAAACTGGCTTACTCTATTGTTAACAGCTTTTCTGTTGGCAATTTTATTAATTCCGAGTTTTAAAGAATTTGTTCAAAGACAAATCTTAATGAAACCCACATTAGAAAAAGTAGAAAACGAAGTCACTTTCACACCAGAAGAATTGAACCTTCAGTTAAAAGGCGTGAATGTTCCAGATGCTAATTTGGCAGATTTTAAAGATAAAGTAGTTTTTCTTAATTTTTGGGGAACTTGGTGTCCGCCTTGCAGAGCAGAATATCCTAGTATTCAGAAATTGTACGATGCAAAAAAAGACAAAGTTCAGTTTGTCCTTATTGCCATGAAAGACCAAGAGGCTGCAGTAAAGAAATTTTTGGCAGAAAATAAATATACTACACCAGTTTATTTAGCAATCAGCCCAATGGCCGAAAAAATGCTTCCAAAATCATTTCCTACCACTTATATTATCGATAAAAATGGCAGAATTCTTAAAAAAGAAGAATACGCTAGCGATTGGAACTCAGATTCTGTACATCAATTTTTGGATTCGTTTTCTAAATAATGACCACATTGTCATCTATTTAAGCTTAAATAATACTTTGGCAAACTATTTGATTATTAATCCATAACCAAACCACAAAATATTAAAATTTAAAATGAAAAAATTTTTATTGTTATTTCAAGCGTTCAGAAAAGATGGGTTAATTTCTAAATTTCCTTTAATTCTGAAAATGTTTAAAGCCTACAGAAAAGGCGAATTTCATATGGATTTGAAAAACGTAATCATACCATTTATTGCATTTATATACATTATTTCACCACTAGATATTTTGCCAGGTATTATTTTAGATGATTTAGCTGTTTTAGCTCTTGTAATGCCTATTCTTTTAAAAGAAGTAAATCGTTTTACAGAATGGGAAAATCAAAAAAAATCTTTCAACAAAGACAATAATATCGTAGATGCAGAAGTTATAGAATAGAATTTCATTTGTGTTTTTTATATAAATCGCTTCAATCATTTATTTGTTGAAGCGATTTTATTTTTTATTTGGCGCACCACATTTTAGCTTCTTTTCACTTTCAGTCCGCCTGCAGTTCCCGCTTCCCGAAAAAATGAATTTTTCGGGAGAGCTCCACTTCCGTCGGTGCGAATCTACGTTTCAGTTTTATTTAGAAATTTCCACTATTTTTGCGTTTAGAAAATTGTAGGATGTTAGATGCTAGATGCAGAAAGTTTCTATTTAGAATTCAAAAAAAATTAACTTTTAAAAATAAAAAGTATCAATTAATAACATCAAACATCTAACATCAAGCACCCAACAATAATTTGAAAACTCTCATTTCCATCATCGGTTCTACAGGAATTGGCAAAACAAAACTCGCCATCGAAATTGCAAAACATTTCGATACAGAAATTATTTCTAGTGATTCTAGACAATTTTTCAAAGAAATGAAGATAGGCACAGCTATGCCAACTCTCGAAGAATTAGCAGCCGTAAAACATCATTTTGTAGGCAATCTTTCCGTTACAGATTATTATTCCATTGGTCAGTACGAAACAGATGCTTTGCGAAAAATAGAAGAAATTTTTGCAGAAAAAAGCACCGTAGTTTTGGTTGGAGGCAGCATGATGTACGAAAAAGCAGTAGCAGAAGGACTCAATGATTTACCAACTGCTAATGCAGAAAATCAACAAAAATTAGAAAAAATCTGGAAAGAAGAAGGCTTAGAAAAATTACAAGAAATTCTCAAAAGTTTAGACGAAGAATATTACAACATCGTTCACAAAGAAAATCCTAGAAGATTACTAAGAGCAATAGACGTTATCTGGCAAACGGGCAAAAAATTCTCAGAATTAACTGCAATTCCAACCGAAAAACGCAATTTTAAATTACACAGAATAGGAATTAGAGCACCTAGAGAAATAATGTACGAGAGAATAAACCAGCGTGTAGATAAAATGCTAGAAAATGGATTGCTCGAAGAAGTGAAAACTCTAGTTCAGTACAAAGATTTAGTACCACTTCAGACCGTAGGTTACACCGAAATTTTTAAATATTTAGACGGAACTTGGGATTTTGATTTTGCTGTAGAAGAAATCAAAAAAAATTCTCGCAGATACGCCAAACGCCAAGAAACTTGGAACAGAAAAGTAGAAAACGTAACTTGGTTAGATTACAATTATTCTGAGGAAGATTTGGGAGTTATTCTTTCGCAAATTTAGCTTTAATCTGCAGCGAGAAAAGAATAAAAAAAAGCACCAAAATTTCGGTGCTTTCTTGTGATTAGTTGTTGAATGTTATATGATATTATGAATTGGATTCTGGTACGTGTTGTTTCCAATGTTTTCTGAAATTTCCGTTCTGGAAATCATCTTTGAATTTTGAGAATTCTTCATCGCTCATATTTCTTACTTTATCTAGAAAAGACAATCTTTTTTGTTTGAAGTTTTTGCATTTTCCATCTTTTTCACAATGTTCTTTTGCTAATTTTGCAATGCCTACTACGGCTAAAGCAGCAAGTGCTACTTTCCAAAAATTTTTCATAATTTTAAAATGTTATAAGTTGATGTTTCTTTTTATAGTAAGACGATTGAGAGGTGTTTTTACTTTAATTGTTTTGTGATTTTTTTCTCAAACCTCTTACGTTTAATAAGACGAATATTCAGTATTTTTACTTTAATAAATTCGTAAAAATTTTATTTTTTTTTGTAGAATTGAAAAATGAGCTCCGTAGGAGCGACAGAAAATAAAAAAACGGACAATCGTCCGTTTTCATTAACCTTATTTATTTTAACATCTTCCTCGGAATCTGTCTTTCCATTTTTGTTTGAAATTTTCTCTTTCTTCATCACTCATATTCATAAATTTATCTCTTAGTTCTTCTTTAATAGATTCGTGATGTTCGTTGTTTTGGCAACAATTTCTAAAATGTTCTTTCATCTTGTGGTGTTTTCCGCCGCCTTTGAAACCACCGAAAAGTAATTTACTCAAGATGAAAATTCCTACAGCTTGCCAATAGGTAATGGTTTTTACCCCAATTACTTCGGGCAAAATGCCGTTCCAAAGCAGCATTACTACATAAGGCAATAGAAATAGAGAAGCTATAAAAAGAAGCGCTATCAGAAATTTTCCTTTTTTATGTTGTGTGTTCATATTGATTAAAAATTTAATTCGTTATACAAATGTTGGAGTCTTTTTCTAAGGTGTTTTACCGCATAACCTTTTCTGCTGATAATAGTTTTTAGGTTTTCGCCTTTTTGATCTGCAATTTCCTGAAGCGTAAAATCCTCGATTTCATTTAGCAAGAAAACTTCTCTTTGATTTTCTGGTAGTTCGTCTAGCGCTTGCATCAGTTCATTCCAAAATTCTTCTTTAAAAAGTGCCAATTCTGGACTTGCATTTTCGTCTAAAAGAAGGATTTCTTTGAATGAAATTTCGTTTTCGTCATTTTCATACGTGTAATCTTCTAGATTGTCTGTTTTCTTTTTTCTGTAATTGTCTGTTACTCTGTTTTGTGCTACTCTGTAGAGCCAAGCGCTTACGTTTTCTAGTTCGTCTAGATTACTCAATCTGCTAAACTGATACCAAACATCCTGTAGAATGTCTTCAGCTTCTTCTGTGGTTTTTACTTTTCCACGCACAAAACCGAACAATTTTTTACCAAATTGTTGAACTGTTTCGGTGATAGAAAAGTGTCTTTCGTCACTCATAGAAGCTGTAGTTATCGTCTCCATATTTTGTAAGACGATTGAAGTTGGGTTTTACTTTAATAAAATTTTAAAAATTTTAAAGACAAATGTAGTTTTTAAATTTCGTACTTTTGCAGTAATCAATTATCAACTATTAATTATCAACTATAATTATGGCAAATACACCTTCTAATATGCTAGAACTAGGAACTAGAGCTCCTTATTTTGAACTTCCCAATCCATCAAACAGCAGCGAAATTCAATCTCTTGAAGAATTAAAAGGAGAAAAAGGAACTTTGGTGATTTTTATGTGCAACCACTGTCCTTTTGTATTGCACGTAATTGATAAGTTGACAGAACTTTACGAAGATTACAATAATCAAGGGATAGAATTTATCGCGATTAATTCTAATAATGTAGAAAAATATCCTGCAGATTCACCAGAAAAAATGATTGAATTTCAAATCGAAAGAAATTTTGAATTTCCTTATTTATATGATGAAAGTCAAGCGGTTGCCAAAGCTTATGATGCAGCTTGTACGCCAGATTTTTATTTCTTTGATGATAAATTAGACTTGGTTTACAGAGGTCAAATGGATGATTCTAGACCAGGAAATCAAAAAGAAATTACAGGAGAAGATTTAATTATTGCATTTGAAAATTTACTTTCAGGAAATCCGCAAGAAGACTTACAAAAACCAAGTATGGGATGTAACATCAAATGGAAAGAGTAATTTTTTTTCATTTTAAATACAAAAGAGCCAAAAAATGGCTCTTTTTTTATGTTTTTTAGAAAAATGGATTATGCTTTTTTTCGAAACCAATTTGGGTAGCATTTCCGTGTCCGCTATACACTTGGGTTTCTTCTGGCAAAGTAAAAAGTTGAGTTCTGATGCTTTCTAACAATTGCGTGTGATTTCCTCTGTACAAATCTGTTCTGCCAATGCTTCCTTGGAAGAGGGCATCGCCCGAAATCACAAAATTTTGTGATTTATTGTAAAAAGCGATACTTCCTGGTGAATGCCCAGGTACAAAAAGAACTTTCAATTCGTCTTCATCTAAAAACACCGAATCTCCTTCTTTTAAATATTCTATTTCTCCTTCAAATGGTTTAAAATCAAAACCATAATTTCTAGCAGACATTGGATTTCTATCAAGTATTTCTTTTTCTTCTTGGTGCATTTTAACCGCTACTTCATAAGTATCAAAAGCCCACTGTAAGCCTAAAACGTGGTCTATATGTGCGTGTGTAAGCAGAATGTTTTGAATTATTATTTTATTTTCTTTGATGAAATTTTCTAGAACTTCTGTTTCCGTTTCGTTCCAATTTCCGGGATCTATTAGGTAACCTTTCTTATTTTCATTAAAAATTAGATAGGTGTTTTCTGAAAAAGGATTGAAGGAAAAAACTTGAATATTGAGCATGTTTTAGAAATTTTGATGATGAGCTTTATTGAGATTTAATTTTCAAATTTAATCATTTTTACAATTTTAAATTTCAATATTTTGGCTTGATTTTCGTTATCTTCGTAAGATGAAATATATAAGATTGCTTTTTTTGTTGGTTCCGTTTCTGTTTTCTGCGCAGAAAATTAGAAGTGTACAGCTTTTTAATCCTCAAACTAATGATGAAACTCCTGTCATAAAATTTGGAGAGCAGTTGGTTCTTAATTTTGATGATTTAAGCAATGGAAGTACGGTTTACAGATATACCATAAAACATTACAATCGAAATTGGCAAGATGATGGTCTTTTTTTTACTGAATTTGCCAAAGGAAATCTCAATGGATTAATTCAAGATTTTCAATATTCATTCAATACCAAACAAAGATATACGCATTATACCCTTCAATTTCCAAATGAAAAAATGCAACCGAAAATTTCTGGAAATTATGAATTGATTGTGTATTTAGATTCTGCTTCTAAACCGCTATTTAAAAAAAAATTTTGTATCGTAGAAGATGGGGTAAATGTAGCCATCAATGTTTCTAGATTTGATGATGTTAAAAAGCCGAACCTTAACCAAAGGGTAGAAGTAGCCGCTACTTCTAATCAAGCTAATCTATCTTCTAATATCGGTTCTATAAGCCTTAATGTAATTCAGAATAATAATTTTAATATGGGTGTTTTTAATGTAAAACCCAATTCTATGATGGGAAATAAACTGCTTTTCCAACAGTTAGATTTAGTTTTTCCGGGGAATAATGAGTTTTATTATTTTGATAATAAAATCATCAATCAAGCTTTTGATATGGTAGCTGCGGTAGAAAATACAGACGATGGTAATCAGACTTATTTGCATCCGGTTTGGGCGTATCCGCTTAATTATCAATATCAACCAGACGTTAATGGGGCTTTTTATTTCAGAAGAAATGATATGGGGATAGAGCGTAATGCTGACACAGAAGCAGATTATTCTTGGGTTTATTTTACCTTAGACTCAGATAAAATAGATAAAGAATTATATGTCTTAGGAGCATTTAATGATTATACTCCTTCAGAAGAAAGTAGAATGAATTATGATGAACAATCTAAAAAATATGTAGCTAAAATCTACCTAAAACAAGGGTTTTACAATTATATTTTGGCTACTCAAGATTCATCAGGAAATCTCGATTTTGGAGAAATAAATGGTAGTTTCTGGCAAACCGAAAATTTATATCAAGCCTTTTTGTATTACACAGATTTTGGTAGAAATTATGATGGTTTGGTAGGTTACGGCGAGACAAGGAGAGTTGTGAGATAGAGTTAAAAAAAATAACCTTGTCTAGATTAGACAAGGTTATTTAATTTTAAGAAAATTCTTCTTCGCAAAGTTGTTTTACGACTTCTATCCATCGGTCTTCATCATTAAGACAAGGGATGTAATTAAATTTTTCTCCGCCAGCGTGTAAAAATTCCTCTTTTCCTTCTACCGAAATTTCTTCTAAAGTTTCTAGACAATCACTCACAAATGCTGGACAAACAATAGCTAAATTTTTCACACCATTTTTTGGTAGATTTTCTAGTGTTTCATCAGTATAAGGCTCTATCCATTTGTCTTTCCCTAATCTAGATTGGAAGGTAGATTTCACTTGACTATCTTCTAAACCTAATTGTTGTCTTACCAATTCTGTAGTTTTCAAACATTGATGTCTGTAACAATATTGATGTGAAGGATGATCTTCTTTGAAACAACAATCGCCAATTTTACAAGTTTTTGTAGGATCTGTTTTGTAGATATGTCTCTCAGGAACACCGTGATACGAAAACTGAAGCAAATCAAAATTTTCTGGCAATTTTTCTTTGATGCTTTCTGCCAAACAATTGATGTAAATATCTCTGTTGTAAAAAGGTTTTACATAATTAATTTTAACATTCGGAAAAAGTTTCGCCTGAACCTCCTTTGCTTTTTCTACAACCGTTTCCGTTGTACTCATTGCATATTGAGGATAAAGCGGGAAAAGTACAATTTCTTCCACTCCTTTTTCTACCAAATTTCTGATACCAGTTTCTATGCTTGGTTCAGCATATCTCATCCCGATTTCTACAGGAATATCTACCAACTTTTGTAATTTTTTTTGAATTTGTTTGGTGATGACAACGAGCGGAGAACCTTCTTCAGTCCAAACTGTTTTGTATGCCGCTGCAGATTTTTTTGGTCTGGTTTTTAAGATAATTCCACGAACTAATAACGCTCTAAAAAACCATCGATAATCTATCACACGTTCATCCATCAAGAATTCATCAAGATATTCTTTTACATCTTCTACTTTTGTAGATTTTGGCGAACCTAGATTTACGAGAAGGATTCCTTTTTTGGGGTTCTGAGTTTCGATTTTCGAGTTCTGAGTTATATTGTTTTCCAAAATTTCCAAAATTTCTAATTTTTCATAGCGAAACTCGTATCTCGAATCTCGCATCACATTTTATCCGTTTACAGCTTCTACTTTTTCTACCAAATCTGGCAAGAAATTTCTTAGAACCTGTTCTATTCCTCCTTTTAAAGTTGCGGTAGAACTTGGGCAACCGCTGCAAGCTCCTTGCAAGAGCATTTTTGCAGTTTTATTTTCGGCGTCATATTCTAAAAGCGAAATTTTTCCGCCATCATTTTCTACAGCTGGTGAGATGTATTCTGTTAAAATATCCGAAATTTTTTGTTCATCATCAGTATATTCTCTGTTGATGATTTGCTCTACAGGATTTTCGTGTTTTTGTGGAGCTTTATTGGTGATGGCATTTCCGGTTTGTAAAAATTCAGACACCACGTTTCTTACAGGCACCATCACTTCGTGCCATTGTACCGAATCATCTTTAGTTATAGCAACAAAATTTTCTGAAACAAAAACTTCTTTCACAAATTTGAATTCATCATAAAGCGCTTTTGCTAAAGGTACTTCATCTGCATCTTCTTTAGATTTAACTTCCACAAAACCATCTAATAAAAGTCTGTTTCCACCAAATTTCATCACCGCCGGATTCGGTGTCATTTCTGCGAAAATTTCGTATCTCTGTTGTGGCTTTTGTCTATAAATTCTAGGATTTGCCAAAAGTTCGTCTTCAATTACGTTTTTTAGACTAGTAGCTATGTGTTCCCATTCTACATGTTCTTCTTTGGCAACTGCCACAAAATTTGCAGATATGAAAATTTTAGCAACAAAAGGATAATTAAAAAGTTCCTGAGCCAAAGGAATTTCAGAAATATCCGAACTTCTATCTAGCTCTAGTGAACCTGGAATTAAGGTGTAATCTGCCACAAATTTAATAACATTTGGATTTGCGGTAGGTTCTATAATTATTTTATGCATTTTTTACTTAAATTTGAGAGTACAAAAATACAGAAAGGAAGTCAGAAGTCAGAAGTCGGAAGTTAGATTTTTTCAATAATAGATATTTTTAAAGTTAGAAGTCGGGAATTCAAAAATTGTAAATCCAAAATTGTAAATCGTAAATAAAATGGCATTGATAAGAGAACTTTTAGGAAAAACTCCAAAAATAGGAGAAAACACTTTTTTAGCAGAAACCGCCGTCATCATTGGTGATGTAGAAATGGGCAGAGATTGCAGCATTTGGTATAATGCGGTAATTAGAGGAGATGTACATTACATAAAACTAGGGAATAAAGTAAACGTTCAAGACAATGTAATGCTTCATTGTACTTACGAAAAATTTCCTTTGAAAATTGGGAATAATGTTTCTATTGGGCATAATGCTTGTGTACACGGTTGTACCATTCACGATAATGTTTTGATTGGGATGAGCGCTGTGGTGATGGATGATTGCGTGGTAGAAAGCAATTCTATTGTGGCAGCAGGAGCTGTAGTAACACAAGGAACGCACATAAAAGCAGGTGAACTTTGGGCAGGAGTTCCTGCTAAAAAAATAAAAGATGTATCTCAGCAATTATTGGAAGGTGAAATTAATAGAATTGCTAATAATTATGTGAAATATTCTTCTTGGTATAAGGACAATGAATAAATTCCCCATACTTTCCACAGCCAGACTTATCCTTTCTCAGCCTACAGTTGCAGATACAGAAGATGTTATTCTTCAGATGAATTCTACTTCAGAAATTTCTGAAAATACTTTAACATTGCCTTTCCCGTATCATAAGCAACACGCAGATTATTGGTTTCAGATGGCAGGATATAGCTTTAAGAAAAATGAAGCCTATATTTTCGGAATTCGGGAGAAAGAAAACCTCAAATTAATTGGTGCAGTTGGTCTTCATCTGGATGTTGCTAATAATAAAGCCGAAGTAGGTTATTGGCTTGGGAAATCTTTTTGGAACAGAGGCTACGTTTCCGAAGCATTACAAGAAGTTTTAAAATTCGGTTTCGAAGAATTAAAACTCAATAAAATTTATGCTTCGCATTTTCATCACAATCCCGCTTCTGGCAAAGTTTTAGAGAAAAATGGCTTTGTTTTCGAAGCTGAGCTAAAGCAAGAAATTCTTAAAAATGGAAAGTATTTAGACCTTATAAGGTACAGTGTATTTAATACAATTAGATAAAATGGATTGATTTTAGTATTTTTCTAAAATAAAAATATTTTTTTTTGATATTTAACTTTTTATTTTTTTATCCATCTTACCAAAAGAATACTAAAAAAACAAAACAATGAAACTTACAAAAATTTTAATCGCATTCAGTGTAGTTGCAGGACTTACTTATTCTTGTAACAGAGAAGAATCAAACAACTTAACATTAGATCAAGAAAATTTACAAACAGAAGCCAATGCAGATTTTGTGTCAGAATCAGATATCGATTTGGCTACAGATTTTGCTACTAATTTTGAAAACACTTCATCACTTAGAACCACCACTGGCGGTCAGCAAGGGGCGCATCCAGATTATCCTTGTGCTAAAGTTACTGTAGCTTCTACTAACGGAACTTTCCCCAAAACTATTACTGTAGATTTTGGTACGGGTTGTACCGATAAGAGAGGGGTTAACAGAAAAGGAATTATCACCATTTCTATTACTAATCCTATATTTTTACCAGGAGCATCAATCACAATTTCTCACCAAGATTTTTATGTAAATGGCAGAAAAGTAGAAGGTGATGCTAAGCTGACCAATCTTACCACAGATCTTAAAATTCCTACTTTTAGCAAAGAAGTTACCAATGGTAAAATTACTAATGAAGATGGTACATTCTTTACATTTTCTAGCAATAGAAAATACAGAATGGTAGAAGGAATAGCCACTCCGAAAAATATTGGAGATGACGCTTTTGAAACTTTTGAAGGTAATAGAAACGTTAATAGAAGTAATGGAACTTATTTTACGTCAACCATAAAAACACCTTTGTTTAAAAGAAATGCTTGCCATTTCATCTCAAAAGGAAGCGTTGTTTTGAAAGGTAGCAAAGTAGATGGGACACTAGATTTCGGAAACGGAGAATGTGATAATCTTGCCACTTTTACAGATGCAAATGGAAATGTAGCACAAATTACTTTAAAAAAATAAATTTTAACTAGTCTATATATAGTTTTTAGAGAATGTTTTTAGCATTCTCTTTTTTTATGAATATCTGTAACTAAAAAAATCACTATTTTTGAAAATAGAATGAATAATAACCTTTTTGATCTCGTAGAAAACACCAGCCGAAATATCTTTCTCACCGGAAAAGCAGGAACAGGTAAAACCACTTTCCTCAATAATTTCGTGAAGAAAACCCACAAAAAACACATTGTAGTAGCGCCTACTGGCATTGCTGCCATCAATGCGGGTGGTGTTACCATTCATTCTATGTTTGGGTTTCCGCTCAGAACTTTTATACCAACTTTAGACAGAATAGATGGAAATCTAGCGATGAATATCCCAGACTTAATACAGCATTTCCGTTACCGAAAAGATAAACTAAAACTACTTCGCGAGGTAGAAATTATCATCATAGACGAGGTTTCTATGCTACGAGCAGACGTCTTAGATATGATGGATTTTTCTCTGAGACACATCCGAAGAAATCCTAATAAATTTGGTGGTGTACAGATGCTTTTCATAGGAGATTTATATCAGCTTCCACCTGTGGTAAGAGATGAGAATGAATATATGATGAAAAAATATTATACGTCTCCTTTCTTTTTTGATGCTTTTGCCCTCAAAGAAACCAATCTTCTTACCATAGAATTAACCGAAGTTTTCCGTCAAAAAGACGAAGAATTTCTAGAAATTCTCAACGAAATTAGAGATGGTAATCTATCAAAAGAACATTACGATAAACTTCACGAGAGATATATTCCTGATTTTGAACCAAAAGAAGAAGCCTACGTTTATCTCTCTTCTCATAACAGAATTTCGGATGATATTAATGCCAAAAAACTCAATGAATTAGGTGGTAAATCATACTTTTACAAGGCAAATGTAGTTGGTGATTTCAGAGATAATCAGTTCCCGAATGAAGAAACTTTAGAACTGAAAATTGGGGCTCAGATTATGTTCATCAGAAATGATGCTACCCAAGAAAAAAAATATTTTAACGGAAAACTTGCTGAAGTAGTAGATTTAGATGATGACGAAATTTGGGTAAGAATTGATGGCGATGATGATGATTACAAACTGAAAAAAGAAGTTTGGGAACAGAAAAAATACACACTAGATACCGAAAAAAACATCAAAGAAGAAGTTTTAGGCAGCTTCGAACAATATCCTATTCGTTTGGCTTGGGCAGTTACGATTCATAAATCTCAAGGTTTAACATTCGATAGATTGATGATAGATGCTGGCAAATCTTTCGCTTCTGGTCAGGTGTACGTTGCGCTTTCGCGTTGCAGAACTTTAGAAGGAATTGTACTGAAATCTAAAATTTCTAGCGATGTAATTTTTAGCGACAAAAGAGTGGCTCAGTTTCAAGATTCTACCAATGCTAATGACCAAATTGAAGAGATTTTACATTCTGAAAAGTACGATTATAGCATCCGAAAAGTGCTGAGATATTTAGATACTTCTTGGATGAAACAATCTCTAGAAACTTGGAATAATGCTTCTAAAGAAAGCAAATTTGTAAATCAACAAAATGCCTATCAATTGTATTTCGCTCTGAAAACTTCGGTGGAAAATCTCAATGAAATTTACCTGAAATTTGAAAAAATCATTTGGCAAAAGAGTAAAAAATTTATTCAAAGTCAAGTAAATTGGCAAGAAATAGAATCTAAAGCAGAAGGCGCTGTTAATTTCTTTTTCGGGAAAGTAAAAGAAGAGGTTTTCAAACCATTTAAAGAATTTTACGCCGAAACCAAAGGTGTAAAAGGAATGAAACAATACAATGATGACACCAGAACTTTTTTAGATGATTTAGAAGAATATCTGAATGATTTAAAAAACGTACATTTGTTAGACAAACCACTTTTTGACCAGAAAAACGACGAAAAAATTTCGGTAAAAGTAGTTAAAATTCCTACCCAAAATATTACGTTTCAACTCTTCGAACAAGGCAAATCTATTGGTGAAATTGCCAAAGAAAGAGGAGTTTTGGTGCAAACTATTTTTGGGCATTTGGGGAAATTTGTAGAAAATGGACAATTAGAAATAGAAAGAATTATTGCCAAAGAATATATACAAGATTTTGAAATTTTCTACAAAACAAAATTTATAGAAAATCCAGAACAATATGAAAGCCTTAATGAATTGAAGCGAGAATTGCCTCATATGGAATTTCACGAATTAAGGGTCTTAAGAGATTATTTTAGTAGAAAATAAAAACTCAAACGGAATTATATCATTTCAAATAACATCAAACATAATCAAATAATATAAAAATATGAAAATTGCAATCATCGGAGCTGGGAATATGGGCGTGGCGTTCTCTCGTTCTTTTTTAAAATATGAATTGGTAAAACCACAAGATTTGCAACTCATCATCAGAAGTGAAGAAAAAATTGGAAAAATAAAAAAAGAGTTCCCAGAATTGAAAATTTCTTTTTTTGAAGATGCTAATATAGATGAAGCAGAGCTCATTATCATCTCTGTAAAACCTCAGGATTTTCCTTTTGTAGCACAAAATTTACCATTCAAATTCAAAGAAAATCAAATTATTCTTTCGATTATGGCTGGTATAAAAATAGAAAAAATTCAGGAATTACTCAACCATAAAAACGTGGTGAGAGCTATGCCTAATTCTCCTACACTCATCGGGATGGGAATTACAGGCTATACTGCAGCCGAAGGTGTCACTTTTAATCAAATTTTAAATATTGAAAGATTGCTAAATAGTTCTGGTAGAGCAGTTTATTTGGAAGACGAAAATCTCTTGGATGCGGTAACTGCATTGAGCGGAAGCGGACCTGCTTATTTTTATTACTTTGTAGATGCGATGATTAAGGCAGGAATGAAGATGGGAATTAACGAAAATTTATCAAAACTTTTTGTAAAACAAACGATGATTGGGGCGTATCATCTCATCAATAATTCTGATAAAAATCTAGACGAATTGGTTAAAGAAGTGGCTTCAAAAGGTGGAACTACGGAAGCAGCTCTGAAAATTTTTAATGAAAATTCATTAAAAGAAATTGTAGAAAACGGAATCTTTGCTGCCGAAAATCGTGCTAAAGAATTGAATGGGTAAAAAAAATAATATATTAAACCATAAAATATAAAAAAGCAAAGCTTTCAGCTTTTTTTATTTTTTAAACTAATTTCTCAAGCATTTCTTTCGTCTCTTTTGCGGTTTAATTAAGTATCGCGTGAAATTTAGGAAATTTTAATAAAAGTCTATAGCTCCAAAAACCAATGGCAACACCCATTGCATTCAGAATTACATCGTCTATTTCTGCATAACCTCTTTTGGTAATATATTGTAAAAACTCTAAAGTACTAATTCCTAAAATAAAAATAGGGAAAAGAAACTTTGCTTTTTTTAACTTTTCAAAAACAATTCCTAAAAAACCAAATGGAATAAAAACAATAATATTTCCTATCATATTGATGCTAAAATACTTAAAATCATCTACTTGGGTAAACATTTTGTAAATAGTAGTAAAAGGAACAAATTGTACCGTTTTTTCTACGTTTGGAGTTCTGCCAAACCCAAAAAACATCCAATATAAAAGCAAAGATGTATATAAAATAATGAAAATAGAGTAAAGTTTTTTACCCATTTTAGCTTATCATTTCTTGCAATTCTAACCAGCGCATTTCGTGTTCTTCCAATTTTTCAGAAATTTTTTCTAAATCGGCAGAAAGTGCTGCAATCTTCTCGTAATCAGCTTCATTATTGAGTTTTTCTAAAATTTCGGCACGCTTTTTTTCTAATTCTGGCATTTCTTTTTCTATGGTTTCCAGTTCGCGTTGTTCTTTGAAGCTTAATTTTTTCTTGGTTGAGTTTGAAGAAGTTTGATTCTGTTTGAAATCGCTTGAATTTGTTTGAGTAGTTTCTTTTTTGGGCTCAGAACTCGTACCTCGTACCTCAGAACTCGCTCGATATTCCGAAAAATTCCCTACAAAATCTTTAATTTTCCCATCTCCTTCGAAAGCTAAAACGTGGTCCACAATTCTATCCATAAAATAACGGTCGTGCGAAACAATAATTAAACTTCCTTGAAAATTCAATAAAAAGTTTTCTAAAACCGTTAAAGTTGGCAAATCCAAATCATTGGTAGGTTCATCAAAAATCAAAAAATTAGGGTTTTGATACAGAACATACATTAAGTGAAGTCTTCTTTTTTCTCCACCAGAAAGTTTAGAAATCGGCGAATATTGCGTTTGGTCATCAAATAAAAATAATCTCAAAAACTGCGACGCAGAAATAGTTCTACCATTAGCTAAAGGAAAATTTTCTGAAATTTCTCTAATGAAATCAATTACACGTTCGTCTTCTTTAAACTGCAAACCTTTTTGCGAAAAATACCCGAATTTAATGGTTTCACCAGTTTCTATTTCGCCAGAATCTTTCGGTTCTAAACCTTGAATAATATTGAGAAGAGTAGATTTTCCTGCTCCGTTTTTGCCTATAATTCCTACTTTTTCGCCTCTTTGGAAAGAATAAGAAAAATCTTTGAGCAAAACCAAATCTCCGAAACTTTTAGAAATATTTTTCAGTTCTAAGATTTTATTTCCCAATCGTTTCATCTCAAAATCAAGTTCCAAACTTTCTTTTTTGGTATTGGTCTTTGCTATTTTTTCAGTGTCATAAAAGGCGTCAATTCTCGATTTAGATTTGGTGGTTCTCGCTTTTGGTTGACGGCGCATCCATTCTAATTCTTTGCGATACAGATTGTTAGCTTTATCTATTGTTGCGTTCAGATTATCTTCACGTATCATTTTGTTTTCCAGATAAGTAGCGTAACTTCCTTGGTGAACATATAGGTTTTTGTCTTCCATTTCCCAGATAATATCGCACACTGAATCTAGAAAATATCGGTCGTGAGTTACCAAAAGCAACGTAATTTTTTCTTTACTCAAATAATTTTCGAGCCATTCTACCATTTCCACATCCAGGTGATTGGTAGGTTCGTCCATAATCAAAAGAGTATGAGTATGTTGCGCTCTAGTCTCCGTTAATAATTTAGCTAAGGCTACACGTTTGATTTGTCCACCTGAAAGTTTCCCCATTTTGGCAGATAAATCATTGATTTTGAGCTGAGAAAGAATTTGTTTCATTTCATTTTCTAAATCCCAAGCTTTCTGAATTTCCATTTCGGCGATGGCTTTTTCCATTTCTTCGGGGTTGTGAGAAACCAAAGCGTGATGGTATTTTTTAAGTGCTAAAATCGGTGGAGAATCTAGTGTCATCATAAATTCATCGATAGATAAATCAGAATTAAATTCTATTTCTTGGTCGAACAAAACCACCTGAATGTCTTTGTTAATCACCACATTTCCGGAATCTGCAATTTCTTTTCCTAATAAAATTTTGAGCAAAGTAGATTTTCCGCTTCCGTTTTTGGCAACGATGGCTATTTTGTCTCCTTCATTAACGTTGAAAGAAATGTTCTCAAAAAGTGTTTTAATGCCGTAAGATTTGGTAAGATTTTCTGCGGAAACGTAATTCATTTATTGGAAAATTGGAAGATGAAAATTCAAAATTTTTGCGAAATTAAGGAAATAAGAATTAATAAGATAAAACTTAATGTAAAATCTCTTCAACTTAATTTATTGAATAAATGAAATGTGTGAATTCTTAAGAGCTAAACTTTGAAAGTTATTCTTTAGGTTTATGATAAAAAGGAATTCAATTTTATTGTTTAAACCTTATTCCTTTGAAGTAAATCTCTTGAAAATTGATATTTACTTCTTTTTTAGAACCTACATACATTACAGCAATCATAGATTTGTTGGTCCAAGATTTTACGGTGTATTTGGTGCCATCTTCAGTTTCGGCATACTCTATAATACCTTTTACATCAGGTTGGTTTTCTAGAGTATGGCCTTTTCCAAAATCAGTTTTTTTGGTAAATTTGAAAACATTATCATTTAAATAATTGACATAATTTCCCATCAAGGCTTCAGGATTTTCATTACTTTTTACGGCTTCTTCGGCTAATTTCACCGCAATTAGACCATATTCTACATCACCAATCACAGAAGTTGTAATATAAATTTCACTTTTGTCTTCCGAAATAGATTTTTGCCATTTTGGCTCTTCAGGAAAATAAAATTGAGTTCCAGTTTCTGCAATTGGATATTTCGCAAATCTAGGGACTTGTGCAGAGATTATAATTCCGATGAACAGAATGATAAGAAAGGTTAATTTTTTCATGGGATAGTTTATTGTTTAAAAACAAAAAAATTAAAGTTTAATCTTCATTTTCTAATTGTTTTTTGGCTTCTGAAAGCGCTTCTTTTTCGTCTTCTGGCAATTCTGGATATTTTAAATTCATATCTTCTAGAGCATCTATAATAATTTGTAGAGCGGTCAATCTGGCAAACCATTTTTTGTCAGCAGGTACTACAAACCAAGGAGCATGTTCTTTGCTGGTTTCATTAATGGCTTCTTCATATGCTTTCATATAATCCTCAAAAAGTGCTCTTTCTTTTAAGTCAGCAGCAGAAAATTTCCAATTTTTTTCTTCCTCATTTATTCTGTCTAAGAAACGTTGTTTTTGTTCTTCGGGAGAGACATGTAAGAAAATTTTAATGATTTTAGTACCGTTTCTTGATAAATGTTTTTCAAAATCTTTGATGCTTTCGTATCTGTTTTCCCAAAATTTTTTGTCTATTTCATCTGTAGATTTCCATACTTTTTCACTCAAATTATATTCTGGATGTACTTTGCACACCAAAACACTTTCGTAATGACTTCTATTAAAAATACCTATTTTCCCTTTTTCTGGCAAGGCTGTGTAGTGTCTCCAGATAAAATCATAACTATATTCTTTAGAGCTTGGTGCTTTAAAACTGGTCACCTCGCAACCTTGTGGATTTACACCTCCGAAAACATGTTCTATTAAGCTATCTTTCCCGGCGGCATCCATCGCTTGTAAAACTACTAAAAGAGATTGGCTACCGTCTGCATAGAGTTTTTCTTGCAGTTCGTAGAGTTTCTTTTTTTCTTGCTGAAGCAGCTTTTCGCCTTCTTCTTTGCTCAATTCTCCTTTGTATGTGGTGCTGAAATCTTTGATTTTGAATTTAGAATTTTCTTTAACTTGAAAATCTTTGGTGAAATTTTTGTCCATTATTTATGTTTTAGAGTATAAAAATAAAAAAAACCGTCATAATGACGGTCAATTTATTCAGAGATATTTTCTATTAAATTACTGAGCTACTACAGTTCCTTGGATATATAATACAACTCTTCCGTTTGCAGGGTCATTTGAAAATACATCAATAGTCTTTTTAAAAGGAGCTACTGTAGCTGTATTATAATGAACTTTTATTTCACCTTTTTTTCCTGGTAAAATAGGTTCTTTAGTCCAATCAGATGCAGTACATCCACAACCAGGTTGTACGTTGCTGATAATTAATGGCTTATCACCTGTATTAGTGAATGTGAAAACTCTGTTGCCATCAGAATTAGCTTTCACGGTTCCGTAATCTAAAGTAGTTTTTTCGAAAGTAATAGTTTGTGCACTAGAAAATGCAAATGCACCAAATAATAATAGACCTCCAACTAGTTTTTTCATTTCGATATTGTTTTGAAAATTATACGTCAAAATTATAAATTTATTCTTAAAAAAAAATTAAAATCTATTTTTTCTTTAAGTCTTTTATCATTTGCAAAAATCGAACCAATAATCATTGAGGATTAGCATTTAAAAATTCACTATTTTATCGTATTTTTGCAAGCTATAAATAAAACATAGATTTTATGCAAATTTCAGAAAAATATAATCCTCAGGAGACAGAGCAGAAGTGGTATAATTACTGGCTAGAAAATCAATATTTTCATTCTACACCAGACAACAGACCGCCTTATACGATTGTAATTCCGCCACCAAACGTTACCGGAATTCTTCATATGGGGCATATGCTGAATAATACCATTCAAGATGTATTGGTCAGAAGAGCCAGGATGCAAGGTTTCAACGCACTTTGGGTTCCAGGAACAGACCACGCTTCTATTGCTACTGAAGCAAAAGTAGTTGCTAAGTTAAAATCTGAAGGAATTAATAAATCTGATATTACCAGAGACGAATTTCTTGTTCACGCTTGGGATTGGACTCATAAATACGGCGGAACCATCCTAGAACAATTGAAAAAATTAGGTTGTTCTTGTGATTGGGACAGAACTCGTTTCACAATGGAACCGAAATTGTCTCAGCAAGTTATCAAATCTTTTGTTGATTTGTACAATAAAGGTCTCATTTACAGAGGTTATAGAATGGTCAACTGGGATCCTGAAGCAAAAACCAATATATCTGATGAAGAAGTTATCTATAAA
Source organism: Cloacibacterium rupense (assembly GCF_014645495.1). Taxonomy (GTDB): domain Bacteria; phylum Bacteroidota; class Bacteroidia; order Flavobacteriales; family Weeksellaceae; genus Cloacibacterium; species Cloacibacterium rupense. The sequence continues at coordinate 226,506 of NZ_BMLV01000003.1, read as the reverse complement.
GAACTGAACGGGAAACTTTGGTATTTAAAATATAAAATAGAAGGTACAGAAGATTATATTACGGTGGCTACTACACGTCCTGAAACTATTTTCGGAGACGTAGCGGTTTGTGTAAATCCTAATGATGAAAAATATGCGCATCTGAAAGGTAAAAACGTAATTGTTCCGATTGTAAACAGAGTAATTCCGATTATTGAAGATGAATATGTGGACATAGAATTCGGAACTGGTGCTTTGAAAATTACTCCAGCTCACGATATTAATGACTATGAAATTGGCAAAAAACATCATTTACCGATGATTGATGCACTAGATGACGATGGTAAACTCAATGAACATGGTTTGCATTATAACGGAAAAGATAGATTTGAAGTTAGAAAACTCATTGCCAAAGAATTAGAAGAAAAAAATCTTTTGTTGAAAGCCGAAGATTACGTCAATAAAGTAGGAACTTCTGAAAGAACAGGTGCTGTTATCGAGCCAAAAGTTTCTGTTCAATGGTTCTTAAAAATGTCTGAAATCGCAAAACCTGCACTAGATGTAGTGATGAATGATGAGGTGAAATTTCACCCAGAAAAATTCAAAAATACATACAGACATTGGATGGAAAACATCCGAGATTGGAATATTTCTCGTCAATTGTGGTGGGGACAACAAATTCCTGCGTATTATTACGGAGATGGCGAAAATGATTTCGTAGTTGCCGAAAACATCGAAGATGCTCTTGTTTTAGCCAAAGAAAAATCTCAAATCTCAAATCTTCAAATCTCAAATCTCAGACAAGACGAAGACGCTCTCGATACTTGGTTTTCTTCTTGGTTGTGGCCAATGTCAGTTTTCGATGGTGGTTTAGATCCTGAAAATGAAGATATTAAATATTATTATCCAACTTCAGATTTGGTAACAGGCCCAGACATTATTTTCTTTTGGGTAGCCAGAATGATAATGGCAGGTTTAGAATTTCGTGGTGAAGTTCCGTTCAAAAACGTTTATTTTACAGGAATTGTACGTGATAAACAGCGTAGAAAAATGTCGAAATCGCTGGGAAATTCTCCAGACCCAATTGAATTGATAGAAAAATATGGAGCAGATGGTGTAAGAGTTGGTATTTTATTGAGTTCTGCAGCTGGAAATGATTTGCTTTTTGATGAAGATTTAATGTTGCAAGGAAGAAATTTCGCTACCAAGATTTGGAATGCTTTCCGATTAATTCAAGGTTGGAAAAAAGAAGAAAAACCAGCCAATGAAGCAGATTTACAAACGATAGAATGGTTCGGAAATCAAATGAATAAAACCATTGCCGAAATTGAAGATCAATTCTCGAAATTCAGAATTTCTGATGCATTGCATTTGATTTATAAATTGGTTTGGGATGATTTCTGTGCTTGGTATTTAGAAGCCATTAAACCAAATTTCGGAGAAGGAATTTCTCAGGAAGTATATGATAAAACCATCACTTATTTCGAGGAATTGATGAGATTGTTGCATCCATTTATGCCATTCTTAACCGAAGAATTGTATCAAGCGATTTCAGAAAGAAGTACAGAAGAAGCTTTAGTAATTGCTCAACAAAAGAAAGCAGAACCTTTCATCGAAGAAAATATCAAAGCATTTGAAACAGCCAAAGAATTAATTTCTGGCGTTAGAAATTACCGTCAATCCAAGGGAATTTCTCCAAGAGAAGCGGTTGAATTATTCACCAATGCCAATTCTTTCGAAAACGAAGCAGTCGTTAAAAAATTAGCAAACGTTCAAGATATTCATTTTGCAGGAAAAACAGACAAACCAAGTTTTACGTTTTTAGTTGGCGCAACAGAAGTTTCTATTCCGTTAAGTGAAAACCTTGATTTAGAAGAAGAAAAAAAGAAAACCGAAGAAGAATTAGCTTACCTGAAAGGTTTCTTAATTTCAGTGGATAAAAAATTGTCAAACGAAAAATTCGTTGCCAATGCAAAACCTGAAATTGTAGAAAATGAGCGCAAAAAACAAAAAGATGCGCAAGATAAAATTGCGATTTTAGAAGAAAAATTAAAATCATTGTAAATTTGCTAGAAGTCAGATGAAGGATTTTTTGCATTTCGCAAAACATCTATCTTCCATCATCAAACATCCAACAAAAAAATGACACACCTAGAAAACATACAAAAACTATTCTCGAAAAATTTTGTAGAAAACCCACTTCTAGAGACTTTTGAAGTAGGCAAACTACATTTGAGTAGTGGCCAATTGGTGGCAAGTGATCCATTGCTTACCCCAGATAAAGTGCCTTTTACAGTAAATTTTCCTACAGGTGATTTTACCACTTTTATTCACAAAGAAAGAGAAAGCAATTGTATTGCCTATGTAGAAGTAGTTTTCGGAAATAAAGAAATTGCGAATTGGGAAATGGCAGTTTGTGATGGACAAAACATCAAAGATTTAAAGGGCGAAGAAATTTTTGGGTATCCTGTAGAATCTGGCATGGGCTGTTTTATGGATTTAGAAACGCAGAATCTTTTAAATGCTTTAGAATTAGAACTTTTTGAGAAAAAAGGAAATGATTTTCTTGGGATTTATGAAGATTTTTTTCATCAACATTTTTACGACGAAAACGGTGCTATAGACCAATTCGCCTTCCTAAAACCTTATGAGAATAAACAAGGAACAATTTTTGCTTTCGAAACAGGATACGGTGAAGGTTTCTATGCGTGTTACATTGGTTTTGATGAACAAAAGAATCCCATGAAAATTATTGCAGAATTTATAGAAATTAAATCCGAATAAAATCTTACATTTCTAAACAAATAATTAATCACTTTTATTAAAATGAAATTCAATTCTGAACAACCAAAAATCTTAGTGGTAGGTAGTTCTTCCATAGATTTAGTGCTTAATACAGAGAAATATCCTCAGGCAAATGAAACGGTAATGGCAGTTAGGTCTGAAACATTTTTCGGAGGAAAAGGTGCTAATCAGGCAGTAGGTACAGCTAGGTTGGGTGCTAATACCATGTATATTGGTTGCGTAGGAATGGACCCTTATGGTCAACAAATTCTCAGAAATTTGGTTGATGAAAATGTAAATGTAGGTTTCGTGCACGAGGATATAGATACAGCCACAGGCACCGCTTATGTTACCGCTTCTAGTGGTAAGAACGCCATTGTGGTGGTTCCTTCGGCCAACCATCGTTTGCAACCAGAGCATCTAGAAAATCCAGATAAATTTTTCTCTACCGCAGATTTGGTTTTGGTACAGCTAGAAATACCAATGAATGTGGTAGAAACCGTTTATGAAAAATGTAAAAAATACGGAACTAAATTAGGAATTTATGCCGCTCCGGCTCATAAAATCGCTCAAGAAATTTTAGATTACGCTACCTTTATCGTTTTGAAAAGCAGTGATTTATCCGTAATTTTTGATGAAGACACCAAAGAAGAAGTTCTTAAAAAATATCCCAACAAAATTTTCTTAAGAGACGACACCAATTCTACCGTTTATTACAACGGTTCTGAGATGAGGTTCTATAGAAATGACCCCAAAGAAATGCCCAATAAAATGGGGATGGGAGACGCCTTCACTTCCGGTTTTGCCATTGCCTATTGCCACGGAAACACCATAGATGATTGCGTGAAATTCGGGAATGATGTATCACTGAAAGTTTCTAAAAAACGAGGCTCACAGACCGGTTTGCCTTATCTTAAAGATTTTGATTTTTAGAAAATTTAAGAGCAGAAATTGAGATTTTTTTTCTGAAAAGCAGTCCTGCTTTCGCCACTCGCTTTTTTATTTTTTGGCAACGCTAAAATCCTCCATCAAAAAAATAAAAAGAGCTCAAACAATGGCTCAATCAGGGCTAAGAAAACGTTTCAGTTTTTTCTTTCACTATTCTTTTTCAAACTTAAAAAAAGCATAAAACCATCTACTAATTAATATGCAAAGAATTTCAAATTTTTGAGATTCTTCTCTTTTTTTAGATATTTTTGAAAACTTCATTTTTTTAAAATAATCAATGGAAATCATACAGCTCAAAACCGCAGACCAATACGATATTACCATCACACTTTTTGAACCTAAAAATTCGGTGCAAAAACTTCTTTTGGTCAATTCTGCAACTGGAGTTAAGCAACAAACTTATTATGATTTTGCACAATATTTTGCAGATAATGGTTACACTGTAATTACCTATGATTATAGAGGAATTTCGCTTTCTAAACCCCAAAAAATGAAAGGTTTCGAAGCCAGCATGAGAATCTGGGGAAATACAGATTATAAAACGGTTACAGATTTTATTCAACAAAAATACGCTCATTATAGAAAATTTGTAGTCGGTCACAGTGTAGGAGCTCTAATTCTGGGGATGAATCCAGATTCTGAAATTTTCGAAAAATGCTGTTTCGTGGCTACCCAAAATACCTATTTTGGACATTTAAAAACAAAAGTAAAATTTCTAGGATTGTTGGGTTTTGGATTATACCAACCGATTATTACACAGCTCAAAGGTTATTTCGAAACACAATTGGTCAATCTAGGCGAGAGCCTTCCAAAAGGAGTTTCAGATGATTGGCGAACGCTAATTATTCATAAAAAATCCATCAATAAGCTCTTAGAAAAAACACCAGATTATTCTAAAAATCTTACTCAAGAAGTGCTCTACCTAAATATGGAAGATGATGAATGGATTACCGATAAAGGGATGAAATTACTGATGAACACAACTTATTCTAATATGAAAACCACCTACAGAACCATAGAAGTTTCTGAAAGCACAGGTGAACCTATTGGTCATATCAATTTTTTCAGAGCGAGGCATTTTCAACTTTGGAAAATAGTTCTCGATTGGTTTTTGTAAATTTGAACAATGAATCAAAACATAGAAAAAACCATCAATTTTGTAAAACAAAAATTAGAAGGTGCTGAGGCTGGCCACGATTGGTTTCACATAGAACGCGTGTGGAAACTCTCCAAAAAAATTGCAGAAAAAGAAGGCGGAAATCTAGAAGTAATAGAACTTTCGGCACTTCTTCACGATATCGCAGACCCGAAATTCCATAACGGAGACGAAACTTTGGCTACTAAAATTTCTTCAGAATTTCTGAAAAGTATAGATGTGGAAGAAAAAACCATCGAGCAAGTTCTGTACATCATTGAGAATATTTCATTCAAAAATAGAAGCGAGGCGCCAGAAATTCCTTCCATAGAATTGCAAATTGTACAAGATGCAGACAGGTTAGACGCTATTGGTGCCATAGGAATTGCCAGAACTTTTAACTTTGGTGGTTTTAAGAATAATTTGATGTATCATCCTGATATTCAACCTCAATTAAATATGTCTAAAGAAGAATACAAAAAATCAAACGGAACTACCATCAATCATTTTTACGAAAAACTTCTTCTTTTAAAAGATTTAATGAATACAGAAACCGCAAAAAAAATCGCATCAGAAAGACACGATTTTATGCTTAAATTTTTAGATGAATTCTATAAAGAATGGAAGGTGGAAATTTAAAAAATATTATAACCAATTGAAATACTGTTATAAGTGAAATAATTTCTAAAATATATAAAATCTGAAATCGATCTTTTCATAGAACTATTTAACTCTACAAAATATTTGTTATTATATGAATAACCTAATCCAAAAATAAAACTTGAAGACATTCTGTCTAAAGTAAAATAAGTGTCTGAGTAGTAGGTAGTAGAGGTGTATTTTAGACTTCCGTCTTGTGTTTTTAAAGTTAATATTGGGAATTTAACATTGGTAAATATTTTTGACTTATCATTTAAAAACATAGAGTATCTCACTCCTATTGGAAATTCCATATATCCATATTTTATTGATATATCTCTATCGTTGTCAATAGATTTAGAATTTGCATTCATTGAAGAATAAGTAGCTTCTAATAAAAGAGACCATTTGCCTTTATTAAAAGGTAAAATGTATTCCATTTCTGCTGAAAATTTTGGGTCTATTGAGCTTAGGTTGGCATCATATGACTGTGGAGAGCTAGGTGAATAAAATTTAAATTTTGAAAAATTAACACCAGGTTTTAAGGCAAGATGTATTTTAGTTTTGACTTTATTTAAAGATAGATTGCTTTGTTCAGAAGTAACTTGGTTGTATTTATTAAAAATTTTTATTAAGTCGGAATCTATATATTCAGTGCTTTTCACCATTTTAAGTGCAGCTTCATTATCTGAAAAAATATTATTTAATTGACTTTTATATTTGTCATTAATTGCAAGTAAAGAAGTATTTCCCTCTGGGTTATATATTTTATAGATTAATATTTTAATTTCTCCACTTTCGTCTGAATAAAAGAAATTTTGTATTTCATTGCTAAAATAGGAATACAGATTCTTTTTTCCGGTTGATAGTTGATATAAAAATATTTTAGCATCTCTGAAATCTGGTTCTGGTGAATATGATAAATTATCTAAGTTATTTTTATAAACATTTATTTTGCCAGTGTACCTAATCAATTTATTGTATCCAAATACCTGAAATTCTTTTACATCATCTACTGTAGCTGTTTTTTCTTCCGCATTTTCTTCCGTTTTATATTTAAAAGTAGTCGGGTTTTTTAGCCAATCAAAGTTTTTTATTAAAACTTCATGCCTTTTTTCTTGATTATCAATAAAGTAGCCTTTTTCAAATTTCAATTGAGACCAAAGAGCAACAGTACTAAAAATGGAAATAAAAAGAAATAATTTTTTCATGGTTTTTGATTTAAGGGCACAAATATATCACAAAGAGATATATTTTAAAAACAAAATTTTATATTTGTATTGATTTATGAGAAAAGTCTTGATAACAATAATTTATTTGCAACTTTCTTGAATGAATTCCATTAATCTTTTACTTTTATTTCTGTTAATTTTCGCTCTAGTTCTTAGTTTGTTCAAAACTGGGAAGAATGCCCGTATTGCTAGAGCTTTCAGAATATTGATTACATTTTTCGGAATTTTGTTTTTCGGATATTGGTTTTTTCAAAAAAGTTTAAATAATTTTTTAGAAAAATCTATGTCTGTACAAGTCATTAATCGATTAAATCAACCAATTGATTTTTACGCTATTAAAGTAATTAACAAAGATAAAAATCAGTTTCTTTCTAAACGTTTAGGGAAAATTAGGACCAACCATTATCAGATAGAATATTTTGATATGAGTAATTCTAATGAATATTGGGTTGTAGGTTACTTACCGAAAAATAAAATGGTCTATTTTACCCAACATAGTGTGCAAAACAAAGAAGCGGACCAAAAAATAGAGGTCAAAAATTACCTTAACCAAAGTGTGAAACTCTCAGAAAATGCCCAAGAAGTGGTAGAAAACCTTAAATTAGGAAACATTGGTCAAAGTGTAAAAGTGACGCTTACTTTACTTCTTTTGTTCCTTAATATTGTTTTATTGACTCGGAAAAAATCTTATTCTCATTGATTTTTAGGCTGTTTTTTTAATTTGTTTTAAAAATAAATTTGCACAATTCAGAAAAAACAATTTATATTTGCACCCGAAAATAAAGTTTAACAATTAAAAATCGAAGCAAAAATGTTCAAATTTCACAATTTATCTTCAGTAGTACTACCACTTTCTGTGGTACGCTTCGGTGTTTTCGTTTTCAGCTAGAATTATTATCAATTATGAAATATAGAAACCCGAAGTTGTAAAATTTCGGGTTTTATTTTATTCTAATTTCTGCAAAATTTTCCCGAAATGTTCGTGTAAGTATGTTTACCAGCAGCTCTTTGTTGGCATATTCTTGATGATTTTTTTGAAATCTCATCTTGAATTTTTGAGGTGAATGAAAATCATTCATCACTTATCATTTATCACTTATAAATTATGGGAAATTTAAAATTAAAAGGAAAAGATATCCTGAAATTAGGATATCCTAATAATAAATCAGTAACGGTAGCCTTGGAAGTAGCAAAGAAAAATTTTGCAGATAAAAATACCGCATACGTTAAAAATATTTTGAAGGAAATTTTACTTCAACCAGAAGAATTTAAGAGTAATCTAATGCTTGGTCAGATTGCAGAAGAACTTTTAATGAGCAAGAAAACTGAAAAAAGAATGCTTTTGAATAACAGAGTTCCGTATGAGATTTTCGGGGATGAAATTTCAGAAGATGCAATTAATCAGTTTTATACTTCGCTTAAACTTCCGGTTTCGGTAAAAGGTGCTTTGATGCCAGATGCACATTTCGGGTATGGTCTGCCCATTGGTGGAGTTTTAGCGACCAAAAATGCGGTAATTCCTTATGGAGTAGGCTTAGACATTGGTTGTAGAATGTGTTTAAGTATATTGGATACGCCAGTTTCTTATCTAGATGGTGCAAAAGACAAATACGAAAAAGCATTAGCCGAACATACCAAATTCGGGATGTACGAAGTGCATAAAACGCACATAGAAAATGAAATTTTTGATGATGAAACCTTCAATTTAATTCCGATTTTGAGAAGATTAAAGTCAAAAGCCATCAAACAAATGGGTACTTCAGGCGGAGGAAATCATTTTGTAGAATTCGGAGAAGTAGAAATTTTAGAAGATGATCATCAAATTGGCTTGCCAAAAGGAAAATATGTAGGTATTCTTTCGCACAGTGGTTCTAGAGGCTTCGGAGCAGAGATTGCGCAATATTATACGAGAGTTGCAGTAGAAAATTGTCCGCTCCCAAAAGAAGCACAACATTTGGCTTGGCTAGATTTGGATACGCATCTTGGACAAGAATATTGGGTTTCTATGAATTTGGCAGGAGATTACGCTTCCGCTTGTCATACCGATATTCACAGACGTTTGATAAAAGCGGTTGGTGGAAGGTTGAAAGCAAGAATAGAAAATCATCACAATTTTGCGTGGAAAGAAAATTTTGACGGAGAAGAATTGATTGTTCATAGAAAAGGGGCAACACCAGCTTCGGAAGGACAGTTGGGAATCATCCCAGGTTCTATGACCAGCAAAGGTTTCATTGTAAAAGGCAGAGGGAATTCAGCCTCACTTCATTCTGCTTCGCATGGTGCAGGGAGAAAACATTCCAGAAATTTTGCCAAAACAGCTTTCACACAAAAAGAAATGAAAGATGAGCTGAAAATGCACAAAGTAACCTTGATTGGAGGTAGTCTGGAAGAAGCACCTATGATGTACAAAAACATCAATCAGGTAATGAATGCGCAGCAAGATTTGGTAGATATTTTGGGAACTTTCCAGCCCAGAATCGTGAGAATGGACAAATAATGGTTGTCAGTTTTAGTTGATAGTTTTTGGTTAAAAATCATAAACTATCAACGAACAACCATCAACAAACAACAAATAAAATGAAACAAATAATACAAATCACCTCAGGAAAAGGTCCTGTAGAATGTGAGTTTTTTGTACAAGAAACCTTTAACCGAATGAAAAAAGGAATGGAATTTCTAAAATTGAACTACAAAGTTGTAGAAATGGTAGAAGGTGAAATTTCAGGTTTTCAGTCGATTACTTTTGAAGTTGATGCGGTTTCAGAATTTCTAAATTCTTGGAAAGGAAGCATTCAATTCATCGGGAAAAGTAAATTTAGACCACACCATCAGCGTAAAAACTGGTTCGTTGGTGTTTTTGAAATCGAAAATTTCTTTGAACTTCAACTTAACGAAAAAGATTTAGAATTTCAAACGATGAGGAGTTCTGGAAATGGCGGACAAAACGTAAACAAAGTAAACTCGGCAGTTCGTGTTACGCATTTACCAACTAAAATTCAAGTGGTGGCAATGGATTCTCGTTCGCAATTGGAAAACAAAAAAATCGCGGTCGAAAGATTAAAATTGAAAATTTTGGAAATGAATGCCAAAAAATCTTCAGTACAAAAACAAAATCAATGGATGAATCATCTCCAATTAGAGAGAGGAAATCCTAAGAAAATTTTTAAAATGTAAAAAAAATGACAACAAACAAATACTACTTTCAAGCCTTGGATAATTTCCCTTATAACCTAGAGGAAACAATGCAGGCACTGAATTATGCACTGTCTTATGGTGATCATAATGCAGAAAGTCTATGTCTTTTAGGACGGGTATATTCTGAAATGTTGCAAGATTATGAAACCGCTAAAACTTATTTTGAAGAAGCAATGCAAGTAAAGCTAGATTCTGTTTCTACGCCGCTTTTCTATATAGATTGTTTGCTTAATAATGAAGACTATGAAGAGGCAAAAAAATTAATAGAATATGCGAAAGGTATTAAAGGAATAGACCAATCTAGGATTCTCTATAGAAAAGCTATTTTCTTTGAAAAGCAAGAAAAATTTAAAAAAGCATTGAAAATTCTAGAAAAAGCCAAGAAAAATTCTGCAAATAAAAACTATCTGGATTTTATTACAGAAAGAATAAATTTCATAAAGGCAAAAATAGAAAAACCTAAAAAAGGGAAAGACCAAAAGAAAAGTTCCAACAAATAATTGTTGGAGCTTTTTGTTATTTTAATGAAACCTAAAACTAGCCTCAGGAAGCGTGTTGTTTTTCAAAAATTCTTCATATTCAGGGGAGAGAAGTTTTCTTTCGTAAGTTGGTTTTCCGTTTTGTGAAGCGAGGCGTATTTTGTCTTTTCCGTATTTTTTGTTCAATAAATCCATCGCTTTCATTATAGGTAAGTGTTTGGTTTCTAGATCTTTTTCAAAAACATTGATAAGTCTTTCGTTTTCAGGCACAAAATCCGAAACAATAACTCCAGCTTTTTTGTAGTGAAAACCTTCTTTGTAAATGGCTTCAAAAATAGAATTAGCAGCCTTTGCCAAAACAATGGAAGAATTACTAGGATTGGGTAAAACCATAGAAAAACCATTTCTATACTCGCCCAATTCTTTTCTAAATCTGTTGGTACGAACAAAAACGGTAATTACACGACAACAAGAATTTTGTTTTCGTAGTTTTTCGGCACAAGAAAATGCGAAAGTTTCTATGCGTTCTCTCAGTTTTTCTTTCTCAGAAATCATTTCCATAAAACTTCTGGTAGTAGCAATAGATTGTTTTTTAGCAGGTGTTTCTAAGCCTAGTTGTTGAATTCCTTTCAGTTCGTTAATCATTCTAGTGCCGTGAATTCCCATCATTTTTCTTACCCAGATTTCAGGTTTTTGTAATAAATCCCAAGCTTTATTTACCCCAGCATCACGCATTTTTACGCCCAATCTTCGCCCAATTCCCCAAACGTCTTCTATGTCTAGCCATTTCAGCGCTTTTTCTATTTTTTCTGATGAATCAAGGATAAAAACACCATCAAATCTTTCTGGAAATTTTTTGGCAATTCTGTTCGCAATTTTAGCCAAAGTTTTGGTAGGAGCAATGCCTATGCTTACAGGTATTTTGGCTTCTATTGCAATTTCTTTTTTTATTTTTTGAGAATATTCTTCTAAATTAAAATAAGTAAAACCACGGAAATCTAGAAACAATTCATCTATGCTATACACTTCAAAATTTGGAGCGTAAGAACTCGCAATTTTCATGACTTGTTGGCTTCGGAAATTGTACAATTCAAACTTGGCAGAAAAGGCTTTTACATGGTGTTTTTCAAATAAATCTCGGTACTTAAAAACTGGCGCTCCCATAGGAATCCCTAGTGCTTTTGCCTCGTTACTTCTAGAGACTACACAGCCATCATTATTAGACAAAACTACCACAGGTTTTCCCTCTAAACTGTTGTCTAGAGTGCGTTCGCAGCTAACGAAAAAATTATTGCAATCTAATAGAGCAAACATAATTTCTGTAATTTTTGAATAATAAAATGTGAAAAATCTGAGAGAATATGTTACAAAATTAGAAAGAATTATGATGCAAAAAACAGAAAGTTTTCCACAGGAAATTGGCTCGATTTTCTTTCTTGATTTGAAATGGCCTTGTATTAATTCTATCAATCATGGCAATACTTATTTTTATTCATTCCAAATCAATAAATTTCACTAAATTTGTGTTCTAAAAATTTGATTTATCAATATGTTGACGAAAGCAAGAGTTCAGGAGTTTCTGAAAGAAATAGAAGTAGATGATTTAGTAAAAAATCTTCAAATGGTAGGTGACGATGTGTATATCGATATGGTAGCACATTCGCCAGCAATGCACGAAAAAAAGAAGCTAGAAGTAGCTATGAAACAAGCCTTCGCTTCGGAGTTTGGAGAGCATATTAATTTAAAATTAAAAATTGCTTCACCAGAACCTACAGAAGTTCAACAAAATCAAATCAAAGGGAAACAGATTCCTGGAATTCAAAACATTATCGCTATTGCATCTGGTAAAGGTGGGGTAGGCAAATCTACGGTTACTGCTAACTTGGCGGTTACCTTGCAGAAAATGGGATTTTCGGTGGGCGTTTTAGACGCAGATATTTATGGACCTTCTGTACCTACAATGTTTGATACAGAATCAGAAAAACCAATTTCTGTGGAAGTAGATGGTAAAAATATGATGAAACCTATCGAAAATTATGGCGTAAAAATGCTTTCGATTGGTTATTTTTCAGGAGCAAATCAAGCGGTAGTTTGGCGCGGACCAATGGCTAGCAAAGCTTTGAACCAAATGATTAGAGATGCGGCTTGGGGGAATTTAGACTTTTTATTAATAGATTTACCTCCAGGAACTGGTGATATCCATTTATCTATCATTCAGGAAGTTCCGGTTACAGGTGCTGTAATTGTGAGCACACCACAACATGTAGCGCTAGCAGATGTAAAAAAAGGAATTGCAATGTTTACTATGGAAAGCATCAACATTCCGGTACTTGGTTTAATAGAAAATATGGCGTATTTTACACCCGAAGAATTGCCAGATAACAAATATTATATTTTTGGAAAACAAGGCGCTCAATATATGGCAGATGATTTAGGAATTCCTGTTTTGGGCGAAATTCCTTTAATTCAAAGTATAAGAGAAGCAGGAGATGTAGGAAGGCCAGCAGCATTGCAAGAAGGCTCTAAAATTGCCGAAATTTATAAAGAAACTGCCCAAAAAATGGTGGAAAGTTTAGTAGAAAGAAATAAAAATTTGCCACCAACTGAGGCTGTTAAAATCACCACAATGGCTGGTTGCTCGCCAAAGAAATAAATGATTAAAAAGCAATATTATAAATTAAATATTTCTAGATGTGCTGAAAGCAAATTGCAGAAAGTCAAAAGCAAATAAATTATGAATAGAGAAAAATTGACCCACGAAGAAGTAGTAACCAAAGTGATGGAAGCTTTGGATAGTATTCGTCCGTTTCTAAATAATGATGGAGGTGATATAGAATTGGTAGATGTGGTGGACAATAAAGTGATGGTAAAACTTCAAGGCAATTGCCAAGGTTGTCCTATGAGTTTTTCTACAATGAAATTGGGTGTAGAAAATACCATCAAACAATTTGCACCAAGTATAAAAGAAGTGGTAAGTGTAGAATAATTTCTTTGTTTTGTAAAATATAAAATATAGGTAAAAACGGGCTTTAGCTCGTTTTTTTAATACTTAATTATTTTGATTCCAATTGTTTTTAAAATTTTTGATCAAAGAATTTTTAAAGTTTTTGTCAAAAATAACAACAGGTGGTTTTTGGCTTTCCAAATCATATTCTAAGGTAATCACATCGTCTGTGTCGTCAAATTTTTTATTTTTATTTGAATCATTCTGAGCATTAAAAATAATTTTTCTTGTTTTTGATATAATCTTCCAATTGATTATATTTAAGTTTTTAGGCGAGATTTGCTTTAAATTTTTTCCTTCTTTGTCTGTTAAAAATAAATAAGTAGGATCTTCAAAATTCAATTTTTTATTTCCATCATAATCATCCGTAATAATATTATAGAAAATAAATTTTTTAGAAGAAGTATCCATTTGATTGACAGTTTTGTTTGAGGAATCATAGCTATAATCAGTTTCATAATTAGAAATTAGCATTTTTTGTTTGCTAAGTAAATGTTTTTCTCCTGTAGTAGTATTGTAGAAAATAATATTCCAAAAAGAACTTTCTTTCTCAAATTTAAAGGAACTTTCTAGACTACTTCTTTCAATAGTTTCACCAATTGAAAGAGGAAAAGCTAAAATTCCTGTACTATCTATTTCAATAGAATTATTTGTTAGAATATTTAAGTTTTCTAGTTTTGTTTTTGTTTCTTGATTTACAGGTTTTTCAAAAACTTGTTCTTTTTTTTCGCAAGAAAAAATGAATAAAAATGTGTAAAATAATAGAAAATATTTCATGTCTATTTGTTATTTCTTCAACTGATTATAAATACTGTGTATTAAACCATCGGCTACTGAGATTTTAGGAACAAAAATCTGTGAAATTTCTGCCCAACCCAATACTTTATTAAAAATTTCTAGCGCTGGAACGATTACATCTGCTCGGTCTTCTCTTAAATTATGTTTCAGCATGCGTTCTTCTACGGTGAGGTCTTTCAAATCTTTGTAGAATGTTTTTAGCATATTGGCAGACATTGGTTTTCCGTCTTTTGTCTTACTCATACTAAAAACTTTGTTAATGTTTCCTCCAGAACCTATCGCTACCATTGGTTTTTTGCTTACAATTTTGGTTTTAATTTCTGTTTTTAGTTCTTCCCAATTTTCTTTGGTTACCAAATTATTCAGCAGTCTGATGGTGCCAATATTGAAGGAATGTTCGTATTTCATTTTACCATTTTCGTAGTAAGTGAGTTCTGTAGAACCGCCGCCTACATCTATGTATAGATAGCCGTAGTTTTTGTCAAGTCCTTCTGCTACGTGATTTTCGTAGATTAGCGTAGCTTCTTCGTCACCAGAAATAATTTCTATCTCAATGCCAGCTTCTTTTTTCACTAAATCTATAATTTCTTTACCATTTTTGGCATCACGCATTGCACTAGTAGCACAAGCTCGGTAATGTTCTACTCCATAAATTTCCATCAATTGTGCAAAAACCTTCATCGTATTGATGACCATTTTTTTTCTTTCTGCACCTATTTCTCCTATAGAAAAAACATCAAAACCTAGTCTAAAAGGAATTCTCAAAAGATTGAGTTTTACAAACTCGGGTTTTCCTTTTTTGGGCTCTCTTACTTCATTAATGAGCAATCTAGCTGCATTACTTCCTATATCTATGGCGGCAATCTTCATGTTTTAAATTTCTTTTGGTGTATAAAAAAATAAAAATTCTTTTTCGGCTTTTAGAAAATCTTGCCAAGTTTTGGTATTTATTTTAAAGCCTACTACAGCGCAGGTTGGCATATGCATAATATTTTCGTTGGTCAGAGAATTGGCAAAATAGGTAATTCCATTATTGTGAGAAAATAAAGCTACATTTTCTATTTCATCACTTAAATTTTCTATTACTTCTAAAAAATCTACAGTCGAAGCATTATACAGTTTTTCGACTTTTCTAATATTATCATTTTCAAAAATTTCTGCAAAATATCTACAGGTGGTTATTGCTCTTTTGGCAGGGCTACTTACAAAAGTATCAATTTCTACATTTTTAGATTTCAAAAATTCAGCCATTTTCGGGGCATCTTGGTGCCCTCTTTCACTAAGAGGTCTATCAAAATCTGCGGTATTTACCGGCCAATCACTCTTGGCATGTCTTACCAAAAACAGCGTTTTCATCTGTATTAATTTAAGACTTTAAAATTAAGAAAAATTTGAATTTCTACAACCTGAAAAAAATTAGTAAATTTGCGCTTTATGAGTCAAATAATTGCCATAGATTACGGTAAAGCAAGATGCGGAATTGCTGCTACAGATGATTTGCAGATAATTGCCAGCGCTTTAACTACTGTAGAAACAAAAAATCTTACTGATTTTCTTCAAAAATATTTTGCAGAAAATAAAGTGGAAGCTATGGTAATTGGACTGCCTACAGACCTTAGAGGGAATATGTCTGGCATAGAAATAGATATATTAGAATTTATAGAAAAGGCAAAAAATCTTTTCCCAGAAGTAAAAATCCATCGATTAGATGAGCGTTTTACTTCTAAAATGGCTTCTTTTTTTATCTCGCAAAGTGGTAAAAATAAAAAGCAAAGACAAGAAAAAGCATTGATAGATAAAATTAGTGCGACCATTATTTTACAAAACTTTTTAGAACAAAAACAAAGATGATTTTACCAATCAGAGCATACGGAGACCCAGTTTTAAGAAAAAAAGCACAAGATATTTCACCTGAATATCCTGAGCTTAAAGAATTGATTGCTAGTATGTTCGAAACAATGAACGGTGCGCACGGGATAGGTTTAGCAGCGCCACAAATCGGTTTAGATATTAGACTTTTTATCGTAGATGTTTCTCCATTAGCAGATGATGAAGATTATGTAGATATTGCAGAGGAACTTAAAAGCTTCAAAAAAACTTTCATTAATGCTAAAATTTTAGAAGAAAGCGGAAACGAATGGAAATTTAATGAAGGTTGTCTTTCGATACCAGACGTGAGAGAAGATGTAAGCCGAAAAGAAACCATTTTGATAGAATATTATGACGAAAATTTCGTGAAACATACCGAAACTTTTTCCGATATTCGTGCTCGCGTAATTCAACACGAGTATGACCATATAGAAGGCATTTTATTTACCGATAAACTAAGCCCTCTAAAAAAGAAAATCATCAAAGGAAAACTCAATAAAATTACAGCAGGAGACGTAGCCATTAATTATAAAATGAGATTTCCAAAATAGTATTTTTAGTTTGAAATCGTTTGAAAAGTTTGAAGTTGTTAGAATTTAAAGCAGCTGTATCAAACCAAATCAGACCAAATCAGACCAAATCAAACCACATCAAACAATTAAAAATTAACAAAACATAGATTATGCAGTTAGAAAAAATAATTTCGATTTCAGGTAAACCAGGGCTTTTTACTTTGGTAACTCAGTTAAAATCAGGATTTATTGTAGAAGATATTTCTACAGGGAAAAAAGCGAGTATTTCTAATTCTTCTCAGGTAAGTTTATTAGACAATATTGCAATTTATACTTTTGACAAAGAAGTTCCACTTTTTGAAGTGATGAAAAATATCGCTGAAAAATATGAATACGGTCAAGCTATTGCTCACAAATCTTCAGAAAATGAATTGAGAGCATTTATGGCAAACGTTTTACCAGATTATGACATAGATAGAGTTTATGCTTCTGATATCAAAAAATTGGTACAATGGTATAACTTACTTCAAAAAGGAGGATTTATTACTAAAGAAGCCTTTGTAAAGGAAGAAGAACCTACCGTTACTGATGCTGAAGTTATTGAAGAACCAAAAGCAGAGAAAAAACCAGCTGCCAAAAAAGCAGCTCCTAAAGCAGAAAAACCAGCAGCTCCAAAAGCTAAAGCGTCTTCTTCGGCTAAATCTACCGTAAAATCTACGCAAAGAAAACAAGGATAATATCGCTTTTTGCTTTTTAGCAATTGGCAATTGGCATAACTTTGTCAGAGTTTAAAACCTTTGACAAAGTTTTTTTATTATAAATTTTAAACGCAAGGGCGCAATAGAATTTAAATTAAATAATATTCTTAAGACGCAAAGTTTTTTAACTACTTTAAAAAATGAAAATCTTTGATTTTATTTCGCCATAGAAGAAAATTAATTTTTTACCAATTGCGCCTTGTGTTATTTTAATTCCTTGATTATGAATACTAAAGAACAAAAACTAGAAGCTTTTTCTAAATTGCTCGACATTATGGACGACTTGCGAGAAAAATGTCCTTGGGATAAAAAGCAAGATTTGCAATCTTTGAGGCATCTCACTTTAGAAGAAGTTTATGAACTTTCTGATGCGATTTTGGTGGAAGATTTAACGGAAATCAGAAAAGAATTAGGAGATGTTTTGTTGCATTTGGTTTTTTATGCTAAAATAGGTTCAGAGAAAAATGCTTTTGATATTGCTGATGTTATCAATTCTTTGAACGAAAAATTGATTTTCCGTCATCCTCATATTTATGGAAACGTAGAGGTGAAAGATGAAGAAGAAGTAAAGCAAAATTGGGAAAAATTGAAATTGAAAGAAGGAAACAAATCAGTTTTGGCAGGGGTTTCCAAAGGAACACCAAGTATTGTAAAAGCCTTTAGGATTCAGGAAAAAGTAAAAGGAATAGGTTTTGATTTTGCCAATGCTGAAGATGCTTGGAAGAAAGTAGAAGAAGAACTCAATGAATTTCACACCGAAGAAAATTTTGAGAAAAAGGAACAAGAATTAGGTGACGTTTTGTTTTCGGTGATAAATTATGCCAGAATTTTGGGAATGAATCCCGATTCTGCACTTGAAAAAACGAATTATAAATTTATTTCTCGTTTCCAAAAAATGGAGAAGTTGGCTCTAGAAAGAAACCTTAATCTTTCTGAAATGTCTTTAGAAGAAATGGATTTGCTTTGGGAGGAAGCGAAATTAATGAACAAATAAAACGAAAATATTTTAATTAGAGAATATAAAAATGCGCCCGATCAAGGCGCATTTTTTATGGTAAATGATGTTTACTTCAAGACTTCCACTTCAATTACAGAATTATTGAATATTTTTTGAAAAGCTTTGGTGTAATCTGATTTTTCTGTTTTATAAGGATTTTCTACAAATTTTTGAGGATTTACAGCAAACAGCGGATAAGCCGTACTCTGCACTTGAATCTGGATTTTATGTCCTTTTTTAAACGTATGCAATACGTCTTGAAGATTAAAGACCACTTCTGTTTCTTGGTTTGGAACTAGCGTTTCTGGTTTTTCAAAAGAATTTCTAAATCTTGCAGGCATTATTTCACTTCTTACCATTTGGTGATAGTTTCCGTAGATTACACCTGGTTTTTCTTTGATGCCTTTTTCATCAGCAGGATAAATATCGATTAATTTCACAAAAAAATCTGCATCAGAACCAGTTGAAGCTATTTTTAATTTCACTTTAATTTCTCCCGCCAAAGTAATATCATCGGTCAAAATTTCTGTGGTAAAGGAAGCTACATCTGGTCTATTTTCGCTGAATCTTTGGTCTTCGCTCATATAATTTCTTGGCGTAAAACCATTGAAATCTTTCAAATTTGTACTGCTAGGAACTGGTTTATTAGGGTCTGAAAAATATTCTGTAAAAGAAGCCGAAGAAGGTGTTTCGGTAGTAAATTTACCATTTTCTCTTAAATAAAACTGAGTTTTCTGAGCTGCTTTTGGCGGCCATTCTGCAAATTGTTTCCACTCTTTTTTACCAGTATCGAACATATACGCTTCTGGTAGATTAATTGCAGATTTTTCATTTTTTAAATAATGGTTAAAGAAAGTTGTTTCTATATTTTTTTGATAAAAAGTAGCAATGCTGTCTCCAAAATATACTTCGTTATGAAAATGTTTTCCCATTTCGTGAGACCAACCACCGTGTGAAAAAGGCCCCATTACAATGGTGTTTTTAGCTTTCGGACTGGTTTTTTCTATGGTTTTGTAAATATGAAGCGGCCCTCTTAAATCCTCTGCATCAAACCAACCGCCAACTGTCATCACTGCGTGTTTTATGTTTTTAAGATGAGGTAAAAGGTCTCTTTTTTTCCAAAAATCATCGTAATTAGGATGGTCAACTATTTCATTAATAAAGAAGTTTTCTCTTCCATAATATTTCTCAATTCCTTCTTTCAGAGTTCCCATTTCATTGTAAAAAAGTGAACCATCTTCTGAAGTTGAGGCTAATTTTTTCATTGCAGGAATGTACCACGCTGCATTTTCTGCCTTATTTTTTTGTACTCCAAACACTGGGAAAGTTCTGAAATATCCCATCATAAAAGCTCCGTTGTGGTGAAAGTCATCATACCAAACATCAGAAATGGGAGCTTGTGGAGAAGAAGCTTTCAAAGCAGGATGATCTGCCAAAGTACCAACAGCAGCATAAAATCCTGGATAAGAAGTTCCGTATTGACCAACGTTTCCGTTGTTATTTTGCACATTTTTTACTAGCCAATCTATCGTGTCATAAGTATCTGTACTTTCGTCAATGTCTTTTTTTGTTTTATGGTTAACTTGTGGTGTCATATTCGTAAAAGTACCTTCGCTCATATACCTTCCACGTACATCTTGATACACGAAAATGTATTTTTCATTTTGTAGAAATTTGTTTGGCCCAAGACTTTTTTTGAACTGATCTTCACCATAAGGAGCTACAGAATAGCAAGTTCTTTGCATTAGAATTGGATACTTGTTTTTTGCCGAAATATCCTTAGGAATGTAGATGGAAGTAAATAATTTTACGCCATCTCTCATGGTAATGTACACTTCTTTTTTAGTGAAATTATCTTTCACAAAGTTATCTTGTGCAGATAGATAAAAAATACAAAAAAACGCAAAAAGCGTTAACATTTTCTTCATAATCAAATTTATTTTTAACAAAAATAACAATTAATATGATTGATGAAGAGGGGTTTTGTGAAAAGTTTTATTTTTTGAGTGAGAATTTATTTTATTTCAAAAATTTCTTCAAATTTCTTTTTTACAATTATTTTTCCGATTTTATCAAGTAAGAAGTGAACAAGAAAGATAAAAATAAAAAAAGGAACAATAATTATATTTATTTTTTCGTCTTGTGGAAAATCAAATATTTTAAAAATTTGTAATAAATTGATTAAAACTAAAGAACTAACTGAAAATATAAGCATTACTTTATTGCTTAAAATATTTTTGATAGTATAATCGATTTCAGTAAAATTTGATTTTTTTTGATAAATTCCGGAAATTTCAATAGACCTAAGATGTCTTGTAGACGAATTAAGATGAATAGAGAATCTTTTTTCATTAAATTTCCCACTAAATTCTTTTCCATTATATCGTTTTGGTGAGAAAAACCAAATCAATTTATCAGAAGTTACATTTTCTTCTAATTTTTTATAAAAATCTTGAACTTTACTTTCTGCAAGCATATTAACATTTTGTTACACAAATTTAATAATTTTCAATTCTCAACAATCAACAATCAAGACGTTTTCCTATAATTCCAAATTGCCCAAGAATTAAAAACAATCGCCATTGCTAAAATCGATAAAAACTGTGGCAAAAGGTTCATAAAACCTGCGTTTTTCAGTACAATTAACCTTATCACTTCTATCAATTGTCTTAAAGGATTGAGATTCGTCATTTTCTGCGCCCAAATTGGCATACTTTCTATTGGCGTAAAAAGTCCGCTCATTAAATTGAAAATCATCAAAAAGAAAAATACGGTAAACATCGCTTGTTGTTGCGTTTCGCTGTACGTAGAAATCAGCAAACCGAAACCTAAAATTGCAAACAAATAAATGGCTACAAAAAAGTAGAGTAGAAGTAGGTTTCCGTTGATTTCAATGCTGTAAACAAACCTAGAAACGAGCAATCCTAATGTAAAAGCAACCATCGCCAAAATCCAAAAAGGAATAAGTTTTCCGAGAATAAAATTGTGTTTTTTTATTGGCGAAACATTGATTTGTTCCATTGTTCCTACTTCTTTTTCGGAAACGATGTTGAGAGCGGTGAGCATTCCTGCAATTAAAGTAACTAAAAACGCTAAAATCCCAGGAACTAAAGCCAATCTGTAATTATAATGTCTGTTAAACCAAAGCATAGAACTCACTTCTAAACCCGAATTTTTTTGAAATTCTACCAATTCAGGTGATAATTTGGTTTGAATATTTTTGTTGTAATCTTGTAAAATCTGCGAAAGGTAAACGCCTGAAAGTCCGGCTTTTGTACCATTTATGGCATTGATGGCGACTAAAACTTTGTTTTGAGATTCTCGAACAATATTTTTTTCAAATTTCGGTGGAATTTCCAAAATCAAATCGGCGTTTTCTTTTTCTAAAATTTCGTAGGCTTCGTTATAATTTTCACCATAATATTGAATTCGGAAATAATTACTACTCGTAACATCTTGAATCAATCTCCTAGAAAACGAAGAATGATCGTGATCTACCACCGCTAAATTGATGTTTTTAATTTCATAACTCGCCGCTAAAGGAAGCACAATCAATTGTACAACTGGCATCACGAAAATCACCGCCAATATTGATTTATTCCGAAAAATTTGTCGGAATTCTTTTTTCAATAAAAAAATCAACTGCCTCATATTTTTATTTTTTTAAAACCACAAAAGACACAAAAGCTTTTTATTGTTTTATTATAGATGGAACTTTTTTCGTTTGTAAAGCAAACAAAAATTAAAAATCTTTGATTTTTACCTTTTATTACCTTTTGAAAAACTTTTTGCACATTAATTCTTTTGTGACTTTTGTGGTTAAAATTATTCCAAACGTATTTTAAATTTCTTCACCGCAATCGCAAAAAGCACCATCATCATTCCGAAAAGCACTAAAAACGGTTTCCAAATGATAGAAATTCCCGTTCCTTTAATCATAATATTTTTAATCATTATATAGTACCATTTTGCTGGAATTATATTAGAAACCACTTGCAACGGAATCGGCATATTTTCTATCGGGAACATAAATCCGCTCAACATTAAGGTTGGTAACATTGTGGCAATCAAAGAAATAAGCATTGCTTGTTGTTGCGTTTTCACAAAAATAGAAATCAAAATCCCTATCAATAAATTCGTTAAAATAAAAATCGTACTTACCAATAATAACAAAATCAAACTTCCTTTTATTGGTAAATCCAATAAAAAATAACTCAAAATCAAAATCACCAAAACGATTAACATCGATAAAATAAAGTAAGGAACCGCTTTTGCGATGATTACAAACGAAGGTTTCATCGGCGAAACAAGCAGAATTTCCATTGTTCCTGTTTCTTTTTCTTTAACGATAGCAATCGCCGTCATCATTACACAAACAATCAATAAAATCAACGCCATTACTCCAGGAACGAAATTCGGTGCACCTTTCAATTGAGGGTTGTAAAGCATTCTAATTTCGGGAGTTACGTTGTACGTTTGTGTGGAATTTTTCGCTTGACTTTTATAAAAATCGAGAATAATATTCTGTAAATAATTAGAAATTTGATTGCCGAGATTGATGTCGGTTCCATCAATAATCATTTGAAGATTTGCTTTTTTTTGCAAACTCAAATTCTCTGAAAAATCACTCGGAATTACCAATATCATTTTCACTTTTCCATCTTTGAAAGCGTTTTGAAACTGACTAGAACTCGTAAGATTTCTATCGATATCAAAATATTTATTGGTATTAATTTTAGAAACTAAAGCCGAAGAAACTGCGCTTTTGTCTTGATCAAAAACTGCAATTCCTGTATTTTTAATTTCTGTTGAAAGTGCAAAACCAAACAGAATCACTTGCACAATCGGCAATCCGAAAAGCATCAAGAGTACACGTTTGTCTCGCAAAACGTGATAAAATTCTTTTCTGATGAAAGTAAGCAGTTGCTTCATAATGTATTATTTTAATTTCTCGCTGATTTTGCTGATTGAGCAGATTTGAATTTTTAATCAGCCAAATCAGCTCTATCTGCGAGAGTATCAATCAGCGCTTCGTTTTGCTCCTCTTGCTAATTGGTAAAAAACTTCGTCCATACTTTTTGCTTCAAACTGTTTTTTCAGATTGGTTGGCGTATCCAAAGCCTCAATTTTTCCATCAACCATTATCGAAACTCGGTTACAATATTCCGCTTCGTCCATATAATGCGTAGTTACAAAAATCGTAATCCCGTTTTCCGAAGCCTCGTAAATCAAATCCCAAAATTGTCTTCGAGTTACTGGATCAACACCACCAGTTGGTTCGTCAAGAAAAACAATTTCAGGCTCGTGAAAAATCGCCACAGAAAACGCCAGTTTCTGTTTCCAACCGAGTGGAAGTTCAGAAACCAATTTGTTTTTCTCCTTTTCCAAGCCTAATTTTGTTACCAATTCTGCACTTTTTTCCTTGATTTGTTTGTTCGACAAACCATAAATTCCACCAAAAAATTCCAAATTTTCAAGAATCGTTAAATTTTCATACAAAGAAAATTTCTGACTCATATAACCGATATTTTTCTTGATGTCTTCAGTGTTTTTATAGACATCAAAACCCGCAACCGTCGCATTTCCAGAACTCGGAATCGAAAGTCCACAAAACATTCTCATTGCAGTTGTTTTTCCGGCACCATTTGCACCGAGAAACCCGAAAATTTCTCCTTTTGAAACCTCAAAAGAAATATGATCAACAGCCGTGAAATCCCCAAAAACTTTGGTAATTTGTTCAGCTTTTATGGCGATGTTATTATTCATTTTCAATTCTCAATTTTCAATTTTCAATTCTACATTATTAGATAGCAAGAGAATAAAACTATCTTCAATAGTCGCTTCTATGTTGTTGATTTCTATTTCTTTAAAACTTTTTTCTCTCAAAAATTTCTCTAAAGATTCTTTGCTAAATTCCTTTTCTTTATCTACCACAACGTGAGCAAATTCGCCAAAAGCATAAGAATTTTCTGTGGTTTTATAGTCTTTCAAAATTTTCAAAAGAGCAGGAATATTCTCTGTTTTTACTTCAAATAAATCTTTAGGAAAGTCTTTACAAATTTGTTTTGGTGTGTCAATTTTTAGAATTTTTCCGTTTTGCATCAATGCAATTCTGTCGCACAAACTCGCTTCATCCATATATGGTGTGGCAACTACAATCGTGATGCCTTGTTCTTTCAAACGTTTCAGCATTTCCCAAAATTCTTTCCTTGAAACAGGATCAACTCCAGTTGTGGGTTCGTCTAAAAATAAAACTTTCGGTTTGTGAATTAAAGCGCAAGAAAGTGCCAATTTTTGTTTCATTCCGCCAGAAAGTTTGCCTGCTCTTCTCGTTTTGAAAGGTTCTATTTGCCTGTAAATATCTTTGATTAAATCATAATTTTCTGCAATTGTAGTATTAAAAACACTCGCGAAAAATTCTAAATTTTCTTCCACCGTCAAATCTTGATACAAAGAAAATTTTCCTGGCATATAACCGAGAATTTGTCGGATTTTTTTGTAATCTTTTATCACATCAAGTCCATCAATTTTTGCATTTCCAGAATCGGGGAGAAGAACAGTGGTGAGCATTCTAAAAATAGAAGTTTTACCACTTCCATCAGGGCCAATCAACCCGAAAATTTCTCCTTTTTCAACGGAAAAAGAAATGTTATCAACTGCTAGAATTTTTTGATTTTTCTCGCCGTAAGATTTTGATATATTTTTAGCTTCTATCATTTGTTTTTAACGCAAAGAGCGCAAAGATTTTTTTCACAATTTTGAAAATATTTTTAAGTTCGCCAAGAATCTGACAAAGGCGGATTTGCAAAATCCACAAAGTTTTTTAATTCACTATTCACTGCGAAGCAAATTCACTATTCACAATTAAAGTTTCACTTCTCCGTACATTCCGATTTTCAAGAAACCATCATTTTTCACACGAATTTTTGAGGCGTAAACCAAGTTGGCTCTTTCGTCTTTGGTTTGAATGGTTTTTGGTGTGAATTCAGATTTTTGAGAAATCCATTCTATTTTTCCGTTCAGTTCTTTAGTTTCGCCATTTCCTGCGTCAACTAAAATTTTTACGGTTTGTTCGACTTTTATTTTCGCCAATTGATCGCCAGTAAAATAAGCTCTCAAAAGCATTTCATCGAGGTTTGCCATTTTGAAAATTGGTTTTCCAACGGTTGCAAATTCGCCTTTGTACATGTATTTTGTAAGCACAGTTCCGTTGATTGGGCTCGAAATAATGTTGTGTTTCAGTTGATCATCAATTTGTAATACTTTCTTTTGATTCGGATTTTTTTCGCTTAAAATCGCTCTGTTTTGTATTGAAACTTGCTCTTTGGTTGAAGAAATTTGTTGATTCAACGTTTGTAATTGAGCATTAGCAACCGAAATTTGTTTCTGGACAACAGCAACTTGCGAATTAGCATCATCGAGTTGTTTTTTAGTAGCGGCATCAGCTTTCACCAAATTTGAAATTCTGTTTCGTTCTATAACTGCAGTAGAAAGTTGTTCTTGCAAAACCGAAATATTTGCTTTTTGAGCATTCATTTGTGATTGCAAAACCTGAATTTGTGGGTTTGCAGAATTGGTTTTTTCATCAATTGCATTAATGGAAGCCAAAACTTGTTCTTTCTGTAATTCTACACCTGTTCCGTCAATCATCCCGATTTGTTGGTTTTCGGTAAGTTGTTGTCCTTCATTAAGTTTTAGTTCCAAAATTTTACCGGTTGCTTCTGCGGTTACCATTATTTCATCGGCTTCAAAAGTTCCTGAAGCATCGTAATCTACAGTTTTCTTGCAAGAAATTATAGCTAAAAGTAGGAGAGGAAGAATATATTTTTTCATAATTTTAGTTGTTGGTTGATAGTTGTCAGTTGATAGTTTAAAATTCATTTTCAATTTTACACTTTTAATTTTCAATTATTAAGATTTGCTTTCAAATTATATTGAGTCAATAAATATTGAATTTCGTGGGAAACTTTGGTTAAAACGGCTTGTTCTTCTGCATTTACTTCTCGTAAATAATCGTTGGTGGTAATTACCCCGTTTTCTAATTGAGCCAAACTTGCCTTTTTAATGCTTTTTCTCAAAGTGATGAGTTCATTGTCTTTTTCTATGAGATTTTGAATTTTATCTAAATCATTTTTTTGTTGAATTTCTGTGAAGTTTTGATTGAAAAGAAAGTTTTCTCTTTGAATTTCAACGTCTTGAGATTGATTATCTAACAACTGTAAATCATTTTTCTTTGTGTAAAATCCTGTAATCGGAATATTGAGACGAATTCCAGCAATGTAGAATGTATCAAATTCATTTTTGAGCATATTAAAACCTGGTTTTCCATAACCACCTTGAAAAAATGCACCTAATTTTGGGGTGTTTTTCGTGTTGATGAGTTTTTTTTGTGTTTCAATTAAAGATTTTTGAGCATCAAAAAGTTTCAGTTCAGAACGATTGTTGGTTTCTGTAACTAATACTTTTTCAGGAGTTTGCAATGGTGTGTTTTCATCTAAATTTCTTTTGATGAAATAAGAAAGCATTTGAGAAAAACTTTGTTTTACAGATTTTAGTTCAATTTCTCTTTGCTCGAGTTTTACTAATTCAGCTTTTAAAACATCGAGGTTGCTTCTAAAAATTACGCCGTTTTTGAGTTGGGCTTCTGCTTTTTTGATACCTTCTTTAATATCAGATTTCGTCAATTGAAGTTGAGCTAATTGCTTGTCTGTCTGCAAAATCCCGAAATAAATTTGGTTAATTCTTTCCTTCAGTTTATCCAATTCTACTTCCGTTTGTACGGTTTGAACTTGTGACTGAATTTTAGCCATTTCCTTTTGATTTTTGATATTTCCGCCATCGTAAATGGTTTGTGAAACGTCTGCGAAAACTCTGTATTGATCTTTGCTTAAAGGATCTACCGATACATTTGGTAATTTCACAGGGAATTGAGTAACATCGTTTTGGTACGTTGCTTGTCCGATAATTTGAATTTGCGGAAGCCAACCTTTCAGTGCGTTTTCTGTAGTGTATTGCTCTGATTTTTTGATGAGTTCTTGCTTTTTGATGAGCGGATAATTTTCTCGCGCCAATTGATAACATTGTTCTAAAGTCAATGTTTCTTGAGCGTTGAGAATTCCTATAAAAAATAGGAAAATGTATTTTATATTTTTCATTATAGGGTGTTTGTTGTCAATTGCCATGTAATTAATTCTCAATTTTCAACTCTCAATTTTCAGTTCTAAAAGTGTTTTGATCCAGATTGGAATGAGTTTTCTTCTTTCGTTGATAAATTGCTGAAAATCATCTTCCTGAATCAATTCAAATGAGCGGAGAACAGGTTTTGCGACAAACGGAAAAACCGTCATTCCTAAAAAAGTGATTAAAAAATGCAAAGGATTGAAATGGGGTTGCTTTTCTTTGATCTGTCTCATAATTGCTGAATTCTGAAACACTCTTTTGATGGGAATTACTGAAGTTAGTTCTGAATTTTTCTTTTGAATTTCACTGATTACAAACAAGGGAAGATTGGGATTTTTGGATAAAATATCGATGTATTTATCTGTTGCCAAATCTATTTTTTCTTCTAGAGTTGTTTTTTCGTTGGTGATGATTGGTAATATTTGTCCGAAAAGTAAAAGGATTTTTACTTTCATTACTTGTTCGAACAATTTTTCTTTGCTTCTGTAATAATAATTGAGCAAAGCCAAATTAATCCCAGCTTCTTCTGCAATGTCACGTGTTCTAGTTCCTGCAAATCCTTTTTCTGTAAAGACTTTGGATGCAGCTTCTAAAATTTTTTCTTCCGTAGAAATTTCTTTTTCAGTCATTTGAATGAATTTGATGGCACAAAATTAAATTAATTTTTTGATTTAAACAAAATATTTAATCATTTGATTAAAAATAAATTTTTATCGCGAGCGAAGCAAGCGTAGATTGTTTTTAAAGAAAAACGCAACTCATTGCTGAATTGCGTTGCTTTTATTTATATTCTTCCCACCATTTTGGGTAAATTTTGTTATCATCTTGCCAAAAAACCTTTTCGCCGATTTTTGGAGTGATTACTCGTAATTTCTCTTTGTTGAGTTCGTGGAGTTTTTCCATCGGTTCGTACCAAGAATGGAGCGCCAACTTAAATTTGGAGTTATGTACGGCAATCATTCTCTGTGCATTGAGGTCTTTCATCGCTTGCAATTGCTCACCAGGAAGCATATGAATGTATTTCCAAGCGGGATTGTATTGTCCGGTTTCTAGGATTGCCAAGTCGAGTTTTCCGTATTTTTCGCCAATTTTTTTGAAATGATTATCGTAACCAGAATCTCCGCCGATGTAAATTTTAGAATTGGGTGTTTCCAAAATAAAACTTGCCCAAATTGCCTGATCTCTTTTAAATCCTCGTCCCGAAAAATGTCTGGCAGGTTCTGCATTGATTTTGAAACCATTTCCTAAATTCTGACTCTCAAACCAATCTAATTCTATAATTTTCGAAGGTTCAAAATCCCAATATTCTAAATGCGCACCAGTTCCTAAACCTGTAATTACTTGCTTTACTTTCGGACGAAGTTTGGTAACGGTTTCGTAATCTAAATGATCCCAATGGTCGTGGGTAATCACCAAATAATCTAATTCTGGAACATCTTCGGTGGTGTAAATATCTGTTCCGTCAAAGGCTTTGTTGGTGAATTTTAGTGGAGAAACGCTTCCGCTGAAAACAGGGTCAACTAGGATTTTTTTTCCATCGATTTGAAGAAAGTATGAGGAATGTCCCATCCAAACGTAGAAATTTTCGGTTGGGTTAAGGTTTTTTAAATCGGTTTTGGTGAAATTAAATTTCTTTTTGGGAGTAGCGTTTTCTACTTTCGAGAAAAAGAAATTGTAGAGAACTTTTGGCATTGAGGTATCTTCTGCCAATTGTGGAGTAGGATTGAGGTTTTGGAATTTTCCGTCTTTGTAATGTGGTGATTTTAATATTCTTTCTAGTCTTTTTCCCGAAGGCATTTTTCCGAATTGTTTGCCTTGCATAAAAAAGTAAGTACCTATTGCAATTCCTGCAATAAGGATAACGAGTGTCAATATCATTTTCTTTAATAATTTCATTATTCGTTTAGACGAATGAATGGCGAAATTACTTTAAAATTTTAAATTTTTTTGGCGCGAGCGAAGCGAGCGTCAAAGTTTCCGAATTGCGCATACGTGAAAAGAAAAACTGCCCGTGAAAATTAGCCACGATGGTAATGGAAATCCTTTTTTTGTTGGCTGAGCTTGCCGAAGCTCACAAAAAAAGATTGTAATGGACAGCGTGACTGAGAATGGAAGAATTTCTACCTTTCTGCTACAAAAAAACGCAGCCATCTCTGAACTGCGTCTTTTCATATTTCGATTTTAGATTTTATAATCCAAATTGCATTTTAAAAAGGTCTGGATAAATACCTAATGCTAATATCGCAACTATAATGAAAATCGCTACGATGTTGTAGGTAATGCTCATTTTTTCTGAAGTTTTGAATGAACTTTCCTTGTGGAAAAACATTGAAATAATCAGTCTAAGATAATAAGCGATACTAAGCGCAGAACCAATGACTGCGATAAGAACTAAAAATGCAGCTCCATTCATCGCTTGTGAGAAGATACTAAACTTAGCTACAAAACCTGCAGTTAAAGGAATACCAGCCATTGATAATAATGAAACTGCCGTAGCAACTGCTGCTATAGGTTCGGTTTTTGCTAATCCTTTGAATGCCTCGAAAGAGGTTTCTCTTTTTATTTTTTCTACCCAAATTAAAGTCAAAAATACTCCAATAGTAGACAATGAATAAGCAAATAAATAGAATGCTAAATTATAAAGAGAAAGGCTGTTTGCCCCGAAAAATATTAGTGCTAAATATCCTGCGTGTGATACAGAAGAATAGGCTAACATTCTTTTTGCATTGGATTGTGCTAATCCCATTGCATTGGATAATAGTAAAGTGATGATTACTAAAACACCAATAATGTTAATCCACTCTTTTATACTACCAACAAATGCCAAATTCATTAATTTGAAGAAAGCAAAAAATCCTGCAATTTTAACTACAGATGCCATATATGCAGTGATGATAGAAGGCGAACCTTGATATACATCTGGGCTCCACATATGGAAAGGTGCTAAAGAAACTTTGAATGCCATAGCAGATAGCATTAGCATAATTCCTAATACAAACATTGTATTTTTAGAATTTTCGATACTGTATGCACTTATTGTTGCGATGTCAAAAGTTCCTGCGCTACCGTAAACGAGAGCTGTACCAAAAAGTAAGAAACCAGTGGCAAATGCTCCCATTAAGAAATATTTGATAGCGGCTTCGCTAGAGCGTAAATCAGTTTTGTTGCTTCCCGCCATTACGTATAATGGGATGGAAAGTACTTCGATACCTAAGAACAAGGTAACCAAATTAGGAAAACTGAAAAGTATAACTGCACCTGATAATGAAAATAACATCAGAGCATATAATTCTGATTGATGACTTCTGTGATTGTTAAACGCAAAACCTCCTAAAAAGAAAACCAAAAGCGTTACAACTATAGAAATTTTAGTAAAAAGTGCCGAATTATCATCAAAATCAAACATAGATTTGTATTGATTAAAGAATGAACATTCAGGTAAAAAGCTGACATATAATGCCACTAATAAACCTAAAATACCAATATATCTAGCAAATTTTCCTTGATTATAAACTCCGGAGAATAATGCTAAAACCGCAGTAATGAATAAAATTATTAAAACACTCATTTCTTAAATATCATTTTAACCCTTAATAGAAGAGTAGATAAACTTCAACGAACTATTCACCATTTCTATGATGCTGCTTGGGAAAATACCTAGCAGAATTACAAATACCGCTAAACTAGCCAAAACGGTAAATTCTACACTTGATATATCTTTTAAAGTTCCCAAAATTCTTTCATCACCTGTCCCGAACATTGCTTTTCCGTACATTCTTAATAGATAAACTGCACATAAAATTACCGTAAGACCAGCACAAAGAACTACTACTTTGTCATAATCAAAAATAGATTTCAACAAGATAAATTCTCCTACAAAACCATTGGTTAATGGAACTGCCATAGAACCAAGAAGGATAATCATAAATAAAGTAGCAAATTTTGGAGCTACTTTAGCATAACCTCCCATTTCTCTGATATCTCTTGTCTTGAATCTTTTTATTAATATATCAGCACAATAGAACAAACCTACCACATTGATACCGTGTGCAAAGGTTTGCACCAAAGCACCTTGCGCTCCATCTATACTGAAACCTCCTTTTGCAGTAATAATGGCAGATGCGAAAATACCTGCTACCATTAATCCTACGTGTGATAAAGATGAGTAAGCTATGATTTTCTTAATATCATTATGTACAATTGCAATTAATGCTCCGTAAACTACACCAATTACTGCCAAGATCATCACTACTTGCCCAGAAGTTCCTAGTAGTGCATCTGGAGCTATTGGTAATAAATATCTTAAAACACCGTAAATTGCCATTTTTAGCATAATACCAGAAAGTAACATTGTACCTTGAGTTGGCGAAAACGTGTAAGTATCTGGCTGCCAATTATGGAATGGGAATACTGGTAATTTAACCGCAAATGCTAAGAAAATTAACCAAAATACCACCAATTGCTGTGTAGAGTTTAGACTTGCATTGTATAAATCTGTTAATTCAAAAGATGCTGCATGGTTGTAAACATAGATTAAACCAATGAACATAAATAATGAACCTACAAAAGTGTAAACAAAGAATTTTGTAGTGACTTTAATTCTCTTGTCTTCTTCGCCCCAAAGTCCTGCAATAAACCAAATCGGGATAAGGGTTACTTCCCAGAAAACATAAAACAACAAACCATCTAGCGCAGTGAAAACACCTACCAGACCAAACTGCATCAATAAGATTAATGCATAAAAATTATTGTTATATCCTTTGTTTTCATTAAAAGAAGAAAGAATAATTAATGGAACTAAAATATTGGTTAATAATAATAAAAGCATACTCATACCATCTACACCAAAATGAATGGTGCTTTTGATAAAAGTAGACCAAGGCTGAGTAATCTCAAACTGAAGAGAAGAATCTACCGTTGGTACATTATTAAATTGTGATAGCATATAGAATGTTACAAACATTTGCACGAAAGCAATTCCTACTGCTAAATATTTGCTATTAGAGTTTCTAAAGGCAAAAACTAATCCTGAACCTATTAAAGGTAAAAGTAACAGTGCTTCTAACATTTGCTATTGTAATATAAAGTTAACAATTAATATTAATCCTATTGCCAAAGACATAATAAGGACATAATTTTCTACATTTCCGTTTTGGAATTTTTTGAAGGCTCTTCCAGAATCTACCGCTCCGAATCCTATATAATCAAAGAATTTATTTAGAATTTTATCAAACATTCTGGTTCCGTGACCTAGTCCTTCTACAGGTTTTACCACGGTAGCATTATAAAATTCATCTACAAATAATTTTTTAGCAGATAATCTTTCTAATCCTTTGTATTCTTCTTCTGGTAAAGCCATTTTCTTTTTGATGATGTAGATATTTCTTAATACAAAGAAAATTACGATAACCATTAAAATGGTAAATGCCAATAGAATCATTTCTGTTCCAAATTCTACTTCAGGGTGTGCTATTCCAGGAACATAGATTGGGTGTAACCAATGTGCTAATTTTTGAGTATTTCCTTCTCCTAAGAAGTGAGGAAGATTAAGGAAACCACCAACTGCCGAAAGAATTGCTAAAACTACTAAAGGAAGTGTCATAGAAATTGGGCTTTCGTGTAAGTGATGTTTTTGTTCTTCTGTTCCTCTAAATTTTCCGAAGAATGTTAAGAATAACAATCTAAACATATACACACCAGTTAGTGCAGCACTGAACAATGTTAAGCCCCAAATAATTGGTGATTTTGCCCAAAGTGCAGTTAAGATTTCGTCTTTAGAAATCATACCAGATAATGGAGGAATACCAGCAATTGCCAAAGTTCCGATTAAGAATGTCCAATAGGTTACTGGGATTTTAGATTTTAAACCTCCCATAAATCTCATATCTTGTTCTCCGCTCATTGCATGGATTACAGAACCAGCTCCTAAGAACAATAATGCTTTGAAGAAAGCGTGTGTCATTAAATGGAACATTGCTGTGGTGTAAGCTTCAGCTCCTAATGCGATGAACATTAAGCCTAACTGCGAAACAGTAGAGTAGGCAAGAACTTTTTTAATATCGTTTTGTCTTAGACCAATAAATGCGGCAACTAATGAAGTTGCTAGACCAATGTATAGAATAAAATCTAAAGTACTTGGTGCTAAATGATACAAGAAATTAGAACGTACTACTAAATAAATACCAGCAGTAACCATTGTAGCAGCGTGAATTAAAGCCGAAACTGGAGTAGGACCAGCCATTGCATCTGGTAACCAAGTAAATAAAGGAATTTGTGCAGATTTTCCCATTGCTCCAATGAAAAGACTTAAAGTAATGAACATAATCACCACACCGTCAAATTCAAATTTTGAAGCATTTTGAGCTACAGAAAGATAATCTAGTGCATTGGTTTGTGTAGCGATTAAGAAAATCCCAATCAATAAACCAAGGTCACCAATTCTGTTCATAATGAAAGCCTTTCTAGCAGCTTTGCCATATTCTTTGTTTTCGTACCAGAAACCAATTAATAAATAAGAACAAAGACCTACACCTTCCCAACCTATAAATAGAATTAAATAATTACTTCCCATTACTAGTAATAACATAGAGAAGATAAATAAATTCAAATAAGTGAAAAATTTATAGAAACCTTTGTCGTGGCTCATATAACCGATAGAGTAGAGGTGAATAAGAGAACCAATTCCGGTGATAATCATCATCATCATTAATGATAGTTGGTCTATCTGAAACCCAAAATTTACCTGAACACCACCTACTGTAAACCACTCGAAAGCTTTTACAATAATTGGCGAACTATGGTCTGTGAAACCTAAAAATATTTTTACATTAATAAGAAAAGAAGCAAATACAACCAAAGTTGCCAATGCACCAACTACCATTTTCGGTAGATATTTCCCTAATAATCCGTTGATTACAAATCCAAATAAAGGAAGTAATATAATTGCATAAACTAAATTTTCCATCTGCATTATCCTTTTAATTTGTTAAAAATACTTACATCTACGTTTTTGGTATTTCTGTACATCATTGTAATGATAGCAAGTCCTACTGCTACTTCTGCAGCAGCTACTACCATAATGAAGAATACCAAAATTTGTCCGTGACCATCACCTTTGTAAGCTGAAAATGCAGCTAAAAGTAGATTTACAGAATTAAGCATTAATTCTACACATCCTAAAATGATAATAGCATTTTTGCGGACTAAAACTCCTAAAACTCCTAGACAGAACAAAAAACTACTGAGGATAATGTACCAGTCTAGAGGAATGTTTTGTATAAATGAATTGACTTCCATATTCTATAAATCTTTTTTACCAATCAATACAGAACCTACAATACCTGCTAAAATCAGAATTGAAGCGAGTTCAAATGGCAATACGTATTCGTTAAACAATAATTTTCCTAGATTTTTTGTAAGACCAATTTGGCTATCTACATCTGTTGTTGCATTGGTCATAGCTACCCCTTTATAAGCACCAATCATACCTACGAAAATGATTCCAGCAGAAATAATTCCTGTAAATTTTAGTAGATTGTGCTTTTTGCTTTCGTCTTTAGCATTAAGGTTAAGCATCATTAATACATAAAGGAATAACACCATAATTGCTCCGGCATATACAATAATTTGTACAATTCCTAAAAACTGAGCATTGAGTAAAACATACAATGCAGCAATACTAAAGAAAGTAACAATTAAAGATAAAATTGCATATAAAGGATTTTTTGCAAATACAAAATAAACAGCACTTGCAACCGCTACCAAAGCGATGAAAAAGAATAAGAACTGTTCCATTTATTTAAGAGCTTTTTTTTGTGATTCTGTTTGTCTATCAGAGACATCTATTCTGTTTTCCATACTTTCAACCAAAAGATCTTTGCCATAAATAAAAGAACCTCTGTTTTGTTCTGGTTTTACAATTTTATCGGTGAGATAAATGGCAGATTTCGGACAAGCTTCTTCGCACAGTCCACAGAAAATACATCTTAGCATATTGATTTCATATACTTCAGCATATTTTTCTTCACGATAAAGATGTTTTTGTTCTTTGGTACGTTCTGCCGCTGTCATGGTAATTGCTTCTGCAGGACAAGCAACAGCACACAAACCACAAGCTGTACATCTTTCTCTACCTTCATCATCACGTTTCAAAACATGTTGACCACGATAAATTTTTGCAAATTCTCTTTTTTCTTCAGGATAACTCACCGTTGGTAATTTACCAGTAAGCGTCATAATGGCGTGTTTACCAGTAATTCCCATCCCTTTGATGATGGCAGGAAGATAAATTTTCTCTGCAAAAGTCATCTTTTTGTTAGAGGCTACCTTTGATCTATTGGTTAATTTCATATTCTTAGATTTCAGATTTTAGATATTAGATTGGTAAAATCAAACATCAATTATCATTTATCACTTATAATTTTATATCCATTGATAGTGTTGATTCAACAAAATCACTACACCTGTTATTAACAAGTTCACTAATGCTAGAGGAATTAAAGATTTCCAACCCAAGTGCATTAATTGATCATATCTAAATCTTGGCAAAGTCCATCTAATCCACATAAAAGTAAGGATTACACAGAAAGTCTTACCAAGAAAAACCATAATACTTGCAATTCCCATTGCATTTTCTCCCCAGTTTTCACCAATCCAGGCCAATCCAGGGAAATTATAACTTCCCAAAAACAGCGTAGTGATTAAAGCTGAAGAAATAAACATATTTACATATTCTCCGAAAAGGAATAGACCTAGTTTCATTGCAGAATATTCTGTGTGGAAACCTCCTACCAATTCGGTTTCACATTCTGGTAAATCAAATGGCGATCTATTAGTCTCTGCTAATGCAGCTACAAAGAAAATAATAAAAGCCACAGGTTGAAAGAAAACATTCCATTTCATACCGAACCAACCAGATTGTTGAGCCGCAATTTCTTTTAAATCCAAAGAACCATTCATCATTATGATTGCTAATAATGCCAATCCCATTGCTAATTCGTAAGAAATCATTTGTGAAGAAGCTCTAATTGCACCAATTAATGCAAATTTATTGTTAGAAGCCCAACCTCCAAGCATAATTCCGTAAACTCCGATGGATACCATTCCCATTAAATAAAGAACACCTACATCTATATTGGCCACTTGTAAATCATAAGATGTACCACCAAAATTAAGTGATGTACCCCAAGGAATTACCGCTCCTGTAATCAGTGAAATAAACATGACTAAACCTGGTCCGAAGAAAAATAAGAATTTTTCAGCCTTTTCTGGGATAAAATCTTCTTTAAAGAAAAATTTACCACCATCTGCTAATGGTTGTAGCAATCCAAATTTCCAACTTCTGTTTGGCCCAATTCTGTCTTGCATAATAGCAGCTACTTTTCTTTCTGCCCAAGTAGAATAAGCTGCAACAGCCATAGAAAGAACGAAAAGTGATACTACAAGTATTGTTTTAAAAATTAATAAATCCATTTTTTTTGAGATTTTAGATTTTAGATTTTAGATTTTAGATTTTGAGAATCTTTAATCATTATCTTTCTCCTAATTATTCTAAATTATCTTTATTGCTGATTTCTTTAGCGGTTTCATTTTCTAATTTCTGAACTTCCATTTCATCAGATTTCATGTAATGATTCAATGAAATTACAGAATGTCTACTGATGTGTCTTGGTCCTTCAATATTCCAGAATTTAGCATCCTTTTTCTCGAATCTACATTCATTACAAATAAAATCTTCTACTTCTCCGTACTGGTCTTTTCTAGCAGTAACTCTCACAATTTCATCACCTTTCATCCAAAGAACTGCTTTTCCACTACATTTTTCGCATTTACAAGTAGCATCTACTGGTTTTGTAAACCAAACTCTGCTTGCAAATCTTGCCGTTCTATCTGTAAGAGCACCAACCGGACAAACATCTATCACATTTCCGATGAAATCATTATCCAAAGCTTTGTTGAGATAGGTAGAAATTTCGGCGTGATCTCCACGGAAAAGAATTCCATGTTCACGTTGGTTGGTCAATTGTCCAGCTACTAAAACGCATCTTGCACACAAGATACATCTGTTCATGTTCAGTTTAATATTAGGTCCTAAATCATCAGCATCATAAGTATTTCTCTCGAACTCTGTTCTTGTATTTTCCACACCATGTTCGTAACCTAAATCCTGAAGATGACATTCACCAGCTTGGTCGCAAATTGGGCAATCTAGAGGGTGATTTAACAATAGAAATTCAGTAACGGCTTTTCTTGCTTCTTGTGTTTTTTCAGAAGTAAGATTTTTCACTTCCATTCCGTCCATTACATTAGTTCTGCAACTTGCTACTAATTTTGGCATTGGTCTAGGATCTGCATCAGAACCTTTAGAGACTTCTACCAAGCAAGTTCTACATCTACCACCACTATTTTCTAATTTACTGTAATAACACATTGCAGGTGGAACAGATTTTCCGCCGATTTGTCTTGCAGCGTTCAAAATAGAAGTTCCAGGAGCTACTTCTGTAGTCTGTCCGTCAATGGTTATTTTAAATTTTTTAATTTCTTCGCTCATTTTATTTGTTTATGAGTTGAATTTTAATTCTTAATGAAAAGTCCTATATATTTTTAAGTCTAAAAACGTAACCTATACCAAAGTTAACTTGTCCAAAAAAGAAATCATGAGATGCTTTGTCAGGCTTATTATGAAGGGTAGTTTTTACATCAGGCATATTAATATAACCTGCTTTTCCTTCTACTCTTGCCATCCATCTTTTCCAGAAAATAAAATTGATATTGGTTCTTAAATCAGTACCAAAACCTGCCACATGAAATCGATCACTTCGATCAAATCCAAATAATTTTACATTACTTTTTGGAAGCATCATTCCAATACCACCACCATAAGACCAAAGAATATCTATATTTTCTTTATTTGACAAACTTTTATATTTTTCTAAACCTATGTTTACATAATTCAAGCCGTCAGTATGTTCGAAGGTTAAGAATTTTTCATCTGTAAGATTGATTTCGCCGTTTTGAATCATTGAAGAATAAACAGGGTCCGAAATATTTCCAGTAATTTTTGCAGTTTGGTCTTGGTCCATAACATATTTCATATGGTCAGTAGCCAATACTACAGCTAAATTTTCTTTAACAAAATATCCTAATCTTAACACAAATTGAGGTTTAGACCACGCACCTGGATCAATATAATCCCAGCTTAATTCAGAAGGTCTGTCGTGAGCTATTACATCATGTAGTGTAAAATCATAACCATTTCCTTTAAAATGAATATCAGATTTGGTGAAGCCAGCTCTATTCCAACCCCAGAAGAAAAACATTGTTCCTTTTTCTCCGAATTCCTTTTTTGAAGGTTTAACGACATCATTATCTTGTCCGAAAACAAAATTTCCAACAAAAAGTAATAAAATTATTTTAAAAAATTTCTTCATTTTATTGCTTTTCAACTACTGGAAGAGGATCTGCATAATGTGCAATTCCGTAATTTTTGGTTAAACAATCTGGGTTATTGATGTGCCATTCAAACTCATCTCTGAAATGGCGAATAGCTGCTGCAACTGGCCATGCTGCTGCATCACCTAGTGGACAAATGGTATTTCCTTCAATTTTTCTTTGAATATCCCAAAGTAAATCGATGTCTTCCATTTTTCCTTCTCCGTTTTCTATTTTTTTAAGGATTTTATACATCCAACCTGTTCCTTCTCTACAAGGGGTACATTGTCCGCAACTCTCATGATTGTAGAAGTGTGCTAAAGTCATGGTGTGTTTTACCACACATTGGTCCTCGTCTAGAACAATAAAACCACCAGAACCCATCATAGTTCCTGTAGCGAAACCGCCATCAGAAAGAGATTCGTAGTTCATGTATCTAGGTTCACC
This sequence comes from Cloacibacterium rupense, assembly GCF_014645495.1. Lineage (GTDB taxonomy): Bacteria > Bacteroidota > Bacteroidia > Flavobacteriales > Weeksellaceae > Cloacibacterium > Cloacibacterium rupense. The sequence goes on along the minus strand of NZ_BMLV01000003.1, from coordinate 187,120 downwards.
AGTAGCAGTTTTTAATAACAAATTGGCCGGAAGAATTGGCACAGAACTACCACCAGGAATACAAGCTTTCAGTTTTTTACCATTAGGAATTCCACCACAATATTCATCAGAGAAGATAAATTCTTCTACAGTACATGTCATGTCTATTTCGTAAACTCCTGGTTTATTAATGTTTCCACAAGCGGAAATTAATTTAGTTCCTGTAGAACGACCAACGCCAATTTTAGCATATTCAGCTCCTGTAATATCAATAATTGGAACTACAGCAGCAATGGTTTCTACGTTATTTACAACAGTTGGACATTGGTAAAGTCCTTTTACAGCAGGGAAAGGAGGTTTCAAACGAGGATTTCCACGTTTTCCTTCGAGAGATTCTAGAAGTGCAGTTTCTTCACCACAGATGTAAGCACCAGCTCCTCTTTGAACATAAATTTCTAAATCGAAACCTGTACCAAGTATGTTTTTACCAAGAAAACCAGCTTTTTTAGCTTCCTCAATAGCTTGTTCTAAAATATCAGGAATCCAAGCGTATTCTCCTCTGATGTAGATGTATGAAACATTAGAACCAAGAGCAAAAGAAGAGATAAGCATTCCTTCAATCAAAAGATGAGGAATAAACTCCATCAAATATCTATCTTTGAAAGTTCCAGGTTCAGATTCGTCTGCGTTTACTACCAAATATCTTGGCACCCCTTCTGGTTTTGCAAGGAAGCTCCATTTCATTCCGGTAGGGAAACCAGCACCACCTCTACCACGTAGACCTGAAGTTTTTACTTCTTCCACTATTTGGTCTGGAGTCATTTTTAGTGCTTTTTCAGCAGCTTCATAACCACCGTTTTTTCTGTAGGTATCAAAATATCTGATACCTTCTATGTGAGCGTTTTTAAGTAAAAGTTTTTTACTCATTTTCAATATTTTTAATCAAGAGCAATTTGTCCTTGTCTGCAAAGTTCAAGGATTTCATCTACTTTTTCTATGGTTAAATTTTCTTTGTAAAATTTGCCTAATTGCATCATGGGTGCATAACCGCAAGCGCCAAGACATTCTGCTGGTTTCAAGGTAAACAAACCATCGGCAGTAGTTTCTCCAGCTTTGATACCTAGCTTTTCTTTGATGTGATTTACAATAGTATCACTTCCTCTTACCATGCAAGGTCCTGTAACACAAACTTCTAAAACATACTTGCCAACAGGTTGCATATTAAACATGGTGTAGAAAGTAGCCACTTCGTACACTTCAATAGGAGTGATATCTAATATTTGTGCAACATAATCCATCACAGGAACATCTAACCAGCCACCAAATTCTTTTTGCGCCAAATGAAGCACAGGAATTAAAGCAGATTTTTGTCTTCCTTCTGGATATCTTGCAATAATTTGTTTTACTTTTTCTAAAGTTTCGGGTTTAAAAGCAATTTCGCTCATAATTATTTATTTGAAATTTGAGGTTTGAAATTTGAAATTTTCAAAAATCTCAACTCTAATTTTTAATATTTTTTAATCAATTATCAATGATGAATTATCACTTATTTATTATCCGTCTAATTCACCAGCAATTACGTTCATAGAACTCATGGTAACAATGGCATCCGAAATTACTGCTCCTTTTATCATTTCAGGGAATGCTTGATAATAAATGAAACAAGGTCTTCTGAAATGCAATCTGTAAGGAGTTCTACCACCATCACTTACCAAGTAATAACCTAACTCACCATTACCACCTTCTACAGAATGATATACCTCACCAGCAGGAATTTCGGTTTCTCCCATTACGATTTTGAAATGGTAGATTAATGCTTCCATTTTCGTGTAAACATCTGCCTTTTCTGGTAAGAAAATTTCTGGTACATCGGCATGGAAATCACCTTCAGGTAAATTATTATAGGCTTGTTGAATAATTTTAAAACTTTCCCAAATTTCTTGTTGACGAACCATAAATCTATCATAAGTATCACCAGCAGTTCCTATAGGAATTTGGAAATCAAAATCTTCATAAGAAGAATAAGGAGAAGCTACTCTCACGTCATAATCTACACCAGCAGCTCTTAAATTTGGTCCTACAAAACTGTAGTTCAAAGCACGTTCTGCGCTTATTGCTCCAGCTCCAATGGTTCTATCCATAAAGATTCTGTTTCTCTCAACTAAATTTGAGAATTCTTGAAATCTTGCAGGAAAAGTTTTGATAAAATCTTTTAATAGCTCATGGAATTTAGGAGTGAAATCTCTGTCGAAACCACCAATTCTTCCCATATTTGTAGTCATTCTTGCACCACAAACTTGTTCGTAGATATCGTAGATTTTTTCTCTGTCTTGAAAAACGTAAGTAAATCCTGTTAAGGCACCAGTATCTACTGCAATTACAGAATTACAAACCAAATGGTCTGCGATACGAGCCAATTCCATCATGATGACACGCATGTAATCTGCTCTTTTTGGCATTTTTACACCGAGTAATTTCTCTACTGTCATGTGCCAACCAATATTATTAATAGGTGCAGAACAGTAATTAAGACGGTCTGTAAGGGTAGTAATTTGGGTGTAATTTCTACGTTCAGCAATTTTTTCAAAAGCTCTGTGAATGTAACCTACGGTTTGTTCAGAATGTAGAATTCTCTCGCCATCCATTGTCAACACATTTTGGAAAATACCATGAGTTGCAGGGTGAGTTGGCCCAAGATTTAAGGTATATAATTGTCCATCAATTTGCTCTTGAGAGTCATATTGATTGAGAATATTTGATAATTGGTTGTCTTTCATAATAGAATTTGGCTTTTAGCTATTTGCCATTGGCAATTAGCAAGTTGCAATTTATCTTCCAAACATTGAGTCGTCTTTATCAGTTCTTGTTCCATCTTCTAGAGCATATTCTTTCAAGAGAGGATTGTAACCGAGATCCTCAGTATTCATAATTACTCTTAAATCTGGATGTCCTTTGAATTTAATACCATAGAAATCAAAAGTTTCTCTTTCCATCCAATTGGCTCCAGAAAACAAATCGGTAATGGTGTCTACTTCTGCACTTTCTCTAGGGAAGAAAGTTTTCAGCCTAATTCTGAAATTCTCTTGTAAGTTATGAAGATGATAGATTACACCTAATTCTTTTTCTTTATTGTCAGGGAAATGAATTCCACAGATGTCTGTAAGAAACATGAAATTAAGTGAAGATTCTTTCATGTGATGAATCATCTTTTTAATTTCTTCTTTTTTGACTTCTAAAGTAAGAAAACCATAAGGCTCTGATGAAGAAATTACAGCATCAGGAAATTCTCTATTGATGGCTTCTAAAACAAATTCGCTTGTCATAATATTTGTTCAAAGTTTCAAGTTTAAATTTTCGAATTAAAAATTCAAACTTTAATTTTTAATTTACTTAATGCCGTAGCTTTCTAATAAAGCTTTGTATTCTGGCAAGTCTCTTCTTCTCAAACTTTCGCTTTGTGCTAAAGCTTGTACTTGCATGTAACCTTCCAAAATTTGTTCTGGTCTTGGCGGACATCCTGGTACATAAACGTCTACTGGGATAATTTTATCAATTCCTTGTAAAACAGAATAGGTATCAAAAATACCACCACTACTTGCACAAGCTCCTACTGCTACTACCCATCTTGGTTCAGCCATTTGTGTATAAACTTGTTTAAGGACAGGAGCTAATTTTTTAGAAATGGTTCCACAAACCAATAAAATATCTGCTTGTCTTGGTGAGAAACTCATTCTTTCTGCCCCAAATCTCGATAAATCATAATTAGGAGCCATAGTTGCCATGAATTCAATTCCACAACAAGAAGTTGCAAAAGGTAATGGCCATAGTGAAAATGAACGAGCCAAACCAATGATATCACTTAATTTTCCTGCGAAAAAACCTTCTCCTTCAATTCCTGGAGGTGCAGGTGCATTAGTATTGATTACAGGTTTATTGTCTGACATTTTTAATTTTTTTAAAATTTAAGAATTTGAATATAAAAAAAGCACTTTCGAAGGATAAATTTACTTATTCCAATCTAAAGCACCTCTTTTTAGTACATAGAAAAAACCTATGAAAAATATAGCAATAAATGTAGCTACCGCTAAGAAACCTTCTAACCCAAGGTCTTTAAAATTTACTGCATAAGGATAAAAAAATACAATTTCAATATCAAATAATACAAACAATATGGCAGTAAGAAAATATTTTACAGAATAAGGACTTCTTGCGTTTCCTTCTACTTCTATACCACATTCAAAAGTGTCGTCTTTTACTGCTCCAGAAGTATGTCTTTTAGGACCTAATGTATGTGAAGCTACTAGTGTAAATGCCACAAAACCAAGACCTACGGCAGCCTGAATGAGTACAGGAATATAATTTTCAGGTAAATTCATCTCTATCAAGTATTTCAACACGCAAATTTATGAATTATAAATAGAAAATTGAAATATTAATGATGACTTTTGTTTTATTAATCTTAAGAATGATTAATTTAGAATAGTTATAAATAATGGTCTATTTTTTCATTTTTCTTAATACTACAATTGCCATATAAGCGATATAGCCAAATAAAAAACTGGCAAACAAAATATTAATGATAGCATTTGTTTTTTCGTCTTCTACTCTGAAGAATTGATTGTAAAGAATATACAAAATGATTATCCCTGCGTAGTTGTAAAGCTGTCTTTTCATGATTTTTTAATTCAAAAATGGTGTATATCAATCTATGTCTAGAGAATAAGTTCTTCTGCGTTTATGGTTTACAGGGTTGTAATCTTGCCATAGCAATTGTATGTTTTTATTTTCTTCTAGCTCTGGATTGGTTTCCAAAAATTTAACTCCTTTTTTCTTAAAAGTTTTCCAAATTTCTTTGAAAATAATGGCAGTAACACCTCTTTTCTGATACTCTGGATGTACGCCTATGAGATAAAAATTAGCTCTGTCATTTTTTCGTCCTGCATTCATAAAATGCCACCATCCAAAAGGCAATAGCTTACCTTTAGACTTCTGCAATGCTTTAGAGTAAGATGGCATAGTAATGGCAAATGCCACCAAATTGTACTCTTTGTCTACAATGCAAATAATATAATCTTTGTTAATGAAACCAAAATATTTTTCTTTATAGTGTTGTATTTGCTCATCAGAAATTGGGGTGTAGGTTGAGAGATTTTTGTAAGTTTCGTCTAATAACTTAAACATTGGCTCAACCAACGGTAAAATTTCTTCTTTAGAATTGAATTTTAAAGTCTTAAGTTGATATTTTTCAGCAATAAGTTTGCTGAATTTTTCCACTTTTTCAGGTAAAAATTCCGGAAAATTAATTTCAAATTCTACCCATTCTTTTTCTTTTTTAAGTCCTAATTTTTCTAAATGTTCAGGGTAATAACTAAAATTATAAATACCAATCATGGTTGCCAACTTATCAAACCCAAAAGTTAGCATTCCAGCCTTGTCAAGGTTTGTAAATCCCATGGGGCCTTCTATTTTTTTGATGTTTTTTTCTTGAGCATATTTTATGGCCTGATTTATTAGCGCTTCAGACACGTCTTTGTCATCTATAAAATCTAACCAGCCAAAACGTACTTTTTCTATCCCGAGTTCTTTGGCTTCTTTGTGATTAATCATTACGGCAATTCTGCCAGCCAATTTATTATTTTTGTATGCAAGGAATTGTTTTGCCTCAGAATAGGCAAGAGCTGGATTTTCTTTAGGGTTCCAAATATTTTTTTCATCATTGATAAGAGATGGAACAAAATTTTGATTATTTTTGTATAGTTCCATTGGAAACTTGATGAAGTCTAAAAGTTGTTTTTCGCTTGTTACTGGTATGATTTGTATTTGTGACATGCTTTTTGAGATTTAATAACAAATATAGAAGAAAAGAAGACAATGCCCAACTTTGGCATAGTTTTTACTCAAAGATAAATTATAATTTCTAAAAAAACAATTAAAAATATGTCAGGTTATTTACTTTTCGGTGCTATTATGCTAGCGAGTTGGCTTGTTTCAGCAAGACTAAAATCAAAATTTGCTTACTATTCTAAAGTTCACCTTAGAAACGGAATGAGTGGCAAAGAAGTTGCAGAAAAGATGCTTCATGATAATGGAATTTTTGATGTGCAGGTAACTTCAGTTCCTGGGCAGTTAACAGACCATTACAATCCAGCTAACAAAACCGTAAACCTTTCTGAAGCCGTTTATATGCAGAGAAATGCAGCTTCTGCAGCGGTAGCAGCTCATGAATGTGGACACGCTGTGCAGCATGCTGTAGGTTATTCTATGCTTCAACTACGTTCTAAGTTAGTGCCAATGGTACAGATTAGTTCTACACTTTCTCAGTTTGTACTTTTTGCAGGTATTGCTGTAATGATTGCTTCTAGAAGTGTACAAAATCCTAGTGGAAATACTACCGTTCTTGCAATTGGTGTATTGCTTTTTGCAGTAACCACGCTTTTTGCATTTGTTACCCTACCTGTAGAGTATGATGCCAGCAATAGAGCCATGAAATGGTTAAAAGATAGTGGTACAGTAACCGCTGAGGAATATGTAGGAGTTCAAGATAGTTTAAAATGGGCTGCCAGAACTTATGTGGTTGCTGCTTTAGGTTCATTAGCACAACTTTTATATTGGGCTAATATTTTATTTGGAAACAGAAGGAATTAAGATTTTAAATTTCTATAAATTTAAATTTTACATCATACATCTCGGACAATTGTTCCGAGATTTTTTCTTTTTCTGAAAGTTTGAGTTGAGCAGTGATTTTACAGTTTTCTTGTGCATCAAAATTGAGAACTTTGGCATCATACTTATTTAAAAGAGAGAAAATAACATTTTGTTGAGAAAATTTGAATTCAATTTCTAGCTCAGTTTCTAATTCTTTGGTGATGATTTCAGCGTGTTCTAGCGTGTGTTTGGTGCTTTCTTTATAGGCTTTTACCAAGCCAGAAACACCTAATTTGGTTCCACCGTAATATCTTATAATGACAACTAAAATATTGGTGAGATTATGGGCTAACAATTGATTGTAAATTGGTAATCCTGCGCTTCCGGAAGGTTCTCCGTCATCATTGGCTCTGTAATTTTCTCCGTTTAGACCAATTCTGAAAGCATAACAATGATGTGTAGCTTTTGGATGTTTTTCTCTAAGATTATCTAGCGCGGTTTTCAGTTCTTTTTCGTTATTTATAGGAAATGCAAAACCAATAAACTTGCTGCCTTTTTCTTTGAGCAAGATGTCTTTAACTTCAGATTTTATAGTAGTGAAATTGTATTGCATTAGTGATTTCTAAAAAACGAAACTTTATTATCTCTAAATTCTATTTCTTCCACCAAATTTCCTTCAAATTTCGGAGCTTTTGTGCCGTTTTCTAAAGTAAGATTTTCATTTTTGATGATGATGGTTTCGTCCCAAAGATTGGTGTTAATAAAAGTTTGTAGCGTTCTGCTGCCACCTTCTATTAAAACCGATTGTATTTGGTTTTCGTAGAGTTTTTGTAGTAAATCTTCTAAAAAATTTTCTTTAGAAATTTTAATGAATTTTATATTTTCTTCTTCTGCATCTTTTTCTTGGTTGAAAACCAAAGTAGGCGCTTCATTGTTATAAATTTTAAAATCTCTAGGAACTTTTAATTCAAAATCGATTAAAATTCTCACAGGATTTCTGCCTTCAATTAGTCGGGTGGTTAAACTCGGGTTGTCATTAAGTGCAGTTTGTGTTCCTACCAAAATGGCGTGTTCTTCACTTCTTATTTGGTGTACAAATTGCGAAGCAAGTTCATTAGAAATTTTCGTAGGTTTGAAATCTTTATCAATAAAACCGTCATTGCTTTCTGCCCATTTTAGAATAAGGTAAGGGCGTTTTTTCTCATGAAAGGTGAAAAATCTTTTGTTGAGTTCACGGCAATCATCTTCTAAAATTCCTGAAATGGTTTCTATACCTGCATCTTGTAAAATTTGCTTTCCTTTTCCATTTACTTTATCGTGAGAGTCCATGCTTCCGATAACCACTTTTCTAAAGCCAATTTCTTTTAATTTCAAAGAACAAGGTGGCGTTTTCCCGAAATGAGCACATGGTTCTAGCGAAACATAAATGGTAGATTCTGGTAAAAGTTCGGGGTTTTCAACAGAATTGATGGCGTTGATTTCTGCATGAGGTTCACCTGCTTTTTGATGGTAACCTTCGCCTATTATTTTTCCGTTGTGTACAATTACAGCACCAACCAAAGGATTGGGATATGTTTTTCCTGTGGCTTTTTTGGCAAGTTCTATACAGCGTTTGATGTAAAATTCGTGATTCATGATAGAAAAAACAAATTCCGATTTTTGGTCGGAATTCTAATTTTATTTTTTAAGTGTTACATTAGGAATAGTCATCGTGATGATGTTTTCCATCAGCTTATTTCTAGATTTTCCTACACTTTTTATAAAATATTTGGTGTCTCCAATATTGTTTTGTTTGTAGGTGATAATCATAAAAGCACTTTCTTCGCCTAACAAAACATTTCGAAATCTATAGATATTGTAGTCTGCCATTTCCTGCTCTGGTTCTGGTTCGTCTTTTTCTTTTTTCTTAGCAATATTGCTGGTGAAAAAGTCTACAATAAATTCAGTTCCATTAGGGTTCTCGGTAACGTTATAAGAGCAATGTTTATCAGTTTCTTGTCTGGTATCTAATTCTCCAGTTTTTTGATAGGTAGCTTCTTTGGCGTCTATATTTTTATTAAAAAAATAAATAGAAATGGTGTAAGGAGCGTCTTCTAATCTGCTGTCTTCTGGGATGTAATCTTGAATATAGAGTGTCTTAGATTTTTGAGAAGACTCTGCTAAAACCAATTTAGTTTCTCCAAAGTTAACTTCGGGAATGCCGATGTAATCCACTATTTCTTGTGAAAAAAGCGGACAAGAAAAAATTAGAAACACAAAAAAAGAAAACAATTTTGGCATTTTATTCTCCTGAAATGATATGATGAAGTGTGCTTTTCAAACTTTCTAATTGGGCTTTTTTCTCATCGATTTTCTCGAAAGTATCTTTCAAAAGAGGATTGTCTCTAGAAACTTTTCCGAAGAAGCCTAAGTTGTTTTCTAGTTTTACAATTTCTGCTTCTAAATCTGCTATTTGATTTTTCACTTTTCTTGCTCTGTCTGTAATTTGAGATTCAGAAAGTCCTTCTTCTTTCAGGTCAAATTCATTAATTCTGTTGAGTTTTAATTTTTCTCTTAGCGTTTTATTAAATTCAGTATTAATGGACATTTTATCTCTTGGTACTTTTCCTATATTGTTCCAAGATGTTTTAATATTTTCAATTTTTTCTACACTACCTTCATCATTTCCAATTTCTTTCAACTCGTCTAGTAAGGCACGTTTTTGTTTGTAATTTTCTTTCCAATCATCGGTTTGAGCGTTGTTTTTTGCTCTGAAATTATTGAAAAAAGTATTACAAGCTTCACGGAAATCATCCCAAACTTTATTGGTTTGACTTCTAGGAACGTGGCCTATTTTTTTCCAATCTTCTTGAAGTTTTTTGAATAATGGAACAGCAATATCCCAATCTTCAGAATTCATATTGTCTTGAGCTGTTTTTATCAGCTTTAATTTTTCTTCTAGATTGGTGTGTTGAGAGTTTTTAAGACTTTTATAGAAGTCATTTTTAGAGGAATTAAATGCTCTAAGAGCTATTTTGAAATCATTCCAATTTTGATTTGAAAGTTTTCTAGGAACGCTACCTAATTTTAAGAAATCAGAACGCAGTTCTTCTACTTTTTTGATGGCTTGTTGCCAGTAATTATGATTAGGTTCTTTAGAAGAGGCCGTAAGTTTTTTAATGCTTTCTATGATTTCGTTTTTCTTTTCTAGATTGGCAAGTTGCTCTCCTTCAATTTGGGTAAGAAGTTCAGATTTTCTTTCGTGAATTTTGTTAGAAATTTCTTTGAATTCGTCCCAAGTTTTATCACGAAACTCTTCTGCCACTGGCTCTGCTTCTTCTTTCCAAAGTTTGTGTAGAAATTGCAATTCGTTCAGTGCTTTTTGGATTACAGGTTCGTGTTGTAATTCTTTAGCTCTGGCTATGATTTGGTTTCTTTTTTCTAGATTGTGTGCATATTCTTGTTCTCTGTATTCCTTATTCAAGTCTAGCATTTGGTAAAACTGATTAAGGTGGAAGAAGTAATTATTGTTTAAGTTTTTGAACTCAGTTTTAGGTACTTGTCCAGCGCTGCTCCATTCTTCTTTTATTTCTCTTATTGCACGGAAAAGATTGGTGTTGGCTGATGAGTTGCTGTAAAGATTTTTTAATTTTTCAATGATTTGCTGTCTTTTTTCTAAATTATCCTTTTGTTCAGCCTCTTGCTTTTTATGAAAATGGTCGTATTTTTCTTTAAAAATGTTGCTAAGAGCAGAGATTTTAGACTGTAGAGGATGCTCAAATTTAAAATCTGCTATAGCTTTTCCTTCAGACTCGTGTTGGTGTTTTTGGTCTTCGATTTCTACATTTACTCGCTGAAGCAATGTTTCTTTAATGGCATTAAATTTTCTATGATTAGCACCTGCGTCTTCAGCATTTATTAATGCTTCAAGTTTGTTCATCAGTTCGCCAGAAGTTAGTTTTTCATGCTCATGTTGTTCTACTTCATCATGTATTTCTTCATCATGGTTTTCTGATGCTGGGCTGCTTTCAGGGTTAATGGATTCATTTACAATGTTTTCTGTGTTGTTTACATTGTTTTCTTGTGGTTCAGAATGCAAGTTTTCTGTAGTCATAGCAAATCGTTTTTTAAAATTTAATGCTCTTCAAAAACCAAATTTCATAGAGGTTTTAGCACATTTCGCCACTAAATTAAGTGTTTTTTGTGAAATATACAATTTCTTATTTCAAGATTTAGTTTCCATGATTTAAAATTGTTTATTTAAAATTTATAATTCTAAATTTCAGGACTCAATTTTAGGAGTTCCATATTTCCCAAGCTTTCTCGGCTTGTTGTTCTAGCATATAAAGGCCATTGGCTGTTTTAGCTCCTTTTTTTGCGCAGTTTTTGATGAATTTAGAATATTCTGGATTGTAGATTAAGTCGATGATGAGATGATTTTCAGTGATGCCTTCAAAAGGAAATTTCAGACAATCTTCCACATTTGGGAAAGTGCCGACAGGAGTACATTGAATGATGATGAGATGGTCTTTCACTTGCTCAATATTTAAATTCTCATAATTGATTTTTGTAGTTCTAGAAACGGTAATATACGGAATGTTGTTTTTCTTTAAAATAAATTGTACCGCTTTTGCTGCGCCGCCATTTCCTAATATGATGGCCGTTTTTTGGTGTTCTTTTTTATGAAGCAATAATGTTTTCTCAAAACCGAAGGCATCTGTGTTGTAGCCTTTTGTTTTTCCGTTTTTTATAGATATACAGTTGATAGCGCCTATTTCTTTAGCTTCGTCACTTAATTCATCTAAAAATGGAATTATTTTTTCTTTATAAGGTATGGTAACATTTAATCCAATTAAACCATCGGTTTTTAATAATTTCTGGATGTTGTCCAGATTTTCTGAATCGAAAATTTCATAAGAATAATTATTTAATAGTAGTTTTTGAAATTTCTGCTCGAAATATTTTTTAGAAAAGGAATAGGAGATGTTTCTTCCTATAAGTCCAAATTTTACAGCTGTTTCCATACATCAAAGATAATAAAAAAGGCTGGAAAACTTCCAGCCTAATTTTGCAATTATTTTGAGGTTATTCTACAATAAATTTCTGAGCAGCATTATCTGCTTTTAGAATATAAACACCTTTTTTTAGATTTTTAAGTTGTAAAGAATTTCCTTTAGAGAATGGGTTTTCTGCAACTTGTACTAAAGCACCATTAATGTTATAAATTTCTAATCTTTTTATTTTTTGGATGTTTTTTCCATTTACAAAAATAGTATTGTTTTTTACTGGATTCGGGTAAATGTTCCATCTTACTTTTTCTACTTCACTAGTAGCTAGAGGTGTGTAGCAAATCCAAGAAAGGTCATCAAAAGCAACACGTCCTCTTGTGCCTGTTCCTATTGCACTATTGTCTGTAATGTTTATAGTGATATTACCTGCAATATTGATATTTGGAATCGTTGTAGTAGTAACTGTACTGCTGTATGGTATTTGGCCAACCATATCGCCATTTATGTATAAATTGAAAGTTCCTGGATTACCTGTAAATTTCATTTGCGTTTTTACTGTCAAACTAGAGATGCCTCCTGAAATAGTAGATGAACTTAAAGCTCCATTTTCTACAGTGATGGCTTTGTTATTAATTGTTTGGTCAGTACGAGCTGCACTAGCATTCCAAGTAATTCCGTTGCTTGTCCAACTTCTTGCAAGATAATTTTGGTCACCACCAGAAGTGCCAGTAGGTATGTTTTCAAAATTTTCTGTACCACAACTTATAGGAGTGCCTCCAGAACCAGCAAGCGTTGTTCCAGACGCTGTGTTGCTAACTGAAGATAAATTACCAGCAGCATCTCTGGCAATAATGTAGAAATTATATGTAGTAGAAGGCGCAAGACTATTTATAGTGGCATTAGTTCCTGTTACAGCAATTTGAAAAACGCCATCTAGATAAATTTCATAAGCAGAAACACCTACATTGTCTGTAGATGCATTCCAACTTAGTGATATAGAACTTGCAGTAGTGTTAGTAACGGTTAAATTAGTAGGTGTGGTAGGGGCTTCTGTGTCTGTTATAGGAGTAGAGCCTCCCCAAACTGCTGCCACAAATTCTGGGTGGTCTATATAAGGGTTTCTGTTTCCTTGGTATGTATAGGCTGCATTGTTTCTGTCAATTTCTCTTTGAGAAACTGGGTCTGCGTTATTCCAAGCTAATAATACTTGTAGTTCCCAATTCTGTAATCCAGGAAATGCAGAGCCTCCTAGCATATTACCAGTGCTAAATCCAGATAATTTTGTTTCATATCTTGTAATAAAATAAAAAACCATACGAGCAATATCACCTTTGAACGCATCTATTGGTTCGAAAACAGTTCCTGTATAACCTGAAGTAGTATTGGGTCCTAGTTTTGAACCATTTGTAGAGGTGAATGTAGGTGATGTAACTACACCAAAAGGGTAGTTGCTTCTCATACCATTTACTTTACCATCAGTTGGAGGTATAAAATGGATGTCAGATACCATTGGTGAGTTAGAATTAAAAAAACTTTGGGGTACAATATGTTCTCTATTGTAACAATCTCCTTCACTACTATAATTTCCACATTTTTTTACACCATGTTGAAAGTTGTAAGTGTCAGAACTTGATGGTTTTTCTGTATACATGTCTAGCACTGAGCCGTCATTTTCGTAGTATCTATCTGTATCAGTGTTTGGGTATCCATTGTATAAATTGTCATAAGATTTTGCACTATGCCCATTAGTGATAATAGATGCTAATTTTGTTTTCAGAACAGCACCCGTTAAAGTAGATGTTCCGTCATAGTAACCAGTAGGAATTTGAGCAAGTATATATGAATTTAACATAACTAGCCCAAATAGTAGTAATTTTTTCATTCTCTTAGTCTTAAAAATAGGGATGCGAAGTTATGTAAAAAATCCTATTAAAATTATTTTTCTAAGAATAAATTTTTGTTAACTCTTGAAAAAAGCCAAGAAACACTTATGCCGAAGAATAAAGTGATGAATGCTACTATAAAATAATTAAATGGAAGAATTCTCACAGGAAATGGTAAATCTACAGTGGCTTTGAAGATGCCAGTTTGTATTTGTAAAAAACAAATGAGAGAACCCAAAATTAGCCCTGCGCATACTCCAAATATCACAATAAGGAGCCCGGTGTTAAAGTAAATTTTCCTTAAACCATTAATGGTAAATCCTAAAGAAATAAGAGATTTGGCTTGTTGTTTTTTATCTAATTGAAGTATTGTAACTGCTCCCGCCAAGTTAAATGTGGTAATAAAAATAACCAATGCAAATATCAAATAGATCATCATTTTTTCCATATTAATCATTTTCCAAAAAGCAGCATTTTCTTCTGCTTTTGTTTTAATGATAATAGAAGAGTCTAGTTTTTTTGTTAGATTTTCTTTTACAGCAACGGCGTTTTCTGGATTTTTTAGCTTTATTACAATTTGATAGGCTGTGTTTTTAGGCAAGCTTAGAAGGCTTGCAGCCAATTCTAGTGGAGCTATAATGTAATTGTTCAATTGGTCATTACCTGGGAAAATTCCAGAAACAAATATTTCTTTTTTGTTGAAAATATCTTCCTCTTTATTGATAATTCCTTTACCAGCTTTTGGCATAAACAGCGTGGCTACATTGCTTTCATCAGAAAGTGGCAAAGAAAGCCTGTTTCTTAGTTCACCTTCCATTACTACTTCATTCAGGTATTTAAAAGTAGGATAACTTCCATAGTAAATATTTTTATCAATAGGGTTTACTTTGGTATATGCAGAATCTACTCCTCGCAGATAAGCTATTTCACCTACATTTTTATAGTCTATATATACTTTTTCCTCAATCATTTTAGAGAAATGACTGATTTCTTTTTCGCTTTTTAAGGCATTAATAGTGTTATTTAGATTCGGGATATTTTTACCTTTTACACTAGATAAAGTAAGGTCTGCATGGAGATTAGAAATAAATTCTTTGTTCAGATCTTCTAAACCAGAAAATACAGAAATAATGATAAACATAGCTGCCACAGCTACCATCATTGCAAAAGCTGCCAAGCCAGTAATAAAACTCACTGCCTGACTGCCTTTTTTGGCAATTAAGTATCTTCTTGCAATGTAAAAAGGAGTATTTCCAGACGCCATATTTCTAGAATTTTATTAGAGAACAGGGTTGTCACCCAGACCTTTCAGCTCTTTTTCTATTCTCTCCACATCATCTAAAGTGGTATCCAGATAAAAATTAATTTCAGGGATAATGCGTACCTGCTTCCCCATTTTTTGCCCTATATAGTTTCTATAGTAAGATTTGTTTTCTTCTATTTCCTTCATTATAGGTTTTCTAAATTCTTGCGGAAAAATACTCAAATAAATTTTAGCAATACTCAAATCTGCAGTCACCTTTACATCAGAAACCGTAATCAAAAAGCCTTGTTTGCTCTCAGATGCTTGTTTTCTAAAGATTTCCGCAAAATCTTCTTGTATAATTTGTGCTACTTTTCTTTGTCTGTTACTTTCATTCATGTTGCAAATTTAGTATTTTTGTTTGAGATTTAGTGTTCTCAATAATTTACATTAAATTTAATACCATGAAAAAATCATTTATTCTCTTTTTCTTATTTTGTTTTTTCTCTATTGTTTTGGGACAAAGTAACTATCAAAAATTTCTAGAATTTTATCAAAAGAATGATACTGTTGCGATTGAAAAACTTTTGAAAGATTGGGAAAATAATAATCCAGATGCAGAATATTATGTGTCTTGTGTTAATTATTTTTTCAACAAAAGTAAAAAGGAAGTAATAAGTCTTGATGCAAAGATGCCTGAAAAAGAAGGCTTTGAGATAAAAGATGACAAAGGAAATTCAGTGGCATATCTTACATCAAAAAATTTATATGATGAAAAAATGCTTCAAAAGACTTTTAAATGTTTTGACGAAGGTATTTCAAGATTTCCAGATAGGTTAGATATTCGATTTGGTAAGGTTTATTCATTAGGTCAAATAGAAGATTATGAGAATTTTACTAAAGAGATTATAAATACCATTCAATACTCAGCTAAAAATAATAACAATTGGTTTTGGTCAGAGAATTCAAAATATGAAGAGGGTAAGAATGGTTTTTTAAGTTCTATCCAAGATTATAACAATCAAATATATCAAACCAATGATGATTCTCTACTAAAATATATGAAACAAATTAATGAAGAAGTTTTGAAATACTATCCTAATCGAGTTGAGAATCTTTCTAATTTGTCAATAGTATCTCTAATTTCTAAAAATTATGACGAAGCTTTAGCCTATCTATTAAAAGCAGAAGAAGTTTCACCACATGATTTTATTGTTTTGAATAATATTGCATATGCATATAAGCTGAAAAATGATAATACAAATGCCTTGAAGTATTATAATTTAGTGAAAAAATATGGAGATGAAAAAGCAAAAAATCAAGCAGAACAAGAACTGAAAAAATTGAATCAACAATGAAAATAGAACACCTTGGCATTGCCATCAAGAATTTAGAAAATTCAGACCATTTATTTGCAAAATTATTAGGAACTTCACCCTATAAACAAGAAGCGGTAGAAAGAGAAGGTGTCAAAACTTCCTTCTTTATGGTTGGCGAGAGCAAAATAGAGCTTTTAGAAGCCACCAATCCAGAAAGCCCTATTGCAAAATTTATAGAAAAAAGGGGAGAAGGCATTCATCATATTGCCTTTGCTGTAGAAGATATAAAAAAAGAGGTAGAAAGATTAAAAGCCGAAGGTTTCCTTTTTATTTCGGAAGAACCAAAAGATGGAGCAGATAATAAGTTGGTGGTTTTCTTGCATCCTAAATCTACCAATGGAGTTTTAGTAGAACTTTGTCAAGAAAAACCATAAATTTATTTTGTAATTTCTGAAAAAATCTTAAATTTGCACACTCATAAAAACAAAGGAATTTATTCCAAATGTTTTTGGCCTTGTAACTCAGTTGGTTAGAGTAGCTGACTCATAATCAGCAAGTCCTTGGTTCGAGCCCAAGCTGGGCCACGTTTTTTAAGAATAAAAAATTTTCTTAAAAATTGAAACTCCCTGAAATAGGGAGTTTTTTTATTTTGTTTCTCAAAGTTTGAAGACTTTTAGAGTCATTTCTTTCCTGAAAAATTATCCCTATTCTTATCCCCCAATATTTTTAATGATATTTTTTATTAAATATAAATTTCTGTAAAATTATTTTGAGGGTTAAATTACACCCCTGTTAAAAAAAAGAATTTAAATTATTTTGTATTTAAAATGCTGATTTTCAATTACTTATTTTTTTTATTGTAAAAAAAGTTCTAAATTCGCTCTTTTTTTCTTGAAATATGAGAGCTATTAATGTTTACTATAAAAAAGAAAAGAAATGAGTAATTATTCTATTAAAATCGTTAGAAGAACTGATAAAGTTCTTAAAAATGGAGATTCGCCTTTGGTTTTGAGAGTTACAATTAATTCTAAAGCTAAAAGATATGGATTAAACGTAAAAGTAAATCCGAAAGATTGGGACGCTAAAAATGAAAAAATTATTTGTAATTCAAACCCATCATTAACTAAAGCGTTGAATAATAAAATTAATAAACAAAAAATCGACTTGTTTTCATTTTGTTATAAAAAAGAAACTTCTGGTGTTGAAATTTCTTTTTCAGTAATTGATAGTTATTTTGAAGGGATAAATTATGAAAACTTTTATGACTTGTTTGATTATATTTTATCTGAAAAAAAGTTAAGTGAGAATACAAAATATCGTTACGATTTACTAAGGGAATATTTAAAAGAATTTAAAAGCAATATTGCCACATCTGATGTTAATTATACTTTTATAAAAAGTTTTGATACCTTTCTAAATAAAAAGAATGCTGGTGCTTATAATTATCATAAATGTTTAAAATCTATTCTTGCAGAAGCTGTTAAACATGATTTTATTTATAAATCACCCTATTTAAAATTTACTTTTAAAAGTCCAGAAAGTAAAGAGGTTTTTTTAGAACCAAAAGAAGTTGTAAAAATTAAGAAATTGAAGTTTACGGAAAATGAAAAAAAATATAACACGATAAGAGATATTTTTCTTGTTTATTGTTATACAGGATTACGATATTCTGATGTTAATAATTTAAAATTAGAAAATATTGATTTTGGAAAAAATATATTAGAAATTAAGATGATTAAAACAAAAGAAAATTTAAAAATCCCTTTAAGTATAGAGGCAAGAAGTTTACTTTGTCGATATTCTATCGGGAAGAAAAAATCTGAATATATTTTTCCTAAAATTACTAATCAGAATCTTAATAGAGAGCTAAAGAAAATAGCAATATTAGCAAAAATTGATAAAAATGTTACTTGCCACGTTGGAAGACATACTTTTGCGTCTAATTTAAGTAATATGCGTAAAATATCGCTTCCGATTATAAGTAAACTATTAGGGCATAAAAATATTGCTAATACCTCTATTTATACAAATTCTAATCTAAATGTAATGAAAGAAAGTCTGAAGGATTTTAGATATGAAATAAAATATTAAATTTGTAAATAAAATATAATTTTAACGATAAAAGCGTAAGCTGTTTATTCTCGAAAACCGAAAACTGCCAATTTTCTAAACACACCGAGATAGATAGTGAAACGCCCCGTTTGGCGTGGGCTTTCCTATTGGGTGTGTTGGGCATGGCAGTGCCTCGGATTCTAATACGGTTTAGTTCCACGCTTTTTGTATGATTTAAATTCTTCATTGGAGCTGTGTAGATTATTTGAGTTATGGCAAATTTTTCTCTCCTTGTTCAGAAAAAATATAATAGCCTTGCTTCTGAACAAAAGCAAATTTTTATTGATGAATATAATCGAAAGAAAAAAACTAAATGGGTAGCTTTTATTCTTTGGTTTTTCTTCGGATGGCATTATGCTTATTTGAAAAAATGGGGTTGGCTTATCCTTTTTATATTTACAGCAGGTGGTTTTTTTATATGGTGGATAATTGATTTGTTTAGGGTTTCCAAAATGGTTAATGAGTATAATAATAATCTTGCTTTAGAAATTTTAAGAGATATTACTCTAATGTTTGGTGATAAAAAGGATGTAAGTTCAACTCAAGAAACGAAAAATTTAAAAAATGATGTAAATGCCCATTATTTGACTTCTAGAAATGAATCGGAAGAAAGTTATCTTTGGTTTGTTTTACCCGTTTTGATTGTTGTTTTCTTTGGTGTATCAGCTTATACGAAGCCTGATAGATTGAAGATGGAGAATACTATTATTAGTAAAATGGTCGAATATGATAATTCGTTATTTGAAGAAAAAAGAGAAGAATACACTAAGATTTTTATTACTAACTATCTAAAAAGTGAAGGGTATAATAATATTGTTTTGTATGAAAGTAATTGGTTGGTATTAAGAAAATTAGAAATTATAGATTCTGATACAAGTGAAAAATTAATAAATGCTTATGGTTTTCTGGGAATGACTTTTGTAAATTTAAATTATAAGAATAATAGAGAGGTTTATTTTGATGATTTGGAAAAACAAGATATAGAGATAAGTAGTGGAAACTTAATTGAGGAAGTAAAAGATACTAGAGGTATAGAAGAAATAAAAAAGGATTTTACTTGGCTTTACAGTAAAAATGAATTTATAAATAATATAGAATCTAAGAATTATCGTGTTTTAGAACTACAAAAGGGAGATGTTGTTAATGTTTTAGAGTACGGAATGAGTAATAATGAAATGATAAAAGTTAAAGTTGAAAAAAATGGAATGGTTTATGAGGGGTATATTATTCCTTCAGCAATCAATAAAAATAATTATTGATACATTTATTAGGAATATGTAACTGTAAATTTTAAAAAGTGAATATCATTATATTCACTTTTTTTATATTATAAAAGTAAAGAATGAAAGTTTAACTCATTGATAATATAGCGTATGGTAAAAACTCAATCTTTTTTGATAGAAATATTCTATATTTAAATTTTATGACTTAATGACAATATTGCAGTGACATTCTGGCATTAAATTATTAAATAAAATCTATTTTGATTATATTTTTAGATTGGCAGATTATTTGCCAAAAAAAATAAAGTCCTGCTTTGAACGGATAGGACTTTACATACTTCCATTAGAAGAGAGGAAGTGTATTTTTGAGAGTGCAAAAGTAATACTTTTTTTTCTAAAATCCAAAAAAAATCTCTTCTCGGATAAATCTCCTGTTCCGTAACTAGGAGTGTAATTTAATAATAATTCGAGATGGCAAAAAAAACAACTTCTCCTAGAGTTGCTTCTAAAGCTTCTAAAGTCTTGAGTAATCCAAAATCTACGAAGATTGAAAGGTCTGTCGCGGCAAGTGCATTATCTCAAGTCGAAAAGAAGAAAACTAAAAAGTAGCAAATGAAAGGTTTAAAGCGTCCTTTCAAAACGCTTTTTTTAATAATGTTTAACAAAAAAAACGAATAACTATGATTTTAGAAAAAGAAAGAGGGTTCTTTGATAATGTTTATACAGCGGAAAGTTTTGCAAATTTAAAGCAACTTATGGGACTTTGGATGAAAGATAATCTAAAGGAAAAATTATTAGAACTTTATAATTTAAAAGGTGATGAGTCGGATGTCATTAAAATTGGAAACTCTAAAGCTTTGATAGATGCTTTAAATAGATTGGACAATCAATGTGAAAAAATTGATATTCCAACGGAAGTTAAAAATGTTTATTTAGAAAAAATGCTTGAAGAGGAAAAAGCAATTTTTGAAATTTTAAATATAACCAATAAGTTTATTCTAGAAAAAAATAATTCATCAACTTTACTTAAAACTGAAACTGTTTATTCTGCAAAGAATGATTTATTGGATATTTTTTCCTTTAGTAAATTTGCCAATTACTGTAATGAAAATAAATATGAAGGGTTAATTGATAATATAAAAAATTATCTAAAAGAAAAGAATCTAAATAATACTAACCCATTAAAACTTAGAATAGTTTATAAAAATGAAGATAAAAAGTTTTATCTAAGAGCTCATACTTCAACTATTGGATATCAAGATTTTGGTATTAATTTTTCTGTTTTTGTAGCTTTCATGGCAATAAATGAGTATGTTACGAAAACAAAAGATGAGTTTTTTGTTGAAAAATTCGTTATTGATGATTCGAAACTGTATGTTTCATTTGGAAAAAAAAACACAACTAAACTTAATGAAAATCTCTCATTGAGGTTTGCATTGACTTTAGAAAATGATGAAATTAAACGAAATGCTGTATCTTTTAATGGAATTTTTACTTTGGTTTATAAAAAAGGAGATGAGGAAAGTGAGATTATAATTAGACCTAAAGGTATGAAGTCTAATGAAGAGTCTTTCCCTACTGATTTACTAACTTATAGACATCAAGGAAAGGTAGAAACTGTTATTGAAAAAGTTAAAAATCTTCCTATATTAATAGAAAAGTATATTTCTCAAATTGAAAAAGAAGCTGAAGATATTTCGAATAAGAAAAATCCTGATAGTATTAGGGAATTAATTGTGAAGAAAATTAGAGATGGAAGAAAAGCTGAGTTTAAGCAATATAAGGCAATAGTTCAAGAAGAATTAAATAGAATTAGAGTCGATAATATGTTTAAACTTTTTGAACTATTAGGAAGTATTGAAAAACTTTTTGAAGAAGAAGATGTTATAAGTATTGATTATTGGCGTTCTAAACTTTATGAGGCATTGATTGAAAAAAAATAAATTATTTAGAAATTATCTGATTAAGGTATAAATTACAAAGCGGTTTTTTTAACCGCTTTTTTTATTGAAAATAATAACTTTGAATATCAGCGTGTTATAAATTTGAGGTTTATTTTATTTAAATAAATCTTGAAATCAGCACTTTACCTCTGTTTATTAGTTTGTAAGCGATTAATAAACAAAAAAAATATGAGAAGAGATTTTGAATTAACGAAATTTGTAATTAAGGAAAACAGTAAATTAAGAAAAAGAATTGAAAAATTAGAAGAGATTATTTCAGAAATGGGTAATTTTAAAAAAGTTTTAACTCCAAAAGAAATTGAAATTGAATATGGTATAAGTTCAAAGACTTTGGGAAGGTATAGGATTGAAGGATTGGAGTATATGCAACCTAAAACGAATGGAAAAATACTCATCAAAAGAAATGATTTAGAAAAATTTTTAAAAAGAAACTAAATGACAGATTTGCTAAAATTTTATATTGAAGATATAATTCTAAAAGAAGAAGTGTTGAAGAGTAAATTTTTAAAAAAAAGAAACTCTAGACAAGGGAACGAAATTTATCTTTTTGATTATTATAACTCTCCATTTTCTAAAGTTGGAATAAATAATGGTGCTAAAAGTATTCATTCTGATGAAGGAGAATCATTTGAAGAAAATAATAAACATAAGAATGTTTATATTTTATATAGTAGAAATCCTACAACAAAGAAAGGAAAGATTTATTTTAAGCAGAATATTAGAAAAAATTGGATTAACTATTCTAATTTAAATTTAAATACTAGCTTAAGTCCATTGTACGACCTTAATTATTTTGATTATGTTAATATTCTTAATTTATATGCTAGTATTTTAGAAATTCCTAAAAATAAATTTTTGGATGCTAAAATTACTCAGGTTGAGTTAGGGGTTAATCTTTCTTTTGGAACTGGTTTTAAAAAAAATGAAAGAATTGGTTTAGAGCATATGTTATCTTGTTTTGGAAAATATAAAAATGTTCCCGATAAACATATCTATGGTAATTATGGTGTTTGTTTTAAGGCTCAACATTTTGAAATAAGTATCTACGATAAACTGAAAAGAATAATTTCTACTAAGGAAATTTTTAAAAAGTCTTTAGAAAAGAGAAAGAAGATAAATAGGGCTAAATTAAGTAATGTTCGATTTTTACTAAGATATGAACTTAGAATTTTGAGTGAAGCACACTTTAATCAAGGTGATTTTGAAGGAAAAATAGATACTTTGAGAAATCTAAGAGATAATTGGGATATTGTTTTAAAATTATTATACAAAACCACGGATAATATTGAATTTTACGATTTTCTATCCCCAGAAATAGAAAAGGATTTAATGAAAATAGGACTGAAAAGTAAAGCTTTGTCAGAATTTTATAATTTTCTTATTTATAGAGGCTTTGATAGTATAGGATATGATGATTTTAAGAATTTTATTCTCCCTTTAGTAAATAAAAAAGTAAGAAGTGATTTTGAAGAAAAGGTATTAGAAAACTATGCGAAATTTAGGCATAAATCTAAATATAGATTTTCTTATCAGAAAAGGTTTCTTAGAGCATTAGAAAATAGATTGGACTTGCTTCGTTCTATTTAATATATGAGTAATATATACCCTAAAAATAAATATAAGTAATGTATAAGTATTAATATATTAGTATATCTATATATGAAAAGAAGAAAACAACTAAGTTTGTTTCTTAATACAAGTAAAGCATATATAACTACTGGCAAAGTTTTTACTTGTTTTTTCCTTTTAAATCTTTGTTTAATCTGACTTTAATTAGCAAGTAGGGATTATCTATTCCGAAATGTTTTTCGGCGATTTTTAGCTTATTAAAATTATTGATAGATATTTTGATGTGATTGAGCTAAATATTAGTTTTTTGATTTAAGAAGTCTCTAGTATGGAATAAATAATTTTGAAATATTAATATTAAAAAAACATGAAATTATCCCTTTTTTTATCCCTATTATAATTTGATTTGTTGTAAACTCCTTTTAATATTGGGTTTAAGATAAAAAGTTCGAGCCCAAGCTGGGCCACAAAATCCTCAGAATTTCTGAGGGTTTTGTTTTTTTTATCAATTGAATTATCTTTTTACCAGTTGGTAATGCCATTTTCTAGAATTTTGAAATAATTTTCTAGATCGAATGTATATAAATCCGGAGCTTTATGTGCGCCTCCTTTTCTTTGTTCGTCTAGTTTTTTTAGAATTCCTATGTTTTTAATTTTTCTGTAAAAATTTCCTCGGTTTAAAGTTCTTCCAAGAATGGCTTCGTACAATTTTTGAAGCTCTGGAAGTGTAAATTTTTCTGGCAACAAATTCAATCCAATTGGTTTATAAGAGATTTGTTCTCTTAATGTATTTAACGCTTTTTCTATGATTTTTTTGTGATCCATCGTGATATTCTGATTTTCTAATTCATCTAAATAAATCCAATCACAAGATTCACTTAATTCATCACCAATTGGTGAAACGTCTTTATGATTTACCAAAGCATAATAGCCTACAGAGATAAATCTTTTTTTGTGCCACAAATCATCTGGAAAATCTTTGAAGGTTTCTTCGCTTCTATTTAATTCACTGAAAACCGCAAATTCTTGAAGAAAAATTTTATCCAATTGAGTTCTTTCTCGCAAAATTCTAATGGCGGCAGATTCTAAATTTTCTTCCTTTTTCATATAACCTCCAGGTAAAAACCATTGTTGGTTGAACTTCATTTTCAGAAGTAAAACTTTCAGTTGATCTCCGTTAAAGCCAAAAATTACCGTATCCACAGAAATATGCGGAACATACATTTCATAAGCTTTCTTAGAATTATTGATGATGATTTCTTTAAAATCCATAGTTCGTTTCTCTTTACAAATGTAATATTAAATCATAAAATAAATCAAATTAAAATTTTTCAATTTTTTCTTTGAAGGTTCAGAAAATCAATGTAATATTGTAATGCTTCTAATTGAAGCAATGGAAATATAAAACTTTAGTCCAATGAAAATATTAAAAACCATTACAGTGGCTCTAATTCTGAGTTTTTCTGTAGTTAATGCACAAGAGAGTTTAGATTTTTCTGGTAAAAAAGAACTCGTTTCGCCAGAAGTTAAAGGCAGTAGCATCACTTTTCGGTTAAAAGCTCCCGAAGCAAAATCTGTAAAATTGATGGGAAATTGGCTTCCGCCAAAAGGTTGGGAACCTACTACTTTGGATTTACAAAAAAAGGAAGGCGGAGTTTGGGAAATTACTCAAGATAATCTTCAGCCAGATTTATACACGTATTCATTTATTGTAGATGGTGTAAAAGTAGATGACCCTAATAATGTGTATTTGGTGAGAGACATAGCCAATGTGATGAATATGGTTTACATAGACGGACCAAAATCTGAAAATTACAAAGTTCAAAATGTACCACACGGAACAGTTTCTAAAAGATGGTATCCTTCAAAAGGATTGAAAACTGATAGAAGAATTACCATATATACACCAGTTGGTTACGAAAATTCTAAAGAAAAATTGCCTGTTTTATATCTTTTACATGGAGTTGGCGGAGACGAAGACGCTTGGATGACACTTGGTAGAGCTTCTCAAATTTTAGATAATCTCATTGCTCAAGGAAAAGCGAAACCTATGATTGTGGTAATGACTAACGGACACACTAGCAATGCAGCAGCTCCTGGAGAAAGTGACAAAGGTTTTTATAAGCCAGTAATGATGACTCCAGATGTTTTCAATGCAGATATGGAAACTTATTTTAAAGAAATTATAGATTTTACAGAAAGTAATTACAGAGTGAAAACGGATGTCAACAGCAGAGCTATTGCTGGTTTATCGATGGGCGGTTTTCATTCGCTTTATATTTCTGCTAATTATCCTAAAACTTTCGGTTATGTAGGTTTGTTTTCTCCAGCAGTGATGCCTCCTCAAAATGCTACTTCTGAGATTTATAAAAATTTAGACGAAAAGCTAAAAGCACAATTGAATAATCAATTCAAACTTTATTGGATAGGAATTGGTAAAGATGATTTCTTGTACAAAAACGTTGCAGATTTTAGACAAAAATTAGACGGAATGAACTTCAAATACCAATATGTAGAATCTGCAGGTGGACATACTTGGAGCAATTGGAGAACTTACCTTAATGATTTTCTGCCATTATTATTCAAATAAAAATTTAATCAAATTCTTATGAAAAATTCTAAAATATTTGCGCTGTTATTGGCTTCATTGTTAAGTTCGTCTATCAACGCTCAAAATACCATCACCAATAATGGGAAACCCTTTACTGATACAAATAAAAACGGAAAATTAGATATTTGGGAAGACACCAGATTGTCTGTTGACAAAAGAATTGATGCCATTATCAAACAAATGACTAATGAAGAAAAAGCATCGCTTCTCATCGGAATCGGAATGCCTGGTTTTACAGAAAATTTTCAAACGGTAGGAAATTCTGTAAAAAATAAAGTTCCCGGTGCAGCTGGAGGAACGTTTGCTCTAGAAAGATTTGGGATTCCTTCTGTAATTGTTGCAGACGGACCAGCTGGACTTAGAATTAATGCAACCAGAGAAAACGATTCTAAAACCTATTACGCAACCGCATTTCCTGTAGGAACTTCTCTTGCTTCTACTTGGAATACAGATTTGATAAAACAAGTGGGAAAAGCAATGGGAAATGAAGTAAAAGAATATGGTGTAGATGTACTTTTGGCTCCTGCTCTCAACATTCATAGAAATCCATTGTGTGGAAGAAATTTTGAATATTATTCAGAAGATCCTTTAATTTCTGGAAAAATTGCTGCTGCTTATGTGAACGGAATTCAAGAAAATGGCGTAGGAACTTCTATCAAACATTTCGCGGCTAACAATCAAGAAACCAATAGATTAACCATTGATGAACAAATTTCTGAACGAGCTATGAGAGAAATTTATCTCAAAAATTTTGAAATTGCGGTGAAAGAATCTCAACCTTGGACGGTGATGTCTTCTTACAATAAAATCAATGGCGTATATACTTCGGCGAGTAAAGATTTATTGACGACAATTTTACGTGATGAATGGGGCTACAAAGGTTTGGTAATGACAGATTGGTTCGGTGGTTTTGAAGGATTTGAAGCAATTATGAAAAAACAAAGCAGCGATGTAGTAGCACAGATGAACGCAGGAAATGATTTGTTGATGCCTGGACTTTCCATTCAGAAAAAAGAATTAGTAGATGCTTTAAATTCAGGGAAATTATCTCAAGAAGTAGCCAATAAAAATGTGAAAAGAATTCTTGAACTAGCGTTTAAATCACCAGTTTTTACAGATTATAAATATTCAAATCAACCAAATTTAACTCAAAATTCTCAAGTTGCCAGAAATGCTGCTTCAGAAGGAATGGTTTTGTTAAAAAATGAAAAAAATGCATTGCCTTTTTCTTCAAAAAATGAGTTGGTTTCAGTTTTTGGAGTTACTTCTTACGATTTTATTACAGGTGGAACTGGTAGCGGAAGTGTAAACAATAAACACACGGTTTCACTTCTAGAAGGTTTGAATAATGCAGGTTTTAAAATAGACCAAGAATTGGCTAATTTATACGTTCCTTTTGCCGAAAAAGAAGCTTTAGCCGAAAAAGAAAGACGTAAATCTCAAGGAATTTTGGCTTTGCCACAACGTTTGCCAGAAATGGAAATGATGGAGGGTTTTATCAATAAACAAGCAGAAAATTCTGCGATTGCGTTTTTAACTTTAGGCAGAAATTCTGGTGAAGGTGGAGATAGAGTCGTAGAGAATGATTTCAATCTCGGGAAAGATGAAATTGCTTTAATTGATAAAGTTTCTAAAGCTTTTCACGAAAAAGGCAAAAAAGTAGTAGTCATTCTAAATATTGGTGGTGTAATAGAAACTGCTTCTTGGAAGGACAAAGTAGATGCTATTCTTTTGGCGTGGCAACCCGGACAAGAAGGTGGAAATTCCGTTGCAGATGTTTTGGCAGGAAAAGTAAATCCTTCTGGAAAATTAACGATGACTTTCCCAATGAAATATGAAGATACTCCTTCCGCTAAAAATTGGCTCGGAACTCCTGCTGAAAATCCAAAAGAGGTGACTTATGAAGAAGGAATTTATGTAGGCTATCGTTATTTCAATACATTTAAAGTTAAATCTTCTTATGAATTTGGTTTTGGGAAATCTTACACAGATTTTTCATATTCTGATTTGAAATTGAGCAGTGCAACTTTTAAAAATAATTTGAAAGTAACCGTTAAAATCACCAATACTGGAAAAGTTTCAGGAAAAGAAATTGTAGAATTGTACCTTTCTGCACCTCAAAAATTGGTAGATAAACCGAATGCAGAATTGAAAGCTTTTGCCAAAACAAAAGAATTAAAACCTGGAGAAAGTCAAATTATTACAATGGAATTAAAGCCAGATGATTTGGCTTCATTCGTTACCGCGCAATCTTCTTGGATTGCCGAAGCTGGTACGTATAAAATTGCTATTGGTGCATCATCTTTAGATGAAAAGCAAAATGCAGAATTTCAATTGAATCAAGATATCATTGTAAAAAAAGTAGAACCTGTTTTTAAAGCAAAAAAAAAGTTTTCAGATTTAAAATCTAAAAAATGATTTTAAGTCTTTGTGTTTTGTGTTTAAAAAGGCTGTCTCAGATTATTGAGGCAGCCTTTTTGTTTTATTTTAAGCTATCCAGAAGTTTTTGAGTTTCAGAAGCATCTTCGCCATTTTTTTTGGCAATTTCAATTGCTTTTTCCGCCCATGCTTTCGCATTGGTTTTGTCTCCTAATTTATTATAAAGATTGGCTAGAGTGTCTGTATTGGCAGAATTTTCAGATTTTTTTACAGATTCTAATGCCCATTGTAAAGCAGTTTCTAGAGAAGATTTATTACTTACATTTTCAAAGAAATTCCAAGCTGCTGAGTTTAATTCATTAGAATCAAAACTAGTATAATCTTGATAAGTTTGAAGCATTAATTTTTCGTAAGTAGCCATGTCTTTTTCTTTTAAAGCTTTGCCTGCTTTAACTTTGTTTAGGTAATTGATAGCCTCATTTTTGGTGAGCAAATCTTTAGTGCCTTCTACAAATTTGTTTTCGTCAAAAGTTTTAGAATCTTCATTGTAAACCTTTTTCATTACAGTGTTTATTTTCAGGCTTTTATCGGTTTGTTCGTAGCTTTTTTCTGGCATGAATTTTAGAATGTCTGCTTTCTTATCTTTAAATATTTTGTAGGCAGCTCCTTCGGTGTTTTTGAGTAGCATAAAAAGCATTTGCATATCATTTGCATCTAAGGGTTGGGCAGATTTTGCACTCATATATCTTTCAAAAACTTTACCAGCATAATCGGTATCTGTAAATGCAGTAAGCATTATAAGGTTTTTTAAGAATTCAGGGTCTTTTTCGCCTTGTTCAAATTTCTGTTTTAGGGCATCTACTCTTTTAGCAGGGTCACTGGCGTCTTTTGCAAATTGTATAAACTCTTTTTCAGGTACGTATCCTACAGTTCTATGTACCAATTTACCATCACCATCTATGAAAAGATAGGTTGGGAAGACTTTCACGTCATACTTTTTAGCAATATCAATGCCTTCGCCTTTCTCCATGTCTATTTTAGCATTTACAAAATTAGCATTATAATGTTCGCCAACAGATTTTAGCGTAAAGACATTTTTTGCCATTAATTTGCAAGGGCCACACCATGTGGTATAAGCATCTAGAAAGATGAGTTTATTCTCTTTTTTGGCCTTTGCTAAAATGGTTTTGAAATCACTATCCTCGAATTTTATTCCGTCTTGTGCAAAGATGACCAAATTCAATAAGATAAGAAATGCAGATAAGATTTTTTTCATTGGATTTAAATTTATAGATAAGTAATGGTTTGTATCTAATTTGTTACAAAACTAAAAAAGCAACCTTTATTTTGGTTGCTTTGTATATTTTATAGATTCAAAAATAATTTAGGATTGATAGGGGTGTTGTTTTTTCTAACTTCATAATGAAGATGTGGCCCTGTAGAACGACCTGTGTTGCCTACTTTCGCAATTACATCACCAATTTTTACTTGTTGGTTGGCATCTACCAAAATTTTAGAAAGATGACCATATAAGGTTGCTAATCCATTTCCGTGTTCTATAATCACACAGTTTCCGTAACCACTTTTTTGTCCGGCAAAGATTACTTTTCCTTGAGCTGCACAATATACATCTGTGCCCATAGGAGCAGCAATATCTACGCCTTTATGAAATTGAATTTGGTCTTTTTCAGCGGGAGTTTGAGTTCCTTCTAATTTTGCAGAATTTGCAGTGTTATTAATGATATTTCCTGCACTGTCTTTTTCTACTGAAGAAAAACCAATAGGCTTGGCAGAGGCTAATAAAATTCTTTTAGAAGGAATAGGATTTGTTCTTTTTCCAAAATTAGAAGAAATACGTCCGTTGGTAGGAATTCCTAGTGGAACTTGTTGTAATTTTTTTTCTAATTCTACTAGATAGTCAGAGTATCTGGAACTTTGATTAGAAAGGTAAACATAGCTAGATAGACTATCTTTGGCTAAAGCTTCTAAGTGTAAACTAGGGATATTTTTAGCTCTGAAAAAACCATTGAGGTTTCTTACTGTTTGGTCTATTTGGGCTAAATCATTTTTAAGATTAAAAAGATCTAAGCTGTCTTTTTGGGTGTTAATTTTCACTAGATTTACTTCATAGGTCTTATCATCTTTAGACGAGTATAGTTTAGCAATCGCAAAACTTTGTGCTAGAATGATAAAAAGAAGTGCACCAATAAAAAAATGAGTGTTTTTCTTTTTCTCAAAAAATTGCTTCATTTCTTTGATATTTTCAGTTTTCTATTTTTAGACGGCCAAATTTAAATAAAATATTTGAATGTCTTAGTTTTTGGTTTCTCCAAAACGATGAAATATGATAAAAATTATGCCATACTTGTGTTAAAAATATTATAAAAATGTTAAAAAATATGGATTATGATTGTAGATTTAAAACTCTGAAAATTACCTGCTAATAAGAGTTTTTATGGTTTTTTTGGAGTATATTTTTTCTTAAATTGATTTATTTATACATTGATATGTTCAATATTTGTATCTTTGTTTTTTGCAGTAAAAATTATAAAAATGTCAAAAACTAAAGGCAAATCTTTGCCAACTGTAGGAGTAGTAGGTAGCGGAAGTTTCGGGACGGCTATTGTAAAAATGCTCTTAGAAAATTCAAAAAAAGTGCACTGGTGTGTGAGAAATGAGTTTGTAAAAGGAGCTTTAGAATTGCGTGGTCATAATCCTAATTATCTTACTTCTGTAACTTTTGATGTTAAAAAACTGGCACTTACTACAGATATTAATCAATTGGTTTCCGCATGTGATGTAGTGGTTTTGGCTACACCATCTATTTATCTTTCTGATGCTATAGAGAAAATGACGGTAGACTATTCTAATAAAGTTTTTGTTTCAGCAATTAAGGGGATTGTTCCTAAACATAACGATGTGGTGGCACATTATCTGAGAGATGTTTTTAAAATAGGATTTAGAAGTCAGGCAGTCATTGCAGGGCCTTGTCACGCAGAAGAAGTGGCCATGGAACGCCTCTCTTATCTTACCATAGCCGCTGCCGAAAAAGAACATGTAGATGCTCTTAGAGTTTTGTTTTCTTCAGATTATATCAAAGTAAATTGTTCTAATGATATTTTAGGGAATGAATACAGTGCTATTCTTAAAAATATATATGCCATAGGTGCTGGTATTGCTAGTGGATTGGGATATGGAGACAATTTTCAGGCAGTTTTTGTGAGCAATGCCATCAGAGAAATGGAACTTTTTCTAGATGCCGTTTACCCTGAAACTAGAGACGTGAACGAAAGTTCTTATCTAGGAGACTTGTTGGTTACTGCCTATTCACTTTTTTCTAGAAATAGATATTTAGGAAACCTCATTGGCAAAGGGTATACCGTAAAATCTGCATTGCAATCTATGAATATGGTGGCAGAAGGCTACTACGCAACCCGTGGAATTTATGAAATTGCTTATGAGAATAAACTGAAAACCCCAATCATTAATGCTATTTTCAGTGTTTTGTATGAAGGCAAAGACGCCGAAAAGCAGTTTGAAAAGTTGACCGCTAAACTTAATTAAATGTAAATTAAAAATATAGATTGCGTACAAGATTTTTGTACGCAATTTTTGTTTCAAAATGAATATTGAATTAAAATGTTTTTTTTTGAAAGCATATTCTATTTTTTTTTTAACTTCAAACCTTTAAAAAATAAATCGGGAACTGAAAATCTATGTCAACCGTTACCAAACCCAAAATAGCCCCAGAAATTCTATCTCAAATTCAAGAAAAATTCGAGGAAGAAAGACAAGTGATAGTGCACTGCTGTTTTCAAAATAATTATATGGTGGGCAATTTGGTCAGAATTTGGCCTTCCACTTTTTTGGTAGACAAATTCACAGGGTATAGCAGTAAACTTATTTTTTGGGAAAATATAGCCGTTTTTCCTTATTGGACAGATATCCCGCCAGTGAAAGAATATTGCTTCACTCTTATTTTTTCTGCTTTACCCAAAGAATGTAAGGTCTTTGATTTTGTAGAAGAAGTAATCCAAGGAAAAGGTTTCTTGGTTACAGATATCATCCGAAACGAAACCGATGTTTATACCATAAAATTGACTTGAAATGATAAAGATAATCTTCATATTTTTCTTTTTTTCAGCATTTTCTTTTGCTCAAGATTTAAAAACTAAACCAGAAAAAAAACAATTTCCTGCTGAAGTGAAATCTCAAAATCTAAATGAAGTTTTAGAAATTAAGAAGTTCCAAAAAGAACTCAACGAAGAATATAAAAACGAAAAAGAATCTCCATTGAGAGGGGAAAACTTCAAAAAATTCAAAGCACACCCATTCTTTGCCATCAATTTAGATTTTTATGTAAAAGCCAAATTGGTGAAAACTGAAAATGCTGCGCCTTTTGAGCTCCCCACTTCTTCTGGTAAAACCAAGAAATATCAAGAATTTGGAAAAGTTTATTTCAAAATAAATGGCGCAGAACAAGTTCTCACTGTTTATCAAAGTTTAGATTTAGTCAAAAATCCAGCATACAAAAATTACCTTTTTTTGCCTTTCAAAGATGCTACTAGCGGAAAAGAGACCTACGGTGGTGGAAGATATTTAGACTTAAGAATTCCAGAAAAAGATGAAGTTATTATAGATTTTAACAAAGCTTACCATCCGTATTGCGCCTACAATGCTACAGATTACAATTGCCCAATTGTTCCCCAAGAAAATTGGTTGAAAATCCCAATAGAAGCAGGAGTGAAATACGAAGATATTTGGTTTGAGCATTGATAAAAGTAAAAAATACGAATTACAAGGTACAAAGTAGAAGGTACAAAGTGCAAATTATAACTCTAACTTTTAACTTCTATCACCCTACTTAACCAACGCATTAATTTTATCCCAAAGTGCTGCATCAAAACCTGACAATGCAAAATTAGGATTTTGTGGGTCTGAAGCATCTCCCATTCTTACTATCACCATATTTTTACTAGGGATTATATAAATTCTCTGGTCTTCTGCTCCCATTGCAGCATACATATCACTTGGTGCATTAGGAACCAGAGCGCCTTGGTAAACGGTTTGTCCTCCAGGAACCATATATTTAGATTTTCCGTTGAGCCACCAAAGATAACCATAAGAAGGATTAATGTTTTGAGAAGTATTAATCGCTTCGTTGACATAATTTTCATTGATGATTTGTTCGTTTTTCCATTTTCCTTTGTTCAGAAAAAGCAAGCCGAATCTCGCCATACTTCTGGTATTGCTGTGATAAATGGTAAAAATAGTTCCGAAATTCCAGAAACCATCCATCCCGATTTTATTTTTTAGTTTGGTGTTAAAATACGTTTCAAAATCTTGATTGCTAGCTTTACTCACTACTTGGGTCAAGAGCTGAAAAACATTGCTATAAGACCATCTGCTTCCTGCATCTGCTAAATAGGTGAGATTGGGTTTTATCACGAGGTTGCTCTCATCATTAAGACCAGAAGTCATCGTGAGTAAATGTCTTGGTGTGATGAGGTTTTCTTTTTCTAAGGGTTCGCTAGACCAGCTGTTTCCTAAATATTGAGAAACTTTTGTGTTGATATTGAGCAAACCTTCTTGCCCAGCAATTCCTGTGGTCGTAGAAACCAGTGTTTTTCCTGCGCTGTTCCATTGCCAAGTTGTTGTAGCATTGTGTCCGTTGAAATATTCTTCCATCACAATTCTACCGTTTACGAGAATCATAAAAGATTTAGAGTGTTTTTCTGCCAAGAAATCTTTAAGAGGTTGCACTGCACTTTGGTTCCAGCCGAGACTGGCAATAGATTTGGTTTCCCAATTGTTGTCTGTATTATTGGGGAAATACATTATTTCTGTGTGAGTTGGTGTAGGTTCATCATCACTACTGCTGCAACCAAAAAACGGGAGTAACACTAAAAGAGGTAGAAATTTTAAAATTTTCATAAGCGGGTTTTAGCTGTTTGATGGGATTTTTTAGGGAAGGTTAAATTTTAGAAACACAAATTTTCACATCTAGTTTGTCATTCCGCAGGAAACCTAACGAAGTGGTTCGACGAAGTCAATCTCTACACAAGAAAGAGATTATTTTTTGAATTAATATTCCGAAGTCGGAGACTTAAGAGAACGAAAAAGATTTTATTTTTAAATTAATACTATGAATTCGGAGGTTTTGGAGAGTGGGGATTATGTTATTTTACTATAATGTTTTCCCAATTTATTTTTTTAATATTTTTTTTTGATTATCCAGCATTTCTTGGGTCACCTTGACAAAAGTCCTTACGTTGCCTTCTAAATTTTTTAAATTATTATTCTCTTGTTCAATTTCTTCATATGAAATGTCAATATTTTGAGATAATCTTATATAATAATTTCCTGAACTGTTTTTTATTTTAAGTAATCTATATAATAAAATTTCATCAAAATAGCCACCTTTTTTAATTATAATTTCTGAAAGAGCTCTTGAACAAGGTACTATAGTTGTAATTCCATATTCTGAATTAATTATTAATGAGATAGATCCAGAATCTTCATTTTGAATTGCAATATCAAATTTCCCATAATTATTGAAGAAATCTTTTAGAGTCCCCAAGTCAATAAAATTATCTTGTGTTTTGAGTTCTAATCCCATTTCATTTTTATTATTGTTTTATATTGATAGTTATTAATTTCCCACTAAATTAAAAAATAAACTCCACACTACATTACGGAAAAACATAAAATGCTAAAAATCATAAATTTTCTTTTAACTTTTCTGTTCTATAATGTTTTATGGTTAAAAAGACCACAATTAAAAAAGGAATTGTAGAAAATAGAATTTTAAAATTAAAAGACATTACGCCAATTATAAACATAAATCCTAATAATAAACCTAAACAGAGAATTCCTGCATAAGTTAATAATTGAGATGGTGTTTTTTGAAATAGGGTAATAAAGATTAAAATCTGTCCTATTAATGGTAATAAAACAAAAGGATGCGCTACAGAATCAGGGGCTTTGAAAAGTTTTTCTAAAATTTCATACTCTCCCTGAAAAAGAAACATACTGTTTGTTTTTCCCCATTCTAAATATCCCAATAATGATGTGATAATAAGTAAGGAATTTAAAATTTTACTTTTCATAACTAGAAAGTTTGACTATTAAAATTAGTCAAAAAACAAAGATGATAAGTAAATTTTATGTTAAATTTTAAATCTTCGCCAAAAACGCCTCAAAAATAGGAGAGATAAATTTTAGAAATTATTAAAAAATCAATCGGTAATATCTGGAATTGTTTGATAAGTTCTTTCAAACATTTCTAAAATTCTTTTTTCCTTTTCATCAATGTCTTTTTCGGCATTATTAATCAATAAATAAGAACTGATGGTAGGATATTCTAAATGAGTAAAAGTAGAAGTTCCTATTCTGTCTTGTATAAAACGAGAGTAAATTCTAAATCTTTGGTTTTCTTCTAAATGCTCAGTTAATTTTTTAGGATTGCTGAAATCAATACTTCGTGCAGAAGATAGCGCAAAGCTACAATTGGGATGTTTTTCTAGTAAAATTGGGATTAAAGATGTGCAAGTTTCTAAAATATTAATTACCGATGAATAAGTATTTTTATTGATGATTTTATTGTATTTGTATTGGCTTCTTCTATCTTTTTTGGAATAGAATTTTACAGCAAAAACATTTTCGGTATGATATTCTGCTCTTATGATATAATGCAGATGAGTTTCTGCTAATGTAAATTTGTATATATACGTAAAAAGATGGTCTGAACCATCTTTACATATATCTTTTTGAATAAATTTAAGCGGATATAACATTGCTATACAATGATAGAATGTTTAAGAAATAACAACTCTTTTATTAGAAGAATTGCTAGAAACGGCAACTTTGTTTCCCTTTAAATTTTTAGCAGAAATTCTAACTGGAGCTACCGTTTTTAAAGGTTTCCAATTGAGTTTTTCTCCTTTTGATTGAACTTTTGTTATCATAATGAAATGGTTATTTGATACAAATTTAAAATAAAAAATGAAAAAATTATGCTTTTTTTGATTTTTTTGAAATTTCTTTACACTTTCGCCAAAAACTCCTCAAAAATAGGAGAGATAGAAACGGTTCCGTCTGGTTGAATTTTATCTAATTTTACCATCTCTATTTGGTTGATAGAACTCGCGTCAAAAGGTTTCTGTACACGAACATAATTTTCGGTAAAGCCAAACATTTTTCCATCTTTTTCTTCGTGTTCCCAAAGTACTGGTAAGGTTTTTCCTAGTTGTGTTTGGTAAAATGCCATTTTCTTTTTCTCGGAGAGAATTCTTAGCATTTTATTACGTTTTTTACGGTCAGCAATCGGTACTACACCTTCCATTTCTACGGCTTCGGTATTTTCTCTTTCAGAATACGTGAAAACGTGTAAATAACTGATTGGTAATTCGTTAATAAAATTGTAGGTTTCTAAAAATTTCTCTTCGGTTTCTCCGGGAAATCCTACGATTACATCTACACCAATGGCAGCATCGGGCATTACTTCTCTAATTTTAGAAACTCTGTCGCTGTATAGTTTGGTGAGGTATCTTCGCTTCATTTTTTTGAGCAAATCATCGCTTCCACTTTGCAACGGAATATGAAAATGCGGCACAAAACTCTTGCTTTCTGCTACCAAATCTATGGTTTCGTCTTTCAGTAAATTTGGTTCTATGGAAGAAATTCTAATTCTTTCAATTCCCTCTACGTTATTCAGCTCTTTCACTAAATCTAGGAAAGTATGTTCGTGTTTTTTATTGCCAAATTCGCCTTTTCCGTAATCGCCAATGTTTACTCCTGTCAAAACTATTTCTTTGATGTCTTTTTCGGCAATTTCTTTGGCGTTTTTTAGTACGTTTTCTACAGTGTCACTTCTAGAAATTCCTCTAGCCAAAGGAATGGTGCAATAGGTGCATTTATAATCACAACCGTCTTGCACTTTTAAGAAAGCTCTGGTTCTGTCGCCAATAGAATAACTTCCGATAAAGAAATCAGCTTCTTCTATTTCGCAAGAGTGAACTTCGGCGTGATGTTCCGTTTTTTCTAAATCTTCGAGATAACTCAGAATGTTGAATTTTTCTTTAGCTCCTAAAACCAAATCTACGCCTTCAATGGCAGAAATTTCTTCGGGTTTTAATTGGGCATAACAACCGACAATCACCACCAAACCATCTGGATTGGCTTTCATGGCGCGTTTTACGTGAAGTTTACATTCTTTGTCTGCGTTTTCGGTAACAGAACAAGTGTTGATAACGTAAACATTAGCAGCATCGTCAAAACTTACTTTTTGGTAACCAGCACCAGTTAATTGTCTGGCAATAGTAGAGGTTTCCGCAAAGTTAAGTTTGCAGCCAAGCGTGTGAAAAGCAACGGTTTTAGAAGTGAAATTTTCCATAATTATGAGAGTGCAAATTTACGGAAAATTTTTATTTACTTAAATGAAGCTCGAATACTTATGTTTTTAGTGGTTTTTCAGAAAGGATTTTGGAATTGTTAAATATCATTTTCTTGATTTTAAAATTCTACCTAAGTTAGGGTTTCATTCGAGTCAAGTTCGAATGTTGTTCGAAAGACCTTCGGAAAAAGTACCCTTTTTCCGAACATGATTCGAAGGTGATTCGAAGAAGACTCGAACAAAGGTGCTATTTTTGAATGATTCTTAGCGTGATTTCATAAAAAATCCACAAACTAAATAATCTGTGGATTTTTGGAAATGTTTAAATTTGGTTTATATGGGAATGTGTCTTTTTAAAGATTGATGACTTCTGAAAAAGCTTCTTCTGGAAGACTCCAACTGCATGAAGGTGCTTTGTCGTTTAAGATAGCCCATTTTTTGTTTTCTACATCGAAAATTCTTACTCCGCTGAGGTTGAGTTCAGAAGTTTTGTAAATGTGTAAACTTACAGAAAGTGAATTTTTATTGTTCACAATACTATGGATACCGCCTTTTTCTTCCTCGAAAATTAGACCTTCTATGGCTACGCCTGCACCTTCGTATTCAATAAAATCTTTGGTTTCTTTATAATAAACTTCAGTTAATTCACCTTTTAGGACTTTTATTTTACCTTCGTAATTCTTGTGGTCGTGTACCGCAGTTTGATTATTGATACCCCAAAGCATTAAAATCGCTACACAATTTTCATTGTTAAAAACAGGAAGTCTTTGGTAGGTTTTTTCAGGGATATCTTTTTGGTCTATTTTGAAAATTTCATTGTAGTCATGGTAGCTGAAGGAAAATAAATTTTCAGCAACTTCATCAAAACTTGAATTGCTATTTTTAAGATATTCTATGCTATTGGTTAAATTCATTGTTAATGTATCCATTTATTTTGAAAATTTTTGGTAAAATTATAAAAATATAAGATTATAAAAATACATTTCGGTGTGATATATGTCATAGCAAATATGAAGAATTTACATTTGTTTTTAAGAATTTTTATATTTTTATGGGAAAATTTAACAAAAAACTGATGGAGCAAAATATGATTTTTACCACTTTTTCTTATTTGTAACATAGAAAACATTGTGTTTTGTAAAAATGTAATACCTTTGCACCTGATTTTAAAGAAACGAGAAAAATGGATTTTAAAAACTACGAGATGCCTTTTAGCATCAACAAAGACTACAGTAAAAAAGTGGCCTATTTTTCAATGGAGTTTGCAATCGACCAGGCATTGAAAATATATAGTGGTGGACTTGGATTTTTGGCAGGTTCTCACATGAGAAGTGCGTATAATCTAAAGCAAGATTTAGTAGGGATAGGGATTTTGTGGAAATTTGGGTATTATGACCAAGCAAGAAACCACGATCAAACGCTTAACCCAACATGGACTAAGAAAATGTATAGTTTCTTAGAAGATACGGGCATTAAATTTCAGATTGATATTCACGATGCACCAGTTTGGGTAAAAGTTTGGTATCTTAATCCTGAAACTTTCAAAACTGCACCTATTTTCTTACTCTCTACAGATGTGCCAGAAAATGACCATATTTCTAAGACCATTTGTCATAGATTGTATGATGCTAATGAATCTACTAAAATTGCACAGTATATTTTATTAGGAAAAGGTGGTGCTAAACTTCTAGATGAGTTAAATCTAGAAAGAGATGTTTATCACCTAAATGAAGCGCATGGTCTACCGGCTGCTTTTTACCTATTGAGAAAATACGGTGGAGATTTACAAAAAGTAAAAGAAAAATTAGTCTTCACTACGCATACGCCTGAAGAAGCTGGTAATGAAAAACATAATGCTTATCTATGTCACCAAATGTCTTATTTCTCTGGATATAGCTTAAACGAAGTAAAAGCTATAGAAGGTGAAGATAATGACATGTTTAATCACTCTCTTTGTGCATTGAGAATGGCAAAAATTGCGAATGGTGTATCTCAGTTACACGGAGTAGTGTCTAACGAAATGTGGGGTAAATATCCTAATATCTGCGAAATTAAAGCCATTACCAACGCGCAAGATTATAAGTATTGGGCAGATAAGCCGCTTTATAACGCTAGAGACGAAAGAGAAAATGAAGAGTTTGACTTCAGAAAAAAATATCTTAAAAAGAGAACTTTCAGAATTGTAGCTGACCAATGCGGTAAATTATTCGACCCTAAAGTGTTTACAATGGTTTGGGCAAGAAGATTTGCAGGCTATAAAAGAGCAGATTTATTGCTTCAAGATAAAGAAAGATTCAGAAAATTATTAGAAAATCAAAAATATCCAGTACAAATTATTTTTGCGGGTAAACCTTACCCAATGGATTATGCAGCTATTTCTACCTTCAATAATTTGGTGGAAGAAAGCAAAAATCATAAAAATATGGCTGTACTTACAGGGTATGAATTGTCTCTAAGTAAATCATTAAAACAAGGTTCTGATGTATGGTTGAACAATCCTAGAGTTCCTAGAGAAGCTTCTGGTACTTCTGGTATGACAGCTTCTATGAATGCTTCTGTAAACCTTTCTACTGATGATGGTTGGATTCCAGAATTTGCAAAAAATGGCGTAAACTCTTTTGTAGTTCCTAAAGCTGATTATGCTAATATGAGCGTTTATGATGTAGATAATTATGATATGAACAAATTGTATGACATTCTAGAAAACGAAATATTACCAATGTATTATGATAGACCAGATGAATGGAGACAGGTAGTAAAAAATGCGATGGATGATGTGAAAGTTCAGTTCAATTCTGATAGAATGGCTGATGAATATTATAAAATTATGTACTAATTATTGAAATATAAGAAAAGGCGCTTCTAAGTTTTTTAGAGGCGCTTTTTTATTGGATTTCTATTTCTGAAATAAAAATATAAGCCTCGCCCTGATAAGGATAACCTTGGTGCCATTCTGGTAATTTACCAAAATTTTTTGCTACAACTTTTACATATCTGGCTTTTTGCGGAGCAATATTTAGAGCTAATTTCTGAGTCTGTACGTTTTCATCTTCAGGTTTTATTTCGTTTATCACTTCGCCTACTTTTTTGAAATTTTTATTGTCCATAGAAGTGTAAAAAGTGACTTTTGTAGGCATTAAAATCCAAGATCGGGTATCTTGTAAAAAATCAGCAGCCAAAGTTTTTATTTCTTTTTCAGATTGTAAATCTACTATTGCCTCGAAATCATTTTTTTGATAACCGTGCCAATCGCCTTTTTTCCAATTGGCGTCTCCTAGAATACCATCTACAAGACCTTCTTTGCCACCTGCAAAATATAAATCACTAGGTTGGGTTTTGATATCTATGCTGTAATGGTTTGGTTTTTTATAGGCTATCGCTTTAGAAATTGAACTTTTTTTTTGCTCATTATCTTCTACATATGCTCTAATTTCTGAGGTTGTTGTGATGATGAATGGTTCTTTGTACTTTTTAAAATCACTTCCGTTTACAGAATAAAATATTTTACCATCATGTAAAGATTTAATGCTTATTTCTTCTTTTTCTATAAAACTTCTGTTCTTAAATTTAATAATAGGAGAGAGTGCGTTTTTTTTAGTTTTTACAATGGGTTTTTGTTCAGGATTAGCCATTGAATAAATCCAATTATCTACATCTTTTTTGTGTTTAAAAATCAAAGTTTTTCCGTCTTCTAAATTGATTTTAACTTCACTGAAGATGGGTTCTGTGCTTTGCCATTCTCCACTTCCTGGGGTTACGCAGTAAAGTCCCATAGAACTCAAAACATACCAAGAACTCATTTGTCCGCAGTCTTCATTGCCAATTAAACCATCTGGTGAATTTTTGTAGAAATTTTCTAGTATATATTGTACTTTTTCTTTGGTTTTTTCGGGTTTCCCGATGTAATTATAGAGGTAAGCAACGTGATGGGAAGGTTCGTTTCCGTGAGCGTATTGTCCTATCAATCCACTTACATCTATTTGCTCTCTGCCTGTAGTTTTAGAGTTTTCAGAGAACATTTGGTCTAGTTTTTTCTCAAAAGCATCATTACCGCCATAGAATTCTATCATTTCTGGAATATCTTGTGGTACAAAGAAGGTATAATGCCAGCCGTTTCCTTCGGTGTAATTGTTGTTAATTTCCTTAGGGTCAAATGGTTCTAGCCAGTTTCCGTTTTTCTTAGGTCTTATAAATTTAGTTTCTGGGTCAAATAGATTTTTCCAACCTTGCGAACGTTTCATAAAATATTCATAATCTTCATTTTTGTTAAGAATTTTCGCCATTTGGGCAATGCACCAATCGTCATAAGAATATTCTAATGTTTTAGAGACGTTTTCGTGCTCA
This sequence comes from Cloacibacterium rupense, assembly GCF_014645495.1. Classification (GTDB taxonomy): domain Bacteria; phylum Bacteroidota; class Bacteroidia; order Flavobacteriales; family Weeksellaceae; genus Cloacibacterium; species Cloacibacterium rupense. The sequence goes on along the minus strand of NZ_BMLV01000003.1, from coordinate 145,467 downwards.
TCTTCTACGCTTAAGAAGCCATTTTCGCGGTAAGTTTTCATTCCGAAATCATCAAATAAATTGGCAGAGTTTTTAGAGGCTTCAAAAGCTTTTTCATAATCAAAACCTTTAATTCCTTTTGCCATAGCATCTGCAATTACAGAGACGCTGTGGTAGCCAATCATACAAAATGTTTCGTTGCTTGCCAATTCCCAAATGGGTAATCTTTTTCCTTGTTCGTACTGAAGAATAAAGGTGTTTATAAAATCTGCGGTACGTTTTTTATCTATCAAAGTCATCAGAGGATGATAAGCTCTGAAAGTATCCCAAAGTGAAAATACCGTATAATAATTATGGTTGGCAGTATGAATTTGATTGTCTCTACCTCTGTATTTTCCATCGACATCATTAGCGATGTTTGGTTGAATAAATGCATGGTAAAGTGCAGTGTAGAAAATGGTGAGTTGGTCTTTGTGGTTAGTGGTCACTTCTATTTTAGAGAGTTCTTTGTCCCAAGATTTTGCAGCATTGGCTTTTATGTTTTCAAAATCCCATGAAGTTCCTTCTGCCGCCATATTTTTTTTGGTTCCTTCATAACCAGTAAGAGAAAGAGCCACTTTTACTCCTATTTTTTCACCTTTTGTTACATTACCACTGAATGCAATTTTAAGTTTTTTTCCAGAAATGGTATTTCCAGATTTTTTCCCTTCAAGTTTACTGATTTCTAATGGTTTAGAAAATTCTATTCTGGCAAAAATATGTTGGTTTTCTGCCCAATTTTTACTTCTACGGAAAACTTCAATGGTTTTGTTGTCTATGATTTTTACTTCTCCTTCTAGCAATCGGTCTCTATGGTTAAGGTCTAGAATAATATTGGCTGCGCCGTCATTATTAAAAGTGTATTCGTGATAACCAACTCTGGTTGTAGTGGTTAGTCTGGCTTTTATGTTAAATTTATCTAGCAAAACTTCATAATATCCTGCAGTGGCTTTTTCGTTGGTATGAGAAAATTTAGAAGAATAATCTTTGTCTCTTAAGCTAGGTTTTCCCATGGTTGGCATCAGCATAATATCACCATAATCTGTACAACCAGTTCCATTGAGGTGAGTGTGAGAAAAACCATAAATCACAGAATCTGAGTAGTGATAACCACTGCAACCATCCCAACTGTGGTCTATTCTAGTGTCTGGCGAAAGTTGAACCATCCCGAAAGGTACTGTAGCACCAGGGAAGGTATGCCCATGACCACCAGTTCCAATGAATGGATTTACATATTGAGAATAATTTTTCTGTGAATAAACGATGGAAAAGCTAATCAAAAATAAAAACAAAGAAATTTTATATAGTTTAGACATAAAATGGTATTTTTAATTCTTTAAAATTAAAAAATTATTTTGCATAGTATGAGAAAGATGTTAATATATTTTACAATATTCACCTTTTGCTTGTTTTTTGATAACATTTCAGCGCAAAATTTACCCTTGATTCCTTATCCGCAGAAAGTGGAAATTAACCCTGGGAGTTTTCGTTTGAATAAAAATATAGAGATTAGTACACATAAGAATTCTTTTGAAGCTGTATTTCTTAAAAAGTATTTAGAAAAAGAAATTGAAGCAAATGTAATTATTGACAACAAGTATTTCGAAGGAACAGTAATTTCTTTGTTGATAGACAAAAAATTAAAAAGTGAAGAGTACAGATTAAATATTCGTGGTGCTGAAGTTGCAATTTTTGCTAAAGATAATAGAGGTATTTTTAATGGAATTCAAACTTTAATTCAATTATTATCGTCAAATTCTCCCATTCCTAATTTAGAAATCACAGATGCTCCAAAATTCCAATGGCGAGGAATGCATTTAGATGTTTCTAGACATTTTTTCCCTAAAGAATTCATCAAAAAATACATAGATTATCTTGCAATGTATAAAATGAATACTTTTCACTGGCATCTTACAGACGACCAAGGCTGGAGGATTGAAATTAAAAAATATCCTAAATTAACAGAAGTTGGCGATTGGCGAGCCCGTTCTATGATTGGTAGATATGATGACAACAAATATGAAGAAAAAAAATATGGCGGGTTTTATACCCAAGAAGACATTAAAGAAATTGTAAAATATGCTTCGGAGCGCCATATTACCATTGTTCCAGAGATTGAAATGCCAGGTCACGCTTCGGCTGCCATTGCTGCGTATCCAGAATTAGGTTGTACAGGTCAACAAATAAAAGTGGCAGAAAAATGGGGCGTTTTTGATGATGTTTTTTGTCCTAAAGAAGAAACTTTTACTTTTTTAGAGAATGTTCTTACAGAAGTAATGCAGCTTTTCCCGTCAAAAATTATCCATATTGGTGGTGATGAAGCTCCTAAAACACAATGGAAAACCAACGAAATTGCTCAGGCTCTTATCAAAAAAGAAGGCTTGAAAGACGAACACGAGTTGCAAAGCTATTTTATCCAAAGAATTGAAAAATTTCTAAATAAACATGGGAGAGAAATCATAGGTTGGGACGAAATTCTAGAAGGAGGCCTAGCACCAAACGCCAGAGTAATGTCTTGGCGCGGAGAAGATGGCGGAATTGCCGCTGCCAATCTCTCTCACGAAGTGGTGATGACGCCCGGCGGTTATTGTTATTTCGACCATTATCAAGGGAATCCCGAATCAGAACCTATCGCTTTTGGAGGTTACACCTCTACAGAAAAAGTATATTCTTACCACGTAATTCCAGAAAAATTAGCCGATGATAAAAAGAAATTCGTCTTAGGAAGCCAAGGCAATGTGTGGACGGAATATATAACCACTCCAGAACAAGTAGAATATATGGTATTCCCTAGAATTACAGCGCTTTCCGAAGTTTTATGGGGAACCAATACAGACTTTTCTAATTTTAAGATAAGAGTTCAAAATCAGTACCCAATTTGGGAAAAACTAAAAATCAATTTTAATAAAGAATCGATTAATCAACCTTTAAATTTACCTAAAAAATAATGTCAAACAGACGTAATTTTATAAAAAAAGCAGGAATTTTATCTGCCTTTCTTGCACTTAATCCTTGGAAAGCGGAAGAATTAATCTCAGAAAAATCCAAGAAAATTAAAAAACCTGTGGTGCTCTCTACTTGGAGATTTGGGTTGCAAGCCAATGAAGAAGCTTGGAAGGTCTTGTCTAAAGGAGGAAGAGCATTAGATGCGGTAGAAAAAGGCGTAAGATTTGTAGAAGACGACCCTAATGAAAGAAGTGTAGGCTACGGAGGAAGACCAGATAGAGACGGGAAAGTGACTTTAGATGCCTGCATTATGGATGAAAAAGCCAATGTGGGTTCGGTGGCGTGTCTGGAAAATATTAAAAATCCTATTTCTGTAGCCAGAGCCGTGATGGAAAAAACACCACACGTGATGTTAGTAGGAAACGGAGCGCTACAATTTGCAATTTCTCAAGGTTTCAAAAAAGAAAATATTTTAACCCCAGAATCCGAAAAAGAATGGAAAGAATGGCTAAAAACTTCTGAGTATAAGCCAGTTGTTAATATAGAAAATCACGATACGATTGGGATGATTGCGATAGATGAAAAAGGTAATCTTTCTGGCGCTTGTACCACTTCTGGAATGGCTTTTAAAATGCATGGCAGAGTTGGTGATTCGCCCATTATCGGGGCTGGACTTTTTGTAGATAATGAAGTGGGGGCAGCTACAGCTACTGGTCACGGAGAAGAAGTGATTAGAACTTGCGGTTCTTATTTGGTGGTAGAACTTATGAGGCAAGGTAAGACTCCGCAACAAGCTTGCGAAGAGGCTGTAAAAAGAATTTACAAAAATTTTGTCAATCAAAATCGTAATGTAAAAGATACCCAAATAGGATTTATTGCCCTGAATAAATACGGAGAAACGGGTGCTTTTTGTCTGCAAAAAGGCTTTAATTATGCAGTACATACCCAAGATGGTAATATTTTAATAGATGCTAAAAATTTAATTTAAATAAAAAAACGCAAAGAATTTTTTATAAATAAATAACTTTTTAAGCTTGCAAAGTTTTATTCGCAGGCGAATTGAAAAGCTTGCAAAATAATCATTATTGTGATTGTTTTTAGATATAAAATAAGAGCTTAATAAAATCAACCTGTTGATTAAGTCTTTGCTCTCTTAACTTCTTATAATGAAATTTTTTAATCTTTGCGTTTAAAAACAAATAATAACTATGACTGAGAATGAGATTTCATACAAAATAATAGGTGCTGCAATTGAAGTACATAAAAATTTAGGGGTCGGACTTTTAGAAAATGCTTATGAAACGGCACTTGTTTATGAATTACAAAAATTAGGTTTAAAAGTAAAACAGCAATATTCTCTACCCTTAAATTATAAAGAAATAGGTATAGATAATGCCTATCGAATTGATATTTTAGTCGAAAATAAAGTAATAATTGAAGTGAAATCAGTTTTGGAACTTCATCCTATTCATTTTGCTCAAACTAAAACGTATTTGAAATTTACGAATTTAAAGTTAGGATTATTGATTAATTTCAAAACACAGTTGTTAAAAGACGGAATTCATAGAATTGTAAATAAACTATAAAAATGCTAGAAATTGCTTGTTTTAACAATAAGTCTGCACTTCTTGCTGCCAAAGCTGGAGCAGATAGAATAGAGTTTTGTGCAGGATTTGAATTAGGCGGAACTACACCATCTCTTCACGATTTTATGGAACTGAAAAAAGAAATTACAATTCCTATTTTTGTGATGATTAGAACCAGGGGTGGTGATTTTTGTTATTCTGATGAAGAATTTCAAGAGATGAAAAGACAGCTCCTAGAATTTAAAAAAAAAGGAGCAGATGGTTTCGTTTTTGGAATTTTAGACGAAAATTTAGAAGTTAATTTTATTCAAAATAAAGAATTAGTAGAATTGGCAGACGGCATTCCTTGTACATTTCACAGAGCTTTTGACCGAGTGAAAGATTATCATAAATCTTTAGAAGAAATTATCAATTGTGGTTTTAAAACCATTCTTACTTCTGGTACCAAATCTAATGTTCTGGAGGGAAAAGAAATTTTAAAAACTTTGACAGAATTGTCTAATAAAAGAATTGATATTCTCTGTGGTGGCGGACTGCGTTCTACCAATATTTCAGAAATAAAAAATTTCACAAGAGCTAAAAATTTTCATTCTTCTGGGATTGTACATGGAGTTTTGCCAGACGCTGAAGAAATCAAAAAAATGAAATTACAAATTTAATCATGTTTTTTGACTTTAGTTTTTTGAAAAAATAGTATTTTTAACGATGTTTTTAGAATAAAAATAATACTGTAACACGCAGTAGTTTTATTTCTACTAATGCCACTAAAATAAGAACTTATTACCCCAAAATATTAAATCATGAAATTTCCTTTGTATTTACCACAGATTAATCATCCAGAGAATAATGGTCTATCAGTTTTTGCAGCAGATGTAGGCGGTACTAAAACCAATATCGCAAAATTTGTTTCAGAAAACGGAAAAATGGTACTAGAATTAGAAGATACTTATGTGACCAACAATTACCTTTCTCTTTCAGAAATTTTCTTAGATTTTATTAAAAAAAATAATTTAGAAAAACCAGACCGCATTTCTATAGGTGCTGCTGGTCCTGTGGTAGATGGGATTTGCCATACTACTAATATTATCTATAAAATAGATATAAGAGAGCTAAGAAGAGACCTTGGAGTGGATAAAGTATATTTGATTAATGATTTAGAAGCCACTTCTTTTGGTTTGGCAGAAGTAGATGATGAATTTATGAAAACCATCAGACAAGGTAATCCTTCTATTGGTGGGCATATTGCAGTTTTAGCGCCGGGAACAGGCTTAGGTGAAGCTTGCCTTTTTTGGGATGGAAAATACCTTAGACCAATGCCTTCAGAAGGTGGGCATAGTGAGTTTGCGCCAAGAACAGAAGTAGAATTTGAGTTGATGAAATTTCTACAAAAAACCTATGGCGAAATTATCATATGGGAACGCTTAGTTTCTGGACCTGCTATTTTTAAAATCTATCAATTCTTACGAGACGTAAAAGGTCACGAAGAGCCAGGTTGGTTGACACAGAAATTTGAAGAAGAAGCAGATAAGTCTGCAGTGGTAAGTCATACGGCAATTAGAGAGCTCAATCCTACTTGTGTTTTAGCAATGGAAATGTTTGTTGATTTTATGGCTCGTAGAGCCAATAATATGGTGCTCAATTACAAAGCAACTGGTGGGTTGGTTTTAGGAGGAGGAATTCCGCCAAGAATTTATAACTTCATCAATAAAGATAAATTTGAAGCGAGTTTCTTAAAATGTAATGAAATGGAACCTTTGCTTTCTGAAATTCCTATTTATCTTAATCTAAATAGCAAAACAGGTTTATACGGAGCTGCCTATTATGGTGCTTTTTCGGAATAGAATGAAAAAATTAAAGATAATATAATTTGATAAAATGAAAAAATTACTCATTAGCGCGTGTTTTTTGGTAATGGCAAATATTGCTTTTGCACAAGAAATTACGCTAGACAAAATTTACTCGGGTTACTATCGCGGAAAAGGAATTTCTGGAATTTCTTCGCTTAAAGATGGCGAAAATTATGCCGTGATAGAACGTGAAGGAATCGTGAAATATTCTTACAAAACCACACAGAAAGTGGGAACTTTGGTAGAAGGCGGTTTTGAAAGTTATACTTTTTCTGATGACGAGTCTAAAATTCTTCTCCAAAAAGAATCAGAACCTATTTACAGACATTCTTTTTTAGGAAAATTTGATGTTAAAGATTTGAAATCTGGCAAAGTCATCAGTTTAAATAATGGGAATTTTGTGCAAGAACCAAAATTTTCTCCAGATGCTGCTAAAGTGGCATTCGTGGTAGATAATAACTTGTATTATCAAGACTTAGCTTCGGGTAAAATCACTCAAATTACTACAGATGGTAAGAAAAATTCTATCATTAATGGTATTGGAGATTGGGTGTATGAAGAAGAATTCGGGCATGCAGATTTTTACCAATGGAGCAAAGGTAGTGATGCCTTAATCTTTGTAAAATCAGACGAAAGTAAAGTTCCTGAAATCAATATTCCGATTTATGGTAAAAATTTATATCCGAAATTAATGACCTATAAATATCCAAAAGCGGGTGAAGTAAATTCTACCGTTTCGGCACATTTGTATCAATTAAGTTCTGGTAAAACTTTAGATTTAAACTTATCTAATTTTGAAAACTATTATATTCCCCAAGTTTATAGCACTGCAAAAAATGATGAGGTAGCAATCGCAACTTCTAATAGACATCAGAATAAAGTTGATATTTTAAAAGTAAATACTTCTACTGGTGCGGTTTCTAAATTAATTTCAGAAACAGATAATGCTTGGATTGAAACAGACGGAATGACATTAGAGTTTTTAGATGATAATTCTTTTCTTTGGGCTTCAGAGAGAAGTGGTTTCCGTCATTTATATTGGTTTGATGCCAAAGGAAATCTTAAAAAACCTGTAACCAAAGGTAATTGGGAAATTACAGATTATTACGGATTTAATCCTAAAACCAAAGAAGTTTTCATTCAAACTACAGAAAAAGGAAGCTTGAACAAAGTGGTTTCTAAAGTGAATATTGATAATGGTAAAATGATGTTGCTTTCTCAAGCTGAAGGCAATAATAGAGCAGATTTTTCTAAAAATTATCAGTATTTCATTGAGACCAGTTCTACCGCCAATAAACCTTATGTTTACACCTTGAAAGATGGCAACGGAAAATCTCTGAAAGAACTTCAAAACAATGACGCTTTATTGTCAAAATTAAATGCAGATAATATTGCAACTCGTGAGTTTATTACCATTCCAAATGAAGCAGGTGATCAAATGAACGCTTATATCATTAAGCCTAAAAACTTTGACCCGAATAAAAAATATCCGTTATTTATGTATCAATATTCTGGGCCAGGTTCTCAATCTGTATCAAATTCTTGGGACGGAGGAAACGGACTTTGGTTCAATCATTTGGTGCAAAAAGGATACATTGTAGCTTGTGTTGACGGACGTGGAACGGGTTATAGAGGAACAAAATTCAAAAAAGTTACCTACAAAAATCTAGGAAAATACGAAATTGAAGACCAGATTGCTGCTGCAAAATGGTTCGGAAATCAATCTTATATTGACAAGTCTAGAATCGGAATTTTTGGTTGGAGTTTTGGTGGTTATATGACGAGTTTGGCAATGACTAAAGGTGCAGATGTTTTCAAAGCAGGAATTGCCGTAGCGCCAGTTACCAATTGGAGATATTATGATTCTATATACACCGAAAGATTCTTGCAAACACCACAAGAAAATCCTGATGGTTATGACCAAAACTCGCCAACTACTTTTGCTAAATTGTTAAAAGGTAAATTCTTATTAATTCACGGAACAGCCGATGATAACGTACATTTTCAAAATTCTATGGAATTTTCGGAAGCGTTAATTCAAAACAAAAAACAGTTTGAATTTATGGCGTATCCAGACAAAAATCACGGAATTTACGGTGGGCAAACGCGTCCGCAATTGTACCAAAAAATGACGGATTTTATTTTGGAGAATTTGTAGAAAGTTAGACATTTGAAGATAAATTAAAACCGCAGAAGAAAAAAAATTCTTTTGCGGTTTTTTATGGACGTTTATCAATGTCTTGGTTTCCTTGGAAAACAGCATTTATACTAATAAGTTTTTTACTTTCATCAACTTGAAAGAAAATAATGTATGGAAATTTTTTAAGAGGTAAGCCTCTGAAGTTTTTATAATAGATTTGGAAGAAAGGATTTTGCTTGATTTTTTGTAAAGTTAGCTCATAATCTTTTACAAAATTTTGGGCAACTTTTAAAGAAGCCTCTTTTTTATAATAAGAAACAGCTTCTTTAATATTAGCTTTCGCAATTGGCGAAATCCTAATTTTATAATCCATATTCTTTCTTTAATTCAACTAGAAATTCATCATGGTCTTGAAATTCAGAATCATCTAAATTTTCTTGATTGTCTAAATTTTTTTTCTGATTTTCAGTGAGTTTGAATGTTTCTTCTTGCATTCTTTCGGACGAATTATTTTTTTCTTTATTCAAATATTTTTCTTTTAAGAAATCAATATAATCATTTACGTTGCCCAAAAGTTCTTTAGGTAAAGTCTTTAGATTATTTTCAAGGTCTTTTATCGTGATTTCCATTTTTTAAAATTAACTTTCATCAAAGTTAGAAAAAATTTTAGATTTAATTTAAAAAACCTATTTTTGAAAAAACAATCAGTTTTATATCAATCATTATTTATCAATCATCTTTTATGAAACAACATCCAAAAGGTTTACCGTTTTTATTTTTCACAGAAATGTGGGAAAGATTTGGCTATTATTTGATTTTAGGAATTTTCGTGCTTTATGCCATAGAACCAGAAGGAATTGGCGGTGGTTTGGGGTTGCCAGACAAAGTAGCAGATGATATTTTCGGGACTTATATTGCGCTTACTTATCTTACCCCGTTTTTGGGTGGATTTTTGGCAGATAGAGTTTTGGGATATGTAAAATCAATTTATTTGGGGGGATTTTTAATGGGAATTGGATATATCGGATTAGGAATTTTTAAGGATTTGCCACTTTTTTATACTTCTTTAGGATTAATTATTGTTGGAAACGGTTTTTTTAAACCTACAATTTCTACGCTTTTAGGAAACCTCTATTCCGAACCAGAATACAAAGACAAAAAAGACACGGGTTACAATATTTTCTATATGGGAATTAATATCGGAGCTTTTGTATGTAACATTATAGCAGCATTTATGCGTAATAAATTTGGTTGGGGAGAAGCCTTCATCACCGCAGGAATAGGAATGTTTTTAGGGTTAATTATTTTTTCTTTCGGTTTAAAACACGTGAAAAAAGCCTCTGAAATGAAACCAGCCGAAAAAGGAGATACCAAAATTTCTGATGTTTTGGTTAAAGTTTTCTTACCTGCCATTATTGCAGGAGCTATTGGTTGGGTAGTACCGACTTTAGTTTTAGGAAAAACGATTTTTGGTAGTACCAATACAGATGCCTTTATTTTTGCGTGTATTCCTGTGATTTATTTTTATGCTTCACTCTACTTCAAAGCCAATTCTGAGGAGAAAAGACCAATCGGTGCTTTGCTTTCTATCTTTTTGGTGAGTATGTTTTTTTGGGCGATTTTTAAGCAAAATGGTACTGCATTAACACGTTGGGCAAATTATTATACAGATAGAGAAATTTCTGCTCCTCTAGTTAATCCATTAAAGTCAATTTATATGATTGATGGTGATAAAGATGAAAATGGTAAAAAAGGAAAAACTGGTTTAAGCTTTGTAAATAAAGAAGTTCCTATTTATGATAATGAATTTAGAACAGAAAAAGGAGAAGACGGAAAAACATTAAAAACTACTGGGAAAGATATTTATTTCAGAAATATTGCGCCAGAGAAAAAGGCAGAATTAGAAAAAAATCCCGACCAAAAAGTCTATCTCTACAATACAGAATTATTTCAGTCGATTAATCCGTTTTGGGTAATTGCTTTAACGCCTGTGGTAGTTGCATTTTGGGCTTTTCTGAGGAAACGAAAAAAAGAACCAACTACACCTACTAAAATTATGATTGGTTTATTTATCACTGCATTGTCTTGTTTGGTGATGGTTTTTGCGGTTTTTGCAGGTGGAAATGGAGCTGTTAAAGTTTCGCCACTTTGGTTAGTGGCAAGTTACGGCGTGATAACCATTGGCGAATTATGTCTTTCACCTATGGGATTGTCCATCGTTTCTAAGCTGTCGCCTACCAGAATTACCGCTTTAATGATGGGTGGTTTTTTCTTGGCAAATTCTGTGGGGAATAAACTTTCTGGGATTTTGGCAAGTACTTGGTACAGTTATGAGAACAAAGAATATTATTTCTTGGTGAATTTTGGGTTGCTAATTTTTGCAACTATTTTAGGCTTAAGTATGCTGAAAAGATTAAATGCAGTAATGAAAGAAAAAGGAGTTTAAGTTCTATAAATAATGATAAATCGCAGTGTTTTACTGCGATTTTTTTGTGATATAAAAATGCGGTAGTTTTTCAAAAAAAACTATATTTGTGAATCTTAATAAAAATTTAACAATTAAAAAATATGGATACAGTTCAAGCTCAATCTAGACATCCGAAAGGTCTTTGGGTTTTATTTGGTACAGAAATGTGGGAGCGTTTCAATTTCTACGGAATGCGTGCTCTATTAACTCTATTTATGGTAAATTCTCTATTAATAAAAGAAGCTGATGCAGCAATTATTTATGGGGGATTTTTAGCTTTATGTTATTTAACACCACTTTTAGGAGGTTTTATATCAGACAAATATATAGGTAATAGAAATGCAATTTTGGTTGGTGGTTCTTTGATGGCAATAGGGCAGTTTCTACTTTTTATTAGCGCTTCTACTTTTTCTGCAAATTTAGGTAGTGCTAAATTAATTATGTGGTTGGCATTATTTATTATCATTTTTGGGAATGGGTTTTTTAAACCTAATATTTCATCTATGGTAGGAAGCCTTTATCCGAAAGAAGAAAAATCAAAATTAGATTCAGCTTTTACCATATTTTATATGGGTATCAATATGGGGGCATTTCTTGGACAATTTATTTGTCCATATTTAGGAGATGTAAAAGATGCTGCAACTGGTGCTAGAGATATTTTTGCTTTTAAATGGGGATTCTTAGCAGCTTCAATTGCTATGATAATTGGAACAGTTACATTCTTCATTTTAAAAAATAAATATGTAGTAACACCAGAAGGTAGACCCATTGGTGGATTACCAAAAAATAATACAAGTGCTGATTTTGAAGACGGTGAAACACAAACCGCAAACTTTTCTGGAAAATCTATTGGAATAGCTGGATTTTTGTTTGTTACACTATTTTTTGTATTTAGATATGTGTTGGTAGGAGAGTTTGGTTTTACTTCAGTTGAAATGGGTAAACTGATTAAAGGAATCATATATCCATTTATCTATTCTGCAGGTATTTCATTAGCATTTTTGATTATGAGTTCGGCTGAAAATAAAGTAGAGAGACAAAGAATCTGGGTAATTTATATCGTTTCTTTCTTCATTATTTTCTTTTGGGCTGCTTTTGAGCAAGCTGGCTCTTCATTAACATTTATAGCTGACAATCAGACGGATAGGAATATTCTAGGTTGGAATATGCCTCCTTCGATGGTTCAAATTTTTAATGGTATTTTTGTGGTCGCACTAGCTTTGCCATTTAGTTTATTATGGGACAAACTTAGAGCAAAAGGTAAAGAACCAGTATCGCCTATGAAACAAGCAATAGGGCTTGGGTTAATTGCTTTAAGTTATTTTATTATTGCTCATAATGTAAAAGATTTAGGAAATACAGGATTATTAGCTATTAAGTGGTTAATGTTATTATACCTTATTCAAACAATGGGAGAGCTTTGTCTGTCACCGATAGGGCTTTCATTGGTAGGTAAACTTGCTCCAAAGAGATTTGCTTCTTTATTATATGGCGTTTTCTTTATTTCAAATGCTGCAGGTTATGCATTGGCAGGTTCTCTAGGTGCAATTATTCCAGCAACTGGAGATAAGTTTGAAAAAGCTGAGAAGCTAGGGATTAATCTTCAAGATGTTTTAGATAAAAAAGTAACTTTAACTACTGAGCAAGTAGCATTATTTGAAAAAGAACAAATACCAATAGAAAATACTAATTTTGCGGGTTTTGAAATTCATAATTTATATGAGTTCTTTATGGTTTTCGTAATTCTTTGTGGTATTGCAGCAATTATTTTGGCTATATTATCACCAAGATTAAAGAAAATGATGAACGGAATTAGTTAAAATTGTTTATCAATTAAAATATATCCTACAAAACCATCGATACATCGGTGGTTTTTTTTATTTTCGTTAAATAAAATTTTACAATGGAATTAACTCTAGAACAAATTCAAAATTTTAAAGGAAAATATCCTAAACAACTTTGGTCACTCTTTACGGTAGAAATGTGGGAAAGGTTTTGTTTCTACGGAATGAGAGGTGTACTTACTTATTTTATGGTAGATCAATTGCTTTTGAAAGATGATGTAGCTAATCTACAATATGGTGCAATACAGGCATTTGTCTATGCTTTTACATTTATTGGTGGCATTTTTGCCGATAAAATTTTAGGATTTAAAAAATCTTTATTTTTTGGCGGTATGGTTATGATTTTTGGGAATTTATTAATAGCCATCGCTCCAAAAGAGATGTTTTATTATGGGATTGCTTTCTCTATCATTGGAACAGGATTCTTTAAACCTAATGTTTCTTCTATGGTTGGCGAACTTTACCAAGAAGATGATCCCAGAAGAGATGCAGGCTACGGAATGTTCTATGCAGGAATTAATATTGGTGGATTTTTAGGCGGAATTTTGTGTATTTATTTGGGGAAATATTACTCTTGGCAACTTTGTTTTTTAGCATCTGCAATTGTTATGGTTTTAGGATTGTTGACTTTTCTTTTTACTAAAAATAAACTTGGGCCTATAGGAAATTCACCGCTTAGTCACCTTCCTAAAACAAAAAGATTAACCAAAGAAATTTTGGTTTATGCTCTTTCTTTACTTAGTATTCCATTAATTTTTATAATGGTAAAAAATACAGATTACACAGATTATTTTATGTACACTATTGGTATTATTGCCATTGCTTATTTCTTGTTTGAAGTCTTTAAAATAGGCGAATTAAGTGCGCAGAAAAAAATAATTGCAGCCTTTGTATTCATCTTTTTTTATTTTCTTTTTAATGCAATTTACGAGCAGAGTGGTGGTTCTTTGTCGCTTTTTGCAAAATACAATCTTAATGATAAATTATTGGGGCTAACTATAGATCCTAATGCTGTAAATAATAGTTCTAATACCCTTTTTGTAATTATTCTAAGTCCACTCATTGGTTTACTTTGGGTATGGTTAGCAAATAAGAAAATAGAGCCGAACACTTTAATTAAATTTGGGATTGGTTTTTTATTCTTGTCGGCGTCATTTTATATTTTTTATTATACTAAATTTTTTGCAGATTCTTTAGGGAAAACATCTCTCGGAATTTTTACACTAGCTTATTTAGTGACTACCATAGGAGAATTATGTTTAGGCCCAATAGGAATGTCTATCATTACCAAATTATCTCCCAAAAGACTGTTTGGAATGATGATGGGATTGTGGTTTTTAGCAAGTGCATTTGGTCAATTAGCAGCAGGTAAATTAGGTGCAGAAATTTCTCAATCTAATACTGGAAGTAGTTTGTTATCGAAATTACAATCATATACTGATGGATATTATCAATTGGCTATCTACGCCCTAATCGCAGGTTTGGTATTAATTTTGATATCACCTTTAGTGAAAAAATTGATGCAAGAAGTACATTAATTGCATAACTTTACAAAATGGAATCCTCATTTTAAGATAAATTAATGAAATTTTGATGTTTTGAAGGTTTCATAAAAAACACACTTGCCTATGAAATCATTATTATCATTTATTTTAATTTGCTTTTTTTCCATATTCAATGCGCAAATCAATTGGATGTCTATGGAACAAGCCATAGCTGCTCAAAAAACAAGTCCTAAGAAAATCATAGTAGATTTCTATACAGATTGGAATACAGCTTGCAAAGAAATGGACAAAGAAACTTTTTTGCATCCTGAAATTTTAAAATATTTGAATGACAAGTTTTATATGGTGAAATTTAATGCTGAAGGAAGCGAAACAGTCAATATGTATGATAGGGTTTTTAAAAATCCTGAATTTCAAGTGAAATCAAAAGGTAAAAATGGGATGCATCAGTTTGCTAAGTTTATGAATATCAATGCATATCCTACTCTTATTTTTTTAGACGAAAATCTGCAACCTATTACCAATTTAATGGGAAAATTTACTCCCAAGGAATTAGAACCCTATCTCAGTATGATTGCCAACAATCAATACAAAAACATCAAAACCAGAGACCAATGGGAAAATTATCAAAAGAAATTCAAATCAAAGATTAAAGAGTGATTCGAGTTACGAGATACGAGTTGTGAGTTTTAAGAAGTCTTTTCTAGAAATGAAATATCAAAGCAATACGTTGAATTTATCAACTTTTTTATCAATAGGAACAGACTTTAGTTCGTTTTAGAAATAAAAAAAATCAATTTGGCTTTAGCCGAAACTTATTATTAAAAAGACTTTCATACTTTGGAAGTCTTTGTTATTTTTATAGAAAAATAATTATCATTTAAAATGTACATAAAAAAACTATTAACTATAATTCTAGTTGCTCTAATTGCAAGTGCAATTGCTGGGATTTATGGGGTGATAAATGATCAAATTACTTTTACAATTTCTTCGGAATATTATACAAAATATAGATTTTTACAGTATAATCTTGTTCAAGTTGAGGGTGATAGTAGAATTATACACCCAAGAGTTTTGGTAGTGTTGATAGCTTTTCTTTCAACTTGGTGGCTTCCGCTAATTTCGGGATTAATTATTCTTATTTTTAATTTAATTCAAGATACTTGGAAAACTTTATTAAAAACTTCTGTTTTAGCAATATTGATTTCAATTTTAATTACTATTTTTTCTGAGGTAATAGGTTTTATTTTAGGTTTTTTAATTTTAAGTAAATTTCCGAAATATTATTTTGCAGATTGGTGTTTTATTCCAGATAAGCTAAATGATTATGAAAATTATATTACTGCAGGAACAATGGATGTTTTCAATTTTTTTGGTGGAATTTTAGGTTTAATAGTAGGAATTTTTTACTCATACAAAAAGAGAGGTTAATTATTTTTATAAAATTTCCTTAATTTCACATTCTAAAACTCGAAGCACAAACCTCGTAACTCGAACCTCGAAACATTGAATCTCGACACTTCCATAGAATTTTTAAAAGGAATTGGTACAGAACGTGCCAAACTAATTGCTAATGTTTTGGATGTTAGAACGGTAGAAGACTTTTTGCATTTTTTTCCGTTGAGGTATTTAGATAAATCTAAAGTCTATAAAGTTGCTGATATTAAGGAAGATAATATAGAAATTCAACTGAAAGGCAGAATCACCGAATTGCAAGAAGTAACCTATGCCAAAGGCAAAAAACGACTTTCAGGGAAATTTACAGACGGAAGTGGGACACTAGATTTAGTCTGGTTTCAATACACGAAATGGATGTTAGAACAAATGCCCATCAATCGAGAAGTTTTTATTTTTGGGCGAGTTCAAGAGTTTAATCACAGTTTTTCGATGGCTCATCCTGAGATTGAATTAGAAGATAAAAAATCTGTTGATGAGAGACTTCGCCCTATTTATCCAAGTTCAGAAAAATTGACAAAACGAGGATTAAATCAAAAATTTTTTCAGAATACTTTGGCGAATGTTGTTTCTCAGATTCCTAATTTAATTCAAGAAAATTTACCGTTTTCTCTGATGAAATCTTTGAAACTGATGAGCAGACAAGAGGCGTATCTCAATATTCATTTTCCTTTAAATTTAGACTATGCAAAGCATGCAGACAGAAGGTTGAAATTTGAAGAAGCTTTCTTTTTTCAATTGGGTTATGCTCTCAAAAAAAATTACAATAAAAGTTTTGCCATAGGAAATCCTTTCCCAAAAGTGGGTGATAATTTCAATGATTTTTACGAAAATTTCCTTCCTTTTGAATTGACTGATGCTCAGAAAAGAGTGTTGAAGGAAATTAGAAATGATTTGAAAAAGCCCATCCAAATGAACAGATTATTGCAAGGTGATGTAGGTTCGGGAAAAACAATGGTGGCGCTTTTGGCAATGCTTTTAGCAATGGATAATGGTTTCCAAAGTTGTATGATGGCACCTACGGAAATTCTTGCCACGCAACATTTTAATTCTATTTCAGATTTATTGAAAGAAACCAACGTAAAAGTAAAATTATTGACAGGTTCTACCAAAACCTCTGAAAGAAAAATGATTCACGAAGAATTGTTAAGCGGCGAACTTTCTATTTTGGTAGGAACACATGCTGTTTTGGAAGATATTGTTCAGTTTAAAAATTTAGGATTGGCAATAATAGATGAGCAGCACAGATTCGGGGTGGCGCAACGTGCAAAACTTTGGGCTAAAAATAAAATTCCACCACATATTTTGGTAATGACGGCTACACCTATTCCTAGAACTCTGGCAATGAGCTATTATTCTGATTTAGATGTTTCGGTGATTGATGAAATGCCTGTTGGTAGAAAACCGATTATTACCGCACACCGCAGAGAAAAAGATAGATTAACGGTTTATAATTTTGCTAAAGAAGAGATTGCCAAAGGAAGACAAGTCTATTTTGTATATCCTTTAATCGAAGAATCTGAAACGCTAGATTACAAAAATTTGATGGAAGGTTTCGAGCATATTTCAGAGATTTTTCCTGTTCCAGATTATCAAATTTCTATGCTTCATGGTAAAATGAAACCAGATGATAAAGATGCTGCGATGCAATATTTCGCCAGCGGAAAAGCTGATATTATGGTGGCAACTACTGTAATAGAAGTAGGTGTAAACGTGCCGAATGCTTCTGTAATGATTATAGAAAGTGCCGAAAGATTTGGGCTTTCTCAGCTGCATCAGTTGCGCGGTAGAGTAGGTCGTGGTGCAGAGCAGAGCTATTGTATTCTGATGACTTCAGACAAACTTTCTGCCGAGTCTAGAAAACGCATCAAAACAATGGTAGAAACCAATGATGGTTTTAAAATTTCTGAAGTAGATATGCAATTGCGCGGTCCTGGTGATATTCTCGGAACTCAACAAAGCGGAATGATTGATTTTAAACGATTGGATATGATTAACGATGGTAATATCATAAAAGCTGCAAAATCTACTGTAGAACATTTGATAAAAGTAGATTCTGCACTGCAAAATCCAGAGCATCTAAATCTTAAAAATTATTATATCAAACAATACAAAGGCAAAAACAAATGGGGCAAAATTAGTTAACAAAAGTTGCTGTTAAAGCAACTTCTGTTATTCTAAATTTAAAGGTTTTATTAAAATTTAAAAATTTTTAAGCCACTTTCACTCCGAATATATAACCTACAACAGCCGATAAGATCATTGCGATACTTCCCCAAATTACAATTCTAATAATGGCGTTAAAAATACTAGAACCACCAATTTTTGCCGAAATAGTACCTAAAATTCCTAAAAATACAATGGTGAAACCATACAGCCAATATTCCATTCCTGAAACTGGAGTGAAAAAGGTTACCAATAATGGTAAAATTCCACCTACTGTAAAAGCCGCTCCCGAAGCTAATGCCGCTTGTAAAGGATTGGCTTGGCTAATTTCGTTAATACCCAATTCATCTCTTATGTGTGCTGCCAATGCATCTTTTTCGGTTAATTCTTGTGCTACCAATAATGCGGTTTCTTTTTTCAGTCCGCGTTTTTCATAGATTTGAGCTAAAATTTCTAGTTCTTCATCAGGCATTTCTTTAAGTTCAATGCGTTCTCTTTCAATATCCGCTTTTTCAATATCTGTTTGCGAACTTACAGAAACATATTCGCCAGCTGCCATAGAAAGTGCACCCGCAACTAAACCCGCAACGGCGGCTAAAAGTATGGGTTCTCTAGTGGAACTGGCTGCAGCTACCCCCACAGCTAAACTAGAAATAGAAATAATACCATCATTGGCACCTAAAACTGCTGCACGAAGCCAATTGCTACGATGTATGTAATGATTGTCTAAATAATTGTCTATCGTAAGTTTCTTTTTTTCTTCATATTTTTTCATAATGCTTTAGTTATTAAATTACTCCTCTACATTTTTAAGTCCCATCAAAAGATGATAGGCGCCCTTGGTTACAAATTTTTTGTCATTCAAATTGGGGTTGAGGTTAAAAACTTCAGTTCTGTTATTTTCTGAATTTCCAATTTTTACTTCCACCATTTTGTAAGTTTTTGGTTTCACTTCTTGGAAGATGTATTGTTTGTTTTCCCAAGTTACAATCGCATCATCTGGAACGGTATTTCCTACTTCACTGTTGGTTTCTACTTCGGCATTCATATACGTTCCAGGAATTAAATTTTTGTCATAATCAATAAAATGACAATGGATAACTACGCTTTTGTCTGGTTGAAAATCTTTTCCGATGAGAATGATATTAGCAGCATATTTTTTATCAGGATTTTGATTGGTATATGCCAAAACTCTTTGCCCGACAGCTATTTTATTTAAATCTTTTTCAAAAACACTTAGTGCCAAATGTACATCATCTGTATTTACAATTTCAAAGAGTCTATCCGTTGGCGATACATATTGCCCAATTTTTACATTTACACTAGAAATATACCCCGAAACTGGTGAAGAAACAGAGATACTTCTTCGGATGTTTCCAGCATTTAAGTTTTCAGGATTAATGCCTATTACTCGAAGCTTTTCTGCCATTCCTCGCATTAAAATATTTTGATTTTGGGCTTCGGTTTGTGCTTTTTGCATTACTTTGTCAGAAGAAGCTTTGCTCTTGTTGAGGTCGCTTTGTCTGGCGTAATCTTTTTGGGAATAATTTAGATTAGATTTCGCCAAAAGATAATCTTGTTGCAACTGCACTATTTGTGGGTCTTCTAAAATTGCTAAAGTTTCTCCTTTGTTTACGTGCATTCCAGGCATAAAACGGGTGTATTTTACGTAACCACCACTTGGTGCAGAAACGCTTGCCAAATTTTGTGGCGGAACATCTACCATTCCGTTAAGTGTAATTTTTGCAGAAATTTCTTCTTTTCCTAAAGTTCCCGTTTCAATTCCTGCATTTTTGATTTGAAAATCATTTAAAGTAATTTGGTTTTCAGCAGCCATTACTTCAAATTCATCTTTTGTACTTTCTTCTTTTCCACAAGAAAAAAGTAAAACAGTTAGGGTAATTATAGATATTTTTTTGTTCATCTTAATCATTAATTGATTTTTTAATTAAAAAATTAAAAAAAATGATAGCAAAGCATTATTCTCCGCCAATCATTTTTGATACAATTCCTTTTTTGTTGGTGAGTTCAGCTAAAGTAATTCCTGCAAAATGAAGGATAATAAAAGTTGGCATCCAATAAATAGCCCATTTATGTATTTCTTCTGCTTTTTCTAAAATTTCATCACCTGCTAGCTCAAATTTTAACATCATACCGGTAGTAATTTCTACCAAAAGCAAAAGGTAGAACACTAAATAAACAACACCTTGTAATTTTTCTTTTCCTGAGGTGTTACTAGAAAATGGATTAGGGAATTTTATTCCTTTTGCAAGCATATATATAATCCTTAATAAGTATGCAAAAACTAGAATATATGCAAAATTGACATGCCACTCAAACATTGGGTTGATGATAGTTTTTGCAATTGCACGTAAACTTTCATCTTGCAGATGAATGCCTTTAGGCGTTAGTTCGTTTGTGATGGCGGCTGAAATGGTTTTTCTTCCCATCCAATACATTCTCAAAAAGCCAGTTGCTAATAATACAAACATTGAAGTGGCGATAATCCAATGTATAATTCTGTGTGTTGGTGTAAATTTTTTCATTTTGTTTAATTTAATTGTTATTTTGAAGTAAGTTGAGTTCAATAATTTTATCATTCATTTCTTTCAGTCGGTCTACATATTTATTTTGAATTTCTAGTGCTTGTGTTACTAAAAGCGTCCATTCTAGATAATTGATTTCTCCATTGAAATACTGATTATTAGAAGTTTTTAAAATACTTTCACTATTATTAAGTCCAGTTTTTTGATAATAAGAAACTTCGTCATTCAATTTTTTATATTGCCCGAAAATCTGTGAAAATTGATTTTTTTGGTTAATTAATCCTAATTCATAATTGTTTTCAGCGATTTGTTGGTTCACCTTTTGTGCTTCAATCACTGATTTTTGTGCCGAATTAAAAATAGGAAGTCCGACTCCTATCATTCCTGAATGAAATCTTGCCGATCGTTCATAGAATTTATTATCGGCCCCATTTCCATACATGCTCATATTGTTGTAACCAATGCTAAAACTTGGATTCAGTTTAGCTTTTTCGGTCTGTAATTTAGCATTTTGGATGTTTTTTTCTTGTTCTAATTGCTTTAAAATCAAAGGGTTTCCAGAGTAGTCGTCATTTAGGCTTTCTAAATTTATAATTCCGTATTTAGCGTTTTGGTTTTGGTAAAGATTTCCGTCATTAATTAAAAAACTTAATTTTTGAATGGCAATTTCTCTGTCTTTTTCCAGAGCTTTCAATTGCATTTCAGCCTGACTTCTCAAGTTTTCTGCAGTTGCTTTTTCTAAAAGATTGCTTTCTCCTTTTTTTAGACGTAAATCTGCTCTTTGGAAGTATTGAGTGAAAATACTATCCGCTTTTTTTAGCAATTTTTTCTTTTCATTGAAATAATTTAATTCATTGTAAATGAGAGATAGTTCACGTTTCAATTGCCATTTTTGAAGGTCGAGATTGATCAATGAATTTTTCCATTCCTCTAATAAAAGTGTCTTATGAGCATTGTAAAATTTGGGCAATCTGATGGTTTGACTCACCGAAAAACGATTGTCAACATAAAAGGAATTCATTTGACCGATTTCCGCAGAAATATTGATAGGATCTATCACAACGGCAGAATTTTTCATTTTTTCCTGATAATTGATTTTTAAAACGCCACTTTTTAGATTCAAATTGTTTTTGAATGCTTTGTCAATCGCAGTTTCTAAGGAAATGGAAGTCTGGGAAAACCCAAATCCAAATAATAGAAATGATATTATTTTTAAAAATTTGTTTTTCATTTTATTTATTTTTTTAGCACAGAGTTCACAGAGAAATAATCGGAGTTCATAGTGTTTTCTGTCAAATTTCTTTGTGTCACTTTAGTTAGATTTACAGTTGATATCCATCTTCCTCATCACTCAATTCCTGTAATTTTCTGGTTTTTTCTGGAAAATGTTTTTCAAACCAAATGTACATTACAGGCAAAAGATAAAGCGTGAGATAAGTTGCTAGCAATAAACCTCCGATAACTACAGTTGCCAAAGGTCGTTGAACTTCTGCGCCTTCTCCGTTACTTAAAGCCATTGGTAAAAAACCTAACGAAGCCACGAAAGCTGTCATCAAAACAGGGCGCAATCTGGTTTTTCCTCCGATGATTACGGCGGTTTTTAAATCTTTTTGTAACGTTTTTTGTCTATTAAATTCAGAAATTAAAACAATTCCGTTTAACACTGCAACTCCGAAAAGTGCAATGAAACCAACTCCCGCTGAAATACTAAAATTCATATCTCGTAACCAAAGTGATAAAATTCCGCCAATAGCCGAAAGAGGAATTGCCGAGAAAATTAACAATCCATATTTAATTGAATTGAATGCGAAATACAGCATTAATAAAATTAATAATAGACTCACAGGAACTGCAATAGCGAGACGAGATTTGGCTTGCTGAAGATTTTCAAAGGTTCCACCATATTTTATGGAATAACCAGCAGGAAGTTTCAACTGTTTTTCTACATTTTTCTGCAAATCTTCCACGGTAGATTGTATGTCTCTGTTCCTTACATTGAAACCTACGATAATTCTACGTTGTGCATTTTCTCGCTGAATTTGGTTTACGCTTTCTTTCAGTTCCACATTTGCTACAGAACTTAGCGGAATTTCAATGCCTGAAGGTGTAGAAATCAGCAAATTGTTAACATCTTCCACATTTTTTCTTTGGTTTCCATCGAGACGAACTACCAAATCAAATTTCTTTTCGCCTTCGAAAACCGAACCTGTAGATTGCCCTGCAAACGCTGTGTTTACGATGTTGTTGACATCCGTTACATTCAAACCAAACTGTGACATTGCTTCACGTTTATAGGAAATCACAATTTGTGGCATTCCAGAAACGGGTTCTACATAAATGTTTTGTGCTCCTTCAATTTTTTTAGAAATTTCGCCCAATTTTTCTGCATAAACTTTCAGAGTATCTAGGTTTTCACCGAAAATTTTACAAACTACATCTTGTCTTGCACCCGTCATCAATTCATTGAAACGCATTGCAACAGGATATTGAAAAGAGTAGGTAACTCCAATCATATTCTTTTTAAGTTCGGCATACATTTTTTCGGCCAAATCATCATAGTTGTCTGCAGAAGTCCATTCAGCTCTAGGTTTCAGGATAATCATCATATCACTTGCATCAATTGGCATAGGATCGGTTGGGATTTCGCTGCTTCCTGTTTTCCCTACAATTTTTTCAATTTCTGGGAATTTTTTCATTAAAATTCTTGAAGATTTTTCTACGGCATCGGTAGAAGTTTTGAGGTTACTTCCTGGTAAAACTCTGGTGTCTACTGCAAAATCGCCTTCGGGAAGACTTGGGATAAATTCTCCGCCCAATCTGGTCATCACAAAAACCGCCACGAAGAAGACAGCCACAATTCCGAAGAAAACGATATTAGGAATTCTTAAAACTTGGGCCAAAGAATAGTCGTAAAGCGATTCTATTTTCGCCATCATCTTGTCTGAAAACGTTTTTTTGTTCTCTATTTTTTTAGATAAAAATAACGAACTCATCATCGGAATGTAGGTTAAAGACAAGATAAATGCGCCCAACAAAGCGAAAATAACGGTTTGCGCCATCGGAATAAACATTTTTCCTTCGATGCCTTCTAATGTAAGAATTGGTAAATAAACGATGAGAATGATGATTTGCCCAAAAACCGCCGAATTCATCATTTTGCTAGAAGAAGTATAGACTTCGTCGTCCATTAATTTTTGTGAAATGGTTTTTCCTTGGTAGATTTTCAGGTGCTGCAATCGGTGCAAAACGGCCTCTACGATAATCACAGCCCCGTCTACAATTAACCCGAAATCTAGCGCTCCAAGACTCATTAAATTTCCCGAAACGCCGAAAATATTCATCATAATTATGGCGAAAAGCATTGCCAAAGGAATTACGGAAGCCACCAAAAATCCAGCGCGTAAATTTCCGAGGAATACAACCAATACAAAAACGACAATTAAAGCGCCTTCCAAGAGGTTTTTTTCTACCGTTCCTATCGCATTATTTACCATTTTGGTTCGGTCAAGAAACGCATCTATTTTTACACCTTCTGGAAGTGTTTTTTGTATCTCTTCGATTCTTTTTTTTACTTTTTCGATGACTTCATTAGAATT
The DNA here is from genome assembly GCF_014645495.1 of Cloacibacterium rupense. Classification (GTDB taxonomy): domain Bacteria; phylum Bacteroidota; class Bacteroidia; order Flavobacteriales; family Weeksellaceae; genus Cloacibacterium; species Cloacibacterium rupense. The sequence continues at coordinate 121,351 of NZ_BMLV01000003.1, read as the reverse complement.
TGCTCCTTTCATCATCATCACTACTGCACCTGCAACTTCGCCTTTTCCGTTGTAAGTCATTGCACCGTATCTTATGGCCTTTCCGTATTGTACTTTAGATAAATTTTTGATAAGAATAGGCGTTCCGTCTTGTAAATTTTTTACTACAGTGTTTTCAATATCAGAAATTTTTCCCATCAAACCTTCGGTTCTGATGAAGAGAACGCTTGGTCCTTTTTCTATGTAAGCTCCACCAGTATTTTGATTGTTTTTTTGAAGCGCATCGAAAACTTCGGTCATCGTTACACCCATTGATTTCAACTGAGCAGGATTTACTGCTACTTCATATTGTTTTAAATTACCACCAAAACTAGCAACATCTGCTACTCCTTCGGTCCCGAGTAATTGTCTTCGAACTATCCAATCTTGAATGGTGCGTAGTTGCATTGCATTATAACGATGTTCATAACCTACTTTTGGGCGAATTACATATTGGTAAATTTCGCCTAAACCTGTGGAAATAGGTGCCATTTGTGGAACGCCCAAGTTGGTAGGAATGTCTTTGGAAACTTGCTGAAGTCTTTCAGAAACTTGTTGACGAGCCCAATGTAAATCTACATTATCTTTGAAAACAATGGTGATTACAGATAAACCAAACCTTGAAAAGCTTCGCATCTGTTTTATTCCGGCAATGTTATTATTGGCTTGTTCTAGCGGGAATGTTATGAAACGTTCTACGTCTGGAGCTCCCAAACTTGGGGAAACTGTGATGATTTGTACCTGATTGTCCGTAATATCAGGTACGGCATCTATTGGGAGTTTTCTTACTTCAAATATTCCATAAATGATTAAGCCAAGTGTAAACAAAATGATTATCAATTTGTTTTTTATAGAAAATTCTATGATTTTATTAAGCATTTTTGTATTTAATTTAATAAGTTAAAACTTCTCAAAACTTAAAAGTAATGAGTATTAACAACAAAAAAATTAAATATATTTTGGAGGAGGGTAGAAAGAGAACGTTTTTCCTTCAGAGAAATTCAGAAAATAGTAGAAATTTTTATTTTTTATTTCAAAAATTTTAACTTCTGAAAAATAGAAATCAAATATTTTGGGTAAATCTTGAATGGTGAAATTATAACAAGAAAAATCATGAGTTTTAAAAGGGAGTTTCATGTCTTTTGTATAATCTGCATCTTTTTGACTTCCATTTAAATAATGTAGCGTGATAAAACCTAGGAGTGTAATTTGGTTGTTTTCGGCTTTGTGTTCCTTGTAGTGTTCTATAAAAGCGGGTAATTTTTTAAGTTCTCTTATCTCTGTAAAAGAAAAGATATAACTAAAGAGAAGTAATATGGCGATTGTTTTTTTCAAAAAAATGTTTTTGCTTTTTACAAAAGTAATGAAAATATATCAAAATTAATGATAAGTAAAATTTATATGCAAAATTCCATCAGATAATCATCCATGACATATCCATTTCCGATTTCGAAAACACCTTCTTCATAAACTGTAAAGCCTTGCGAAATATAGAAATGATAAGAAGAATTTTTTTTATTGACTGCAAGGATTATTCTATTGTCACCAGTGTTTTTGACTTGTTCTTTCAGGAAGTTTAGGGCGAGTTTTCCTAATCCTTTTCCTTTGGCTTCTACTAAGAGATAAATTCTGTGGAGCTTGGTGGTTTTTTCTTGATAATGATTTTCAAAACCCATGATTCCAAGAATATTTTCTTCATCACCAAGTAAATAATAATGATAATTAGGATTCTGGAAATGTTTTTTGAGTTCAGTTTCAGAATACATTTGCTCTAGCATATATTCTATTTGTTCGGTAGAGATAATTCCTGGGTAATGTTTTCGCCAAGATTTTTCTGCAATTTCCTTGATCAGCGGAATGTTTTCTATGGTTGCGTTGTTAATTTTCATCATAAAAAAAGAACTTACGCAAAGGTAAGTTCTATAAATTTATTTTAAAATGTTTTTAGAATTAAATTTTTGCCATTTCTGATTTAATTTTTGCTTGCAAACCTTCAGAAGCAGCTACTAGAGGTAGTCTCAAATAATTTTTGATGATTCCTTTTTCTGCTAAGATGGTTTTAATTCCGCAAGGGTTTCCTTCTGCAAAAATAAGTCTTGTAATTTCTACCAATTTATTATGAATTTGGTAAGCTTCTTTTACTTTTCCTTCGAAGGCTAATTGTACCATGGTAGAAAATTCTTTCGGATAACCTTGCCCAATTACAGAAATTACACCATCTCCACCAGCCAAAGTTACTGGCAGGGTATATTCATCATCACCTGAAACTAGAGAAAAACTTTCAGGTTTTGTTCTCAAGATATCAAAATATTGATTGATGTTTGGGCAAGCTTCTTTTATCATAAAAAGATTAGGGAATTCTTTAGCCAAACGTACGGTGGTAGCAGCTTCTACATTTTGTCCGGTTCTGCCTGGTACATTGTAAATAATAATTTGTTTACCAGTTTCTGCTAAAGCTTTGTAATGTTGATAAAGCCCTTCTTGGTTGGGTTTGTTATAATATGGCGACACAGAAAGCACTGCATCAAAATCAGATAAATCGGTTTCCTCGATTTGTTTTTTTACTTCTAGCGTGTTGTTACCACCTATTCCTAGCACTAATGGAAGACGTTTACTATTAATCTTTATAACGTGTTTTATAACTTCTTTTTTTTCTTCCTTAGATAGGGTGGCAGCTTCTGCTGTGGTTCCTAAAACTACTAAATAATTGGTTCCGTTTTCAATGTTGTACTCAATCAGTCTTGTGAGAGAGTCGAAATCTACAGAGAGATCTTCATTAAATGGCGTGACAAGTGCTACGCCAACTCCTTTTAAATTGCTCATTTGTTATAAAGTTATAAAAATTAATGTCGTCAAAGATATTAAATTTTATATAAAAAATTATCTATAAATTTAAGGATTGTGCAATTTTATTTATGCAATTTATCAGTTAATCAACAGGTTGTTAAACTTGAAATTCTTACATTTGTTTTCCTTTTTAAAAGAAAAATATGATGAATATTACAGAATATATTAAAAAAATTCCGAAAGCGGAATTACACCTCCACATCGAAGGAAGTTTTGAACCAGAATTAATGTTCGAAATTGCCCAAAGAAATCAAGTGAAAATACCTTATCAATCGGTAGAAGAAGTAAAAAAAGCCTATCAGTTTTCCTGCCTTCAAGATTTTCTAGATATTTATTATGCAGGAGCTAGCGTTTTGTTGTACGAAAAAGATTTTTACGATCTTACGATGGCCTATTTTGCACATTGTGCCGAAGAAAATGTAGTACATACAGAGATTATGTTTGATCCGCAAACGCACACCAAAAGAGGAGTTTCTTTCGAAACGGTGATTAAGGGAATCCAAAAAGCCAGAGAAGATGCTAAAGAAAAATACGGAATTTCTTCACTTCTGATTATGAGTTATCTTCGTCATTTGTCCGAAGAAGATGCTTTCGAAACTTTGGAACAATCACTTCCTTATAAACATTTGATAAAGGCGGTAGGATTAGATTCTTCGGAAAAAGGCAATCCGCCGAGTAAATTTGAAAAAGTTTTTGAAGCTTCCATTAAAGAAGGTTACGTTCCTGTAGCTCACGCTGGCGAAGAAGGTCCTGCAGAATACATTTGGGAAGCATTAGATTTGTTGAAAATAGCAAGAATAGACCACGGTAATAATTGCTTAACAGATAAGGTTTTGGTAAAAAGATTGGTAGATGAGAAAATTGCACTTACGGTTTGTCCGCTTTCTAATCTTGAATTGAAAGTTGTAGATGATTTAAAAGACCATCCTTTAAAAAAAATGTTGAATTTAGGGTTGAAAGCTACGATAAATTCAGACGATCCTGCGTATTTCGGAGGTTATATGAATGCTAATTTCTTGCAAACTGCTGAGGCATTAGACTTAACAAAAGAAGATATAAAGACTTTAGTAAAGAATAGCTTTGAATATTCTTTGTTGTCTGATGACGAAAAACAAAAATATTTAATACAAGTGGAGAATTTTGGGTAAAAGTTTAAGTTGATTTTAAAACAATTTGACCTTTAAAAAATTATATTTGCAAAAGATTATATTCTAGTTATGAAAAATAAATTTTGGTTGTTGGCAATTGCTACTTTGTCTCTTTCGGCGTGTAAAAGTACGTTGCAAGTTGCGCAAGTGCAGCCTCATAAAAATACCAGTATTACCAGTGAAATTAAGGATAATGCAGATTATGTAAATTTTATAAAACCTTATAAAGATAGACTGGAAAATGAAATGAATACCAAAGTTTCTCATACTTCGGTAGAACTTAATAAAAAAGGAAACAATAGCAATCTAGGAAATCTTTTGGCAGATTTCACCTATGAAGGAGCTAAAGATTGGGCTTCTAAAAATAATATACCCAATGTTGATGCTGCGGTAATTAATATTGGCGGAATTAGAGCCGTAATTGGAGCTGGAGATATTTTGGTGAAAAATGTTTTTGAAGTAATGCCTTTCGAGAACGAAATTGTTTTGGTAAAAATGAAAGGTTCGGATTTAGAAGGTATGTTTGATTATTATGCTCAAAACGAAAAAAATAATCCAGTTTCTCATCTTTACATAGAAACCCAAGGTAAATCTTTGAAAAACGCACTTATTAATGGAGAAAAAGTTGATGTAAATAAAACTTATTATATTGCTACTTCAGATTATTTGGCTTTAGGCGGCGATAATATGAAGTTTTTCTCTAAAGGTGAAGTTATTAATACAGGTTTGAAAATGAGAGATGTTTTTATGGAATATTTTAAGAAAACCCCAGAAATAAAAGCTTCTACAGAAACTCGTTTAAATTTTATAGGCAAAACAAATGAATAGAAAGAATTTTTTAAAAACAATAAGTGGCGGAACTTTGGCGCTTACTTTAGCTCCCAATTTGGTTTTTGCCGAAAGTAGTAGAATTTTAAACCAAAATTCTGAATATAAATTAACCATTTTACATACCAACGATCAGCATAGCAGGATAGAACCTTTTGATGCTTCGGATGGTAGAAATGCCAATAAAGGTGGTTTTGCAAGAAGAGCAACACTTATTCAGCAGATTAGAAACCAAGAAAAAAATGTTCTTTTGCTAGATTCTGGTGATATTTTCCAAGGGACACCATATTTTAATTTTTATGGAGGCGAATTAGAATTTAAACTGATGTCTATGATGGGTTATGATGCTTCTACCATGGGAAATCACGATTTTGATAATGGTTTAGAAGGTTTTTTGAAGGTTTTACCCAATGCTAAATTTCCTTTTATTACTTCTAATTATGATTTTAGCAACACCATTTTAGATGGTAAAACTGAGAAATACAGAATTTTCAATAAAGAAGGAATTAAAGTAGGAATTTTTGCTGTAGGAATAGAGCTAGACGGTTTGGTAGGCAAAAAACAATACAAAGAAACCAAATATCTAGATCCTATAGAAATTGCACAACAATATGCAGATTTTTTAAGAAAAGATAAAAAATGTGATTTGGTGATTTGTTTATCGCACATTGGTTATGATTATAGAGACGAACCGAATAAAATTTCAGATAAAATTTTGGCTGCAAAAACTGATAATATTGATTTAATTTTGGGAGGTCACACTCATACTTTTTTGCCAGAACCACAGAATTTTACGAATAAAAGTGGTAAAAAAGTTTTGGTAAACCAAGTTGGTTTTGCAGGGTTACTTTTAGGTCAAATAGATTTTTATTTTGATAAAAATAAATCGGTGAAAAATATTTCTTGGAACAATCAAGTTATAGATGATAGAATCTTAGTTTAAAAGTTATGAAATCGCGATTTCTGTTTTGCTGAAAACATTATATAAATAGATAGCGATTGAATATAATTTTTTAAAAACAGTAAATCTTTTTATATGAAAAAACTTTTTTCGGTAGTATTATTTTGGGTTACAGTTTGTTCATTTGCACAAACGCAAAGTAGTAGCAAGTGGAGTGATTTGTTCTCTTATAACAATGTATTGGCATTTAAAGAAAGCAACGGAAAAATAATAGCAGCTACAGAAAATGGAGTTTTCTATTATGATACCGTTTCTGGGGAAATCACAAAATTATCAAAAGCAAACGGACTTCACGAAGTGAAAATTTCTGCATTTGACTATAATCCTGATACCAAGATTGCTCTAATTGGATATAAATCTGGGAACTTAGATGTAGTAACTGAAGATGGGGTAACCTATGTAGTAGATATTCCACTTTCGCAGAGTTATACAGGTAGTAAAGTGATTAATCATATCTCTATAAATGGAGATAAAGCAGTGATTTCTGTAGGATATGGTGTTTCAATTTTTGATTTGAACAAGAAAGAATTTGGGGATACATGTTTTTTTCTTACTGGAACTAGTTATGTAAGTGCTTTAGAATCTGTAATTAAAGATGATGTTGTATATTCTGTTACGAGTTCGGGTATTAAAAGTCATCCTCTAAATGTAACATTTTCTGTTTTCAGTTCTTGGAATACTACTGCTGGAAACTATAATCAAATAGATTCAAATTCTATTTTTGTACTTGCTAATACAACTAAAGTATTTTATGGCGCAAACATTAATTCTTTAACCACTATTGCAGATACTTTTGTAAAAGTAAAAGACATAAAGGTGCAATCTCAAAACATTGTAGTGACAGACCAAACCAAAGTGTATGTTTATAATTTGTCTGGTAGTTTACAAAAAACTTTTGATGCGGGTGAAGAACTAAATACAGCCTATATAGTAAGTAATAAACTATATTCTGGCTCTAAATTTTCTGGGGTCTTTGATGAATCTAAAAATTCCTATAAACCAGATGGACCTTATTCTAATGTTTCCAAAAAAGTGTCACTTTTTAATGATAATATTTGGATATCATCTGGTGGAGTTAGTGAGTTTAATCTTCCTGTTTATTCAGGATATGGTTATTATCATTATGATGGGACAAAATGGAATTACCCTGATTATTTTAGAAATTCTACTTTTATTTGGAATGTAATAGATGTAATGCCCAATCCAGCAAATAAAGACGAAGTCTTTTTTACTAATTACTCTACAAGAAAAGGAGAGCAAGGTATTTATAAAATGAACAAAAACTCTTTTGTGAAAGCGTATGCCAAAAACGATGTGAATGCTTTTTATAGAAGACCTGTAAGTTTACATTTTGATGAAAATAATCAATTATTTTGTAATGTAGCCTTTGCAGACGCTAATCCTAGTAATCCAACTTCTTTGTCTATAGGTTATTATTATTATAATGCAAGTGCAGATGATTTTGGGCTAATTAGTGTTTTTAATAGTGCCAGAGTAAATACATTAACATCGAAGGGTGGTATTCTATGGATTCCTTCTCCTAATGTACAAGGTGGAGCGCTTGTAGGGTATAAATATAATAATACACCAGGACAGACCGGCGATGACACTTCTTTAGCCCTTAAAACAAGTAATGAGTTACCATCTGATGGTGTAATTTGTGCAACTATGGATTTGAATGATGATCTTTGGATTGGTACCTATCTAGGCTTAAGAATCTTGCCAAATGCTTCTGGCTCTATCGGAAATAAAGATGTAAAGGTAGAACCTGTTATTATTTCACAAAATGGGATTAATGAAGAACTTTTTAAAGATTCAAAAATATTAGAAATAGAAGTAGACTCAGGTAATCAAAAATGGGTTTCAGTAGAGGGTGGAGGTGTTTTTTATCTTAGTTCTAATGGTGAGACTACAATTAATCATTTTACTGAAAATAACTCTCCTTTGCCAAATGACAATATAACAGGAATTAAGGTTGATTCTAAAACAGGAAAAGTATATTTTGCTACCAATGAAGGGGTGGTGGTCTATCAAGGAGATGTAGTAAATGTGACTTCTAATTTTGGTGATGTGAAAGTTTATCCTAATCCTGTTATTACTGCACAATATAGAGGAAATGTAAAAATTATAGGTCTTGCCGAAAAAACAAATATCAGAATTACAGATGCTGCTGGTAATGTAGTGCATAGTGCAGTTGCTAGAGGTGGATATTATGAATGGAATTTGAATAATCAACGAGGAATAAGAGTAGCTTCAGGTATCTATTATGTTTTGATGACTAACGAAGATGCCACCGATAAAGCTACTGCAAAAATAGCAGTAGTCAACTAAATGAATAAATTCTCGGGTTTTCTTTTATCATACTTTAAATACGGGGAAAATGATGCGGTTCTGCATTGTTTTACTCTAGAAAACGGATTTCAATCTTTTTTTTTGAAAGGAGTTTATTCTGCTAAAAATAAGAAAAAAGCTTATTTAGCTCCTTTAAATGAATTATTAATTACAGTAGTTGATAAAAAAAAAATATCAGATTTACATTTGGTGAGTAAAATAGAATGTTTAGATGATATTTTACCAGAATACAATGTTAAAGTATCTTCATTAGCATTTTTTGTGTCAGATTTTTTACATCAAGTTCTTAGAAATGAACAGGCTAATACTCTGTTGTATCAAGAAATAAAAGAGATGAAGTTGCTTATTTCTGATGGAGACACTTCTGCACATTATACCTTTCTTATTAGGCTTCTCAAGATATTTGGAATATCTCCATTATTACAAGACGGTAATTTTTTAAATATTGAAAAAGCAGAGTTTCAAAAGTTTTCTGAAGAAAATGGGCCGAATGATGAAGTTTCTTTAATTTGGAGAATGGTTTTAGAAGAAAAATTCACTCCACAAAAGATAAAAAAAGAATCTAGAAAAATACTTCTAGATTCTATTATATTCTATTATAAAATACATTTCCCTGATTTTCATACACCAAAATCTTTGGCAATACTAACTCAAGTTTTTGAGTAGTTTCTACTAAAATTAGTCTTGTGCTGGTGTTCTGGTGTCTGTCTTGTAAACTTGAAATGTAAATACAAAACTTCTATTTCTAAATGCGTATGATGAGTATGCAAAATGATCATCTCTAGCAAAAGCAGCTCTAGAAGGAACAATGATTACTCCTTGCATGTTATAGTTGTCACTGTCTGCAACTTCAGTACTTTTAAAATATTTTAAACCTTCTTGCAAACCTTCAATTTCAAAATAACTTCTTGTTTTATCTTTATAAGTATCACTAGTTAAAACAGAATTTTTTACATAATAATAAGCTGGGTCTACTTCAGGTGTTCCTGTAGCATCTACTGTGTTTCTAAAAGAATATTGAGAATCAAATTTTATCTTTCCATCAGTCGCTTTTACTGCTACGTATGTATTGCTTCTTTGCATTATTCTTAAGACATCATTAGAAGCTATTGTTTTACCATTGGTAGGAATGTATCTGCTAATATATACTACACCAGAAGGTAGCGTTACAGGGTTGTAGTCAGCAAGTGGTTTTTCATTATCATCTGTGGTAATGGTACTGCTAAAAGCTATTATGTTTCCTCTTGCGTCAAAGTAATTGTCTTTTAAGAATTGTTTTATTGCCTCGTCATCATAAGAATTTTGTGTTTCTATGCTTACTTCTTCAGTTGTACTTTCGTTATCATCTTTTCTACAAGAAGTAATGGCTAATGAAGCTATTGCTAGAAACAAAAATATTTTTTTCATAATCTTTATTATCCTTTAGATTAGTTTGTTTAATATTGCTTTAATATTTCAATAACTGCAAAAGTATAAATAAATTATGAGAATTGATAAATTTTTATGGAGTATTAGATTTTATAAGACAAGAAATATAGCCGCAGAAGAGATTAAAAAAAATAGAGTTTCTATAGGCGAAAACCCTGTAAAATCTTCTAAAGAAGTAAAAGAAGGTGATGTAATTAAAATTAGAAGAAACCAGATAGACTATAAAATAAAAGTTTTACAAATTCCCAAAAGTAGAATAGGTGCTAAACTGGTACCTCTGCATATTACAGATTTAACAGACAAAGAACAATACGAAATTCTAAAAATTAGAAGAATGTCTCAGGATTATTACAGACAAAAAGGAGAAGGAAGACCTACTAAAAAAGACCGAAGAGATATGGATGATTTCGTAGATGCAGATACTTCTTCCTCTATGTCAGAAGAGGATTGGGATTTGTTTTTTACGGATGACATAGAGCAATCTGAATAATTTCTTCGGCAATTTCTTCTGCGTTTTTTTTGTCAGTATCTACAATGTAGAGAGCTTTAGCATAAAAAGGATTTCTTTCAAAAAGATGTTTTGCGATAAACTCGGGGAGATCTTCATCAGCAATTTTTGCAATGAGAGGCCTCTTTTCTTTGTTTTTTTTCAACCTTTCAGATAAGGTAGATACACTAGTTCTTAGATAAATACTTATGCTTTTCTCATTGATACGCTCCATATTATCATAATATACGGGAGTGCCACCACCTACGCTAAGAATTATAGACTCATTAGAAGAAAGAATTTCGTCTAAAGTTTCTTTTTCTGACTTTCTGAAGAATATTTCGCCATGATTTTTGAAAATTTCTGCAATACTTAGTTCATATTTTTTAGAAATCTCTTTATCGAGGTCAAAAAGTTTAAAATTTAATTTATTGCTCAATATGTTGGAAATGTGCGATTTGCCTGTGCCCATGTAGCCTACTAAAGTAATTTTCATAATTTTATTTTATACAAATTTCGTAAAAAGTTTTGAGATTTTAAAAAAAGCCTTATCTTTGCACCACTTTTAGCGGAAACGCTATCAAGACCTGGTAGCTCAGCTGGTAGAGCAATACACTTTTAATGTATGGGTCCTGGGTTCGAATCCCAGCCAGGTCACAAGTAAATTCCGTAGCACTACGGATTTTTTTTGCCTACGTGGTGAAATTGGTAGACACGCCATCTTGAGGGGGTGGTTTCCTATGGATGTGCTGGTTCGAGTCCAGTCGTAGGCACGAAAGCAAAAATAAAATCTAAGAAATTATAAATTTCTAGACCTGGTAGCTCAGCTGGTAGAGCAATACACTTTTAATGTATGGGTCCTGGGTTCGAATCCCAGCCAGGTCACAAATTTACGAAAGTAAATTTTTTCATATTAATATTTTGTGATTTGGTGTTTAAAAGCCTTCAAGTGTTCCTTGAAGGCTTTTTATTTTTTTTGAGAAAATTTTAATCCTTAGTTTAAGTGCATATTATCTATTAACCTTACTTCGCCTGCGTATGCTACAATAAAAGCTCTGTAGCTTTTATCCTTATGAAAGAAGTCGGTCTCTTTTAGGGTTTTTTCGTCAGCAATGATAAAATATTCTAACTCAAAATTAGACTCTTTAAATATTTTTTCTACACGTTCTTTAATTTCTTTTACCGATAAAACCTTGAACCATTCTTTAACTTTTAATAAAGTTTCGTAGATAATGGTGGCTTCTTTTCTTTGTTTTTCGGTTAATCTTAGGTTTCTAGAGCTCATCGCCAATCCGCTGTTCTCTCTCAGGGTTGGTACACCATGAATTTTTACAGGCAACTTTGTTTTTTCGACCATTTTTTTGATTATGGCGAGCTGTTGGTAATCTTTTTCTCCGAAATACGCATTGTGAGGCTGTACTTGTCTCAGTAGTTCTTCTACTACAGTACCTACACCATCGAAATGCCCAGGTCTGTATTTGCCTTCCATTTCATTATCCAATCCATCAAAATCATAATGCTTGCTTTTTAAGCCTTCGGGATATATGTCAAAAGCTTTTGGTACATATACTGCATCTACACCTGTTTTTTCAAGCAGTTTAAGATCGTCTTCTAGAGTTTGAGGGTAATTTTCAAAATCCTCAGGATTGTTAAATTGTGTAGGATTAATGAATATGGAAGAAATTACTTCGTCATTTTCTTTTTTTGCCTGTTCGTACAATGAAATATGGCCAAGGTGTAATGCACCCATAGTAGGAGCAAAGCCAATTTTTTTGCCCATTTCTCTGTGTCTCTCAATGTAATCTACTAATGTTTTTTTGTTTCTTAGAATTTTCATAGGAGTAGTATTTTCTGTAAAATTATAAAAATTTGTTAATTAAAAAGAATTCGTATAATTTTTTGTATTTTTGCATAATTAACCGTCTTTGTATTATAGAAGAAAATTATATTATGCCGAATCAAAAGATTTTATACGTCACCACAGAGATGTTCCCTTATCAGGAAGATAGTAATATGGCGATGATGGTGAACAAAATGGCACTTAAAATGCACCAAGAAGGCAATGACGTAAGAGTTTTTATGCCTAGATTTGGAGTAATTAGTGAAAGAAAGTTTCAGTTGCATGAAGTTATTAGGCTTTCTGGAATGAATATCATTATCAATGATCTAGACCAGCCTCTTATCATAAAAGTGGCCTCTTTGCCAGGAGAAAGACTTCAAGTTTATTTTATAGACAATGAAGAGTACTTTAAAAGAAAATTATATTATTTTGATGAAGAAGGAAATCCTTTTTCTGATAATGATGAGCGCGCTATTTTCTTTGCAAGAGGAGTAATAGAAACCATCAAAAAATTAAATTGGGTACCAGATGTTATTCACATTAATGGATGGATGTCTTCATTTATTCCGATTTATTTGAAAAGTTTTTACAAGACTGATTCTTATTTCAATGATACTAAAATTGTACTTTCTGTGTACAATGAGAAAGATGCTCAATTTGATCATACTATAATTGAAAAATTAGAGTTTGATAATATTAAAGAATTAAAAGCATTAGAGAATCCTACCTTCCTTAATTTCGTAACAGAAAGTATGGATTTGGTAGATGTAGTGATAAAAGGTGATGAGTTTTTAGAAAGTCAATTAGAAAAAGCTTTCGAAAATTCTACTTCTAAAAAATTTGACTACGTAAGTGGCGAATCCATCAACGAAGTATATTAATCGAATTTAAAAAAAAATTAAAATTTATAAATGATAAAAGATTTTAAGAATATCATTAAGGTATTTTTTGCGCTTTCAATAGGTACAGTCTTATTAATTAGTTGTGACCCAGAAGCAGATGAATTGGGAACCCAGTTCTTTCAAAATGGAACGGCTGTAGGTACAGAAGCTAGCTATGATGTGGTTGCATACAATTTATTTCATAATGATTCTATTCAGACCAGCAATAGTCGTATTGCAAGTGCTACTTTAGGTGCTTTTAATGAGCCTAATTTTGGAATGCAGAAATCTTCATATGTTACACAAGTTAGATTGACCAATTATAATCCTGATTTTGGTGCAAATCCAAAAGTAGATTCTGTGGTTCTTGTGATGAAGCCTGTCTATCAAACGGCTGCAGACTCTATTAAAACAACAACTGATGAGAATTATGTTTATCCAGATGGTAGTGTTCCTGCTAAAAAAGTAGTTACCAACTATCCAGTGAAAAAATATGGTAAAGCAAAACTAAACGGTCAAACATCTTTCACCATAAGAGTAGATGAAGTAAATGAGTTTTTAAATTCTACTGATACTAAGTTTTATTCTGATAAGCAAGTGGCTTTGGGAGCTTCTTTAGGGACCAAAAGTTTTAATGGAAACCTTACCGCAATAAAAATTACTAAAGATTCTGACAATTCTGAACTTTTTAGTAGAGAAGTAGGATTGAGAATCCCATTAGATGCTGATTTTTTTCAACAAAAAATTATTGATAAAAAAGGTTCTTTTGAACTTTCAGATGCAGCAAGTTTTATTAGACATTTTAAAGGTTTAAGAATTTCTGTAGATGAGAATGATGGATATATGATGAGTTTTGACCCAAATGGCTTAAGCGCAATTATATACTATAAATATGATAAGACTGAGAATAATACAACTACCAGAACTAATTCTACCTACTCTTTAGACTTAGCTTCTACCAACGTACATTTCAACCAGATACAATACGCTAGGTCATCTGATTTCAGTTCTGCAATATCCAATATTAATACAATTAAAGGCGATAAAAAGCTATATTTACAAGGAATGGGAGGTCCTGGTACTGAAATTAAAATTCCAGCTTCTACAATAGCTAATCTTAAAGATTTATACAACAATAAAAAGGTAGGTATTATGTCTGTAAAAGTTAAATTATATACAGATTCATCAGTTTGGACTAGCAGTTACGAAAAGCCTACCTCTTTTGTGGCTTCATTGAAAGGAGCTGATGATTTTTTAGCAGATTTAACAGCTTTTAAATATAGTACAGCATATACCATGGTAAAGCCAGTTGATTTGGATAAAAATCCAGCTTACTATGAAATTGATATTACTCAAACCGTTACCAATGTAATAAAAAATGAATCTGATGATTATCTAGAAAAAAATCCCTTGGTGTTAGAAGTGGGAAGTTTTAGAACAACCAGTTCAACCACAGGTTCATCAGGTTTATTAGGGTTTGATTATACGACAAGAGCTTATACCCCTAATAGAATAGTTTTAGTAGGTTCTGATATAGCCTTAACTGATCCACAGTATAATAATAGGGCGCAACTAAAAGTAATTTATTCAAACAAATAATTCAAAAACTATGTGTGGAATTGTAGGATATACAGGATTTCAAGATGCTTATGACATTGTAATTAATGGCCTTAGAAGATTAGAATACCGTGGTTATGATAGTGCTGGTATCGTTTTAGAAGATACTACTAATAATAATTTCAATTTTAAAAAAACCAAAGGTAAGGTTTCAGACCTAGTTCAAATCTCTGAAGATTTAAAAGGTAAATTTCATGTAGGTATGGGGCATACAAGATGGGCTACTCATGGTGTTCCTAGTGATAGAAACTCTCACCCACACATATCTAATGATGGTAAAATAGCAATTGTTCATAATGGTATTATTGAAAATTATGACACCATTAAAACGATGTTACTAAGTAAAGGTTTCACTTTTTCATCAGAAACAGATACCGAAGTCTTGGTGAATCTTATACAATACGTAGCTGACACTCAGAATCTTGATTTTACTTCTGCAGTAAGAGTAGCATTGAATGAAGTGTACGGAGCTTATGCCATTACTGTGATGCACAAAGATTATCCTGGTGTTTTGGTGGTTGGTAGATTAGGCTCACCACTTGCTATTGGCCTTGGAAATAATGAATATTTTATAGCTTCAGATGCTTCTCCTTTTGTAGAATTTACCAAGGAAGCAGTTTATCTAGAAGATGGTCATATGGCCACTTTGTCATTAGAAAATGGAGTAGATATAAGAAGCATCAAAGAAAATGAAAAAATAGTACCAGCCATTCAAGAGCTTAAATTAAGTCTTGAGCAAATAGAAAAAGGAGGGTATGAACATTTTATGCTTAAGGAAATCTTCGAGCAACCAAAATCTATTCAAGATACTTTAAGAGGTAGGCTTCTTGTAAATGAAGGCATTATAAAAATGGCCGGAATTTGGGACCACCTCGAGAGAATAAACAAAGCAGAAAGAATAATCATTATAGCTTGTGGTACTTCTTGGCATGCTGGTTTAATAGGGGAGTATCTAATAGAAGAATTTGCTAGAATACCAGTAGAAGTAGAATATGCTTCAGAATTTAGATACAGAAATCCTATAATTACCAATAAAGATGTTGTAATTGCTATTTCGCAATCTGGAGAGACAGCAGACACAATGGCTGCTATTAAATTAGCTAAAGAAAAAGGGGCGTTTATCTACGGAATTTGTAATGTTGTAGATTCTTCTATTTCTAGATATTCTGATGCAGGTTCTTACACTCACGCTGGCCCTGAGATAGGAGTGGCTTCTACCAAAGCATTTACGGCACAATTAACTATACTTTCTTTAATTGCACTTAAATTAGGCAAACATAACGGAAACCTTAGTAATGCTGAGTTCATGAATTTAATTACTGAACTTGATAATATTCCAAAAAAAGTAGAAGATGTTCTCAATTCTACTCATGAATACGTTAAAAAAATCTCTAAAGATTTTGTTAGTGCAACCAATTTCTTATATCTTGGTAGAGGATTTAATTTCCCTGCAGCTTTAGAAGGAGCTCTTAAATTAAAAGAAATTTCTTATATCCATGCAGAAGGCTATCCTGCCGCAGAAATGAAGCATGGACCTATCGCTTTAATTGATGAGAATATGCCTATAGTAATTATTGCACCTAAAAAAGGACATTATGACAAAATTGTAAGTAATGTTCAAGAAATAAAAGCTAGAAAAGGGAAGGTAATAGCTGTTGTAAATTACGGTGATGAGCAAGTTTCGTCTATGGCAGACTATGTCATCGAAATTCCTGAAACTTCAGAGTGTTTTTCTCCAATTGTAGCATCTATACCACTTCAGCTAATGGCTTATTACATAGCTGTTTATAGAGGAGCTAATGTAGACCAGCCTAGAAATTTGGCAAAATCTGTTACAGTTGAATAAAAAATTAATTTTTTGTAAAATAATTAATAAAAACTAGCGTTTCTAATAAATCTTAAAGATTTGTTAAAAAAAAATATATATATTTACCGCTAAATTTGAATTTGATAATGAAAAGAATGTTTCTAGTGATGCTTGCAGCATCTTTTGTAGTCTCTTGTTCAAGGGGGAAAACAAGTTCAGGGAAGCCAGATTCTAGAGGGGAGTTGGTGCCTAAAGAAAGCAAAAGCTCATTTGTAGCGCAAAGACCATATGGTATGGTTGCTATCCCTGGTGGGTCTTTTGTAATGGGACTTGCTGACGTAGATTTTTCTGGAACCCCTGAAAAAGCTCCGCTTAAAACAGTTACCGTTTCTTCTTTCTTTATGGATGAAACAGAAGTAACAAACTCCGAATATAGACTTTTCGTAAATTATGTAAGAGACTCTATTGCAAGAACTCTATTAGCCGAAGCTGCTGGCGATGCAGCCAGTGAAGAAGGAATAGGTAGATATGCATATCTTGCTAAAAAGGCTGGAGAAAATACTACTGCTTACCAAAAATTCTTAGAATCACAAGGAGATAGAGGTGGGTACACAGATGCCAAAAAACTAGATTGGAAAACTCCATTATATTGGAAAACCTCACAATATCCAGATGAAAAATACGCAGAGGTTTTAGAATCTATGTACATTGCTCCAGATAGAAGAATCAACAATGAAAGACTTCTTGATAATGGAAAACTCATGTACTCTTATCAATGGGAAGATATTGCTTCAGCAGTAAAAGATAAAAATAGAGGGGTGCAATATCTTAAAAAAGAAAGTATTGCAGTATATCCTGATACTACGGTTTGGGTTAAAGACTTTAACTATGCCTATAATGAACCACTTTTTGATAGATATTTTTGGCACAAAGCTTATAAAGATTATCCTGTAGTTGGTGTTACTTGGGATCAAGCAAGAGCTTTTTGTGATTATAAAACAAAAGCCAAAAGAGACTATGTAAAATCTGGTAAAAAGAGAGGAGAAAGTCCAATGAAATTTAGACTTCCAACAGAAGCAGAATGGGAATATGCTGCTAGAGGTGGTATGGAAAATGCTACTTATCCATGGGGCGGACCATATCTTACAGATGATAGAGGCTGTTATCTGGCTAATTTCAAACCTAAAAGAGGTAACTATATAGAAGATGAGAAAAAAGGCACTTATCCATATACTGCTCCAGTAAAAACCTTCCACAAAAATGGTTTCGGGTTGTATAACATGGCTGGTAATGTTTCTGAATGGACAGAATCTCCATACAGTAATTCAACCTATCAATTCTCATCTACTCTCAATCCTTATTTGTCTAATCAAGCATATAGAGAGCCTAGAAAAACAGTTAGAGGTGGCTCTTGGAAAGATGTAGGTTATGTACTAATGACAGGTTACAGAGATTGGGAAAGAAAAGATTCTGCTAGAAGCTACATTGGTTTTAGAACCATTCAAGATGTACCTGCAGGTTCTGCTAGACTAAGAAGGTCTAGTAAATAAAAAAACTAAGTAAAAATATAAGACTATAATTAAAAAAAATTCAAAGACATGTTTAAGACTAAAGACGCTAAATTAAATTTTGTTTATTCAATTGGTGCTGCAATCGTAATTTTAGGAGCATTATTCAAATTAAATCACTGGCATATCGGGCCATTAACAGGTACAGTAGTGCTTGCAATTGGTTTGATTACCGAAGCTATAATTTTCGTGATTTTTGCATTTGATGTTCCGAAAGAAGAGTCTAATTACGCTTGGGAAAATGTATATCCAGAATTATTAGATGCTAATGCAGAGGCTAAGCCAAGAAAAATAGCAAGTGTACAAACTTCAGAATTAGATGTTACGCTTTCAGAAAAATTAGATAAAATGCTAGAAGATGCTAAGCTAGATGTTTCTTTATTTGAAAGATTAAAATCAGGGATTGACAAGTTTTCTGCATCTGTAGAGCAAATTAATAGTACTGTAGATGTATCTGCTGCTACTACTAAATATAATGATCAACTGACTTTGGCTGCTAGTCATTTAGAAAGTATGAATGCTTTATACTCTCTTCAGCTAGAGCATGGCAGGCAACAATCTGAATTTAGTAAAAAATATGTAGAAGATATCCAGAAATCTGCAGAACAATCTGAAAAATTCAACGAAGAATTAGCAGGTCTTACTTCTAACTTAAATAACTTAAATAGAGTTTATGGCGGAATGCTTTCTGCAATGAAAGCTTAATTTTCTTTAATATTTTAATTAATTAAAAACTTTATTCAACAAAAAGAATTAAAATGGCAAAAGGAAAATTATCACCCCGTCAGAAAATGATTAACTTGATGTATCTTGTATTCATTGCTATGCTTGCAATGCAGATAGACCAAGAAATCATTAGATCATATCAAGATACCAATCAATCTTTAACAGATTCGAGAACTTTAGCTCAAGATAAAAATAAGATTTTTTTACAAACTTTAACTGAAAAGGCTAATAATTCTCCTGAAACTTTTGGTATTGCAAAGACACAATATTCAGGAATGGAATCAAAGGCTAATGATTTAGTAGATTTTATTGAAGATATTAAAAATGACCTAAAGAAAAATGCAGGTTATATAGATGGTACGGAAGATGTAGAAGAGAATTTTTCATCTTTAAATAATACTGAAGCGGGTACTAATAAATTTTTTAATGGTGGTGATGCAGAATTACCTTCACCAACTTCAAAGGAATTACTATCAAAAATGTCTAGTTTAAAAGACTACATTGTACAGAATTTTTCTTCAAGTGAAGATTTAAAATCAGTAGTTGATAGAGCTAAAAAGAATTTATCAGCAGACGGTTCTAAATACAAAAAACAAGGTAAAACATGGCTTCAATATAAATTTTATAACCAACCATTAATAGCTGCATTATCTAATTTGGAAGTAATACAATCAGAAGTAAGAAATCTACAATCAGATGCTCTTTCTTTAATGTTAAAAGAAAAAGTAGATGCTGATATCCAATTTAATGCTTATGAAGCAATAGTTGCTGGTCCTACTGCTATTCAACAAGGGGAATCTGCTACTGCAAAAGTACTTATTGGTACTTATGCAAGTACTTTACCAGGTCTTAGAATTGATAATGCTCAAGTGGTAAATGGTCAAGGTGTTTTAAATCTTGGTGGTGATTTAGGAGAGCATACAATTGGAGGTAATATTTCATTCCTTGGTGATAAAGGTAAGACAGTTACTATGCCATATAAATTTACATATAATGTAGTTTCTGGTAAAGAAGCTCTTAAAGCTCAAGAAGGAGCATTGCTATCTGCTGATAAAATGAATGTACTTTATAGAGGTGTAGCTAACCCAATTACGGGTTCTATTTTAGGAGCAGATACTTCAGGCCTTACTCTTTCTGCACCAGGTGCATCAGTTTCAGGTGGTAGAGGTAAATGGACTGTTACTCCAGGTAGTGGTAATACCGTTGCACTTACTATTTCTGGAAAAGATCCTAAAGGAAAAGTAATTTCTCAGAAATTTGACTTTAGAATTAAAAATGTACCACCTCCACAAGGACAAATCAGAAATGAAAACGTGTTAAATATGCCAGCAAGTTCAATCCCTAACCAAACAATTTCTGCGGCAATTCCTGAATTTGATTTCCCTGTTACGTTTACTGTAACTAGTTTCAAATTCAAAGTTCCTGGTAGAGCAGCAATGTTAGTTAATGGTAACTCTATGAGTTCTGTTGCAAGTATGGTAAAAGGATTACGTTCTGGTGACATTGTTTATGTGGCAGATATTCAAGCGACAGCATCAGGATTAGGTGGACAGACCCTGAAAAAAATTAGTCCAATTGTAATAAATGTACAATAATTTAGTTATAATACTATAATATCATCATTTCAAATGAAAAAGATTGTAATATTTCTATTAGCATTGAGTTTTCTTTCGGTAGATGCACAGGCAAAGAAAAAGACTACCAAAAGAAAGTCAACTAAAGCTAAAACTACAAAAAAAGCAAAAGCAGCACCAGCTGAGCCTGCAGCTGTGGTAGAACCAACACCTGTGGTTACTACACCTGTTGCTACAGAAAGTTTAGAAGAAAATGATGAGCCTATTAACTCACTTAATATTCTAAATGCTAAATCGCCATCTACTTATAGAAAGTATAGAGATATGCTGAAGATAAAAGTAGGAGATTCTTTAGTGTCTGTTAAAAATAAACCTATTGATTATGGGTTTATTGATGACAAAGACGTGCTTAGAAGTATGGTAGTCTGGGAAATCATTGATATGAATGAAAAAATCAATCAACCTTTTTATCATAATGCAGATGGTCTAGTAACTTCTAATAAGTCTCTTTATCAAATACTGTTAGAGAATATCAATAATGGTAAAATCAAAGAGGTTTATGACGATGAAATGTTTACTACTAAGCTATCGCCAGAACAAATTCAGCAGAGATTAAAAGTAACTGTTGAAACACCTTGGTTAATTGATAAGAAAAACTCTGGTGAAAAAATAACTCCAGAAGATATTAAGGCTGGTACAGATATTATAGAAACTACCACAGAAAAAGTAAAACTTCTTAAAATTAAAGGAATGTGGTACGTAGATAGAAGAGATGGTCAAATGAAGTACAGACTTCTAGGTATCGCTGCTATGGGGCCAGATCCTCTTATGATGGCTGAAAGAACCGCAGATGGACAAATGCTAGGAAATAAAGATGAGTTAATCGATCTTTTCTGGGTATTTTATCCAGATGCTAGAGAAGTTTTGGCAAACCAAATTGTTTTCAACGGTAAAAACCTTTCGTCTGATATCACTTATGATGATGTTTTAAATGCAAGAAGATTCTCTTCTATCATTTATAAATCAGATAACGGTCTAGGTACTGGTAAAATAAGTGATTATATTCCTCACGATGCAGAAGAACAATTAGAAGAAAGTGAGAGAATAAAAGCTCAAATTCTAGAAATGGAAAACGATATGTGGAATTATTAATAAAACCTTATATCTTATATAAACAAAAACCTAAGTATATTTGTACTTAGGTTTTTTTATTTAAATTTTATGAAAAACGTAGATTATATAATTGTTGGAGATGGCTATGCTGCTCTATTTTTTGCACATCAACTCATCAAGAACAAAAAGAGTTTTTATCTCTTTTCTGAGGGCAAAAGAAGTGCATCTTTTGTTTCCGCGGGCATTATAAATCCTGCAGTTCTCAAGCGTTTTACTACGTTTTGGTTGGCTCAAGAGCAAATAAACGCACTCAAGATAACACTCTCAGAAATAGAAGTTTATACCCATAAGAATTATTTGATAGAAAAACCAATTCTAAGGGTTTTTCATGATGAAAAAGAAAAAGAACTTTGGCTCAAAAAATCTAATGAAATTTCTTTTTTATCTAAGGATTTTTTAAGAGTTAATTCAGTTAAAAATCCTTTTGAATGTGGGTTAGTCAATCAATCTGCTAGGTTAAATGTTAGAGATTTTTTTACTGATTTGATTAATTATTTAGAGCAAAATGACCATTTGATTAAGGAAAAGTTTAATTATAATATGATCAATACCGAAAAATCTATCTATAAAGATATTCAGTTTAAAAGTATCATTTTTGCCGAAGGAATGGGCGTTAAAGACAATCCTTTTTTCTCTGATATTCCTGTAAATCCTAATAAAGGTCATCATTTAGAGGTAAGACTTTCTGAAAAGATAGAAGAGGATTTCACCATCAAAAAGAAACATTTTATTTTTCCTCTTATCGATAATACATATTATTACGGTGGAACTTATGATAGAGACCAGATACATCACAAAATAGATGATTCTGCTGTTGAAAAACTCACCAATGCTTTGTCAGAATTTTATCCTAATGATTTTGATGTGATTAATGTTAAGTTCGGTTTTAGACCTACTGTTAAAGACAGAAGGCCAATTATTGGAAATCATTCAAGATATAAAAATTTCTATGTTTTTAATGGGCTAGGTGCAAGAGGAATACTCAATGGAAATTATTTCGCCATTAATCTTTATCAACATTTAGAAACCGGAGAAGAAATACATCCAGAAGTAAATTTAAAGAGATTTCAATAAAAAATCCATCAAAATTTTGATGGAATTAAATTTTTTGCAGAAAGGAAGGGATTCGAACCCTCGATACAGTTACCCGTATACTACCTTTCCAGGGTAGCTCCTTCAACCACTCGGACACCTTTCTATTTCAGGTGGCAAAGGTAGAATTATTTATTCAAATTCGGAAATCTCACCACGAAGATTTTTAGAAAAATTTTCTCCGAAACTTCCTTTGTATCTAGTGTTGTCTATCAAATGCATTGCTTTTGCTAATGCACTTTCTGCGGTAATATCTTCGCCACTTATCGCTCCCACTTTTTTGAAAATATTACTATTATTGTACTTACCAAGGCTAATGCCTCCTGAAATACACTGCGAAATCACCACGATTTCAGTTCCGTTGTCTTTAATTTTCTGTAAAATTTCTTCCGTTTTTTGACTGCTAAAAATAGTTCCAGAACCAAAAACTTGTAGAATTAATACTTTAATTTTAGGGATTTCGGGTAAGTTTTCTAAATTAATTCCTGGGAAAATTCTCCAAAGAAAGACACGGTCACTTAAATGTAAATCTGCGAAAAAATCATCATTTGTATTGGTTTTAAATAATCTAGATTCTTCTACTTTCAAATGAACTCCAGATTCCCCTAGAATAGGATAATTTGGGCTGATAAATGCATCAAAATTTTCGGCTGAATATTTCAAACAACGGTTTCCTCTAAGTAATTTATATTCAAAATACAGCGCAACTTCTTGCACCACCGCTTCATCGTTTTCATATAAACTTGCGTAATATAGACTGGTTAATAAATTCTCTTTAGCATCTGTTCTCAAATCTCCAATTGGTAACTGTGAACCTGTCAAAATAACTGGTTTTTTTAGATTATTGAGCATAAAACTAAGTGCAGAAGCCGTGTAAGCCATAGTATCTGTGCCATGAAGAATGAGAAAACCATCAAAAATCTCATAATTTTTTTCAATCAATTTTGCAATTTGTTTCCACTCTTCTGGTCCTACATCCGAAGAATCTAGCGGTTCTGAAAACTGGTGTACAGAGATTTCGCACTCCAAAAGATTCATTTCTGGGATTTTATTAAAAATGTGATTGAAATCGAAAGCTCTTAAACTTCCGGTTTCATAATCTTTTTCCATGCCAATGGTTCCGCCAGTGTAGATGATGAGGACTTTTCTTTTCATTTACAATTTACTTTTATTTAGATTTTTTCAGTGTTTAAAGTTAAAAATTTAAAGTTAATTTCTAAAATATTTCGCAATTTTGTACCATGATTCCTAATGATAGACTTCAAGAAACTTTTGATTACCTGAAACAATTTCTCACCGATGAAAGGTTGAGCAAAATCGAGCATTTTTCTAAAGAAAGCAGTGATTTTGTGCTACCTGTGATGGAAGATGTTTATCAGTTTAGAAATGCTGCGGCGATTGTGAGAAGTGTGGAAGCTTGCGGTTTTCATCACGTGGTTGCGCTAGAAGAAGAGAACGTTTTCAATCCCAATTTAAAAGTAACGAAAGGTGCTGAAACTTGGGTGCAAGTAGAAAAAATGCCAAATAATCTAGATTCTTTGAAGGAAATAAAATCTAGAGGTTACAGAATTTTGGCGGTTTCTCCAGAAAAAAATGCCACGATGTTGCCCGATTACGAAGTTAAAGAACCAATTGCTTTGGTTTTCGGGACAGAATTAGAAGGCGTTTCTGATGAAATTCTAGATTTTGCAGATGAAACTTTGGCAATCCCGATGTATGGTTTTACAAAGAGTTTTAATGTGTCAGTTGCCGCTGCGATTTGTATGTACGAACTGAAGCAAAAGCTAATGAAATCTGGAATTGATTACCAACTTTCAGAAGAAAAATTACTGGAAATGAAAATCAGATGGACGGTGAATTCTATCAGAAGCGGAGAGGAACTTTTGGAGAGGTTTTTGAGAAAGTAAATTAGTTGATTATAATTTATTTTTTTATGTGAAAATCAACCAAATTTATATATTCAGCGAGAGATTTTAAAAGGTTTTAAAATAATTCCAAGCTGCTACAAAAACCCCAGCTGTTTCGGTTCTTAATCTTTGGCTGCCCAATGAAACGGCTTTTATTCCTTTTTCTGCCAACATTTTTATTTCTTTTTCAGAAAAATCTCCTTCAGGACCAATTAAAAATGTAGGATTTGCTAATTCTGGAATTTCATTAAGGCTAATCCGCTCAAATGACGAATCGCAATGTGCTACAAAAGTGCTTTCTGGATTAATGTTTTTTATAAAATCTGATAATTTC
Organism: Cloacibacterium rupense; assembly: GCF_014645495.1. GTDB lineage: Bacteria > Bacteroidota > Bacteroidia > Flavobacteriales > Weeksellaceae > Cloacibacterium > Cloacibacterium rupense. Next base: position 96,763 of record NZ_BMLV01000003.1, on the reverse strand, counting down.
GTAACATCATTAATTTTAGGAAAAAAGAATCTTAAACTTTGTTTAGAAGCTGCAATTGCTTGTTTTCTTAACTTATCAGTATTTAGATTTTTTCGTTCTGTTTTTTCAGTTTGTAAAATGGTAATTTCTGAAATACCCATTTCTGTAGCTTTTTCTACAAAAAATTCTATTCTGTCTATGTTTTTTGTAGGGGCAATCGCAATATGCAGTTGTCTTGTGAGATTTGGGAAATATTCTTGAATTTCAGTAACGTTAATATTTACTTTCTTGCCTTCAAAAACTAAATTTCCTTTGGCGAGATTTCCTTTTCCATCGGTTACGAAAATTTCTTCACCTTCACGCATACGGAGAACTTTCACGATGTGTAGTTGCTCTTCATCGTTTATTTTTACAATTGGAAAAATTTCGCCAAAGAATAGTTTCATATTTTTATAGAACACGGAAAAACGCTGATTAGGCAGGTTTTCGCTGATTTTTATTTATTTGTAAATATTTTTCTTTTGAAATCAGGTTTTTTACCAAAGTTTAATAGTAAGCCAATTTCAATTTCTGTAGCTTTTAGATAATTAATCAATTGAAATTCATGTTCTTCACATAAAGATTCAGATGCTTTTAGTTCAACAATTATACATTCATTAACTACTAAATCTGCAAAATAGTTTCCTACTTCTGTCTTATTGTAATAAACTTTTATAGGTTTTTGCTTTTCAACAAATAATCCTTCGTTTTTTAATTCAATATACATTGCGTTCTCATAAACTTTTTCAAGAAAACCATAACCTAATTTATTATAAACTTTATAAAAAGATTTAATAATTATTTCTGTTATTTCTGAATGTTTAAAATCCATAAATTATTTTTTTTGTACAAAAAAACGCTGATTAAATATTTTTTGCTGATTTTTTTTGATTTGTTTTCTGTGAAAATCTGTATAATCTGTGTCATCAGTGTTCTATCATTTTTTGAACAATGAAATAATTTTTTTGATTATCGTCATTACAATTACAGCCAACAATCCACCAACAATTCCCGCTGCGAATTCATTAACCATAGCAGGAGTTGGTAGATTTTCAGTTAGATGATGTACATATTCTATATTGTGTAAGAAAATTCCCCCAGCTACCAAAATTAGAGCTATAGTTCCTACAAAGCCTAAAATTTTAATAACCCATGGCAATAAATTGATAAGCATTTGACCAATAGAGAATAAAAATCCGCCTTCTTTTTTAGATTTTTTTTGAAGTTTGTAACCAGCGTCATCCATTCTTACAATTAATGCTACAATACCGTAAACACCTACAGTTGCAATAATGGAAACTAAAGTCACAGTTATAATTTGTTGCATCAAAGGTTTATCCAAGGCAGAACTCAATGCAATAATCACAATTTCTAATGACAGAATGAAATCTGTAGTAATGGCAGATTTTACTTTGGCTTTTTCTACAACTATAGGATCATCCATTACATCTAAGGCTTCTTCGTGGTCAGTATGGTGTTCGTTTTTGTGAAATAAATATTCTATTATTTTTTCTACACCTTCATAAGCTAGATATAAACCGCCAATTACCAAGATTACTTTTATAGCAACTGGAAATAACCAATTGAGCAAGAAAATAATAGGTAAGATAATGAGTTTGTTAAGGAAAGAACCTTTGGTAATTGCCCAAAGTACTGGTAATTCTCTGGAAGAAAGAAAGCCAGTTGCTTTTTCTGCATTTACTGCCAAATCATCTCCTAAAATTCCTGCGGTTTTTTTGGTAGCGAGTTTTGTAGTCATTGCTACATCGTCCATCAAAGCAGCTATATCATCTAATATTGCAAAAAATCCTGATGCCATATATTTTGTTTAAGGTTATAAATTTATTCTTTATTTTTTAGTTTGTAGAAATACTTTTTATGTATTCATTTTTTTAAGTTTTGAATGTATAAATATATTGGTTAAAGGTTTTATTTTCATACATTATCCATACATTATCTATACTTCAGCTATACATGAGCCATACATGAACTACATATCATACCTAGCTGTTGCGCTGGTTCTTAAATCGGTGAATTCTCCGCGTTCAAATTTCAGTTTGGCTACCATTGCAATCATTGCTGCATTATCTGTGGTGTATTCAAATTTTGGGATGTAAACGTTCCAGCCAAGTTTTTCTACATTTTTTTGCATCGCATTCCTCAAACCAGAATTGGCAGAAACTCCTCCAGCAATGGCTACTTCTTTCACATCATAATCTTTAGCTGCTTTTTCTAGTTTTTTCATCAAAACATCTACAATAGTTTTTTGAACAGAAGCACAAAGGTTTTCTACATTTTCTTTAATGAAATTTGGGTTTTCTTTCAATTGTTTTTGAAGAAAATACAAAACAGAAGTTTTAATTCCACTGAAAGAATAATCGTAATTTTCTAATTTAGGTTTGCCGAAAGTGAATGCGTTTTCGTCTCCTAATTTGGCTAATTTATCAATAATGGGACCCGCTGGATAATCTAAATCCATGATTTTCCCGATTTTATCAAAAGCTTCACCAGCAGCATCATCAATGGTTTTTCCGATGATTTCCATATCGAAATAGTCTTTTACCAAAACAATCATGGTATGTCCGCCAGAAACGGTAAGACACAAAAACGGAAATTTCGGTGGCATTGGATTTGCATCTTCTATAAAATGGCAAAGAATGTGCGCCTGAAGATGATTTACCTCTATTAGAGGTACGTCTAAACTCATTGCCAGAGATTTTGCGAATGAAGTTCCCACCAAAAGTGAACCTAATAAGCCTGGTCCTCTGGTAAAACCTATGGCAGAAATATCTTTTTGTTGTATATTTGCTTTAGTGAAGGATTTTTCAACTACGGGAATAATGTTTTGTTGATGAGCTCTAGAGGCAAGTTCGGGAACTACGCCACCATATTCTTGGTGTATGGTTTGATTGGCTGCAATATTAGACAAGATAGCATTACCTCTGATAATAGCTGCAGAAGTATCATCACAAGAAGATTCTATTCCTAAAATAATTGGTTCGTTCATAAGTAATGGCAAATTTAGAAAATAATAACTCCGAAAACAAAAAACCGCTTTCAGAAAAAGTGGAAGGAAAAGTTCAAGAGGCTTTAGAGAATATTAAAAATACCATAGAGCATCCTCTAGAAACGGCAAAACAAGCTGCTAAAGATGTAAAAAAGCTCTCTTGGTGGGCAAAACTTTTTCTTTGGTCGGCAGGTATTTTTGTATTTCTATTTTTTGCGATTTTAATTGTAATTAATCTTCCATCTACTAAAAATTATATTGCAGACAAGGTTTTAGGGACTTTAAACAGAGATTTTGGGATTAATATTTCTAAAGAAAATGCAGAAATCAATATTTTTGGTGATGTCATTATTCGTGGGTTAAAAATCAAAGATTTTAAGAATAATGATATGATTTTAGCCAAAGAACTAAGAGCAGATTCTGATTGGTTTTCAATTGTACAATCTATGGTGATTGATAAGAAAAATCAATTAGATTTTAGCACATTATCCTTAAAAAATGCAGACGTAAAGATTGTAACTTACAAAGGAGATTCTATAGATAATTTCAATAGGTTTATTGCTAAATTTGATGATGGTAGCCCTAGAAATCCTAATAAGCCGCCATTTAAACTCAATTCTAGAGTAGAAATTAGAGATTCTAAAATTTCTATCATTAATCAAAATCATGAGGGGGACGAAGGAAAATGGTTACAAGCAGAAAATGTTAATTTGATTGTTCCTGAGCTTAATGTGGTAGGAGCAAAAGTAAAAGCCAAGATTAATAATTTTACCTTTCGCACCAATAGATGGGGCAAGTCTCATTTTGTGGATACTTTTTCTGGAGATTTAGATTTAGATGGAGAACATTTAACTCTTAAGGATTTAACTTTTTTTACAGACCATTCTCTTCTTCAGGGAGATCTTACTTTTAACCTTGACAAAAAAACACATTGGCAAGATTTTAACAACAAAGTGGTTTGGGATATGAACCTAAAACGCGGGAGTTCTATTGCTGGTTATGACATATCTTATTTTGCAACCAAATGGGACAATTATTCTGCCATAGATCTTTCTGGTAAAATGTATGGTTCTCTGAATGATTTTAGAGTTGAAGATTTTGTTTTAAAAGGTAAAGATGTAAATATCAATACTCCAAATACCAAGTTTAAAGATTTACTAAAAGGGAATTTTAATATCGTAACCAATAAGATTTCTGCAGATATTACTTATCCTGCACTTAGAGCAATGGTTCCAAAATTTGTTTCTACAAAAATGAAGAATTTTGCTGACCCTTTTGGCAGAATAAGATATGTAGGTGCAGTGGATGTTACCCCAAAAAGAGTAATAGCAAAAGGGAATGCCATCACCAGTATTGGTAGAGCAAATGCAGATATTGTTTTGTCTGACATTGATAAAAACGAACCGAGATATAAAGGTGTTTTAGATATTAAAGATTTTAATGCCGCAGCCATTACCAAAAATAATGCAGTAGGATTGATTACAGGCAAATTTAATGTAGATGGTAGAGGGTTTGATGTAAACACGTTGACATTAAAGACAAAATCTAATATTTCTTCCATCGTCATTACAGGAAAAACCATTAATAATCTTTTTTTAGATGGTACACTCTCTAGAAAAAAATATGATGGTGTAGTTACCATAAATGATGAGGAAGCCAAAGGTAAAATTGTAGGAAAAATAGATTTTTCTACCTCTAGATTATTGGCAGATATAAATGGTGATATAGATTATTTGAACTTGAGTTATTTCGGCGTTCCGGGTAATGGTAAATCAATTTTTAGTGGAAGCGTAAATGGTAAAATTGCTTTCAGTAACGTAAATGACATGAACCTAGATGCACAACTAAATAACGTAACTTTTACCGCAAATAATCAAAAAATAGAATTTCCTAATGGTCAAGTAAAAGCTTTTTTTGAAGATGGTAACAGAATAGTATCGGTAGATATGCCCAATGTAGTAAAAGGTGATATTTCTGGTAAGTATAACTTAGGAGACTTAGGGAAAATGTTCCAAAATGGCTTTGATAAAGTATTGGTAGGAAATCCTGAGAAAAGATATTTTAAAGGGCAGAACTTTACCTATAACTTTGAGGTAAGTCAGCAGTTGGTTAATTATTTTGAACCCAATTTAAAGATTAGCGATGGAGCTAAAATAGATGGTAGTTTTGATGGCAATACGAATAATATCTTGTTAAATGCCAGTATTCCAGCTTTGAAATATTTGATGACCAAAAAAGAGGAAATTTCTGAAGCAGACCAGCTTTTGTCTAAGGCAAATCCTGAATATATAGTGTCCGAAAATAAGCCCAAAAAAGATTCTGCAATGATTAACAATATTTTTGTAAGAATCAATACGGCTAATCCTTCAGAACAAATTTCGGTGAATATAGAAAGAGCGGAATATGCCCAAAATGTCTTAAAAGATGTGACATTAATGGGGACTAATGAAGATGATAAAATTCTGCATTTAGTGGCTAATTTTAAACATGGCACACTGGAAGACGAAGAAAAAGACGATTTAGTAGCTTATGCGGTACACCTCAATCAGAGTAAAGACGAAGCAGGGGATTACGTAATAAGATTTGAACCAACTGATCTTAAGATTGACAATTTTGTTTGGAGTGTAGATACATCGCCAGAGCTAGACCATTCTATCACTTATCGAAAAAGCACCAGCGATTTTGTGATTAAAAACTTAAGGTTATTTTCTGAGGAAAGTGAAATTTTTGTCAATGGAACTTTCAAAAATGCAAAAGATTTTAATGCAGATGTAGATGTTAAAAATCTAGAAATTGACAAAATATTAGACTTGTTGCCAGGAAAAAATACGCTAGACTTAAAAGGTATTGCAAATGGGAATGTAAAAATAAAAATGGATAAAACCAATTTGGAACCTTTAATGGATTTATCGGTGAAGGATATCATTCTCAATGGTAAAAATATGGGTGAAATGACCATTTCTGCTAAAAATAGTGATGTTCCCAATGTGTATGATGTCAACGCCAAAATCGCATCATCTGATTTACTAGGAAAAAATCATCTAGAACTTGCGGGTACTGTAAATAACAATACACCATCACCAATTCTTGATTTGACAGCAGATTTAAATGAATTTGACCTTTCATTTGTACAAGCTTTTGTTAATGGTATTTTCTCTAATTTCAGAGGCAAGGCTTCTGGTTTGGTTGCTATAAGTGGCCCTTTGAATGATATCAATTATGGTGGTGATGTTGCCATGAAAGATTTTGGGCTAAAAATCAATTTCAATGGAGTAGATTATTCTTTCCAAGATACTACCCTTACTCTTAATAATGGAATGATTCTTTTAAATGAGCCCATAAAGTTAAATGATGGAAGAGGTAATTCTAAAGGCACACTCTCTTTATTGCAAGTAGATTTAAGCAATCTTACCAATATAAAAGCGCAGGTTTTTGTGCGTTCCGAAGATTTGATGCTTCTCAACACAGAGCAAAAAGATTTTGACTTGTTTTGGGGTAAAATTTATGGTAAAGGTGATTTATTTGTGAGTTTTAATGATGGAGGGCTGAAGATAGAAGCCGGTAAGGACAATGAAAATGACCCTACTCAAGAAATAGAAACCTTCAAAGTGTTAGATAACAGTGTGTTCACTCTTAATAGTAATAGTGCTACTTCTGTAGATGAATTTAAATTGCTAAGGTTTTTAAAAGCCGATAAAGAAGGTGTAGTTTCTGTAGAAAAAAATGCTAAAAAAGGAGTAAATTTAGATTTAAACCTATTAATAAGTGTTAATAAAGGTTCTACTGTAAATGTATTGGTGGGAGATGAGGTAGGAGATATCACCGTAAGAGGTTCATCAGAAAAATTAAAATTCAAAATGACGCCTAACGGAAAAATTATTCTCCTAGGAAGTTATTTGGTAGATAATGGTAACTACGAACAAAAACTATTTCTAAAAAAATCTTTTCAAATTGATAAAAATAGTAGTATAGCGTGGGATGGAGATCCCTTTGCCCCAGATTTGAAAATTACCGCAAGTTATGTGAGGTCTGTAACCAATGCTTCAGAATATCTTAGCACGGGTAAGTTACCTCCTGTCAATGTAAGGCTTCAGACAAAAATTACCAATACGCTTAAAAATCCTAAAATAGAATTTGATGTTTCAGCACCAGATGCTTCTACCCAGATTAGAGAAGCATTGGCTGTTAAAATGTCTAATAATGATGAGCGCACCCTACAGTTTGGGTCTATTCTCGTGCTTAATAATTTTAATACTTCTGCATCAGGAGGCTTTGGAGATGTTAGTATTCAAGATACAGGGATTAGCACCGGAGCCAATATTTTGCTCAAACAGTTAGGGAATATTGTAAATAATATCAGTCAGCAATTTCAAGTCGATATCAGTTATATAAAAGGAACTGATGGCACAGAATCTAGTGATAGAGCAAATACGAATGTTAATATTACGGTGTCACCAAGAATCACCCTAAAAACAGGTTTTGGAGTTCCTATTTCTAAAACGGCTAATAGTAGCAATTACCTTACAGGAGAGGGTATAGTAGAGTATGATGTGTCTAAAAACAATGATGGAACTCTAGTGCTAAGAGCTTATTCTAAACCATCTAATATTGGTCTAACAGGTGTAAACGGAAATGCCAATCAATCATTCGGGGCAGGTGTGGTTTACAGTAAAAGCTTCAATTCGCTTTTTAGAAAAAATAAAAAAAATAATGATTCTTTGAAAGTGAAATCTAACATAAAAATAGATTCTATAAGAAAGGATTCTACTAAACAAAAATAATTTTAGCTTTTTTGTGATAAATATCAATGTTTTTTTGTAAAAAATATATTTCTTAATGTCAATTATATTTTATAAATTTGCAAAAGAAATATAGTAATTTTTATAAATTTAATAATCTTAAAAGCACAGCTATGAATTATCAGCTTGATGAAATAGACAAAAAAATCTTAGATTTTTTAGTAGAAAATACAAGAATGCCTTTTACTGAAATTGCAAAGCAGATGGATGTTTCTGCAGGTACTATCCACGTAAGAGTGAAGAAAATGGAAGACGCAGGGATTATTCTCGGGTCTTCACTTAACATTGATTATGGTAAATTAGATTATCATTTCACTGCTTTCATTGGTATTTTATTAACTAAATCAAACAGAACTCAAGAGGTTTTGAAAGAATTAGCAACAATTCCTAATGTAGTAGAAGCGAGTGTTATTTCAGGAAAATACAATATCTTTTGTAAAGTAAGAGCTAAAAATACAGAAGATGCAAAAAGAATTATTTATCAAATAGATGATATACAAGATGTTATGAGAACTGAAAGTATGATTTCTATGGAAGAATATTTAAGTGATAGAAACAGATTAATTAATGCGATTTCTATCTAAAAAAAATATATTTTTGTAAAAGATAAGCTTTTGAGTTTTCAAAAGCTTTTTTTTATATAAAATTATAAATATGGAAGATAATTTTTATGATAAGAGTCCAGATAAAACAACTGGATTTTATACTGCAATCGTTTTATTACTCATTTTTTCTCTGCTGAGTATTGGGATAGATTTTACAGAGTTTTTTAACCATAAAGATATTAATATTCCCTTGTGGTTTTTTTATATTATTTTTACTGTAGATGCATGTTTATTGATTTCTTTAATAGCTATTAATTTCTATAAAAAATGGGGCGTTTTTTTATATCCTGTGGCTCTTATTGTACATTATTTTTTACATGAGTACTATCTATCTACCATGTTGTATTCAGATTTATTCAATCTTTTTTGCTTTGTAGGTCTTGGTTTACTCACCGTTATTCCTAAATGGAAATTTTATAAATAACATTTTCAGATAAAAATATCCGAATAATATTCTTACCTTTGTAAGTGTAAATACGATTAATATGTTTTCAAAAGCTTGTGAGTACGCAATCAAATCTGTAATTTATATTGCACAAGAAGCCTTAGCGGGAAAAAAAACCAATGTAAAACAAATTTCTGAAGCTACAGATGCTCCAGAAGCATTTGTTGCAAAAATACTTCAACCACTTTCTAAAAAAGGAATTTTAATTTCTAATAAAGGGAAACAAGGCGGCTTTACAGTAGATTTAGATAAAATAGAGCATATCAAGATTATCGAAATTGTCTTAGCAACTGATGGTGAAGAAATTTTTACGAGATGTGCCTTTGGACTAGAGAAATGTTCTTCAGAAAAGCCATGTCCTTTTCATTTTAAATATAAACCCATTAGAGAAGGTCTTAAGTCTTCATTAGCTGAAATTTCAATTTATGATATGGCTCTTAAAACCGAGCAAGGCGAAGCGTTTTTGAAATTGTAATTAGATTTCTATCAAAACAGGGCAGTGGTCAGAATGCATCGCTTCTTTCAAGATTAAAGCTCTTTCTAATTGATTTTCAAGTGATTTTGTAATGAAATGGTAATCTAATCTCCAACCTAAATTTTTAGCTCTCGAATTTTGTCGGTAACTCCACCAAGAGAATTCTTGTTTTTCAGGATGTAAATAACGGAAACTATCAATCAGATTACATTCTTTGATAAATCTGGTCATCCATTCTCTTTCTACGGGCAAAAATCCTGAAACATTTTTCAAACCTTTCGGATTGTGAATGTCTATTTCTTCGTGACAAATATTGAAATCACCACAAATCACCAAATTCGGGATTTGTTTTTGCAAATTTTTAATGTATTCTAGAAAATCTTCGGCAAATTGAAGTTTAAAATCCAATCGCTCAATATTAGAAGCACTCGGAACATACACAGAAAGCACCGAAAAATCATCAAAATCTGCTCTTATAATTCTACCTTCGTTATCATACTGTTCTATTCCGCAACCGTATTCTACGTGTTTTGGTTCTATTTTGCTTGCAATTCCCACTCCAGAATAACCTTTTCTTACCGCAGAATGCCAATAACTTTTGTAGCCTGCTTTTTCCAAACTTTCAATGTCTATTTGGTCGTTTCCTGCTTTAGATTCTTGGATACAAATAATATCAGGATTTGCCACTTGCAACCAACCGATAAAATCTTTGGTAAAAGCTGCGCGAATTCCGTTGACGTTGTAAGAGATTATTTTCATATTTTTAATTAAACCACAAAAGGCACAAAAGAAATAATGATGTTTTTAAAGAATTTCAAAAGAACAAAAAGCAATTGTTTCTCTTTTTTACTTTTGAAAAACTTATTTTCAATGTATTCTTTTGTCTCTTTTGTGGTTTTTAAAATTTATTAAATTTCAATTTTATTTTGATAAAACGCTTCCGTTTCTACTAACAATTGATAAAATTCTTCCAAACTTAAAACCTGTAAAAATTTGGTTTTAAACTCTTTAAAATGTGAAATTCCACGGAAATAATTGCTGTAATGTTGTCGCATTTCTATCAAGCCTAATCTTTCGCCTTTCCATTCTGCGCTCCATTCTGCGTGTTGTTTTACAGCGAGAAGTCGGTCTGAAATTGTAGGTTCTGGTAATTTTTCTCCTGTTCCAAAGAAATGTTTAATTTCATTAAAAATCCAAGGATAACCAATCGCAGCTCTGCCAATCATCATTCCGTCGCAAGCGTATTTTTGTCTGTATTCTAGCGCTTTTTCAGGAGAGTCAATGTCTCCATTTCCAAAAATTGGAATTTCAATATTAGGATTTTGTTTGATTTTAGAAATGTATTCCCAATCTGCTTCACCTTTGTACATTTGGCTTCTGGTTCTTGCGTGAATTGTCAATGCTTTAATTCCTGCATCTTGTAATCTCAACGCAACTTCTTCTATATTAATAGTTTCCACATCCCAGCCTAATCTCGTTTTCACCGTAACGGGAAGTTGAGTAGAATTGACCACCGCTTTCGTGAGACGAACCATTAAATCTACATCTTTCAAAACGCCAGCTCCGGCTCCTTTGGAAACCACTTTTTTCACGGGACAACCGAAATTAATATCCACAATATCAGGATTTACGGTTTCTACAATTTTGGCAGAAAGTGACATCGCTTCTTCATCGCCACCAAAAATCTGAATTCCAACAGGTCTTTCGTAATCAAAAATATCGAGTTTTTTCCTAGATTTCATCGCATCACGAATCAAGCCTTCAGATGAAATAAATTCTGAATACATTAAGTCTGCGCCGTGTAATTTGCACAACCTACGGAAAGGAGGATCGCTCACATCTTCCATTGGTGCCAATAAAAGCGGAAAATCAGGAAGTTCTATGTTGCCTATTTTTACCATTTTGCAAAGGTAGTTTTTTTTGTAAAATCGTAAAGTTGTAAAACTGTAAAATCGTGAAACTGTTAAGTTGTTAAACTGTGAAATTGTAAAATCGTGAAATTGTTATTAGTCAAATAAAAAAATCCGATAATTTTTTTACAATATGCAACTTTATGAGCTGATTTTTGCTTTTCAACAAATAAACGATTTAACAGTTTTAAGATTTAATAAATTCACAGTTATTCTAAAGACTTATAAAATGAGTTTAATTGATTGGTAATTAATTCAGTTTTTTCTCTTAATTCAATATATTTTTCTTCTGAAATAAAATCTAAATCCCAAGAAAGAATTAGAAAATTAATGACTTCAATACTAGTGCTATATGCAATATTAATAAATTTAGATTTATCTTTATTGGTATTTCTTGAAACTCCTTCTGCAATATTAGCAGTGATACTTGTAGAAGCTCGTCTAATTTGATTTGTAATTCCAAATCTTTCTTCGTCAGGAAAATTTCTAGATATTTTATAAATTTCTTTTACTAATTTTCTTGCATTTTGCCATACTTCTAATTTCTCAAAATAAAATGTGTACATAGTTATAGTTTTTATAATTATTATTTGATTTTTCAGAACTTCATAACCCAAGATTAAACAGTTTCACGATTTTACAGTATAGCAGTTTCACATTTTTACGATTTTACAATTTCACAACTTTACGATTTCACAAATCAAAAACTCGCTCTCACTTGCACACTTCCAATGTGAATTGTTCTTTCACCAGAATTTCTACCTTCATAATTTACATTGAGTTGAAGGAAGGAATTAAGAGCTTGTTGCAAAATCACACTCCAAACTTGGTTTTTGCCAGGTTTTAAACCATCGAGCATTTGGTTTCCTACAATGCTGAAAGCATTTCCCGTGAAATCATTATTGATGAAACTAAAATTTCCACGAATAGAAGTTTTTTTCTTTTCCCATTGCAAAGTTCCAGTTGCATCGAAGGTTTTCAGAAATTCATCGCCGTCTTTTCTGTCTTTAATTTTGTAGGCGGTAGAAATTTCGGTTTGTATGCTTTCTGAAAGTTTGTAAACCAATTTCGGTTTGGTTTCGTAGATGTTTAAAGTGTAATCTCGTGTTTTGAATAATTGCGATGAAGATTGATAATTCTGCAACTGATTTTCCCAATCTGCACGCAAGTTTTTATTAAACCAATATCCAAAATTTACGAGGTGAGTTTGTGTGTTTTTCTTTTCTATGCTAAAATTGGCATTTACCAAATTTTGATTGTCTATGAAACGATAATTTCCATTCCAACCAGACTTTTCGGTTGGGTTGAAAAGTACAGAAAATAGTAAATTCTGATTTTTCAGAATCTGATTATCTTCGGTTTTAAAAGGATTAAATTCCAAAACTCGGTCTTCTTTGAAAAAAGAGTTTTGAGCATTAAGTGAAATATTAAAATTCCAACGTTTCAAAAACTTATTTTCTGAGCTAAAAACAACAGAAGGATTTACAAAAATCGAAAGTTGCAACTTATTTTTGTTGGAAGGAATGTATTTCACGGTGTTTGTGTAAACTCTGATGTACTGCGCTAAATCTGAATATTCTGCAATTTCAAACTCATCTAATTGTTGTATTCCATCACCGTTATAATCCGTCCATTTGTAAATTCCTTGTCCGTCTGTTACTTTCAGATATTGAAATTCTCGCTGCGCTTCTTGTCCGTTTCCGAGTTCATAAAACGCTTGCAAACGCATTCCATTTTTGAATAATTGTTGATTATACTGAATGTTTCCAATCACAAAATCTGAATTAAATTGCGTTTTCAATTCATTTTCATAGAAAAATTTTCGGTAATGAACGAGCGTTGAAAGTTGAGTTTTTTCAGTTTTAATTAATTGACTTTCGAGCATCAAACCGAGAATGTTATTCATTTTTTTCAAAGAATTATCTCTCACAGAATCATTGGTTCTGAAATATGACTTTGCCAATAATTTGGTTCTTGTACTATCACCGATTTTCTTTTGAACAAAAATTTCTTTCCAAGAAAAACTCGTAACGTAAAGTGTTTTAGTTTGGTTAAAATTCTTCACGTTATGCTCGAAACTTCCACCAAAACTCCAACTTCCTTTTTTGCCTAAAATTTCAGATGAAATGTTTCCTCTTGCAAATTGGGTGTTTTGAAAATCTGAACTAGTATTTAAATAAGATAAATTTCCTCTGGTTTCTGTTTTTTTCTTTAGAAATTTAAAATCTAAATCGTTTTTAAAACCGTTGTAATTTTGTTTTTCGTTGAGGTAATTCAGTTTGTAATTAATGAAATTGGTGTTTTTCCATTGATTTAAAAAACTGAAAATCAATCTGTTTTGAGTAATTTGGTTAAATTCTTGAGTCAAATTAAAATCTCTCGAAAATTCCACATCATTTATTCTATCTAGAATATGAAACTGCGAAGAAATTCTCTGAAATTCTGCGCCCAAAGTTCCGTTCCAATTGTTTTTGGTAAAGATTTTATTCCCGAAAATTCTTCCTGCAAAACCTGTATTTTGGTCGTTGTTTTTTGAGGAAAATAAATTGACATCATAATTGCTCAAAGAGAAATCTCCGCCAATCTTTCCTTTGTTAAAAGTATATTCTGCACTTGTAGAAAAAACCTGCGTTTTCTGTGGAGAAGGCAACTTTCGGAGCGCAGAATAATCGCCGTTTCCAGCGCCAACAAATTCAAAAATTCTTCCGTTGTTGGTAGATTGTTTCAGTTTATAATCACCTTTTCCTGCGCCGAAATACGTGAAAGAAACATTGTATAAAGTTTCGGTTTTTTCAGTAGAAAATTCGTAATAATTTCCTTGAGTATTTTGCACTAATTTGTAGAGAATTTTGTTCACATCATATTCCGTAATTACAGCAGAAGGAGCGTTCATTAATTCTTGATTGTTTCCTGCATTGGCGAGAATTTGCTCATCTTCTTTTGATAAATTAAGCGAAAGTGGAGCGTTTTTATTGTCATTTTCCAAGAAAGCATCGAAGGAAATTTTCAGTTTTTCTGTTTGATGTTTTACTGAAGAAGTGACAATGAAACGGTTGTAATTTCGGTTGGTATAATTGTAAGAAATGGTGATGAAATTCTGTTTAAAAATTGGACGGAAACTCGTAAAAGTAATTTCGCCAGTGTTGTAATTGATGGTGTAATCTTGGTTTTCACCACGTTTCATCAAAATTCCATCAATAAAAACCTGTTCTGAACCAGAAAGAATGGTGATGAAATTCTCGCCACTTTTTCCTGTTAAACGATAGGGTCCTTGATTTCCTTCTACTCCTTGAAATCGGATTCTATGAAATTCACTTCTGGCAACACCCTCCGAAAAATCTAGAAAAGTTTTGTTGTCTTTCCCAAAATTTGTCTGAAAACCAATTCCCATACTTCTTCGTTGATACCTTCCGAAATAGGTCTGGTCGTCTTGCAAATCGAGATGACCAGCTTTTATAATGCTTTTGTCTTTGATGTTGAGTTGGAGGTAAATTTTATCAAATTCTTGCAAAGTTTGGGTGTAACCATCAGCTTGAATCGGGAGATTGTGGTCTGAAATACTGGCGAGAATAGAAACATCTTTGCTAAGTTTTCCTGCAATTTGCATATCCATAGAAGATTGCACCGATTGTCCTTGGTTATTGCCAAAAGTAATTCCTCTGATGATAGAACCTTTTGCGTTTAGGTCTCCTAAAATCTGCGATCGAGAATTTTTCTTCACTAAAATACCCTCATCATAGAAAATTTTTTTCTCTTTGATGGTAAAATTGGCGGTGTCTTTTTTGAAAAATTCAGAGTTTAATTTTTTAATGAAAACAGAGTCTGTTTTTAAGGTGTCTTTTTTTGTGAAGTTAGGGTTTTTCCATGTGAAAATTTGTGCTTTTCCTTGAAAAACACAGAAAAATAGTGTAAAAAAGATTAATAAATTTCTCACCCCATAGCGTAGAGATACCAACTGTAAAAGTAACTAAAAAAAATGATGATTATTGTGGATAAAAAATTAAGAAAAAATTAATAAATAAAGGTGCTTTTTGGTTAAAAACTTTGTATTTTTGGTGGTATTAATAAAATAATTTAAAATTAAAGACTTATGAAAAAAATTTTTACTATTTTAAGTGTTATTTATGCATCTGGATTTTTTGCTCAAGCAAGCCTTCCATATAATGAATCATTTACTTATGCAAATGGTAATCTAGTTAACAATGGAGGATGGAGCTATCTAGGAACTCCTAATACTAGTGCACCAGATGAAATACAAGTAGTTTCTAATGCTATCACATTCGATGGTATTGGTAATGATCTTCAACAGACATTTGCAACACCGGTTAATTCTGGAAGTTTGTCTTATTCTTTTGATTTAAAAGTTACAGATGTAACGGCAGCAACAGATGCTAATGGAGGTTATTTTGCTGGTTTTGTTCAATCAGCAAGTACATATGGAGGAACTATATGGACAAAAAAGGTTACAGACACTACCTATAAATTGGGTGTTGAAGTAAGAACTTCAACAGGAACAGCTACATCTTGGTCAACTGCAGATTATAATGTTAACACTACCTATAATGTGGTTGTTAAGTATACTTTTAACTCAGGTACTACTTCAGATGATACAGTTTCTTTATGGGTAGATCAGGCTTCAATTGTAACCGATACCCATACTGGAACAGATTTAACACAAGCTAGTTCTTTCTTTTTTAGACAAGATAGTGTTACTGAGACACCATTTATTAATATTGATAATTTAAAAATTAGCACTGGTTCTCTTTTATCTGTTTCTGATATTAATGCATCAAAAATTAAATTAGTTAAAAATACTAGTGTAAATTCTGATATTAATTTTTCTGAGAAAGCAAATGTGAAAATTTATAACATGAATGGACAAGTTGTAAAATCTATATCAGTAGATAAAAACGCTATCCTTAATGTTTCGTCATTACCAAAAGGAACCTATATAGTGACTGGCGATGTTAATGGAGAAACTGTTTCACAAAAAATTATCAAACAATAATTGAAAAATTATTTTTAATAAAGCAAAAGGTTGTTCGTAAGAGCAACCTTTTTTATTTTCAATTACAATAAAATAGAATAAATATTAAAACCAACCCCTTCTGAAATATCCTACCACTGCACCAAGGTTGAAATTTAATGTATATCTTATTCTACTGGCATAATCCTTAAAACCAGGTTCAAAGCCTAAAGAGGATTGTATAGGGAAATAGATTTCAAGAAAATCTGGTATTACTTTCAGTTTTACACCACTATCCCAAATGAATTTTGGGTCTCGGGATTTGTTTTTGTAAAATCCTGCATCTGCATATACATTAAACATTTTCCATAGATGCATATCTGCGTTACTGGCAACCATCCATTGATTTACGGAACCATTAATAAATGATTTAAATCCACCTTCGGCTAATACAAACTGCTGTGATAGAAACCCTGTAGAAGCACTTTGACCTAATAAATTGTATGAAAAAGAATAGTTAGACACCCTGGAAATTCCAAGATTGAAGGTGTTGTTACGGGTGTTATTGGTAATAAATAGTCCTCCGAAGAATCTAAGACTCAATTTTTTATTTTTAGCAAATTCCCATCGGTAAAAACTTTCTGCTGTTAGTTTTTGGTAGTCTTCCATGGTCTGTAGATTTCCAAAAAGATACTTTTCAACAATCACATTGTTTTCAGAATATACAAAACCGAAATTCCAAATATTATATTTAGAATAATCATTTTTGATTTGCATTATTTGACTTAAATCTCGATCAAAATGATTGTAGGAAATCAATATATTTCTGCCAATTTGACTTCTTGGATTTTTATTGAGTGCCATTGAAATTCCTGCCCCAAATCTTCTGTAAGTTAAATCAAAATCATAATGAAAGATAGCAGATGAAGCTGAAAAGGTAAGACTTCTAAAGAAACTTTCTGCAGGTTGAAATCTATAAGAAGCCATGGCGCTACCAACTAATTTTTGCGTACCGGTACTATAAAATGGGGTTAAAGCATATTGGAAAGGTGTTTCTATTATTGATTTGTTATGAAATTTCATTCCAAATAGAAATTTATCATAATTATTCCAATTGAATTTTGGCGTATAGAAAATTTCATTGTATTCTGGGTTAGGTTTGTCTGTAAAAATTTTGAATTTTATTTTTTTTGAGTTGCTAAAAATACCTTTTGTATAGAGGTAATTGTCTCTGAAATTATTTTCAGGGAAGGCATAATTGCTATTAATTGTAATTTTATTTACATCGGTGTCTGGTATTACATAGGTGCTTTCTCCTTTTTTATCATTGGTATCATACCAATATATTTTTTCATCACCAGTAGAATCTTGTACTTTTAATTTGAAAGGTATATTTTCTGTAGTGTTTTTACTCACCTTTATATGAAGTTGATTATCAATTCTTTCGAAAGATTTTACTTTAAAATTGACCCTCATCTTTTTTTGAATGTAATTGCCAATAAAAGTTGAAGAGTACCCAGAATGCATTGCCAATTGGTTTAAAAAATCTTCTTTGTCTAATTGTTGATTTTTGTTTTTTTCGATGTAATCTTTAATAAAACTTTCGAAATTATCTTTGCCCATTTTCTCTGAGATGAAATTGAGAAGTGTACCTGTTTCAAATTTACTGATGGCAATTTCATTAAAATTACTCAGTAGCTCAAGATTCTCGTCTATTTTTTGATCTAGATTTTGCATCATAATATATTGATAGCCAAGTCCGTATCTTTCGTTTAGGTTCAGTTTAGAAACAAATGAATACTTTAAGGGTTTAATTCCAAGAATTTTATAATCTACAAGATTACCTAAGAGTTTATAATTTTTATAGAATTTATCCAAATATTGCATTTCCCAATAGGTTTTCAGGCCATTGCTTACCCAGTGATTTTCTTTTTTGTTTGAGCTAAATAGTTGGTCTGCAATTTCTTGAGAAATGATGCTGAAATAATCCATATCTATTTTTTCGGCATCTGAAAATAATTGAAGCTTAAACTTCCAGAATTTTATATCATCATTCCCGAAAAAGTCATTTTTCTTTTTAGATACTTGACTGATGAATATTTTCTCGGGTAAAAAACCAATTTTGTCTTTCAAAAATTTTAATTGGAGCGGAAGATAAAACTCAAGATTTCTTTTTTCCTCTTCTGAGACCGTATAGCCAAAATCTATGATATGCTTTTTACCATTTATTTCTGTTTGAAATTGATAATTTTTTATGGTTGAGATATAGATTTCTACATCATCATTGATTGCTCCTTCAAAAATTTTTTCATCTGTTTCAGGCAAATTGCTTTGTATGTATGATGCAGAAGAAGAAAAATCTATTTTGTAATATGTATTGGTGTTGAAGTTTTCTTCGATGTCTAGATAATGCTTATCCACAGAGTTTTCTTTATCAAAACTATCAGTAACTAAGAAAAAATTTTTGAGCAAATAATCAGGATTTCCGCTTCCGTAACCAGTGAATTTTGCACTAGGAATTTTCATAGAATATTCTAGAAAAAGAGTAGTAGCTTCTTTGGTTTTTAGAATGTTTTCTAAAGGAATATAGATGTTTTCATTTTGTAAATTTTGTGTAACAGGTTTATTATTTACAACCAGATAGAGTAGTTGTCCTTCTTCATCTTTTTTTGCATAATAAAGGTCTGTTTTTCGGTCTTCTAATTTTCTTTTTAGAAGTTTAGTATTTCTGTTCTGATAAGCTGCTACTAAATTGAGAAGTTTTATCTGGGAAAGGTATTTTTGAGAGGTATTATGATATACTATTTTTTGTTTTACATGAAGTATTCTGGCTGACAAATCTGCTTGTATATAAATAGAATCTTTTTGTCCGAAGGCAAAAAGATTAACCACTATGCACAATAAAATTATTACTTTTTTCGTCATACTTTTAATACATCCAAATATAATGAGAAAGAATTAGATTTTTTTACAATTCATTATAAAATACATCAGTTTTTACAGTTTTTTAAAGCCTATTTTCAAGATGAGACATAAACTTTACTATTTAAAATGTTTATCTATGTTAAAACGAGTTTTTGTTATGATTATTTTTTGGTCTTTTATAGGTTGTAATAATAGTCAAGAAAAAGGTAAAGTTCTATTGGATGATGAAGAAATATCCACTTCTAAATCTCTAATTTCAAAAGAAAATAATACAGTGAAAACAAGGTTTTTGCCACCAGAAAATTTCGAATGGTCTACAGAAAAACCGAATTCTTTTGGTGCTTTTTTATTAGATTTTCCATTGAAAAAATATGGTTCTGAGATTTTAAAATATAATGGAACTCCCATAGCAACTCAATCTCTTCACGAGGCGGTTTATGATATAGATACTGGCGAAAAAGATTTGCAACAATGTGCAGATTCCGTTATCAGGTTGTATGCAGAATTTCTTTGGAAACAGAACAGAAAAAACGAAATTGCTTTTCATTTTACCAACGGAGATTTAGTAAAATGGTCAGATTACAGAGATGGTTTCAGAGCTTATGTTAATGGTAATTCTGTAGATTATAGAAAAACAGCAGTTTATGATGATTCTTACCAGAATTTTAGAAATTATCTGGATTTAATTTACAATTATGCAGGTACCATTTCTTTGACTAGAGAAACAAAACCTGTGAATTCTACTGAGAATTTGAAAACTGGAGATATCCTTATCATCCCAGGAAGTCCTGGGCATGTGGTTTTTATAGCAGGAACTTGTGAAAACAAAAAAGGCAAAAAACTATTCCTTTTGAGCGAAGGCTTCACGCCCTCGCAAAGTATTCATTTGCTTAAAAATCCTTTTGATGAAGAAATTTCGCCGTGGTATGATTTGGATGTCAATTCAGAGAAAATAAATACCGCAAGGTTTACTTTTACGCCTGTCAATTTTAGAAGTTTAGATTAATTTTTTAATCAAAAATTCACAAAACTTGCAAAATAAAATACCAAGCAGCCAAGGTAATAAAAGAAACAGGAATTCCTATGGCCACCATTAGATTACAAAGTTTGGGTTCTAGATTGTGAGATGCTGCTATTATGGCTGCCGTAATCATAGGTGCCATTGCCGCCTCTAAGATAGAAATCTCAATCATTTCACCACTTTGGTGGAAAATAAATTTATAAATAATTAAAATGATCAAAGGGTAAATTATCAGTTTAAACAGCAATCCCCAAAAAAGATAAAAGTTTTCTTTTGGTTCTAGTTTTTTCCACTGCATTTGACTTCCTACAGAAATTAATGCCAATGGAACCGTGGTAGAAGCCAGTTTAAAGAACACTTCGTCTATGTCTTTTGGAATTTCTATAGAGAAAAAATTGACAACTAATGCTGCTAAAAATGCGATGAAAGGAGGCATTTTTAATATTTTTTTGAAGTGAATAATTATAGAATCTCCACTTCCCGAAAAATAATTAGAAACTAAAATTCCTATAGTAAAAAGCACGACCATATTGGGTTGGTCGACTAGCATTACGGTTTTTATACCTTCTTCGCCATAAAGCGCCTGGATGACAGGAATGCCAACAAACGAAGTGTTTCCGAAACCTGCACACATGATTAATGCTCCTATTACAGAATGTTTCCAACTGAAAATTTTTCCTAAAACTAAAAAAAATAAAATGGCTGCTAATATTCCAATCCAAGGAACTGCTATAGGAAATAGAACTTTACTGCTGATTTGGACTTTAGAAATATAATAAAAAGACAGCGCCGAAAGAGAAATATTAATCACAAATGCGTTCAAAGAAGTGTGAAAATTCTCTGGAACAGCTTTAGCTTTTCTTAAAAGTATTCCTAAAAAAATACAAACGAATAGTAAGATTAAATTGCTCAAATCAGAATTTTAAATATAAAGATAAACTGATAAAAAGTGACAAAAACTGCCACCCAAAACAAAAATATGAAAGATGGCATGATTGAATTTTATCTTCTTTATGCTGTATAAAACTGCACCTATGGTGTAAAAAACTCCGCCTAAAATCAAGTAAAAAACTCCGTCAGAATGTAGATTTGCCGTTAATTCTTTGAAATAAAAAATAATAAGCCAGCCCATTAAGACGTACATTGCAGTAGAAAGCACCTTGAATCTTCCCGTAAAAAACAATTTTAGAATAATTCCTGTAAAAGCCAAAATCCAAACGATGGAAAATATAAACCAACCTGTCTCCCCATTTAAACTTACCAAAGTAAACGGCGTGTAACTGCCTGCAATTAAGACATAAATAGCAGCGTGGTCAAAAATTTTTAATTTGAATCTTTTGCTTGGGTCTTTTGCAGAATGGTATAGTGTAGAAGCTAAATAAAGCAAAATGAGACTTATCCCAAAAATAGGAAAGCTAATCATCATCCAAATATTTTCTTTTTCCACTGCTTTTGTCATCAACAAAACCAATGCAATCACACTTAGAAATATGCCAAAAGCGTGAGACCAAACATTGAGTTTTTCTTCTAGATTAGAATATTGTTGGGTGATGATTTTTTGTTGTTTCATTTTTATAATGATTTAAGGTAAGCGTTCCAAGATTCTAATTTATAGAGTTTTGCAGATTTTTCGGCATCATCAGACTTGTAAATTCCACGTCCTACGATTACAAAATCTGTGTGTAAATTTTTGAAAACGTGTTCTGGCGTATTGTATTGTTGACCTTTAGCATCGCCTTTGTCTGCTAAATTCACCCCTGGTGTAAAAAGCAAAACATTTTCAGGAACTTTGTTTTGAGCCACACAACCTACAATATTAGGATGAGTTTCTACAATTTTTAAGGCTTCTGTTCGGTAATTATTATCAGTTAAGGCACCTTTAGAAGACATAGAAAGTATAGCGATTACACCAGAATTCATAAAACAGTCTAGACTTTGGTAACCAGCAATTACATGAGAAGTCACCAAATCTGCCCAATGCGAAATTTTGTAAGTTCCGCCTCTGTATTGCAACTCTTGTGTGTTGCCAATATCCCCAAATTTACGGTCTTCCATCAAAAGGAAATTGTATTTTGTAGCCAAATCTTTTAAGGGAAGTATGGTTTTGTCACTATCAAAATCAGAGATTATATCGATGTGGGTTTTCAAAGCTACAATATGAGGTCCTACTTTTTCTGCCAATTCTAGCAATTCTTTGGTTGTGGTTACATCAGCTGAAGCAATCAGATTTGATTGTTTTTCTACGGCTATTTCTAGTAATTTTTTACCAACAGAATGGTCACATTTGCTTAGTTTTTGTTCGTAGGAAAGTCTTTTTTCCTCTTTGAATTCTATTTTGTTTCCGGCTATAAATTCGTTAATTCTTTCTACTTCTTCATCAGTAAGATGGTCTACTTCTTTTAGGATTTCTACCACTTCAGAAATACTGAAAAGAGTGTGTACATTATATCCTTTGTCTTGTAAAAGTTGTTTTCCGCCTTGTTCACGGTCTAGAACTACCACAATATCAGACACTTTCAATCCTTCGTTTTCTACTTCGGCGATGGTTTCTATTAAAGATTTCCCAGAGGTGATGACATCTTCTACGAGAAGGCAGTTTTGTCCGGTTTTATAGATTCCTTCAATCAGTTTCTTAGTGCCATATTCTTTAGCTTCTTTTCTTTTAATAATCAGTGGGATGTAGCTTTCTAAAGACATGGCCGTTGCCATTGGTAATGCAGCATAAGGAACACCACAGATTACATCAAAATTATCTAATGGAAGCATCTCTAGAAGATAATTGGCAAGATGTTTTAAGATTTTTGGTTCGGAAGCAAGTGGTCTTAAATCGACATAAAAAGGACTTTCGATGCCAGATTTTAAGGTAAATCTACCGAATTTTATAATCCCGAGTTTATAACATTCTAAAAAGAATTCTTTTTTACTTTCCATTTTACTTTTACTTTTTACAAAGGTAATATTTTTATAAGTACGAAGAGTAAAGTTAAAAGTACAAAGTATAGTTGTAGCTTGGGAAAATTGTAGAATGGGAGAGCGCTTAACTTTAAAATAAACACATCAAACCAAATCATAGATTTTGTTAATGAAAAATTGACCTATTTTCGGGACTTTTTTGCTATTTTTGGAAAATTCAAATTTTGAAATAAAAGAATATTTATATGAAAAAATTAGTTCAATTATCACTTTTAGCTATTGCTTTTTCGGTGGTTACTTCTTGTGTAGCGGTTGTTGGTAATACTGCGCCTGCGGTAAAAGTAGAATCTACAGATTTTGGAAAACCTTCAGATGTTACTGCAAATGATGGAGTTTTCAAGATAAAAACTTTGAAACATCAATACGATGCTTTTTCTAAATATATAGATGCAAAGACCATGTACGTGCATTTTTCTAAGCATTATGTAGGTTATCTTAACAATTTAAACAAAGCGGTAGAAGGAAAACCACAAGCGAATATGTCGATAGAGCAGGTGCTGAAAACGCTTGATACCAGCAATGCAATGTTAAGAAATAATGCAGGAGGATATTACAATCACAATTTGTATTTTGAGGTGATGACGCCAAATGCTAGTGGAAAACCAAGCGGGAAATTAGCAGATGCCATCAATAGAGATTTCGGAAGTTTTGAAAATTTCAAAAAGCAGTTTTCTGATGCAGGAGCTAAACAGTTTGGTTCTGGTTGGGCTTGGTTGGTTGCTGATGCTTCAGGTAAATTAAAAGTAGGAAGCACCGCAAATCAAGACAATCCACTGATGCCGGGAATGTCTATCTCAGGAAATCCTATTTTGGCGATGGATGTTTGGGAGCACGCTTATTATTTGAAATATCAAAACAAAAGAGTAGATTATATAGACGCTTTTTTCAATGTAATAGACTGGGATGTAGTTTCTGATTACTACGAAAAAGCAATGAAATAGAATTAAAATAGCTTACTTTTCTCGCTGATTTGGTTGATTTACAGGTTTTTGTCTGATTAATTAACTAAATCTGCGAGATTTTTTTTGGAATTACTTTTCGGTTTCTTCTATGATTTCGGTTTTTAAAGATTTTTCTTTGAAATATTCAATATAATTTGAAATTTTTCTTGAAAATAAATTTAAACAAGTAAATTAATAAATAATGATTCTTAAAACGAATATAAAAAAGTTAGAATTAACTTTTTTTGGATTAATATATTACAAGATTTTATTAAGATAAAATAGAATTAAAGCTGCCAATCCCGTGAGAAAGATGAAAATTAATACCTGAGCAATGAATAAAATGGTAACATCAGTTTGATTGAGGCGTAAATTCATTCTTCTGTATGTAATCATTTCATCATAGGTATCTAATTGATTATCAAAGAAAGATTTGTATTTATTCGTGAGATAAATTTTAGAAAATTTTTGCTTCAAAATTACTGAAAACTTGATAACAAATAGTATCAAAAAAAAGGCTACAGCCCCTAAAAGAACAATCATGGTTTTAATTTTAAATTTTTGCTAATATTTAAACAATTTTTATGCCAAAAGCTAGCAAAATAGGCGTTTTTTAATTTCATCATTTCAAATTTCAGGAACTTAAAAACTAACAAACAATGGTATGGGAAAATTTAAAAAAAACTATCTTTACAAAAATTAAAAAGTCATTATGAAAAAATCCTTCTCTTTATTTTTTATACTTTGTTCTCTGTTCTTTTTCAGTCAGATTTCAGAGCAGAAACTAGACGAACTTATCCAAAAAACCATCACCACTTTTGACGTTCCAGGAATGTCAGTTGGTGTGATAAAAGACGGAAAAGTGATTTATTCTAAAGGTTTTGGGGTGCGTTCGCTTAAGAATAATTTACCAATGACGCCAGAAACTTTGGTAGGAATTGCTTCTAATTCTAAAGGTTTTACATGCACTGCTTTAGCGATTTTAGCTGATGAAGGAAAATTGAATTGGGACGATAAAGTGACTAAATTTTTACCCGATTTTAAGATGTATGACGATTATGTAACGAGAGAAATCACCATCAAAGATTTGGTAACACACAGAGCAGGACTTGGATTGGGACAAGGAGATTTAATGTTTTTTCCAGAAGGTGGAACTATTTCTACGGAACAACTCATTCATAATGTTCGCTACTTAAAACCTATGCATTCTTTCAGAAATACAATGGATTATAACAATATTATGTTTATTGTTGCAGGTGAAATTATTCACAAAATTTCTGGAAAAACTTGGGCAGAATTTGTCGAAGAAAGAATTATGAAACCCGTAGGAATGACCGCAAGTTTCGGAAGTTATAACCGTGCAAAATCTGTAGAAAATAAAATTGATGCTCATGCTCCAGTTAACGGAAAAGCTGTTGCAGTTCCTCACGATTGGAACGAAACCGCCAATGCAGCCGGTGGAATTTTGAGCAATATTACCGATATGACGACTTGGGCAAATTTCTTGATGAATGGTTTTGTTACCAAAGACGGAAAACGTTTGGTTTCAGAGAAAAATGCAAATATTTTATGGCAAATTCAGCAACCCATTCCTGTTGCTGCAAAGAACGCTTATGATACCAAATTTAATGGTTACGGTCTCGGTTGGTTTATTTCTGATGTGAAAGGTCACCGCCAGATTCAGCATACCGGTGGTTTAATTGGTACGGTTACGCAATTTACCTTAATTCCAGATTTGAATTTAGGAATTGTAGTGCTCACGAATCAACAACAAGGTCTTGCTTTTAATACCATTACCAATACTTTGAAAGATATTTCCTTAGGAATTGAGGGAAGAGATTGGCTAAAAACTTACGCCGAAAGATATACTAAAGGAAATGAGCAATACGATAAAGAAAAAGCAGATGCTTATGCTAAAGTTGCAGCTTATCAAAAAGATAGAAGTGCGAAACTAGCTCCCGAACAATTTGTAGGAACGTATAGAGATGTTTGGTTTGGTGATGTAGTGATTTCTAAAGAAAAGAAAGGTTTTAGAATTTTGTGTAAATCTTCCGAAAGGTTAAAAGGTGAAATTTTGCCTTATTCTAGAGATACTTTCGTGATAAAATGGGACGATAGAAGTTATGATGCAGACGCATTTTTCACCCTTAGTTTTGACGAAAACGGAAAAGTAGTTTCAGCCAAAATGAAGCCGATTTCAGATGTTACCGATTTTTCTTTTGATTTTGGAGATTTGGATTTGAAGAAAGTAGAGTAGATTTCTAAACCACAAAAGGCACAAAAGATTTTCTTTGTGTTTAAGAAAGACAAAAAAGCAAAAAGATTTTTACTTTTTGCTTTTTTATTTTAATATTTCCAAATCTTTTTGAGTTAATTTGGCTTCAAAAAGGAAGTTGTTGTTTTTAAAATATTGATTAAGCTCAGAAAGTCTTTTTTGATTATCGTATTTTAAACTCGAATTAAGCTTCTTTTGACAAAGAGAACAAAGTCTTGCGTAATGCTTGTCGGTTTCTGGTAAGCTATTTGTGCCATTCATTACGCAAACGGCATTTAAACAATGATTCAAGCCAAACATATGACCTATTTCGTGCGAACTTATTTTGTTTAATCTAAGTAGAGATTTATTAAAGTTTGAATCATTTAAATTGCCATCGTGAAATCTGTACATAGAAGTTACACCAATTCCTTTTTGATAAGAAGCCAAACCAAATACATAATTCCATTCTGGTTTAGGATATAAATCTTTTTGAGTAATAGCCATTAAAACTACAGCGTCTTTTGGTTTATTTGTAAGGAGAAGATGATCTAGAATGTATCCGGCTAATAATTGTTCGTGATTGTCAATAATTCTTCTTGCTTTTTTTGGAATTAAATTATCTGAAATAGGCTTTAAAATCTTTATTTTTAATTGGAAATATTTCTCTAAATAGATGCTGTTTTGCTTTATTTCTTTTGATTCTAAGCTGTCAAAGTCACCTATTGGCAGCAGATAAATTGTATTTTGATTATTTGATGGTATAATTTTTTTAGTTTTTTGGAAACTTTCATAAGTCTGAAATTTTTCTTTTCTGGTTTCTCGCCATTCTCCAGCTTTTGGTTCAGATAATTTTGTGTCATTAACTGAAATGATATGGTAATAATCGGTATTTTTTTCTTTGCAATGAAGAAAGAAAATTAAACTCAAAAACAATATATTTCTTAATACTTTCAAGATCAAAATTTTATTAAATAATTACAAATGTTCTTTATACAAAATGGTAAATTGGTCTTTTTTAGATTTTTTATTCCATTGATATTGATGCGTCCAATAGGCGATTTTAGTAGAAAGAATTCCTAATCCAGCCCCGAAAATGACATCACTCCAATAATGTTTGTTGTGGGCAATTCTTAGAGCGCCAACTCCACTTGCAACAGAATAGGCAGCGTAAGGAACCCAAGGATAATTTTCGCCATATTCTATAGAAAGTAGTGTAGCTCCTGCAAAAGCGTTGGCAGCGTGACCGCTTGGGAAGCCATATTCATTGCTTCCGTCTGGTCGAGGTTCTTTGATGATTTTTTTCAATAAGTAAACACTTCCAAAAGTGATGATTTCTGATTTTGCTAGAATGGCGGTTCTGTTCCAGAAATCGGTTTTAGGTTTCATTCCTGCTAATTCAAAAGCGTAAACAGAAAGGTGAGGCGAAAACTGTGCATAATCCTCAAAATAACCACCAAATGCTAGAAAATTTTTGTTTTCAAGAACGGGAGCATCTCTTTTTTCTGTGAAAAGAACGGCTGTTCCGGTTGCCATTAAAGAAAGAGGAATAATGATTCTTTTTGTTTCAAATTTTGGTTTTTCTACAAATTTTAAGCTATCTTTTTTTTGAGAAAAGAAGAACTGTGAGAGTACAATAAAACTTAAAATTATGTTTTTCATTCAATTTATTTTAGACTGCTAATATATCTACCCCGTCAAAATTTTCATATGAAAATTTTGCCACCTCTTCAGAGAAGGGAAATTTTATAGAAACAAAACTTCTTCATAGAAGAGTTTAACTTTCTGCAGCTTTCTTTTTTAAGAAATTATAGGTTTCTATCTGACTTCGGAAAGGTTTTTTGTCATTTCTTACATATTTATTGCTCAGATTTTCGTCTAAGATTCTGGCTTTTACATTTCCTTTCAGTTGAATTTCCAACAAATCTTTCAATTCTTTTTTTAAGGATTTATGGGTAATTTTGGCAGCTGCTTCTATTCTGTAATCTAGGTTTCTGGTCATCCAATCGGCTGAGGAAATGTAGATGTCTTCGCTGCCTTTGTTGTAAAAATACATTACTCTGGCGTGTTCTAGGTATTCGTCTACAATGCTGATGGCGTGAATTTTTTTCTTAAAATTTTTCTGTTCTACGGCACAGTAAATTCCACGAACAATCATTTTTATGGTAACGCCAGCTTCGGCAGCATCATAGAGTTTTTTGATTAGACCTTTGTCTGAGAGCGAGTTTACTTTGATGATGATTTCAGATTTTCTTCCAGCTTTTGCTTCTTCTATTTCTTTATCGATGTGTGCTTCTATTTTTTCTCTCATAAATTGCGGACAAACCAAAAGATTTTTACACGATTTCAACTCAACGACAGGGTCTAGTTTTGGTTTTCTAAAAAGGTTGAACACTTTATTAATGTCTGCCATTATTGCTCTGTTCGAGGTCATTAGCAGATGGTCGACATAGATTTTTGCTGTTTTTTCGTTGAGGTTTCCTGTGCTTACAAATCCGTACTGAATGGTCTTGTTGTTCACTCTTTTTTTGATGACGCAGAGTTTGGCGTGTACTTTTTTATTGGGTAAGCCTACCAAAACCTTCACGCCTTCTAATTCTAGGCGTTCTTTCCATTCTAGATTGGCTTCTTCATCAAATCTGGCTCTCAGTTCTAGCATTACGGTGACCTCTTTTCCGTTTCTTACGGCATTGATAAGTGCGTTTACGATTTTAGAATTGCTTGCCAATCGGTATGCTGTAAGTTGTATCGATTTTACATCAGGGTCCATTGCTGCTTCACGCAGAAGGTCGATTACGTGATTAAACGTATGATATGGAAAAGTGAGCAAGACATCTTTTTGAGTAATCACATCGGTAATTCTTTCTTGATTGTCGAACTCAGGATGTGGAAAAGAAGTTCTTTCTATCGGTTTTTTATATTCTTTAAAAACATCTGGAAAATCCATAAAATGTCTGAAATTATGAATTTTTTGTCCTGGAATAATGCTATCTTTTTTGCTTAAATTTAATTTTTTGATGAGAAATTCGACCAAGGATTTGTCCATATCTTTATCAAAAACAAATCTTGTAGGTTTGCCTTTTCGTCTAGATTTAATGCCTTTTTCTATTTTTTCTGCGTAGGAAGTTCTGATGTCATTATCAAGGTCGAATTCTGCATCTTTGGTCACTTTGAAGGCGTTGGCTTTGAATTCGTCATACCCAAAATACGAGAAAATGTGAGGGAGATTAAACGCAATTACGTCTTCTAGAAGCATGATGTCTGTTTCATCATTATCTTCTGTTGGCAGAATCACGAATCTACCGTTTGACCTAGCCGGAACTTCTATTATGGCAAATTTGGTGTTGTATTGCCAATCTTTTCTGCGCATGGCAATGCCAAGGTAGAGGCTTTTTTCTCTAAGGTAAGGAAGCGGGACATGGTCGTGAAGCAGGATAGGAATCACGTTTGATTCTACTTCTTCGTCAAAATATTTTCTCACAAAGTCTTTTTGTTTTTCGGTGAGTTTTTTTGGAGTTTTGATGAAGATTTTCTGTTCTGCCATTTCTTCCTGAATTTTTTTCCAGGTTTTATCGAAATCTTCTTGTTGAGCAATTACAATTTTATTGATTTTGTCAAGGATTTTCTGAGGTCTTTCAAAGAAAGTATCGACTGCCAATTTTTCTTTGAGTTCTAGGGCGCGTTTAAGTCCGGCAACGCGCACTCGGAAAAATTCGTCTAGATTATTAGAAAAAATCCCTAAAAATCTGATTCTAAGATGCAGAGGAACGGTCTCGTCCATTGCTTCTTGTAAAACTCTGGCATTAAAGCCGAGCCAAGTAATATCTCTAGGATTAAATTGTGGCATAGAATATAGAAGTTTACTTCAAATTTAATAAAAAACATAAAATTTTACTGAATGTTTTTTTTAAAATGAACGAATTTTAATATTTCTAATTAAATTTGTAACAAAAGAGTTTTGATATGAAGAATGTAATTTTATTATTTAATATTTTTTTATTTAGTCTAGTTTCTGGACAAAGAATGTGTGGAACTTCTCAAAAGATGGAAGAATTTTATCAAAAAAATCCAGAAGTCAGAAGCTATGCAAAAGAGTTAAGGGCGTTTTTAGTGAATCCTAATAATCTTAAAAAAACTAATAGGTCTAGTAATATAGTTACCATTCCTGTAGTAGTACATGTATTGTATAAAAATTCAACTCAAAATATCTCAGATGCACAGATTCAATCACAGATATCAGTATTAAATCAGGATTTTAGAAAATTAAATTCAGATTTTTCAAGTGTAGTACCTGCAGCATTTCAACCATTTGGTGCAGATTTGGAAATAGCTTTTTGTATGGCTACAAAAGATCCAAACGGAGTTGCTACTAATGGAATTGTAAGAAAATCTGTGCCTACTACTTTCGATTTTGAAAATGAATATTATGAATCAACAGGAGATTTGGCTTGGGATCCTAATAAATATTTGAATATTTGGATAGGAGCTTTTGATAATCCTGATTTGTTGGGATTTGCTTACTTGCCAGAAGGAGCTGCTGGTCAACCTTTTGACGGGTTAGCTATTGGTTATCAGTATTTTGGTACAATTGGTACGGTGAATTCGCCATATAATGGAGGTAGAACTGCGACACATGAAATAGGTCATTATTTGGGGTTATTGCATCCGTGGGGAGATGATGGTAGCGCTTGTGGTACACCTGCAAATGATGATGGAGTAGCCGATACACCAGCAACAAACAGGTGGTATTTTGATTGTCCTACATATCCAGATAACATTTATACATGCACTTCTACTCCTGACGGTGCCATGTTTATGAATTTTATGGATTATGTAAATGATAGTTGTATGGCTTTTTTTACCAATGGCCAAAAAACAATTACAAGGAATGTTTTAAGTGGACCTAGAGCTTCACTCCTTAATTCTAACGGGTGTCAAACTTTGAGCTTAACAGAGATTGAAAAAATAGAGGCAATCAAACTTTTTCCAAATCCTAGTACACAATTTATTTCTGTTTCATCTCCTATGATTGCAGTAGATGAGGTAGAGGTTTTTGATTCTTCTGGAAAGTTGGTTCTTGCGAAATCTAATTTAAAAATTCAAGAAAAAATAGATATCAAAAGATTGTCTTTAGGAATTTATTACATTAGAATTTATAGTAAAGGAAATTTATTGAAATCTGATAAATTCATCAAACAATAATTAAGACAAAAATTATATCGTTAAGGCTCCATAATGGAGCTTTTTTTGTGCAGAATGACAAATGAAAAAAATGACAAGAAATGAATAATGTCAATTTGTCACAATTTTTGACTTGGTACAGAATTAGTGAATTTCAAGAAAAATAAATTAATTAAAAGAAAAAAAATAAAAATATTATGAGTAAAATTATTGGAATTGACTTAGGTACTACCAACTCTTGCGTTGCGGTAATGGAAGGAAAAGATCCTGTAGTAATTGCAAATGCAGAGGGTAAAAGAACCACTCCGTCTATTGTAGCATTTACAGAAGATGGCGAAAGAAAAGTAGGTGACCCTGCCAAAAGACAAGCGGTAACTAATCCTACAAAAACTGTTTATTCAATCAAGAGATTCATCGGTACGCAGTTTTCTAAAGATAAAGAAGAGATTTCTAGAGTTCCATATGCTGTAGTAGCGGGACCTAATGATACTGTAAAAGTAAAAATAGATGACAGAGAATATACCGCACAAGAAATTTCGGCTATGATTCTTCAAAAAATGAAGAAAACGGCAGAAGATTTCTTAGGGCAAGAAGTAACAAGAGCGGTAATTACTGTTCCTGCCTACTTTAACGATGCACAAAGACAAGCTACTAAAGAAGCTGGTGAAATTGCAGGACTTAAAGTAGAAAGGATCATCAACGAACCAACGGCTGCAGCATTAGCTTATGGACTTGACAAAGTAGGTAAAAAAGACCTTAATGTGGTAGTTTTCGACTGTGGTGGTGGTACTCACGACGTTTCTGTACTAGAAATGTACGAAGTAGATGGTAACGCTTCTTTCGAAGTAAAAGCTACCGATGGTGATACTCACCTTGGTGGTGATGACTTTGATAACGTAATCATCGATTGGATGGCAGATGAATTCAAATCTGAAGAAGGTGTAGATCTTAAAGCGGATGCTATTGCACTTCAAAGATTAAAAGAAGCTGCAGAAAAAGCAAAAGTAGAATTGTCTTCTTCTACTCAAACTGAAATCAACTTACCTTATATTACTGCAACTGCAACGGGACCAAAACACTTGGTGAAAACTTTAACAAGAGCTAAGTTCGAGCAATTGGCACATAGATTAATTGAAAGAACTATTGAGCCTTGTAAAACAGCTCTAGCCAATGCTGGAATGAGTACTTCTGATATAGATGAAATCATCTTAGTAGGTGGTTCTACCAGAATTCCTGCAATTCAAGAAGCAGTAGAAAAATTCTTCGGAAAAGCACCTTCTAAAGGGGTAAATCCTGATGAAGTAGTAGCAATTGGTGCTGCAATTCAAGGTGGAGTTTTAACAGGTGATGTGAAAGATGTATTGTTATTAGATGTAACTCCGCTTTCTTTAGGTATTGAAACTATGGGTTCTGTTTTTACTAAATTAATTGAAGCTAACACTACGATTCCTACCAAAAAATCTGAGGTTTTCTCAACTGCAAGTGATAATCAACCAGCAGTAAGCATTAGAGTAGGACAAGGTGAAAGACCAATGTTTAATGATAATAAAGAAATTGGTAGATTTGATTTAACAGATATTCCACCTGCACCAAGAGGAGTTCCTCAGATTGAAGTAACTTTCGATATTGATGCTAATGGTATTCTACACGTTTCTGCGAAAGACAAAGGAACTGGTAAAGAACAGTCTATCAAAATTCAAGCAAGTTCTGGACTTTCTGATGCTGAAATCGAAAGAATGAAAAAAGAAGCAGAAGAAAATGCAGCAGCCGATGCTAAGAGAAAAGAAGATGTAGAAACCATCAATAAAGCTGATGGAATGATTTTCCAAACTGAAAAGCAATTGAAAGAATTTGGAGAAAAATTATCTGCAGATAAAAAAGCCGCAATAGAAGCAGCACACGCAGAACTAAAAACTGCTTACGAAACCAAAGATGCAGATGCTATTAAGCCTAAGTTAGAAGCATTAGACGCAGCTTGGATGGCCGCTTCAGAAGAATTGTACAAAGCCACTCAAGAAGCACAACCGCAACCAGAAACTGCGGGAGCAAATGCAGGTGATAATGTACAAGATGCTGATTTCGAAGAAGTGAAGTAATATCAAATTACATAAAATAATTAAATCCCGACTGAAAAGTTGGGATTTTTTTGTTTCTATATATAATGTAAAATCTTGTGACTATACATTTTCCAAATTTTCCCTATTTTCGCAAAATGATTTTCACAGAAGAAACCACACTAGAACATCTTTGCATCAATTACGTTGGAAACCAAACGCATCAGGAAGCTTTGGTGACTTCGGATACTGAAATTTTCTTGGAAGAAGAAATGAAACAGATGCTGAAAGAT
Source organism: Cloacibacterium rupense (assembly GCF_014645495.1). Lineage (GTDB taxonomy): Bacteria > Bacteroidota > Bacteroidia > Flavobacteriales > Weeksellaceae > Cloacibacterium > Cloacibacterium rupense. The sequence goes on along the minus strand of NZ_BMLV01000003.1, from coordinate 62,896 downwards.
TATTTCCTTAAAAATTTTAAACCCGAAATATTTTTCGAGTTTTTCCATAGTTCTAATATCGAGAATAATGAGGTTTATACCTATGTTTCAGAGATTTTTGAACAACCAGAATTGTTAGAAAACCAATCTAAAAAATTGGCAAAATTGCTTTACGAACATTCTACCAACCCAAGAACTAAAGGTGGAGAATTCTATGTTTGCTATTTCAAAGATTTGATGGTAAAAGGTGAAAGATATGATGCGGTAGGACTTTTTAAATCTGAAAACAAAGATACTTTTCTGAAAGTTTCGCCTAAAAATGAAAATTTTGAGCTCGAAACTTTACAAGGAATTAATCTGAACAAAGTAGATAAAGGTTGTATTATTTACAATACTACAAAAGAACAAGGTTACCTTATTTCTATTATAGACGGTACTTCTAGGGCGGAAACCAGTTATTGGATGGACGATTTTTTGCAGGTTCGTCAGCGACAAGACGAATATTTCGAGACGCAAGAAACTTTGACACTTTATAAAGAATACATCACCAAGCAACTTCCACAGGAATTTGAAATTTCTAGAGCTGACCAAGTGGATTTGCTGAATAAATCGCTTACTTTTTTTAAGGAGAAAGAAGAATTTAAGATGGAAGAATTTGCTGGAGAAGTTTTGGCAGATGATGAGGTGATACAGAGTTTTAATGCCTTTAAAACACAATATGAAGACGAAAGAGATTATGTACTTTCTGATGATTTTGCCATCAATGATGCGGCGGTAAAGAAAAATGCACGTTTGTTGAAAAGCATAATCAAGTTGGATAAAAATTTCCACATTTACGTACATGGTGACCGAAAAAAAATTCAACAGGGGCAAGATGAGAACGGAAAATATTATATTCTTTACTTTGAAGAGGAGAATTAGAAACTAAAACGCTCAGAAAATTTTTTCTGAGCGTTTTTTATGATTTGAGAATTTTAAATAAAATAATTAATCGGTTCTTCGGTAGGATATTTCTGTTTGATGGTGACCTGACCTTTGTGAAAAACTACAGAATTGGCGGGTAGACTTTCGGTAATCCAAACGTTACCTCCTATAATGCAGCCTTCGCCTATGGTGGTTTCTCCACCTAGAACAGTGGCATTGGCATAGATGACTACGTGGTCTTCTATGGTAGGATGTCTTTTGGTGTTGGCAATTTCTTTAGAAACAGAGAGTGCGCCTAAAGTTACGCCTTGGTATAATTTTACAAAATTTCCTATGTTAGAAGTTTCACCAATTACGATACCAGTGCCGTGGTCTATAAAAAATGGTGAGCCAATGGTAGCACCAGGGTGAATGTCTATACCCGTTTTGCTGTGTGCTAGTTCAGTCCATATTCTAGGGATTACCGGAATGTTTTTTACATACAATTCATGAGCAAAGCGGTAGATGGCAGTGGCGTAAAATCCGGGGTATGAGAAAGTGATTTCTTCTAAAGAAGCAGCTGCAGGGTCGTTTTGAAGTAGAAATTCAGCATCTTTTTCGAGGGTCACGTAAACTTCTGGGAATTTTTCGAAAAAATATTCAGCGGTTTGGTTGGCTTCTTCGGGAGTGTCAAAAACGGATTGTAGAATTTCTGTAAAATCTTTTTTGAAACCTATCAATCTATTGTTCATTTCGTTTTCTGAGTTGCATCTTTGTAATTCAAGAAAAAAAACAAACCTAAAAAAGTCATCGATAAACTTTTCTATTCTACTTTTGTTGAGGTCATATTTTCTATTGGCATAACCTTCGTGCAGGTGTTTCAAAAAAATGCTTTTCATATATTGTAAAAATAAAGCACAAATTTAACAATTGCATTCTATTCAATCATTGATTTAAGTTAATTTTTAAATCTATTATCATTATTTATAAAATATTGTTAATGCCGATATATTTCATATAAATAAAATTGTTCAATTTTCAAACATTCATTAAATTTGAGGTGCAAAAAAATGAACCCGTTAGGTTCTAGAATTTTATTTAAAATTAAAAAAAAATTAAAGTATGAAAGTAACCGTAGTAGGCGCAGGCGCAGTAGGTGCTAGTTGCGCAGAGTATATCGCAATGAAAAACTTCTGTTCAGAAGTAGTTTTGGTTGACATTAAAGAGGGTTTCGCAGAAGGAAAAGCAATGGATTTGATGCAGACTGCATCTCTTAATGGATTTGATACTAAAATTACTGGTACAACAGGGGATTATAGCAAAACTGCAGGTTCTGATGTAGCTGTTATTACTTCTGGTATTCCTAGAAAACCTGGGATGACTAGAGAAGAGTTGATTGGTATTAATGCTGGTATTGTAAAAGATGTTACAGAAAATTTAGTAAAACATTCTCCTAATGTAATCATTATCGTAGTTTCTAACCCTATGGATACTATGGCTTACTTAGTACATAAGACTTCTGGTTTACCTAAAAACAAAATTATTGGTATGGGAGGGGCTTTGGATTCAGCAAGATTTAAATACAGATTGGCTGAGGCGCTAGGAGCTCCTATTTCTGATGTAGATGGTATGGTAATCGCTGCACATAGTGATACAGGTATGTTGCCATTATTGTCAAAAGCTACTAGAAATGGTGTGCCAGTGACAGCTTTCTTATCAGAAGAACAACAAGCTTATGTGGTAGAAGAAACTAAAGTAGGTGGAGCTACTTTGACTAAATTACTAGGAACTTCTGCTTGGTATGCACCGGGTGCTGCCGTTTCTGTAATGGTTCAGGCGATTGCTTGTGATCAAAAGAAAATGATCCCTTGTTCTCTTATGTTAGATGGTGAATACGGACAGTCTGATATCTGCTTAGGTGTACCTGCTATTATTGGTAAAAATGGAGTAGAGAGCATTGTAGAAATTGAACTTTCTGATGCTGAGAAAGAAAAATTTGCAACTGCAGCAGCAGCGGTAAGAGAAGTAAACGGAGATTTGAAATTCTAATCATTTTTTGGAATTTACGATATGAAACGCATCATTTTATGGTGCGTTTTTTTGTTTTATTTAACATTATTTAAAACTATTTTTAGTGTAGCTCCAGATCAAAAACTTTAAATTTGCGAAATCCAATAAAATTAAAATCCTATGATTAAAAAAATTACATTAATAGCAATCACTGTTTTTTCTGTTGTCTGCTTTAATGCACAAAAATCTGAATCACAGAAGCATGTAAAACCGAGTACAGAGAGTGTACAGAAGCCTAAATTGGTAGTAGGTTTGGTGATAGACCAAATGCGATGGGATTATCTATACAGATATCAATCAAAATATACTGATGGAGGTTTTAAAAGATTGTTAAATACTGGCTATTCGTTTAATAATGTTATGATTCCTTATATTCCTACGGTTACGGCATTGGGGCATACCAGTGTTTATACAGGCTCTGTGCCCTCTATTCACGGGATTGCGGGAAATGATTGGACAGATAAAACTACAGGGAAAAACGTATACTGTACTACGGATACCTCTGTGCAAGCAGTAGGAACTAGTAACGCTAAAATAGGTCAGCATTCGCCAAAAAATCTTTGGAGTACCACCATTACAGACCAATTAGGCATTGCTACCAATTTCCGCTCAAAAGTGGTGGGCGTTTCCCTGAAAGACAGGGCATCTATTTTGCCAGCGGGCCACAATCCTACAGGCGCTTTTTGGTTTGATGATTCTTCTGGAGATTTTATCACCAGTTCTTATTATATGAATGATTTACCCGTTTGGGTTAAGGATTTTAATGCTAAAAATTTACCTAAAAGTTTGGTAGCCAATGGCTGGAATACGCTTTTACCGATAGAGCAATACACCGAAAGCACTTCGGATAATAATAAATGGGAAGGTCTTTTGGGTAGTGCCAAAACACCAACTTTCCCTTACAGCAATTTGGCTGCAGATTATGAAGTTAAAAAAGATAACATCAGGTCAACCCCTTTTGGGAATACTTTAACTTTAAAATTTGCTGAAGCAGCCATAGATGGTTATCAAATGGGAAGAAATGCAGATACTGATTTTTTGGCCATTAATATTGCTTCTACCGATTATGCAGGGCATAAATTTGGGCCCAATTCTATCGAAGTAGAAGATGTTTACCTAAGATTAGACAGAGATTTAGCCGCGTTTTTCAAAATGCTAGATGCGAAAGTGGGTAAAGGTAAATACTTAGTTTTCTTGACTGCAGACCACGGAGCAGCCCATGCTGAAGGCTATATGGAAGCCAACAAAATGGCAACTGGATTTTTTGGGGAGGAGTTTGAAAAGACTTTGAATACCATGTTAAAAGAAAAGTTTGGGGAAGATAAAATGATTTGGGGTATAGATAACTATCAGGTTTATCTTAATCAAAATTTAATCAAAGAGAAAAACCTAGATGCTGATGAAATAAAAGGTGAAGTTATTAAAATTTTAAAAGCAGACCCTACTGTTTTGTATGTTGTAGATTTAGATGAAGTAGCAGAAGCAAGCATTCCAGAGCCTATTAAAACTAGAATAATCAATGGTTATAACTGGCAAAGAAGTGGAGATATACAAGTGATTTCTCATGATGGGATGTTGCCTCCTTATTCTAAAACGGGTACTACCCATAGCGTATGGAATTCTTATGACGCTCATATTCCATTGATTTTTATGGGAACGGGTATCAAAAACGGACAAAGCAATAAGCCTCATTTTATGACTGATATTGCACCTACTTTAGCTCAGATTCTTAAAATTGAAAATCCAAGTGGTTGTATAGGAAACCCAATACCAGAAGTAACAGAAAAATAATTTTGATATAGTTAAAACGTGCAATTTTGCACGTTTTTTACATTTTGTATTTCCAAAAACTCCACAATTTTCGGTGTTCTAGGTAGTTTAGGTCTTGTTCTTGCGCGTAAGCTTCTCGCTCGAAACAGATATTATGGTAGGCTAAATTTTTATCTTTAAGTTTAAAGTACCAATAGTAATATTCTACCACATACCAGATGTAAAAAAAGATAATGAGAAGTTCTATTTGTTGATGGATATGTATTTTTTCGTGGTTCATTAGAATTTTGTTGTTTTTCAAGTTCTTATCACGAAGAAATATAAACGGAAAAAGCGTAATCCCGTTAATTTTGGTTTTTTTAAGAAGCTTTAGTGTAAGCACAATCATAAAACAAATATAGAATTTATGCGTTATAACTTAAAGTTAAAGGTTAAAATTTTATTTGTAAATTTATGGAATGAAATTTGATAGAGATATAAAAGAAAACATAGATTATTATTACAACGAACAAGGATATCGTGTTTTTACAGAAGCCTATCACTTAAAACGTGGTTATTGTTGCAAAAGTGGTTGTAAGCATTGTCCTTATGGTTACGATAAAAAAACAGATACTTTCAGAAAAATTATTAAGAACCCAATAAATCAAAAAAAATGAAAAGATATTTTTTAGTTCTAGCAGCGTCAGTAGCACTTTTGGTTACTTCTTGTAGTCCGTTTCAAGTAAAAACTGATTATTCTCCGACTGCTCATTTTACAGATTATAAGACTTATCAATTTAGGGTAGATGACCTTAAAATTAATGATTTAGATAAGGATAGGGTACTGAATGAAGTAGCTAAAAACTTACAATCTAAAGGATTGTCGGCTTCTCAGACTCCTGATTTAATTATTAATCTTAAAGCATCTCACAAAGAAATTACAGATATCAATAATGATTACCCAGGAGGAATGTGGGGATGGGGAGGTCCTTATGGTTGGGGCTGGGGAATGAACCGCACTTGGACTAATCACTACACCAGAGGCTCATTGGTTATCGATATTGTAGATACTAAAACCAATAAATTAGTTTGGCAAGGGGTAGGAAATGGGATTAATGTAGATTCTCCAAAATCTAAACAAAAACAAATTCCTGCCATTGTAGAAGAAATGATGGCTAATTTTCCACCGATTAAGAAATAAATTTTCTTTGAATTTTTACATATAGTTTTTTAAATTTCGGGATGGCTTTTTTTGGGGCATCCCGAAATTGTTTTATAGGGCCTTAAAAAGTCTTAAAGAAATCATAATGCACGTTAAAAAGAATATTTTTTAGCATAAAATCCATAATTTTGCACCCAATGAAGTTATTAGAACATACCATTCCAATCGTTGAAATTTCTATTGGGGCAAGTGTACAACTTTTCATCAAAAGAGAAGACCTTACTCATCCCGAAATTTCTGGAAATAAATATTGGAAAATGTTTTTTAACATGAAAAAATATTTAGAAAAAGAAGTTTCCGAAAGGAAGATTATCACTTTTGGAGGTGCTTTTTCTAATCATATTGCCGCAGCTGCAGCTCTGGGGAACGAGTTCGGAATTCAAACTCTTGGCATCATCAGAGGAAATGAATTAGAAGATTCTTGGCAAGAAAATCCCACTCTTTTTTTGGCACATCAAAACGGTATGACTTTCAGATTTGTAAGTCGGGAAGTGTACAGAGATAAGGAAAAAATGATGAAAGAACTTCAAGAAGAATTTCCAGAAAGTTTGGTGGTTCCAGAAGGTGGAACCAATGAAAATGCAGTAGAAGGAATACAATATATGCTTTCTGATGAGACAAAGGGTTTTGATTATCTTTGTTGTGCTGTAGGAACAGGAGGCACTGTTTCTGGACTTGTAAAATTTGCAGAGCCTCATCAGCAGGTCATTGGTTTCAAGGCGGTGAAAGATGATTCTTTAGAAAAGAGAATAAAAAAACTTTCTCAAAAAGACCATTTCACCTTAATAGATGCGTCAGATGGAGGTTTTGGTAAAATAATAGACGAAAATGTACGTTTTATTAATGAATTTTATCAATATTTTGGCATTGTTTTAGAGCCTGTTTATACTGGGAAGATGCTGAGAAAAATCTTTGAGATGATTGCAGATGGTTATTTTCCAGAAAATAGTAAAATCTTAGCATTTCACACCGGTGGTGTACAAGGAATAGCAGGGGCTAATGAAATGTTGAAAAAGAAGAACAAAGAGTTAATTAATATTTGTAGAACTTAATAAGTTTTATTCGATTAAAAAATAAATATGAAGAAATTTATCGTAATATTTTCAATACTCATGATTTCGAATTTCCAAGCGCAAGGTTGGAAAACAGAAGACCAATACATTCAAAAATTTGCGCATTTTGCGGTAGAAGAAATGGAGAAGTATAAAATTCCGGCTTCTATTACTTTAGCTCAAGGTCTTTTAGAAACGGGAGGTGGACAAAGCATTTTGGCGCAACAAGGCAACAATCATTTCGGAATTAAATGCAAGGAAAACTGGACGGGTAGAACCATGAAATATACCGATGATGCACCCAATGAGTGTTTCAGAGTGTATGATGACCCTAAACAATCTTATGAAGACCATTCTATTTTTTTGGTTAACAGACCGTTTTATAGAGGGTTGTTTAGTTTGGACCCTAAAGATTATAAAGCTTGGGCACACGGATTGAAAAAGGCGGGCTATGCTACCAATCCTAGGTATGCTCATATATTGATTGCAAAAATCGAAAAATATAGACTTTTTGAATTTGACTTTATTAAAAAGGAAGAAGTTACAGAAAAGTTATTAGCTCTTTATCCTGAATTGGCCAATGACAAAGTTTTTTTGGCTAAAAATCTACCATTACCAACAGAAAAAATAGAAGACGAGCCGAAAGTGGTGATAGATGCTCCAGAGCCTGTAAAATTAACCAAGCAAGAAGTGCTGCTTTCGATTTTAATGAAAGCCCATCCTAACGAAGCGCTTAGGTATATTGTTATCCCTGTAGAGCCAGATTATGATGATGCTTCGGAGGTTAATTTAGAAGATATTTCCAAAAAATATGAAGTTTCTGTATCTAAGTTGATGAAATGGAACGAATTGACTTCTAATGCTTTAAAAGAAGGGCAAATCCTATTTTTAGAGAAGAAAAATTCAGAAGGAAGTGTAGATACTTACAGAGCTGAAAAAGGAGAAAGCATGTACAGTATTTCACAGAAATTTGCCATAAGATTAGACAAACTTTACGACAAAAACCGCATGGAGTATGGGGATAAAGTAAAAGAAGGTCAACTCATCTATCTCAAAAACAGAAAACCAAGAAATTAATCGACAATCAATTTTCAATCATCAATTATGATTTACCAAAGAAGTTCAGCGTTATTCGAAGAAGCTTATCAATATATTCCAGGAGGTGTCAATTCGCCAGTTCGTGCTTTCAAATCTGTAGGTGGAGTTCCTATTTTTATGAAATCTGCGAAAGGTGCTTATCTTACCGATGCAGATGAAAGAACTTATGTAGATTACATCAATTCTTGGGGACCAGCAATTTTAGGACATACTCATCCTGAAGTTTTAGAAGCCGTGAAATTACAAGCAGAAAAAGGTTTCTCTTTTGGTGCGCCAACAGAACTAGAAACAGAAATTGCAAAATTTATCATCGAAAACGTTCCGAATATTGACCAAATCAGAATGGTTTCCTCAGGTACAGAAGCTTGTATGAGTGCCATCAGATTGGCAAGAGGTTATACCGGAAGAGAAAAAATCATCAAATTCGAAGGTTGTTATCACGGACATTCAGATTCATTTTTAATAAAGGCAGGAAGCGGAGCTGCCACTTTTGGGAATCCTAATTCACCAGGCGTAACTTCTGGAACTGCAAAAGATACTCTTTTAGCAAAATACAATGATATAGAACAAGTTGAGGATTTGTTTCGTCATAATCAAGGTGAAATTGCTGCGATTATTGTAGAACCCGTTGCAGGAAATATGGGTTGCGTTTTGCCAGAAAATAGTTTCATTCAAAATCTAAGAAAAGTTTGTGATGAAAATGGCGCTTTATTGATTTTTGATGAAGTGATGACGGGGTTCAGATTGGCTTTTGGTGGAGCGCAAGAATTGTACAATGTAAAAGCAGACATCGTTTGTTACGGAAAAGTGATTGGTGGCGGAATGCCAGTTGGTGCTTTTGCAGCTAGAAACGAAATTATGAATTGTTTGGCTCCAAAAGGTGCCGTTTACCAAGCGGGAACTCTTAGTGGAAATCCTCTTGCAATGAGAGCTGGATTGACCACGCTTCAACTCATTAAAAATAATCCTAATTTCTACGAAAAACTAAATAAAACTACAGAAACGCTAGATTTTGAAATTGGAAAAATTCTCAATGAAAAGGGAATTGCCCATAAAATTAATAGAAAAGGCAGTATGATGAGTGTTTTCTTCCATACGAATAGAGTTTCTAATTTTGAGGAAGCTGCAGATTCTAATCATGCGTTATTCAATAATTTCTTCCATCAATTGTTGGCTCAGGGAATTTATCTTCCACCAAGTGGTTACGAAACGTGGTTTATTTCTGATGCCATCAACGAGACCGAAATCGATAAAACGCTTGAAGCCGTAAGAAATTTTGATTATTCAGATAAAGTAGAAGACTAATTTTTTTGCCACAAATACACGAATATTTTTAAAATTAATTCGTGCATTTGTGGCATAATTTATATTTCCAAGCCTAAAAGTTTTGCTTCTTTAATCACGAAATTTCTTGCTTCATCTTTATCATTGGCAATTTCACCTTCTAGAATGGCTTCTTTTACTTTTTCCTTTAAAATTCCAATTTCACGACCTGGTTTTAAGTTGAACATTTCCATAATTTCTTCACCAGAAATTGGGGGTTGAAAATTTCTAACGTGGTCTTTTTCTTCCACTTCTTTGATTTTTTTCGCCACATATTCAAAATTTTTCTTGAATTTTTCCTGTTTCGAAGCATTTTTCGTGGTGATGTCTGCTTTACAAAGCGTGAATAAATCTTCTAAATCTTCACCAGCGTCAAAAAGCAATCTCCTCAAGGCAGAATCCGAAGTTCCATCATCAATCAAAGCAATCGGGCGAGATGAAAGTTTCACCATTTTCTGCACATATTTCATATCAGTTCCTAAAGATAATTTCAGTCTAGTAAACAGATTTTTCACCATTTTAGAACCTAGAAATTCGTGTCCGTGGAAAGTCCAACCCACTTTTTCTACAAATTTTTTAGTCGGTGCTTTTCCGATATCGTGAAGCAATGCAGCCCAACGTAACCAAAGTTTATCTGTATTTTTAGAAATATTGTCAACTACTTCTAGCGTGTGCCAAAAATTATCTTTGTGCGTTTGTCCTTCTACTTCTTCAATGCCTCTTAAAGCCGTCAATTCAGGGATTATTTTTTCTAAAAGAGTAGTTTCTTCCATCAATTTTAAACCAACCGAAGGTTTTTCGCTCAACATAATTTTGTTGAATTCCACCATAATCCTTTCCATCGAAACAATTTTGATGCGTTCTGCTTCTTGTTTGATGGCTTCTAGAGAATTTTTTTCAATTTTAAAATCTAAAACCGATGCAAATCTTATGGCTCTCATCATTCTCAAAGGATCGTCAGAATAGGTTTGATCTGGTTCTAGAGGTGTTTTAAGAACTTTATTCAGCATATCTTCTCTTCCGTTGAAAGGGTCAATGAGTTCCCCGAAATTTTCAGCATTCAGAGAAATTGCCAATGCATTTACGGTAAAATCTCTGCGTTTTTGATCGTCTTCTAAAGTACCAGTTTCTACGGCTGGTTTTCTAGAATCTTCGGAATAGCTTTCTTTTCTGGCGCCCACAAATTCCAAATCCAAATCTTTGTATTTTATCATCGCCGTTCCGTAGGTTTTGAAAACAGAAACCTTCAAATCTCCGAGCTCTTTTCCTACTGCTTTTGCAAGTTCTATTCCGCTTTGTTCGGTTACAAAATCGATGTCTGTTGGTGCTTTTCTTTGCATCAACAAATCACGAACGTAACCGCCCACAATATAGACCGTTTGGTTATTTTCTTGGGCAACTTTAGAAATGATTTTAAAAAGTTTGAAATTTTTATTTTGGGTTAAATTGATTTTCATAAGTTGGAAGATGGAAGTCTGAAGATGGAAGTTCTTAATTGCCTCCAATAATCTAAATATTTTGCAAAGATACAAATGATTTTTTAAGTATATTTTACAATGCAGTAACCAAATTCTAATGCTGATTCAAAATATTCTTTGAATTTCTCATCTTTATATATTTCTCCAAAATTCTTTTTTCCTACTTTATTGAAAATTCCATCTTCAAAACCTTCATTCTCCATAATTGAAACTGCATAATCAATATCATATTCTGAATCTTTATCCGCTAAAATATAAAGCATAAAAGGAAACTCACTTTCATTATTTTGAAATTTTCCTAAATAAATATGAAATTCCTTTTCCATCACTCTCTCAAAACTTTCACTCTTCCGTCACTCCAAATTTTGATAACAGAAGAACCAGAATATTTAGAAACGCTTTCTCTGTTTTCTTCCACTGCGTAATCTACTGCATCAATCAATTCTTGAGAAATATCTGAGAATTTCAAAGGAGATTTGTCTCCGCTAAAATTCGCCGATGTGGAAACCAAAGGTTTATTGAGTTTAGAAATCAATTTTTTGCAAAAATCATCTTTTACCAATCTGATGCCGATGCTTCCGTCTTCTGCTAAGATTTCTTTTGGTAAATTTCTTGGATTTTCATAAACAATGGTGACAGGTTTTTCAGATAAATCAATAATCTGCCATGCCATTTCTGGAACATCCACCAAATCTTGTAATCGTCGTTCAGATTCTACCAAAATAATCATCGATTTGGTTTTCTCACGCTTTTTGATTTCAAAAATTTTGTTGATGGCTTCTACATTGGTGGCATCACAACCAATTCCCCAAATGGTATCAGTAGGATAGAGGATAACACCTCCGTTTTTTAGTATTTCTAGTGTTTTTTCCATAATTATTTAGAATTTTCTTCAAATTCTGATTTTAGTTCTACAATATTAGGATTTCTTGATGAAAAAATGATGGTTTCAAAATCTCCAATATTTTTTAAAGTGTCTTTCAAAAACAAATTTTTTGAAATTTTTTCATTGTTAAATTCAAAATTTATTTTTGCTCTTTTGTTGCCCTTATAATATGAAATATCTTCAATTTTCACTGATTTTTCAACTCCATAATAAGTTAAATCTGTGTATTCTACAAAATTTACAATTTTATAAAATAAGAAAATTGCTAAAATGAAAATGGTAAATGAGAATATTGTTAAAGTATTTCTGAATATTGCGAAATTTTCTTGAGATTCAATTTTATGAAAACTTAATAGACCTATAAAACCGAAGTTGTAATTTTTTAAAAATATTTTCCTTGAAACTAGAATTCCTAAATGCAAAATGCCAATCCAACCCAATCCTATTATTAAAAAGAGTTTGAAAAAATCACCAGAGTATAAATCAAGTTTCCACCAAAAATGATAAGCTAGTAAAAATGAAATTCCAATTGATAGAATTGAAATTAACAAATATTGTATTGTTACTTTATAATTCATTTTTGTAAAAATTCCTTCGGAATGACAGATGATGTGGTTTATATTATTTCAAATTGGGTAAATACCTTTCCTCAACTATTTTTAAATGATGGAAATTGTGTCCTACGATTAATCTTCCGATGGTTTCTACAGAAATTTCGTTTCCGTTGGCTTTTCCCGTGTTGGCAAGTGCAACATTTTGCAGATTTTCGAAGAAAATAATTGAAGTTTGTCTTACAATTCTAAATTCTTCTAGCAAGCTCACTAGAGTTCTGTCATTGGCAAAAGAATTCGCAACGAAGAAATCTTCATCAAAGCCAGCAAGTTCGGTTTGGTCTTTTCTTGCAAAACGAAGCGCTCTGTATTGGAAAATCTTTTCGGTGTCTATTAAATGAAGAAGCAATTCCTTCAAAGTCCATTTTCCTTCTGCATAGGCAAAAAGTGCAGTTTCGTTGTTTAAACCAGAAAAAATCTGAATGGTTTCTGCGCCAGAATTAATCATTTCTTCCAACCAATTTTCTGTCGGAATTTGGTCTAGATATCTTTGGATGTATTTTTGAAATTCAGTCATAATTATTTACGATTTACGATTTACGATTTACGATTTTGGATTTAAAATTTATCTTTTTTCTGTTAGAAATCGTAAATCCAAAATCCAAAATCTAACATCTAACATTAAAAGTGATTGGTCCATTCATAAAAATTGGCGTGCGTATAATGCTCAAAGCCACAACTCGGGTAGAGTTGGTTGCCAATTTTGTTGGTTTTATCGGTTTCTAAAAGAATTCCGCAAGCTTTTGTAGCAACACACAACTCTTTTGCGTTTTCTATCAATGCTTTAGAATGTCCTTTTCCACGATGATTTTCATTGACAAATAAATCATTCAGCAGCCAATATCTTTTCATTCTGGTGGAGGAAAATAAAGGGTATAATTGAGTAAAACCCGTCAATATTCCATTTTCTTCGGCTAAGAAAATTTCAGAATCTTGGTTTTCTAATCTTTCACGCAAGAAATTTTCAGCGCCTACGATGTCACTTTCTTTATGATACCAAGTTCTGTATAGGTCAAATAAATTGGCCAATTGCGGTAAATCTTCTAAAGTTGCTTTTCTGGTTGTGAACATTTTTTGAGGATTTATTTAATTTTACTCATCAATGCAAATTCCTCTGCAAATTCTTGAATTTTATCTGCCACATCATCTTCGCCAGTTGCTCTTTGGTAGGTATGACCTAGAGAAACAAAAATTTGATGCAAAAATACTTTCATTTGGTCAACAGGCATATCTTTTGTCCAAAGGTCTATTCTAAGAGCTTCAAATTTTTTATCGTCCCAAACTGAAATCATGGTAGCTTTGGTTTCTTGGTTTTCTACACCGCCATCTTGAGCGTTCCAAGTCATTTTTTCTGGAATGTGGTTATCATCAAGTTCTACGTTGATGGTTATTTGTGTATTTCTCATAAATGCAATTAGCTAATAGCAAATGGCAATTAGCTTTTGGGTTTATAATTAGTATTGTTAAATATTTCTGTTGCGTTTTTTTGTAAAAACTGTTGTAGGGTTACTTCGGGGTGTTCGCTTAGGTATTTTCTACAGATTTGCCAACCGATGAAAGCACCTACTCTAGGCGAAGATTTTTGGTCTATTTCGGTGTAAAATTTAGAAAAAGGACCTTTGTTTAGAAATCTCTCGTTCAAATTACCATCATCACTGAAAAGCAAATCATTTTCTACAAAATAATTCCAAATGTTTTCTTCGTTAGAAACTGCCCATTCTTGTTGACTTTTAGCATATCCTATTTTATATTGGTCTAGTGTTTTCGGCAAAAAAGCGTCTTGCAAGGTCAATAGTTTACCTTGATTAATGATTTTATCTAAAAATTTATTTTGGTCTGGCGTTACTGGTACGTAATCTACAGCGATGGTTTCGGAAACTCTGGTGATTACATTTTCCGGATTCATATCTTTTTTGATGTAATAATCTATTCCTTCATAATATTCAGATTTTTCGCCCATAAAAGCTGAAAGGTCTATGAATAGAATTTTTTGGTTTGGAATATATAAAATAGGTTCTTGGTACAATTCTGTAGCTGAAGAAAACACATACACTTTAGGATTTTGAAATTTTGGGAAATAATATTTCACGTGCGCAAATAATTCTGATAAATCTTTTTCCAGCTGAGGAATTTTATTGAGAGAAATAGCATTTTTATACATTCTTCTCTCTAGAGTATTGTTTCTTTTTTTCTCATAAGTAGCATCTGGAACTTGCGGTGCTAAAAAAAAGCTGTACTTCTCTTTAAATTCTTGAAAAGGAATTTTTTCATTGTAAAATTCAGCAGAAATATCGGTGATTTTTACAGGTTCAGAGGTTTTTACTTCTACATTCCAACGGTCATTTTCTTCTTTATTACAAGAGAAAAGGGTAAAAGAAAGGGATGCAAGTAATAAAAACAATATATTTTTTTTCATTATAATAGAATTTAGCAGTGGTTTGCGCTGAATACGTGCAAAATTTTAATTATTTTTACATCAGTTTTAGTTTCGCAAAAATAAGAAATAAAGGATGAATATCAGAATAGAAACAGAAAGATTAATTCTAAGACCTTTCACAGAAGATGATGTGGATAGATTGTTTTTACTAGATAGCAATCCAGAAGTGATGAAATATGTAGGACAGAAACCTTTAACTAAAATAGAACAATCTGCCGAAGTCATCAAAATGATTCAAAAGCAATATTTAGAAAACGGAATAGGAAGATTGGCAGTGATAGAAAAAGAAAGCAACTTATTGATAGGCTGGAGTTTTCTAAAATATTTAACCGAAGAAATTAATGGATTTAAAAATGTTTATGATTTAGGTTACCGATTTTTGCCAGAATTTTGGGGAAAAGGTTATGCTACAGAATCTGCAAAAGCAAGTTTAGCGTACGGTTTTAATAAAATGAATTTAGATAAAATTTGTGCACATGCTCATTCTGAAAATCTAGCATCAAATCATACTTTAAGGAAATTAGGTTTCGTAGAAAAAGGAAGTTTCGAAGAGCCAGACGGAACTTGTATTTGGTATGAAAAAAGTCGGATGTTAAAAAACGGAAGTCAGAAATAAAAATAGTTTGAAATTTTCAAACAAAATCAAACAAAATCAAACAAAAAATAAATATGCAAACAGAAAAAGTAATAGATTACATCGTAAATTGGTTGAAAGATTATGCTACAAAAGCTGGCGTAAAAGGGTATGTGATTGGAGTTTCGGGTGGTGTAGATTCTGGTGTGGTTTCTACGCTTTGTGCCATGACAGGCCTTAAAGTTTTGACTTTAGAAATGCCTATTCGTCAGCAGAAAGACCAAGTTTCTCGTGCACTAGAACACATCGATTTTTTAAAAAATAAATTCCCAAATGTAGAAGGTTTCACGGTAGATTTGAATGAACCTTTCGAAGCGTTGTACAAAACTTTTGATGTAAAAGATGACGAATTTCCTGCCGAAAAACTCGCTTTTGCAAATACTAGAAGTAGATTGAGAATGCTCACATTATATTATTACGGTCAAATTAACGGACTTCTCGTTTGCGGAACTGGCAATAAAGTAGAAGATTTCGGGATTGGGTTTTATACCAAATATGGTGATGGTGGAGTAGATGTTTCGCCGATTGCAGATTTGTACAAAACCGAAGTTTACGCTTTGGCAAGAGCTTTAGATTTGCCAGAAAGCATCAAAAATGCGATTCCTACAGATGGACTTTGGGATGTGGATAGAACCGATGAGCAACAAATTGGCGCTACTTATCCAGAACTAGAAAAAATCCAAAAAGAATGGGGAACCAAAACCGAAGCAGATTACAACGGAAGAGATTTAGAAGTTTACCAAATTTTCAGCAGAATGCACAAAGCGGCACAACATAAAATGAATCCAATTCCGGTGTGTGATGTTCCGGAAGAGTGGAGAGATTGAGTTGGAGAATGGGAGAATGGGAGAGTTGGAGAAATGGAGATTTGGTTTAAAATTTGATATTGAATTAAAAACAAAACTTATGAAATTTCTCAAAACTAAATATATTACACCTATTGCTTTATTGATTTTCTTTATGCCTTTTTTGAGAATGTGTGAAAGCAATAAGTCTATTAAAGAAATTGAACATAAAAAAGAAAATGTTACAGAAATTATTACTGAAAAAGAAGGCGGTTTATATGTTGGCAATGAAATTAATTTAAATGCATATGAAATTGCGTATTATCCATTTAGAATGATTAAAGAGAAAGATTTTGAACTAAAATTTTTCAGAGATAAAGAATTTTATGCTATAATTTTATATTCAATTGTCATTCTTTTTTCAATTTTAATGATTGTCTTTTCTTGGGAAAAAAGATATTTTTTAGTGAGAAATTTGGGAATTGTAAATATTATTTTGCTAACAATTTCAACAATTTTATTTGTTAAATCTAAATTTATTGATGAATTTGCAGATGTGAAATATGGATTGTATGTTTTTTTAATCTATTCAATATTAATTATTTACATTGCCAATAAAGAAAATTTAGAATTTAAAACTTAAATATCAAGGATTAAAATAAATTATGCAAAACAAAAAATCGTTTCTCTATATTTTTCTGGCTTTCGTGGCAGGGTTATTATTGATGTATCTTTTCAATAACTATAAAATCGAGAAAAAAAATACATCAGAAAATACAGAAATTTCTTATCAAAAATCTGAAACTCAAAATCAAGATAATTCTTATTCTTACGAAAAAAAATCAAAGAAAAATCAAGACCATTTTGAAAAAGAAAAATCAGATTTTTCTACAAAAAATAATAATAATTCAAGTAATCAAATCGATGAACTTACCAATGACGAGATTGTTGTAAAATATCTAAAAGAACACGGCGAATTACCAGAATATTACATCACAAAATCTGAAGCCAAGTCTTTGGGTTGGGTTCCTAGCAAAGGAAATCTCTGCGAAGTAGCTCCCGGAAAAGCCATTGGTGGTGATATTTGGACGAACAGACAAAAATCTCTTCCTACAAAATCTGGCAGAAAATATTACGAGGCAGACCTTAATTACCGTTGCGGAAACAGAAATGCAGATAGGGTAGTTTTTTCTAATGACGGATTGGTTTTCGTAACGTTTGATCATTACAGAAGTTTCGAGGAGAAATAAATTTGCTGGAAGTTAGAAGATGGAAGTTTTTAAAAAAAATATTTTTTTCTTTATTTTTATTTTATTGATTTTTTCTTGTGAAAAGTCAAAGGAAAATGCCATTGAAAACGCAGAAGAAAAAACGATCATCATTCAACCTTTTAAAGATATTAGTCCCAAACAATTAATTGAAATTTCGGCTAATATCAGAAAAATTTATCCTAAAATTAAGATATTAGAACCTATTGATTTTCCAAAAAATGCTTTTTATGAACCAAGAAATCGATATAGAGCAGATTCTATTATTAAATATTTAAGAACCCAAACTCCAGAAAATTGTGTCACTTTGGCTCTTACTAATAAAGACATCAGTGTTACCAAAGGAAAAGTGGCAGATTTCGGAGTGATGGGATTAGGTTACAGACCAGGAAATGCTTGTGTTGCTTCTACTTTTAGATTGAATGCTGAAAATAAAAGTGAATAGTTTTATAAAGTAGCGATTCACGAATTAGGACATACCCAAGGATTGAAACATTGCTCAGATAAAACCTGTTTTATGCGTGATGCAGAAGGTAAAAACCCAACTGATGAAGAGAAAGATTTTTGCCAAAACTGTAAAAAAGTTTTGAGAAGTAAGCATTGGAAAATTTAAAAACTAAAAAGTTCACTAACTTTGAATATTGAATTTTTTGAAATCATTTTTAACACCCCGACTTCGCTTTGCGAAGCCACCCCTCTGAAAGAGGGAAACCCCGAAGCGTTCAACTATAAATGTGAATTATGGAAATATATATTGATTTTTTAGAAATTGGTGATTACGAAGATTTTTATGCTCAATTAAAAGAAAAATTGACTTTACCCGAGCATTTTGGTGATAATCTCGATGCACTTTTTGATGTAATTACTGGCGAATTAGAAATGCCGTTACACCTAGAATTTGTGAATATGAGTGTAGAGCAATTAGAAATTTTTGAAGATTTATTGACTACTTTAGAAGATGCCGAAGATGAGGTAGAAGATTTTACTTTTTCTTATTATCTAGAGCAGTATGAAGACGAAGAGTAATTTTGATTTACGATTTTAGATTTAAGTTAAAAAAATGCGCCCCGAAATAATTTCGGGGCGCAAACTGTAATAATTAAATTGATATGAAGAAAACCAACTATTTTAAAAGAGAAGTTAAATCTACACCTTCTACAGTAGACCAAGCACCTCCAGTGATTGCAACTTTAGTCACTGTGCTAGTGTTGGTAATGGTTTTAGGAGCAGTAGAAGTGAAACCTGCATAACCCCAAACTCCAGCATTGTCAGAATTAAGAACATTGATTGGAGAAACTAGAACTTTATTAGCAATTACTTGGCTGATGTCAGTCGGAGAATCTTGGATAAGTACCGGATAAGCTTGTTTACCTCCTGTGTTTTTGTAACCATCAATATACACATTGGTGAATTTACCATTTCCGTGTTTTTTGAACTGGATTGCAGAAATTTCAGAAGAACCTGCTACTTCTGGATTAGTACCTGCAGCTCTGATTAAGGTAACCCCTGCTACCTTAGGGAAATTAGCATCAGCATTGTTAGAAGATTCTATTTCCATACCGAAGTTTCCTGTACCGGTTTGGTAAGCGAACCAATTGCTGTTGTCCTGTCCGTACCAACCATCTTGCCAGTCGAAAGCGTCATCAAAGTTACCGTATGAGATGAAATTTTTGGCAGAAACTGTTCCTCCGAAGAATTCTATACCATCATCAGTACCTTTGTAAGAAACAATGTTTTCTACGATAGTACCAGAACCTACTGCATAGAAGGTGATATTGTTAAATTCTGAAGTACCGTCACCAATTTTTTTACCACCATATTCTACTCTCAAATATCTGTAAACCCCAGAGTTAGAGCCTACGTCAGTACCACCATAGATTTGGTTAAGGCCGTCTTCAGAAGTTGCAGTAGAACCGCCACCGTTTGCTTTGATTGGGGCGTCACCATAGATTGTAATTCCGCACCAGTCTCCAGGTTTTTTTGATTCAGTAGTAAAAACGATAGGTTCTGTAGCAGTACCTTCTATGTAAGCTTTAGCGCCTTTTAAAATGATTAAACCGCTGGTAGTAGTTGTTTTAGCGTAAAAAGTAGCGCCAGGCTCAATGGTAAGTTTTACGCCATCTGTAATTCTTACTAATCCGTCAATATAATAAGTTCCTTTTTTAATCGTCAAGTCTTTGGTAATAGTTCCGGTAAGTGTACCAGAACCAGACATTACGTTTCCTGAAGTACTTCCACCACCTTCAGTAGTAGGGATGTCTGTGTCTTCCATAATTTCTACAGTACAAGATTGTAAAGAGATGGTGAAGATAGTAGCAAGAGCTAATAGTTTGAAAATGTTCTTTTTCATGATATTTTTTTATTTTTATTTAATACTTTTTATTAAAATTTAATTCCGAAGCTTAAGTTAAAAGAAACTCCTTTTTTATAATCTTCTAGTCTTAGGTTAGAAGCATTTATTTTTACGGTGCTTTCATCACCCATATCTAGTCTGTAGGTTTGGTCTAAAATATTGTAGATGCCCAATTTTACATCTATTTTTTTAGAAAGTTCAGATTGTAAGATGAAATCGAGTTGGTGAAAAGGTTTTTCGTACACGTGGTCTAATCCTCCGAAACCAACTGCATAGATTTTTTCAGCAGATACATTGTACACCAAAGAGGCAGTTCTTTTCAGATTGTTAGAATTCTTAAATTCGTATCTTAAATCTGCATTAACCATCCATGGTGCAGCACCTTGTAAACCTCTTTTGCTATTGAAATTGGTTTCTCCTTTTTGAGCGTCAGATTTTTCAACTTCAGAGTATAAGTAGGTGAAGTTACCCCCTAAACTCCAATTTTTTAAACTTTCTGAAATTCTATTAAGGTTGAGATTACCTTCTAGCTCTAGTCCAGCAATTTTTGCTTGTTTCGCATTGAAAAAAGTAGTCACCGTACCAGTAGAGTTAGAAGAAGGTAAGAAAGCTCTTTCGATAGCTCTGTCTAATATTTTTCCAAAAACATTGATCGCAAATACTTCTGAAGCTTTAGGGAAAATCTCATATTTTAAGTCGAGATTATAGTTTTGGCTATTGTCTAGTCCTTTGAAATCTTTACCAAAAGAAGTGTTAGGAATTTCGTAGTTCCCCAAGATGTTATTGCCATCAGGGTTAATGTATTCTATAGGTAATGTTTCTATTAAGATAGGTCTGGTAATGGTTTTTGAGATGGCAAATCTAAGGTTAGATTTGTTTTCAAAAGATTTTTTAACAGATAATGCAGGTAAAAAATAGTATTGATTTTTGGTAATGCTATTGAATTTACCATTGATGTTATCCGTAATTTTTTTATACCTAGTGATATTGATATTATTTTCGACTCTTAAGCCAGCTAGAATATCCCATTCTTTTGTTGGTTTGTAATTAAAACTGGTATAACCAGCATTTACAAATTGGTATAAGAAAGACTTATAATTAGGCTGGTCACTTTCTCTCCAATTTAATTTACCATTGTTACTGGCATTTAAGAAAGAAGAATCTGGTCTATCGATATTGATAATATCTTGGGTAGGATTATCGGTGTATCCGAAGATAAATCGGTAAGACATGGTTCTAAGGTCGGCAAAACCATTATATCCTAATGTAAAGGTGATAGGATAGTAGTTATCCTCCTGTTTTTTACCAAGGCCTAATTGGTATTCTGCCATACCAGAGAAATAATTTTCTCCACTTATGTCTAGATATTGTCTGATGAGGTTGTTTCCTCCGTAACTAATTAATAGATTGTTGTCACCGGTTCTAGTCCCAAAAAGAATTTTTCTATCTGGTTGTTGAAACCAGTTGTTTACCCAGCTTCCACCAGCTTTGAATTGATGTCTGTCACCAATTTTCTGTGAAACTAATAACTGCAAGTCTGTTAATCTAGACAAGTCTTGTTGGTTGGTACGGAAAAACAATATATCTTGAGGTCTATTGTCTTTAAAACCGTCATTGTCTTGAATTTGATTAGAAGAATTTTGCAAGAATGTACCGTTGAAATCTATTTTGGTGCCTGCTTTTTTATAGCTTAAGCCTAATAAAGCTGTAGATTGTATGTTGTAATTGTATTCTTTTTTGTAGAGTTTATTTTTAAACTCACCATTGGTATCAAAAGTATTGTCATTTCCTTCTCTGTATTCATATTCTGAACTTTGAGAAAGATTTAATAAAAATCCTAAGGAACCTCCATTTTGAAATTTGTAACGCTGAGATGTAGTCAATCCTATAGAAGTATTAGGTAATGATTTTACATTGTTAACATTCCAAGTGTCTTTAAATGAAGAGTTTGGTATTATTTTTCCGCTTGGTCTATAGCCATTTACTTCACCAGGAAGTTGTCTGTCTTCAGAATTAAGTCCAATGAATCCAGACATTGTGTTGGCATTTTTGTTAATTTTAAAATTCTTTCTGAATGAACTTAGAGTATTCACCCCAACAGATAGTTCTAACTTGGTGAAAGAGTTTTCAGGAACTAGAGTTTCAATGTCAAAAGTAGCCCCCGCAAAATCACCATATAAATTGGCGTTATATGTTTTATAAACATCGAATTTTCCTACAATATCCGTTGGAAATTGCTTCAATTCGATGATTTTTTGAAAAGGGTTGTTAGAAGGTGTTGCCAATCCGTTTACCAAGAGAGAGTTGTATCTTTCTTCTAAACCTCTTACAAATAAACCTCTAGATTCTACGGTGTTGATACCCGTGATTTTGGTAAGTCCTTGTTCTAGGTTAGAAATTCCTTTTCTAGAAATTTCTTCTGCACCTATAGATTGCTTTTGCACAATAGCTTTTCTCTGTTCGCCTAAAATAGCAGTTTCAGTTTTTTTATTGTTGGCGCCTTTTAGTTGTACACCTTCAATGCTCTTTTCTTTGGCTTTTACAGAATCTTTTTTAGTCTCTTGCGAGAACATCAATTGACTGCCTGTAAATAGAAATAAAACAGCAAGACTGATTTTTTGATACTTCATTTTTAATTTTTATTTGCCGCAAAGAAATAACCATTTCGAGTTTCGATTGGTTTAGGAAATTTTAATTAATTTTTAAATAAATTTTAATAAAATGAGGTGAATATTAATTAATTGTAAAATTTAATTTTTCGTAACAATGCATTGGTTTTTTTATTAATTTTGAAAGGTTAAATAGTATAGATGAAAGACAAAAAAATTCTTTTAGTAGATGATGAGCAGGATATTTTAGAAATCCTATCATACAACCTGGAAAAAGAAGGTTACAAAGTTTTTACCGCTAATAATGGTAATGAAGGTATAGCAAAAGCAAAAGAAATCATTCCTGATTTAATCTTGTTAGATGTAATGATGCCAGAGAAAGACGGTATAGAAACTTGCCAAGAGATGAGGCAAATCAAAGAATTACAAAAAACATTAATCGTATTTTTATCTGCCAGAGCCGAAGAATTTTCTCAGTTAGCTGGTTATGAGGCAGGAGCAAATGATTATATTGTAAAAATCATCAAACCAAAAGTTCTTATTTCTAAAGTAAATGCATTATTGCAACTCAGCACTCAAGTTTCAGAAAAACAAGTAAAAGTTTTAGAATTCGGTAATTTAATCATTGATAAAGAAAACTTTAAGGTCACCAAAAACGGAGAAAATCTCTTGCTACCCAAAAAAGAATTTGATTTGCTCTATCTATTAGCCTCAAACACTCAAAAAGTATTTAAAAGAGAAGAAATTCTGGACAAAGTATGGGGAAATGATGTGATTGTAGGAGAAAGAACCATAGATGTACACATCAGAAGATTGAGAGAAAAATTAGGTGATGACTCTATACAAACACTCAAGGGTATTGGATATAAACTTACGGTATAATTGATTGATTGCCCATGAAGATTTCTTTTTTCGGAGCTTCCATATTGATTAAAAATCACTTGCTTTCTATAGCTGCTGCATTATTTCTTACTGTAGCTATGGTCTCTATAGTAGTGTTTTTTAATTATGCACAAAAAACAGTTACAGACAATCATTCTCATTTCTATTTTTATCTTTTTATAAGTTTAATTTTCATTTTTTTTATCAATTATTTTGTGATAGAGTTTTTGTTTAAGTCCTACGGGAAAAAACAAATCAAAAGAATCTCAGACATTCTTCCAGATAAGATGATTTACGAAGAAGACACTGTCAATTTCAAAGAATTGGGAGAAATGATTCAGAAAAACGTATCAGAAATAGATACGATGAAAGAAATGGAAGATTACAGAAAAGAATATCTAGGTAATGTCTCTCACGAGCTCAAAACGCCACTTTTTTCAATACAAGGTTATATAGAAACCTTGAAAGATGGGGCTGTAGAAAACCTGAATATAAGAGATAAGTATCTTGAGAGAATTGGTAAATCTGTAGAAAGGCTGCTGAATATTGTAAAGGATTTGGACATGATTAGCCAATTGGAAACTGGTGAAATATCTCTGCATTATTCTAAATTTGACATTAATCTTCTGATTAGAGAAATTTTTGAACTTCTAGAAATGGAAGCTCAGAATAGAACGGCCAAACTCATTTTACAGAATTCTTTACCAGTATTTGTGAATGCTGATAAACAAAAAATATCACAAGTATTAATCAATTTAATTTCTAATGCCATTCATTACAGCAACCGAGAAGAGGCACAAATTAGAATAAAAACAACCACTGCAAAAAATCTGGTAACCATACAAATAACAGACAATGGGATGGGTATAAAGCCAGAGGCATTGCCTAGAATTTTTGAGAGGTTTTATCGGGTAGAAAGTAGTAGAAATAGAAGAGACGGAGGTTCAGGATTAGGTTTAGCCATAGTAAAACACATACTAGAGGCTCATCAACAAAATATTTCTGTAGAAAGTACCTATCTAGAAGGAACTACCTTTACATTTTCTTTAGAAAAAGCTTTGTGATTTCAATAATTTCTGTAAATTGGCATCATTAAAACGCTGGGAATTTAAGAAAAACTTTTATTAATAAAAATTGAATTTTTTTGAAAACTCATATTTCTTTTGTTTTATCTTTGTCCCCGAAATTAATACCAAATCAATAGAATATTTACAACAAGAAGTAACTCAAAAGGTTTAGTAAAAAGTAAAATATGGTTTATAAGATCAGAGTAATTTTAGATTCCAAAGACAGTATTTTCAGAGATATTGAAATCAAAGAGAAGCAAACTTTATGGAATTTACATTTAGGAATTAAGAGCGCATTCAGCTTGCAAGGTGATGATTTGTCTATGTTTACCCTTTTAGATGAAGAAGGCATAGAAGTAAAATCTGTTCCATTGGAAGATATGAGTGATGATGGTGATGGCGAAATTATGTCAGATGTTTACCTGATGGAAGCCTTCCAGAAAGTAGGTGACAAAATTCAATTTCAGTATGGATTAATTGAACTTTGGGAATTTTTCTGCGAATTAGTAGAAATTATCGATGAAAAACCAGCGGTAAACTATCCTATTACCGTTTTCAGATTTGGCAACGTGCCTTTGAAAGCCCCAAGTAAATCTGGAGGTTCTAGCAAAGCTGCGTCTGCGGTATTTATAGATGATGATTTTGTAAACTTAGATTCAGATTTCAAAGATGATTTTGATGATGAATTTGCTACAGATGACGAAGAGGATGATGGCTATGGAGATGATTTCGTAGATGAAGAAGATGAAGATTAAAATATAAATGGATATCATTAATTGATTAAACTCATACCTAATCCGGAAACTTTTTTCCGGATTTTTTATTTTCTTATTTTTACAATTCTTACCTTTGTCAAGCTAAATTTTTATTATGAAAAAATTAATTTTATCTGCAATTTTGGGTGTTTCACTCATTTCTTGTGGAATCCAAAAAAATGAAAAAACAATGAGTACAGACTGGAAGCATACCACCAATATCTATGAAGTAAACGTAAGACAATACACCAAAGAAGGCACTTTCAAAGCTTTTCAAAAAGAATTGCCTAGACTCCAGCAAATGGGGGTGAAGACCCTTTGGTTTATGCCTATTACACCCATTGCCCAAAAAGAGAAAAAAGGAAGTTTGGGAAGTCCATACGCAGCACAAGATTATACCTCTATTAATCCGGAATTTGGGACTTTAGAAGATTTTAAAAATTTGGTGAATGAAGCACACAAAATGGGTTTCAAAGTCATCATAGATTGGGTGGCCAACCACACTGGTTGGGATCATGTTTGGACCAAAACTCACCCAGAATATTACATTCACGATGCAGATGGAAGTTTCCACAGAGCTTCAGGGATGGATGATATCATAGAGCTGGATTATAAAAATCAAGAAATGAGACTCGCCATGATTGATGCTATGAAATATTGGGTACAAGAGACCAATATCGATGGTTTCCGTTGTGATTTGGCAAGTTGGGTAGAAGTAGATTTTTGGCAACAAGCAAGACCAGAAGTTGAAAAAATAAAACCGCTTTTCTTTTTAGGAGAGTTTGATGAGTTAGAAAATCCAGATTACGGAAAAGTTTTTGATGCTTCTTATTCATGGACTTGGATGCACAAAACTGAAGATTTCTACAAAAAGAAATTGCCGATTACAGAACTTACAGATTTATTACAAAAATATTCGGCAATTGGTGACGGTTCTATGAGAGCTTGGTTTACTACTAACCATGACGAAAACTCTTGGAATGGCACAGAATACGAAAAATATGGAGAAATGGCCAAACCATTAGCAGTGTTTTCTGCTACTTGGAACGGGGTTCCTCTCATGTATTCTGGGCAAGAATTACCAATGCTCAATAAAAGGTTAGAATTCTTCGAAAAAGACCCTATTCCTTGGGATGGCTCATACAAACTAGAAGAGTTTTACAAAAAATTATACCAATTAAAATCTGAAAATTCAGCATTAAGAGGTGGTGACCCTAACGCAAGTACTCAAATTTTACAGACCAATGCACCAGATAAAGTTTTAGCTTATCTTAGAAAAAATGGAAAAGATGAGGTTTTGGTAATCTTGAATTTGTCTGAAACCCAGCATTTGAAATTACAAATTCTAGACGAAGCAGTAAAAGGTAAATTCAAAAGTCTTTTCTCTGGTCTAACTACCGATTTTGATACAAAACCTACCATAGAAATGTACAAATGGGAACATTTGGTTTTTGAGAAGTAAGAAAATTTTGAGGTCAAATGTAAATTTGATTTAAATGTAAAATCAATAGAGTCGGGCTTAGGTCCGACTTTTTAATAAAAAATCATTAATTTGGTCTCAGTCAAAATCATATAATGAACAAACCACAACTTTTAGAAATCATCCACCAAAAAATTTCAGAGAAAATTCAGAAATTAGAACAATTGATTGCCGAAACAAGAGCTTCTAATAATGAAACCAAAAGTTCTATGGGAGATAAATACGAAACTTCCCGAGAAATGCTTCAACAAGAAATCAACAACCTTCAATTGCAGCTTAATGAACATTTGAAATCTTTACAAATTCTAAAAAACGTCAACCCAAATCCTCATAAAATTGTAACTTTAGGAAGTTTTGTAGAAACTGAAAAAGGTAAGTTTTTTATTGCAGTTTCTTTGGGCGAATTTAGTTTTAACCAAGAAAAAATATTCGTCGTTTCAGCAGAATCTCCTTTAGCAAAAGCGATGAATAGTAAAAAAACTGGAGAAACTTTCATTGTTAATAATTTATCTCAAACGATTAAAAATATTTGGTGAAAATTTCATTAATTTGTAGCAATCATTTATCATTCATCAACCATCATTTATCCATCATAAAAAATGCAAAACTACCTAGATTTACTCCAACATATTTTAGACAACGGAACCGATAAAACCGATAGAACAGGCACAGGAACCAGAAGCGTTTTTGGCTATCAATTGCGTTATGATTTGTCTAAAGGTTTTCCTTTGGTTACTACCAAAAAAGTTCATTTAAAATCCATTATTTATGAATTATTGTGGTTTTTGAAAGGCGATACCAATATTAAATATCTTACCGATAACGGCGTAAGTATTTGGAATGAATGGGCAGATGAAAACGGCGATTTAGGTCCAGTTTACGGTGCACAATGGAGAAGTTGGAGAGGAGCAGACAACAAAGTGGTAGACCAATTTTCTGATGTGATAGAACAAATTAAGAAAAATCCAGATTCTAGAAGACTCATTGTTTCTGCGTGGAATGCCGCCGAAATTCCGAATATGGCTTTAGCGCCTTGTCATACTATGTTTCAGTTTTATGTTGCCGATGGAAAACTGTCTTTGCAATTGTACCAGAGAAGTGCAGATGTCTTTTTGGGTGTTCCTTTTAATATTGCAAGCTACGCTTTGCTCACGATGATGGTAGCGCAAGTTTGTGGACTAGAAGTAGGAGATTACGTACATACATTTGGCGATGTTCATATCTACAATAATCATTTTGAGCAGGTTCAGAAGCAACTTTCTCGTGAACCAAGACCATTGCCAACCATGAAAATCAATCCTGAGATTAAAGATATTTTTGAGTTTAATTTCGAAGATTTTACCTTAGAAAATTACGACCCACATCCAGGTATTAAAGCGCCTGTTGCGGTGTGATGAAATTATTAGCATCAATATTTTTAATAGTTCTTTTTCTTTTTTCTTGCAATAAAAAGGAAGATATTTCTTATGCTAAAATAATTGATGATTTACCTTCAGAAAAAGCAGTTTTAGATAGTAAAAATGTACCTGATTATTTAAATGAAGTTGTCTTAAAAATATCAAAGATTAATGGATATGAGAATGGAGTTTTAGCAAAAGGACAAATAAAATCAGCTAATTTTGAGAATTTCAAAGAATTAAAATCTTTAGCTTCTACAAAAGATTTGGTTTTATTAACCAAGAACAAAAATAATGTTGTCGCATTATATGCTGCGATTGCTTTGTTAGAAGCAAAATATAATGATATTGATAAAGTCTTTCTAGATTTTTTAAAGAATAGAAAATCAAGAGTAGAAACACAAAATGGCTGTGTTATTAGTAAAGAAATTATAGCAGTACCATTTTATAGAAATTATTTTTTTTCTGAAAAAAAAGAAGAAAAGCTATTGAGGAAATTAGACTCTTTAGTTTTGTATAATACTTCAGAAGAAGAATTACTTCGTTATGCTTTTAAAAACAGATTATATCCTAGCCATTTTAAAAAGCAAATTGAAAAACTAGCTTTTAAAAGTAAAAACGAAGATGCAATATTGTATTTATCAAATTGGCATAAAGGTGACTATAGTTTAGCACTTCAAAATGAATTCAAGGATTTATTAAAAAAAGATTCTCTCAATTATTATCTATTTGAAACATACATAAGAGAGTTAGTAAGATTTAATAATATATCAAATAATGATTTTATCAAAAAAACACTGAAAAAAGATACAGTGTGGAAAGACAATGAAATTGAAATGATATGGTTTTTGAATAGGAATAATATTAATATTGATAATGACTAAGGTTTTATAAATTAAAGTTTAGATTTTATTCTAAACTTTTTTATTTTTAGAAATATTGATTAGTTTTTAAAAAATAGTAACTTTGTTGAAAATCAAGGATGATGGAAATAAGAATCAGCTTAAATGAATACGCCGATATTCCTTTTATTAAAAAACTTTTGTCGCAGATAAAAGGTGTTTCTGATATTGAATTGATAAAAGATAATGAGATGCTTTCCGACAAAGAAAATGAAGAAATTAAAGATTTATTATTAGAAAAAAGTCTAGAACAATCTAAAAACGGTGAAAAAGTAAAATATTCTAAAGAAATATTAGATGAAACTTTCAAATGATTGAAGTTCATTTTACCAAAATAGCACTAGATTCTTTAGACGAAATCAATACTTTTTTGAAATACAAATGGAGGCAAAAACAAATAGATAATTTCAGAAATGACATCGAAACGTTTATCCAATCTTTAGAATTGGGTATTATAAATTATCCACAATATAAAAATTCAAAAATTCAATTTGCGCTTTTAGGAAATAAGCAAGTTACAATATACTTCGTAAAAATTTCTGAAAATAATTATGATGTATTGTTATTTTGGGATAATAAGAAAAATCCTCAACAATTAAAAAAATTACTTAAATAAATAATGAAAAAACTAATCATTGCCGCCTTATTTTTAGGCCTTTTTTTTAACAAAAATACTGCATTTGCTCAAACCGAGACTTCTGGTAGAACCGGAGTTTACAGAGCTACTCATACTAAAGTTACAGAGTTGAAACACACCAAATTGCGTGTGAATTTCAATTTTGAAAAAGAACAAATGAACGGAGAAGCTTGGATTACTGCTTCGCCCTATTTTTACGCTTCTAATGAACTAGAATTGGATGCTAAAGCAATGATAATTAGTGATGTAGCATTAGAAAAAAACGGAGCTAGAACTCCTTTGAAATATACATATAAAGATGATATTCTTAAAATTTCTTTGGATAAAACCTACCAAAAAAATCAAGATTACACCGTTTATATCAAATATGTGGCAAGACCTAATGAAGTAAAACAAGAGGGTAGTGCCGCTATTAATGATGCTAAAGGGCTCTACTTCATCAACGCGCAAGGAAAAGACCCCAATAAACCTACACAAATCTGGACTCAAGGAGAAACAGAATCTTCTTCTTGTTGGTTCCCAACTATCGATAAACCCAACCAAAAAACAACGCAAGAGATATACATTACGGTTCCTAAGCAATATGTTACGCTTTCTAACGGTTTGTTGAAAAGTTCTCAAAATTTAGGAGAAAGTTTAAGAACAGACCATTGGGTAATGGATAAAAAACACGCTCCTTATTTATTTTTTATGGGAGTTGGTGATTATGCTGTTATCAAAGATAAATGGAGAAATATAGACGTAGATTATTACGTAGAAAAAGATTATGAGGCTTTTGCGAAGCAGATTTTCGGGAATACTCCAGAGATGATGGAGTTTTTCTCTAAAAAATTAAATTACGATTATCCTTGGCAAAAATATGCTCAGATGACAGCGAGAGATTATGTTTCTGGAGCTATGGAAAATACTACTGCGGTTTTGCATCAGGAATCTGCTCAGCAGAAACCAGGAGATTTAATCGATGAAAATAAATGGGAAGATGTAATTGCTCACGAATTATTCCACCATTGGTTTGGGGATTTGGTTACTACAGAAAGCTGGAGCAACCTTACCGTTAACGAAAGTTTTGCCAATTATTCAGAATACCTTTGGAATGAATTTAAATATGGTAAAGATGCAGCAGATTATCATTTGATGAAAGATATTAAAGGTTTCAAAGCAGATCCTAAAAATATTTCTAAAGATTTGGTAAGATTTAATTACCATAGCAGAGAAGATATGTTTGATGGGGTTTCTTACAACAAGGGAGGCGCTATTCTGCATATGCTCAGAAATTATTTAGGTGACGATGCCTTTTTTGCTGGGCTTACAGACTATCTTAAAACCAATGAATATGGAACTGGTGAAGCGCACCAACTAAGACTTTCTTTAGAAAAAGTTTCGGGTAAAGACCTTAATTGGTTCTTTAATCAGTGGTATTTTGGTAGTGGTTATCCTAAGTTAGAAGTTTCTTCTACCTATGATGCTATGAAAAAACAAGTGACTGTTTCTGTAGCTCAAACTCAAGACCAAAAATTTGAATTTCCTTTGGCGATAGATGTTTTAGAAAATGGTAAAATGTCTAGAAAAAATGTTTGGGTAACGGCAACTTCTAAAAATAATTTCGTTTTTGACGCTTCTAAAAATCCAGAACTGATTAATGCCAATGCAGACGGAGTTTTGCTTTGCGATATTAAACAAGACAAAACGCCTGAGCAATTGTATCTTCAATATAGCAATTCTAAGGAATTTTACGGCAAATACAATGCGATTGAAGAGTCTAAAGAGAGTGTAGGTAAAAATCCTTTTGCCAATAAAACCATTTCTGCAGCATTAAAAGATCCATTCTTTAGAAATAGGATCTTAGCATTAGAATCTATGCCAGAAGATGCTAAAGATTTTTTAGTAGATATAGAAAAACTAGCTCAAAACGACCCGAAAACATTGGTTCAAGGAACTGCAATAGGAGTTTTGGCTAAAACTAAAAATCCTAAATATGCCTCATTATTTGAGAAAAGTTTGAGTTCAGTTTCTAATTCGGTGAAGGGAAATGCGATAGCTGGTATTGCAGAAATAAATCCTGAAAAAGTGACTACGCTTTTAGATAAAATCGATTTAGAAAATGCCAATGAAGAGGTAATGAACAAGTTATTACCGATTATCGTAAAAAATAAAATCACATCTCAGATGCCAAGTATAGCGCAAACGGTTGCTTTTTATCCGTTTATAGGGTTCCAAAATCCAGCTTTGGCACAACCAGCAGAAGAAGGTTTTAATTGGATTATGGATTCTGATAATACCAAAGCGGTAGAAAAACTTACTGGTATTTTGAAACAAGTAAAATCTCAGATTGGTGACAATGCACAAGCCAAAATGATGATTAGCGATATTCTAAAAAAAGGTCTCGAAAGAAAAATGAAACTCTTCAGAGAAAACCCTAACAATCAAAGTGTAAACAAGCAAGTAGAATTGCTTAATACCACTCTGGAAGCTTATAAGAATTAATTACTAACCTCTCATTTTTGAGAGGTTTTTTAGTTTTTTAAGAAAAAAGATAAAATTCATAAGCTAATTTTTTTGTTATGAATTTTCAACTCGTTAAATTCGTACAGTTTTTTAATGAATGAGATTAATCTGTCTATAGACTAGGCTTAATCTTCTAAACCATATTAAAATTTTATCAATGAAAATCGGAATTGAAGCGGCAAGTTTTTTTGTACCTACATTGTACTTAGAAATAAAAGATTTAGCAGAAAAGCGTGGTATAGAGCCTGCAAAACTAGAAAAAGGGTTGGGATTGAAGAAAATGGCTTTCCCAGATGTGCACGAAGATGCAGCCACTTTCGCAGCGGAAGCGTTACTAAAACTCATCAAAGATTATAACATAAATCCTAAAGAAATTTCTAGAATTTACCTAGGGACAGAAAGTGCGGTAGATGCTGCCAAACCTACAGCTACTTATGCTATGCAAATGGTAGAAGGTGCTTTGGCGAATGAATTCGGGGAGAGAAGTTTCAAAAATTGTGATGTAGTAGATATGACTTTTGCGTGTGTAGGAGCAGTTGATGCTCTACACAATTGCTTAGATTTTGTGAGAGCAAATCCTGGAAAAAAAGCGGTGGTTATTGCAAGTGATTATGCAAAATACGAACTGGCTTCTACTGGCGAATATACTCAGGGTGGTGGAGCTGTAGCGGTTTTAATCTCTGATAATCCCACGCTTTTAGAAATCGAAAATCAGTTTGGGGTAGCTACAGATAGTGTTTTTGATTTCTTTAAACCTAGAAGACCTACTACCAAAAATTTGATACAAGGTTTGCCAGAAACTTTTGCAGACAAAGTAGAAATTTTCACAGATGAGCCTGTTTTTGAAGGGCAATATTCTAACCAATGTTACCAAGATAGAATAAGAGAAGCATATGCCCATTACCAAGAAGAAAGCGGAAAAGTAAAACCATATGAAAATTGGAGATTCTTGATCTTCCATTTGCCTTATGCATTCCACGGAAAGAGATTGTTTACCGAAATTTTCGGGATTGAAAACGGAATGAATACCGCAACTTCAGATGATATAAAAGCCATTGCACAAACCGAAGAATATAAAAATCTGGTGGCAGAGAAAATAGAAATTACACAACGTGCAAGTTCAGAAATAGGGAATTTATATACGGCTTCTATTTTTATGGCATTGCTTTCGGCATTGCAAGTTTCTTACACAAATGGAGAAGATTTAGCAGGCAAGGAAGTTGGGTTTTTGGCCTATGGAAGCGGAAGTAAATCTAAAGTTTTTGCCGGAAAAATAGGAGATAATTGGAAAAGTGTGGTAGAAAAATGGAATCTTTTTGAAGAGCTGAATACAAGAAAATCTATAGATTTTGATACGTATGAAAAGCTTCACCGCAAACAATTAGATCAATCTGTAAATCCTGATTGGAAAGGTTTCGGGCTTGTGAAAATAGAAAAAGAAAGTCCAGTTTTGGTAGGAGCCAGATATTACGAAAAAAGATAATTAATAACCGAGAGCAATCTCGGTTATTTTTTTGAATAAATTAAATCATTTATCGTTTATAATTAATAATTTTGAATGATAAAGAATTATTAATGAGATTTAGAAATATTTTTTTTCAAATATTAGCTCTTTTGCTTTTAACCATTGGTTTTTTTAAGTCTCAAAGCCAATCAGATTTTTTTATATCTGATGCTCAAGGAAATCAAAATCCTACCATAAGTTGCAGTTATCACTTCGTAAATGGGAATTGTGTGCAATTAACGGCCAACTATCCTCAGTTTAGATTGACGGATTCTTATCGTGTCACTTCAGCTCCTTACGCGCCATATTCTGTGCCCAATAAAACAGTCATTAAAGATAATTTGGATGATGTTTTTACTGGAGAAATTGATTTGCCTTTCAGTTTTTGTTTTTATGGTAAATCTTACCGAAAATTGTTGATAGGCTCTAATGGAATGATCAGTTTTGATGTGAATCAAGCCAATCAAGCCAATGCTCCTAATTTTTCTGACTCATTACCGAATCAAAATCTGCCTAAAGAATCTATTTTTGGAGTACTTCATGATATGTATTTTTCTGTGACGGATGATTCAGAGATTAATTATTCTGTGATTGGTGTGGCTCCTTTTAGAAAATTTATAGTAAATTTTTATAAAGGTAAATTATCTGGTTGCGATACACAGAGTTCTACTTCGCAGATTGCGCTTTCGGAAGGAAGTAATACGATAGAAGTTTTTGTAGAGAATAAAGAAGTGCCGTGTAGTTTGGCAAAATTTAGAAATTCTTTGATTGGGATTAATGATGCCACCGGAAATCTTGGGATTTCTGCTCCGGGAAGAAATACAGGAATATGGGCGGCACAAAACGAGGCGTGGGTTTTTTCACCTGATGGTGGTCTTCTAGTTCCTAATTTTGTTTGGTATGATGCCGCAGGTAATGTAATAGGAAGAGCTAAAGACCAGATGGTATGTCCGCAGAAAGAAGAAAATTATAAAGTCGATATTATCTACACTACTTGTAATGGAGAGACTACCACGTATACAGATGATATCAATCTGAAGTTTACTGTAGATTATCCTACAGTGCAGGCATTTACTAAAATTATTTGCAATGTTACAGATAATATTATTCTGGCAGATTATCGACAATTTTTGACCACTAATGATATTTCTAATTTTAATTTTGAATTTAGAGATGCTGTTACGGGTCAGTTGGTAGATGAGAATATCCCTTTTACCATCGGTGCAGATAGAACTTTTAATGTTACGGTTTCTAATAAGAATTTGCCTGATTGCAAAAAAACCACTAAGCTTTTGCTCAGGTTTTACTCAGAAAATATCCTTACCAATAGATTGAATGTATGTGATATGCTGAATGATGGGGTAGAAAATGATTTTGAGCTCAATAAATTCAATACAAAATTAGTAGGTAATAATTACCAAGGTACCATTGCATATTTTCTTAGTTATGACGATGCGCTTAATAATGTCAATCAAATTACTACCATTAACTTGGTAAATGGAACTCAATTGTATGTAAGGTTAGCCTATCAAAATTGTGTAAATGTTTTGGGGCCTGTGACCATTAATTTTAATCCTACGCCAATCGTTACTTCACCCGTAAGTATAGATGTCAATGTTTGTGATTCTAATGATGATGGAATAGAAAATTATGATTGGGAAGCTTTGGTTAAAGACAAAATTACTACAGATACTGGTGTTTCACTTATTCGTGTATTTAATTCATATTCCGCAGCTTTTAATGCCTTGCCTTCTAATCCAGGGCTTACGAATATTGTGGCAGGGACTTATAAAGTTTATGCAAGAGCAGAGTACCCTAGTGGTTGTTTTTCTATTGCAGAGATTAATATGAATGTCATTTTTGGGGTCATCAAGCTCAATAGTTCTAATACTTACATTTGTTTTGATGGGACTCAAGATATTCCTGTAAATTTAGATACATTGACTACCGGAATGTTGGTAGAGCCACTAGACGGTTCGGTTACAGGCCCTATTTATTTTGGCAGTTATCAAGATGCAGTAGATAATGATCCTGCAAAAATAATTCCTGCCAATCAATTAATTACAGATAATGGGGATTTTGTGACCAAAATATTTTATGCAAGATTTGATAAAGGAATAGATTGTTATTCTATAAAGCCTATAAATGTTTATTTGATTCATTTGGTTAAAAATATTGACCGATTTAGTATTTGTGATCATTTGAATGATGGAACGGAAACTGTTTCGCTAAATAATTATGCCCGTCAAATTAACAATCAATCAGGTACGCAAGTTTTGTTTTTTGATACCAATGCAGCGGCTCAGGCAAATGTGACGGGAACTGATATTACTTCTGCTACGGTTAATGGTAATGTTACACTCTACGCTAGAGTGATTTATCAGAGTTGTTTTATCATTTTCCCGGTTTCTTTTAATTTGGTTAATACTCCAAAAATAGCTCCCGAAGTAAATGCTGTTATTAAAAATATATGTGATAACAATGCAGATGGAAAAGAAAATATGGATGTAAGAGTTTATGAGTCTCAAATTAATATCAATAATGAGAACTTGGTTTTTACTTATTACCAAAATTACAATCCTGCCAATAATTCTTTTTCTAACCCGTATTCAGACCCAGCGAATGTGAACGTAGGAAACGGAAGTGTAGTCTATGTAATGGCAAAATTTAGAAATTCTGGTTGTTTTTCTGTTTCTAGAATTAATTTCGGAATAGAATTTTATCCGCCAATTTATCTTAATCATAATGCAGTGCTTAAAATTTGCGACAAGGATTTGAACTTTGGGGAGTCATTTGATTTATCTCAGACCACTGCACAGATTTTTGATCAAAGTAACAATAAAGTTCAGCTTTCGGATTTGGTAATTACTTATTATGTCACTGAGGCTGATGCTAATAACGGAACTTCGGTGGGTAGAATTGCATCTCCTTTCGTTACTTCCGCGGCTAATGTCTTTGTTTATGCCAGATTTCAATCTAGAACTTATGGTTGCTATTCTGTAGCGCCTATTAATTTGTTGTCTTATTTCCCTGTAAAGGCTAGAAATTCTGTCATTCAGATTTGTGATAATAATGTAGATGGTTTTTATGATGTCAATCTTTTAGACTACAAAGACCAAATGGTGCAAACGCCAAGTGATGAAAATGTGTATACTTTTTATCTCAATCCATTAGATATAGGGGCTCCTGGTAAAGAAATACCTAATCCGAGCAATTTTATTCTGAATCCTTATACCTCTAAAATTTGGGTATATGTAGAAAATTTGAAAGATTGTGGTAGTAGTGCTGAAATTAATTTTGTGAATGGGACTCAGCTTTCTATCAACCCGAATCAGTTTACTATTGGTAATATTTGTGATGAAGGCAATGATGGTAAAGAAATTATAGATTTAACTACTTTTGAAGCGAATTTTGGAACATCTTATACGTATGAGTATTTTGAAACAAGACAAAATATGATAGACGCTCAGAACCCAATTCAGAATCCTTCCGCTTATCTTTTTGATGAAGCCAAGGGAATTTCTACGTTGTATGTTAAGGTTTCTCAAGCAGGTTTTTGTCCTAATTTTTATACCATAAATGTTCTGAAATTTAACAAAACGCCTATCATTACCATTAATGATTTTTATTACTGTAAAAATGACTTGATAGGGTTAAATATTCGTCCAGATTTTACAGGCTTAAATGTAATTTACTATAAATGGGAATACCCAGATGGTACAATTTCGGAAGGGGCTGGTCAGAATTTTTTAACAGGAGTTAAAAAGATAGGCACGTATCAACTGACACTTACCAATTCATCTAACTGTACTTATACTACAAGTTTTAAAGTCATCAATATAGATACGCCAGAAATTACAAAATTATCTGGGGAAAATGATTATTATACCATAACAGCTACTGGAACTTCAGGTAGAAAAATAGTCTATTCTAAGGATTTGATTACTTGGCAAGACAGTAATGTATTTACCAATTTACAGCCGGGTGATTACACTTTTTATGTAAAATATTCTGATTCTGATTGTCACGGAGATATGAGATTGGGCAGAATTTTTACGATAATTAATGCATTTACGCCCAACGGAGATGGTTTAAATGATTATTGGAAACTAAGTGGTCTAGATGTTTTTCCAGAGAATTCTACTTTACAAATATTTGATAGATACGGAAATCTGGTGTATCAGCAGATTAGCAATACAGAATTTGTTTGGGACGGTCAATTCAATTCTAGGAATTTAGGTACAGATTCTTATTGGTACGTCATAAAAGCAGCAGATGGAAGAACCTACAAAGGTTGGATTTTATTGAAAAATAGAAATTAATTGATAAGAAAAAGCTTCACCCAAAGATGAAGCTTTTTTTAATTTTATTGTTCTAGTTTGAAACTATCTTTCAGCGTTACAGTTCTATTAAAAACCAGTTTTTCATCAGTAGAATCTTTGTCTAGTGTAAAATACCCAATTCTTTGGAACTGATAATGGTCTTCTACTTTTGCATTTTTAAGACTCGGTTCTGCATATCCTTCAATTACTTTTAAGGAATCTTTGTTTACAAATTCCATAAAATCTGTTTCTTTTTCAGCGTCTGGTTGTTCGTTTGTGAAAAGTCTGTCATATACTCTTATCTCAATTGGTAAAGCGTGCTTTGCAGAAACCCAATGCAGTGTTCCTTTTACTTTTCTCATGCTGGCTTCTGTGCCACTTCCAGATTTAGAATCTTCGTCGTAAGTTGCATAGATGGTCGTTATTTCGCCGTTTTCGTCTTTTTCTACTCTTGTAGCTTTGATGATGTAAGCAGATTTTAGACGAACTTCACCTCCAATCGTTAGTCTGAAGAATTTTTTTGGAGCTTCTTCCATAAAATCTTCTCTTTCTATGTAGAGTTCTTTAGAAAAAGGCACTTGTCTGGTTCCAGCGTTTTCGTCTTCAGGATTGTTTTCGGTTTCTAGCCATTCTTCTTTTCCTTCTGGGTAATTTTCTATGACCAATTTTACAGGATTTACTACAGACATTACTCTGGTAGCAATCTTGTTAAGGTCTTCTCTTACACAGAATTCTAATAATTGTATATTGATGAGGTTTTCGCGTTTTGCTACCCCAACTCTGTCTATAAATTCTCTGATAGATTTCGGGGTGTAACCTAATCTTCTCATACCAGAGATGGTAGGCATTCTAGGGTCATCCCAACCTGTAACTACATTTTCTGCAACTAATCTTTGTAATTTACGTTTAGAAGTTACCATATAAGTAACATTCATTCTGGCAAATTCTCTTTGTTTGTTGCGTACTTTACCATCTTCATAAACTTGGTCTAAATACCAATCGTAAAGAGGTCTGTGGTTTTCGAATTCTAGAGAACACAAAGAGTGCGAAATTTGTTCTAAATAGTCAGATTCACCATGAGCCCAATCGTACATAGGATAGATTTTCCATTTTTCGCCAGTTCTGTGGTGTGGTCTTTTTAGAATTCTATACATTACAGGGTCACGCATATTCATATTAGGCGAGGTCATGTCTATTTTGGCTCTTAGAGACATTGTCCCTTCTTCGAATTCTCCGTTTTTCATTTTTTCAAATAAATTTAGAGATTCTTCTATGGGTCTATTTCTGTAAGGGGAATCTATGCCAGGTTCTGTAGGGTTTTTTCTTTGTTCTGTAATCAATTCAGAAGGTTGCTCATCTACATAAGCTTTACCTTGTTTAATCATTTCTACCGCCCAATCATATAATTGCTGGAAGTAATCTGAGGCATAAAGTTCTTGGTCATAAGTAAAACCAAGCCACTTGATGTCTTCTTTGATGGCATCTACAAACTCTTGTTCTTCTTTTTCAGGATTGGTGTCATCAAATCTTAAATTTACCGGAGCTCCGTATTTTTCTCCCAAACCAAAGTTGATGCAGATTGCCTTGGTATGACCTACGTGCAAATAGCCATTAGGTTCAGGAGGAAATCTGAATCTTAGTTTAGTTGCATCAAGACCATTCTCAATGTCATTTTCTATGATTTGTTCTATAAAATTGAGCGGTTTTTTTTCTTCTACTTCCATAATCAATTCTTGTAATATGCAAATTTATGAATTTTAGAATATTTTTGTGAATAATTTATCTGTATAAACCATTATGTAGTCAATTTTTATTTTTGTTTTGTGAAATATTTAATCATATGACTCATTTATTTTTAGATTTTTATCATTTTGTCAATATTTTTTATAATTTTACAAGATTACACAAAGGTGTAATTGTGTGAGGGCTGGTTTATTTTGATATTTGTTGTTGATAACTATATTTTATGATTGAAATTACTGTAGCAATAGTAGAGGATGAGAAGCATTATAATAATGCCTTAAAAAAAATTATTGACTATGATGCAGGTTTGCGTTGTATAGGGCAATTTTATACAGGGAATGAAGCTATGAACCATCTTGTTGCCTTGAAGCCCAATGTGGTTTTGATGGATATTAAACTGCCAGACATGAGCGGAATAGAAATAATGTCAAAAATAAAATCGCAATTAGAAGATACTCAGTTTATGATGTGTACCAGTTTTGAAGATGATGAACATATTTATGACTCTCTAAAATTTGGGGCAGCTGGTTATTTAATAAAAGGGGAGAGCATGGATAAGATTATATCATCTATAAAAGATGTACATAGAGGAGGTGCTCCTATGAGTTTTGGTGTGGCCAAAAGAGTTTTGAATTATTTCAGAGAAGAGAAATCAGAAATTAACAATCATTTGAATGATTTATCTAAATCTGAGCACGAAATTTTAGAATTATTGGCACAAGGATTACTTTATAAAGAAATAGCAGATAAAAAAGATATTACCATAGATACCGTAAAAAAACATGTAGGTAATATCTATAGAAAATTGCATGTTAGCAATAAAGTAGAAGCTATCAATATTTTGAAAAACATTAAATATTAACTATAAAAATTCGCAAATGAAAAAACAAGCTACTTTTTTTAGAATAGTTGCAACAACAGTATTATTTACCATTTTAAGTTGCAATAAAAATCCTAATTCAACCCAAAACATTATTTCTTCTGAAAATGCAGACAGTGCAAGTCTAAAAATAGATCCATTAGCACATATTCCTATGCCAGCAAAGCTAGACTCTGCCATGAGACAAAGTTTCGATAAAGAAACTTATCAAGAATTGAAAAAATTAAACAAAAAGAATGGTAAATCTTTTTATATTACAAAAGAGAATTATCTTAAAATGATTGATAATCTGCCTGTAGATGCAGATAGGGTATCTTTTAGTTTTGTGCAATTTAATAGTGCTAAATTTCCTGGTAAGTATAAGGAATTGTCAAAATTTGATGGTTCACTCTACATGTTGTACTCTTATATAGACAAAAGCGGAAAAATTCTTGCTGGTAAAGCTTATGCTGTACTTTCTGTAAAAGATGCCTTAGAAATACCGGAAGCAGATTTTAACATTATGTTTGAGGATTATAAAACCAATATAAAACCAAAAATTGACCGTTTTGTAAAAGGGCCACAAGGGAATACGCTTTCTGTAAGAATAACCAGAACGGATTTAGAAGCGTATAAGGCTAGAATGACTACCAAAAAAGATATTGGAAAATTCAAAATTACTCTTGCACAGTGGCAACCTATTTCTAATTTTACATCAAAAGATCAGCAAAATTCACTGTTAAATAAATTATCAGGTTTTACGGATGATAATGTAGGGCAAATGACTTTTATTACAGACTGTGTGGGTGCAAATGGTCAGAATATTAATAGTCTTTCAGGTGATGATTTTAATAGTTTTTGTCCAACTGATTGTGATTAACAAATGAATAGTATATTAACAAATGTTTATAATATGGTTGTCATTATAACTATGTTATATTCTTTATATCTTTTGTTTTGGAAAAAGTACAAAAAAAGGCAAAGACACTTTTATCTTTATATAACTATCATTTTTTTGATTGACAGTATAGGGATTATTATGGGTAGAAAATATTTTGATATAGATCAATTTTATTTCTATTTTCCACTTTTTATTTTTACAATTCTATACTTTGGCTATTTTTATTTGAATGATTATAAAGATAAGTTTAATAGAATTTTATTGGTATCATTGGTTTTTTTGTCATTAGTCTTTATTGTCTTTTATCAAATTCAGGAAGATTCTCTGGTCGTCTCTTCTAATCTTTTTTTAGTGTTAATTGTATATCAACTCGCATTGGCCTTGCAATGGTTTTGGTATATTGTAAATCATGCTGATGAGCAAAATATAATACATAAACAAGCTTTTTGGGTGAGCTGTGCCCTGCTCCTTTGGAGTACATTTGCATTGTTTAGAATGTACCCTGTGTATGACTTGAATAAAATTGATAGTTCCTTTTTGGCTACTATCATAGATGTCTTTCAGGTTGTGAATATTATCACATATTTACTTTACATCAGAGGTTTAAGGTGTACAGATTATAATATCCTTAGAACATTTAATCACTTTTAAGTAAAATGAATCATTTGCCAGAGCAAGTAAAATTTATGTTTCTAATAGCACTCATTATTCTTATTATGTTTGCAGGATTTATTGTGATGGTGGTCATGGTGTATAAAAAGAAACAATTGGTATTTCAGAAAGAAAGATTGCTACAAGATATCCAATACAGAAATCAGTTGTTAGAAAAAGAGTTAGAAATTCAGATGAAAGTTCAGGAAGAAAGAGAACGTATTTCACATGATATGCATGATGATTTAGGAGCGGGTATATCTGCTTTAAAACTTCAGGCTGAATTTATCAAACAAAAAGTAGATGACCAAAGTATAAAAGATGATGTAGATGAATTGCTAAAAACGGCAGGTGAGATGAATCTTTCTATGCGTGAAATGCTTTGGAGTCTTAACTCTACCAACGATAATTTAGGGAATTTCATGCAATATGTAATACAATATGCCGAAAGTTTTTTTAAAAAATCTTCTATTAAGATTTTGGTCAAAAGAGATGTCAACTCTCCTGAAGCCAAACTTAATTCTGAAATGCGAAGAAATCTGTTTCTTTGTGCCAAAGAATCCTTGAATAACATTTATAAACATAGCAAAGCCAGTGAAGTTAGTATTTCATTTAACCTTACTCATGATGAAGTTTTCACCATGCAGATTTCTGACAATGGAGTTGGTTTAGGAGAAAATAAAAATATAGGATATGGTCTGCAGAATATGCAAAAGAGGATGAATGATGTAGGCGGTAAATATGAAATATGCACTACGAAAGAAGGTTTGTGCTTATTTTTTGTGATAAAAATTTAGAAAACTACACAAAAGTGTAATTGACTGTTGGCAAAACTAATCATACATTTGTATCAGAAAAACATAACCGCGAAAACTTAGCGCTTAAACACAAATGATTGATTCTATTGTAAAGGTCTTCTGCATAAGAAGACCTTTATTTTTTAGCTTAAGATTTTACCTAGTATTCATCCACATTTTATCACCTTTCAAATTTAGATTTGTTTCAAAATTATTGGTAAAGAGTGCTCCGGTTCCTAATCCTTGTGGTAAAGGATTTTTTTTGGTGTAAGTGTATTGGCAAATAGCATTAAGTCCTATATTACTCTCTAAGGCAGAAGTAATCCACCAATTGATTCCCAATTCTTTGGCAATCGAAATCCAGTCGTCTGAGCCAGAAAAACCACCTACGAGTGCAGGTTTTAAAATGATATATTGAGGTTTTATAGTTTCTAAAAGTTTTTTCTTTTCTTCGTAGTCTATGATGCCTATCAATTCTTCGTCTAGCGCAATAGGAGTGGGTGTTACTGCGCACAATTTTGCCATCAAAGAATCTTCGGACTTTGGACTTCGTATTTCTGACTTTTTTATGGGTTGTTCTATAGAATGAATTTTGAGCTCTGCTAATTCTTGCAATACGATTTTAGCTTCTTCATAACTAAAGGCACCATTGGCATCTACTCTCAGTTCAAGCTTTTCTGCTGGGAATTTTTGTCTCAGTTTTTTGATGATTTTTTTCTCAGAATTCCAATCTACTCCTATTTTTAATTTGATGCAATCAAATCCTTTTTCAAGTTTTTCTTCAATCTGAGATTGCATAAATTCTACAGTTCCCATCCAAATGAGACCATTAATTTTAATAGAATCTTTACCCGTTGTAAAATCACTTGGGAAATATAAATCTAAACCATTTTTTAAATTTAATAACGCTTGTTCTAGTCCGAAAATGATGGAGGGAAAATGGCTAAGCTCATTTTTTAAAATTTCAAAATCTTGATTGATATTTTGACAAAGCCAATTCAGTTTTTCTTCATATTCTGGTACGTCATCATAGCTTAACCCTCGGAAAATGGCACATTCTCCAATCCCTATTTTCCCTTCTTCTGATACTTCTAGAATGTAGGTTTCTTTGGTAGTTAAGACACCTCTAGAGGTTCCGCTTGCGTGTTTAAATTGTAAAATATATTTTTTGAAATGGGCTCGCATATTATTTGATTTTCTGATTTTTTCCTATTGCAAAATACAATATTGAGCCTAATATAGGCAAAAAAATAACTAGCAATACCCAAATTATTTTACCATTGGCCTCTTTGAAATTGCTTTTTAAAATATCAATTAAGGCGATAATCCATAATATGGATGGTAATAATATGAAAATGAAGACCATAATGAGATGTATTATGGAAAGAGATAAAAGAGTTATTGGCATTTGGATAAAAAATTTAAATAAAATTACAAAAAAATCGTAAAAACTCTTTAGATTTTACGATTTTAAAAATTTATTTTTTTGATGATTAAGGTTTTACTGCTTTGGTCATAAATTCTTCTGCTTTTGTAACCATGGCGGCGCTTC
This sequence comes from Cloacibacterium rupense, assembly GCF_014645495.1. Classification (GTDB taxonomy): domain Bacteria; phylum Bacteroidota; class Bacteroidia; order Flavobacteriales; family Weeksellaceae; genus Cloacibacterium; species Cloacibacterium rupense. The sequence continues at coordinate 18,485 of NZ_BMLV01000003.1, read as the reverse complement.
CGCAGAAAAAAGGAACTCTTTGGTGCAACTCTGTAGGCTGTATTTCTAGAATTCTTCTGTAGCCATCACTGCATTTTCCGCCGGCTTGTTCTGCTAAAAAAGCCATAGGATTACACTCGTAGAGTAATCTTAGTTTTCCCTTCGGTGAGTGTGAAGTTGATGGGTAAATGTATATGCCGCCTTTGATCATATTTCTATGAAAGTCAGATACTAACGAACCAATGTAACGTGAAGTGTATGGTCTGTCATCTTCTTCTAATTGACAATATTTAATGTAATCTTTCACGCCCTGTGGGAATTTAATATAGTTTCCTTCGTTAATAGAATATATTTTTCCCGAAGTAGGGATTTTCATATTAGGATGAGAGAGATAATAGGTGCCAATTGAAGGGTCTAGCGTAAACCCATTTACGCCATTTCCTGTGGTATAAACAATCATGGTAGAAGAGCCATAAACGACATAACCTGCGGCTACTTGTTTAATTCCTTTTTGCAAAAAATCTTCCATTTGCACTGGGGTTCCAGGTTCTGTTACGCGCCTGTAGATAGAAAAAATGGTACCTACAGAAACATTGACATCTATATTAGAAGAGCCGTCTAAAGGGTCTATCAAAACTACATATTTGCTAAGGTGAGCGTTGTTGGTTGCTTTAATTTCTATAAAATCATCACTTTCTTCAGACGCTATTCCGCAGACAACTTCTCTCTGAGAAAGTGCTTCTATAAAAATATTATTGGCAAGAACGTCTAGTTTTTGTTGGTCTTCGCCTTGTATATTTTGATTTCCGGCTTGCCCAATGATATTGGCAATTCCAGCTTTGTTTACTTCTCTATTTACTACTTTAGAAGCTAGTCTAATTGCGCTAATTAATCTAGAAAGCTCGCCTGTAGAGTATTTAAAATCTTCTTGTTTGTCAATGATAAATTCACCTAGGGTTTGGAATGTTTGGTCAGACATTTTTTGTTATTTTGGTTTGTTGTAAATTTCGTAAAAATCTGGCAATTTTCATACTAAATTTAAAAAAAATCATTTGAAAATAATTTAATAAATTTGAAGGTTTGAAATGTTATAAGGTACAACAATGAAAGTTTTTAAATTTGGAGGAGCATCTGTAAAAGATGCTGAAAGCGTAAAAAATGTAGCAAAAGTTTTAGAAACTCAAGGTTTCGAGAAATGTTTATTAGTGGTTTCTGCGATGGGCAAGACAACCAATGCATTAGAAAAAGTAATGGAATATTACTTTAAGAAAGAGGATTTCCACAGTGAAATAGAGAAGATAAAACAGTCTCACTTAGAAATTACCAAGGGGCTTTTTGCAGAAAATCATTCTATTTTTAATGAAGTAGCCTTGTTTTTTGATGATTTGGAAGCTTTTTTGAGAAGAAATAAATCTCCAAATTATAACTTTGTTTATGACCAAGTGGTGAGTTGTGGCGAGATGATTTCGTCTAAAATTCTTAGTGATTATCTTAATGATATTGGTTTTTCTAACTCATGGTTAGATGCCAGAGATTATATTAAAACGGATGATTCTTACAGAGAAGGCGTTGTAAATTGGAAAGAGACAGAGGCTAATATTTCTAAATTAGGAAAAGAGCAATCTTATGTGACTCAGGGTTTTATAGGTTCTGAAGACAATAATTTTACCGTAACACTAGGTAGAGAAGGTTCAGATTATTCTGCGGCTATTTTTGCGTATTGCTTAAATGCAGATGCTATGACCATTTGGAAAGATGTACCAGGAGTAATGACAGGAGACCCAAGAAAATTCGAAAATGTAACGTTGCTTTCTAATATTTCTTACGAAGAAGCAATTGAAATGGCATATTATGGGGCATCTGTAATTCACCCAAAAACATTACAACCGCTTAAGCAAAAAAATATTCCTTTTTATGTGAAATCTTTTGTAGAGCCTGTAAAACCAGGTACTAAGGTAGGGATTTCAGATAAAAATCAAAGCGAAGAAAGTTACATTCTAAAAGAAAATCAGGTTTTGATGAATATTTCGACCAGAGATTTTTCATTTATTGCAGAAGATCATATCAGTCAGATTTTTAATCTTTTAGCAAAATACAAAGTTAAAGTTTCTCTTATGCAAAATTCAGCAATTTCTTTGGCATTATGTTTAGAAGATAAATTCGGTAAAATAGATTTGGTAAATGAAGAGTTGAGTCAAAAATTCAATACAGATTTAGTAAAAAATGTATCGCTTTATACCGTGAGAAACGCTAACTTAGATGAACTTTCTAAATTTTATCAAAATAAAAAAGTTCTACTAGAGCAAATTTCTAAACAAACGGTACAAATCGTCACAAATTAAAACTAATGAGCCTCATTTCTAAACAAGACCTTATAAAAGCAACAGGGCTTTCTAAATTTGGTTTTCTCAAAAGACCCATTGCAGCTACCATAATGAAATTGGTGAAGCTAGATGGTGTCAATAAGCTTTATGATCAATTAAAAGATACGGAAGGAAAAGTATTTTTCGATCAATTCCTCAAGGAGTTGGGGGTAAATTATATTGCTTACGAGGAAGATTTGGCAAAAATTCCCAAGACAGGACCATTTATTTTAGTGGCCAATCATCCTCTTGGTGCTGTAGATGGTATTTTGATGTGCAAAATTCTTTCAGAAATAAGGCCAGATTTTAAAATTATGGGCAATTTTTTGCTACAAAAAATTGAGCCGATGAAAGATTATGTAATTCCAGTAAATCCTTTTGAGGGAAGGAAGGAGTCATTCAATAGCTTGTCGGGAATGAGAGATACTCTTACTCATCTCAAGAATGGGGGCTGTATAGGCATTTTTCCGGCAGGGGAGGTTTCAAACAAAAATAATGAGACAGGAGAAGTTTTAGATAAAGATTGGGAATTGCCTGCTCTTAAGTTAATTAAGAAAGCCAAAGTTCCTGTAGTTCCTATGTATTTTCATGCTAAAAATTCTAGAGCGTTTTATAGTTTTGCTAAAATACATCCAGATTTACAAACCTTAATGCTTCCTTCAGAGATGCTCAAAAAAAGAGACAAACCCGTGAGGATAAGAATAGGTAAGCCAGTTTCTTCAAAAATAATAGAAGATTGTGATGATGCAAAAGAATTAGGAGATTTTTTAAGAAAAAAGGTCTACATGATGAGGTCTTACTTTGATAGAAGAAAATCTATCACAGAGTTATTTAAATTGTCTAATTTGCCCATTAAATTCCCTCTAAAGCACGAAGAAGAAGTTGTTCAAAATATCATAGATGAAACCCCAGTAGAAGATTTATTGAAAGATATTGAAAATCTTAAATCTAAAGATAAGCAACTTTTCGCTAATGGTAATTATGAAGTGTATTTCACAGAATACAAACTCATACCATCAATCATGAGAGAAATAGGAAGGCAAAGAGAATTAACCTTCAGAGAAGTAGGAGAGGGTACCAATCTTCCGTTTGATTTAGATCAATATGATCAGCATTATCATCATTTAATTTTGTGGGATAGTGCTACACAAAAAATTGCAGGAGCTTACCGAATGGCACTAGGTGCACAAGTCATGAAGAGATATGGTATAGATGGCTTTTACGTGAGTTCACTATTCGAAGTAGACCAAGAGTTGCGTCCGTTTTTCAGAAAGGTAATAGAGATGGGAAGGGCTTATATTACTAGTGAATACCAGCAAAAGCCATTGCCGCTTTTTTTGCTGTGGAGAGGCATTGTGCATGTATGTCTTAGAAATCCAGAGCATAAGTTTCTAATGGGAGGCGTAAGTATCAGTAATAGATTTTCAGATTTTTCTAAATCTTTGATGATTGAATTTATGCGTTCTCACTATTATGATTCTGTTGTAGCGCAATATGTACACCCTAAAAATGATTATAAGGTAAGGCTTAGTGAAAAAGATAAAAGTCTATTTTTTGAAGGTTTGGATAATGATTTGAATAAATTTGATAAATTGATTGATGATTTTGAGCCTCAGATGAGATTGCCAGTTTTGATTAAGAAATACATCAAACAAAATGCAAAAGTGATAGCCTTCAATGTAGACCCTAATTTTAATGATGCAATAGATGGGTTGATGTATATTAGAATAAGTGATCTTCCGGAAAGTACCATAAGGCCAGTCTTAGAAGAATTAAGTGAACAGTTGAAAGATACAGAAAAATAATTCTATTGAAAATCAGCTACTTTAAGTTAAATGCTGAAAAATAATTTAAAAATAGTTGCATGGTATATAAAAAGTGATTACTTTTGCACCACTTAAAACACAATGATGAAACAATAATGGTTTCTTAGCTCAGTTGGTAGAGCAACGGACTGAAAATCCGTGTGTCCCTGGTTCGATTCCTGGAGAAACCACTTTGAAATGTTCAATTTCAAGCAAATGCCCTTAAATCGTAAGATTTGAGGGTTTTTTGTTGTTATTTGATACTAAAAATATCAAAATGTGTCAATTCGTAAGGTGACCAAATCGGTTACCTCTAAATTTTAATCATAGGTAGGTAACCGAATTCTCTGGAAAAGCCCATAGACAAGCTTGTTTTAAAATTAAACATCTTGTGTAAATGGGCCCTTTATATTTATTTTAACCTTTAAAGTTACCATTATGAATGCAAAAGTTTCGATATTATTCTATGCAAAAAAATCCAAAGCAACTTCACTAACTAAAGTCCCTATTTATTTAAGAATTACAGTTAACGGTAAAAGAGCAGAGTTTTCAACAGGAAAAACTGTAGTTATTGATAAATGGTGCTCTATACAGAGCCGTCAAAAAGGAAGTTCAGAAGAAGCACGTGCTTTGAATAAATATTTAGATGTGTTGTATTCAAAAATTCTTGAAATCGAAAGAAACCTCATTTTATCAAGAGATTATTTTGATGCAAATGATATTAAAAATATTCTTACGGGTAAGGATAAAGTTGAAAGATTTCTCATTCCAATTTTTGAAGAACATAATAACAAAATTGAAAAGCTTTTGGGTAAGGAGTATGCACTAGCAACACTCAAGAATTTTAAAACATGTTTGGCTCATTTGAAAGAATTTTTGTGGAAATTTCATAAAAAATCTGATATTAATATTCAAAAACTTGAATTGTCTTTCCTAAATGACTTTGATTTTTTCTTGCGCACAAAATCCAATATCAATAACAATTCCGCAGTAAAACATACCAAAAATTTAGGTAAGATTTTAAAAATCTGCTATCAAAATAATTGGATTGAAAAAGATTTGGTGATGTTCTATAAAGGAAGATTTCAAGAGGTGAATGTTAATTTCCTTACAGAAGAAGAAATTAATACAATCATGAACAAAGAATTTTCAGGAAAAGGTATTGACTTGGTTCGTGATATGTTTATTTTTAGTTGTTATACAGGTCTTGCTTACATTGATATTTACAATCTAAAAAAGGAGCAACTTTCCATTGGAATTGATAAAACCCTTTGGATAATCACCAACCGCCAAAAGACAGGTAATTCTTCAAATATTCCTTTGCTTCCTATTGCTGAAGAAATCATAAAAAAATATGAAAATCATCCATCTGTTTCAAATTCTGGAAAATTACTTCCAGTTTACACCAATCAAAAAGTAAATGAGTATTTAAAAACTATTGCGGAAAATTGCGGCATACATAAAAAACTAACTTTTCACTGCGCAAGACATACTTTTGCAACTACTGTAACGCTTGCCAACAATGTTTCTATTGAAAGCGTAAGCAAAATGCTTGGTCATAAAAGCATTAAAACTACACAGCATTATGCTAAAATTTTAGATAAAAAAGTAAGTGAGGATATGAAAAATCTAAAAAATGTACTTAATCAGAGAGAAAGAAGTATTTAAATTTTGTGAATTACTTACAATTTATACATTCCTTTCCTTATTTACAAAATTTAATAGTAAAAACTAAAAACATTAATCAAATATAATTATAAATGGATTTTTAGGTTTAATTTTTTTGACCTTATCCAAAATTAATCTCAATTGTAAAAATTAGATGATCAGAATATTTTTGAAAAATTAAGTAAAATGCGTCACATTTTGACGCATTAGCTTTTTAACTTTGTCCTAATAAAAAACAACAATTCAAGACCATGAAAAAAGACTTCTTTTTGGCACGTTATGCTTTAATTATCAAAAGACTTGAGCGTTCTCCTGCAACCTTTGAAGAGATAGAGCAATTTTTGTTAGACAGCAGAGAATTTCAAGATGCTAATGTTTATCAATATTCTATAAGAACTTTACAGAGAGATTTGAAAGATATAAACTCCTTATTTAACCTCGTTATTCAGAATAAGAAAAAGGGAGATAATCGGTATTTTATTGCAAGCAGACCCATAATGGAAGTAGATGAGTACAACCAAAGGCTTTTAGAATCTTATCAGATTATCAATGCTATTAATGCTTATCCAGATTTTGCAGATTTTGTTTTTTTAGAGCCTAGGAAACCCAGAGGAATAGATTCTTTTTATGATTTACTTTTTGCTATCAGAAATAAAAAAGTAGTAGAATTTGAACATTTCAGTTTTCTCAATCAAAAAATCACCAAAAGAAAAGTACATCCTTTAGCCCTGAAAGAATCTAAAGACAGATGGTATCTCATAGCAGTTGATACTAAAGATAAAAAGACCAAATCCTTTGGTTTAGACAGAATAAAGTATTTAGATGTATATAAAGCCAGCTACAGAGAACGTTATAAAATTGACGTGAAGGAACATTTTAAAAACTCTTTTGGAGTGATGAATTTAGAAGAACAAAAACCTCAAAAAATTGTTTTAGAATGTAGTAAGCAGCAAGCCGAATACGTCAAGAGCTTTCCGCTTCATTCTACACAAGAACTTGTGTCAGAAACGCCTGAAAAAGTTGTTTTTGAGTTATGTCTTCATCCTACCTATGATTTTATGCAAGAAATTCTTTCTTACGGAAAAGAAGTAAAAGTTCTAGAGCCACAATGTCTTATAGACGACATTAAAATTCATCTTCAAGAAAGTATAAAAAATTATTTTTTGTAAAAACTTTTTTCTCAATAACATCCGCCTCGAAAAAGGCGGATTTTTTTATTTCTTTTTTTAATACGACGAGTTTTGGCGCAGCGAAAAAATAGCTTTATCCCAATAACAAAATATTAAAAAATGGACAAAATTACACAGCAAAGAATTGCGAAACTACATCCTATAGTAAGAGCTGAGGTTACCGAAATCATTAAACAATGCGATCAAGCATTGCAAGGAAGAGCCAAAATAAGAATTACACAAGGGATAAGAACTTTTGAAGAGCAAGAATTGCTCTACGCCAAAGGCAGACTAAACAAAGAACAAAAAGTTACCAATGCTAAAGCCGGACAGAGTATTCATAACTATGGGTTAGCGGTAGATATTTGCCTTATCATAGATGGAAAAGAAGCCAGTTTTGACACTAAAAAAGATTGGGACGGCGATAAAATTGCCGATTGGTATGAATGTGTAAAAATCTTTGCCAAAAACGGTTGGGATTGGGGCGGAAATTGGTTGAAATTTAAAGACTTGCCCCATTTTGAGCGCAGATTTTTACCTACAGAAAAATCTTTAGTAAAAACCTCTTGGCGCAACCTTATTAAAATGAAGAGAGACCAATACGGTTACGTTATTTTCTAAAGATTAATTTTCTTACGACGAGTTTTGGCGTCACCAGCATCTACATTTGCCTCAACATCAAATCACAAAACAATGAGCAAAAAAATTACTATTCTTTCTCTGGACGGAGGAGGAATACGAGGAATTATCCCTTGTATTATTCTCAAATATATAGAAGAACAGCTTCAGCAAAAAGACAATCCCAATTTGAAATTAGGAGATTATTTCGACCTAATTGCTGGAAGTAGTACCGGCGGAATTTTGGCGTCTATTTTACTCTATCCTAATGGAAATAAAAAAGCTAAATTCTCTATCCAAAAAGCATTTGAACTCTATTCTGAAAAAGGAGAAGATATTTTCAGTGTAGGTTTTTGGGGAGGGTTGGTGAATCCTTTTGGACTTTTTAGCGAAAAAATTTCTGAAGAAGAATTGGAAAAACATCTTCTGGACTTTTTTGGTAATCTGGAACTGAAAGATTTTGCAAAACCTTCATTGATTACTGCTTATGATATTGAAAATAGAAAAGCTCAACTTTTTAATTCTTGGGATGCACAATTGCCAACCAACAATTTTTTGGTAAGAGATATTTGTAGGGCAACTTCGGCAGCGCCTACTTATTTTTCTCCTGCCAAAATAAAATCGGTTTACGGACAATACTTTAGTTTGATAGACGGAGGTTTATTTGCTAATAATCCTGCACTTTGTGCCTATGCTGAAGCCAGAAAAATTCCTTTTGCTGAAGTATTAAAGTCGCATCTTAAACCCAATAGACCTTCTGTAAATGATATGATGATTGTTTCTGTAGGAACTGGCTCTGAGACCAAACCATATTCATACAAAAATCTGGAGAATGCAGGAAAAATAAAATGGATAAGTCCGGTAATTGATATTTTGATGTCTTCTAATGCAGAAACGGTAGATTATCAACTTTCGCAAATGTTTCAAACTTTGGGAAACCGTAATCAAAAAAACTATTATAGACTAAATCCTTCGCTTAAAAATGCTTCACCAGAAATGGATAATGTGAAGCAAGAAAATCTAGATGCTTTGATACAGGCGGGACTTTCTTATGTGAATGAAAACAAAGAAACACTGAATCAGATAGTTCAGAAATTAATTAAAAATAAAATTTAATGCGACGAGTTTTGGCGCATCTTCGGTATATCTTTGTTTCAGAGAAAAACACAAAATAAAAACACAAATGATGAAATTTTTTTCAAAATAAACTTTAACACGACGAGTTTTGGCGCCACTGCAAATTACCTTTGAAACATCAAAACAAAACACCAAATACAAATTACAATGAAAAAGAAATTTCTAAAAATCTTATTCGAACATGCCGTCTTGTTCATTAGAGAAAAACTCTTTAGAAAGAAAGAGAAAAGCGCATAATTAACTAAAATTTTTACGACTACTATTATTAAAATCGACACTTAAATGTGACTCGAACAGCAAGAAGTATGCACCAAAGTCACAAAATTTTTCGCGAAAAATTAAAAAAATGTTTAACCTAAAAAATTACAAAAAAAAATGAAAGCATCTGAAGACGTTCCTGATGTTTTTCAGGAAAAGGAAATCGCCATTACCTCATTAACCGAAGAAGAAAAAATGGAACTCCATATAGAAGATGAGTTGCAAGATATGGAACTATTTTTTTCAAAAGAATTTGATGAAATGGAGCTGAGGTTTCAGGATTATGAAATGAATTATTAACCTAAATTATTTGCTATGAAAACAAGCATTTTAGAAAAGTGGATAGAGAATTTTTTAATGAAATTTTTGTCCTTTTAGAAAACAGAATCAACACTTAAAAACAAAAAAAATGAAATCAAAACAAGAACTAAAAAAGGTCTTCGAAAACGGAGACAAACCCAAACAAGAAGACTTCTGGGATTTAATAGAATCCTACTTCCACAGAGATGAACCTGTTACCTTGGAAGAATTATCATTGTTAAAGTCTAATTTGGCTACGGTTGATAAAACAAACAACGGAACAGAAACATTAGGAAATGTAGACACAAAACAACAGGTAAACGCAAAAATAAATTCTGCAATTGACGCTTTAAAAGCAAATGCCCCCGAAACTTATGATACCCTAAAAGAAATTGCAGATTATATAGCCAACGACAGCAACGCTGAAGCTGCATTGCTCCAATTAATCAATACAAAATTGGACAAACCTACAATGACTAATAATTATTATGGGCTTTGGGATGATACGAATAAAATTTTTGTTGATGGACAATTAAAGTATGAAAATAACTATAATGTTTCGCAAGAACCTTTAAAAATTAAAAATACACCTATTGTACCAAAAGAAGATTTAAGTTCTTTATTTATGGGCACTGAGCCTACAAATAATATAGGGCAAAATAATTTTATATTTGGGTATAATTCTGGAGGTGGTTTAACAACTGGTTATTATAATGTATTAATAGGAAATGAAGCTAATAAAACATTAACAACTGGTATTGGAAACACTATAATAGCAGGTGGAGGTTCTGGAGGGTATGACCCTTCTACGAATACAATAAATAAAGAAATTACTGCAAAACATAATGTAGCTATTGGTACATCATCTGTTCATAATGTTACTTCAGGGAGTAGAAATGTTGGTGTTGGTAATGGCGCATTAAGTAGGATAGAGGCAGGTTCTAATAACATAGGTATTGGATATGGTTCTGGCATAAGTTTAAGAACAGGTAATAATAACATTTTTATTGGTTCTGGTGCAGGGGGGCAAAGTACTTCTCAAGTAGCAAATCAGAGTGTTAATAATAAATTATGTATTCATAATATAGTGAATACATCTACTGGGATAGGTTATACAACTAATCCAAATTCTTTTTGGGACACTGCACCTTCACCTCATGGTATGAATACTTGGGATTTAGGATTAATTACTGGTGACTTTTTTGAAAGATGGGTGAAATTCAATGGTAAATTCATTATTGGAGCTGGATATATGCCTAATGCAGATAGTACTTATACAAAAAATATTGTAGCAAAACCAGATGGAACTTTTGGCTGGGAAGATAAAAAGGCATTAGAAATTAATGCTTCTAAAGGAACAATTTTTCCTAGTGTACCCAACTCAGGTGACTTGTTCTTTAATACCTCAGACAGCAAACATTATGGGTTTGATGGAACTAATTGGAATGCTCTTTACTAATATTTTAATTATCAAACACAATCGTTTATGAAATCAAAACAAGAACTAAAAAAAGTCTTCGAAAACGGAGACAAGCCCAAACAAGAAGATTTCTGGGAATGGCAAGACTCTTATTGGCATAAGGAAGAGAATATTCCCAAAGAAAAAATAGAGGGAATTCCTCCTAATTTAGCGACGGTAGATATAAATACTGAAACAGAAAATATAGAAGGAACAGTAAATACAAAAGAACAAGTAGATGCAAAAATAGCTAATGCAATTAATAATCTAAAAAATAATGTACCTGAAACTTATGATACATTAAAGGAAATAGCGGATTGGATAAGTAATGATGAAACAGCAGAAGCTGCCATATTACAAGCTATACAAAATGAAACTACAGCAAGAGTAAATGCAGATAATACAAAATTGGATAAACCAACGATTACCAGCAATCCTGTATCTTATCCTTATGTAATAGGAGAAAACGGAAATGGCGGCTCTGCAAGATTACCAGTAGGAGATTTAGGAAAGAATTTTTTTAATGCTGATTTAAGCAATACAACTGCTAGAAACCATACGATGAATGCAGCGTTGACTGTAAATACTTTGGGAAATCCTCACACTTTAGCAGGTTTACCTAATAAGAATACAGATGTAACTAATTTTAGAAAGATAAGAGTTCAGAATACAAACGGATTAGATGCTGTTGCTGATAGTAAAACTCTAATCACAGATGCAGTTACTTCTATGACAGATGCAGAGAAAGATGTTTGGAGATTAGCACAAAGAAAAACAGGAGAGACTTATAGTACAGGACAGCCTAGAATTGATTTAATAAGTCCGAACAATATTAATAGTTCACATAATTATACTCAGTATGTATCAGTAATTGGTTTAAACTTATATATTAATACAGGAGCATCAGTTGTAAGATTAGTTAGAGTAAAAGATGAAAATGGAGTTAGTGTAATTCCAGAAGAAACATTAATAAATGCTTCATCGATTCAGACTTTTTCAACAAATTTTCAAATCTTAGTCCTAGGAATTAACTTTTTTGGTAAAGCTAAGGGATATTATAAAATATACATTACATCATTTACAGGCTTGACAAATTTAACAAGTCCAGAATTTTTTGTAGAAGAAAACTTTAATCTATCAAACTTTAATCCTATATCTTTCAGTGTTGTAGATAAATATACTAACTCATCCGATTATGTAACAAGCTCAGAAATTTACCACATTAATCTACAACAAGCGGGAAAAACAACACTAGAAAAATCAGTAAAATCTAATGCACTGTTTAATTTTCAGAATGGTTTTTTATATGAATTTAATTTTGAAATGTATTTAGTTGGTTCATATACGAATGCTTCATTTAATTGTGGGTTTTCAAATGGAGATTTTGGTATAACTAATGGATACTCTCCACAAGCATTTTTAGGTGTAGGGGGAGATTATGGTCATAGATTTATTAATTCAGTTACTAATAAAGATCATAATCAAACAAGAAATCAGACAGTAGTTGTTAAATGTATTTTTTTTAATAAAGATGGTATTACAACTATAATCCAGCTAGCTCCTAATGGAGTTGTATTGGTTTCTTCAATGGTTCAGAATTATGATATTGGAGATACCATTAGATTTTATGCTAATTTCTATTCTTCTGATGGCGGATATGGAACAGCCATAGGACAAAATTTCAAAATACAATTTCCATCAACTTATCAATCTTTTTAATTATGAAAAATTTACAAATACCAACGGCAATACAAGGATTATTAGATTCTATCAATTCTACAAAATTAGATTTAGGAGAAATAAAAATAGATAAACATCCTTTATTATCACAAGATTTAGATAGATATATCCAGATCAATAAAATAAGTATAGACCTTAATTTACCAAGAACATATATTTGGTACAGTCAGATACTTAAAGATTCAGAAGGTAATATAATCCCATCTAATCTCCCTACTCCAGAATGGATGATTTCAGAAATTGAAACTTCATCTTTAAGAGATGAAAATTTTCAAAGAATAGAAGTTCCTGTAGCAGATTCAGAAACAGAAGAGCCTTTATTGAACGAAGATGGAACACCAAAAATGTCACCACTTTTTGTGAATAGCCATAAATATCTTCTTTGGTTGTTGAAAAATAATAAGGTAGGTTTTTTACAATTATTATCTGCATATCTAAATGAGCTATTGCAGGATATAGACTTCAAGTCAAGTCTAAACCAACTTTCTTAATGGTTGGCTTTTAATTAAAATTTAAAAGTAAATTAATTGAAAATCAATAACTTAAAATTATTGAACAGCATGTATTATGCTTAAAAACTAAAAAACAACACTCTTATTTGCGCAAATACAAAGAGTACATCTCAAAAAATCAAATTATTAACAATTTAAAAAAATATAAAAATGTTACCAGAACAAAATATGAACAACAATAACAGTAAAAATAATGCATCACAAACATTATTTAGATTTGTAAGCCTTAGAAATCCACAGCTTACAGAAATGCATCCAGAGAAAAATCTCGGGTTTGTACATCTCCCAAAAGATTTAGCCATTCTTTTTGAAGAAGTTATTCCAGTAGGAATTTGGGATAGTTCAAATGGATCAAAAATTTCCGCTTTGGAAAATCAAATTTCAGTAATTGATTCTCAAAATAGCAACTACTTTTATAAAACAAAAAGTGAAGTAGTTGCAGATTTTTCAGATTTTTTTCCTGCTGCCGAGAAAATTGCAAAAAATGAATTAGAAAATATTGGGAATTATTTACCCGAAAGCAATACTTTTCCTGCTAATTATGCAAAATTATGGGACAATTTGATTTATCAGGTTCTAACTCAAAAAGATTTTTATGTAAAAGAGGCTATTTTGCAAATTATAAAAGCTATTCATTTTTCTTTACACCAAAATAATGAAGATCATTCATCACTTAGAGATGCGAAGGTAGTTTTGCCAGGAAGATTATTTGTAGATACTATAATAGATGATGGTGTAGATGCAGAAGATGCCCCTAATGTATTTACTGTAAATGAAAGTTTAATTTCTACTTCTTATATTGCAGAAGACCCTAATTTTACTAAACTTTCTGTAGCAGCAGAGAAAAAGCTAGCTAATTATGCTAAAAAAAATCAAGAATTAGCGTTGGCAATTTCAGAAAAATTAAGAATAGATTCTTTGAAGACGGAGATTAATCTTATTTCTAAAAATTACCAGAGAGATTATAGCATTGCACTAAATACTGCTCAAGAAGATTACCAGACAAGTATTAAGCCATTGAAGGATGATTATGAAGCTCAGTTGGATCTTGTGAGAAATTCTTTCACTTCAGAACAGACACCAGAAGAAAAACAAGCACTTTTAGATGCAGTTCCTTATCCTACTTTGCCAAATTTTCAGTTTAGTTATTCTGCTTTTGATACGAATTATCTCAAAGAAAAACTTTCTCAAAAGTCATTTGAAACAATGTCAGATGTTCTGAATAGAGAGTTTGTAGGAAGTTATAATGGAGAACCTTCGAGTCAAAATATTCAATTTTTCAATAACGAAGCATCACCAGACGAAAGAATTCTTCCTGTTGACGGAGTTTTTACTCGAGAAGAATTAGTTAAAATGATTGATAGTCAAAACTCTGAATTTGCTACAAAAATTGTTACAACTACAGAGGTGGAAAAAGAAGAATATGCTAATATTGGTGGGGCCTCTGTTCGAATTCAAAATGCTACTGCTCAGAATCCTCTTTCTGCCGTTTTAACTCCGAAAGTTAATATGAGATGGAATGTAGTAGATTTTAGATATTTGTATGATTTCGATTTGGTTTTAGAAATGCCAGATACTTCTTGGGAGTTAGATGCCGTAGAGTGTGAAGTAAAAGATTCATCTGGAAATATTCTTACCTATACCCCTACTGAATTTTCTGTAGATGGAGTAAAACTATTGATTAATAATATTTTTAATGATCAGTTTACGATTTCAGAATTATACGATTTTACAGAATTTACCGCAAAATTTTATTTCAAAAATAATAGAGAAGGTACTCTTACTTTTAAATTAAACAATCCTACAGCAGACTATTATTTTGCAAAATTAGTATTACCACAAGGCAACACAGGTAAAAAAGCATTTAACCCAAAGAATTTTGGAATTAAAAGATTAGGAGTGGCAGATTATCTAAAAGTAGTACAGAGCGTACATGCCTATGTGCCAGGTGAAGTTTCTAATATAGAAAATGTAATGGCAAGTGAGCTTCGCCATAAGTCTATCTATGAAAGAACACTTACCGAAACAACTACTACAACTACTAAGTCTCAGGAAGTAGAAAAAATGACGGATACTACCAAAGTAAACCGTGCAGAAATGCAGAGTGAAATAGCGAGAGAACTAGACAGACAACAAAATATTGAAGCTCATACATCATTCAGTGCAAATGGAGCAACTTGGAAATTCGAAATTGGTGGAAGCTACGCTAACAGTAGTGCACAAAGAGAAAGCTCAAGACAAGCTACCATAAAAGCACAAGAGATTACTGAACGTGCGCTTGAACGTGTGGTTACAAAAATTTCTGAAGAAAGAATTCAGAAAATTGTACACGATGTTCAGTTGAACAATGTACATGAATTTGATAACCGAGGTAAAATTGGCAGTGATACAGTACCGCAGCACATTACAGGAGTTTACAGATGGGTAGATAAAAAAGTGAAAAATCAAATTCTTAATTATGGGAAACGTACCATGTTTGAGTTTATGATTCCTGAGCCTGCACGTTTGCACAGACTGGCTACTAAGTCTGTTAAAACACTACTTACTGCACCTATAGACCCAAGAAAAGCTACAGGACTTAAGCAAATGAAAGATGCAACAGCAGAAGAAGCTACCATACAGTATTGGGCAGATTATTATAAAGTGAAAATAGCGTCTCTTTTACCATTTATAAATCAAATAACACATGGTGCAACAGGTGTTCCACAGACAAATGATGATTTTGGACCGGATATTACCAATATTACAATACCAGAGAATTACATAGGAAAAAGCGCAATTTTTAGCTGTACATCTTCTAGAAATAGAGGTGGAGGATGGGATGGAGCTCGTTATTCTGAGGTGTTTTGTTCAAATTTGAAAGGAGATTTGATTGGTAAATCTGAATATGGTAATATCAGTTTTGAGCAATCTGTATTTAATTTAAATGTAAGTGGAATTCAAGAGTTTAAAGTAAGAGGACATAATATTACCAATTATAATATAAAGGTGGTTGTAAATTGTGAACGAAGTGATGAATATTATAACAATTGGAAAAGGAATAGCTTCAACGCCATTATTGAAGAATATGATAAGCAGTACGCAGATTTTAAACAAGCACAGGCAGATGCAGACGCCACATCTAAAGCGGAAGAAGAAAAGAATAAAGATAAAGTAAGCACATTCTACCGTGAGATGGAATCTAATATCTTAAAACATAATTGCATTGCTTATTTACTGCAAGACTATAATGGCATTGGCAAAGCTCTTTCTACGGATGATAACCAGACGATGGAAAGCTTTAGCGTAACCATAGACGAGAATTTAGATGCTTACACCTCACTTGCCAAATTCTTAGAACAAGCCTTTGAGTGGAATGTGATGGATTATACCTTCTATCCATATTACTGGGCAGAAAATAAGCATTGGAAAGAAATGTACTTATCAGAAGAGCTAGATCCATTGTTTAGAAATTTCTTACAAGCAGGTATGGCAAGAGTAGTAGTTACGGTAAAGCCAGGTTTTGAAGATGCTGTAAATTTCTATATGGCAACCGGCAAAATCTGGAACGGTGGCGAAGTACCGGTAATTGGAGATCCTATGTTCCTTTCTATAGCAGATGAACTTAGAGAGCCTACTGGCAAACCACAAGGTAAATATTGGATTACTACCATCCCTACCTCTCTTACCATTTTACAGGCAAAATCTGCAGGTTTAGAAGTTACGGATGCTTTACCAATCTTCCCGGAAACAGATGTAGCAAACTGTGAAAACCCAGAAGAATTGGTGTTTGAATGTCCTTTTGTATTACTAGAAGATGCTAAAATGGCAGGAAGCGACTTAGCAACTACTTTGCCGAAGACGGTTACAAATGTGTATAACGAAACAATAAAAGTATAACCAAAAAAATTAATTCCTCCTCTGTTTTGAGGAGGAATTTTAAAAATATAAAAAAATATAAAATTATGTTTAATTATAACCCAACTATAAATACCTTAAGACAGCAGTCCATTGAAAAGGCAAAGAGATTGAGAGGAATAATAGGAAGTAAATATGATTTTTTACCTGTTGTAAAAACGAATGGTGATGAAAAAGCAAAAAACTCTATTGTTTCATTGAATGATTGCCAAGCATCAAAATTGGAATATTTAAGTTTAGGAAATGATTATGATGAACAATCGAGAAAGTACCCAGTTGCAAATATTGTAATTGCAAAAAACTCTATAGCAAGAATCCCATTATTGGTAAAAATGGGATATGATCCAATTGGACCACAAGATGGTGATGGGGTTTTGGAGTTTAAAAGTTCCAACGCTTCTGCAAAACTAAACTTTATTGATAGTGATAATACAGATTACGAAGAAGGAGAAAGTAAATACGATTTAAAAGATGCAGAATATGGAGATGAATTTGTCTTGGAAATTGATGCAAAGGCATTGGCGAGAGGAACTAAATTTACTATTTCTGTTTTTGCATCTGATGACGATGACGGTCTTGGAAAAACATCTAAAAGAAAAGGCATCTGTGGAAAATTTAATATAAAAGTGGTAGAAAAAGATGTATTTTTGAAGGAAGATTTGAATCGGTTAAATGATATGATAAAACTAGTATCTTCTAAGATTAATTCAAAACCTAATGCGGGTGAATACAGACATTCGAGAAATTACTGTGTCTTTGCAACGGATAGATATATTGGTTCTTTATTAAACAATGCAAAGGATTTTTATACATATGATGATGATAAAGCAGCAGTAATAAATTTGGAGAGTTTGCAATCTGGAACATATAGAGCTGAAAATATACGCAAAAAAGGCTATATCCATAATTATGTTATTTATAAAGATAATGAACTTCTTAAACCAATATATGCTAATATCCAAAAGATTGAAGATGATTTAACATATGATGCTTTAAGTATAAATAAAGGTTTACTATTAAATTTTATTAAAAAAGGTATCTCTGAAAAATTAGGATTTCATATTTATTATACTACTTATTCAGATGATTTTCACGTACAAACCTTAATAATAGATAATACTCAACCTTGTAATCCTACATATAGAATTGTTGATCAACATGGAGAAAGTACATCACATGGTAAGTTATCTGATATTGAAGAAGGTTTTAAAAATCAATCTAGTTGGACTTACGTGAATTTTTATCTAAACCACAATAAACAGTCATTAACAAAAACAATATCATCATTATGGAAAATTCAAAGAAATTAATTTTATTCAGTTTAATTTTATTCACATTCATTTCTTGTCATAAAAATTTAAAAGAATGCCAAGAATGTAAAACAGATAAGGATAGTTTAATTTTTGTTGATAGAGAAACAAAAGAGGTTTATATTAGATTGAAAGCAATAGAATATCATCCAAAATTAGAAGAAAAATTAAAAGCTAATAATTATTATAGTTTTTATAATTCTGTAAATATTTATTCTTTAAATAAGAGTGTTAATTTAAGCGAAATTATTGATCAAAAATCTTTTAAAA
>NZ_BMLV01000002.1:115190-790081 GCF_014645495.1 Cloacibacterium rupense | reverse complement strand
CCTTTTTACCTTTCAATCCAAATCTTTTGAAAGATTTTTTGTGTTTTATCTCTTTATTTATCTTAATGCTCTGGTTTTTAGAGAGAAAAATTTCGTATTTTTTTACCTTTATTTTTGAACATTTTTCAAAAATACCACCCGAAAAATCTTTTATATTGTCATATTAATAAAATTAGGGGTTGGGGTTTTCTTTTTTTTTGTTGAAGCATATTATAAATCCAAGCGTTTTTATGGGAGTTTTTGGAAATTTCTTTGGAATGGAAATAAAAAAAAATTTAGTTAAGATGTTTTCTTAACTAAAGCTTATGTCTTTTTGTGATGAAAATTTGTTTTGAGCGGGTAGTTGCAGCCCGACCTGAGTGGAGCTCTCCCAAAATGGTGCTGGTTTTTGCTCGGAATTTGGGAAGCGGGAACGGTGGGCGGATGAGCTGCCCTAATAAAAATTTTTAATTTAGTTGATAATTATTGGTTGATAAATGCTGATTAAAAATTGTGCGTAAGATTTTTCTAGTCTGATGAAGTCTCCTGTTTTGAAATTGATACCAGGATTAGAAGGTGAACTTGCGGAGAATTTTTTTCCTGAAATCTGGAAATACTGTTCTGCTTGTCCGTCTTTGGATTGCAACTTGATTCTAGAGCCTAAAAATTTGCCTACGGAAATATCTGTAATATTATCTCTAGACAAATCATATTTAATATAAGATCTGGCTGGAAGTTTTATTTTTTTATTATTGATTCTTATTTCGGTTTCTTTTTCTGGATTGATTAAGTAAATTTGGTTTTCTTCTTTTTTGATTTTGGAGGATTCTACATCATATATATATATAGTGTAGTAATTGGGATTGAATTTATTTTGTCCTTCTATATTTTCTGGTGTGTTTATGTAAAAATAATTGGCTGAAATGGTTTTGGCTTTTTTATATATTTCATTAAAGATTGCAACATCGTCATTCGAAAATCCAGAAACTTCTATCTTGCCTAAATATTTGGCAATGGTAGAATCTGGTTTTTTGTAGAAAGCGTATAGAAACTTGTCTTTGTTTTCGCCAATGTTTTTGGCTTCGGTGAGAAATACTGTTTGTGAAAAACAGAAACCAGCATATAATAATATATATAGGTATAGAATTTTTTTAATCATCTTTATTCATTTTTTAAAATTTCTACACATTTGGCAAGGCTTACTTGCCAATCTATTGGTTGCACTTGATAGATGTTCTGAATTTTTTCTAAATCTAGGGTGCTGTTTTGTGGTCTTTTGGCTGGTGTAGGATATTGCCAAGTTTCTAGAGGATTTAGTTTTACATTAGAATGAGACAATTCCTTGATTTTAGAAGCGAAATCAAACCAAGAAATTTTACCTGCATTAGAAAAATTAAAAATTCCTGGGGTAATTTTTTCTGATTTTACGATTTTCATAATGGCTTGTGCTAAATCATTGGCATTGGTTGGTTGCCCGAATTGGTCTGCAACAATCCCAAGTTCTTCTTTGATGGCAAAAAGATTGAGCATTGTTTTCACAAAATTTTTTCCAAATTCTGAATATACCCAAGATGTTCTAAGGATAACGGTGCAAGGATTAACTTCTAGCGCAAGTTCTTCGCCTGAGAGTTTTGATGCTCCGTAAACTCCGATTGGGTTGGTAAAATCATCTTCGGTGTAAGGTAATTGGTTTTCTCCGTCGAAAACATAATCTGTAGAAACGTGTATAAACTGAGCATTGTATTCTTTACAAGCTTCGGCAAGGTTCTCGGTGCCGTTTGCATTAACTAAATATGCTTTTTCAACATCTGTTTCTGCTAAATCTACTGCGGTGTAAGCTGCTGCGTTGATACAAAAAGAGGGTTCGTTTTTCCAAAAGAAATCAAAAACATCTTCTTTATTGGTAATATCCAAAGTTTCTGAATCTGTAAAAATGAATTCAAATTCTGGAAAATCTTTTGAAAGTTTCTGAATGCTTTGTCCGAGCTGACCATTACCGCCAGTTACGAGTATTTTTTTAGTTTCCATTGATTGCTTTGTTGTGTTTTCTGAAATGTAGAACTCTATCTTTGAATTCTTTCTCGTCTACTGTTACTAAATATTTTTCAAAAAACTCTTTTTCGTTTTCTGGTAATGCTTCAGATTGTCTGGTTTTCATATTAAAATAGATTACAGTAATCCAAAGAACAGCGTTGATGGTTTTCTGGTCTTCGCTCTTCATCAGAATTTCTACTTTAGAAACTCTGTCTGTCATCTCAATGGTTTTACTGCTGATGATTACTTTGGTATTGGCTTTTACTTCTTTTAGGTAAGCTATTTCATTTTGAATGGCAATCCATGTGCAACCTGTTTTTTTTAGATATTGCTCATAAGTAAATCCGTAAAAATCTTCTACATGATCTTCTCTGGCATTGAGCATATATTCTAAATATTTCACATTATTGAGATGACCAATTGGGTCACAATCACTAAATCTGATTTTAACGGTACTTGAAATTTCTTTAATCATTTGTAGAATTTAAAATAATTTAAAATTTGGATAATTAATTTATCATTACATGGTACAAAAATAAACAAAAAAACCACCTTCTTGGAAGGTGGCTTGTGGTATTTTAGAATTTATTAAAGTCCTAATTCTTTTTTAACTGCTGGTGTAGCATCTGGACCAGCTTTGTAGATTAAACCTCTGGTTGCAGAGTCAAAAATAAAATCATAACCATTAGCTTTAGCAGCTCTAGTGATGGCATCATTTATTCTTTTGTCAATAGGAGCATAAGCAGCATCAGATTTTTCGGCTAAATCTTTTTGTGCAGCTTGTTGCATTTGTTGGAGTTGTTGCGAAGTTTTACCTAATTCTGCTTCTTTAGCTTCTCTTTGCTGAGGAGTTAATTTAGCAGCACCTTCTTGATATTTTTGAACTTCAGTTTGGAAAGCAGTAGCTGCTTTCTCTAATTCAGCTTGTTTAGCTGTAGAAAACGCTTTCAATTGTTCATCTGCCTTAATTTTTTCTGGCATAATATTTAAAATAGCGTCAACATCGACTGTAGCTATTTTTTGTGCTTTTGCAACTCCGAACGACATGAACATTACTACTGCTGCAAATAAAATGCTTATTTTTTTCATTTTCCTAAAAATTTTAATTGTTTATTGTTTTACTTATTTTTTATTTTTTGATTTAGCATCATTTTTATTGTCTTTAGCCTTTATATCCTTGGATGGCGTTTTGAGCAAAAGTTCTAAAACTTTATCAGTATAATCATACTTTTTGTCTAAAAAAACAACGCTTATGTTATTACTTTTATCAAGAACTATGCCCAAAGTATTTTTATCGACAATAGTTTTGATGGCATTCCAAATTTGGTCTTGAAAAGGTTTTGCAAGATTGGCTCTAAACTTATTAATTTCTCCTTCTCCGCTGAATTTTTCAGCGATAAATTTTTGAATATTTTTTTCTAAATTTTTAACTTCTGTCTCTTTTTGTTTGAGTTGTTCTCCAATCAAGAGTACTTTTTCATTATCAAAAGTTGCTTTTTTAGTTTCGTACTCACTTTGCATTTTTTGAAGTTGTTGTTCCCAAGTTTTAATTTGAGCATCTAATCTATTTTGAGCCTCTGTGTATTGCGGCAACTTGCTCAGTATATAATTTGTATCAACTACCCCAATCTTTTGTGCAAAGAAATAGGAATTCGCAAATATAACAATTAAAAAAGAAATGAGAAGTTTAAACGTTTTCATTGTTTTTATCTTATAGAGATTGGTTCATCAAGAAGTGAGTTTGCCATCCAGAAGGCTCACTACCACCTATATATTTGTCAAATCCGTAAGCAAAGTCGAAACCAATTAGTCCAAATGCCCCCATGTAAACTCTAACGCCAACCCCTACAGATCTTTTTAACTGAAACGGATTAAATGATGAAAAATTGTTCCAGACATTACCTGCTTCTGCAAAAGTAAGGGCGAAAATTTTGGCCGTTTGGTTTAAAGAAATAGGGTATCTCAATTCTGCGGTATATCTACTGTAAACAGTTCCTCCACCAGTTTGCGTAATATCTGTATTAGTTCCCCCTTCAGTAGATGCATTTTCATAACCTCTAAGTGGAATAAGTTCTCTACCATCAAATCTACCTCCGAACAAACCTGTACCTCCTACATAAAATCTTTCGAAAGGTGGCGCTCCTAATTCTTTTTTATACCCTTGTAAGAAGCCCATTTCTGCGCTACTTCTAAGAACTAATTTCCCTAAAATTTCGGTATAAGAATCTGCTTTTAATTTGATTTTGAAAAATTCCATCCACTTATACTTTTCCTCTGCAGACATGTTGGTATAGTCCTTTTTTTGGAATAAAGAATATGGTGGGGTAAATTTAATAGAAGCTTCTACATTTGACCCTGTGGTAGGGAAAATAGGGTCGTAACCCGCCGAATTTCTACTTAACCCTACATTGAAACTAAAGTTATTAACATTGCCATCATAAACTGTAGTAGACCCAAATTGGAAAGGATAATTGCTGAAATTATAGCTTTGGAATGCTATTCCTGTGTATAAAGAGAAATAATTATCTGGCCAATTCAATAGCTTATTAAGACCTGCGGTAGCCGAGAAAATATTTAATTTTTGTGACCCTCCAAATTGGTCTGAATAATTTACAGCAGAATGATTAAGACCAATACTAAGTGCTGTAGGCCTTGTACCAAATAGCCAAGGTTCTGTAAATGACAAACTGTAGTTTTTAAAATATTGCCCAGCCTGAGCTTGAATAGACAATGTCTGCCCATCACCTTGTGGCACTGGTCTAAAATCTTTGAATTTTAAGAAATTTCTTAGTGAGAAGTTATTAAAAGTCAAACCAAGAGTTCCGATGAATGAATTACCTCCGTAACCTGCTTGTAATTGTACCTGAGAAGAACCTTTCTCAACAAGAGTCCAATGAATATCTACTGTATTGTCTTGTGGATTTGGCTGTACTTCTTGCCCAACTTGTTGTGGGTCAAAAAATTGCATTCCTGCAAGGTCAAAATAAGTTCTCTTGATATCTAATTTTGAGAATAAATTTCCTGGTTTTGTGCGTAATGAGCGCAATACAACATGGTCATGAGTGGTGGTATTTCCAGACCAAGTTACTCTATTCCAAGATGCTTTTTCGCCTTCTTTAATTCTGATTTCTATGTCTATAGAATCACCTCTTACTGCTTTTTCTACAGGAGTTACATTAGAAAAAAGGAACCCATTATTGAGATATAGTGACTTAATATCAGAATCATCTTCCTTACCACCATCTTCTCCTACTTTCTTATTAAAACCTACAGCATCATAGATTTCACCTTTTCTATACCCTAATAATTTTTGCAAAGCTTCTGTAGTGTAAGATGTATTACCAATGAAAGATATATCACCGATATAGTATTTTTTACCTTCGTTAAGTTTTACATTGATGTTAAAACCTTTATCATTTCTCCAAACAGAATCAGAGAGAACTCTAGCATCTCTGAAACCTAATGAGTTGTAATATTTGATAAGGTTAACTTTATCTTCATCATATTTTTCTCTAATGAATTTAGAAGGCTTAAAAACCCCAGAGATGCTTAGTCTTTTCTGTTTGGTATCTTTGAAGCCTTTCTTCTTGAGTTTTTTATCAGAAACTTGCTCGTTACCTTCAAAATCTATGTTTGCGATTTTGATTTTTTTCCCTTTATCTACTTCTACCGTCCAATCTAGAAGATTAGCATCATTAGCATTTACTTTGTCTTTGATTGTAATTTTGGCATCTGCAAATCCTTTTTTTCTATATTCATCAGGAATTTTGTTGCTCAAGGTAGAGATAAGATTATTGGTAATCTTGGTTCCTGGTTTTAGATTGTTATCTTTTGCTAGTTTTTCACTTTTTGATTTTCCAACTCCTTTCCCTGTGAATTTTACTTCACCTAGCTCCATTAAGTCTTGTAAGTGAAATTTAAGAACTACACTTTGTCCGTCGATATCTTCTACATATACCTCAACCTCTGAGAAAGAATCTGTTTCCCATAATTTTTTGATAGCATTGCTGATTTTTTGTCCTGGCACATCTACCGTTTCTCCTTTGCTAAGGCCAGTAAATCTTAAAATTTGTGCTGGAGAGTATTTTTTAACTCCATCTACCACTATATCTTTTAAGATATAGCTAGACTGTTGATTTTGTGTAGTAGTTTCTTGATTGGGTGCAACCTGCGCAGAAATGCTAACAGAAGTAAAAAATATTAAAATTGGGATGAAAATATATCTCATTGGTATAATTATTCTTGCTATGAATTTATTTTAATTAATAATTTGTTCGCTAGTTTTCCCGAACCTTCTTTCTTTATTTTGATAATTTAGTATACATTGAAATAAATCTTCTTCTGTGAAATCTGGCCAATATATATCTAAAAATTGTAATTCTGCATAAGCAATTTGCCAAAGTAAAAAATTACTAATTCTTACTTCTCCGCTTGTTCTAATGAGCAGATCTACAGGAGGTATGTTTTTAGTGTAAAGGTAGTTTTCAAACATTTTTTCATCAATGCTATCTAATTCTACTTTTCCTTCTTTTACTTCTTTAGCAATATCCTTTACTGCATTTAGAATTTCTTTTTGAGAACCATAACTTAGAGCCAATACCAGATTGGTTTTAGAATTATTCTTCGTAATATCAACCACATTCATCAATTGTTCCTTTACAAGTTCAGGAAGCTGATTAATCTCACCTATTACGTGCATTCTTATTTCTTTTGATATCAGTTCATCTGATTCTTTAATTAAGCTTTCAGACAAAAGTGTCATTAATGTGGTTACTTCATCTTCAGGCCTATTCCAATTTTCTGTAGAAAAAGTATATAGTGTAAGATATTCTACTTCCGCTTTGGCACAAGCTGCTATTGCATTTCTAACGGCCGATATTGCATTTTTATGACCATAGGTTCTTTCTTCACCTCTAGATTTGGCCCACCTTCCGTTCCCATCCATAATTATGGCTATATGTTTAGGGACATTTCTTTTATCAATGATATCTAGTAAATTTTGCTCCATTTTTTATTTATCTACACAATAACAAGCAGGTCTTCCGAAAGAATAAGAAATCCCAATGGAGATTGTATTTACCCAATCTTTAGAATTTATATTCCCTACTTCTCTTGTTTTTAAATATTCATCTACTCTATTTTTAGCAACTGTAAGATAAGGCTCTGTTTGTAATAATGATTTTGTACTATTGGCTGATGCTAAAATGTCTTTATTGTATGACATTCCTACGTCACTGGTTTCTAACTGGCTATAATCTACTGAATCTGTGAAGGTAGGTCGGAACATAAATTCACCGAAAACGGCCCAATTGTAATTAAATTTATACTTCAATCCAATACCAAAAGGAATTGCTAGAGAAAACTTGCTGGCACTTTTACCATAAGTAAAATCAGTATTGAAGTCTTCATCTGTGCTAGGAGCTATTGCATTTCCCAGAGCATCTCTATTGAAATCATTTACAGCCGTAATTTTTGTTCCTGAAAAAACAATACCCGAAATTCCTCCAAAAATGTAAGGACTTAGCATTCCTTTTTGTTCATCGTTGACTGGCAAGAAATTATAATCAAAAATAGCCGAAACTTCATAAATAGAGTTTCCACCAGAAAGACCTCTGTTATGTCTGTAATACTCCTGAGCATATTTATCATTAAACTGAACATGGTTGTACGCAAACCTGAACCTCAACGATTGATGTGGGTTAAAATTCATTCGGTACATTAATGCCGCATAAAAAGGTATTCCTTCGTTAGAAATATTATCTAAATTATCGGGAAATGGGTTAAGATACTTTGTTTTGCCAATATCCCCTACCAGATTACTTGTACCTAACTGTATACCAATTTCGTGTCTTTGTGCATATGCAAAAAGATTACCCATCAAAATGGCAAAAATTACTATTATGTTTCTCCTCATTGGTGCTGTATGTTATCTATAACTTTCAGCTAATTACTAATGTGCAAATATAAAACATTTTTGCATTAAGACTAATCTTAATGTTAAGTTAAATATTTTTGTAAAAAGCATAAAAAAATAATAAATTAATATAATGTAAAACCAAATTTAAATCTAATTATTGTTTAAGAAATAAAAATGCTCCTTTTTATAAGAAGGAGCATTTAAACTATCTATAGAAAATTTTTTTGATTTTATTTCTAATTTTGATTAAAGTAGGCTCTTCATAACCGGCATCTTCTTCGAAGTAACCATAGCCGTAACCATAGCCGTAGCCGTAGCCGTAACCGTAGCCATATCCGTAGCCATAACCATAGCCTTTGTCTACTGAAAAATCGTTGTATATTAGCCCTAGATGCTGCACTTCTTTGGTATAATATTTTTCTGTAATCATTTTTAGCATATACTTTTCAGTATATTCATGTCTTACTACATACACGTTGGCATCTGTATATTTCATTAGCTCAAAAGAATCAGCAACTAAACCTATTGGTGGTGAATCTATGATTACGAAATCATAGATTTTCTTTAACTCATCTATGAAAAATTTATTTTTATCACTCATCAATAATTCTGATGGATTGGGTGGAATAGGGCCAGAAGTAGCTACATCTAAATGTGGAATAGAAGTTCTATTAATAATCTCTTCCATGGTAACTTCCCCTGTAAGATAATTAGAAATACCGTATTTATTATTCACATTAAAATCTCCAAAAATCTTTGGTTTTCTTAGGTCCATTCCTAAGAGTATTGTTTTTTTACCACTAAGTCCTAATACTGAAGCGATGTTAATAGAAACATAAGTTTTACCCTCTCCTCCGATAGATGATGTAACTAAAATAACTTTGCTCTTACCATCTTCATTATACAAGAATCTAAGATTGGCTCGCACTCCTCTGAAAGCTTCTGAAACTGAAGACTTTGGTTGTTCTAAAACGGTCAGATTATTATCATGATTATTTTTTCCGATAACACCTAGTAACGGTAATTTTGTCGCATTTACCACTTCTTTTATTACTCTAATCTTATTATCTAATAATTCTATGATGAGAAGTATTAAAAATGGCAAAAGTAACAATCCTCCTACTAGAGCGTTTCTGGTAAATGCAATATTGGGAGCTATAGGTCCTTGTCCTAGATTTTTAGCTTTATCTATTACAGAAATATCAGAAATATTCACTTTTAGCCTCATCTCTGCTTCAGACAATTTAGATAGAAGGGTATTATAGGTTGCTGCATTTATAGAATATCCTCTTTCTGCATCTAGGTATTTTTGTTGTTTGTAAGGTAAATCTCCTAGACTTTCTTCGTAGCTAATAATTTTTGTATTCAGTTTAGCCAATTGGTCACCATAGACATCATAATATCTATTGAGATGTTTATTAGACATAACTTTTGCTTCGCTAATCAATCTATTGATTTCTTGCATAGGCTCTGACCTTGGCGTATAGATTTTTGCCATTTCAGCTCTTTGTTTATGCAGCGCTTTTAATTCTGAAACTGAGGTATTAAAACTAGCATCTTCTACACCAGCAGCGTTGATATCTATAAGATTATCTATATTTCTGCTTACTGAATTTCTGATGGTGTTTAATGCATTTATTTTTGTAATTATATCCGCTTTTTTTTCTTCTAAAGATTTAATTTGCTCTAGGACACCTTCTACATTCCCTTTTTCGTCTGTCATTTTTTCGTTGACTTTTACCGCATTTAATGCAGCGGAACTAGAGTCTAATTTTATCCTTGCTTTTTTAAGGTTATCTTTAATGAATTTAACTGTATTGATATCAACTAATGATTTATCCTTTTTTCTTTTTTCTATTAAAGCTTCTACACTTTGGTTAAGAAAACTTACGGTGTTATTAAGGTTATAGCCTTTTTTAGTAATAATCATAAATGAACTAATTTCCGTATCAAAATCTACAGAAAGATTAGCCTTAATATCATTTACTGTCTGGTCAATGGTGGCCAAATTAACAATTACATTATCTACCTCTACTTCTCTTGGAAGCGTGTTCTTAACCAA
The DNA here is from genome assembly GCF_014645495.1 of Cloacibacterium rupense. Lineage (GTDB taxonomy): Bacteria > Bacteroidota > Bacteroidia > Flavobacteriales > Weeksellaceae > Cloacibacterium > Cloacibacterium rupense. Next base: position 780,089 of record NZ_BMLV01000002.1, on the reverse strand, counting down.
CTTAAATTTCAAAAATGGAGTAACATACCATTCATTCAAAGAAATTGTTTTGTTAGATACTTTCGTAATTTTTGGCACTCTTTTAAATGATTCTGCCTGATAATCATATAGCATATTTACACCAAACTCTTCTGGCAATACTATTTCATATCGATCTCCTGATTTCGGGATTAATGTTATAGGCAGATTTACTGCTTGCAAATGACTCTTATCAATAACAAAATATACAGGAGAATCATTTCTATCAAGATAAGTGCTTTTAAGTCTTCCTTTTGTGCTATAATTCACAAACAAGTCTAACTCTTGAGAAAGAAATTCGTTGTGAGAACGAGACATCAAAAGTTTTTTCAGAAACAAACCTTCGGTATTCCCACCTTGTCCCCAAATAAAATTAATAGACTGACTGGGCGTAAAGTAACTAGATGAGTTATTTGAGATACTAATTACCGTACTAGACGCATATACTCTCTGCGCATAATATTTATTGTACACATATGCGATTGAGTAGCCTACTACCCCGAGAATCAAAAACCAATACCAATTTTTTATTAATCTTTTAATGAAATGCTCAACATTAAAAAAATCAAATGATCCGACTTTTTCTTTCTCTTCTTGCGCCGCTTCTCTTGTTTTGTTTTCTGGAATCATTTTTTTTAAAATCTTGTGAATAATAAATAAATAGATAACACCGTAGTAAGTAAACTTACCCCCGTTGTAAGAGTCTGTATGGGCTCTTTTCCAAAGCCATAGAAACTTCTAGGTCTCGTATTAAAAACATACATATCTCCATTTTGAACCCAGAAATAGGGTGAATTTTGGATATCTTCTCTTGTTATATCAATCTGTGCTTTTTTTATTCCTTCTGGAAATCTTCTATACACTATAATATTTTTTCGGTCAATCTGCCTATCTAATCCTCCGTTTTCTGCAATGGCCTCCATAATACTCAATGTATTTCTTGTAGCCGTTTTGGTGAAATTCTTTCCATTGACATCTGTCACAAAAGAATACCTGATTCCTTCTAAAAAGACTCTAGCTTCTGCTTTTTCAGGCATGAAATTTTCATTGACTTTTTGTTGAATTTCTGCGGCAATTTCGGTAGTAGTTCTCCCTTCAGCTTTTATTTTCCCCATGCCAAGTACATAAATAAATCCTTCATCATCTACATTTAATCCTGTGAAGTAAAAATCACCTCCAGATGCTCCTTGTTGCACATTAAGACTTGAATAAAATTGGGCAGCGTCTCCTTTTGGGGTGGTAATTACATTAAGCTTCAAAACATCATATTTAGTAATTCTGTATTTAGGAATGTTTTCATAAGGAATTAACCCTTCAGAATTTAATTGTAAATTCTCATTTGGTTGTAAATACCTTACATCCTTAATGCCTAAACATGAGACTAATAATAGAAATGATGATAATAAGACTATAAAATTTGTTTTTTTCATTGTATTTTTTAAAACTTTAACAAAGTTAATATTTAATTTTAATTTTTCTTTTTAAAAAAAAATCTGGCAAATAGGCTCCAATAAATCCTAAAACTAGAATAATAATGAGCAATATATTGACATCTATATGTCTTAAAGCATAGGAAACAACTATGATAAATAAATAATAAATTAGAATATAAAAAGTCGCTCTCTTGTGAGTGAGTCCTAACTTTAGTAATTTATGATGTATATGATTCTTGTCCGCATCAAAAGGAGATCTCTTCTCTGCTAGTCTAATAATAATAACATTTAAAGTATCTATAATGGGTAAAATCATAACCGCAACTGCTATGACAGGTGCAGAATTTAAATGATAAAAAACAGCACCTTGTTCCTTTTTAACAATAAATATATCCATAAAGCAAATTGCAGTAAATGTTAGCAAAAAACCTAAAAGCATAGAGCCAGTATCACCCATAAATATTTTTTTGCTTTTTTCTGACAGATTATAATACAAAAAACCTACTACAGCTCCTATAATACTTGTAGAAAGTATAACCAAAGGATAGTTATACTCACCTAATCTGTAATAACTTACACCAAACAAAGCAAAGCAAATCACCCCATAAAACCCTGCCAAGCCATCTATCCCATCAATCAAGTTATATGCATTTACCAAAATAATGAAAGTGATAATACTGAAAATTACACTTAGAAAATAGTTTAATTCATACACCCCAAAAACCCCAAATAAGTTCCGAATTCTAACATCAGATCCTATGACTAATAATGTAGAAACTATTAATTGTGCTAATAATTTTTTATAAGCTCTCATAACTACAATATCATCCATCACCCCCACGTAAAGTAAAATTACTAATGAAGCAAATAAAAATTTATACAAATCAAATAATTGATATGCAAAAATAGACGCACAAACAGAAATTGCAAAAAACATAGCAACTCCGCCTAGATTCGGTATTTTCCTTTCGTGAGAACTCCTTTGTCCTGGCTCATCCATTAAGTTTTTTCTTCTTGAAATTTTGATAATTGTAGGAATTGAATACCATGTAATGAGAAATGATGAAACAAGAGACAAAACCACTTTTAAATAAAAAATAGGGAAATTTATCTGCTCTAATAAAAGGTCTATCTTATCCATACAATTCTAGTTAAGCCATAAATAATTTTTATATCTATCTGCTGTAAAATTACCAGCCCTCCCATTATTTTTAGAAAAGTTAAAATACATCAAAAATAGATACAACATAAATCCTGAATACAGTATTTTCTGAACTTTAAATTTAACTGCATAAATAATACTAGGCACTACAAAAACACTCATAAAAAACATATATGCCCCAGGTAATCTAATCGCAAATATTCTATTCCCTCTAAAAATATAGTACAAAAACAATCCAAAAACTGCTAAATTTCTCATGTATTCATAATAGTAAACCTCTTTACATGCATCTTTATCATATCTTACAATAACATAAATAAAAAATATTTTAACGATATCACTCAAACCAAAGGTTACTGACTGACCAAACTGACTATCATCTACATAACCTGCATAACCATCTGATACATCCTGAGAGCCGACAGATTCTACAATACTTCCAAATATTCTAAAAATCTCAAATGGCGACAATAAAATAGCAATTACTATAACTACTAAAATCCTAGTACTATTCATAGGAATCCTCACAATCCAATATGCTGGAAAAAAAACTACTGCAGTTTTATGAAATCCTAATGCAATATACATCATCAGAATAAACATTGGTAGATTTCGTTCTTTGATATATTTAAATGAAAAAACGCAAATTGCAACCCCCATCCCTTGCCGAATCTGCCCCGAATCTTCAAAAAAATACAACGGCATAAAGTACATCATTGCTCCAAGAACAGGTAAAGCTAAATTTTGGTAAATCGTGGTAAATTTCAAAGAAACAGACATTAATACCATTATAAAAGTTACCATATAAAATGGCATCCCCATATCAAACAAAATTTTGTTTAATAAAACATAAATCCACTCTATCTGTTCAGAAGTAGGCTGAAATGTAGCTTTTTTCCAAACATCAGAATATTCTGTATATAAAGAAAAGCCTGAGTACAAATTCTTATAAATTGGATAATCTGCTCCCACAAAATACCTAAATCCTGAAAAAACAATAAGTAAAACTGCAGATATTAATAGAAAAATAGGTGTTTTTTTCTTAAGAACATACAACTCCAGATAGCTAGAAACTGCCATAAATACAAATAACAATGTAAATACTGGATGTAAAAATACCATTTGTGTTTTATAAAATTTTTCTCATTAACGTTTCTAGACCAAAGAAACACAAAAGATAATAAATCATCTTTTTATAAGGCAAAGATAATAGATAATTTCTTCCAAAACGCTTATAAATAAAGATTTCTTTCAAAGAAATATCTCGTTCTTTAATAAATTTCTTTAATTGAAGGTTCATTTTATTAAAAACTCTCTCATCTTTTACAAAAGCCATATAAGCCAAAAACGTATAAACTCCTTCTAAAATCTGAAATCCTTTCAACTCTTTTCGCCTAGAAGAATAAATTGAGTTTTCAAAAGATTTCTCCACATTTTCTACCGCTTTTAAAATATCTAAACCTCTCTCTGTATGGGATTTTGAGATTGAATGACTTCGCTCAAAATACTGATAATGAAAAGCATCTGTTTTTGCAATAGTCTTACATTGAAGCAAAATCTGTGGAATCAGTTCAATATCTTCGAAATGCATTCCTTTCTGAAATCTTTTCCCATCAAAAAGCTCTCGCTTGAAAATTTTATTACACGCAAAATAAGAAATATCAGAAAATACCGAAAAGTTTTTCTCCAAATCAATTTTTTCTGGCATATTCGGAATTTGTCTCAATGTTTGAGTCACATTTCCTTTTTCATCTACTTTTTGAAGGTTGCAAATCACCATTTCGGCATTATTTTTTATTGCCAAATCATACATTTCTTGCAACATAGTTTCAGAAACGTAATCATCAGAATCTACAAAAGCGAGAAAATCGCCAGAAGCTCTATCAATTCCAAAATTTCTAGCATCGCTCAAACCACCATTTTCTTTAGAAAAAGCTTTAATTTTTTGAGAAAATTTTTCTTGAAAATCATCAATTATTTTTTGAGAATTATCTGTACTGCCATCATTAATCACCAGAATTTCAATCTCTTCCAATGTTTGATTCACCAGAGAATTCAGACATTTCTCTAGGTAATTTTCTACATTATAAACTGGTACAATTACAGATATTTTCATTTATTTTTTTTCGTAAAGTTGTTGATTTGTAAAGTCGTAAAATCGCTTAAAATTTTTTACAATTTTACAACTTCACGATTTTACAGTTTTACGACTTCACAATTAATCTTTCACTCAAAACTCCATTCTTCGCCAAATCATATTCATATTGCGAACAAGGCACACATTTTTGTATATTTTCGTCACTTCCGAAATACCATAATCCTGTGAAAGTATCGCGTTTGAAAGCAAATTCTCTATCATCAATCAACACCCAAAAAGTATCATATTTTCTTTCTTTAGGATGCGTTTTTTGGATATCAATTCCTTCCAAAAGATACCAAATCATTTGAGCCAACAACTGATGGTTCAGAATATTTTCTGCATCTGCATTAAAGTTGAAAATCCCCGCCATTTTCAGATTTTCTCCCAAACCTACTTCTTTCATCACGGCACAAATTTCCCTTCTGTTCAAACCATTAATTTGAGGATTTACAGAAAAAGCTTCTGCAAAACTTTCCACCGCATCACAATTGAGCGTTACCAAATCTGCTCTTCTAAAGAAAGGCTCAATTCTATCGGTATTTCCCATCATTTCTGCCAATCTCACCACATCAAATTCTACACTTTTCATCAGTTTCACTGCATCAATTTCGTTCAAATGTTTTTGATAACCAAGATGATGATAATCTTTCAAACTCAATAATTTTGAATTGAAAATTTTCTGCAAAAAGTTCTTTTCAGAGATTTCTTCGCCTTCGTTAGAAAGTTCTATTTTGTTATTAATTTGAGTATATCTAATGTTTTTTTGATGGAAATTAAGCGCATGAATCATCGCAATCGACAAATCATTTCCGCCGCCAACAACAATAGGAACCGTATTTTTATACAAGCACGCCGAAAGAATTTCTTGTAAAATATAATGGGTGTCTTGAAGCGATTTTCCAGAAATAATGTCTCCCAAATCACAAATTGGGATTTCAAAATCAAATTTCGAAAGTTTATAAAATTCTTCTCTTACCGTATCAAAATTTTTGGCAACTGCATTTCCTTTTCCGCCTCTGTAATCGCTACAAAAAACCAACAAAATACCATTTTCTGGAATTTCATTCGTGATTACATGACCCAATTGCCAAGGTTGAGTTTCTATTTTTTTTGGAGGAATTATTATGTCTTCTATGTTCATTGGTTTTGATTCTGATTATATTTTCATTTATTTTAAAAAAGTTAAAACATCTTCAATTTTCTTTTTCAACTGTGCATCACTACAAATATTTTCTCCAAAAGTTTTAATAATACTTCCTTTATTTAAATAATAATGAGCTGTTGACAAGTTTTTTAATTCATTGTTTTCAAATTTATCTTCCTTAATAATAACTTTTACAATTTCATCATTATAAAAGTAACAATCAATAGTCTCTGATGATTTAACCGAAGTATGTTGTAAGATTCTTTTTTTGTGCTTCAATTCATCGTAATAAACATAAATGCTGAAACCTCCAATTACTTCTTTATTTAGATTTTCAATTTCACCTTCAATTATTTTTATTTTTAAATTCTTATTCGTTGAAATTAAATCACAATAGTTGTCAATTTTTTCGAAAGACTTTAAATCTATAATTTCAAAATAATTCTGCGAAAAAATAAAATTTGAAACGAATAAAAAGAAAACGAATACTTTTTTCATTGGCTTTTCCTTTCTTACAAACTTACAAAATAACTTCTGCTAAAAGAAAATTTCTTTATATAAAAACCCGCCCCAAACTCTTAGAACGTTGTATCTATTTTTTTTCGGCTTTCCATTCTCCTGTTTCAACCCAATGTTCTACTTCTTTTCTTTTTTTCATTTTTTCAACATTATTTCCTGCATAACTCACATCAAAAAAATCAAACCGTTTATGAGTTTCATTCTTAACCAAATTAGCTGGGAAAATTGTAAAAGCTAATTGATAATCATTTAACAGCCCATTATAATCAATATTCAAATATTTTAATTCTTCATCAATTTTTTCAAAATTTTTATTTCCATAAGTTTTGCTGCTCAAATAAAATTCGTTCCACAAAAGTTCTTTTAAACTTTTTTTAATCTTTAAAATAGAATCAGATTTTTTCGCCAAAATAAATATACTATCTTTTTCAGAGTAATTTCTGAAAACTATAGCATTTCTTTCTTTCATTTTATTTTCATACTGCATCAAAACAATATTTACCTTATCATATTGTAATTGATGTGCTTTTGATTTCTTATAAAAGAAAATAGAAATAATTGTAGAAATAATTAAAACAAAAATTAAAAACACTGAAAGACAACCTTTAAGAATTTTCATATTTTTTCCTTTCCCACAAACTTACAAAATAACTTCTGCACCTAAAAATTTAAGTTTTGGCTAAAGCCAAATAATTTTCCATTAAAAAAAGCGAACCAAAGTCCGCTTTAATTAATATTTATTCTAAATCTTTGCGCTCAATGCGTGAAAAATTTATTTCTTCTTCGTTGCTGGTTTCTTTACCGCTGGTTTTTTCTTTTCAGCAAAAGCCGTTTTATCTTGAGCAACAATCCATTTTTTCACCTCATCAAGAGAAATGGTAGAAAGTTCTTCGTTTTCAAATTTACTTCCGTCCTCTTTTTTAGGAATTTTCAGCATTGCTTTCCCAAATCTTATAAAAGCGCCCCATCTTCCGTTTTCAATAGAAATTTTTTCTTTTTCCCATTGCTGAATGTATCGGTTGGCTTCTTTTTCAATCTTCGCTTCTATCAATTCATTGATGTCACTTTGAGATAAATTATCAAAATTATATTTCTTAGGAACATTGATAAACATTGATTGATATTTGATAAAAGGCCCAAATCTCCCCGTTCCTTTCGTTACAGGTTCACCTTTATACGTAGCAACTGGTGCATCTGCTTCCATTTTTTCTTTGATGAAATTTTCTGCAATTTCTTGCGTCACCGAAAACGGATCAGTTCCTCTTCCTACAGAAATAAATGCTTCTCCCCATTTTACGTAAGGCCCAAATCTTCCTACTCCTACAGAAACTGGTTTCCCGTCAAATTCTTTCAAATCAAAAGGCAATTTGAATAAATCTAAAGCTTCGTCTAAAGAAATGGTAGAGATATTTTGATTTTGCATAATCGAAGCGTATGTTTTTTGCTCGTCATCTGCTTTACCAATTTGTATCATCGCACCATAACGTCCCATTCTTGCATACACATTCTTACCAGATTTCGGATCTTTTCCTAGCAATCTTTCGCCAGTTGCTCTGTCTGCATTTTCTTCTACATCTTCAATTTTTGGGTGGAAATTATCATAAAAACTTTTCAAAGTTTCTTTCCATTTTTCTGAACCATTGGCAATATCGTCGAAATCTTGCTCTACTTTTGCCGTGAAACCGTAATCTAAAATTTCATTGAAATTATTGATTAAAAATTCATTCACCACTTCACCAATATCTGTAGGAACAAATTTATTTTTATCACCACCAAATTTTTCAGTCAAAACTTCTTTTTTCACACCAGATTTCCCTAAAGAAAGTTTCACGATTTCTCTTTCTTGCGGAAGAATCTCGCGTTTATCAACATATTCTCTATTCTGAATCGTTTGAATTGTAGGAGCATAAGTAGAAGGACGCCCTATTCCTAATTCTTCTAATTTCCTTACCAAAGCAGCTTCGGTATATCTTGCAGCAGGTTTGGTGAATTTTTCGGTGGCAGTAATTTTTTTATAGCTTAAAACTTCACCGATTTTTACTTTTGGTAGCAATTTTTCGTTGTTTTCTTCGTCATCTTCATCGGTTTTTGTAATTCCATAAACTTTTAAAAATCCATCAAACACAATTACTTCACCTTGTGCTTCAAAATGACTTGGCAAAGCAGAATTTCCGATTTCGATGACGGTTTTTTCAATTTTCGCATTCGCCATTTGAGACGCCAAAGTTCTCTTATATATTAATTGATATAATTTATTGAGTTGAGCATCACCAATCGATTTTACAGAAAAATCTGTCGGACGAATCGCTTCGTGCGCTTCTTGTGCAGATGAAGATTTCGTTGTGTAATTTCTTGGCGAAGAATAAACTGCCCCAAATTCTTTTTCTATAAAATCTTTAGCAGAATTAATCGCTTCTTGAGACAAATTCACAGAATCGGTTCTCATATAAGTAATGTAACCTTCTTCGTACAAACGTTGTGCAATTCTCATGGTAGATGTTACGTTGTAACCCAATCTATTACTCGCTTCTTGTTGCAAAGTAGAAGTAGTGAAAGGTGCAGAAGCAGAACGAGAACCTGGTTTAGTTTCTACATTGAGGACTTTAAACTCTACATTTTGAGATTGTTCTAAAAAGGCTTCCGCTTCTTTCTCTTTAGTGAAATCTTTCTTTAGTTTTGCAGAAATATCTTGTTTTTCAGCATTCGTGAAAACGCCTTCAACTTTATAACTTGAACTTGATTTAAAATTTCTAATTTCTTGTTCTCTTTCTACTACCAATCTCACTGCAACTGATTGAACTCTACCAGCTGAAAGTCCGGTTTTTACTTTTTTCCAAAGAACTGGCGACATTTCGAAACCTACAATTCTGTCTAAAACTCTTCTTGCTTGTTGCGCATTGACTAGATTTTGATCAATTTTTCTAGGATTTTCAATCGCTTTTAAAATCGCATTTTTGGTAATTTCGTGGAAAACAATTCGTTTTGTGTTGTCGTCTTTTAGTTTTAATTCATCTGCCAAATGCCACGCAATAGCTTCCCCTTCGCGGTCTTCATCGGAAGCGAGCCAAACTGTTTCTGCTTTTTTCACTGCCGCTTTCAATTCTGTTACGAGTTTCTTTTTATCGGCAGAAACTTCGTAATCTGGCGTGAAGGTTTTCAAGTCAATTCCCATTCCTTTTTTAGGTAAATCTCTGATGTGTCCGAAACTGGATTTCACTTCAAAATCTTTCCCTAAATATTTCTGAATGGTCTTCGCTTTTGCTGGTGACTCTACGATTACTAAATTTTTTGACATACACAAAATTTTTGCAAAAGTAGGAAGTTTTTTTTAAACCAAGTTTTTCTCTTATTTTTTTTGATTAAAGTCAAATTAACTTTCATTTAAATAATGTTCATTTGAAAATAAATTAAATTTGTAAAAATTATGTTCCATTGAAAAACTTCATCCAAAATTCCATCCAAAGTCAGAAAATATTCTACAGATATTTTCGCAGGAAAGGTTTTAAGAGATTTTTCAAAGAAAACATTTTAGAGACCGACGGAAGTAATAAGAACAAAGCTTTTTCTATTGCCCTAGGAATTTTTATTGGTTTGTCTCCTTTTTGGGGATTCCATTCGGTGTTGGTAATTTCACTTGCCGTCATTCTTAAACTTAACAAATTTCTGAGTTTTATTTTTTCTCAAATCATCAGTTTACCATTTTTCGTCCCCTTTACTATTGCAGCTTCTCTATTTTTTGGCTCTTATTTTATTAGTGGAGAAAAACCTTTAACAGAACAAGAATTTAACCTAGAAACGGTAAAAGAAAATCTCTTGCAATATATCATAGGTAGTTTAATCTTCGCAAGTCTTTTTTCGGTGATTGCAGGTTTTATTTTCTACTTTTTGATGAAGTTTTTCAAAGAAAAGAAAGAGAAAACCCATTAAATCTTAACTCTCTTAAAACCAACAATTTTAAACAAAACTTAATAAAAAATTCACGAAAAATCATTATATTCGCAGACTTAAAATTTAACAGTAGAAACCGAGATATAATGAAGAAGTTCACAGAATACAAGCAACTGAACCTAAATGCTGTAGCAGACAATGTTGCTCATTTTTGGAAAACCAATGAAACGTTTAAAAAATCCGTAGAAACACGCGAAGGAAAACCTGAATACGTTTTTTACGAAGGACCGCCTTCTGCCAACGGAATGCCAGGAATTCACCACGTAATGGCGAGAGCGTTGAAGGATATTTTCTGCAGATTTCAAACACAAAACGGAAAACAAGTTTTCAGAAAAGCAGGTTGGGACACTCATGGTTTGCCTGTAGAATTAGGCGTAGAAAAAGAACTCGGAATTACCAAAGAAGATATCGGTAAAAAAATTACTGTAGAAGAATACAACCAAGCGTGTAGAAATGCTGTAATGCGTTACACCGATGTTTGGAATGATTTGACGGAAAAAATTGGATATTGGGTAGATTTAGACAATCCTTACATTACCTATGAACCAAAATATATGGAAACGGTTTGGTGGTTGCTAAAACAATTGTACAACAAAGATTTATTGTACAAAGGTTACACCATTCAACCGTATTCTCCAAAAGCAGGAACTGGGCTTTCGTCTCACGAACTGAACCAACCTGGAACTTACCGTGATGTTTCTGACACTACGGTTGTAGCTCAGTTTTCAGTAAAACAACTTTCTGAAAAAGCAACAGAGAAAATCTCGAATCTCGAATCTCAAATTTCGAATCTAAGCATTCTGGCTTGGACGACTACTCCTTGGACATTGCCTTCTAACACCGCTCTTGCTGTAGGTAGAGATATAGAATATGTTTTGGTGAAAACCTTCAATCAATATACTTTTGAGCCTATTACTATTATTTTGGCTCGTCCGTTATTGGAAAAACAATTCGGGAAAAAATTTGCAGAAGGAACTGATGAAGATTTTGCCAATTACACTGCTGAAAGTAAAACCATTCCTTACCAAATTTTAGCAGAATTTACCGGCGAAGATTTAGCAGGAACTACTTATGAACAATTAATCCCTTGGTTTTTACCCGCAGAAAATCCTGAAAAAGCGTTCCGAGTAATTATCGGAGATTTTGTAACCACGGAAGACGGAACTGGTATTGTACACATTGCGCCAACTTTCGGGGCAGATGATAACAGAGTTGCGCAAGAAAACGGAATTCCGCCAATGTTGGTAAAAGATGAAAATGACAACCTCGTTCCTTTGGTAGATTTAACAGGAAGATTCTTGAAAGGTGAAAACGTTCCTGAATTATTTAGCGGAAAATATATTAAAAACGAATATTATGACGAAGGAACTGCGCCTGAAAAATCTTGGGATGTAGAACTCGCGATTTTACTAAAAACCGAAAACAAAGCCTTCAAAGTAGAAAAATATGTTCACAGTTACCCACACTGTTGGAGAACTGACAAACCTGTTTTGTACTATCCTTTGGATTCTTGGTTCGTGAAAATGACTTCGGTGAGAAATCGTTTGGTAGAACTGAACGAAACCATCAATTGGAAGCCAAAGTCAACTGGTGAAGGAAGATTTGCGAATTGGTTAGAAAATGTAAACGATTGGAATCTTTCTCGTTCAAGATATTGGGGAATTCCTTTGCCAATTTGGAGAAGTGAAGATTTGAAGGAGCAAAAAGTAATCGGTTCTGTAGAGGAATTGGTGAACGAAATTCAAAAATCTATCGAAGCTGGTTTGATGACAGAAAATCCTTTCAAAGATTTTGAAATCGGAAATATGTCTGCCGAAAACTATGCAAAAATAGATTTACACAAAAATATTGTCGATGCCATTACTTTGGTTTCAGATTCTGGAAAACCTATGAAACGTGAATCTGATTTGATTGATGTTTGGTTTGATTCTGGTTCTATGCCTTATGCACAATTGCATTATCCTTTCGAAAATAAGGAAATGATTGACAGCGGAAAAGCTTTCCCAGCAGATTTCATTGCAGAAGGAGTTGACCAAACCAGAGGTTGGTTTTACACGCTTCATGCAATCGGAACTACTGTTTTCGATTCTATTGCTTATAAAAACGTGGTTTCTAACGGTTTGGTTCTTGACAAAAACGGACAAAAAATGTCGAAACGTCTCGGAAACGCAATCGACCCTTTTGAAACTTTACAAAAATATGGTCCCGATGCAACGCGTTGGTATATGATTTCTAACGCCAATCCTTGGGAAAATCTGAAATTTGATTTAGAAGGAATAGACGAAGTGCGTAGAAAATTCTTCGGAACGCTTTATAACACGTATTCTTTCTTCAGTTTATATGCGAATGTTGATGGATTTAATTATTCTGAAAAAGAAGTAGAAAATCGCCCTGAAATCGACCGATGGATTTTATCTGAATTAAATCTTTTAGTGAAAGATGTTACCGAATTTTATGAAGATTACGAACCTACGAAAGTAGCAAGAGCGATTAACAATTTTGTGAACGACAACTTAAGTAATTGGTATGTAAGACTTTGCAGAAGACGTTTCTGGAAAGGCGATTATAGCGAAGACAAAATTTCGGCTTACCAAACTTTATATACTTGCTTAGAAACTGTGGCGAAAATTTCTGCACCAATTGCTCCGTTTTTTATGGACCAGTTGTACCAAGATTTGAACGCGGTTACAGGAAAAGATAACGCAGAATCTGTTCATTTAACAGATTTCCCGAAAGTGGATGAAAGTTTAATCGACCAAAATTTGGTAGAAAAAACGCATTTGGCACAAACCATCACTTCTATGGTTTTCTCTTTAAGAAAGAAAGAAAACGTGAAGGTTCGTCAACCGCTTCAAAAAGTGATGATACCTGTTCTGGATAAGAAAACGGAAGAGCAAATTTTGGCAGTTTCAGAACTCATCAAACAAGAAGTCAACGTAAAAGAATTGCAATTGATCAATGCAGAAGAAGCTTCTCACTTAATTGTAAAACAGATAAAACCGAATTTCAAATCTTTAGGTCAAAGATTAGGAAAAGATATGAAAACGGTAGCTGGTGAAATCAACAATATGACTTCGGAGCAAATTGCTGCTTTAGAAAAAGAAGGAAAAATGATGATTTCTGGTTACGAAATCAACCTAGCAGATGTAGAAATTTTCACGAAAGATATTCCAGGATGGACCGTTACCAGTGAAGGAAAAACTACAGTAGCATTAGATTTAACTATTACAGATGATTTAAAAGCAGAAGGAATTGCAAGAGAATTCATCAATAGAATTCAGAATTTAAGAAAAGATAAAGATTTTGACTTAACAGATAGAATTACAATCAAATTAGAAGAAAATTGCCCTTTCAAGCAAGAACTTACTAACAATGAACAATATATTTGTACAGAAGTATTGTCAGATAAAATAGAATTTGTAAATTCACTTCCAATTTCGGAAGAAATCGAAATAGATGAAGTGAATTTTAAAGCAAACGTTGAAAAAGTTTGAAGTATTTGAAATTTTAGAAATTTGTTTAAATCTTAATTAAACCGATTTTAATCAAAAGCCATCAAACAATTTTTAACAAAAAAACAAAACCATTATGGCAGAAGATAGAGTAAGATACAGTGACGCGGAACTGAAGGAGTTCAAAGCATTAATTCAAGCTAAAATAGAGAAAGCTGAAAAAGACTTAGCGATGATTAATGAGAGTTTTATCAACAACCAAAACAACGGTACAGATGATACCTCTCCTACCTTCAAGGCTTTCGAAGAAGGTGCAGAAACATTAAGCAAAGAGCAAAATGCTATTCTAGCTGGAAGACAAGAAAAATTCATCAGAGACCTGAAACACGCACTGATGAGAATTGAAAATAAAACATACGGTGTGTGCAGAGTAACTGGAAAATTAATCCCAAAAGAAAGATTAAAGGCTGTACCACATGCTACACTAAGCATAGAAGCTAAAAATATGCAGAGATAATTTTTTTTAAAATTTATCACAAAATACTAAAGGTTTATATCGTGAAAAAAATATCACTTTATAAACCTTTTATTTATATTTTTGCATCGCATTATGAATACTATTTTTATTGGATTAATCATTTTAGTGTTGATTGTATTTCTAATGAGAAACACAATCAAAGAAAAGTTTTCAACTGACAAGACTAAGAATTATACCATAGATGATAGGTATAATGCAGCAAAGAGAGAAAGGGAAAAAGAAATAGACCATCTTTTAAGTAAAATGGGAAAAAACGGAATAGACGACTTAAACGAAAAAGACCGCAAAAGACTAAACGAACTTTCTCAGAAATAACTAATTTAAAATTTTTGTTTTGAAAAAAATAGCTCTTATTACATTTTTAATTTTATTGCTAGACCAAGCTTCTAAAATCTACGTAAAAACGCATTTTAGCATTAATGAAAGTATTAATGTTTTCGGTTTAGATTGGTGGAAAATCACTTTTGTAGAAAACCCTGGCATGGCCTACGGAATTCAGTTTGGTGGACTTTTAGGAAAATATTTATTAGTAATTCTAAGAGTTTTCTTAATTGGCGGAATGATTTACCTTTTCAAAAAATGGCTAAAAGAAGGCGCTTCTAATTATCTTATCATCCCAATGTCTATTATCTTTGCTGGCGCTATAGGAAATCTGATAGACGGAATGTTTTACGGAATGATTTTCGATAGTGGCTCTTTTTATGATGCATCTACCAATACTTGGATTGGCTACAGTGGAGTTTCTAAATTGGTTCCTTTCGGGGAAGGCTATTCTCACTTTATGAAAGGTTGCGTGGTAGATATGTTTCATTTCCCATTGTTCTCATTCAATGCTTTAGGAAGACATTTTGAATTTTTCAGTTATATCTTTAATGTTGCAGATGCCGCAATTTCTGTAGGGGCAGCATTATTGCTTATTTTTAGAAAAAAAGCTTTTCCTAATGGTTTAGATATTTAAAGTATGAAAATTCTTAAAAAAATAATCATTTACGGATTGATTTTCTTCGGAATTTCAGTCCTTTTTGTTTGGTGGGCAAATCATAAAATAGAAACTGAAACCAAAGATTTTGTCACGTACGATGTCCAAAAAATACCCAACAAAAAAATAGGTTTACTTTTAGGAACTGGTAAATTCCTGAGCAACGGCATAGAAAATGCCTACTTTTTCAACCGAATTGATGCCGCAGAACAACTCTACAAATCTGGGAAAATAAAATACATCTTAATTAGCGGAGATAATTCTATCAAAGATTATAGCGAACCTGAAGACATACAAGCAGAATTGATAAAAAGAGGAATTCCTGCTGATAAAATTGTGTTGGATTTTGCAGGTTTCAGAACATTAGATTCTGTAGTTAGAGCCAAAGAAATTTTCGGACAAAATTCTTTTATCATTATTTCGCAAAAATTTCACAACGAAAGAGCAGTTTTCCTTGCGCAACACTACGGAATAAAAGCTTACGGTTTCAATGCAAAAGACGTGAATAAATATTTTGGCATTAAAACAAAAATCAGAGAATATTTTGCCAGAGCTAAAGTTTTTATAGATTTTCTTTTGGAAGTTGAGCCGAAATTTGGCGGGAAGAAAGTGGAGATTAAATGATAGAAAAATATTACTACAAAAATCAATTGTACATTATTGCTTTAATTTTTATTGGAGTATTAATTTCCTCATATTTCTACTTTCATCACAAAAAAATTGAGCAGAATAATAATTTTATTACTACAACAATATTAGATCTTAGTTGTGGTGGATTCAAAAGAAATTCTATAATCAAAGTTATCATAAATAATAAAGATTATTATATTGAAATAGGAAATTGTAAATCAAAGAAAAAATTTGACAAAGTAAATGTTTTATACGACGAAACTTTTGATAAGTATTTTATTTCTGGAAGGTCAGAAAAAAACATTAGACAAATAAAATTTCTATCAATTTTTCTTATTATTTATCTTTTTCCTTGGAAAAAAATATTTCATAATATAAAATTTAAAAAATATTAAACTTCAAGAAATTTCTTGAAGTTTTTTCTTTTCCGTATTTTTGCTCCACTTTACAATCAATTATCAACCATCATTTATCAATCATAAAAAAATGTCAAGAATCCTCACCGGAATACAAGCAACAGGAACTCCACATTTAGGAAATCTTTTGGGAGCCATCATTCCTGCCATAGAATTATCTAAAAAATCTGAAAACGAATCGTTTTTGTTTATAGCTAATATGCATTCTTTAACCCAAATTAAAAATGCTGAAGAACTAAAACAAAACACTTACGAAATTGCTGCAGCTTGGTTAGCTTGTGGTTTAGACACCGAAAAAACCTATTTCTACAGACAATCTGATATTCCTGAAGTTTGTGAACTTTCTTGGTATTTGTCTTGCTTTTTCCCGTATTCTAGATTGCAATTGGCGCATTCTTTCAAGGATAAAGCAGACCGATTAGAAGATGTAAATGCTGGACTTTTCACCTATCCTATGTTGATGGCGGCAGATATTTTATTGTACGATGCTGAAATAGTTCCGGTTGGGAAAGACCAATTGCAGCATTTGGAAATGGCAAGAGATGTTGGTGCAAGATTTAATAATCAAATGGGTGAAGTTTTTGTGCTTCCACAAGCTGAATTACAAAAAGATACGAAATACGTTCCGGGAACTGATGGAAACAAAATGTCTAAATCTAGAGGAAACATTATCAATATTTTCTTGGCAGACAAAGCTTTGAAAAAACAAATCATGTCTATCGAAACAGATTCTACACCTTTAGAAGAACCGAAAAACCCTGATACTTGTAAAGTTTTTGCCATTTATTCTTTATTGGCCAATGAAACCCAAGTTGCAGAAATGCGCGCTAAATATTTGGGTGGAAATTACGGTTACGGACATGCAAAAACTGAATTATTGAATTTAATTCTAGAAAATTTCAAAACAGAAAGAGAAAAATTCAATTATTATATGAACAATCTTTCTGAACTAGACGCCAAATTACAAGAAGGTGCAGAAAAAACCAGAAAAATAGCAGCTGAAACTTTAAAAAGAGTACGACTTAGTTTAGGAATGTAATTTGTATATTTGTGTTAAAACAAACACAAATAATGTCACACAAAAAACTAAATGAATGGAATGCTACTGCCATTTGCGGAAACGACATTACCTCATCTGTACTGTACGTTTCTGCACTTACGATTGGCGTAGCTGGTCAATATGCGTGGATTGCCCTTTTGATGGTAGCGGGAACGCTCTTTCTTTTTAGAAAAATCTATGGCGAAGTAGTAGGTGCACTTCCTCTAAATGGTGGCGCATACAATGTACTACTTAATTCTTCCTCCAAAAGTAATGCAGCACTAGCAGCTACACTTACCATTTTGTCTTATATGGCAACTGCCGTAATTTCTGCAAGCGAAGGAATGCACTATCTGCATCATATTTTCCCAAGTTTCAATGTAATTTGGGCTACCTTTTTCTTATTACTTTTCTTTTTGGGAATTACCATTTTAGGAATTTCCGAAAGTGCCATTGTAGCATTGGTAATTTTTGTTTTTCATATGGTTTCAATGCTCGTTTTGGTCATATTTTCAGTTTACTTTATTGCCAATAATGGTTTAGATATTCTTATCCAAAACTGGAAAATGCCATTACAATCTGGCGGAATTCTTAAGGCTTTAATCTTGGGCTTCAGTGCTGCCATGCTCGGAATTTCTGGATTTGAAAGTTCTGCCAATTTTGTAGAAGAACAAGACAAAGGCGTTTTCCCGAAAACGCTAAAAAATATGTGGATTGCTGTTTCTGTTCTTAATCCTTTGATGGCCATTTTAGCCATTTCGATTATGCCGCTTTCTGAGGTAAACGAATATAAAAATTCTTTTCTTTCTCATATGGCAGAACTTACGGGAGGAAAATATTTGGCTACACTTATTTCTATAAATGCAGTTACTGTTCTCAGCGGCGCGGTTCTTACCTCTTTTGTTGGGGTAAATGGTTTAATTAAAAGAATGACACTAGATAGAATTCTCCCAAACTATTTCTTAAAGGAAAACAAAAAAGGAAGCACTTATAGAATATTGGCTTTATTCTTCTTGTTATGCATTTCGGTTTTATTTGTAACCAAAGGAGAGATAGGGCCATTGGCTGGCGTTTACGCTTTGTCATTCTTAACGGTTATGGCGTTTTTTGCAGTTGGTAATATCTTGTTAAAACTAAGAAGAACCAAATTACCTAGGCCAGAAATTGCAAGCCCGTTTTCTGTTTTAATTGCATTAATTGCTGTAGTTATTGCCATATATGGAACTATAGTTTCTAATCCTAAATATTTAGTGACTTTCCTTACGTATTTTGTGCCTTCTATTTTAATTATCTCAGCAATGTTGGCGAGAAAAGACATTATGGTTTTTATGGCAAAAGTTTTAAATTCTGTTCAAGGTAAGTATAGAAAGCACACCGTTATGAGCGAAAGATCTTTATATAATTCTATAAAAAAATTAACCAAACAACAATTTGTTTTCTTTTCTAAAGGTGATGACATAGCATCTCTGAACAAGGTGATGATGTACTTACATGAAAATGAAACTACCAACAAAATAAAAATAGTTTCAGTATTAAAAGAATATCAAAAACCTACAGAACAATTTTTGGTAGATTTTGACGCGCTAGACAGAGCCTATCCCGAAGTTGATATGGAATACATTATAGAACAAGGTGAATTCACCCCTGAAAAAGTAGATGAACTCAGTAAACGATGGAATATTCCTAAAAATTTTATGTTTATATCTTCACCTGGCGATAGATTTAGCCACAGAGTAGAAGATTTAGGTGGCGTTAGATTAATTTTATAAAAAACAAATCCCTTTCTCAATTTTTGAAAGGGATTAATTTTATAAATAACTTCTAATTTCTTCTAATTTTTGGACGATTATCAAGCCTTCTTCAGTTTTGTTTTCTAGCAAAGCATTAAAGAAAATTACTTCAATTCCGAAATTCTGAGCGCCTTCGATATCTGCAATCCAATCATCACCAATGAGAATAGATTCTGACTTTTCTGCTTTAGCTTGGTTAAGTGCGTAATCAAAAATCCTAAGGTTGGGTTTTCTCACATTTACATCATCTGCACTAGTCACCGTATCTACATATTTTCTGATGCCAGAACCGTCAATTTTTCGGTGAGTAACTTCGTGGAAACCGTTTGATATAATATGAATTGTATAGTTTTTAGATTTTAAATACTCCAAAATTTCAATACTTCCTTCCACTAATTCATTATAAGCAATGATTTCATCTAAAAACTGATGCTCAAAAATCTGAGCTAGTTCAAAATCATCTACATCAAAATGCAAAAAAGTATCATAAAAACGATGCTTTCTAAGGTATTCTTTATTTATTTTTTCGTCTCTAATGAGCTCCCAAAGATGTTCATTGATTTCATCATACTTGGCATGAAAATCTTCAAATTTTATTTGAAATTTCTCTTGAATCTGATATTTTTTGAAAAGTTTTTCTAGGGTAAGTTTAGCGTTTTTACGATGGTCCCAGAGTGTATTATCTAGGTCAAAAAAAATGTGCCTTATGTTTTTCATAGGGCACAAATTTAAGTAAAATAAATTTTTAATTTAATTTTTAGAAACTATAAATCTTTGATGATTTGTCTTTATCACTACAATGGATTTTGAAAAACTCAATAAAAAATCAATAGTAGATTTTTTGGGCATCAGAATCGGATTTTTAAGAGGGTAATTTTTTTTCATAGGCTTAATTTGGTTGTTTACTTACATAACGAAACTGCCTAATATTTATTGTATTACCTTGTTAAAATTATTTGATGATCCTCCATTATTTTTCTCATATTAATTAGCGCATAGCGCACTCTACCTAATGTGGTATTAATACTGGTATTGGTTTGCTCTGCAATTTCTTTGAAACTTAACCCATCAAAAAAACGCAATCTAATCACTTCTTGTTGATTCTCTGGTAAAAACAATGTAATCTTCATTAAATCTTCATAAATCTGATTGGTGACCAATCTATCTTCTATGTTTTCTTCGGTTTCTCTCAACAAATCGAATATGGAAAATTCATCATTTTCGTAGGTGGTTTCAGAGATTTTTACGTATTTATTCTTTAGTCTAAAATGGTCAATGATTAGATTATGAGCAATTCTTTTTGCCCAAAGTATAAATTTACCATCATCATTATATCTTCCTTCTTTTAAGGAAATAATGATTTTCACAAAAGTATCTTGGAAGAGGTCATTTGCTAATTCTTCATCCATTATTTTATAGAAAATGAATGAATAGAGTTCTTTTTTATTTCTCCTAATTAATTCAGATAAGGCGCTTTCGTCACCTTGCTGGTATTTAGCAATGAGTAAACTGTCTGTAAGTAGTGTAGTAGCCATAACTTTACTTCATTATAATAGAAAACGAGCAGCTAAGCAAGTTTTCTCGGTTTTTAGTGGTTTATTAAATGAAGTAAATTTTGATCTATAGTATATGGTTTACTGTTATTAATGACAAATTTATAAAAATTGTAACAATATCAAAACAAATTTTCAGAAATTTACTAAAATGACTGATATTATTTTCTTAATTATTCTAAAACTACTAATGGAATATTAATGCTAAAATTAAAATTAAGCCCTTTTAGCTCCTTACCATTAAGTAATTGATGACCATAATTAATGGCATAACCCCCAGTAAAATCTACAATCCCAAAAAGAGAAACACCTGCTTTTGGCGCTATATATTTATTGGTAGTTTCTGCTCCTAAAAGAAAATAATAAGAATGTTTAATGTCGTCATTTTTACTGAAATTTAAAAGCACATCTCCCTGAATTTTTGGCAAAACCATCAATTTACGATGTACAGAGCCCACTAAAGCCGAACCAGAAAGTCTGTATATTACATCATCTTTTTTTAAGAAAATAAATCTTGCTCCCAACTCTCCGAAACTTTGATTTTGATATTGATATCCTGCAAAAATGGTAGGATGTGTAGTAATCTGAGCTTTAGAAAAACTAGAAAACACAATCAGGAAATAGAATAATATATATTTTTTGAAATTCATCTTAAATTTTTGTGTAAAAATAAGAAAACCGCTCATAAATGAACGGTTTATCTGCTATAAATTTAATGAACTCTTATAATCCAAAAGCTTTTTTCACATCTTCTACTCGGTCTAGTTTTTCCCAAGTAAAAAACTCTAGATTGTCTAGAGTAAGTTCGTTCTTTTGTCCTTTATTAAAAGTTTTACTTGCTACATAGTAATCTCTTCCCATGTGTCCGTAAGCTGCAGTCTCTTGATAAATTGGGTTTCTTAATTTCAAATTTTGCTCAATTGCATAAGGTCTTAGGTCAAATAATTCTTGAACTTTTTTGGCTAATTCGCCATCATTAATCTGTACTTTAGAAGTTCCATAAGTGTTAATGAATAAACCACAAGGTTCTGCTACACCAATCGCATAAGAAACTTGCACCAAAACTTCATCTGCTACACCTGCTGCAACTAGGTTTTTAGCAATATGTCTGGTAGCATAAGCAGCACTTCTGTCTACTTTAGACGGGTCTTTACCTGAGAAAGCACCACCACCGTGAGCACCTTTACCACCGTAAGTATCTACAATAATTTTTCTTCCTGTAAGACCCGTATCACCATGAGGCCCACCAATTACAAATTTACCAGTTGGGTTGATATGGTATTTAATTTGGTCATTAAATAATGCTTGAATTTCTGGTTTTTGTTGAGCAACTACTCTAGGGATAAGAATTTCTACAATATCTTTTCTGATTTTTGCAAGCATTTCTTCATCTTCTGCAAAATCATCGTGCTGAGTAGAAACTACAATTGCATCAATTCTCTGTGGTTTATGATCATCAGAATATTCTATAGTAACCTGAGATTTAGCATCTGGGCGAAGATAAGTAATTTCTTTACCTTCTCTTCTGATGGCAGACAATTCTCTAAGAATAGAATGAGCTAAATCTAAAGCAAGTGGCATATAATTATCAGTTTCATTGGTTGCATAACCAAACATCATTCCTTGATCTCCTGCACCTTGTGCATTAGCCTTGGTTTCAAAATCTGCTTCACCAGAAACTCTGTCTACACCTTGGTTAATATCTGGAGACTGTTCATGGATAGCTGAAATCACGCCACAAGAATCGCCATTAAACATGTATTCTCCTTTGGTGTAACCAATCCCATTGATTACTTCTCTAGCAATACTTTGCACGTCTAGATAAGCTTCTGACTTTACTTCACCTGCCAAAACCACTTGACCAGTAGTTACTAAAGTTTCGCAGGCTACTTTAGACGTTTTATCATAAGCTAAAAAATTATCGATTAGCGCATCAGAAATCTGGTCTGCTACTTTGTCTGGATGTCCTTCTGAAACGGATTCAGATGTGAATAAATAAGGCATATTCTTCTTTTTTCAATAATTAAGATTAATATTATTCAGCAGAAAAAAAGATAAAGAAAGCCACCAAGAACTAAAAAGAAATTATCTGTTTTAGCATTTTTTATTGAGGTTGCAATCAGTCCAAATTTTTCCTCTGAAATTTGAGTTGCAAAATTACAGAGTATTTTTCTAATTTCAAAATAGTTATGAAAAAAGCTCTGCAAATTTAGCAGAGCTTGTGATTATTGTGGGCTTATCATTACAAAATCCTGAGGCTGTTCGTTATAATTCAATTTATTAGCCATTGATTTTCTAATAGAACCTACCAATTCATCTAAAATCTTTTGCTTGTAGGTAGGTTTATAATAAATTAAACTGATTTCTCTATAAGGAAATGGTTTTTTGAAATGATGTATTTTATCCTTTTGATCATCCGAGAGCTGTGACACTGCCAATTCTGGCAAAACGGTAAGTCCACCAATTTTATCTACCATGTGAATAAGTGTATTGATATTAGAAGCCATAAAATCTAGATTTTTAGGCTTTAATGAATTTTCTTTGAGATGGCATATATTCTCAAACTGCGTTCTAAGACAGTTGCCTTCTTCTAATAACCATACTTTGTTTACATCTACGTCACTAGGCATTATAAACTCATCGTCATTATCTTTTGCTATTTTTTGTGCAGAATAGACCATTAATTCTTCATTGAAAAGGAAATCTGCAAAAAACTCATCCGCCTCTGCGTATGGGGTAGAAATAATTCCCGCATCTAACTCTCCTGACTTTAATGCTTTGATGACATTTTCCGTGGTCATTTCTTTCACATTCAATTCAATTTTTGGATTATTGGATAAAAACTCAAAAATTTCTACCGGAAGAATGAAACTAGAAACTGTAGGAATAATTCCTAAATTAATTTTACCAGCCAAAACATTGTTTAGAATGCTCGCTTTATTTTTAAGTTCCATCACAGAATCTACTACCACTCTTGCTTGCTCTATAATTTGCGCTCCGATATCTGTAGTTCTGATAGGATGAGTGGTTCTGTCAAAAATTTTAACCTCCATTTCATCCTCAAACTTCTGTATCATAGCACTTAAAGTAGGCTGTGTTATAAAACACGCTTGTGCAGCTTTACCAAAATGCTTATATTTATCTACTGCTATTAGATATTCTAGTTGTTGAATATTCATAAATATGTATAATTTCTATTACAAATATAGAGAAGAACCACGAATTAAACTAATTTTATTAGTTTATTTATGTTAAGATTTTATTTGTAAAAACTAATTGATTTAATTCATTAATTATTCTTTGAATTCTAATTTATTCCTCTTAATTTTATCATTTGATTTTTCATAAAAAATTGATCAGTAAAAATGAGCAAAAAACTAACCAATTCATCAGGAATACCCTATTTTGAGCATCAAGATTCTCAAACTGTAGGTGCTAGAGGACCTGTACTTCTTCAAGATTTCATCCTTCAAGAAAACTTGGCGCATTTTGTTAGAGAAAGAATTCCAGAGAGAGTAGTTCATGCTAAAGGAACTGGTGCTTATGGAAAATTTACAATTACCAATGACATCACAAAATACACAAGAGCAAAATTGTTTTCTAAAATCGGAAATACTTGCAAGATGTTTGCCCGATTTTCTACTGTAGGAGGAGAAAAAGGAAGCGCAGACACCGCTAGAGACCCAAGAGGTTTTGCTCTGAAGTTTTATACCGAAGACGGAAATTGGGATTTGGTGGGCAATAATACGCCTGTTTTCTTTATAAAAGATGCCAAAAAATTCCCAGATTTCATCCATACTCAAAAAAGACATCCAAAAACTAACCTAAAATCTCATACCATGATGTGGGATTTTTGGAGCTTAAATCCAGAAAGCCTTCATCAAGTTCTCATTTTGATGAGCGATAGAGGCACACCATTTGGCTACAGACACATGCATGGTTTTGGCTCTCATACTTTCTCTATGATAAATGCTAAAAACGAGAGAGTTTGGGTGAAATTTCATCTAAAAACAAAACAGGGAATCAAAAACTTCACAGATGCCGAAGCTATAAAAATGAGTGGAGAAAACCCTGATTTCGCACAAGAAGACCTATGTAACGCCATAGAAAAAGGAGACTTCCCTAAATGGACGATGTACATCCAAGTAATGACGGAGGAACAAGCTAGAGAATTCAAGTGGAACCCCTTTGACATTACCAAAGTTTGGTTTCAAAGCGAATTTCCTTTGATAGAAGTTGGCGAAATGGAACTTAATGAAATTCCTAGAAATTATTTTGCCCATGTAGAACAATCTGCATTTTCACCGAGCAATCTAATAGATGGCATTAGTTTTTCACCAGATAAAATGCTTCAAGGCAGGTTATTTTCTTATCCGGATGCGCACCGATACAGATTGGGCGTAAATGCACATCAACTAGAAGTTAACCGTTGCCCTTTCCAAGTAAACAACTATCAAAGAGATGGTTACATGGCAAATGCTAAAAATTATGAAGACGCGCCTAATTATTACCCTAATAGTTTTGACGATATAAAACCAGACGCTTCTTACAAAAAATTCGAAGAAGATTTAGACAGCAACTTTGTCGCTCACTTCGATAGAAACGAGGATGATAATGACCACTACACACAACCTGGATTACTTTACACTAAAGCTATGAACACAGAAGAAAGAACTAATCTTGTGAATAACATCATAGGACACATGAATAAAATAGACGGACCAAACAAAGATCTAATAATCAACCGTCAACTGTGTCATTTCTTCAGAGCAAATGTAGAGCTGGGGATGAGAGTAGCCTCTGGACTTAGTGTAAAAATAGACGACAATGTAATGAAACATACTAAATAAAGTGCTATTCTATTTATTGGATACAAACCAAGCAGTATTTGCTTGGTTTTTTTTAAAACAAGTTTAAAAACAAAAAACTTAACATAATATGACTTTTGAAAACATCATTCTTGAAAGACAAGAAAAAATAAGCATCATCACCATCAATAGACCCGAAAGTCTTAATGCACTAAATGGCGCAACAATTTCTGAGCTCAGTTCAGCGTTAGACCTCATAGAAAATGATACAGATTGTAGAGTAATCATCATCACAGGTAGTGGACAAAAATCTTTTGTTGCTGGTGCTGACATCAAAGAATTTTCAGATTTTGGCCAAAATGAAGCCGAACAACTAGCGAGAAATGGTCAAAACTTGCTTTTTAACAAAATTGAAAACCTGAAAAAACCAGTTATTGCAGCTGTAAACGGCTTTGCACTAGGTGGCGGTTTAGAACTTGCAATGTCTTGCCACATAAGGTATGCTTCAGAAAATGCCAAGTTAGGTTTGCCAGAGGTTACTTTGGGCTTAATCCCAGGATACGGCGGAACTCAGCGCTTACCAAAATTAGTAGGGAAAGGGATTGCAAATGAAATGATATTCTCTGCTAAAATGATTAGCGCAGAAAAAGCTAAAGAAATTGGCTTAGTAAACGAAGTTTATCCAATAGAAAATCTTCTACCAAAAACAATAGAACTCGCCTCTATAATCTCTAAAAATTCTCCACAAGGAATCTCCAAAGCTATTGCAGCAGTTAATGCATCTGATAATCAAAACGGTTATGAAATAGAGATAAAATCTTTCGCAGAACTTTTTGAGACTGATGATAAAAAAGAAGGGGTATCAGCATTTATAAACAAAAGAAAACCTAATTTTTAACAAAAAAAATCAGGCTTTAGCACGATTTTTGCATTCATATAATATTATGCATAATAAATTTGATATCGCATATTTGAAGATGGCAAAAGAATGGGCAAAACTCTCTTATTGTCAAAGAAAACAAGTTGGCGCACTTATAGTAAAAGACAGAATGATTATTTCTGATGGCTACAATGGCACGCCATCTGGAGCAGAAAATTGCTGCGAAGACGAAGAAGGAAAAACCCATTGGTACGTATTACACGCCGAAGCCAATGCTATTTTAAAATTAGCTGCAAGTACGCAATCTGCAAAAGGAGCAACTTTGTACCTAACACTATCACCCTGCAAAGAATGCAGTAAACTCATTTTACAAGCGGGTATCAAAAGATTAGTATTTATAGATAAATACTCTGATGAGGAAGGGTTAAATTTTTTACAACAATCAAATGTAGAAATTTTACAAATAGAACAAAACTTTTTATAAAATAAACTAAATCTAAAAACACATTAAAAAACTAGTATTATTCGAAAAACACAATTAAAAAAGAAGAAAAACACAAATGGAATGGAATGAAACGATTGAGAATTTCTCAAACTTTTTGAAGTTTGAAAGAAATTTCTCCGACAACACTCTAGATGCGTACATCAGAGACATTAGAAAATTTAAAACTTATGCTGAAGAAAATTTAGAGAGTGCTAAACCAAAAACTATAAGTTATGAAGACTTACAGGAATATTTGGTTCAACAATCCAAACAAAAAATCAGTGAAAGAACACAAGCTAGATGGATCTCATCTATTAAATCTTTCTTTAAATTTTTATTAGAAGAAGAAATCAGAGAAGATAATCCCGCCACTCTACTAGAAGGCCCTAAATTAGGCCTCTACTTGCCTGACACGCTAAGCACAGAAGACATTGAAAGAATCACAAAAAGCATAGATATAAGCACAGACTTGGGAATTAGAAACCAATGCATGATTGAAGTTTTATACGGATGTGGACTTCGAGTTTCTGAATTAATTGACTTAAAAATATCTGACATTAATTTCAAAGAAGGGTTTATCAAAGTAGAAGGAAAAGGAAAAAAAATAAGATTTGTACCTTTGGCAAAATACACTTCTAAACTAATCAAGAATTATATAGAAAATGTAAGAATCAATAATAAAATCAATAAAAAATACGAAGACATTCTATTTTTGAACAGCAGAGGCTCTGCTATGTCGCGTGTTATTGTTTTTATTATCATCAAAGAATTGGCCGAAAAAGCTGGAATTAGAAAAAACATTTCTCCGCATACATTCCGTCATTCCTTTGCAACTCATTTACTTCAGAATGGTGCAGATTTACGTTTTATACAAGAAATGCTTGGTCATTCTAGCATTACTACCACAGAAATTTACACCCATTTAAAAACAGAAGAGTTGCACGATGTGATTTTAAAATATCACCCTAGAAATATATGAAACACTTAAAATTTTGTCCAAAGTGTGGTAAAGAATCTCTCATCTTTGATGGAGACAAAAAATTTTCTTGTAGTCATTGCGATTTTGTAATGTATCATAACTGTGCTGCAGCAGTAGCAGTAGTGATAAAATGTGGTGACGAAATTTTTTTAACCAAAAGAAATCAAAATCCTAAACTTGGAAAACTAGATTTAGCTGGAGGCTTTACAGACCCTAAAGAAAGCGCTGAAGAAACCTGTACTAGGGAACTTTGGGAAGAACTGAGACTAGAAATAGACACCAAAAAACTTAAATTTCTGATGAGTTTGCCCAATGTCTATCACTACAAAGAAATAGACTATAACACTCTGGATTTATTTTTCGAATATGAAGTAGAAGAAAAATTTGAAGTAAAAAAATTAGAACTCCACGAAATTTCTGAAACCATTTGGGTTAAAAAATCAGAAATTAATCTGGATGATATTGCGTTTGATTCTCAAAGAAAATTTTTTGAATCTTACCTATAAAAAACATAAAGCTCCAAAAATTGGAGCTTTTTTTATATTTAGAATTTACCAGATTTCTGTAATTGTTTGAAATAATCATTAAAAACCTTTCTTTGTGCATCAGTAAGGTCTGCTTCCGGATGCATTGGCAAATATCCTTTTAAAGGCATTTCTTTGCTTTCCACGGTTTCCATAATGTCGTCTATGATGTGATTTTTTTGGTCTGTATTATAGGTAGTCCAAATAGAGAAATTTACTCTTTCTCTACCTTCGTTGATATGATGCTTCACAGACCAAGAAATAGGCGCTACATAAGCATATTTAGGATATTTCACCTCATTAGAATGGCAATCGTAGCACGCATTTTTTAGAATTTGCACTACTTCTTTTGGTGGTTTTATAACATCTACAAAATTCTGAGTTTTATCTACGGGCTTGTTGGTTCTATCAATCGGGATGAGCTGTATCGCCACAAAAATCCCTAATATCCAAAATATTACTTTTTTCATTTTTTATTTTATTTCCCAATCTTCTTCTATAGTCCAGAGTGGTCTCACTTCTATTGTTTTTTCAAAAATATAAATTGGCTCTGCTAAAATATTATTTGCAAAGTCAGCTTCATCCCAAGTTCCGTTTTCGTTTTCATCAACTTTTATTCTTGCAATATAAACCGCTGGTTTTAAATTGGTGAAAGAAACCATATCATCATTGGTATATCTAGAATACAGCACCTCTCCTTTTTCATTGGTTAATTCTACCCAAAACATAGATTTTGGTTTATTTATAAATTTCTTTATCACAAAACCGCCATAATTTTCTGGCTTGTCTGCTTGAAATTCGAATTTATACGACTTAAGAATCCCTTCAAAATAAGATTTCACAGAGCCTTTAATTACAGTCAACGCATATTTTTTAGTTAGTTTAAAATCCGCTGAAACTAATATGTTGTAAGGATTTTTCTCTGAAATTTTAGCATTGAAATTCACTGCCACGCTATCAGATTCCAGCTTCCAATCTTTAGTATCAATTGATTGAAGTGGAAGATTAGCCGTAATTTTAAAATATTGACTAGGAACAAGAAGGCTTCCTTCTTTATTTTCTATTTTGAATTCATCTTTCACTGGTTTATAATAAACCCTTACAGTATCTTGTTTTTGAGAAGTATCAAAACTAAAATCCAATTGCGTACTGGCTTTAGGATCAAATTTATTTTGAGCATCATTAAACCAAATATATACGGTGTCAGATTTGGGCTGGTGTTCAATTTTATATTCTGACAGTTGCGGAGAAATAGATTTGACGTCTATTTTTTCAGGATTTCCTTCGAAGGCCAATATTGCTCCACCAAAAATTGGTTTAGATTCTATAAATTTAAATGCTTTTTTAGAAGGGTATAATTTTAATTTTACGCCTTTCACATTATCAGAAACGGTGATTTTATCTTTCAGAAAACCCACTTTTTCTTTACCCGCATCATAAATAGAGTTTTGATTTTCGTCATCAAAAGCAATGATAATATAATCACCTTTTTGCAGATAATTGAGTTCAAAATAATTTTCTTCATCTACTTTTGCGATATAACTTGGCTTTTGCTTAAAGTCTGTTTTACCGTCTATTATAGGATATAATCCTACCACATATTTATTGTCTTTAGCGGTTTCG
The DNA here is from genome assembly GCF_014645495.1 of Cloacibacterium rupense. GTDB lineage: Bacteria > Bacteroidota > Bacteroidia > Flavobacteriales > Weeksellaceae > Cloacibacterium > Cloacibacterium rupense. Next base: position 750,030 of record NZ_BMLV01000002.1, on the reverse strand, counting down.
TTTTTCTTTTTAAAAGCCATGGCATCTTCTACCGTTCCGCTGATGTAGGTGTCATCTATCTTATCACCCGTAGAAAAAGCAAAATTAAAATATGGTAAAATATTTCCTTCATTATTATCTACAATGGCATTCCCGAAATTAAAATTATAGGTAGTATTGGCTTTCAGAGAATCTTCCCACTGAATCAGAACATATTTATTGGCAAGATTAGAAGGAATTACTTTTTTATATTTGATGGGCGGAGAAATAATTAAATTCTTGCTGACATCTTTCAGCATTACGTATTCATCAAAATCTAGACGAAGTTCTTTAATGTTTCTAGGAACATTAATTCTGGTAGTATCAATATTAGAACTTAAAAATTTGGGCGCTAATGAATCTTTTGTACCACCATCTGGCGAACCAACTCTGGCACAAGAAACCACCACGAAACTGATTAAGAGAAGAAAAAATATTTTTTTCATTAATGAAATTTGAGCAAAATTAAGAATACCTTTTCTATTAATAAAATAAGTTGTGAAAGTTTATGATTTTTTAGTTTCAAACTCCTGCGTTCTGGTCTCGAAATCAAATTTTATGGTTCTGAACTCATCTTTTGAGGTCTCCAACCTATATTTTGCGGTTCTTTAATAGAAATTATACCTTACTTAACCTATAATTTACGGTCTTAGACCCGGATTTTGGGGTTCCGAACCCCAAATTTTAGGTTAAACAACCCCAACTGAATACTTCAGAACCTATCTGGAATATTCTTGAACGTATCTGGATTAGTATTTTGAAGGTTGAGATAAGTAAAAAACACGTCCGAAAGAGTAAAAAATATATTAGAAGGAGTAAATGATGAATCTATATATTAAATAACTCAAAATAGTTTACTTTTTTACTCAGTTACATCTCCTGAAACTTCTTTTGGCTCAGAAATTTCTTTTGGTTGTTCTTTTTCATCACTCAGAACTTTTGCTAATTTTTCTTTTTCAGGTGGAAAATCCTCAAAAAGCCCCGAAAGCGCCAATGCAGAATACACTCTACCAGAAAACCTATTCCCGATGGCAATAATGGTGACTTTAGATTTTAATAAATGTGAAAAAGAAGAATTACTACCGTGCCACCAACCGTTATGATAAATTAATCTTTCGCCGTTGTCAAAATTCTTCATTCTAAAACCCATTCCGTAATTGTTTACACCAGGTCTTTCGTTACTGTAAGGTTGAAAAATAGAATCTTTGAGGCTTTTTCTTAAAAATTTTTCAGAAAACATCGCTTTAGAAAAATTAAGCAAATCTCTTGGCGTGGTGTAACAGTTTTTATCACCATAAATCCAATCTAACTTATCATTAGGAAAAAGTTTGTTTCCTCTATTATAAAAAGATTGAGCCGCTCTAAGAGAATCTTTCGGTTGAAAAATATAAGAATGTTTCATTTTCAATGGTTGAAAAATCATCTTTTGCATGGCAATAGGAAAAGAATTTTTAGTTACTTTCTCTATAATTAATGCCAAAAGCGCAAAATTGGTGTTACAATACATAAAACCTGTATTGGTATTTCTTGCGAGTTCTGGTTTATTTTTAATGAGTAAATCTAGTACATCTTGATTGGTAAAATATTTGCCATGTGGCGGATTGAGCTTCATTTCATCAATTACATATTCGTATTTTGGGAGACCACTTCTGTGCGTAATTAGATGAAAAACTTCTACTTCAGGATAAGGAAATTTTGGAAAAAAATCGGTTACTTTTTGGTGAAGTTTTATTTTACCCGCTTCTACTAATTTAAGAACCGCCATTGCGGTCAAAGTTTTACTTACAGAAGCTACATGAAGTGGAACATTTTTTGTGATGGGAATTTGGTCATTTTCCTTGGCGTAACCTCTATATTTTTCGAAGAGAATTTTATCACCTTTTGCTACCAAAAAGCCTCCGCTTAATTCTCCTTTTTCCCATACTTTATCATAGTAAAGTTGTAATGTATTTTCGATTTCTGATTCATTAATTAATTTTGAATCTTCTTTGTTGAAAACATCATCTAGCTCTACATTACCATAATTGGGTAAATCATTCTTAAGAGAAGAATTTTCATCTTTTTTACAAGAAACTAAAAGAAAGAAAAGAATTAAAAATGCTACAAATTTCTGCTTCATTTAAAGTATTTTTTAGGTTGGGCAATTTACTATTTTTGACATAAAATTCTAGAAACAGCAAAAACATTAAGATTTTTTTAACAAAATAAATGAAAAATAATTTATTGAATTCTAGATAGAATGTAAAAAATTATCGTAGAATATTGATTTTAATGAAATTTAGAAAACTAATAGAACTTAGCTACTATTTTATCTACGATAAATTGCGCCAATTTTTCTTTGCTTTGATGGGTCCAACCTGCAATGTGCGGTGTAACAATCACTTTTTCTGAAGTGAGCAAAAACTGCAAATCTTCATTATCCAAGGAAGAATCTAAATTTTCAAAAGAAGACTTTTCATATTCTAAAACATCTAATGCAGCTCCCAAAATTTTACCATTTTTAATAGCTTTTACCAAAGCAGAAGTATTCACATTTTTACCTCTAGCAGTATTTACAAAATAGAAATTTTTATTCATTTTAGAGATGAAGTTTTCATCTACAAGATATTTAGTAGAATTGTCTAAAGGAATATGAAGGCTAAGAATATCAGCCTCTTTTTGCAATGTTTCTAATGAAACTTGTGTGGCAAATTCATCTCCTAAATCTGGCAAAATATCGTGAAAAATTACTTTTACCCCAAAACCAGAAAGTCTTTTGGCGGTAGCTTTCCCCATGTTTCCATAACCTATAATTCCGAAAGTTTTACCTAGAAGCTCATCTCCACGATTTTCTTCTCTTTTCCAAATTCCATTTTTAACTTCAATAGAAGCTATGAATAATCTATTCATAAGGATTAGAAGCATTGCTACCACATGTTCTGCCACAGAATCTCTATTGCCTTCTGGAGAATTAATCAATTCTATGCTTAAATCTTTAGCTGCATTTAGGTCTATATTTTCCATTCCAGCACCTACTCTAGCGATAAATTTCAGATTTTTGGCATTTTCTAAAAAGTTCTTATCAAGAGGAATTCTACTTCTGATGATAATTCCGTCATAACGGTCGATTTTTTGTAAAACCTCATCATATGATGAAGTAAAATCTTCTTCCAAAATAAAACCTTTGGCTAGAAGTTGCTCTGTAATTAATGGATGATTATGGTCTAGAAGTAAGATTTTCATTTTTTTTAAAAAAGTAAAATTGTTGATTTGTAAAACCGTAAAATCGTTTATTGAGAAATTAAAAAACACTATAAAACTGCAATCTTACAGTTTTACAAATTCACGATTTCACAGCTTCACGATTACAGCCAAGGTATTTAAACAAATAATTTTCTGAGTTCAACAGAATCTGCAGGTTTCATTCTTCCGGAAAGGATTAGAGAAAGTTCTTTTCTTCTGAGTGCTGCATTGTATCTTTCTATTTCTTGTTCTGTTTCGGGCTCTGATTCTGGTACAGAAACAGGCTTGTTATTTTTATCAACCGCCACAAAGGTGTAAATTCCTTCGTTGGTATGTATTTTTTCTTTGGTAATTGGGTTGTCTAACCATACATCACAATAAATTTCCATAGATGTAGAAAAAGCTCTAGAAACTTGTGCTTCTACCACTACTACGCCACCTTCTGGAATGGGATATTTAAATGAAACATGATTCACAGAGGCAGTAACTACAGTAGATTGGCTATGTCTAGAAGCAGCAATGGCGGCAGCTCTATCCATTCTGGCAAGAAGTTCTCCCCCGAACATATTATTAAGAGAATTGGTTTCGTTTGGCAAAACGATATTAGTCATCACAGTATGTGATTCTGAACATTTTTTACTATTTTTCATTGTAAATTTCAGATTTATTTAGAAGTTTTCAAAGAGTCTTTTTTAAGGCTCTTGGTAGAATCTTTTTTTGCAGAATCTTTTTTAATCACAGATTTTTCTTCTATTCTGTGCGTAGAAGTTTTAACACTCATATCAAAAGATTTTTTGCCAAAAATTTTGTCCTGATGCGTAAGAGCTAAAAAAAGAATCCCACCAACAGGAATAATAAAAAGGAAAGCCCAAAGAATAGACTTACTAAAAACATAATCGTCTTCTGAGTCTTTTTTTTCGGCTGTTGCTTTTTTTTCTTTAATTTCTTTCAGGTTGATTTCTTCGAGTCCAAAAAAATTAGAACTATGTGCAAAACTATTTTTAGAAGCAAGTTTTAGGCTGCCGTTCTCTTCAGAAAATTCTCCTAATTCTTCTACCGAGAATTTTTTATTTTCTGCTAATTCTTGTTTCCAAGATTGTATTTGATCTTTTAATTTTGACTGAACAATGAAAAGATTTTCTTCTGATTTTTCAGAAATATATTTAGAAAAATCAGAGTTAATAATATTTTCATTTCTTTCGAAAAAAACTTCGTAGGTAGGCGGAAGAAGTGTAGCTTCTTTTTCATTTAGGATTGCTGATTTTTTCTGTAGAGAAAACACGCCAAAATTAGGGAGTTCTACACTTCCTTTTTCTTGCAGATAACTAAAAAGATATTGTCCTAAATTCATATCGGCACAAATTTAACATTTTTTATTGAGTTACATTACAAAAAAAGGCTGCTAGATTTTAGCAGCCTCATTTTTCTATAATTGGTGATTAATAAGCAATTTTCACTACTTCGTTATTAACTTTTACCAAATAATTTCCTTTTTTAGGCAAGTTAAGTTCTAACCCGTTTGAAGAACTATTAGTATTTAGTTTTTTAACCAATTTACCACTGAAATCATACACTTGAATGTCTAAATTCCCTTTTTGAGAAGTATACAGTTTACCTTCTGAAACAAAAGATTTAGTTTTAGCATTACTGATATCCCCAACTGACAAACTAGATGAAATGGTAAAATAAGCTCTATAATTAGCGCCAGAGTTACTAGAATATTTTTCACCTTTATTAGTATAAGCTACAGAATAGACTTCAATCATATAGGTCCCAATAGGTAATCCTTGTATGATGTTCTGACTTCCAGATACAGTTCCCCATTTCTGATCTCCAAAACCCAAATCTTGTTGAAATCCTAAGGTTAAATTTTGAAATACTCCTGATGGCGTACCAGAACTTATTCTGTAAAACATTTTAGAACCAGTAACATCAGCGTCTCCGTTTTTCCAAGTCTTGACTTCTCCGCCTGCAAACACTAAAGATTCAGTACCAGAATTGAAGGTTCCCAAATCCGCTCCTTGAAAATCAGGATTCCCTGTAGTAGCTTGTAAGTCGTAGTAAACATTACCCGCTCCATTGATATTCAAAATAGCATAAGATTCAAAAATACCTGCATCTCCTTGAGCTTTAAAAAAACCAATGGATAAAATTGTAAGTACTAAAAAATAAAATTTTTTCATATTTATAAATTTTTAAGGTTATTATACTTTTATTAGTGAAGTTTAATCTCAAAAACGGCTGCTAAAAAATAGCAGCCTTGTAAAATTAATTCTTTTTTTATAATTAATATGATATTTTTACAACTTCATTATTAATTTTTATTAAGTAATTTCCTTTTTGTGGTAAATTTAGCTCTAAACCGTTGTTTGATGAAACATTAGCGTTCAATTTTTTTACTAATTTTCCACTAAAATCATACACTTGAATATCTACATTTCCTTTTTGAGAAGTATACAATTTTCCTTCTGAAACAAAAGATTTAAATTTAGATTTATTAATATCGACTACTGCCATAGTAGATGCTGTAAATGTATAAGCTGCGGTTTCTCTGTTGAAAGTAACATCATAAGTTCCTGCTGTTGTAGGAATATTATTACTGCTATTAAAATCACCTGTTCCTGAAGGAAAGGCTGTGCCACCCCAATTAACTGCCCAAGCATTATTTACTCTAAACTTAACTCCTCCTGCAACAAGTTGCAATCCTGATTTTGTAAAGGTTTTACCTCCATCAGTAGATGTAAGAGCTATATCTGTAGTCCAACCTCCTCCTGAAATACCATCTCCAATAAGAGAGACAGATGATGCTTCAAATGAATAAGCAAGAGTGTTTTTGTTAAAGGTTATATTGTAATATCCAGATGTCAAAGGAATATCTCCTCCATTTTCTACAGCATTACCAGAAGGGAATGTAGTTCCTCCCCATGTTGTAATTGGAGCATTTGACTTATAGAACTTAACATTAGCAGCATTGAAATAAAAATCAGATTTAGAATACGTAATACCATCTGGTGTAGAAAGAGATTCACCTGGAGTTGCATTGCTATTAAACCCTCCATAGAAACTAATATTATCAGAAACAATAGTTGACACAAAATTATATGCACCAGTTGTTCTATTAAAAGTGATGTTGTATGTTCCTGGAGTAACTGGAATATTGTTAGGAGAATTAAGCACACCTGTTCCACTTGGGAATGATGTTCCTCCCCAGTTAGTGCCCCAACCACCATCTTGTCTAAACTTCACGCCTCCATTTGCAGTAAAAGTGTGAGTGAGAGTATAATTTACATTATCCGTAGTAGCCATAACTACATCACCTGACCACGTATTAAAGTCACCAATCAGACCAATTGATTGTGAGCTAAATAGGCCAAAAACAACAGAAAATAAGAAAGAAAATAAAAGTTTTTTCATAATATTTTTTTTTAGGATTAATAATCTAAAATTAACAAAAATTTAAAATAAAAAAATTTTTTTCAAAAAAAAATCAAAACTCATTGATTTTCAACTAATTATTAAGCTGAAATAATTTTTATTTTCTCATTTATAAGACAATACAAATTGCTGATTAACAATATTTTAAATAAAAATTAGAAAAATTAGAAAATTCACTGAAAACCACTAGTTTATCCTAAAATTAAGCCCTAGCATAAAATTTCTTCCTGCCTGTGCATAATAATAAGGCCCATAGTACACAAATCCATTATTTACATATTTTTTATTAAAAATATTATTTAATAAAAACTGCAAACTCACTTCTTGTTTTGCAATTTTGAATTCATATTGAGCATTGAAATCCGTCAAAAAATAATCTTTTAACTGCAATTCTTTTGTTTCAGTATTGTCTAGATATTGTTTCCCTATGTATTGATTATTAAGACTGAGTTGTAAGTTTTTTATTGGTTTATATTGCAACATTGCATTGGTAATGATATTTGGAGAGAAAGAAATGGCCGCATTACCTAGTTCGGTTACAGAGTTATTTCCTTCTATTTTAAAATCAACGTTTTTGTTTTGGCTAAGTGTTAGATTTCCAGAAACAGTAAACTTTTCAGACAATTTGGCTACAGCTCCCAATTCTATTCCTAATCTGTAAGATTTACCAGAATTAATTTTAATAAATTCACCCACCATATTGATTTCTCCACTCAAAACCAATTGATTAATGTAATTCATATAATAAGCATTGGCGGTAAAAGCTAAATTCCCAAAAGTTTTCTCTAATCCCAATTCAAAATCGTGTAATTGTTCTGGCTTTGTATTAGGATTAGCAAACAAATCATCTCTATTTGGTTCTCTGTGTGCTTGCGCATAAGAGAAGAAAATTTTTCCATTTTCTATTTTGTAATTCAATCCAAATTTCGGATTAAAGAAAGTCCATTTTTGCGTTAGATCCATACCTTCTTCGGCATTTGCATCTATTACATAGGTTTTATAATCAATATTTCTAACCTGTAAATCCCCAAAAAATTCAAATTGATTAAATTTATAAATCGCTTTGGCAAAAACTGAAACTTCGTTCTTTAATGCATTATTTCTATAGTATTCATGTTCAGAAATATTGGTGTATTTTACCCCAGAAACATTCCCAAAATGCCTTCCGAAATATTGATTAGCAGTTACTCCGAAATTCAAATTTAGACTTTCAAAATTCCCATAAAGATTAGAAACTACACCATAAAAATCATTATCTAACCATTTTTTTCTGATAAAATCTGTTCTGGTAATGGTGTTTCCATTTTCGGTGATGTTCGGCAAATCATATTTAGAAAACTTTGCGTCTTGTTTGTAATTTTCATAATATCCTTTACCATCGGTATAGTGAAACGTGGTTTCTAAATTCCATTTTTCCGAAAATTTTTGTTCCCAAAGTAAATGGTAATGCTTTTGCCAATAGTTATCCGTTTCATTGTCATAAAAATCAGTGATATTTCCATTAGCATCATAAATTGCGCCTGAATAATTAAATTTCGGATTGGTTTCATATGTAGCTGCATCTATTCCGTTCCATGCTTGGTAGGTTTTTTCTTTTCCACCAAAAGTCAAAAATCTCAATTTGGTATTTCCTTTTTCAAACAACGCATTGATGTTGTAAGAACTCAGTTTAGAAAAAGCCCTATCAATATATCCATCAGAATTTATGGTAGAATACCTCGCAGAAACCGAAAGCATATTATTCAAAAACTTACCTGTTCCCGCTTCAAAAGACGTTTTCATCGTATTAAAACTACCCGCACTAAATTGCCCTAAAGCGTAAGGTTTTTTTTCTGGATCTTTCGTCAAAATATTCACACTCGCCCCGAAGCTAGCCGTTCCATTACTAGATGTTCCCACACCACGCTGTATCACAATCTGCGATGCCGAACTCGCCATATCAGGAATATTCACAAAAAAAGTTCCTTGGCTTTCAGAATCATTATACGGAACACCGTTTAGCATTACATTTATGCTTGTTCCTGCGGTTCCTCTAATTCTGAAACCAGTGTAACCGACACCATTTCCCGCATCAGAAGTTGCCACAACAGACATTTGGTTCTTAAGCAAAATAGGCAAATCTTGACCTAAATTTCTAGAACCCAAATCCTTTTGTACGTTAATAATTTCTTTGGAAACTGGCAGCCTTCTCGTGAAGCTCACCTCCTGAATTTCTTTAATCTGCGTAGAATCTGTTTGCGCAGACAAAACAGAGCTTGCGCTAAGCCCTAAAATAATAAATCCTTTCATTCTGATTTTTTTAAAATTAAACAAATCGAACAAAAGGATGCCACGTGCGAAAAATACATCAAAGACGTTTCCCTAAACAGCATTACCTGTTCTAGGTTCTTTGGGTATAATCTCAGCCTATTACAGCACCCCTTTTTCTTACGGCAAAGATAATAATTTTTTTTATGGCGCCAAATCTCCTCGTTCCGCTCCCACTTCCCGAGAAAATATTTTTTAATTTCTTAAAAAATATTTTCTCGGGAGAGTTCCGCTCAACTCGGGGCGCAATCCCGTTATTCTCAGAACCAATATTTTAAAAACAAAGAGTAATTACAAATTTCTAAAAACCCCAAAAAGAACTGAAATGATCAATAAAAATAGCAAAGTCTTATTCCCAAGTAATATTGACCGCAATTTTTGGTGTTTTTCTTTGTTAAAACTAGTGAATATAATCAACAAAACATAAGGAATAGACAACAAAAACAATGCATTTTGCTTAAAAGCCTCTATAAAATTAAAATGCAAAACCTCATGGAAAGCTCTTTGGCTTCCACAGCCTGGACACTGATAGCCAGTAACATTATAAAACGGACAAGAAATAAAAAAATCCTTTTGTTCATAAGGGTTGAGAAGATAATAATAACCCACTATTAACAATATTGTTACTACAAAAAACCAATTTTTTTTATCCTTGTACATAAAACAAATGTAATTCTAAACTTTATATTTTACAAGATTGATTTAAAATATATGCTTTATTTATAAAATTTTCTGAAAATATATCCTCTGAAAATTAAAATTTCTTATTTTTGAAAACCTTATAAAAAGGATTGATGATTATAAATATTTGAACGAAAAAAGAAGTTCTAAACAACATCTCATCTAGAAGATTTAAACAACTAACTTTCTAGAAAACAATCAATTTATCATCATGAAAATTTACTTTTCAGTAAAAGTAAACCATCTATTATTAAGTTTGAAAAGATAACAAAAATTATGAATATTTATCAGGATTACATCCAGGAAATCGAAGAAAGAAAAGCACAAGGTCTTCACCCAAAACCTATTGACAGTGCAGATTTACTAAGCGCAATCATCGAGCAAATTAAAGATCAAGCCAACGAACACAGAGCTGACTCTTTGAAATTTTTCATTTACAATACACTTCCGGGCACTACCCCTGCGGCTGGTGCAAAGGCTCAGTTTTTAAAAGAAATAATTACAGGAGCCTCTTCAGTAGAAGAAATCACACCAGATTTTGCCTTTGAACTACTTTCTCATATGAAAGGAGGACCGTCTATCAAAGTATTGCTAGACTTGGCTTTAGGAGACAATACCGAGAATGCAAAAAAAGCTGCGGAAGTTCTTAAAACACAAGTTTTCCTTTATGAAGCAGACACAGATAGACTGAAAGATGCTTTTAAAAACGACAATCCAATAGCAAGAGAAATCCTTGAAAGCTACGCAAAAGCAGAATTTTTCACCAAACTTCCAGATGTTCCAGAAGAAATTAAAGTAGTGACTTACATTGCTGCTGAAGGTGATATTTCAACCGATTTATTATCTCCAGGAAATCAAGCGCACTCTCGTTCTGACCGTGAATTGCACGGAAAATGTATGATGACTCCTGCTCAACAAGAAGAAATAAAAGCATTGCAAGCACAACATCCAGATGCTAGCGTAATGCTCATCGCAGAAAAAGGAACAATGGGTGTAGGATCGTCTAGAATGTCTGGGGTAAACAACGTTGCACTTTGGACAGGAAAACAAGCAAGCCCTTATATCCCATTCGTTAATATAGCTCCTATTGTAGCTGGAACCAATGGTATTTCTCCAATTTTCTTAACTACAGTTGACGTAACGGGTGGTATTGGAATCGACCTTCAAAACTGGGTAAAGAAAACAGACGAAAATGGCAACCCTGTAAGAAACGAAAATGGTGACATTATTTTAGAAGAGAAATATTCTGTAGCTACAGGAACTGTCCTCACAATTAACACCAAAACAAAAAAATTATACAACGGAGATGTTGAGTTGAAAGATATTTCAAAATCATTTACTCCTCAAAAATTAGAATTTATCAAAGCAGGTGGTTCATACGCAATTGTTTTTGGTAAGAAAATCCAAACATTTGCAGCTAAAACTTTAGGCATTACTGCTCCTACTGTTTTTGCACCGTCTAAAGAAATTTCTATCGAAGGACAAGGACTTACCGCTGTTGAAAAAATCTTTAATAGAAATGCAGTTGGCGTTCCAGAAGGTAAAGTTTTACACGCAGGTTCTGACGTAAGAGTTGAAGTTAATATCGTTGGTTCTCAGGACACTACAGGTCTAATGACCGCTCAGGAACTAGAATCTATGGCTGCTACAGTAATTTCTCCAATTGTGGACGGTGCGTACCAGTCAGGATGTCACACAGCTTCAGTTTGGGATAAAAAAGCACAAGCTAATATCCCTAAATTAATGAAATTTATGAACGATTTCGGAGTAATCACTGCACGTGACCCGAAAGGTGAATACCACGCAATGACAGACGTTATTCACAAAGTTCTTAACGATATTACTGTAGATGAATGGGCCATCATCATTGGTGGTGACTCTCACACTAGAATGTCTAAAGGAGTGGCTTTCGGAGCTGACTCTGGAACTGTAGCTTTGGCTCTGGCAACTGGTGAAGCATCAATGCCAATCCCTGAATCTGTAAAAGTTACTTTCAAAGGAAATATGAAGCCTCATATGGATTTCCGTGATGTTGTACACGCTACACAAGCTCAAATGTTGAAACAATTTGATGGAGAGAACGTTTTCCAAGGTAGAATTATCGAAGTTCACATCGGTACACTTCCTGCCGATCAAGCATTTACATTTACAGACTGGACTGCAGAAATGAAAGCTAAAGCTTCTATCTGTATCTCTGAAGACGATACTTTAATCGAATCATTGGAAATTGCAAAAAGCAGAATCCAAATTATGATTGATAAAGGAATGGACAATAGCAAACAAGTTCTTCAAGGATTAATTAACAAGGCAGATAAGAGAATCGCTGAAATTAAGTCTGGTGAAAAACCTGCTTTAACTCCTGATGCTAACGCAAAATATTATGCTGAAGTAGTGGTAGACCTTGAACAAATCGTAGAGCCAATGATTGCTGATCCAGATGTAAATAACGATGATGTTTCCAAAAGATATACTCACGATACCATCAGAGACCTTACGTATTACGGCGGTCAGAAAAAAGTTGACCTTGGTTTCGTAGGTTCTTGTATGGTTCACAAAGGTGACCTTAAAATCGTATCTCAAATGTTGAGAAACCTTGAAAAACAAAATGGTAAAGTAGAATTCAAAGCGCCTCTTGTAGTTGCTGCTCCTACTTATAATATCATAGATGAGTTAAAAGCTGAAGGTGATTGGGAATTATTAGAAAAATATTCTGGTTTTGAATTTAATGATGCCGCTCCGAAAAGCGAAGCTAGAACTCAATATGAAAATATGATGTACCTAGAACGTCCTGGTTGTAACCTATGTATGGGCAACCAAGAAAAAGCAGAGAAAGGAGATACTGTTCTGGCAACTTCTACTCGCCTTTTCCAAGGAAGAGTAGTAGAAGATTCTGAACGTAAAAAAGGAGAATCTCTATTAGCTTCTACTCCAGTAGTTGTTTTATCAGCTATCAAAGGCAGAATACCAAGTATCGAAGAATACAAAGAAGCTGTAGAAGGCATCGACTTAACTACATTTGTTCCATCAATCAAAGAATTGGTAACAGTTGGACATTAATTTATTTTAATTTAAAGCCGAAAGATTTTTAAATAACAATGGAAGATTTCTTATGAAGTCTTCCATTTTTTTGTTTTAATTCCTAATATTTCACAGAATAATATTAATTTTAGCCTTACATAAAATTCAATTTCATTCAAGAATTAATAGGTATTAATAATTCGAATCATAGACTCTTTTAATACTTTAGCAATTATGTAGGAATAAAATTTGATGTAAAAACAACACCAATATACGGCATTTAGATAACTAATGCAGACCTAATCATAAAAAATAAATGATATGACATTTGACATTGACATGATTAAAAAAGTGTATGAGCGCTACCCAGAAAGAATAGCAGCAGCTAGAAAAGTGGTAGGAAAACCTCTTACACTAGCAGAAAAAATTCTTTACGCACACCTTTGGCAAGGTAATGCTACAGAAGCATACGAAAGAGGAAATTCTTACGTAGATTTTGCTCCGGATAGAGTGGCTATGCAAGACGCAACGGCTCAAATGGCGCTTTTACAGTTTATGCAAGCTGGTAAATCCAAAGTTGCTGTACCATCTACAGCACACGCAGATCACTTAATTCAAGCAAAAATTGGTGCGGACAAGGATCTACAAGAAGCTCTTAATAAGAACAACGAAGTTTTTAACTTCCTTTCATCTATTTGTAATAAATATGGTATTGGTTTCTGGAAACCAGGAGCGGGTATTATTCACCAAGTAATTTTAGAAAACTACGCTTTTCCTGGTGGAATGATGATTGGCACCGATTCTCACACCGTAAACGCGGGAGGTTTAGGTATGGTTGCCATAGGTGTTGGTGGAGCTGACGCTGTAGATGTAATGGCAGGAATGGCCTGGGAACTTAAAATGCCAAAATTGATTGGGGTAAAATTAAATGGAAAATTAAACGGTTGGACTGCTCCAAAAGACGTAATATTGAAAGTTGCAGGTATTCTTACCGTAAAAGGTGGAACGGGTGCTATTGTAGAATATTTCGGCGAAGGTGCTATTGCAATGTCTGCTACTGGTAAAGGAACTATCTGTAATATGGGTGCAGAAATTGGTGCTACCACTTCTACTTTCGGGTATGATGATTCTATGAGAAGATATCTTGCTGCAACAGGAAGACAAGACGTAGTAGATGCTGCTGATAAAATTGCAGAACACTTAACTGGCGATGCAGAAGTGTATACAGAACCCGAAAAATATTTCGATCAAGTCATTGAAATCAACCTTTCTGAATTAACTCCGCATCTTAACGGTCCATTCACTCCAGATTTAGCAACTCCAGTTGCAGAATTTAGAGAAAAAGCAATAAAAAATGATTGGCCTCTTGATATAGAATGGGCATTAATAGGCTCTTGTACCAACTCTTCTTACGAAGATTTATCTAGAGCAGCCTCTATTGTAGAAGATGCCGTAGCAAAAGGAGTAAAACCAAAAGCTATCTTAGGTATCAACCCAGGTTCTGAACAAGTAAGATATACCGCAGAAAGAGATGGATTAATTGCTAGTTTCCAAAAATTTGAAAATTCTAGAATATTTACCAATGCTTGTGGACCTTGTATCGGACAATGGGACAGAGAAGGCGCTGAAAAACAAGAAAAAAACTCAATCATTCACTCTTTCAATAGAAATTTCGCAAAAAGAGCAGATGGTAACCCAAATACTCACGCTTTCGTAGCTTCTCCTGAAATGGTAGCTGCTGTAGCAATTTCTGGAAGATTAGATTTTAACCCAATTACTGATACTTTAACCAACCAAAATGGTGAACAAATAAAATTAGCAGAACCTAAAGGCGATGAATTACCAGCTAAAGGTTTTGCTGTAGAAGACAATGGCTATCAAGCTCCTGCAGAAGATGGCTCTTCTGTTGAAGTTATCGTTTCGCCTACTTCTGATAGATTGCAATTGCTAGAACCTTTCGCGCCTTGGGATGGTAAAAATATTACGGGTGCAAGACTTCTGATTAAAGCAGAAGGAAAGTGCACTACAGACCATATTTCTATGGCTGGACCTTGGTTAAAATATAGAGGCCACTTGGACAACATTTCTAATAATATGTTGATTGGCGCATTAAATTTCTATAACAAAGAAACCAATAGAGTTAAAAACCAATTGACTGGAGAATATGGCGAAGTTCCTGCTGTACAAAGAGCTTATAAAGCAGCTGGCGTACCTTCTATTGTAGTGGGAGACCAAAATTACGGTGAAGGTTCTTCTAGAGAGCACGCTGCTATGGAACCAAGACATCTTGGTGTAAAAGCGGTTTTGGTAAAATCTTTTGCGAGAATCCACGAAACGAATCTTAAAAAACAAGGTATGTTGGCACTAACTTTTGCCAATCCTGAAGATTATGATAAGATTTTGGAAGATGATACTTTTGACTTCATCAATTTGGAAAGCTTCGCACCAAATACTCCACTTCAAATTTTAATAACACACGCAGACGGAACTACAGATACCATTCTTGCTAATCACACGTATAATGAGCAGCAAATTGGATGGTTTAGAGCGGGTTCTGCTTTGAATTTGATTGCGGAAGAGGCCAAAAATTCTTAAAATTAGATTTTTAAATATATTGATTGCCACTCGAAGTTTTTCGGGTGGTTTTTTATTGGCTCTTAAACCAATTCTGAAAAGACACTTTATAAGTTTCGCCAATATTTATGGGAAATTTTTCTATAAAAACCTTATTGCCATCAATAGAAGTGATTTTCTGAAGATTTACAATATACGATTTATGAATTCTTTTAAAATATTTAGGAAGCAAATTTTCTAAGTTTTTAAGATTTTCTAAAATGATAAACTCGTCTGACGTGGTTTTTATATTCACATAATCTCGCAAACCTTCTATATAAAGAATTTCTTGAAAATGTACTTTTACTTTTTTCCCTTCAGATTTTACAAAGAAAAAATCATTTTCTTCTATGATTGATTTTTCTGAAGAATTCTCTAAAAATCGATCTTTAACCCTCAAAACACTTTTGTAAAATCTGTCATAAGAAATGGGCTTCAAGAGATAATCCACCACTCCGTATTCATAACTTTCTAGGGCGAAATCAGAATAGGCTGTTGTAAGAATGATGGGCGTTTTATTTTTAATGATTTTCAAAAAATCCATCCCATTAAGTTCTGGCATCTGAATATCTAGAAAAACCAAATCATAAGATTCTTCTTTCATTTTTTGTAAACCCATCAGCGGATTTACCGTAGAGAACCCGAACTCCAAAAAATAGGTTTTAGAAATATAATCTTCTAACAAACGAATTGCTAGAGGTTCATCATCAATTATTAAACATTTAATTTTCATAAATTTACCATCAAATTTACTTCGTAAAACTCACCATCATTCAAAATTTCAAGTTGATGCTTATCTGGATAAATAATGGAAAGTCGTTTTTTTACGTTTTCAATTCCAATTCCTGAACTTTTATCTTTTTCTAAGTTTGAAATTTTATTTTTTTGATGAAATAACAATTGGTTCGCTTTTGTTTCAATGGAAATTTCAAGCGGAAAATCTCTCAAATTACCGTGTTTGAAAACATTTTCAACAAACGGAATGAGAATCATTGGTGCAATTTTCAAATCTTTATTCTCTGTTTTATCTTCAAAAAGAATATTTTCTGGGGTAGAAATCCTTAAACTTTCTAAATCTATATAATTTTTAAGATATTGAATTTCATCATGTAAACTGGTAAAGTCTTTTCTAATTTCTGTAGTAGAAAACCTTAACAAATCTCCCAATTTTTCTATGGCATTCAGAGATTTATCAGACTTTTGATTGACTAGAGAATAAATATTATTAAGGGTATTAAAAATAAAATGCGGATTGATTTGTGATTTCAGAAGAGACATTTCGGCTTCGTTTTTTTGTTGGAGTAATTCTTGTCTTTCTTTTTCAACTTTGAAAGAATTGTCAATAAACCATATAAAACTACTGAACAAAATTGGCATGGTAGATTGAATAATACTGAAATTTAAAAACCAAATAAAACTGTCTTTCATATATAGAACTTTTGTTTTTAAAATTTTAATAATTAAAATTTCTTCTATGAAATATTTCAGAAAAACATAAAACAAAATAATAATAACTATACTTATTACTGTTTTTTTGGTATTTGGATTATACGTGATTTTTGGTAAAATAAAAAAATAATTAAAATAAAAAGTTGCTACATTTATTAAAATCGTAGAATATGTTAAAAGGCTGGCAAATATGGATTCGTCTTCTACACTAATAAAAAGCATAGTATAAAATAAATATACCCAGACTATAATATGTATAAGTGGCAATGTGAACTTTCTCATTCTTACAAAATTAGTATTTATATCCTAGAAAAGTATAGTGCTTTTCTACAAAACCCTCATTTTTATCTGCAAAAAGTATTGATAGAGGAAATGTAAGTTTTAGCAGATTTTAACAATCGTATTAAGCTATTAAAATATAATTTTGAATAAAAATCAATCTAAAATGAAAAAAATAACCATTTTGTTTACTTTATTAAGTATTCTTAGCTTCTCGCAAAATTCTAAAATCTACCCTAAAAACAAAGTTGTATCTGGCAAAGAAAACGTATTTATTTATGAACCAGAAAAAGGAATCAATGTTCCAGATAATGTATATGCCAATTACATAAGCAGTATCGGAGAAAGAAAATCACCACTAAAAAAAGTGAATTCTAAATATGAGTTCACCATTAAACTCCCTGATTCTATAAAAACGGTAATGATGATTTTCAAAAATAACAATGAAACTTATACCGATAAAAATGAAGACAAAGCATTTACTTATTATTTAAAAAATACTAAAAATGGAGAACCAGAAGCAGACAGACTCATTTTGATGGAATTTGCTAATTATGTTTTTAAACTCAATTATCCTGATGCCAAATTATCATCAGAATTTGAAAACTTATTTAAGACCTATCCTAAATTAAAAGATTACTCTGAAACTTATTTTAAATATCTAATTGCTGTAAATAAAGCTAATCCAGAAAAAGGAAAATTGTTATCCGAAAAATATGCGAAAGAATTGGAAAATAAAGAGGACGAAAATAGTTTAGTCAAAGCAATCTTTTATTATAGAAATGCAAATAATTTCGACAAAGAAGAGCAACTTTCTAAAATCATTTTAGAAAAATATCCCAAAGGACTTTTAGCTAAATCTAAATTTTCTGATAGTTTTTTTGACAAAATAAGACAACCTGATTTTCAATTAGATGAAACTATAGTCAATCAATTTATCTCTGAGTTTCAAAAATATTCAAAACATTTTTATGACATACAAACCATTGACCAAATTAGAACAGTTTTACTTAAAAAAGCAATTGAAGAAAAAAATTGGGAGAGAATAGAAAAATTTGAAAAAGAAATTTCTAATAATTGGCTTACTGCAAATTTATATAATGAAACTGCTTGGAAGCTTGCAGACGGAGACCGCATCAATTCTGAAGGAAAAGACCTAGATTTTGCAGAAAAACTCGCAAGAAAATCACTAGAAATATACAGTGAAAAGATAAATACTCTGAATGAATATGATGCCCAATCTAACTATGACCAAAAATTTATGTTCTATACTGATGCCCTAGGAATGATACTTTATAAGCAGAAAAGATACCAAGAAGCATTCGCTGAACAAAGTAAGTTTATCAATTTTGATTTTATAGATGACAGCAATAGAGAAAGATACGTTTTATCAGCAGAAAAAGTAAAAGGAAACGATTTTGTAAAAAACTACATCTATAACTTATTGAAAGAAAATAATATAAGTGATAATCTATACCATAAACTATCTGAAATTTACCAATCTCAAAATCTACCAACCCAAGAAATTGAAAAATTAAGAACAGAAAACAAAAAAATAGCAACTAAAAAAGCGCAACAAGAACTCTATAAATATTACGGTGGTGATTTAAAAGCCAAAGATTTTTCATTAACAAATTTAGAAGGAAAAACAGTAAAACTATCTGATTACAAAGGGAAAATTGTAGTGCTTGATTTCTGGGGGACTTGGTGTGGTCCTTGCAGATCTTCACTTCCTCATATGCAAGAATTAGTGAATCAATATAAAGGTAAAGATGTAGAGTTTTTCTTTGTAGATGTACAAGAAAACAAAAAACCTGAAGACGTTAAAAAAACAGTAGCAAAATTTATTTCTGACAACAAATACACATTCAATGTATTGTTAGACTTAGATGACAAAGTTGCACAAAGCTTTAAAATCAAAGGAGTTCCTTGCGAAATAATAATTAACAAAGAAGGAAATATCATTTCAAGAAGCGAAGGTTATGACGGCAATTTAGGAGCATTAATTGCAGAAAATTTATAAAATTATCTTAAAAAAAAACTTATTAAAGTCACTCTAAAAAAAGAGTGACTTTTTTGATGTAACAAAATAAGATTTCAGTTGTCTTATAAGGAGAACTAAAATGAATATGAAAAGAAATTTTATTATAGCAACAGGGTTGTTGTTTATCTCGCAGTTGGGTTTTTCTCAAACCAATAAAAATGACACGGCAAAAGAAAAACAAATAGACGGTGTAACCATTACCAAGACCAAAAAAGCCGTAGAACAAAAAGCAGACAGAACTATTTTTGATTTTTCTGAACAAGCGCATCTAAATACTGGTAATCTAAGCGAAGGATTGAAAAAACTACCCGGACTTATCGTCTCCGATGTAGCTGGAATGATGTACCAAGGAAAACAATTAGATGTTTATATGGACGGAAGACCGCTGAACATTGGCGGAAATCAACTGCAAGCTTTTCTAGAGGGAATGCCTGCCAATTCTGTAGAACGAGTAGAAGTGGTTACACAACCCGGCTCGGAATTTCCTGCTACTTCTGGTGGTGCAATCATCAATATTATCACCAATAAAAATGCTCAAAAATATCTTTCTGCTACTTATACAGGAAGATACGCTTTCACCAATTACGAAAAATACAGAAACAGAACCAATAACTCAATTTTATTAAATGCCAAAAATAAATATTTCGGTTGGCAACTTAATTTCGGACAAAATTATAGAGAAACCTACAGAGAATCTATTATTGATAAAGTTTCTAATGTGTTTTCAGAGCAACTCAATAGAGGTTATTTTGTGAAATCTGCGCTTACTTTTGATATAGGAAAAGACAGATTATTGGTCAATTATGATATTAACCACAATAATAATGACACCGAAAACAACAGTTATGGCTTTATTGCCAATAGAACAGGAACCGCTCCCAATTACATCTACAGCATAGATGATTATACAACCAAAGACTTTGGAGAAACTAAAAACTGGAGAAAAGATTTAAGTGTAACTTATCAAGTAAAATTTGACGATAAAAACAAAAAATTAGACTTGAATGCAAGTTATAACACTTTTGATTCTGACTATGTTTTAGATGGAAAAAAATACATTGAATCTACTTCTACTACTCAAAACAATAATTTAGAGACAAGTTCCAATCAAAATGTAGCCACTTTCAGAATTGATTATTCTCAACCAATTAAAATATTAGATGAAGGGAAAATTTCAATTGGTGGATTGTTTGAAAGATTAGATTATGATACCGATTCTTTTGGAGTTACCAATCTAGAATACCAAAGACAAACCACTTCTACTTATGCAGAAATTCAAGCTAAGAAAAAGAAATTTGATTTTACCTTAGGAGCCAGAGCAGAAGCTTATGACATTTCTGGAAAAACAGTTGATTTGAAGACCGGAAAGTTGACAGAAAATTTAATCCCATTTAAAAAATTTAGTCTTTTTCCTAATGCAAGTATTCAGTATAATTTCGGGCAGCAGATTTATTTTGCTTTGAATTATAATAGAAAAATACAATTACCAAATATTTCTTGGCTCAACCCAAATAATACCAATTACCAAAACGGAAATATCAGTTTCGGAGGAAATCCTAATTTACAACCTACTATTTTTAATAATTTCGAAGCGAAGCTTTCTGTCTTTGATTACGCATTTATTGGTTATAATATGAGTTTGGCAGAGAACCAATCGATTCAATTTGCTGAAAAGAAATATTTTTTTGAAGAAAAACCTATTATTGACAATAGAGAAGCCTATGGTGTGAGCAATGGTTTTGTTAATGTATCTTCTATGAAAATTCATAATTTCAATTTTGGATTACCCATCCCTTTTATGCTTTTTACTAAAGGTTTAAAAGAAACCATGAAATTCAATATCAATCCTGATAAAATGAATTTCCTTTATGTTTATGCAGGATATCAATTTCATGAACTTCCTAATAACAATAACAAAGGATTTTGGATTTTCAATATCATGGCACAATTTATTTTACCTCAAGACATAAAATTAGTAGCTAATTATGGCACAATGACCAAAGGAAATTGGTATTACTACAGAATGGAAAAACCTTGGATGAATAGTTTCGACCTAACTGCTACCAAAAAATTCTTAAAAGATAGACTTACGGTTTCTGTATTTGCCAATGACCTCTTTAGAACCAATGTAAATGCTGTAACTTCACTTTATAACAATTCTAATTTATATCTCGGGAATAATTTTGATTCTCAAAATTTTGGAATTTCTATTAATTATAAACTTCCTACCAAAAATAAATTGGCAAAAGAAGACCCGAACCTCATTAAACAAGACAAAAAAGATGATTCTGGTCTTCCTAATCAATAAAGAAAAAATCCGAGAAATTTCTCGGATTTTTTTATCCTTCGCAAGCTCGCCAAACAGCATCGTTCTGTGGAACCGGCGCTGTAATTTCTATATTTTCTTTAGTTACAGGATGCATGAATTCTAATTTTCTAGCATGAAGATTGATTCCTCCATCAGGATTAGAGCGTGGTGAACCGTACTTTAAATCACCTTTTATAGATGTACCGTTTTTAGATAATTGCGCTCTTATTTGGTGATGCCTTCCTGTTTCTAAATCTATTTCCAAAAGCAGATAATTATCTAAAGTTTTAATGATATTGTAGGTGAGGATTGCTTCTTTAGCACCATCTGTAGGTTTTGTAAAAACTGTAGCTTTATTGGTTTTTTCATTTTTTTTGAGATAATGCACCAAACGTTGTGACTGAGGAATCATTTCTTTGGCTACCACTGCCCAATATGTTTTTTTTATTTCACGGTTTTTCACCATTTGAGTAAGCCTTGTAAGCGCTTTAGAAGTCTTGGCATATATCACCAAACCAGAAGTTGGCCTATCAATTCTATGAACCAAACCTAAGAAAACATTTCCAGGTTTATTATCTCTATTTTTAATAAAATTTTTGATAGAATCTAGCAAAGACTCATCGCCGGTTTTATCACCTTGCACCAATTGCCCTACTTTTTTATTAATAACAAGTAGGTGATTATCTTCGTAGAGGATTTGAGAAGAAATATTTTCGTTTTTTGAAGACATTACAATATTTAAAATACAAATTTATGAAATAAAGAAAAAGTTGAGCAATTGCACTCAACTTTTAAGTTTATTATAAGAATATTTTTCCTAATAACTTTCTTCTTTATTAGGAAAACTTACGTCTTTTACATCTTTTACAT
Organism: Cloacibacterium rupense; assembly: GCF_014645495.1. GTDB lineage: Bacteria > Bacteroidota > Bacteroidia > Flavobacteriales > Weeksellaceae > Cloacibacterium > Cloacibacterium rupense. The sequence goes on along the minus strand of NZ_BMLV01000002.1, from coordinate 727,786 downwards.
ACTGAGAAACCGCCCCTGTAATTTCGGTATAAAGGTCAAGATATCTTCTCAAGAATTTTGGCGAAAAACCTTTATTCATACCAACCATATCATGATAGACCAATACTTGGCCATCACAATCTGAACCCGCTCCAATCCCAATAGTTGGAATACTGATGCTTTCTGAAACTTTTTTTGCCAAACTAGCAGGTATTTTCTCTAAAACCAATGCAAAACAACCCAGTTTTTCTAGAATTTTCGCATCATTTAGAAGTTTTTCAGCTTCAGCGTCTTCTTTTGCTCTTACCTTATAAGTTCCAAATTGATAGATACTTTGCGGAGTAAGACCGAGATGCCCCATTACAGGAATTCCTGCTTTTACTAATCTAGATACAGATTCTGCTATTTCTTCTCCGCCTTCTATTTTTATGGCATGCGCTCCAGATTCCTTCATCATTCTTACGCCAGACTCTAATGCTTTCTGAGGGTCTGATTGGTACGTTCCAAAAGGCAAATCCGCTACTACCAAAGCTCTATCTACACCTCTTACCACACATTGTGCATGATAAATCATTTGGTCTAAAGTTATAGGAAGTGTGGTTTCGTGGCCAGCCATTACATTAGAAGCAGAATCACCAACCAAAATTGCATCTACACCACCTGCGTCTACCATTTTGGCAGTGGTATAATCATAGGCGGTAAGCATGGTGATTTTTTCCTTATCGAATTTCATTTTTCGTAAGGTTTCGGTAGTTACTTTTTTTATTTCTGAGTGTACAGACATAATCTTATGTTCAGAGTTTATGGTTTATGTTTCAAAGTTACTAAAAATAAAAGTTCCAAGTCTAGAAACTTGGAACTTGAAAATATTTTAAAGAACTACGTGTCCTAATTTTTTTAGTTTTTCGTGGTTAAGGATTTTAATATTTCTTCCTTCCACTGCAATATAATCATCTTGCTTAAACTCTGAAATTAATCTAATAGCACTTTCTGTAGCTGTTCCTATTAGGTTAGCAATTTCTTCTCTTGTTAATGAAATTTTGATAAACCCTTCAGGATCTGTTCCTAATTTTTGTTCTAAAAGGAGTAATACTTCTGCTAATCTTTCTCTTACTGTTTTTTGTGCTAAGAAAGTTACTGTGTTAGAACTTTCGCCCAACTCGAAGGAAATCTTTTGAAGCATCGCATAAGAAAGCTGAGGGTCTACTTCTAATAAATGTAAAAAAACATCACCAGGAATAAATATAGCTTGCAAATCACTCATTGCTTCAGCAGTTGCTTGGTATGCCTCACCTACTAATAAAGAACGATAACCAATGATATCACCTTCTTTAATGAATCTTAAAATTTGTTCTTTTCTATTAAATCCTAATTTGTATAACTTAGCAGTTCCATTTTCTATAAAATAAACACCTTCTACAGGACTGCCTTCTTCAAAAAGAGCTTCTCCTTTATTAAAGAAAACTGTTTTTCTCGCTTCTATGTATTTATTGTAATCTTCTTTAGACAAAATTTCTTTAAATGCTTTGTCATTAAAAACACTAAGGAATTTACTGTCTATGAACTGTTGTTTCTCTAACGACATAAGAATAAGGTATATAAGTTATTAAATATCAGTTTGCAAAATTACGACTTTTTTAAAATTTATCATAATTTATTTTTGTCTTATTTTTGCATTTTTAATAAACAGATGGCAGAAAATTGTTTCCACTGCGGGCAAGAAATACAAAAAGATAGAATTTCCTTCGATGAGAAGGTGTTTTGTTGCAATGGATGTAAATCCGTTTACGAGATTTTAAATTCAAATAATCTCGGGAATTTTTATGAACTTAATAAAAACTCTGGCGTAAGACCAGACGAAATCTCTACTCAGTTTGATTATCTAGACACTCCACAAGTTTTCGAAAAAATAGTAGATTTTTCTGAAGGAAATACTACAGTAGTTACATTTAAAATCCCTGTGATTCATTGTAGCTCTTGCATTTGGCTATTAGAAAGCCTTCAAGAGCTCAATCCAAATATTAAATATTCTCAAGTAAATTTTACCAGAAAAACACTACAGGTTTCTTTTAACCAAAATGAGTTAAAACTTAGTGATTTGGCTAAATTTCTTACTAACCTTGGCTACAAACCTGTTATATCATTAGAAACAGCTGAGAAAAAAGAAGCTCCGGTTGATAGAAGTTTAATCATTAAAATGGCGATTGCAGGTTTCGCATTTGGCAATGCAATGATGTTTGCCTTCCCAGAATATCTAAACACTGGTGCATCTGCAGATTATTGGTTAAAAGAGTTTGCTCCATTCTTCAGATTTCTTACTTTTTTGCTATCTATCCCAGTTGTATTTTATTCTGCTTCTGACTATTACAAATCGGCATGGTTTGGACTTAAAAATAAAATTGTAAATATAGATGTCCCAATTGTTTTGGGGATTTTGGTGCTTTTTGGTAGGAGCATTTATGAAATCGCTACAGATTACGGCCCTGGTTATTTTGACACTCTTTGTGGCCTATTGTTTTTTATGCTGATTGGAAAATATTTCCAGAAAAGAACTTACAGTGCCCTATCTTATGACAGAGATTACAAATCTTTTTACCCTATTGCAGTAACTAAAGTAGATTTCGGAGGTAAGCAAGAAAATATTTTACTTTCTGAAATAAAAGTTGGCGACAGAATTTTGGTGAGAAATCAAGAAATAATACCAGTAGATGGAATTTTGATCAATGGTGAAGGAAACATAGACAACAGCTTCATCACAGGCGAAAGCGCTACTATCTCTAAACAGCCTGGTGATAAAATTTTTGCAGGAGGTAAACAAATCGGCTCTATTCTAGAACTAGAAGTAATCAAAACTGTTAATCAATCATACCTTACTCAACTCTGGAACAAAGAAGCTTTCCGAAAAGAAGAACTTGGGTTAGATACATTAGTTAACAAAATATCTAAATATTTCACTTTCATTATTTTAGGAATTACATTACTAGCAGGAATTTATTGGTATCAAATTGATTTTGAGAAAATGTTTCAGGTAGTTTCTGCTATCTTAATCGTAGCTTGCCCATGCGCTTTAGCACTTTCTACTCCTTTTACCATGGGTCATATTATGAGGATTTTGGGCAGAAACAAAATGTATGTAAAAGATGCGCTTACCATAGAAAAAATGGCGAAAATAGATACTTTAGTTTTTGATAAGACAGGTACTATTACTTACAATAAAAAGGCAAATATTTCTTATGAAGGAAAGGAGATTTCGGAATTTGACATAAAAAATATTAAATCTTTACTCAAAAATTCTAACCATCCACTTTCTAAATCTTTGTATGATTTTATAGAAACAGAAGATCAATATTTCACCATCGAAAAATTTACAGAAACCGCAGGAAAAGGCTATGAAGCAGAATTGAGAGGTAAGCGATATAAAATAGGTTCTGCAAGTTTTACAAACCAACAATCAAAATCTTTGGAAACTGCTGTTTATATCCAATGTGAAAATGAATTTTTAGGGAAATTTATTTTTAAGAATGAATACAGAGAAGGGCTATCTAACATGGCAAGGCATCTTAATCATTATGAATTGCATGTACTGAGCGGAGATAATTCTTCTGAAGAAGAAATCTTAAAAGAATTAATCCCTAATATCACACAAATGAGATTTAACCAGTCCCCTGAAGACAAACTAGAATACATAAAATCTCTACAAGAACAGGGCAAAAAAGTAGCTATGTTAGGCGACGGATTAAATGATGCTGGCGCACTGAAGCAGAGTAATATTGGCATTGCAATAGCAGATGATAGCAATTCTTTTACTCCAAGTTCAGACGTCATAATGAATGGTGAAGTATTAACCGAACTTCAGAGCTATTTTTCGTTAACAAAAGATGCGATGAGTATTGTAAAAATGACTTTTATTGTAAGTTTATTGTATAATGTAGTCGGATTATCGATAGCAATTTTAGGTAAAATGTCTCCTTTAGTTGCTGCCATCATTATGCCTGTAAGCTCTATAAGTGTAGTTGCATTCACCTCATTATCAACTTGGTTAAGAGCCAAAAAATATTTTTAATTTAATATTAAGACTAAAATATCTTATTTAGAATTTTTATAAATTAGTTTTGTTTTTTGAACATATGACTAAAATCATTAAAAATCCTTAAATTTGGGCATTAATTCCTTATTATATTTGTAAATAGTGGAAATACTCTATTTGATGATAATTTGTAGCGTATCGCTCGCAATTATCTTTCTAATAATTTTTATTATTAGTGCAAAAAACGGACAATTTGAAGATGATGAATCTCCGGCTGTAAGAATATTACTGGAAGAGAAGAATAATGAAATTGAAGAAAAAACTGAAGTAAAGAAATAAAATTAAAGTGATTAGTTAATATGGAAACACAAAAGTTTAGTTATGACAACAGCATTGTGCGCGCTTTCCTGTATGCCATGGTAGTCTTCGGAGTGGTAGGCTTCTTGGTAGGGTTAATCGTAGCTGCATTGCTTTTCTACCCAGAACTTCCGGAAATTATTTTCGGTACTGACGACTCTACAGTGAGTGCAAACAGTAACATTATGGGTCTAGTAAAAACACAAGGAGCATTTGGTTTCGGTAGATTGAGAATGTTACACACTAGTGCTGTAATCTTCGCATTCGTAGGGAACTGTATTTTTGCTGGTGTTTATTATTCTCTTCAGAGATTATTGAAAGCAAGAATGTTTAGTGATGTTCTTTCTTGGATTAATTTCTGGGGATGGCAATTAATTGTAGTAACTGTAGTGGTTACTTTCCTTATGGGGATTAATACTTCTAAGGAATACGCAGAACACGAATGGCCAATTGACATTATGATTGCGCTAGTTTGGGTAGTATTTGGTATCAATATGTTTGGTACAATTGCTAAAAGAAGGGTAAGACACCTATATGTAGCCATCTGGTTTTACATTGCAGGATGGATTGGTATTACCATGCTTCACATTTTCAACAACTTAGAGGTACCTTTATCTTTCAGCGGCTGGAAATCTTATTCTGCATATGCTGGGGTAAAAGATGCTCTAGTACAATGGTGGTATGGTCACAATGCGGTAGCGTTTTTCTTAACTACACCTGTATTAGGTTTAATGTATTACTTCATGCCAAAAGCAGCAGATAGACCTGTATTTTCTTACAAACTTTCTATCATTCACTTCTGGTCTTTAATTTTCGTTTATATCTGGGCTGGTCCTCACCACCTTATATATACAGCTTTACCAGCTTGGGCTCAAGCTTTAGGTACTACTTTTTCTATTGCTCTTATTGCTCCATCTTGGGGAGGTATGCTTAATGGTTTATTAACATTGAGAGGAGCTTGGGATAAAGTAAGAGAAAATCCTGTTTTAAAATTCTTTGTAGTAGCTGTTACTTGCTATGGTATGGCAACCTTCGAAGGTCCGCTTTTAGCTACTAAAACTTTAAATAAAATTGGTCACTTTACAGACTGGGTAATTGGTCACGTACACATTGGTGCATTAGGATGGAATGGTTTCATTGCATTTGGTATGTTGTATTATTTATTACCGATTCTTTGGAGAACTAAATTATGGTCTGTGAAATTGGCAAATTGGCATTTCTGGCTAGGTACTTTAGGTATTATATTCTATGCTGTTCCAATGTATATTTCTGGTTTCACTCAAGGATTAATGTGGAAACAATTTAACCCAGATGGCACATTGCTTTACAAAAACTGGCTAGATACTGTAACTGCGGTTATTCCTTACTATCAAATGAGATTTGTAGGTGGTTTATTATATTTTTCTGGCGCTATTTTAATGGTTGTCAACTTAATTGCAACGGTAAGAAGCGGTTCTTTCTTAAAAGACACCCCAGTAGAAGCTCCTGCACTTGCAAACATAGGTTCTGCAAGAAAAGAAGGAGAAAGCAAACACCTTTGGTTAGAGAGAATGCCGCTATATCTTTCTTTACTATCATTTGTAGCTCTTGCTATTGGTGGTATGATTGAAATTATACCTACATTAACGGTAAAAGATAATGTGCCTACTATTACTTCTGTTAAACCTTATTCACCACTAGAATTAGAAGGTAGAGACTTATACATAAGAGAAGGCTGTAATTCTTGTCACTCTCAGATGATTAGACCATTCAGAGATGAAGTGGTAAGATTTAATGGTAAAAATGGACAATATTCTAAAGCTGGAGAATTCGTCTTTGATAGACCATTCCTTTGGGGCTCAAAAAGAACTGGGCCAGATTTACATAGAGAAGGAGGTAAAAACCCAGATACTTGGCATTTCAAACATATGCTAAACCCTAGAGTTACCTCTCCAGGTTCTATCATGCCTAGATATCCTTGGTTAATCTATAATGAACTAGATAGAACTAAAACTAAAGACAAAATTAGTCTTCTTAAAAACGTATTCGGAGCTCCTTATACAGATGAGGAAATTAATAATGTAGATAAATTAGTAGATGCACAAGCTGCAAAAGTAGTAGAAGGAATCTATTCTGGAGACCCTGAAATTAAAAAAGCTATTGAAGAACAAAAAGCTAAAGAAGGAGACAAATTTGTACCTCTAGAAAAAAGAGAGATTGTAGCATTAATTGCTTATCTACAAAGACTAGGTACAGATATTAAAACTGCTGATGTAAAAACAGCAAGTAATAACTAAAATCTTAATAAAGGAGTTTTTTCAATATGATACCAAGTAATTTTAAAGATATACTAGCCAATGTAGAAAATGCTGGCCTCTACCAAACAATTTCTATGATATTGTTTATCTTATTCTTCGTTGCCACAGTTTATTATGTTATTAGTAGACCTAAAAAACATTATTCTGAGGTTGAAAAAGCTCCTTTAGAAGATGATAAAAACATATAAGTTCTAAAAATTTAAAAAATCATGAAACATAGAACACCCGTATTTGTAAACATACTAATGATACTATTTATACTAGTATTTGTATTTTACATGTTTGTACAAAATACCTCTTTCTTATCTTCTCCATATTTCTGGGCAACTACTGTAATAGGAATTATCCTAGCTTACATCGGTAATGCTATTTCAGGATTAGCTGAAAATGAGAGATTCAAACTAATGACAGAAGAAGAAAGAGCAACTTTTCTTAAAGAAAAAGAAGTTCCTTACTTCAAAAGATTGTATGATAGTGCTTTCAAAAAACAATCTGATGTTGAAGAAAAAGACATTCTTATCGACCACGGATTTGATGGCATTAAAGAACTAGATAACCAATTACCAAAATGGTGGTTAGGCTTATTCTATTTCGGTGTAGTATATGCAGTAGTTTATTTAATAGCTTATGCAGTTACAGACTTTGCTCATCCTGATAAAGAATATGAAGTTGAGCACAAAGAACAAATAGCGTCTGTAGAAGATTGGATGAAAAAGACTCCGCCGCCAACAATAGATAATGCTAAGTACTCTGCAGATAACATAGCTGAAGGAGAACAAATCTTCAAGACAAACTGTGTATCTTGCCATAGTGAAGGTGGTAAAGGTGGTATCGGGCCAAACCTTACAGACGACTATTGGATTAACCAACCAGAAAAAACTTTATTTAAAAATGTTTTCTATATGGTTGAAAACGGTAGTACTAATAACCCTACTATGCAAGCATGGGGTAAAAACGGTGTATTAACAGGATTCGATATTGAAAAAGTTGCTGCTTACGTTTACCACATTAACCAAGAAATGCCAGATGCAACTGGTGGAGCGGCTCCACAAGGAGAAAAAGCAACTTGGGAAAAGTAATAAAGCTTTAAAATAATTTGTTATAAAAATATGAAAAGTTAATTTTTTATAATAAATAAAAATACAAAATGGCTAATAAAGAAGAACAATTAGGAACAGGCGCTGTAATTGAGGCAGAAACTTTTAGAGATTCGGTATCTACCGTAGATCAATCTGGAGCTAGAAAATGGGTTTATCCCAAAAAACCAAAAGGAAGATTCACCAATTACAGAGACATCGTTACGGTCTTTTTATTAGCCGTTTTTTTTATATTTCCTTTTATTAAAATAAATGGAAATCCTCTACTCAAAATCAATATCATTGATCGAGAGTTCTTTATCCTTGGGCAACCATTTTACCCACAAGATTTCTTCATTCTTGCCTTAGGTGCCATTACCTCTTTAGTATTTATCATCCTATTTACTGTGGTTTTTGGTAGAATTTTTTGTGGATGGATCTGTCCTCAAACAATATTTATGGAAGGTGTTTTCCGTAAAATAGAATATTGGATAGAAGGCGATAGAAACAAGCAAATAAAGCTAGCAAACCAACCTTGGAATTCAGAAAAAACCCTTAAAAAAGGACTTAAATGGTCTATTTATGTGATCATATCACTCATCATTACGCATTGGATGTTCATGTACATTGTAGGCTACGAAGAAGTTCTAAGAATCATGCAAGGTGGCCCAATAGAATATCCTAGCAATTTTATTGTAATGCTCATTTTCACTGGACTTTTCTATTTTGTATTCGCTTGGTTCAGAGAACAAGTGTGCACGCTAGTTTGTCCATACGGTAGATTACAGGGTGTATTGATTGATAAAGAAACCATCAATGTTTTCTATGACTTTAAACGTGGAGAAAACCGTTCTAAATGGAGAAAAGGTGAAGACCGAAAAGCTGAAGGTAAAGGAGATTGTATAGATTGTAACCAATGTGTAGTAGTTTGCCCTACTGGTATAGACATTAGAAATGGTCAACAATTAGAATGCATCAACTGTACCATGTGTATAGATGCTTGCGATGAAGTAATGGTTAAAACTGGCCTTCCTAAAGGTCTAATCAGATACGCTACTCAAGACGAAATAGAAAAAGAACAAAAATTCAAATTTACCACAAGAATGAAAGCTTACAGCTTCGTTCTTATAGCTCTTTTAGGATTTTTAGGATATTTGCTAAACAACAGAGGAGAGTTAGAGGCAAAATTTATAAAACCAGCTGGTAGTAGCTTCTTTATTAAAAATGGTAAAATTAACAATACTTACAACTATACCTTCCTCAATAAGTCTAATATAGACCATACCGTAACAATTAAAGTGATAAAACCTAATAACGGAGAAGTGATTTTTAGCGGAGATAATGTAATTTTGCTGAAAAGAGACAAACTTCTAAAAGGTACTGTAAGCATTAGCTTCCCAGAAAAAGAAATTAAACAGCCAAAACAAAACATTACCATTGGCGTTTATGAAAATGGAAAGCTTCTAGACACTTTCGACACCTATTTTGAAGGTCCTTTTAAATTGCAATTTTAACGTTATAAAATCTTTTTCTTATGAAAAAATTTACATGGGGGCACGGTATTGCTATAGCTCTTGGACTTTTTATTTGTTTTATTCTTTTTTTGATATTTTTCTATGCAAAATTAGCGTTCCCAAACGGTAATGATAATTCAGAATTAGTATCAGACAATTATTATTCAGACGAATTAAATTATCAAAAAGTAATAGACGCCAAAAAAAATGCCGAAGAATTGTCTAAAAAACCTTTCTTTGCGCAATTACCATATGGTATTAGAATTGCTTTCCCTAAAGAAATTATAGATGCCAACGCCCAAGTTCACTATGAACTGTATAATACCAATGACAAATATAAAGACAAAAAAGAAAATATACAGATTGATGCCAACAATACATTTTTAATCCCAAAAGAGCAGCTAAGCACAGGCTCCTACACGTTGAAAGTAAGTTGGAAAAAATCTGATAAAGATTACCAAGTAGATTATGATATAATATGGAAATAGCACTAATAATTGCAGCAATAGGTTTAGGCTTCGCTTCTGGATTTCATTGTCTAGGAATGTGCGGCCCAATTGCTCTTTCATTAGGTTTATCAAAAAAACAACAAGTCAATTTTCATCTACAAAACCTTACATATCAATTTGGAAGAATCTTCACCTATTCATTTTTAGGTGCATTGGTAGGCATCGTTGGAGAAGGTTTTCAGTTAGCCGGATTTCAAAAATACATCAGCATTCTCTCTGGCATTTTACTCATCATAATGGCTCTATTTTCATTTGGTGGTGATTTTGCTTCAAAAATCCCTTCTATCAATAATGCTCTTTTAAAAGTAAAACTAAATTTAGGGAGATTACTACAAAAATCAGATTATTCATCCAGATTCCTTACTGGAGTACTCAACGGTTTTTTACCATGTGGTATGGTTTATATGGCACTTACTGCAAGTTTAGCAGCCGGTGGAATATGGCAAAGCGCCACTTTTATGGCTCTTTTTGGTTTGGGAACTTTTCCTTTTATGTTTGCAGCTGTTCTCTTCGGAAATTTACTAAATGTAACCGTAAGAAATAAAATCCTTAAAATTGTTCCCATTTTTATGTTAGCCCTTGGCGGTTTATTTATATTACGAGGATTAGAATTAGGTATTCCTTACGTATCCCCTAAAAAAGAAGCACTGAAGGTAGAAAAACAAAAAAATTCTGAACCAAATTCAGACAAAAACTGTCATTAAACAATACCCCCCTTTATTTTAATGAAATTTTTATTAAAAAAATATATTTTTTAATAACTAACCCTTATATTTGTATTATAATTTTTGGAAAAACAACAAAAATGAACAAGCAATCCCTAAAAAATATAATTCAAAATTCAAATTCACAGAATTGCGCAAATAACATGCAGCAATGCATAAACTATGGAATCGGAGGCTAGTTATTAAATAAAAACTTAATAATATATGATATACTCTTCCGATTATTTTGGAAGAGTTTTTTTATACTACAAAATCACATCACAAAAAAATATTATGAAATCTACATTACCTAATTTAGAACACGCAAAAGAAACATTTCCATTAGTAGAAATAGTTCTAGAAGGAAACATTACTTTTAAAGACTTGATAGACACTATTGATTATCAATACAATGTACCTTACACTCTAGTAAAAGCTGATGTAGAATACTTTGGCAAAAACAATTATGGAAATATACTTCTACAACTAAATGGAGCAAAAGAGATAAACGAAACCGCTTTTCAATTTTTCAGAAAAAATAAAATTAAAAATGTAATTAAAGGATATGTATGAATGTGAAAATTCACTTTTACTTTCACCACAAAACCACCGAAATTTCGGTGGTTTTGTTTTATAACATAAAAAATATTATTCTTAATCAATCATTTCAAATCTGGCATATTCTGCTACTTTTTTCGGAAGTTTAATGCCTCCTTCCACTTGATTATTCTCTAATAAAGCCGCCATAATTCTTGGCAAGGCCATTGCAGAGCCATTTAGAGTATGTGCCAATTGTGTTTTTCCGTCACCTTTTATTCTGCATTTTAATCTATTCGCTTGGAAAGTTTCAAAATTAGAAACAGAAGAAACTTCTAACCACTTTTCTTGCGCCGCACTCCACACTTCAAAATCATAAGTCATAGCAGAGGTGAAACCCATATCACCACCACAAAGTCTCAAAATTCTGAAAGGTAATTCTAAATCTTCTAAAATAGATTTTACGTGAGCTACCATTTCTTCTAAAGCTGCATAAGAATTCTCTGGTTTTTCTATTCTTACAATTTCTACTTTTTCGAATTGGTGAAGTCTATTTAGACCTCTAACATGAGCGCCATAACTACCAGCTTCTCTTCTATAACATTGTGAAAAAGCTGTATTTTTAATTGGCAAATCTTTTTCATCTATGATAACATCTCTGTAAATATTAGTCACAGGAACTTCAGCTGTTGGTATAAGATATAAATCATCTAAACCAACATGGTACATTTGCCCTTCTTTATCTGGTAATTGCCCAGTTCCGTAACCAGAAGCTTCGTTTACAACGTGTGGAGGATTCACTTCTAGATAACCTGCATCTGTATTTTTATCTAAGAAATATTGAACCAAAGCTCTTTGCAACCTAGCACCTTTTCCTAAATAAACTGGGAAACCAGCACCCGCTATTTTCACGCCCAATTCAAAATCTATTAAATTGTATTTTTTCGCCAATTCCCAATGTGGGATAGCACCTTCGCCTAAACCATGAACTTCGTGAGATTGATAAACCACCTCATTATCATCAGCAGAAACACCAGCCACTACTTTTTCATAAGGAATATTAGGAATAAGATATAAAATATTTTGGAGAGAAACTTCTATTTCCGAAAGTTTAGCCGTAAGTTCTTTGGATGATTCTTTGTACTGAGCAGTTTTTGACTTTGCAACTTCTGCTTCATCTTTTTTACCATCTTTCATTAGCATACCTATTTCTTTCGAAATTTTATTGATTTCCGAAAGCTGAGTATCTAACTCTAACTGCGTTTTTTTTCTTAAATCATCTAGTTGAATAGCTTCATCTACCAACTCTAGGTTCTTGAAATTTCTTTTTTTAAGACCTTCTACTACGCGTTCTTTTTGTTCACGTAAAAAACTTACTTGTAACATCTTTATTAATTTGAGATTTATGATTTGAGATTTGAAATGAGTTGCTTTATTGAATTGCATATCAAATCTCAAATGATTGTTGCAAATTTACGGAATTATTTCACGATTTTTACAATATTAGCTTCATCACTTACTTTTGTGAAAACCAATTTGTTATTATACCAAATTTTCGAGACTTTAAAAAAATTCGGATCATTTAAATATAGAATTTTAATCGTGTCAAGGTCAGTGACTTCAACATCACTAATTGTTTTGGTAAGATTAATATAAAATTCTGATTGGTAATTTTCAGGATATTGACCTGAAGTAGTTTCTAAAATTCTAGTTGCACCTGCTGCATAATCTAAATAAGAAACATTGCCTGCATCTTTTTTTATAGAAAACGTGGTAATCGGTTTAAAAGCAGTATTGGGATCATTGAGATCTAGAAGCGCTATCTTTTTATAAGCTGTAGCATTTTCTGTATTAAGCAAATCTAGACCATTTTTGTCTGAAATATACAGATTCACCACTTGATCAATTTTTTGTAAATCACCTGCATCCTCTCCTCTGCATGAGAAAAGAAGTATTGAAATCATTGAATAAAACAAAATTTTTAATTTCATTTTACAAAGATAGAATTTTAGAGATTTAAAAAAATTTAATTAAAAAAAATTCCAAAAAAAATCGAGCAATAAGCCCGATTCTATTATTTTTTTATTTTATAAAACCCGCCCAACTTCTTTTCAAAGGAAGTAAAAAGTCTAACAAATAATTCACATAAGTATCTTTTGAAAAATCAAAAACCTCTACTTCATCAGAAATTTCGCCATTTCTAACAGCGGCTCTAAAATCAGTGAGTTTCATAGTTTTCACCTCTCCGTTTTCTTTGTAGCAAGCCTTCATTCTATCAAAAATTCCTAATTGATATTCGGCTTCTATCTCTCTCATCACACCATTTAGAGAATCCATAGAACAGCCAGAAGCTTGCACTTTTTCTTCATCTACAGTAATGATAATAAATTGTTTGTGGTCTATTTTAAATGAAGATGTTAATCCTTTTCCGTGAGCGTTCCAAGTGGGGAGAAAATCATACAATTTCTCTGTAATTTCTTTTACTTCTTTAGCTGTTAAAGCTCTAGAAGCAGGATAAATAATGACTTTAAAATCATTAGTTTCTACTATCGTTGATTCATCTATTTTCATAATTCTTAACTTTGGAAGATGGAAGTTAGAAAATGGAAGAAACACTTCTGACTTCCATCTTTTGGCTTCCGACTTTTATAAATCTTCTGCTTCAGCAATCAATTCTACAATATCTTTTACAGCAACTTCTTCATTTTTGTTAAAATGTTTTACTCCATCTGTCATCATGGTATTACAAAATGGGCAACCTGTTGCTACAACATTTGGCTGTAAAGCAAGAGCTTCTTCTGTTCTTTCGATATTGATGTCTTTATTGCCCTTTTCAGGTTCTTTAAACATTTGTGCACCTCCTGCTCCACAGCACAATCCGTTGGTTTTGCAACGTTTCATTTCCACCAATTCTGCATCTAATTTTTCTAGCAAAACTCTTGGTGCTTCGTATTCATCATTGGCTCGTCCTAAATAGCAAGGATCGTGGAAAGTGATTTTTTTGCCTTTGAAATTTCCTCCTTCTATTTTCAATCTTCCTTGTTCCATCAATTGTTGAAGCAATTGCGTGTGATGCATTACTTCATAATTACCGCCTAAACTTGGGTATTCGTTTTTCAAAGTATTGAAACAATGCGGGCAAGCCGTCACGATTTTCTTTACTTCGTAAGCATTAAGAATTTCGATGTTTGTAAGTGCCATCATTTGGAAAATAAACTCGTTTCCGGCACGTTTTGCTGGGTCACCAGTACAAGATTCTTCTTGCCCTAGAACCGCAAATTCTACCCCTACTTTATTGAGGATTTTTGCAAAAGCTTTGGTGATTTTTTTGGCTCTATCATCAAAACTTCCTGCGCAACCTACCCAAAAAAGAACTTCTGGAGATTTTCCTTCGGCAGCATATTCTGCCATTGTTTTTATATGTAAATCCATTTTAATGTAAAATGTATTATGTATTAATTTAAATATTTTTTAATAAAGAATATTGTACTCCTTACTTGGAATTTTATACAAAATCTAACTTTCGTTTGCCCAATTTAATCTATCTGCTTGATTGTATTGCCATGGCGCTGCGTTGTTTTCAATATTCGTCATCATCATATTCAATTCTTGTGGCGCTGCAGATTGTTCCATCACCATAAATCTTCGCATTTCGAAAATAATAGATAGTGGATCAATCAAAACAGGGCAAGCTTCTACACAAGCGTTACAACTAGTACAGGCCCAAAGTTCTTCTTTGGTGATGTAATCATTCAAAAGTTTCTTGCCGTCGTCTAAAAATTTTCCGTTTTTGTTGATATTTTTGCCGACTTCTTCTATTCTGTCTCTAGTTGACATCATTATTTTACGTGGAGAAAGTTTCTTGCCTGTAATATTTGCCGGACAAACTGCAGTACATCTACCACATTCTGTACAAGAATACGCATTGAGTAACTGAACTTGATTGAGATCAAAAACATCTTCTGCCCCGAATTTTGCAGGTGGCTCTGCGCTTTCTGGCGGTGCAGCATATGGATCTGCATTTGGGTCCATCATCAATTTAATTTCTTGGGTTACAGAACTTAAATTATTGAATTTTCCTTTTTTCTCAAGATTGGCGTACCAAGTATTTGGGAATGCGAAAATGATGTGCAAATGTTTAGAATAATAAAGATAATTCATAAAGAATAAAATCCCTACAAAATGAAACCACCAAGCTCCTTTTTCTATAAAATGTAAAAAACCTTCACCAAAACCTAGCGAATTGTAAATTGGTGCAATTAAATTTGAAGAAATTGGGAAACTGCCATGAACCAAACCTTCTTTAGACATTAAAAGATAATCTGCTGCATTCATTTTGAAGAAAGCCATCATCAATGCAAATTCTATTAAAAGAATCCAATTGGCATCATTTTTAGGCCAGCCTTTTAAATCGATAGAAGATAATCTAGGAATTTTGATTCCGTTTCTTCTGATAAAAAATGCCACTACAGCTATTACTACTAATGCTGCTAAAATTTCTAAAGTTGCAGTGAAAATACCGTACAATGTATCTCCGAAAATGGAAGCTAGAAAACGATGTGTGCCGAAAATTCCATCTACAATGATTTCTATCAATTCAATATTGATAATCACAAAACCAACATAAACAAATAAGTGAAGAATGGCTGCTACAGGCCTTGCTTTCATTTTGCTTTGCCCTAAAGCCACTTTAGCCATTACTTTCCACCTTTCAGAAGGATGGTCTGTACGATTAATTTCTCTTCCTAGCTTAATGTTTCTATAGATTTCTTTTAAACTTTTAAAGAAAAGTCCGAAACCTACAATTAACAAAAGAAGGAATAAAACATTATCTATATATTGCATATCAAAGTTTTTGTTTCCTTCAAAAATACGATTTTTATTTTTTACCGAAAACAGAAATATTTATGTATCGCTTAGGATTTTCTTTTAAATCTTTAATCAGCAAATTCAGATTAGTAGAAGTTTCATTTAGGTTGTTGTAAAGAGCTTCGTCTTTGGTAAGTTTACCTAAACTGCCTTGTCCGTTTTCTATGCCAGCTATTACTGCATTTAGTTTACCAGAAACTTCAGACAATTTTTCTACTGTTTGATTTAGTTTTTTAGTATCGATATTTTCTGCTACTTTTCCATATTTATCCACTGCATTTTTTGCAGATTTCATGGTTTCATTAGCATTAGAAACTACGTCTTCTATTCCTTTTTGGTTACTTGAAATCAATTTATTGGTGCTTTCAGAAGTGGCTTTAAAAGAAGCAACCGTTTGGTTTAAACTCATTAAAAGCGCTTTGATCTCTCTTCTATTTTGTTCATCTAGCATTTTATTGGCAGAAGCAACGGCTGAATCAACTTTAGTCAAAACACTTTGCAATTGGTCTTTAACTGGGCCTACTTGAGAAGAAAGACTATTCATAAGAGAAGATTGGTACGCCCCTTGTAAAGTATCACCATCTTTGGCTAAAGGCGCTTTGTCATACACTAATCTAATTCTAAGCTCTTTTCCAGACATAATCCCAGGTTCAAAGATTTCTGCTTTAGAGTTTTTTGAAAAACTATATTGTTTATCTACCAAAAGTTTTACTACAAAATATAGTTTTCCGTCTGGGGCAGTTTGAGGAATAATTTTTTCTACTTGACCTACCTTTAATCCATTAATAGAAATCGGATTAGATTGTTCTAAACCTTCTACATTATCAAATTTTGCGTAGTAAATATTATCTGTAGTAAAGAGGCTTTTTCCTTTCATAAATTGAAATAGGAAAAAGAAACCAACAATTGCCAATAAGGCGATCAATCCTGCTTTAATTTCTCTTGTAAATCTCACTGTATCTTATTTAATAAAGCGCAAATATACTACTTTTATAAAGAATGGAATGTTACAAAATATACAGATTAACTTAACAAAAAAGCGACCTTAAAAAAAGTCGCTTTTAAATATTATGAATTTTGAATTATTTAGATTGTGAAGCTTTTTCCCAAACTTCTATTCTATAATCTTCTATATCAGCATTATCCTGCAAACTTTTCAATAAAGATTGACCAAACATTTGAGCATTTTGCTGCTGCATTGCTTGCATTATTTGTTTTACATCACCAGGTTGTTTGTTCGTAGTAATATTTTTTCTAGTCACTACATAAACCCCAGTAAATCCTTCTACAGGAGCAGAAACCTTATTATTAGCAACTCCAAAAGCTGCACCAGCTACTTTAGGCTCCATGCCACCTCCAATCATTGGTGAGAACAGGTTTACTTGTCCACTTTGTTTAGTTGTACCGAATAATTTTGCAACTGCGTCTAGGCTTCCAGCTTTTGCATTATTGATTTTTTCAATAATCATTTTCGCTAAAAGTTTGTTTTTAACAATTGGCTCTATTTGGTCTCTAACAGATTCTGGGTCTGCAATTCCAGCTTCTTGTTTTCCATTGACATACACTACAACATAATCTCCATTACCAGTAGTAAAGATATTGCTATCACCTTTATTTCTTTCTCCGTTAAATGCCCAAGCTAAAATCTCTTCATCTTTATCACTTCCTAAACCTGGTATTTGCCCTTGAAATCTTTGTACAGATTTAGGGTTTTGGAAGTTGAAGTTTTTCTTTTTAGCAGCATTTGCAAATTCATTGAAACTTTTCCCTTGAATAGATTGAATGAAAGTATTAGCTTCTGTATATACTTTATTTTCAGTTTCTTTAGATGCTTTTACGTCTTTTGCCAAGTTTGCAATCTTATAAACTGGCATTTTATTTTCGTTAGCAATAATGTGATACCCGAAGTCTGTCTCTACAACACCTACAGCTCCTTTAGGATTAGCTTTTACCCAATCCCCGAATGGTTTTGCTAAGCTATTATCGTTTTGCAAAATCCAATTTAAAACACCTCCTCTTTGCGCAGCACCTGGCTCATCTGACATTTGTACAAATTCTGTGAACCTTGTTGGATTAGCCTTCACTAAAGCACCAATACTATCAGCTAACTTTTTAGCTTGTTCTTTAGTTCTGGTTTGTTTTTCATCTGCTCTCATTGCTCCTTTATAGGCAAAAAGAATATGCTTTGGAAGCGTAGCTTCGCTCTTACCTACCAATTTGGTAACGTAATATTTTTCACCAGACTTATATGGCCCAAAAAACTGACCTCCTGAAGCTCCTTTTACAAAACTTTGAGCCTCTTGCGGAATTTCTTGTTCAGAAACATATGAATATTTAATCTGTGCTTCAGAATTTAATTCTACAAACATAGAATCATTCGGTGTATTTTTGAAACTTTCAAGACCATTTCCATTATCTACACCTACATTGTATAATTGATTGATATCTTTCAATGCTAATGCTTCGTCTGCAGCACTTGCTTTAGCTGGGAAAAACACGATTCCAAGATTTCTAGACGCAGGAGACTTAAACATCACAGGATGTTTTTGAATGTAGTCTGCTAGATCTTTAGTTGTAACTTTTACAGGATTTTTTACTGCAAAATTAGTGTAATCTACTTTTACAAAATCGATATTTGCCAATTGGTCTCTTTGCTTAATAAGTTCAGTAGCTTCTTTTTTATTGGCAGTAATTCCGGTAGAGACATTTGCAAAAAGTTGTCTTGCCATCATTCTATATTCGATGGATTTTTTCACTTTTAACCACTCATTATATTGGTTTACATCTCCTTGTTTCAGGTCTTCTATTTGTTTTTTAACTTGAGCCAATTTGAAGTTTCCTTTCTCATCATAATTTTGAGGAGCACTTTGTATAGAAAACATTGGGTCAAACTGAAGTTGGTTCCAGAAGATTTCATCAGTAAGTTTCAATCCCATTTTTTCAAACTGTTGTTTGATGAGTTTAGACTGCACCAAAGTTTGCCAAGCTTGTTCTTCTAAGCCTTGCTGTGGTTGCCCTTGTGATTGTTGTTGCAATAAACCTAATTGATCATTAAATTCATCTCTTGTGATTTCTTCACCATTTACCTTACCTAGAATATTTGGATTTTTACCAAACATTTTATCCATACTATCTGGATTTACCAAAAACGCTAATAGCGCGATGAAAATCATTCCCAATAATAACCAAGGTCTCTTTCTTATTGAAGCTGTAATTGACATTTTATATATAAGTATTTAAAATCAGTGTGCGAAAATACGCAATTTTAATATAATACAGAAATTTTATCGCTCATTTTCAAACCTGTAAAATAAAAAAAGGAAAATTTGTCAAATTTCATTCTTGGCATAACTATTGTGCCTTATAATTATAATAGGAAAAATGAAAAGACAAATTGAATTCTGTCTTATAAAATCAATTCTCCTAGAAATAAAAATGACAAATTGTCATTTTTCAAAATTTTGTATAATTATGATTGAAATAGAAGATATCGCATTAGAGAATTTATTAGAAGACGGTTTCAGCATAGTAGCCGAAGAAGATACTACTGAAACCAAACAAGAAAAAGCACAAAACGTTTTCCCAATACTGCCTGTAAGAAACATGGTGATGTTCCCAAAAGTGGTCATCCCAATTACCGCAGGAAGAGAAAAATCTATTAAACTACTAGAAGATTCTCACAAAATAGGCGATTTGATTGGCGTGGTGAGTCAGAAATTTTCAAATCTAGAAAATCCTACTGAAGAAGATTTGTACACCGTAGGAACCATCGCTAAAATCATTAAAATCATAAAATTACCTGATGGCAATATCTCAGCAATTACAAGAGGTGTGCAAAGATTCAGAATTAAAAATTACATTCAGACAGAACCTTATTTTTTAGCTGAAATAGAAAAATTGAAGGACTCTACCACCAAAAAGAAAGAAGAGTTCGAAGCTTTAATAGACAACATTAAAGATCTAGCAATCAAAATTATAGACTTAGACCCAAACATTCCTGGTGCTGCTAATTTTGCGATTAGAAATATAGAAAATCAAGAAGATTTACTCAATTTTATTTGTACCAACGGAAATTTCGGTTCAGAGGCAAAACAAAGACTTTTAGAAGAAAAATCATTGATGAATCGTGCCAAAAAATGCTATGAACTAATGCACGATGATTTCAGAAAATTAGAATTAAAAAACCAAATTCACCAAAAAACTTCTAAAGACTTAGACAAACAACAGAGAGAATATTTTCTTAATCAACAAATAAGAACCATCCAAGAAGAATTGGGCGGCGGAACTGAAACAGACGTAGAAGAACTGAAGAATAAAGCCGAAAAAATCTCTTGGAACGCTGAAATTGAAGAACATTTCCAGAAAGAACTGAAAAGACTTCAACGTCTAAACCCGAATGCGCCAGATTATAATGTGCAAAGAAATTATTTAGACTTTTTCACAGAATTACCTTGGAACACTTATTCTAAAGATATTTTTGATATTCCTAAAGCCGAAAAAGTACTTAATAAAGACCATTTTGGTTTAGAAGACATCAAAAAGAGAATTTTAGAACACATGGCGGTTCTAAAACTCAAAAACAATATGAAATCACCGATTTTGTGTTTGGTAGGCCCTCCTGGAGTTGGTAAAACTTCCCTCGGAAAATCTATTGCAGATGCATTAGGCAGAAAATATGTAAGAATGAGTCTGGGCGGCCTGCACGATGAGTCTGAAATCCGAGGTCATAGAAAAACGTACATTGGTGCCATGGCAGGAAGATTGCTACAATCCATCAAAAAATCAGGGACTTCTAATCCTGTAATTGTATTAGATGAAATTGATAAATTGGGACAAGGAATTCACGGTGACCCAAGTTCTGCGCTTTTAGAAGTTCTAGACCCAGAACAAAACCACAGTTTTTATGATAATTTCTTAGAAATTGGTTACGATTTATCGAAAGTGATGTTCATAGCCACTGCCAATTCGCTTTCTACCATACAAACTCCGCTTTTGGATAGAATGGAGGTGATTCAATTATCTGGTTATACGATAGAAGAAAAAGTTGAAATTGCCAAAAGACACCTTATCAAAAAACAGATGGAAGAGACTGGTCTCCAAAAAGATGCCTATAAACTAGGAAATAAAGAAATTGCACACGTAATAGAAGCTTTTACCAGAGAAAGTGGTGTAAGAAATTTAGAAAAACAAATTGCTAAAATTTCTCGTTGGGTTGCTTTACAAATTACAATGGAGAGAGAGTATGAACCAAAAATTTCTATTGAAAAAATAGATGAAATTCTAGGTGTACCAATGTCTAAAAACTCATCTGAGATGATGGATGTTCCGGGTGTAGTTACAGGTTTAGCTTGGACTTCAGTAGGCGGCGATATCTTATTCATAGAGAGCATTTTAAGCAAAGGAAAAGGCAACCTTTCGATGACAGGAAATCTAGGAAATGTAATGAAAGAATCTGCCACTATTTCACTGGAATACATCAAAGCAAAACACGAAGGTTTAGGCATTTCTTTAGAAGATATCGAAAATAAAAACATTCACGTTCACGTTCCAGAAGGAGCCACCCCGAAAGATGGACCAAGTGCAGGAATTGCGATGCTAACCAGTATGGTTTCTAGTTATTTAAATAAAAAAGTGAAACCACATCTTGCAATGACGGGTGAAATTACTTTGCGTGGAAAAGTGCTGCCAGTTGGTGGAATTAAAGAAAAACTTTTGGCAGCTGTAAGAGCAGATATAAAAGAAGTAATTTTATGCGATGACAACAAGAAAGATGTAGAAGAAATCAACAAGAAATATCTCAAAAATATAAAAATCCACTATGTAAAAACCATGAGCGAAGTGGTGGAATTGGCGATTGAGAAGTAATTTTTTGCCACGAATGCACTAAAACTTTAAATAAATCAATAATGCATTTGTGCATATAAACTACATTTATTCAAAATTTAAACAAAACCTCATCTATCTTTGGTGAGGTTTTATTATTTTTATCAAAAATTAAGCATTATGAAATCGCTGTCGCTTCCATTTATCTCTAAATTAGCTTTAGCCATCATCAGCATTATCGGAATTGGTTACCTTGTAAAATTAGGACAAAGCATACTTGCGCCGTTCTTTTTGGCGTTGTTATTAGCTCTTTTATTTTTACCTTTTTCTAATTTTCTAGAAAAAAAATTAAGATTTCCTCGTTCCTTTTCCACTATGATTTCGTTGCTTATTTTGCTTTCATCAATATATTTGCTTTTCTTTTTTTTCGGAACACAGTTGTCTAGTTTCAGCAAAGATTTACCCCATTTAGAAAAACAATTTATTACCGTTTTCAATGATTTACAAAGATGGGTTTCCAGAACTTTTGATGTAAACACCAACGAACAATTCAAATATCTAAATGAGGGACTCAATAAACTACTCTCTTCTTCTGGAATTATTTTAGGATTTACATTAAGCATATTTTCTTCGGGTTTAGGATTTATGTTTTTCTGCCTATTATTCTTTATTTTTATTTTAAACTATAGAAGAATTCTCAACAGATTTATTGTGAATGTATTTGATGAAAAGCACAAAGGAAAAGTAGAAGACATTGTCTCTGAAATTCAAAATATGACCAAAAAATATATTTCAGGTCTTATTATTCAGATTTTTATTGTTTCTATAATTACCTCAATCGTGTTGAGTATTTTAGGGGTAAAATATGCCATTCTGATTGGTGTACTTACTGGAATTCTAAACGTAATTCCTTATTTAGGCATTGTAATTTCTATGTTGATTGCATGTTTTATTTCGTTTGCTACAGGCAGTGCTTCTACTACAGTTTATGTTTTCTTAGCATACATCGGCATACATGCATTTGACGGAAATATCATCCTCCCGTTTGTAGTAGGTTCTAAAGTAAAAATCAATGCATTATTCTCTTTTATAGGTATCATAATCGGAGAACAATTATGGGGTATTTCTGGTATGTTTCTTTGCATCCCGGCATTAGCGATTATCAAAATTATTTTCGAACGTGTAGAAGGACTTCAACCTTGGGGAAAACTTTTAGGCGAAGAAGACAAACCCACCAAGAAAAAAAGACGTGTAAAAATCTCCGAAACCATCACTCTGGAAGAGAAAGATTAATACACCTATTTTACAAAACACTGAAATCCTGATACTTATATTGAAAATCAAGTTTACAAAAACTAAAAATTTCTTTTACAAACTTTACAAAGAATTACTATTGAACTTTGAGTATCGATAATCTAAAACCTCAAAGTTATGAACTCAAATCTTAAAACTGCGGCTGTATTTTTTGCCGTAACCATCAGCGTAATCGCGTGTAAAAAAAGTGAAATTTCTGAATACGGAAGTCCAGCAATTGTGGACAGCGCAGCCGTTGCATCAACCTCTGACAGTATTTCTATGGCAGCTACTCAAGTAATAGAAGGTAAAAAATTTGTAAAAACTGCTCAAGTAGATATGGAAGTAAAAGATGTTTATGAAACCACTATTGGCATAGAAAAACAACTAAAAGAAATGGGCGGCTTTGTAACCAAAAGCGAGATGAGTTCTTCGGTTATTTCTGAAGAAAATTTCCCGATAAATGATGCAGATGCCAAATTGGTAAGAGAATTCAGGCAAATAAACGATATTGCAGTAAGGGTTCCTACCGTGAAACTAGGTGAATTTTTAGAATTCGTCAATAAATCTAATCTTTTTCTCCACACTAGAAACATAAGCGCAGAAGATGTTTCGGCGAATATAATGATGGCAGATTTAGAAGAAAAAAGAATGAAGAAAACAGAAAGCAACATCCAAACTATTAAAAACAACTCTGAAAAAGTAAATTTAGCAGACAATAATCTCTTCGAACAAAACAACCAAAAACTAGCAACTTACAATCTAAGTGACAATCTAAAATACAGCACCGTAAACCTTCACCTAAAAGAACCATCTAGTAGAATTTCTTCTATCGCGGTTACCAACACCAAAAACTTTGACAATCAATACCGTTACAATTTCTTTTATGATGTTAAAAATGCCATAATCAAAGGTTTTTATTTAACTCAAGAAATTATTGTCGGCTTATTTACCATTTGGCCAATCTTATTATTTTCTGGAATTGGTTTTTACTTTTGGAGAAAAAGAAAAACTGTTTCTAAAAATTTAAGTCTTGAAAACAAAGAGTAAATCTATCTCTCGCTAATTTAGCAGATAAGTAATCAGCTGAATTAGCGAGAGATTTTCAAAAAAATCTATAAAATCTGCGAAATCTGCGGGTGATTAAAATCAAAATTTTCTTTTCAAAATCTCTGGTTTCTTGTCATACAAATGCAAAATCAATTCCCCGAAAAGCGTATTAGCCCAAGCAAACCAACTCCTAGAAAAATCTTTCGGATTATTTACATCAAAAGATTCGTGGATAAAACCAGTTCCAGCGTGCGTATTTTTCAAAGTTTTTAGGCAATAGAAAATCTCTTCATCGTCATCAGTTGTGAGAGCTTGCATAATCAAACCAAGTGGCCAAATTTTATTTTCGCCAACGTGAGGGCCGCCAATTCCTTTTGCAAATTTCCCTTCATTAAACCAAGGGTTGCTTTTACTTAAAGAAAAAATTCGGGTATTTTTATAAATTTCATTGTGAAAATTGGCATAACCTAAATACGGAATCGATAGCAAATTCGGAACATTGGCATCGTCCATAAAAAGTGCATTTCCGAAACCATCAATTTCTAAAGCATAGATTTTTCCAAATTCATTTCGTTCGAAAACGGCATAATTTTTAATCGCTTCATCTACTTCATTAGCC
This sequence comes from Cloacibacterium rupense, assembly GCF_014645495.1. Taxonomy (GTDB): domain Bacteria; phylum Bacteroidota; class Bacteroidia; order Flavobacteriales; family Weeksellaceae; genus Cloacibacterium; species Cloacibacterium rupense. The sequence goes on along the minus strand of NZ_BMLV01000002.1, from coordinate 703,132 downwards.
AATTCAAAAAATTGATTATCAATATTTAAACTTGAAAATTTCATTTTAAAAATTTCAGAAATTTGCCTTAAAGAAACTACAGCAAACATATTAGATGAAACTAAAAAAGGATAAAAAGTAGCATCATCAGAAGGACGAAACATCGAGTGAATCAGTCCGTTTTTATGCGTAGGATTTCCGTAACCGCCACCAAATTGAGTATCGAGCGGATTTCCGTTGCCTCGTTGAAATTTGTAAGGCCCTTTATTTTCTTTTCTTTGCTGTTCACGGAAGGTTTTTAGAATTAGAAGCATTGCATTTTTCCAATCTTCATCAAAAATAGAAGCATCGCCAGTTGTTTTCCAATAATGGTAAGACAATCTCATTACATAACAAAGTGAATCTACTTCCCATTTTCTTTCGTGAACGCCAGGTTTCATTTCGGTGTAATCGTTTTTCCATTCGCTAACCTTTTGATTATCATCATAAAAAGCATTAGCATAAGGATCCAGCAAAACAAATTCAATTTGCTTATTAATCACGCCTTTTAGTAAATTTTTGAGTTTTTCATCATCTTTTGCCAAACTCAAATACGGAAAAACTTGTGCCGAAGAATCTCTCAACCACATCGCATCAATATCGCCTGTAATAACGTAAGTGTAAGGTTTTCCGTTTTTTTGATAATAGTGAACGGTAGTATCTAAAGTATTGGGAAAGCAATTTTCAAAAATCCAAGCCAATTCTGAATCTGCAATAGATTTTTTGACTTTTTTAATGGTATTTTCTACCGCTGTTGAAACAAATTTTCTTTTCGAAAGTTCTGGTCTTTGAGAAACGAAATCATTCAAATCAAAAAAATTGAAACTTGTAGGCATCATTGCAAAACCAAAACCAAGGCTAGATTTTTGGATAAATTTTCTTCTGGAAAGCATATTTGTTAACTAAAAATTACATTTTTAAAATTAGTAATTTAAATCATTCTCTCAAAGTTTTCTATCCGTTCATTTTTCCGTAAATTTGCACTCGTAAAAAAGACACTCGATGAAATGAAGTTGAATTTAATGTAAAACCTTTTAAAAATTTTAAAATTATGTTACCAAAAATAAACCCAGAAAACACGGCTGCGTGGAAAGCACTTAACGAACATTTTGCACAAAATGATTTTGAATTAAGAACGCTATTTCAATACAATCCAGAGCGTTTCAATCAATTTTCAGTAAAAAGAGATAATTATTTATTTGATTTTTCTAAAAATTTAATTGACCAAAAAGCTTTTGATTTATTGCTTCAATTAGCAGAAGAAACCCAACTGAAAGCTGCAATCAACTCGATGTTTTCGGGAGAAAAAATCAATGAAACCGAAAAAAGAGCCGTTCTTCACACTGCTTTGAGGGATTTTTCTGATAAAGAAATCTTGGTGGACGGAGAAAACATAAAACCTGGCATCAAAAAAGTGCTTCACCAAATGAAAACTTTCTCTGAAAAAGTAATTTCAGGAGAACACAAAGGTTTTACAGGAAAAGAAATTACAGATGTGGTAAATATCGGAATTGGAGGTTCAGATTTAGGACCAGTAATGGTGGTTTCTGCTTTGAAACATTTCAAAACTAGATTAAATGTTCATTTTGTTTCTAACGTAGATGGAAATCACATCGCCGAAGTGGTGAAAAATTTAAACCCAGAAACTACACTTTTTATTGTTGCTTCTAAAACGTTCACTACACAAGAAACCATGACGAATGCTAATTCTGCAAAAGATTGGTTCTTAAAAGCTGGAAAAGAAGAAGATGTAGCGAAACACTTCGTAGCTTTATCTACTAATATTCAAGCGGTAAAAGCATTCGGAATTGCAGAAGAAAATGCCTTTGAGTTTTGGGATTGGGTTGGCGGAAGATATTCACTTTGGAGCGCTATTGGCTTAAGCATTGTTTTGGCAGTAGGTTATGATAATTTTGAAAATTTATTGAAAGGAGCATACGAAACCGATGTTCATTTACAAACAGCTGATTTCAAAGAAAACGTTCCTGTCTTGATGGCACTTTTAGGAATTTGGTATAGAAATTTCTTTGATGCGAGCTCTTACGCTATTTTACCTTATTCTCAATATTTAGACAGATTTGCAGCGTATCTTCAACAAGGAGATATGGAATCTAATGGAAAATCTGTGGACAGAAACGGAGAATATGTAAGTTATGAAACTGGGCCTATTATTTGGGGAGAACCAGGAACAAACGGGCAACATGCTTTCTATCAATTAATACACCAAGGAACAGAATTGATTCCAGCAGATTTTATTGCTTACGTGAAATCTTGTAACCAAGTTTCTGACCATCAGCCGAAATTATTAGCCAATTTCTTTGCACAAACCGAAGCTTTGGCTTTTGGTAAAACTGAAGAAGAAGCAAGAGCAGAATTGGTAAAAGAAGGAAAATCTGAAGAAGAAATAGAAAAATTAGTAAGATTCAAAACCTTTATGGGAAACACACCTACTAATTCATTCTTTATCAATGAACTAACTCCATTTTCTCTAGGTCAATTGATTGCTTTGTACGAACACAAAATCTTTGTACAAGGTGTAATTTGGAATGTATTTAGTTTCGATCAATTTGGGGTAGAATTAGGCAAAGTCTTAGCTGGAAAAATCCTCCCAGAACTTACTGACAATGAAAAAGTAAGCTCACACGATTCATCTACTAATGGTTTGATTAATTACTTTAAAGAAAATAAGTAAATTTGAAAAATAAATCTAAAAATAAAAAGTAAAAAATGGCTCAAATCTTAGACGGACTAAAAGTTTCTAACGAAATAAAGCAAGAAATAAAAGCAGAAGTTGATAAAATAAAAGCTTCCGGCAAGAGAATTCCTCACCTTTCAGCAATTTTGGTTGGAAACAACGGCGCTAGTAAAGCTTACGTAAACAGCAAAGTGAAAGATTGTGCAGAAGTAGGTTTTGAATCTTCTCTTTTTAAATTTCCTAGCACCGCTTCTGAAGCAGAAATTTTAGAAAAGATAGAAGAACTAAATAATGACCCAAATGTAGATGGTTTTATCGTTCAACTTCCGCTTCCTAAGCAAATGGATCAGGAGAAAATCATTATGGCAATTAATCCCAGAAAAGACGTAGACGGTTTTCATCCAGAAAATTTCGGAAGAATGGCATTAGAAATGGATACTTTTTTGCCTGCAACTCCGTTTGGTATATTAACACTTTTAGAAAGATATAATTTAGAAACGAAAGGAAAGCATTGTGTAATCATCGGCAGAAGTAGAATTGTAGGAAGACCAATGTCTATTTTGATGGGAAGAAAGGATTTTCCTGGAAACTCAACTGTTACCCTTACGCACAGTTATACTCCTCATATTGAGGAATTTACAAAAAGTGCAGATATCGTAATTACTGCTCTTGGTGATCCTCATTTTTTGAAAGGAGAAATGATAAAAGAAGGTGCAGTAGTAATAGATGTAGGAATTACAAGAGTAGAAGATAACACCGAAAAAGGGTATCATTTGGCTGGAGATGTAGATTTTGAAAGTTGCTCAGAAAAAGCAAGTTGGATTACCCCAGTTCCGGGAGGAGTAGGCCCAATGACCAGAGCAATGCTCATGAAAAATACACTTTTGGCGTATAAACATACTATTTATAAAGATTAAGTCGAGGTTCTAGATACATGTTACGAGGTAAATATTTTTTTAATCTCGAAACTAGAAACTAGAAACTCGGAACTTTAAAGAATGAATTTGACACAAGAAATATTATTAAAAGAAGGAAAAATGCTCCCAGTGATGGAGCATTTTTACACTATACAAGGAGAAGGAGCTCACACCGGAAAAGCGGCTTATTTCATCAGACTAGGCGGTTGTGATGTAGGCTGTCACTGGTGTGATGTGAAGGAAAGTTGGGACCCCAACCTTCATCCTTTGATGAATGCAGAAGAAATTGCAGAAATTGCGGCTAGTTATTGCAAAACCATCGTTTTAACTGGTGGTGAACCATTGATGTGGAATCTGGAAATTTTAACCAAAAAATTAAAAGAATTGGGCTGTACCATCCACATAGAAACCTCTGGCGCTTATGAAATGAGCGGAATTCTCGACTGGATTACACTATCTCCAAAAAAGACAGGATTACCGACGGAAGAGATCTACAAAGTTGCTAATGAACTGAAAGTAATTATATTCAACAATCATGATTTTACCTTTGCGGAAGAACAAGCAGCAAAAGTTTCTGATAATTGTAAATTATATTTGCAAAGTGAATGGAGTAAAAGAAATGAAATGTACCCAAAAATCACCGATTATATTTTGGCAAATTCAAAATGGCAAGCTTCTGTGCAAACCCATAAATATCTAAATATTCCTTAAATTAGTTTTTATTAAAAATATATGCAGCGACTAAGGTATTCTAGATATTTAAAATCAGCAGTCATAATATTAGATATTGTGATAGTTGCGGCTGTATTTGTATTTTTCTTCCTTCAAAGAAATAAATATGATTATTTAAAAGCTCAAAGTGAAGAAAATCTTCTTTCTTTATTACTATTAAGTTTATTTTGGATTTTGTTAAGTGGGAGAACTAAGCTATATAACATCCCCAGAAATCTTATATACACCCTATATGTAGAGAGAATTGTGACTCATATTTTCATTTTTTTATTGGGAATAATTCTTTTGGCAAGAGTTAGCAATAATGAATTTTTAAAATACGAAAGATTCTGGATTGCCATTACTCTTTTTACTATTCTTTTTATTGTTAAGTCAGGAATATTCTTTTTATTAAAATACATCAGATCATTAGGTGCTAATCATAGAAATGTAATGTTTTTATCACAAAACCTTTCTTCAAATATTCTTAAAAATACACTTTCCAAAAGGAAAGATTTTGGTTATAAAATATTTGAACAACCTAGTGAGAAAATTGAGCTAGACGAGTTAAAAAAATTCTGGAAAGAAAAGGGAATTCATACTATTTTTTTACCCTCAGAAAATACATTAGAGAAAAAATTAGAAGAAAAAATATTCACTGAGGCGGAAAATGAGAAAATAAGAGTTGTTTTGATTCCAAATATTATTCAAGAGCAATTTATGAAATATGAATTAAGCTACATAGAATCACAACCCCTATTAATCCCTACCAAATTTCCACTTGAGTATTATACCAATTCTGTATTGAAAAGAAGTTTTGATATTTTGTTTTCAGTTTTTTTCTTAGTATTCATTGCATCTTGGCTTTTTCCTATCATTGCAATCATCATAAAATCTACCAGCAAAGGAAATATATTTTTCACCCAAAAAAGATATGGTTACCATGATGAAGTTTTTGAGTGTATTAAATTCAGAACTATGATCGAAAATGAAGAGTCATCTACAAAAACCACTACTAAAAATGATTACAGAATAACAAATTTTGGAAAATTCCTCAGAAAAACCAGTTTAGATGAAACTCCACAATTTATCAATGTACTTTTAGGAAATATGTCTATAGTTGGGCCAAGACCACATATGTTATTGGTAGATGATTATTATAAACCAAAAATTAGTAGATACAGCATCCGAAGCCTTGTAAAACCTGGAATTACAGGATTGGCTCAGACAAGAGGATTGAGAGGTGACAATGGAGAAAATATGCAAATAGAAATGAAAAAAAGAGTGCTGGCAGATATTTTTTATGTAAAAAACTGGAGCGTTATATTAGATTTTGTTATCATTTTCAAAACCATTTTCATATTAATAAAAGGAGATAAAAACGCTATTTAATAATTTATTAAAACTCTATAAAAACAGTTTATTCAAAAAACTGTAATTTAGCACCATTATGTTGAAATTTTTAAACGCAATAGGAGAATACTTTTTACTTCTAGGAAAAGTAGCTCAAAGACCCCAGAAGAGGAAGGTTTTCTCTAAAATACTAATGAGAGAAATTAATGATTTGGGGGTAAATTCGTTTGGTTTGGTATTGTTTACTTCCATATTTGTTGGGGCAGTAGTGGCTATTCAAATGTATAATAATTTCAAAAATTCTAGCATCCCTATCCCAATGTCTTTCGTAGGATATGCTACTAAAGCTGTATTGATATTAGAGTTTTCACCTACAATCATTTCTGTAGTTTTGGCAGGAAAAGTTGGTTCATATATTACTTCTAGCATTGGAACCATGAGGGTTACCGAACAAATAGACGCTTTAGACATTATGGGTGTAAATTCTGCAAACTTGCTTATACTTCCTAAAATATTGGCAAGTGTAGTCTTCAATCCGCTACTCATAGCAATAAGTATAGTTTTTGGAATCTGGGGAGGGTACTTAGCAGGCATAGGAACGGGCAGTTGGTCAGCTGCAGACTACATTACTGGAATACAAATGTATATGCCTACTCACTTTATATGGTATGCTTTTTTTAAGACTGCTGTATTTGCTTTTTTAATTGCTACAATTCCAGCATATTTTGGTTACAATGTAAAAGGAGGCTCTCTAGAAGTTGGCAGAGCCAGTACACAAGCGGTAGTATGGACAATCGTGGCAGTAATCATCACCAATTTAATTTTAACTCAAATGTTCTTAAGCTAATGATAGAGGTAAAAGATTTAAGAAAAAGTTTTGACGATACCGAAGTTTTAAAAGGTATTTCTACTACATTTGAAACAGGCAAAGTTAACTTAGTAATAGGACAATCTGGCTCTGGAAAGACCGTTTTTTTAAAGTCTCTTTTAAATGTATATGAGCCGTCAGCAGGACATATTCTGTTTGATGGTAGAGATATTGTAGGAATGGGCAGAAAAGAAAAAGAACAACTAAGATCTGAAATAGGAACAGTTTTCCAAGGGAGTGCATTATTTGATTCTATGACTGTACAAGATAACATTATGTTTCCTTTAGATATGTTCACCAACCTTACTTTTACAGAAAAAAAGAAACGCGTGAGAGAAGTAATGGGAAGAGTACACCTAGAAAACGCTGAAAAAAAATTCCCATCTGAAATTTCTGGTGGAATGCAAAAACGCGTAGCGATTGCAAGGGCCATTGTAAATAATCCTAAATATTTGTTTTGTGATGAACCAAATTCTGGTTTAGATCCTTATACATCAAATATAATTGACGATTTAATTTCAGAAATTACCAAAGAATATAACACCACTACCATTATCAATTCTCATGACATGAATTCTGTAATGACCATCGGAGAAAAGATTGTTTATCTAAGACAAGGCATCAAAGAATGGGAAGGAACTAAAGATATTATTATTACATCAGACAATAATCACCTAATAGATTTCGTTTATTCTTCAGAGCTCTTTAAGGAATTAAGAGAATATCTTATAAAAATTAATAAAACAAGTATAGATAATGTCACAACCAAAATAGAAGATGAAAAAAATTAAGAAAATAATAAGTATGGCACTTGTATCTGCATCTTTGATGTCTATGGCACAAGTGAACTTCGGGGTAAAAGCTAATTTACTTTATAGATCTGACAAACCATCTTGGACTAATATTCAAAATGGTGTAACTACCATTTATAATGACAAAGGTAAAAACACGGTTGGTTACAATTTTGGTATCTCAGCTAAAATTGATACTCCGCTAGGTCTCTTTGTACAACCAGAACTTTATTACACCACCTTTAAGAATGAATATACTGTTGCAAATACAACTATCGAAGCCAAAAATAACAGAGTAGATTTACCCGTTTTAGTAGGATATGATGTTCTGGGCAAAATGCTTGGCATATATGCTGGCCCTGTTGCATCTTACAATTTATCTACAGACAATCAATGGAATGATTTTAAAGAAAATGCTACTAAAAACTTCACATTAGGATACCAATTTGGCGCTCAAGCCACAATTTCTAAAATTGTTTTATCTGCCAGATATGAAGGTGCCTTCAGCAAAGATGAAAGAGAATTTATAGACAATAATACCAATACAACGGTAAGATACGACAGTAGACCTAGCCTATTAATGTTTGGAGTAGGATTGAATTTTTAAAAAAAGTTTTTTAGATAAAATAATGAAGGCGTAGATATTATTCTACGCCTTCACTTTTTAAAAACTATTATCTGTAGTTGTTGTGCTGTTGCCTTTTGTTTGTTGCTGTGCTAATTCCGCAGCTTGTTTTTCTAATTCTAGTTTTTCATTTTGTAGTTGTAAAAACTCTTTTCTTTTTTGTTCTGCTTTCACAGAAGAACCTTTACTTACATATCCTACTATCCCTCCAATAATTAGCCCAAGACCTATACCTCCCAATATTCCCATCAAGTGAGATAATTTTAACTGCTCTACATCAAAATCTGTAGTAAGGTAAAAAAGTAAAACAGATAATAAAAGCAATAGAATACCTATAGTAGAGATACTTTTCATTTTTTTTAATTTAAAAAAACTAACCTTCTCAAATTTAACAAAATTTTTGAGAAGGTCTATACATTTATTGAAATATTTTACATTTTTCCTCCAGCGGCTTTATAAAACTCTAATGCTTTAGGAAGATGCTTATCTATATCACCTCTCCTTGTTTCAGGACTCGGGTGTGTAGATAAGAATTCAGGAGGTCTATTCCCAGAAGATAAAGCCTCCATTCTTTCCCAAAATGGTTTTGCTTGTCTAGGATCGTATCCAGCCATTGACATTAAGTAAAGCCCCATTTGATCTGCTTCTAATTCTTGATTTCTACCATACTTAAGCATAGCAGCCTGAGCGCCAATAGGATATGCAACTTGAAAAATTTGTTGTAATTTTTCATTCTTTATAGCCATTCCAGATGCCATTCCTATTCCTTGCGCAATCATGGCCTGAGAGATTCTTTCATTGCCATGGCCTGCTAATGCATGTGAAACTTCGTGTCCCATAACAACCGCTACTCCATTATCATCTTTACAAACTGGCATTATCCCTGTATAAAAAGCTACTTTTCCTCCTGGCATACACCAAGCATTCAATTGTTTATCGTCTATTAGATTAAATTCCCAACTATACGACTGTAAATCTGCCTCTCTTCCTATAGATTTGTAGTATCGTTCTGCTGCTAGTTTTATATTCATTCCAACCGATTTCACTTTTTGTGCATCTGCACTATTAGAGATTACTTTTGATTTGGAGAGAGTAGATTTGTACTCTTGAAAGGCCATTTGATTTAATTGTGAATTATCATTTATTTGGATAGAGGACCTACCCGTGATAGGATTGGTTACGCAAGCTACTAGACTTATGGCTATTGTTGTAGCTCCCAATAAAAATTTAAGTTTCATTGTTTGTGATTTTAATATTATATAACAAAATTAAAACAATTATTGTTCCAATAGCAATTAAAATGTAATTATATAAAAAATCATTAATCGATGATAAAGTTTTGCACTAAATTTGTATCTAAGTATTTAACAATAAATAAATATATTATGAAAAAGACAGTTTTAATGAGTGTAATGTTTCTATTAACACTTCTTTTTTCTTGCGCTTCGCAACCGTATGTAGATCAGAAAACTTTTGATGAACTCACGAGTTCTAACCAATTTACATTCATGGCTAAACGCGCCAATCCCACCAACTTTGATGTGATTAATGTAATGAACTCTTTACCTAATGCAAATTCTGCCAGAATGCTAGATTTAGATTATGGATATACAGTAGTTATTAAAGAAAAAGAACTAGAGGTAAATCTTCCATATTTTGGAAGGTTGTTTAATCCTAGCTATGACACCAGCAAAAACAGCTACAATTTCACATCAAAAGACTTTACACTAAGTAAAGTTCAAAATAAAAAGGGAAACTGGGTATACACTATTTCTCCTAAAGACGTAAGTAACATAAGAGTAGTATATATTGAAGTTTTTAAAAACGGAAATGCTTATGTTTCTATAGATTCTAATGACAGACAAGCTATTTCATATGATGGCTATATTATGAGAAATGAAATCAAAAAAGAGACTAAATAATAATTTTAGTATCTTTTAGTAAGAAAATTTTCTACAAATATTTTGGCTTCGGAACTTGGATTAGATTTCAACTCCGAAGCATTTTTTTTATGCTCATTGTATTGATTTTCTAGCTCTTTAGTTGATTGTGACGCACTCAAAATATATTCTTTCACCCAATATTCAAAACGTTTTTCGGCTTGTTTTTTTCTCACTTCATCAAACCTGCCATTATTTTTTTTAAGATGAATAAAATCTGATATTTTTTCAAAAACGTCTTTCAATCCAATTCTATTTAATGCTGAGCCTAACAAAACAGGCACTTTCCAATTTTTCTCTTTTTCGGGTAAAAACTGTAAGGCTCTTTGCAGCTCTAGCTTAGTGTTTTTGGCTTTCTGCAAATTTTCATCATCTACTTTGTTAATGAAAATCACATCTACCATCTCCATAATTCCACGTTTTATGCCTTGCAATTCGTCTCCTCCACCTATAATTTTTAAAAACAAAAACACATCCGAAATGTCGGCCACCAAAACTTCAGACTGCCCTACTCCTACGGTTTCTATCAAAATATAATCATAACCTGCTGCTTCGCAGATAAGCATGGTCTCGAAAGTTGTATTGGCTACTCCGCCCAGAAATCCAGAACTTGGGCTGGGTCTTATAAAGGCATTTTCATCTTTCGCCAATTCTTCCATTCTGGTTTTGTCTCCCAAAATAGAACCTTTGTTAATAGAAGAGCTAGGGTCGATTGCCAAAACGGCAACTCTTTTTCCATTTTCAATGGCTAATTTTCCGAAACTTTCTATAAAGGTAGACTTTCCCGCTCCTGGCACTCCGGTAATCCCAATTCTGATAGAATTTCCCGTTAATGGTAAAACCATTTTTAACAATTCTTCGGCTTGCGCCCTGTGTTCAGGCTTTTTGCTTTCTACCAAAGTAATGGCTTTTCCCAGAATTCTTTTGTTCTGAGATTGTATTCCTTCTAATAATTCTAAAGTGGAAAGTTTCATTTAAACAAATTTAAGAAAACATATTTCAAAAAATATTATATTTGATAAAACTTATTGATATCTAATCGCCAATTTTTGAAGACACAAACACTGATAAAAGTATAGCAATTAAATATGACTATTAAAAACAATAAACATCTACTTATGAAAAAAATTATCTTATTTGCAATTATAGCAGTTGGTTTTATCGCTTGTACATCGCAGAAAACCAACAAAGGAACAGCCACAAAAACACCTATTAAAACAACTACTCCAGCTAATGAAAATATGGCTCAAGGAAAAGTTTTATTCGAAAACAACTGCGGAAAATGTCATGACTTACCTACGGTAGAAAAATTTAATGACGAAAAATGGAAATCAATCGTAGATTGGATGGCACCAAAAGCCAAACTCACCTCACAACAAGCAGATATGGTGTATTTATACGTAAGTAATTCTAATTAATCATAGAGCCGTTCTTTTATAGAGCGGCTTTTTTATTTCAAACAGAAAAACACTGCCATTTTGTCATAAAATTCCTTATCTTTGCACTCAAAATTTTTGAAAAGTGCAAGAAAAATATATAGACGAAACCAAACAAGGCGAAGCATTCGCCATTGCAGAAAAACCAGAAAATTCTAAAAAATTGTTTTTAGAAAGTTACGGTTGTCAAATGAATTTCTCAGACTCCGAAATCGTAGCTTCTATTCTTAATGAACAAGGCTACAACACGACTTTAAAAGTAGAAGAAGCAGATTTAATTTTACTTAATACTTGTTCAATTCGTGAAAAAGCAGAACAAACCGTTAGAAAAAGACTTTCTACTTTCAAAGATCTGAAAAAAGACAAACCCAATCTCACCGTAGGTGTTCTCGGTTGTATGGCAGAACGTCTTAAAACCAAATTTTTAGAAGAAGAACATCTCGTAGATCTAGTTGTAGGACCAGATGCTTATAGAGATTTACCTAATCTTTTAAAAGAAACCGAAGACGGAAGAGACGCCATCAATGTAATTCTCTCTAAAGAAGAAACGTATGCAGATATTAATCCTGTTCGTCTTGGTGGAAACGGAGTTACCGCTTTTGTAACCATTACCCGAGGTTGTGATAATATGTGTACTTTTTGCGTAGTTCCTTTTACCAGAGGTAGAGAAAGAAGCCGTGATCCGCATTCTATCATCGAAGAATGCAAAGCTTTGGCAGAAAATGGCTATAAAGAAATTACACTTCTTGGGCAAAACGTAGATTCTTATCTTTGGTATGGAGGTGGCGCCAAAAAAGATTTTGACAAAGCTTCGGAAATGCAAAAAGCTACTGCGGTAAATTTCGCACAACTATTAGAAATGGTAGCAAAAGCCGTTCCGGGAATGAGAATCCGTTTTTCTACTTCTAATCCTCACGAAATGACGGAAGAAGTTTTCCGAGTGATTGCTAAATATGATAATGTTTGCAAATATGTTCATCTTCCTGTACAAAGTGGAAGTGATAGAATTTTGAAAAAAATGAACAGACAACATACACGTCAAGAATATTTAGATTTAATTAAAAAAGCGAAGGAAATAGTTCCAGATATTGCTTTTTCTCAAGATATGATTGCTGGTTTCTGTGGCGAAACTGAAGATGACCACCAATTAACGCTTGACTTGATGAGACAAGTAGAATACGATTACGGTTATATGTTTGCTTATTCTGAAAGACCAGGAACTCCTGCTCACAAAAAAATGGAAGACGATGTTCCTGCTGATATTAAGCAAAGAAGATTAGCCGAAATAATCGCTCTACAAGGTGAACTTTCTAGAAAAAGGATGCAATCTTATGTAGGAAAAGCCTATGAAGTTTTAATAGAAGGAGAATCTAAAAAAGATAAAAACCAATGGAAAGCTAGAACCACACAAAATGCTGTAGTAGTTTTTGACAAATTAGAAGGTCAAAAAATTGGTGACTTTGTGACTGTTTTCGTGGAAGATTGTACACAAGGCACACTTTTGGGGAAAACGATTTAAAGAAATTTAAGAATTTCTCTAAAATTTTAAACCACTAAACCTCAAATCTCAAAATCATGACAGAACTGCAATCCATAAAAAATCGTTTCGGAATTATAGGAAATTTTCCGGCCTTAAATAGAGCTATTGAAAAATCTATACAAGTTGCGCCAACTGACATTTCGGTTCTCGTAATCGGAGAATCTGGCGTTGGTAAAGAACACATTCCGAAAATTATTCACGCAGAATCTAAAAGAAAACACCAACCCTACATTGTGGTAAACTGCGGTGCAATACCAGAAGGAACGATAGATTCTGAACTTTTTGGCCACGAAAAAGGTGCTTTTACAGGAGCAACTACTACCAGAAAAGGCTATTTTGAAGTGGCAGACGGTGGTACCATTTTCTTAGATGAAGTAGGTGAACTACCGCTTCAGACACAAGTTAGATTGTTGAGAGTTTTAGAAAGTGGAGAATTTATGAAAGTAGGTTCTTCTCAAATTCAGAAAACCAACGTAAGAATTGTAGCTGCTACCAACGTAAATATGATGAGAGCCATAGAAGATGGCAGATTCAGAGAAGATTTGTATTATCGTCTCAATACCGTACAAATTGATATGCCACCTTTAAGAGAAAGAAAAGGTGATATCCATCTACTTTTCAGAAAATTTGCAATAGATTTTGCCGAAAAATACAGAATGCCTGAACTGCAATTAACAGATGATGGCGTAAAATATTTAGAAAGCTATACTTTCCCGGGAAATATTCGTCAGTTAAGAAATTTGGTGGAACAAATGACAGTGGTAGAACAGAACCGCACCATCAATTCTACAAAATTGGCAGAATATATCCCAATGAATGCTCAACTTCCGGCGGTGATTTCTAGACCAGGAAATGGCGGAAGTACTAGCTCAGACTTCAATTCAGAAAGAGAAATTATGTACAAAATTCTTTTTGATATGAGGAGCGATATAAATGATTTAAAATCCTTAACTTCGGAACTGATTAAGAACAGAGGCAGCCAAAATTTTTCTAATCAAGAAAAAGATTTGATAGGAAAGGTTTTCAAAACTGAAAATCAACAAGTTGCGCCTTCTTCTTTGTTGTACTTTGAAAATCAAAATCAAGTGGTACAAAATCCTACCACCATTATTACAGATGCTACTGATGATTACGAAAACGGAGTAGAAGACATAGACCTAGAAGAAGAACCACAAGTAGTTTCTCTGTCATTAATCAACAATGAGCGTGATTTAATTGTAAAAGCATTAGAAAAACACAAAGGCAGAAGAAATAGAGCTGCAGAGGAATTAGGAATTTCTCAAAGAACACTCTACAGAAAAATTAAACAATATAATTTAGAAGATTAAAATGAAAGTTCAAAATATTAATTTCAAAATTCATCATTTAAAATCACTTGGCAATTTTTTACTTGGTTTTTTATTGATTATTCTTCTTAATTCATGTTACACATTCACAGGAAATTCATTAAATCACGATGAAAAAACCATTTTGATTAAGAACTTTCCTAATAATGCTGCTCTGGTAAATCCTACGCTTAGCCAAGATTTTACTGTACTTCTACAAAATAGGTTTCTACAAAGAACCACTTTGAAAGGAGCAATAGAAAACCCTGACATTTTAGTGGAAGGAGAAATTACAGATTATAGCATTACTCCAACTGCCATTTCTAACCCTATCAACACAGATGGCGGAAGCATACAAGCTGCTCAGAATAAATTAGTTATAACAGTAAAAGTTCACTACGAAAACAAAAAATTCCCAGAAGCAAGTTTTGATAGAACTTACACAGACGAAGCCATTTTCAGCAGTGATTTAGATATTAACCAAATAGAAACTTCGCAGGTTAAAATTGTAAATGAGAGGATTATCAACAAAATTTTTAATGATATTGTAGCCAATTGGTAAGATGAATGCACGTGTTTTAGAATTAATTCAGCGCCCAGAAAATATTTCGGCAGAAGATATTTCGGTACTCCAATCAGAGATTGATAAATTTCCTTATATGCAAAGCATTAGAACTTTGTATCTGTCTGCTATTCATCAATTTAATACAGAAAATTACCACCAAGAACTTACCAAAACCGCGGCTTACACTACAGATAAAAAAATTCTTTATCATTTCATTAATTTCAAAAAAGAAAACGAAAAGAAAGAACCTACTAAGTTCAAAAAAATAAATTTGGTTAAAGAAACAGAAACCCCAAATCAAGCTATTCCTGAAACCATAGTAGAAGAAAAAACATCTGAAAAACAAGCTAATAAAATTGTAGAAAACACAGAGAATGAATCATCAATCCCAAATAAATTGGGAGATGAAATTTCCAAAGATTCTACTATAAGTTCTGAAAATTTGGAAACTATAACCTCTGAAACAGAGGAAATAAAAGCAGAAAAGCCTGTAGAAACTCACCCAATTTCTGTAGTTGGCGACACCGAAATAGAAACTCCTATTTTGGATAAAAAAGAAAATGAATTTGAGGTTTTTAATGAAGAAGTAAATTTAGAATTAGAAAATAAGATTTTTGCAGAACTAGCAGCCGAAGAAGAAAAACAAAATGACATCTTCAGAACCAGAGAAGGAGACCTAAATTACAGCAAAGACATTGTTTTAGAGCATTTAGACCAAATAAAAGAGACCAACATTACGCCAGCAGAAATCAGTTTCAATGCTTTTGACAGTTTTCTTCCTGATGTTAAATTCTCTATTCCTTCAAAAACTGAAGAACCTGTAATACAAGAAATTACAACAGAAAAAGCAGAAGAAAAAACTTCTTCTGAACAAGACATTAATTTTAATCAAATTCAAGAATTCGAAATCCAACCTGAGCTTGTTGTTGTAAAAGAAGAAGTAGCTACAATCTCTGAAACCAAAGAAGAAGTGGTTGAAGTTGAAGAAAAAATTGAAATCATAGAAGAAACGTCTGAACCAGAAGTTGCATTTGAATGGAAACCAATGACTTTTGTTCAAAATCCTTTAGATGCTCACATAAAAACCTCAGCGCCTGAGAAACAAGAATCTATTATACCTAATATTAAAAAAACAATTTTTCCAGAAGCAAAACCTGTTGAAATAAAACCTATTGAAGAGATAAAACAAGACGACATAGTTGCAGAACAAACTTCTGAAATAGAAGAAAAACCTATAATCAATATTTCATTTTTTGGAAATAAAGTTTCTGAGATGGCAGCCGAAGAACAAATGATAAAAGAAACAGAAGAAGTCGTAATTGAAGAAAAAATAGAAGACACTTCTAGCAATATTCCAAATTTTGTAAACACATGGCAAAATTGGTTAAAAATAGACCGAAGAGAAATGCCAAAAACTGAACCCGAGCCTGCAAAAATTATTGAAAAGAAAGCTGAAATCATTGATAAATTTATAGAAGAAAATCCTAAAATTTCTCAACTAAAAGAAGATGCCCATTACGTTGTAAAAGAAAAGGCAGGTGATATCTCTCATTTAATGACAGAAACTTTGGCAAAATTGTATGTAGAACAAAGATTATATACGAAAGCCATTACCGCATACGAAGCATTGAAGAAAAAACACCCAGAAAGACAAGACGAATTCGAAGTCAAAATTCAAGAAATCAAAGAATTAAGAAACCACAAATAGTAAAAATGCCACATCAAAAGTTGTGGCATTTTTTGGGTAATATGTTTGTAAAAAATTAAGTATTTTCTGTATTAAATGACCTTTTCAGCTTTCCCCACAATTTTCTTCCAAAAATAAAAACGATTACCACCAATGCTATTGCTATAATCACTGCAATAATAGGCGCAGCTAAAGCTAAAAAAGTCATAATTCCTGCTCCTGCGGTTTCTGTGGTGGCAACTACAGAATTCCCTAATCCACCAGTAGTAGCAGTAGAAGCTGCCCTGGTCCCTGCAAATCCGGAACTTATGGCTGCAGCAGTTCCTCCACCAGCTATTAATGCCAAAGCCCAACTAGGGAAAGTTCCTAAATCTGCAAATTGGCTTGCAAATAAAACTGAACCCGCAACTGTAGCCAACGGAACAGAAATAGTATCTAATAAGTGATCTACATAAGGAATGTAATATGCCAAAATTTCTACAATAGTAGCAATTCCTGTAGTAATAAGAGTAGGTAAACCAGCTAACCATTGGAAGCTTTCGTTCATAGGAATCCAACCCAGATAAGAAGCTAAACTTACTGCAAACATAGGCAAGAATACTCTAAAGCCAGAAGCTGCAGCCAAACCAATACCTATAAAAGCACTGAGAATGTACGGAAAGTAAGGAATGTTATCTAACATTTTTTGTAATTGTTAATTTCGCAAACTAAAATTACAAAAAACGTGCTAATGTTTTTTATTTTTTTAAAAGTTTTAAGAAATCTTTTTCAATTTCCTTGAAATGTTTCGGTTTTTCTTGAGAAATATAGAAAATCATACTTAAAGAATTAGAACCAAATTTTTCTAAAAACTCGGTTTTATGAAGACGATAGACTTCTCTCAAAAGTCTTTTTGCTCTATTTCTATCTACTGCTTTTTTGAAATATCTTTTAGAAACAGAAACACCTAATTTGTGCTGAGTTATCTCTTCTGAAGAATACGAAATCACCCTAATTTTTCCAAAAGTTTGCCATTTCCCTTTCTCAAAAAGTAAGGAAATATCATTTTTTTGTTTCAGTTTTTCTTCTTGTGGATATTTAAAATTCAAAATATAAAATTTAAAATTACTAATCTTGTGACTTCCATCTTCAGACATTAGACTTCTGATTTTTTTAATAAATAATTAATCACTTCTGCGGCAGCATTCAGTCCAAAAAGTGCCGGCATATAACTGATGGTTCCGTAAAAAGATTTTTTAAAATTGCTTCCATCAGTCAATTTCAAACTGCTTTCATTTTGAATTTCAGTAGAAAAAACACAGCGGAAACCTTTAGTGATTCCTTCTTTTTTTAATCTTTTTCTGATTTGTTTTGCTAAAAAACAGTTGTTGGTTTTGCTTAGGTCTCTCACCATTACTTTGCTAGGATCCATTTTACCACCAGCTCCCATAGAAGAGATTATTTTTATTTTTCTTCTTCGGCATGCTTTAATCAATGCCAATTTCGGAGAAACGCTATCTATACAATCCAAAACATAATCAAAATGGTTGAGTTCTAATATCTCGTCCATTCTCTCTGGCGAAAGAAACTCGTTCATTTTCACCAAATTAATTTCTGGATTAATATCTAAAATTCTTTCGGCTACCACCTCCACTTTATCTCTACCTACGGTGGTATGCAATGCGGGTAACTGTCTATTAACATTAGTAATATCTACCACATCACCATCTACAACGGTTAAATTTCCTACTCCTGCTCTTGCCAAAAATTCTGCAGCAAAAGAACCCACACCACCAAGACCAACGACCAAAACGTTAGCCTTTTTTAATTTTTCGATTCCTTCGGGTTTTATTAATAATTCGGATCGTTGCAACCAATCTGTCATGTCAAAAATTTATTTTTATTTCAAAAAAATAAGATTACGTGATGCTTACAGACTAAAACTTAACATTGATAGATTGTAAATTTTCAGAAATCTTTTTTTGTAATTCTTCCAAAGAAATCTCTTTGATTTCAGAAACTTTTTGATACAATTCTACAATATCAAAATCAGCATCATCTGTTTCCAAAAAAATCTTATCTATTGGGATTTCTTTTATTATTGCTTGCAAAGATAAGTTGTATAAAACAGATTTCCCAAAACTTAAATAAAAACCATGTTTTAGCATCTCCTCTGCTATCGATTTCTTTTTATTAAATCCGTGAATGATTAGTGGTACTTTTGCGATTTTCTGAAATGGAACAAGCTCATGAAAACGCTTCACACAATGTATAATTACTGGTTTTTGGATTTCATTAGCCCAAAGAATTTGTTGTTTAAAAACAGTTTTTTGAAGATTCTCATCAATATCAATAAGTGCATCTAGACCGCACTCTCCTATAGCCACACAGTTTTTTAAAATCGAAAATTTCTTTAATTCTTCAAAATAGCTTTCCCAATCTTCACCAATATTTTTCGGATGAATACCTACAGAAAAAAAACTTGTAGGAGAATTTTCGCCTAAACTCAAATTATAAATTCCGCAAGGGTTTTCTATTTTATGATGATGAAAATCAAATAAAAACATCCTCAAAGATAAGAATTATCAATAGATGTACACGTTTTTGTTAAACATTTGTTTGTTTAAGTAAAACTTTTTTATATCTTTACTTTCAAACTAAATTTGAATGAAGAAGAAATTTACTGAAAAACAGATACAAATTTTAGACGTTGCCGAAGAACTTATTGCCCAAAAGGGCTTTGAGGGCACTTCTGTAAGAGATATTTCTGCAAAAGCAAACATTAATGTTGCAATGATTTCTTATTATTTTGGCTCAAAAGAAAAAATGATGGTGAATCTCTACCAATATAGAGTACAAAAAACAAGAGAAACATTTGCTGAATTTACCCAAACCATAAAAGATGGAAAACCAGAAATGCAGTTGAAAGAAATTATAAATTTTATTGTAAAACAATTACTTACTTATAATTATTTTCATGGTTTTGTAACTCAGGAGCTAAGACATGACGACCGCGTAAAAAACACATTATTAGAGTTTTACCAAACTTGTGTAAAAGTTTTAGACGAAGTAATACAAAAAGGAATTGTTTCTGGAGTTTTTAAAAGAGCTGCAAAATCAGAAGATATAGTTTCTACACTATTAGGTACAGTAGTCTTTACCATTAGAAACAAAAATTTCTATGAAATTTATCTAAAAGGTAATGAGCAAGATTACCTAACCAACTCAGAAAAGAAACTCAAAAACCATCTTAACTTATGTGTTTTTGCGCTTTTAGGATACCAAATTTGATCTTATTTACGTTAAAGTATCTTAAAATAAATCTTTTGACGAAAAAAGTTTTATTTTTGCAAACTGAATAGGAAACATTATCAAGAAGTTTCCACCGTTTCATCTATGAAAAAAACATTTTCTATTTTGGCAATTGCATTGGTGCTTTTGTCTTGTAATAAAGAACACAGATTAGCAATGGCTAGTGCTGATAAAGATTATATCTTAAAAGTTGCTAACAAAGAATTTGAAAAGAAAAAATGGACAGATGCTCTTGCCCTTTATGAAAGGCTCACCAATTTGGTAGCTGGTACAGACGATGCTCCAGAAGTTCTTTATAAATCTGCTTTTGCTGAGTATTATGATAAAAACTACAAACTGGCAGGTTATCACTTCAAAAGATTTGCTGAAAGTTTCCCAAAAGATTCTAGAAGAGAAGAAGCCGCTTATATGTCTGCTCTATGCTACTATGAAGGCTCACAAGATTATAATCTAGACCAAGCAAATACCAACTCTGCGATTAATGAATTACAAGATTTTATCAACAATTATCCGAATTCTGAAAGAGCAAAAAATATCAATGAAATGATAGATGAACTCAACTACAAACTAGAGTTCAAAGCCTATGAAAACGCAAGACAATATTTTAAAATGGCTGATTACAAAGCCGCAGACATTGCTTTTGAAAACGTATTAAATGACTTTCCTGCAACTAAATTGAAACCTAAAATCTTCAATTATATTCTTAAATCTAAATCAGAATTGGCCATCAATTCATTTTATGATTATAAAAAAGAAAGATTAGAAAATGCTCTAGCTTATACCAGAACAGTAGAAAAAGAATTTCCAGGAACGGATAATGCCAAAGACGCAGTAGAACTAAGAGAAAAACTACAAAAAGAATCTGAAGCATTTGCTATTTTACAAAAAGAAGTTGAGGCTAGACGCGCAGAACTCACCGAAAAACAAAAAAAATTAGAAGAGAGCCAAGACTTTAAACAACAAGTCAAAAAACAAATAAAAGACGAAGAAGCAGCTAAAAAAATGAGAATAGATAGTGCAAAAATTACTGTTCCTGCTCCTGCTGCTACTTTTAAAATTAAAAGAAATTAACTATCTTTGCAAACTAATTATAAAATAAATCACTCAAAATGAGCGTAAAAGATACAAAAGCCGAAGTAAACACGATTACTTACGATAGAGATAAGATAGAAGAAAAAGTAGGTTCTATCTACGAAGCCATAGTAATTATGGGAAAAAGAGCTGAACAGATTAATGCTGAAATCAGAACAGAATTACATCAAAAACTAGATGAATTTGCAGTGCATAATTCTACATTAGAAGAAGTTTTTGAAAATAGAGAGCAGATCGAAATTTCTAAAAACTACGAAAGATTACCAAAACCTACATCTATTGCCATCAAAGAATGGTTCGATGATGAAATCTATTTCAGAAGAACTGACGACAGAGAATAAGAAAATTTCTTATTCATATAAAAATCACAGAGTTTTCTGTGATTTTTTTTATTCATAAAATTCAAAAAAAATCAATAAATTCGTTTTCTTAAAACAATTAAAATTATGGCTCTAAAAGGTAAAAAAATTCTATTGGCAATTTCTGGCGGAATTGCTGCTTACAAAATGAATTACCTAGTGAGAGATTTTATAAAAAAAGGCGCTGAAGTAAAAGTAATACTTACACCTTCTGCTGAGAATTTCGTTTCTAAAGTTACCCTTTCTACATTATCAAAAAACCCAGTTTTTTCAGATTTTTATGACCAAAACGGAACGTGGAACTCACACGTAGAACTAGGATTATGGGCAGATGTTTTAGTCATTGCGCCTTGCACTGCTAATACTTTAGCAAAAATGGTTCACGGGATTTGTGATAATTTGGTAATTGCAACTTATATGTCTGCCAAATGTCCAGTTTTTATAGCTCCGGCAATGGATTTAGACATGTATGCACATCCATCAACCCAAGAAAATTTAGAAAAAGCAGAAAAATCTGGGCATCATGTCATTCCTGCTGAATTTGGCGAATTGGCTTCTGGATTAATTGGGCAAGGAAGGTTAGCAGAAAACAAAACTATTTTACAAAAAATTGAAGATTTTTTTTCGGTTTCAAAGTCAAAAACATTAGAAGGTAAAACAGTTCTCATTACAGCAGGCCCTACTTATGAAGCAATAGATCCTGTAAGATTTATAGGCAACCATTCTTCAGGAAAAATGGGATTTTCTATTGCCGAAGAAGCCGAAAAACGAGGCGCAAAAGTTATTCTAATTTCTGGACCAACCGCTCAGAAAACGAACAACAAAAACATTGAAATTCATAAAGTTACTTCTGCCAAAGAAATGTTTGACGAAGTTTTTAAATTTTACAAAAACACAGACATTGCTATAATGAGTGCTGCAGTAGCAGATTATACCCCGAAATTCGTTGCCCAAGAAAAAATTAAAAAATCTGATGCAGAATTCACCATAGAATTGGTAAAAAATCCAGACATTTTAAAAACAATGGGCGAAGAAAAATCACATCAATTTTTGGTAGGTTTTGCCTTAGAAACCCAAAATGAAGAAGAAAATGCCAAAGGAAAATTAGAAAAGAAAAATCTAGATATGATTGTTCTCAATTCCTTAAAAGATGAAGGCGCTGGCTTTCAAAAAGATACCAATAAAATCAAGATTATAACCAAAACTGAACAAAAAGAATTTTCCTTAAAATCAAAAGAAGAAGTGGCGAAAGACATTTTGAATTTCGTGGAAGAAAAGTTCAATAAATCTTGAAAAACTACGTTTCTAAAAAACGAATATAAACTGAATGAAAAAACTACTTTACCTATTTAGCCTACTCATTTTTTGCAATTTTAGCTTTGCACAAGAACTCAATGCTCAGGTTCAGGTCAATTACCAACAATTAGGCGGTAGCAACTTACAACTCTATAGAACTTTGGAAAAGAGTCTGAAAGACTTTATCAACAATACAAGTTGGACTGGAAAAAAATTACAAAATTTTGAAAAAATAAAATGCAGTTTCGCGATTGTATTAACAGAAAAAACAGGAAATAACTTTAAAGGAACTCTGGTGGTACAATCTGTGCGCCCAGTTTTTGGTTCTCAGTACGAAACCCCAATTCTTAACATTAATGACACCAATTTTTCTTTCCAATATTTAGAAAATCAAAATATGATTTTCAACGAAAGACAGTTTTCAGGTAAAAATTTAATTGATGTTTTGAGTTTTTATGTCTATCTAATTCTAGGTTATGACGCAGACACTTTCCAAATGAAAGGAGGAACTCCATTCTTTGACAAAGCCATGCAAATCACCCAAAACTCTCAAAATCAAAACTATAGCGGTTGGTCTCAAATGGATAGCCCTAGAACTAGAGGCTCTCTAATCACCACCATACTTTCTGAACAAAATTCTACGATTAGAAATTTTTATTACAATTATCACAGAATGGGCTTAGATAATCTAGCAAAAGCAGACCAAATTTCTACAAAACAAATCATTGCC
The DNA here is from genome assembly GCF_014645495.1 of Cloacibacterium rupense. Classification (GTDB taxonomy): domain Bacteria; phylum Bacteroidota; class Bacteroidia; order Flavobacteriales; family Weeksellaceae; genus Cloacibacterium; species Cloacibacterium rupense. The sequence goes on along the minus strand of NZ_BMLV01000002.1, from coordinate 679,893 downwards.
AATGAAATCATGAAATTGAAATTTTATGAAAGTAATTTCCAAATGAATTATCCTTTTAACATTCTCATTGACAGTAAAAAAGATGAAATCTTCAATATTTTCAACTCTAACAACAATGGCTCTGTGAATATGTCTGATCTAAAACAATTAATGAATACCTTCTCTCCGAAAGATTCTGATTCTAAATGGAACAAATGGAATTAACCTTTTTTGACTGATATTTTTTCTTCATCTAATAATTGATAATGTTATAAATTAACAATTAATGTTATAAATTTACGCTTCGGAATTTTATAACCGCAGAATCGTAAATCAAAAATTGTAAATTCTAAAATGCTCAACCGAATATTTATTCAAAATTTTGCTCTGATAGACCAACTGGAGATTCATCTTCAGGAAGGTTTGCAAGTCATTACCGGAGAAACAGGCGCAGGAAAATCTATTATTTTGGGCGCGCTTCGTTTGATTATGGGCGAAAGAGCAGATTTGAAGAATTTTGCAGATTTAGAATCAAAAAGCATTGTTGAAACTGAGTTTAAAATTTCTAAAAATTTACAAAACTTCTTCATTGAAAATGACTTGGATTTTGATGAAAACACCATCATCAGAAGAGAAATCTTGCCTAGTGGAAAATCTAGAGCTTTTGTAAACGATGTGCCTGTTACGCTAGATATTTTAAAAGAATTAGCAGAAAAACTGGTAGACATACACTCTCAGTTTGAAACGTCTAATTTGTTTAGCGAAGCCTATCAGTTCAAAATTATAGACGGACTTTCTGAAAATAAAAATTTGATAGAAAACTATCAAAGAGATTTTGCTGAACTTCTGCAATTAAAAAAAGAAGTAGAAAAACTGAAAGATCAACTTTCCGAAGGCAATAAAGAAAGTGATTACAAACAGTTTTTACTAGAAGAATTAGAAGCTGCCAACCTAGAAAATGTAAATTTCGAATTGCTTCAAAGTCAGATTTCTTTGGCTGAAAACAAAGGAACCATTTCAGAACTTTTGGCTCAGATTTTTGCAAGAACAGACCAAGATGAAATTGGTGTTTTTGACAGTTTGTATGACATCAAGAACAAACTCAATAAAATTGCAGAATTGTCTTTACAGTTTTCCGAAATCAATCAAAGGTTTGAGGAAAATTATATAGAATTAAAAGACACGCTTTTTCAATTGCAAAACGAAGCGGAGAACATAGATACCAATCCAGAAAATTTATTGGCATTGCAAGAGCAAAATGATAGAATAAATGCGCTCTTTTTAAAGCATAAAGTTTCTGAAATTGAAGATTTGCTTCTGATTAAGAATGAACTTTCTGCTGAGCAAAGTTCTTTCCTCGATTTAGAAACTAAAATTTCTTCATTAGAAAAAGAAATTATTTCCCTTGAAAATTCATTAGAAAAACAAGCCAAAATCTTAACCAAAAATAGAGAAAAAGCAATCCCTATTTTCAAAAATAAAATAGAAAATCTTCTCCAACAATTGGGTTTAGAAAAAGCAAAGTTAGAAGTAGAACTTACTTCAACTAAAGATTTCGTTTTATTTGGAAAAGAGAAAATTCAATTATTATTTCAAGCGAATTCTGGATTTCCTTTGAAGCCGATTCAATCCGCTATTTCTGGCGGAGAAAGAAGTAGAGTAATGCTTGCCATTAAGAAATTAATGGCAGAAAATGCAGAACTTCCTACCTTGATTTTAGACGAAATAGACACAGGTGTTTCTGGTAGAATTGCAGACGAAATCGGTAACGTAATGCAGGAAATGGCAGAAAATATGCAACTGATCGTAATTACACACTTGGCACAAGTTGCCGCAAAAGGAAACGATAATTATAAAGTTCTTAAATCTGATATTGCTGGTAAAACGCAAACACAAATTCTTCCGCTAAATCAAGAAGAAAAACTAACAGAAATTGCACAATTGCTTTCTGGAAGCAAAATTACAGACGCCGCCATTTTACAGGCAAAAGAATTAATGAGATATCAGTGATTTTTTTCTCTTACTATTTCTTGAATTTTATCGTTAGAATTCATCTTTTCTAATTCTTCTTTAGAATATACTACTATATAATCAGAATATTGGCTCTCATCAGTTTTCTGCAATTCGTCTATTCCTGCATAATCTGTAGAAAAATTACTAGTCACAAAATAAACACTATCCTTACTTGCTTTTATTACTTTATATACAGAATAAGAATCTTTATATACCTCAATTGGATATGAGTCACCAATTTCAGGATTATTAATTTTAGAGCTATTATCTTTTCTTCTGTTATAATCTTTTAATAAAATTACAGGAACTAAAATTCCCATAATTATTAAAAAACTATACATCCATAAAGAGTACTTAGTGTTATCAACAATTCTATTTGTAATATTTGTAATTCTAGCATAAAGCTGATGAGGTTTGAATACTTTTTTACATTGATTACACGTAACAGTATAAGTTTTACCAGTGGGAAATATTGGTAATCCTAAGTTGAAAAAATGATGAGCTACATCAATTCTTAATGTATTATTTTGTTTGCAATGCGGGCACTCTATATTTGTCAAAGGTTTTGAAAGCACATCTCTTTTAAAAATCCCTATCCTCATTTTTTTTGTTTTTTTATGGTTATGTTTAAAGTATCTTTTACTGGTGTATTTTCTTTATAAAAATTATCTAGTAAATCTGTATTTGCATATTTCCCATCATCATCAACACCTTTTGGCGTAGAAATCAAAACGGTATTCCACTGTCCCTCAATTGCAATATAGAATTTTTTATTTTTAAAATTTTCATCCATTGAAAACCAATCATACAGATAATTAAGAATTTCTTTTCTAGTATTACTTTTAATCTTTTTTATGTCAGATATTTTGACAATTAAGAGGATGTTATTGCCTTTTTGTTTACTATAATATTCTATTCTATCTGTATTTACAATTCCAGCTAAAAATTCATCCAGACAATCTTTTGCTTCTAAGGAAATCGTATCATTTTTTAGTTTTGGATTAATAGTTAAGCTATCTAAATCATTTAAATAATTGAAAGAAAATGAATCTGCTTTTTCTGATGAATTACTATTTTCTTTATCATAAGTAAAATACGCAAAGATTCCCGAAATTAATGACAACGCTATAAAAGAAAGAATAATAAAACACCCGCAACCATGCCATATTGGTCTAGTATTAGGATTTAGAGTTTCTTGATTTTGATAAACTCTTTTCATTTCTTCTGTAAAATTATCTTCTTGTAGATGTAATCTACAATGACTGCAAGTAGCTGTAGTTGTTTTAGATAAAGGAAATATTGGGAAAAAGAAAAAATGAAAGTATTTAGCGTGTGTTTGTGTCGTAAGAGTATTTGCATTATTGCAATGGGGACATATGCAATTGTTTAACAAAAAATGGTTTTTTAGCTTAGATTTATTTACTCCAAAAAAGAATAGCATAATTTTATTTTAATTAAAAAACAAATATAATTTTTTTTAAGAGCATTCAAATAATTATTTTTTAAAATTGACCAAAATTGCACAATTGCTTTCTGGCAGTAAAATTACAGACGCTGCAATTCTTCAAGCTAAAGAATTGATGAATTTGTAAATGTAACGTTTAGTTGCGATTGCAAACTAATACATTAAAACTATGAGTATGTATTTTCGTTTGCTACAATTAGAAATCAAAAATTTCATTAGAAATCCGCAATTCGGGGCTAATCTGGCTTTGAAGATTTTCTCGTTATTTGCATTAGCCAATTTTGCAATTATTTTTGTTGGCGCTGCATTTTTCCTATTTTTCTTTGCGAAAAAAGAAATGAATATAGACCCACTCATTCTACTTTCTAGATGGTTTTTGTATTATTTAGTATTTGATTTGGCGGTTAGGTATTTTATGCAACAGCTTCCTACGCAGAACATTAAGCCATTTCTCACCCAAAACATTTCGAAGAAAAAACTCGTTAATTACACACTTCTAAAAGTTGTCACCAATTTTTTTAATTGGGGAAATTTATTATTTCTGGTTCCTTTTGCGGGTATAATGCTCTACCATCATTATAGTTTAATACATGTTTTGATGTGGTTTTTAGGGACTTTCGCGATGTTTTACATCAATAATTTTATCAATATTTTAATCAACGGAAAAGACCGATGGCTCTACGGAACTGTAATTGTTTTTGCAATACTTTGGTTATTAGATAAATACCAAATCATTGAAATTTCTAGACTGTCAGAATTCATTTTTTATAGTTTTTATAGTACAATTGGTGCATTTATAATTCCGATTGCAATTGCTACCATTTTAGGATATTATACGTATCAATATATTTTGAAAAACTTTTATCTTGATAAAGGCTTAGAACTAAAAAAAGCAGAAGGAAAAACAGAAAACATTGCATTTCTAAACAAGTATGGTTCTCTTGGAGCTTTTTTAAACAATGACATTAGATTAATTAAAAGAAGTAAAGCCGCAAAAAGTGCAGTAATAGGAAGCGTAATGTTTCTTTTTTACGGACTTTTAATTTATTCTTCTAAAACCTATCAAACCGATTTTATGAAAATGTTTATGGGGATTTTCGTAACAGGTGGGTTCTTATTCATTTTTGGTCAAAAAGTTCCAGCATGGGACAGTTCTTATTATCCTCTAATGATGACACAAAAAGTTCCCTACAAACAATATTTGGAAGCAAAATGGTGGTTGGTAAATTTGGCAACAATACTATGCATGGTTTTGGCAGTTGGTTATGCCTTTATCAGTTGGGATTTATATCTCACCTTTTTAGCAGCGGGATTATACAATTTAGGTGTTAATTCTCATCTCACCTTATTAAGTGGTGCTTACAATAAAAATCCTGTAGATCTAAACGCAGCCACCAAATCTATGGGCGAAAAAAATCAATTTAATCTAAAAAACATGCTCTTAACCATTCCGAAAATGCTGTTTCCAATGGTGATTTTTGCGGTTTTAAAATATTTCTTTGGAATGTTTGTCGCTATGCTTACCATTGCTATTATAGGCGCAATAGGATTTATACTAAGAGATAAAGTCTTTGATTTCATCGTAAAAATTTACATCAAAGAAAAATATTCTGCCATCTCTTCTTTCAAGAAAAATGATTAATTCTAAAAATACAAAAAAATGATATCAGTACAAAATCTTTCAAAAATCTACGGAAATACCAAAGTCTTAAATATAGAATCTTTAGAAATCCCAAAAGGAGAAACCTTTGGTTTGGTAGGAAATAATGGTGCAGGAAAAACTACACTTTTCAGTCTTTTATTAGATTTAATAGAAGCCAGCTCTGGAAGCATTACAGTAGATGGCGAAAATGTGGCAAAATCTGAACATTGGAAAAGCAAAGTTTCAGCGTTTATAGATGAAAATTTTTTAATAGGTTATCTTACTCCCGAAGAATATTTCTATTTCATAGGTGAACTTAGGAATCAGAAAAAAGAACAAATTGACAGTTTTCTAAGACAATTTGCAGATTTCTTTAACGGAGAAATTCTCAATGGGAAGAAATACATCAGAGATTTATCTAAAGGAAATATGAAAAAAGTAGGGATTGTAGGAGCTTTAATTGGCGAACCAGATATTATTGTACTAGATGAACCGTTTGCCAACCTAGACCCAACCACCCAAATTAAATTAAAAAAACTAATTAAAGATTGGTCGCAAAAAGAGCAAATTACTTTCCTAATTTCTAGCCACGATCTAGCACACACTACAGAAGTTTGCAATAGAATTGTAGCCATTAACAAAGGAATTATAGTAAAAGACATACAAACTAACTCAGAAACCTTGCAAGAATTAGAAAATTATTTTGCCAGTCAAGTGGTCATATAAACCTATTATAAATCATTTTTTGCCTCGAAAATTTCGAGGCTTTTTTTATGCTAAAAATGGTAAAAATCCGTAAATTTACCATTCAATTTTTTATCTAAATTTTTTCTAAAACAGAGATTTTTTGGAATACTAAAATTGTAAATCGAAAATTGTAAATCGAAAAATCAAAAATAAAATGGACTTTATTTATCAAGATCCGTATCCTATTCTAAAGGATGACACTGTTTATAAAAAACTCACCTCAGATTACGTAAAAGTAGAACAATTAGGAGAAAGAGAAATCTTAACCGTTGACCCAAAAGGCCTAGAACTTCTTGCAGAAAAAGCCATGGAAGACGTTTCTTTTATGCTTCGTTCTGAGCATTTGGCAAGTCTTCGCAGAATTATAGATGATCCAGAAGCTACTGATAATGACAGATTTGTAGCTTATAATTTATTGCAAAACGCAGCAGTTGCCGTAGAAGGAGCGCTTCCTTCTTGTCAAGATACAGGTACAGCGATTGTAATGGCAAAAAAAGGAGAAAATGTTTACACAGGAGTTGATGACGGAGAATTTTTGAGCCGAGGAATTTACAATACTTACAAAAATAGAAATTTAAGATATTCTCAAATTGTTCCTCTAACGATGTTTGATGAGAAAAATTCGGGTTCTAATCTTCCTGCACAGATTGATATTTATGCTAAAAAAGGAAATTATTATGAATTTTTATTCTTAACAAAAGGAGGAGGTTCTGCCAACAAAACGTTCTTGTATCAAAAAACAAAATCTCTTCTGAATGATAAATCTTTAGAAGAATTTATCCGTGAGAAAATTATGGATTTAGGAACAGCAGCTTGTCCGCCTTATCATTTAGCTCTAGTAATTGGTGGAACTTCTGCCGAAGCCAATTTAGCCGCTGTGAAAAAAGCTTCAGCAAAATATTTTGACAATCTACCAATCGAAGGAAACGAAGCAGGACAAGCTTTCAGAGATTTAGAATGGGAAAAAAGAGTACAAGAAATTTGTCAAGAATCTGCAATAGGAGCACAATTTGGCGGAAAATATCTAACTCACGATGTTAGAGTAATTAGATTACCAAGACACGCTGCAAGTTGCCCAGTTGGAATGGGCGTTTCTTGTTCTGCTGATAGAAATATTAAGGGGAAAATTACCAAAGACGGTATTTTCTTAGAACAATTAGAAACCAATCCTGGCCAATATTTACCAGAAACAGCTCCACATTTAGAACCAGCAGTAGAAATTGATTTAAACAAGCCAATGCCAGAAATTTTGGCAGAATTGTCGAAATACCCTATCAAAACTCGTTTGAAACTGAACGGAACTCTCATTGTAGCCAGAGATATTGCTCACGCGAAAATCAAAGAATTATTAGACGCTGGAAAACCAATGCCAGAATATTTTAAAAATCACCCGATTTATTACGCAGGTCCTGCCAAAACTCCAGAAGGAATGCCAAGTGGAAGTTTCGGGCCGACAACTGCGGGAAGAATGGATGTTTATGTAGATGAATTCCAAGCAAATGGAGGAAGTATGATTATGCTTGCTAAAGGAAACAGAAGCAAAGATGTAACCAATGCTTGTGCAAAATATGGTGGTTTTTATCTAGGTTCTATTGGTGGCCCTGCTGCAATTTTGGCGAAAGAAAATATCTTAAGCGTAGAAGTAGTAGATTTCCCAGAATTAGGAATGGAAGCGGTGAGAAAAATAGAGGTGAAAGATTTCCCAGCGTTTATTATTACCGATGATAAAGGCAATGACTTTTTTGCAGCTTTGGCACATTAAAATGTTACACATAAAAGAAAAAAGAGAGCGAAGATTCCGCTCTCTTTTTATATTCACAAATCTTTTGAAATTATAAGAATAAATTAAGATTAGATTCGTCTGATTTTTCTAAGAATGTTGCCACACCACCAGTTTGTACAAAATCGTACATTTCTTCTTTTTTCACGCCCATTACATCCATAGACATCTGACAAGCCACAAATTCTACTCCATTTTCTTGTGCGTCATTCATCATTTGTTCTAGTGAAGCTACGCCTTTGTTTTTCATTTGATTCCTCATCATTTTAGCTCCAATTCCGAACATATTCATTTTAGAAAGTGCCAATTTTTTTGAATTTGAAGGCATCATCATCTCAAACATTCTGCTTACAATATCTTTTTTCACGCTAGGTTTTTCTGTTTTTTTGATGATATTCAATCCCCAGAAAGTAAAGAAAAGGGTCACTTTTTTGCCAGAACTTGCAGCACCATTCGCCAAAACGAACGTAGCCAATGCTTTGTCTAAATCATCACTGAAAACCACAAAAGAAGCTCCATTTTGAGTGTTTCTTTGTACAGAAGTTTTCTTTTGTTCTGCTTTTTCTATAATTGCAGAAATTTTCCCAGCGTTAGAAGTTACATCTATCAGTTTATTCCCTGTCATATTACACCAAGAAACTACGTCTTTCGCAAAGCCGGGGTCAGTTGCCGAAACTTCATATACATTTCCAGAATCTGCGGTGTCAAAAACTTTTTTAAGTTTCATAATCGGACCTGGACATTGCAGTCCGCAAGCATCAACTTTTATTGCATTTCCACTAGAAACTTTTACTGATTTATTTTGAGCTTGATAAATATGGTCATCTTTTTTAACCACCAAATTTTTGTAAATATCTTCGTTGCTCTGTTTTTTTACTGCATATTCCCAAGTTTTATAACCTCCATTTAGATTAAATACATTTTCGAAACCATTTTGCATTAAAATTCTTGCCGCCAAATAACCTCTTAAGCCAACCGCACAAAATGCCACAATGGTATTTGATTTATTAAGCAGATGAAGATTATCTCTCAATTCATCAATCGGAATGTTAATAGCTCCAGGAATTGAACCTAATTCAAATTCATCTTTTGTTCTTACGTCTAGATAAACCGTTCCTTTTAATGTTTCTTGAGCATTTACGTGTCTCCAATGTTTTATTTTTACTTTTCCTTTCAGAATATTTTCGGCAACATAACCTGCCATATTTACAGGGTCTTTTGCTGAAGAATAGGGTGGCGCATAAGCGTGTTCTATGTCAATTAAATCATAAATTGTTCCTCCTTTTTTTACTACACTTGCAATTAAATCTAATCTTTTATCAACACTGTCATAACCCACAACTTGCGCTCCGAAAAGTTTACCAGTTTCTGGTTGATAAATAATCTTGATGGTCATAGGAATTGCACCAGGATAGTAACCCGCGTGAGAAGCAGAATGCGTGATAGAATCTAAATATTTAATTCCAGATTTTTTCAAAATTTTACTCGCAATACCAGTTGAAGCGACCGTAATATCAAAAACTTTGGCAATTGCCGTACTAATAGAACCTTTGTATTCTGTAACATTTCCGAGAATAATATTGTCTGCACATATTCTACCCTGTCGGTTTGCAGGGCCTGCCAGATAATTCAAAAATGGTTTTCCTGTAATAGGACTTGGGAATTCTATTGCATCACCTACTGCATAAACATCTGGATTTGAGGTTTGTAAATACGAATTTACTTTAATTCCACCTGCTTCTCCAATTTCTAAACCACTTTCTTTGGCAAGCTTGATAGTTGGTTTAACTCCAATAGAAAGAATAACCATATCTACTGTGATTTTTCTTCCTGACATTAATTCAACAACAATGCTTCCGTCTTCTAATTTTTCAAAACTTTTTACACCATCAAGAAGATAAAATTCTACATTTTTAGTTTTCAAATGTTGATGCACAATAGAAGCCATAGAATAATCTAAAGGGCCCATTACTTGGTCAGACATTTCAACAATAGAAACTTGAACTCCCAATTCATGAAGGTTTTCAGCCATTTCCAGACCAATGAAACCCGCCCCAACTACTATTGCTCTTTGTACATTTTTAGTAGTAATATATTCTTTGATATAATCTGTATCCGTCACATTACGAATGGTAAAAATCCCTTCACTCTTTATCCCTGGAAGTGGTGGAACTATAGGATCTGCGCCTGGCGAAAGTATTAATTTGTCATAAGTCTCTTCGTAAGTTTCACCTGTAATAAGATTTTTTGCCTTTACCAATTTTTCTTCCGGATGAATGCTCAAAACTTCAGTATTTACTCTAACATCTATCCCATATCTTGTTCCGAACTCTTCTGCAGATTGTACAAAAAGTTTTTCTCTTTCTTCTATCACTCCCCCAATATAATAAGGAAGACCGCAGTTTGCATAAGAAATATACGCTCCTTTTTCAAATAAAATTATCGGATTTTTTTCATCCAATCTTCTTAATCTCGCAGCGCTAGTGGCACCACCAGCTACACCGCCTACAATCAATATTTTCATCTTCTGTAATTAAATTTCGTTGCAAAATTACTAGAAATAAATAGCGTACTACATAATAAAATGATGAAAAAAATCAATAATTGACTTCAAAAAAAAGAAAGTTTACAACAAAGATATTTTTCTATTAAAAAAGGTAATTTTTATCGATTTAGTCATTTTATTTATTCAATTTTTTTTAAAATAAAGAACCATAAAAAATGAGAAAACAATACTCATAAAAAAAACATAATTATTTTTGCATAAGTAGAAGTAAATTTTTATTTTTGCCTAAAATAATAAAATTATGTTTTTAGCAGGATTTTGGCCATTTTATCAGTTCCTATGGACTGTCTATTTTATAACAATGTTCCTAGTAGGATTTTGGTGTATCTTTATGTTCTTCGGAGTGGTAATTCCTATGTGGTTAACAGAAGGTTTAGCTGAGTATTTCGGGAAAACTAAGAAATTTAATCCAGAAGATATCAGAAGAAAAACTTTGGTAGAACAAGAAGGTGTAGAAGTAATCTACAACCAACCAAAAGGAGACGGCCCTTATTTACACGCTGGTCATCATTAATTTTCGATGACATTGCTTTCTTCCCTGAATTCGAAGAAAGTAATATCAAAGCAAAACAAAATATATTTAAAATCTGTTCAGTTTTCTGAGCAGATTTTTTTCATCCTTACATCTAACATCTAACATCCAAGCAAAATTCCTTATCTTTGCACCCAAATAATTTTAGACTATGTCAAAAAGTTTAATCCCAAAACTTCAAGCAATTAAGCAACGTTATAACGAGGTTGCTGATTTAATCATACAACCCGATGTAATTACTGACCAAAAAAGATATGGTCAGCTCAACAAAGAATACAGCGATTTAGGAAAAATCGTAAAAGTTTTTGATGAGTATATGCAAGCTCTTAACACCATTGAAGAATCAGACGAAATCATTGCAGATGGTTCTGATAAAGATTTTGTAGAATTAGCCAAAATCGAAAAAAACGAAGCCTTAGAAAAAATCCCAGGTTTAGAAGAAGAACTGAAAGTGCTTTTAATTCCGAAAGATCCTGCTGATGATAAAAACATTATCTTAGAAATGCGCGCCGGAACTGGTGGTGACGAAGCTGCAATTTTCGTGGAAGATATGTACAGAATGTACACTATGTTCTTCAAAGCCAAAGGTTGGAGACACGAAGTTACCGATTCTTCTGAAGCGTCTAAAGGTTACAAAGAACTTGTGATGAAAGTAGAAGGAGAAGGTGTTTATGGAATTATGAAATTTGAATCGGGAGTTCACCGTGTTCAGAGAGTTCCAGAAACGGAATCTCAAGGAAGAGTTCACACTTCGGCGATTACGATTGCGGTTTTACCAGAAGCAGAAGAAGTAGATGTAGAAATAAATCCTGCAGATATTGAGATGCAAACCTCACGTTCTGGTGGAGCTGGCGGACAAAACGTAAACAAAGTAGAAACAAAAGTTCAATTGACGCACAAACCTTCAGGAATTGTGGTGGTTTGTCAACAAGCGCGTTCTCAGTTGGCAAACAGAGAGTTAGCAATGGAAATGCTTCGTGCGAAATTGTATGATATTAAATTACAAGAAGTTGTTGGCGATATTGCGGCACAACGTAAAACGATGGTTTCTACTGGTGACCGTTCTGCAAAAATTAAAACCTACAATTATCCTCAAGGTAGAGTTACCGATCACAGAATTAATAAATCTATCTACAATCTAGATGCTTATATGAATGGCGACATCCAAGAAATGATGGATGCTGTGATTATGGCAGAAAATGCTGAGAAAATGAAAGGACAAGAAGAAATTTAACGGATTTCTGAAAAATATACAGAAAAAGCTCTCAAAATTTGGGAGCTTTTTTAGTGCTTTTTTTCTCAAAAAGATGCAGAAAATCTCTAGCTATTTAATTTTTGATTAACCGGTAAAGGCAAATCATATTTCCTAAAAATTTCCACTGCTTTTTTTACATCTTCCATGTCAGATGGTCTGCAATTTTCCAGAGGATATTCTCTACCAATTTCTTTCCATTTGTGTGCGCCCATTTGGTGAAATGGTAAAATATCTACCCGTTCTACATTTTTGAACTGAGAAACATATTTCGCCCAATTTTCTAAATCTTCGGCATCGTCTGTATAATCAGGAACGAGAACGTATCTTAGCCAAGTTGGTTTGTTGATTTTAGACAAATATTGCATAAACTGCAGCGTAGGTTCTAGCTCTACTTCTGTGAGTTTTAAATATTTTTCTGGGTCTATATGTTTAATGTCTAGAAGAACTAAATCTGTAATTTCTAATACTTCTTTAATATCATCATTAAACAAATAACCATTGGTATCTACACAAGTATGAATGCCTTGTCCTTTACATTTTTTGAATAATTCTAGCACAAATTTAGCTTGCATCAATGGTTCTCCACCAGAAACGGTAACTCCGCCAGTTTTTATAAAACCTTTTACTTTTTCTATCTCATGGAAGGCTTCGTCTACTGTCATTTTGGTTTTTTCTCCTTTGTTCCAAGTATCTGCATTGTGACAATAGAGACAACGAAGGTGGCAACCTTGCAAAAAGTATATAAATCTAATTCCGGGACCGTCTTTGGTACCGAAAGTTTCGTAGGAGTGTACAAATCCGTGTGTTGACATAATTTTCAAAAATACAAAATTAAAAAAAAGAGAGTTAAGAACCGCTTCCTAACTCTCCTCGAAAAATAAATGAATTTATATAAAAATTAGAAACATTCTGTAATTGTTCTATTAATTACATCTAGTTGTTGTTCTTTAGTCAACTTAATGAAATTAACAGCATAACCAGAAACTCTGATGGTTAACTGAGGATATTTTTCAGGATGTTCCATTGCGTCTTCTAATAACGAACGGTCAAAAACGTTTACATTTAAGTGGTGACCTGTTTGGTTGAAATAACCATCCATCAAACCAATTAAATTAGCTTTTTTCTCTTCATCAGTTTTTCCTAAAGTTTCAGGAGTAATGGCAAAGGTGTAAGAAATACCATCTTGTGCATCTTCGAAAGGAAGTTTAGCAACTGAAGCTAAAGAAGCTACTGCACCTCTGGTATCACGTCCGTGCATTGGGTTTGCACCTGGTCCGTAAGGTTCACCTTCTCTTCTTCCGTCTGGTGTGTTACCTGTTTTTTTACCATAAACTACGTTAGAAGTAATGGTCAACACAGACTGAGTTGGGATAGCGTTTCTGTAGGTTTTTTGTTGACGAACTTTGTCCATAAAGATTTTAACAATATCAACGGCAAATTGGTCTGTATTGTCATCATTATTTCCGTAAGGAACGTATGGTTGCTCTACGATGTAATCTACAATAATGCCGTTTTCATCTCTTACCACTTTTACTTTTCCGTACTTCATTGCGGCAAATGAATCTGCTACGATAGAGATACCCGCAATTCCACAAGCCTGAGTTCTGATAACATCTACATCGTGAAGTGCCATTTCGTAAGCTTCGTAAGAATATTTATCGTGCATGTAGTGGATAATGTTCAATGCTTGGATGTAAGTTTCTGCTAACCAATCCATCATTTTATCAAACTTATTCCAAACATCATCAAAATCAAGATAATCACCTTCTACTTTTGGCATTACTGGTGTTACTTGTTTTTTGGTTAATTCATCTACCCCACCATTAATTGCGTATAGTAAAGCTTTTGGTAAATTAGCTCTTGCTCCGAAATATTGCATTTGTTTTCCTAAAGTCATCGGAGAAACACAACAAGCGATTCCGTAGTCATCTTCGAAACAATCTTTCATGATATCATCATTTTCATATTGTAATGAAGACGTATCTATAGAAACTTTAGCACAATATTTTTTCCAATTTTCTGGTAATTTTTCGCTCCAAAGAACAGTTAAATTCGGTTCTGGAGATGGACCAATATTGTATAAAGTGTGTAAAAATCTGTAACTGTTTTTGGTAACAAAAGAACCTCCTTTTTTGTTAAGACCACCTAAAGATTCTGTTACCCAAACTGGATCACCTGAGAAAAGTGCATCATATTCTGGAGTTCTAAGGAATCTGATAATTCTTAGTTTCATCACGAAGTGGTCAACTAATTCCTGCGCTTCTTGCTCGGTAAGAACGCCTCTTTTAATATCTCTTTCAATATAAATATCTAAGAAAGTAGAAACTCTACCAATAGACATTGCAGCACCATTTTGGTCTTTAGTAGCTGCTAAATAAGCGAAATATAACCATTGGATAGCTTCTTTTGCATTGGTGGCTGGTTTAGAAATGTCATAACCATAAGATTCTGCCATTCTTTTTAGTGCTTTCAATGCATTAATTTGCATAGTGATTTCTTCACGAAGTCTTACAATTTCTTCGCTCATACCATCACATTGCATATTATTGAAATAATCTTCTCTATCTTTAATTAAAAAATCTACACCATACAGAGGAACTCTTCTGTAATCACCAATAATTCTACCACGTCCATATGCATCTGGTAAACCAGTTACAATACCAGAATTTCTAGCTGCTCTAATCGGAGCATTGTACGCAGAGAAAACCCCTTCATTATGAGTTACTCTATATTTAGTGTAAATTTCTTTGGTATCAGCATCCAACTCATAACCATAGGCTTTTAGCCCATCTTCTACCATTCTGATACCACCATTTGGAAATATTGCTCTTTTTAAAGGAGCATCTGTTTGTAAACCAACTATTTTTTCTAAATCTTTATTAATATATCCAGCACCATAAGCATCAATCTGAGAAGGTCTCTTAGTTTCTGCATTATAAATACCTTTTTCTCTTTCTACTTTAAACATTTCAGAAAGCTCAGCCCAAAGTTGATTAGTTGCTTCTGTTGGACCAGCTAAAAAGCTTTCGTCACCAGTATATTCTGTATAGTTATTTTTAATAAAATCACTTACATTGATTTCTTTTTGCCAAACACCAGGTTTAAATCCTATTGTTGCTTCCATAATTTCTAAATTTTTAATATTTTCTAATTTTTTATAAACTTTTATCATCTTGAAATTTATAAGAAAATTAATTTCCCTCTTATAAACTCCCATTACGGTTTGGCAAAGTTAGACACATAAAAAATCATACAAAAGCCAATTAATATGACTTTTATTAGCATTACGGTTGATTTTTTTAATCAAATTTTCTTTTTTGATAGAAGAAATAAGTAATAACGCTAAATAGTTTAAACAGAGTTTTAATAAGAAAATTAAATTTGCCAAATTAATAACAAAATGTTTTAATTAATAAATAATTAACAATAATATAGACACTTGTTGACCAAATAATCAAAATGCCCAAAATCGATAGATAGCATACTTTTCTTCCAAAAAACCTTAGTTTTCTAGAACGCAAATTTTTATTAAATTTACTGATAGAAATTTCTTGAAATGAGAACCAAAATTCAAAATCAAAATCCTGATTTTCAAAACTTCAGTTTTAATTCAAATACTGAAAATTATTCTTTTGAGAAAGATGGACTTCAGTTAAAATCTAAATACACTTCTGAAGACAGTAAAGAACTTACCTTAAAAGGTTTTTCCGCAGGAATCGCCCCTTATTTACGAGGCCCATACTCTACCATGTATGTCCAAAAACCTTGGACGATTCGTCAATACGCAGGTTTTTCTACCGCCGAAGAATCCAATGCTTTTTACAGAAGAAACTTAGCGGCTGGTCAAAAAGGACTTTCCGTAGCCTTCGATTTGGCCACACACAGAGGTTATGATTCTGACCATCCAAGAGTGGTTGGCGATGTAGGAAAAGCGGGAGTTGCTATTGACTCTGTAGAAGATATGAAAATTTTGTTTGACCAAATTCCGTTAGACGAAATCTCAGTTTCTATGACAATGAATGGTGCTGTTTTACCGATTCTTTCATTTTATATTGTTGCGGCAGAAGAACAAGGCGTTTCTCAGGAACAACTTTCCGGAACTATTCAAAATGATATTTTGAAGGAATTTATGGTAAGAAATACTTACATCTATCCACCGACTCCGTCAATGAAAATTATCGCTGATATTTTTGAATATACTTCTAAAAATATTCCAAAATTTAATTCCATTTCTATTTCTGGTTATCATATGCAAGAAGCAGGCGCAACGCCCGTTTTGGAAATGGCTTATACTTTAGCTGACGGTTTAGAATATGTAAGAACAGGAATTAAGGCAGGAATGAATATCGATGATTTCGCGCCGAGATTGTCGTTTTTCTGGGCAATTGGGATGAACCATTTTATGGAAATTGCCAAAATGAGAGCTGCAAGATATATTTGGGCAAATCTTCTCACTCAATTTAATCCTCAAAATCAAAAATCTTTAGCATTAAGAACGCATTCCCAAACATCTGGCTGGAGTTTAACAGAACAAGAACCCTTTAATAATATCACAAGAACGGCAATTGAAGCTCTTTCTTCCGCTCTTGGTGGAACGCAATCGCTGCATACCAATGCTTTAGACGAAGCAATAGCTTTGCCAACAGATTATTCGGCAAAAATTGCAAGAAACACACAAATTATCCTTCAGCAAGAGTCTGGAATTTGTGACGTAGTAGATCCAATGGGAGGAAGCTATTTGGTAGAATCTATTACTCAACAAATGATTGAGGAAGCTATGAAATATATAGACGAAGTAGAAAAAGAAGGCGGAATGACCAAAGCTATTGAAGCGGGAATTCCGAAAATGAGAATTGAAGAAGCATCTGCCATAAAACAGGCAAAAATTGATAGCGGTGAGGAATTCATAATTGGCGTAAACTCCTTTAAATCAAATCTTAAACAGCCAGAATTTGAAATTTTAGACATTGATAATACCGAAGTTAGAAGAAAACAAATCAAACGTTTAGAAAAAATAAAATCAGAAAGAAATACGGAGTCCGTCATCCAAATATTAAATACAATTCGTGAATGCGCAAAATCTGGTAAAGGAAATTTATTAGAGCTCTGTATTGAAGCTGCAAGAAGAAGAGTAACTTTAGGCGAAATGAGCGATGCAATGGAAGAAAGTTTCGGACGTTATAAAGCCAACATTAGAACCATTTCTGGAGTATATGCTATGAATGCCAATAAAAATGAATATTTCGAAAAAGCAGTTTCCTTAACCCAAAAATTCGAAGACGAGGAAGGAAGAAGACCAAGAATTATGGTTGCAAAAATGGGTCAAGACGGTCACGATCGTGGTGCAAAAGTAGTAGCAACGGCTTTCGCAGATATGGGATTTGATGTAGATGTTGCTCCGCTCTTCCAAACTCCAGAAGAAGTAGCAAAACAAGCCGTGGAAAATGATATTCACATTTTAGGCGTTTCGTCTTTAGCCGCAGGTCACAAGACACTGGTTCCACAAGTGGTAGAAGAATTAAAAAAATTAGGCGCAGATGACATTACGATTGTAGTAGGTGGTGTAATTCCGCAACAAGATTATGATTTCTTATACCAAAATGGTGCAGATTTTATTTTCGGACCTGGAACTAATTTACCGAAATCTGCGGTGGAGATTTTGGAGAAGTTTTTGAAGTAAAACATCTATTTTGCCACTAATTCACCAATAAAATTTTGATTTCGTTTCAATTAAAACAGTAAATGCAACTACATTTCCACAAAACCGAACTTCATCTAAAAGAAACATTCTCCATCGCTTACGGTAATTATGACAAGCGAGATGCTTTGGTCGTAAAATTATCTCATTTAGGAAAATACGGTTACGGAGAGTGCGTTGCCATCAACTATTATGGTATCAATCTGGAAGATTTTGTTCTGAAATTAAAAGAAATTCAAGCTAGAATTGAAAATCAAAAAATCATTCATCCAGAAGAATTTTTTGCTTTCTTAGAACAATTTCAGCTTCATCATTTTTTACTTTCGGCGCTAGATTGTGCGTATTGGGATTTGTTTGGGAAGTTAGAAAACAAAAGCTTCTCAGATATTAATCAACTGGAAAACAAAATTTTAGCAGAAAGCTCCATCACTGTTTCGATTGCAGAAATAGATGAACAAATTAGAAAAATAGAAAACAGTTCTTGGAACAAATTTAAAGTTAAATGCAATGGTTTTAACCTAAAAAACACCGAAAAATTATTGAATTTAAACCGAAATATCGCGCTAGACGCCAATGCAAGTTTCACCAAAGAAGATTGTCTATTTATTCAGGAAACATCTGTATTTCAGAAATTAATGTACATAGAGCAGCCTTTAGAAATAGGGAATTTCGGAATTTTAAAAAACAGCAATTTAGTTAATTGGATGGCAGACGAAGATTGCCAAGACATTACTTTTTTAGAAAAGCTAAAACCTCATTATTCTTCCATCAATATTAAACTAATGAAATGTGGTGGTTTAACTCCTGCGTTAGAAATGATAACAGAAGCCAAAAAGCTAGGCTATAAAATTATGCTAGGCTGTATGACGGAAAGCTCCATAGGAATTTCTGCTGGTTGTTCTTTAGCTGGTTTGCTAGATTTTGCAGATTTAGATGGCGCTAATTTGATTTCTAATGACTATGCCAATGGAAACTCTGTGAAAAATGGCAAAATTATTCTTTCTGAAAAACCTGGATTAGGAATTTCTTTTTTAGGATAATTTTTTTAAGATTTTTCAACTTAAAACCTAACAAATATCATTGAAATCAATCATATTCTAAATTTCGTGAGTTTTTGAAATTCAGTGTAACTTTATCATCGCAAAATTTCTCAACTATGGAAACCACTACTTTACAAAAAATAAATAACTTAATAAAAGATTTACCAGATTACTTAGCAGAAGAATTACTAGAGTATGTGGAATTTCTAGTTTATAAATTCCACAAAGATGAAAACCTAAGTGATGAACAAAAAAGAGTGATCCTAAGAGGTTTAGAAGATATAAAATATGGTAGAACTCATATAGAACCAGAAAAATAATTTTTACGATTAAATCTAAATTTGATTTAAGAATCTGTAAAATCTGTTGTAAAATCTAATCTCAGCTTTACCCTAGAACTCACTGAAGCTCCAGCACAAACTGCAGGCTTCCAAAGTGTCTTGATCCTAAGTAATGAAAACTTAAGGTCAACGATGAACATTTCTGCATTCTGAACTTTAGGTTCTACTACTATATTTTTCATTTTGCCATCTTTATCCACATCAAAACTCACATAGAAAGTTCCATTAAGAGAATAGGAATTTCTATCTAAATAAGCGTTTGCATATTTTTTAAGTTGTTTCACAAAAACTTCTTCACCACCCGGAAACTCTGCTTTAGAAAATTGAGAATTAAAATCAGATTTCTTGCAAGTATACACTTTATTGAGTGTAAAAGGTTGTCTAATATCTAATCTAAAAGTATTTCTGCCGTTTTCTGACAACAATAATTGGTCTTCATTTCTCATCTCTTCTAAATCATTTTGTGCAAAACAGAATGATGAAAAGAGTAAACTCATAAAAATTAAATTTTTCATTTTTTCATTTTTTGGATTGAGATTTTTTCTAAAAACTAGAGTTTAAAGTTACAAAAAAAGGCTGCAAATTATTTACAGCCTTTTTAGGATATTTCTATATTTTTTACCTTGCAACAAAAGTCCTATTAAAATATTGCATGCTATTACTTTTTTCTGATTTATCTTCCGCATTAATATAGTACTCTATAGGAATTGAAACTCTTATTGAATTTACTTCATCCTTGTTTAATGCAGTCTTCCAATTCTTTTGGGTTCTAAGAACAGCTCTATAAACTTCTTTTTCAAAAGATGAATCTTCTGCTTTTGGAAAAATATTAAAATTTTCTATTTTACCATTTTTATTAATATCAAATACTATTTCTGCATTTCCATTGAAATTATATTCTTTCAATACAGATATGAGATTTTCATTCAAATCAGAAATTAATTTTTCTCTGCCTCCTTTATATTCTAAAGAAGAACCTTGTTGAGCCCAAAAAAACATTGAAAATAAAATGCTCAATAATGATATTAATTTTTTCATAAACTATTTTTGTTTAAAGTTAATAATTTTTTACAAAACTTCAATTTGATTTTTCAATAAATCTTCAAATTCTTCTCTTTTTCTAATGAGGTGTGCTTTTCCGTCTAAGAAAAGAACTTCGGCAGGTTTTAATCTCGAATTGAAATTAGAACTCATTTCAAAACCATAAGCTCCGGCATTTCTAAACACCAAAACATCACTCTCTCTTACTTCGTGCAATTTTCTATCCCACGCAAAAGTATCGGTTTCACAAATATTACCAACTACCGTGTAGATTCTTTCTGGCCCTTTTGGATTGCTAAGATTTTCTATGATATGGTAAGAATCATAAAACATAGGTCTTATTAGATGATTAAAACCAGAATTTACGCCTACAAAAACAGTTGCCGTAGTTTGCTTAATCACATTAGATTTCACCAAAAAATGACCAGATTTTGAAACCAAATATTTACCCGGTTCAAACCAAAGTTCGAAATCTTTACCCGTCTCTTTTTTGAATTTAGAAACCGCCTTTTCTACTTTTTTACCTAGAGATTTCACATCGGTTTCCATCTCGTCTTTTTTGTAAGGAACCTTGAAACCGCTTCCCATATCAATATATTTCAGATTTGGGAAATTCTCAGAAAGTTCAAACATAATTTCTAAACCTTGCAAGAAAACATCAGGGTCTTTTATTTCGCTTCCTGTGTGCATGTGAAGTCCTTCTACATTTACACCCGTGGTTTTCATCACGCGTTCTATGTGGCGCAATTGGTGAATAGAAATCCCAAATTTTGAATCGATATGCCCAGTAGAGATTTTATAATTTCCACCAGCGAAAATATGCGGATTGATTCTAATAAAAATAGGATAACTGTCCCCAAATTTATTCCCGAATTGTTCTAAAATAGAGATATTATCAATATTAATATGTACTTTCTCCGCCATTGCCTCTTCTATCTCTGCCAAATCTACACAGTTAGGCGTGAAGAGAATTCTCTCTGGAGAAAAACCAGCTTTCAACCCTAATTTTACCTCGTTGATGGAAACACAGTCTAAATTGGCGCCCAATTTTTCTACATATTTTAAAATATTAATATTGGTAAGCGATTTACAAGCATAGAAAAACTTGGTTTGCTCTCCGAAAGAAGTTTTCAGTTTTTCGTACTGAGTTTTAATAGAATCTGCATAATAAACATAAACCGGTGTACCGAATTCCTGTGCAATGTTCAATAAATCTTGGTTGGTCATAGGGTTAAATTTTTAATTTTTAAAACATAAAAAAAGCAGGACTTTTCTATCAAGAGCCTGCTTCGTATGTAAATTTCTTTTATTTCAATAAAAATTATTGCAGCTCTTTAGAATAAGACCATTTCTTAGCCTTAGGAAAGTGTTTCTTTCCCTTAGAAGAAGTAGATTTTATCTTTAGAATTGCGTTCATTTTTAATTTTTTATCTAATTTTTTGCCAAAAGTAATAGATAATGTTCAATTATACAATATTTTCAGCGCTATTTTTCAGGAAGTTGTACAATTTCATATTCTTTTTTAAGTAAAGAGAGTTTCAGTTCGTTGGTAATTTCTGGCGTTACTTTCTTCACTTCTATCTGTAGTTTATTTAGTTTTTCTCTAGATTGTATCTGGTGATAGAGTTCGTAATATCCAAAACCGATGAGTTTTCCCTTTTCTAAAATCAAGAAAGACTTTTCACCAAGGTTTCTGCCTTTTCCTATCCAGATTTCGTTTCTATTTTTCAGGGAAATGGTTTTTTCTAAAAGTTGATGATTTTTTAACAACTCATCTTGATTGATGTAATTTTTCACTTTATTTCCTTGCGAAAAATTTTTAAATTTTAGAATTGGTTTTTCCTGATGTTTTGAATTTTTATCAACTAAATATTTATCATTTTTGTAGAACAAACCGTACGGTAAAAATTGTTTTTTGCTCTTATTTCTATTGATTAAGACCAACTTAGCAATGGTATCTGTACCTGTTAATTCATAGGTAATTTGCTCTACTTCGTTTTGAATTTCAACAAATTTCTTGGATTTAGAATTAAAAATTTTCTTTGAAACCTTAAATAAATCATCAACATATTCCTCAAAAATAATTGCGCCAGATGCATTTTGAAAATACAAAAAGCCTTTTTCTGATGGCAAATCTTGGGTTAATTCTTTGATTTTATTAATATAGTTTTTAGCATTACTCTCTTCGTGATGTTGTTGGATGATTTCTTTGCTATTATCTTTGGTTTTCAACAACTTAAAGAGTTCCAAAGTTGCTCTAGCATCGCCACTTGCTCGGTGTTCATCAATCAAAGGAATTCCGATGGATTTACATAATTTCCCAAGAGAATAGCTGTCCTGATCAGGAATTAATTTCTTGGCTAATGGAATGGTGTCTAACGTATTGATTTTAAATTCATAACCTAATCTTTTGAAACTCTGTCGAAGCATTCTGTAATCAAAGTCTATGTTATGCCCAACCAAAGTTGTACCGTCTGTAATTTCGATGATTCTTTTGGCAATTTCGTGAAATTTAGGTGCAGATTTTACCATTTTTGGAGTGATTTTGGTCAATTTTTGCACAAAAGGAGTAATATCACTTTCAGGATTTACTAGAGAAATAAATTGGTCTGTAATTGTGTGACCATCATACCGAAAAATAGCAACTTCTATGATGCTTTCTTTTCGGTAACCAGCTCCGTTGCTTTCTATGTCTATTATGGTGTACATTATTTTGCTTTCAGCAATCTGCTTTCAGCAAAAAGTGAATGCAGAATTTTAATAAAATTTCCCACAAATTTACATTTTAAAAATTTGTGGGAATGATAAATTTCTACAAAATTATTGTTTTATAAACTTAGTTTGATAATATTTCTTATCCGAAATCACTTTTATCACATAAGTTCCTGTTTTCAATGAAGAAACATTCATCTGGTTATTGCTGATTCCTAGTTCTACTTTTATCAATCTTCCGTTAACATCATAGATTTCTACTTTTTTTACCTTTTCCTTGGTTTTGAAAGTGAGAATGTCTTTTACTGGATTTGGATAAACTGAAATTTCTGATTTTGAAAATTCTTGGGTTGATAAATTATTCTGAACCGTTGTAATGGCTTCATTGGTTGCAATTGGGAAATTATAATCAAAATAAATATCGGCTTTATTGCTAAAGGTATTTCCTACTACCAATGTTGGCTTTGTTTTAATTTTAAATAAAATATAACCATCGTTATTAGCATCATCAAAAGGAAGCTGTATGTTTTCAAAGAAAAATTCTACTTTATTGCCTTCTGTTATTGTCATTCTGTAAGGATGTGATGACTTAATTGGTTGCAAACTTTCTACATCAAATTTTGTAGTATCAATCATATCTTTTACCACTACATTTACTGCATTGGCTGTTCCTACATTTTCGAATCTGATTAAATAATGTACATCATTTCCTACTAAATCTGGGGTAATTATGTCTCCTTCTAGACAAGTTTTATCATTGGGATCTACAGAATTTACAACTGTTTGATGTAAAACTAAATTATTATCTTTAGGTGTTTCATCATTATTAATTGGGAAAATTTTTGCTGTAAAAGTGAGTTTATCACCTGCAATTAATGGATCTGTAGGATGGGATGGCGGATTTAGTTTGAAGGTTATAATGAAGCTTTTTTGTTCAAAAGGTTTTAAATCTGTAAAATTCCAAACTAGATTTGAATTTACATTAGTATCTGGAGGCAATTCTGAATTTACAAAACTCACTTTATTGCCTTGATAATCAAGATTTACATTTCCTGAAAGTGTAGTATTTCCTTTGTTGAAATACACAAATCTATAAGTTGCGTCAAAACCTGGTCTTGCTTGTGAAATTGGCACAAATTGTACTTCTAAATCATTATGCGTTCCATTTGGAACTACGCAGAAATTTTGAGTGAAAGTATTTTTGTTAGTATTTGGAAAATTTATGGTTGCTGAACTCGGTGTAACTGTATAATAATCTAAATTTTCTAAAACAGGAGTAAGCACAAAATTTCCTGCATCTGTAAATAGTTCATAATTACCTTGTAAATCAGAAATTGTAGTACCTACATCTTGTCCGTCTTTAGTTATTTTAATTTTTAGTTTTGAAAAATTAGCGTCTGTAGTTTCGCAACCATTATTATTAATATCTAATTTTACATTTCCTAAAATATTATTATAACTTCCTCCTGGTTCAAAACTGCAATAAGAATTTATTGATGGTGGCGTACATGCTTCACATGTATAATTAATTGTATTTATTTCACTTTCATCACAACATATATATTTCAAATTTCCTACCGATGCATTTAATTTGGTATTAACACCATTTTTTATATTAATAAATTCTAATGCATTAACATAAGCTTCTACTAAAACTACACCCGTTAAAGATAAATCTAGAGATTTCAATTTATTAAATTGACAAATTAGTTCTTGTAATTTTGAATTTTTTAAGAGATTTATATCTGTTAGCAAATTATTAGAAATATTTAGATATTTAAGTTGTAGATTGTTAGACACATCAATTGACGTTAAATTGTTATAACTAATTCTAATTTCTTGCAAATTATCACATCCTTTACAATTAAAATCTGCGATTTTATTTATATTAAAATTAACCTTTAACAGTTGTGGTAAGTTATTCAGAGTTACATTAGAAATATTACTATTATTAGAAATGATTTCCTTTAAATTTGGAAAATCACTAATATTAAGACTTTGAATATTGCCATAACTAATGTCAATGCTATTTAACATTGGCAAGTTTTGTATACTTATATTGTTGAGATAAAAATTGTCATTTAGTTTTATCTTCTCTAGACTTGGCAAGTCTTTTACTGCAAAATTTCCACTATAACCACTTGCACTTATATCTATAATTTTTAAGCTTGGAAGGTTTACAAGTGTTAAATATCTCACTTTACTTTTTGAAGCATAAATTTCTCTCAATAAAGGAAGATTACTTAAATTTAAAGTACTTAATGAATAATTGTTTTCACACTTAAGAACTTGTATATTTTTAAAATAACTAATTTCATTAATACCTGATAAAGAGCCATAGCCTGTTTCATCATTAAGATTTAACATTGAAATATTTTCTGCTTCAGATATTTGTATTTCATTATCTTTATTGCTATCTACAGCTACAAAATTACCATTGATATCTTGAGCTATGTTATTAGTTGGGCTAGAAGAAAGCAATTTGTCTTTAAAAGAGGTATTTAAAAACCAAATGTCTTGAGCCTCTAAACTAACAAAAAAGAAAAGCGCAAAAAGAAAAAATAATTTTGTTTTCATGGTGTTTTCAATGGTGTTAAAAAAGAAAAAAGGAAGCAAAAATTGTTCATTTTTCTCTATTAATGATATATTTCAGTTATCGTCTCATCTTCAAGCCAAACATTCCTAAAACAAATTTAGCACCTTCTCTTGCCAATGTATTAGTAAAAGTTCTACCAGCTCTAGATTTTAAAACTTGCTCGAACATTCCTGGTTCTTCTTTGGGTTGTCTTGCTGTAGATTTTTCTTGTTCTACTTCTTGTTCTACTGCTGCTGCTTGTTCCATTCTTTTCGCAAGAATTTCATAAGCAGATTCTTTATTAACGTCTTGATTATACTTTTCTGCTAAATCTGATGCATTTACCAAATCATCTATCTCATCAGAAGATAAAACATCCATTCTAGATTCTGGCGAAATCAAATACGTTTGTACCAAAGGTGTAGGAATCCCTTTTTCATCAAGAGCAGTAACAAAAGCCTCTCCAATTCCTAAATTTTGAATTAAGTTCGCTGCATCATAATACTCTGTAATAGGATAATTTTCTACCGCTTTGTCTATTTCTTTTCTATCTTTTGCAGTAAAACCACGTAATGCATGTTGAATTTTTAAACCTAACTGAGCCAAAACATTTTCGGGAACATCTCCTGGAATTTGGGTAATAAAATAAATTCCAACTCCTTTAGAACGTATCAATTTCACCATGGTTTCAATTTGTGAAAGTAGCGCTTTACTTGCTTCATTGAAAATTAAATGCGCCTCGTCTATAAAAAGAACCAGTTTTGGTTTTCCGCTGTCTCCTTCTTCAGGAAAAGTCATATAAATTTCGGCAAAAAGCGAAAGCATAAACGTAGAAAACAATTGCGGTTGATTTTGTATATCAGCAACTCTCAAAACATTTACCACGCCTTTTCCGCCTCTTGTTTGTAATAAATCCTCTACATCAAAACTCGGTTCACCGAAAAAACTCGTTGCTCCTTGTTGTTCTAAAGCAACAATAGAACGGAGAATTGCACCTAAAGAAGCAGGAGAAATAGCTCCATAATTATCTGCTAATTCTTTTTTACCCGCATCATTATCGGTAACGTATTGTAATGTTTTCTTGAGATCATCTAAATCTATTAAAGGTAAGCCTTTATCATCAGCATATTTAAAAACAATAGACATTATGCTAGACTGAGTTTCATTTAATCCTAAAATTTTAGAAAGTAAGACTGGACCAAATTCTGTAACAGTAGCTCTCAATTTCAAACCTTTTTCAGCAGAAATGGTCATTAATTCTACAGGAAAAGATTGAGGCTGATAAGGTAATTGGGTTTTAGCATAACGCTCATTTATTTTATCATTTTGTTCACCTTCTACCGCAATTCCAGATAAATCTCCTTTAATATCCATCACCAAAGTAGGTATTCCTTTGTGCGAAAGTTGTTCTACAAAAACTTGCAAAGTTTTGGTTTTACCAGTACCCGTAGCTCCAGCAATCAGGCCATGCCTGTTAATGGTTTTAAGCGGAATATTTACATCTACTTCGGTGATTACTTCTCCGTCTAGCATTCCTTTTCCTAGAACTATGTACTCTCCTTTTGGTTGGTATTTAGCGTTGAGCTCTTCAATAAATTTTGTTTTGTCTGCCATTTCTGTTTTTTTGAAAGCCTAAATTTAGTAATATTTCAAAAACTTTATTGAAAATTTTAATTGAAATCTACGCAAAAGAAAAAAATGATAAATATCAGTTTTTGATTAAACTCAAATTAATATCTTTGCAAAACTGATGAAATTCTTCATTTCCATATTGCTTTCGGTAATGATTTTTGGGGCCAGTTTCCAAAACTCACTCTATTTTATTGATTATCAAATTAATAAAGATTATTACGAAGCATTGTGTATCAACAAACAAAAACCAGAGTTAGACTGTTCTGGTAAATGTCAGGTAAGAAAAGAGGCTCAGAAAGAAGAAAGCCCTATTTCGCAAATTAAGTATTCTTTTGAATTACATGTGCTTCCTGCTAAAAATGCAGAATTCATTATTAAAAATCCTGTAGTTTTTTCAGCTAAAACCAAGATTGTTTCCATTAACCATACACTCACTCTAGATGGTTATTTAAAAAATGGTTTTCAACCGCCCGAATTTTTAGTTTAAACCTAATCACTTATTTCCACACTTTATTTTTGCAATTATATTTTTAATTGCGCATTTGTTTGTATTCATTTTTCAAAAAAATGAACACTCAATTATCCTATTTGATTAATACTTAAACTAAAATTTGTATAAAAATGAAAAAATTCAGAAACATTATATTGGCATTAACGGTAAGTTCTTTAGCACTAGTCTCGTGTAACAGAGATGATGAGGCAGAATTCAGTGCAAATGATAAAAACAACTTAACTTTAAAATTTGAAAACACTATAGACAACGTAGGGACAATTACTGTTGGACAAACCGTTTTAACCTCATCTTCTGGGCAAAAACACACTTTTACTTCTTTGAAATATATTGTAAGCAATGTAGTTTTAATAAAAACAGACGGAACTGAAGTAAAATACAATTATGACGATCCAGATAAAGGTGCATTTATTGTAGATCAAGCAACCACAGCTACTAGTAGCAATTTTGTATTGTCAGACATTCCTGCTGGTGATTACAAACAAGTAAGATTTGGTTTGGGTATTTCTCCTAAAGCATTTACTCTAGGGCAAGCAGGACAGGCTTCTTTTTGGGACAAAGCAAAAGCTAGCAGCATGAGCTGGAGTTGGGCTTCTGGTTATAAATTTGCCAATTTTGAAGGTAATTTTGGTGACACTTCTGGTAGCGCACCTATAGTTGCTAATAAATTTCAATTTCATTCTGGTAACATAGGAGATCCTACTGTTTCTGCAACTCCAAATGTCTATAAAGAAATTACCCTTACTCTTCCTAGCAATGCTAAAGTTAGAAAAAATATTGCTCCTCAAATTCACATTATGGCTTCTATAAATAAATTTTTGAGTGGGAAGAATAAAATTGTGTTAGATGACACCAATAAAATAGGAATGCATCCTACAAAACCATTAGTAGCACAAGGAGTGGAAAACATGACTGAAATGTTCTATATAGACCACGTACATAACGATTAATTTCTTCAAAAAAAACTATTGGCGAAAAGACTTCGTCAATAGTTTTTCTTTATTTATACTATGAAAAAATATTTCATTTTGATTGTGGTGATATTTAGTTTTTTTGTTCTCTTACAATGTGATAAAGACGAAGACATTAATTATCCTACCAATTCAAAAATAGATTTAAAATTACCGTCTAATTTCCCTGCAACTAAATTTAATGTAGCAGGTTACGAACCTACAGTTTATGGCGTAGAACTAGGGAAAAAACTATTTTATGACGGCAGATTAGCAAAAGACAACGCCGTAGCTTGTGCGTTTTGTCATATACAAGAAAATGCTTTTACACATCACGGGCATTCTATTAGCCATGGTGTAGAAGGCAGAGAAGGTTTCAGAAACACACCACCTATTCAGAATTTAATATGGTTAGATAAATTTATGTGGGACGGTTCTGTTACGCATTTAGAAACTCAACCCATCATCCCGATTACCACTGAAGTAGAAATGGACGAAACCATGTCTAACATAGCTGTAAAACTAAAAGATGATAAAGATTATCAACGTCTTTTTACCATAGTTTACGGTGATAAAAACATTACCGCAGAGAGAATTTTGAAAGCAATAACACAATTTGTTTCTACGATGATTTCTGCAGATTCTAAGTATGATAAAGTAGTACGAAATGAAGGTGCTAGTTTTACTGCTGATGAGCAACAAGGCTATACAATTTTTAAAAATAAATGTGCTACATGCCACGCTACAGATTTATTTACAGACCAATCTTACAGAAATACAGGAATTCCGTATCACCCTATATTTAAGGACGAGGGCAGAAAAAGAGTCTCAGGAAAAGACGAAGATTTTCTGAAATTTAGAGTCCCGAGTCTTAGAAACGTAGAATATACCGCTCCATATACTCACGATGGAAGATTTCAAACATTAAAGGCATTGCTTGATTTTTATAGTGATGGTGTAGTTGACAATCCGAATTTAGACCCAGAATTTAAAAAAGTGCCAGGTAAAGTAGGAATTCCACTTACTGAAACAGAAAAAACTTACCTCATCGCTTTTTTAAAGACACTAAGCGACCAAAAATTTATTAGCAATCCTGCCTTTGCAGAATAATTTTCAAGAATGAAAAATTTATTCATCATTTTATTATCTACGTTTGCCGTAACTCTATTTGGCAAGAACATTTCAGACAGTTTGCAAATCCCGAGGGTAACTGAAAATCATTTTTTGTTAGACGATTGTGACGCTTGTGGTTGTTCTGCAGGCGGAGCTTCTTCTGGTTTTGAGAGCATTCTCAATCCTCAATTCATTGGTGTCAAATACCTTAATCAACATTATAAATCAAAAATTTATCAATTTGAATCTGAACCAACTCATAGTGAAAGATACAACACGCTTCAACTTTGGGCTAGAATTCCTGTTTGGAAAAAATTTGAAATTTATACTTCTGTTCCTTATCATTTTCACGAAAAAGAGGGTAATCCGAAGCAAAAAATAAACGGCATAGGAGATATTTCTGTAATGGCCATTTATCAGATTCTGAACACTGAAAAAATTAAAAATCAGAAACTTCACTTCGGACTGGGGATGAAAATACCAACAGGAAAATTCAATGAAGCCAATGCAAGTTCATTCAACCCAAGTTTTCAGTTAGGAACAGGCAGTTGGGATTATTCAGCAATTGTAAATTACACCTATTTCAAAAATAATTTTGCTGCCCA
Source organism: Cloacibacterium rupense (assembly GCF_014645495.1). Lineage (GTDB taxonomy): Bacteria > Bacteroidota > Bacteroidia > Flavobacteriales > Weeksellaceae > Cloacibacterium > Cloacibacterium rupense. The sequence goes on along the minus strand of NZ_BMLV01000002.1, from coordinate 649,696 downwards.
AATTACAACGGATTACACCTTCAAAAACCAAAACGAAAAATACTACCGATTTGGTGACCAATGGAACTCTCAACTTAATCTTTACTACATATTGAATTATAATAATTGGAAATTATCTCCAAAGATTGGAGTTCAGTATGAAAAATATTTTGAAAATGTACAGTTAGGAGACCCTGTTCACAACACTGGTGGTTATGCTATTTTAGGAAAAGCAGGGCTAGAAGCATCTTTCAGAAAAATAAATATAGGTGCAGAATTTCAAAATCCTTTTGTTTCAAAACTTAATAATAATATGGTGGAGATTATCTCTAGAAACTCACTGTATATCAATCTTAATTTCTAAAAAATGAAATCTAAAAATCTTGCTGCTCTCTCTTTAGCAGCTTCCACTGTTGTTTTTGCACAACAAGAACAAGACAGTTTATACAAAAATATAGAAGTAGTAAAAATTACTAAACTCACTACAAAATCACAAAACAAACAAAACCTAGAAACCAAACAATCTGACAATCTCAATCACGATGCTGGTAAATTTCTGAATTCTTTACCTGAAATCAACGGAATTAGAAAAGCAGGAAATTATGCTACAGATCCTGTTTTGAGAGGTTTCAAATACGAACAATTAAACATCGTAATAGATGGTGCCGCAGCTGCCATCAATGCTTGCCCTAGTAGAATGGATCCTGCTGTTTCTCAAGTTAACCTAAATACTGTACAAGAAGCAGAAATTTACAAAGGTCCTTATCATTTCAGAAACGGAAATTCTTTTGGCGGAACCATTAATTTCATCACCATTCCTCCTATTTTTACAGACAAAACAAAATTAGGCGGTAGAATTTCTACAGGTTATGAAACCAACGGAAATGTAATTAGAAATGAAGTTTTAACGCAAGTTTCATCAAAAAAAATAGTTTGGGATTTATTCGGTTCTTATCAGAAAGGCGAGCGATATAAAGATGGGAATGGCAACGAAGTTCGCTCTGCTTTCCTTAGATATAACATTGGCACTAAAGGAAATTACAAATGGAATGAAAATAACATTACCACGCTACAAATCAACACCAATCAAGGGAGAGATGTTGAATTTGCGGCATTGAGTATGGATTTGATTTATGACAAAACGTGGATGTATCAATTAAAACATTTGGCAAAATTCAACCATAAATATTTAAAACAAATTGATTTTAATTCTTACGTTACAGACGTGAAACATTCTATGGGAACTCCTGATAGAAAAATGGTTTCTGATGTGAAATCTTCTACTTACGGCGCAAGAACAGAAGCTAAATTTGCTTGGAATAAAAACACATTTTATACAGGCTTTGATTACAAACACGAAGGTGCTGAAAATATTAAAATGACAATGCCTCCCTCAATGCCAATGAGAGACGGAACTGCTTGGCAAGATTCTCACATCAATCAAATAGGTTGGTTTAATGAATATCAATATGCTTTCCCGAATTCTAAATTGGTGGTTTCTTTGAGATTTGACTACAATGAAGCTGACGCAAAAGATTTATCTAAATTATTCAAAACTCTTTATGGTGACGGAAAATCTAGTGACTTCAACCATAATGTAAGTTTGGGCTACAACCAAAATTTAACCAAAAATTCACAAATAGGAATTTGGGCAGGGCGAGCACAAAGAAGCGGAAGCTTAACCGAAAGATTTATCAATAGATTTGTAGTAGGAATAGACGCTTACGAATTGGTGGGGAATCCAGACATAAAACCAGAAACCAACAATCAGTTAGATTTAATTTACACCTACAAAAGAGAAAATGTTTTCTTTCAAGCAGATGTTTTTTATTCTCATCTACAAGATTATATAACGGGAGTTGTGGTACCTATAAAGCCATATTCTATGTCTTCGCCAGGAACTAGACAAATTCAAAATATTGATAAAGCTTATAAAACTGGCGCAGAAGCGAGATTTAATTGGCAATTTTTACCAAAATACAGAACAGAATTAGCAGCAGCTTACACTTATGCGGAAGATATAAAAACCAATAATCCTTTGCCAGAAGTTGCTCCACTAGATTTCAGATGGAGTTTAGAAGCAGATTTTTCGCCAATTACTTTAGGCGTTAATTACAGATTTTCGGGTAAACAAGATCGCATCAATCCTAATTTTGGAGAGTTAAAGACCAAAGACTTTTCGGTTTTTGATTTCAATGCGAGATACAATGTATTCAAAAATGCAAATCTTACATTTGATGTACTTAATATTTTTGACAGAGCTTATTCTGAACATTTAAGTAGAGCTTATTCTACTGATAAAGCCAAAAGAATTCTATCTCCTGGCAGAAGTTTCAACGTGGGATTTAGTTACACTTTTTAAAAATTTTCATAAACTATCACTTTAATTAAAAACCTTTTTTGCTGAAATATTGCAAAGAAGGTTTTGTTTTTTGGGACTTAAAATCGTGACAAACCTCATCTATAAATAGAACTTTATCAGCTAAAAAAGACTTAAATTTGTTAGACTTCATTCATTAAAAAATAAAGTTATGGATAAATCAAAAATTATATCAGCCATTATAGATGAACAAGAAAAAGTAATCAATAATCTAAAATCATCCGTAGAAAGATATAAGACAGAATCTGACCTGGATGAAAACCAGACCTTAGATCCAGAAGATTATGCCAGACAAAGCGAAGCCAAAGATATGCAACTTCGGTACGAAAAATTGCTAAAAATAGCGAAACAAAACCTTCAAATTTTAGAAAAATCTACTTCAGAAGTCCACACAGAAATAGAAGTAGGAACCCTAATAGAAACCGATAAAAATTATATTTTTGTGGGAGTTTCGGTTCCAGTTTTCAAATATGCCGAAAAAGATGTAATTTCGGTATCTGAAGATGCTCCAATTTTTAAGACTTTAAAATCTAAAAAAATAGGTGACGCAGTAGAATTTGGGAAAAATACTCTTAAAATAATTAGTTTTAATTAAAAATATGTCAACAACAACAGAATTTAGTGCCACGCCAGAACTTCTATCTCAGTTATACGAATATAGCATTATTAAAAACTACGAAGCTGGAGATATTATATTAGACGAAAATGCAAGAATTCGTTCAATACCTATCGTCACAAAAGGTAGTATAAAGGTAATGAGAACCGAAGAAGACGGCAGAGAAATCTTGTTGTATTACATAAAAGCTGGTGAAAGTTGCGTAATGTCTTTTCTTGGTGGTTTACACGGTGAAACTTCTAAAGTAAAAGCAGAAGTAGAGGAAGATGCCGAAATTCTATTTCTACCAACAGAAAAAGTTACTCAATTGATAAAAACGCATCCAGAATGGCTAGATTACATTTTCAAATTATACCATAAAAGATTCGAAGAATTGCTAGAAATGGTAAACGAGGTGACTTTCAAAAAAGTAGACGATCGATTGCTTTCATTACTTCATAAAAAATCTATGCTTAACAACACAAAAATGATACATACTACTCATGAGCAACTTGCTAATGAACTAGGAACCGCAAGAGTAGTAGTTTCTAGATTGTTAAAATCCTTAGAAGAAGATGGCAAAGTAAAACTTGGAAGAAACAAAATAGAAATTTTGTAATTTTTTTAGAAAATTTTCAGATTTACATCATTGTAAAAACATGGAATTTATAGGATACATTTTCGCTATAATTATTGGCATAATCCTAGGACTAATAGGTGGTGGTGGAAGCATCCTTACGGTACCAGTTTTTGTATATTTATTTCATCTTGATGCCATCACTGCTACTGCATTATCACTTTTTGTGGTGGGCGTGTCTAGCAGTATTGGTTCTATCAATTATTCTATAAAGAGATTAATTGATTATAAAACCGCTTTCATCTTTGGAATTCCATCTATTTTTGGTGTTTTATTTTCTAGAAGTTTGGTAATCCCCAATTTACCAAATATTATTATTAATGATTTCGGAATCACTATTACCAAACACACATTTTTACTCATCATTTTTGCTGTTTTAATGCTAATTTCAGCCTACAAAATGATAAAAAAAACAGATAGAAAATACTTAAAAAATACAATAGAACCAAACTTCACTTTGCTGGTTTCTCAAGGATTAATGGTCGGAATTCTTACAGGATTAATTGGCTTTGGTGGAGGGTTTTTAATTGTTCCTGCACTTGTTCTTTTACAAGGCAAAAAAATGAAAGAAGCGGTAGCCACATCATTATTCATTATTTCATTAAACTCTTTAATTGGCTTTTTAATCGCTCAAAATACTACAAAAATTGATTGGGATTTCTTATTAGGATTTACTTCTTTGTCCATTTTAGGGATTTTCATTGGAATTTTAATTTCCAAAAGAATAAATAGCAATCAATTGAAACCAATATTTGGTTGGTTTATTCTTATGATTGGACTAATTACTGTTTTGAAAGAATTATTCTTATAATAAATTTAGTATAGAAAATTGATATAGACCGCGTCTATCATTTATGTAATTTTTGTTACTGAAATCTATGGCAAACTTTCACAATTTTGCATCACACAAAAACACTTAATAATAAAAATTTAAAAATTATGAAAATAGAACAAATTTATACCGGATGTCTCGCCCAAGGTGCATATTATATTGTATCTGATGGTGAAGCTGCTATTGTAGACCCTTTGAGAGAAATACAACCATATATAGACAGATTAGAGAAAGATCAAGTAAAACTAAAATATATTTTTGAGACTCACTTTCATGCAGATTTTGTTTCTGGGCATATAGACCTTTCAAAAAAAACTGGAGCCCCAATTATTTACGGACCAACTGCCCAACCCTCATTCGATGCAATCATTGCAGAAGACAATCAAATTTTCGAAATAGGAAAAGTAAAGATAAAGGTTTTACATACCCCTGGTCACACCATGGAAAGTTCTACTTTTTTATTAATAGATGAAAACGGAAAAGAAAATGCCATTTTCTCTGGAGACACTCTATTTTTGGGAGATGTAGGTAGACCTGACCTTGCACAGAAAGCTGCCAATCTTACCCAAGAAGAATTAGCAGGCCTATTATATGATTCTCTGTACAATAAAATCTTACCTTTACCTGACGACATTACTGTTTACCCAGCACACGGTGCGGGCTCTGCTTGCGGTAAAAATATGCAAAAAGAAACAGTAGACACTCTTGGAAACCAGAAGCAAACCAACTATGCGCTTAAACAAAGTTCTAAAGAAAACTTTATAGCAGCAGTTTTAGATGGCCTAACAGCTCCTCCGAAATACTTTGGAATGAACGTAGCGATGAACAAAGGCGGTTACGAAAGTTTTGAAGATGTGATGAAAAAAGGAAATAATCCTCTTTCTGTAGAAGATTTCGAAACGGCAGCCGAAGAAACTGGAGCACTTATTTTAGACACTAGAAGTGCAGCAGATTTTCACAAAGGTTTTGTTCCTCAATCAATCAATATCGGCCTTAAAGGCGATTTTGCACCATGGGTAGGAACGATGATTGTAGACGTAAAACAACCTATTTTATTGGTTTCTGATGAAGGAACAGAAGAAGAAGTAATCACCCGACTTTCTAGAGTAGGATTTGATCATGTTTTAGGATTTCTAAAAGGGGGCGTAGAAGCTTGGAAAAACTCAGGAAAAGAAATAGACACCGTGAAAAGAATTACTCCAGAAGAATTTGCTGCTCTACATCACAAAGATGACGTAGTTATAGACGTAAGAAAAGATGGAGAATACGCTGCTGAACACGTAGAAGATGCATACAACAAACCTTTAGCCTATATCAATGATTGGGTAAATGGATTGGATAATAACCAGCATTTTTTCTTACATTGTGCTGGCGGATACAGAAGTATGATTGCCGCTAGTATATTACAAGCTAGAGGTTATAGAAATTTCACAGAAGTAGAAGGAGGATTTGCAGGAATTTCAAAAACTGGTAAAGTATCTACTACCAATTTTGTTTGCCAAAGTAAAACCTTCACTTCTTAAGATATTAATTACTTACCATAATAAAAATGCAACACGTGTTGCATTTTTGTTTTCAATCGTATTTACAAATGGAAATCATCGGTTACTTTTTTGCAATTATCATCGGATTAATCTTAGGATTAATTGGGGGTGGTGGCAGTATATTGACCGTTCCTATTTTTGTTTATCTATTTCATTTAGATGCGGTTACCGCCACTTCTTTCTCTATGTTTGTAGTAGGCTCTACCAGCTTGGTAGGTTCTGCAGGATATATAAAGCAAAGAAAGATTGACTTCCGGACCTCATTATTATTTGGGATACCCTCTATAATAGGAATTATTTTTTCGAGGAGATTGGTGGTTCCTCATTTACCAGAATACATTATTCAAAGGGGGGAATTTATTCTAACCAAAAACACCTTTCTTCTAATCCTTTTTGCCATTCTGATGTTGGTATCATCATACAAAATGATTAAAAAGACAAATGACACTCCTCTGAAGAAAACACAAGAGCCCAACTATACCTTGCTCATTTCACAAGGGTTATTGGTAGGTATATTAACAGGGCTGGTAGGTGCGGGAGGTGGCTTTCTTATAGTACCAGCACTGGTAATGCTGCTAGGAATGGAAATGAAAGAGGCCATAGCTTCCTCTCTTTTTATCATTGCGATGAATTCTTTGTTAGGGTTTTTCTTAACGCTGGATAAAGTGGTGGTAGATTGGGGTTTTCTTATGATTTTCACCTCACTCTCTGTTTTTGGAATCTTTTTAGGGTTGTATTTATCTAAAAAAATCAATGGAAGGAAGCTGAAGCCTGCCTTTGGATGGTTTGTTTTGGTTATGGGAATCTATATTATTGCGAAAGAAACATTCTTGAAATAGCCATGCAAAAAGTATAGAACATATATGCCTTTTTCATACACTATCTATGCTTTATCTATACTTCAACTATACTTTAACTATACTTCAACTATGCTAATGGTTTTTCTTAAAATATATTCGTTTTTAATTATGAAAAAGAGCAAAGTATAAATCCTATTGTTTTCATTGAAAGCCTTTTTAAGTCAATATAAGCTTTATCTATTGCACTATGTAATTTTTGTTACAAAAACTATCAATATTAAATCCGATTTTTGTATCTGAAAATAGATGATTTCTATAATTATTACCACAAAATGAAAGATTGACGGGAAACATAATTAGAAAAATCTATTAAGAGAAAAAGATGTTTTATTTTTTTGTAAATTGCATAGAATTAATGTTTTAGAAGTTCTTTAAAAAACAATTACCATCCTTAAAAGACATTTATTTTGAGAAATTTCGATCAAGAATATTGGAATAACAAATGGGAAAACTCCCAAATTGGTTGGGATATAGGAAGTGCCTCTACTGCAATTTCGGAATATTTTTTACAAGTAGAAAATAAAGGCCTTAAAATTCTAATTCCGGGATGTGGAAATGCACACGAAGCAGAATTGTTATTGAAGGAAGGCTTCAAGGATATTACGTTATTAGACATTTCACCCAAGGCTTGTGAATTAATTTCTAAGAAATTTTCAGAAGATGAAGTTGAGATTATCTGTGGGGATTTTTTTGCACATCATGGAAAATATGACCTCATTGTAGAGCAAACTTTTTTCTGTGCATTAGACCCGAAATTGAGGAGAGAATATGTCAAAAAAATGCATGAATTGCTAGCAGAAAACGGCAAAATTGTAGGATTACTATTCGATAGAGATTTTGAAGGGACTACTCCCCCTTTTGGAGGAACAGAAGAAGAGTATCGAAGTCTATTTAATGAAAAATTTGAAATAAGAACCTTAGAACGGTGTTACAATAGCATCAAGCCGAGGGAAAATACAGAAGTTTTCATCAATTTTAGTAAGAGATAAAAAAGAAAACAATCACCATAAAAATAAAAAATATGAAAGCAAACATGGGCGGTATAGACAAAATCATCCGCATTATCATCGCAGTAGTAATTGGATACTTATACTATTCAGGAAGCATTACAGGAACCCTTTCCGTTGTTTTATTAGCAATAGCGGCAGTATTTTTATTAACGAGTATTATTAGTTTTTGTCCTTTATATACGTTATTTGGGATAAACACTTGTAAAAGAAAAATATGAAAGACTTCATTAAAAAGTATAAAATAAGCCTTATAGGCATTTTCGTTGGAGGCATTCTAGGCTACGCTTATTACCATTTTATTGGGTGTAGTACGGGGAGTTGCTCTATCACGTCAAAGCCCATCAATAGTTCAGTTTACGGAATGGTGATGGGGTATTTGATATTTTCATCATTTCAAAAAAATAAAGAAAACAAATAAGTTATGTTAGGATTTTTAAAGAACTTGTTCGGAGGAACAAGTGTAGATTATGCAGAATTGGTAAAAAATGGTGCTCAGATAATTGATGTAAGAACGCCGGCAGAATATAACGGAGGTCATATTAAAGGTTCAAAAAATATTCCATTGCAGAGTTTGAATCAAAATTTAGGAAAGATTAAGAAAAACAAGCCCGTGATTACCTGTTGTGCCAGTGGAGCTAGGAGTGCAGCTGCGAAAAGCATATTGCAGAATAGCGGTTTTACGGAAGTATACAATGGCGGAGGCTGGAGCAGTTTACAATCAAAATTATCATAATGAAAGACTTTTTAAGGGATTGGAATATTAGAAGAACAATTTATCTAATTGGCGGAATTTGGGCAATTTTTCAATCTGTAATGGATAGAATGTGGATGCTCATTCCATTCGGAATGTATTTTGTTGCGATGGGGATATTCAAATTTGGTTGTGCTTCTGGAAGCTGCGAAGTTCCAATGTCTTCGAGTCAAGAAACCGAAAATCAAAAATAAAGAACAATGTCACAAAAATTTCAAGAAATTATACAATCAGAGACCCCAGTTTTGATTGATTTTTTTGCCGTTTGGTGCCAACCGTGTAGGGTACAATCTTCGGTATTAGTTTCAGTAAAGGAGCAAGTAGGAGATCGAGCAAGAATCATTAAAATAGATGTAGACCAATATCCAAGTATAGCCTCAGAATACCAAGTAAGGGGAGTTCCCACTTTGGCATTATTCAAAAAAGGTGAAATGCTATGGAGAGCAAGTGGTGTACATGATGTGAATACCTTGGTCAATTTAATCAACGAACATCAATAATTCGAACTAAAAAATGACTCATTTCCCGGTATACAATGCATGTAATTTGATTACGAATGAAAATTCTGAACGAAAAATTGTTGTTCATGAGTTGAAGGATTTATTGACTGATGAGCATTTACCTCATAAGCCACACCGACATACATTTTATCAGATTTTGTATATAGAAAAAGGAGCTGGCAGTCATAAAATTGACTTTACAGAGCACCAGATAGGCGGCCCTGTCATCTATATATTAGCTCCAGGTCAGGTACACGACCTTAGGATTACCGATAAAAACTCATTAGGATGTTTGATTAATTTCAAGCCAGATTTTTTCAGTTCATTTCTCAACAAATCACAATGTGTAGATCAACTGCCTTTATTTAGTTTTAATAGGTCGGTCTCTTATTATGAAATTCCAGAAGAAAAGCATTCTATTTTCAATGATATTTTTTCAAAAATAAAGAGTAGTTCAGATTACCAATCAAAAAACTCTGAGAATTTACTTAGAATTCATTTGTTAGAATTATTCTATACGATTATAGATGAAATCAACGACCCAGAAGAAAACATAAATATTACCAATCAAAAGAATTTAATCTACCGATTTGAAAAATTATTAGAAGAAAATTACGGTACAGAGCACTACCCAAAATTCTATGCAGACAAGTTGGCGATTACTGCCAATTACCTCAATTTTATTTGCAAAAATGTAATTGGGAAAACAGCGGGTGAAATTATTAGAAATAGGATTGTATTGGAAGCCAAAAGATTACTCATTAATTCTGAATTTAGTATTTCTCAAATATCCTTTCAGTTGGGTTTTGAGGACAACTCTTATTTCACCAAATTTTTCAAGGCCAATTCTAAAACCTCACCATCAGAATTCAGGAACCATATAAATCGATAAATATTGCCATTTTTAGCAGATATTTCACAAGAAAAAGGCATTTAAAAGCAGTACTTTTGTATTAGAAAAACACAAGAACAATTACTAAACTTTTCATATTTTTTATACAAATGCAACGAAAGCCGTTTTGGTTTTGCGTTGCATTTTTTTGTTTTATTAAATTTTAGTTTGGCATATTATTAGAATCATTTAAATTAGATTGAATAAAACACCATCAAAAAACTTTAATTAAAATGAAAAAAATTTACTTACTCTTCACCGTTCTCATTACCTTTTTCATCTATTCACAGGAGGCAGGAAAAGCGGGTGAGCTCTTAAGAAATGAAATGGGAGGCACAACAACTCAAGGCAATGAAGCATTACGAGGGAGCAATTCGCAGCAAAAGTTTCCAAACTACCAATGGAATAACCCTTACAGTTTTGGTTACGCCGAAGTTTTTATAAGAATTCCAGAAATGGGAAATTATACGATAGAGATTGGCCAACAAAAAATCACCAATTCTATGGGGAAATTTAGATTTTTTGATTTATATCCTGGCAACCAAACCCTTTCTATTTATGACCGAAACTTCTTGGTTTATAGGACTAGGATTAACATTAGGAATAATACGAGAATGGTTTTGGATTATTTTTCTAATTACGGTTTGTATTTGCTAGGCACACAAAGCCTCAGAAACAATTATGGGGACATCTGGAATGACACCTGGAACAACCCATATGGGAATAACAATGGAGGTTTTTGGGACCCATCGAATGAATTTGGGAACAATGATTTTTATGGAAACACAATGAATGACAGGGAGTTTTCATCATTTATTCAAGCCTTAAAAAAGCAAAGTTTTGATGACCGAAAACTAGATTTTTTAAAGAGTCAACTTAGGAGAACTGCTTTTAGCACGAGACAAATTAAAACCATTATGAAAGAGTTTAGTTTTGATAAAAACAGATTAGAATTTGCAAAATCAGCCTATAAGAGTTGTGTAGACAAGCGCAATTACTATGATTTGTATGATGCTTTTGATTTTGAAAGCTATGCAAGGCAATTGAATGATTATATTAGAAAGCAATAATAAAAAAATAGGGACTGAAATTCAGTTCCTTTTTTTATTTTTACAAAAAAAATCATGAAAAAGGCTATCGCTGCGATTTTACTATTATTTTCTATTTTTGTTTTTTCACAAGAAAAAGAAATCTTAAATGTACTTTACACCCAACAAAAAGCTTGGAACAATGGAGATTTAGAAACCTTTATGAGTGGGTATTGGAAAGATGAAGCTCTGCTATTTGTAGGCTCTAATGGGCCAACTTATGGTTGGCAAAAAACATTGGATAATTATAAAAAGACCTATCCTAATAAAGAGAAAATGGGCATTTTAGAATTTTCAGACATTTCGGTAAAACCATTAGGAGAAGACTATGCTTTTGTCTTTGGGAAATGGAAATTAATTCGTGAAAAAGACACCCCCAATGGAGTTTACACCTTGATTTTCAAGAAGTTCAAAGACGGTTGGAAAATTATTTCAGACCATTCTAGTTGATGCAGCCATTAGTTTTGTTGTGAGGTCATTATTTTATTGTACCGCCCTACTATTTTAGGATAAAATCATCTGCATCTTCTAGAAAAGGAAAATCTTTTCTAAAATTTTGTAGTTTTTCTAGGTTCAGTTCTGCAAAGACGAAATCCTCATTTTTAGTTGAAATCTCGGAGCCATCCGCAAAAAAGCAATGGCTGCTTTCTTGGTATTTTAGGTTATTTCCGTCAGTCCCTATTCTATTTAAAGCAAAAACATAGGCTTGATTTTCGATGGCTCTGGCTCTGGTAAGTGTCTCCCAAGCTAAGACTCTGGTTTCGGGCCAATTGGCCACGTATAGTATTACATCATAATCTTTTTTATTTCTGGCAAAAACTGGAAATCTGGCATCGAAGCACACCTGTAGTAAAATTCTAAAGCCAAGGTATTCTACGATTACTCTATTATTTCCCGAGGTGTAGACTTTATCTTCACCAGAATAGGTAAAAAGGTGTTTCTTGTCGTAAAAATGGAAACTTCCGTCAGGTTTTACAAAATAAAATCTATTGTAAAACTTATCATTTTCTTTAACCGAAACGCTTCCTGCAATGGCAGAATTTTTAGATTTGGCAAAAGAAATCATCCAAGAAAGAGATTCTTGATGTTCATCTGCCACCTCATCAGGTTTCATATAAAATCCTGTACTGAACATTTCTGGCAGCAAAAACAAATCAGCTTCCCAATTTTTAAATTTTTCTTCTATCAGGGAGAAATTAGCTCGTTTATCCTTCCAAATAATATTTTGATTTAAACCAATGATTTTCATGCTACTACCAATATAAAATTACAAATTTGTTAAAAAAATGAATAAAAAAATCATTTCATTACAACAAAAGTTAAAAAAATGAGTTAATAAATAGAAATTTAAAACAATAAAAGTATGAAAAAAATTGCATTATTATTTATCCTATTTATAGGACAAGCGACATTTGCGCAGGCATGGGAAGGAAAAGGAGACCAGAAAGTACAAGTAGGTTTCAATGGATGGGGCAATGGGACGGGTATCACTGCCACTTATGATTATGGTATTTCAAAAGTTGTTTCATTGGGAGCTGGGGCAAATTTTTACTTTGACGGCTATAAAGACAGCAATAAAGACAACAATTTCTTTGCTTTTGGGAGGGTAAACTTTCACCTGCAAGATGTATTGGGCATGCCTAGTCAGTGGGATTTATACCCTGGAGTAGATGTAGGTGTGATAGGCAATACCTTTGGGCTAGGGGCTCATCTAGGGGTAAGATATTTCTTCAATAATAATGTAGGGGCCTTTATAGAAGCTGGCAACAATGGCAGCCTTGGGGTATCATTTAACTTCTAGAATTAAAAAAACAATAAATTAAAGGCGCTTTTCAGCGTCTTTTTTTAATTAGTACATTATTAGTGAGACAGAATTATTACATTTGCATAGTTTAAAAAAATAACAATTAATGGAATTAGCAACGCAGATATTTCAATTTATTTTAAGTATTTCAATTTTAGTAGTTCTCCACGAGTTAGGACACTTTTTACCAGCAAAATGGTTTAAATGCAGAATCGAGAAATTTTACCTATTCTTTGACCCATGGTTTTCATTGGTGAAGAAAAAAATAGGTGAAACAGAATATGGTATTGGTTGGTTACCCTTTGGTGGTTATGTAAAAATTGCAGGGATGGTGGATGAAAGTATGGATACGGAGCAGTTAAAGCAACCGGCACAACCTTGGGAATTCAGAAGCAAACCAGCTTGGCAAAGATTAATTATAATGTTGGGAGGTATTTTTGTGAATTTGGTTTTGGCTTGGGCCATTTACACCGGATTAAATTTATCTGTAGGAGAAAAGTATCACGACTTATCCAAATTCCAAAATGGAATTTCTGTTTCAGAAGAAGGAGCAATGATGGGTTTAAGAAATGGAGATCATATTATAAAAATAGATGGCAAGCCTGCTGAAAGATTAGAGACTTCACTTATTAACATGCTACTTGCCAATGAAGTGACGGTATTAAGAGATGGGAAAGAAGTAAGTTTCAAGCCCAACGAAGATGGTATTGCCCATATTTTAGGTGCAAAAACAGCAAAATCATACATTGTCAATCGATTTGCGCCCGTGGTAGACACGCTGATAGCAGGACCTGCCAAAGCAGCGGGACTACAAGTGGGAGACAAGATTGTAGGATTGGATGGAAAGAAAATCAACTTTCAGGATGAGTTGACTCAGGATTTATCAAGCAAGAAAAACACTCCAGTTCAGTTGGAAGTTCTTAGAAATGGAGAGCTAAAAACTATTGCAATAACCACTACAAAAGAAGGGAAAATAGGATTTGGGGCAGATTTCAGTTTAGCACAAAAAGCCATAGAAGAAACAGAGACCACCAAATCATACAGCTTTTTACCTGCAGTAGGAAGAGGATTCGAAAGAACCGTAGAATCACTTACAATGCAGATTAAGCAGTTTAAATTGATGTTTAACAAAAAAATCAAGGGATATAAAAATGTAGGTGGTCCTATTGCCATCATCAAAATGATGCCTAAGGAGATAGACTGGATAGCATTTTGGAGTTTTACGGCTATGTTTTCTGCATGGTTGGCGTTTTTAAATTTATTGCCAATCCCGGGATTAGATGGTGGGCACGCCCTATTTACGACATGGGAATTGATCACAGGCAAGCCTGTCCCGCAAAAAGTTTTAGAAAACGCTCAAATGATTGGAGTAATCTTTTTATTAGGGCTAATGCTATTAATCTTTGGTTCAGATATTTACAAAGTAATTGCAGGAAAATTCTAATTTTTTTCAAAAAATATTTTGCAGAAAAGTAAAAACGTATTATATTTGCACCACTCAAAACAAACAGAGTAGCCTTTTTAGCTCAGTCGGTTAGAGCATCTGACTGTTAATCAGAGGGTCGCTGGTTCGAGCCCAGCAAAAGGCGCCCATTACAAGAGAGTTTTCGATTAGTTTCGAAAACTCTTTTTTTATTTGAGCATGTTTTGAGCAAGGTTTTGGGAGAAGTTCTTGTAAATTTGAAAGAGGTTTAAGGTTAAACAACAAGGGAGCAAATCAACTTTGTTTTTATATAAATAAAAAAACAAAGGTAAAATTCACCTTCATTGCCAAAACGAAGGTAAATTTTTAATATATTTACACTTGAAAAACAAAATAAGGTAAAGCTTACCCTTGAAAAATGAAAACATTTAACCAAAACATTCCCTATAATGACCTACCACTTCTGCCTCCGGAAGCGGATATAGAAACTAAAAAGATTTTACGCAAATCAATTACTGCGGGAAGAGCTCTAGCCCAACTCAACGGAACATTAATGAACCTGCCGAATCCTCATCTTTTTCTTGACACCATATATCTACAAGAAGCAAAGGCTAGTTCTGAAGTAGAAAATATTATCACTACCAATGACGAAATCTATCAATCTTTTGTAGCAGAAAAGAAAATAGACAATCCGGCTACAAAAGAAGTGTTGGGTTATAAAAAAGCTTTATGGCTTGGATTAGAAGAACTAAAAACTAAACCTTTCATAACCACTAATCTTTCCATTAAAATTGTTCAATGTATAAAACAGAACGATGCTACCATAAGAAATACTCCCGGCACCACTCTAACGAATCCAAAGGGAGAGATTGTTTACACCCCTCCTATTGGCGAAAGTGTCATTCGAGAAAAATTGGCAAATTTGGAGCGTTTTATCAATGATGAAAATGAAATTGAGCCTTTAATAAAAATGGCCATTCTCCATTATCAGTTTGAGGCCATTCACCCCTTCTCAGACGGAAACGGAAGAACCGGTAGGATTTTGATTTTATTGTATTTAAAATTGTCTGGCTTATTAGAAGTTCCCGCAATCTATTTAAGTGAATATATTATTAATCATAAGAACGATTACTATTTGAAATTAAGAGGGGTGACTGAAAATGGTAACTGGGAAGACTATATCCTATATATGTTGGATATGGTAGAATACACTTCCTTAAAAGGATTAAATCAGCTCAATCAAATTATGCATTCAATGGAACAAATGACTAAAGAAATAAAATCTAAATTTCCTAAAATTTACTCAAAAGACTTAGTGGAAGTTCTATTTAAATTGCCTTATGTAAAAAGACAAAATTTGATGAAGGAAAATATTGGCAATATAAAAACGGTTGGTAATTATTTAAACACCCTAGAAAATGGAGGCATTCTCAAATCTGTGAAAGTGGGAAAAGAAAAATTGTATCTTAATGAAAAACTATTAAGAATCCTTGAAAAAAGATAGTACTTAACATAAAATTTTGCAAGATTTTTTGCAATACCCATACAGAAAACCATCTCTCTCCATCAAATGGAATTTGTATGGAAATTATACTTTTATACGAGCCTTATCATTTGATTATCAATAATTTAAACTTTATTTTTCCTCATTCGCAAAGACACCGTTACTCAGAGGGTCGCTGGTTCGAGCCCAGCAAAAGGCGCCAAAACCATCACAGTAATGTGGTGTTTTTTTTATAGGTAAAAATAGGCTTTATCGACATATGCCTAAACTAGAAAAAAGAAAATTCTTCTACTTATATTTAATGATAGCCATATCGACACAATGTAAAAGATTATCCCGAGGATAATAACTTTTGTAGACAACAAGATGGAAGGATAAATCTTTGGGATGTTTTCAACCTATTTACACAAGCCAATAAAAGCAGTTATACAGATACTTTCCTAGACAGGAATTTGAATGCTTTTGAGTTTACAAAGGGTATTCAAAAAACTCTCAGTGGTAATTCTGGTTATCATTGGTTTTTGAGTTAGGAATAGCCCTGTTTAATGCAGGGCTTTTTTTAATATATTTATCTAAAATAGCTTTATGATAGTATTTTTCTAAGATTAATATTTAAAAGTCCTAACATATCATCATAGTCCTTATCTTTTAGTTTTGCTAAATTACTAACAGTCTCATTAATATCAGTAACTCTGAAAGGAGTTTTGTCTTTATTGATTACAAAAGGATAATCAGACTCTAAAAGAAGCCTGTCAGTTGGGATCTGATTGATTATCTTTAAACCATTATTAGAATTGAACATTGCATTATTAATAGAAAAGTAGGCTCCATTAGCAACTGCTATATCTATATTTTTTAAATTACCTGAGTACCAATGCAATATGAACTTACTATTGAACTTACTTCCTATAATAGACAAAACATCATCAACGCTATTTCTACTATGTATTGTTAATACTTTCCCTCCTAAATCATTACATTTATGGATAAGTGATTCAAAAAAACTTAATTGAATTGCTTTTGAATTAATTGCAACCTTATAATCCAAACCAACCTCTCCAATATATTTTGCTTCATCTAATAGGTTCCACATTTGAGGTATATACTTTTGGTATTTCTCAATAAGTTCAGGGTGAAATCCTAAAGCGGGTTTTATATATTTTGATTCAATCCTACTTTTAAACCTAATGTAAAGAGGAGGAAGATTTGTTACAGCTATTGTGTATATTTTTAGTTTTTCAATACTATTAACTTCCTCATAAAAATTAGTTGACAAATCTAAATGAGCGTGAGTATCAAATAAAAAATTAGTCATTTTTCGTATTTATAAAAGTAGCTAATTCTTCCATCCCCCTATTATATAAATCTTCATACTCATCTATTTTCTCATCTATTTTTCCAGACATTTGAATTGTAAATAAACTATTATCACTTCTAGCATAATCTAAAAGTCCAATCTTATAAGACCTGAGCTCGATGTTAGCTTTCCCATTTTTATAATCAGCATCTTCATATGATGTAGTATCAGTCTCGAATGCCCTTAAAACAGAAGCTCTTCTAATAGTGCATGGCAAACATGTCCCGCAATGTTTAGGTTCAGAACTACCTTTTACCCATCTAACTTGATCTGGATGTGAGCATGACATAGTCTCTTTGTAATGTTCTTTAATAAAATCTGGCTCTTTACAATTTAATAGCATCTCTCCTTTAGTTAAAAACTGATATGGATTTTTTAAAGTTACTTTTACACCAAGTTTTACTAATAGTTCCTGAAACATCTTTAAATAATAAGGATGTGTTGTTCTAGTACTACTACTTCCAAGTCTAGAATTGGTAAGAGGTATATTTAAAGATATTAATCCATTTTCAGGAATATATAAATCAACTTCTTTATTCATGCAAGATGCTAAAATAATAGCATGCATAAAAAACATAAATGACCGTGTCCTAGTTGTATCCTCAACTCCTCCAATTGGTGTTGCATTAAAATTAAAGAATTGTCCATCTTGTAATTCAAATTTATCTTTCAACAATGAGATGACCTTATCTTGGAAAGGCTTTACTCCTTTTCCTCTTCCATAATGCCCAATAAATGCGATGTTTTTGTTTTCTTTTAGTAAATCTATTGCACCAATAAATGAGTCTAGTCCTCCTGACAACATACAGAAGCAGTCAGGAGCATACTTGGTTGAGATGTAACTTCTAGCAATATTTTCAGATATTTTAGTCTCTTTTCCATTTAACTCTCTTTTTCTAAACTCAAAATCCCAAATATCACCACTTAAGTAAGAAATCATTTCTATAAGTAAGTCCTTGTTTTCATTCCATTTATCAACTTCTAATACAGGAATGTAAAGTTTTACTTCTCTAGTCCAATTATCAAATGTTCCTTTCCTTAATACCTTCCTATCAATATAATACACAATTAAGGAGATATACCATAAATCTAATGCCTCATTTTGAAAGAAGCTTGGCATACGATATAAAGGTCTTAATAATTTAAAAAAAGTATGATTATAGTCTGCTTTTGAAGTTAAATCTATTTCAACTGCTGAGGTTACTGTGAATGCATCATCAGTATTTAGTTTAAATATAAATTCTTTCATAATAAATCTTCTATTACGGTGTAACATTGGTTATAAAGGCTTAGTATTTCTTTTGTAGAGAATTTATAATCTTTAATCTCTTTACCTTTAAAGACAATTTCTATCTTATTATGAATATATTCTTTTATATCCTTTTCTATAGCTACCGCATCTGCTGCACTTTTAGAATTACTTTCAATTCTTGAACCTAAATCATTTATTAGCTTCTGATAAATATAAACTTCTATATAAGTTGGAATTATGATATTTACATCTAATTTTTCAATGACTTCTACCTCTAAGTTTTCTTTTTCTATAAGTTTATATAACACTTCCATTGTAAGTATCAAAGCCTTTCTTGAAATAGCATCTTCTTTTGTATTAGGGGAAGGAGCTAAAATGTTTACTAGTTCATTTAGAATTTCTTTTGTGCTCTTATCCCTATAGTTTATCTTGTATTCATCAAGAGTTTCTTTCAGTCCTTGCTCTGAAATACTTTTTACAAAATTTCCAAGATTAATAGTTGTTTTAATTCCTCCTACCGCATTTTTTGAAGCAGATTTAGCACCTCCATATGCTTTTACATATTTTGAAACAGCTCCCTTAATATTTGAGGATCTCCCTGAAGCTAAATTTGACATGAAAGTTTTTGCATTACTCCATTCAACGGTTTGTCCTTCTTGTTGTTCTGCCCTATTATCCTCTAAATCTTGTTCAGAGTCTTCATTTTGACTTTGTGAATTATTATCTTCCTGATCATTATCTTCAAAATCTGGTGGTATTAAAGGATTATTTTGTGATCCTCCATCGGAATATCCTCCATACATACTTGATGTTCCCATAGTTTATTTTTGTTTTAGTTCCTGCTCAATTGTTCTTTTTAATCTTGTGTTTTCTTTTCCCCATTTATCTGTTAGTTCTTTAATATCCTCGAGCTTCCCCGTAGCTTTTCCAAACTCAACAATATTAGGTATGAAAGTGAACTTAATAGCTTTTGCAGGTAAAGTTGACAATTTCACTAAAGTATCAGAATGTAGATTTTCATTAGCTTCACCCCATTCAAGAAATGACTTTAATAAGTTTGAATCAATCTCAGTTGATGATTCTATTGAAACAAAAAGTGTTTTTAGAATCTCTGAAGATTCAAATTCACTTATAGTTTTTGATTTTTTAATGGCTTCATTTCTTAAAGTATCAGAGCCTGCTTGCAAACCTTTTAAGATATTTTCTGCTTCTAAGCTAAGAGAGTAAGAAGATTTAAAGAAAGTAGTTTGTAAGCTTTCTCTTGTGAAATAAAAGTAGTTTTGCAAATCAATATCTGATAATTTTGGTTCAGAGTTAATCCAATTACTTAGCCAAAAATCATCTTTCCAAAGCTTCAAAGCTTCTACTTCATCCCATTTGTTTTCTTCTATTAATTTAATTTCTTCAGGCTTCCCATTTTCATTAGCTTGAAGTTCCCCTATTTTCTTAAATACATCATCCTTAAAATATTCTATTAGCATTAATTTGGCTAAAACCTTCTTGTCTAAGTTTATGTTTTTAAACTTAGACATTTTCATTCTCATTGATAAGGCGTTTAGGAATCTTTTACAGTGTCTTGGATTCCCATTAAGCCTGTTAGATAGTACTGATGAAAGTTGTTTTGAGACTGATAGTACATCTTTTAATTTATCCTCATCAATATCTTCGAACTTATCTTTTATTAAATCATAAGTAATCTCGAACTTAATGAAGTTTTGCTCTCTTTCTTCTTTAAGAAATTCTATTATTTCAGCATATTCTTTTTTGAAAGTTTCTTGAAGAAATAATGATGTAATATAAAAGTCCATCTCGTAAATACCCAACTGAGGTATTTTTATTGGATATTGTATCATTTTCTCAAGATACTCTTTACCAATATCTAAATGGTTTCCTTTAACTTCTGGGAATCTTTTTCCTACAGCATACATTACTTGTCTTTCATCTGCACCAATTATAAAAGAAGTTCCCTTTGTAAACAAGAACAATCTTATTGCTTCTAAAGTTTCTAGAATTGTATCATGGTTACACCTGTCAAGTTCATCTATAAAAACAACTAGTTTTTTAATTTTAGTTTCTTTAAGTAGTTCTTCAAAATCCCTTTGAAACTCTCTAAGATTTTTTCTCACTTCTTCCTTTGAAAAAGTACCTTCAAGAACTTTTTTTATTTCCTCATCATTGACTTCCTGACCTGCAGATTTTAATTTAGAAGCAACTTGATTTAGTGTAATATCTGCAATAGTTCCTAGTCCACCTGTTAGCATGAAATCTACTCCGTACTTTAATCCTTTACTTACTAAGTCAAGATAGTTTATATTTTTTAATAGCTTCTTTACACCAGCTTCAGCTTTTACAGTAAGAGTTCTCTTTTCTTTAATTTTATCTATAATTGTACCTAGCAAAGCTGTTTTGGCATCTTCATAATCTTCAAACAACCATCCATTAAACTTTATACATAAGAAATCTTCATTGCATTCATATGATTTTAGAATCATTTCAACCAAACTAGACTTTCCACTACCCCAATCTCCATAGACACCAATAGTACAGGGAGACAAGTCTTCATTTTCAATTATGTCTTTTGTAACTTCAACTAAATAATCAAAGTTCAATAAATCAAGATAAGTTTCACTGTCTTTCCACATAGAATTTTAATTTTTAAATGTAATTTAAAATTTTTATTGATATTACTTTTACGGGAAATCCTAATATTTAATAAAAATTTTATTCCGATTTTAAATTTACAATCTTTTTTTTAAAAATTTTGTATAAAAAAACATTTTCATTTTTAGTTTTTATTCGAAGAAAACGCCTTGGGATAGTTTACTTAAGTAAATATTATAGTGATGTACATTACTTATTTTTTTGAAAAAAAATTTCACACCCCAATTATTCTAACGCAATCGCCCCTCCAAAACACCCCCACCCATCATTGAATTGGGGAAACTCCCCGTCACCTTTTAAGGTATTTAGAAAAATTTTCGGCGGTATTTACATTCAAGGTGATAGTTGCAATATTCTTACAGAAAACATTCTGATTCCTGGTGGTATTGTTCTAACTCAAAAACTCAAACCAATGGTAACAATTATCAACTACAAAGAAAGACAAAAAGAAGACGGAACTTCCTTCTATGTTTTAGAAGTTCAAGGAGGTATAGAAATGGTTAAAAGCCAAAAAACTGTAAATTTCTATGCAACAGCAAAAAAGGCGCCAAAACCATCACAGTAATGTGGTGGTTTTTTGTTTTGTATTCATTTCGAAACTTTAGAATTTTTAGATTTTTGAAAACAAATGATTTTCACTTCAAATTTTAGTAAAAAGGCTTGTTTTTCAGCATCCTCTATTTTGTGGAAAACTCACCACTTCTTTCTAATAACTGTAAGTTCTAAAGTTCTACTTTTGAAAATCAAGATTTTTACCCCATGAATTCACAAAATCCCATCAAAGGACAAGGTGCGCAGCGAAACGTGAAGAACAGATTCGAGCGTTATTCTTATGAGCCTGAAGATTGGGAGATGGAGAAGAGCAGCACCCAAATTATAGACGTTTTCCCTAAAACGATAGTCAACGCAGTGAAAAGTCCAGATTTGCCGATGGAGTATTCTCTGAATCCGTATCAAGGTTGTGAACACGGTTGTTCTTATTGTTATGCAAGGCCTACACATGAATATTGGGGATTTTCTGCAGGGATAGATTTCGAAAGAAAGATTATGGTCAAAAAAAACGCACCAGAATTATTAGAAAAATTTTTTCAAAAAAGGAATTACGTTCCTAAAACCATTATGCTTTCAGGAAACACCGATTGCTATCAACCTGTAGAGAGAACATTAGAAATCACTAGAAAAATCTTAGAAGTGTGTTTGGCTTACCGACATCCTGTAGCGATTCTGTCTAAAAATGCTTTGTTGATGAGAGATTTGGATTTATTTATCCAGATGAACGAATTGAATTTAATTTCTGTCGCTTTGAGCTTACCTACCATGAATGAAGAATTGCGCCGAAAAATGGAGCCCAGAACTTCATCGAGTTTAAAAAAATTAGAAGCATTGAAAATTTTGAAAGAAAACAACATTCCTACTGGTGCCATGATTGCGCCTATCATTCCAGGGCTAAATAGTGATGAGACGTTAAAAATTATTCAGGAAATTTCAGAATCAGGAGTTGATTGGTTTGGTTACACCTTAATTAGATTGAATGATGCGGTAGAGCCTATTTTTGTAGATTGGTTAGAGAAGAGTTTTCCTGATAGAAAAGACAAAGTACTTAGTTTAATCAAGCAAATGCGTGGCGGTAAACTGGGCGAAAAAAGATATTTTGAACGTTACAAAGGCGAAGGAAACATTGCCGAAATGATACATAAAACCATAGAAATTGGCAGAAATAAGTATTTCAAAGACAGAAAAATGGCAGAACTTTCTACTGCACATTTCACGGGGAGTAGAACGCAACAATTGAAGTTGTTTTAATAAAAAAGCGAGGTAAAAACCTCGCTTGTGATTATCTTCTCAGAATTTTTCTAGAAGTGATTTTCTCATCAGCTTTCAAAATCAATTGGTAAACTCCAGAGTTAAGCCTCAAGTGAAGTTGCAGCAAATCTTTGTTATTGAATTTTTGTTGATAAGCTAATTTACCAGAAAAATCATAAATTTCTACGGTAACTTCGTGGTAGTTTTTACCTAAATTAATGTTGAGATTTTCTTCAAAAGGATTAGGATAAAACTCTACATTTTTAAGGGTATTATCTACCGTTGCCAAAGTTATATCTTCAAAAGGTTCAGAAATAATACTACTCCATTCTCCAGAATCATCTTTGAATCTGATATTGAGGATATTATTTTTAGTTGTAAGATTTTGTGGAAGAATAATCGTGTTCAAATTAAATGTAGAAGAAGGCGAAATGTCTGTCTTTATTACGTGAGTGTAATCTTCATTAAACCAATATTCATACTGAACGATGTTTTTCGGTGTAATTACTCCTGTTTTTTTAATAAAGAAATCTGTAGTAATGGCGCTCCAGTTTCCTGCATCATCTTTAAATCTTACATTAAAGAGGTGAAGTCCTTCATTTATCGTATTATAATTAATTGTTTTAATTACATCTAAAATGGCATTAGGAGAAGTATTTTCGGTAATTGCTGTTAGAAAATCTTTATCTAACCAATATTGAAATGCTACAATTTTCTTATTAATAAGAGGATTATTAGATGTCTTATAGAAAAAATCTGAAGTGATGCTGCTCCAAAAACCATAATCATCTTTGAATCTGATATTAAAAACATGCAAACCTTCTACTAGAGAATTTACATTAATTAGCTGGTTAACATTCAAAATTTCAGTTGCAGAAACGTTTTTGGTGGTAGCAGTTGCAAAGTTATTATCTGTCCAGAATTGGTAAGCTACCATTTTTCTATTTATTGTAGAAATACTATTCGTTTTATAGAAAAAATCTGAAGTAACAGAGCCCCAATTTCCCACATCATCTTTAAATCTAATATTAAAAACATGAAGCCCATCTTGCAAGAGATTTACATTAATTATCTTATTGATATTCAATATATTTTGAGGGGTTACATTTTCTAAAACAGCACTTTGAAATTGATTATCCATCCAATATTGATAAGCCACAATATTTTTATTTACGGAGGCATTATTAGAAGTTTTGTAAAAAAATTCAGTTAATATTCCAGAAAATTTATTGTTAACATCCCAGCTTCTGAAATTTAATTGATGTATACCTTTTACCAAACTATTTGTTGGGATATTTTGATTTACAATAACGTTATCAGAAGGAGAAGATAATGTATAAGAAACTTTGTTTCCTACATCTTTATCAAACCAATATTCATATCCATTAATTTGAGCATTAATAAAACTCAAAAAAGAGAATAGAATCATTATTGAAAAAATCATTTTTTTCATGATTTCAAATTTTAATAAATTGATAATGAAATCTATTTGATTCTAATAATTTTGAGCTTCAGCTTTTATTTCTATTTGCAATTCTCCGCTAGAATTGGTGGTAGGATTTATGTTTTTAACAGAAATGTGAGGGTTTTCAGGAATTAATTGAATTTTGAAAGGAAACTGTCCGCCAAAAACGCCAACTTCGCTTCCGTCCACACCTAAATAAGTAGCGGGAGTTTGTAAATGATAATCTTGTTCATACTCGAAAGAAACTCCAGTTTGATTAAAAAAAACTGTAGGATAACTTACATTCATATAATTTCCTGTTAATGTAGGTGTAGTACCAAAAGAACTTGCAGTCATCACAAAGATATTTTTTAAAAATCTATTTCCTGTTCCTCCCACGAAATTATCACATTGTCTATTGAAAATATTATTTTGAAAAGTATTATTACTTCCAGTAATTAGAGCCACATTTCCATAATATCCACAGTCATTATGTAAGAAAATGTTATTTTGAAACATATTTCCGCTAGAATCTCTTACTACACCTTGAATGATATTGTTAGAAAACAAGCCTGTTTCTAGATTTGGTAAATTTAGACTTCCTCGTAATACATTTTCAATAAATGAAAAATTAGTTGCATTAAGTAAATTGCCACTAAAATTAACATCTCCATTAATCACGCATCTTTTGATCACCACATTATTAATTGAGAGATTGTAAGCAAAATTAAGAGAACCTGTAACTTCTACGCCTTCTAATGATAAACCATCTGCATTATCAAAAAACGTAATAACACCATTCAAAAAAGTTTTACCTGTTGTTGTAGTTGCATTCGGGAAAACACCAGCACCAATTATGGTAACTTTTTTATCAAAACTCGGAACTTCAAATGTTCCTCCTGGTAAATAAATGAAATCTCCGTCTGCTGCAGCGTTATAAGCACTTACTAAAGCACTATTGCCTACAAAAATGGTGGTAGTACCATTATGTTCTAGAGAAACTCTTGGTTGAGAATACATGAAACCTATTCCCAAACACATCATCCAAAAAAATAAAGTTTTTTTCATTGCGTTTAAATTTAAGTTTTACCAATATTAACAATATATGCATTGCATATTTGTTTAACATTATTAAAGTTATGCTGATTTTCAGTGACTTGCAGATTTATGAGATATGATATTTATCATATTTTTAAAAAGATTATTGCCGAATATTTTATTAGTTTAAGATTTATTTATAAGACAATCTTTATGTATTTTTGTAGTTCAAATTTTAAAGATGAAACAATTCTCGGCAAAACGCACTATACAGATATTAGGACATATTTTACAACAATACGGCATCGACAAAATGGTGATTTCACCAGGTTCTAGGAATGCTCCTCTGGCCATCCATTTTTCAGATTTAGACAGTTTTGAGTGTTTCAGTATCGTAGATGAGAGGAGTGCCGCTTTTACTGCTATGGGAATGGCTAAATCTCTAAAAAAGCCTGTTGCTATCTCATGTACCTCTGGTTCTGCAGCTGTTAATTATTATCCTGCTGTGACGGAAGCTTTTTATCAAAACGTTCCTTTGTTGATTCTCACTGCAGATCGCCCAAGAGACTATGTAGATATTTTTGATGGACAGACCATTCGCCAAAAGAATTTATTTTCTCAACATTCTTTTGGAGATTTTGAACTTTTAGAAGATGAGGCTGAGAATTCTGAAGAAGAAAACTTTAAAATCATTAAGACTGCAGTAGAACTTTGTATAGAGAAGCAAGGTCCGGTGCACATTAACATCCCACTTACTGAACCTCTGTATCAATTGGTGTATGAGATGCCTATTTTTCCTGAGATAGAAAAGGTGACGAATGATAAAAAATATGAAATTCCATCAGGTCTTATTTCCGCATTTAATCAGTCTAAAAGGATATTGATTTTAGCGGGAACATTGTATAAAAACCCTGAGTTAGAAACTCTTTTGTCACAATTTGTAAAAAACCATTCGGTGGTGGTATTAACCGAGGCCAATTCTAATCTCTACCACGAGAAGTTTTTTAATCATATCGACCGATATGTTTTTAATTTTAATGAAGAAGATTTTAGGACGTATGCACCCGATTTATTGATTACCATTGGTCAAAATGTAGTTTCTAAGAAAGTAAAAGAATTTTTAAGAAAAGCCAGACCTGCACAGCATTGGCATATAGATGAGCAATGGTTTCCAGATACTTATTTTGCATTGAGTGAAAAGATTAACACAAGGCCCGAGGTTTTTTTCAGTCAGTTGCTTCATCACTCTCGATTAGAGCCACAGGCATATTACAATCTTTGGGACATTTTGAGAGATAAGAGAGACCAAAAGCATGATGATTTTTGTTCTTCTAGTCCGTTTTCAGATTTTAAAATCTTCGAGTTGTTAGAGCAAAAAATTCCTGAAAACTACCATGTTCATATTTCTAATTCATCTGCTATAAGATATGTAGAATTGTTTCCATATTCTAAGAGCCATCAGATTTTTTGCAACCGAGGCACCAGCGGCATTGATGGTTGCACCTCTACTGCAATGGGATACGCGATGATGAGTGCTAGTCCAGTGGTTTTTGTGACCGGAGAGTTGAGTTTTCTATATGACATTAATGGTCTTTGGAACCAATACATACCGCCATACACAAGAATTATTGTCATCAATAACGGTGAGGGGAATATTTTTAGGATTATCCCTGGCCCTAGTAATACGAATGCCGTAGATGAATTTATTGCCACCCAACATCATAAAACGTGTGAGCATTTGGCGAAGCATTTTGGATTTAGTTATTTCAAAGTAGATGAGGAAGACACTCTTCTAAGAACCTTGGATAATTTCTTTAAAGCAGATGAAAAGCCTAAGATTTTAGAAATTAACACTTCTGAAATTCAAAACGCCGATGTTTTGAAGAATTATTTCAATGCTTTGAAGTAGAAATTCTCTTGCAGATTTTTGATTTTTCTTAAACTGAATGAAAAATTTATTCAGATAATGCTTTTATTATTGCTTTTCTATACTCATTATCTTTTTCAAAAATCTCTAACTTTTGATTTTGAAAATTGAGATTTATGTAAAGTTCTGCGTAATCATCTTCATTACTTTCATCATTTAAAAATATTTTAAATTTATAGTAAGAAGAATTGTTACTATTTAATTTTTCAGAATTAAGTGAAAAAACGGTCGCTGAGATCTCATTTTTCTTGAATTTATTTTTAGTATTTAAAGAATAAAGTTTACTGAGAGCTGATAAAAATTCATCGCTTTCTTTTCCTATGGATTTCAATATTAAACCATTCTTTCTGAATCCATTTTGAGAAATTTGACCATTAATTACGCCCGGCTCAATATCATTAGCTAGCAACACTTCAAGTCCAACGACCTTTTGATTACACATCCTTTTTGCTACAAAAGACGTATAATTTTCATCATGAGTTTTACTTAAAATATTTAAAGAAACATCAGCAAAATCGTCTTCTTTATTGGTTATTTCTGTAATCTCCTTTAAGGAATCATTTTTATTTTGGCCACAATTCCAGAGAGTAGAAAGTATAGACATCAATAATATTATTTTAAAAAAATTCATTTAAATTCCTGCAGAATGTCAAATTGTGTTAAAAACCTCAGAATTAAATTCCTAGATACTCTCTGCTTTCTGGTAGGTTTACAATTCTTTGGATAGGATAGATGAACATGTCATCAAAATCATTCATCGAGTTAATCATTTGAAAATGAGAGAATTCTTTGATATTTTGGAGTGTAATTTCTGTTTCTTTAATTTTTTTAGTTGCCAAAAGATGTTGGCGCATTACTCCATTTAGCAGGTAAGTTGTTGGTGTGTACCAAGTTTCCCCTTTTAGAAAAAGTAAATTGGTATATGAAGTATCTGTAATGCAGTTGTTTTTCACGATGATGATTTCCTCTGTCTTGGCTTTGGTTTTCATTCTTTCAAACTCTTTTCTATCCTCGAATTTAAAAGCATAATCATAGGTGTTATTCTCTACCAATTGGAAATTATTAATTTCTGCAATGGCATAAGGAATTAATTGGGTTTTATAATTTTTATTTAAATCATAAACAATTCTAAGTTTGAAAAAGCCATCTTCATCTATTTCTAGGTCTTTTACAATCTTTTCTAAATCGATAGAGCCTTGTACCCCGAAATGGGCAAAGGTGTCATTCACACGTTTTTGATGAAGGTTTAATAAAAAAACTTCTTGGTCTTCTATTTTGATGCTTTCAATGAATCGGGACATAAATTTTATTTTTCATTTCTTGGTATTCGTCTTCTAATCTGCTGAGGTGGGTGATACCACCTCCACTTTTGAACACCCAATTTGGTTTCTCCTTCAAATATAATGAATTTTTGTTTTCTATGTATCTAATCATCACACAAGAATCTAGATTTTTCCCATCGAAATACCCAGCAATTCCTGTATAAAATCCTCTTTGGTGTTTTTCGGACTCTAAAATAATTTCAAGCGTCTTTGGCTTTGGAGCTCCTAAGATAGAACCAGCTGGTAAAATTTTCTGGAGCAAACTTCCGACCTTGCCTTGGAATTCAGGTTTTACATTTCCTGAAATTTCAGAGCTCATTGCATAGAGGTTTTTGTTTCTTGTTTTCAGAAAATCAATCCTCTGGAACTCATCTAGATGCACCTCATCAGCAATCATGCTCAGGTCATTTCTCAGCAAATCGACCACTGTATAATGTTCTGCTTTTTCTTTAACATCATTTTTTAGGAGTTCTTTGGCATTTTCCTTAGCCGCATCTATGGTTCCCTTCATGGGATGAGTATATATTTTTTGGTCTAAAATTTCCACAAAAGTCTCGGGAGAGAAGAAAGTGAGTTGATTAGGAATCAATACTTTATACTTGGCTTTTGAGTGGTAAAAAATTTCTTCTAAGCTAAGGTTGGTTTCCACAGGCGTTTCGCAGGTAAAATTGACCAAATAAGAATCTCCACGTTTCAGATGTTCCTGAACGATATCGAAGCCTTTTTTGTATTCTTCTTTAGACTGAGGTAAGGCTTTCCAAAGAATTTCTTTGGGTATAAAGTTTTGTTTTTCCATATTTTTGAAATGAGGAAAGTCTACCAAAATCTTTTTTTCTGATAGGTCTTTTTGATTGAAAATCAACACGTTTTCCATCAAAAAATCTATGATAAAAAAGAAAGGCACTTTCTGTTGAGAAAGTTGGTCTAGCTCTTTGAATTTTTGATGGTTGATGTTTAGCATACGCAAATTTACATTTTTGAAAAATGATTTTCGTTTTTATTTCTTGAAAAATGATTTTTTATGATGAAACCCCATCCAAAATAGCGCTAAAAAAATCAAAACCTAATTTATACGTTAATTTTTCCTTAAAACATTAGTTTCTATGGATTTAATTTAAAAAAACGATGGTATTTTAAGCATAAAAAAACTATTTTTGCAAAATGAATGAAGCAAGCAGAAAGATTAGTCTAGATTACGTTTTAAAAGAAGCCTTTAAATACTGGAGTTCCACCCTATTTTATCAATTCGTTTTTACTTTTATCTATTTTTCGACCTTATTAATCATGGGTAAATTTTTAATGAATTATTATGAAATCACCCCAAAAATAAACAGCATTTCTCCGTTGATGTACTCAGATCCAGAAGCATTTACTGCGCAGTTTCAAGAGATTTTGTTGAGTGAAAATTTCAAATATTTTTCAATGATGATTATAGTGGCTACGGCTATTATTTACCCTTTAAATATTGGTTTTTTCAAGATATATCAGAAAAAAGACGAAAATAAGGAGGTCAATATCAATGATTTATTTGCTGGATTTTCAGGGTCTAATTTTTTCAAATTTTTCGGATATTACTTGCTTTGGGGAGGTATTTATTTTTACTTAAAGCCATTGGTTGTCCCGGGTTTTCTTTGGATTGTTTTCACCATTTTTGTAGCCCCATTGTTATATTTTACGCCAATGACATTGGTAGAAGCTCTGAAAATAAGCTTCAAAGTAGTTTCGGGTAATATTTTCATTGTTTCAGCTTGTTCTGTATTGGCTATTCTTTTCAGTTATTCTGGATTATTAATCTTCTTTTTCGGGTTTTTGCTCACTTTTCCGTTTTGGAATGCTATTATCTATACTTTGTTTAAAAGTTATTTTCGTATTAAATTTGTGTAGTTATGTAACAAAAGTTTCATAATTTTAACTAATTTTGGTAAACAAAATATTAAAATTATGAATCACTTTTCTGAATTCGAAAGACCTTTAGCTCCACAGAAAGAATCTGGTAGCATTATTTCTCACGCTTGGGAGAATTACAAAGGCATTTTTATTTACGCATTGTTGTACCTTATCATTGCATTTGTCATTGGGGCTATTTTCTCACTATTCATACCTAGTGGAAATCAAGAAATGTATAAAGAAATCATAGAAAGTGTACAAAATGGTGGTTCGGTAGATATTGATGAAATCATTGCTACACAACAGTCAATGGGAATAGGTTCTTCAATCATTAATATTATTATCTCTACCATCATGGGTGGTTTGTTATACCCATTAAGCGCAGGATTAATTTTTATTGCTCATAAATTTAATTCTAAACAAAATATAGATATTTCAGACTTATTTATTGGTTACAAACAAAACACAGTAAATTTAATTCTATACGGATTATTAATGTCTGTCATTACAACTCTAGGTTTTTATATCTGTATTTTACCTGGTATATATTTTGCCATTGTTTCTATCATTGGTCTACCTATCATATTTTTTGAAAATCAAACTCCTATTGAGACTCTTAAGAAGGCACTCAACATCACCAATTCAGACTTTGGAACCTTTTTAGTCATAGGCATTCTTACATTTCTTATTTCTTTATCAGGTTTACTTTTATGTTGTATAGGTGTTTTATTAACGGCAGGTTTTGTGTACTCAGTTCAGTATTCTACTTATTGCGCCTATTGTGGCACCCCATACGAAATAAATAAAGACTAAACTTTTTAAAAATATTTATACCTTTGAGAGCAACAGAGATTTCTGTTGCTTTTTTTAATTACATGATATGAATACGTCTAGTCAAATAAGCAATAACAAAATAAGACAAGTCTTTATGCTGGCCATCATTCTAGTGTTGATTGGTCTCATCCTGCATAATTTAAGTGACTTTTTACCTTCACTGTTAGGAGCCATTACTCTTTATATTATTTCCAGAAATTTTAATTTTTATTTGGTTGAAAAAAGGCATTGGAAATCATGGGTAGCCGCCATTGTCATAATACTTATTGCCTTGTTTGTGATTATTATTCCGTCTTATCTCATTATCGATTTGTTGGTTCAAAAAATCGGTAACGCACAGCAATACGCAGAACAGTTCAATGGTTTTGTAGACAAGGTATCACATTATGTACAAAGCAAAATAGACATCGATATTCTAAGCAAAGAAAACAAACAAAAAATATCTGAGTTTGCCGGTAAAGTCTCTACAACTATTCTTAATACGACTCTCAATACGCTTACCGTCATCTCGGCAATGTTTTTTATTCTGTATTTTATGCTCACAAAAGCCCGACTTTTTGAGAGAATTCTGATGGGAATTTCCCCATTGAAACGTTCTAATGGTAAAAAAATTGGTGATAAATTCAGAAAATTGGTGATTGCCAATGCCGTAGGAATTCCTGTAGTCGCATTAGGACAAGCCATAGTAGCGGTGATAGGCTATTTAATTTTCGGAGCGCCCAGTCCGTTGCTTTTATTTGCTTTAACTTTTATTGGCAGTATGATTCCAATTGTAGGCGCCGCCATTGTTTATGTACCCGTTGGACTATTTATGTTGGCCAGTGGAGATACTGTTGGCGGAATAGGAGTTATTGCCTTCGGAATGCTCATCGTAGGTTTGGTAGATAATATTTTGAGATTTACTTTCTTGAAAAAATTAGAAAACATACACCCTCTCAATACTGTTTTTGGAATTATTTTAGGATTAAAGATTTTCGGTTTTTTCGGATTGATTTTCGGGCCGATTTTAGTTTCTATCACTATTCTTTTAATGCAAATTTATGCTGACGAATTTTCTGAAAATCACGAAGATGAGCCTCACGAAACTCCTAACCCCAATGTACAAGATACTCAAGAAAGTGTAGAAGTGAAAATTTAGAAAAATGGAAGGATTTAACCCAGAAATATTAAAAGAAATTTGCGAGGTAAAAATGCCTTTCGGAAAATACGCAGGAACTGTTTTGGCAGACTTGCCTATTTCTTACTTAGAATGGTTTCACAGACAAGGAATGCCCAAAGGAAAACTGGGAATGCAGCTTTCTACGATTTACGAAATAAAACTTAACGGATTGATGGATTTATTAATGCCACTTCGTGGTGCAGTGAATTATGAAAAACCGAAGAAGAGGGTTTATAAGTTTTAATCAATTCATTTTAAAAATTATTGTATAGTTTTTTTACCATTAATTTCAAAAGGAACTTCATAGTTTACAAGAGGAGCACCATTAAAACCTTCTGCGTCCGAAGTGAAAACCGTTCTATGATAAATATCTTTGAAATATGCATTAAAAGAACTTTGGTTATTACCTTCTACAGGCAATCTCGGAATATAACATGCCCAATCTTCTCCGTAATCAAATTTTAAAATCATTTTAAACCAATAATGTCCTGATTTTAAATTGAGATTATTTATTGTGGTATCCACTTTATAGATTAAAGCAGAGTAGTCTGGATCATTAACACTAGTAGTTCCAGAATTAATTCTGTAAATATTTGTTGGCGTTGCAGATTTAAATAAATTAGTGTCTAAATCTCCATAAATTTTTTTAGAAGTTGCTAGTTCTGGATTTCCATCATAAATCTCGATGTAAACTTTTTTTACAGGAAAACTAGACGGAGTATAAACTGGCCAATTGATAATATTAAACGAAATATTATTAATGTTCCAACTTTCATTATTTGGAATAATAAAATCGTCTGAAATATAATATCTAGCTTTTTCCTGAACATTAAGATAAAAGCAATACATTAAACTTCCAGGACTAATTCCCATAGGAGAATTAACCTCACTAAATTCATAACCTTGAGGCGCAGCCAAACCAGTAGAAGAAACTTTACCCGTAGAAAGATTTCCGTTTTTATAATTTAAAGGTTCAACAGTTGAAAGACCTTCTAAACCATTTTCTGAACAACTAATTGTAATAGAAAAAAAAGCAAGGATTAATAAGAAATTTTTCATAGTATATTTGTTTTAGATGATAAAATTACAAAAAAAATGATACAATCAGTGGTATTTATACAAAAACTAAATTTACTACTTGTAATCAGAAGATTTGAATTATATAGCATTAACAATCGGAATTAAAAACAAAATCATTCCTAAAATAAAAATAACAGTTAAAAAATGGACTCTAATATCGTTGATTTTCAAGAAAATAAATTGATTTACTGTTCTTGCCAACCAAAAAATAAAATTACCCACTAAAAAAGCAAATCCAAGTTTGGTTTGAAGGATTTCTTGAGAATATTTAAGACAAATAAACCCTACAATAAAGAAAAATATTATGATTTGAATATTCAGAATTTGCATAATCCCTGAATTTACTTTGCTTACATTTTTCAATTCTTTTTTCCAACCAAAAAATTTCCAGAAAAATAGATGAAAAACTCCAAAAAGGAGGTTATAAATTCCACAAAGTATAATTGTAGTTTCCATGTTAATTTATTTAATATCACCTCTTTAAAGCCACAATCTCATCCCTCAATTTCGCAGCAGTAATGAAATCTAGATTTTTCGCTGCGGCTTCCATTGCTTTTTGTTTTTCGGCGATTAGTTTTTCTACATCAGCACTTCCTAGAGCTTCACGTTCTTCTGCAACTTGTCTGATAATTTCCTTTTGAGTGTATTGAGAATCAGGGAAGTCTTTACTTCTTCCTACTAAATTTTCAGAAATTTTCTTGTTCAGCGGAGTCGGAACTTTGTTGTGTTCTGTGTTGTATTGCATTTGTTTTTCTCGGCGGTAATTGGTTTCGTCGATACACTTCTGCATAGAATTGGTAATTTTATCGGCGTACATTATTGCCTTTCCGTTCACATTTCTTGCAGCTCTACCCACGGTTTGAATCAAAGAACGACGAGAACGAAGCATCCCTTCTTTATCAGCATCCAAAATCGCCACTAAGGAAACTTCTGGCAAATCAAGCCCTTCTCTCAACAAATTAACTCCAACCAAAACATCAAACAAGCCAGTTCTCAAATCTTGCATAATCTGAATTCTTTCCAAAGTTTCTACATCAGAATGAATATAACGGGTTCTAATTCCGAATTTTGTAAAATATTTCGTGAGTTCTTCAGCCATTTTTTTGGTTAAAGTCGTCACCAAAACACGCTCATCTTCTTCCACCCTTTTTTGAATTTCTTCTATCAAGTCATCAATTTGATTCATAGAAGGTCTCACTTCGATAATTGGGTCTAAAAGTCCCGTTGGGCGAATAATTTGTTCGGTATAAATTCCGCCAGATTTTTCTAATTCGTAATCTGCTGGTGTTGCCGAAACATAAATCACCTGATTTTGCATTTCTTCAAATTCTGGAAATTTCAATGGTCGGTTATCCATTGCAGCAGGAAGCCTGAACCCATATTCTACCAAAGCTTCTTTTCTGCTTCTATCGCCACCATACATGGCATGAACTTGTGGAATGGTCACGTGTGATTCATCAATCACCATCAAATAATCCTTTGGGAAATAATCTAACAAACAGAAAGGTCTAGAACCGGGTTCTCTACCGTCCATATATCTGGAGTAATTTTCGATTCCAGAGCAATAGCCCAACTCTTTTATCATTTCTAAATCAAGTTCAGTACGTTCTTGTAAACGTTTGGCTTCCAACGGTTTTTCAATAGAATTAAAGAAATCCACCTGTTTTACCATATCATCTTGAATTTCTCTGATGGCTTCGTTCATGGTTTCTTTAGAAGTCACAAACAAATTGGCCGGATAAATATTAATTTGGTCAAAATCAGAAGTCACATTTCCTGAAACGGGGTCAAAACTTTGAATTTTCTCAATTTCATCTCCAAAAAATTGAATTCTAATGGCATTATCTGCATAAGCAGGATAAACGTCTATCACATCTCCTTTTACCCTGAACGTACCTCTCACAAACTCATTTATACTTCTGGAATACAGCGCATTAACTAATTTATGAAGAAACGCAGTTCTAGAAATTCTTGAATTTTTTTCTATTTCAATGAGTGATTTATTAAATTCTGTAGGATTTCCAATACCATAAATACATGAAACTGAAGCCACTATCAGCACATCTCGTCTCCCCGAAAGCAAACTTGCGGTAGCAGAAAGTCTTAGTTTTTCTACTTCTTCGTTAATGGATAAATCTTTTTCTATATAAGTTCCAGTGGTAGCAATGTAGGCTTCTGGTTGGTAATAATCATAATAAGAAACGAAATATTCTACGGCATTTTCTGGGAAAAATTCTTTGAATTCCATAAAAAGTTGAGCCGCCAAAGTTTTGTTGTGTGCTAAAACCAAGGTTGGTTTTTGTACTTTTTCTACTACATTGGCAATGGTAAACGTTTTACCAGAGCCTGTTACCCCCAACAAAGTTTGATATTTCTCTCCGTTTTGTAAACCTTCTGAGAGTTTTTCTATTGCTGTTGGCTGGTCACCAGTGGGTGCAAATTCTGATTGTAGTTTGAAATTCATATTTCAAAAATACAAAGAAAATGGGGAACTAAAAATTAATACTCAAGAATTAAAATATGGAAAAGCAGCCATCAAATGATGTCCATTTAAAATGAATAAAAGATATTATCTTTGGTAAAATTCTGTTTATGAAAAAATTGATCCCCAATTTTGGCTTTTTAGTTTTCATTATTTTAATTTATTGCGGAAAGGGAAACCAGACTAGTGCTCAAAATATTTCTGATGTAAGAGACGCCAGCAATCCTGAAAAATCTAAACCCAACACGGGCATTTCCCCTGCATTTAAAGGGCAGACAAGGGCAAAAGCAGTGAAAACTTTGACTCCCATTTCTGTAGAAATTATTTCTGAAAACCTAGGAAGACCTTGGGGAATCACCAATTTACCAGACGGTAGATTTCTCATTACAGAAAAATCTGGATTTTTACTCATCATATCAAAAGACGGAAAAATGATTTCTAAAGTAGAAGGACTACCCAAAGTTGCCAACAGAGGACAAGGCGGCCTTCTGGACATTGCCTTAGACCCTGAATTTCAAAACAATAGAATGCTTTATTGGACTTTCTCTGAACCTTTCTCTGGAGGAAATCACACGGCGGTAGCCAAAGGTAAATTGTCTGATGATGAAAAAAGAATAGAAAACCCAAGCATCATTTTCAGGGCAACCCCAACTTATGATGGAGATAAACATTTTGGGAGCAGACTGGCTTTTGACCGAGAAGGATTTTTGTTTGTAAGTACAGGTGAAAGGTCAGACCTAGAAACCAGACCTTTGGCTCAAAATCAAAATTCTTATTTAGGTAAAATTTTAAAAATCACTAAAGAGGGGAAACCTGCTTCTGGAAATCCTAATTTCAATGGTTGGAAACCAGAAATTTATTCAACCGGGCATAGAAATCCTCAGGGCATTGCCATTCATCCTAATAATGGAGAGCTTTGGGAAGCAGAAATGGGACCTAGAGGCGGAGATGAAGTCAATTTAATAAAACCTGGTGCTAATTACGGTTGGCCCACCATCACTTACGGCGAAGAGTATTCTGGGATGACTATAGGAGAAGGAATTGGTAAAAAGGAAGGATTAGAACAGCCTATTTACTATTGGGACCCCTCGGTTTCAATGAGTGGAATTGATTTTTACACAGGGAGTATTCCTGAATGGAAAGACAATTTGATTTTAGGTTGTCTTGGCGGAGAAAAAATCATCAGATTGGTGATAGAAAATCATAAAGTTATTGGAGAAGAATGGCTTTTGGAAGAACAAGGCGAGCGATTTCGGGATGTTTTAAGTGGAAAAGATGGTCATTTATATGCCATTACAGACAGTGGAAAACTGTATAAAATTTCTAAAAAATAGCCCTAGATAAAGGTTTTTTTTAGTTTATTGGAATGATTTTTGATGCAAAACAGACGAATTAAAAAAAACGATTTATGAAAAAATTAATTGCAAGTTTATTTGTATTCTCTGTAGGATTTGTTAGCGCTCAAACCAGTGCTTTCAAGGGGAAAGATGATGTAAAATTCCAAATTGGAGCTAATCTACAAGACGGCGGAACAGGAATTGTAAGTACGCTAGATTATGGATTGGGAGAAAGTTTTTCTATTGGAGTACAAGCAGGGTATTTATTGGGAGTGAAAGAAATTACTGGTATAAAACCTGATTTTGGGGATAGATTTGATGTAAAAGCAAGATTTAATGCTAATCTTGGAAAAGTATTGGATTTACCTTCTAACATTGATATATACCCAGGATTAAATTTAGGTTTAAGGAATTTTGGTGGTCATCTTGGTGCAAGATATTTCTTTGACAAAGGTTTTGGATTATTCACAGAAATGCAGTTTCCAATTGCAAAATACAACGATAAAGACCAACTTTTCAGAAATTTGAACAATCAGTTTGCAGTAAACGTTGGTGTTTCATTTGACATCACAAAATAATTTTGTAATTCTATTAAAAAACCTTCAAGAATTTTAAAATCTTGAAGGTTTTCTTTTATTGAAAACTCATCATCATTGGCATCTTTAAAGAAGAAGCTACTGGTTTACCATTAAGCGTTCCCGGTTTCCAAACTACGCCTTCTAAACTCTTATCCATAGCTTTTTTAGCTTCATTTTTAAAAGTTTCATTGTCAAAATCATAACTAGCATTGTAACTTTTACCATCTTCAGAAATAATTAAATTTATTGTTCCTTTAATCATCCCTTTAGTGTTTTCTAATTTACTTGTATCAAAATTTTCTGAAAATTTCTGCCTTAAAAGAGTATTCCCACCAGGAAATTCTGCCAAAGTTTGCGCTTCTATTTTACTCACTGGTGGTGGTGGCGGAATTAACTTCTCGTCTTTTTTCACTTTAGATTTTGGATGAGGATAAGGTGGTGGCGGTGGCGGTGATAAAAGCTCTTTTTTGCTTTTTTTACTTACTTTTTCCATTTTCTTCATTTTCTGCTTTAAAGTATCTGCATTACTTTTAATCAAAAATTTAGTTTCAGAAACCGAGTTTTCTTTTTCTAAAATTTCAGGTTGCTTTTTATTTGCAAAAACTACAAAAAAGAATGCAAACAATGGTAAAATCAGTATCTTTTTAAGATGAGCTGATTTGGATGTTGATTTTGTCATCATAATAAATCGTTTTTTGGTGTTATAAAAATTGAATTGGTGTGTTAATTGGTAATTTTGATGATGAGAGATTTCATCTAAAATGAGATGTTGGTAAGATTTTACTTCAAAATAATTATTGATCACATTTTCATCTGCTAAAAATTCGTGATTATTCATCATTGCTTTTTTATAAAAATACAGCGCCGGATTAAACCAGGTAATAATTTTAAGAATCTCTATCAAAAGAATATCTAAACTATGTTTCTGCTGAACGTGAAGTTTTTCGTGCAAGAAAATTCTTTGGTCTATTTTGTTTTCAATCCAACAATTTTTACTGAAATAGATAGTTCCTAAAAAACTAAATGGAGCAATTTCCTTTTCTAAAATTTTAATTTTTTGATGCTGATACATCAACGTTTGTCCTTTTAAATTCAAAATTTTGTAAACAGAAAAAATAGCTTTCACTAAAAACAACAAGGCAACTGATATATATATTATTGGAATTAAAAACATCCAATCAATATTATTCTGCTCGGTATTTGAAACAAAAACAGCTTGTTGCTGAAGCGCATTTCCTATTATTAAATTTGGTTTTGATTTTTCAAAATTTGGAATTGTAATAGAAATAAAGGGAACTGTATACGCAAATACCAACGAGCCTAAAAGATAAAACCTATTGAATTTCAACACTTTTTCTCTTTCTAAAAAGATATAGTAAACTGTTAATAATAGAGCAGAAACTAAAACTATTTTTAAAACGATGGTAAACATTAGTTTTCGATTTTTTGGTCTATCAAATCTCTTAGTTCTTTCAATTCAGATTGAGACATTTTTGTATTTGAGGTAAAAAATGAGGCAAACTGCGCTGCAGAACTGTTAAAAAATTTATCAATCATAGAGTTCATTTCTTCTTTGAAATAAACCTCTTTACTCACTTTCGGAAAATATTCTCTAGAATTTCCGTAAGTTTTATAACCTATCAAATCTTTGTTCTGCATTCTTTTCAAAAGAGTAGCAATCGTAGTAGTTGCAGGTTTTGGTTCTGGATATTCTTCTATAATATCCTTCATAAATGCAGTGTTCTTTTGCCAGATAATTTCCATTAAATCTTTTTCGGCATCTGTAAGTTTTTGATCTTTCATTCTACAAAATTAAAATTAACTCTACAAATGTAGAATAAAATTTTTAACCTGCAAATATTTTTTGAAAAAATAAAAAAACTCCAAGAAATTATCTTGGAGTTTTTCAGTCTATCTTTTGAAATTACTTTTTAAAATTCTCTATATACAGTTCTGTTCCGAATTTTTTTAGGGTTTTATTGGTTCCTAAGAAATCGTTAGTGAGTGAAAATTTACTTTTTGCCGAAGATAATCTACCGACTTTAGTTCCTGTAATCAATTCTAAAGCTTTTGCAAGCGCAGGGTCTGAGGTATTCCCGAATTGTTTTAGTGTACCAAAGTAAGAGTAAGAATCTATGGCATAGTCTGGCGTAATTCCACCTTTGGTAGGATTGGCTTCTTTTTTACCATTGTAGTAAGAAAAAACGATGGGTTGCATCGCCCATTTATGAGAGGTATTTCTACCAGAGTAAGAAGTATAGTCAGAGCTTGGAGCGTCATACAATGTAATAGACCCAACAAACTTACCATAGGTTTCTGCACCTACCGTTACCACATTGATATATGCTCTAAGTCCTTTAATCGTCAATTCACTTGCAGAAGCAGTTCCTCTAGAGGTCAATACATATACCTTCGTTAGCCCTAGGCTGTTGACCGATTGCGAACCAGAGTTTTGGGTTTGTCCATTGACAAAATTATAGGTATTTACGTTGTTTTTCAGGACTTCTGAATCGTC
Source organism: Cloacibacterium rupense (assembly GCF_014645495.1). Lineage (GTDB taxonomy): Bacteria > Bacteroidota > Bacteroidia > Flavobacteriales > Weeksellaceae > Cloacibacterium > Cloacibacterium rupense. The sequence goes on along the minus strand of NZ_BMLV01000002.1, from coordinate 609,221 downwards.
GTATTCATTGTGTTTATCATTAAAATCATAAATTACATAAGGCGAGCCTGTAAAATTACCTGTCACCATTTGTCCTAGTGCGACAGCAGTTTCTACGGAACCTCCACCATTATACCTTAGGTCTAATACCAAATCGGTAACGCCATCTGCTTTCATTTGTGCAAAAGCAGCATTTAGTTCGTCATTATACACAGATTGGAAACCGTTATAGACCAAATATCCTATTTTTTTACCATTGATTTCATATTTTTGGTAATAGGCTACAGGATTTTCTTGTAATACCACTGAGGTGATGCTGGCTTTCTTTTTCTCACCAGTAGTAATGATTCCCGATGTATCTACAGTAACCGTTTGGGCGATACTCACAGTAAAACTATCACTAAAAAGCTGATCATAATTATTAACGGTTAAGTTGGCTCCATTCACTTGATAGATCACTTCTCCTCTTTCTAAACCTGCGGTTGCTGCGGGTGAATTAGGAACAATATAATTGATAATCCCCACTACATTTACTCTTCCAGCATCTTTATAAAAAAGAGATAAATTGATACCAGAATCTTTAGTAATTCCGCTAAATTGTTGTTGAAGCGCATCTACATCATCCACAATCCAAGAAAATCTATCCGTATTGGGATAATCATAAAGCAAGCCATAGAATAAATCATCTGGTTCTTTTGCGTTTACAAAATTTACATATTGACTACTTTTTCCAAAATTATCAGATAAATTACTGACATCCTTCTGCCAATAATACCACGAATTAAGCCCTTTCCAAACAAAATTATTGACTTGTTTGGCACCTGCCTGGTTATCTCCAACATTATCATCGTTTCTATTACAAGAAAAGATGAAAAATAACGTTCCTAATAAAAAGAAAAGTGTTTTTATTTTATTCAACATATACATTTTATATTTTTGATTTAAACAAATTTATGAAAAAGACCTATATCAGAAACGTAATTATTGGAATTTTCTTGTCATTTACCTTTATTTCTTGTCAAATTTTTCAATCTAAAGAAATTCCAAAAGTAATAGACCCAAGCTACTCTACGTACAACAATTCAGGAGAAAAAGGATATGAAGTCACCTTCGGATTGAGCCAAGAGGCAGAGCCTATTTTTTTGATTATCAACAAAATAAAACATCCTATCAGCTCAGAAAACAAAAACGGATTGGTGTATAAAGTCAAAGTGATTGCCGAAACTAGAAAGATTGAAAACCACAAAGTAGAAGGAACATCTGAAGAAAATGGCATCATTTTCAGAGTAAAAGGTCAAGAAGTCTATAAACCCATTCGTTTTACATTAAAATAAAAAACCGAGAAAAATTTCTCGGCTTTTTATTAAGCTTTTTCTAGTTGAACGGTAAAATGTCTTAGGATTTCACTTTCCCAAGTGATGTGATAGCCTTTTGTGATTTCATCACGTCTATCAAAAACATTTTTAAGTGCAGTAGCAATATAATGAATATGATTATCTGTATATGTTCTTCTAGGGATTGCCAATCTTAGCAATTCTAATTTAGGATATCTATTTTCTCTGGTTTCTGGGTCACGGTCTGCCAGAATAGTTCCAATTTCCACGCCACGAATTCCAGCTTCTTTGTACAATTCAATTGCGAGAGTCTGTGCTGGGAATTCCTCTCGTTTTACATTGGGTAAAAACTTCAAAGCATCTACAAAAACAGCATGACCGCCTATTGGTTTTTGGACAGGAACACCCAACTCTATCAATTGATTACCAAGCAGTTCTACTTGCGAAATTCTACTATGCAAATAATCAAATTCCGTAGCTTCATCTAGTCCTTGAGCCAAAGCTGCCATATCTCTACCGGCCATTCCTCCGTAGGTGATAAAACCTTCGTAGATGATGGTAAAATTAGCTGCTTTTTTGAAAACTTCTTCATTATTAAGAGCGATAAAGCCCCCAATGTTTACCAAACCATCTTTTTTAGAGCTCATGGTCATTCCCATTCCGTAGGAAAACATTTCTTTACAAATTTCTTTGATGCTTCTTTCTGATTGTCCTTTTTCTCTGGTTTTAATGAAATATGCATTTTCTGCAAATCTTGCCGAATCAAAAATCACTGGAATACCATATTGGTCTGAAAGTTTTTTTACTGCTTTTATATTTTCTAGAGAAACTGGCTGTCCACCAGAAGTATTGCAGGTAATCGTAATGAGACAAAACGGAATATTTTCTTTGGAATGAGAAAGGTAAACGCTTTCTAGTTTGTGTAAATCTATATTTCCTTTGAAAGGATGAAGGTTTTCTATGTCAAAAGCTTCATCTATGGTGCAATCTACAGCGTGAGCTTTTCTGAATTCTATATGCCCTTTGGTGGTGTCAAAATGTGAATTTCCGGGAACCACATCCCCTTCTTTTACTAAGGCAGAGAACAAGACATTTTCCGCTGCTCTCCCTTGGTGCGTAGGCAAAAGATGTTGAAAACCAGTAATTTGCTCTACTCTTTTTTGCAATTGGTCAAAAGAGCGAGAACCTGCATAACTTTCGTCTCCGGTCATTATTTCTGCCCATTGTTTATCGCTCATAGCTCCTGTACCAGAGTCTGTAAGCAAATCAATAAAAACCTGAGAAGATTTTAGATTAAATAAATTATAATGCGCATTTTTTAGCCACGTTTCGCGCTGTTCACGTGTAGAAGGATATATTTCTTCGACCATTTTTATTCTAAATGGTTCTGCGTAAGGAAGTTTCATGAAATGAATAATTTAAAATTAAATAATTAAATTTTTTAAAAACTTAAAAAAATGAAAGAAAATAATTAACTCTTTCATTTTTCAATTATTTAATTAGAATCATTCTGGTGCTTTAAACACATTTTTATCACTGTGGAAACCAGCCACACCACCAGAAACGGCAAATTTCATCGCTTCTGCGGCGCTCATTCCTTCTACAGGTAAAATATGGGTAGAATCGGTCATTATTACCCAGCCTGAAATGGCATAAGAATGGGGTAAATAAACCGCTACTTTATTGGGTAACCCTACATCTGACATATCATTTTGGGTGAGGAAACCTATTCTCCAGATTTCTGGATTTTCATTGGTTTTTACCCAAACCGGGACGTTGAATTTCTTTTTATCTCCCACGAAAGAACTCATCACGTCCTTTGTAGGGGAATAAATATGTTTAACTCCGGGTGTTTTTTCTAAGAAATGGTCTAGACTTTCGAAAATAAATTTCCCGAAAACGAATTTGTTAAAAAAATAACCAACCGCAGAAATAAAAAGAATCAAAGAGATGAATCCCACCCCAGTTCTGTTGAGGAAAGGAAAAAATTTATCAAAAGGAATAAGGCTGTCAATGGTATCAAAAACCACAAAAATGATATATAGCGTAGCTCCAATAGGACCTACGATAATCAATCCCTTAAAAAAAGATTTTAAGAAAAGATTAAAATAATTATCAAAACTTGGTTTTTTCACTTCAACAGTTATTATACTGAAACAATTTAAAAATGAAATCGAAATTCCTAAATCGCTGATTTACCCGTGTATGGTTTCTTTGTTTCCGTAGGATTTTATGATTTCGCCTTCGTATTGCAACCATTCTTCCCAGCGTTTGTTTACTTTTTCGGGGTCGCCTAGTTGTCTTGCAAAGCTAATAAAAGTCGTGTAATGATTGGCTTCAGAAATCATTAATTCTTTGTAAAATTCTTTGAGTTCTTCGTCTTTTATGTTTTCTGTAAGCACTTTGAAACGTTCACAACTTCTAGCCTCGATCATGGCAGCGAAGAGCATTTTGTCAATAATTAGGTCTTCTCTACTTCCTTGAATGATGAATTTAAACAGTTGATTTACGTAATCATCTTTTCTGGTTCTGCCCAAAGCATACCCTCTTTTTTTGATGATTTCGTGTACTTGATTGAAGTGGTCCATTTCCTCTTGAGCGATGGCCAAAAGTTCGGTTACAATTTCTGTATGCTCAGGAATCATGGTGATGAGACCAATGGCATTGGTGGCCGCTTTTTGTTCGCACCAAGCGTGGTCAGTCAAGATTTCTTCTATATTTTCTTCTGCTATATTGGCCCAACGTGGGTCTGTTGGTAGTTTTAATTTGAACATTTGTATCTAATTTTTTTGCAAATTTACATTAATTTTCTGCAGTTTTCTTTCTCAAAAATTCTAAAACTTTCCAGCCAAATTGATCCACTTTTTTCAAAATTTCTGCAAAAACAATGGCTAAAGCTACATTTATCAAATAAATCATAACCATCAAAACCCAGGTATTTACATTGTCTTTCAATGGCGGAATTAAAAAATAAACTACAGAAGAGCTCATTCCTTGAGCAAAATAGTAGAATATTGCGTTTTTACCAATGTAATTAATAAAATTGTCTTTGGTAATTTTCAAGCGGTTGTACAAAACAAAAATCGTTAATAAAGACAGTAAACTCCACACAATGTAAGGAATTTTCGGAGGGAATTTTTGTTTGTTGAATTTATAGAAAACTTCATTTCCGAAATACCAGAAAACAATCACCAAGCTCAAAGCAACCAAACCATACAGAATTGGCACGAAAACGTCTTTAATTCTTTTGCCTTTCAATTGAGTTGCAATGAGGAAAACTGCTAAATAATAAGCCACGTAACCCACTTGTCCGCTTGGGTAATACGGTGCGAAGTTTTTCATCACATCATTATCAATATTGAAATAAATAGTGAGCGCTAGGCAAACTCCAATTATCCATTTTACGTGTTTCGGGAAAAACTTTAGAACCAAAACTCCGAAAACCGTTACAATATAATAGACTTTGAGATACCAAAAACTGCCCATCACCACTGGAAAACTATCGCAATTGCTGTAACTGTGGAGAAACCAATTTCCCAACATGTCCCAATTAAAAGCAGAATTTAGATTGGGTACTCCATATTTAGTTCCGAAAACAGTGTAATAGGATTGCATTCCTTCAGTTCCTAAAATACCGAAAATTCCCCATTTCATTATTCCGTCTAAAAAGAATAGAAATGTCACGAAAATCATATAGGTCACTTGCAATTTCAAGAGCCTGTACAAAGTTTTTTCTACATTATTTCCAGAAGTTAATCCACTCAGTGCAAAAAACACAGGAACATCTATCAATAAACTCAATGTTCTTACTTCGGCAGGGAGATAAAGCTGTCCGCTCCAAAAAGCCGTGTGAATGAAAATAATAGAAAGAGTGGCCAAACCTTTGGCAAAATCGATGTAGAGGTCTCGTTTCATAACATTTATTAAGTATTTCCAAATGTACAATTTTCGAAATTAAATAAAAAATTTTAGCATTAATGTGGATAACTCAAAAAATTTTCTTACTTTTGCACCTCGAATTAACTAAAAAATATATAAACAATGTTTGCAATCGTAGAGATAGCAGGGCTTCAATACAAAGTTGAGCAAAACCAAAAGTTGTTTGTAAACCGTTTGAAAGTAGAAAAAGGAGACAAAGTATCTTTTGATAAAGTTCTTCTTACTGTAAACGGAACAGTAACTGTAGGTGCCCCGGCTGTAAGTGGAATCGCTGTAGAAGCGGAAATTCTTGACCATGTTCAAGCTGATAAAGTAATCGTTTTCAAAAAGAAAAGAAGAAAAGGATATGCTAAGAAAAACGGACATAGACAACAATTAACACAAATCCAGATTGTTTCTATCGCAGGTGCTGAAGCTCCAAAAGCTAAAAAAGCTGCTAAAAAAGAAGCAACTGAAGAAGTAGCAGAGCCAGCTAAAAAACCAGCTGCTAAAAAAGCTGCTAAAAAAGAAACTGAAGAATAGTATTAATTTACGATAAAAATTTAAAACAAAATGGCACACAAGAAAGGAGTTGGTAGTTCCAAAAACGGTAGAGAATCTCACTCTAAAAGATTAGGTGTAAAGATTTTCGGTGGTCAAGAAGCTATTGCTGGTAATATTATCGTAAGACAAAGAGGTACACAACACCACCCAGGTGATAACGTGGGTATTGGTAAAGACCACACTTTGTTTGCATTAGTAGACGGTAAAGTAGTTTTCAGAAAGAAAGCAAATAACAGATCTTTCGTATCTGTAGAACCCAACGCATAATTAAAGCGTTATATAGAAATTAAACCTCGGCATCTGCTGAGGTTTTTTTTATTAATAAAGTTTTAAGCCAAGATCCTTTGCCAAAAAGATTAATTTAATTAACTTCGCTACCCTTTTTAAAAAATCATCATGAAGAAAATTACACTTTTTCTAGCAATATTTACACTATACTACACCAATGCGCAAATAAAAATTTTATTTGACGCAACCAAAGACGAAATGGCAGGAAATGCAGATTGGGTAATAGACGCTGACTCAAAATCTAGTGGAGAATCTAATCCACAAAGAATTCCCACCCCTGCACAAAGCGAAATTACCGCCTCTACCAGCGAAACTTATTGGACTGGTGCTCTTAGTGCTTGGGCTGTAGATTTAGTAAAACAGGGATACACTGTAGAAACATTGCCAATTTCTGGGAAGATAACCTATGGAGATACAACCAACACCCAAGACCTAGGCAAGTATAAAGTCTTTATTGTAACCGAACCAAACAATCAATTTTCTGCAGCTGAGAAAACAGCTATTATAAATTTTGTAAAAAACGGTGGTGGCTTATACATTATTGCTGATCATGACAACAGTGATAGAGATAGTGATGGCATAGACTCACCTTCTGTTTGGAACGATTTGTTCTCTAGCAATTCTGTAAAAACAAATCCTTTCGGAATTACATTTGATTTGGTGAGTTTCTCACAAACCACTTCAAATTTTGCTAATCTTCCTACCAACAGCATTCTTCATGGATTGGCAGGAAATCCAACTCAAATGCAATTTGCTGCTGGAGCAACAATGACTCTTGACAAAACAGCCAATTCATCTGTACAAGGTTTAGTCTATAAAACAGGCTCTTCTACTACAGGAACTACTAATGTGATGTTTGCCACAGCAAACTACGGGAGTGGCAAAGTCTGTGCTTTGGGAGATAGCTCTGTTCCTGATGACGGAACGGGCGACACAGGAGACACTTTATATGATGGTTACTTCTCTGATGCTTCAGGAAATCACCAGCCGTTGTTAATCAATTCCGTGATTTGGTTAGCAACCGCGTCTAACCTAAGCGCTCAAGACATTTTAAAAAATCAAATTTCTGTTAATATTTATCCTAACCCAAGTTCTGATTTTGTGTACATAAAATCAGAAGACTCTTCTGAAAACTATCATCTAACATTAATGGATTCTACTGGCAAAGTTTTGCAAAGTATCCCAAATTCAACTAAAATAAGTATTGCTTCATGTCCCAAAGGAATTTATTACTTACTGGTGAAAAACGAAAAAGGATTTAAAAATTTTAAAGTAGAGAAAAAATAAAAACATCATTGACCGAAGAATTACTTCGGTTTTTTTGTTTAATTTTGAGAAAATTTGAAAAAATGAAAGAGAAAATTTCCTCAATTATTATGGCAAGTATATTTCTTGCCTCCTGTTCTTCTCAAAATATGAAAAGTACTTATCAATATCCCGAAACCAAAAAAGTTGCTCACACAGACGAATATTTCGGAACGAAAGTAGAAGACCCATATCGCTGGTTAGAAGACGACAGAGCTGATGACACCAAAGATTGGGTACAGCGCGAAGTAGGTTTTACTCAAAATTATTTAGCCCAAATTCCTTTTCGTGAAGACATTCGTTCTCAGCTAAAAGACATCTGGAACTACGAGAAAATTTCCGCTCCTTTCGAAGAAGGTGATTATACCTATTTCTATAAAAATGATGGATTGCAAGCTCAATCTGTTTTGTACCGAAAAGACAAAGCAGGAAACACCGAAGTTTTTTTAGACCCTAATCAATTTTCTGAAAAGGGAACTACTTCATTATCTGGATTATCATTCAACAAAAAAGGAAATTTAGTTGCTTATTCTATTTCTGAAGGAGGTAGCGATTGGAACAAAATTATCATAATGGATGCGGTTTCCAAAAAAATATTTGACGAGCCCATTGTTTGTAAATTTAGTAGTGTAGCTTGGTACAAAGACGAAGGTTTTTATTACTCAAAATACGACCAACCGAAGGAAGGCAGCATCTTATCTGGAATGACTGATACGCACAAAGTGTATTTCCACAAATTAGGAACTAAGCAATCTGAAGACCAACTGATTATAGGTGGAGAAAGCTTCAAGAGAAGATATATGACCGCAGGAATTTCGGATGACGAAAGATTTTTAATTTTAGACGCAGCAGTAAACACCAGCGGAAACGAGCTCTACATCAAAGACTTAACTAAAAATTCTGAATTCATTCCTATTCAAAAAGGATATGATTACAACACCAACGTAGTAGACACTAAAGGAGACGAAATTTATGTTTTTACAGACAAAAACGCTCCGAATATGAAATTACAGAAATTCAACATCAATAACCCTAGCGTTTGGACAGATGTAATTCCAGAAACAGATAATGTATTGAGCGTTTCTACAGGTGGTGGTTATATCTTTGCAAAATATATGAAAGACGCTGTTTCTTTTGTAAAACAATTCGATTATAACGGAAAGCTGATTAGAGAAATCACCCTTCCAGGAAAAGGAACTGCTGGCGGTTTTGGCGGCAAAGAAAAAGATAAAGAACTTTATTATACTTTCACCAACTACATTACACCAGGAACAACCTATAAACTCAATGTAGCAAACGGAAAATCAGACGTTTATCTAAAGCCAAAAGTAAAATTTAACCCAGAAAATTACGTTTCGGAACAAGTTTTCTTTACTTCTAAAGATGGCACAAAAGTTCCGATGATGATTTCTTATAAAAAAGGATTGAAACTCAACGGTAAAAACCCTACCATTTTATACGGATATGGAGGCTTCAACATTTCAGTTACTCCAAGTTTCTCTGTAGTGAATGCCATTTGGATGGAAAACGGCGGAATCTATGCTGTACCTAATCTAAGAGGTGGTGGAGAATATGGCAAGAAATGGCACGATGCAGGCACAAAACAACAAAAGAAAAACGTTTTTGAAGATTTTATAGCTGCTGGAGAATATTTACAGAAAAATGGTTACACTTCTCCAAAATTTATGGCACTTTCTGGGCGTTCTAATGGCGGATTATTGGTTGGTGCTACCATGACCATGAGACCAGATTTAGCCAAAGTAGCGTTTCCTGGTGTAGGCGTTTTGGATATGTTGAGATACAATAAATTTACTGCTGGTGCAGGTTGGGCTTATGATTACGGAACTGCGGAAGACAGCAAAGAAATGTTCGAATATTTAAAATCATATTCGCCTGTTCATAATGTAAAAAAAGGAGTTTGCTATCCTTCTACAATGGTAATTACAAGCGACCATGATGACAGAGTGGTACCTGCGCATTCTTTTAAATTCGGGGCAGAATTACAAGAAAAACAATCTTGCAACCAACCTGTTTTAATAAGAATTGAAACTAATGCAGGTCACGGAGCAGGTAGAAGTACAGACCAAGTGATTGGTGAAAACACAGATATTCTGAGCTTTGCGTTGTATGAAATGGGTATTAAAGAATTAAAAAAATAATTGAATTATTTCCCAAAAATCAGCCCCGCAAATAAATTTGCGGGGTTTGTTATTAAAAAGTTTCTTTTATTTCATGTTTCAGGATTTTCGTTTCCTTCTTTATTTCCTTTACTTTTTCTACTGATTTTTTGATTTTGTCTTCTTTTTCTTGAATATCTTTAGGAATTAAGGTCTTTTTAAGTCCATCTTCTATTCCTCTCCAAAAAAGATTGAAAAAAGATTTTGTATGGTCTCTTTTCACATTCACTTCTACACTTTCGGGAAATTTATTAGAATTCGCTTTCACTACAAGATTTACGATAGCACTTAGCAATTTCTTTTTTTCTTTGGTGTTTTTATCCATTATATTCACTTTCAAATTTTGATGCTTCATGTTCATTTTACCATAAATCTGAGCATTACTTCCACTAAAATCAAAATTCAAATGATTGACTTCACCTTCAATTGAAACATTGAGATAAGGCCTTATAAACCAATTGACTTGTGACGCAGGAAGGTTGGTAACAATTCCTGAAATTTTAAAAAAATCATCATTTCTTGCGGTATCAAAACTCCAATTAACTTTCATGGGTGAAGTTTTCATTAGTTGACAATTGATGGCAACAGGAACCATAGTATTTTGGTAACCTTTATTAGAATTTATGTTATGAGCATTCAAATTTAAATTTGAAAAAATCAATTTTCCAGCAGGATTATCATTGGTATTATCTTCTTCGTACTGAAGATAAGCTTCTGTAACTTTCAGATTTTGAACCAACAAAGGAAATTTTATACTTCTCAGCAATTCAGAATACATTTTTTTTCTACTCAAATCATCTTTTGGAAATTTGCTTCTGTAAATGATGGCCTTTACACCTTGTGTGTTGACATTTGTTATTTTTACATTGGGCTGATTGTTAGAAAATTTAAAATCAATTCCCGAAATTTTGGTTTTTGCAATTTTGATATCGTACCAATCTCTTTCTGCTGGAATTCTTTTACTAAATTCTTGCCTAGAGAGCAGAGGAATCATAGAAAAGTTTTCTAAGTCCCAAGAATTCTCATCTGCCTTCCATCGATTTAAGGTAAATCGATAGTATTCATTAGCATTAAAAACCACTGCATCTGTTCTTATTTTGTAATTTTTATATGTGAAAGGAATTTTATTTTTTGCTGATTCTTCATTCATAAAAAATTCTTTAATAGACGCGTTGATATTTTTAACCAAAAGTTTTTCTTTGCCTTTAGAATCTAATAAATTGAATTGTGCGTTGTTTAAATTTATATTTTTTAAATCTAGTTCATATGTGGATATATTTTTCTTTTCCTTCTTTTTTAATTGATTGGCATACATCGTTATTTTAGGCTGAGAAAAAACGACATTATCAATTGTTATTTTATTATTTTTCAGCACAATGTCTTTAAAAATCATTTCCACGGCATTGAAAAAAAAGAGATTTTGATGAGGATATTTTATACTAAAATCTTGCTCACTTATTAGCGGAAGCAGAGCAAAATCTTTCACCGAAATTTGCTGTGATTTTGTGTCTATGCTTTTAGCCGTAATTTTGTAAATTTCATTAGGAAAACATTCTATATCATTCCCTTTTATAGTATAATTGTCAAACGTGAAGGGCAGTTTTCGCACAGCATCATGTTCTGCAAGATTCAGACTTTCAATACTTAAACTTAATTTCTTTATTTTAAAAAATGGCGAACGGTCATGTTTTTCAATCTCAAAATTCCCATCATTAATTTCCACATTTTCAAAGACAATCGAAGCTTTCTTTTTTAAGTTTTTTTTATCTGTCGGTTTTGCTAAAGTGATTTTTAAATTCGGTTGTCTTAGTTTAATTTGATTAGAATTTAGCGATTGGTTCACCAATGCATCATAAATTCCCATATTGCTAATGTAAATTTCATCAATAGAACCGTCTAAACCAATAACTTCCTGATTATCTAGGTTTTTATTTGAAATATTGACTTTATTGGCGATAATATCACCTTGTAAAAATCTGATTTTTAAATCTTTGTAAGTAATATTGTACGGCGTTTTTTCTTTGATGTATTGGGGCAGATTATTTTTTAACCAAAATCTAAATCCCAAAACCACCATCATAAAAATCACAGTGATGCTGAATATCGAAATCAATAAAATTTTTAGAAATCTCTTCATATTACAAATTTAGATATATAACATCTGACTGTTTTATCGGATTTTGCGAAATATTATATATTAAATCACGATATGTCCAACTCAATCACATAACCTTCGTGGCTTCTTACATTAATAAAATCACCATCATTAAAATATAAATACTGTCCTTTAATTCCTTTCAAAACCCCTTCAAATTCTGGTTTTGTGTCAAGTGTAAAAGAAGTAATTTTGGTTGGCGCTTCATACGGAAAGTCCAATTTCACGATTTCTTCACTTGCTAATGCAAAATTTTTAGAATCTTTCGGAAATAAATCAGCAATTTGGTTTCTAAAATCCAATAAATCTACTTCGCTTTCTCTATCATCTTGAAGCATTTTTCGCCAATTGGTTTTATCGGCAAGATGTTTTTTGAGTTCTACTTCTATTACGCCAGCTTCGTAACGGTTTTCGGTTCTTGCAATCGGCAAAGCAAAAGTAGCACCCTGATCAATCCATCTTGTAGGAACTTGCGTCTCTCTCGTAACGCCCACTTTTACATCGCCAGTATAAGCCAAATATACAATATGAGGCTGCAATTGAATTTCTTTTTCAACTTCTAAATCACGTTCTTCAATGCCGAGATGTGCCGTAGAAAGTTCTGGCTTTAGAATCGTATCACTTGCATAAGGAGATTCAAAAAAACATTTTTTACAAAACCCCATTCTGTAGATCTTCTCATCCTTACCGCAGTTTACACATTGATAACCAACGTGTTTCAGGTGTAAATTTTTGCCAAAAAGTTGATTCATAGAAATTAAATCTCCTGAAAGATTGAGGTAATAATTGATTGGATTTCCTAGAACGGAAGACATTTTGAGGATTTGTCCTTTGAATTGCATTGTGAAAATTTTTAGTAAAAATAAGGAAAAGATGTTAATTGTCTCGCTGATTTTGCTGATTGAGCAGATTTATATTAGAATCAGCAAAATTTTACTATTCCTTTTTGGGAAAATCTTTTTGGGCTGATTTTATTATTCATTTCAATTTTATTGAACAAGAAATATTTGATTCTATTCTCGTCTTTATTACTTATGATTTTATGGATTAAAAATTACCTCTTTTTTGGTGGAATTATGGATTCTAATCTCTATTTCAAAACTTCAATCCCATTTTTCATTTTAATTTTAACTTTAAATACATTTAATTTCCTTTATAAAGATAAATCGGTTTCAAATTCTTAAATTTGCTATTCTTTGTAAAAAACCACAAATGAATTATTTAGTAACAGGCGGTTCCGGTTTTATAGGTTCTCATTTGGTAGAACAACTCCTTAAAGATGGACATTTTGTCATAAATATTGACAATTTTGATGATTTCTATGATTATCAAATTAAAGTCAAAAATACATTAGAAAGTGTAGGTTTATCTTCCGATTTTGATTTTACAGAAAAAGATACTGACATTCTGAAACTTATAGAAAAAACAAATTCAGAAAATTACAAATTATATTATACAGACATCAGAGATAAAGAATCTTTAAACCAGATTTTTAAAAATCATAAAATAGATGTTTTGGTGCATTTAGCTGCGTTGGCTGGCGTACGACCTTCCATAGAAAGACCGCTTGATTATGAAGAAGTAAACATAAAAGGTACAATGAATCTTTGGGAATTGTGTAAAGAATTCGAGGTTAAAAAAAACGTAATCGCTTCATCATCAAGCGTATACGGAAATAATGAAAAAATTCCTTTTTCTGAAGCCGATAATGTAGATCGACCAATTTCGCCTTATGCAGCTACTAAAAAATGCACAGAAATTTTAGGGCACGTTTATCATCATTTGTATGGTTTAGATATGATATTTTTGAGATTTTTTACCGTTTTTGGTCCAAGACAAAGACCAGATTTGGCGATTCATAAATTCACCAAATTAATCTCAGAAAACCAAGAAATCCCATTCTATGGTGATGGTTCTACCGCTAGAGATTATACTTTTATCAATGATATTGTAGATGGTATTGTGAAATCTATAGCATTTGTAGAAGGTAATAAAAACGTTTACGAAACCATCAATCTAGGTGAAAGCCAAGTAATTACACTCAACGAAATGCTTTCTGGAATAGAAGCAGAACTAGGGAAAACTGCCCTTAAAAGAAATCTGCCGATACAACCGGGAGACGTACAAAAAACAAACGCTGATATTAACAAAGCTCAAAACCTCATCAATTATCTGCCAAAAACCAACTATCAAAATGGCATAAAAATTTTTGTGGAATGGTTTTTGAGAAACAACAAGTAAATTAGTTGAAAATCAACAATAAAAAAGTTTAGAATTTTTTTTAATTTTTTACATTTGCAAAAAATTTAGAATATATGTACTGGACATTAGAATTAGCTTCATATTTGAGCGACGCACCTTGGCCGATGACTAAAGCAGAATTAATCGACTACGCTATTAGAACAGGTGCACCAATGGAAGTGGTAGAAAACCTTCAAGCGATTGAAGACGAAGGAGAGATTTACGAAAGTATAGAAGAAGTTTGGAGTGATTATCCTACAGACGAGGATTTCCTTTGGAACGAAGACGAATACTAGAAAAAATAATAGCTGTCGGCACATAGCTGTCAGCTTTTTAATTTAAATTATAGATATCCCAAAGCATTGGGATGAAACATTATTCACTTTTTTTGCCAATGGTGAACAACTAGAAGCAAAAAGTAAAATTACTATTTATGGGATTTTTAGATACAGTTCTCAAAAGTTTCCTTGGTGATAAAAATGCCAAAGACTTAAAAGAAATTAAGAAAGTAGTTGACAAAATTAAAAAAGTAGAGCCTGCTATTGGTCAACTTTCTGATGATGAATTGAGAGGGAAAACTCTTGAATTCAAAAAGAAAATTGCTGCAGCTACTGAAGATATCACCAAACAAATCAACGAGACCAAAGAGCTTATCAAAAACACGAGCAATGTAGATGAAAAGGAGCAACTTTTTGGTAAAGTAGAAGAACTTAAAAAAGATTCTTATCAGATAGAAGAAAAAGTTTTGGCAGAAATTCTTCCGGAAGCTTTTGCTGTCGTAAAAGAAACCGCTAGAAGATTGGCTCAAAACGGAGGTCTTACTGTAAAACCTACTAGTCTAGATATGGCATTGGCTGCGACCAAAGACTTTGTAGAAATAAAAGGTGAAACCGCTTTCTGGAAAAACAAGTGGGACGCTGCTGGTAAAGAAGTAGTTTGGGATATGGTGCACTATGACACCCAGTTTATTGGTGGTGTAGCCCTTCACAGTGGTAAAATAGCAGAAATGGCAACTGGTGAAGGTAAAACTCTTGTAGGAACTTTGCCTATCTACCTAAATGCACTACCAGGAAGAGGCGTACACGTAGTTACCGTAAATGATTACTTGGCCAAAAGAGACTCCGCTTGGATGGGGCCTATCTATCAGTTCCACGGATTAACTATCGATTGTATCGATCTTCACCAACCTAACTCTGACTCTAGAAGAAAAGCATACCAAGCAGACATTACCTACGGTACTAACAATGAATTTGGTTTTGATTATCTTAGAGATAACATGGTGACTTCACCTGAAGAATTGGTACAAGGAGAATTAAATTTTGCTATTGTAGACGAGGTGGATTCTGTATTGATAGATGACGCTAGAACTCCATTGATTATTTCTGGGCCTGTTCCTCAAGGTGACAGACACGAATTTGACCTTTTAAAACCATCTGTAGATAGAATTGTAACCGTACAAAAACAAGTGGTTTCTAATATTTTAGCAGAGGCTAAAAAATTAATTGCTGCGGGTAATAAAACAGACGGAGGTTTCAAACTTTTACAAGCATACAGAGGTTTACCTAAAAACAAACACTTAATTAAATTCCTTTCTGAGGAAGGAATAAAAGTTCTTTTGCAAAAAACAGAAGGAGAATATATGCAAGACAATAGCAAAAGAATGCATATTGTAGATAAAGACCTTTATTTTGTAATCGACGAAAAAAACAATCAAATTGACCTTACCGATAAAGGGGTAGAATATATGTCTCAGGGCAACCAAGACCCTAATTTCTTCGTTCTTGAAGATATCGGAACCTTGATTGCTGAATTAGAAGCTCAAAATCTTACCAAAGAAGAAGAGTTTGCTAAAAAAGAAGAACTTTTCAGAGATTACGCTGTAAAATCTGAAAGAATTCACACACTAAGTCAATTGCTAAAAGCATATACTGTTTTCGAAAAAGATGACGAATATGTTGTAATAGACGGCGAAGTAAAAATTGTAGATGAGCAGACAGGTCGTATTATGGAAGGTAGACGTTATTCAGACGGTCTTCACCAAGCGATAGAAGCCAAAGAAAATGTAAAAATTGAAGCGGCTACTCAAACTTTTGCTACCATTACATTACAGAATTACTTCAGAATGTACAATAAATTGGCTGGTATGACTGGTACTGCCGAAACGGAAGCTGGAGAATTTTGGCAAATCTATAAATTAGATGTAGTAGTTATCCCTACCAATAGACCTATTGTAAGAGATGACAGACAAGACCTAGTTTATAAAACCAACAGAGAAAAATTCAACGCGGTAATCGAAGAAATTGAAAGACTTACCGCAGAAGGAAGGCCGGTTTTGGTGGGTACTACTTCGGTAGAAATTTCTCAATTTTTATCAAAAGCTTTACAATTAAGAAAAATTCAGCACAATGTATTGAATGCTAAACTTCACAAAAAAGAAGCAGACATTGTAGCAGAAGCAGGTAGAGCTGGCGTAGTAACTATTGCTACCAATATGGCAGGTAGAGGTACCGATATTAAGTTACAAGGAGATGTAAAAGAAAATGGAGGTCTAGCAATTATTGGTACAGAAAGACACGATTCTAGACGTGTTGACAGACAGCTAAGAGGTAGAGCAGGAAGACAAGGTGACCCTGGTAGTTCGCAATTCTATGTTTCTCTGGAAGACAACTTAATGAGACTTTTCGGTTCTGAAAGAATCGCTAGAATGATGGACAAAATGGGTCACAAAGAAGGTGAAGTAATTCAGCATTCTATGATTACCAAGTCGATAGAAAGAGCTCAGAAAAAAGTAGAAGAAAACAACTTCGGTATTAGAAAAAGATTGCTAGAGTACGACGATGTAATGAACAAACAACGTGATGTAATTTACAAGCGTAGAAAAAATGCATTGTTTGGAGACCATTTAAGATATGACATTACCAACTCAATCTATGATGTAGCAGCTAGTATCGTTTCTGCCACCAAAGCAGGCAACCAATACAAAGAATTTGAATATGAAATTATCAAATACTTTACCATGGAAGCTCCTGTTACTGAAGCAGAGTTCAAATCAAAATCTGTAAAAGAATTAACAGACATTCTCTTCAAAAAAGCAGAGGAAGATTATAAAAACAGACTCAATTTATTAAAAGACAACTCGTTCCCAATCATAGAAAATGTGTTCAAGCAACAAGGGCACATGTTCAAAAACGTACAAGTTCCTTTCTCTGATGGCACCAAAACAATGACTATTGTTACCGACCTGAAAGAAGCTTATGATACCCATTGTGAATCTATGATTAACGATTTTGAGAAAAATATTTGCCTTGGGATTATTGATGAAAACTGGAAACACCACCTAAAAGAGATGGACGATTTAAGAAAATCATCTCAGGGTGCAGTTTACGAGCAAAAAGACCCTCTAATAATCTATAAACAAGAATCTTTCCACTTATTCAGTGAAATGATGGATAAAGTGAATAAAGAAATTATTTCTTTCTTGTTCAAAGGCGAAATCCCAACAGGATAAAAAAAACTTTAATTTTTTCTAAAAACCGAAGAAAAATCTTCGGTTTTTTTTGTAATCTTGATTGAAATCAAGATTTATTATCACAAAATTTAGTATTTTTGGTTAAAATTAAAACCTTATGAAAAAAACAATCTTATTCTTGGCCATTTGTGCAAGTTCATTAATTTTCGCACAAACAGAAAATTCTTCTATTGATAGAAAGAATGACATCATGGTCAATCCTATTTTCCTTGTTTTAGGAATCGGAAACTTATCTTACGAAAGAATTATCAATGAAAATTCAGGAATAGGAGTCAATACATTATTCATCATTGATGATTATGTCGTAGATTCTGATAGCAGTGGCTTTCAACTTGCCCCGTATTATCACTACTACTTTGGTAAAAAAACAGCTTCTGGATTTTTTATCGGTGCTTTTGCTAGCATTTCTTCATCAGATGTAGAGACTTATCATTATTCAAATACGGGAAGTTACTACACTACAGACCGAGATACAGCATTTGGGCTTGGTTTTAAATTCGGAGGAAAATGGTCTTTAAAAAACAATCTTTTGTTTGAGGTAAGCACAGGTATTGGCAGAAACTTTTCTGGGAACGAAGACAACAGAATTGTAGGCACTGGTATGCTAGGAATTGGGTATAGATTCTAACAATTGACAAAATAAAAATAAAAACTTCTTCGTTATAGTTCAATGAAGAAGTTTTTTTTATTTTTGATGAGTTTTATTTTACTTTCTTGCAACGGACAAGAAACGAAAACTCAACCCAATAAACCTAAAAAAATGGAAAACAAAAATTTAGAATACGCCACCATTGCAGGAGGATGCTTCTGGTGTGTAGAAGCGTGTTTTGATATGATGAAAGGCGTAGAATCTGTCACCTCTGGTTATTCTGGTGGGCATAAAGAAAACCCAACTTATGAAGAAGTTTGCACTGGAGAGACTGGGCATGCCGAAGTGGTACAAATTGCCTTTGACCCGAAAGTGATTTCATTTTCTCAAATATTAGAAGCATTTTGGTTTCTTCACGACCCTACCACGCTTAACAGACAAGGAAATGACATAGGTACACAATATCGCTCTGCCATTTTCTTTCACTCAGAAAAACAAAAAGAAGAGGCCATAGTTTCTATGGAAAAATCAGAAAAATCTGGACAATGGAATGGCAAATACGTTACCGAAATTGTCCCTTTTGAAAAATTCTGGAGTGCCGAGACCTACCACCAAGATTATTTTGAAATAAATCCTAACCAACCCTATTGCAGTGCGGTAGTTGGCCCAAAAGTAGCTAAATTTAAAAAACACTTCGGCGAACTTGGTTTGTTGAAATAAAACGAAATTAAAATTGTAAGAGCAGACTTTTTGTCTGCTCTTTTTTTGTAATTTCGTGTGAAAATTACAACCTTGAAAAACTTATTCTTCTTATTTATGGCATTGGCGCTGATTCATTGCTCAGAAAAGAGTAAAAAAACAGCTTCTATTCCTACAAAAAATGCCCATTACACTAAAGCTGGTGATTATAGAGATTCTGGAAATTATGATTCTGCCTTTGTTTATTATAACATTGCTAAAAACGATTTTCTTAAGATTAATGATACTCTTGGAATTACAAAAAGTCTCATTAATATGGCAATTATTCAAACCGACTATGGTGATTTCTTTGGCGGAATAGAGACTTCATTAGAAGCAGAAAAGTTCCTTAAAAATAATGACAGTATAACCAACCAACTAAAGTCTTCAAATTACAATAATCTAGCGCTTGCCAATGATGAGCTTGAAAATTTTGATAATGCACAGAAATACTATAATCTTGCATTAAACACCACTCAAGATAATGAATCTAAATATATCTATTATAATAACATTGGGAATACTTTTTTAGGTTTAAGAAATTACCAAAAAGCTAGAGAATATTACGCTAGAGCTCTCAGAACCAAAGACAGCATCTCATATGCTAGAACCCTCAACAATATTGGAAGAAGTTATTTTCTTGAGAATAAAAACGCTAATGCTTTACCCTATTTTTCGAAGTCATTAGAAATAAGAGAAACGAAAAATGATTCTTGGGGGCTTAATTCTAGTTATGCAACTTTAGCCGATTATTACAAAGAAAAAAATGCCCAAAAATCTCTTTTCTATGCCAAAAAAATGTATGAAATTGCTCAAAAAATAAACAATCCTGATGATCAATTAGAAGCCTTACAAAAAATCATCTTTCTAGAAAACCCTATCAAATCTAAAGAACTTTTCAAAAAATATGATTTGATAAGAGACAGCGTACAAACAGAAAGAAATAAAGCCAAAAATCAGTTTGCGCTCATTCGTTATGAAACCGAAAAAAAACAAATAGAAAACCAGAAGCTAAAGACAGAAACTGTAGAAAAGGAAAATAGAATTCTTCGTTTATACTTTTTATTATTCTTACTCCTAATTAGCATTTTTGGTGGCTATTTTTGGTATCAAAGGAGAAAAAAGATACTAGAATTAGAAAAAGAAAGAGAGATAAATAATACTAAAATTAAATATTCTAAAAAAGTACATGACGTAGTTGCCAATGGCCTTTACCAAACTATGGTAGAACTTCAGAATAAGGAAGAAGTCATTAAAGATAAACTTCTGGATCAGCTAGAAAATCTCTATGAAAAATCAAGAGACATCTCCCACGAACCATCTGAAGATGCCTCCCTAGAGTTTTACAAAAAAATATCTTTGATGCTGAGTTCTTATTCTTCTGAAGAAATCAAAGTAATCATTATTGGGAATACAGAGCACTTATGGACTAATATTTCTGAGAAGAAGAAAAAAGAGCTTTTCTATGTTCTTCAAGAACTGATGGTGAACATGAAAAAACACAGTTTTGCCAACCTAGTCGCTATAAAATTTGAAAAGAATTTAGAAAATCTTTTTATAAAATATACAGATAATGGCGTAGGAATTCAAGATTTAGAAAAAAAAACTGGAACAGGCCTTCGCAATACGGGAACCCGTATTGCCACAATCGATGGAGTTATTAATTTTGAAAAAAATCCTAAAGGAGGATTAATAGTTACTCTTAATATTCCTATTTAACTGATGTTTAGAAAAGTACTTATTGCGGAAGATTATGAAACCTATAACCTAGGTGTCATTAAGACTTTAGAAGAATTAAAAATTACTCAATATGATTTTGTCAACTATTGTGATGATGCTTTGGCAAAAATTAAAAAATCTATTTTTGAGAATGACCCTTATGACTTATTAATTACAGATTTATCGTTTGAAGAAGATTATCTTGAACAGAATATAAAATCAGGTAGACATCTTATTCTAGCAGCTAGAGAGATAGCCCCAGAACTTAGAGTTGTTGTTTTTTCTATAGAAAACAAGCCCAAATCGATAGAAGATTTGTTTAAAATATACAACGTAAACGCTTTTGTAAGCAAAGGCAGAAACGATGCTAAAGAGTTGAAAAAAGCCATCACTACAGTTGCAGAAAAAGGATATTATTTGCCTGAAGAGATAAGGTTTAGTATCAAGAAGAATTCTATTGAATTTTCTGATTACGACATCACGCTCATTACAATGCTATCAAAAGGATATAGGCAACAAGAAATAGAAGAGCATTTCAAAAAAAATGATATAAAACCTTATGGGTTAAGTTCTTTGGAAAAAAAACTGAATGACATGAGAGAAAGCCTCAATGCCAAAAACAATATTGAATTGATTGTTAAATGCAAAGACTTAGGCATCATTTAGTTTTATTAATCAATTTTTCGTATTTTTTTTAAAAAAAGCAACTTTATTCCTCCTATTACGGGTACCCGTAATGTTAATATTATCCTTTCTCCTATCTTTGATTCAGTAATTTAACTTCATATAGTCTTTTTTACTTATCATTTGAATTTTTAGATAGCGCAGGTATTTTTTCTAGAATTCATCTGAATAGAGTAAGTTTTCAACAAAGGTGAGGAAATTATTTTCTCTCCTTTGTTTTTCTTGCTTTCCGGGTTCCCGTAGTGCCAAAACATTGTTAAAGTTTATCTTTGACTCGCAAACTAAAACCAATCATTATATCTTCGGTTCTTTTACCATAACGCTAGTAAAGAACTAAAAATGGTGAGAATTTAATTTCTCACCATTTCTGTATGTGGTATATCGTCTTCTAAGTATTTTTTGCCCGTATCTGTAAAACCAAAACTAGAATAAAATTTTAATAAATAATCTTGGGCAGAAATCCTGCATTTTCGTGTCTTAAATTGGGTTTCTATCGCTTGTAAAGCAAAACTCATGAGTGTTTTTCCTAAACTCAAATTTCTAGCGCTGGGATGTGTAAGCACTCTGCCAATAGAGGTTTCGGGATATTTTATTCCTTCATTGAAAATTCTACAATAGGCTACTATTTGGCCTTCTTTTTCCGCCCAAAGGTGAAGTGCTTTTTGGTCATAACTGTCTGCATCAAGGTAAAAACAAGTCTGTTCTACAATGAAAACCTCTTGTCTCACCTTCAAAATGGCGTACAATTCTTGGGAAGACAACTCTTTAAAAGATTTAATTTTCCAAACAATATCTTTCATTATTGAAACTTCACTTTATTTTTCACCAAATAATCATTGGTTTTTTCTACAAATTTTAGAATTTCTTCACCCCCTACTTTTTTTTCAGCAGAGGTGATGTAAATATCTGGCAATTCTTCCCACGTTTCTAGCAGTTTGGCTTTATAGATTTCTACATTTCTATCCGCAGCACCCGGTTTTAATTTGTCTAATTTGGTGAACACAATAGAAAAAGGAACGCCGTTTTCACCGCACCATTCCATAAATTCTAGGTCTATTTTTTGCGGAGTATGTCTTATGTCAATTAAAACAAAAAGATTGACCAAGTTTTTTCGATTGAGAATATAATTGGTGATGAGTTTTTCAAAATCTTTTCTTAGACTTTTAGAAACCTTGGCATAACCGTATCCTGGTAAATCGGTAAGATACCAATTTTCATTGACTAAAAAATGATTGATGAGTTGCGTTTTACCAGGGGTTTGTGATGTTTTTGCTAAATCTTTATGATTCATCATCGCATTAATGAGCGAAGATTTCCCTACATTACTTCTCCCAATAAATGCATATTCAGGGATTTCAGGCTCTGGGCATTCTTGCCATTTTCCGCTAGATTTTACAAAAATTGCTGTTTTAATTTGCATATTGTTTCTTTATAAAAAATCTCGCATATTTAACAGAAGAGCCGATTAAGAAAACCTGCCAAATCTGCCAAATCTGCGAGAATATCTCAATTAAAAATTTTATACCTTATCTTTCAACCACTGGTAAAGAATTTCATTGAATTCTTCTGGCTTTTCCATCATCGCAGCATGCCCGCATTCGTCTATCCAAAACAAATCAGAGTTAGGGATTTGTTTATCCATTTCTTCTGCTACATCTGGAGGCGTTACTCCATCTTGTTTTCCCCAAATAATACAAGTTGGTTGTTTAATTTTCGGCAAATCGTGTAGCATATTGTGTTTAATTGCACTTTTGGCCAATAATACTGTTTTTATTCCCTTCATTCTATCATTCACCACTCCGAAAACTTCGTCAATTAATTCTTCTGTAGCTACTTCGGGATTATAAAAAACTTCTTCGGTTTTTTTCTTAATATAATCTCTATCGCCTCTTCTTGGGAAAGTTTCGCCAAAACTTCTTTCGTACAAACCAGAGCTACCAGTTAGCACAAGAGAATGCACCAATTCTGGATGTGCTAGTGTAAGAATAAGACCTATATGCCCTCCCATAGAATTACCTACCAATGTTACTTTTTCACCAATTTTATCTTCAATAAATCTGGCTACAAATTTTGCAATACTATTCAGGTTAGTATTTAGGATAGGTAAATCATAGATAGGAAGTTGCGGAACAAACACTCTAAATCCTCTGCTTGAAAAATAAGAAATGGTTTTTTCAAAATTACTTAAGCCTCCCATCAAACCATGTAACAGAACTAAAGGATGCCCTTCTCCGCTTTCTAAATAGGTGTATTTTTTTTCTTTTTTTGTACTAAATATCATAAAATGACGTGTATCTCGCAAAAATACAAAATTTAAGATTAATTGAATGTTTATTTAATGCTAATCTTTTCATTTTTTATTTAAAGCTTCTATTTTTTGAAAACCAATGAGTTGACCAATCAATTATCAAACTAAGTATTTTACTATCAATCTATTAAGTCTATTTAGGATGATTCATAAAAAGTTATCAACATTAACTATAAAAGTGGGAAAAAGTGGGAAATTTTAGAAAATAATATATAAATTTGCTCCAAATGATGAACTTTTACGAAACATATGAGTGCAAGATTGATGACAAAGGCAGATTAAAGCTTCCTTCGTCATTGGTTAAATTACTGCAAAGTTCTGGCGATAAGAACTTTATAGTAAAGCGTTCTGTGTTTCAGAATTGCTTAGAAGTTTATCCTATGAAGCCTTGGGAGAACCTGATGAAAAAAGTAAATGGCCTTAACCGATTTGTTAAAAAAAATGCAGATTTCATCAGAATGTTTACCGCAGGGGTAAAAAATGTAGAGCTAGACTCTTCTGAGAGAATTTTAATCCCAAAAGACTTGAAACTATTTGCTAACCTCAACAAAGAAATTGTAATTTCTGGTGCTGGCGAACTTTTTGAAATTTGGGATAAAGATGCCTACGAAAAAGTAATTGCAACCAATGAAGCAGATTTTGGGGCTCTTACTGAGGACGTGATGGGAAACATTAGTTTTGATGACCTTCTGTAAAATTTTTTGAACATTAAACCTATAACTCTAGATGTACCACAATCCTGTTTTATTACACGAAAGCATAGATGCTCTCATTACCAATCCAGACGGAATTTACGTAGATGTAACTTTCGGAGGAGGCGGTCACTCTAGAGAAATCTTAAAAAGACTCTCAGACAAAGGCAAATTATATAGCTTCGACCAAGACTTAGACGCTCTAAATAACACAATCGATGATGAAAGATTTACGCTCATCAATCAGAATTTTAGATTTTTAGAAAATTCTTTGTTAATGTACGGGATTTCTAGTGTAGACGGTGTTTTGGGAGATTTGGGTGTTTCTTCTCATCAGTTTGATGCTGCAGAACGTGGTTTTTCTACCAGAAGTGACGCTCCGCTAGACATGAGGATGAATGTTTTGCAAAATTTAGACGCCAAAAAAGTGATTAATGATTATGAAGAAGAGCAATTGGCAGACCTTTTTTATTACTATGGAGAGTTGAGAGAAGCCAGAAAGTTAGCAAGAGAAATAGTGCATTACAGAAAAAATAAAAAAATAAATACCACAGAAGATCTTAAAAAAATCTTTAGTTATATTCCTCAGTTTAAACAAAACAAATTCTTTGCCCAGGTTTTTCAGGCGATAAGAATAGAGGTAAATCAGGAATTGGATGTATTGAAAGAAATGCTTCAGCAATCTTTCAATGTTTTGAAAAAGGACGGTCGTTTGGTCATTATTTCTTATCACTCTTTAGAAGATCGATTGGTAAAACGTTTTTTAAAAAACGGAATGTTCGAAGGTGAGCCTCAAAGAGACATTTATGGAAATTACACCAAAGCTTTTGAATTGTTAAAAAGCAAGGCCATCATCCCAACCGTAGAAGAAGTAGAGCAAAATTCTCGTGCTAGAAGTGCTAAAATGAGAGTAGGAATTAAAGTATAAGTGAAAAGTGATGATTGATAAGTGATTTCTCAATTAAAAAGATTGATAAAAAAGTGGCAAAAAGAGCAACATATAATAAACCCAAGAAGAAACTCACTTTTATAGACATTGTAAAAGGGAATTTCTTGAATCGTGATGAAGTTAAAGTTCACTACAAATACTTCTTGCTCATTTTTGCACTGATGATGGTGATGATATACAGCAACCACTTGGTGAGTCAAAAAATAGAAAGAGTGAACCAATTAAAAGAACAAGCTGAGGAATATAAATCTAGAAATGCTTATGCACAAAGCAGGCTGATTAAAGTAAAAATGGAGTCTGAGCTCAGCAAAGAAATGGAGGGAGATTCTCTGGTTTCTTTAGAAAATCATCCACATAAACTTTTAATAAAATTAGATAGTATAGAAAATGACAGCGAAAAATAATGAATACGATTCTAAACGTGCTAAAGCGTTGAAATGGGGTTACCTTTTTGCAGGGGTAGCTTTCATCGTATTTGTAGTTTTCTTAGGAAGAATTTTCTACCTACAGCATAACAATGTAGATGACATTGAGAAAAACTTCATCAGCAACAACTATAGAGAAGCCAAATTAAAAGCAGCCAGAGGCAATCTTTTTGCCGCAGATGGCTCTATCTTAGCCACCACTGTAATGAGGTATGACATCTATGTGGATTTCAAAACCATCAAAGACACCACCTATACCAATAAAATTGGAAGTTTGACCGATTCTTTGAGCAAAATGTTTGGAAAATCTAGAGCATATTACAGAAAGATGTTTGATGAACAAAAAAACAAAAACAATCAATATTTTTCTTTGGTCAGAGGTCTAGATTTCGACCAATATGATAGAATTAAAAAATTTCCCATCTTCAGTAAAGAAGACAAAAAAACAGGGAAATTTAAGAAAAACCGTTGCTTAATTATTGAAAGAAACTATAAGAGAGAATTGGCAACCGCACAAATTGGCTCTGGAACTATAGGAATGGACAACGAGATAGGCAAGTCTGGTTTAGAAGGCGCTTTTAGCAAATATCTATCTGGTACTGATGGCACTAGATACGAGCAAAGAGTGAACTCATCTCAATGGAAGCCTATTGATTATTGGAAAGTAAAAGAACCTATAGATGGTAAAGATGTTTACACCACCATTGATTTAAGAATTCAAGATATTGCTCACTCTGCATTAGAAAAACAACTTATTCATTTCGAAGCAGACCACGGTTCTGTGTTGGTCATGGAAACAGAAACAGGTAAGATAAGAGCAATGGTGAATCTTAGAAAAGAAGGGCAAGATGATGACGTAAAATATGTAGACGCTTATAATTATTCTTTAAAAGATGCTACTGAACCTGGTTCTACTTTCAAAACGGTATCTCTTCTTGCGGCAATGGATGACGGCTTTATAGATGAGAGCACCACTGTAAATGTAGGAAACGGAAAATGGAGATATTTTGATTTAGCAATGTCTGATTCTCATGTTAAAGGAAACGGGATTTATGACATTAGTGATGTATTAGCAGAGTCTAGTAACGTGGGCGCTTCTAAACTCATTACCAAATATTATGGCAACGACCCACAAGTTTTTATAAAACATTTTAAAAAATGGAAACTTTTTGATAAAATGCAGATAGAACTTCCGGGTATTGCAGCACCATCTATTGTTACTCCAGAAAATAAGAAATGGAGCAAAGGAGCATTAGCTTCACTTGCATACGGCTATTCTTCTAGATTCAGCATTTTGCAGCTCACCACTTTCTACAACGGGATTGCCAATAAAGGCAAAATGGTAAAACCTCTGTTTATAGAAAAAATTGTCAATGATGGAAAAATAGAATATCAAGCAGAACCTGAAGTTTTGGTAGATAAAATGGCATCAACTGAAGCCATAGAATTAATGACCAAGATGCTCACCAAAACAGTAGAAAAAGGTACCGCCAAAAGTATTTATACTCCTAACATAAAACTGGCAGGAAAAACAGGTACTGCAAGATTTGAATATTGGAAAAGTTCAGGTAAATACCAAGCTGCGTTTGCAGGGTTTTTCCCAGCAGACAATCCTAAATACACTTGTTACGTAATGATTAATCAACCGAATACATCCATTGGTTATTCAGGAGCTAAAGTGGCAGCGCCAATTTTTAAAGAAATAGCAGGAAAAGTATTCCTAAAAACACCTTTAAACATTGAAAAAGAGATGCTTGCGAATAAAAAAGTAGACCTTAGAAAAATGATGCAACCTAATGTAAAAGTAGAGGTGAAAAGCGGTGTTTTACCCAATCTAAAAGGATTAATGGGTAAAAATGTTATTCCGCAATTAGAAAACCAAGGATACAGAGTAGATTACAAAGGCGTAGGAAAAATTAGAAACCAATTTCCCGAAGAAGGTAGTGTAATTCATAAAAACCAGAGAATATATTTAGAATTACAAAACTAATATGGAAAAATATTATCCAATAGCACCATTAATAATGATGGGTTTGGTTTATTTAAAATTAAGATTAGAAAAGGAAAAAGAAAAAAAAGAAGATAATCCGATGAATAATTTAAGAATCTTTCAAAGTTACTTTTTACTCATAGGTTTATTCATAACTTTTTTGTATTTGATATTCAAATAAAAATGATTTTACGAGAATTATTACATAAAATCCCAGTTTTAGAAACTTTTGGCAATTTCGATTCAGAAGTTTCAGAACTCGTTTTCGATAGCAGAAAAGTTACCGAAGGTTCGCTGTATATTGCCATCAAAGGAACGGTTTCAGATGGACATTCTTATATTAATTCAGCGATTGAAAAAGGTGCAAAAACCATCGTTTGTGAAGTTTTACCAGAAAATTTAACAGAAGACATCAATTACATTCAAGTTAAAAATTCTTCTAAAACTTTAGGAAAATTAGCTTCCAACTTCTATGGAAATCCTTCAGAGAATTTGAAATTGATTGGTGTAACAGGAACTAATGGAAAAACTACAGCTTCGACTCTACTTTTTGATATTTTCAAAAATTTAGGCTATCAAAGTGCATTAATTTCTACCGTAGAATATAGAATTGGTGACGAGGTTATCCCTTCTACCCACACTACGCCAGATGTTATTCGCTTGAATCAAATGTTGGCAAAAGCAGTAGAAAAAGGTTGTGAATTTGCTTTTATGGAAGTTTCTTCACACGGAATTCACCAAGACAGAATTGAAGGGTTGCATTTTGCGATGGCTGGTTTTACCAATCTTACCCATGACCATCTCGATTATCATAAAACGTTTGAAGAATATCTTAAAACCAAAAAAAGATTTTTTGACGAATTGCCAGAAACAGCCGTTGCCATCACCAATGTAGATGACAAAAACGGTAATGTAATGCTTCAAAATACCAAAGCAAAGAAAAAAACTTACGCTTTGAAAACATTGGCAGATTATCACGGCAAAGTTTTGGAAGTTGACTTCAACGGAATGCTTTTGAATTTTAATGGAAAAGAATTTTGGACCACTTTAACAGGGAAATTCAATGTTTATAATTTGTTGTTGGCTTTTGCCATCGCAGTAGAATTAGGTTTTAATGAAGAAGAGGTTTTACAATCAATTTCTACCTTAAAAAGAGTAAATGGAAGATTTGAAACTTTGAAATCTGATGGCGGGATTTTCTTCGTGGTAGATTACGCTCACACTCCAGATGCTTTGGAAAATGTTTTGGATTCCATCAACGAAATCCGTACAAAAAATGAAAGATTAATTACCGTTTTCGGTTGTGGAGGAGACAGAGACCACGACAAGAGACCAGAAATGGGTAAAATTGCAACTAGAAAATCTACGTTGTCCATCATAACTACAGATAATCCCAGAACGGAAAATCCTACGGAAATTATTAAAGAGATTGAAGCAGGAGTAGAACCGCAGAATTTCAGCAAATTCACGGTAATTCCTGATAGAAAAGAAGCGATAAAAATGGCGATAAAATTCGCCGAACCCAAAGACATTGTTCTCGTTGCTGGAAAAGGCCACGAAACGTATCAAGAAATTAATGGCGTAAAACACCATTTTGATGACAAAGAAACGATTATAGAATTATATAAATTGATGAGCAAATAATTTTTGATTAAGATTTTTATTGTTTTTTAACATTTAAAATCCGAAATCTAAAATCTAAAATGATAAAATTATGCTATACTACCTATACCAATACCTTACCAACCACGGAATAGACATTCCGGGATTGCATTTACTGAAATACATCTCATTTCGTGCTGCAATGGCCGTGTTATTATCTTTGCTTATCGCACTTGTTTATGGTAAGAAAATCATCAATTTTCTTAGAAATAAGCAAATGGGCGAATTGGTAAGAGACCTTGGACTAGAAGGACAAAAACAAAAAGAAGGAACTCCTACCATGGGTGGTTTCATTATTATTGTTGCTACAATAATCCCTGTTTTATTGTTTACGAGAATCACCAATGTATACATAGTTTTGTTATTGGTCTCTATGATTTGGATGGGTGGAATTGGGTTTATTGATGATTATCTTAAAAAAATTAAGAAAAATAAAGATGGCCTAAGTGGAGTATTTAAAATAATTGGTCAGGTTGGTTTAGGGCTAATTGTAGGGGTAACTATGTATTTTCATCCTGATATTACCATCAAAAGAAAATATGCAGATGCACAAGTAGTCAATAGAAATAATGTAGCTCAAAACTTTGCTCCTCCTCAAAAAGAAACTATTTCTACGGTTCCTTTCATGAAAAATAATGAATTTGATTATAGCAAAATTCTATTTTGGATGGATGAAGAACAACAAAATGAATGGGCTTGGTTTGTATTTATTCCATTGGTGATTTTTATAGTAACCGCCGTTTCAAACGGTGCCAATATTACAGACGGAATAGATGGGCTAGCTTCCGGAACCAGTGTGATTATTCTAGGAACCTTAGCTTTATTTGCCTATCTCTCTGGGAACATTATTTTCGCAGATTATCTGAATATTATGTTCTTACCCAATATGGGAGAAACCACCATTTTTACCGTTGCACTTATTGGGGCAACTATCGGTTTCTTTTGGTACAATACTTATCCTGCACAAGTTTTTATGGGAGATACAGGTAGCTTAATGTTGGGCGGAGTAATAGCAGTTTTGGCAATTATCCTAAGAAAAGAATTACTAATCCCTGTACTTTGTGGCATTTTCCTCATCGAAAATTTATCCGTAATGCTTCAGGTAGCAGTTTTTAAATATAGAAAAAGAAAATATGGCATAGAATACGCTCAGAATAACAGATTGTTTAAGATGTCTCCACTGCACCATCATTACCAATTAGATGGTTTCCACGAGAGTAAAATTGTAAACAGAATGATTATTCTTGGGGTAATGCTTGCCATTATCTGTTTAATTACGCTAAAGATAAGATAACAAAAAAACTAAAATGTTTGGAAGATGAAATTTGAAAAGATAACATCAAACTACATCAAACCATTTCAAACAAAAACAAATATGAGCAAAGAAAATTTAAAAGTTGTAATTCTAGGTGGTGGCGAAAGCGGTGTGGGAGCTGCTATTTTAGCTAAAACCAAAGGTCTAGATGTTTTTCTTTCAGATATGGGAGAAATTAAGGAGAATTACAAAAAGATTTTAGAGGAAAACACTATTGAATTTGAGGAGAAAAACCACGATGAGGAAAGAATTCTGGCAGCAGATTGGGTAATTAAATCTCCAGGTATTCCTAAAAAAGCAGAATTGGTGCAAAAAATTAAAGCTAAAGGAATCAGACTTTCTTCTGAGATTGAATTTGGGGCAGAATTTACCGATGCTAAGATTATTGCTATTACCGGAAGTAACGGAAAAACCACCACTACTTCGCTTATTTATCATATTTTGAAAAATGATAATATGAATGTAGGTTTGGGAGGAAACATAGGTAAAAGCTTTGCATTACAAGTTGCCAAAGAAAATTATGACTATTATGTTTTGGAAGTAAGTAGTTTTCAATTAGATGATATTCAGAATTTTAGACCTTATATTTCATTATTATTGAATTTGAGTCCAGATCATTTAGACCAATACAATTACAACTATGAAGAATATGCTTTAGCAAAATTCAGAATAGCCGAGAACCAAGAAAACGACAATTATTTCATTTATAATAAAGATGATGAAATGAGTCAGAAATTGCTTCAAAAATTGGATTTGAGAGTGAAGCAAATTCCTTTCTCAATGAAAGAAAAACTAAATGAAGGAGGTTATACCGAAGGAGAAAAATTATATGTAAAACTACAAGACGAGTTTTCTATGAGAATAGATGAACTTTCTATCATGGGAACTCACAATGTAGCCAACAGCTTAGCCGCTTCCATCGCTGGTAAATTATTGAATATCAGCAATGAAAGCATTAGACATTCGTTAATGACTTTTCAAGCAGTGGAGCACAGATTAGAGAATTTTGCAGAAATAAACGGTGTAAAATACATTAACGACAGCAAAGCAACCAACGTAAACGCTACTTACTACGCATTAGAAAGTATGAAGCAACCAACAGTCTGGATTGTAGGCGGAAAAGACAAGGGAAATGACTATACCGAAATAGAAGAATTGGTAAAAAAGAAAGTAAAAGCCATCATTTGTATGGGACTAGACAATTCTAAAATCATCAATTTTTTCAAAGACAAAAAAGAAGTTATCATAGATACTGCTAGTGTAGAAGATGCAGTAAAAGCAGCTAAATCTATCGCTGAAAAAGGAGATGCTGTGCTACTTTCTCCTTGCTGTGCAAGTTTTGATTTATTTGATAATTACGAGCATAGAGGAAAATTATTTAAAGAAGAAGTTTTAAAAAGCTAAAAGCCGAAGGCAAATAGTAAAAGAATGGAAGAACAAGAAAGCAAATTTGAACTGCTAAAAGGCGACAAAGTACTTTGGATGGTGATTATTTTAATCTCCTTATTCTCTGTATTTCCCGTGTATTCGGCTAGTTCTAATCTAGAATACATTGTTCACAATGGTACCACTACTGGTCACGTTGTGAAGCATATGATTTTTGTATTTCTTGGTCTAGGAATTATGAGATTTATTGCGGGAGCTTTCAAATACGAACACATCGGTAAACTGAGCAGCATCCTTCTTGGGATTATGGTTATTCTACTGGTAATCACCATGTTTGCAGGCCAGAAAATAGACGGAGCTTCTGCTTCGCGATGGTTGAAAATCCCAGGCACGCCTATTTCATTTCAGCCTTCTAGTTTTGCTTATTTAATGTTGATTATTTACTTATGTAGATATCTAACCAAGAGAATTACTAGAGAAAGACTACCTATAGAAAACATTTTTTACATTTTCGGACCGGTTTTATTGGTGTTTGGATTGGTTGCAAAAGATAACGGTTCTACTGCTTTAATGATTTTGATGGTTTCTTTAATCGTAATGGTAATCGGGCAATTGTCTTTAAAATATATTTTGGGATTTTTAGGGATTTCTACTGTTTTTATAGGAATATTTTTGTTTTTAGCCCTTAAAACAGACTTAATCGGTAGCTCACGTGTACACACTTGGATGAGCCGAATAGAAACCTTTACCAATTCTAAGAAAACCTCAGAAATAGAGGACGAAAGTGTAAAAGCCAAAAACTATCAGGTCAACCAAGCAAAAGCTGCCATCGTTCATGGTGGAATTACCGGACAAGGACCTGGGAAATCTGCATTGAAACAAATGCTTCCACAGTCTGCATCGGATTTTATTTTTGCCATCATAGTAGAAGAATATGGTTTTATTGGGGCATTTTTCCTCATCACCTTATATCTTATAATGATGATCAGGATTGTAATGATAGCCAGCAAAATGCCTGCATTTTTTGGGAGTTTACTGGTGCTAAGTTTAGGAATTATGATTTTTATACAATTGGCGGTTAATATTGCAGTTGCGGTTAATCTAATTCCTGTAACAGGACAGCCATTACCGCTGATAAGTTATGGAGGAACCTCTATGTTAGTTACCTATTTGCAGTTAGGAATCATCTTAAATGTAAGCTCTAGAATTCAAGTTTTTGATGAAGAAGGAATGGGCAAAAAACAAAATATTGAAGAAATAAATGATATAGCGTAAATATAAATGATGAATAATAATTGATGAATGATAAAAAAGCAACTATAAAACCAAGCATCACTTATCATTCATTAATCATAAAAAAATAAAAATGTCAAACAATTTAGAACAAAAAACAAGTAGCCAAAAGCCAAAAGCAATTCGCGTATTAATGAGCGGCGGTGGAACAGGTGGTCACATCTTCCCAGCGGTTGCCATTGCACAGGAAATTAAAAAACGTTTCCCTGATGCAGAATTTTTGTTCATTGGTGCTAATGGAAAAATGGAGATGGAAAAAGTGCCGCAAGCAGGATTCAAAATCATAGGATTGAACATTGCGGGATTTGACAGAGGTAATTTACTGAAAAACATCGGTTTGCCATTCAAATTGATTTCAAGTTTAATTAAAGCTAAAAAAGCAATTAAAGAATTTAAACCAGATTTCGCTGTAGGAACTGGTGGTTTTGCAAGTGGACCAGCTTTATTTATTGCTGCAAAAATGGGAATTCCTACTTTTATTCAAGAGCAGAATTCATTGCCAGGCAAAACCAATATTTTCAACGGAAAGAAAGCAAGAGCTGTTTTCACTGCCTATCCAGAAATGGAAAAATTTTTCCCGAATTCAAAAGTTCATTTTTTAGGAAATCCTATTCGTGAAAATTTGATTACTGATTTAATTGACAGTGGCTTAGCAAAAGAAAAATTAGGTTTAGAAAAAGATAAATTAACGATACTTTCGGTAGGCGGTTCGTTAGGTTCTAGAACGCTGAACAACGGCTGGAAAGAAAACTTAGAAAAACTAAAAGAAAAAGGATATCAACTGATTTGGCAAACAGGAAAATTAGATTTTGCTGAAATTTCATCCAGCATCCAACATCCAGCTTCCATCCAAATCAAGGAATTCATTTCTGATATGGCAACAGCTTATTCTGCAGCAGATGTAATTGTTTCTAGAGCTGGAGCCATTGCGATTTCGGAATTGGCTGTGGCGAAAAAGCCAGTTTTATTAGTTCCTTTTCCGTTTGCAGCAGAAGACCACCAGACCAAAAATGCAATGACTTTGGTTGAAAAAAATGCAGCTAGAATGGTGAAAGACACCGAAATGAAAGAAAAATTTTGGAACACGCTTTCTGAAATTTGTGAAAATGAAACAGTAAGAAAAGAAATGTCACAGAATTTGAAGTTTTTTGCCAAACCAAAAGCTTCGGAAGACATTGTAAATGAAATAATTAAAGAATTAAAATAATCTGGTCTTTAAATGGAGGATAATTTTGCTACATATAGAAAATTCATTTTTAAAGATGATGCTTTGGATTTAATAGAAATATTGAAAGAGCATAGGATTGATTTTATTTTAAGTGACAATTCATCAAGGTTAGATTCTACTTTTGGAAATGACGACAACACCAAACAATTTGCCTTAAAAATTGAAAGAGCAAATTTTAAAAAAGTTGAAGAATTAGAAGAAGATTTAATTTCCAAAAGTTTAGATAATGTAAATAAAGACTATTATCTTTTTGAATTTTCTGATGAAGAATTAATTGAAATTGTATTAAAGAGTGAAGAATGGAACAAGTTTGACTATTTGCTCGCTCAAAAAATATTAAAAGAAAGGGGAAAAGAAGTTAACCTTGACCTTATAAAAGCAATAAATAAGAGAAGAATTGATGATTTGAAAACCGAAGAAGCTAGTCCTAAATGGTTAATCTACATTGGTTATTTATTTTCAGTTTTAGGAGGACTAATTGGAATTTTTATTGGTCTTTATTTAATGAATTATAAAAAGACGCTTCCAAATGGAGAAACCATTTATGGTTTTGGAACAGAAGACAGAAAAAGCGGAAAAAACGTATTTATATGCTCTATCATTGGAGTTATATTTTGGTTTATTGTAAGATTAATATTAATTAATAGATAAAATTTAAAAAAAATGCAAAACCTAAACACATACAACAATTTCTACTTCGTAGGTATCGGTGGCATCGGGATGTCTGCTTTGGCAAGGTATTTCCACGCTGCTGGTAAGAATGTTTTGGGTTATGATAAAACAGAAACCAAATTGACGACAGAACTTCAAAAAGAAGGAATTTCTATCAGTTTTGAAGATGTTGTTAATGAAAAAATTAATGAACTAAACAATGAAAATACTTTAGTCATTTACACTCCTGCAATTAAAGTTTTAGGAATTTTAGATTATTTCAATCAAAATGGTTTTGAAGTTTTAAAACGTGCCAAAGTTTTAGGATTAATTACCGAAAATACAGAATGTATCTCAGTAGCAGGAACGCACGGAAAAACCACTACCTCTAGTTTGGTTGCCCATCTTTGCAAAGTTGCTAATCTTCCTTTTTCAGGGTTTTTGGGCGGTATTGCAGAAAATTATAAATCAAATTTCATCTACAACGGCACCGAGATTTCTGTGCTAGAAGCTGATGAATATGATAGAAGCTTCCTCAATCTTTCACCAGATTGGGCGATTGTAACTTCTATAGATGCTGATCATCTTGATATTTATGGAGACACCGAAACCATAGAACAAGGCTTCAGAGATTTTGCAGATTTAGTGCCAGAAAATGACCAACTTTTTGTGAGAAAAGGGGTGAAAATTGGCAGACCTTGTAAAACATATGCGGTAAACGAAGAGGCAGATTTCTATTCTGACAACTTAAGAATAGAAGGAGAAAAAATGTTTTTTGATTTTAATTATGACGGAAAAATAGAAGAATTTTCTTGGGAAATCCCAGGAATTCATAATGTAGAAAACGCTACAGCCGCCATTGCTGTTTTACACAGCTTAGGCGCTGATTTTGAAACCATTAGAAATGGGATTTCAACCTTCAAAGGAATTAAAAGAAGATATACGAAACATAGTTTCGCCAATGGGAAAATCTATGTAGATGATTATGCGCACCATCCTACCGAATTAAATGCAGTGATTGGTTCTATCAGAACATTTAATCCTGGTAAAAGACTTTTGGTGGTGTTTCAGCCACATTTATTCAGCAGAACCAGAGATTTTGCAGAAGGTTTTGCAGAAAGTTTAGACGCAGCAGATGAATTATTGCTTTTAGACATTTATCCTGCGAGAGAATTGCAGAAAGATTTCGAAGGAATCACTTCTGATTGGTTATTAGAAAAAGTAAAAATAGAAAAAAAGGAAGTTTGTAGTTTAAGCCAAGCTTTTGAAAAAATTAAAGAAAAAGATTTTGATATTTTATTAACGGTAGGTGCA
The DNA here is from genome assembly GCF_014645495.1 of Cloacibacterium rupense. Classification (GTDB taxonomy): domain Bacteria; phylum Bacteroidota; class Bacteroidia; order Flavobacteriales; family Weeksellaceae; genus Cloacibacterium; species Cloacibacterium rupense. Next base: position 572,788 of record NZ_BMLV01000002.1, on the reverse strand, counting down.
GGAAACATAGACACTTTATATGACCCAATTATGAACTGGCTAGGAGATAAATAATATATAAAAACTCGGAACTCGCGACACGAAACTCGGAGCACAATTATGAAAAACAAGTGGAGAATTCTTAAAATATTAGTAACGGTAGTCATCTTCGGATTTCTATTGAGCTTCTCTTTGAAGAGGTTCAACGAAAAACCTTTGGATGATATTTCTGTGAAAATGTCGGATAAATCTCCCGTTTATTTTGTAGATGAGAAAGACATCAAAACCATTGTAGAGAGATACAACACTACCAAAAAAGTAGGTGATATAGACATCCCAAGTTTAGAAAAAAAACTTAATGAACTGCCCGCTGTAGATAGTGCCAATGTTTATCTGAGCTTAGACGGAAAACTGCATTTAGACATTCTACAGAGAGTTCCTGCATTTAGGTTAAATAATGGTGGTAAAGGATTTTATGTAGATAAAAAAGGAGTAGAGTTCCCTATTTCTAAAAATTATTCGCACCCGTGTATGTTGGTTTCGGGTGATGTGAAGAAAAAAGAATATCTAAAGCTAGTAGAATTAATAGACAAAATAGACAAAGACAGTTTCTGCAAGAATTATTTTGCAGGAATTACTAAAGAAAATGGCAATTTTAATCTCATTACCAATGAAGGACTTTACAAAGTAGAATTGGGAGATTTAAATAATATAGAATTTAAAATTAAAGGGTTTAAGACTTTTGTAGAAAAATTTTTGGTGAATCAAAATCCAGAGAAATATTCTAAAATTTCTGTGAAATATGACAACCAAATTGTAACTACACTCAATGATGGTTACAAACCTGAGGAAGATTCTCTATTCATAGATAAACCTCAAGAAATTGTAGAAAAACCTTTAGAAAAAGAGAAAGAAAAAAAGTCAGCACAAAAAGAAGAAAAAAAACAGTAAAAAAAGAGAACAGCAATATATGGAAACACAAGATTATTCAGTAGGACTAGATATAGGAACTACCAAAATAGTAGCCATTGTTGGTAGAAAAAATTCGCATGGCAAAATAGAAGTATTGGGTGTTGGGAAAAGTAAAAGTTTGGGAGTGCACAAAGGCATTGTCAATAATATTTCTCAAACCATTAGCTCTATTACAGCTGCCATTTCAGAAGCGGAAAAATCTGCTGGCGTACCCATTAAAAAAGTAACCGTCGGGATTGCAGGCAAACACATCCGTAGTTTACAGCATTCTGATTATATCATGAGAGAAAATCCTGAAGCTTATATCACCGAAGATGATATAGAAGCGCTGAAAGATCAAGTGAAAAAATTAGTTATGCTTCCTGGCGAAGAAATTATCCACGTTCTTCCGCAAGAATACAAAGTAGATTCTGAAGGCGAAATACAAGAACCAATCGGGATGCACGGCAAGCGTTTGGAAGCTAATTTCCACGTGGTAGTTGGGCAAATGGGAAGCATTAGAAATATTGCAAGATGTGTAAAAGAAGCGGGTCTAGAAATGGAAGCGCTTACACTAGAACCTCTCGCCTCTTCTGAAGCTGTTCTTACCAAAGAAGAAAAAGAAGCTGGTGTTGCCATTGTAGATATAGGTGGTGGTACTACAGATATTGCTATTTTCAAAGACAATATTATTCGTCATACCTGTGTTATTCCTTATGGTGGCGGTATAATTACAGACGACATCAAGGAAGGCTGTTCTATCATAGAAAAACACGCAGAACAATTGAAGGTAAAATTCGGGTCTGCGGTTCCAGATTTAGAAAAAGACTCTACGTATGTTACCATCCCGGGATTACACGGAAGACCAGACAAAGAAATTTCGCTGAAATCTTTGGCAAGTATTATCAATGCAAGAGTAGAAGAAATTCTAGAAATGGTAAATACAGAACTAAAAGCTTACGGAGCTTACGAACAAAAGAGAAAACTCATCGCTGGTATTGTTCTCACTGGTGGTGGTTCTAATCTTAAAAATCTTCGTCAACTCGCCAATTATATTACAGGTTTTGATGCTAGAATTGGTTTTGCTAATGAATACATTGCCAATGATAAAAACCAATATCTTAAATCTCCAGAATTTGCAACTTCTATTGGTTTATTAATGGAAAGTTTGAAGATAAGAGATAAAAAACAATCTGAAGAGTATTATGTAGAAGAAACACCTACTCCAGAGCCTGTACAAGAAACTCCAAAAACGGCAGAAACCATTATCGAACAAACGATACCTCAGCCAACAGAAGAGCCAAAACTTCAGCCAGAAAAAAAGAAAGGTAGCAAACTGACGTTCGGACAAACCATTTTAGAAAAAGTAAAAAAATTCTTCGAAGAAGTAGAATAAAACATAACCACAATAGTTTAATAATATTTACATCAAGAAATATGGAAAACACATTTAATACAGGATTTTCATTTGACTTACCAAAGGGAACTTCATCTATCATCAAAGTTATCGGAGTAGGTGGCGGTGGTAACAATGCACTGAAACACATGTACGAGAAAGGAATAAATGGCGTAGATTTTATCATTTGTAATACAGATGCACAAACTCTAGATAACAATCCTATTTCTACCAAGGTTCAGCTAGGTGCTACCATTACAGAAGGACTTGGCGCTGGCGCTGACCCAGAAGTGGGCGAAAAATCTGCTCTAGAAAGCATAGACGAAATAAAAGCAGTCTTATCACATAGTACCAAAATGGTTTTCATTACCGCAGGTATGGGCGGTGGTACGGGTACTGGTGCTGCTCCTGTTATCGCAAAAATTGCTAAAGAAATGGGCATTTTAACCATTGGTATTGTAACCGTACCATTCAGTTTTGAAGGCAAAAGAAGACTAGAACAAGCAGAATTAGGCCTTGAAAAACTTCGAAACAATGTAGATTCTTTGATTGTAATTAATAACGATAAACTTCGTCAGCAATTCGGAAACTTAGGTTTCAAATCTGGATTTGCTAAAGCAGATGAAGTTCTTGCCAATGCTGCTAAAGGGATGGCTGAAGTTATCACGGGATATTTTGATGTAAATATAGACTTCCGTGATGCGCGTTCTGTATTACAAAATTCAGGAACCGCATTAATGTCAACGGGTACTGCTTCTGGTGAAAACAAAGCAGAAGAAGCGGTGAAAAAAGCTCTAGACTCTCCGTTATTGAATGACAATAAAATCACAGGTGCTAAAAACGTTCTACTCCTCATCAGAAGTGGAAACGAAGAAGCTACCATGGACGAAATTGGCACCATCAATGACCACATTCAGCGTGAAGCGGGCAACACTGCAGATATTATTTTTGGGGTAGGAACAGACCCAGAATTGGGAGATGCCATCAGCGTTTTAGTAATCGCTACAGGTTTTTCTGCAGAAGATCAAAAGTACTCTGGTCCTACAGAAAAAATTAAGTATTCTTTAGAAGACACACCAACAGATAGACCTAGAAGAGAATCTCCATTTGGGAAAAGCAGTGCTGTAAATGAACCACAAGAAAATGCTTCAATAAGAGAAAGTAAAAACGTTTTTCTTCTTGATGACCAAAATGATCAAGTAAAACCAGACTTCCCTACCAACCAATTTTTTCAAAGTTTTGATTCAGAAGAAGTTGCAGTTCAAGAAAAGGTAGAAGAAATAAAATTCTTCGAAGATGAAAATCCTATTATCGAAAGTTTTACAGAAACCTTTGAAGTAGAAGAAAAAGAATCTGGGGTGTTAGAACTTTTCAACTTTGATGACGAAGAAGTGATAGAAACACAGTCTTTCACTTTTGAAACAGAAGAAAAGAAAATTACACCAAAATCAGAAGAAATTAGCTTTTTTGTAGAAGAAAAAAAGGAAGAGATTAAGTTTCAGGTAGAGGAAAAAGCACCTGAAGTTACAGAAACTAAAACTTTCGTTCAAGACAGACCTGTAGAATTTACTTTTTCGTTCACCAAAGATGCAGATGAAATAAAACCAAGTTTCAAATCTGTAACGGAAGAAGTAAAACCAACAGAAACTCCTCAATCTTATGCAAAGGAAGAATTCAAATTTATTGAAAAAAATGTTGCCCAAGATAAAGTTCAGGAAAGAAGAAATAAGCTAAAAGAATTCAACTCACGTTACCAAGTTTTAGAAAACGAAAATGAGTTCGAAACCATTCCTGCATTCAAAAGAAAGAATATCAATATAGGTCAAGAAAACCCTTCTCAACAGCAAATTTCTAGCTTTCTTTCTGAAAACAACGGGACAGTGAGCCTTAGAGAAAATAAATTTTTGAACAAAGATGTAGATTAATCATTGCTATCAACTAAATCTTAAAAGCCTAAACATAATAAAATGTCATTAGAACTTACCATAAACGAAGCGATTAAAACCGCCATGAGAGAAAAAGACAAAGTGGCTCTAGACTCTCTGAGAGCAGTAAAATCTCAAATTCTTTTGCTAAAAACTGAAGCCAAAGGAGCCGATGTTTCTGCTGAACAAGAAATTGCCATTTTGCAAAGAATGATTAAACAGCGCAAAGATTCTTACGAACAATTTGTTGCACAAAACAGAACAGATTTGGCAGAAGTAGAAGCTGCGCAAATGAAAGTGATAGAGCAGTTTTTACCTGCCCAACTTTCCGCAGAAGAATTAGAAGCCGAAATCAAAAAAATAATTGCAGAAACAGGGGCAGAATCCATCAAAGATTTAGGAAAAGTAATGGGAACTGCTTCCAAAGCTTTAGCCGGAAAATCAGACGGAAAATCAATCTCTGAAATGGTAAAAAAATTATTATCTTAATTAAATTTTCAGTACAATTACCCAAAAATTGCCAAAGACATCTTTGGCAATTTTTTTTAAAAAGAGTCAAAATGTCTTAATAGATTTTTGGCATACTTTTGATAAAATATTTAGATAGAAATTTTAAAATTTTAATAGTAAATTTGCAGACGAATAATTCATCAACTTTAAACTAAATATTATATTATGTATCCAGCAGAATTAGTAATGCCCATGAAGGCAGAACTTACAGATAAAGGTTTCCAAGACCTTACCACACCTGAACAAGTAAACGAAGCGCTTAAACAATCAGGAACTACCCTAGTTATGGTAAATTCTGTTTGCGGTTGTGCTGCAGGAGCAGCTAGACCTGGCGTAATTTATTCATTAACTGGTGACAAAAAACCAGACCATTTAACCACTGTTTTTGCAGGTTTCGACACCGAAGCTGTGGCAGAAGCTAGAAAACACTTCGCTCCATTTCCTCCTAGCTCACCTTGTGTAGCACTTTTCAAAGACGGAGAATTGGTGCACATGCTAGAGAGACACCACATCGAAGGAAATCCTGCTGGTGCCATAGCTGCCAATTTACAAGCAGCTTACGAAGAATTTTGTTAATTTTTTTTGAGTAAACATACCCAATCCGTTCTAAATTTTTAGAGCGGATTTTTATTTTTTAAAAAATTGAAATTTTGGCGCGCCCTTCCACAGCCACATTCCCAGCGCCTCAGGTCAGGCTGTCCGTTACAATCTTTTTAAATTTTCCATCACTATTCCTCTCTCATAAAATTTAAAAAGGATTTTCACTACCATCCTTCGCGCATATTCAGCTCAAATTTTAATTATGCAACTCAGAAAATTTAGGCCACATTTCATTTCTCTCATTCGGTTTTTTTATTAAATTTGAGCAATGGCAACAAAGGCACTTTTCAATATGGCAGTTAATTGGTTTATTCGACAGAGAATAGACCAAATTCAGAATTTTATGAATCATCCTATTGAAACACAACAAGGGGTGCTTTTTTCTCAGCTTTTCCATGCAGACGAAACAGAATACGGAAAAAAATACGGCTTCAAAGACATCTCATCATATCGAGATTTTCAACAACAAGTTCCCATCGTCAACTACGAAGAATTCGAACCTTACATAGAAAAAGCAAGACAAGGCCACAAAGATGTTTCTTGGCCAGGTGTAATTCGTCAGTTTGCCAAATCATCTGGAACCACCAATGCCAAAAGCAAATACATCCCTATTTCTGACGAAAGTCTAGAAGATTGCCATTTCAAAGCGGGCAAAGATTTAATCTCTATTTACGCCAACAACCATCCTGATAATCAACTTTTCTTGAACAAAAATTTAAGATTAGGAGGCAGCTCAGAACTCTATGAGAGTTTCAACACCAAGTTCGGAGATTTATCTGCTATTTTAATAGAAAATTTACCTTTTTGGATAGAAATTACTACCGTTCCCAGCAAAAAAACCTCATTAATGTCTGAATGGGAAACCAAACTGAAAGCCATTGTTTCTGAAGTTAAAAACCAAGATGTAGGCAGTTTAACCGGCGTACCAAGTTGGATGATGGTTTTGCTTCAGAGAATTTTGATAGAAACAGGTAAGGGAAATATTTCAGAGGTTTTCCCGAATTTAGAAGTTTTCTTCCACGGTGGTATTAGTTTCAAACCTTACAAAGAGCAATATCGAAAAATCATAGGCAAAGACATCAATTACTACGAAATTTACAACGCTTCCGAAGGATTCTTCGGCATTCAAGACAGAAGTGGCAGTGATGAAATGCTTCTGATGCTAGATTACGGTATTTTCTACGAATTTATTCCGATGGAGCAATTTGATAGAAATAATCTACAAGCCATTCCTTTGGAAGAGGTAGAACTGGGGAAAAATTATGCTGTAGTAATCTCTACCAACGGTGGACTTTGGCGTTACTTAATCGGTGATACGGTGAAGTTTACCTCGCTTTCTCCACATAGAATTCAGATTTCTGGAAGAACGAAACATTACATTAATGCTTTTGGCGAGGAACTCATGATAGACAATGTAGAAACTGCGCTCAAAAAAGCTTGTGATGCTACCGAAGCTCATATTCTAGATTACACAGGGGCTCCTGTTTTTATGAGAGAAGGCAAATCTGGCGCACACGAATGGTTGCTAGAGTTTGCCAAACATCCAACTAATTTCGATGAATTTTCTAAAATTTTTGACGAAACTTTAAAATCATTAAACTCTGATTACGAAGCGAAACGTTACCTCAATATGACGCTTAACCCGCCGATTATACACACTGCAAAACCTCAACTTTTCTACCAATGGATGGAATCTAGAGGAAAACTGGGCGGACAAAATAAAGTTCCTCGTCTTTGTAATGACAGACAATACATAGAACCGCTTTTGGAGTTGAATAAAAACTAATGAAAAGACCTCTTCTAATTTTTGTTTTAAGTCTATTCTCAATAACTTCTTATGCTCAAAGTTTAAGCGGAAAAGTACGAGATACTCTCATTAATAGAAAGTATGACCGAATTCTATTTGAAATAAAACTTAAAAAAATCAATTCTGAAAAAGAATACTTTTCAACCTCTGATATGGATGGAAATTTCAAATTCTCAAATATTGAAAATGGGGATTATCGATTTACAATCAACAATGAATTTTACGACAAAAATCTTTTTCTTATCAAAATAAGCGGAGACACCTCTATTAATATTTTTGTCAAAAAGTACTGTCAATACGATGAAAATAAAACTTCTGTTTGCCCAAAATGTAAATCTTCCCAAAAAGTTGTTCCTATATTTTATGGATTAACGACTTTAGATTTCATGAAGAAAAATAAGAAAAAATATTATTTTCAGACTGTGAAATTTCTTATTGTATGCCTAAATGGTATTGTAAAAGAGATAGGTTAGAATTTTAAATCACATTTTTAATTATTTTTTCTGTGCCTTTCTCAACATATATTATTTCTCACTTTTGGAGTTGAATAAATAAAAGATTGTCAAGTATACTTGGTTCATTTTTTCTATCTCTTTCTTAACATAAATCAATGACAATACGTAGTTTTACGTATTAACTTTGCAGAAAAATTTTTACAAAATGGAATTATTAGATAAATTACAGTGGAGATACGCCGCAAAAGCAATGAATGGCGAAAAAGTAAGTGAAGAAAAAGTAGAAAGAATTATAGAAGCTGCTCGTCTTGCTCCTACTTCTAGCGGTTTACAACCTTTTGAGATTTTTGTGGTAACCAATCAAGAAGTGAAAAACCAGTTGAAAGAAGCGGCTAGCAATCAACCACAAGTTGCAGATGCTTCGCACGTTTTAGTTTTCGCAGCTTGGGATACTTACACTGCCGAAAGAATCAATTATATGTTTGATTTAACCAACGAAGTACGTGGTGGGACTAATGAAGGTTGGGAAAATTACAGAAATTTTCTTTTAAATGCTTATGTTCCAAAATCAGCAGAAGAAAATTTTGTACACACTGCAAAACAAGCTTATATTGCTTTTGGTGCTGCGATTATTGCAGCAGCTTTTGAAGGTGTAGATGCAACTCCGATGGAAGGTTTCAGCCCAGAAAAAGTAGATGAAATTTTAGGGTTGAGAGAAAAAGGATTGAGAAGTGTTTTACTTTTACCTTTGGGTTACAGAGATTCTGAAAAAGACTGGTTAGAAAAACTAGTGAAAGTAAGAAAACCGAAAGAAAAATTTATCACCGAAGTGAAATAATTGACTCTTATTTTATTTGCATTAACAAAAATCCTCAGAAATTTCTGAGGATTTTTAGTTTATTATTTACAATTCTTTTCGTAATAATCAATGAAAACAGAAACATCCTTTTTGAATTTTATTTCATCATTTTCATAAGCCGTCACTAGTTTGGGACATTTGTCAGAAAAGAAATCTTTAATGGCTTTTTTAGTGAATTTTTTTAATCCTATTGGAATTCCAATTCCTCCTTCAAATTTCATAGTTATTAGAGTTACATCTTTTTCATCTTTATACCTAAAAAAATATGAAATGTCTGCCTCTCTACGAATCATTGTCTTATTAGTTATAATATAAAACGCAGAAGTTTGAGAATATAAAGAAATTTCTCCTAATTCAATTAAATATAAAAACGCTTCTGATTTATAATCTCCATTATTAGCTAATAACCTTTCAGCAATAGCTTCTCTACCTTCTTTTTCATCATAATAGTGAACTTTTTCTAATTTTGTTAGCTCAATTATTTCTTTTTTACCATCTTTCGTTGGCTTAAAATTAATACTTGATTTATGTACTGAAACAGGTTCTGCATAACCTTCTTTTACAGCACCATTGCTCATGGTTAATTCAGCTTTATAAAATTTTGAACCCAAATTAATTATCTGAGCAAAAGAAATTTGTGCAATAAATAGCACAACTAATAGCATTAGTTTTTTCATTATAAAAGATATTTTATTGGTTTTAATTTTTATATTCCACCACCGCTCTTATAAAAGCTTCGGCGTTTTCTACTGGGATATTCGGTAAAATTCCGTGTCCTAGATTGGCAATGTATTTATCTTTGCCAAATCTATCTATCATTTCGTGGACCATTTTTCTAATCACTTCTGGTGAAGAATGCAATCTTGCAGGATCAAAATTCCCTTGAAGTGTAATAGAATTATTGGTGAATTTTCTTGCCAATTCTGGAGTAATCGTCCAATCAACTCCAAGTGCAGAAACTTTAGATTTTGTCATTTCTTCTAAAGCGTACCAACAACCTTTAGCAAAAACCACAACGTGAGTTTCAGGAGCTAGAGCTTCTACAATTTGATTGATGTATTTCCAAGAAAACTCTTGATAATCTTCTGGAGAAAGCATTCCGCCCCAAGAATCAAAAATTTGTACCGCAGAAACACCACTTTTTACTTTTCTTTTAAGATAAGCAATGGTTACATCTGTAATTTTTTGTAAAAGTAAATGCGCTGCTTCTGGTTGAGTAAAACAAAATGACTTCGCAATATCAAAAGATTTAGAGCCTTTTCCTTCTACTGCGTAGCAAAGCAAAGTCCAAGGTGAACCTGCAAAACCAATGAGAGGAATTTCGTTTTCTAATTTTTGTAAAGTGATTTCGATGGCATCATAAACGTATTTCAGATTTTCTTCCGCACCAGAAACTTGCAGATTTTCAACTTGTTCTAAAGTTCTGATGGGTGTGTCTAACCAAGGACCAACGGATTCTTTCATTTTGAAATCAATTCCCATTGCTTGTGGAACTACCAAAATATCAGAAAATAAAATCGCTGCATCTAGCGGAAATCTTCTAATCGGCTGAACCGTAATCTCTGCTGCCAATTCTGGAGTTTGACAACGGGTAAAAAAATCGTATTGATCACGCAATGCGATAAATTCTGGCAAATATCTCCCGGCTTGTCTCATCATCCAAACTGGTGGTCTTTCTACAGTTTCGCCACGTAATGCTCTTAAATATAAGTCGTTTTTTATCATTTTATTGCTTTCTGCAATCAGCTTTCCGCTTTTTGCTTTATAATATTTAACAAATCTTCTAAATTACTTTCTTTACTGGTGAAAATTCTATTTTGGGTGAATTTTTTCAGTTCTTTTTCTGTAGTTTGTCCGATAGAAAAGATTTTCAAATTTTCTAAAGAATTAAACTTCGCAAAACTACGAACTCCACTCGGACTAAAAAAAACTACCGCGTCATATTTTTCAGAAATTTTCGGGTAGAGCAAATTCGTTTGGTAGATGATAACTTTTTTGTAAGAAATATTTTGCAAAGGAAGTTTTTCATCTAAAATATTTAAAGCCAAATCACCACAAAAGTGAAGGAATTTTTCTTTTTGGCAGTAATCAATAATAAAATCTGCCAAGTCACTAGCATGTTTGGTCACTTTAAACGTTCCGAAACCTTGTTTTCTGAGTTCTAATTTTGTTTTAAACCCTACTGTATATATTTTATTGAACTTTCTAGGATTCAAGAAATTTTCGTGAGGTTCAAATTTATTTTTAAAGAACGATTTCACTGCATTTACACTGCTGAAAATCAGAGAATAATTCTTTAAATCAAATGGTTTTGTTTTGAGATGTTTTATGTTAATAAAATCCTGAAAATCAAAGGCTAAATCTGCTCCCAATTTTTTGGAAACTTCATTTTCAATGCCTGTTTTGGTAAAAAGGATTTTCATAAGAAAATTGGCTCTTTAATTTTTTATTTCAGATTTTATAATCTTCATCATTTCTTGTCCGCCGTTTTCCAAAATAGCCTTAGCAAATTTCTCTCCGAAATTTTCAGAATTGTTATAGTTAAATTCTTCAACTAAATTGAGCGTTTTAGCCCCATCAAGAGAACTTAATTTTCCTTTAAAATAAATTCTATTATCATCGAATTTTGCAATTGCACCAATTGGCGCAGTACAGCCACCTTCTAAAGTTCGTAGAAAATTGCGTTCTATTTCTACACAAATTTGAGTTTCTTTATGATTAATCTGCTGTAAAATTTCTCTGGTTTCAACATCATTAATTCTACTTGCAATCGCTACAACTCCTTGACTAGGTGCGGAAATCATAAATTCTAGAAATTCAAAATCGAGTTTCATTTCCATTCTTTTAATTCCTGCCAAAGAAAAAAGTGTAGCATCAAAATCGCCTTCTTCTAATTTCTTCAAACGAGTTTGTACATTACCTCTAATGTCAGAAAATTCAGTATTTGGAAATTGCTCGAGCCAGAAAGCACGTCTTCTCAAACTGCTGGTTGCGATTTTAAGTTCTGCTAAATTTTTATTTTTTGAAGAAGACTTTCTCACCAAAACATCTTGAGGAAAATCCCTTTCTAAAACCGCTGAAATTTCTATATTTTGAGGTAAAAGTGTAGGAACATCTTTCAGAGAATGCACCGCAATATCAATCTCATTATTGAGCAAAGCAATGTCTAAATCTTTGGTGAAAACACCCGTAATTCCTAGAGAATAAAGCGGTTGATTAAGGTTTTTGTCACCAGAAGAAAGCACGGGAACCAATGAAGTTTCATAACCTAAATTTTGTAATTTTTGTTCTACTTCTTTTGCTTGCCACATTGCTAATGGCGAATTTCTGGTGCCTATTTTAATCATGATAAAAATTTAAATTCTTGAAAATTTGTAAATCCCAAATCGTAAATCTAAAATCTACTGATGCTTTTTATTAAATTCCTCTTTCGGTTGCTCTACCAAAATCTCGTTCATTAGTTTGGTAATTTCTTCTGCTCTTAGAGGGTTTTCGATAATATATTTTGCAAATCTATTGGTGATTTTCTGTATCATTTTTTCACTTAGTTTCATATCATCCACATCTATATATTTGTGTTTTCTGTGGAAATTATGCATTTCGTGGTCTTCAATTTTCTTTAAAGCCGATTTGAATTGATGAATATTTGGGGCAAATTTTCTCTTTTTCTCCCAAACCAAAAATTCTTTGGTCATTTCTTTAATAATGGCTTCTGCTTTTGGAATTTCTTTTTTGCGCTGCTCCATCGTTTCTTCGATGTGCGAAGAAAGCTCATCGATATCTACCAATTTCACGGCTTTGTTCTCAGCTACATTTTTGTCCACATTATTAGGAATAGACAAATCAATCACCAAAGTTTCTTTGCCATTTGGGAAATGTTTTGGTAAGATGATTGGTGTTTGCGCACCAGTGGCTACAATCAAGATGTCTGTAGATTTCAATTCATCCTCGAAATTGTCAAAAGCAATTTGAGGGATGTGATATTTTTCAGCAATTTTTTCTGCCTTTTCGAAAGAGCGGTTAGCAATTTTAACCTTTGGTTTGTAAACGTGTTTTACTAAATTTTCTACAGTATTTTGTCCGATTTCGCCAACACCCAAAAGCAGAATATTTTTATCAGAAATTTGAGTTTGAGTTTTTAAAATATAATGAACTGCGGCATAAGAAACAGATGCAGCACCGTTTGAAATTCCTGTTTCGTTTTTGATTCTTTTAGAAATTTGAATGGCCAAGTTGATGGCTCTTTCTAAATAAGGATTGCTAAATTTTCTGTATTTTTTGAAACGATGATATGCGTTTTTAATCTGCCCAATGATTTCAAAATCTCCTAAAATTTGACTTTCTAGACCTGCAGAAACTCGGAAAAGATGGTTAAGTGCTTCTTCGTTTTTAATGACATTCACAAACTGCATAAAATCCATCAAACTTACATCTACAGTCTTGCAATACATCTCTGCAATAGACATATAATTGTTGGTGGTGGTATAAATTTCGGTGCGATTACAAGTAGAAACCACAAAGGCATCACCCAGCTTTTTGTCGTGAATTTCATTCACAAAACTCTTGATGTGTTCATCAAAAAAAGCAAATTTACTTCTGATTTCGGCATTAGCTTTCTCATAACTAATGCTTAAAACCGTGAAATTCTGCGTGTTATATGTCTTTACGTGAGCGTTCATTATCAATCTGCAAATTTAATCAATATTCTGATAAATATCTTCTAAATTTGAATATGCTTTTGTTTTATAATATCAATCAAAATATTTTGCCATCAAATAATGAAAACCAATGGGTTTTATGATGAAAATTTCGCCTTCTATTTTATAACCGCATTTTTCATAAAAAGGAACTGCTTTTTCTCTGGCGTTCATCCAGATTTTAGAAATCTTGTCCTTTCGTAAAATATCTTCTGCTTTCTGTATAAGCATTTTCCCGAAGCCTTTTCCTTGACAGTCTTCAGAAACTGCCATCCCTCTTAGCTGAGCGACACTGCCATTTTTCATAATGGTGACTATGCCTTTTATTTCATTCTCTTCGAAATAGCCCAAATGAAAAGTATCAGGATCTAAATCGCCACTAAATTGATGCGGCTCATCTGGAAACTCTTTTCTGAGAACTGCTTTTCTTACAGGATAAGTCTCCTCTGCTGATATTAATTTAATCATCTGATTTACTGTAATTTAATTAAAAAATCATCAATACTTTATTTAATTTTCAAAGAAGTAAAAATAAAATTGAAAGTTTAAAGTTTAAAAATACAATAAGCATTTAGAATTTAATAAAATTTTAACTATTTTTTTTATTTTCCTCTATTTAGAATGCGTTTAAATTTATATCTTTGTAAACTAAAATTTATAGTAGAAAAATGGGGTTATTTGATATGTTCACGCAAGAAATTGCGATAGACTTAGGCACAGCTAATACACTTATCATTCACAATAATAAAATCGTGATTGACCAGCCGTCAATCGTAGCTATAGAGCGTTCTTCTGGGAAACCAATTGCCGTAGGAGAACAGGCTAAACACATGCAAGGAAAAACTCACGAAGACATCAAAACAGTACGTCCTCTGAAAGACGGGGTAATCGCAGATTTTGCTGCTTCTGAGCATATGATCAAGGAATTTATTAAACAAATTCCTGGTATTAAAGGAAAACTTTTTCAGCCAGCTCTTAGAATTGTGATTTGTATTCCTTCTGGTATTACAGAAGTTGAAAAACGTGCAGTAAGAGATTCTGCACAAAAAGTAAACGCTAAAGAAGTAAGATTAATCTACGAACCAATGGCTGCTGCGATTGGTGTAGGTATAGATGTACAGAAACCTGAAGGGAATATGATTATTGACATAGGTGGTGGTACTACAGAAATTGCAGTGGTAGCTCTTGGAGGTATTGTTTGTGATAAATCTGTAAAAATCGCAGGAGACGTTTTCACCAATGATATTGCCTATTACCTGAGAACTCATCATAATTTATACATCGGGGAAAGAACTGCCGAAAGAGTGAAAATAGAAGTAGGTTCTGCAGTAGAAGAACTAGATGTAGATGTAGAAGACATTCCGGTACAAGGTAGAGACCTTATCACAGGAAAACCAAAAGAAATAATGGTAGGCTATAAAGAAATCGCAAGAGCTCTAGATAAATCTATCATCAGAATAGAAGATGCTGTAATGGAAACTCTTTCTCTTACACCTCCAGAATTAGCGGCTGATATTTACAAAACAGGTATTTATTTAGCTGGTGGTGGTGCACTATTGAGAGGATTAGCAGATAGACTTCACAAAAAAACAGGTTTACCTGTTTTCGTAGCAGAAGATCCATTGAGAGCGGTAGTTCGTGGTACGGGCATCGCACTTAAAAATATGGATAAATTCAATTTCCTAATTAAATAATAATAAGAAACCACTGTAAGAATGGGTTTTTTGATTAGATTGTTTAGTAAGAACGGATTATTTCTGTTCTTTCTTTTCTTACAGTTAATAGCCGTAACATTGATTTTCAGTAGAAATTCAATGCAACAATCGTTTCTAGCAGCACAAACCACGGCATTCAATGCTTGGATATCAGGGTACATAGACCAAGGAACAAGCTACCTAAAATTAAAGCAAATAAATGAAGACTTAACGGCACAGAATAAAGCTCTCATGTCAGAACTTTATGGTAAAGACAAGTCTGCAAACCCTCAGTTTAGAAGAATTACCGACACTATAGGTGGAGGACAAATTTACACTTTTGTTGATGCTGACATTGTGAATAATAGCATCACCAGAAAAGACAATTATTTTACCATAGACAGAGGAAAAAGACATGGTGTTTTTCCTAAAATGGGCGTAATTGCTCCTAATGGCATTGCGGGAATTGTTGTGAACACCACCAACAACTATGCTCTTGTTCAATCTATTTTGAGTGTGAATAAAATTAAAATTAATGCCGCCCTCAAAAATAGCGGATATTTTGGAACGCTTACTTGGAGAGGAGACAATTCAAGAACCATGCATTTGGCAGACATCCCGAAATATGTACCATTAAAAGTAGGTGACACTGTAGTAACTGATGGGAAATCCTCTATTTTTCCACAAGGGAAGATGATAGGAAGAGTTGCAGGATACGAAGTAGATTCTAAAACCGGATATTGGGACATTTCAGTGGAATTGAACCAAAAAATGGGGAATCTACAGAAAGTTTTCGTAGTAAGAAATTTAAAAAAACTAGAACTTAAACAAATTCAAGACACGCTAGATGCAGCAATAAAAAATGATTAGTAGAAACATTTTTACCGACCTTGTAATGATGATGGTGCTTGTTGCGCTACAGATTTTTTTGTTTAATAGAATAGACATCGCAGGAAAATACACCCCTGTTATATACACCATTTTCGTGCTTTTTTATCCTTTTTATAGAAACTTATATGTTTTTTTAACTGCAAGTTTTTTATTAGGGTTGGCAATAGATGCCTTCTTAGGCACATGGGGGATTAATGCGTTTGCCACAACTTTGATCGCTTATTTCAGAACCATAATTTTTAAAACTTCTACTGAAGTATCATCTGATATTTTCTCATTTCACAACCTTCAGTGGTCACAGTTTTTATTTTATATTTTTTCAAGTATTTTTTTGCATCAGTTTTTAGTACAAAGCATAGAATTTTTTAAATTCGATAGATTTTTTGAAGTTATGCTCAATATTTTAATTACAAGCGTTATTTCAATTATATTTGTACTTATCTACACATTAGCATTTAAAATCAAAGAAAAAGTTTGAAACCTGCCTATATTAAAATTACCATTACCATATTTATCATTGCTATTATTTTTGTAGCAAGATTGGCTTATTTACAGTTATTTACAGATAGATATGCATTAAATGCTGCGAATACATCTATCAAAATAGAATATGTAATCCCACAAAGAGGAATTATTTTTGACCGAAACGGCAAAATTCTGGTAGGCAATCAACCTTCTTATGAGATTTCTTTTACACAAAATCTCATGAAGCCAGATTTTGATACGCTTGGCTTTTGTAATCTTTTAAGAATTACCAAAAAAGATTTTATCAACAAAGTAGAAGCTCTCAAAAAAGATAAATACTACTCAAGGCTTACCCCAATGACTTTTATGAGTGATATGAGTAGAGAAGAAATTGCGAGAATTCAAGAAATTATTTTCAAATACCCTGCATTTAGCATCGTAGAACGTCCACAAAGGAAGTATGAAGTTACTACCTCTGGTAATTTATTAGGATATACCAATCAAGTAAACGAAAACTACATCAAAAGAGATTCTACTTATTATCTTCCTGGTGATATTGCCGGAATTACAGGTGTAGAAAGGTCATACGAAAAGGAATTAAGAGGTGAAAAGGGGATGAAATATATTCAAAAAGACATTAGATTAAGGAATGTAGGTTCATACAAAAACGGAAGTCTAGATAAAGATGTAGTTTCAGGAAAAGACCTTACCCTTACCATAGACTATGATTTGCAAAGAATGGCAGAAGAAATGCTGGTCAATAAACACGGGGCCATTGTTGCACTAGACCCTAATAACGGAGAAATCTTAGTACTTGCCACAGGTCCAGACATTGACCCTAACTTATTTACAGGTCCTCAAAAGAAAAAGAATATTTACCGATTATCAAAAGACACCCTTTATGACAATAAGCCAACTTTTGATAGAGCTCTACAAGCAGCTTATCCACCTGGTTCTACTTTTAAATTATTAACTGCTCTTGCGGCTATGCAAATGGGTGTAATGGATGAAAACACTATTTTTCCATGCGGAAGAGGTTTTTACTATAGAGGTTTAAGTATAAAAGGTCACGGTGGTGCAGAACCTTTGATTCCTTCCATCCAAGTTTCTAGTAACTGCTATTTCTCTTATGCATTTATCTCTATCATGAATAAATATCCAGGTAACCCTACCAAAGGAGTGAATGAATGGAAAGAAATCATGGAAAGTTTTGGTCTTAATAAATTCATGAATAATGATTTAGCAGTTGGCGCAAAAGGAAGAATACCGAGTGGTGAATTTTATGAAAAAAGAAGCAATCTAAAATCAAAAAATTGGAATCCTTTATACACTCAAAATGGTTCTATTTTTAACGGTATGGGGCAAGGCGATGTTCTAATCACACCTCTTCAGTTAGCCAATTACACCGCAGCTATTGCCAATAAAGGTTGGTACTACACTCCACATATTGTAAAATCTATAGACGGAAAGCCTAACCCTGACCCAAGATTTAAGAAAAAACATCTTACCAAAGTTCAAAATCAGAAATATTATGATTTGGTTATGAAGGGTATGGAAGCCGTGATGCTTAGAGGCACTGGAGCTAGCCTAAAATCAAGTGATTTTACCCAATTAGCTAAAACTGGAACCGCACAAGTACCGCAAGGAAAAGATAATTCTATTTTTACTCTAATCGCTCCAGCAGACAAACCCAAAATTGTAGTAGCTGCTGTGATGGAGCATGCTGGCTTCGGGGCAACTTGGGCAGGGCCAGCGTGTACTGTAATTGCAGAAAAATATATCACAGGAACGCTAAAAAGAGAACATCTTTATAAAAAAATGATTAATGCCAGTTTCATGGGTGAATACAAGAGACAATGGTACAAAGAACATGGCAAACCCAAAGAAGATTTAGATTCTATAAGGCTTAAAAAACTGCAAGACAGTTTACAACAACTGAATAAAAGGAATGATAATAAAAATAAAAAAACTAAAAAATTAACTTAAAATGAAATGGGCAGAAGGACTAGATAAGCTTGGCATTTTTTTATATCTCGCCATTTCTATTTTTGCGGTTGTCAACATTTATAGTGTTGATAGTGGACTTGGAGAAAAACAATTGATTTTCTTCTTTATCTCTTTATTCGTAGGCCTTATTATTTTTATGATGAGAAGCAAGTTTTTCGAAAACTTTGCTGTTGTATTTTTTATCCTTGGTGTCATTTCTTTACTTGGTTTGCATGTATTAGGTAGTGAAATAAAAGGACAAAAAAATTGGTATAAAATAGGTGGTTTTACCATACAACCTGTAGAATTTGCCAAAATTGGAGTTTCACTTATGCTTGCAAGTTATGTTTCTGGGCCAGATTTTAATTGGAATAATAGAAAATCTTTATTGACTACTTTTGCCATCATAGGAATTCCTGCGGTTGCTGTTCTTAGCATTCCAGATGTAGGTTCTTTGCTTGTTTTTACTACCTTCATTATCGCTTTATATAGAGAAGGGCTGAGCGGATGGCTGTTTGGGATTGGTTTTATTTTAGCCAGCGTTTTTTTACTTTCCATCGCTTTTAATCCAATATATATTATTTTAGGATTATTTATTATACTGGCAATTTTTCTGTTTTTTAATTTTAATAGAATTATATGGACCATTCCTACCATTGCTTCATTTGCAGGAGGCTTTTTACTTTTGTCAGGTATAAGCTATGGTACACCTAAAATTCTTGAAAAACTACCTAAACACCAAAGGGAGAGAATAGAAGTGCTCTACAAAGGCGAAAAAGCATTCAGAGATACCTCTGGTTACAACTTGCTTTATTCTAAAACAGCTATTGGTTCTGGAGGTTTTTGGGGTAAAGGATACAAAGAAGGCTCTGTTACGCAGGGAAAATTTGTGCCAGAGCAAGAAACAGATTACATTTTTTGTACGGTAGGAGAAGAATGGGGATTTTTCGGAAGTTCACTACTGGTTATTTTTTATGCCATTTTCATTGGTAGAATTTATTACCTTGCCGAAACACAGAAAACAACTTTTAGTAGGGTTTTCGGTTATTGTTTTGCAGGTGTTTTATTGATGCATTTCGCCATCAATCTTGGAATGGTAATGGGCCTTTTCCCTACCGTGGGAATACCTTTGCCCTATTTCAGTTACGGAGGAAGCTCTTTTTTAGCCTTTTCTATCATGACCGCTATTTTCTTTAAACTCAACTATACAGATAAGAATTCATTGGTATAAAACAAAAATCCTCCAAATTAATTAATTTGGAGGATTTTTTTATTAAATCAATTATTTACTGTTGCGGTTGTTGTTTTATAATTCTTTTTGCAAATCTAAACTTTCTCCCCCAATAGGAATCATTTAATGATGAAATCATTACTCCTCTAGAAGTAGCGGCGTGTATAAATTTTATATCCCCATCTGCGCTTACTTCTTGCACAATTCCTACGTGAGAAATTCTACCTCCTTGTGAGAAAAAAACTAAATCACCTTTTTGAAGTTCTTGTTTTTCTACTCTTTCACCTAATTGAGCCTGTTCTGCTGCAACTCTAGGGAGTTCTATACCTGTGGTTTCCCCAAACACATTGAGTACAAAAGCTGAGCAGTCTATTCCATTTCTAGTGGTTCCTCCAAATCTATAAGGAGTGCCAAGGTAAGTATTTGCCTCACCCAAAATATCATCTATTGTTTTTTCTAATGAAATAGCACTTGTAATAGCTGCTGCTAGTTCAGATTTTTGCGCATTGGCAAAATTGACATTGTAACTATTATAGGTGCTTTTATTAGCTGCGGTAAGGTTTTTTGTGTCTATTTCCTCTAGATTGGCATTAGTTTTGTATTGAGTAGGTGTAGAAACTACATAGTTGGTAACACATGACTGCAAAGAGAAAAACGATATCATCGCAATCGTGTAAATGAAAACTCTTTTCTTCATATTATTACTTGTTATTTCTTTTCTTAGACGGGACAAATGTATAATATCTGATTTTTTTTGGTGTTGACATTTATCAGTCTTAAAAAAGATTTAACATTTTTTAACATTTGCAATTAATATGTTAAAAAAAAACAACCGGAAAGGCTCTATTTTCGGTTGCACTCAATTTTATTTTTTTAAGAAATTTTAACATAAAATAGACCTCATCTACAAATTACATAAGACCTGTCTATAATGCTCTGGTTTTTAAGATATGGTTCATCCTATTTAAATTCTAAAATATACTTAACCAATTCTATTTCAGAACCTTTTCAAAGCATATACTATTCTCAATTTCTTTGTATTGACCGTAGTTTGGTATGATATTGTATCCCATTTTTTGATATAATTTCACTGCTGATTTTTGTTTTTTCCCCGTTTCTAAAATGCATTTAGAAAAGCCTTCTTCTAATGCCCAATTTTCTAATTCTTCTAAAACTTTTTTAGCAAAATTATATCCTCTAAACTCTGGTTTGGTGTACATTCTTTTAACTTCAACCTTTTCATTTTGATACAATTTAAAAGCTCCACAAGATACTGGCGAATCATTAACATACAGAACTACACAATGCTTAATAGTAGTAATCTTGTTAAACTGAGCATAGAAAGAATGTTCTTCTCCGTCAATATCGGCCAAAAACAGGTCTAAATCTTTGACCAATTTTGTAAAATCAATATTTTCTGAATTGGTTCTTATTATTTTGAAATTTTCTTCCATTGTTTGAAAAAAAATCCCTCTCGATTGAGAGGGACTTATAAGAAATTATCTTGTGAATAACATTTCTCTGTACTTGGTTAATGGCCAAAGCTCATCATCTACCATCATTTCTAATGCGTCTGATGCTTCTCTGATTCCATCAAATAAAGTTTTAACATTAAAACAATATGCTTCCGCTTGTTTTTGACTATCAGAAGTTCCTTTTGCTTTTTCTTTAGCGACAAGTAATTCTTCTACTCCTAATTTAATTTTAGAAACATTTTCAGAAATCTGAGTAATTAAGCTCAATTGTTCTTTAGCAATAGCTTTGAATTCTTTTTCGCTGAAAATATCTTTTAGTCCTTTTACATTTTCTATTAATCTGTTTTGATAGTTTAATGCAGCAGGAATGATGTGGTTTCTAGCAATATCAGCAATTACTCTAGCTTCAATATCAATGGTTGTAGAATATTTTTCTAATTTGATTTCGTTTCTAGCTTCTACTTCTCTGTGAGAGTAAATACCTAGTTCTTCATACAATTCTACAAACTTTTTATCCATCTCTTTTTTAAGAGCTTCTGGAGTAGTTTTTAGATTGCTTAAACCTCTTTTTTTAGCCTCTTTTGCCCAATCATCAGAATATCCGTCACCTTCAAACATAATGTTTTTAGATTGTTTGATGTATTCTCTAAGTACATTAAAGATAGCTTCATCTTTCTTAAGACCTTTTTCAATAAGAGCATCAACTTCTACCTTGAAATCTCTTAATTGTTTTGCCATAATTGCATTCATTACAGTCATAGGTTCTGCACAGTTAGCAGAAGAACCTACCGCTCTGATTTCGAATTTATTTCCTGTAAATGCAAATGGAGAAGTTCTGTTTCTATCGGTATTATCTAATAAAATTTCAGGAATTTTTCCTACTACATTTAGTTTAAGTTCTGTTTTTTCTTCAGGAGAAAGTTTACCATCAGTTACTTTTTCTAGCTCATTAAGCACTTTGTACAACTGAGAACCAATAAATACTGAGATGATAGCAGGCGGCGCTTCGTTAGCTCCTAGTCTATGGTCATTATTAGCAGAAGCGATACTAGCTCTTAAAAGATCTGCATATTCATAAACCGCTTTAATGGTATTGATAAAGAAAGTTAAAAACTGTAGATTTTTCTTAGGATTTTTACCTGGGCTTAATAAATTTTCTCCAGTGTTTGTCGCTAGAGACCAGTTATTGTGCTTACCACTACCGTTAATTCCCGCAAATGGTTTTTCGTGTAATAATACTTTGAAGTGGTGTTTATTAGCTACTCTTCCCATTACATCCATTAATAATGAATTGTGGTCGATGGCTACGTTTACTTCCTCAAACATAGGAGCAAGCTCAAACTGATTAGGAGCTACCTCATTATGACGAGTTGTAACAGGAATACCTAATTTCATACATTCAATCTCTAGCTCCTTCATAAAGTTCATAACTCTAGTTGGAATAGAACCGAAATAATGGTCATCTAATTGTTGTCCTTTTGCAGGAGCGTGACCTAATAATGTTTTACCTGTTAATACTAAATCTGGTCTTGATTGGTGTAATGCAGAATCTATTAAGAAATATTCTTGCTCCCAACCTAGAGTAGGCGTTACTTTTTCTACATTTTTATCAAAATAATGCATCACTGAAGTAGCCGCTTCGTCTACTGAATGCAAAGCTCTTAATAAAGGTGCTTTATAATCTAATGTTTCACCAGTGTAAGAAATAAAGATAGAAGGAATACAAAGAGTAGTTCCCATAATAAAAGCAGGAGAAGTAGGGTCCCATGCGGTATAACCTCTAGCTTCGAATGTATTTCTAATTCCACCATTAGGGAAAGAAGACGCATCTGGCTCTTGTTGAATAAGCATACCTCCGCTGAATCTTTCAATAGCTCTACCTCCTTCTATTGGTGTAAAAAATGAATCGTGTTTTTCTGCAGTTGCCCCAGTTAATGGCTGAAACCAGTGTGTATAGTGAGTAACGCCTTTAGACATCGCCCAATCTTTCATCGCTACAGCTACTTGGTCTGCAATGTGTCTTTGAATTTTTGTGCCTTTTTTAATAGCATCAATAATTGAAGAGAATGCTTCTTTGGTAAGATATTCTCTCATTGTTTGTTCAGAAAATACGTTCTCACAGAACAATTCTGATAATTTAGCAGGAATCTCTACATTATTCTCTTTCCTGAAATTTTTGAATGGTAGCGTTTCTAACGCTTTAAATCTCAATGTTGACATCGGCAATATATTTTTGACAAAATTAACAATTTTTTAAATACAAATTAAAATTACCCCATCTTTTTTAGGGGTATATTTGTAAAATGAATTAAATTTAATATTAAAAACAACATTAATCAAAGGGAAGCTATCTAAATTTTTAATAAATTTTTAACACGACTCTTCATCCCAAAACCCTTAAGGTTAATATTTTAAACCTAATCCTTCATAATTTGAAATATTTTTTGCATCTTTGCAGACTTTTATCTTAACAACAACAATATGGCAAATTCTAGAGCAAGAGAAACAACAGAAGCTATTGAAAGACTGTACGTCTCTATGAGACACTTATTTTACAGAGGATTTTTTAAGCCTTCAGGAGTATCGGGAGAGAGCTTAAGAAACTTGTTGAAAATTATAAACCCAGAAATCTATGGAACCATGAACGTTCCTAATAAAATAGAATTAGACGGTTTATTATATGTACTAGATAGATTACCAGAAGGTATAGAAGAATGCGCTTTTGTACACCTTACTTCAGACGAAGGTTTTGACAAAGGAAGCTTTGAGCCGATAGTACCAAAAAAACGCAGAAGAAATTGTTATAGAATAGATGAAAGTCAAATGAATATAGAAGTTCTTCTTGGGCGTTCTGAAATCTATGACATCCTTACTCACCTTACCTTCTTATATATAGAAGCAGACAAAATTAGAAACCTAGCTTTCTTACAAGACGAAACAGGAGAACCAAAACGCTCTTGGACCATCATAGAAGAGGTTGCAAAAGGAGAAAAAAAATTTAGTAGAAAAGAAAAAGAAGTGGCACTCATTCACCTTTCTTCTCTTCTGGGAAGAACTTTTGACGAGACCCTTACCGCTTATAACAATTTCGGGGATGACAAGAACCCTGACAGGCTTTTCAAAATTATTTATCACCTAGGTAAAGCCAGCAATGATGATTATAAACAAATCAGAGAAAGAGAGGTTCACTTCAGTGCTATCTTAAAAGAAAGAGTTGGTCACCATTATTTTGGAGAAAAATGGGCAGCTAATGTGAAAAAGGTGCTAGGCGATAATGATTTGCTTAATAGACCTTTACACATTATTTCTGCTAATATGCACAGTGTGAAAAATATGATTTTCGCCAATGCAGCTTTGAAACACAAAACCAAAAAAGAAGTAGATTATTCTCTTTACGAAGAAATCTCTAGCAGTAAAGACCTAAGAGACAAAGTCTTAGATTACGCTATTGAAAAGGGAATGATTTATATAGATGACAACAGCGGAAGTAATATTGATGTACAGTTGATTGATTTATCTAAAACCGACCTCAGCAACTCTCCATTTTCTGGAATTTCTTACAAAGGAAATGATGTAATCATGGTTTTTGATTACGCTTTCGGTGAGCAAGCTTTCGAAATTATGGACGAATTGCTACGACCGTTTGAATATGGAGGAAATACCTATACCATGAATGTAAAATCTGTTTCAATCATGGGTAAAGCAGGAATTTTGACTGGTGAAAAAGGAGACATTATGATTCCTACCTCTCATATTTTCGAAGGAACTGCCGATAATTATCCGTTTGAAAACGCTTTGAAGTTAGAAGATTTCCAAGATGATGAATTGAGAGCTTTCGAAGGAAGTATGCTTACCGTTTTAGGAACATCTCTTCAGAACAAAGACATTCTTTCTTATTTTATGAACAGCTCTTGGAAAACTGTAGGCCTAGAAATGGAAGGCGCACATTACCAAAAAGCCATCCAAATTGCATCTATGATTAGAAAACATATTGAAGGAGAATTGTTTGTATGCTACGCTTACTATGCATCTGATAATCCGCTAGAAACAGGAAGCACACTTTCTTCAGGTGGTTTAGGATTAACTGGGGTAAAACCAACGTATCTTATTACATTAAGGATTTTAGAGAAAATCTTCAATTCTTCTAAGGTGGCAAAAACGAAGAAATAATTCTTAAAATTTATTGATAGTCCTCTCAAATTTATTTTTGAGGGGATTTTTATTTTACATAACATCATAAAAAACACAAAAAATTCTATCTTTGAAAAAAAATCACCTATGACTCAAAAATTTTTAGCAATTTTTCTTTTAGCATTCGGATTATTTTCTGCGCAGCAAGAAGCGTATTATCAACAATACGCCAAATACAAAATGAACATAGAAGTAGATGCTGCCAATTTTGCTTATCACGGAAAACAAGAAATACAATACACCAATAATTCTCCAGATGAACTTTCTGTAGTTTATTTCCACTTGTATTGGAACGCTTTCAAACCTTGTTCTATGATGGATCAACGGGTGCAAAATCAAGGAAAAAATGCAGACGGAAGATTAGCAGAAAACGGAGTTTCTAGACTCTCTACCATCCCAAAAGATGAAGAAGGAAGCCAAAAAATTAATTGGATTAAACAAAACGGCAAAGACCTAAAATTTGAGGTACAAGAAACCATTATGAAAGTTTACCTCAACGAAAAAATAAAACCCAACTCAACCACCACATTTACGATGGATTGGGATTCTGTAGTTCCGAAACAAATCCGCAGAAGCGGAAGAAACAACCGCGAAGGAATTGATATGACGATGACGCAATGGTATCCTAAAATCGCTGAATATGATTATGACGGTTGGGCAACTTTTGATTATGTAGGAAGAGAATTCCATGCTCCTTTTGCAGATTTTGATGTAACCATTAAAATTGATAAAGATTACGTAATAGGCGCAGGTGGAATTTTAGAAAATCCTTCAGAAGTAAAGGGTTACACTGAAAATCCTGACATTAAAACAGACAAAGACAATAAAGCAACTTGGAAATTTACTGCCAAAAACATGCTAGATTTCGCTTGGGCTGCAGATAAAGATTATAGTGTAGAAAGCTTTGTGGTGCCAGATGGTCCGAAAGTTTTCTTTGTATATCAAAAATCCGAAAAAACTAGATATTGGGAAGAAGCAAAACCTTATATCACCAAATATTTTCAAATTATGAACAATACATTTGGCAGATATGTTTACCCAACTTACAGTTTTGTACAAGGTGGTGACGGTGGTATGGAATACGGAATGTGCACCATGATTTTAGGAGAGTCTAGAAGCCTAGAAGGATTACTAGGATTAATGATCCACGAAGGAAGTCACTCTTGGTTTCAGCAAATGCTAGCCACTAATGAAAGCACTAAACCTTGGCTAGACGAAGGCTTTACCAGCTATGCAGAAAGTTATGTAATGTATCAACTTTTCCCAAAACCAAACGAAGCCAATCCTTTTATAAACAGTCTAAAAGGTTACGCTTATTTTGCAAAGTCTGGCAGAGAAGAACCTGCGTCTTGGTTGGCAGACCATCACGATAATGGCACGGCCTATTCTGTAGCTTCTTATACCAAAGGCGAATTATTTTTGGTAGAACTGGGCTACATTATGGGAGAAGAAACCCTATCAAAAGTGATGAAAAAATACTATCAAGATTGGCATTTGAAACACCCTAGTGATAGAGATTTTATGCACATTGCACAGCAAATTTCTGGGATGGATCTTAAATGGTTTTATCATTACTGGATAAACACCACCAAAACCATAGATTACGCCATAAAAGATGTAAAATATGGAGACACTTACACTACAATTACCCTTGTAAATAATAGTGATGTGCCTATGCCTATTGATTTTAATGTTTTAACTAAAGACAATAAAACCATCAATTATCACATTCCACTAAATATGATGAGAAGTCCTAAAAAAACTGATTTTTATGGAAATTTCCAAACGTTAGACTATTGGAATTGGACCGCAAAAGAATACACTTTTTCTATTCCTTATAAAAAAGACGAACTGAAAGTGATAGGCATAGATTTCAGCCAAAGATTGGCAGACGTAAATCCTGAAAATAATACTCTAGAAGTTAAATAGATTAATGTGAAATTGCTAAATTTGGCTTCAAATTATTAAAATGACAAGTATTGTTATCAATGTAGGTAATACCAATGTGAGATTTGGCCTTTTTGAAGATGACCACTGCACCACTTCTTGGATTATCAATACAAAACCATACAGAACAAGAGATGAATTTTTTGTTCAGTTCAAAATTTTATACCAAACCTATTTTGTAGATGTTTCCAAAGTTGACAAAATCATAATAGGCTCTGTTGTTCCTCAGTTGACACACGATATTAGTAGCGCTCTTTATAAAATCCACGGATTAGAAGCTGTAATTGTTGACAGAAAAACGCATTCGCCAGTTCACCATAAGTCTAATCAAATGGGAACAGACATCTATGCCAATTTGGTAGCCGCCCACTTTCTTTATCCCGAAAAAAAGAAAATTATTCTAGATTTCGGGACGGCACTTACGGCAAGTTGTATTGATAAAGATGGCGAAGTTCTAGGCGTAATCATCGCGCCAGGGATTATTACTTCCCTTAACTCTCTTGTCAAACAAACCGCACAATTACCTGAAATAGAGCTCACTAAACCAAAATCTGTCTTAGGCCACGATACCGTTTCTTGTATGACTTCTGGTATGGTTTACGGATTTCTAGGAATGGTAGAAGGTTTTATAGATAGAATAAATGAAGAAGTAAAAGACAATTGTTTTGTGATTGCAACTGGTGGCGTTTCGCACGTTTATCAACCCTTGACCAATAAAATAGATGTTGCAGACAAACTGCATACTTTAAAAGGGCTTTACTTCTTAGGAAAAGACAAATAACAAAAGGTAACCGATTGGGTTACCTTTTTTCTTTAAAAAATTCTTTTACTAAAACCGAACATTCATTTTCTAGAATGCCCGTTATGATTTCTGTTTTGGGATGTAATTGAAGATTTTTGTTGATAAAACCACGCTTTTCGTCCCTTGCACCAATCACTACTTTAGAAATTTGAGACCAAGTTAAAGCTCCTGCACACATTACACAAGGCTCTAAAGTCACATATAGGGTGCAATCTTTAAGGTATTTTCCGCCAAGAAAATTAGCAGCAGAAGTGATAGCTTGCATTTCGGCGTGTGCGGTTACATCATTCAGTTGCTCTGTAAGGTTATGACCTCTAGCAATTACCCTATCCTTCATCACAATCACACAACCAATAGGAACTTCATCTAGGTTTTTGGCAGCTTCGGCTTCTTGAAGAGCCATTTTCATAAAATATTCGTGAGAAAACATTTATTCTAATTTTAAAGTGACTGGTAGAACAAATTTTGATTTAACATTTCTTCCGTACTGACTTGCTGAAGTCCAAGTGCCTTCTGTCATCAAAAAAGCTAAAAGTGCTATTCTATTAAAGTTAGAATCTGTTCCTTCTACTTTTTCTATAAATAAAGTGTTGTCATTTTGAACAAAAAAGTGAATTTTAGAACTCGCAGCATCATATTCTGAACTACCTACATCGATGTTTTTAGATATAAAACTATGTACTTCTTTATACAACCTTTCAAGGCCCAAAGAGTAGCTGGCTCTTATTTCAGTCTTAGAACTGTCTATCGGTAAATTGCTTGGGGCTGCCAATTTTTGGTTGTTAAGAAAATCTTCAACTGCTTTTTTATAATCTGCTGTTCTTTTAAACCCAGCTTCTATTATTTTATTTTGAGCAGCAATAATCTTATTTTGATTATTTTCATTCAAAGCGAGTAAATACTCTTCCTTATTTACTTTAGCAATGCTATCATATTTCGTTTTGATAATCTTCAAACTTTGCAACTGTTGTGCAGCTACACTTGCATTTAGAGTAATAAAGAAAAACAATATAATTCTTAACATATTTTATTCTAATCTCATTCGGATGGGCATTTTAAAAACATACCTTACCGCATTACCATTTACCGTTCCTGGTTTTTTAAACTTATCTGGTAACAAATATAATGCAATTTCTGCTTGTTTGTTAAAAGCAGGTGTTTCTCCCTCTGCACATACTTCAGAGATGCTGCCATCTTTTTCTACTACGAATTTTAGAGTTGTGTTTAATTCTTTGCCCTCTGGGATGATTCCTTCTGAGTAAAAAAGGTCAGCTACTTTTTCTCTTAAAGAGTTAATTCCATTGGGAAATTCTGGCTTTTCAACTTCTTCAGCGTTAATGTTAACTTCTGGGTGATGCACAATTTTCGATAAGTCTTCTGTATTTTTTACACGAATTAAGGCGCCTAGATATGCTACATTTTTTATGCTATCTATTTTTTGCATAAACACTGCATAATCTTTTTTAATCCTATCCTTTACCAAGGGATTGGTTTCTGATATATACTTTTTTTGGAATTCAGTTTTAAGAAGTGATTTTTGAGAGTCAAAATAGTCTTTAATCTCTTTGAATTCTGGGTGTTGTTGTGCCGCAACAAAATTGCACAACGCAAGAAGCGTAGTTATTAAAAAAGTTTTCATCCGTATCATTTGTGTAATGCAAATATAATAATTATTTGGAAATAAGAAAATGCTACCCTTTAAAGTGAAAGAAAATAGGACTGGTATTTCCCTATATTTTTTATGCCTTTTTCATACACTATCTATGCTTTATCTATGCTTTATCTATGCCTTTGATGTAGATAAAATTAATTGTCAATAAGTAGTAAGGATTGGCAGAGTGAGGAGTAAGGATTGAAAACATTTAAAATTGAGGATTTTTGTGAAAAACGCCGAACAAACCCTAAAGAGAACTCGAAAATGACAGCTTCGAGATACGAGGTATAAGTAATGATTTTGAAGGTTGTTCTTTATGAAGTTCGAGGGTTATTTGAATTAAATTTGTAAAGAAGGTGGGTTGTTGTGCAGAAGAAATGTTTTCAACTCAATGGATTAAGGAAAAAATAAAATATATTCATCAAAACCCTGTAAAGGAAATGATTGTAATAGAAGTCGAAATTGATTACTTTAGTTCTGCAAGAAACTACTCAGGTTTAGATAGTGCCCTGCTGGATAAAGTTTGTAACTTTGTGCAACAACCAATAAAAAATGAATTTAAAAAATAAACAAAAATCTCACATTGCTGTGAGATTTTTTATTTCTGTGGGTCCTGAGGGATTCGAACCCCCGACTCTCCCGATGATAAATCGGGATGCTCTGAACCAACAATAGAAAATAAATATATAGAAACAAAAAAATCTCACATTGCTGTGAGATTTTTTATTTGTGGGTCCTGAGGGATTCGAACCCCCGACCCTCTGGGTGTAAACCAGATGCTCTGAACCAACTGAGCTAAGAACCCTAATTTTTTGAAAAGGTTTCGTTCCTTTTTTGTGGGTCCTGAGGGATTCGAACCCCCGACCCTCTGGGTGTAAACCAGATGCTCTGAACCAACTGAGCTAAGAACCCTCTTTCGCGATTTCTCGTTTTGAGTGGTGCAAATATACAACTTATTGCGGGATTGACAAATTTTTTTCTAAAAATTCTCCTACTACAAAGTTGCTTCCGCCTACAAATATCATTTCTTCTTCATTACAAACCATTTTAGCAGCCTGAAAACCAGCGTTTACGCTATCGAAAATTTGATAGTTTATTTTTGAAAGAATCAATAACTTTTCATAGTCTTTTGGGTCTCTTCCTCTGTTGATTGCGGGTTTTACAAAATAATAATGTGCATTTTTTGGAAGAATTTTCAAGACTTCATCTATTTTTTTATCATTGACAAAACCTAACACGATATGCTTGAATTTGTGAATGTTATTGAGTTGGTCAAAAACCATTTCGAGGCCAGCCTGATTGTGTGCCGTATCACAAATGATTAAAGGATGTTCAGAAAATTGGAACCATCTGCCAATGAATTTGGTGTTTTGATGCACCTTTAACAAGCCTTTTTCAATCGAATTGTCAGAGATGGTGATGTTTAGTTTCCTAAGTTCATTAACCAATGCTATAACTACACGAATGTTCTTTTTTTGATAATTCCCTTTCAAATCTGTTTCTAAGTGGGTAGAAATCTCTGTAGCGTCTACAAATAAGGATTGATTTTCTGAGGCTTTTTGTTTGATGATATTCTTGACCAAATCTCTTTCGTCACCAGAAATGATAGGGACATTGGGTTTGACAATTCCTGCTTTTTCTGTGGCAATTTCTTGTAGGGTTTCTCCTAAAATATTTTGATGGTCTAAATCTACGTTGGTAATGGCTGAAACCAAAGGCGTAATGATGTTGGTAGAATCTAACCTCCCTCCTAAACCTACTTCAATAATTGCAAAATCAACCTTTTTTTGATGGAAATATTCAAATGCCATAATGGTAGTGAATTCAAAAAAAGAAGGTTTGATGTCTTGGGGTAGCTTTTTCAGTTGAAGAATGAAATCAAAGACAAATTCTTTGTCACAATTAGCGCCGTTGACTTTA
This sequence comes from Cloacibacterium rupense, assembly GCF_014645495.1. Taxonomy (GTDB): domain Bacteria; phylum Bacteroidota; class Bacteroidia; order Flavobacteriales; family Weeksellaceae; genus Cloacibacterium; species Cloacibacterium rupense. Next base: position 541,353 of record NZ_BMLV01000002.1, on the reverse strand, counting down.
ATTCTTTCTGTAAAATCTATGAGATGAGGAGAGTTATATAAACCTACTTTGTAACCTTGTTCTTGAAGAACAGAAGCTAGCATATTGCTGGTAGAGCCTTTGCCGTTGGTTCCGCCTATATGAATGGTTTTTAGTTTATCTTGTGGATTTCCAAAAAAATCACAGAGTTTGGTAATGTTTTCTAAACCTGGCTTATAGGCTTTTTGCCCATCAACTTGGTAATTGGGCATTTGTACAAAAAGCCAATCCAATGCTTTTTGATAAGCTTTTTCGGAAAAAGAAATTAGCGTATTTTTTGACACAAAAATTTTTATTCAAAGATAAGGAAACCTATTTTCATTCTAAAATTTAAACCTAAATTGTCATTCTTTTTCACTAATTTTGAAAAACATCAAATAACAAATTTTATGGAAATCCAACAAAAAGATAACGGCAAAAAAGGGATTTTTTTCATTGAAGAAAATGATGAAATCATAGCCGAAATGACCTACGTTTGGTCTGGTGAAGACAAAATAATAATAGACCATACGGAAGTTTCAGAGAAACTGGGCGGGAAAGGAATCGGAAAAAAGTTGGTACATAAAGCTGTAGAAATGGCAAGAGAAAAGCACGTTAAAATACTCCCTCTTTGTCCTTTCGCTAAAAGGGTTTTTGATAAAACTGATGATTATAAAGATGTACTTTTCTAATTTTTAAAAAAATCAAAAACAATGAACGAAAATAGCAATATTAAAGAATATACAAACGGCGAAGTAACCGTACTTTGGGAAGCATCTAAATGCACTCACTCTGCAAATTGTGTGAAAAATCTATCTGAAGTTTTTAAGCCAAAAGAAAAACCTTGGGTGCAGATGGAAAATTCTACTTCAGAAAAAATAGTTTCTACTGTAGCTAAATGCCCTTCTGGAGCTTTGTCTATTAAAAAGTAATTTTATAAACCCCTGTGGAATTGGAGGATGCTTTTTCTGCTTTCACGTATTTTTTTACCCAAATTACCGCTGCAGTAACTACGCAAGGGTCTGAAATGCCGCTGCCACGGCGTGCAGAGATTACATTGCCCGCTTTGTCTACGGTGTAGGCAATATTGACCGTGCCAGAGGCGCTACAATTGTGTGGTGGCTGCTCTCCGCCACGTCCCATGGTGCCTGGGATAAAGGAAATCAATTTTCGATCTACCCCAATTTTGCTGTCTCCATTTCCGTTTCCACCTAATGGGTCACCTGCGTTTCCTGTAGTGCCATTATTGCCTTGCGAACCCGTTTTAGAGCCTCTACCTTTGATTAAATTTCCGATGGCGGCAGTACCTTGTCCGTCTCCTTGTGCTTTTTTATCCGAAGTATTTTTGGCGGAAGATGTTTTATTGTCTGAGGTTTTATTGGTAGATTTTTCAGTATTTTTTGTCGTTTTATCCGTTGTTTTTTCTTTTTTATCGGATTTGGCAATGGTTGCTTTTTCTGACTTACCCGTCACTAATTTTTCTGTAGGTTTTTCTTCTGCTTTTGGAGTTTCTACCGTTTTTTCTACGGGTGGTTCAGGTGTTTTCAGTTCTTCGGGGATATAGATTTCTGATGACGCTAAGCTTCCTTCTTGATTAGAGGGTTCTTCTGCGGCGTTTCCGTTTCGGTTGTCTCCGAAATTGATGAGCATGGTGGTTACTTTTTCTTCTTTCGGAATTTCTCTAATGAACTGATAATAAAAAATCAGGAAAAACAGCAAAGCCGTGATAAGCGCAGTGAGTGTAGCGCTTTTCATTTGGTCTTTTCTTTCTTCTTTTTTATGTTGAGTAGTGGTTTCCAATATACTTTTAGGCTAAAGCCAGTTTAAAATTAATTTTCACAAAACAGTCTAAAATCCGTTTCAAATGATTATTCTTGCACGGTAGCAATGGCAAGGCCATATTTATGTTTTTCTGCAATTTCCATGGCAAAAACTACGTCTTTATGCTTGGTGTTTTCGTCTGCTCTGATGGTAAAAGTAGGGTTGGGAGTGCCATCTACTAATTTCACAATATTTTGTTCTAGTTGTTCTTTTGGGACTTCTAAGTCATTTACAAAATATTTCCCATCAGCATTGATGGTGACCGTGGTAGGGTCTGTAACGCTAGGGTCTTGGGCAGATGCTTTAGGCAAATTAACATCTATTGCACTTTGGCTGATGGCAGAACTGGTAATCATAAAAAATATCAGCAATAGGAAGATAATATCCGTCATGGAAGCCATACTAAATTCTGCGCTTACTCTGTTTTTACGTCTTAATTCCATTTTAGATTAGAGGTTAAGGTTAAGTTTAAGGTAAAAATTGAGTTTAGGTTAAAGAGGCTTGTTCAGGGTGTCTAAAAATTCATTGACATGGGTTTGAATTTTGAGCACCAATCTATCTACTTTGGTAACCAAGATATTATAGAAAAAATAGGCCGGAATTCCTACGAAAAGCCCCACTGCGGTAGTAGCCATTGCGGTGTAAATTCCAGATGCTAACAATTTTGGAGAAACCGCCCCTGTAACGTTAGAAATTTCGAAGAACGCCATAATCATCCCCACTACCGTTCCTAGGAAGCCCAGCATAGGTGCGGCCCCTGAAGCGGAGGCTAGTAAATTGAGGTTTTTTTCTAATTTAGACACTTCTAATTGCCCTTGGTTTAGCATAGCGTTAGAAATATCTGAAATGGGTCTTCCGATTCTGGTAAGTCCTTTTTCTATCATTCTAGATTCTGGTGAATCTGTTCTTCGGCAAAGGTCTATGGCAGCTTCTATTCTACCATCGTGAATACAATCTTTAATATTTTCTAGAAAATTAGGATTTTCTTTGGATGCTCTTTTGATGAAGAAATATCTTTCAAAAAACACATAAAGTGCCAAAATCCCGAGGAGGAAAATAGCAATCATAATGGTATTCCCAAGGATACCTCCGCTGAAGAGGATGTCCCAGAGGGAGAATACTTGTTTTTGTACTGTGGTATTTTGTGCTAATGTATTGGCTTGTAAAAACATTTTTTGAAATTTATATTAGACCTAATAATAACGATAAATGTAAGGAAAAATTATGGGATAATTCCTTAAATGAGGATGCTTTTTGAAAGAAATTTCCTTCAAAAAAATCTATTGGATAAAAGTGAGATTAATCTTCTACTTCTATGTCATCTGGTTTAAAATGACATTTCAGTTTGAAAAGCAGGGGCTCATCTGAACCGGTATAGAAATCGTCTATTTTGCCTTGCCAAAAGAGTTGCAGATTGTCATTTTCGTCTTTAGAAAAAGAGAGTTCGTTTTCATAGAGAAAAGCTTCCTCGTCATCATACAAATCAACTTCGGTGTAAGAATCATCTTCGGTATCTTCTACATTGAAGGTTTTGCCTTCCAATTCATTGGTATCTATCGGAAAATCAAATACGTCTAAAGAGAGCTGCGGAAAATTGTATTGAAGAGAATCATCATCTACATGGTCTAGAGAGTCATCAGTAATAATTTCTACTTCTAGGAAATTTTTAGAATTAAGATAAACCGCTTTGCAATAAGTGCTTTGGATGTTGTATTTAAGGGTTTCTTCTGGATGATAGATTTTTAAAATCCCTTTCATAATGGTGTTTAAAGAAAGTTTTGTTTAAGTGTTTATAATTTAAAATGCAATGTGTTTAACAAAGATAAAAAAATTATAAAACGATTGGTATTTTTTGAAAAAATATCATAAAAAAAACGCAATAAATTCATATTGCGTTCTTATAGCTGTCTTGTAATAGATTACTTAAAGTTGAATTTTACGGTTAATAAAACTTGTCTTGGTCTGATGTTTACTGATGTCTCTCTTACTTGATTAAGTGTAGAGTCAAATCTTATATCTTCAAAAGCATTGGTATTGGCTATATTAACTACTTTAAGTTCTATATCCATTTTTTCTTTGGTTAGAGAATATTGATAAGAAATATCATAGAAAGAATTCTTTTTTGTTGCTCCTGCATTTTGGAACTGAAGTTCGTCCCAAGTAAAACCAATGGTGTGGTCTTTAATAGGGTACAAATAAGTAGAAAGTGTGTGATTAAAATTCTTGGAGGTGTTTTTGGTATATTTAGTTCCAAAAATTTCTGATTTAACAAAAGATAAACTCGCGTTATAGTCTACACTTAACCAAGAGAAATAGTTATTATTGAATTTAAAAGTTATACCTTGATTATTTGATTTTACATTTTGGAAATCCGCTTCAGTTGGTGGTGGAAAGTTAGAAATATCATCACTAGGAGTTATAAGAATTGCTTGCAATTGTTGAGACTTTCCTAATGAATAACTGTACCCCACAGAAGCATTGGTTTTAAATTTTGGGAAATACTTTCCTAGCTCTGTTCTAATCGAATTAGAGCTACCTACATTTTCTAAGTTGTATCCCTTAACTGTAAGTTGTTGAGTGTTTATATTAAGAAAATTTCTGTAACTTATATTATTACTTCTGTCATTAAAATTATATCTTACGTTAAAGAATATGTTATTTAATGGATTTCTATATTCTAAAGCAGATCCTACAAACTTAGAAGTTGATTGCTGAATATCTGTATCTTTTGTAGATAAATTGGTACTAGAAAGTAAAATCTTTCCAGAATAAATATCACTTATTGTTCCAAAAGAATTACTTATACCCGAGAATGCTGAAATTTTCCAAAAAGAGGTAAGGTCATATCTGGCAAATAATCTCGGTTCATAAGTGACTTTATTTAGTGACTTGTCTAAATTTTGAGAATCTGTAGCAGTAATGTTATTAAAATTAACAGGGAAAGTTAAATTAGCTTCAAAACCTCCTTTTTTAAAATTTGCCATCATCTGTGCATAAGGCTTTAAACTTTTGAATTTGAGATTGTTTTCATAACTTGTTCCAAAATTCTGAACTCCTCCACTGGTCTCTCCGTTTAGGTCAGTTATTAACTTATTGGTAGAATAATTGAGACCTACTTCTGGGGTAAAAGTCCAGCTATTTTTAGAAAAACCAATAGAAGCTGAATGAATGGTTTCAAAAGTTTTAAGGTTTAAAAATTGATGAATCAAATCACTATTTTGAGCCTCAGTTTGCAAAGATAAAACATAATTAGCCGGATTAATAAATAAGTCTTGTTTATCATCTCTATAGCTTATAAAAGACATTACATTCACCAATTTTTCTTTCCAAGGAATAATAGCACTTAAAGAGTTTTGAAAATTATTAGATGGTGTTTTGTTTCTTTGGTCAGAATTAATAACGTTTACTGTTTTGGCTACATCTGTATTCCAAAGTCCATTGTAGGTGGTTGTATTTTTGAAAAAACTCTTATTGGCATTTTTAGAAAAAATAATTTCTCCTTTGGCTTGATTGGTATAGAAATTATTAGCTACAGACGTTCTATTTGTTAAATTCCCATTAGCATTATAAGTATTTACAATACTTTCTCTATCTATTGCATTATTCGTATAGCTGGTATTTGCCTTAAACTCCCAATCTTTTGATATGTTGGTAAGCAAATTTGCAGAAACGTAATGTACTTTATTAAATAAATATCGATTAACTGGAATATTATTAGGCGTAACTGCATTCTCTACACTTAACCAAGAATTTTCAGAAAAGTTTCTTCTCACGCCTTCGAATCTATTTCCGAAAGCCATAATTTGGTTTTCTCTTTCTACTTGGTCACCTATGTTATTGGTTTTATAATTAAGAACCCATTGTACTTTTGGGGTAAATAGCATTGGCGAAAGTTTCAGATTCCAAAGAGAAGGTGCTACCCCTAGAGATGCTTCACCTCTACCGGTCATGGTGACAGAATTTTTCAATTTTACGTTGATGGCGGCATTCTCCGAGGCCAATTTATCTTGAAGAATTTTCACGGGTTGGTGATTTTCTAGAATTTCTACTTTTTGTACGGCATCTTTTGGCAGAGAATTATTGATGGTGCCATAACCTCCTTCCATGAGGTCTTTTCCGTTGACATAGAATTTATTAATCGGCTCACCTTGGTAAAGGATAGACCCGTCTTTGTTCACCTCTACCCCTGGCATTTTTTTGAGCACGTCTGCCAAAGTACGGTCTGCTTTGCTTTCAAAAGATTTTAAATCATAAGAAATGGTGTCCCCACGTTTGGTTACCAATTTGGTTTTCAGTTTAACTTCTTTAATTTCAGTCGCTTGCACTTCTAAATTGAAGTTAAGCGTTTGTGTGGCATTATCATATTGGTTAATGGTGGTTTTATAATTAAACGCTTTTACTTTTACATTTACTTTAGCATCATTAGAGGTAAAAGTCACTTTGTAATTTCCGTTGGCATCAGTAATGGCGTAAGAAAGAATGGCATTTTTGCCAATTTCTTCTATGGTTACACTGGCGCTAGGAAGCGGCTTTTTGTCTTCTCCATATACTTTCCCTGAGATTGTTTTTTGTGCGAAAATGAGGGTTGTAAAAATAAATAAGAATGCTATTGAAGCAATTTTTTTCATAATTAAAGTTTTTATCACTAAGAAGTTAGTACAAGTTTTTTTCTAAATGTTACAAAAGTTTAGATAATAATTATATGCATAGGTTAAACTCATTAAAAGTAATCGCAAAGAATTTATCTTAATTATTCATTATTTTATGAGAGCAAGGCGTAAACGCTTCGCAAAGCTAGATGTTTTAACTTTGTGCATCTAAAATTCAAGATTGATGCATTTTAGCGTACCTAAGAAATGTTTTCAATGGAGAGTAGAAGCCTTGTTTTACTATTTTGAAATGTGTCTAAGTTACTTTTTTAGGGTTTTTGAAAATTTTTAACCCATTTAGTGTGGTTTAAACTCTAATTTTTCATCATTAACCCAATATTAATTATTTTTGTAAATTAGTATTAAATTTTAAGAAATGGCTTTAATTTTAAAACCTATAGATGTTGTAGAAAATATCACCAAAGAAGAATTCGAAGAAAAATATCTAAAACCTAGAATTCCTGTAGTTATTCGTGGTATGGCAAAAAACTGGCCAGCCTACGAAAAATGGAACTTAGATTATATGAAAGAAACGGTGGGAGATGTAGAAGTCCCGTTATATGATTCTTCTAAAGCTGATCCTGCAGCGCCCATCAACGCTTCTGCTGCTAAAATGAAATTTGCAGATTATATAGAGCTCATCAGAAATACACCTACAGATTTAAGAATTTTCTTATTTGACCCTATAAAACATGCTCCCAAATTACTAAAAGACTACCTTTCTCCTAAAGATTTAATGGGAGGTTTTTTAGACAAATATCCTAATATGTTTTTCGGAGGAAAAGGTTCTGTCACTTTCTTGCATTTTGATATTGATATGGCACATATTTTCCATACGCATTTCAACGGTAGAAAACACATTCTGCTTTTTGATTACAAGTGGAAAGAAAGATTGTACCAAATTCCATACGCAACTTACGCACTAGAAGATTATGACATTTCTAATCCTGATTTCGAAAAATTCCCAGCATTAGATGGTGTAGAAGGTATAGAATGCTTCTTAGAACACGGAGATACTCTTTTTATGCCAACTGGTTGGTGGCATTGGATGAAATATCTTGACGGAAGTTTCTCTATTTCACTGAGAGCTTGGGACAAATCTTGGGCTGTAAAAGCACATTCTCTTTGGAATCTTACGGTACAAAGAAAATTTGATGATTTGATGAAATCTAAATTCAAGAAAAAATATATGGATTGGAAAGAAGGGCTTGCCATAAAACGCGCTGAAAAAGCAAAAAAAGCTGGGCTTCCTAGATAATACAAATCCTCAGAAATTTCTGAGGATTTACTTTTTACAAAATTCTATAAATAGGATATTGATTTACCGTTCCTTCATAATATTCGGAGTTTTTATACACCCATTCTAATTGCGCAGCTCCGTTTTCGGCAAAGTCTTTTTCTACTGCTTTTTTCATTTCGAAAGCTGTTTTTAGTGCTTTGTTATTTTTCAGTAATTCTGCTGCGGTATCTTCGAAAACGTAATCTGAGAAATATTCTTTTTGGCTCAGAATACCATCAAAAAAATTCCAGTTAAAGTAAGAATCTATTGCTTCTGGTTCTAGTGTTTCGAGTAGAAATTTTACCCCAATCTGCTTCGTTGGCACCAAATAATCGCCTTTTTTGAAACGAAGTGTTTCGGATTTTTTGGAAACATTGGTGTCATAATGCAAATAATGACCTTCATAAGGGTATTTTACTGTCTTAAAATCTGTAATTTTATAAGATTCCACAGAAATCAAAGAATCTGATTGTATTTCCTTGATTTTTATTTGATTGCGTTTTAAATTTTCAATGATTTTCGTTTCAGATTTTGGAATTACATAGTAAGTTGGGATTACAATTTCTTTGTCGGTTTTGTAAGTATCAAAGAATTTTACTTTTCTGGTAAAAGGTTTGTTTCTGTCATAGAAAAGTCTTGGTTTACCAGAAATATCGCTTGGTTTTTTGCCTGCTTCATAACCTTTGAAATCAATAAAGCTGTATTTGGTACTGTCTAATTTCCATTTGATGGTGTACTTCTTTTTAGGCAAATAATTCGTGAATTCTTCCATCATTTTTTCTGTAATTTTCATGTAATTCTCATCTACAAAATTGATAGAATGTTTCATATATTCATACGTAGCTTTTACGCGGTCTTTGTAAGGTTTTAGCATATGCGTTTCTGCCACCGTTCCTGCCGTGTTAAAAAGCGTGGTGTAGCCCGTAGCGTATCTTGGAGAATCCATAAATGCTGGGAAACCTTCGTCTGGCGTATCACCGTGAATGTTAACGTATGGCACACTCAGAATTTTCTCTTTTTCTAGATTTTCAATCAATTTCGGTTGCATTTCTTGGTGAAAATACGTCCCGAGAGAATTGCCCAATCTTTCTTTATTGGTAGAAATATAGGTAAAAGTGTACTGATAATCTGCGCCGTTACTTACGTGATTATCAATAAAATAAATAGGCTCTAGCCAATGAAAAATCTCTTGAAAAGCTTTAGCGTTTTCTGTATCATTTTTGATAAAATCTCTGTTCAAGTCAAAATTTCTGGCATTCCCACGAAAACCGTGTTCTTCTGGTCCGTTTTGATTGGCTCTAGAGAATTTGCCTCGTCTTTGCATTCCCGAAATATTGTAGGCTTCAATAGCAGCAACTTTGGTATTTTGTGGCACTTTTATTTTTCCTAAAGCCAATTCTCGCATCAGCATCATTGTAGCGTCTATTCCGTCACTTTCACCAGGATGAATGCCATTGTTGATTAGAATTACAGGATTTAGAAATTTAAATTTCTTAGTTTTAGAAACATTGAAAATCACTACTCTAATAGGTTCTCCGTTGTCATCTTTTCCTTTTTCTACCACCGAAATACTTTCGAAATTTTTGTCTAAATCGTCATAGAATTTCACCATTTCTTCGTAAGTGGTGGTTTGGTTTCCGTTGCCTTTTTCGTAAGGTGTTTTAAAATCTTGAGCAAAAGAAAATATAGTTTGAAAGAGAAAAAGTAGCGTAATTTTTTTCATTGAAAGGAATTTTTAGACGAAATTAAAAAAAATCCACAGAAATTTCTGTGGATTTTGTGTATTCTGTGAGAAAAAAACTAGTCATTCAATTTCAAAACTGCCATAAATGCAGATTGTGGAACTTCTACTCTTCCGATTTGCTTCATCTTTTTCTTTCCTTCTTTCTGCTTTTCTAGGAGTTTACGTTTTCTGGAAATATCACCACCATAACATTTTGCGGTAACGTCTTTTCTCAAGGCTTTTACGTTTTCACGGGCAATTACTTTCGCACCAAGAGCTGCCTGAATCGCAATATCAAATTGTTGACGAGGAATCAGTTCTCTCAGTTTTTCGCACATTTTTTTACCAATGTAATACGCGTTGCTATCGTGAATTAACGAAGAAAGTGCATCTACCATATCTCCATTAATCAAAATATCCATTTTCACCAATTTAGAAGCTCTAAAACCAATTGGATGGTAATCAAAACTTGCATAACCTTTAGAAATAGATTTCAGCCTGTCATAAAAATCAAAAACTACTTCAGAAAGCGGCATATTAAACACCAATTCTACACGATCTGATGTTAAGTAAGATTGGTTTACAATTTCGCCACGTTTTTCGATACAAAGCGTCATTACTGCACCTACGAAATCAGATTTTGTGATGATGGTTGCTTTTATATATGGCTCTTCTACCCTGTCTAGAGCGATAGGATCCATCATTTCTGATGGGTTGTTAATCAAAATAGGAACTTCTGGTTCTTTTTTAGAATAACCAAAATACGAAACGTTAGGAACGGTAGTAATTACGTTCATATTAAATTCTCTGTCGAGTCTTTCCTGAACAATTTCCATGTGAAGCATTCCTAAGAAACCACAACGGAAACCGAAACCTAATGCTGCAGAACTTTCTGGTTCGAAAACCAAAGAAGCATCATTCAATCTTAATTTTTCTAAAGAGAATCTCAATTCTTCAAAATCTTCTGATTCTATAGGATAAATTCCTGCAAAAACCATAGGTTTTACATCTTCGAAACCATCAATTGCTTCGGCAGCAGGATTGGCCATAGATGTAATGGTATCACCTACTTTTACTTCTCTAGCGTCTTTAATTCCAGAAATAATATAGCCTACGTCTCCGCATTTAATTTCAGATTTCGGGGCCTGTTTTAATTTCAATGTTCCTACCTCATCTGCTTCATAGACTTTATCCGTCGCCATGAATTTTACTTTCTCTCCTTTAGAAATTTTACCGTTTACTACTTTAAAGTAAGCTTCAATTCCTCTAAAAGGATTGTAAACAGAATCGAAAATCAAGGCCTGAAGCGGTGCATTTTCATCACCAACAGGCGCTGGAATTCTTTCCACAATTTGTTCAAGCAATTCATGAACGCCAGCTCCGGTTTTACCAGAAACGCGCAAAACGTCTTCTGGTTTACAACCCAAAAGATTTACGATTTCATCGGTAACTTCTTCTGGATTGGCAGATGGTAAATCTATTTTATTAAGAATAGGGATGATTTCTAAATCGTTTTCTAACGCTAAATACAAGTTAGAAATCGTCTGAGCCTGAATGCTTTGCGCAGCATCTACAATAAGAAGTGCACCTTCGCAAGCTGCTATAGAACGAGACACTTCGTAAGAAAAATCTACGTGCCCAGGAGTATCAATAAGGTTTAGGATGTATTTTTCTCCTTTATATTCATAATCCATTTGGATGGCGTGAGATTTTATGGTAATACCACGCTCTTTTTCCAAATCCATATCATCTAGGGTTTGCGCTTGCAATTCTCTCTGAGATACCGTGTTGGTATATTCTAAAAGTCTATCTGCAAGCGTAGATTTTCCGTGGTCTATATGTGCAATGATGCAAAAATTTCTAATGTTTTTCATTCTTTTTCTAATGATTTGCAAAGATATTGATTTTAATGGAATTTACAGAAAATAAAAAACTTCGGAAAGTTTCCGAAGTTTAGATAATAACCATTATTGAACATCTATCATAGGTCCACGACCTGGAGGTGGTCCCATTTTATCTCTTCTTTCCATCAATTTTTCTCTCATTTTACCCTCTTGTTTAAAGAGTTTAAGAACTTGTTGAGGGGTTAATATTTTCAAGAATTTTTCTGCATACACCTTTCTATTGTTGAGCAATTGTTGGCCTAGGTCAAAACTTTGGTCGAGTAATTTTTTCGCTTCTGCGTCTGATAAATCAAATTCAGAAACATTATTGTTTTTAAATTTGTCTTTGATGGCTTTTTGGCTTTGGCCATATTCAAAGAGTAACTTTTTAAAAGCTTCTTGCTTTTCTGCGGGAACTTGTAGGTTTCTGATGGTCATCATAGCGGCAGCATCATGCATTAGCTTCATTCTTTGTTCAGGAGAAAGGTTTTTAATATATTCTCTTCGTTGTTCCTGAGACATGTTTTTAAAGTCTGGTCTTGGGGTTTCTTGCGCTTTTGTGGTCACAAAAAAAATCAAGAGGAATAAGGTGTATATTGTATTTTTCATCATTTTTTAATTAAAAAGTTCTAAATATATATCTTGGTCTGTGTTTTTGCTTAGTTCTTTCAACTCTTCGTCTGTAAGAGAATTAAGGAGTTGGTCATAATTTAAGTCTGCAGCTTTGGCGGTTGTTTTTATGTCAGAAGCAGTACCAGAAGTGGGTACATTAGCCTTTGTAGTTTCTGATTGTTTCTGTATTTCTTTTGCGACTTGGTGCACTTCTGTGACGGTGGTTATGTCTTGGTTAGTTAGCATATTAGTTTCTTTAGCATGCGTTTTTACGTTGACCACGCTATCTGTTTCTGTTGTCGTTGTAATATCTGCTTGATTGGTTTTCCAAAGGAAAGTAAACCCTAAGACAAGGACCAATGATGCAGCCATAGAAGTTAGGGTAGAAAAATTAAGTTTAAAGATTTTGGTTTCTTTTTTATTTTTCAGAGTGGTTTGTTTCAGAACATTGGCTTGCATCTCCTCGAAAAAATTCTCTGGAGTTGTATAAGGGGTTTTGCGTTCTAATTTATCTAAATCTAATTCTTTCATCACTTCTATTTTTGATGGTTATCTTTTATAATTCGTGGTTTTCTCTGATGTAATTTTCTATTTTTTCTTTGGAGTAATGGTAATTTGTCTTGCAAGTACTTACGCTCATGTCTAGAATTTTACTTATTTCTTCAAAAGGCAATTCATCATAGTACCTTATGTTGAAAACCAATTTTTGCTTTTCTGGTAATGTTTGTATGGCCTTTTGTAACAAAATCTGAATTTCTTCTGCATTGTGGTCTGCGTTATCTGCTACTAATCTCTGCATATGATTCTCTGCATCTTCGTCTGATTTTTGCATTTTTTTCATTTTTGCCAATTGTTGCAAGGCTTCATTGGTGGCAATTCTGTAGAGCCAAGTGTAGAGTTGGCTATCATTTTTGAATTGGGCAAAATTTTGAAAAGCCTTAATAAAAGTATCTTGCAATACATCTTGCGCCACATCATGTTGCACAATTAGCCTTCTAACGTGCCAATAGAGTCTACTTTGGTAGGTATCCATCATCGCTCTCAAACCTTTTTCAGAGGTTTGGGACTGAGACATCAGCATGATTATTTCTTTATCCGTGAGCTTCATTGATTGGCATTCTTATCTTTGATAATGAATTCTTTAAAAAGTTAAATTTAAAATTAAAAAAATTTTAGACATAAAAAAACCATCGAAAAAATTCGATGGTTTGGTATGTTTTGAAAAAAGATTCAAATTATTCTGCTGATGCAGCTTCTGCTTCTGGAGCAGCACCTTCTGTTTCTTCATCATCATCGTCATCCATAACAGCAGCGCCACCTTTCATAGCATTTCTAGACATCTTAACAGCAGCTACTACTGCATTGTCTGGGTGCAAGAAAGTGTAAGCTTCGTTTTTGATGCTTCCAACATACAATTTGTTACCAATTCTAAGTGGAGTAACATCAATTACGATTTCGTCTGGTAAGTTAGCAGGAAGAGCTTTTAATCTTAATTTTCTGAAAGATTGTCTTAGAACACCCCCAGCAACAACCCCTTTAGCACGACCTGTAATTCTTACTGGTACTTCCATAACTACTGGTTTATCAGCGCTCAATTGATAGAAGTCTGCATGTAAGATTTTGTCTGTAATTGGGTGAAATTGGATGTCTTGTAAAACAGCATCAATTTTTTTCCCTTCTAGCTCAATTACTACCGTGTGTGCATCAGGAGTGTAAACCAAGTTTTTGAACGATTTCTCAGCAGTAGAGAAATTGATTGGTTGCTCACCTCCATAAACAACACAAGGAACTAATTCAGCATCACGTAGAGCTTTTGTAGACTTTTTGCCCACGTTTTCTCTTTTCTGTCCTTGAATTGTAATAGATTTCATTTATAAATATTTAAAATTTCAGGGTGCAAATATACTACTTTTTTATTAAATGATAAATTTATCACTAATAGATTTATGTTCGTGCACCATTTTCATAACATCAGCAAAAAGAGCAGCGCAGCTTAGCACTTTGATTTTAGAGGATAATTCCGTTTTTACTGGTATTGTGTCTGTTACGATAACCTCGCTGATTTGAGAATTTTCTATATTTTCATAGGCTTTACCCGAAAATACAGCGTGGGTAGCCATTGCTCTTACTGATTTTGCTCCATTTTTGATTAGAATTTCTGCTGCTTTGCAAAGTGTGCCTGCAGTGTCTACCATGTCATCAATAAGGATTACATTTCTGTCTTTAACATCCCCAATTAGGAACATTTCTTCTACCACATTTGCTTTTTTTCGTTCCTTATAAGCGATTACAACTTCAGCTCCTAGATAACCGGCATAGTTTTTCGCTCTTTTGGCGCCTCCCATATCTGGTGAAGCGATGGTAAGGTTATCCAGATTTAATGACTTTATATAATCTACAAAAATAGTAGAAGCATATAGGTGGTCTACAGGAATTTCAAAGAAACCTTGAATTTGGTCTGCGTGTAAATCCATTGTCATTACTCTGGTAGCGCCAGCTGCAGTGAGTAGATTGGCTACCAACTTGGCGCCAATAGGTGCTCTTGGTTTATCTTTTCTATCTTGTCTAGCAAGACCATAATAAGGGACTACTACGGTAATGTTTTTAGCTGAAGCTCTTTTAGCCGCGTCTATCATTAACAATAGTTCAAGAAGATTATCTGCTGGAGGAAACGTAGAGCCAATTAGAAAAACCCTTCCACCTCTTACAGATTGGTCTAGAACGGGTTCAAATTCACCATCACTGAATTGTTGGAAATTAATTTTTCCTAATTCTTGACCGTAGTGAGCGGCGATTTTTTCTGCTAATACTTTACTGGTTCTGGTACTAAACAAATAGGTAGCTTGATCTAACATTTTTACTTTTTTTACTTGTGCAAATTTAAAAAAATAAAACCACCTGAAAAACATCAGGTGGTTTTAATAAAAAAATTTATTTATTAAGGGAATGTAACCCCAGAATAACCATTTGGATTTACCATTGGCAACGTTGAGCCATACTTATTATTAATTGCTTTTATAAATTCATTAGCAATAACCGCATAACCTCTTCCTGTAAGGTGCACCCCATCGAGCGAGAAGGTTCCTCCGGTTACAAATCTTGCTGTATATTTTACTCCATCAAATTGGATTCCTGATGACTTAGAAAGTTCTTTCATTTTAGCATTTGCGTCTACGAAAGCTAAGCCTTTAGATGATGCTAAACTGTAGATGATATCATTAAACTTACCAGTTGCGGTAGACACTTCTGCTACTTCATTTGCCATAAGCACATGTTTATCTTCTAATGGGAAAGTAACACCATACTTATTAAAAGGAGCCACTGCCAAAGGAGAGCTAGGAGCAGTACCAATTACAGAAGAAGTTGTAAGCGGAATTAAGTCTGCTTTGGTAGCATGTCTTGCTTGTCCAAAAACCATTCCCATCAAACCTGCTTGTTGAGCGTTTACACCTGCTCCGATAAGTGCAGTAGTAATTTGGGTAGATAGATTGGTAAGGCTTTCGTCTTTGATTAACAATGGATTATTAGTTAGTCCTAATAAATTCAATCTAGAGCCTTGTCCGTAAGCCGTAAGGATTTGTTTAAGTGGTCCGAAAACTTGGGCATTCAAGGCTGTCACAGATGCTTGGTCTAGAGGAACAGGGTTGTAAGGTACCGTTGTAAAAAATGGAATGGTAGTTACTTCTGGTATATTTGCAACCACTCCTTTAGCACCAGCAGAGGTCAAAGTAGTAATTAATGCAGTATAAGCTTGAGTGAATAAAGCTTCAGTAGTGATTGGGTTAGAGCCATCTCCACCAGAAGTTGCATATCCTAAAACATCATTATTCCCAATCCATAATGAGAAAAATGTAGGGTTGATTTTCATAGCATCTGCTAATACTGAGGTAGTAGGAGATGAAGAGAATCTTACAAAATATGGGTTTGCGGTACCCGTAGCTAATCCTGCAGCATTTCCATACCCAGGAGCCACTAAATGATAAGACTTAGCACCAGGCACCCCTAAATTATAAATAGGAGATTCAGGCTTGTAAATATTAGCGATGGTATTGGTTGCAGAGCCTGAAGCCACTGTAGGAGACAATGCCCCTGTAGCAGAAACCGCTAAAATCAATTTATTAGAAATACCTACCGCTGGAATACCCCCTAAATTATCTGACATTAAAGGTTGAGAAAAATTAGCCGCTCCACCTGCCAATTTCATTTGTTGAGCAATCATAGAGGGATAAGATTCGTTTTGTCCATCTAGGTAGAGTGCTCCATCTCTATACCCTGAAGTAAGAGAGTTTCCTAGTGCCACATATTTTGTAAAATCCGCGGTTCCGTTAGTTACTTTTACATCTTTAACATCCGTTTCAAAATCAGTATTACAACTTACGGTAAAAAGTAAACCAGCAACGGCTAAAGAAGAAATTAATATCTTTTTCATAGTTTTATAAAATTAAAATGCATTATAAGATAAGCCTAGTCCAAAGTACATTGCTTTTGCTTTAGCTTGTCCATAGAAATTGTAATATGCGTTCTTTACCTCTCTTGATTCTGGGAAAGAAAAAGCAGCAGAGAGGTCTACCCCTAGTTTTCCGAATTTGTACCCGATACCTCCTGTAACCACGCTTGCATCAAAAGATGGAGTTTCTGGGATAAAATACTCATCAGTATAAGGAGATTCATCATAATAGTAACCTAATCTTCCGGCAAATTTGTCTGTAAACATATATTGTGTACCGAATCTAAAAGTTTTAGCATTGTGGAAGTTTTTAGGAGTACTTAAAATAGTAGGGTCTGCTTGGTTACCAATAGGAGCATTAGCAAAGTCAAGCGTCAATTTGTTGTATCTCTCCCAACCATGGTAGTTGAAATCAGCAGAAACTAGCCATTTAGGAGTTACTTTATAGGTTACCCCAATGGTGTACTCTTCCACTAGAGGCAGAGTAGCAGTAAACGAATCTTGTCCTTGAGCATTAAGTCCTAAATTAGGATAAAGAGCAGATGAAATATTGAAAGTTGCTGTTCCGTTTTTTGCCTCCATTTCTACTGGAGAACGATATGCAATACTTACATCTAGATTATCACTTGGTTTAAAATAAAAACCAAACCCAAAACCAGTACCTGAAGCTTTTTCGTCATTGATATTAAGAGTACCTCCTAATTGATTTACCGCTTTATCCCAATCTACTAATCCTTTCGCATAAATAAAGCTACCTCCTATAGAAGCCCATTCATTGAACTTGAAAGAAACCATTGGTTGAAAATAGAAACTCTTCAGTTCCATTTTTTGTACCATTTCATTTCCTGCCCAGTCATCAGCCCATTTTACGGTACTTCCAAAAGGCGTAGCCACACTAAGCCCTAATGAAATGGTATTGCTCACTTTATAAGCAATCGCTGCATAAAGAGGGGTTCCTAATGGGTTGTCTGTTTTGAAGGATTGAAGCGTAGAAAGATTTTGGTATTCAACTTCACTTTTTGCACCAAATGCACCTACTGCAACACTAAGTTTGTTAGGAATGAATGAAATCCCTGCAGGGTTAAAAAAAGCAACACTTGCGTCTTCGGCGTGTGCACTTGTGTGCGCCATTGCAAGTTGCTTAACTCCTTGTAGAGAAACTCTAAATCCCCCAGCATAAGTCATAACGCCGGCCAATAGAGCTGTAGTTATTAAAATTCTTTTCATGTTATTTAATTATTAATGTGCCAAATATAAAATTATTTTATGTATAAATGTTAAAATTAAATTAAAAAAATTAAACAATTTGTTATCAAACTCCATTGTTTATTTTACATCAAAACAATTAAAAACTCACAAATAATTCATTACAAGACACTTAAGAAATCATACGATTCAAATAATTAAACGCTTGTTTAATAAAATATTTGTTAAACAATCGTTATGTAATGCATTAGAAGGCCATTGTTTTTAATATAGATTCGATATCAAAAATCACATTTTATTAAATTATATTCAATGTTTTTGTTAAATTAACAATAATAATAAAAATTAAAAAAGTAAGAATCTCCTAAAAAAATTATTTATCTTTAGAATTTAAAAATTATACTAAATTTGCAAGAATTAAAAATATAATATATGAGTTGTGGATGTAATACATCCGGAGATTCTACACATTCATGTGCTACAAAAAGCACCACAGGTTGTTCTAATGTAGACACTTGTGGCAATAGTTATAAATTAAATGTTTTTGACTGGCTTTCTACGGTAAAGGCTCCTCAACAGAGCAAATGCCCAATGGTAGAGGTGAGGTTTAAAAACGATAGAAAGAGCTATTATCATAATGTAAACCAACTTCCTTTGCACTTAGGAAGCGTAGTAACTGTAGAATCTAATCCGGGCCATGATATAGGCGTGGTAAGCCTTACTGGAGAATTGGTAAGAATTCAGATGAAGAAAAAAAACTTCAACGAAGAGCTTGCTCCCAAAATTTATCGTATTTCTAGCCAAAAAGACATAGAAATATGGCAAGAGGTTAGAAAAAAAGAGGAATCTGTAAAAATACAAGCTAGAAAAATTGCTAAAAATCTACATCTTGAGATGAAAATTACCGATGTAGAATATCAAGGTGATGGTGCAAAAGCAACATTTTATTATACCGCGGAGGGAAGAGTAGATTTCCGCCAATTGATTAAAGAATACGCTTCTGCTTTCAAAACCAAGATAGATATGAAGCAGATTGGTTATAGACAAGAGTCTGCCAAAGTAGGAGGCATAGGCTCTTGCGGAAGAGAATTATGTTGTTCTACGTGGCTTACTGATTTTAGGTCTGTAAATACCAATGCAGCAAGATACCAGCAGTTAAGCATTAATCCTCTTAAACTAGCTGGTCAATGTGGTAAGTTGAAATGCTGTCTTAATTTTGAGCTCGACAGTTATGTAGATGCGCTGAATGATTTCCCTTCATCTAACACGGTATTAGACACCGAAAAAGGAAGAGCTTTTTGTATAAAAATAGATGTTTTCAAACGTAAAATGTGGTTTGCTTATGTAGAAAATTCTATGGCTTGGTATGACATAGATGTAGCAGATGTGAAAAAGATGATTTCTATGAACAAAAAAGGCAAAAAAGCTACTCCACTAGAGGACCTTAAGTCATTTGCCTTAGATGATAAACCTGTCACAGTCGATTTAATTCAAGAAAACAATCTAGACCGTTTCGAAAAGAAAAGAAATAAGCAAAGAAACAAAGGAAATTTCCAACAAAACAACAACAAAACCCCTAACAACAGTAGTGAAAACCAACAAAATACTGCTGAAAAAAGAAATCCTGAACAAAAAGACCAGAAAAAACCATTCAAACATAAAAAGAAGTTTCCACCCAAAAGAAAAAACAATGAATAAATATTTTTTGATATTTTTCGTTTTACTTACAGTTATTGGTTGCGCTCCGAATAATGAAGACGTGCAGATGAAAGAAATCAATAATCAATGGGGACAAAACCAGAAACAAACATTTGTTTTTGATATCAAAGATGCTGAACAGCCGAAAAACATCATTTTTATTGTAAGAAATAACAATCAATATCCTTATAATAATTTGTTTTTAATTTCGAGTTTCAAGGCAGAAAAGGAAAAAACCTCAAAAGTAGACACTTTGAATTACCTACTTGCCAAACCTACAGGAGAATGGATTGGTACGGGATTTGGAGAGACAAAGGAAGCCTTGTTTTTATACCAAACTCAGTTTAAATTTCCGAGCAATGGTAAATACCAAATTACCTTGCAACATGGGATGAGAACTAAAACTTTAAAAGGTATAGAAGACATTGGCGTAAAAATTGAAAATTCAACTCAACCATAATCATCTATGGAAAACACGATAAAACAAGGGAGCACGCATACATTTCCGCTTCCTCCTAAAAAGAACGGTAACAAGCAAGGCTATAAAAAATGGGTAAAGTACATTTGGACAGGCTTAGCTGCAGTAGTACTAGGAATTGCGTTTCTATTTTTTGCCGTTTCTCAAGGATTCCTTGGTGACATGCCAGATGTGCAAGAACTAGAAAATCCCGATATTTATGTAGCTTCAGAAATCATCTCTTCTGACGGGGTATTATTGGGTAAATTTGAAAAAGAAAAGACCATCCCTGTTACTTATAAAGATTTGCCTCAACATTTAATCTATGCATTACAAGCTAAAGAAGATGAAAGATTTAGAGAGCATTCTGGTATCGACATGAAGTCTATAGGTAGAGCCATAAGATATGGAGGCGCCAGAGGTGGCGGTTCTACCATTACTCAGCAGCTTGCAAAGTTATTATTTACTAAAAACCCATCTACAAATCCCATCATGAGAGCTATCCAAAAGCTTAAAGAATGGGTAGTAGCCGTAAGTCTTGAGAAAAGATATACCAAAGAGGAAATTGTAACCTTATATTTTAACAAGTTCGATTTTCTACATAATGCAAATGGTATAGAACTCGCCTCTAAAGTTTATTTTAATAAATCTGCCAAAGACCTTACACTTTCTGAAGCGGCTACTTTTGTAGCTATGCTAGAAAATCCGAGAAGAAACAACCCTATAAGGTACATGGATAGAGCTATTAAGAGAAGAAATGTAGTTCTTGATCAGATGTTAGAAACCGGCTATATAGACCAAACTACACATGATAAAGTAATAGCAGAACCAATCAATGTAGATTTTCACCCGGTAGAAAACGTAAGCGATGGTTACTCTGCTTATTACAAATTCTTCTTAAGAAAAGAAATTCAAAAATATTTAGAAGAATACGAAAAAGAAACAGGTAAAAACGTCAATCTTTTCCGTGATGGTCTTAAAATCTATGTTACTTTAGATTCTAAAATGCAAAAATATGCGGAAGAAGCAATAAAAGAACATTTAACGAATCTACAAAAAGGCTTTGACGCAGAACAAAGAAGAAATCCTAATAGACCTTTCTATTTCTTAAAGAAAAATGAAATCGACAAAATTATGCTTCAGGCCATGAAACGTACCGGAAGATATAAGCAGTTGGCAGCCGCTGGCGTTTCTGAAGATTCTATTATGATGGATTTCAAGACACCAACCAAAACTTCAATATTTACTTGGGAAGGCGAAAAAGAAACAGAAATGTCACCTTACGATTCTATAAGATATCACAAACAAATTGCACAAGCAGGATTGATGTCTATGAACCCCGGAACTGGGGAAATCAAAGCTTGGGTAGGAGGTATTGATTGGCAGCATTTCCAATATGACCATGTGAAACAAGGAAAAAGACAAGTAGGTTCTACTTTCAAGCCTTTTGTTTACGCTACCGCCATTATGAATTTGGGTATGACCCCTTGTTCTACCGTATCTAATGCCACATTTAACGAAAGAGGTTATAGAGTTCCTGGTAGAGGAGGAAATCCTACATTAAGACAAGCATTAGCCAATTCTCTCAACCCAGTTGCTGTTAGGTTAATGGATATGGCAGGCCCTGACAATGTGATTAAACTAGCAAGAGACCTAGGTGTAACTGAAGAAATTCCAAGAGGACAACTTGCAGTAGCTTTAGGTTCATCTGACATCACCATCTACGAAATGCTTGGCGCTTATAGTACTTTCGGAAACTTTGGAAATTATGTAAAACCAGAGATGATATGGCGTATAGAAGATGCCAATGGTAGGGTAATTAAAGAAGTAAAAAATGAAACCAAAGAAGTAATGAACGAAAAATACGCCTACACCATGGTAGACCTTATGATGGGCGTTACTAAATTTGGTACAGCTTCAGGAGAACTTAGAAGATTAGGCATCCCGGCAGAAGTAGAAATTGCAGGCAAAACTGGAACTACACAAAACAACTCAGACGGTTGGTTTATGGGAATTACCCCTAACCTAGCCACAGGAGTTTGGGTTGGCTGGGAAGACAGAGCTACCCACTTTTGGAGCACTGGCGAAGGTCAAGGTGCTAGAATGGCACTTCCTATTTGGGGTATATTTATGAAAAAAGTTTGGGCAGACAAATCTCTCGGCATTCTCCCTGATGATAAGTTTATAAAACCATCTGATTGGAACGGCGGCTGTGACGACCTAAGAGGTATGGGCAGTGGTTATGGTGACGAAGGCGGTTTACAAACGCTAGACCAAATCAAAAATCCTAAACCGGTAGAAGAAAAGCCTAAAGCTAAGCCTAAGGAAGAAAACATGAACGATAAACTCAACAAAGAAGATATCGATTTTAATCAATAAAACATATCAACCGTTTCAATCTTTTTGAAGCGGTTTTTTGTGGGAAATGCTTTAGTTTTGCAAAATGAATTTAGCTACAATTACACAACGATATTTGGAAATTTTTCCGGGAGATTTTTCTGGAAATCCTGCGCAAAGGCAAACCCCTAATTTCTTTTTTGCTCTCACTGAAATTTATGGTTTTAAAAAAGCGATGTTGCTTCATTTCAACGAAAATTTAGCCAAAGAAATAGGACTTGGAAGCATTGAAAATCAAGAAGATAAAGACTTCTTAAACGCCACTCAGCTTCCAGAAAATCTAAAAACTTTTTCCACGGCTTATGCAGGACATCAGTTTGGGCAATGGGCAGGACAATTAGGTGACGGAAGAGCAATTTACGCAGGAGAAATTCAAAATTCTGAAGGAAAATTTACAGAAATCCAATGGAAGGGAGCTGGTGCCACTCCCTATTCTCGTCATGCAGACGGTAGAGCAGTTCTTCGTTCTTCCATAAGAGAATATTTGATGAGTGAAGCGATGTTTCATTTAGGAATTCCTACAACTAGAGCGCTTTCTCTTTCTTTAACTGGCGAAAAAGTGGCTAGAGACGTTATGTACAACGGAAATGTTGATTTCGAACAAGGCGCCGTTGTCATCAGAACTTCCGAAACCTTTTTAAGATTTGGGCATTTTGAATTATTAGCTGCAAGAAATGAATTGGATACTTTACAAAAACTTGCAGATTTTACCATCGAAAATTATTTCCCAGAAATCGATAAAAATTCAACAGATAAATATCTAGAATTTTTTAAAAAAGCAGGTGAAAAAACCGCCGATATGATTGTAGAATGGATTCGTGTAGGATTTACACATGGTGTGATGAATACCGATAATATGAGCATTATTGGCAACACCATTGATTACGGACCATTCTCCTTTTTAGATGAATACAATCTCAATTTTACTTCAAATACTACCGATTTACCAGGAAGAAGATACGCTTTTGGCAAACAAGCACACATTGCTCATTGGAATTTAATTCAATTAGCCAATGCACTTTTTCCTTTAATTAAAGATGAAGCAGCGCTGGAAAAAATCTTAATTGATTACAGTGAAATGTTTTGGAAAAAGCACGATGAAATGATGGCTAAGAAATTTGGGTTTGAAAAACTAGAAAGATATGACGCCGATTTTTTCACTTCTTGGCAAAAACTAATGGAAGAAATTTCTACAGACTATACGTTGTTTTTCAATCAGTTAGAAACACTTGAAGAAGGTTTGGATATTGTAGAACATTTCAAAAAATCATTCTATCAGAATTTGAATAAGGAACATGAAACCTTGGTGATAGAATTTGTAGAAAATTATAGACAAAGACTTTCAAACAATCAAATTTCTAGGGAAGAAAGCAGAAAATTGATGCAAAAAACCAATCCGAAATTTGTATTGAGAAACTATTTGCTTTACGATTGCATTGCAGAAATGGAAGAAGGAAAAACAGAATTATTTGACAAACTTTGGAATGCTTTGCAAAAACCTTACGAAGAAATCTATCCAGAATTTTCAGTAAAAAGACCAGAAAAATATGAAGGTGTAGTTGGTTGTAGTTCGCTTTCTTGTTCTTCTTAGTCCTTTTTTTGGAACACAAATGACGCTGATTTTACAGATTTTTCACTGATATTTTTTTGAATAAATTTAATCTTCTGTAAAAATAAAATAGAAAATCTGCTTTAATCCGTAAAATCTGCGTTATCAACGTTCAATCTCTGTAGAGATTATAAATAAAGTAAAAAATTATTTCCACTCATTGTGTTGAAATAATTTATTTTTGCAAAAATTTTATCCTTGAAAAAAGTCAAAGACACTTTAAAACTGATTTTCCCGAGCAATCTGGTAGAATGGATTTTGTTCATCGTTTTCCTTACATCTTACGGAGTTTTAGGGACGTATATCGCACTGAATTACAGAATTATATTTGACGATAGAATTCCTTGGGACGCGTATTTTAGTTTTGACAATCGTTCGATTATAATGACAGGTGGTGGTTTTGAGAGGCATCCGCTTTCTAATTATTTCTTCGATTGGATTAGAAAATTTGCACTTTGGATTTCAGAGGGTAAAAAGAACGAAATTTTTCGATTGGTTTTGGCTTGGTTTAGCAATTTTGCGGTGAGTTTGGCTTTAGTTCAATTATTCAAATATTTAAGAAACATCGTTAGAATTCCATTGAAA
This sequence comes from Cloacibacterium rupense, assembly GCF_014645495.1. Classification (GTDB taxonomy): domain Bacteria; phylum Bacteroidota; class Bacteroidia; order Flavobacteriales; family Weeksellaceae; genus Cloacibacterium; species Cloacibacterium rupense. The sequence continues at coordinate 516,990 of NZ_BMLV01000002.1, read as the reverse complement.
ATCAATTTATTAATTACAGTTTTCTTTGCATTTTTCACGACTCCTATTTTACTTTCTTTCACGCCAGAAACTTATACTTACACCTTGCTTTTTTTGATAGCTTTTAATTATTACGCAGCGGCAAAACTCAAAAAAGAAAAGAAAATTTCTCTATTTCCTTTAACTTTTGCTTCGGTTTTAGTTGGTGGTTTAACGATTACCAATATTGTAAAAGTCTATATCCCCATACTTTTTGAGAAAAATTTATTCAAAAATTTCAAAACATTTTTCAATGCTGTGATTAGAGTTGTGATTTCAGCAGCGGTTTTCGTTTTGTTGTTTTTGTACCGATTAGATTGGGATTATATGAGAATTTTCACGAAAACGGGCGAACAATACGAGAAATTTTCTAAGCCAAAAGTTACACCACTTTGGGATATGATTTCGTCTTGGTTTTTCGGGGGAAATATGATTTTTTCAAATTTCGTGGTGAGAGATTATCACAATAAAAAAGGTTTCCATTACAACGCTATTTTTATGGATGTTTTTTCGTCTGTAATTCCTTACCTATTTGTTGCGGCGGTTCTTATTCTCGTTTTTTGGAGTTATTTTAAAAATTTCAAAAACAAATTTGTTCAGATTTTGATGCTTTCGTTTTTTGTGGATATCATCATTCATTGTGTTTTAAAATTTGGTCTGCACACTTCTTACATTTACGGCGGACATTTTATTTTCGTAGTTCCTATGATGCTCGGTTGGTTGTTTTTCGGATATAAAAATTCTCCGAAAATGCTTTCTTTTCTTACGGTTTTTGTTGGGATTTTATTCGTCTTTTTAATAGCGAATAATATTTATAGAATGGAAGAATTCTTTTGGTTTTTAGATAAAAATTACAGATAAAAATTCGTGAAAAAGTTTTTCAAAATAGTTTTTTCTTTTCTTGGGATTTGGTTTTTAGCACATTCCATTTTTATTATTTTTGACGGATTGAATGACAAAAACACCAAAGCAGATGTAGCCATTGTTCTAGGAAATAAAGTAAATAAAGACGGAACTCTTTCTGACAGATTGAAAGCCAGACTTGACAAAAGCATTGAATTGTACAAAAACGGAAGAGTAAAGAAAATTATTGTAAGCGGTGGTTTAGGAAAAGAAGGATTTTGGGAAGCCAACGAAATGGAGAAATATCTTATTGAAAATCAGATTTCAAGCCCAAATATTATCGTTGATAATTTCGGGAATGACACCGAAAAAACGGTAGAAAATTCAATTAAAATTTTAGACAGCTTAGACTATAAAACAGCAATTTGCGTTTCGCAATATTTTCACCAGACCAGAACTAAAATGCTTTTCAGAAAACAAGGATTTCAGAACATAGAAAGCGCAAGTCCAAATTATTTTGAATGGCGAGACTTCTATGCTGTTTCCAGAGAGTTTTTTGGTTATTATAAAGAAGTTTTTTAAATATTTTAAACCAAATTCTATCTAGTTGTTACTATCTCTCTTTTTTTGATTAAAATTTTTTATTTATTTTTACATCAAACAAAACTAGTAACGATGCTTGTAAAAATCTATGGAAGTGCAATACACGGTGTTTCAGCCCAAACCATCACAATAGAAGTTAATGTAGATTCTCCTGGAATAGGATACCATTTGGTCGGTCTTCCTGATAATGCCATCAAAGAAAGCAGTTACAGAATCAATGCTGCGCTCAAAAATGTAGGTTTCAAAATTCCTGGAAAAAAAATCACCATCAATATGGCACCTGCAGACCTTAGAAAAGAAGGTTCTGCTTATGATTTGAGCATTGCGATTGGGATTTTGGCGGCTTCTGATCTCATTAATGCCGAAAATTTAGAAAAATACATCATTATGGGTGAACTTTCGCTAGACGGAGGTTTGCAACCTATAAAAGGAGTTTTGCCGATTGCTATAAAAGCCAGAGAAGAAGGTTTCAAAGGGATTATTCTCCCTAAACAGAACACCAGAGAAGCTGCTATCGTTAACAACCTAGAAGTATATGGCGTAGAAAATATAAAGCAAGTGATTGATTTCTTCAACGAGGGAATTCCTCTTGAGAGAACCGAATTTGACACCAGAAAAGAATTTCAAGAAAAAATAGATAATTTTCCGTACGATTTTTCAGAAGTGAAAGGTCAAGAAACTGCTAAAAGAGCGATGGAGGTGGCGGCGGCAGGCGGGCACAATATTATCTTGATTGGTCCACCCGGAAGCGGAAAAACAATGCTGGCAAAACGAGTACCAAGTATTTTGCCCCCTTTAACCATCAAAGAAGCTTTAGAAACCACCAAAATTCATTCTGTAGCTGGCAAAATGGAGAAAAATTCTTCGTTGATGACGGTTCGCCCGTTTAGAAGTCCGCATCACACCATTTCTGATGTGGCATTGGTTGGCGGAGGAAGTTATCCTCAACCTGGTGAGATTTCTTTGGCTCATAATGGGGTTTTGTTTTTGGATGAAATGCCAGAATTTAAAAGAACGGTTTTAGAAGTAATGCGACAACCTTTAGAAGACCGAGAAGTCACCATTTCTAGAGCTAGATTTACCGTAAATTATCCTGCCAGTTTTATGCTGGTTGCCAGTATGAACCCTAGCCCAAGTGGTTATTTCCCTGATGATCCTAATAACACTTCTTCTCAGTTTGAGATGCAACGGTATATGAACAAGCTTTCTGGGCCACTTTTAGACAGAATTGATATTCATATAGAGGTTCAAAAAGTAGAATTCGAGCAATTATCTGACCGAAGAAAAGGCGAAAGCAGTATTTCGATTCGGGAAAGAGTACTGAAAGCTAGAGAAATGCAAACCGAACGTTACAAAGATTTAGAAATCAACTACAATGCGCAGATTGGGCCAAAAGAAATTGAAAAATATTGTATTTTGGATGACGACAGTAAAAATTTGATTAAAAACGCGATGGAAAAGCTCAATCTTTCGGCAAGAGCTTATGACAGGATTTTGAAGGTTTCTAGAACCATAGCAGATTTAGAACTTTCTGAAAATATATTATCTCATCATATTTCAGAGGCCATACAATATAGAAGTCTAGATAGAGAATTTTGGAATGCATAAAAAAACCACTGGCGAGCAGTGGTTTCGGTAGAATCTATTTCCAATCTTTATTTCTTTTGTCTTCTTTAAATTTCACTCCATTATCAATATTATAAGCAAAACCTACTCCTAGAGTTTGTTTGAGCTGGGTTTTCATAATTTGATTATGGTCGTATAATAAATCTAGAGTCACATTGGTAGAGATGAATTTATTAATTTTCATATTCAGAACTCCGCCGTAACTTAGCACTAATCTTTCTGGGTGGTCTAAGTAATTAGAAAAAACAGAAGCATTATTAAGAAGGGTAATGTTCTCCATTAGTTTTAATTTATAAGTAGAGCCTGCAAAGAAACCCAATTGGAAAAGAGAAGAATCCCCATCATTTTTTAAGCCATAATTTCCAGCTTTTTGTAGTTCTTTATCTAGTACAAAAGTCCATCTGGCGTTGGCAGGCCTAAGAGTTAAAGTAAAGTTTTCGCTAGGTCTGTAGGTAAAACCAGCGCCTAGAGAAAGGTAACCAGGAGCCATAAAATTAGAAATTTTCTTCGCTGCAGGATTGTTACCATCTTCGTAACCATTGGTAAATTGAGAGATAAAGCCAACCCCAGCAGAAGCGTACCAATTTTTTCCAATTTCATATCCGTAGTTAGAAGCCAAATTAATAATGTCTTGACTTTTTCTAGTGCCAAGACCTTGTGTGTTGTTTTGCCCATAACCTAGAATGATTGTATTTTCTAGTAAATTTTTGTCTTTTTTATAGACTAAATTATAATTTACCCCAGCGAGCCAGCCAAAACTATTGGCACCTCCACCTACCCAATTAGAAAAAGCAGCTTGGTTAAGCATTAAAGTATTTTGACCTATTACAGACCAATGTTTTGTAGAATCTACAGGTTTTTCTTGCGCAGACGCTCCTACAGCAAAAAAAGCAAATGTTGCGAGTAAAATTTTTTTCATCATCTTAATATTATTTAATTAGCAAAAGGCTTTATCAGTTTTTTAGGTTTAGGTTTTTCTTCAATCCCTATGTTGTAGATAAATCCAATGCCAAGGGTTTGCTTAACTTGAAGCTTAGCTATCTGGTCATGGTCATACAAAACATCACCCGTTATTGTTGTAGAAATCAACTTGTTAAGTCTAAGATTTAATGTTCCGCTGTAGGCAATGTCTACTCTTTCGGTGTGAGAAAGATAATTGGTAAAGAAATTTAACTTATTGACCAGATTAATGTCTTTGTAAATTTTAATTCGGTATAGAAAATTGACCATAGTCCCGAGTTCTTTTCTAAGGCTTTCTCCATCTTTTTCTAGACCAAACATCCCTTTCTTTTGAAGCAAGGGGTCATTAACGATGGTAAATTTGCCGTTTATTGGTCTTACTATGACCTGAAAATTCTCGCTGGGGTTGTAGGAAATACCGACCCCTAAATTGACAAAAGCAGGCGCGAGAAATTTTGAAATTCTATCATTATAGTTAGGGTCTGGAGTTGCTGTAAAATCATATCCCGGAGCAAATTGAGAAACAAATTGCAAACCTGCTGAGAGATAATAATTTCTGCCAATATCGTATCCATAATTAGACATAATATTGATATAATCTTCTGTTTTTCTCGTTGTTTGACCTTTATTGGCAACAAAACCATAACCTAACTGAAAGTTGTTTTCGAGGAAGTGTTTTCCTTTTTTAAAACTAAGGTTATAGTTCACTTTAGCAATAGACCCAATGTTGTTATTTCCTCCAGAATTCCAATTGCTAAAACTTGCTTGGTTAAAGACTAAGCTGTTTTGTCCGAAGAAGAACCAACTTTTGTCTTCTTTATATTTGATGAGTTGAAAAGGAGTAATTGGCACCTCGTAGCCCAATTCAGGAAGTACTTTGGTCGATTTTAAGATGATGGTATCTTTGACTTTTATTTTAATACCTACAAGAGATGCTTCTGTGATGCTGTCTATATCAGGTAGGCTTTTTCTCCAGCTGTTTGCCGTAAGTGAATCGATTATTTTTTTGGAATCATTAATTTGTCCGAAAAAAACATTACCTCCCCAAAAAATTAAAAAATAAACCCAAAACTTTTTCATCTGTCCTTTCAATATTTGATTGTATAAGTTATTATGCCTCAAAAATACAATATGTATTTGTTTTAAGCTTACACAATAGGGCATAAATGTTACTTTTTGTCTATAATTTCAACAAATTCATAACAAAATTAGCCATTTTTTCCATAAAATTGCTTTGGCAATCAATTTGAGTCTTAATACATCATGATAAAGAACGTCATCCATAAAAAATCTATAATTGCGCCTCTGCTCATGCTTTCTGCAATGTGGATTGGATTTTTTATGCAAAATATAGGCCTCATCGACCATTGCGATGGCTCTCTAATTCCTTTAGTTCCAGAAGGTTTAAAGGGAGTTGTCTTTTCGCCACTTCTTCATGGAAATTTAGAGCATATCGCCGGAAACTCAGTTCCTATTGCAGTATTATTTTTCATGCTTTTTCAGTTTTATCCTAAATTGGCCAATCAAGTTTTATTATGGGGTTGGATAAGCACTGGGCTGATAGTTTGGTTGCTGCCCCCGATGAATTTTTTTGGTCAAGAACCTGTTTACAGTTGCATCATTGGTGCAAGTGGAATTGTCTATCTATTGGCTTTTTTCATTTTTTTTAGCGGTATTTTCAGAAAAGATAAAACTTTATTGGCAGTAGCCTTGGTAGTCGCTTTATATTATGGGAGTTTGATTTGGGGGATATTTCCGGAAGAATTGTTTTATCAATTAGACCAACCCAGCAAAATTTCTTGGCAGGCACATCTTTCAGGCGCTGTGGTAGGCTTAGCATTGGCAATTATTTTTAGGAAAAAACACCAGGAAAAAAAGAAAAGATTTATCTGGGAATTTCCTAATTATTATAGTGAAAAAGATGATAAACTATGGCAAGAATACATACAGAACCATCCTGAACACTTCACAGAAAAGCCAAAACTTAAAAAAGATGACATTTGGGAAAGACTAGATGAGATTAGAAAGAAATAATTTTGCTATTTTTGGGAATGTTTCAGGAAGAAGTCTTATACTCAGTTGCATTACGAGCTACTCCTCACATCGGGGATGTAAATTTTATGAAATTGATAGAAGCCGCTGGTTCCGCAAAGGAAGCTTGGCTTTTATCAAAAAAGCTTTTAAAAGAAATCCCAGGATTTGGCAGCCGAATCATTAAAGACATCGGCAACGAAGAATTTTTAAAATTCGCAGAAAATGAACTTAATTTTTGCGAAAAAAACAATATCAAAATTCTACTACGCCATCACAACCAACTCCCCAAATTACTTTCTCAATGTGATGACGCCCCTGCAATTCTCTATCAGAAAGGAGAATATGATGAAAACTTGATCCCCGTCTCTATCGTAGGAACCCGAAATATGACGCCCTATGGAAAAGCTTTCATAGAGGAACTTATGACATTACTAAAAGACAAAAACCTATTGATTGTAAGCGGATTAGCACTTGGAACAGATGGCTGTGCACACACCGAAGCACTTAAAAACAATATCTCTACTGTGGGTGTATTAGCTCATGGTCTACATTTGCTCTACCCTTCGCAGCATAAAAAATTAGCTAAAGAAATGCTTGAACGAGGGGGCGCCATTCTTTCAGAATTTACTTCTAATGAAAAGCCCGATAGAGAACATTTTTTACAAAGAAATAGAATTGTGGCGGGTTTTTCGGGCTTGACCATTGTGGTAGAAACGGCCTTTGGCGGAGGCTCTATGAGTACTGTAAGCTATGCCAATAGTTACAATAGAGAGGTATATGCATTACCGGGCAAAATCTCTGACCCCTACAGCCAAGGTTGTAATCTTATCATTTCTCAGAACAAAGCTAGAATCATCAGTAAGTATCAAGATATTTTGGATGAGTTAGGTTTAAATAAGGAAAAAACAAATATTCCGAGTCTTTTTGAACCTGAGATGATTACATTGAATCAAGAGGCACAACCTATCTATGATTGTATTGCTAAAAACAAGCAAATTTCTTTAGATGATTTAAGTGAAAAATTAGAAATACCACCCTTTAAATTATTGCCAATTTTACTAGATTTAGAGCTAAAATCATATATAAAGGCTCATTCTGGGAAACAATATTCAATCGCTTAAAAAATATATTGATTCTAAAATTCTTTAAAAATTCATAATTTATCTGCATATTTATAAAAAGACAGATTGAAATTATGAAATTATCAAATTTTTTAACATAAATTATATTATTATCAATAAACCTAAAAATACCCTTGCAAGAATAGAAAAAAAAATTAAATTTGTCTGTATTAATTCATAACATCTATGGAACATTATAATGCTGAACAAAAAATCCAAGAATTCATTGCAAAAATAGAAGCAAAAAATCCTAACGAGCCAGAATTTTTACAAGCAGTAAAAGAAGTGGCGGTTACCGTAATTCCATTTATATTAACAAAAAAAGAATATAGAGGAATGAAGCTTTTAGAAAGAATGGCAGAACCAGAAAGAGTGATTATCTTCCGTGTTCCTTGGGTAGATGATAAAGGCGAAATACAAGTTAACAGAGGTTTCAGAATCCAAATGAATTCTGCTATCGGACCATATAAGGGAGGGATTAGATTTCATCCAACGGTAAATTTATCGGTATTAAAATTTTTAGCGTTTGAGCAAGTTTTCAAAAACTCATTGACAACCTTACCAATGGGAGGAGGAAAAGGAGGTTCTGATTTTGACCCTACAGGCAAATCTGACCGTGAAGTGATGAGTTTCTGCCAATCATTTATGACAGAAATGTGCAAACATATCGGGCCTGAAACAGACGTTCCTGCTGGTGATATAGGCGTAGGTGCTAGAGAAATTGGTTATCTTTTCGGACAATATAAAAGAATTAGAAACGAATTTACCGGAGTTCTTACAGGTAAAGGCTTAGCATACGGAGGCTCACTCATTAGACCAGAAGCTACTGGTTACGGTGTAGTTTACTTCGGAGAACAAATGCTAAAAACTAAAGGTCAAGATTTCAAAGGTAAAACGGTTACCGTATCAGGTTTCGGAAACGTAGCTTGGGGCGTTATCAAAAAAATTGAAGAACTAGGCGGCAAAGCTGTTACCATCTCTGGACCAGACGGTTATGTATATGACAAAGACGGAATTACTGGCGAAAAAATTGATTATTTGCTAGAGCTAAGAGCATCTGGTAACAACAGAGCTGAAGATTACGTAAAACAATATCCAAGCGCAGAATTCCATGCTGGCAAGAGACCTTGGGAAGTGAAATGTGATGTAGCAATACCATCTGCTACCCAAAACGAACTAGACCTAGAAGACGCTAAAAAATTAGTAGAAAATGGTTGTATGTGTGTGGTAGAAGCGGCTAACATGCCATCTACTTTAGACGCTATCAATTATTTCTTAGACAATCACGTTTTATTCTCACCGGGCAAAGCTTCAAATGCTGGTGGTGTAGCCACTTCTGGTTTAGAAATGACACAGAATGCCATTAGATTGAACTGGACTTCGGAAGAAGTAGATGCCAGATTAAAAGAAATAATGATTGGCATTCACAATGCTTGTATGAAATACGGAAAAGACGAAACAGGCTATGTAAACTACGTAAAAGGAGCTAATATTGCAGGTTTTGTAAAAGTAGCAGAAGCTATGCTTGCTCAGGGTGTTGTCTAATTTTTGATTTTCATCATCAACCCATAATATAAAAAGTAAATTTGAAAGGTAAGAAGTCTCAGAGCAATCTGAGGCTTTTTATTTTTGGGCGTGTCTTTTCATAAAATCCAAAGCCAATATCCCTCACTTTTTTGTGAAAAGACCGCGCTATCCGCTGCAATCTTTTTTCCATGCTAAACCAGCCACAAAAAAGGATTTCCGCTACTATCGCTCACGCAATTCAACGTATTTTTTCCATCATCTTTTCTACAAAAACATAAGCGGCAGGGCAAATCACCGTATTTTTTAAAGTAAGATTATTGATTTGATAAATCTTTTTTCGGTCGGTATGCGGATATTCTCTACACGCTTTTGGCCTTACTTCGTATATGCTACACGTATTGTCATCATTTAAGAAAAAACAAGGGAGATTTTGCAAAACTTTATCCTGGTCTTCGTCTGTTCTTAAAAATTTAGCTTCAAAATCTGCAGGTTTCATTCTGAGATGTTTTGCAATTCTTTCGATGTCTTTTTCAGTATAGAGAGGGCCTGTGGTTTTACAACAATTGGCACATTCTAGGCAATCTATCTCCTCAAAAACCTCATCATGAGTATCTTGTACAACATAATCTAAGTTTTTCGGAGGTTTCTTTTTTAGGCTCTCTAAAAACTTTTTATGTTCTTTATTCTTTTGTAAAGCTTGGCTTTTATAAAATTCTAAATCCATTCTCTAAGTTTCAAAATTGCATGAAAAGGTTAGATTTATTGAAAAAAATTCAAATTTTTCAAACGAAACTTCATTTACTATTATCATTCAACTCTTTTGTATTCATCAATCTTATCCAAATCCAAAATGGTGGTTTTGTTGTCTTTGGAAGAATGATACATTGGCAAAAACTGTGCGCCATAGATAATTTCTGAAGTAATATATGACGTTCTTTGCACCACTGTATTTGCAAAAACTTCATCAAAAGCTTTAATCATAATGATTAACTCGATATCTGTATTGTTAAAATCTTCTTTTGTGTAACCATAAAACGGAGAATTGCTATCTATTTTATGTACAATGGTCCAGTTGAGGCTAAAGCTATTAATTTTTTGGAGTGTAGGCTCTAATTGATAAAATTTACTTACCAATTTACCATTTTTAGTTTCTTCAATCGCTGCAGTAATGGTAACTTCTGCCTCAGAAAGCATATTGTTTTTGAAAGGAGCTGCTCTAAACATGATGGCCATTTCTTCTTCAAAAGGTGCTACTACAGCAATTTCGCTAAACTTAATAAAAGCTCTAGGTCTAGAAAATCTTCCGTAGAATAAACCCGTAGCTATTGCAAAACAAAGCAATCCTAAAAACGCTTCGAAAGTGGCTACAAAACTAGCCAATGCCCCCACTGGTGCTATTCTGCCGTAACCTACGGTAGTAAAAGTCTGTGCGCTAAAGAAAAAAACATCTACAAATTCTCGAACGGGTGAACTTTTATCAATTCCTGTAAGGTGCTCTATTCCTATGGCGTAATATATAGATGCGAAAATAAGGTTGGCAATTACGTATGCTATCACCAAAATCCCAATAAATTTAAACCTTGGCAAGAGCAAAAAAGTATGATACCAACTGTATCTGTCAAACAAATTGACCCCTTTTCTCTTTACATTGTACCTTCCGTCTTTGTTGGTAAATCTTCCGGAAACCACTGTAGAAAAGCCGCTGTCTTTTTCTTCTTTAATTTTTTGATTGAGTTTTCCCATAACACAAATGTAGAAAAAAGTTAAAACTATAGAAATAAGATTAAATTATCTTAATTTAGCGCCATGGAAGATATCAAAACAACCCATGATATAAAAATTCTGGTCAATGCTTTCTATGATAAAGTAAAGACTTCCGAAATTGGCTTTTTCTTTAATGATTTAGCACAAGTCAATTGGAAAAAACACTTGCCCAAAATGTACATTTTCTGGGAATCTGTATTGTTTGCCACTGTAAAATTTGATGGAAATCCCATGGGAGCACATTATCCCATCAACGAAATGGCAGCTATGGAAAAACACCATTTCGAAACGTGGCTAAAGCTCTGGAAACAAACTATTGATGAAAACTTCACTGGGGAAATAGCAGATTCTGCCAAAACAAAAGCAGAAAATATTGCAAATCTGATGGCTTATAAAATGGAAATGGCAAGAAAACTCTCTTAAGGAACAATAATGTAGAAAATATAAGCTGCTAAGTTTACCAATAGTACCATTCCGTAGAGAATATTCGTTTTTCCACGACTTAGAGACAGCATTGCAGTAAATACAGAGAGACTCAGAAGTATAATCGAAATCTTATCAATCCCTAAAACCAATGGGATATCGTATAAAATACAAACCACGGAAACTGCAGGAATTGTGAGACCTATACTTGCTAATGCAGAACCTAAAGCCAAATTAAGGGAAGATTGAATTCTATTATTATAAGCGGCTCTTATGGCTGCTATTCCTTCGGGAAGTAGTACTACTGCTGCAATGATTACTCCTACTAAAGTTTTTGGAGCGCCCATTTTTACAACCAATCCTTCTATGGCAGGAGATAATGCTTTGGCCATAAAAACAACCACTGCCAAACAGACAATCAACAAGCCAAGGCTTAGAAAGGTTTTCTTTAAGGTAGGCGGATTTGCTGGTTTTTCTTTATCCCCAGCTACTATAAAATAATTTCTGTGGCGCACCGTTTGTACCATTAAAAAAGTACCATAAATTAACAAACTGGCAAGGGAAACAAAAATAAGTTGAGAAGTATTATAAAAAGGTCCTGCCTCACTTACCGTAACATTAGGGAGAATTAGAGTCATCACTAAAATGGCTACTAAACTCACCAAAGAAGTAGTGGTAGATGATTGGGCAAAAAACTGTTCTTTGAACTTTACCCCTCCAATCCAAATGCAGACCCCCAATATACCGTTAAGAATCAACATAATCGCTGCAAACACGGTATCTCTGGCATAGGTCATTGCTTTTTCTCCGCCAGCAATCATGAGTGAAATAATAAGAGAAACCTCTAAAATAGTAATACATATCGCCAAAATAATGGTTCCGAAAGGCTCACCTACCTTATGTGCCACTACTTCTGCATGATGCACCGCAGATAAGACACTTCCTATAAGTAGAAAAGCACCTATTACACTAAACCATCCTTCCTGAGCTAACAAACCCGAAGAGTAGAAAAAAGCAGAAATTATCGGAATATAAACTGTCCACTGAAAAAGTCCTTTTAGATTCATGATTATTGTATTAGCACAATAAAAATACAACTTTTTCTAATTCCAACAATAGTAATCTTGAAAATCGGTCAGCATGTGAAACAATAATCCCACCGAAATTATTCTGTAATCTCCTTTTAAAAAGATACTTCCTAACGCATAAACTACTATTGCATAATAAGAATGCAAAGGATGAAAACCTATACTACAACGATGGCTGTCAAACATGGGTGTTGCTAAAAGATGGTCTACATCTACCAGCATAGTGCATAGCATGATGAGATAAGCTTTTTTCCAGTTTTGTCTGAAAAAAAACAAAGCAATAAACACCGGGAAAACAAGGTGTAAGAAATAATGAACTGATATTTTAGCTATTTCCAAAAAAATATAATTTTAAATTCTACCTTTCAAAAAATCTTGTCTTAGGTCTTCTTCTAGTTTTTCTATGGCGTAGCGAAGCGTGGTTCTGGGCATATTTTGGTAATGAATTTTTAGAAAATCGAGCAAAACTTCTTCGTCTTTATTTCCTATTTCTCTCAAGAGCCAACCGTTGGCTTTGTGCATTAAATCGTGAGGATGATTGAGGTTGTTCAATACCAATTCTTTGGTCAAATCAAAGATTTTTCCTTTTTTAATATGGTGCATCGTTGCAACGATAGCGATTCGTTTTTCCCACATGTTTTCGGAATTAGAAAGTTTTCTTAAAACATCATCTTTCTGATTTTCAAAACAATACCTTCCTAACAATTTATAGCAAGACAAATCTACCAAATCCCAATTGTTGATGTACTTGGTGTTTTTCAGATAAAAATCTACAAGGCTTTTTTGTTCGGTTTTATCTTTAGATTTTTCAAATTTGTTGACCAAAATCAAAAGCGCCACCAATCTCATTTCGTGAAATTCTGATTTCAAAATTTCTTGAACATCATGAAGTTCAGCTTTTTGCCAAAATTCTTTCACCAATTTCCTAGAATCTGGAACTACCACGCCAATGAATTTGTCTCCTTCGGCATATTCACCTTTTCCTGTTTTGAAAAAATAGGGTAGAAATTCTTTCTTCTCTGGATTGGAAAGAAATTGTAGGGCTTCAAAGATTTGGTCGTGGAGAGTCATAAATTAAGGAAGTTTATTTATTTTGTTGCCTAAAAAACAATTGAAATTATCCGAAAAATTTAATTCTAACATTCCTTTATATTCAATTTTTTTAATTAATACCTCTTTCAATTGAAAATAGTTTTTATACACACCGCTTGAAATTCTTATTTTTAGTTTTTTGTCTTTAACTAAATAAAACACTTCAGAAATACCTCCTTTTCCTCTTTCAATCGAAGTAAATCAGTAATCAAAAAAAAGACATTCATAACATTTGATTTTAAAGAATAAAAATTTAATACTAATTTCCTTTTCAGTAATCATTATTGACCTTAGAAAAATTGAAAATGCATAAAAAATCAAACCTAGAATTATTAAAAATGTAATATTAAATAGGTAGTAGATTTTAAAGTTTTCTCCAAAAACAACTGATACAATAAAAATTAGAAGCCAGAAAAAAATAAATAAATGAGCAATTATTCCAAAAAAATAAATGAAAATAAATGTTTTCGATTTTATAATACAATTGTCGTTTCCTTTCATTTTTCTTCCGCTCCTACGGAGCTTATTTAGTACTTATTAATGCATTACAAACCTTTCGCTCCTACGGAGCTCACTCAAAAACTCTGCAATTCTACCACTCTAAAACGCTCCCATTCTATTTTTCCTCGTCATCATAATACTCAAACAAGAAATCGTTATAAGGAAATCTAGAAATATGAATTTTGTGCACCTCATCATAAATCATTTTCTTCATTTCAGGGAAATTTTCTTTAGTAAGTGCCGAAATAAAAACGGTTGGAAATTTCGATTTTGCCATCCAAGTTTTTTTCCATTCTTCAAGAGAAACATTCTTTTTGGTGGCTGGTGTAAGATCGTCTTCCTCTTTTTTCTCGTAGGCAAAAGCATCTATTTTATTGAAAACCATCACCATTGGTTTTTGGTGTGCCTCAATTTCTTGTAAAATTTGGTTGACAGAATCTATGTGGTCTTCAAAACTTTCATGCGAAATATCTACCACGTGAACCAATAAATCGGCTTCACGAACTTCATCAAGCGTAGATTTGAAACTTTCTACCAATTGTGTCGGTAATTTTCTAATAAAACCAACGGTATCCGTCAATAAAAACGGCAAATTCCCTATTACCACTTTTCTAACCGTAGTGTCAAGTGTTGCAAATAATTTATTTTCTGCAAAAACTTCAGATTTAGAAAGGGCATTCATTAACGTAGATTTCCCGACATTGGTATAACCAACCAGCGCAACACGTACCACTTTTCCACGATTGTTTCGTTGAGTAGCCATTTGTTTGTCGATGGTTTTCAACTTGTCTTTCAAGAGCGTAATTCTGTCTCTGATGATACGTCTATCAGTTTCGATTTCCGTTTCACCAGGTCCACGCATTCCGATTCCTCCTTTTTGGCGTTCCAAGTGCGTCCACATCCTAGTTAATCTCGGAAGAAGATATTGATATTGAGCGAGTTCTACTTGCGTTCTTGCATAAGAAGTTTGCGCTCTTTGTGCAAAAATATCTAGAATTAGGTTGGTCCTGTCGAGGATTTTCACTTCCATTTCTTTCTCTAAATTTTTCAATTGAGAAGGTGAAAGTTCATCATCAAAAATGACGGTTCCTATTTCGTTTTCTTTTACATAATTTTTAATTTCTTCGGCTTTTCCGCTTCCTACAAAAGTTTTGGAATCTGGTTGTGATAATTTTTGGGTAAAACGTTTGTCTACCGTGGCACCTGCTGTAAACGCAAGAAATTCTAGCTCATCTAGATATTCTGTGAGTTTTTCTTCGTCTTGATGTTGTGTAATTAAGCCGACTAAAACGGCGGTTTCGTATTGATGGTCTTTTTTTTCTAGCATATATTATTTTGCTTTCGGCATTCAGCAATCTGCTTTCCGCTTGATTTTTGCAAATTTAGTGAAAATTATTTCCCGCATGTTTTAATGGTTATTTTTCAGAATATTTCCACTTCAGCAAAAGCATAATAATTGCTGATAAACAAACCACAACATTGGTTAAAATTACTGAAGGAAGTTGTTTCCAAATTCCGTAAACCAGCCAAATTAAGGTGCTGATGACTACAATCATAAAAGACATGACCGATATATCTTTTACCGATTTTGATTTCCAAGTTTTAAAAATTTGCGGAACGAAGGTAATGCAAGAAAGCGTTCCTGCTATTAAGCCAAGTATCTCTGGGTTAAAATTCATCAATAATAAAATTTTAACAAATTTAGATAAAATCAATCATCATTTATCATTTATCAATCATAAAAATCAATCCCAATCTGCGGCAATAAATTTCATGGTTTGTCCACTGTCATTTTTTAAGGTTAAGAAATGTCCTTTTATTTCGTAATGTTTCATGGTAGGAAGAAGTTTCCCAAAATCTTGTTCTAGTTTCATATTTCCGTCACAATACATCATGGTAGAACCTATTTGCGAAAACTCTATTCGGTGATTATTTTTAATTTTATAAGAAAAAAACATGTTGTTACAGCCCATTTTGGCGTTTCCTTTTTCCTTTTGAGTTAAATTGATATTTGCTTTGTTTTTCATCAATTCATCTTTGGTAAATCCTTGAAAATCAACCAACATCCACTCTCTGTTGTAATGAGGTAATTGACTTTGAGATGAACAACTTATCCCTAAAAAAAGGATTGAAAAAAGGGATACCAATAATACTTTTACTTTCATAATATTTATTTTTGTAACAGATACTTCTAAAATTATACCAATTTTCTGAAACGACATATAATTCTTAAATTTACAGCAACAATAATTTTTAAATTCAATGAAAAAAGTATTTTTATTACTTACGTTTATGCTAAGTTTCCTTCAGATAAAAGCTGATGAAGGAATGTGGCTGATGATGCTCGTTAAAAGATTAAACGGCACAGATTTACAAAAACAAGGTTTGCACCTTACTCCAGAAGAAATTTATTCTGTGAACCATTCTAGTCTAAAAGATGGGATTGTTCAGTTCGGTGGTGGTTGTACTGCAGAAGTGGTTTCTAAAGAAGGTTTGGTTTTTACCAATCACCACTGCGGTTATGATGCAATTGCTTCACTTTCTACTCCAGAAAAAAATTATTTGAAAGATGGTTTCTTCGCTATGAATAATAAAGAAGAACTTCCCGCAAAAGGACTTTCAGTAAGATTTTTGGTAAGAATGGACGATGTAACGGCTAGAATAAATGCTAAACTCAATAATATAATGTCTGCCGATGAAAGAAATGCCATTATAGCAGCTGAGTACAAAGCCATTCAAAAAGAAAATTCAGAAAATGGCAAATATACCGTAGTGGTAAGAGATTTCTTTAATGGAAATGAATTCTATTATTTTGTATATCAAGATTATAAAGATGTAAGATTGGTTGGTACACCTACAGAATCTATTGGTAAATACGGTGGCGATACAGACAACTGGGAATGGCCAAGACACACTGGTGATTTCTCTGTTTTCAGAATTTATGCGGATGCCAATGGAAATCCTGCAGAATATTCTTTAAATAATGTTCCTCTTAAACCTAAATATTATCTCCCTGTTTCTGTAAAAGGAGTACAACCTGGAGATTTTACCATGATTGTAGGTTACCCAGGTAGAACCAATAGATATTTAACTTCATTTGGAATTAATCAATTGGTTACCAAAGATTATGTAGGTTGGGTAGATGCTTCTAAAACTGCTATGGATGTCATGAAAAAATACATGGACAAAGACACTGGCACTAGATTAGACTACGCTTCTCAATACGCTTCTGTAGCTAATTATTGGAAAAACAGAGCCGGAACGATAGAATCTGTGAACAAAAACGGAACGATTGCAGACAAACAAAAAGTAGAAGCAAAATTCCAAGAGTGGGCAAATCAACCAGAAAATAAAGCTACTTATGGCAATGTACTTTCTGAAATTGAAGCTTATTACAAATTAATTGCTGATAGAAATTTAGAAAGAAACTACGCTTCTCAGTTCCAAAGAAATGCTAAATATTCTGTAATTCCTTTCAGAGTTGGTTCTGCACTTAAATCTTACACAGAACAAGATGCTGCCGGAAGAGCTGCTATGAAAGGTAAGTTGACCTCACAAATAGAATCTACTTATGATGGTTTCCATCCGGAAGTAGAAAAAGATATGTTACAAACCATGCTTGCGCTTTACAAAGCTAAAGTACCATTTGATTATCAATTGCCTGTTCTTAAGTATGCTGTTCCTACTGAATTGGCGAATCAAACTGCTGGTTCTATTTTCGCAACTAAAGAATCTGTTCTTAAATTTATTGACAATCCTAGCAAAGAAGCTCTAGAAAACGATCCGCTTTACAGATTTTCTGGCGTAATGGTTTCTGAAGCGATGATGTTTGGTGACAAATATGTAAAAGCAGATGACCAATTTGCTAAAAACACTAGATTATATCTAGATGGTCTTAGAAAAGCGAATCCAGATAAAGCATTCTATCCAGATGCTAATTCAACTATGAGACTTACCACAGGTAAAGTAGACAGATTGCCGATTAGAAAAGATAGACAATACTACGGTGTAAAAGATAATTTCTATACGGATATGACAGGTATGGTCGCTAAATACAAAAAAGGCGATGCCGAGTTTGATTTACCTCAGAGATTATTAGATTTATACAAAAAGAAAGATTTCGGAGCGTATAAAGACAAAAAAGGTTACATGCCGGTTAACTTCTTGAGTGACAACGACATTACAGGTGGAAACTCTGGTTCGCCAATTATGAACGGAAAAGGTGAATTAATCGGTCTTGCTTTTGACGGAAATTCTGAAGCACTTTCTGGTGACATCGTTTTCGAAAAACAATGGCAAAAAACTATCAACCTAGATGTAAGATTCTTACTTTGGGTAATGGACAAATACCACGGTGCTGGTTATTTATTAAAAGAGATGGACATTAGAAAATAACATCTCAAAAAACTTTACATATAAACCTCGAAGGAAATTCTTCGAGGTTTTTTTGTGAAATATTTTTCATAATTTCGAAGATGCTTAAAGCCATAATATGAAAGATTACGAAACAGAAAGACTGATTCTGAAACCAACAGACATAGAAGACAGTGAGTTTATTTTTAAAATAATGAACACACCAAAATATTACCAATACATAGGTGATAGAAATATAAGAACTCTAGAAGATGCAGAAAACTACATCATCCAAAAAATGTTTCCTCAGCACGAGAAAATGGGTTTTGGAAATTACACCGTAATTTTAAAATCCGACAGTTCTAAAATTGGATTTTGTGGAATTTACGTTCGTCCAAATCTAGAAACACCAGATATTGGTTTTGCTTTTTTTGAAGAATTCGAAGGTAAAGGCTACGCTTACGAAGCTGCTTCTCTTTTGAAACAATTGGCAAAAGATGAATTTGGTTTGAAAAAATTAGGAGGAATTACCGTAGAATACAATCACTCATCTAGAAAATTACTAGAAAAACTGGGCCTAGAATTCCAAAAAAAATTCTTCATGGAAGGAGATCCAGAAGAATTGTTGTATTACGAAGCTGAACTTTAAAAATTCGCTTGCAGACATAGCTCATAAAGCAGATTACTTTATTTTTTTAATTTGCCTAATCTGCTCAATCAGCGAGAAACTGACTTACTTCAAAATCTGCGCAGCGTGGTCTTTTGTATCTACTTTTTCTATGACTTCTGTACACACCGAATTTTCATCAAACAAAAAAGTGGTTCTCACGATTCCCATAAATTCTTTTCCCATAAATTTTTTCAGTTGCCATACCCCAAATTTTTCGCAAATTTCGTGGGTTTCATCAGCCAATAAATCATATTGAAATTCAAATTTGGTATGAAATTTTTTCTGTAATTTCACCGAATCTGCTGATATTCCTAGAATGGTAAAACCTTGTTTGGTAAGATATTCTATGTTCTCGTTTAAATTACACGCTTCTGCGGTACAACCTGGTGTATTGGCTTTTGGATAAAAGAAAACCACCAATTTTTTTCCTTTAAAATCTGAAGATTTTACCAAATTTCCGTCTTGATTTTCCACTTGGAAATCTGGAAGTTTTTCACCTACTTTTAACATGTTTATATATTTTTATAGTTTTTATTCTCTACTTGTAGATTCATCCAATTCAGTATGTCCTGATACACGGTTTCTTTAATTACTTCATTTAAAATTTCGTGTCTCATCTCTTCATATAATTTGAAATAAACATTTGAAAACCCGTTTTTTTTCAATTCAAAAACTGTTTTTTCTACTCCTTTCCCAAAATTTCCTATCGGGTCTTTTTCGCCACTTACAAATAGCATGGGGAAATCTTTGGGAATATTCTCTGCCCAATTTTTTTGGGTAGCTTCCTCTACAAGGGCAAAAAGACCATAAAATCCATTAATTGAAAAATTTTTGACCTTCAATTCATCTGCCCTGTATTGTTTTCTATTTTCTAAATCTACACTTAACCAACTGTCTTGCTCAAAAGGAACTTCTTTGATGAAATATAAACTATTGATAAAATCGAAAAAATGATTGAACCATTCACTTTTATGCAAATGTGCAAATGAATTGAGGTGTTTAAAAGTATTTCTCATCCATTTTATTTCTGGTCTTCTTCCGCCAGTTCCTATGATTACTGCCGCATCAAAATCTCTTGCAGAATGTTTCATCATATTTCTAGCAATGAAAGATCCCATAGAATGACCAACAATAATATGTGGTTTATTCGGGGTAGATTCTTTCAAAAAATCGGACATCCTTTTACTGTACTCTATTAATAATTGGTGAGGGTTTTCTTTTCTAAAATAGCCCAATCCTTCATTTGAAGATGATTTTCCATGCCCCGGATGGTCGTAAATAAGTACTTTATAGCCTTCTTTTGCTAAAAATTTTGCAAATGCAATATATCTTCCAGAATGTTCTTTCATCCCATGTAAAATCAAAACACTAGCCTTGATGTCTAGATTTTCTTGTCCGAAGATTTGATGATGAGTTCTATTCAAAAAATCTTTTTCTGGTAGAGTATTTCCCATCTAATTGGTTTTTTTGGAAAATAATATAAAATCTTGCTCCTTTCATCATAGAGTGGCAAACTCACAAAGATTATTTATTTTTGTTCAAATTTACATAAAATGAATAAGAAAGAGCGCGCAAAAATTGTAATGACAGAGTTAGAAAAAATCTATCCTGAAGTTCCTATTCCACTGAATCACAAAAACCCATACGAACTTTTGGTTGCCGTTGCTCTTTCTGCTCAAACCACTGATAAAAAAGTAAACGAAGTGACACCAAAACTTTTTTCTGTAGCCCCAACTCCAGAAAAAATGGCTGCTTTGGAAGAGCCCGAAATCAAGGAATTAATTAAAGAAATCGGACTTTCTACCACCAAAGCCAAAAATTTAAAACTGATGGCCAATCAACTTTTAGAAAAACACAATGGTGAAGTTCCCGCTACTTTTGAAGATTTAGAAAACTTGGCTGGAGTTGGGCATAAAACTGCTTCTGTGGTAATGAGTCAGGCTTTTGGTGTCCCTGCATTTCCTGTCGACACTCATATTCATAGACTGATGAAACAATGGAAATTGACCGAAGGTAAAAACGTGGTACAAACCGAAAACGATGCCAAAAAGCTATTCCCTAAAGAAACTTGGAATAAACTTCACCTCCAGATTATTTTCTACGGCAGAGAATATTCTCCGGCAAGAGGAAATCAGGAACGAGATTATATTACGAAGATGCTTTTTGAAAAGTAATTTTCTTAGATGGGTTCCCCTCTTTCAGAGGGGTGTGATTCGTTTACGAATGACGTGGTGTCAAAAAATTAGAATGAAATTTCTACAACTTATAATTTTCAACAATAAAATTTTCTAAATCTTGTAAAACCAACATCATATTTCTCTTTACATCAAAATCAGAAACTCGAAAAAATTTGATTCCAAGGCTTTCCAAATATTTTTGTCTTACCTCATCTTTTTCTTTTTTAAATTCGTGATACCAACCATCAATTTCTATTATCAAACCAAGACTTTTCACATAAAAATCAACAATACAATTATCAATAACTCTTTGTCTATCAAAATCTAAAGAATGAAACTTTTTTGATTTTACCTCATTCCAAAAAAGAACTTCTGCCAGATTTCTGGATTTTCTTAGATTTTTAGCAAATTCTTTCAACTTTGGATTGTAAGGTAAATTCTCTATTAGATTTTTTTTGATTTCATAATTTTTGAATTTTATAATTCTAATGGCTTCCATTTTCTAAAATATTTTCTTGACACCCCGACTTCGCTTCGCTCAGCCACCCCTCTGAAAGAGGGGAACCCTTCTAATTCTGTTCTGTCATCTTCACTGTTTCTTCGCCCAAAGTTCCATTTTTCTTTCGAGAACAGATAACGGAAGACAACCTTGATTCAAAATTTCATCATGAAATTTAGCTAGGTTGAATTTATTCCCAAGTTGTTTTTGGTATTTCGCTCTTAATTCTAGAATTTTAAGAGACCCAATTTTATAGCCTAATGCTTGTCCTGGAATTGCCATATAACGCTCAATTGCTGCGGTTGCACCTTCTTCGGAATCAGAAATATTGCTCAGGTAATATTTAATGGCTTCTTCTCTGGTCATTTTCCCTGTGTGAATTCCTGTATCAACAACGAGGCGAACTGCGCGCAACATTTGATCGCTTAAATATCCCATTTTTTGATACGGGTCTGTATATAAACCAAATTCTGGACCGAGCGTTTCGGTGTAATGAGCCCAACCTTCACCATAAGCTCCGAACCAACCAAATCTCATAAATTTAGGAATTTCTGTATTTTCTTGTTGAAGCGAAACTTGGTAATGATGTCCCGGAATAGCTTCGTGGAGGAATAAAGATTCAAAACCATTGGTTACATTATATTTGGTAGCGTCTGGAATTGGGGTGTAGAAAATCCCTGGGCGTTTTCCGTCTGGAGTTCCTTGTTTGTATTCTGCGCTTGCACTCGCTTCTCTAAATTTTTCTGTTCTTCTAATCTCGAAAGGAGTTTTCGGGAATTTACTGAACATTGAAGGCAATTTCGGTTCTATTTTTTTCAGAATTCCGTTGAAAGCAACAATTACTTCTTCTGGTGTTTTATATGGCATTGCTTTTTTATCGGTTTTCAAGCTGGTCAAGAATTGCTCTAGACTTCCTTTGAAACCTAATTGTGTTTTCACCTTTTCCATTTCGGCTCTTAACATCGCAACTTGTTCAAGCCCTATTTTATTGATTTCTTCAGGCTTTAGATTGGTAGTCGTCCAAGATTGAGCTAAAAACTCGTAGGTGTTTTTTCCGTTCGGTATCGCATTTATTCCATCTGTGTTTCTGGCTTTTGGCAAATATTCTTTTTCCAGAAAATCACCCATTTTTTGGTAAATAGGTATAATCTTTGTTTTGATGGCTTCTTGGTATAGTTTGGTGTATTTTTCTTTATCTTTTTCAGAGAAGTTTTTTGGCATTTTTTTAATTGGTCCATAAAAAATATTTTTCTCAAAATTCTCCGAAATAATTTCTTCGCTGTGCATTTGAGGAATCATTTTAACGACCAATTTTTTGGGAAGAACCACGTTTTGTTTCATTCCTTCTCTGAAATTTTTCTCCGCCGTATTCATCCAAACCACGAAAGCGTCTATTCTTTTTAACCAATTGTCATAATCTTTGGTTGTCTTAAAGGGTTGATTTCCTTCGGCACTTCCTAATAACGGAAAATCTAGCGGCAATCCTTCGAACTGACTAAAAGGCAACAATTCTGGATGATAGGCATATCTTTCAATTTTATCTTTCAATGTATAATCTAGAACATCATACACCGTTTTTTGTTCATCAGACAAATCATCATACTCTATTGATTTTAATTTTTTTTGAGTTTCGG
This sequence comes from Cloacibacterium rupense, assembly GCF_014645495.1. Classification (GTDB taxonomy): domain Bacteria; phylum Bacteroidota; class Bacteroidia; order Flavobacteriales; family Weeksellaceae; genus Cloacibacterium; species Cloacibacterium rupense. Next base: position 494,057 of record NZ_BMLV01000002.1, on the reverse strand, counting down.
TGTAGAACTCTATTTCTTTAGAAATAAACTCATTACTTATATTGTTAGAAAGCAAATCATTATATCTAGAATCGCCTTGCATTGTAGCTTCTAGCGGATACATTTTAAGGTAACCTTCATAATATTTAGAGGAGATGCTGTCTATATTGGCTTCGGATTTTGGCAAGGCTATATCAGATTTTTTACAACTAATCATTAAACTTAATCCTGCAAAAATCGCTATCACTGCGTTTCGTAATGTTTTCATTTTCAATTTCTATTTCTCACAAAATTATAAATTAAATTCTCTGCGAAAGTTTTTGATGAAAAAAAAATTTTTGTTTTTGTAACATTTTTTCAAAAGTCTTACTAATTAAGAAAACATTAAAAAAATGAAATGGTATAAATCTTTAAGCTTTGCTTTATTATTTTTAGTGGCGTTTGCTAGTGCACAAACTGCTGCCAACAGATTTTTTTACGAATTGACTTACAAGCCAAAAAAAGGGATTGATTCTTTGAAAAAAGCGGTAATGATTTTAGACATTACAGACAAAAAATCATTATACAGAGATTATCTTACCGTATCTCAGGATTCTGTATTAAAGATAGAAGTTGAAAAAATGCAAAAAGCTGGCATTTTCAAAGATTTGTCAAAAAGCATACAAATGCCAAAATTTGCATACAAAATTACCAAAGAATATCCTTCCATGAAATCTACCTTTAGCGAAAGAATGCTAAACTCTGATTTTGGGTATATTGATGAAACTCCTCTTCAGTGGAATATTACAAGTGATAAACAAAAAATAGGTGATTACGATGCCCAAAAAGCTACCACAGAATTTGGTGGCAGAAAATGGACCGCTTGGTTTACAGAAGCGATTCCGTTTCCTGATGGTCCTTATAAATTTGCTGGTTTACCTGGATTAATTGTAAAATTAGAAGATGCTGATAAAAATTATTCTTGGGTTCTTACTGCTAACAAAAAGCTAAAAGAATTTGAAGAACTTTCTTACAGTGAAAAACTTCAAGCTCAATTTGGGGGAAGTAAAGAATTAAAAATTATTCCTAGAGATAAATTTGAGTCTTCTTTCGAAACCTACAAAAAAGATCCTTTTGCTTCTATAAGAGGGCAAATCCCGCAGAATCAACTGTCTGCAAAAATGCCGGGAAGTGATAAAACCGTAGGAGAAATGATTAATGATCAAGAAAGAATGATCAAAGATTTTTATGCAGCTTCAGATAATACCATAGAATTGGCTCAACCAAAAACTAAAAAATAAAATTCACTTTCTTCATATCAAACTAAATTTTTGTGAAAGCTCGGAGATATTTTCCGAGCTTTTATTTTTCGCAAGATTAGACCATTTTTGAAGAGAAAGAACTTATATATTTGTAAAAAACAAAAAATTGACTTCCGAAGAACACATCAAAAGAATTAGAAAAGTACTCAATTTCATTGAAGAGAATTTGGACAATGAACTTTCGCTTGAAAATTTAGCAGAAACAGGCAACTATTCTCCGTTTCATTTTCACAGAATTTTCCGAGGAATTATTGGTGAAACCTTGCAAGAATACATCACCAGAAACAGGATGGAAAAATCTGCAATGTTGCTTTCTCATCAAAAAAATAAATCTTTAGAAGAAATTTTCTCGGAAGTTGGCTTCAAAAGCAATTCTACTTTCAGCAAAACTTTCAAGAAATATTTTGGCATTTCTCCGACGGATTTTAGGAAAAAATCTCCTGAATATTTCAGCAAGATTTTACCAATGAATAGCAATATCGGACAAAAAGAAGTTGTTTTTCAGCAATATCTTTACAACATCAATCAAATGAAAAATTTTATGGAAACCAACGCAAAAATTGAAGTAAAAGAATTGCCCGAAATGAATCTCGCATCTGTTTTAAGTATAGGTGTCCAAAATATTGATAATGCTTACAATAAGTTGATTTCTTGGGGAATTTCTAAAAATCTTTTCCCGAGAGAAAACGTGAAAATGATTTCTGTTTATCACGATAGTTTCAAAGTTACGGCACCAGATAAAGTGAGAATTCACGCTTGTATGCTACTTGATGAACCTATAAAAACCGATGGCGAAATTTTCCCTGAAACGTTACCAAAAGGGAGACATATTGTAGGAAGTTACTTTATTGGCATTCACGAATTTGAAAAAGCGTGGCAAAGTCTTTTCCTTTGGATGAATGAAAACGGTTATCAATATAAAAGAACTTTTCCTTTTGAAATTTATCACAATAATTTTAAAGAACATCCAGAGAAAAAATGTAGGGTAGATTTTTGCATTCCTATAATTTAGTCTTTTGAAATCCCAATTTCTAAATTGAATTAAATTTGTTAGAAGGGTTCCCCTCTTTCAGAGGGGTGGCTGAGCGAAGCGAAGTCGGGGTGTCAAAGAAAAATTAAAAAAATTACAGTTCAGTAGATTATTCTTACCATTCGGTGAAACTTATTTCATTTCAAAATGAAGCTAAAATACCTTTGCTCCATCAAAAACAAACAATTATGCAAACTCGTATTTTAACTTTTGCTTTTACTTTTATCTTATCGCTAACTTTATTCTCACAAATCACCATTTCTGGAAAGGTTTTAGGAAGAAATAGCAAACCCCTAAAAGACGTTTCAGTTTCCCTGAAAGACACTTATGATGGCGCTACAACAGATGAAGCTGGGAATTACAAATTTGAAACTACAGAAAAAGGAAATCTAACGCTGGTTTTCTCTCATCCCAAATTTATAGAAATTGAAAAACCTTTAAATATTGAAGACAAAAGCATTGCTTTAAACGTTCAACTAAAAGAATCGGTGAACGAAATAGACGCGGTAGTTATTTCCGCAGGAAGTATGGAAGCAAGTGATAAAAAACGCGCTTCAGCACTTTTTACACCAATGGATGTTCTTACTACCGCTGGTTCTAATGCACAAATCACCTCATTTTTAGAAACACAACCGGGCGTTCAAAAAGTAGGAGAATCTGAAGGTCTTTTCGTGAGAGGAGGAACAGGCTCTGAAACTAAGTTTTTTATGGACGGAAATTTGGTGAATAATTATTTTGGCAATTCTGTTCCAGGAATTAAAGCAATGGATAGGCTGAACACTACCCTTTTTAAAGGAAATGTTTTCTCAAGCGGTGGTTATTCTGCTTTGTACGGACAAGCATTGTCAGGAATTTTGGCTTTAGAAAGTATAGATTTGCCAGAAAGAAATTCTGCAGATTTCGGGATTTCTCCCATTTTTGCAAGTGGCACCATTCAGCAAGTGAATAAAGAGCGTACACATTCTTTTGGTGCTTCTTTAGGATATTCTAACTTAGAATTGATGCAAAAAATTCTTAATTTTAATACAGATTTCGAAAAAGCTCCACAAAGTTTTGGAGGTAACGGAAATTTTAGAATTAAAACAAAAGGCGGCGGTTTTATCAAATATTATGGTAGTTATGATGGCAGTTCTATGAAATTAGCTTTCCCTAGTTTAGAAGGTAATTCTGATACTGACAAAATCAACCAAAAAGGTAAAAATACTTTTCATTCACTTTCTTACAGAGAAAAATATGGTAAATACACTTTGAGTTTAGGTAGTTCATATACTTTTAACCAAAACATTTTAAACTTTAAAAATGAAAAAAACGGCTCGGAAGTATTCGGTTATGACTTAGATTCTAAAGGAAATTATTTCAACGCAAAAGCCGTAATCGAAAGAAAATTATATAAAATTTCTAACATAAAAGCAGGTGTAGAATTTAATGACTCTCAAGAGAAAACTTGGGTCTCTATTGCTAATGAAAATTATATTTTCAAAGATAAAATCACTTCATTGTTTGCAGAAACCAATTTAGGAATTAGCAATAATTTATCTGTTCAAGTAGGAGCAAGAGCAGAACATTCAGACGCCATCAAACAATGGAATTTTTCTCCAAGATTTGCCTTAGGTTACAGAATTTCAAAGGACTGGACAAGCTCATTAGCTTATGGAATTTTTTATCAAAATCCAGAAAGCAGATATTTTGATGCCAATTATAACCCGAATTATCAGAGAGCTGACCATTATATTTTTCAAGTTCAAAGAAACGTAGATGGAAGAAGCTTAAGATTGGAAACTTTTTACAAAAAATATGAAGATTTACTAAAAACTTCTACCAATCTTTACAGACCTGTTGCCATCAATAACAACGGAAGCGGTTATGCAAAAGGGGTGGAACTTTTCTGGAGAGACAAAAAAACTTTGAAAAATATTGACTATTGGATTTCTTACTCTTACCTAGATTCTAAAAGAGAATATCTGAACTACAATCAAGCGTTATTCCCAAATTTTGCTGCAAAACACACCGTTTCTGTTGTAGCTAAAAAATTTATCACCGAATGGAAAACTGGGTTTAACCTTTCTTACAACTACAATTCTGGAAGACCTTACTACAATTTTGTAGAAGAAAACGGAAATACAGTTCTTAAAAACCAAGGAAAAGTAAAAGACTACAACGTATTGAATTTCAGTGTAAATTACGTGCCTAGTATTGGTAAAAAAGACGCAAAATCTTTCTCAGTTTTTGTTCTGGCAATCAACAATGTTTTAGGAGCTAAAAACATATTTGGTTATAATTTTTCTAGTGACGGAATGCGTTCTTCTGCTATAAAACCACCAGTAGACACCTTTGTTTTTGTAGGTTGGTTTATCAGTTTCGGAACTGATAAAACACAAGAAGCGATTAATAATAATTTATAAATAGCCTGTAAATATTCTCCTTCTGTAGAAGGGGTGGCAAAATTTTCCAAGAAGAAAATTTTGACGGGGTAGTAAAAACCATTCAGTTAAGAAAAACAACCATTCGGTGAACTAAAATTTTAAAAACACAACTATCAATATATCTTTGAACCATAAAATTTAAACAATTAAAAAACAGTTAATATGAAAACGTTACAAAAAACCATTTTAGCCCTTGCAATCACATTTACAACAACTTACAGCTTCGCTCAAACTGCTTACGAAAAAGCGATGCTTCCAAAAGTTCAAATGATTGAAATGCCTAAAGCTAATCCTGATGATTACACTGCTCAAGCCAATGATTTTGCAAGAATTGGAGACAAAGAAAAAACACTTTGGCAACCGTATTATTATGCCGCTCTTTCTATCATCAAAAAAGGAAGAGAGCTGATGCAGAAAAATCAAGTCGCTCAATTAGATGATGTAGCAAAAGAAGCTCAAAATTATATTGACAAAGCTGAAGCGCTTTCGCCAAATAACGCAGAAATTTTTCTTTTGAAAAAAATGAACCACGGATTGAAAATGATGGTAAATCCTATGGAAAGATGGCAAACCGAAGGCCAAGCCGCACAACAAGCATTAGCTAAAGCTAAAGAATTGGATCCTGAAAATCCTAGAATTTCCATTCTAGAAGCCGAAGATTTATATTACACTCCTGAGCAATTCGGGGGAAGTAAATCTAAAGGTATTGAACTTTTCAAGAAAGCTTTGGAACAATTCAAAACTTACAAAATAAAATCTTCTGTTGATCCAAATTGGGGACAAGGCGAAGCGAATTATTTTATCTCTCAGGCTAAATAAACTATCAATTAGATTTTTTCAAAACCCTTTTTACGTTCCAAACGCAAAAAGGGTTTTTTGTTTTTTTATTTTTTTGACACCCCGACTTCGCTTCGCTCAGCCACCCTTCTGAAAGAGGGGAACCCTTGAAAATACCGTTCAGTACAAAAAAATTACCGTTCAGTAACATATAATTTGAAAACATCCTCTCCTACAATACCTTTACATCAAGAAATTAAAACATCTACACAATCACAAAATATTAATTTTAAAAACTTAAAAAAATGGAAACTTACAACACAACCAACAGCAAATTAGAAATGGCCAAAAGAAAAGTAAAAAGAATTAAAGGTTTTTACATTCACGCGATTGTTTATATTTGTGTAAACCTAATGATTATAGTTTCAAACAGTGTGATCGCCAACAAAGGTTTTGCTAATACAGATGGTTATATGACGGCCCTTTTCTGGGGATTCGGTTTATTGGCACACGCCATGTCTGTTTTTGCACCAGATTTTATCCTAGGTAACAACTGGGAAGAAAGAAAAATTAAAGAATATATGAACAAATAATTAGTAAATTTTTAGAAATGTTCTCCATAGAAAATTTTAGAAAAAGCCTTAAAACGTTACTTTGGATAAGTTTCGGAGGAAGCATCTTGTTTTTCCTCTTGACCTCACCCGAAAAATCATTAGAAAACTACATCTATACTTTCCTTATTTCAGTAATGTACACTTTTGGATACGGGATTGGTAATGGTTTTCTAAATGATTATCTTGACAAAAAATTTTCTTGGTCAGAAGAAACTAATAAAAGAACAATCTTTGCCATCCTTGGCACATTAATTTTAAATATTTCTTTAACATACCTTCTCAATTACATCAATTTTGTACTAATTCAAGGTTTAAATCCCGCAGAATTTTTCAGTTCAAAATGGAATTTTACCAATTGGTTTTTTATCAATTTTGCATTACTTATCTCGGCATTTCTTCACGCTAAAGGTTTTATGCAGGCTATGAAACAAAATGCTAAAAAAGAAGTAGTCGAACAAAAACTCATCGCTAAATCTGCCAATGCACAATTTGAAAGTCTTAAAAATCAATTAGACCCGCATTTTTTATTCAATTCTCTGAATGTTTTAGATTCTCTGATTGAAGAAAACCCAAAGCAAGCACAACAGTTTACGAACTCAATGTCAAAGATTTACAGATATGTTCTCGAACAAAAAGACAAAGAATTGGTTTCGGTAGAAGAAGAAATAGATTTTGCAAAGACCTATTGCGAATTGTTGAAAACCCGATTCGAAGATGCGGTAACTTTTGAATTCATTATTTCAGACGAAGACAAAAAAGGGTTTGTAGTGCCACTTTCTTTGCAGCTTTTGCTTGAAAATTCTATCAAACATAATTTTGCAACTTCCTCTAAACCTTTGAACATCAAAATCTTTGCAGAAAACGGAAACCTTATCATTGAAAACAATTTGCAAACCAGAGAATTGCCTAATAAATCTACCGGAGTAGGTTTGGCCAACATTGTTTCGAGATATAATTTATTAACCAACAGAAATGTTTTTGTGGAAAAATCAGAAGATTTTTTCCGAGTAAAACTCCCTATTTTAAAAGAAAAAATAAAAGCTATGAACACATACTCTCCTTCAGAAGAACAAATGGCTTACGAAAAAGCAGCCAAAAGAGTAGAAGAACTGAAAGGTTTCTATGGAAATCTTATCTCATATTGTATTTTTATCCCATTTTTATTCATCATCAATTGGAAAACTTCTCCTGGCTATTATTGGGCATTTTGGCCAATGCTAGGTTGGGGAATTGGTGTGGTAGCACACGCTTTTCAAGTCTTCGGAATTGGCAAAGATTGGGAAGAAAGACAAATTAGAAAATACCTAGAAAAAGAAGAAAAAGACGCTAATAAATGGAAATAGCTATGGAAAATCAAGAAAATTCTAACAAAAATATTGCTTACAAAAAAGCAGAAAAGAGAGTAAAAGAAATCAAAACGTATTATTATATGGTTCTAGGATTTCTAATCATAGGTTACTTAATTGTAAGAAAAAATTACAACGGAAACATCTTTGATATTTCAAGAAATTATGCGGTTTGGATGGTTGTTTCTTGGGCCATTTTTCTTTTTGGTTATGGCATTTACCTTTTTGTGCCTTATTTCCATAATTGGGAAGAAAGAAAAACAAAACAATTAATGGATAAACAACTCAAAAATAAATAATGATGGAAAATCGAGAACTTGACAAAATAAAATATGAAGCAGCCAGAGAACACGTAGCAAAAATCAGAAAATTCGGAGTTAATGTATTGGTTTTCTGCATTGTATTTATATTTTTCAATAGAGAAAACATATTTCAGTTGAATGAATTTAATTTCGGATTCGGGAGAGTTTCTATTATTTTCTGGATTTGGGGGATTATCTTGGCAGTAAAAGCTGTGAAACTTTTTGTTTTTGATTACGATTGGGAAAGAAAAATGATTGAAAGAAACCTTAAAAACAACTCAAATGGAAAATTATAACAAAGAAAATATCAAATATTTACAAGCTAAAAAGCGCATCAAGCAAATCAAAGGATTTTATATACACGCCTTGGTTTTTGTATTGGTAAATATTCTTCTCGTTTTCGTTAACCACCAAAAAACAGGTAATTTTGAATTCAAAAATTTCTGGGGAACTTTCTTTTGGGGAATAGGTTTAGCTTCCCACGGTTTATCTGTATTTTTGCCTAACTTTTTCCTCGGAAAAAACTGGGAAGAAAAGAAAATCCGAGAATTAATGGATAAAGATAAGAGGTGATGGCGTTGTTTATTTAACAATTAACTTTTTTAAACCAATTCAAACCACATCAAACCAATTCAAACTTTTTGAAAAATGATTAGAACAATTATCATAGAAGACGAAAAACCAGCTGCTAGAAAACTCGAAAGATTACTGAGCAATTTTACTGATTTACAATTGGTTGCAACTATTCATTCTGTAGAAGAAGCGGTAGATTGGTTCAGTAAAAATGAACACCCAAAATTGATATTTTCAGACATTGTTTTAGGCGATGGTTTGTCTTTTGATATTTTTGAAAAAATCCCTACCAAAAGCTTCATCATTTACACTACAGCTTTTGATCAATACACGTTGAAAGCCTTCAAACTCAATTCTATTGATTACTTATTGAAGCCAATTTCCGAAGAAGATTTAGCCAAAGCAATTGAAAAATTCAAAAGTTTTTTACCTTCCGAAGAAACGCACAACGCTTTGGAAATGAAATCTTTAATCAAAGAAGACCAACCGAAATTGTCTAGAATTTTAGTGAAAATCGGGTACAATTTAAAGGTGATAAAAACCGAAGAAATTTGTTGTTTTTATTCTGAAAATAAAATTGTTTACGCCCAAACTTTAGAACGAAGTTTCCCTACAGATTTTACATTAGATGAACTGGAAGAAGTGTTAGATGAAAAGACGTTTTTCCGAGTGAATAGACAGTTTATCATCAGTTCAGATTGTATAAAAAACATCCACACTTCACCGTATTATAAAGTAGAATTACAAGCACAACCTTCCGAGGAAATTACGGTAAGTAGAGAACGCGTGAAAGATTTTAAAGATTGGTTGGTAAAATAATTGAAATATGAAAAAATTGACTGCTTTTGTTGTTCTATTCTTAATGAGTTGCCATCCAAAAACCTTTGTTTTAGAAGAAAAAAATGATGACAAATTTTTCCTCAACCAAGAAGTAAAAAGAGGCTATTCAGATGGAATTTTATCTAAAAATCCCCTTATCATTATTAATGGTGAAGTTTTTAAATATGATGAAAATCTAGACACTATAAAAATTCCTTTAAAAAAATCTAGAATAGAATCTGTAAATCTTTTGAATGAAAATGGCGCAAAAACAATTTACGGCGTAGAAAAACGTGGCGCGGTTATTATTAATGCTTTTTAATATCAACAATTATAAAACTCACTTGCAGAATTGATAAAATGCTGAAAAGCTTCCGTAACTTCTTTCTGAATTTTATTGGTTAAAGGAAACGGAACCATGTGCGAATATTCATACGGAAAATCCTGAATTTCTACCTCAGTTTTTATATTTCTGTAACCGCCTTGCAAAGTATTGAGCGCTTCTATGGGTGGTGCAACTTCATCTTTTTCAAGGACATAGAGTTTGATTTGATGATGCAGTTTTCTAATTCTTTCTTCTCTTTCTTTTTGGAAATAATTGTACCTCAACATCATTTTGAACCAACTTTCCTGAGGGTGTAATTTTTCGTCCTGAAAATGACCTAATCTTTCATCAGACTGGAAATCAGAACTTAACAATTCCGCAAAAACGGTTTGCATTTTTATGGCAGCTCTTGCGTCCATAATGTATTTAGAAATTGGGAACATTCTGTCAATCGTCATTCCGCCACAAAAACAGAATAATTTTGAATTTTCAAAAATTCCTTCGGGGTCTGCCATTTTTAGAATCATTGACAAAAACGAACCAATAGAATAGCCAAACAAATCTATAGAAGTTTCAGTTGAAATACTTTTAATTTGTTGATTCCTAATATCTTTCACCACTTGTATTACATCTGAATATGTCTGAAAACCAGACCAAAAAATTCTTTGAGGATGAGATTCTAAACGAGAACTTATCGCCGCATTTACAAAAGAACAATTAGTATTTTCGGGATAATTTTTCTTTCTGAATTGTGCTATTTCTACCATCGCATGTCTATCGCTCCAGATTTCTTCGGCTCTGTTCATGTGAAATGCAATCGGGAAAAGAATAATGGCTTTCTTAGTTTTTTGAGCCAATTCATAAGCCCAAGGCAAATATTTATCCCACTTTTTTTCATTCAATCCATGGAAAAAAATAAGCGTTCCTTCTGCAACTTCTACATCTGCTCTTTTGAGAATATAATAGTCAAAATGCTTATTTCTTTCGATGTCAAAATCTTTTACATCGACACTTGAAAAACCGTAAAGTGTTTGATTTTCATTACTTTCCTTAAAATGTGTTTGGTGTTTTTCGCAAGAAGTGGAAGAAAAAGAACCATTGAGTAAATCTGCTTTTTTAGAATGAAAATGAATGGTTTCTATCGTTACATTGAGGTCTTCAATGGTCTTAAAATTTCCTTCTTTTTCGAAGTTTTCTTTTAAAATTTCATAGAGTTCATTGTAATTCATAAGCATCATTTTAATTATAACTTCAAAATAAAAGTATTTATTGCTTCAAAGCCCTTATTTATAAGGTTTTTCTTATTCTAAACATAAAAAAAGCAGCCTGAAATAGACTGCTCTTTGTATATATTTTTAATTTTTTACGAAATCACCCCACTTCCTAGCAATTCTTCGCCTACATACCAAGCTGCGAACTGTCCTTCCGCTATAGCAGATTGTGGATTTTCGAATTCTATGAAAAATCCTTCTTCAAACTGATAAAGCATGGCTTTTTCTAACGGTTGACGGTAACGTATTCTCGCCAAAACTTCCATAGATTCTCCGTTTTTAAGACGTAAATCTTCACGAACCCAATGCAATTCTGAATTATCTATTTTCAAAGCTTTTCTATACAATCCTGGGAAATTTCTTCCTTCTCCTACATAAACCAAATTATTTTCCATATCTCTGGAAATGAGGAAACAAGATTCTTTGTGACCGCCAATTCCTAAGCCTTTGCTTTGCCCGATTGTATAGAATTGTGCCCCCTGATGTTTGCCAATTACTTTTCCGTCTGATTTTTTGTAATGAATTTTTGCTGAGAGATATTCTAGTTCTTCTAATTTTGAAGAAAATTCAGGTTTTTCTTTGTGATATTCAGCAAAATCACTGAAAATTTCTACAATTTCACCTTCTTTGGCTTTTAATTGTTGCTGAAGAAAAGTCGGCAAACTAACTTTCCCTATGAAACACAAACCTTGAGAATCTTTTTTATCGGCAGTTGCCAATTCCATTTCTCTGGCAATTTCTCTTACTTCTGGTTTGGTGAGTTCACCAATCGGGAAAAGCGCTTTAGAAAGCTGTTTTTGACTTAATTGACACAAAAAATAACTTTGGTCTTTGTTGTTATCTTTACCAGCCAAAAGTTGATACACTTCTTCCCCATTTTCATTGGTAAAAGAATCTAATCTTGCATAATGTCCCGTTGCTACTTTATCTGCACCAAGTGAAAGCGCAGTTTCTAGAAAAACATCAAATTTCACTTCTCGGTTACAAAGAACATCAGGATTGGGTGTTCTACCCTTTTCATATTCGGCAAACATATAATCTACAATGCGCTCTTTGTAGAGTTCGCTCATATCAATCACTTGGAAAGGAATTCCGAGTTTTTTTGCCACTAAAAGGGCGTCATTGCTGTCTTCTATCCAAGGACATTCGTCTTCCAAAGTTACGGAAGCATCATTCCAATTTCGCATAAAAAGCCCGATAACTTCGTGACCTTGTTTTTGTAATAAATAGGCAGCTACACTAGAATCTACACCGCCAGAAAGTCCTACTACTATTTTCATTTTTTTCAATTTTACGAGACTCTTCACGGGAGCCCTTAGTTTTGATGCTGCAAAATTACAACAATAATTTCATAAATTTTTAGAAGCAAGATATTTAGAAATTCTATCACACGCAGTCCCGCTGTACGCACTCGCTTTTTTAAAATTTTCTCCCAACCACAACCCCTTTCTGCGTTTTGAACGCAAAAAGGGGTTCTCCTTACAAAGAAAATTTTAAAAAGAGCTCAGACAATGCTTCCATCGGGGCTATAAAATAAGTTTCTTTTCAGTTTTCACTTTCTCCACATTGGTATTTTTTATACATTTACCTATAAATTAATCATCAAAAAAACATAAAAAACAAATGAAAAAAATTATTCTTTCCTTGCTCATAGCCTCATCCATCAGTCTCTCTGCGCAGATTGGTGGTTCTACACAAATTGGCAATTCTAAATGGACTTTCGGAGGAAGTGCCGGTATTTCTGGTGGTTTCGGTAGTAATTCTGGCTTCGGACTTTCTATTTCACCTAGAGTTGGTTATAAGGTTACAGAAAATTTAGAAGCAGGTATTTTAGCTGGTTTTAACTTCCTCAATACAGATTACTACTCTTCTACTTTATTTGGAATTGGCCCTTTTGCTAATTACTATTTTGGGAGAAATTTCTATCTAAGCGGGCAATTTCAGGAATTCATCATCAACCAAAAAGATAAAACTACAGGACAAAGATACGGTTTTGATGAAGCTGCACTCTTTTTAGGCGGCGGTTATATGACCAGAGTTGGCAACCGTGCTTATATGCAATTAGGCGTAATGTATAATGTACTTTGGAAAGAAAATAATAGTATTTTCAGTAGTGGGTTTGTGCCACAAGTTGGGTTTGTTTTTGGGTTGTAAAAATGAATAAAAAACATAATTCTGTTATTGTGGATAAATATTTTTAGAATATTTATCCACATTTTGTTTAATATTAAAATATTTTATTACTTTTGTATAGTGCATAATTTATATGCAAGAAAAAAGCACCTTGTTCGCGCAAGATGCTTTAAGTTCTTTGACTTTTTTGATTTCTCCATTAAATACTTTACACTTTAATGAAAAATATTAATTTTTATTTTCTTGGTAAAACTAATACTTTTACCGGATATCTTGCAAATTTTAGACCAAATATTTGCAAAGAAATTTTAGAAACTGCTTATCAAGCAGTAACAGAAGGTAATGCTAAAGTTTTAGGTTTGGTGAAAACCGAACCTAATCTCTTTAGTAAAAAAACGCTGCAATCAATGCTTCTAAACAATGCAATTATTGACATTTTTAAAGCTAGGATTTTAGCCAATGAGAAGACTAGACATAGAGTCAAGTTTTTCGAAACTTATAGAATGACTTATGCTTTAGTTGACAATAGTTTCTTTTTATGTTTCAAAGCTTTAGGTAAGGAAAACACCGTTGAAGGCATGAAAACAAAAAGATTCGAAGATGTTTTACAAGGCTTGCCTTTTACAATGTCTAAAAAAATGAGTGCAGAAATTTCAAAATTAAATCTTAAAACCTCTCCGCCAATACTTTTTGTTGGTTTTAAGAAAACTACTGATTTTATAGATTTTGTAAATCTGCAATATTATCATGGAGGAGGTATCGCTTTAGAATATGGAATTAGAGAGGTTTCTAAAGTAAATACTGAAAACATTATAAAATCAAAAAATAAACAAAACGGTGAATCTGATTCAGATTCAGCAATAGCTTAGTTCTAACCCGAAGAAATCAAAAAGTCAAAGTTCTTTTTAAAAAATATATAAAATGGAAACAAATGCTTACAATGGATTTTCCATTAAAATTGTTAGAGATTTTTATGGATTAAATCAATCGCAGTTTGCAAAGTTACTTGGTGTATCTCAACCTGTTATTAGTAAGTTAGAGAAAGGAGATAAAAACCTTGAAGAAAATCAAATTGAAAAATTTAAAGAATATTTTGAACCCAGTTTCTTTAAAAGAAATGTAGAAAATGTAAATCAAAAACTATTTTACAGAAAATTATCCTCAATAACCAAAACAAAGCTTGCTCTTTTTGAATCAAGACTCAACTTGTTACACAACACTATTTCTGAAGCTTTAGAAATTATAGATTTAGACGCTGATGGTCTTCCTAAAATTAATACTGACGATTTTATTAAAGAGAAAGACAATGAGTTTAAAATTGATTTTGAATATTTAGCTACAGAAATCAGATTAAAATTCGGAATTGGTAGAGGGCCAATCAACAATATTGTTGATTTATTAGAAAGTAAAGGTATAATAATTCATTTTTTTGATTATGATTTTATTTCTTCTGATAATAATAAGTTTGATGGAGTTAGCTTTTATGTGAAAGGAATTCCCGTTATTTTAGTAAATGATAAAATACCTAATTCTAGAAAAGTTTTCACAATAGCTCACGAACTCGGACATCTCCTATTACACTTTGAAGATTTAATTTCAATTGACAGAGATATCGAAGCGGAAGCAAATAACTTTGCTGCTTCTTTTTTAGCTCCAGAAAAAGATATAAAATCTTCTTTGAGACAACTAACACTTGAGAAACTAAAATCTTTGAAATTAGAATGGAATATGTCAATTTCATCATTAGTATATCGTGCATATTCATTAGGCACAATATCACAACAAACACTTCGCTTTTGGATGATGAAATTAGCACCAATAAGAAAACAAGAACCTTTAGAGTTTGAGATTGCAAAACCCACACTTTTAAATAAAATGTTTAAACTTTTAGAATCTGAAACAGAAAACGGATTTTACAAACAATTAGGTTTTACAGAAAAGTTAAGAGAAGAACTTTTTGGTAAAGAAAATGTACCATTAAGAACCAAATTAAAAATTGTTCTTAATTAACTAAAAAACCTCCGAAAAAATTTTCGGAGGTTTCTATTTTTAAGCTTTTTCTTTAGATTTCATAGAGGTTTCACCTTCTAGAGCATCTTTGGCTTCGTTTAGTTTCAGAATTACTTCTTCGCCTTCGGTAAACTGTTTGTTTACCAACATTTCTGCCAAAAGGTCTTCTATATATTTTTGGATAGCTCTTTTCAGTGGTCTAGCTCCGAAATCTTTGTCCCAACCTTTTTCTGCAATGAAATCTTTGGCTTCATCAGTTAACTGAACTTTGTAGTTTAGTTTTTCTAAACGTTTGTACAGTTTGTTTAATTCTAAATCTATAATTTTCTTAATATCATCTTTTTCAAGTGCATTAAAGATAATGATGTCGTCTATTCTATTTAAGAATTCTGGTGAAAACGCTTTTTTGAGGGCGCTTTCTATGGTTGCTCTTGCTCTGGCATCTGTATTAGACTTTTTGGCAGAAGTACCAAATCCTACTCCATCACCGAAATCTTTCAAGTCTCTAGTTCCGATATTAGAAGTTAAAATGATAATGGTGTTTCTAAAATCTACTTTTCTGCCCAAAGAATCGGTTACGTGACCTTCGTCTAGAATTTGTAACAAAATATTGAAAACATCTGGGTGAGCTTTTTCTATCTCGTCTAGAAGAATTACAGCGTATGGTTTTCTTCTCACAGCTTCGGTTAATTGCCCGCCTTCTTCGTAACCTACGTATCCTGGAGGCGCACCAACCAATCTAGAAACCGCAAATTTTTCCATGTATTCACTCATGTCAATTCTGATCAAAGAATCATCAGAATCGAATAATTCACGAGCCATTACTTTAGCCAATTCAGTTTTACCAACACCTGTAGTTCCTAAGAAAATAAAAGTTCCAATTGGTCTGTTTGGGTCTTTAAGACCTGCTCTGTTTCTTTGGATGGCTTTTACCACTTTTTTCACCGCATCTGTTTGGCCGATTACTTTTCCGTTGAGCAAATTATCCATATTGGCCAATTTGTCCATTTCGTTTTTCCCCACTTTGGTTACTGGAACTCCAGACATCATAGAAACCACCTCAGCTACATTTTCTTCGGTTACTTGTTCCTTTTTCTCTTTCACTTCTTTGTCCCATTTTTCTTGGGCTACAGAAAGTTCCATTTGTAACTGCTCTTCTTCGTCTTTTAATCTTCTGGCTTCTAAATAATCTTGAGCTTTTACTGCTTTTTGTTTCAGTTCCTTAATTTCCTCAATTTTAGCTTCGTGCTCAATAATTTCGGTAGGCACTTTCATATTTTTGATATACACTCTAGAGCCAGCTTCGTCCATAGCATCAATGGCTTTGTCTGGTAAAAATCGGTCTGTAATGTATCTAGAAGTAAGGTTTACACAGGCTGCAATGGCTTCGTCTGTATAGGTTACATTATGATGGTCTTCGTATTTGTCTTTAATTTGATTCAAAATCAAGATGGTTTCTTCGATAGAAGTAGGCTCTACCATTACTTTTTGGAAACGTCTTTCTAAAGCGCCATCTTTTTCTATGTATTGACGGTATTCGTCTAAAGTTGTAGCACCAATGCATTGAATTTCTCCTCTTGCCAAAGCAGGTTTAAACATATTAGAAGCGTCTAAACTTCCTGTAGAACTTCCTGCGCCAACAATCGTGTGAAGTTCATCTATGAAAAGAATGACATCTCTATTTTTCTCTAGTTCTGTCATGATGGCTTTCATTCTTTCTTCGAACTGACCTCTGTATTTGGTTCCAGCAACTAAACTTGCTAAATCAAGTGTAATTACACGTTTCCCATAAAGAACTCTAGATACTTTTTTCTGATGAATTCTAAGGGCCAAGCCTTCAGCAATCGCAGATTTACCTACGCCTGGTTCACCAATTAATAACGGGTTGTTTTTCTTACGTCTAGATAGAATCTGAGAAACTCTCTCTATTTCTTTTTCTCTACCGATTACAGGGTCTAGTTTTCCTTCTGAAGCAAGAGCTGTAAGGTCTCTACCGAAATTATCTAGCGTAGGTGTTTTGCTTTTTCCTGCTCCTATATTTCCGGTAGGCTTTTTCATTTGGCCGTACTCTTCTCTCTCTTCGTCGTCATCATACGCAGAACTTTTTGGGAGCTGCCCAGAATTTTTGAGCATGGCTTGATATTCTTTAGCAACACTTTCATAATCAACATCATAAGAACCTAAAATACTAGTTGCAGGGTCTTCAATTTTATAAAGAATTCCAAGTAAAAGGTGTACGGTATTAATTTCTGAAGATTTATACTGTCTGCTTTCTAAGTCGGCTCTTTTTAGGGCGTAGTCTGCCAGTTTGGTCAATGAAATACTATCCTTTTCTTCTGCAAAAGGATTGGTATTGACATTCATGCTTTCTATCTTTCTTTTAATCTGAGTAAGGTCAGCGTTTAAGTTTTCTAAAATTTCTTTGGCAGAATTATCCGTATTAATAATTCCTAGCAAGAAATGTTCTGTAGAAAGAAACTCGCTTTGTAGTCTTTTTGCCTCAGTTTTACTTTGTTTGAAGACTTTGTTTAGGCCTTCTGAGAATTTATTTTCCATAGCAATTTCCTCAATTTAATGTTTTGAAAATAAGTACAAAAACTTATTTACAAATCAAAGTTACAAATACTTTACCAAACTATTATTATGACTTAATGACATTATTTTATAAAAATAAGAGTAAATTTGTCGTCCAAATTTTTATATATGAGCGAAAATTGGTCAGAATATGTAGGTTATCTAGCCTCGATTTTTGTAATTCTTAGTTTTATGCTAAAGGATTTAAAAAAAATAAGAATTGTAAACTTAGTAGGATGCATTGCTTTTGTTGTTTATGGCGTTTTCAGTGGGATGCTTTGGCCGGTAATTATCCCAAATGCTATTTTAAGTGTAATACAAGTTTATCACTTGATTAAAAAAGACTAAGATTGGCTTACTTCAGTATCATTATTCCGTTGTACAATAAAGAGGTTTTTATAGAAAAGACTCTTCAAAGTGTTTTGAATCAAACATTTAATGATTATGAAATTATAATCGTGAATGATGGTTCTAATGATGCTAGTCTAGAAAAAATTAAAAGATTTACCGATAGTAGAATAAAAATTTTCCATCAAAATAACCAAGGCGTTTCTATTGCTAGAAACAAAGGTATGGAAATGGCTGAGGGAGAATACTTTTGTTTTTTAGATGCAGATGATGAATGGACAAATGATTATCTTGAAAATCTTTTTTTTACGATTAAAAAGTTTCCTGATGCGGGTATGTATTGCAGTAGATACAAAACTAAAATAGCTGATGGTAAATATTCTTACTGTAAATTTATAGATATTTCTGAGGAATATGAGGGTTATGTAAAAGATTTTTTTGGGAGTAGCATAAAGAGCCGAATAGGCAATTCATCTGCCAACACTATTCATCATACGGTTATTAAAAATATCGGTTTTTTTGATAATACATTGTATAATGGAGAAGATATTGATTATTGGATAAGAATAGCATTAAAGCACAATGTAGTAATTTGCAAAAACACTACTGTTATTTATAATTTTCTTCAAACAAACAAAAGTCTTTCTAGAATCAAAATCAATGAAAAAAAACTTCCAACTTTTGATCAATTTTTAGAAGACGAAAAAAATAATCCTAGCTTAAAAAAATTCCTCGATGTATACAGAATTGAATATGCGCTGCATTTTCATACATTTGGAAATAAAGAGAAAAAAAAATTCTATTTAAAAGAAGTAGAAAGAGAAAATATTGAACCAAAAGTGAAATTACTTTTGTCTATGCCTGCATTTATTTTGCGATATGCTCTTTATGGCAAAAGATACCTGAAAAAATTTGGCATTGATTTTAATATTTATCATTAATTATTTCTTTATTCAAAAACTTTTCCCATTCATATTTTATCTGATGGATAGAAAATTTTTCAACAGATTTTACTGCATTTGATTTTAATTTTTGATATAGTTCTGGCTCGCTAATCATACGATTCATTGCTTCTATAAATGCTATCTTGTTTTGATTATCTACCAAAAGTCCATTAATTTCATTTTTAATAATTTCATTTGGCCCGGTTTCGCAGTCAAAAGAGACTACTGGGGTTCCTAGCATCAAAGATTCTATTAGAACGGTTGGCAAGCCTTCGTACTTGCTTGTTAATGTTGTAAAAAAAGCATTTTTAAGATAATGATATGGATTTTCTAAAAACCCTTTAAATATCACTTGATTCGAAACATTAAGTTGTTTTGCCAATAATTCCATCTCTGTTTGTTTTTCTCCCGAACCTATAATTATTAACTTATAATCATTATTAGGCAGTTTGCTTTTGGCGAAACATTCTAAAAGCACATCTACTTGCTTAGTATTCCCGAAATCCATTCTGGATATTGTTACAATATACTTCTGAACTTCTGGTTTTATTTCTGGTTTTGAAAATGATATTGGATTATATATTGTTTTTATTTTTTGCGAAGGAAAATTAATTTTCACTTTAGATTCAATCTCTTTAGAAACTGATAAAAAAAGTCTTTTCCTGAAAATAAGATTTATTAATTTTCTATTCAAAGAAGAAAAATAATGCAATAATACTGAGCTATGGATATAATTCACCACCTTTTGTTTGCTGTAAATATAATATTGCCAAAAAAACTCTGAACTAGGGCTTAGTCTATACCTATGGTCAATAATTAGGTTGTAATTATTATTTTTTAGGTTCTTTCTTAACAATTCATATTTTCTAATTTTTTCTAATATGGATTTGTTTTTAATGTCGTAAACAAAAATGGTTCCTGCAAACGGGTAGTGAATTTCAGCCTCTAAAATATGAAGGTCCACTTCTATATTCATTTCATTAAACATAATAGATGAATTGGCGATTACTCTCTCTAGTCCACCAGAAGATAATGAATAACTTATAAGTGCTATTTTGATTTTGTTTTCCTTATCTTTGCTTTTCATCATAATGAATACCGAAAATTCACCCTTAGTAACTGTTATTTGTAATTGCTACAATCATGAGCTTTATGTTTGGGAAGCTCTAGAATCTGTAGTGAAACAATCTTACACAAATATAGAACTTATTGTGATTAATAATGGCAGTAGCGATTATTCTTTTGATGTAATACAAAATTTTTTTTTACAATACCCCGAAACAGTTTTTATAAATCTGCCAACCACAATAAGTCATAACAAAGCTTTTAATTTGGCTTTCAAAAAATCTAAAGGTAATTTTTTAATTGACCTTTCTGCTGACGATAGACTACTACCAGATTGTATTGAAAAACAAGTCAATTTCTTCTTAAGCCAAGATGAAAATGTGGGATTAATTTTTGGCAACGCAAATAATATTGACGCCAATGGAAAATTTATCAATCATTACTTTGCGGTAAACGATGATGGAAACGTTTTAGACCAAAATTTATTCACAACCACCTATGAAAGTTTGCTAAGTGGTGGATTATGCATGTGTTCTGTATCTGCAATGATGAGACGTAAACACTTTGAACTTTTAAACGGATATAATGAAAGTCTTGTTTTTGAAGATTTAGATTATTGGCTTCGTCTTTCATATCGTCATAGAATTGCTTTTCTAGATGAATTTTTAATGGAAAAAAGAAATTTAGACAATTCTCTAGGCAATCAATTTCATCAAAAAAATAATTTTGCAAAAAAAATTAATCTCTCTCTGATGGTGATATACACAGAAGCCATAAAAAGGAATAATTCTAAAGAAAATAAAGCTCTTTTAAAAAGAATACATTACAGTATAGAACAATGCTATCTAAACAACAATTGGGTAGATTTTTTCAAGTTTTTTCTATTAGAGCTAAAATGCAGAGCATCTATTTACTTTAAATAGTTCAAAAAGTCTTCAAAATCTCTGATGTAGTCATCCTCATCAAACTCACCCGAAGAAACAACCAAACAAACCGCTCCAGAAGAGAAGTTTCTAAGTTCTCGCCATGTTTTTTGGGCTACATAAAGCCCCTGATTTGGTTTATTCAGAGTATATGATTCCTCGTGTTCTCCATTATTCAAAATGACATCAAAACTTCCTGATACAGAAACAATAAATTCTTCTTGTTCCTTATGAGCATGCCCTCCCCTTTCTGCTCCGCTAGGCACATCATAGAGATAGTAAACTCTTTTGATAGAAAAGGGAATGTTATTTTTTTCAATCACAGAGAGATTTCCCCTTGTGTCTTCAATTTTTGGAAGATTTATTATTTTGGAATTCATTGTATTTTCAAGTAATGCTCTAAAGATTGTTTCTCCCCCTCCCAATCTCTTTTGAGGTTTTGTTTAAGTAATTTAGCTGGCACTCCTCCTATAAGAATGTTTTCTCCAAACTCAGAAAAATTTTTATTAATCAACGAACAAGATGCTACGGTGCAAAAATCTGGTGTTTTGGTTTTTCCCATTATTGTTACTCTTGTGGCTATAAAATTATAATTTCCTAAGCAAATTTCAAAAGATTTTGGATGAATTTCTCCTGTTGCGGTGTTTTTCATCGCATGAAAATTAGAATCAGTAATAAAGGTCTCTGATCCCATTCTACAAAATCTGCCGAGAGAAATCTTTTGTGTGCATATTAATGAACTATCACCTCCTATTGAAGCCATATCACCCAACGTGAAAATCGCGTTTTCTCCTACAAATACCCTACAATCTGTTCCAAACTGTGCTCTTCCTTGAAATCTTAGTTCACCTGCGATTCGAAACTCCGAAATACCTTTCTCTTTTTCAAATATTTGATATTTCTGTCCTATTCCTATCCTTCCAAAAAAAGATTCTCCTTCTAAAACAATTTTACCTTCTAAATTTTTGAAAGAACATTTGCCAAAAACTATAATTGGTAATTTCTTTGCTTGGTCTAAAGAAAGCATTTTAAAATTAATGTATATTGTTTTTATCCAATTTATTTTAATATATAGCTTAATTTTACTTTTTAATTGAAAATATTTTTTTTTCATTTTATCCATTTAAAAATTAAATTCATCTGTTTTAATGACCAAATAGATGAAAAAACTAAAATAGTTGATAGTATGGCTTTTTTGAGTATTGAGTCTAACGCAACATAATTAATCACTATGCTTATTAAGAGTATTAATGAACAATAAAAGTACAATTTTAGTTGTTTTTTCTCTACAATTACGTTCAATTTTTTATTGGTCAACCAATAATTCCACAACAGATGTAGTAAGAAGTAAACGTTAGAAGCTACAGCAAGACCAATAAGACCTTTTATATAGAATCCTAAAATATGTATTACTATAAAAAGAACATTGAAAAGTAGTGCGTTGCTAATAATCATTTTTCTGCTTCCTTTTGCAAGAATAATAAAACCTAATGACCAAGAAAATAACTTGAAAAACACTCCTAAAACGGCAATCTGTACGTATAAAGCTGTTTCTAAAAAATCTTTGCTAAATAAAATTTCAATGACAATTTCTGAGAAAATTAATAAAAAAAGTAAGATAGGTAGTAGCAAAACAATGCCAATAAAAATCTGAAAATTGACCTCTTCGTTCATGGCCTTGATATCTTCCTTATTCTTAGAGACTCTTGGGAAATAATCTACACTCATTGCTGTAAAAATAATAGAGACATAGGTATTTAGAATGGTATAGCCAGAAAAATAATTTCCCAATATTATCATCCCTCCGTAATAAGTTATAAAAACTTGGAGTAAATAGCTTGATAAAAGCGTTAAATTACCACTTAGATTAAAAAAAAATCCATCCCCTAGAATCTCTTTGGATTCGTTAACAAAATCTTTCTCACTTATTTTTGCATTCTCAAATTTTAATTTTTTGAAGAAAACATAAAAAACGATTAACTCTACAAGCCCAACTACCATGATATTATAGATAATACCATCTATTCTATAATAATAATATAAAGGTAATGTAAATAAAATCCCAATTAAATTAGCAACGATATTAGCATTAGCCAGATGTTTTAGATTTACTCTACTTTGAATTATACTAGAATAAATGCTAGAAATCTGCTTTAGAAACAGAGAAACAGATAATAATTGAAACGCCCAGGTGTAATCTGTAGTTTTAAAGGTATTTTCCGATAAAATTCTTGCAAAAATTAAACAAATTAAGCCTCCAACTAGCCCAAGAACAATTGATAAAATTTCAACTACCCTTATATTCTTAGATAGTGTGTTGCCAGACTTACCTGAAAGATGTTTAATCGTACTTGTTGGTAATCCTAAATTTAAAATTCCTACCAAAAGGTTAAATGTTGTAACGATAAGCCCTAAAAAACCAACCCCTTGTGTTCCTAACCAAACAGCGGCTAACTTAGACCTAATAATCCCTATAGCTAAATTCAAGAATTGTAATCCACCAAAAACTGTTATGCTTTTTAATATTTTATCCTTCTGAATCACAGCTATTTATAATTATTTATTACATTAATTATAAAACTTATTTCATCTTCTGTTAGCATCTGGTGGCAGGGCAAACTTATAATTTCTCTGTGTATTTGCTCTGAAACAGGAAAACTCAGTTGCGAAAACTCTTTCATACAATCTTGCTTATGTGGCGGAATTGGGTAATGTATCATGGTATATATTTGATTTTGGTGAAGATAATCCTGAAAATGATTTCGGTCTTTTTCTCTCACCCCAAAAATATGAAACACATGATTCTCAGTCTTATCCCATAACGGAATTTCCACATTTTTATTCTTTATTTCATTGATATATCTTTCTGCGATTGCTCTTCTTTTTTGGTTGTCTTGGTCTAGGTTTTTTAATTTTTCGGTAAGGATACTCGCCTGAATTTCATCAAGTCTAGAATTTACTCCTTTGTAAATATTTTTGTATTTCTCTTCCGAACCATAATTTCTAAGGGCTTTTATACAATTGGCTAACTTATCGTTATTGGTAGTTACTGCTCCTCCATCTCCTAGACATCCTAAATTTTTCCCGGGGTAAAAACTAAAACCAGCAGCGTGACCAATTGCGCCAGCTCTTTTCAAGCCTTCTTTTGCTCCATGTGCTTGTGCTGCGTCTTCTATCATCAGTAGCCCATGCTCATCACAAAAACTTCTTATCTCTTGACCTTCAGTTATTTGACCATAAAGATGTACCGATAAAATTCCTTTAGTTTTAGGTTCTACTGCTTTTTTTACAGCATGAATGTCCAGATTATAATTTTCTAAATTTACATCTACCAATTTCGGTGTTAATCCGGCCTCTATAACTGCAAGAATGCTTGCAATGTAAGAATTTGCGGGTACTAATATTTGGTCTCCTTTCTCTAGTTTGCCTAATTCTATATAGGCTTTAAATATCAAAACCAATGCATCTAATCCATTCCCTACCCCTATAGCATGTTTCACGCCGCAATAAGAGGCATATTCTCTTTCGAAATTTTCAACTTCTTTGCCCAAAATATACCATCCGCTAGAAAGTAAACTTCTTGTTTTTTCTAGAATGATTTCTTCGTAGGGTTCATTCAACTTTTTTAGGTCTAGATATTTTATCATTACTTAAGGGAACTTTGTAGAAAGAAAAAATATTTCTTCTTTACAAAAACATTTCTTCTATTAAACTAAAATTTTTGGTCGATATTTTATAAAAATCTTGAGATATTCCTCTAGCTCCGAAACCTTCTTTCCAAAAAAGCAGTCCCATATTGGTTTTTCTGCCATTTTCTTCGTTTGAAATACCAAAATCAAAATAATCAAAATCTTTGAATTCTTCTTTAATCAATTTGTAATGAAGAAAATCCAAAACCTTCTTGTTCTTAAATTCAGATTTTACGGAAATATACTGAGAATGAATGACTTTTTTGTTTACAAAAACCACCGTGCCACCAAGCAATTGGTTTGCCAAAAAAACTCCATAAAAGAAAATATTTCCTTCAAAATTGGCTTTTAGTCTCAAAATTTCTTCTAATTGATGTACTGGTTTTGCTTGGTGTCTTTTTTCTAATTCAGGCGTTAGAATTTCTTCCCAAAACTCTTTCCATTGCTCAGATTTTTGATAATAATAGCCCTGATTTTCACACCATTTTGCATTTCTAATTACAGAATCAGAGATTTTAAATTCCTCCCTCAGATTCACTACTGCACATAAATCTCTTCTATAAAGTTCAGATTCAGTAACAAATGCTAAATATTTCCACTCATCACTTGGGTAAGAATGATAAAAATAAGGCACTTCTTTCCAATGCAAAAAAAGAATTCCTTGATGAAATAAAAATTTTAAAATTTCAGAAAAAACATCAAAAAAAACAGTTGCTCTCAGGTCTTTTTTCGTTATAATACCACCATAGGTTAATCCAAGATGAGAATATACTTCATTACCTATTTTATGAGCAGGCAATATGGCAATAAGTTCATTTTTTTCATCAAAAGCCATCAATGAAAAATCTTGAAACTTTTCTTGATGATACTCCATAAAACGTCTATCAAAAAGAAATGTACTGTTTTTAGCTTCAGAAACCATTTGATTCCAAGCTTCAAAATCAGTTTCATTATAATTTCGAATTGTAATTTTATTCATTATTGATAAAATTTCTGCCCATTTTAATACAAAAAACAAATATACAATATTACTAAACTGCATCGTAAATAAATTAATTCCCTTTATCAGATGCTTTTCTATCTAAAACTTTTACTAATTTTGCTAAATGACAATTCAAGAAAAACAACAAGAAATTATAGACGAATTCGAGTTTCTGGACGATTGGGAGCAGAAATATGAATACATTATAGACTTGGGAAAAGAACTGAAAGGTTTGCCAGAAGAAAAAAAATCTGAAGAAAATCTGATTAAAGGTTGCCAGTCTAAAGTTTGGTTAGACGCCGAATTCAGAGACGGAAAACTCTTCTTCAATGCAGATTCTGACGGAATTTTACCGAAAGGAATTGTGTCTCTTTTGGTGAGAATCTACAGCGGACATACTACTAAAGAAATCTTGGATTCTGACTTTGATTTTATTTCAAAAATTGGTTTGCAAGAATTTTTATCGCCTTCTAGAGCCAATGGTTTGATGGCGATGACTAAGCAAATTAAATTTTACGCCGTAGCGTTTCAGTTAAAATCGTGAAAAAAATCTTAGCATATCGTTTTTCGGCTTTTGGAGATGTGGCAATGATTGTGCCTGTTCTAAAAGAATTTTTGGCACAAAATCCTGATACAGAAATTGTTTTTGTTTCAAGAAAAAACTTTGCAGATTTATTCGATGGAGTAGAGCGATTGACTTTCCGTGGTGTGAATCTAGATGATTACAAAGGAGTTTTTGGTCTAAGAAAATTGGTGAAAGAACTTAATCAAGAATTTCAACCCAGATATGTGGCCGATTTGCATGATGTTCTTCGTTCTAAAATTATGACGATTTTATTTAAACTGAGTCGAAGAAAAACGGCAACTTTAGACAAAGGCAGAACCAAAAAAAAACAATTGACCAGAAAGGAAAATAAAGTTAAAAAACCTCTGAAACCCACTACAGAAAGATACGCAGATGTTTTCAGGAAATTAGGCTTTTCTCTAAAACTTTCTCATCAACTTCCCAAAAATTCTCTTCAAAAATCTGGAATTGGTTTTGCGCCTTTTGCACAGCACGAAGGAAAAATGCTTCCGATTGAAAAATCTTTAGAATTGGTGAAAACACTTTCTAAAAATTATCAAATTTATCTTTTCGGAGGTGGTAAAAAAGAAGTGGAAATCTTATCAAAATGGGAGCTAGAATTAGAAAATGTAACTTCTCTAGCTGGTAAACTTTCTCTAAAAGAAGAACTAAAGAAAATAGCTGAGCTAGAACTGATGATTTCTATGGACTCTGCCAATATGCACCTCGCAAGTTTGGTAGGAACTAGAGTAGTTTCGGTTTGGGGCGCTACCCATTGTTTTGCTGGATTTTTAGGTTATGGACAATCTGAAAATGATATTGTAGAAATTAAAAATTTAGAATGCAGGCCTTGTTCTGTTTTTGGGAATAAGCCTTGTTACAGAGGAGATTACGCTTGCCTTAACCAAATAGAAATTTCAGAAATTCTAAATAAAATTAAACCCTAGTGTTTCTTACCTTTGTACTATGCAAATCGTAATTATTGGTTCTGGAAATGTAGCCTATCACTTGGCAAAAGCTTTCAAAAAAAGTGGAGTAGAAGTGTCTCAAATTTTTGGCAGAAATGCAACTGAACTTTCTAAAATTTCAGAAGAACTGCACATTCCTTTTTCTACAGAAACTCTTGCAGAAGCAGATTTGTATATTATTTCTGTTAGTGATTCTTCTATTGCAGAAGTTTCTGCACTTATTAAAAAAGAAAATTGTTTGGTAGCTCATACTTCTGGCTCTGTTTCACGTGAAGCATTGGCAGGAAATTACAGAAAATCAGTTTTTTATCCGCTTCAAACTTTTTCAAAATCTAAAAAATTAGATTACCATAAAATTCCTTTTTTCATAGATGCTGAAAACGAAGAAGATGCTGAAATTTTGAAAAATTTAGCTTCAAAAATTTCAAAAAATGTAATGCTTGCTGATAATAAAAAAAGGAAATACATTCATTTAACGGCGGTTTTTGCGTGTAATTTTGTGAATCATTTATTTGCAAGAGCCAAAGAAATTTCTGACAGTCAAAACATTCCGTTTGAATATTTTTTACCTTTAATTGATGAAACAACGCAGAAAATTCACGAACTAGAACCTAAATTAGCTCAAACCGGACCTGCTGTGAGAGGAGACAACAGAATTCTAGAACTCCACGAACAACTGATTACCGACGAGGAAAAACTGAAAATTTATAAAACCTTAAACGAATCGATAAAGAAAATGTATTCTTAATTTTGGATGTGCGATTTTAGAATTACGAATTATTCTTTTCAAAATCATCAATCCAAAATCTTAAATCTCAAATCGTAAATTATATGAGTCATTTAGAAAAATTAAAAAATATAAAAGCCTTTGTTTTTGATGTGGACGGCGTTTTCACAGACGGAAGCGTTTATCTTTTACCCGAAGGAAATATGTGCCGTGTAATGAATGTTTTAGACGGTTATGCAGTGGTAAAAGCATTGAAAAAAGGATACAAAATCTGTGTAATAACTGGCGGGGATGATCCAATGGTTCGTCACAGAATTCATTATTTAGGCATCACTGATTATTATGCAAAAGTGCATCACAAAATAGAGAAATTCGAAGAATTTAAGGCAAAATACAACCTCAATAATGAAGAAATTCTTACGATGGGAGATGATATTCCAGACATCAAAATGATGAAAGTTTCTGGAATTTCTGCTTGTCCGCCCAATTCTGTGGCTGAAGTGAAAGTAATTTCGGACTATATTTCTCCTATTTATGGTGGAAAAGGTGCGGTAAGAGATGTGATAGAACAAGTGATGAAAGTGCAAGGAAATTGGGAGGAAGATAACACGCAGTCTATATAATTGATTCTTGATGAATGATAATTGATTAACTTTAAAACATTTTCTCAAATCTCAAATCTCAAATCTCAAATCTCAAATCGTAAATGAAAATATTACTCGGTTCTAATTCGCCAAGAAGGAAAGAACTTTTGCAAAGTTTAGGCTTTGATTTTGAAGTGATTTCTATCAATTGTGACGAAATTTTTCCAGAAAATTTAGAAGTAAAAGACATAGCTTCTTATCTTTCTGAACTTAAAGCCAATGCTTTTAGGAATTTATTAGAAAATGAAATTTTACTGACAGCTGATACGGTAGTTGCTTTTGAAAATAAAGTTCTCGGAAAGCCAAAAAATAGGGAAGAAGCGGTAGAAATGCTCTCTCATTTATCCGGAAAAACCCATCAAGTTTACACCGGAATTTCTTTTAAAACCTCAGAAAAAATCATCACCATAACGGATGTTGCCGAGGTAGAATTTACAGAAATTTCTAAGGAAGAAATCGATTATTATATCAAAAATTATCAACCATTTGATAAGGCTGGTAGTTACGGCATACAAGAATGGTTAGGAATGGCAAAAATTTCTAGAATTAATGGCTGTTTTTACACCATTATGGGATTGCCAACTCATTTGGTTTACAAAACTTTGAAAGAATTAGGTTTACAAAATTTTTAGTATTTTTACGTGTTTATTTATTGCTCTTCACAATAAAACAAAGCAATTTTTGTTATTAAAACACTTCGATGAAAAAAAACATCCCATTTCTATTGATTTTAACCACCATCTTGGCTTGTTCGCCAAGAAAAGACGGTTTTATTAATAGAAAATATCAAGGTTTCACCACTCAATATAATGTACTTTTTAACGGACAAGAAGCCTTGAAATCTGAACTTACCAATAGAGAAAAATCTTATAAGGATAATTTCTACGCACCATACATTAAACTGCTTACTTACGAAGAACAAATTTCCCCAGAAAATATGGGAAATCTAGGTTTTTCATCTCAAGCGGGCACTACACCTCCTTCAGATTTTTTTAAAGAAGATGATTTTGATGGCGGTACTTCTGTTGGAAACAGCAACAAAGCAGGCTCACTTCAAATCGCAGAAATAAAAGCTTTGAAAGCCATTGAAAAACATTCGATGCTGTTTAATGGTAAAGAAAAAAATAAACAGATTTTTGATGCTTATCTTCTTTTAGCCAAAGCCAGACTTTTTCAAGGAAAAGCTTTAGAAGCGCTAGACGCCATCAATATTTTGAAGAAAAATTTTGCCAAAGATAAAAGACTCAACTTGGTAAAAGTCTATGAAGCTTACGCTTATGGCAAGATGAAAGATTATTATCAAGCTGATGAAAATTTCAGAGATTTAAAAAAAGAAAAATTAAGAAAATCTGAGAAAAAATTATTGAGCGTTTTCTACTCTGAAATGCTACTAGAAGCAGGCAAAAAAGAAGAGGCCATCACCGAATTAGAAGAAGCTTATCAATTCAACAAAAATAAGAAATTAAGAAGTAGAATTGCTTTTCTAAGAGGTCAAATTCTAGCGAGTTTGGGTAAAAATGAAGAAGCCCGAGAAAGTTTTGTGACGGCTTATAAAAACGCTAGAGATTTTGAATTTGAAGTGAAATCTCAAATAGAAATTGCCAAAACCTTCAATGGAAAAGATGATGATTATGAAGGCGCAAAAGAATATTTAGAAAAAATAAGCAAAAAAGGAACATACGCCTCTCGTAAAAATGAGTTTTATTATGCATTGGGTTTAATGGCAAATAAAGCTGGTAAAAAAGACGATGCACAAGATTTTTTCAGAAAATCTATCAAAGAAAAAGTTTCAGATCCCCAAATCAGAGGTTTGGCGTATTATGAAATTGGGAAAAAACATTTTGATGAGAATGATTATCTGAGTGCCGGAGTTTACTACGATTCTGCCTATGCTTCAATGAATTATCTTCCAGCAAAAGAAAACCTGAAATCGCTAACCGAAAACATAAAAAAAGTTTCTAAAAACTATTACCTCATCAAGAAAAATGACAGCATTCTGAATCTAACCAAAATGTCAAATGATGAGAGATTGGCTTACTTTAACAAACATATTGAAACTTTAAAAACCAAAGAAGCAAAAGAAGAGCTAGAGCGCAAAAAAGCTGAAAAAGAGAAAAATAATAAATTCGAAACTACTGATTTTGCTTTACTAAATGGAACTGACAATAGCAGTTCTTTTATGGATTTCAGCGGAGGAAGTAAGGGTTTTTATTTTGCCAGTCAATCTACCATTTCTAAGGGAGAATCTGCATTTAAACAAATCTGGGGAAACAGAGCCCCTACAGACAATTGGCGTACTTCTGCTAAACAAAATTCTATAGAAGACCTTAAAAACGAAGCTCTTGGCATAACTTCTGCACCCAATCCTAGAAGGTATGAACCAGATTTCTATATCGAAAAAATTCCTGCTAAAACAGAAGAACTCGCTGCCCTCAAAAAAAATAGAGATACTGCAAGTCTAGGCCTTGGTAGAATGTATGACAATTTTTTTTCTAATGTCCCTTTGGCTACTAAAACATTGTATGATTTGGTAGATTCTAAAACAGACGAAGAGACAGAGCAACAAGCACTTTACCAGATTTTTTCTATGAATTACGAGAAAAATCCTAAAGATGCTGAACGTGCCAAACAACTAATTTTAGAAAAATACCCTTATACTTCCATCGCAGAATTTGTTAAAAATCCTAAAAAAGCAGAATTTACATCTTCTGATACAGAGGTTCAGAAGAAATATACAGATGCTTACCAACTCTATGAAGAAGGAAAATATGAAGATTCTAGAAAACTGATTGAAGATGCGCAAAAGCAATTTCCGAAGGATGTATTAATTCCTAAATTTGCTTTGCTACAAGCATTCAACACGGCAAAAACGGCTGGTAAAGAAATTATGATTCTACAGTTAGAACAATTAATGCTGAACTATCCTAAAACACCTGAAGGAATAAAAGCTAAAGAAATGCTTCAGTTTTTGAAAAGCGACTTAAAAGTAGAGCAATTTGACGCCAACGGAAATCCTATTAATAAACCTATAAACACCAAAATAGAGGATAAAAAAGTGGAAATTAAGAATAATGATGCCATACAGCCTAACTTTACTCCAAACAGTTCTACAACGCCTCCAAAAATTAATAATAAGGAAATGAATGAACCAGACCCTTTGCCCTTAAAACCTATAGAACCTAAAAAAGATAGATAATAAAAAGCGAAATTGAGTTTTCAATTTCGCTTTATTTTTTATAAATTTTCTGAAGATTTTTTCTTTACACCGTGGAAATCTTTCAGATAAAATGGCTCGAAATAAGCTACATCTTCAAAATCTTGTCGATTTAATTTTTCCACCGATTTTTTTATGAGATATTTTGCTGAAGGATAAACTTCTTGATTAAAATCTGCATTAGAAATTTGTAAAATTTCTTGTGCTTTTTTCGCTCCATCTCCTACAAAAAGTATTTTTTTTCCTTCTAATTCTTTGAAAGATTGTTCGTCTAGAATTTTGGCTTCTGTTTCCGAAATCATTTTGCCAGAATTTCCATCATAAACAGCGCAATAAACCTCCATTCTTCTCGCATCGATTAATGGAATGATTATATCATAGTTTTGCCCTAAAAACGGCTCTATCATCGTTTCTAAAGAATTTACTGCAATTAAAGGAACTTTCAATCCGTAGCAAAAACCTTTTGCAGAAGCTGCGCCAATTCTTAAACCTGTATAAGAACCCGGTCCTTTTCCTAAAGAAACGGCTTCTATATCTTTCAAAGAAATTTCTGCGCCTTCTATTGCCCATTCTACAAAAGTGTGCAAAGATTCAGATTGTTTGTAGTTTTCTGAAACTTCTTCGCAAAGACATAACAATTCTTCGCCATCAGAAATGGCAACAGAACAGTTTCGTGATGAGGTTTCTATGTGGAGGATTTTCACGGAATTTAATTGATAAATGATGATTGATAAATGATAATCGAACTGCAAAGATATTATCCCGCTAACTAATTTCCTAATTCTAAAATTATTTTCTATAAATCGTTCTCGGTTCCGCTTGTGCTTTTGGATAAATACAAATTTCGGCAATAGAAACTCGGTCTGGGGCATTTACACAATACGAAATTGCATCGGCAATATCTTCGGCAATTAATGGTTCATAACCTGCATAAACGGTTGCGGCACGTTCTTCGTCACCTTTAAATCTTATTTTAGAAAAATCGGTTTCTACTGCTCCTGGTTGTACATTGGTTACTTTAATTCCAAATTCTGTAAGTTCAAGACGCATTCCTTCGGAAATGACATCAACTGCTTTTTTACTTGCGCAATAAACCGTTCCGTTAGCATACGTTTGTCTTGCTGCTACGGAAGAAATATTCACAATATGTCCAGAATTTTTAGATTTCATTAATTTAATAATCGGTTGAGAAACGTAGAGTAGTCCTTTTACATTTCCATCCATCATCGCATCCCAATCCGAAACATTGGCCTCTGAAATGGGCTCTAAACCGTGCGCATTTCCTGCATTATTAACTAGAACATCAATGTTTTTCCACTCTTCAGGAAGAGAATTGATGGCGTTTACAACTTCTTGTTGGTTTCTTACATCAAAAACCAAACTATATACTTCAGTGAAATTACTCAACTGAATTAGTAAATTTTCTAAAACTTCTTTTCTTCGTCCACAGATGATTAATCTATGTCCTTGTTTTGCGAAAATTTCGGCGGTAGCTTTGCCGATTCCTGAAGTTGCTCCTGTGATGAATATTGTTTTCATATGTAGTTTTTATTGTTTTTTAAAGGTCATATGGAATCGCCTAATCTTCATCGGTGTTTGCGTTTGTTAATCATGGCGATTTCATAAATGATTAATGCATATTGCCTAAATTGAGATTCATTAAAATGTAACCACAAACTCCTGCTCCGATTATGAGCATGATTACAGAAGTTATTAACATTCTAATTCCTGTTTTTCTTTTTTCATTGTCTTTTGCAAAAATACTTATTCCTAATCCTATTAGGAAAAGAACAATTACAATTAGCCAATATAAAATAAATAATCCCATAACTTTTTTAAAAACCAAAAATTCCTGTGGTAGAACACATTCCAAAACCTATGATTAGGCAAATGAAAATGTAGATTGCTACTTTTATTTTTTGTTGTTTTGTAATTTCTTTTTCAGAAAAGTATTTATAAATACCTCTTAATGCAAAAGTAAATCCTATAATTCCTAAAATTCCATAATAAATAGAAATATAAGGCTCTTTGTATGACTTAAAAATTAAGTAAATTAAAAGTAGAAAATTTGTAACAAAAACACCTAGTAAAATTCTATAATTCTTATTGTCAAATTTTCTAAATACCAAATAATATAAACTCACAAAGAATATTATTGGCGAAACTACATATAATATTGTAATTAAGTCATCCATAATTAATATTTTAAAATTAAACATTAAGAATAGTTCCGCAAAACGCACCGCCAATAATAAGCACGATGATTCCAATAATCATTCTCGTTTTTCCAACGTTTTTTCTTTCTTCTGATTCCGCTTTTCGTTGCAAATAAATTCCAGAAATTAATAATACCAAAGCAGAAACCCAATAAGCTGATATTAAAACAATGAGTAAAATAATTACGCCAACCATGATTTTCTAATTTCTTTTATTTTTTCGTCTCTATAAAGTAAATTCATCGTTTCGAAAGGAATCATTTTGTACTGATTGCTCACAATATGAACGCAAGATTTTTTTACGGCTCTCACATCAAAATCATGGGCATCCATAAAATTCATGATGATAATTCTAAACAAATTTGAATAATCCAACGAATCCGATTTTACCGTTGGTAAACAGCACATCAACTGCTGAAATTCGCCACCTTCGCTTCCTGCACAATCTACAGAAATTCCTGTGCTGAAAAGGTTTGTCATGTGCTCTTTTATTCTTTCGTCATGTTCGTAAAC
Organism: Cloacibacterium rupense; assembly: GCF_014645495.1. Taxonomy (GTDB): domain Bacteria; phylum Bacteroidota; class Bacteroidia; order Flavobacteriales; family Weeksellaceae; genus Cloacibacterium; species Cloacibacterium rupense. The sequence continues at coordinate 459,782 of NZ_BMLV01000002.1, read as the reverse complement.
AATGGTACTTCTAGAATTATTAAGAATATCTTCCGGATTTACATATCGTGTCATCGGGAAAATTTCGGTTTCGCCGCCGTTATTCAATTTCAATGCATAAGCCATACAAAGTGCATCGGGATTACAAGGAACGGGAATTAAATCTTCTTTTTCAAAAACGGTAGATTGTTCCAAAATTTTTCTGCGAACTTCTGTAAGTGTCATTTTTTCAGATTTCGCACCCTCATTTTCTGTTCTTCCTGCAAATTGAGTAGGCTGGAATGTAACACCACGAACCGATTTTTGTTTCAAAGCATAATCTAAAATCTCACCAATTTCATCATCATTCAATCCTTTTTGAAGCGTAATTACCAAAGTTGTGGAAAGATTGAATTCGTTCAAATGTTCAATAGCCTTTTTACGAACTTCGGTTAAATCTTCGCCTCGCAATTCTTCTAAAACTTCTGGTTTGAAACTATCAAACTGCAAATAAATTTCAAAATCGGGCATATATGAAGCCAATTTTTCTACAAAATTTTTGTCTTTTGCAATTCGTATTCCGTTGGTATTCAACATTAAATGTTTTATTGGTTTTGACTTTGCTAAATCTAAAATTTCAAAAAATTCTGGATGAACAGTAGGTTCTCCTCCCGAAATTTGCACCACATCTGGTTCTCCTTCGTTTTCTACAATGGTATCAAACATTCTGTTTATTTCTTCCAACGTTCTGTGTCTGCCATAATTTGGGGCAGAATTAGCATAACAAGTTGGGCAAGTTAAGTTGCATCTATCTGTAACTTCTACAATCGAAAGGCAAGAATGTTGCTCGTGATCGGTACACAAACCACAATCATAAGGACAACCAAAATGTACTTTGGTATTGAATTTCTGTGGCATTTCCGACTGTTTATTATAATTTCGGATTTGCTTGTAATATTCTACATCATCAGCAATCATTACTTCAGATTCGCCGTGTTTTTTACAATTTTTGAGCATCCAAACTTTGCTATCTCTGAAAACAATTTTGGCATCAATAGTTTCTAAACATTCTGGGCAAAGACTTTTGGTATAATCGTAGTATATGTAATCTCGTGTTTTGTGCATTTAGTTTTGGTTTTGATTATAATAACGGAAAAATCTTAAAAAAAACTTCCAATAATAAAGATAAACAAAAATCCCGCACCATTGGATAATCGTAAGTCCTAAAAAGATTTCGTAACGTGGTTTTAGAAATTCCATCAAAAATCGAAAACCGAAATACAATAACATAAAAATTTTGAAACCATCTCCTAATTGGTAATTTTTGAATTTTTTTCGATATAAAACTTTGAAAAAAACAAAAAGTAAAGTTAGAAACAGCATTTCGTACAACATAACAGGATGCCGAAGTTTTCCGTCTCCTAAATCCATTCCTGTAAAAAAATGGGTTTCTGTACCAAATGTAGTTTCGGCAATCCCCATAGAAAAACACCCAATTCTCCCGATAAATAATGCTAAAATAATGGGCAAAACATATAAATCTCCTGAAGATTGTTTTTCGCCAACAAAATGTTTGAAAATTTCAACTCCAAAAAGTCCGCCTAAAAAACCTCCTAAAACTGTTTTGTTATTGTATAAAAGTTGAAAAGTAAAATTCTTATAAAATTCTGGAACTTCCATCACACCTATAATCCTTGATCCTAATAAAGCTCCAAACATTGCTCCTAATAAAATCCACAATCTATTAGTGTCTGAAATGTAGTCTGGTTGCTGTTTTCGAAGAAAATAGTAATAGCGAATCCCGATGAAAAACGCTAATGCTTCAAAAATAATATGGAGGTAAAAAGATTCTCCAAAAAGCGATATTTTCCAAGGAAGATTCATGTATTAATTCGCATCGAATGCTTCGAAAGCGTTTTCTAAATGTGTAATTTCTAATTTTCCAGACTCGTTTGGTAGAACCGTAATGGCATCAAATCTGGTTTCTTTATCAATATTATTTTCTTCTAAAAAATAATTGGCCGCGGAAACAATCAGTTTTATTTTTCTTTTGTTGATGGCTTCTTGCGGAAGCATAAAAGCGTCTGTTTTTCTGGCTTTTACTTCTACAATGATGATTTGGTTTTCAAATTCGGCAATAATGTCTATTTCCGCTTTTTGATAACGGAAGTTTTTTTCTAAAATTTTATAGTTTTTTTGAACTAAAAAATTCTCTGCCAATTCTTCTGCGAGTTTCCCAAATTCGTTGTGATCTGCCACTTTTTATAATTGATGAATGATAATTGATAAATGATTTAATTAAATTTCCACCTTCGGTTTTTCTCCAACTTCTATCTTTACATTTCTTCCAATTATCAAAGGTCGGTTATCAAAAATATGTCCGTTCGGGAAACCGAAAAGAGTAGGGAAGTTGTATTTTTTTAATCTTTGAGCAATAATTTCGTAGGCAAATTCATCGAAAGGTTCTTCGTAGTTTTTGTTTTCTTTTTCGTCGCCCATATTGGTCATTCCACCAATAATTAAGCCTTTTATTTTTCTAAAAACTCCCGCCAAATCTAGGCTCATCAACATTCTATCTAAAGCGTAGAAATTCTCGCCAATATCTTCTATAAAAAGAATTTTGTCTTTAAATTTAAATGAATAATTAGTTCCTAAAAGTGCATAAATTAACGCTAAATTTCCGCCAATTAATTCTCCTTCTGCAATTCCGTTTTTGTTGAATGGGTGTTTTTCTAAAGTATATTTCAGCTTTTTTCCTTCCAAAATATTAAAAATATTCTCATAACCTTCTTCCGAAACCCCGAAACTTGCAGTTTTGATGGTTTGTCCGTGTATAGAAGCAAATCCGTTTTTTAATAAATAACTGTTAATCACGGTATTATCAGAATAACCAATATACCATTTCGGATTTTCTTTAAATTTTGAAAGTTTAAGATGTCTCAATAAATGTTGACAACCATAACCGCCTCTAGTTGCCCAAATTGCAGAAATTTCTTCATCGTTCAAAGCCCAATTCAAATCTTGGATTCTTTCTTTTTCGGTACCAGAATAATTGTATCCGTTTACAAATTTTCCTAAAGTATGTTTGCCAAAAACAGGTTCGTAACCTTTTGATTGTACTAAATTTAAGGTGTTTTGCAAAGGTGCTTCTTCTACGAAACCTGCTGGAGAAATAATGGCAATTTTATCACCTTTTTTCAAAGATTTTGGAAAAATAATTTCTTTCATTTTGTTTTCTTTGATAGTAAGTATTTGCAAATTAATTTACAGTGGAATATTTTATTGAGCGCCTTCTTTATATTTAACTTCCTTTTTTTCGGCTTCTTCTAAACGTTTATCAAACTGGTTGAATTTCTTATAGCTTTGAAGGAAAATAAAAAAACTAAAAATAATTAAAATAACTCCCACTCCTTTTCTAATATTGTTGGCTAGTTTCTCCGTTAACTTGTAGTGGAATTGTTTAGCTAGTAAAATTTTTACTAAATCTATACATAAGTAGGTTGCTATAACTAAAGAAATATAAATGATAAAATTATGAGTTTCTGGGTATTGATTTCTAACCGAAATTACCGTTACCAACCAAAAAAGTATCACACCTACATTAAGTAAATTAAACAAAAAACCATTGATAAAAGTTTTAAAATAATTCTGATTGATAAATTTAGCCTCATCTGGAAGGTGCATTTTGGTCTTAGAAACCATCATAAAAATACCATAAACGAAGACGATAAGCGCCGTGATTCTATAAAAACCAGGATGGTCATCTATAATCGTTACAATATCTGAACTGGCAAAATAAGCTGCAATTATACACAGAATATCAGCAGAAATTACTCCAATATCTAATGCTAATGCATGTTTGTGACCTCTAGAAAAGCTGGTTTCTATCAAAAGGAAAAAAATGGGCCCGATGAAAACCAGACTCAACATAAATCCTAAACCAATTGCTGAAAGAATAAGCTCAAGCATTGAACAAAGATAAGAAATTATAGATTTAAAATTTAACTGATTTTAATCTACAATTTTAAAATCTAATTGTTTGGCTACTAAATTCGCTTTAATGACTTTAATTTTCACATTATCACCCAATTGGAAAGTTCTACCAGTTCTCATCCCAACAATAGAGTGTGTTTTAGCATCATGAAAGTAAGAATCATCCATCAAATCTCGTAATTTTATTAAACCTTCTGCTCCGTTTTCAGGTATTTCGACCCAAAATCCGAAGTCTGCTGTTCCTGAAACTACGCCTTCGAAAACTTCGCCCACGTGTTTTTCCATAAATTTCACTTGCATGAATTTGATAGAATCTCTTTCCGCATCAGAAGCCAAACGTTCTTGAGCGCTGCAATGTTTCATCATTTCCTCATATTCTGCAGCATTCGGTGATTTTCCTCCATCTAAATAATGTTGCAATAATCGGTGAGCAACCAAATCTGGATAACGACGAATTGGCGATGTAAAATGCGAATAATGGTCGAAAGAAAGTCCGTAATGTCCGATGTTTTCTGTGGAATAAACAGCTTTGCTCATGGTTCTCATTGCCAAAGTTTCCACCATATTTTCCTCACCTTTTCCTTTTACTTCTTTCAATAATTTGTTGAGAGATTCTGCTACTTTTTTAGAATTGGCCAAATTCATTTTATACCCAAAAGTGCCTACAAAATCCTTCAAAGCCAATAATTTGGTAGGATCTGGATCATCGTGAATTCTATACACGAAAGTGTTTCCGGTAGACTCTCCTTTTCGAGTTAAAGAAACAAATTCTGAAACTTTTTTGTTGGCCAAAAGCATAAATTCTTCAATCAAATGATTAGAATCTTTAGAAATTTTGAAATAAACGCCAATAGGATTAGATTCTTCATCGAGATTAAATTTTACTTCCATTCTATCAAAAGCGATGGCTCCGTGTTTTAATCTGTCTTTTCGAAGAATTTTTGCCAATTTATCTAAAGTTAAAATTTCCTCTGCTAAATCTCCTTTTCCTGTCTCAATACGTTCTTGCGCTTCTTCGTAAGTAAATCTTCTGTCAGAATGAATCACGGTTCTTCCAAACCATTGATTTTGAATTTCTGCTTTATCATTCAGTTCAAAAACCGCCGAAAAAGTGAATTTATCTTCATTAGGGCGAAGACTACAAACTTCGTTACTCAAAACTTCTGGCAACATTGGCACAACTCTGTCTACCAAATATACAGAAGTGGCCCGTTTATATGCTTCATCATCGAGAATTGTTCCTGGTCTTACATAATGAGAAACGTCTGCAATATGTACGCCAACTTCCCAATTTCCGTTAGGTAATTTTTGCAATGAAAGAGCATCGTCAAAATCTTTTGCATCTTTCGGATCTATAGTAAAAGTCAGAATTTTACGCATATCACGGCGTTTTTTCACTTCAGCAGCAGTAATTTTCTTATTGATTTTATCTGCATCAGCTTCTACTTCTGGTGGAAAATCATAAGGCAAACCATATTCTGCTAGAATGGAATGAATTTCGGTTTCGTGCTCACCTGGTAAACCCAAAACTTGAATAATTTCTCCTTCCGGATTTTTAGAATTTTCGTCCCAATTCAGCATTTTTACGACTACTTTTTCACCATCTTTTGCGCCGTTCATTTTATTTTTTGGGATGAAAAAATCGTTGTTGATTTGTTTTTTATCTACTACTACAAACCCGAAATCTTTGTGTTGAACATATTGAAAAGTACCCACAAAAGTATCATTAGCTCTTTCTAAAACTTCTAAAACAGAACCTTCTAATTTTTTTCCTTTGAAATGATAAGTTACTATGAGAACGGTGTCACCTTGTAGCGCATCTTTTACATTTTTTTGATGCACAAAAATATCATCTTCTATGCCTTCTACTTTTACATAAGCGTTTCCATTGGCTGCAAAATCGATTACTCCAGTTAAAGTGTCCGTAATTTGAAGGTTTACAATGTATTTTAAACGGTCTGTTTCTTTAATTTTATCTTCTGCACGCAATTTGTGCAAAGCTTGTAAAACAAGTTCTCTTTGTCTCGGATTTTTGTATTCTATACCGTCTGCTATCTGTTTATAATTGTATATTTTAGACGCTTTTTTGTTCATAAAACGCAGAATAAGCTTCCCAATATCGCGAAGTTTCTGGTCTTGTTTTTGTGATTTATGTTGTTGTTTCATATATTATTTGGTGTTTTTAATTTTTATAAATTTAAACAAAAATCTCCAACTTTCGCTGGAGATTTTCTTTATTTACAAGTGATTTTATCTACTCTATTCTGGTGTCTTCCTCCTTCGAAATCGGTGTTGAGAAATTTTTCTATAATTTCCTGCGCCAGTTCTTTGGCAATAAATCTGGCCGGTAAGGCTACCATATTACAATTATTATGTTGACGAGATAAAGCAGCAATTTCAGGCATCCAAGCTAATGCACATCTTACTCCTTGGTGTTTATTAGCACTTAATTGTACACCTTGTCCGCTTCCGCAAAAAAGAATTCCAAATTCACAATCTCCATTTTCTACAGCACTAGCAGCAGGATGCACAAAATCTGGATAATCTACAGAATCTACAGAATGAGTACCAAAATCTACCAATTCATATTGGTCTTTTAATTGATTTTTAATGTATTCTTTGTATTCAAATCCTGCATGATCAGCAGCAATAGCAATTTTTTTCATTTTTATATTAGATTATTTAGTACAAAATTAAGGCTTTTAATTTAAATGTGGATTAAATCTATTTTAATCTTAAAATTAATAGAATTGATTATCAGAATTTTAACTAAATATTAACAATATTCATTAATTCATAATATGTTCATTTACATCTCTTTAAGTAAATTAAAATGTTAAGAAAAATCATTGTTAACAAGTTCTAATTTATTTGTGGAAAACTATTTAGAACTACTTCTTTCTCTATTCAAATAAAATGCTTAATGGAAAAATAATTTTGAATAAAAACAATTTTCTTTTGAAAAGTTTCGGCTAAACTATGATGAAGTTTTCCTCATAAATATTATAAATAATCTATCAATTTAATAAATACTAACATTTGTTAATAAGTGTTAATTTATACTAAAAATCAAGGGGTTGTAATGTTAATTATATATGAATTCAACTTCAACTAAATGTTACGAAAAAATTAACCAATATTTTTCCACATCATTCACAACTACAACAATAGTATTCATTTTTTTCTTTTATAAAAAGATAAATATTGTTAGAAAATGTTTTTCGTCAGTTTGTGGAAATTTTTCTCAGGAATTTTCTTTTTGCCATTTTAGAAATCTTAAATTTGTAAACCGAATGAAAAATAATATTTAAATAATAATAAAGTTTATGAAAACAATTAATGATTTTAATTTTTCAGGAAAGAAAGCACTCATTAGAGTTGATTTCAATGTTCCTCAGGATGAAAATAAAAATGTAACTGATAATACCAGAATTGTAGCTGCTAAGCCAACTATTGATAAAATTCTAAACGAAGGTGGTTCTGTAATTATTATGACTCACCTTGGTAGACCAAAAGGAAAAGTAAATCCAGATTTTTCTCTTTCTCATATCGTAGATGAAGTTTCTAAAGTTCTAGGAAAAGAAGTAAAATTCGCTTCTGATTGTATTGGTGAAGAAGCAGAGAAAGCTGCGGCAGAATTGCAAGCAGGTGAAATTCTTTTGCTTGAAAATCTTAGATTTTATAATGAAGAAGAAGCAGGTGATGAAGAATTTGCAGGTAAATTGGCTAAATTGGGAGATGTTTATGTAAATGATGCATTTGGTACTGCACATAGAGCTCACGCTTCTACAGCAGTAATAGCTAAATTTTTCCCTTCAACTAAATTTTTCGGTTTATTGATGGCAAATGAACTTCAAGCGATTGATAAAGTGTTAAGGAGTGGTGAAAAGCCTGTAACTGCTATCTTAGGAGGTTCTAAAGTTTCTACTAAAATTACTATTATTGAGAATATTTTACCTGCAGTAGATAACTTAATTATTGGTGGAGGTATGTCTTTTACTTTTATCAAAGCCTTAGGAGGAAATATTGGTAATTCTTTATTAGAAGCAGATAAAATGGATCTTGCTCTTGAAATTTTAGAAAAAGCAAAGCAGCATAATGTAAAAGTATTTTTACCTGTAGATGTTGTTGTAGCTGACGATTTTAGTAATGATGCTGATAGAAAAGAAGTTGATATTTACCATATTCCAGAAGGATGGCAGGGTATGGATGCAGGAAGTAAAACTAGAGAAATTAATCACGATGTTTTAATGAATTCTAGAACAATTCTTTGGAATGGACCTGTAGGAGTTTTTGAAATGTCTAATTTTGCTGGAGGAACTAAAGCTTTAGGTGATAGTATTTATGAAGCAACGAAACTAGGTGCTTTCTCTTTAGTTGGTGGAGGAGATTCTGTAGCGTTTGTAAAACAAAACGGTTATGCTGATAAAGTTTCTTATGTTTCTACAGGAGGTGGAGCAATGTTAGAATCTTTAGAAGGTTTAGAACTTCCAGGAGTTGCTGCGATAAATAATTAAATAAATAATTTTTATAAAATTAAAAATCTTCAGAAATTATTCTGAAGATTTTTTTATGTATTTTTTTTCTTATTAAATTTCTTAAAAGTAAAAAGAAAAATTTTTTTAAAATTTAAGAAAAAAAACTTAAAATGCTCAAAAATTGACTTTCATAAATAGGTTAAAAATCGATTTTCTAGATTTTTTTGATAATATATATCAAGCTAGAAAATTCGCCCGTTTTTGAGGCTTTTATGTTAGAAATCGCCCCACGAATTCCTCCAAAAATTAAAAAAAGAGGATTTTTCTTATATTTTTCACTCAAAATAGAAATATAATAAGAATCGAGTAGAAGAGGTTTTATTTTTTCTAATTTCCAATTTTCTGTATTGAATAATTTTTGCATTCCTTTTTTTGAGAAATGAAATAGATGTCTTGGAACATCATAAGCTGCCCAAAATTCTTTGTAATATTTTCCGTCATACGAAGTATGATTTGGAACAGCAATAATCAAATATCCGTTGGGTTTTAATTTTTGATAAAATAAAGAGAGTATTTCACTCTGATTTTCGATGTGTTCGAAAACATGCCAAAGCGTAATAACATCTAAACTTTCATTTTCTATTTCATTTAGATTTTCTACAAATTTAGTTTTTGTAGTTTTTTGCTTTGCAAAATTTCTGGCTGCATCACTTGGTTCAAAACCGAAAGTTTCTACATCATTTTCTATATGTTTTAGAAATTCACCAGCACCGCAACCATAATCTAAAACTTTTGCATTTTCAAATGTTACTTTCGAAAGGATATTTCTTTTGTAGTTTAGATTAAAAGATTGAGCAAATTTGTATATTTTTTCTTTCAAAGAATTAGAATCTTGGTGATGAGAAATATACTCTTTGCTATCATAATATTTGCCTAAATTTTCTGGAATAGGGTAGGTTTTAAAAATACCTTCTATTTCAGTTTCTCTAATTTCGAATTCTTCTTTTGAAAGAAAATGGTCTTTGATTTTCATAAATTGATTTGATATTTGAAGTTTGAAATTTGAGATTAATTATTTCAAATCTCAAAATTTTAATTTCAAATAATTGAATGTTTCACGTGAAACATTATTTTAAATAGATTAATAAAACATTAATATCTGCTGGAGAAACTCCGGATATTCTTCCTGCTTGTGCTATAGTTTTTGGTTTAATTTTATTAAGTTTTTGTCTAGCTTCCATAGATAAAGAACCTAATTTACTGTAATCAAAATCATCTGGTATTTTGATGGTTTCTAATCTTAATAATTTAGCTACATTATCTCTTTCTTTTTCGATATAACCTTTGTATTTGATGTTGATTTCGGCTTGTTCTTTTTGTTCTTCATTGTATTCATCTGCTTTTTCTTTGATAAGATCAATCTCTGAAAGTTTATCTAAAGTGATGTTTGGTCTTGTAAGAATTTGAGCTGCTCTATAAGCTTGATCTACCAAAGAACTTTCGTTAGCTTCTAAAATTGGATTAATAACGCCAGGTTTTAAAGAAGTTTCTCTCAAAAATTCTTCTAATTCTGTAGATTTTGCTACTTTTTCCACCATTTTTCTAAGCCTTTCTTCACGTGCTAAACCAAGATTATAAGCTTTTTCAGTTAATCTAATATCTGCATTATCTTGTCTTAGAAGCAATCTGTATTCTGCTCTGGAAGTAAACATTCTATAAGGTTCTTCAGTTCCTTTGGTAATTAAATCATCTATCAAAACACCTATATAAGCTTCGTCTCTGCTTAAGATAAATTCGTCTTTTTCGTGGACTTTGTTGTGAGCGTTAATTCCTGCCATTAAACCTTGTCCAGCTGCTTCTTCATAACCAGTTGTTCCGTTGATTTGTCCAGCAAAATAGAGATTTTCCACTAATTTTGTTTCTAATGTATGTTTCAATTGAGTAGGAGGGAAGTAGTCATATTCAATAGCGTAACCTGGTCTGAAAATTTTTGCTTTTTCAAAACCTGGAACTTGGTGTAAAGCTTTTAATTGTACATCTTCTGGAAGTGAAGAGCTGAAACCATTTACATAAACTTCTACAGTATTCCAACCTTCTGGTTCTGCGAATAATTGATGACGATTTCTCTCTGCAAAACGATTGATTTTATCTTCAATACTAGGGCAATATCTAGGGCCAATACTTTGTATAGTACCGTTAAACATTGGAGATTTATCAAATCCTGTTCTTAAAATTTCGTGAACGGTTTCATTTGTATAAGTAATGTAACAACTGCGTTGTTTTATTAGTTTTGGAGTATCTAAATAACTGAATTTTTGTGGATTTTCGTCTCCTGCTTGTTCTTCCATTTTAGAATAATCTAGGCTTCTACCGTCTACACGAACAGGTGTTCCTGTTTTCATTCTACCAGCTTCAAAGCCTAAATCTACCAATTGTTCTGTAATTCCGTAGGCTTTTGGTTCTCCCATTCTTCCGCCGCCTAGTTGCTTATCACCAACGTGGATTAGACCATTTAAGAAAGTTCCGTTGGTGAGAACTACAGATTTTCCTTTGATTTCAATTCCTAAAGAGGTTATAACACCTTCTATTTTTCCGTTATTTATGATTAATGATTTCACCATATCTTGAAAAAAATCAAGATTTGGAGTGTTTTCTAATGCTAATCTCCATTCTTCTGCGAATTTCATTCTGTCATTTTGTGTTCTTGGTGACCACATTGCAGGACCTTTTGAAAGATTAAGCATTTTGAATTGAATGGCAGATTTATCGGCAATAATACCGCTGTAACCGCCCATTGCATCTATTTCTCTTACGATTTGTCCTTTTGCAATACCGCCCATTGCTGGGTTACAAGACATTTGTCCGATGGTTTGCATATTCATCGTAATGAGGATGGTTTTAGAGCCAAGATTGGCTGCAGCAGCAGCGGCTTCGCAACCAGCGTGACCAGCTCCTACTACGATTACATCATATATTTCGTTAAATAACATTTATATAATTTTAAATTATAAATTTTAGATTTTAAAGTAATGTTTCACGTGAAACATTCTATCAATTTTATTAAAATTACGAATTGTAACAAGCCCCGATTGACTCCAAATTAATTTATTTTTAATTGAGTCGTCTAAACTCGTTCCTCGTTTTGCAACGGTTACCCCGCAACAAGCGTTGGATTTAGCTTTGGAGTGAGGAGTAAAAGTGGAAAGCGGGAAATAGCTTCTAAAGAAAATCATTCTGTTTGTAGTGACAAATAAAAATCTTCTTTTGCACGCATTATTTTTTGTTGTTCTTCGGTTTTATCTTTGTAACCACAAAGGTGAAGAACTCCGTGAGCGATTACTCTTTTTTTCTCTTCTTCGTAATTTTTTGAAATAAGACTTGCATTATCCTTAATTCGTTGCAAAGATACAAAAATCTCTCCTGAAATTGTTTTTCCACGAACTTGGTCAAAAGTGATGATGTCTGTATAGTAATCGTGGTCTAAAAAATCTTGATTTATTTTGAGTAAATATTCGTCATCACAGAAAATATAATTGATTTCACCGAGTTTTTTTTCTTCGGAAATGATTATTTTTTCTATCCAAAATTTTAGATATTCTGGTATTTTTTCTTCTGTATTTTCGTAAAAGAAGTGTATCATTGAACTTATGATTCTGGATTTAATATTTAGAAATTATTTTTTTAGAACCAATGCCCAAGAACTACATTAAATAGACCTGAGGAGTTTGGTAGAGCATAGCTATAATTAATTTTTATTTGACCGAAAGGAGAGTCATATCCTGCGGTGATTCCAATAGATGAATAATTAATTTTAAGGAATTGGGAATCTTCAAAATCACTGAATAAATTTCCTAAACTTAGATTACCAATAAGATAATAATTTTTGAAAAAATTAAACTGAAAGTCATTTGATATTTTAAATATATTGTTATTTTTATGTTCACCAAATTGATATCCGTTAAACCTTACGAAGTTTACAATATTTTGCTCAAATATACCACCAAGATTATATAGATAGAAATCATCTACTTTATTTATAGAAATCCCATAAATAGTATTAAGTCTATAGCTAAGATATTTAGTTATAGGAAAATTACCTCTTATATCAGCTTTAATCTGTAAAGAACTTTCTTCTAAGCCCTTTTTTAGAAAATTGTATGCTTTTGCTTCTATGTAGGTATAATATCCTCTTTTTGGAAACATTTTACTATCTTGTGTATCTCCTTTTAAGAAAAAATAGGGATTGAGGAATTTTCCTTTTTTTTTGGAATCTGAAACAAGGTCAGTAACATTGAAAATATCATAACTAATACCACCACCAATGGCAAATTTATCTTTAAATACTGATTGTAAAAATAATTCTGTCCTGTACCATTTCCAACTTTCGTAAGCAAATTTATCTTGTTTTTTTAGTTGGAAACTCATACCAGAAGCATTAATTCCTATACCTGGTATATAACCATTATCAATAAAGTAATTAAGGTAATATCTAGGTTTATCACCAATTATACCATCAATAGATAGGCTAGAATTTCGAAATAAAAGTCTTTTAATAGTAGTGTTTACTAGCAATCCAGATTTGAAAATTTCATCATAATGTAGACCAAATTTCAGGAAAAATCTGTTATTATCTTCATTAACATTAAGCTTCAAAATATTTTTATTTTCTTTTTGAACAATATCATAGTTAATAATTTTATAATTGTTGGTTGCGTAGAGTTTGTCTAGCATTTTATTAATAGAACCATATGTTTGTGATGATGGTAATTTTAAATTCATTTTTCCAATAATATAATCTTTGTTAAAGATTATATTATTTTCTACTTCTATATCATCTATTTTATAAATATTAGAATAAATTGGATTTACTGGTATTCTGAGATAATCATAATTCTTTTTTGGAAGTTGATGAAGTATGTCAACATATTTTAATGCTTCAGAGTATCCAGATTTTAATATTTTATCTTTTTCATCAAAACTAGTAACTCCTAGACCTTCTAAATTAGGTTTTATATTAACATCTGTAAATTTTAACTGGTTTTTTGTCTCTTTTACAATCCCGAAATCTATAACTTGGTTCAATATATCTACAATACTATTAATTTTATCTCTAGTGTTGAGACCTTGGTTAAGGTCTACACCTATTACAATGTCAATACCTTTCTTTTTTAATAATTCTGAGGGATAGTTTACTGTCATAGCTCCATCTATGTATATACTGTCTTCAATTTTTACAGGGTCCATTAGAGAAGGAAATGCAGAACTTGCTAAAATAGATTCTGAAAGATCTCCCTTTTCAAAAATTTTCATTTTTCCACTCTCTAGATTGGTGGCTACACACATAAATGGAATTGGTAACTTATTGAAATCCTCTATATTAGAAACATTTTTAAAAAGTTCTTTCAGCATATAAATATTTTTTTGTCCTGAAGATATAGAAGATGGTAAAGTAACTTTTCCGTTTTTGATAGGTACTTTCAGTATATATTTATCAACAGATTTATTAAAAAAAGAACTTTCGGATCTGTTATTTGCATTGCTTAGAAGGTTATAAAAATCAGTATCCATTACAATTTTTTCTATATCCTTGCCAGTATACCCCGAAGCGTATAAACCTCCTACAATAGCTCCCATACTGGTACCAGAAATATAATCTACTTTTATTCCTAATGAGTCTAGAACTTTTAAAACACCAACATGAGCAAAACCTTTGGCACCACCACCGGCTAACGAAAGGCCTATTTTTGGATTTTTTGGTATAACTAGATTTTCTTTGACCTGAGTATAATTAAGGATAAAAATAAGTAAACAAAAAAGGAAGATTAATTTTTTCATATTGTGTTTGGCTAGTTTTTTAGTTTTTGATATAAATTCTTTTTACTCTTCTAGATATGGAAGTTAATACCTCATAAGGTATTGTTTTACAGTATTCTGCAAATTCCTCTAATGAAGGATTTTCATTAAATATAATAACTTTGTCGCCATCTTTGGCAGGTAAATTTTCTAAATCTACCATCAGCATATCCATACATACATTTCCTACAATAGGAATTTTCTGTTTGTGAATTCCTACAAAACCATTTTTATTGCCAATTAGCCTAGGAATTCCGTCTGCATAACCTACTGGTAAAGTGGCAATTCTGGTGTCTTTTTCTGCTTTATACTTTCTACTGTAACCAATAGAATCTCCTTTTTTGACTTCAGAAATTTGTGAAATTACCGTTTTAAATGTAACCGCATTTTGTAGTTGATTTTTAATTTCTGGAGTTGGTGAAATCCCTATCATACCTATTCCTATTCTTACCATATCAAACTGATAATCAGTATAATTAGATATTCCGGATGAATTTAAAATATGTCTCATAGGCTGATAACCTAAACCCAAAATTAACTTCTCAGAAATTCTTTTGAAAGTTTCTATTTGGTTCAGCGTATATTCTCTTTCTTCAGGAATGTCTGACGATGAAAGATGGCTGAAAATACTTGCAACTTTGATATTGTATTTTTTCAAATACTCTAGAAGCTCATCTATTTCATCTTCCTTAAAACCAAGACGATGCATTCCTGTTTCTATCTTTAGATGAATAGGATATTTTCTTTGAATTCCTTTTAATTGAAGTTGTGTGGTAAAGAGTTCTAAAACACGTAAACTATAAATTTCAGGCTCTAGATTGTAATCAATAATTATATCATAACTGCCTTGTTCAGGATTCATCACCAAAATAGGCGTAGTAATACCATTTTTACGCAAATCTACACCTTCGTCTGCATACGCAACTCCCAGATAATCAATATGATGGTGTTGTAAAAATTCTGCTATTTCATAACCTCCTAATCCATAAGAATAGGCTTTTACCATGGCACAAATTTTAGTTTCTGGTTTTAATAAAGCTTTGTGAACGTTGATATTATGCAAAATAGCATTCAAGTTTACTTCTAAAACCGTATCATGTTTCTGAAGTTCCAGCAACTGTTTTACTTTCTCAATCTCAAAAATTCTAGCACCTTTCAATAGAATGAGTTGATTTTCTAATTGTTCAAGTTGTTGACTTTCAATGAGTTCTTTTGTTTTTTTGAAAGAAAATGTTTTTGCCTTAAATTTTTCCTGAAATCTCGAAATTTGTGTTCCTACCAAAAAAACTTGACTGAAATTCTGTTCATTAGTAAGATCTGCCACTTTATTATAAAGAGAAAATTCGTCTTCTTTTACATCTATAATATCGGTAAGAATAAGTGTTTTTTCTGGTTTATTGTATTGTTTAATGAACTGAAAAGCAATAATTAATGAATCTAAATCTAGGTTAAAAGAATCATTGATAATCAAATTGTTACGAACGCCATTTACGCTTTCCAAACGCATTTCTACCGCTTTTAAAGCATTGATTTTTTCTACAATTTTTTCGTTGGTGAAGTCAAGCTCTTTCATTGCACAGACCAAAGCCAGAGCATTGGTAAGTGTAGCTTCGTCTCTTTGGTTGGCAGGAAAAGAAAATTCTTCAGAGAAATACTGAACCTTAATTTCCTCTTGCAGATTTTCCGGATTGGAGATGATTTTTACATCATTTCTATTCTCTAATCCGAAACTTATCAACTTTTTATCAGGATAAATATCTTTTATTTTGTTGTAAACCAATACATTATCTCCATTAAAAAGAATAGTTTCAGAGTTTTTAAAAAGAAGAATTTTTTCTTCAATTAATTGCTCTTCATTCTTAAAATTAGAAGAGTGCGCCGTTCCAATATGAGTAAGAATGCCAATTTTGGGTGAGAAAATATCTTCTAAAACCGCCATTTCTGATGGTTTAGAAATTCCAACTTCGAAAATTCCTAATTGATGTTTGCTAGAGATTTGAAGCAAAGAAAGGGGCAAACCGATTTGTGAATTAAAACTTTTCGGTGATTTTACCGTAGGCATTTCGTTCCAAAGACATTGGTAGAGCCATTCTTTTACGATGGTTTTTCCGTTACTTCCAGTAATTCCTATGGTATTGAGTTGAGTATTTTTTTCTACGTGATATTTGGCTAAATCTTGTAAAAACTTCACAGAATTTTCCACAATTATCCACGTAATTCCTTCGTATTCAGAATAAAAATTCTCTGAAATAATAATTTTAATTCCTTTTTCTATCGCTTGCGGAATGTATTTTTCTCCAGTATTGGTAGGCGTATTGATGGCAATAAAAGCGGTTTTTATCACCGAATAGATATTTCTGCTATCAAAAGCAATATGCTGAACATGCAGAGTTTTATCTCCAATTAATTGAGATTGAGTAATTTCGGCGATTTCTTTTGTGGTGTAGTTCATTCTTTTTTATTCAAAACATCATCTACAAAAACTCTTCTGCTTACAGCTTCGTAACTGTCAGTTTCTCCGAGTTGTACCAAATTTTGGTTTTTAGATATTCTCATGGAATAATTAGCTAAATTTCCTGTTTTTTTACAAATGGCGTGCACTTTGGTTACATATTCTGCAGTAGCCATTAAAAAAGGCATTGGCCCAAAAGGTCGGCCCAGAAAATCCATATCTAGACCTGCGATTACTACGCGTACTCCGTTGTTTGCCAGTTGATTAGCTACTTCTACAATTCCTTCGTCAAAAAACTGTGCTTCATCTATTCCTATCACATCACAAGTAGAACCTAGCAGAAGAATTTCGTTAGAACTTTCTACAGGTGTACTCATAATTTTATTATGATTATGAGAAACCACTTCTACATCATCATACCTTGTATCAATTTTTGGTTTAAAAATTTCTACTTTTTGCCCAGCCATTTCTGCGCGGCGCAATCTTCGTATCAATTCTTCGGTTTTCCCAGAAAACATTGATCCACAGATTACTTCCATCCAGCCACTTTGTTTTGCGTGGTTTATTGTATTTTCTAAAAACATTGTCTAAATTAGCAGATAAATTAGTTTCAAAATTAAGCAATTTTAAAAGATTTAATATGCAAAATTTAAAAGAAACTCAAGATAAAGTATATCAAGAGGTTAAATTGCTCTTGCAAGAGTTTTCTGGATATTCTTCTGAGGAAGATTTCATAAAAAATGTAGATAAAATTAAGTTATTTTCAGAAAAAGTTTCTGAATTAAAAATTTATGGTGAAGTAGAAAAATGGCTTTCTGAAGAGAAGGCTTTAGAAGAAAACGTTGTAAGAGATGTCATTAATTTTGAAATTGATACCAAACAAATTATTGATATTCAAGAAGAAGAAAATTTAATAAAAGTTTCTGATATAGAAGAAGTTGTGATTGAAGAAGCTGTTGTTTCAGAAAATATAGATGATGAATATTTCCTTGAAAAAGAAGCGGAACAAAATACTATATCCGAAAATATTCAAAATGAAGTCAATGAAGAGCTGGAACAAATTTCGAATAAAAAAATTGAAATTGAAAAGCTAGAAGAAGAGGAAAGAATTCACCAAGAAAGAAGAAAAATCTTAGATATAGAAAAACCAATTCATACTGAAAAATCTGTAGAACCAACGGAAATACACGAATCTCCGCATCATTCTAAGAAATTCAAATTGTCTCACATCAAAGGTTTGAATATAGTACAAAGTCTTTTTGATGATGACCATTTAATGAATATTCCAGAAGAAATAAAAGAAGAACAAAAACCTGAAACTCCACATAAAAATCCTAGTTTGCTAAAAAATAATATGCCAACAGATTATTTGGAAGCAGAAAAGCAATTGCCAGATTTTAAATTGGATATTAATGACAAAATTGCCTTTACAAAAGTACTTTTTGATGGCAGTCAAGTAGAACTGAATGAGGTAGTTACAAAATTGAATTCCTTTAAAAAGTTAGATCAAGCCAAAGATTATCTAAGTGATGTTTACTACGAAAGAAATTGGGAAAAAGTAGATGAATATGCCCAAAGATTGTGGAGCTTGGTAGAGAATAAATTTTTATAAAATGCTGGATGTTGGAAGCTGGATGTATGAAGAAAAGCATCCATCATCCATCATCTAACACCTAACAAAATATGAATATTTCAAATTTCAAAAATCCTTTTTTCATAGGAGTTGCAGGCGTTGGTATGAGTGCTATTGCTCAATATTTGCAAGGCATTGGTATGCAAGTTTCGGGAAGTGACCGATATTTCCATAAAGGCGAGTACAATAAAACCAAAGAACAACTTGAAAATGAAGGAATTAAGTGCTTTGTTCAAGATGGAAGCGGTATTACCGAGGAAACTGATTTGGTAGTAGTTTCTACCGCGATTGAAGACACGGTTTACGAAGTAAAAAAAGCCAAAGAACTCGGAATTCCTATAATTAAAAGAAGTCAGCTTCTGGCGATGATTGCCAAAAGCAAGAAAACCATTGCAGTTGCTGGAACTTCTGGAAAATCAACCACTTCGGCGATGTTATTTCAAATTTTGTTGGATGCGGGTTTAGAGCCTTCTATAATTTCTGGAGCAGGTTTAACTTCCATTATCAAACAAGGAAAAATCGGAAATGCTTACGTTGGAAAAGGAGATTGGCTCATTATAGAAGCTGACGAAAGCGATGGTTCTGTAGTTCAATACGAACCTGAAATCGGACTTTTACTTAATATAGACAAAGACCATCAAGAAATTGATGAATTGATAGAACTTTTTACGATTTTTAAAAATAATGCCAATAGCTTATTTATTGTAAATCAATCAAATGCATTAGCCAAATCTTTGTCGGAGAATTCTAAAAATGATTTTGGTTTTGAGAAAGAAAATGCAGGTTTTAATGCTAAAAAATTTGAACAAAATGGTTTTCATTTGAGTTTTGAAGTATTGAATCAAAAATTTGAAATGAATGCTATTGGCCAACATTCTGTAGAAAATGCAACTGCCGCAATTGCAGTGGCTCATCAAATTGGAGTTGATTTAAAAACTTGCGCCGAAAGTTTATCAAAATACGAAGGAATTTATCGTCGTCATCAAATTCTCGGACAAAAAAATGGAGTTTGGGTGATTGATGATTATGCGCACAATCCTGCAAAATGTGCTGCTTCCATTAAGGCTTGTCAACCTTTGGCTGAAAAAGTAATAGCTTGGTTTCAACCTCATGGTTATGGACCGACGAGATTTTTGAGAAAAGATTTTGTGGAAGAAATTTCGGCTTCGCTTCGTGAAAATGATGAAATTTGGATGAGTGAAATTTTCTACGCTGGTGGAACTGCCGTGAAAGATATTTCTGCAAACGATTTAATAGAAGACATCAAAGCAAGAGGTAAAAAAGCGTTTTTTGTAGAAGATAGAAATGATTTTTTAAATGAGGTTAAATCTTCATTATCAGAAAGTTCTGTGCTTCTTTTGATGGGAGCGAGAGATCCTAGTTTGGAGGAATTTTGTAAGGATTTGTATGAGAAATTATAGTTTATCAATCCCCTTTTTATTCTTTTCAATTTTTATTTTCTGCCAAAAGACTGAAAGTGCAGAATTTATTAAAACTGAAAAGAGAGATACTTGTCATTCTTACTTAAATAAATTGGTAAATAAACAATTTGTTAAAAAGATTGAAAATGGTTTTGTCATCAAAACAAATAAAGGAACTTTAAAGTTTGTAAATAACAATTCAGACGAGAATTATATTCAATATGAATTTGAAGGAACTTTTCAATTTTATCATAATTTTGATTTAATTAAAGTTACAGAGTATAATGGCGAATATTATTTTCTTATCAGCAAGGAATCTGGGAAAAAATATAAATTAAATGGTTTTCCGATATTTAGTTCTGATTATAAATATTTTGCGACGGTAAATATTCCTTATACCGATGAAAAACAAATAATAGAAATATATTCCTATGATTTCGATAAAATAAGTTTGATAAAAAAATTAGAAAACATTTCGGAGCATTTTATATTCCGAATTGTTTGTATAAATATAAGTTTTGTTTTTGTTGAAGATAATAACAAACAAATTTTTAAAATTAAAATAGACTAAAACCAGTAATTGATATACAATTGTAACAAATTTCTGAAAAAGTGAGACTTATCTCAAAATTTAAACTTTAAAAATATGAAAAACAAACTACAATTTGGTGAAACAGTCTCAGGTTATAATATTCCCGTAGTAAACGAAAGAGAAATAAGAGCAACTGCAGGAATTATGTTTCTGGCAACGCTTATTTCCTTTTTTTTAATTATACATAATCATGATTTTGTACCTATAAAATACGTCATTATTATTTTTATGATAGATTTTTCTATCAGATTATTTGTTAGCCCGAAATTTTCACCACTTCTTATTTTGGGAAGATTTTTCGTGAGAAATCAAAATCCAGAATATGTAGGAGCGCCACAGAAAAAATTTGCCTGGGGAATTGGTTTATTTCTTTCAATTCTGATGTTTCTTTTATTGGTTTTGCTTAACACTTATAGTGTAATTACAGGGCTTACTTGTTTTGTTTGCCTGATTTTGATGTTCTTCGAATCTGCTTTCGGAGTTTGTATCGGCTGTAAATTATACGGATGGATAAATAAAGAAAAAGCGCAATATTGTCCAGGAGAAATCTGTGAAGTAAACCAGAAGCAAGATATTCAGAAAATTTCTGTAAATCAATGGTTTATATTTTTAGGATTTGTTGTTTTTGTGGTAATTTTAGCTTTCGTTTTTAATGATGCTTTTAAAATAATGCCGACAGATTTGTTTAAGAAACTTTAAATATTTATAATTTGCCTAAGATTGAAATCTCAGGCTTAGAAATCGGTCGTCGTGATGCGACTCTAAGTATTAGAGAGTTCCGTAGGAACGAACGATATTAAAAGTTATAAATTTATTCATAAAAAACTAATAACGATGCCAAATACTTATGTAAAATTATACGTGCAAACTGTTTTTGCCGTAAAATATAGAAATGCACTTATTAAAGAAAGTTTCAGAAAAGAGTTGTTTGCCGTAATAGGAAATTTAATTAATGAAACAGGTTGTAAAACCATTATTGTAAATGGAGTAGAAGACCATGTTCATTGTTTTTTAACTTTAAAAACTACACTTTCTCTTTCGGAAGTAATGAAAAGTGTAAAAGCAAAATCTTCAAAATGGATTAATGAAAATCAATTTTTAGAAGAAAGATTTGAATGGCAACGTGGATTTGGTGGTTTTAGTTATAATCAAAATTCAATAGATAGAGTTTATAAATACATTGAAAACCAAGAAGAACATCATCAAAAAGAAAACTTTAAAGATGAATATTTAAAACTTTTGCAGAAATTTGAAGTGAAATACGATGAAGATTATTGGTTTGAAGAATTAACTTAAATTTGCCTAAGATTAAAATCTCAGGCTTTGAAATCTTTCGTCGCTCTGCGACTCTGAAACATTAGAGAGTTCCGTAGGAACGAACGATTTTAGAACCTATGAATTTATTCATAGAAAAAAGAAAAAAACAAACATAGCTTTTATAGGGAGTTCCGTAGGAACGACTGATATTAGAAGTTATGAATTTATTCATAATGAGCGGAATCCTATACTTTGTTCCAACTCCGATTGGAAACCTAGAAGATATGACTTTCAGAGCGATAAAAGTTTTGAAAGAAGTAGATTATATCCTTTGTGAAGACACCAGAACTTCGGGAATTTTATTGAAACATTACGAAATTTCAAAACCTTTAAAATCGTATCACCTTCATAATGAACATACTGCAACAGAAAAAGTAATCACCGATTTAAAATCCGGACAAAGCATCGCCATAATTACCGATGCAGGAACTCCCGGAATTTCAGATCCAGGTTATTTACTTGGGAAAGCGTGTGCAGATGAAGATGTGGAAATGATTTGTCTTCCTGGTGCAACTGCTTTTGTTCCAGCTTTGGTAGTTTCTGGTTTGCCCAATCACGATTTTTATTTTGCAGGATTTTTGCCTCAAAAAAAAGGCAGACAAACCAAACTGAAGCAACTTGCCGAAGAGAAAAAAACCATTGTTTTGTATGAAAGTCCACATAAAATCAATACCACTTTAGAACAAATCAAAGAATTTTTTGGGGAACATACTAAAGTAAGTTTAAGTCGAGAAATTTCTAAAAAGTTCGAAGAAACCAAACGAGGAACTATCGATGAACTCATTGCTTTTTCTAAAAGCAAGACCTTGAAAGGAGAGATTGTTTTGATAATTAATAATTGTATTTGAATATGAAAGTAAAACTAGCTCAGGCAGTAAAAATGTTTTTTACAAACTCTTCTTTGGAAATGGTATTTTTTGAGGCTATAGCGAATGCTTTTGATGCAAATGCCTCAGAAATTAATATAAGAATTTCTCTTGATGAAATTAATAAGATAGATACCTTGAAATTTACAATTGAAGATAATGGTGACGGTTTTACAAATGAAAGATATAAAAAATTTTCAAACTTATTTGATGTTGAAGAAAGCTCACACAAAGGATTAGGACGATTAGTTTATTTATGTTATTTTGAAAAAGTAGAGGTTGAAAGTATATTCGAAAATAAAAAAAGAAGGTTTATTTTTTCAGAAAATTTTGATGAAAGTATTTCAAATATAGAAGAAACAACGGAAAGTAACGGAAGTAAATTTTTGTTTTCTGGGTGCACTTTGCAGAAAATTGCAAAAAGAGAATACATTAATCCTGCATTTTTAAAAAACAGAATATTAGAAGAGTTTTACACATTACTATTTAATAAAAAAAGAAGTAAACAAGAATTTAGAATTAATATAGAAACTTTAGTAAGTGATAAAGCTACTTCTCAAATATTGGATGCAAGTGATATTCCGCAATTTTATGAAAAAGATATAGAAAGCCCAATAAATTTATATGATAAATTTGAGCTATTTTATTCAATTGAAAAGACTGAAAATCCACTCGAAAGTAATTTAATAGCTGCTATTTCGGTCGACAATAGGACTTATAAGATTGACTTAATTGCCCAAGAAAATACACCTACAGGTTACAAGATGGTATTTCTTTTATTATCTGATTTTTTTATTGGAAAAGTAGATGCCAACCGCCAAAATTTAGCTTTAACAAAACAAGACTTATACATTATTCAAAACGTTTTTAGAAAAGAAGTTGCTGAAATAATTGAACAAAACGTTCCAAAAATAAAAAAAAGGAACGAAAATATTAGAAAAGATTTGTTTAATACTTACCCGCATCTTGGAGGATATTTTAATACTGATAATGTAGGATATTTAAAGAAGAACGATGTTTTAAAAGAAGCTCAAGACGAATTCTTTAAAGAGCAAAAGGAATTATTAGAAGCATCAAGTTTAAATGATGAACAATTTAAGAAATCTTTAGAACTTTCTTCAAGAGCTTTAACAGAGTATATTTTATTTAGACAGTTAACAATTAATAAGTTAAAAAAATCTACAAAAGACAATAGCGAGTCTGAGTTACATAAGTTGTTTGCAACTATGGGAAAAGATGGTTTTTTTTCAAAGGATAATCAAACAAATGATATATATAAAAACAATTCTTGGCTTTTGGATGATAAGTATATGACATACGAATTTGTATTGAGTAATAGAGAAACAACAGACTTATTGAAAATCATTACTGAAAATGAAAATATAGAAAAAGATATTGATAGACCTGATTTAGCATTTGTTTTTTCAAATAATCCAGAAGAAAATGTTCCTTTTGATATTGTTATAGTGGAACTAAAAAAGAGGGGAGTTGGAAAATATGAAAATTTAAAAGCTATAAATCAACTTGAGACTAGAGCACAAAAATTGATGAAATATTATAATAATAAAATCCAAAGGATTTGGTATTATGCAATTATTGAAATCGATGAAGAAACTGAATTATCTTTGTTAGGTTCATATAATGAGCTATATTCGACAGGTAAAATGTTTTATCGAGATACAGAAGTAGCAATTTCTAAAAATCCAATTGTAAAGGTTCCTATAGGAATTTATGTATGGGATTTAGATGCTGTTGTTAATGATGCTGATTCAAGAAATAATACTTTTTTAAATTTTATAAAAAGTAAATTCTGCGAGAGATATTAAAACAAAATGAAACCAACCGTAGAAGAACTTATCGAAAAATCTAAAAATTGGAGAGAAGAACTCACAAAACTTCGTTCCATCGTTCTTGATTGTGGTTTAGCCGAAGAAGTAAAATGGTATCAACCGTGCTATTCTTACAACGGTAAAAATCTCATTATTCTTGGAAGTTTCAAAGAATTTTGCACACTGAGTTTCTTCAAAGGAGTTTTGCTGAAAGATGAGCAAAAAATTCTAGAATTTGCTGGCGAAAATACCCAGTCTGCAAAAATTGTAAAATTTACTAATCTTCAAAAAATCAATGATTTAGAGTCGGTTTTGAAAGACTACATCAAAGAAATGATTGAGCTAGAAAAATCTGGCGCAAAAGTAACTTTTAAAAAAATCGAAGAACAAAAACTTCCTGAAGAATTAGAAGAATTTTTTAAACAAGATAAAGATTTTGAAAAAGCTTTTAAATCATTAACTCCAGGAAGACAACGCGCTTATTTATTGCACTTTTCGTCTGCTAAACAATCATCAACCAGAATTGCTAGAATAGAAAAAGCAAAACCCCAAATTTTTGCAGGAAAAGGTTTGAATGAATAGTTAATAATTTCTTTTAAATTTGCAAAAGTTATTTAGAGAATAATAAATAAAGTATAATGAATTAAGCGAAAGCGCAATTCATAACACAAATAAAAAACAATACATTGTTATGAAACTACTCGAAGGAAAAGTTGCCATCATTACCGGAGCAACCAGAGGAATTGGTAGAGGAATTGCAGAAGTTTTTGCAGCTCAAGGTGCCAAAATCGCATTTACTTATGCAGGTTCTGTAGATAAAGCCAAGGCTTTAGAAGAAGAACTATCCGCCGTTACCCAAATCAAAGGTTATCAATCAGACGCTTCAGATTATGATGCCGCTCAGAAGTTGGTAGAAGATGTTTTAGCAGAATTTGGTAAAATTGATATTTTGGTAAACAACGCCGGAATTACCAGAGATAATTTAATGCTTAGAATGTCAAAAGAAGACTGGGATACCATTATCAAAGTAAACTTAGATTCCGTTTTTAACCTTACCAAAGCCGTGATTAAACCAATGATGAAAGCAAGAAATGGCTCTATTATCAATATGACTTCGGTGGTTGGTGTAAAAGGAAATGCCGGACAAGCCAATTATGCGGCTTCTAAAGCGGGAGTTATCGGTTTTACAAAATCTGTAGCGCTAGAATTGGGCTCTAGAAACATCCGTTGTAATGCAATCGCTCCAGGTTTTATAGAAACAGAAATGACGGCAGTTTTAGATGAAAAAACAGTTCAAGGTTGGAGAGACGCTATTCCTCTAAAACGTGGTGGTCAACCAGAAGACGTGGCTAATGCTTGCGTTTATTTTGGTTCAGAGATGTCTGCCTACATTACAGGGCAAGTGCTCAACGTAGATGGCGGAATGTTGACTTAAAAATTTAAAATATTTTGGGCGTGTCCCTACGTTTTCCCAGCAGCATAAACCTCATAGATTTTCCAGAAATCTATGAGGTTTTCCATTCCAAAAACTTCGGGTCGGGCTTCTACAGGCTACACTTCGTTTCGGTGCTCCGCTTCGCTCCGCACTGCTCCCTACGGTCGCACCTTCCGCATCCCTCACGCAGATACGCGCGGGCTTTAGAATTACTTTTTTAGAAAATTTAGAAAAATCTCCATCAATGAAAATCAATAATGTCACCTATAAAAATCCACTTTTTGTTTTTGCGCTAGAAAAAGAAGCCGGAACAGAATTTTCACAAGAAAATGTAGCTTTTGTAGGCGTAGGGAAAATAAATGCAACCTACAATCTATTGAAAGCCATCCAAAAACACCAGCCAGACCTTATCATCAACCTAGGAACAGCAGGAAGTACAGAATTTAACAAAGGATGTGTAGTTTGTTGCACAGAATTTATACAACGTGATATGGAAGTTACTGCATTGGGTTTCCAAAAATTTGAGACACCATTTTCTACAGACCCAGTCATTTTAAATTACGGTATAGAAATAGAAAATTTACCAAAAGGAATCTGCGGAAGCGGAGACCAATTCGAAATGGAACATAAAAATCCAGAATATAATGTAATAGAAATGGAAGCTTTTGCTTTAGCTAAAGTTTCTAAAGAAGAAAACATCCCTTTTCTTTGTTTAAAATATATTTCAGATGGTGCAGATGGTGGCGCAGCAGAAGATTGGGTAGAACAAGTGAAATTTGCTGCTTCAGCTTTTAGAGAGATTTTATTTTAGGAATTTTTGAAAAAAAATTAACAAAAAAGTTATTGTTAAATTTTCAAAAAATCAATTTTTTTTTATGAATTTGCTAAACTAAGTAACAAAATGAATCTAGTTATAGAAAATATTAAAAGTAAAGAATCTTATATAATAGAATAAAAAAATCCTCATGAGAGAGGATTTAAAATAGTATAATTCAGAGAATTATAATATATGTTAGCATTTGTGTTTTGTGGTTGCAAAAATAAAAATAAAATTTAGAATACACAATGCCTTTGCTTAATTATTTTCTTGAAAATCAATAATTTTGATATTATGATTAATTTAAAATTAACTAAGAAATAAGATATAAAGACCAAAAAAGCCCAATTGATGAGCTTTTTCTACGTTTTTTATATAAATTATTCATTTCCAAACACTTCGTTGTGTTGTTCTTGAACTCTTATAAAAGTTGTTCTTTTGGAAAGCTCTTTTAATTGAGAAGCACCTACATAAGTGCAAGTAGAGCGCACACCACCTGTTATATCTTTCACGGTTTCAGAAACTGGACCTTTGTATTTTACTTTCACAGTCTTTCCTTCAGAAGCACGGTATTCTGCAACACCACCGCTGTGTTTATCCATGGCTGTTTTAGAACTCATTCCGTAGAAAAGTCTATATTTTTTACCATTTTCTTCTATCAATTCTCCTCCACTTTCATCGTGACCAGCTAGCATTCCTCCAAGCATTACGAAATCTGCACCGCCACCAAACGCTTTTGCAACATCTCCCGGAACTTTGCAACCACCATCTCCAATAATATGACCACCCAAACCGTGAGCCGCATCTGCACATTCTATAATGGCAGAAAGTTGAGGATAACCAACACCCGTTTTTACTCTGGTAGTACAAACAGAACCAGGCCCAATTCCTACTTTTATAATATCTGCACCTGCCAAAATAAGTTCTTCTACCATTTCACCAGTTACCACATTTCCTGCGATAATGGTTTTATCTGGAAAATCTGCTCTTACTTTTTTCACAAAATTCACAAAATGTTCAGAATAACCGTTGGCCACATCGATGCAGATAAAATCTATTTTAGGGAATTTACCGATGATTTGTTTTATTTTTTCTTCGTCTGCACTGCCAGTTCCAGAGCTTATGGCAATGTATTGATAAATGCTTTCTGGCGAGTTCTCTAGAAAAGCTGTCCATTCTTCTATAGAATAATGTTTATGAATTGCCGTCATTATTTTTTCAGAAGATAAAGCAGTTGCCATTTCAAAAGTTCCTACGGTATCCATATTTGCGGCAATAATAGGAACGCCAGTCCAAGTTTTTTTAGAATTTCTGAAAGTAAAAACTCTTTCAAGACTTACTTGAGAACGAGACTTAAGTGTAGAACGTTTTGGGCGAAACATTACATCTTTGAAACCTAATTTTATTTCGTATTCTATGCGCATTTTGGTATTTTTTATAAAATTAAATAAAATTAAAAGATAAAAAAAAGAAATTTTTAAATAAGGTTAACTCTATTTTATTAAAAGTAAATTATTTCTATGGAAATCAAATAAATAATATGGTTTTGTTTTTACTTTATCGTTATAAAAATAATATTCAATATTTATTTTTTTTTCTATATTAAATTTATGTTTCAAGTAGTCTGATTCCCAAGGAGCATAAAACAAGGGCTCTTCTGCTACAAATTGGTCTCTTCTAAAAAAATAATTTCTATCTTCTTTTTGTTTATCAGAAAATTCTTTTTTTAAATTGATATTTTCTTTATTAAAAACAATGTAAAGATAAGGAGCTTTTTTAGTCGTTATTTTTTTTAAAGAAATTTTTTTAAAAATTTCATTGTTTATTTCAGAGCTATATTGCCATGCATTTTTTACACTGATAGAATTTATGATAAAAATAATAATAGTGATACTAAATAATGTTTTTAACCTATATTTTATAAAAATGTACATTAAAAAAAATGAGAAATATAATCTGATTCCTCCCATGGTCCTACTTGAAAAACCTTTGATAGATGGTTCGTAGTTAGAGACTAAAAAAATGGTAAAACTAAGTATTAAGGAAGAAATTAGGAAATGAATAAGATTAGGAGTTTTTTCAAAAGGCTTCCCTTCAATTTTGTTTCTAGAAATGAAATATAAAAATGAAGTACTTATTAAAATAAGGGATATAAAATCTTGGAAAGAATAATATCTAATTGCTTTTATTGCACGAATAACGCTTATGGACAAATCATATATTATAACTTTTATTGATTTTAATAAAATTTTAAAATCTCTTTTGATATTTAATAAAATATTTACTTGTTCTCTATGATAATAATTTTCAAAAAGGCTTGGTTCAATAATTTTTTTATAGATAAGATAGGTGATTATGATACCTGCCAAATATGATATTTTTCTTTTTTTGATCAAAAAAAGATTAGATAATATAAGAGGCAAAAAAATCTCGTATGATAAAATTGATAAAAGAAAAAATAAAGCACTATAAATGACATCATATTTATGTTTTTGTTCTTTTAAAAGGAAAATTAAACTACTACAATAAAAAATAGTTGCTAGTGCAGAATTCAGCATTATCGGTGAAAAAACAAGAGCATTTCCTACAGGCAAGAAAACATATAAAAAGACGGTAGCAATAGAGAAGAAAAAATTTTTGGTAAAAATCTGTGTGATTTTGAAAACAAAGAAGACAGATATGATAAAAAAAAGGTAAGCTACATAATAAAAACGTTCATAATAACTACTGGCATAAGTTATAAGTGCAGTGATAAAAGCAGAAACCGGTCTAGACGTCATAGTTTCTGTATTCATGAAAGAATAAATATATTCAAAAAAATTTTTATGTTTTGCAAATCTAGCATTGTCTACAAATGCAAGATCATCTGTTAATAAAATATTGTTTTTTACAAGACTTCCTAATAAGAAAGTCATAAAAACAACTAGAAAAAAAAATGCTTGATAATTATATTTTTTTATTAACATTTTTAGAATTTGTACAATATACACTTAAGAACTATTTATCTTTTCAATTTGATTTTATCTATTATTCTGAGCGCTTCTGTGGTAAAATTAGGGAAAAATTTTGGAAGTTTTGGAATGAAAAAATCCTCAAAAAGCGGATTTCGAAATTTATTTAAAAAAAGAATATGAAAGTTATTTGTCAATTGATGAATTAATGATATTCTACCCATTCAAAACCTCTCCCAATTCTTTCAAATATTCATGAGCGGTCAGGTCAAATTTCACTGGAACTACAGAAACATAACCATCGGCTAGAGCTCTTTCGTCTGCATCATCACCAGAATCCATATTGTTAAAATAACCAGTAAGCCAATAATATTTTTTCCCGTGAGGATTTACACGCTCATCAAAACTTTCTTCCCATTTTGCGTGGGCTTGTCGGCAAACTTTAATGCCTTTTATTTCTTCTTTTTTAAGTTTTGGGATGTTTACATTGAGTACAATTCCTTTAGGCAGAGGATTTTCTAAAACTTTTTTTACAATATTTTGTATAAATTCTTTACTTTGAGAAAAATCTGCATCCCATGCAAAATCTAGTAAAGAAAAACCTATGGCTTGCAATCCTTCTACACCTGCTTCTACAGCAGCACTCATGGTGCCAGAATAGATTACATTGATAGAAGAATTAGCACCGTGATTAATTCCTGAAACCACCAAATCTGGTTTTCTGTCTAGCACTTTATCTAATGCAAATTTTACGCAGTCTACTGGCGTTCCGCTTAATGAATAATCACGTTGAGGTCCTTCTAAATTGATTTCTTCAAAAGTAAGGGTAGAATTAATGGTAATGGCGTGTCCTTTTCCAGATTGTGGAGAGTTAGGCGCTACCACTACTACATCTCCTATTTCGTTCATAAAACTTACGAGATTTCTAATTCCCGGTGCGGTAATTCCATCATCATTGGTAACTAAAATCAAAGGTCTGTTTGTCATTTTTTTTCATTTTACACAAAATTACTTCTTTTTAGCAAGATTTGGTTTTTTTCTGCGTTAATATTAAGTAATGCTAAAAATTGTTTTTTGAGATGAAGGTTACACAATAGGAACAATATTTGTAGTATATTGCGAGTTTGTTTGGGGCAACAATTGCTCTTTAAATGCCGATGAAAAATGAATTTAAGAAGAATAATATTTTTGTTTATTATATTGTTTTCAACTGTTTTGACTGCCCAGATTAAAGAAAAATCTATAGAAAGCGTTGAGTTGAAATCTACCAAAAAGAAACTGAAGAAAAAAGAAAATCCTGCTTACGAAATTTTGCAGGAAGTATGGAAACGCAAAAAAAGCAATGGCTTGGGCGGATTTAAGGACTATCAATTTAATGAATATGAAAAAATAGAAGTAGATGTTACCAATATTGATAGTGCATTTACTAAGAAAAAGATTTTCAAAGGATTAGATTTTGTTTTTCAATATGCAGACTCTACTGATAACGGGAATAATCTTACGCTTCCTATCTATTTCAATGAATCTGTTTATAAAAATTTTGGAAAAAACAATCCTAAAAAAGAGAAAAGAGACGTTATTGCCAATAAATCATCTGGCTTTTCTAATAATGAAGTTGTAGCCAATACCGCCAAGAATCTTTATAAAGAAATTAATATTTATGACAACACCTTAAATTTCTTTAATATAGGTTTTACCAGTCCTATTGCCAGAGATGGTTTTGCGAGTTATGACTATGTGCTGTTGAATGACGAAAATATCTCTGGAACAGATTGTTATAAAATTAAATATACCCCAAAAAGAAAAGATGTTTTGTCTATTTATGGAGTTGTTTATATTTCTAAAGAAAATTATGCCGTGGTGCGTTCTACATTGAAGTCTACCCGAAACATCAATGTCAATTTTGTTAATAATTTTTATTACGAACTAGAATACTACAATCCTAGTGACTCTATTTTTCTCCCAAGGAGAAATTATCAGGAAATTCAAATGTCTATTTTCGGGAAAAATGAGAAATCTAAAAGTCTTTTGGCAAAGAAAACGACTCTTTTTTCTAAATATTCTTTTGACCAAAATTTAGAAGACGATATTTTTGAGAGAAGTACAGAATCTCTAAGCGATGCAAGCGTTCAAAAAAGTGATGATTACTGGGAATTAGAAAGAAAAGAACCCCTTACAGAATCTGAACAGAATATCTATAAAATGATTGACGAGCTTAATAAAGTTCCGAAGTTTAAAAAAGCAGTAAAACTCTATGAAACGTTGGCTTCAGGATATTTTAATGTTTTTAATTCTGTAGATATCGGAGATATATATTCTATTGTAGGTTTTAATGATGTAGAAGGCTTTAGGCTAAGACTAGGAGCTAGAACTTATTTCACTCCAAATGATATGTGGAGGGCTGCATTTTATACAGCTTATGGTTTCAAAGACAGGCAGTTAAAATATGGCTTCGAAGCTAGAAAAATGTTTGACAGAGACAATAGATTTACCATTGGCGCTGGTACTAGAAGAGACGTAATGCAGCTAGGCGCACAATTAACCACAGACGAAGGAATTATGACCCGTTCTTTTGCTTCATCTGGCGTTCTCAACGTGGGAAACAATTTTAATTTGAGTTCCGTAAATCAGACCAGTGCTTTTGCAGCGATAGACCCATTGAAAAATTTTACGTTAAGATTAGACGCCACTTATCAAACCATAAAATCTGCCAATCCAGAAAAATTTTCTCTTGATTATTACAAAAACGGACAACTATTTTCTGAATTAGAAGACACTAAAATGGCTTTTAGTATCACGGCAAGACCAGGTGCTAAGTTTTCACAATATGGAGTAGACAGATATGAGCATAGCACACTAGCACCAACTTTAGTTTTGAAATATACCCAAGGTTTAAAAGGTGTTTTCGGGTCTGATTTTAATTACAGCAAACTTCAGTTTTATTATTTCCAACCGATTATGTTGAAGAGTTTTGGTAGATTATTGCTAAATGTAGAAGCCGGAAAAAACTTCAGTACAGTTCCACTAGCTTTGCAAAATGTAATTCCGGGCAACCAATCTTATTCTTTAATCCCCAATACCTTTGCGTTGCTAGATTATTATGAATTTGTTACAGACCAATATGCCACTTTCCATGCAGAGCATCATTTTAATGGGAAACTTTTATCTTACATTCCCTTGATTAAAAAGTTGAAATTAAGGGAAGTCGCTTTTTATAGAACAGCTATCGGTAGTCTTAGTGATTATTCTAAAAATATCAATTCCACCAATATATTGCTTAAAGCACCCAATAAACCTTATTATGAATATGGTTTTGGTATAGAAAATATTGGCTTTGGGAATATTAGAATCCTTAGAATAGACTTTAATTGGAGAGGTAATTATCTAGAAAATATAGATACTAGAAAATTCGGCATTAAATTCGGCTTTCAGTATAATTTCTAATTTCTTTGAAATAATTTTTTGCTTTTATTGAAAAATATAGAAAAATTCATTATTTAAACAGAATAAGATAGTACTTTTGCTAAAGTTTTCTTAAACTTGTAACAAAACGGATATTTTATAAAACTAATTCTAAAAATATTACATACTAATATGAAATTCAATCTAAAAAAATTGTTGTTTTTTGCACCCTTGATGACGCTGATGTTTTGCTTCAATTCTCCTCAAAATGATGAGGAAAAGATGCAAACCATTATGATTAGTGTAAAGAACACCTTGTCATATCTACATTATTCTCCAAAGCCAATTAATGACGCATATTCTGCAGATGTATATGATAAGTATCTAGAAATGATGGACCCTGCGAAAAAATTTCTTTTGCAGTCAGATGTAGATGAGTTTACAAAGCATAGAACAAAGCTTGACGATTATCTAAACAAAGGAGATTTAACTTTCTTTAATCTTACCGTAGATAGATTGAATGCTAGAACCAAAGAAGTGGAAAAACTTTCTCAAGATATCTTAAGTAAGCCTATTAATTTTGATGAAAAAGAGGAACTTATTCTTGAACCAAAGTTAAAAACTTATCCTAAAAACCAAGAAGAACTTAGAACAGAATGGAAAAAATTCATCAAGTATAATATTTTGCAAGAAATAGAAACGCTTAATGCTAAAGAAGAAACGCAGAAAGAGAAAAAAGATAGCGTTACTAAATTTAAATTGAAGGACACGATAAAATTAAATATTTTAACTCCTCAACAGAAACAAGCCAAAGCTACAGAAGAAGTGAAAGATCTTTTGACTTCGATGTTCAAAAGATATGAAAAGAGAAAAAAAATGGACTGGTTCTCTCTCTATATGAATGCCTACACAGAAGTTTTTGATCCACATACCAATTATTTTTCACCACAAGACAAAGAAGATTTTGATGTTAATTTTAAAGGAAAAGTTATAGGAATAGGTGCTACTATTCAAGAAAAGAAAGGTAAAATATTGATAGGAACTTTAGTGGTGGGCGCTCCAGCTTGGAAATCAAAACAAGTTTCTGAAGGTGATGAAATTTTAAAAGTTCAGTCTAAAAAGGGCGAAGAACCTATTAATGTAAGTGGAATGTTGGTAGATGAAGCAGTGCGTTTTATCCGTGGTGAGAAAGGTACAGAAGTAGTTCTTACGCTTAGAAAAAAAGACGGAAGCATCAAAGAAGTGAAAATGATTCGTGAAGAAGTTGCCATAGAAGATACTTTTGCTAGAAGTATTATTGTAAATACACCAAATGGTAAAAAATACGGTTTCATTAATTTACCTAGTTTCAATGCAGATTTTGAAGATGCCAAAGGCAGAAACGCTTCTGATGACATAAAAGCTGAACTGATTAAGTTAAAAGCACAAAATGTAGAAGGAATTATCCTAGACCTTAGAAATAACGGTGGAGGTTCTCTAACTGAAGTAGTAGATATTATGGGTTTATTTATGAAAAACGGCCCTGTAGTACAAGTGAAAGATGGAAATGGTAAAATACAAGTGCTAAAAAACAAACAAGACGAACCTATCTGGACCGGCCCATTGGTAATCATGCAAAACGAGCTTTCTGCTTCTGCTTCAGAGATTTTGGCAGGTGCCATGCAAGATTATGGTAGAGCGGTAATTGTAGGTTCTCCGCAATCTTTTGGTAAAGGAACTGTACAGACTTTTGTAGAATTAAACAGATTCTTAAATACCAGCGATGATTTTGGAGCTCTGAAATTAACCATACAAAAATTCTATAGAGTAAACGGTAAATCTACTCAGCTAAAAGGGGTAGATTCTGATATTCCTATGAAAGACCTTTTTTCTTATGAAGAAGTAGGGGAGCGTTATGATAATTATGCATTGCCTTGGGACCAAGTTTCTACTTCTGGTTTTGCACCTTTGAATACTCTTAATATGTCTGAATTGGTAAGCAATAGTGCAAAAAGATTGACCCAGAATAAAAATTACCAATTGTTGCTAGAATCTGCACAGTGGAAAGAAAAACTAGACAAAGAAGAGAAAGTAACTCTTAATCTTAAAGACTTCGAAAGTTTAATGAAAGCTAGAAAAGAGCAAATAGAAAAATTCAAATCATTGGTTAAATTTAACAATGGACTTAATTTTACACTACACGCAGACGAAGCCAAAAGAGGTAAAACAGATGAGGTTTTTGCTAAAAAATCTGAAAACTGGTTAAAGAATCTAAAAAGAGATATTTACCTTCAAGAAACCGTAAATATCATCTCTGAAATGAAATAAAATAGTAAAATACACAAAGAAGCCACCGAAATTTTCGGTGGTTTTTTGTTTTAAAACTCCAGCTCTATACCTTCTAATTTCAATAAGGCCGCTTTTCTTTCGATTCCGCCTGCATAGCCAGTTAATGAAAGGTTTTTACCAATCACTCTATGACAAGGTATTACCAAGCAGAGTTTGTTTCTAGAATTGGCATTTGCTACTGCACGCACAGATTTTGGTCTTTTCATTGTGTCAGCTTGAGATTGGTAACTTCTGTATTCTCCGAAATGGATATTCTGAAGTTCTTGCCACACTTTTTTTTGAAAATCTGTTCCAGAAAATTCTACAGGAACTGTAAAACCCTTGAGTTTTCCCTTAAAATACTGCTTTAACTCTTTATCTAAAAGAGAAAGGACTTTATTTCCTGTTTTCTTGATGACTCCATATTGAGAAGAAATTTCCTCAAAATGTTTCTCAAAATACTTACTATCTTCGAAATCTAACATCAGAAGTGCGTCTTGATTGGCAAAAGCGACCATTTTTCCTAATGGAGTGTCGTAAGATTTGGTGTACAATAGCTTCATAATGTATTGTTTTCTACAAATTTAATCAAGTTTTAGGTTTTATAGAGAACAAAAGGTAAAAAAAGCGAGCATATTATTTAGAATTAAAATAAATAAAGTATATTTGCAACTCATAATTTTTTAGAAAAATCTTGAAAAATATCAACTCAAATAAAATGTGCTGCTTCCCCAAAAAATTGAAGGGAAAAATTTGTGGTTATGATAACGAAAACCTGCAAATGCCCAACAAGATTATAGAAATGGGATTGTTGCCAGAAACCTCTTTTGTAATTCTGCATCAGGCGCCTTTCAGAGGGCCTCTTTATATAGAATATGGTGAAGAAAAAACCAGAGTGGCACTAAGAGAAGAAGAGGCAAGATTTATTTTCGTAGAACCCGAAAAATAACCAGAATTTTTAAAAATTTTGGAAAATATAATGCAAACTGAACCTCAAAAAGTAAAACATATTCTATTGGTAGGTAATCCTAATGTGGGGAAATCTACCATTTTTAATTTGCTTTGTAATAAAAATCAAAAAACAGGAAATTATGCGGGCGTAACGGTAGCTTCTCACCAAGGAACTTACATACACCAAGGCGAAGAAGTTGAAATTGTAGATTTGCCAGGTTCTTACAGCATTTATCCTACTTCGGAAGACGAAGCTATTTTTACCAAATATTTAATTGAAGAGCAAGAGAAATATAGTGGTGTAATTTACATCGCAGATGCGCTTAATCTAAAGAGAAGTTTATTGCTTTTTCAGCAAATCAAAGATTTAGGAATTCCAGTTTTGGTGGTTCTTAATCAAATGGATTTGGCAGAGAAAAGAGGTTTACACATCGATTCTAAAAAACTAGAAACCCTCATTGGTAATAGAATTTTAGAAACGAATGCCAAAGCTAATATTGGCATCGATGAAATTAGAAATGCCATCAAAAACAATGAATTTTCGGTTTCAGAAAAGCCTTTTTTTGATATTCCTTCAGAGAATTTAGGTTTAGTTTTCAAAATTTCGAGACAAATTAATGAGAAAAACTTTTACAAAGTTTGGACACTGATTGCAGCGGACACCTATTTAGGAAAACTAGAAAGTGTAAAAACTCAACTGAACCAAGAAGACCGAAAATGTATGGTTCCGAAGAGATTACAAGTGCAAGAAACCATTAGAAGATATCAGCAGATAGATGGTTATATGTCTCAAATAATTTCTAAAAAGCCTCAGTTTAAAGAATTATTGACAGAGAAACTAGACAAAGTATTGGTTCACCCTATTTTAGGATACTTGGTGTTTGCCTTGATTTTGTTGATTATTTTTCAAAGCGTTTTTTTCATTGCAGAATATCCTATGAATTGGATTGATGGTTCTTTTGCTTGGCTATCACAGTTTAGCAAAACACATCTTCCGGAAGGGCCTATCAATTCTCTACTTTCAGACGGAATAATCCCCGGAATTGGTGGAATTGTCATTTTTGCGCCGCAAATTGGGATTCTCTTGTATTTTCTCTATTTGCTAGAAGATTCTGGATATATGGCGAGAGTTATTTTCTTGATGGACAGATTCTTACGACCTTTTGGCTTAAACGGAAAAAGTATAGTTCCTTTGGTTTCTGGAACGGCGTGTGCTATTCCTGCTATTATGAGCACCCGAAACATAGAAAACGTAAAAGAAAGATTAATCACCATCTTAATCACTCCTTTTATGACCTGTTCTGCCAGACTTCCGGTGTACAGCATCATTATTGCACTTATCTTTTCGAATGAAACTATTTGGGGAATTCAGTATAAAGCTTTAGCTCTTTTTGCGATGTATTTCTTAGGTTTTGCTACCGCTCTTATTTCTGCATTTATACTCAAATATTTCATTAAAAATAAAGGGAAAACATTTTTAGTAATGGATTTGCCAGCGTATAAAATGCCACTTTGGGCGTATGATTTTAAATTGGTTTTGGGTAAAGTTTGGGAATTCATCACAGGAGCTGGTAAAATTATTCTGGCTGTAAGTGTTATTCTTTGGGTATTAAGTTATTTCGGCCCGAAAGATGGGAAACAATTATTTCAAGTTCAAAGCGAAGTAAAACTAGAAAACTCTTATTTAGCAAAAATCGGAAGGCAAATGGAACCTGCCATTGCACCATTAGGTTACGATTGGAAAATGGGAGTAGGAATTTTATCTAGTTTTGCGGCAAGAGAAGTGTTTGTTGGCACAATGTCAACGCTTTACAGTTTAGACGACGAAGCAGAAGAACAGACGGTAATAGAAAAAATGAGGGCAGATGTAAAACCAAATGGCGAAAAGGTTTTTAACTTTGCTACAGGAATTTCCATCCTTATTTTTTATGCTTTTGCGATGCAGTGTATCTCTACCATTGCAGTAGTTTACAGAGAAACCAAATCTTGGAAATGGACGGCAATACAACTGGTGTTTATGTCTGGTTTAGCGTATTTTGTTTCCATGATAGCCTATCAGATTTTGAAATAGATCCATAAAAAAACTGCTTCAGAAAGCAGTTTTTGTTTTTATTCTCCAGGAGTTAAAACCCTTTGTGCTAATTCTTGGTCGAATAGATAAAGCGCTGAAGGATTATCTTTCACCAATTTAATTTTTGTAATTAATTGAGATGCGGTAGCTTCTTCCTCTACTTGTTCGTTTACAAACCATTGAAGAAATGAAGCAGTAGAATAATCACCAATTTCATTGGCAGCTTTTACGATGGCAAAAATACTTTGAGTAACCAGTTTTTCATGTTCTAGAGCTTTTTCAAAGATAGCTTGTGCATCTGTGAAATCGTGTGGAGGTTGTTCTACACTTTGTAAAACAATTTTTCCGCCAAGGTCATTCAGAAAATCAAAGAATTTTTCAGCGTGCATTAATTCTTCTTTAGATTGAATTCTAAAATAATTAGCGATTCCGTCTAAATCTCTTTCGTAAAACCAAGCGCTCATAGATAAGTATAATTGCGCGGCATATTGTTCTTTTGCTATTTGTGAGTTGAGCAAATTATAGATTATGTCTCTGTTCATCTTGAATATATTTTACTCAAAATTATGAAATTTTATCTCTTCCTGGGCATTTTTTACACCTTTTTCCCTTTTTGAATTTTTTGCAGCATTTCTTTTTGCCACAATATAATTCTTGATTGGCGTTGGTATCTATCGCTGGAACAATCAAATTAAAATATGGGTTAGCTCTAAATTCATTCATTTGGCAAAATTAACGTTTATTTAGAATAAATACAAATAAAATTAAAAATAATATTTGTATCTTTGCAACATGAATTCACTTGTTATTCAGTATATTATCATTTTTGTCGTTGTGTTAGCGTCTTGCTATTCATTGTTTATTATTCTGAAGAAAAACTTCACACAAAAAAAATTTGATAGCAAAAGAACACATTGTGATAAAGATTGCGGTTGCAGTTAGTTTTTTTAGATTCTATTATTTATCCACAGAAAACAATTTCCTCTTGTTAATTTCAGTAATTTTGCAGAAATTTAGATTTTAAACCTTAAACTTTAATCAAAAGATGTCTTTAATCAAAAGTATATCAGGAATCCGAGGAACAATAGGTGGTAAAGTAGATGATAATCTTACACCAGTAGATGTAGTAAAATTTACCGCAGCTTTCGGAACTTGGCTTCAAAAAACTCAAAATAAAAAAGATTTAACTTTAGTCATTGGTAGAGATGCTAGAATTTCTGGCGCAATGGTTAATTCATTGGTTACCGCTACTTTACAAGGCCTGGGAATTAATGTAGTAGATTTAGGTTTATCAACTACACCAACTGTAGAAGTAATGGTTCCAGAGTTAAATGCTGACGGTGGAATTATCCTCACTGCTTCTCATAACCCAAAACAATGGAATGCGCTGAAATTGCTTAACGAAAAAGGAGAATTCATCAGTGGAAAAGATGGTGCAGAAATGCTGGAAATTGCCGAAAAGGAAGATTTCAACTTTGCTGAAGTAGATGATTTAGGGAAATATGAAACCAGAACAGATGCTTTTGATATTCATATTCAAAAAATTCTAGATTTACCAATGGTAGATGTAGAAGCCGTGAAAGCTAAAAAATTCAAAGTGGTTTTAGATGCTGTAAATTCTACAGGAGGAATTTCGCTTCCGCCACTTTTAGAAAAATTAGGTTGCGAAGTCGTGAAATTATATTGCGAACCAAACGGACAATTTCCGCACAATCCAGAACCTTTGAAAGAGCATTTGACGGACATTTGTGATTTAATCAAAAAAGAAGGAGCAGATGTAGGAATTGTGGTAGATCCTGATGTTGACAGATTGGCATTGATTGACGAAAATGGCGAAATGTTCGGCGAAGAATACACTTTAGTTGCGGTGGCAGACTATTTGCTGAGACATAAGAAAGGAGTTGCGATTTCTAACCTTTCTTCGAGCAGAGCTTTGAGAGATGTTGCTAGAAATCTAGATTCTGAATATTTTGCAAGTGCAGTTGGAGAAGTAAATGTAGTAACTTTAATGAAAGAAAAAAATGCAGTAATTGGCGGTGAAGGAAACGGCGGAATTATTTATCCAGATTTGCATTACGGAAGAGATTCTTTGGTTGGTGCTGCATTGTTTTTGACCCATTTAGCAAAAGAAAACAAAACTGTTTCTGAGTTAAGAGCTACATATCCAGCATATTATATGGGCAAAAAGAAGATAGAGCTTACTCCAGAAATTGATGTAGATGCACTTTTGGTAAAGATGCAAGAAGAATATAAAAACGAAGAAATTTCTACGATTGACGGTGTGAAAATAGATTTCCCAGAAAATTGGGTGCATTTAAGAAAATCTAACACCGAACCAATTATTAGAATTTATACAGAAGCCTTTTCTCAGCAAGAAGCAGATGATTTGGCAGATAAAATGATAGAAAAAATTAAGAGTTTTATCTAGTTTGATAAGGTTTGAACGTTTGAAGTGGTTTGATTGACTACTTTTAACTATTTCAAACAAAATCAAACTTTTTCAAACCTTCAAACAAAAAATAAAGAATTTGGAAGAATTTTTTGAAAATGAACTTTCTAAAAAGTTCGAAGAAATGATAGAGAATAACGAGAATTACTATTTCGATTCAGAAGAAATAGAAGATTTGGTTATTTTTTACCTAGAAATGGGAGATACGCACTTTGCGGAAACTGCCGTAAATTACGGATTAAAACTCCACCCTAATTCTCTTGAACTTAAAGTAAAACAACTAGAAGTTCTTTTGGATTTAGAAAGATATGTACAGGCTCGTCAGTTAATCAATGAGCTAGAACCAGCGTGTTCAGAAACCACAGATTATTTGGTTTGTTGTGCTAAATATTTTTCTAACAACGGAAATCCTAGAAAGTCTATAGATTATTGTCTCAAAGCTTTAGAATTAGAAGAAGAAGAAAATTTCCTTCATAATTTTATTGCAGACGAATATCATAATCTAGACGATCCTTTTAATGCGCTAAAGCATTATAAATTAGCACTTAAGCACGATCCTCAAGATGATTATTCTCTGGAAAGTGCGATGATGTGTTACCAACAACTTAACAGACACGAAGAAGCAGAAGAATTTGCCCAAAATTACATCAATCAGTTTCCTTTTTCAGAAACCGCTTGGTTCGAAATGGGACAGTTTTATTTCAATAGAAAAAACTACGAAAAAGCAATTCTTGCGTTTGATTATTTACTTGCCATCAATTCTGATGCAACGGGCGTTTATGCCAATAAAGCAGCATGTTACGAAGCTTTAGAACAATGGCAAAAAGCAATAGAAGTGTATGAAGAACAGTTAGAATTAGAATATACCAAGGCTTTTACCTATTACAAAATAGGGTTGTGCTACAAGGAAGATAAAAAGAATCTGGAAGCACTGAGAGCTTTTCAAAAATCTCTGAAAGAAGACCCTCAATTTTATCTTTCGATGATGGAGCAAAGTGATATTTATCTAGAAATGGGCAGTAATAGAGAAGCACTACATTTCGCTAAAGAGGCGGTAGCTTTGAACGAAAATAACCTTGATTTTCAGAAGAAATTAGCATTTTTATATATAGATTCTGGCAGATTCGAAGAATCTCTTACTTGTCTTAAAAAATTGGTAGAAGCAGAACCCAAAAGATTCTACAATTGGTATGCTTACACCGAAGTTTTAATGTTGATTGGTGATTACGAAGATGCAATTACGGTCTTAGAGAAAGCCCTGAAATTACACAAAAGAGCAGAATTGTATTACCAAATGAGTAATTCTTTCTTTAACATTGGTGAAGAAGAACACGGACAAAACGCCCTTACAATGGCACTAGAACTAGATTCTTCAATTGCAGATGATATGGAGCAAAAGTATCCTTACATCAAAGATCAAGTAAAAAAAGTGAAAAGTAAGAAGAAGTAAAGTTGAGGAATTTTGTTTTTATATTGTCATTACTTTTAAATTCTTTTCTTTTTTCTCAAGAGATAGAATGGCAAGAGACAAGAAAAATAGAGTTTTCTGATTTTAAGGGAAAACCTCCTGCTATTAGTAATTTTGCCGCTAATTCAATGATAAGCATAAACTATAAAGTTTTATCAAAATCAATTTGGACAGGAAAAATTAAGATTAAAATTTTTGCAACTTTTGATTCTGAAAAGTCTTGGGTTAGTCTACAATATTTAAATCAAAATGGATTATTGGAACATGAGCAAATTCATTTTGATATTGCTGAATTTTTTTCACGGAAATTGTCAAAGGTATTATTAGAGAGGGTTGATACAGTAGAAAAATTCAATAGGGACTTTCAAATATTATATGACAAGGTTTATCAAGAGTATATTGATTTTCAAAACTTATTTGAAGA
This sequence comes from Cloacibacterium rupense, assembly GCF_014645495.1. Classification (GTDB taxonomy): domain Bacteria; phylum Bacteroidota; class Bacteroidia; order Flavobacteriales; family Weeksellaceae; genus Cloacibacterium; species Cloacibacterium rupense. Next base: position 417,115 of record NZ_BMLV01000002.1, on the reverse strand, counting down.
AGAAACTAGCTATGGGACTAATATTGAAAAACAAAAAATTTGGAAAGAAAGAGTTGATAATCTTTTAAAAATAACAAAACCTCAACCCTAAAAGTTGAGGTTTTAAATTGATTTTCTTATTTAAACTAAGCTTCTGCTTTTTCTAGAGAATGTTGTTTTACCAATTCTTGTTGTACGTTGGCAGGAACCAATTGATAGTCACTAAATTTCATCGTAAATTTAGCTCTACCACCAGTTAAAGAACGCAAGGTAGAACCATAATCATTCATTTCGGCTAGTGGAACTTCTGCCATAATTTTTTGATAATGACCTTCGGTATCCATTCCAGAAATCATTGCACGTCTGGTTTGTAAATCTCCCATCACATCACCAGTACATTCGTCTGGGCAAAGAATTTCTACGTGGTACATTGGTTCTAACAATTGAGGTCTTGCATTGTGAAAAGCTTCTTTGAAAGCTCCAGAAGCTGCCAATTGGAAAGAAATATCATTAGAATCTACGCTGTGCATTTTTCCGTCATAGACAGAAACTCTAATGTTTTGACAATGAGAACCTGTTAATGGCCCTTCTTTCATCTGTTGCATTATTCCTTTTTTAATAGCGCCAATGTATCTAGAATCGATAGCTCCGCCTACAATGCACCAGTAGAAAGCAAATTTTCCGCCCCAAGATAAATCTTCAAATTCTTTATTTCTAATGTTGAAACCTTCTGGTTCTGGCATTCCTTCGTAGTAATTTTCTACTCTCATATGTATTTCACCAAATTGTCCTGCGCCGCCAGATTGTTTTTTGTGTCGGTAATCTGCATCTGCTTTTCCGGTGATGGTTTCGCGGTAAGAGACTTTAGGGTTTTTCATTTCCATTTTTACCCCAAATTCTTTTTCTAAACGGAATTTTACCAAATCTAGGTGCAATTGTCCTTGTCCGCTCAAGATGGTTTCTTTGGTTTCGTTAGATTGCAAAACTTGTAGCGTAGGGTCTTCTTCTTGAATTTTGTGTAAAGAAGAAATAAGTTTTTCCATTTCGGCAGCGTTTTCAGTAAAAATGGCTTTTCTGATTCTGCTTTCAGGGAACTGCATTGGCTCTATTTTTCTATCTACACCTTTTGTATTCAGGGTGTTATTAGAATGTCCGTATTTCAATTTTACGGTAACGCCCAGATCACCAGCAACTAATTTATCTACAGGAGTTCTGTCTTTACCTTCGGCTAAGAAAATCTGAGAAATTCTTTCTGTTTCGCCGTTTTCTGCATTTACCAATTCATCACCAGGTTTTAATTCACCAGAATAAACTTTGAAATAAGAAACAATTCCTACTTGTGGTTCACTTTGGGTTTTGTAAATAAATAAGGTGGTTTTATCGTTAGAGTCACATTTTAGCAATTCGCCGTTTTCTAATTTTTCGCCAGCTCTATCGGCAGGAGACGGAGCAATATCATCTATAAAGCCCATAATTCTACCAGAACCCATATCTTTAAGTCCTGAAGCTACAAAAACTGGGAAAAAATCGTGTTTTGCTAAGGCAATATTAAGACCTTGAGCCAATTCTTCTTCTGAAAGATTTCCTTCTTCGAAATATTTTTCCATTAGACCTTCCTCGTTTTCTGCGGCTATTTCTACCAATGCGTTGTGCATTTCATTAGCTCTTGCCAGTTCAGATTCTGGGATTGGTTTTTTCTCTGGCTTACCACCAGTTGCAGGAAATTCATACATTACCATTCTCAAGGCATCAATAATTTGATTGAATCCTTCTCCAGAATTTAATGGATACTGAATTGGCAATGCTTTTGCTCCAAATCTATTTTTAATTTGTTCCAAAGACGCTTCGAAATCTGCCTTTGGATGGTCTATTTGGTTGACAACAAATAGGGTAGGAGTTTGGTATTTTTCTACATATTCCCAAACCAATTCTGTACCTACTTCTACACCAGCAGAAGCATTAACGAGGATAAGTGCGGTATCTGCTACTTTAAGAGAAGCGATTACTTCGCCCACGAAATCATCAAAACCTGGAGTGTCTAAAACGTTGATTTTGTTTTTTCTCCAGTTTACAAACATTTGGTGAGAAAATAGGGTGTTTTCGCGCTGATGTTCTAGGTCTGTGTTGTCGGAAACGGTGTTGTGTGCTTCTATAGTTCCACGTCTTTTGATAGCGCCGCCTTCAAAAAGCATAGTCTCTATAAAGGTAGTTTTACCGCTTCCTGAATGTCCGAGTAAAACTACGTTGCGAAGGTCTTTGGTGTTAGTGCTCATATCTTTTGATTTTTTAAAATTATTTTCATCTATTAAGTCTGATTTAACTAAAATTCAGACTGAATGCATACTGCAATTCCTTATAAGGCGAAAATTTTTAAAACCAAAAATGTCTTAAAAGGCACTTCTGTATAAAAATTTAGGAATCTAAAGTTACAAAGTTTTTTAATACGATATAATAAGTCTGATATGATTTTTGAAAGGTTTGCATTAGCGGGATGATGGAAGTTGGATGCTTGATGTTAAAAAATAGGAAAAATATAGTCGTAAAAAATTCCAGACTTCCAACATCCAACAAAAAATCTTACTTTTATCCAAAATTTTCAAGGAAATGGTTTTAAGCAGAATTTGGAGCGCATTTATTATTGTAGCGATTGTGGTGGCAAGTATTAAATATTTGTTCAGCGATAACTACAAAGCAATTTACAATGATTTGGTGGTTGGTAAAAGTGGAGACACCGTACAAATTACCAAAGCACCCTTACAATCTCTTTCTGCGGAAATTCAAAAATCTCTTTCTGAAAAACCTGAAGCCGAAATTTCTAGAATTAACTACAAAAAAGATTCTACCAATACCGTTTCTGTTTACCGTGTGCAAAAAGCAGATGGTGTAATTTCTACCAGTAAAACTGCCGTGGAAATTTCTCTAGGATTAATAGGAATTATGACGCTTTTTATGGGTTTTATGAGCATTGCTGAAAAAGCAGGAGGAATTAATTTCTTGTCAAGAATGATTCAACCATTTTTTTCAAAATTATTCCCCGAAATTCCTAAAAACCATCCTTCTTTCGGGCATATGACGCTTAATTTTGCCGCCAATTTATTAGGTTTAGACAATGCGGCAACTCCATTTGGACTAAAAGCGATGGAAAGTTTACAAACCCTAAATCCCGACAAAGACAGAGCTTCTAATGCACAAATTATGTTTCTTTGTTTGCACGCAAGTGGTCTTACGCTGATTCCGGTTTCTATCATTGCCATTAGAGCTTCTATGGATTCTGCAACGCCAACAGATATTTTCTTACCAACGATGATTGCTACATTTTGTGCTACAATGGCGGCGATGATTATTGTTTCCTTCAAACAGAAAATTAATCTTTTTCAGCCTAGACTTTTGGCTTTTATTGGGGGTGTTTCTGCTTTAATCGCGCTTTTGGTTTGGTACTTGGTAAAACTCAACAAAGAAGAATTAGACAATGCCAGTAAATTCATCAGCAACGGAATGATTCTTTTGATATTTTTTGCTATCATTGCTGGTGCGGTTTACAAAAAAATAAATGTTTTTGATGCTTTTATTGATGGTGCTAAAGAAGGTTTTAATGTCTGTGTTAAGATTATTCCTTACTTAGTAGGAATGTTGATTGCGATTTCACTCCTTAGAACTTCTGGCGTTTTTGATGTGATTATAGATGGAATGAAATGGTTTGCTCAAATTGCCAATTTAGATACCAGATTTGTTGACGGATTACCAACTGCGCTCATCAAACCATTGTCAGGTTCTGGCGCAAGAGGAATGATGGTAGATACAATGACTACTTTTGGGGTAGATTCTTTTCCTGCGAGACTTTCTGGGATTTTACAAGGCAGTTCAGATACTACTTTTTATGTAATTGCGGTATATTTCGGAGCAGTGGGTATCAAAAATACGCGTTATACTGTTGGTGCAATGCTTTTGGCAGATTTAGTTGGAATTACGGTTTCTGTTTTGATGGCGTATTTATTTTTCGGTTAGGAAAAAAGCTTCTTTATTCATTCTATCTATCAAAAAATTCATTCTTTTATTACAAATTCTAAGTTGATAATTTTTACCTTTGATTCTTCAAATAATAAAATTATGCAACAATTTTCTGAAAACATTTCGCTATTTCCGGGAACGGAATGGCTAAACCATCCTGTAGTAGAGCAAACTGAGTATTTGGTGGATGGTGAATTTAAGCAATGGGATGGTGATTTCAAGAAAGTATATTCCGCAATCAAAGTTAATAATAACGGCGTTTTGGAAGATATTTACTTAGGAAAAATCCCAAATGGAGGTCTCAATGAAGCGATGGAATGCTTAGATGCAGCAGAAAAAGCTTACGACAACGGTTTCGGTTATTGGCCTACACTTTCTGTAGAAGAAAGAATAAAACATGTAGAAAATTTCATTAAGGAAATGATTGGTCTTCGTGAAGAGGTGGTACAATTGCTGATGTGGGAAATCGGGAAAAACAGAGCCGATTCTGAAAAAGAATTTGACAGAACCATCGCCTATATTTATGATACCATCAATGCCTTAAAAGAACTAGACCGTAGAAGTTCTAGATTTACCATAGAAGGCGGAATTATTGGGCAAATCCGTCGTTCTCCTTTAGGAATTACACTTTGTATTGGCCCATATAATTATCCTCTTAATGAAACGTATACCTTGCTTATTCCGGCACTGATTATGGGTAATGTGGTGCTTTTCAAACCACCAAAATATGGTTGTCTTTTGCACTATGCGCTAAGTAAGGCTTTACAAAAAAGTTTCCCTAAAGGAGTAGTAAATTACATCTACGGAAAAGGAGCAGAAGTAATAGAACCTATGATGAATACAGGGAAAATAAATGTTCTTACCTTAATCGCTTCTAGTAGAGTGGCAGACCAATTAAAAAAAGCACACCCGAAAGTAAACAGATTGCGTTCTATTTTAGGTCTTGATGCTAAAAATCCTGGAATTATTTTAAAAGATGCAGATTTAGACCTTACAGTTGAAGAATGTGTAGCGGGTTCGCTTTCTTTTAATGGACAAAGATGTACTGCGCTTAAAATTCTTTTTGTACACGAAGATATTGCAGATGAATTTATCAAAAAGTTTAGCGCAAAAGTAGATGCTCTAAAAGTGGGAATGCCTTGGAATAACCCTATTATTACGCCACTTCCAGAAGAAGGGAAAGTAGAATTCCTAAATGGATTAATCAAAGATGCCGAAAGTTTCGGAGCAAAAATTGTAAATGAAACCGGTGGTCAATCTGTAGGAAATCTTTTTGCGCCTACGGTTTTGTATCCTGTAAGTGAAAAAATGAAGGTTTATCATATAGAGCAATTTGGGCCAATAGTTCCAATAGTTCCTTTTAAAAATTTACAAGAACCTATAGATTATATGATTGAAAGCGACTTTGGGCAACAGGTAAGTATTTTCAGTAAAAATCATTTAGAAATTGCCAAAATGGTAGATGGTTTTGTAAATTTGGTTTCTAGAGTAAACGTAAATACCCAATCACAAAGAGGGCCAGATGTTTTTCCTTTTACAGGGAGAAAAGACTCTGCCGAAGGTACTCTTTCTGTTCCAGATGCACTGCGCTCTTTCTCTATCAGAACCATGGTTGCCACCAAAGACAGCGAACTAAACAAAGATATTTTTAACAATATAGTGTCTGAACAAGAATCTAGTTTCTTAAGCACAAAGTTCTTGTTTTAATGTTTTTTTAATTCAATTAGAAACTGAAATCAGAGTAAAAGCAATTTTATTCTGATTTTTTTGTTGAGAATTGTAACATTTTATCTATTAACATTACTTATCACTCAAAAGCAAACAATGAGACGTCTTTTTTTACTATCAATTTTATTAGCAAGCACTTTCGTTTTTTCACAAAAAAAATGGACTCTTAGAGAGTGTGTAGATTACGCGGTGAAGAATAACCTTCAGGTAATCAATAATCAATACAATAACGATATCCAGAGCAAAAATCTAGCAATCGCTAAAAATGATTATTTGCCTACTGTTTCAGCAAACGTAAATAACAGCGCTAGCTTTGGGCAAACCCAAGGTTTTACCGGAAGTATTGGGCGTAATGATAATTTCAATAATAGTGCTAATATAGGTGCAAATATGCAAGTCTACAACGGAGGTAGAATTAGAAAAACTGCAGAGAAATCTCAGTTTGACCTAGATGCCTCTCTTTTAGACACCGAAAAGACAAAGAATGATATTTCTTTGCAAGTAGCGCAGCTTTATTTGCAGATTTTGCTCAATAGAGAAGTTAAAAAAATTACCGATGAATCCGTAAGTAATGCCGAAAAGGTATTGAAAAGAGCTAAAATTACTACAGAAGTAGGCTCTACCGCCAAAACAGTAGAAGCAGAAGCTGCTGCAAGTTTAGCTAGAGAAAAACAAAGACAAAAATCTGCAGAAATAGATATAGAAAGGTCGTTGTTTAATTTAGCCATGGTGCTTCAATTAACAGATTTTAAAGATTTTGATATACAAGAAGTGCCACTTCCAAGTATGTTAGCAGCTCCATTAAGTTCTACAGACAATATTATTGAAAAGGCCTATGAAAATCAACCGCAAGTAAAAGCAGCTGAAACCAGAATTCTTTCTGCGCAGAAACAAATTGAAATTGCCAAAACACTTTTTCAGCCTACAGTTACAGCAAGTGCAGGAATTGGATCTTTTTATTTTAATAGACTTTCAGGGGTTTTTGATGGTCAAGGAAATAGACTTTCTCAGGATGATTTCATGAAACAATACAAAGACAATTTTGGACAAAATTTAGGATTAAGTTTAAATATTCCAATTTTTAATAAAGGAAATACAAAACTCCAAGTAGAACAAGCTAAAATCTCTGAAAATATCGCCAAAAACACATTAGAACAACAAAAACTTTCTGTAAAGCAAGATGTGCAGAAAGCCTATTTTGATGCCAATGCCAATTATGAAAACTTTATGGCGGCTGTAGAAGCTGAAAAATCCACCAAATTAGCTCTGGATTTTGCAGAAAAAAGTTATGAAGCGGGTAGATCTACCATTTATGACCTAAACAATGCAAGAAACAACTATGTAAACGCACAAAGCACTGTTTCGCAAGCCAAATACAACTATATTTTCAGTATGAAGTTGCTTAATTTCTATGCAGGAATTCCTTTAACTGAAAATCTTTAAAATTTTTAATTAAGACTTTATTCAAAAATCTTCATTTTATAATGGAGATTTTTTATTTTCGTAAAGCAATACTTATAAATGATATAATGCCAGCCCATATTCTAGAAAAATTTTTACCAGAAAACGCACTTCCTTTTCTTAAGGAATGGTTTGGTCATTACAATTGTCATCTAAAAATAACTAGAAATAGAAACTCTAAACTAGGAGATTACCGAAAAATGCCCGATAATTCTCATCAAATTACCGTTAACGGAACATTAGAACCACAATTGTTTTTCTTTGTATTAACCCATGAATTGGCGCATCTTCTGGCTTTTGAGAAATATGGAAGAAGAATTTCACCACACGGACAAGAGTGGAAACAAACCTTCAGAGAAATGCTTTTAGAAAGCTTAGAAGTTTATCAGGAAGATTTAAAATTAATTATTAAAAAGTTTTCTAAATCACCGAAAGCCAATTTTATGGCCAGCCCAGAATTGGTAAAGTATTTCCATAAAGAGGAAGAAGGGTTTTATTATATTGAAAATCTTGAAATAGGTGAAAAATTTATCTTCAGAGAGGAAACATATATCATAAAAGAAAAAATTAAAAAACGTTATCTTTGCAAAAATCTTTCTAGCGGAAAACAATATCTCTTTAAATCCGTTAGTAAAGTTGAGAAATTATAAAAATTTATGAACAAGAACAACTACTGTGTAATAATGGCAGGTGGAATTGGTAGCAGATTTTGGCCAATGTCTACCCAAAAATTCCCTAAGCAATTTCAAGATATTTTAGGAACTGGAAGAACCATGATTCAACAGACCTATGATAGAATACAAAAAGCGGTTTCAGCAGAAAACATATACGTAATCACCAATCAAGAATATGTAGAGCTTACTCATCAGCAATTGCCAGATATTCCTTTTCAGAATATTGTAGGAGAACCAGTGATGAAGAACACTGCAGCCTGCAACATCTATATGATCAATAAAATTGCTGATGTCAATAAAGACGCAAATGTGATTGTTTTGCCAGCAGACCACCTTATTTTAAAAGAAAGTGCATTTATAGAAAAAGTTAATCTTGCTTTCGATTTTGCTAGTAAAAATGAGGTGTTAATTACCTTAGGAATAACTCCTACAAGGCCAGACACAGGCTATGGTTATATACAATTTGCAGAGAAAAATGGTGAGGATTTTTATAAAGTGAAAACTTTTACAGAAAAACCTAGTCTAGAAATAGCAAAATCATTTTTAGAAACTGGTGATTTCCTTTGGAATGCAGGCATTTTCGTTTGGAATGTTAATGCTATTCATAAAGCATTTGAAAAGTATTTGCCAGAAATGACTCAAGAATTTGTTGCATGCGAGTACAATTCTGATCAAGAGAAAGTGTGCATAGAAACCATTTATCCTAAAGTAGAAAAAATTTCTATTGATAATGGGATTTTAGAAAGAGCTCAGAATGTTTACGTAATTCCATCAGATTTAGGATGGAGTGATTTAGGAACTTGGACCTCTGTATACGAAAATTCTGAAAAGAATGACAACAATAATTCTCTTGATTCTAAATCTGTACTTACCTATAATGCTAAAAATAATATTGTAAGGCTGAAAAAAGGAAAAGCGGCAATTATTGATGGTTTAGAAGATTATATCATTGTAGATACAGACAAAGCACTTTTAATCTGTCCTAGGAAAAATGACCAAATGATAAAGGACTATGTACTAGACCTCAAAAATTTCAAAAAAGGGGATAAATATATGTAAATAAAGAAGAGAGACTTAGCCCAAAGTTTCTCTTTTTTCTTTTAATCTTACTAAATTAAAACCAATTTCTTGACCCTCGCTTTCTAAAATGACACTTTTTTTAGTAAGCTCTAAAAGATGATCTACAAAAAAACTGGTTTCAAAAAACTGACGATGAATACCAGGCAGTAAACTCATAAAATACTGTCTTCCGATTTCATTGTTATGCAAATCCATTTTGGTTTGCAAAGGCTCATTCGGGAATAGGTCTTCGTGCAGGCCTGTTATTTTTTCAGCCCATTGTAGAGATTTTTCAACGGAAGAAATCTTACAACAATACATCATAATTAAGCAGTTCCAAAGAGCATGTCTAAAGGCGTTTCCTGCACCGTCTGTGCTGTGTGTAATGGGAAATAATTTCTCAGAAATGGCGTAAGTTTTCACAGTTGCCCAAAACGTAAGAATTGAAAAAAGAGGATGAGATAGCACCATAGAGAATAACTTGAAAAGATTTTTAAAACTTAATCTTTTCAGATTTAAAAAAATGATTCTAATGGTTGAAAACAGCTTTTTCACTTTCTATAGGTCGTTTTTTCTCTTGAATTGTTTCTAAAGATGTCAAATAAAAATCGTAAAATCAAGAAGATTTTACGATTTTAAGGATATAAAGTTGTTTTTCAGATTACTTATTCATCAAAAGTTTTACCGTATTAGAAACGGTTTCTTTAATTTCAGTTCTTTTTACAATGAAATCTACAAATCCTTTTTCCTGAATAAATTCAGAAGTTTGGAAACCTTCTGGCAAATCTTTACCTATGGTTTCGCGGATTACTCTAGGGCCAGCAAAGCCGATTAAAGCACCCGGTTCTGCCATGATGATATCTGCTGTCATTGCAAATGATGCGGTAATTCCACCAAAAGTAGGGTCGCACAGATAAGCAATGTAAGGTAACTTTTTATCAGAAAGCTGAGCCAGTTTAGACTGTACTTTGGCCAACTGCATTAGAGAATAAGCTGCTTCTTGCATTCTAGCACCTCCAGACTGACAAATAATCATATACGGAAGGTTGTTTTTTATACAATAATCTACAGCTCTTCTTATTTTTTCTCCCATTACAGAGCCTAGTGAACCACCAATAAATGCAAAGTCCATACAAGAGACTACCATATCTACACCATTTACCGTACCTCTTGCGTTTCTGATAGAATCTTTCAATTTGGTTTTGCTTTTTACCTCTTTTAAACGGTCTGCATAGGGCTTGGAATCTACAAATTTCAGCATGTCAATGCTTTCTACGTTTGCGTCTAACTCTGTAAACTTACCATTATCAAAAAGAATATCATAAAACTCAGCACTGCCAATTCTTACGTGGAAACCATCTTCGGGAGAAACAAAATTATTTCTTTTGAGCTCGTCGTGCTCTACTATTTTTCCAGATGGTGTCTGGTGCCAAAGTCCTTTTGGAACATCTTTTTTCTCTTCAGTAGAGGTTGTGATGTTCTTTTTACTTCTTTTAAACCAATCGAAAGCCATTGTTTATAATTTTAATTAAAATTTGAAGCCTCGAAACTAAGAATAAATTTCGAAACCTCAAATTAAAATTATTTCAAAGTATCAATATTATTTAAATCTTCGAAAGCTTGAGTTAATCTTGTAACAAAAGTTTCTTCACCTTTTCTTACCCAAACTCTAGGGTCGTAGAATTTTTTGTTTGGCTTTTCTTCGCCTTCAGGATTACCAATTTGAGATTTTAAATATTCTATATTGTTTACCATGTAATCTCTAATACCTTCTGTATAAGCAAATTGAAGGTCAGTATCAATATTCATTTTGATAACTCCATAAGAAATAGCTTCTCTAATTTCCTCTAAAGTAGAACCAGAACCACCGTGGAATACAAAATTCACTGGTTTTTCTCCAACACCGAATTTTTCTTGAACAAATTTCTGAGAATTATCTAAGATTTTCGGAGTTAATTTTACGTTTCCTGGTTTGTAAACACCGTGTACATTACCAAATGCTGCTGCAACTGTAAAGTCTGGAGAAATTGCTTTTAATCTTTCATAAGCATAAGCTACTTCGTCTGGTTGTGTGTATAGTTTAGAAGAGTCTACATCTGAATTGTCTACACCATCTTCTTCACCTCCTGTTACTCCTAATTCTATTTCTAAAGTCATGCCCATTTTAGCCATTCTCTCGAAATATTTGGTAGAAATATCTAAATTTTCTTCAATAGGCTCTTCAGATAAATCTAGCATATGAGAAGAGAAAAGAGATTTGCCATAAGCTTTGTAGTGAGCTTCGCTCGCGTCTAATAAACCATCTACCCAAGGTAAAAGTTTTTTAGCACAGTGGTCTGTGTGTAAAATTACAGTAGCACCGTATGCTTCTGCCAATGCGTGGATATGCTTAGCTCCTGCTATACCACCGAAGATAGCAGATTTTTGATTTTCTGAGCTCATGCTCTTACCTGCGTTAAAAGCGGCACCTCCATTTGAAAACTGAATGATTACAGGAGCGTTAAGTTTTACAGCGGTTTCCATGGTTGCATTAATGGTACTAGAACCAATAACGTTTACTGCTGGAAGCGCATATTTATTCTCTTTTGCGTGTGCAAAAATTTCTGAAACTAAAGAACCTGTGGCAACTCCTGCCGGGAAAATTCTACTCATTTTGCTTTTATTTTATTGTTGATAATCAGTTAATTTATAATTTGTAAAGTTAATGAATTTATGCATTAAATACTAATTCCTCTTGTCCTTGCCCCAGAGTAATTTCTGTCTTAGCGTTCCAAAAAAACTTAAATCTTTAGGGTGCATAAGAATCAATTGAAATGGTGCTTTATTGATAGTAATTACATCACCTGTTTTCATGTGATACAGTCTAGAATCCAGAGAAACCGAAAATTGAGGAACTCTACTTTCTACTTTTAAGGTGATTTCTATATCGTCTCTTAAAACTATGGGTCTTACATTCAAGTTATGTGGTGCAATAGGTGTAAGAGCTAGAATTCCGTTTCCTGGTGAGATGATTGGTCCGCCACAACTAAGAGAGTAAGCGGTAGAACCTGTAGGTGTAGAAACAATAAGACCATCTCCCCAATAATAAGTAAGAAATTGGTCGTTGATATGCGTTTCTATGGTAATCATAGAAGTAGTTTCGTTTCTAGAAACACAGACGTCATTAAGAGCGTAAGGAAGAGAAAAAGGCGTGCCAGATGAGGTAACCTTTAGAACACTTCTTCTGCTGAAATTCATGTCTTTGTTGATGATTTCATCGATATGGTCGAAAATTTCTTCTTTTGAAAAACTTGCCAAAAAGCCTAATCTACCTGTATTTACACCAATTACAGGAACTTCTAATTCTTGGATAAATTGCAGTGCATTGAGAATAGTACCATCTCCACCGAAACTAAAAAAGAAATCTACCACGTCTGCTTCTAAATCTTTTTTGTCTTTAAAAGTGGCAAAATCTTTAGAAAATTCTAGGTCTTTGTGCAGTTGCTCATATAAAATTGGTTTTACTCCCTTATTGGTAAGCTCCGAAATAAACTTACTTAGATAAAGAAAAGTATCTAGGTCTTTTTTCTGGGAATATATGGCAGCTTTCAAAATAATTATCTTTTTTGTTTATTCAAAAATACGCTAAAATTCTAAATATTTTTGAAAATATTGATATCTGTCTTTTATCAAATCTTCTTTATCGTCTTTATAAAACTTTCTAACGACATGATACCCATACCTTTCGAAGGTTTCGTTTATAGAGCTTAGGTTATCATTGCTTATTTTCATGGTAATTTGTACTATTTCATCATTGATATGACTAATAAAAGAACCATAAAATTTTGCATTGTTGCTTTCTACTATTTTGGCAATCTCTGTCATTGAATAAGATTTCAGACTTGTTTCTACAGTTAAAACGGCTCCTCTTTCAGAAAACAAAGGATATTTTGACAAATCTCCGAAAACATCATCATATGCAATATACCCCAAGTATTTTTCTTTGTTGTTGATTATAGGGATAATATTAGAGTTAAAAGTATAGAAAAGCTTTACGCTGTCTAGTATGGTGTTTTCTTCTAAAATAGCAAATTTTTCTAAATGCATTTCTAATGCTTCAAGTGTTTTATCCAAGTTTTCTTCTAAAAATTCTTTGCAGATTCCGCCTAAGAAAACGTTCTTCTTTTTCACGAAAACATGCGTGAAACCAAACTCTTCCACTTGCAAGAGTGCTTCTTCTACAGGAGCATCTATCTCAAAAGCAGGGAAATCCTTAGAAATATATTCTTGAATTAACATTTTGCAAAGGTACTCAATTCTGATGAAAACAAAAAAATGATGAAAATCATACAAATTTTACAAAAAATTTTGCAAATGATTGAAAATTATTTCTATCTTTGTAGCCTTTCATTTTTACTTTTTATTAGATTTATTTCAAACTGCACAGCTCATTAGAGTTTTGCAGTTTTCTTTTTTTAGACCTTTTTCTTTCTCAAGAAAATTAATCCCGCGAAAATAATTACCGCACCTATAGCTTGCAAAAAAGTAAAACTCTCACCATCTATTACGCCCCACATTACCGCTACTACTGGCATTAACAAAGTTACTGTAGAAGCAAAAAGAGGATTAGAAACACTCATCAATCTGTAATGCAGCATCATCGCAAGACCTGTTCCCAGTACAGAAAGGGTGGCTACAAATCCCAATCCTATCATATTCTCTTTGTTAAAACTAAACTCACCAAAAAAATTAGAAAAATACAAACTCATTAATGATGGCAGAAATAGAACATAAAAAAATACAAAAGAAGACATCATTTTTGCTGGAATATGCGTGAGTTTTGCGCCAACAGTAGTTACACTTACTGCATACAGAAAAGCGGCAAAAAGCAATAAACCAACATAAAAAATTGGCGTTTCAGCACTTTTTTCACCAGAAATCATCAGCAAAACTACACCAGCAAAACTAATCAGAATTCCTAGAATCTGTCTAGAAGTGGTTTTTGTTTTCCAAAACAACGCCCCTACAATAATGGTGAAAATAGGCATCATAGAATTCATAATTCCTGCAATGCTGCTACTCACTTTGGTTTCTGCAATCGGGAAGAGAAACATTGGGATAAAATTACCCGCAAATGCTGCCAAAATTAGCCATTTTAACTGTTTTATAGGAAATTTCTTTCTGTTCAGAATCGCTATTGGAGACAATAAAACTCCAGAAATCAACACTCTAAGCGCACCAACTTGATACGGAGAAAAGTGTTCTAGAGATTTTTTTATTAATATAAAAGAAGAGCCCCAGATTAAAGAGAGCACTACTAGAATTATCCATTTTTCTTTTTCGGCAGTCATTATTTTATGTTATTTGGGCGCCAATTTCCAGCTTTCGCCACTCGCTTTTTTAAAATTTTTCTCAGAAAAATTTTAAAAAGAGCTCAAACAAAGGCTCAATCTGGGGCGCGGTTTCGTTTGTTGTCGACTTTTATTTAAATTAATTACTTTTTCAGAAAATTTAGAAACTCTTCTTTTGAAATATTTCTTGCGCCTAAACTCTCTAAATGTTCTGTGTGTACTTGACAGTCTATTATATCATATTTATTTTTGTAATGCTCTATCAGCCAGATAAATCCTGCTTTACTGGCGTTGCTTACTTTAGAAAACATACTTTCTCCACAGAAAACATTGCCTAAATCTACTCCGTATAAACCTCCTACCAATTTATCGCCCTCCCATACTTCTACACTTTTAGCTTTTCCGTAATTGTGTAATTGGGTGTAGCTATTTAGCATTTCATCGGTAATCCAAGTTCCGTCTTGTCCTTTTCTAGAAATTTCGCCACAGTTTTTCATCACTTCTCGGAAACAGACATTCTCTGTTATCCTAAATTTCCCATCTCTGATTATTTTTTTCATCGATTTAGAAATCTTTAATTCATTAGGAAAAAGCACAAACCTAGGATTGGGGCACCACCACAGAATTTCATCCTCGGGATTAAACCAAGGGAAAATGCCCAATTGATAAGCAAACCAAATTCTTTCTACAGACAAATCTCCGCCTATAGCGATTAATCCATCGTCAGGATGATAGATTCTAGGATCTGGGAAAGAAATTTCATTAGCGTCTAAAATTACCATCTTTTTAATTCAAAAAACGAAATCCTACTTTAGAAAGCAGGATTTCAAAATTATTAAGTTTTACTCAATTCTGATTAGAAAGGTAAATCGTCATCTTCTTCATCTGCAAAAGGATTTTCGTTAGAAGCTGCTACTGGTTGTGCAGCAGGAGCAGCTTGTGTAGGTTCTGGCGAAGCCCCTTCAGTTGCTTTTTCTATTCTCCAACCCGTGATAGAATTGAAATATTTAACTTCACCTTGAGGATTAGTCCATTCTCTACCTCTTATGTTAATGCCAATTTTTACATTATCGCCTTCGCGAAGATTGTCTAATAAATTTATTTTGTCTGATAGAAATTCAATACTAATAGGCTGTGGATATTGTTCTTGGGTGAGGAGAATCATTTCTCTTTTCTGAAATCCACTCGCAAATGTTTGAGTTTCAAATACTTTTTTTACCGTTCCTTGTAGTTCCATATACTTAATTCTTAAAAATGTAAAAGTAATAAAAACAAACAACAAAATTATATTTTAGAAATAATTTTTCAAAAAAATAAAAAAAATGAAAATTAATTATGACAATTAAAAAAAAGTGTCTATATTTGCACTCACAAAAAAAGAAGAGAGTTCTTTATTAGAAGCGGATGTGGTGTAATTGGTAGCCACGCCAGACTTAGGATCTGGTGCCGTGAGGCGTGGGGGTTCGAGTCCCTTCATCCGCACAGATGCGAAAATAGCTCAGCTGGTAGAGCACAACCTTGCCAAGGTTGGGGTCGCGGGTTCGAATCCCGTTTTTCGCTCTAGTTCACTCGCCCTGGTGGTGGAACTGGTAGACACGCAGGACTTAAAATCCTGTGTCCGCAAGGACGTACGGGTTCAAGTCCCGTCTGGGGTACTTAAAAAGACTGTTAATCATTGATTAGCAGTCTTTTTTGTTTTATGCTTGCGAGTAATTTCAAAAATGTAAAATTGAACTCAATTTTTGATTGGTGTTATTCAAGTGTTTTCGATGTCTCAATGTGAACACTAATTACTTTTAGCTTGGTAGTGATTCTTGGCTTATTTTTATAGAAATTATTTTTTTATGAAAGAATAGAGATAAGGTGCTTTGTTGGCAGAACCATCAAAAAGTTTTTCGTGGCGTTCTAAAATGTTAAGACTCAGCATTTTTCTCTGGAAATTGTTTCTTCTAAATGTTTCTCCTAGTATGGTTTCATATAGATTTTGTAAATCTTTCATAGTGAATTTTTCTGGAAGTAAATTGCTTCCTACCAATTTATAATCAATGGTTTTTCTGAGGTGTTCTAGTCCTTTTTCTATAATTTCTTGATGGTCAAAAGCCATTTCTGGTAGATCATTTACGTCAAACCATGCACAGGTTTCATTAAAAGCATCTGGAAAAGTGTGTGATAAGGTGTAATCTATAAGGGCATAATAGCCTATGGTAACAAATCTTTTATTGATCCAGTGTTCTTTGGTAATGTTAATGCCTTTATTCTCTAGAAGTTGGCGGTGAGGGTTTTTTCTTTCAGTTCTGTCTTTATGGCCAAAAGCATAGAATTGCTCTAGATAGACATCTTCTAGGTGGGTTCTTTCATACAAGATTCTATAGGCGGCATCATCTAGATGTTCGTCTTCAAAGATAAAACCACCAGGAATGGCCCAGAGATTGAGTTCGTGGTATTTAAGGAGAAGTACCTTTAGCGTGTTATTATGAAAGCCAAAAATTGCACAATCTACAGAAAGATGATTGATGAAATTGTTAGTATCAATCAATTCCTGTAGGGTCATTTTATTCTTAGAGTCGTCTAGTTTCATATTAGTTTATTTGATGTATTCAGATAATTTTTCTTTGATTGAATAAAATATTGAAAAGATGAGTATCAAAATTAAAGGAATTGTAGCAAATAGCAAATAATAATTTCCTAAATTTTTTTGAAAAATGTAGGCGGTGCTCATAGAGCCTATAGAACCGCCTAATGAAGTAAATAAAATAATGATGGAGACTATTTTGCCTACTTTTTTTTCAGAGAACTTGGATAAGAATTTTGAGTTCAGCATAGGGTATAGTGGCGCGATAAAAACACCAACTATAGGGAAGAGAATCATTAATATTTTAATCTTGATATTAGTATCTTGTCCAATAACATATGCCGAGAAGGTAAGCAATATCCCAGAAATGAGGCAGAAAAAGAAAATTTTAAGAGGTGCGAATTTGACTACAAATTTGCTGGCAAGAAGTCTACCAATGAATGAGAATAAAGCTAGAAATGCGGAGGATTGTAGTGCAAAAAAAGAATTGGCCTTCAATGTATTTTTATAAAAAGTAGGTAGCCAAGAATTAAAAATCTGTTCTGTGAAGACAATCATTATAACAATTGCAAAGAAAAGAAGAGATTTGTAATCGAATAAGATGCTAAAGTCTATTTTTTCTTTTTCTTTAGAATCGTTTATAGGCAGTAATTTTTGTTCATCTAACAAGTAAAATTGAAAGGCTGCCCAAGAAGAGATAAAACCTACCAACCAGAAGCCAAATTTCCAATAGTCTTTATAATCACTATTTAATATCAAAGCAAATTCTATATTGACAATAAAGACCCCAAGCATAAATGCAGCTTCAGTTCTGCTCATAATTTTTGAAAATTCTTTTTCGCTATCAGAAATATTTTTGATAATACTAAAAACACATATTTTACCAATAGAGAAAGAGATTCCAATCAAAACAAACCAAATTTTTAAAAACCAAAATTCATTCATAAAAGGAATGGTAAAGCTACATATGGCGCAGATTATCAGTGATATGTATAAAGAACTGTAATAGCTTCTTTTTTTTATGTAGTCTACCATGAAAATAGATACCAATGCGATAGGAATATCCTTAAAAAACTCTAATAATCCCAACCCAGTGTAGCTATATTTATGATTTTGGGATAACTGAAGGATGATAACACTTACAGAATTAAGCAGCATTGAAAAGACAATGAAACTTAGCATAAGGTTAAGGGTAATTTTATTTTTTTTCGAATTCATTAACAAAATATTAAAAGTAGAGGGATGTTTTAGTTAAAAAAAATATAAAAAATTCGGGTTATTTCGTACAAAATAGACCGAATTAATACCTCCAAAAGTACCGCAAATAAACGAAATTTTAAAATAATTGAGAAAATATTTTTTTGTTAAAGAAATTAATATAAATTTATTGTCTCAAAATGAGATAAAAAATAAAAACTATTTTATATGAAAAAACAAATTGTTAGTTTGATTAGCCTATCAATGGTTCTTTCATCTGTAGCATTTAGTGCTCAGGAAAAAAGAGATTCTCTTAAAGAAAAAGCCATTGAAGAAGTAGTACTCGTAAACGTAGGATACGGAACACAGAAAAAATCTACAGTTACAGGTGCAATTTCAAAAGTAACAGCAAAAGATTTTGAAGCCTCTCCAAACGGAGGGATTGGGCAGATGATCCAAGGTCGATCTGCAGGGGTAACCATTGCTATGAACTCAGGTGCGCCTGGTTCATCTTCTACCATTAGAGTTAGGGGTATTACTACTTTCCCTACTAATAATGGAGCAAATGATCCGTTATGGGTAGTAGACGGAGTTCCTTTAGAAAATGCGGATATTGCGACACTAAACCAGGCAGACATTGAATCCATTGAGATTCTAAAAGACGCAGCATCAGCAGCAATCTATGGAACAAGAGCGGCAAAAGGGGTAATTTTAGTCACTACAAAAAGCGCTAAAAAAGGTAAAATGAGTATATCTTATAATGGATATACGAGTTATTCTTCTCCAAACAAAGTATTAAAAGTGCTCAATGCTACAGAGTATGCCTTGCTAATGAATGAGAAATCTGTAAATGGAGGAGGAAACCCACTGTTTTCAGATATAAGCAGTTTAGGTGTGGGAACAGATTGGCAAAAATTAGTATTTAACAAAAGTGCTTTTGGGATGAACCATGAGCTAAGCTTTAGCGGAAGGACTGATAAATCTACATTTTATGCATCTTTTGGGCTTCAAGAGCAAGATGGTATTGTTGCAACAGACATCTCTAAATACAAAAAACAAACGGTAAGAATAAATTCTACTCACAAATTTTTTGATGACTTTTTGACTTTTGGACAGAATGTGTTCTACACTCATCAAAAAAATATAGGGATTGGTAGCCAAAATAATGAATTTGGAGGCGTTGTAGCAGATGCTATTATGATGGATCCTCTAACTCCACTTATAGAATATGATCCAATTAAAGCAAATATGTCTCCTTATACCTCTTCTCCTTATATTATCAGAGATCAATTTGGTAATCCATATGGGATTTCTAATATGCAACAAACAGAGATTGTAAACCCTATGGCATATATTAGAACAAGATTAGGGAATTACAGTTGGTCTGATGTAGTTGTTGGAAACGCCTATTTGCAAGCAGAATTTGTAAAAGATTTAAAATTCAAGACCTCATTAGGTGCTAAAAAAGCTTTCTGGGGTGATTATGGATTTACACCACTGTATTACTTGAGTACTCAAACATTAAATACAGCAAGAAATAATCTTTATAGAAGTAATGGTCAAGGTCTAGATTGGAGTGTAGAAAACACTTTAACGTATGATAAAAAATTTGGAGGGCATAGTATTTCTGTTTTATTAGGGCAAGGGGTCTATGTTTCAGGTATTGGAAATTTTAGTGGGGTGACACATTATAACTTACCTACTAATGATTATGCTCAAGCTAGCTTCAATATGGATGTAGCTCCTACAGATAAGTTAGGCTATAGCTATAATTTTAATCAGCTTAGAAGAGCTTCATTATTTGCAAGATTAAACTATAACTATAAAGAAAAATATTTATTAACCGGGATTATTAGAAGAGATGGTTCTTCTTTATTCGGGCCTAATAATAAATATGGTAATTTCCCATCTGTATCTGCAGGTTGGGTAGTATCAAAAGAAAGTTTCTGGCCAGAAAATAATTTTATTAATGAGATTAAGTTGAGAGCAGGATATGGGGTAAATGGTAATGACGGAGCTCTAGCTCCTAATCAGTATGAGTCTTTAATGGCTACAGGATATAACTATTATTTTGGTGGTAGCCCATCTGTTACTATTGGTTCTGCACCAGCTACTTTATCAAACCCAGATTTACATTGGGAAGAGACCACACAAAAGAACTTTGGGGTAGATTTGAAATTATTTAATAATTTCAATTTGACAGCAGAATATTTTAACAAATTAACAGAAGGTATTTTGCTTCAATACCAAATTCCTGGATATGTAGGGGTTACACAAGACCCTTGGGGAAACATCGGGGATATGAAAAACTCTGGTTTTGAATTAGAACTTTCTTACAAAAAAAGATTCGGAGACTTTAACTTCAGCGCTAGCGGAAACTTTGCAACTCTAGATAATGAAGTTACCAAATTGAATGGAAGAGAATTTATTGGTATGGGAGGCTTCCAATCTATGACAGGAGAGATTACTAGATTAATGGTGGGTCAGCCATTTGGTAGTTTCTTTGGATGGAAAACCGACGGAATCTTCCAAAATTGGGACCAAATTAATGCTTATGTCAATTCTACAGGAGGTTTGATTCAGCCTAATGCAAAACCTGGAGATTTCAAATGGGTAGATAATAATGGAGACGGAGAAATTACAGATAAAGACAGAATGTTTTTAGGAAACTCTTTACCAAAATATACTTTTGGGCTTAGCTTGAATTTTGAATACAAAAATTTTGATTTAAATGCAATGTTCCAAGGTGTTGCAGGTAATAAAATTTTCCAAGGACTTAGACGTCTAGATGTTTCTAGAGCTAACTATCAAACAGTTGCATTGTCTAGATGGACAGGAGAAGGTACTTCTAATGACTATCCAAGATTGACTACTGACGATGCTAATGGGAATTTTACTAGAATGTCAGACTTTTATTTACAAGATGGAGATTATTTACGTTTGAAAGTAATTTCTTTAGGATACTCACTTCCTAAATCAATTTTAGATAAAGTTAACGCGGAGAAAGTGAGAATTTATGTAACAGGTAACAATTTACTTACTCTGACCAAATACAATGGATATGATCCAGAAATTGGAGGAGATGTAATGGGGATAGACAAAGGTTTTTATCCACAACCTAGAACAATTATTTTTGGTATTAACTTTCAATTTTAAAAACAATGATTAACAAGAAAATATTAAATATAGCAGTCGTAGGAATTTTGACCTGTACTTTGGCTTCTTGTTCAGAGGAGTATCTTACAGTTCCTGCGGACGGAAAACTTACAGAATTAAATTTCTACAAAGACGAAAGCCAAGCATATAGTGCATTAGTAGCCGCATATGATCCAATTAGAAAAAACTCAGGTGGTTTCGAGAATATGATTACCATGATGAATGCGGGGTCTGATGATCAGTATGCAGGCGGCGGCGGTGAAACAGACGGTATGGGTATTCAAAGTTTTTCTAATTATTCACAAACTGCATTTACCATTCCTAGAAGTTTCTGGAATGACCATTACCAAGGAATTTTTAGAACCAATATTTTAGTGAAAAAGCTACCAGATGTTCCAATGGACGCTGCTAAAAAAACTAGATTTATTGCAGAAGCTAAAGCGTTAAGAGCATTATACTATTTCAATCTAGTAAGAATGTTTAAAAACATTCCGCTTATTCTAGAACCAGTAGACCCTACACAGATGTATGATATCACTCAGGCAGCTCCTGCAGAGGTTTATAAGCAAATAGAAGCAGATTTGGCATCAGCAATTAATGATCTTCCAAATACTGTTACTTCGTCAGAACTAGGAAGATTTTCAAAAGGTGCCGCAAAAGCTCTTTTAGGGAAAGTATATTTATATGATGGCAAAAAAACCGAAGCAGCTGCACAACTAGCGGATGTAAACGGAACACCAGGAGGAACTAGCCAATATGGTTATAAATTGCTTAGTAATTTTGCTGATTTATGGGTGACAAACAATAAATTCCATTCAGAAGCTATTATAGAATGTTCACACACCAACTTGAGTTTTGCTGGTTGGGGTAACTGGGGAAGCGGTTCTGATAGAGGCAACTCTGTTTGCGTAATGGTAGGCCCTAGGGGATATAACAAAAAAACAGCCAATGCACCAGATCTACCTGCGGGTTGGAGTTTTAATGTCTTCACACAAGATTTTTATGATTTTATGAAGAATGATCCGCGTTTTTCTTCTACAGTTTTTGATTTGAAAGCACTAAAAGCATCAGGAGATGCAGATTATGTGCCAGGCTATAAAGACACAGGATATTTCCTTAAAAAATTCTTGCCTACCCAAGCAGATGTAACCACAGAAGCAGGTGATGCCGTTCTTAATTACAAAAAAGATTCTTATGTAATTAGATTGGCAGATACTTATCTACTAGAAGCGGAAGCTTTAGGAGGAACGGGTGCTAGAGCACAAGCATTATTAGATGCTGTAAGAGCCAGAGTAGGCTTACCATCAGTACCAGTTTCTTTGCAAACAATCAAAGATGAAAGAAGAAGAGAATTAGCAGGAGAAGGACACCGTTTCTTTGACCTTGTAAGATGGGGTGATGCAGCTACAGTATTAGCTTCTAGAGGATTTAAAGCAAATAAAAATGAAGTATTTCCTATCCCTTATCAAGAGTTACAAAATACTAAACTTGTTCAAAATCCTGGTTACTAAAATTATAAACTATGAAAAATATAAAATTAATATTAGGCCTATTTTCAGCAATGTTTATTCTAAACAGCTGCGAAATAGACGGATTAAATAGCGATACTTCGTATATCAATACTGCTAGTTCTACAAACTCTAATAAGATTTTTGATATTAGCACAGATAACTCAGGTACTGTAAAAATTACCCCAGTGGGCGAAGGTGCTTCTAAGTTTTTAGTGGCTTATGGTCACGGAACGGGGATTAATGCTTCAGCATTGGTTTTACCAGGGCAAAGCACCACTCACAAATATCCCGAAGGAAGTTATACTGTAACCATTACTACTTATGATGTAGCTGGTAAAGAAACAGTGAATACTTATCCACTAAAAGTTACTTATACAGCTCCTACAGAGTTAAAAGTAACACCAGAACTATCAGGATATAAAATTAATTTAGGCCTTTCTTCTAAGAATGCCATGGGAGGTTTCTTAGTTTACTTCGGAGACAAAACCAATGAAGTAGGAACTCCTGTCGCAGGAACTGCAAATAGTTCAGGAGAGGTTACAGCTACCGTTTCTCATACATATGCTACTTCTGGTAATTTTACAGTAAAAGTAGTGGCTTTAAGTGGAGGCGCAGCTCAAGCTACAACTTCTCAAGTAGTTAAAGTTTTTGACCCTTTTACATTACCTATTACTTATGATAATGAATTCCAGAATTATAGCTTAGGAGGTGTATTTGGAGGAGTAGATGCAGCAATAGTGGATAATCCTTTCTCTGGTGGATTAAATACATCTGCTAAAGTTTGGAAATTTACCAAAGGAGCAGGTGCAGAATCTTGGGCTGGGACTTGGACCCCAATGTCTTCTCCTAATTCTGTCCCAATAAATATTGATAAAGGAACTAAATTCAAAATGTTAGTATATGCTACAGAGGCAGGTAAAGCATTACATTTCCAACTAGAACAACCTTCAACAGGTGGTGGAAATAGAGCAGTAGATGTTAATATTCCAGTAGCCAATCAATGGGTAGAATTAACTTTTGATTTTGCTTCTTTAAATATTCCTGCAGGTACAACTTTTGGTCAATACGTTTTCCAATATAATTTAGCTGAAAAAGGTACAGGAGAGATTATTTATATAGACAATATATCACAATCTAATTAATTGAAACTATGAACAATAAATTAATTATAAAAATAACAGGAATCTTCATCTTGATGTCATTAGCAATTTTTGCTTGTAAAGAAGAAGAATATACAATGGGAGACCTTACCCAACCTAGTAATTTAGTAATTACTACAACTATTGTAGGTCAAAGCGCAACAACACCAAACGGAGATGGCTCTGGAGTTGTGAAAATCACAGTAAAAGCAGACCACGCGAGTTCTTATAAAATAGGATATTCTGAAGTAGATAACTTGGCAAGCACTCCATCTTACGAATTGGTTAATTCTCAGACAATAACCAAGAAATTTAACACCCTTGGCGATGTTAAATACAGAATTCACGTTATTGCTTACGGAAAAGGAGGTACTTCTACTGTAGCTACTAAAGATATCACCGTAAAAAGTGTATACAATGTAGACCCTACTATTGTTACAAAACTTACCAATAATGCAACTAAAACATGGAAAGTCGATCAAAAAACTGCAGGCCATTTCGGTGTAGGGCCTTGGTCTAATTCTTCTGTAAGCCCAGAATGGTGGAGTGCGGGTCCAGACGAAAAAGCCGGATGTTGTAACTGTTTCTACACTGCAAGATTTACTTTCAAAAAAGAAAGTGCTTCTTCTTATTCTATTCAAGTAGCTACACCTGACGGGGCATTTACTAAAACAGGTAGCCTGACCAATCTACCAGGAATACCTGGTTCTGGAGCAGAAGGTTGCTATAGTTATGGAGGAGGTTCTGGTTCATTTGCTTTCATTGAAGCAAGTTCTGGAATTCTTTCTACCTCTACTAGCCCTACTACTAAAACTAGTATTCTATTAAATAGCCCATCTACTTTTATTGGTTATGGTGCTTTGCAAAAAGAATATGAAATATTAGTAATCAATGACAATTACATGTACCTAAGAGTACAAGGTACAGAAACCGGAAATGCATGGTATATCAAACTAATACCAGCTTAATACAATAGTTTCTTCACAAAACACAGAGCTATTACAGCTCTGTGTTTTTATCTAATTTTTTTTGGAAATGAAAACAAATTTTATAGTATCTAAACATTTTTTATTATCGTCTTTTTTTTCGGTGTTTTTGCTAATTTTAGCATCTTGTGGAAGAAGTGGTGATGGAGGAGGAAACTCAGAAGATAATACTGCGTTATCAAATTTGATAATCAACTCAGAGATAGTAGGTAAATCTGCATCATTTCCAGACGGAGATGGCAGCGGAACGGTAAACTTTTCAGTAAGCGCTACCAATGCCACATCTTATAAAATGTTGATAGGCTCAGAAACATTGAGCTCTACAACAGGTAAATTTTCTTATAACTTTAACACGCCAGGTACCAATTCGCATGACATTTTTGTGTCAGCTTATAGAGGTGATAAGTTTATTTCAGGGAAAACTAGTGTTACCGTTTACAAAGCACCTACACAACTTTGGTCTGATGAATTCAATACAGATGGTTTTCCTAATCCTAATAATTGGGGATACGATACAGGAAACAATAACGGCTGGGGAAATAATGAGGTGCAATATTATACCAACAGACAAGAAAATGCATACGTAAGCAATGGAACGTTAAAAATTGTTCTTAAAAAAGAAGCTTACCAAGGTTTTAATTATACATCAGCCAGATTACTTTCGAAAGGAAAATTTTCTTTTAAATATGGCAGAGTAGATATTAGAGCAAAACTACCAGCTGGAGGAGGCACATGGCCCGCTCTATGGATGCTGGGTGACAATATTTCCACAGTTGGGTGGCCAGCTTGTGGCGAAATAGATATCATGGAGCATGTAGGTAATCAATTAAATAAAATTTATGGGACTCTTCATCATCCTGGCCATTCTGGTGGAAATGGTGACGGTGCTACCATAAACATACCGAATGTTACCACAGAATTTCATGTATATTCTTTAGATTGGAGTCCTTCACAAATTAAGTTTTACGTAGACAATCAATTGTTCTATACTTTTGCTAACAGCGCAAGTTTACCTTTCAATCAAAATTTCTTCTTTATTATGAATATAGCTATGGGAGGAAATTTTGGAGGAGCAGTAGACCCAAATTTTAATTCTTCTACAATGGAAGTAGACTATGTAAGAGTATATCAATAACACTTAAAAAATTTTTCAATGAACTTATTTAATATAAGCAAAATCGCAGTTGCAGGTTTTGCGCTGCTGACTATATCTTGTTGTTCAAGAGGAGCAGAAGACCCTAAAAAACCAGAACCACCCGTAGTTCCACCTGTGGCAAAAAATGAAGTAGATGTGTGGATTACCAAATCTGATGAATCTGTCAAACTACAAAAACAGAATACTATTTTAGCGTTTACTACCAATACCAATGTTTATCAAAATATTGACATAGATGTTTCTCAAACCTATCAATCAGTCGATGGTTTCGGATATACTCTAACTGGAGGTAGTGCTGAGGTCATTAATGCGATGTCAGCAAGTAAAAAGCAGGAACTTCTACAAGAACTTTTCGGAAGTGGAGAAAACTCAATTGCAGTAAGTTATCTTAGAATAAGTATCGGAGCATCAGACCTTAATAGCAGTGTGTTTTCTTATGATGATGTAGAACCAGGTCAAACCGACATTAACCTTACCAAATTCAGCATCGAAAAAGACAGAGGCGTAATTAATCTTTTGAAAGAAATTTTAGCCATTAATCCTAATATTAAGATTTTAGGTTCACCTTGGTCTGCTCCAGTTTGGATGAAAACCAATGGAAGTTTTGTTGGTGGTAGTCTAAAACCAGAGTATTACGGGGTTTACGCTCAGTATTTTGTTAAGTACATTCAAGCAATGAAAAATGAAGGTATTACCTTAGATGCTATCACTATTCAGAATGAACCATTACACGGTGGCAACAATCCTAGTATGGTAATGACGGCCGTAGAACAAGCCACATTCGTGAAAAAAGATTTAGGGCCAGCCTTCAAAAACGCAGCAATTAATACCAAAATTATTGTTTATGACCACAATTGCGATAGACCAGATTATCCAATTGCGGTATTGTCAGATACAGATGCCAGTCCATACATAGACGGTGCCGCATTTCACTTATATGGAGGTGATATTTCTGCACTAAGTAGTGTAAGAAATACCTTTCCAACAAAAAATGTATATTTTACAGAACAATGGACAGCCTCAAACGGAAATTTCGGAGGAGATTTAAAATGGCATACCAAAAACGTAATCATCGGTTCTATGAGAAACTGGAGTAAAAATGCTCTAGAATGGAATCTAGCCAATGACCCTCAGTTCAAACCATTTACGCCAGGTGGTTGTAGTATGTGCAAAGGGGCAATTACGGTTAATTCTTCAGAGAATTTCACAAGAAATGTATCTTATTACATTATTGCACACGCTTCTAAGTTTATCCCTCAGAATTCAGTAAGAATTGCTTCTACTCAACCCGGAAATTTAGCAACAGTTGCATTTAAAAGAGCTGATGGAAAATTAGTGCTAATTGTAGAAAATGATGGTGCTAATTCTGAGATTTTCAATATTAAAATTAATGGAAAAATTGCTACCACTTCATTAGATGCAGGTGCTGTAGGAACATACGTTTTTTAAAAAAAATAAGAAATAAATCATGAAAAAATACTTTCTTTCAATATTCTTTGCAGGATTAGGAGCAATTTCTGTTTCTGCGCAGAAATCCATCGACCAAAAAGTCACCGATTTAATGGCGAAAATGACTTTGGAAGAAAAAATTGGTCAGCTTAATCAATATAATGATGACATTACCGCAACTGGTCCCGTTACCAAAGATGCGGATAAAGCAGGACAAGTTCGTGCGGGTAAATTAGGCTCAATTTTGAATGCAGTTGGTGTAAAAAACACCAGAAATTGGCAAGATCAAGCGATGCAATCTCGTCTTAAAATCCCTTTACTTTTCGGGCAAGATGTTATTCATGGTTTTAGAACTACTTTCCCAATTCCATTAGGTGAAACTGCAACTTGGGATATGAATTTAATTGAAAAATCTGCAAGAATTGCCGCTACAGAAGCTTCAGCTTATGGTATTCATTGGACTTTTGCACCAATGGTAGACATTGGCAGAGACCCAAGATGGGGCAGAGTAATGGAAGGAGCTGGTGAAGATACTTACCTCGGAAGTTTGGTAGCAAAAGCCAGAGTAAAAGGTTTTCAAGGAAATGGTTTAGGAAATCTTGATGCGGTTATGGCTTGTACGAAACACTTCGCAGCGTATGGAGCAGCGGTTGGTGGTAGAGATTATAATGCTGTAGATATGAGTCTTCGCCAGTTAAACGAAACATATTTGCCACCTTATAAAGCTACCGTAGAAGCAGGTGTGGCCACTTTTATGAATTCTTTTAATGACATCAACGGAATTCCTGCCACAGGAAATAAATACATTCAAAGAGATTTATTGAAAGGAAGTTGGGGTTTCAAAGGATTTGTAGTTTCAGACTGGGGAAGCATCGGCGAAATGATTCCACATGGTTTTGCTAAAGACAATAAAGATGCAGCTTTGAAAGCGATTATCGCAGGAAGTGATATGGATATGGAAAGCCGTTCTTACATCAATCATTTAGCAGATTTAGTAAAAGAAGGTAAAGTAGATATTAAATTCATTGATGATGCCGTTCGTAGAATTTTAACCAAAAAATTTGAACTCGGTTTATTTGATGACCCTTACAGATTCTGCAACGAAAAACGCGAAAAAGAACAAACCAACAACCTAGAACACCGAAAATTCGCTAGAGAAATTGGTGCGAAAAGTATCGTTTTATTGAAAAACCAAACTCAATTATTACCGCTTTCAAGAACTACAAAAAAAGTAGTCATTATTGGTCCTTTTGCTAAAGCAACAGTAGATAATCACGGTTTTTGGTCTATCGCTTTTCCTGATGATAATCAAAGAATTATTACTCAATTTGATGGAATAAAATCTCAATTAGATAAAAATTCAGAATTATTATATGCCAAAGGTTGTAATGTTAATGATAAAGACACTTCTATGTTTGCAGAAGCAGTAGAAACTGCACAAAAAGCAGATGTGGTGATTATGACTTTAGGTGAAGGTCACGCAATGAGTGGCGAAGCAAAATCTCGAAGCAATATCCATTTTTCGGGAGTTCAAGAAGATTTATTAAAAGAAATTGCAAAAACAGGGAAACCAATTGTTCTATTAATTAACGCTGGTCGTCCTTTGGTTTTTGATTGGGCTTCAGAAAATATTCCTACCATTGTTTACACTTGGTGGTTAGGTACAGAAGCTGGAAATTCTATTGCAGATGTAATTTTTGGTAAAGTAAATCCTGGAGGTAAATTACCAATGACTTTCCCTAGAGCCGAAGGTCAAATCCCGATTTATTACAACCATTACAATACAGGAAGGCCAGCTAAAAATAATACCGATAGAAACTATGTGTCAGCTTACATAGATTTAGATAACGATCCGGCTTATCCGTTTGGTTTTGGCTTGAGTTATACTACTTTTAAATATTCTGACTTTAATGTAAGTTCTACTCATCTTAAAGGAAATCAAACGCTTGATATCAATGTAAATGTAACCAATTCAGGAAAGTACGATGGAGATGAAGTGGTGCAGTTGTACATCAGAGATTTGGTGGGAAAAGTGGTTCGTCCAGTAAAAGAACTGAAAGGTTTCCAAAAACTCTACTTGAAAAAAGGAGAAACTAAAACGGTAAATTTCAAATTAACTCCAGAAGATTTAAAATTCTACGACGAAGATTTGAATTACGATTGGGAATCTGGCGAATTTGATATTATGGTAGGAACCAGTTCTGCCGAAGTACAAACAAAACGCATTAATTGGGAAAAATAAAATTGTATGAAAACTAATTTTATGAATCTAGTTTGGGCTTTATTCTCTGGAATTCTATTGATTTCGATGATAAATTGCGCCAATCATCCGTCTAAATCTCAATTCAAAAAATTGGTTTTTAGTGATGAATTTAATTACAAAGGTTTACCAGATGCCTCGAAATGGAATTATGACGTAGGTGGGCATGGTTATGGGAACAATGAAGCTCAGTTTTATACCAAAGATAGATTGGAAAACGCTAGAGTAGAAAACGGAAATTTAGTAATTGAAGCCAAAAAAGAAAATTGGGAAAATAGCAAATACACATCTGCAAAATTATTTACCAAAGGAATTTTTGGGTTAAAGTATGGAACCATTGAAGTAAGAGCAAAACTCCCAAAAGGCAGAGGAACTTGGCCAGCAATCTGGATGATGAGTGAAGATATGAAAAAATGGCCAGATGACGGCGAACTAGACATTATGGAACACGTAGGCTACAACCAAGGTTTTATCCATGCTTCTGTGCATACCAAAAAGTACAATCATATTATTGGAACGCAGAAAACAGACACTTTGGTGGTTAAAGACGCCAGCGAAAAATTCCATATTTATAGAGCAGACTGGACGCCCGAGAAAATAGATGTTTATGTAGATAATCAAAAATATTTTACCTACATCAATACCGAAAAAACTTATGAAGCTTGGCCTTTTGACCAAAAAATGTACTTGATTTTGAACCTAGCAGTTGGTGGAAATTGGGGCGGAGCAAAAGGAATTGATGAAAGTATTTTCCCACAGAAATTTTATATAGACTACGTTAGAATTTATCAATAAAATAAAGACTAAATGAAGATTAAAAACTTACTTTCAGCGGTTTTACTATTGATTTTTGCATCTTATTTTGCACAAAATACCATTGATGTGATGAGTTTTAACATCAGATTGGGCAGTGTAGATGATGGAGAAAACCATTGGAATATCAGAAAAGATAAAGTAAAAGAACTTATCAATTACTATGAAGCAGATTTCGTAGGATTGCAAGAAGCGCAGAAGTTTCAGATAAATTATTTGCTTCAAGAAAATTCACTCTACGATTTTGTAGGAAAACCAAGAGATGATGGAGAAAATGCTGAATATTCTTGTATTTTTTATCTCAAAAATAAATACAAAGTTCTAGAACAAAACACGTTTTGGCTATCAGAAACTCCCGGAAAATCTACCAAATCTTGGGACGCTGCTTATCCTAGAATTGTAACCTACGCACTTTTTGAAAATCTTAAAACCAAGAAAAAAGTATGGGTGTTTAATACCCATTTTGACCACGTAGGAGTAGTTGCCAGACAAAAATCTGCAGAAATTATTCTCAATAAAATGAAAGAATTGCAAAGCAAAAAGAACTATCCCGCAATTCTTACAGGCGATTTCAATTCTCAGGAAAAAGATGCTTGGATGAAGCCTCTTTTTGAAAATTTACAAGAAGCTAGAAACAGCTCTGTTACCAAACCTTATGCAGACAAAGGAACTTGGAATGGTTTCAATTTTAAAGAAAAACCAACCGAACAGATAGATTTTATCTTCAGCTCAAAGAAAAATACAATAGTTAAAAAATACAGAACGATTACAGATTTCTATGATTTTAAATATCCTTCAGACCATTTGCCTATTGTAGCAAAAATAGAATTAAAATAAATGATTCAAAAAACTATTATTATGAAAACGAAAACTGCAATAATGCTTTCATTATTTGCATTTAGCGTAGGCTTCGCACAGCATAAAAATATGGCGAAAGAAGCAAGAATTTACACTACTGCAAAAAACCAAACCGAAAAATTTGCGCTCACTAAAGCCAATTTTCAGAATTTTCCTCAACCTACAGAAAGAGACATTTGTGTTTTTGTAGACCCAGATTTCAAATATCAAAAAATTACGGGTATTGGCGGAGCTATTACAGATGCTTCTGCTGAAACTTTCTATAAATTACCAAAAGATAAACAACAGGAAATCATCAACGCCTACTTTGGTGAAAATGGTTTGAACTATAACTTGGTAAGAACCAACATGAATTCTTGTGATTTCAGCAGTGATTCTTATACCTATGTACAAGAAAATGATAAAGAACTGAAAACGTTCAATATTCAGCACGATGAAAAGTATAAAATACCAATGATTAAATGGGCTCAAAAGACAATTGGCAAAGATTTTAAGTTCTATTTCAGTCCGTGGTCGCCACCAGCTTGGATGAAGGATAACAATGATATGTTGCACGGCGGAAAGCTTAAAAAAGAATACTATCAATCTTGGGCTAATTATTATGTGAAATTTATAAAAGAATATGAGAAAAGAGGAATGCCAGTTTGGGGATTATCTGTTCAAAATGAGCCCATGGCTACTCAAATTTGGGAATCTTGTATTTACACAGCAGAAGAAGAAGCAGAATTTTTAGGGAAAAACCTAGGGCCTACCCTTTGGAAAAATGGTTACAAAGACAAAAAAGTAATTATTTGGGACCACAATAGAGATTTAATCTATCAAAGAGCAACCACGACTCTGGCAGATCAATTGGCAAATAAATACGCAAATGGAATTGGCTTCCACTGGTATGAAACGTGGACGAAATCTCAACCTATGTTTAATAATGTAGAAGAAACCAGAAGAGCCTTTCCTGATAAATTCTTAATCTTCACCGAAGGCTGTGTAGAAAAATTTAATTTTAAAGAAATCTATGACTGGAGATTGGGCGAATTATACGGAAAAAACATGATTAATGATTTTAACTCAGGTATTTCTATGTGGACCGATTGGAATATACTCTTAGACGAAGCAGGAGGGCCTAATCATGTGGGTAATTTCTGTTTTGCACCCATTATTGCAGACACCAGAACTGGGGAGTTACATTACACGTCAGAATATTATTACATAGGTCACATCTCAAAATTTGTAAAAAATAACGCCAGAAGAATGGGAACTACTACCAATAGAGACCATATCATTTCCACTTCGTTTATCAATGAAAACGGAGAAATGGTTGTGGTTGTAATGAATACTTCTAGCGAAGAATCGAAATATAATCTCTGGATAGAGGGAAAATCTTTACAGGTTGTATCACCCGCAAATTCAATACAAACTGTAGTTTTTTAAGTTCGTTTTTCACGGGAGCGGCGCATCTTAGGTGCGCCGCTTTTTTTTTGGTTTATTTTTAAAGGCAGTTGTTATCATGACCTAATTTTAGAGCCTTAGTACCTCTGCTTTCAATGGATTTAATTTTCTATTTTTTGCATTCATTTTTCACTCAAAATATCAATAATTTATTATTGTCTAATAATTGAGACAATAATAAATCAAAACAATTAGTGAATAATATTTAATGATTTTTGTCAATTTGTGTTATAATTCATAAAAAATAGTTAAGTTTGTGAGGTTTTATTAAATTGTTTTTTTTGGCAATTAAAAGTGATTAGTCTTTAATTGCAGAAAAAAATAACAAAAAATGTAAAATATTCATAACAGTTTTAAATAATGAGAACAAAAACACTACTTTTTTTCGTTTTTTTGTTTCTTTTTCAAAATGTATTTTCTCAAGTAGATTTCAGAAAAGAAACCATCTATTTTTTGTTGCCGACCCGGTTTTATGATGGTGACCCAGGTAACAATGTAGCCACAGAATGGAGTTCATATTTCCCAGGAAACCCTAACAATGGCAATTATTCTGGTCCAGAAGATGTAACCTGGCGAGGAGATTTCAAAGGATTAATCCAAAAGTTGGATTATATTAAAGATTTAGGTTTTACCGCTATTTGGGTGACTCCCGTGGTTCAAAACAGAGGACCATTAGATTACCATGGTTATCATGCTTGGGATTTTACAAAAGTAGACCCAAGACACGAATCGGTGGGAGCTACTTTTAAAGATTTAATTGATGCAGCACATGCCAAAGGAATAAAGGTAGTTTTGGACATTGTGACCAATCATTCTGGCAGATATGGCATCAAAGGTAAGGCTGAATTAAAATACAATACAGACCCTACTCAACCTTGGGGGAAGGATAAAAATGGAAATACTCTTCAAGATAATCCGAATTGGGAATATGATGGGATAACGCCTAATCCTGATGATGGAAAAATATGGAGTAGAGCCAATTTAGCAAAAATGCCAGCGCCTTTTAACCAAAATTTAGCACTATACAATTGGCCTAGTACACAAAGTTTCAAAGATACATCAGACCCAAATTGGTTTCACCATTGGGGGAATGGCTTTGTACAAGGTTGGGATGATACTGATAATTCTTATAATGGAGGGATTGCAGGTGACTGTCCAGATGTAAATACAGGAAGCCAAACTGTGCAAGACTATTTCTTCAATGCTTATAAGCAATATATAGATTGGGGAGTAGATGCTTTTAGATGGGATACCATGAAACATATGGATAAAGCAGATGTTCAGCCATTAATTGATCGATTTTTGGCTTATAAACCAGACTTGTTTATCTTCGGAGAAGTTGCACAAAAAAGACATGAATTACATAGTGTAGAGCAACTCAATCCTCATTGGTATACTTGGAGAGGGGCTGTAGGAAGCTCTGCGCCATCTGGACAATCTGTGCTAGACTTCTTTGCAGAATCAACTTTCCATAATATTTTCCAAGATGGAGGTGGGTTTAAAGGAGTAGAAGCAGCTGCTAGATACGACCATTTATATGCCGACCCTTCTAAATTGGTAACTTGGTTAGACAATCATGATTTCGGACCAAACAATGATTGGAACCAAAGATATGGTGGTTCTGATGAAAATTTAGCCGCTTGTATGAATTTCATGTTTTTGTGGAGAGGTATACCTACGGTATATTATGGAACGGAAATGAGATTTAAATCAGGAGCTTATACAGATATTCATGATGCTTCAGGGATTAATCAAAGTATCAATAATACCGGAAGAGCATATTATGGTGATGTAATGGATCAAGCACCTAATCATGTGATTTATAAACATATCAGAAAATTAAATGCTATAAGAAAAGCAATTCCAGCCTTACAAAATGGGACTTGGGCTTGGGCAGGAAATGCGCCAGGAAATGGAGTAGGATTTACTAGAAAATCTGGAAGCAGTGAAGTTGCAGTAGGTTTAGCTAAAGACGGAAGTGCTTCATTTAGCTTTTCAGGATTAACCAATGGTATCTATAAGGATGCTGTCACAGGTAGAACAATCAATGTGACCAACGGGAATTTGTCATTCACCGTAACTTCTGGTTCTGCGGGTATCTATGTTCTTAATGGCCCAGGGATGATTGGCGACAGTGGAGCGGGTTTTTTTGAAGCATGTGCTACGGGTTGTGACCAACAGCTAAAAGGAACTATTGCACCTTTTAGTGGAAATTATTCAGGAAATGTAAATGTAAGTATTACGCCTACTGGAGGAACAGCTCCTTACACCATAAGATATACTACAGATGGTTCTGAGCCTACTTCTTCTAGTGCTGTTTATTCTGCACCTTTTAGCGTTTCTACAAGAACTGTCGTTAAAGTATTAATTACAGATGCGAACGGAAAAACATATACAGATGGTCAACAATATACTTTTGAAGTGCCTACTCCAAAAGTAGCAATTTCACCAGCTTCTGGTAATTATTACGACCCTGTAAATGTTACGATTACTCCATCAGCAGGAACAGCTCCTTATACAATTTATTACACAGATGACAATAGTACACCTACAGATGCAAGCAATGTTTATAACGCTCCAGTTGTTGTTTCTAGTGCTAAAACCATTAAAGCAATTGTGAAAGATGCGAATAATAAATATTCAACTGTTATTTCTGCAGATTATACTTTTGATATTCCAAAACCTATAGTTACCGCTTCTCCAGGAAGTAAGAATATCCATAATGCTCCTCAGTTAATTACATTAACCGCAGATAGTCCTAGAAATCCAGTTACAATTTATTACACTACAGACGGAAGTACACCTACTATAAACAGTACTATTTATACTGCTCCTATTTCTGCTAATGGGGTGAGTGGGCAAACCCTTACCCTAAAATACATAGGCAAAGATTCTGAAGGAAGATTTTCTGATGTAAAAACAGAAACCTATACCTTCGAACCGATTCCAGATATAAAGGTATATTTTAAACCACCAGCATCTTGGACAACGGCACCTAAAATACATTTTTGGGATGCTTTACCAACTGGTGCTACTAATCCTACTACTTGGCCAGGCGTTGATATGGTAAAAAGTTGTGACGGTTGGTATGTTTATACTTTTTCGGGAGTTACTTCTGCTAATGTGATTTTTAACAATGGAAGCGGAGGTACTGGCAATCAAACAGGAAATCTTACCGTGAATGCTACGTCATATTACGATTGGGCATCGCAATCATGGCTTACTAATCCTCCAACACTTAACAATCCTTGTTTAACGATTTCACCAGTGGGAGGTACATTTGCAAGTGGTACCACAGTAGATGTAACTCTAAGTGCTCAGGATAGTAATGATGCTAGCCCTAAAATCTACTATACTACAGACGGCTCTACACCTACCACATCTTCTCCATATTTTGTGAAAAATGGCGTTATCAATATCATTTCGTCTAACACTACTATTAAAGCTTTTGCTCACAACAGTAGCAATGCTTCTTCAGCTATAAAATCAGAAACTTATACTTTTGCTAATGCAGGGATTACAGTTTATTTCAAACCAGATACTTCTAAAGCGGGTTGGAATAGTGTAACTCCAAAAGTATATTATTGGAATATGGTTGGTGGTACTGTACCTGCAGCCAACTGGCCAGGTGTAAATATGACACCGCATACCAACGGCTGGTATAAGTATACTTTCCCTAGCGTAACTTCACTTAATGTTATTTTTAATAATGGAACAGGTGGAGTAGGTACTAATCAAACCCCTGACATTAATAGTGTTTCAGCAGATTTGTGGTATGATTGGAACTTAGGCACATTGTCTACTAATGAAAATGATATGAAACAAAATAAAATCCAAATTTATCCTAATCCAGTTAAAAATGAACTTTTTGTAGTTTCTAATGATAAATTAAGTAATTTCTCTATTTTTAACACAGCAGGAAATCTTTTATATCATAACAAGTTTGTAAAAAACTCTGTAGATGTTACTAAATTAACAACTGGAGTTTATTTTATAAAAATTGTTCACGAGAATGGAAACGTGTCTATCAAACAATTCATTAAAGAATAAGATAGATTCATTTTTATATTAAACCAGAATCAGTCGAATATTTTCGGCTGATTTTTTTTGTTAGAAAATCAATTCTTAATAGATGTTAATTTTAAGAAATAGATTGATGATATGATTAAAAAGTATATTTATTTTAAAAACAAAACTGTATTTTTGAACTTTCAATTCTAAGAATGTCAGATATTATTCAACTTTTACCGGATCACGTTGCCAATCAGATTGCTGCAGGAGAAGTGGTGCAAAGACCAGCTTCTATTGTTAAGGAATTGCTAGAAAACGCCATAGATGCTGGAGCTACCAAGATAGAACTGATTGTAGAAGAAGCGGGCAGAAATCTTGTAAAAGTAGTAGATAATGGAAGCGGAATGTCTGAAACAGACGCTAGAATGGCTTTCGAAAGACACGCTACATCTAAAATAAGAAATACTGAAGATATTTTTCATATCGCTACCAAAGGTTTCCGTGGCGAGGCCTTGGCTTCCATAGCAGCTGTAGCACAAGTAGAGCTCAAAACCAAGAAAAAAGACACGGAGGTAGGCTCGGTAATTTATATAGAAGGCGGAGAATTGCAATTTCAAGAACCGGTACAAACAGCAGAAGGCTCTATCTTTTCGGTGAAAAATTTGTTTTACAACGTACCAGCCAGAAGAAAATTCTTGAAATCTAATAATATAGAATTTCGCCATATAATTGATGAATTTCAGAGAGTTGCATTGGCACACGAAGCCTTAGAATTTTCTCTTTATCATAATGATGAGGTGATTTTTAACCTTAGAAAAGGAAGCCAAATGCAACGAATCGTTGACATTTTTGGTAGAAAATTACAGCCACTTTTGGTTCCTATAAAAGAAGATTTGGGCTGGGTAAAATTGCACGGTTTCGTTGGGAAACCAGAGGCAGCCAAAAAGACCAGAGGCGAACAATTTTTCTTTGTTAATGGTAGATTTTTTAGAAGTCCATATCTTAGCAGAGCGGTTCAGGAGGCTTTTGAAGGGCTTTTGATGGCGAATTACACCCCAAGTTTTTTCTTGTATCTAGATTTAGACCCAGAAAAAATAGATGTCAACATTCACCCTCAGAAAACAGAAGTAAAATTCGAAGACGAAAACTTGATTTTTGCTTTGGTGCGCTCTACAATTAAAAAATCTCTTGGAATTTACAACGTAGCCCCAAGTTTGGATTTTGATAGAAACGAACAAATGGATTCTTTTTTTCCTCCGAAGCCAGACGCTGCTAGAAACTACAATTCTGGTTCTTCTGGAATTCATATCGATAGAAATTACAATCCATTTGCAGAAGCTACGCCTTCTAAAATAAATGAAACAGCAATGGTGAATCTCACCGAAATGTACGGACAAAATGTTTCGGCTGCACCTTCTAAAATTAATCTTTTCGAAGATGAAGAAGATGATTTAGAAGAAGATTTACTCAGATTACCAAATGGTTATTGGATTTTTAATAAAGAAGATAAAACCCTATTGCTAGATTTGGGAAGGATTCATCAGATTGTTTTGTCGGATAAAAGAAAAAATAAAAAACAAAGCAGAAGTAGCCAAAGTTTACTTTTCTCTTTAGAATATCATTTGAACGAAATAGAAAAAAACAAATACCGTTCTATCAAAAAATATCTCCCAGATTTGGGTTTTGATATGGTATTGGCGGAAGATAATGTATTGAGAATAAATGCAGTCCCCGAAGATTTGAAAGAATCTCAAGTAATCAAATTTTTAGAAAACCTATTCGAAATTTTAGACTATAAAACCGAAGAAGAGTTCTTAGAAAGTTATGACAATCAATGGATTAAGGTAAATGCTAAATCAAAATATGATTTTCTTTACAAACCAGAGGTAGAAGAATTACTAAAGGAATTCCTAAAATTAGGTTTCCCAGAGTACACCCCAAACGGAAACAAGATTTTCGTGGAAATCCCTGTAAATGAGTTAATTAATAAGTTTTAAAAAGATGTTTCAACAACTTACCCCAATTACAAAAAACATAATCATACTAAATGTTATTGTATATATTTTGGCCAATTTTATTTTTTCGGTAGATTTTATGTACGCTAACTTTTCGGCGTTTTTTCCAACATCTCCTCTATTTAAATCTTGGCAAGTAATTACTCATATGTTTATGCACGCAACGTTTCAGGGAGGAGGAATTATGCATATTGCATTTAATATGCTTGCATTAGCAAGTTTTGGACCTGTATTAGAAAGGTTTTTGGGAGAAAAGAAATTTTTGGTTTTATATTTTCTTTCTGGGCTTGGTTCCTTTGTTTTGTTTAATTTGTGGGAATTATTTGAAATCTATAGAATTGCCCAGCCTTTAATTGCCTTTGGGCTAGACTTTTCTGATATTATTACTGCTAATGTAGACAAAGTGCCAGTAAATTTACAAGAAAGTCTAATAGATATCTATAATATTCTTAGAACTCCTATGGTAGGAGCATCAGGCGCAATTTTTGGAGTAATAGCAGCTTTTGCAATTTTATATCCTAATGCAGAAATGTTTATTATGTTTATTCCTTTTCCAATAAAGGCTAAAGTTTTATTTCCCATAGCTATAGTAGTTTCTTTAGTTTTAGGGATTAGTGGAAGCGGAGGTAATATCGCCCATTTCGCACACATTGGCGGAGCTTTAGTTGGGTATATTTTAATTAAATTCTGGGGTAGAAACAGGTATAGAATTAATTGATAATGAAGCTGATAAGAACATTATTGTTTTTGGTACACATTGTAATTGTATTGCTCTTAGCAGCTACAATGCTTAATGCCTACATTTCTCCTAAAAGTTTTCCGTATTTTAATTTTTTATCATTAGGGTTTCCTATCTTTATGATTTCTAATGCTTTACTGATTGTTTTTTGGGTTGTTTCTTTCAAAAAGAGAGCTGTTTTTTTTATCATTGCCACTGCTTTTTTTTTGACACCCATCAGAAGATGGGTTAATTATTCTCCTCAAAAGGATAAAAGCAATGCTTTTAAAGTGATTTCTTTCAATATCAAAGGAGGAGCTCTAGGAAAAGAAGAGATTGAGAATTGGGTCAATTCTGAAAATCCTGATGTGGTTTTTATTCAAGAAATAGGGTATGTCGAGAATAGACCTTATTTTAAGAATTTAACTGGAGCAGATAATCCGCAAGTGGTAAATATTTTTACGCGTCATAAAGTTATAAACAGAGGAAGTTTAGATTTCACAAATAATGCAGAAGGAGTATTTAATGACATTCAAATCAATGGAAAGATCATTAGATTTTTGAATGTATATTTAGAACCATTTCAGTTACATAAAGACATGGTGAGACCATCATCTAGTATCGATAGAAACGAAGAAAAAGCTAAGAGTTTAGTTAGAAGATT
The DNA here is from genome assembly GCF_014645495.1 of Cloacibacterium rupense. Classification (GTDB taxonomy): domain Bacteria; phylum Bacteroidota; class Bacteroidia; order Flavobacteriales; family Weeksellaceae; genus Cloacibacterium; species Cloacibacterium rupense. The sequence goes on along the minus strand of NZ_BMLV01000002.1, from coordinate 376,925 downwards.
TATCCCTGTTTTTAAATTGCATGCAGAAGAAGTTATGACTATGAAGGAATTTATTCAGCAATCTCCGTATCCAGTTGTAGTAGGTGGCGATTTTAATTCTGTGCCAAATTCTTATGAATATTTCACCATCAATAGTGTTTTGAATGATGCCTTTTTAGAAGGCGGTTCTGGTAGCGGAACTAGTTTCCACGATTATAAATTCCCCATTAGAATAGATTATTTGTTCTCTTCTAAAGAAATTTTTTGCCAAAAATATTCTGTAGATAGAACCTATAGAATGTCTGACCATTATCCTATTTTAGCAGAATTTAGTTTTAAAAAATAAGAAAAATGAAGAAGTTTTTTTACGTATTAATTTTAGTTTCATTAGCTTCTTGTAAAAAAGATATTTCGCAAGAGGAAGCCATGTATTACAAAGAAGACAATACGCCCATAGACACCACTGTAATAGATTCTGTGGTTGGCAAAGCTTCTTTTGACGCCATCAACGCTAAAATAGAAAATGCTAAAAAAGATTCAATTAAAAAGACAAAAAAAGATTCTGCAAAAACCACAGAACAAAAAATAGCGGAGGCGAAAAAGAAACTAGAAGAAGCTAAGAAAAAAACAGAAAAAGAAAAGAAACTAGAAGAGCAATCTGCCAAAGATAAATCTGAAAAAGAAAAACAGCAACAAGAAAAAAAAGTTGGTGAACTAATAGAAAACCCTGAAAATTAATTTTCAGGGTTGGCCATTTATATCAAGAGAATTTTTCTAAAAATTACATCAGCATTCTTTGGGCTTTTTTTACGCCTTCTGCCAGAGCGTCTATTTCTTCTAGCGTATTGAAAACCGCAAAACTAGCTCTCACCGTACCAGCTACATTGAAAAAATCCATAATCGGCTGGGTACAATGATGCCCAGTTCTCACCGCAATTCCTAGTTTGTCTAAAATCATTCCTACATCCGAAGCAATACCTACACCTTCTAGATTAAAAGAAACTACACCCGCTCTTTTGGCTTTTTCGCCATAGATTTTCAGTCCGTCTATTTCTAGAAGTTTTTTCTGTGCGTATTCTAAAAGCGTATTTTCGTGGTTTCTAATGTTTTGTACACCTACTTTTTTCATAAAATTTACCGCAGCACCTAGAGCGATATTTCCACCTACATTAGGCGTGCCAGCTTCAAATTTAAAGGGTAAACCGGCATAGGTAGTTTTATCAAAACTGCACGTAGCAATCATCTCTCCACCACCGTGGAAGGGTTGCATTTTTTCTAAAATTTCTTCTTTTCCGTAGAGAATTCCTACGCCCATTGGTGCATACATTTTGTGCCCAGAAAAAACAAAAAAGTCACAATCTAATTTTTGAACATCAATCTCAAAGTGAGGTACAGATTGCGCACCGTCTACAACCATTAAGGCAGAAGAAAGTTTTCTAACTTTAGCAATAATTTCTTCAATAGGATTAATAACACCTAAAGCGTTAGAAACTTGATTTACAGAAACTATTTTGGTTTTTTCTGAAAGATTTTGGTCAAGAAAATCCAGTTGCAAAATTCCGTTTTCATCTATAGGAATGACCTTTAACTTTGCGCCAGTTCTCTCGCAAAGCATCTGCCAAGGCACAATATTAGAGTGATGTTCTAGGTATGAAATAATGATTTCATCATCTTTTTTAATGAAATTAGAGTTTCCCAAAGAATAGGCAATCAGATTAATTCCTTCGGTAGTTCCACGTGTAAAAATGACTTCATAATCGTGTTTTGCATTGATGAAATGTTGAACTTTTTTTCTAGAATTCTCCATTTCTTCTGTCGCCAATTGAGATAAGGTGTGAATTCCTCTATGTACATTAGCATTGATTTCTTCATAGTATTTTTGCCAAGTTTCTAATACCGAAATTGGTTTTTGGGAGGAAGCTGCATTGTCTAAATAAATTAATGGTTTGCCATTAACTTGCTGATTAAGAATAGGAAACTGACTGCGAATTTCTTTTATATCAAACATAAATACTCTTTCTTAAAAATTAAAAACCACTCTAAATATTGTTTAGAATGGTTCAAAATTACGGAATTATAATCTATTTTTAGAATAATTTCTTCTATTGCTTTAATTGGCAAAAGTTTTCACACTGTTTTCTGCTAAAAAAGCAGCTTGTGCAGACCTGCCTTTTTCATCTTTTGCTTCATGGTTGAATTTTCCGGTTCTTACAATCACCATATTTTTTTCAGGAATTACAATAATCAATTGACTGGTAAAACCCCAAAAATGATAATACGGGTAAGGCGCATCTTGATTTACCCAAATTCCCATTCCGTAAATTCCGCCAGAAAGTTGGGTAGGAGTAATCATTTTTTTGACATAAGAACTGTCGATGATTTGTTTTCCGTTCCAGTTGCCTTGTTGTAAAAGCAATTGTCCGAGTTTGGCGTAATCTCTTGCAATGGCATTAATACAGCAAAAAGTTTTTTCCATTCCGGGTTCATCGGTATTCCAATAGGCAGAAGATTCCATACCTAGAGGTTTCCAAAATTTCTCTGAAGCATAGAAAGAAAGGGGTACTTTCACAGCTTTTCTGATGGCAAAACCTAGCAATTGAGTAGCTCCGCTTTGGTACTCGAATCTGGTGCCTGGTTTGGCTTCAAATTTTGGGTAGAGAAGCGCTTCTGCCATATTTTTTCCGTAATAAATTCTAGGATTTTGCAAGAAAGGATTTTTATAGTTTTCGTCCCAATAGTAGCCAGCTTCCATAGTTGCTAAATCGCGAAGCGTGAGTGATTTTCCTAATTCGTCATTTTCAAACTGAGGAAAAAAGTCAGAATAGAGTTCGTTTTCAGATTGTATTAATTTATCTTTTATAGCAGCGCCCATGAGCATTACGGTGAAGGCTTTTGCCATAGAAAAAGAATTAGTTTTACTTTTAGCATTGTACTCACCGAAATATTCTTCGTGCAATAATTTACCTTTTTTAATGACCAAAAATGAAGCAGAATGGGTCGTTTTTAAGTTCTCAACTATATTTTTAGGCAAAATGGTCTTGTTGTAAAGACTGTCTTTTTGCCAAGGTTGTGGCGTTTTGTTGTCAATATTTCTTGAAGGAAAATCTACGCCATCATCTATGGTAGCACTGGTTTCGCCTTTTAGATAAGTAAGTCTAATGGCATTGAATAAATGCTCATAATGAAAGGCATAGGCCAAGACAATTAACAATGCAAGAAAGATAAAAAAACTTGAAAAAAATTTCTTTAGGGTTTTCATAAATTACAATTTTATCAAAAATACTACTTTTTTCTTTTGCGTATAATTTAATCGAAAACTGACAATTATCAGTGAATTAAATCATATTGGGTCTAATGTTTTAAAAACATATCTTGGCAGAGTTAAACAAAAATACAAACCTTATGAAAAAATTATTATTTTTTGGAAGTTTATTATTTGCTCTTTCTTTAAATGCACAAAATTGGCAAATTAGATTAAGAGGAGTGAGCGTTCAACCCAATGAAAAATCTACAGTAGCAGGTGTAAAAAGTGATGTTAATATTTCTAACTCATTTATCCCTGAATTAGACTTTACGTATTTCTTTAATAAAAATGTAGCAGCAGAATTAATTTTAGGAACAACAAAGCATGATGTAGAGTTTTCTAATGGTGCGGCAAACTTAGGAAGTGTATGGTTATTGCCTCCAACTTTAACTTTACAGTATCATTTTTATCCTACAAAAACTTTGAAGCCTTATCTAGGAGCAGGTCTTAATTACACTATTTTTTATAATGCGAAACCAGGCCAGTTTAATGACATAAGCTATGATAATAAAGTAGGATTTGCATTACAAGGAGGTGTAGATTATTTCTTGTCTGACAAGTATTTCTTAAACTTGGATGTTAAAAAAGTATTTTTAAAAACTGATGTGGAAGTGAATGGTTCTATTCCTGCGGAAGTTAATATAGACCCATTATTAATCGGGTTCGGTATCGGAATGAAATTCTAATTTTTTTGTAAACTAAATTATTTTTAAAAACCCACGAAATTTTTCGTGGGTTTTGCTTTTACTCAGATATTATGTCGTATTAAATTTTAGAAAGTAGAGTTCTAAAGTTTACTTTATCGTCGATGATTTTTCTTAAATCTTCTATTTTTACTCTTTCTTGTTTCATGGTGTCTCTTTCTCTTAGTGTAACTGTTCCATCAGCTAGAGAATCGTGATCTACAGTGATACAGAACGGAGTTCCTATAGCATCTTGTCTTCTGTAACGTTTACCAATGCTGTCTTTTTCTTCAGAAATAATATTGAAATCATATTTCAAGTCATTGAAGATTTTTTCTGCTAATTCTGGTAATCCATCTTTTTTTACCAAAGGTAAAATTGCTGCCTTTACTGGAGCTAGTGCAGGTGGAAGCGCCAAAACTACTCTTTCTGAACCATCTTCTAAAACTTCGTTTCTTAAGCAGTGAGAGAATAAAGCCAAGAACATTCTGTCTAGACCAATAGATGTTTCTACCACATACGGAACGTAGGTCTCATTTCTTTCAGGATCGAAATACTGTAATTTTCTACCTGAATATTTTTCGTGAGCTCCTAAGTCAAAATCTGTTCTAGAGTGTATTCCTTCTAGTTCTTTAAAACCAAATGGGAATTTGAATTCTATATCTGCAGCAGCGTTAGCATAATGCGCTAGTTTTTCGTGGTCGTGGAAACGATAATTTTCTTGTCCTAAACCAAGTGCTAAATGCCAGTTCAAACGTTTTTGCTTCCAGTTTTCGTAGAAATCTAGTTCTGTGCCTGGTGGTACAAAGAATTGCATTTCCATTTGTTCAAATTCTCTCATTCTGAAAATAAACTGTCTTGCAACAATCTCATTTCTAAAAGCTTTCCCTATTTGGGCAATCCCGAAAGGAAGTTTATGTCTAGATGTTTTTTGTACGTTTAAGAAATTCACAAAAATACCTTGCGCCGTTTCTGGTCTCAGGTAAAGATCCATTGCATTTTCAGCAGAAGCACCCAATTTTGTCCCAAACATCAGGTTGAATTGTCTCACATCTGTCCAGTTTCTAGAACCAGTATCAGGATCAGCAATTTCTAATTCTTCTATTAGTGCTTTTACATCTGCTAGATTTTCGGTTTCTAGGGATTTTGCCATTCTGCTTAGAATCGCCTCTTTTCTTTCGTAATATTCTTTTACTTTTGGATTGGTTGCTACAAATTGTTCTTTATCAAAAGCATCTCCGAATCTTTTGGCAGCCTTATCAATTTCTTTTTGCGCTTTATCTTCTAGTTTCGCGCAGAAATCTTCAATTAAGACATCCGCTCTGAATCTTTTTTTAGAATCTTTATTGTCAATCAAAGGGTCATTAAACGCATCTACGTGTCCAGAAGCCTTCCAAGTGGTTGGGTGCATCAGAATAGCAGCGTCTAATCCCACGATATTTTCGTTAAGCTGTACCATCGCTTTCCACCAATACTGCTTAATGTTATTTTTCAGTTCTGCACCGTTTTGTCCATAATCATATACCGCCGAAAGTCCATCGTAGATTTCGGAACTAGGGAAAATAAAACCATATTCTTTTGCGTGAGAAACCACGTTTTTAAAAAGATCTTCCTGCTTTGCCATAAATTCTTGATTTAATGTGCAAAAATAGTGAAAAAGAATGATTTTTCTAATTATCTTACCAAAGAAAGCCCCAATTTAAAATGAATCAACATTTTTCTTTACAAGAGAACTACCAAAAGTAGAGTTTTTTAAGTTGACAATAATTAAGTTTAAACTATTGTCAAGATATGTAACGTAGTAAGCTTTAATGTAATCATACTTTGTTTTGTATTCTTTGTTGAGAAATGTTTTTATAAGACAGCTATTAGTAGAGTAAACTTGGAATTTTTTGACCACCCAATTTTTGTTAAAAGTGAGCAATCTATAACCTGTTTCTGGTACATCTGCTCCGCAATATCCCTGATGGTTAAAATTAGAATCTCTTTCATAATAGAGCATAATTCTATTTTCTTTTTCGCCAATGTAGGTAGATACAATCTTATTACCGCCATATTCATCTAGTAATTCTCTTAGGTTGTATTTTTTTCCATTAGGAAGATAGAGTATTTCATTTCTTGGGGAGATGTCTAAGTCATCTGTGAATAATTTAATAGGATATTTTTTGTGATTTTTAGTCAAAAATCCTTTTTGAATTTTTAAAGAATCTTGTGTGATTTTGATGAATTCATTATAATTAGAATATTCTGGGCAAGGCTGCATCCAACAAAAAGTGTCTGCGGTCATAATTTTTTTATAATCTTCTTCTTTTTTAAAATTGTAGAGCATGAGCTCGCCGTTATAAAAACCCATCAAAGGAATTTTTTTCTTAATTCGGTCATAATAATACCATCCTTTTACAGAAAATATCTTGTCGTGCCAGCCAGAATATTGTAAGTATTCTAGCCGCATAGTAATAGATGCGCCTGCAATTTGGCCTTTAAAAACTTTTGCAGAATCCCATTTTTGTTCCAATTTAATCTTTGGATTGATGTATTGACTTAATAAAAAAATGCTTCCAAATAGGAAACAAAATGAAGAAAAATTTTTCATAATAATTAATGTGATTTGGTAATAGAAGAAATGAAAAATCTATGCCATATTTTAACATATTTTAACAAATTTTAAGATTTTTTTAGAATTAAATTGTTGGGTTTGTCTCTGATGATAATTTTGTAACTTTGCAGCGCTAAAACTATTTTATGTACAAGTCTATTATTCGTCCTATTTTCTTCCAATTTGATCCTGAAAAAGTGCATCATTTTACAGTTTGGATGTTGAAAAATTTCCCGTTTTTATTTAAACTATTTTTCAAAAAACCGATACAAGACCCGCGTTTAGAAAGAGAAGTTTTTGGTTTGAAATTCAAAAATCCAGTAGGTTTAGCAGCAGGTTTTGATAAAAATGCTTCTTTTTTTAATGAAATGGCAGATTTAGGTTTCGGTTTTGTAGAAATAGGAACCGTTACCCCAAGAGCTCAAGCAGGTAATCCTAAAAAAAGATTGTTCAGATTGATAGATGACAGCGCAATTATCAATAGAATGGGATTTAATAATGAGGGTTTAGAAGCTGCTATTCAGAAACTTAAGCAAAACAAAGGAAAAGTAATCATAGGAGGTAACATTGGTAAAAATACAGACACTTTGCCAGAAAATTACACCGAAGATTATCTAAAATGTTTTGAAGGACTGCACAATTATGTAGACTATTTTGCATTGAATGTAAGTTGCCCAAACGTGAGCAGTCACGCCAAATTAGAAGATGTAGATTACCTGAAAGAACTGATTACTGAAGTTCAAAAAATCAATAATACTAAGGAAAAGCAAAAACCAATTTTATTGAAAATTGCTCCAGACCTCAATCATGGCCAACTAGACGAAATTATAGAATTGGTAGCCGAAACCAAAATAGATGGCGTAATATTTTCTAATACTTCAGTGAACAGAGAAGGATTAAAAACTTCGCCAGAAATTTTAGAAAAAATAGGAAATGGCGGATTGAGCGGAAAACCCATCAGAGAACGCAGTACAGCAATGATTAAGTATGTTTCTGAAAAAAGCGGAAAAGCTTTCCCAATCATCGGTGTTGGCGGAATTCACTCTGCAGAAGATGCTTTAGAAAAACTGAATGCTGGTGCAAGTTTAATTCAAATTTACACCGGTTTTATTTATGAAGGTCCAGATTTGATTAACCAAATTAATCAGAAGATTTTAGATTCAAAAGTTTGAAGTCAGAAGTCCAAAGATTTTTGTACACCGTCATTGCTAACGGAATGCAGAGACGTTAAGCAATCTTTTTCTTAAATTTGAAAAAACCATAAAAATGATTTCTGAATTAAATTTTGAAGAATTTCATAAAACATTAAATGAACTTACCGTTGAAGGAACTCCTTCTTACAAAGGAAATTTATTGATTTTTTTCACTATTAATTTTTCTGAAAAACCTTTTTATGGATTTGTTTCAAAGAATGAATTTGCTATTAGTAAAAATTCAAATATAAAATCTATGCCTTATATAATTCGTGGAGATTTTAAAAAATTTGAAGATAAGACAGAAGTCGATTATGAAATTAAGCCCATTAAATTTGGATATTATTGGATTAAATTAATGTCAATTATCTTTTTAATAATTGCTTTGTTAGCATTATTTGTAGTTTTTTCTACATTTAATAATAGCGGCGAAATTAATCCCATGATTTTGGTTTTCTTTTTCACATTGTTTTTTTCAATTTTCGCAAATGTAGATTTGTATTTAAAGAAAAAAAAATTTGAAAAATTATTCTTGAAGAATTTAAAAATTAAAAATATTTAATTTTTTCATTTCTAAATCCAATGCGCAATACTATAAATTAATAGGTTTCCTTTTTCACCAAATCCAAAACTTTTTTTAGAATGGTTTTTTGGTTGTAAAGATAATTCTGGTTTGGTGTTTTATTATCAATCATTTTTGTTTCTAATTGGTAATCAATTATTTGTTTTTGAAAAGAATCATCTTTATAAATGAATTTTAAAATATTATAGCTATAATGATCTACAACTTGGCGAATTGTATGTTTTCCTTTTTTGTATTCTATAGGTCTTATTTCTTCTGATTTTATTTGTTTGTAATTAGTTGTAATGAGATCAACTAATTTAGAGTTTTCTAATTTAATAGCTTTATAATCAATACATTCATCGAATTTTTGTTGATAAGAAACCAAGTCTTTTTTCCAAAATAAATATTGAGTTTCATTAGAATTACATTTATCTTTTAACATTATTTTTGGGAAACAACCAACACAATTTTGAGAAAATACAACCAAATTTTCTACTCTGTTTTCCTTTAGGGAATCTATTTTTTGATCAATTTTAAGATCAACTTTGGATTTTTGACCAAAAAAAATTTGAAAAAGAATTAAAAAACAAATTTTTAGAAAGTGTTTCATGGTTTTGGCTTTTATAGGTTTTATAAAATTACAAGAAAAAATGTCCTAAGATATAAATCAACAATCCCACTAAACCACCGACCAAAGTTCCGTTTATTCTAATGTATTGCAGGTCTTTGCCCACTTCCAATTCTAGTTTTTGGCTCAGTTCTTTTCCTTGCCAGTTGCCTACCGTTTCAGAGATTAGTTCCCCAAATTTATTGGTGTTTCTCAGAATATATTTGTAGGCTGTAACTCTTATCCAATGGTCTATTTTGTGCTGAAGTTTCTCGTCTGTGCTTAGATTTTCGGAGAATTCTGCCAAGTTTTTTCTCACATAATTTTTTAATGAAGATTCTTCTAATGAAAGCTCTTCTATCAAAGTTTTTTTCAAAGAATTCCAAATATCTTGCGCGTATTGTTGCACTTTTTCGGGTTGTAAAAAATCATCTTTTAGGGCATTAAATTCAGCTTCATACTTAGGATTTTCTTTTAAATCTTTAGAAAAATCTAGAATTTTCAAAGTGATTTCTTTTCTCAGAGAATGATTGGGGTCATTTTCTACTTCTTCGAAATAACTAGAAAGTCCAGAAGTAATTTTTTCGGCAATTTTTTCATCTACAAAACTCGGAATCAACCGGTAACTTTCTTTTTTAACTCGGTCACTTACCATTTTGTGGTTTTCTAAAACATAGTTTTTTATCTGAGAAGAAAGATGGGTAATCAATTTTTGATGGTCGTTTTTCTGTAAAATGTATTCAATTCCGTTTCCTAAAATTTCATTGATTTTCAAATCATTAGACATTTCTTTGGCTTTGTTTCCAATGAATTTTACTACCGCATCATTTTCTAATTTTTTGACGATATCTAAAATAATTTCAGATAAATTATCGACCAAAGCTTCAGCATTTTTCTCTTTTTCGAGCCAATCTCCCAGAAAATTTGAAACTTTAAGTTTTTGAATATAAGGTCTAATGTTTTGTGGAGAAAGAAAATTAGAAACTACAAAACTACCGAGATTATCCCCAATTTTTTCTTTAGATTTCTCAATTAAATTAGTATGCGGAATTTTTAATCCCAATGGATGATGAAAAAGCGCGGTAACGGCAAACCAATCTGCCAAAGCGCCTACCATCGCCGCTTCAGAAAAAGCTCTGATGTAGCCCAACCAATGCGCAGGATTTCTTTTTTCTAAAATGGTGGTGGCTATAAAGATAACCGCCATCAAGACAAAAAGCCCTGTAGCCAGTAATTTGTGGTTTCGGAGTTGTTTCTTTTTTAGTTCATCATTCATTTTTCAATAATTAGAATTGAAAATTTTTATAAAGATACAAATTGCATCTTTAGTTTTATTTCTATTTTTACAAAGAAAATTGAATATATTTTAATGAAAAATCTTATTTTATTTTTGAGTTTAATATCCTTGCAATTTTGTTCTCAAGTTCAAAAACCAAAATCTATGGAAAACACTACAAAAAACAATCCATACTATTCTAGAACAGATAAAACCAAACTAAGTGTTTCTAATTCTGAATGGAAAAAAATCTTGCCTACAGATTTGTATTACGTAGCCAGAGAAGCAGATACAGAAAGACCTTTTACTGGCAAATACAATGATTTTGATGAAATTGGCGAGTATTATTGTGCCGTTTGTGGCAATCATCTGTTTAGAAGTTCATCTAAATTTGCTTCTACTTGCGGTTGGCCAAGTTTTTTTGAAGCAGACAAAGAAGGAGTTTCTTACAAAAGAGATTCTTCACACGGTATGGAACGAATTGAAGTTTTGTGCAAGCGCTGTGATTCTCATCTTGGTCACGTTTTCAATGACGGGCCAGAACCCACCGGAATGCGCTATTGTATGAATTCTGTGAGTCTAGATTTTGAGAGGGATAAAAAGTAAAAACTTTGAGATTTTTAAAATTGTAGTATATCTGCTTCATCGCTGTATTTGAAGCCATTAAGTATCCAACCTTTACCACTATTATAATAGGTAAATGAGAATATTATGGGGCTATTTTCAAATTTTAAAATGTAAATTTTACGGAGTAAGGTTTCATTTATTGCTAAATCTTTATAAAATTCATATCCAACAATCTCACCGTATCTTGAAGTTACCATATTCATTTGTTTCATGGTAAGTCCTTCCAATTGGTCTAGTTCATTTTCTGGCAAAATCCATTTCATCCTAAGAATTGCATAAGCATTTTTGAAATCTTTTTTAGAAAATGAATTCATTACATCTTCTGAAAAAGATTTTACTTCTTCTTTTGTCCTGAATGTATAATTTTTTTCTATAACTTGTGAATAAAATAGCACTGAAATAAAAAGCAATAAAAGAGAGATTGTTTTTTTCATTTCTTAAGGTTTTGATGGTTGGTTTTTAAATATTTATTAAAAAAAATCAAGTGCTTTACATTTTTCCGTAGTGATAAGCAGGCATTGTGCCATCTCTTTTTACCAAAATCCAAATCGGACCCGGGAAATAATTGGGCGCTTTAACGTACCAAATCCAAAAATCATTTACGCTTTCTCCTTCTTCAGGAGGAAAAATTCCACTGTTTTCTGCTGTTTTTTCTGGTAAAAGAGTAATTGTTAGATTTTTATCTTCTTTTAAGCCTTTTGCAATTGTTTTCTTAATGTCTTCTACACTTGGGTTGTTTGGCAATCCAAAATCAGATGGACTTTCTAAGATTCCAGAGACCAAATTATCAGCATTCTTATTTTGTTCATTTTTGATGAAAAGCGCATCTACACCTTCTTCAAATGCTGATAAAATATCTTTTTTAGATGCTATTTTCGATTGATTTTCCTGTTCTAAAGCATCAAAAGAATAACAAGCAGACAGCCCTTTTTCTTCTAAAATTTTGTCAAAATCTTCTTTTGTTGGCATTTTTGTGTTGTTTTTAATCTTTTCATTAGGGCTTTTGCTAGGCATATTTTCTGAATTCTCTTTGTTCAGACTTTGAACATTAAATTGCTTGTAAATTAAGTAAATACAGCCAATTGCTAGAATGGTAATAAGCAACTTTTTCATAAAAATTAGTTTCTACTAAGATACTCATTTTTCTTTTACAGAAAAAGGCGTTTAAAAATTCACATCTAAACCAACGTATAAATTCGCGGGCATTATTGGCGCATATACCATTCCTCCATCAAAATAATTTCCGAAAGGATTTTGCGCTTCAATAATTGGGTTAGTTTGTTGAAATCCAGTCAGATTTTCGCCACCAATGTAAGCTCGAATATGTTTATTGAATTGATATGCAACTTGTGCATTTAGAGTCAGATAAGATTCAGAAAATTCTGGTAATTGTAAATTCTGTGGATTAGATTTTGTGTCAGGAATTCTCTGTTTTCCTACAAATTGCAAAGTGGTATCAAAGCTCCAAAAATTGTCCTTTCCTTCTTTTTTTGTAGAATAAGCTGCATTAAAAAATGCTCTGTTTTTTGCCATAAAAGGAACTTGTTTTCTTCCACCTTGAAAATCAGCTTTCACATCATAATATTTATAAGCCAATCTCAAATCCAGATTTTTAGCAGGGCTGAAATCTAATTGCGTTTGTAGTGAATTGGCATAAGATTTTCCGTTGAAGTTATAAAAAACGATTTTCTGAGGATTTTCTAAATCTGCCAAAACTTGGTTTTGGAAATCTGTTCTGAAAAAATCTGTAACCCAACTGGCTTTTTTCCCGAAAAGTTTAAATTCTTGTTGAAGACTTATGCCGTAATTCCAAGCGATTTCTGGTTTTAATCCGTAGATTTTCCCTTGATTATCAGTAACTTCTAAAGTTCTGTTCGAAGCAAAAAACTGTTGACTTTCGGCAAAAATATTGGCGGTTCTGAAGCCTTTACCAGCAGAAATTCTTACGATGGTTTTCGGAGAAAAATCGTATTTGAAATTAATTCTAGGTAAAAATTGAGTTCCTGCCAAATTATGAAAATCGAGCCTTGAGCCAGCTACCAAAGTAAATTTTGTTCCTGTTAAAGTATATTCTGCAAAAACACCAGGAACTTTTTCTGTTCTTTTGTAGTTTAGAGTTAAATAATCTTCGTTGTAATCATCGTACAATAAACTTCCTCCAATTTTATATTTATTATTGGTATTTCCTATAATGCTTTCGAAAATTAAATTAGAATAGAAGGTTTTCTGTTCTCCAAAATAATTTCTGTAACCAAAAAAACTGTTTTGTTTGTGATAGGTCAATTGATTCATCAAGCCAATGCTTTGATAAGGTTTTCCTTTGAAAATGTAACCGGTCTTATTCCAAACTTGAAAACGATTAATGTCTATATTTACGCCATATTTGTTTTGTGAAGATTGTGGAAGTTTGTCATCAAAGCCAATTTGCCCAGCAATTCTTTTGTCCAGCAAATATTGAATCCCGAAATGCGAGCCGAAGCCTGAGTTTTCTAAATCATTGAAATCCAATAAATAAGCCGCATTGATTTGGTTGCCTTTTGGCCTGTCTAGAAAACCATCATTATTGCTATCCATTTCACCAGCCGTTACATTTCCGTGAAGCAAAATGCTATTGCTCCAATGCTCAGATAGTTTCGAAGTAGAGGTGAAATTTGTCTCATATCTTCCATTGAAATCTGCAAAAAGATTGATTGTGTTTTCAGGATTTTTATTGAATTTTACAAATTCTGTATTGATTTGTCCAGTGATGCTTTCATAACCATTCACCACAGTGCTACCACCTTTGGTCAATTGAATTCCAGAAATCCAACGTCCGGGAATAAAATTGAGTCCGTAAGCAGAAGCTAAACCTCTAATTTCTGGCAAAAGTTCTTTTGTTAAAGCAGTGTACTTTTGGTCTAAACCCAACATTTTTAATTGTTTAGTGCCTGTAACTGCGTTAGAAAAACTTACATCAACCGTTGCATTGGTTTCAAAACTTTCAGATAAATTACAGCAAGCAGCTTTTAAAAGTTCTTTCTTGCCAATGTTATACGTTAAATCTGCTGATTTTCCGTTAATTGCGGTTGCGTCTTGTACTTTGGTTAATTTTACTTCTTGTATCGCTTTGTCTATAACTTCAGAATGGTTATGTTCTTCTTTTTTTGTAGAATTCGTATCCATTTTCATTTCTTCAGAAGTTCTTTTTTCTTCTTTTTTATCGAAAGTTACGGTTCTGTCATAATGGCAACAAGCAGGAAGTTTGTCGTAAACTTCTTGTGTAGTCTTATATTTTTCGTTGTCGTGACCAACTTCTGCAATTTTTTTCAAAATTTGGTCTAAAGAAGTTTTACTTTGGTCAAATTCTAGTTTTAGAATGAGTGTTTCTGCGTCCCATTCTGCAATAGAAGCACCATATTTTTTTGAGATTTTTTCAATTCTGTCTTTGCACATTCCACAGGCACCGTTTACTTTGGCTTCTAATTGGGTTTGTTGTGCGTAAATGATAGAGGAAAACACTATTGCTATAAACAGCAAAGTTTTATATAATGATTTCATTTTTAATAAGTTAAGTTATAATTTCATGAAAAAATAAGTGGTTTTAGAACACACTTATGGCTATCAAAAAATAATTAACCTATTTTTGGCGGTTGCCAAATAGAATTGAAAAGAGAAGAAAGGTGAGGTTGTAAGTAGAGATTTTCTACTTTAGGTGAATAAAATTCTATATGAATTGCGTCCTCAGAAATATTTTTGTTTTCTAGGTTAAAAACTACTGTAGAACCACAAGAATAACAACTTGCACAATTTCCTTCGCAAGATTTTTTTTCATTTTCATTACTGTGGCAAGGTTTTTTTTCAGATTTGTCACAACAGCTTTTTTCAGTTTTACAACAATCTGATTTTTCATTGGCAGAAAAGAAATTTTGTTTAGGAAAAATGAAAATTCCTAAACAAAAAATCATAACCAATATTTGGAGTTTTTTTGCCATTGATTGTGCAAAATTATAAAAATTTATTTAGATAAAATTTCTATCGGGTTATTGTTTTTAGCAACTTCTTCTTTTAGACGGTCTTCCATTTGTTTTCTAAAATCTGGGTCCATACGAAAACCACCGCCACCAGGTCTATTACCTCCGCCCATACTTTGTGGTGGAGTTGGTCCGCCTCCTTGTGTAAAAGAATTAGTAACAAAAGTTACGGGATCTTTTCTATAAATTTTTTCTTGTTTTTCAAAATCTGTTCTTTTTACTTTGATAGGATTGCCAAACCTATTATCAAAGTTTGGAAATTCTGTAATCTTCTTAGACTGCTGTAAATCAAAAGAATAATCACCTTTTTCGTCTTCTAACTTTATAATAAGACCAGGCAAACCTTTGAATTTATAGGGTCCATCTTGAAAAGGAATGTCTTGAGTAAACCATGCATACCATTTTCTTCCTGCAAAAAAAGTTTCTGCTTTTTGGGTTTCATATTCACCGATTTTCACCGTTTCTGGAAGAATTTTCCAATCCATTTTGCGGTCTTCTTCATAGGTGTATTGGTCTCTTCCTAATCTAGTTTTAAAATAAGTGATGTTTTTTACCAAATCCTTTTCCACAATATAATCTATGCTTGTTCTGAGATTTTGCATAGTATTTCTATCAAAATTTCTAGTTTCTCGCATTCTTTGGATGATAGAATCTCTTTTTATCCTTCCTTCGCCATAAAACAATGATTTTTCTGGTGAAATGTCTAGTCTGGCATTTTCTGTAGTTACATTGGTTTTGTCAGTAGAGTCAGATTTCATGCTTACTTGATAGATGAAACGGGTGGTTTGTGCAAAGTAAAATTGAGATATTGCAATTAAAAATAAGGTGATTGCTAATTTTTTTTTCATTTTAAATTTTTTCTTTGATTTAATATTCGCAACAAAGTTAAATTGGAATTTTTTATAATTCATCAATTTTATTATTTTTTATGTGTTTTTAATAAATAGATGGTATATATTAAGATATTCTTATTCAAAAATGAAAACAATAGATAGCTTCAATTTTTTTTTACATCAATAAGTTTGTAAATTTGCAATTCAAAATCATTCTAAATAAAAATAATGATTAAAGTAACAGACTTAGCAAGAGAAAAAGCATCTCAATTAATGAAAGAAGACGGCTTCAATCCTGAAACTGATTATATCAGAGTAGGAGTGAAAAGTGGCGGTTGTTCTGGACTAGAGTATGTTTTAAAATTTGATAAAGAAAAAACAGAAGCTGACCAAGTTTTTGAAGACAACGGGGTAAAGATTGTAGTAGATAAAAAGTCTTTCTTGTACCTTGTAGGAACCACGCTAGAATTTTCAGGTGGTTTGAATGGAAAAGGTTTCGTTTTTAACAATCCTAATGCTGCAAGAACTTGCGGTTGCGGAGAATCTTTTAGTTTATAAATTATGGCGAAATATACCGAAGATGACCTGAGGGAAGACCTCAAAACCAAAGAATACGAAGCTGGTTTTTATACTGATATTGAATACGAAGATTTCCCAACAGGACTGAATGAGGAAATTGTGCGTATGATTTCTGCTAAAAAAGAAGAACCAGAATGGATGACCAATTGGCGTCTAGAATCTTTCCGAATTTGGCAAAAAATGGAAGAGCCAGATTGGGCAAATATTCAATACGAAAAACCTGATTTTCAAGCAATAAAATATTATGCTGCTCCGAAAGTAAAACCAGAATTGGCAAGTTTAGATGAAGTAGATCCAGAATTATTGAAGACTTTTGCAAAATTAGGAATCAATATCGAAGAGCAAAAACGTTTGGCTGGAGTAGCAGTAGATATCGTAATGGATTCTGTTTCTGTGAAAACCACATTTCAAGAAACATTGAAAGAGAAAGGCATCATTTTTTGCTCTATTTCTGAAGCCATTAAAAATCATCCAGATTTAGTTCAAAAATACATCGGAAAAGTAGTTCCGAGAGGTGATAATTTTTATGCAGCACTCAATTCTGCTGTTTTCTCAGACGGAAGTTTTTGTTACATTCCAAAAGGGGTGAAATGTCCGATGGAACTTTCTACATATTTTCGTATCAACCAAGCGGGAACCGGCCAGTTCGAGAGAACTTTGGTGATTGCTGATGAGGGCAGTTATGTAAGTTATCTAGAAGGTTGCACCGCACCTGCAAGAGACGAAAACCAATTGCACGCCGCAGTGGTAGAATTGATTGCAATGGATGATGCCGAAATAAAATATTCTACCGTACAAAACTGGTTTCCAGGAGATGAGAATGGAAAAGGTGGGGTTTATAACTTCGTAACAAAAAGAGGTTTATGCGAAAAAAATGCTAAAATTTCTTGGACTCAGGTAGAGACAGGCTCTGCCGTTACTTGGAAATACCCTTCTTGTATTTTGAAAGGAGATAATTCTGTTGGTGAATTTTATTCTATCGC
The DNA here is from genome assembly GCF_014645495.1 of Cloacibacterium rupense. Taxonomy (GTDB): domain Bacteria; phylum Bacteroidota; class Bacteroidia; order Flavobacteriales; family Weeksellaceae; genus Cloacibacterium; species Cloacibacterium rupense. The sequence goes on along the minus strand of NZ_BMLV01000002.1, from coordinate 359,690 downwards.
GGTGACCAACAATCATCAATATGCAGATACTGGCACGAAGATGATTCACATTGGTAAAAACACCAAATCTACCATTATTTCTAAAGGCATTTCTGCAGGAAAATCTAATAATTCATATAGAGGTTTGGTAAAGGTAATGCCTTCAGCCAAAGGAGCTAGAAACTTCTCACAATGCGACAGTTTATTAATGGGGAACGAATGTGGAGCGCATACTTTTCCTTATATCGAAATTAAAGACCCTACAGCACAGTTAGAACACGAAGCTACCACTTCTAAAATTGGTGAAGACCAAATTTTCTATTGCAACCAAAGAGGAATTGATACAGAAAAGGCAATTGCTCTCATTGTAAACGGGTTCAGTAAAGAAGTTTTGAATAAACTACCAATGGAATTTGCCATTGAAGCGCAAAAGTTATTAGAAATTTCGTTAGAAGGAAGTGTAGGATAATGGATAATAATGCCGTAATCATAGTTGGTTCTTCTAGAAATCTAGGAAATACAGCGAGAATTTCTAAGATGATTTCAGAAAAAATGAATTTTGATATAGTAAATCTTAACGATTATCAAATATCATATTACGACTACGATAGTAAAAATAAGGATGATGATTTTTTACCTTTAGTAAAAAATATAATTGAAAAATATGACACCTTAATTTTCTCAACGCCAGTTTATTGGTACACCATGAGTGGCGTGATGAAAGTTTTTTTTGATAGATTTTCAGATTTAATCAGAATTGAAAAAGATTGGGGAAGAAGACTAAGAGGAAAAAAGATGTTTGTGGTTTCTAATACTCATGATGATGAGTTAGAATATGATTTTTATTTACCTTTCAGACTTTCTGCAGAATATTTGGGAATGCAATATTTAGGTAATCATCATTATAATTGTGACAAAGAAAATCTAAGAATAAAAGAAATAAATATTTAAGATAAAATGCTTAAAATTAACAACTTACACGCCAGAATAGAAGACGGCGTAGAAATTCTGAAAGGAATCAATTTAGAAATAAAACCAGGAGAAGTTCACGCGATTATGGGACCAAACGGTGCTGGTAAATCTACGCTTTCTTCAGTAATTGCAGGGAAAGAAGATTACGAAGTAACCGATGGCGAAATTCTTTTCGAAGGAGAAGATATCATAGAAGATGCTCCAGAAGAAAGAGCGCACAAAGGTATTTTTCTTTCTTTTCAGTATCCTGTTGAAATTCCTGGAGTTACAGTGACCAACTTCATCAAAGCTGCGCTGAACGAAACCAGAAAAGCCAACGGACTAGAAGATATGCCTGCAAAAGAAATGTTGGCTTTAGTACGTGAAAAATCTGAACTTTTGGGGATTAAAAAAGATTTCCTTTCTCGTTCTCTGAACGAAGGTTTTTCTGGAGGTGAGAAAAAAAGAAATGAAATTTTCCAAATGATGATGCTTAATCCTAAATTGGCCATCCTAGACGAAACAGATTCTGGTCTAGACATCGATGCTCTAAGAATAGTAGCAGATGGGGTAAATGCATTTAAAAATGAAGGAAATGCAGTGCTTCTAATTACGCATTATCAAAGACTTTTAAATTATATACAGCCAGATTTTGTGCACGTTTTGGCAGACGGAAAAATCATCAAAACTGGTGACAAATCTCTAGCTTTAGAATTAGAAGAAAAAGGGTACGATTGGCTTGTTAAATAGTTTGATATAGTTCGAGAATTTGATATAATTTGAAATAGTTCAGACCAAATCAAACCCTTCAAACCAAATCAAACCAAATCAAACATAAAGTTTATGTCATTATTTGAACAAATTTTAGAAAAAAAATCTTCACTTTCAGGTGAAAAATCGATTGCTTTAGAACAATTCTTAAGCAAAGGTTTCCCTACCAAAAAAGACGAAGAATATAAATATACTAACCTGAAGGAAATTATAGAAAAAACGTATAATTTTTCTCCTTCAGAACATCATTCTATCAGCAAAAAACAATTAGATGAGCTTCACCTTGGCGAAGAACATTTCGATTTTATTGTTTTCGTTAATGGAAAGTTGCACAAAGAATTATCTAATATTTCTGTAGAAAATGTTGAGTTTTTAACATTAAATTTTGCAATTTCTCATGAATCATATTCAGAAATTATTAAAAATCATTTTAATACCATTTCAAATCAAGATTTAGCTTTTTGTAATTTGAATGAAGCGCTTCATGAAAATGGTTTTTTTCTTCACGTTCCAAAAAACGTGGTGATAGAAAAACCAATTCATGTTTTTTATCTGTCTCAAAATCAGGATGAAAACACGTTTTACAACACCAGAAATTTGTTAGTTGTAGAAGAGAGTGCCAAAGTAGAAGTGATAGAATCTCATCATAATTTTGATGAAACTTTTGTCTTTACCAACTCGGTAACCGAAATTTTTGTAGGCAAAAATGCAAAAGCAGATTGGCATAAATTACAAAATGACTCTGATACTTCGTATTTGGTAGACCACACTTTTGCGAAACAAGAAAGAGATTCTTTAGCAACGGTAAACACCTTCAGTTTCGGTGGAAAATTGGTGAGAAATAATTTAGATTTTATTCATAACGGCGAGAATATCAATTCGTTTATGAACGGAATAACGATTATTGGTGGAGAACAATTGGTAGATCATCACACGGCGGTTCATCACAATCAACCGAATTGTGAATCTTACCAAAATTACAAAGGGGTTTTCAAAGATAAAGCACATGGAGTTTTCAACGGGAAAGTCTTTGTAGATAAAATCGCCCAAAAAACCAATGCGTATCAACAAAACAACAATATTTTGTTAAATGAAGGCGCAACCATTGACACCAAACCTCAATTAGAAATTTTTGCAGATGATGTAAAATGTTCTCACGGTTGTACAGTTGGGCAATTGAATGATGATGCATTGTTTTACCTAAGAGCAAGAGGAATATCAAAAAAAGAAGCACAAGCTTTGTTATTGTATGCTTTCGCCAATGATGCGATGCAAAACATTGATATCGAGCCATTAAAGTTAAAAGTTTCAAAACTGTTGGCAGAAAAATTAGAAGTGAATATAGAGTTTGATGATTTGGATTAAATTTCATAATTTCGTCTTAATATGAATTTAGAGCAAATAAATTTTCATCTAGACGCTTATAAAGAAAATGACCAGATTTTAGATGCTGCGCGTTTTCTCATCAGAAATTTTGACCTAGAACACGAGAATTTTGCAGGCTTTGATTTCAGAGAAGAATTAGAAACAAATGGACTTCTATTAACTGCAGAAGGAGAATTAGGAGAACCACAAACAGTGAAAATTCCTAGAAATTTGTTTGATTTTAATCTAGATTTGGTGCTGAATATGGTAGCTCACGAAATGCTACATGTTCGTCAAAAAGACCCAAATTCTTTAGTAGAAGACAAAAATGAAAGAGAATTTCAGGCATATTACGAAATGCTTTTTCATAAAACTTTCCCTCAAGTTCCAGTACTTTCTGCTTTTTATATCAAACAGTTTGGTGCTAAAGCTTTAGAATATTACAAAAGAATGGGCGAAGGTTCTGAATTGCAAACCAAATACACTGAACAGAAAAAAGAAGTGGAAGATTTAATTGCTTCTCAATCTTGAAAATTTAAAAAAACTAAAACCAACCCAAATGATTAAAAACATTCCGATAGAAAAAGTTCTTTTTCTGGATATAGAAACCGTTCCGCAGGTGAGTAATTTCGCAGAACTCTCTGAAACAGAACAAAAACTTTGGGATAAAAAAACGCAAAGACAACGAAATGAAGACATTTCTGCTGAAGATTTCTACCAAGAAAAAGCAGGTGTAATGGCAGAGTTTGGAAAGATTATTTGCATTTCTATTGGGATTTATGATAAAAATGACAAACTTCTCATCAGAAGTTTTGCTGGAGATAATGAAGAGGAATTATTAAAAGAATTTGGAGAAATTTTCAATCGTCCGAAATTGCAAAACGTGATTTTGTGTGGGCATAACGGAAAGGAGTTTGATTTCCCGTGGATTGCGAGAAGATTTCTGATTAATGGGATGCAACCTCCAGCACCTTTCCAAATGTTTGGAAAAAAACCTTGGGAAATTCCACATTTGGACACCATGGAATTGTGGAAATTTGGCGATTGGAAAAGTTTTATTTCTTTAGAATTAATGGCACATCTTTTCGGTGTTCCTACGCCTAAAGATGATATAGATGGTTCTATGGTTTCTTCTATTTATTATATAGAAAAAGACTTGCCTAGAATTGTAAAATATTGCGAAAAAGATGTGCTAACTTTGGCCAATGTTTTTCGAAAGTTAAGACAAGAAGATTTATTAGAAAGACGTAACGATTAAAATAATGCCGTTAGCTGTTTGCTGAAGGCAGATTGTAGAAAATATGAAATTTACAGAAGAACAAATTGCAACAATAGGAGAAAACATTATCAAAGCCCTGAAAACGGTTTTTGACCCAGAAATTCCTGTAGATATTTACGAATTGGGATTGGTTTATGACGTTCAAATTTCTGAAGAAGGAGATGTAAAAGTTGTAATGACTTTGACCACCCCAAACTGTCCTGTTGCAGAATCTCTACCACAAGAAGTGAAAGAAAAAGTAGCAGGAGTAGAAAACGTAAAATCTGTAGATTTAGAACTCACTTTCGAGCCCAGTTGGAACAAAGAAATGATGAGTGAAGAAGCTAAATTTGAATTGGGAATTTTATTCTAAACCTTTGTTATGAGGAATAAAAACAACGAAGCAATCCGTTGAAAAAATATAGAAAACGCTGAAATTTTTCAGCGTTTTTTATTTATAAAATTTGGAAAATTTTGAAATCTATGGATTTCTTTTGCGCCTTAAAAACATAAAGCTTTAAAAATTTTCTTTGCGCCATTGCGTTAAAAACTAAACTTCTCTCGCAATTTCCTTACCTTCTCTTCTGCTCCATTCACTCCAAGAACCTACGTATAAATTCGGAATTGGGAAACCTGCATAATCCAAAGCCAAAATAGTATGACAAGCTGTAACTCCAGAACCACAATGAATAATGAGTTTTTTTGTCATGCTGAGCGAAGTCGAAGCATCTGATAGTAAATTCTGATATTTTTCTTTCAAAATTTTAGGCGAAAGAAATTCGCCATTTTCATCTAAATTTTCAGAAAAAGGAATATTGATTGCACCAGGAATATGACCAGCAACCAAATCGATTGGTTCACTTTCACCACGGTATCTATAAGCATCTCTCACGTCAATTACTGTGGCAGAATTTTTTGCAATTTCTTTTTCTACATTTTCTAAAGTTGAGGTTGGCAAACTCCAATTTTCTCTCAAAACAAAAGAAGCTTTTTCAAAAATTTCTTCACGAGAATTGGTAGGAATTCCTGCCTTTTCTGCTGCCTGAAAACCACCACTCAGAACCTGAACTTTTTCTATACCAAATGCTCGCAACATCCACCAACATCTTGCAGCGGCGTTTCCACCATTCGCTAAATCATAAACTACAATATGAGAATCTTCCGAAATCCCCAAATTTTGTAAAGTTTCTGCAAAATTTGAAATTTTTGGCAAAGGATGCCTTCCTCCGAAAGCAGCATTTTCGCCGATTTCTGCCAAATCTTTATCTAAATCTATAAATCTAGCGCCTTTAAGGTGGTTGTCAAGATAGTTTTCTTTGGCTTTATTTCCTGTTCTTGAATCAAGAATCACTAAATTTTCTTGATTGAAAATTTCTAAAAGTTCGGTTGAGGTGATGATGGGTTTCATAAAATGGGTTATAATTTTTTTCACGCAGATTTCGCAAATTGTGGTGATTTAAAAAAAATCTGCTAAATCAGCATAATCAGCGAGAGTTTAAAATTTAAAAATATCTTTCGCTTTATTCCAAGCAGCTTCAAAGTTAAGAAGATTTAATTGGTGGTCCAGCTTTTCGGATTGTAAAAAATTTATCACTTTTTCCGTAGGCATATTTCCTACCAAATCATCTTTTGCCATAGGGCACCCGCCCAAACCTTTAATCGCAGAATCAAATCTTCGGCAACCTTGATCATAAGCCGCTTTAAGTTTGATGTAAGAATCTTCGTATCGATTATGGAAATGCGCTCCGAAATTTATTTCAGGATATTTTGCGGGGATTTTTTCAAACAAAAGGGATATTTTTTCTACATCTGCAACGCCAGTAGTGTCAGAAAGCAAGATGTTTTTAACACCTATTTCCGAAAATCTTTTCGCCCAAAAATCTACATCTTCCCATTTCCAAATTTCACCATAAGGATTTCCGAAAGCCATTGAAAAATAGAGATTCAGCTCCCGATTTTCGACTTTAGAAATTTCTAAAATCTGCACCACTTCCTCGAAAGCTTCTTCCTGATTTTTATTGGTATTTCTATACTGAAACGTCTCCGAAATAGAAAACGGAAATCCCAAAATATCTATATTAGAATGCTTTAAGGCTCGTTCTGCTCCAGAAAGATTGGCTACAATTACTGAAATTTTGGTGTTGTTTTTTTTCTGAATTTCGGGAATTACCTCTTTTGTATCCGCCATTTGTGGAATGGCTTTTGGAGACACAAAACTTCCGCAATCTAGCACATCAAAACCTACTTCCATCAAAGCATTGATGTAATCTATCTTTTGTGAAGTAGGGATAAATTCTCCCCAACCTTGCATCGCATCTCTTGGGCATTCGGTTAAAAACATTTCTATTTTTAGATTTTATTTCTTTGCTAAAAATACGATTTTTTGGGGATTTTGAAAATTCTTAAAAATTCTTCCAACTCCCAACTTCCAACTTCCAACCAAATAAATTAAATTTGTAAAAAATACTTTTCAATGCAGACAATAGAATTCAACCACGAATGGAAAATGCGACTTCTGAACCGTTTTCTAGCTTATGTTAAAATATATTCTACCAGCGATCCTGAAAGTGAAACTACTCCTTCTACGGAAAGACAATGGGATATCGCAAAATACATTTTCCAAGAATTGCAGGATTTAGGATTGGCTGATGTTTCTATGGACGAGAATGGCTACATTATGGCGTATGTTCCTTCTAATATTCCTGAAAACGAGCCAACAGTGGGCTTTATCGCGCATTATGATACTTCGCCAGATTTTAAAGGAGAACACGTAAATCCACAAATTTGGGACGATTACAATGGTGGAGATTTGGTTCTGAACGCTGCAACTGGTTTCACGCTTTCGTCTGAAAAATTCCCAAGTTTGAAAAAATATGTAGGAAAAACTTTGATTACTACTGACGGAACTACTCTTCTCGGAGCTGATGATAAAGCAGGAGTTGCAGAAATTGTAACCGCCGCAGAATATCTTCTAGCTCATCCAGAAATAAAACACGGAAGAATTGCCATCGGTTTTACACCAGACGAAGAAATTGGAAGAGGTGCACATAAATTTGATGTAAAAAAATTCGGCGCAGAATATGCTTATACGATGGACGGAAGTGAAGTGGGCGAATTAGAATACGAAAACTTCAATGCAGCAGGAGCAGTGGTGAAAATCAATGGACTTTCTGTACATCCAGGTTATGCTTTTGGTCAAATGAAAAATGCAGGACTTCTCGCAGTGGAATTTGCACAGATGTTACCAGCTAATGAAACACCAGCTACCACCAAAGGTTTTGAAGGTTTTTATCATTTAATGGAAATTAAAGGTGATGTTTCTGAAGCTAAATTGCAATACATTATCCGTGACCACGATGCTGATAAATTTGAAAATCGTAAAAAATTCATCAACGAAAAAGTAGCAGAATTTAATGCAAAACATGGTGAAAATACTGCCGAAATAGAAATTAAAGAGCAGTACAGAAATATGAAACAGCAATTTGAAGGCAAAATGCACATTGTAGAAATTGCAGAACAAGCGATGAAAGACGCCAACATAGAACCAAAAATTAAAGCAATACGCGGTGGAACTGATGGTGCACAATTGTCTTATATGGGATTGCCTTGTCCTAATATTTTTGCAGGTGGAGAAAATTTCCACGGACCGTATGAATTTGTAGCACTAGAATCTATGGAAAAAGCAGTGAAAGTAATTGTGAATATTGCGAAAGCGAAGAAATAAAACAAAAAATCATGAAAAAACTATTTTCTTTTTTTATTACATTAATTTCTGTTTTTGTGTTTTCGCAATTTGCGGAAATTAAAAAAATTGATAAAAAATTTGAGCAGAAATATTCAGAGATTAGAAAAAAATATAAAAAAGTTCACAATGCCGAAAGAGAAAAAGAAGAAGCAAAGCTTTATGAAGAGCAGGCAATTGAATACGAGAATGCAATTGCAGAATTCCAAAAGAATGAAGAAAAGATAGACGTTAAAACACTTTCTACTGATAATTGGAGCAAGCCAATAAATTTTGAAGGTGGAATAGGGGCATTTAGAAAACTTTTTGCTGAAAATTTTGATATTTCAATATTATCTGGTAATTCAGGAACTGTAAAATCTGAAGTAAAATTCATTGTTGATGAGAAAGGTAATGTATTAAATATTTCAGCAAATGGGAGTGATAAATTCTTTAATCAAATTGCTGTCTTGACAATGTTCAGAATAAAAGATAAGGGAAAATGGACACCTGCGGAAATTGATGGAAAACCAGTAAAGTCAGCTTTTCGTTTTCCAATAACTATGAATTTTGAATAAATTTAAAACTCTGTTAACCACCAATTAACAAACCAGAACTATTTTTACAAAAACTTTTATGGCAAAACAAAAACGCGAAGTAGAAGTAGTGATTTTATCGGACATTCATTTGGGAACGTACGGTTGTCACGCCAAAGAATTGGTGGCATTCTTGAAAAGCGTTTCTCCAAAACTGTTGATTCTCAATGGTGATGTAATTGATGGTTGGGCTTTTTCTAAAAGGTATTTTCCAAATTCTCATATGTCGGTTTTGAGTGAATTTTTCAAAATGATGAAAAAAGGAACTCAGGTAATTTACATTACAGGAAATCACGACGAATTTTTAAGGAAATACACAGATTTATCAATGGGAAATCTTTTTCTCACTGATAAATATTTATTAGAAATTGAAGGAAAAAAACATTGGATTTTTCACGGAGATGTTTTTGACCATACTACTTCAGGTTCTGCAAAATTCATCGCCAAATTGGGTGGAATTGGTTATGATTGGTTGATTTTAGTGAATAGAGCCATCAATTGGGTTTTAGAAAAATTCGGGAAAGGAAAAGTTTCTCTTTCCAAAAAAGTGAAAAATTCTGTAAAAAAAGCGGTGAAATTCATCGGTGATTTTGAGAAAAAAGCCACTGAAATTGCCATCAACAATCATTATGATTATGTAATTTGTGGGCATATTCATCAACCTGCAGATAAAATTTGGACTACCGAAAAAGGCAGCGTTCATTACTTAAATTCTGGTGATTGGATTGAGAATCTTTCTTGGCTTGAATTTGACAAAGGAACTTGGAGTTTAAAATTCTTTAACGAAAAAGACTTTGAAAAGCCTGTGATTGAAGAAAACGATATTTCAGTCAATATGGAAGAACTGATTCATCCAAAAGTTTTTGCAAGTTTTGTCGCAGATAAATTCAACTAAACACAAAATAATACAACAATCCCCAAATAGCCACGAAAAATAAAACAAAAAGAAAAGAAGATTTCAAATCTTGCTTTTCTTTTTTTATGTAATGTTTGTACAAAACTACTCCTATAAAAGTGATGATAATTAAAGTTGGGAGAAGTGTAAAATGTGCCATTTTTAATAATTTATTGCAACTAATTTAAAATTGTAAATAAATATTCGTGAATTTGTGGCAAAATTTTTATTTCTTCAAAAAAGCATCCCAACCTTGAGCTGTAATTTGTGCCAATTCATTGCTTCCTCGTAAAACCATAAAATTTCCCTGTTCCAAATCTACAGCGTGACCAATCACCGTAAAATCTGGGTGATTTCTTAATTTTTCAAAATCATTTGGCGAAATGGTGAAAAGCAATTCATAATCTTCGCCACCACTCAAAGCACACATTGCAGGGTTGAGGTTAAATTCATCTGCCGTAGTAATCGTAAGCGTGTCTAACGGAATTTTTTCTTCGTACAATCTGAAACCCACTTTACTTTGATCAGAAAGATGTAGAATTTCTGAAGCTAAACCATCAGAAACATCAATCATAGAAGTTGGTTTTATCTCTAAATTTTCAAGAATTTTTTTAATATCCGTTCTTGCTTCAGGTTTTAATTGTCGCTCCAAAATATAATCATAACCTTCCATTTCTGGCTGCATATTAGGATTGGCAAGATACACAGAATGCTCTCTTTCTAAAATTTGCAAACCGAGATAAGCTCCGCCTAAATCTCCTGTAACTACCAGTAAATCATTTGGTTTTGCTCCGTCTCTTTTCACCAAATTTTCAGAAGTTTCTAAACCAATTGCAGTAATGGTAATCACCAAACCAGAAGTAGAACTGGTAGTATCTCCGCCAACTAAATCTACATTATACTTTTCACAAGCTCTGTAAATTCCGTCATAAATTTCATCTAAAGCTTCCACAGGAAATCTGTTAGAAACCGCCATAGAAACCAAAATTTGTGTAGGAACAGCGTTCATTGCCGCAATATCACTCAAATTCACGACCACAGCTTTATAACCTAAATGTTTCAATGGAACATATCCCAAATTAAAATGAACACCTTCTGCCAAAACATCGGTAGTAATCACTACTTTTTTATCTTCAGGATTAATGATGGCAGCGTCATCACCAATAGAACGTTCTGTGGAAGAATTTTTTATTGGAAAATTTTCGGTAAGATGTTTTATCAAACCAAATTCTCCTAATTCTGAAATGGGCGTTAATTGAGGTTTTTTATCTTCGAGCATAATTTATGATTGATATTAGATGATTGATAATTGATAAAAGGATTTAGAAAATTTACTTCTTAATTAATCAATTATCATTCATCAATTATTTAAAAATTTTAACGATTTAAGTCAAACAAATTTGCATCTAAGTTTTCCGGACGGAAAGGCAATGCTTTAATGTCTTCTCTTGATAATAATTTCGTATTTTCAGTCTTAAACTGATTCATCACTACCAAAATATCATCTGGTGGAGTAGTGGTTTTTCGCAGCATCATATCAATCCAAACTCCCGTTGCTTCAGCCGTTGCGCAATGTGTACCGTCTGGTAAATAAAATTTGTGGGTAAACTTATAAATACTTGCATCTTCAGAACTTCCAGAAATTTCTAGCGAAACAATCACTTCTTGATCGGCATAAATTTCCTTAAAAAAAGAATATCTTTCATGCAAAATTACGGGGCCAATTCCCCATCTGTTGAGTTGCGCCACTCCCATTTTATGCTTCGTCATAAAAGCCATTCTTGTTTGTGCGCAGTATTGCACGTAAGAAGAATTTGCCAAATGTCTGTTCGCATCAATATCGCTCCAGCGAACCTCGTGTTTATGGTAATAAATCATAAAATTTCTAAATTTTGGGCGCCAATTTCCTCGTTCCGTTCCCGCTTCCCAAAAAAAATATTTTTTACATTCTTTAAAAAATATTTTCTCGGGAGAGCTCCACTCAACTCGGGGCGCAATTCCGTTATAAAATCACTTAATTTTCAAGATTCAAAATTACGTAATAATCGTGGTTTAGAAAAATCGTATTTTTGCATCAATAGAAGCGCACTTTATTCCGCTTATCAAATTAAGAATTTCATTTGGCTTTAATCAAAACCTAAAGATGAATAAAAAAAAGAAAATCACCATTATTGGAGGAGGAGCAGCTGGATTTTTCTGTGCTGCAAACTTAGATGCAGAAAAATTTAACGTCACGATTTTAGAACAAAACAACGAAACGCTACAAAAAGTAAAAATTTCTGGCGGCGGAAGATGTAATGTTTCTCACGCTTGTTTTGATCCCAGAGAATTGGTGAAATTCTATCCAAGAGGAAATAAAGAACTGTTAAGCGTTTTTAGTAAATTTCAACCAGGTGATACAATGGATTGGTTTGCTCAACGAAACATTTCGTTGAAGATAGAAGGTGACAACAGAATCTTCCCAGAAAGTAATTCTTCACAAACTATTATTGACTGTTTTTTAAAAGAAGTTCAGAATAAAAATTTTGAAATCAAAACACAATCTGTGGTTTTAGAAATTCAAAAACTAGAAAAAGGATATAAAATCATCACCAAAGAAGAAGAAATCTTCTCTGATTACGTGATTTATACCACAGGAAGCTCACCAAAATCCCTGAAAATGATAGAGAATTTGGGGCATAAAATCGTTTCGCCAGTTCCGTCATTGTTTACTTTTAACATTAAAAATGATGTGCTGAATGATTTAATGGGAACGAGTTTTCCTTATGCAGAAGTTTCCATTCCAAAATTAAAAATGGAAGAATCTGGGCCGCTTCTCATTACCCATTGGGGACTTTCTGGACCTGCCATTCTAAAACTTTCTGCGTGGAAAGCCAGAGAATTGGCAGATTTGAAATATCATTTTGAAGTGAAAGTCAATTTTATTGGCGTTGATAAAGAACAAGCCGAAGAAATTTTCAAAAATTACCGAGAAGAAAATCCTAAAAAAACGATAGGAAATTCTAAAATTTTCGACATCACTTCACGTTTTTGGCACCGAATTTTGTGGTTGTCTAAAGTAGATTTAGAGAAAAATATTTCACATATTAACAAACAAGAACTCCAAAAAATTCTAGAAAATCTCTGCGAAAATATAATGCAAGTAAAAGGAAAATCTACCTTCAAAGACGAATTTGTAACAGCGGGAGGTGTAGATTTAAAAGAAATTGACTTTAAAACAATGCGTTCTAAAATTCTAGAAAATTTCTACATTGCTGGTGAAGTTCTCAATATTGATGCGGTAACTGGCGGTTTTAATTTTCAAGCGTGTTGGAGCGAAGCCTGGCTCATTGCGCAGGATTTGAACACTTAAATTTAAAAACTCAACCCTTCAATTTTTAAATTTAAATTGGCATTAATGTCAATAACAGTAGTGATATATTCTGGATTTACTAAAAATTGAGTAGGTTTTAAATCCAAAACTTTTCCTTGTAATTTTAATCCAGCGTGATATTCTTTGTTGAAACTTTCTTCGATGCTTTTTTTAGAAGAATTTTCGATGTCAAGAAGCGGTATTCCATAGTCTTGTTCTATCATTTTCACGATTTTACCTTCAAAAAGTGAAGTCGCTAACTTTTGGAAAATGTTCTTTGTTTTCAATCTAAAATCAGTTTTTGTGAAACCAATTTTATGTTTTGTGGCGTCATAAATTAGATTTCCTTTGATAAAAGAAGTTCCGTTTACTTTTCCTGAAGTCAAAATTTCCATGACAACTAATTCGTTTTCAGGATAAATTTTAATGTTTTCCACTTTTATTTTGCTTTTATCTACATCAAATTCCTTTCCTTGAAATTGTTTTTTTGCAATAGCATTGGCTTCTGTAAAAGGAATATTGGCAGTGGTTTTCATTACGAATTGAGTGCCCAAATTTTGTGCGGAAATATAATTCGGAATGTTTTTTACCAAAGGATTAGCCGTAGGTTGCATTCCTGTAAAAGTTTCAGAAAACAAATCCACAGAAATCGTAGATTTTATCTTGTCAGCATACACTTCAAGCGGAGACATTTTCACTGTTTGTGGTGTAATTTTCAGCCAAGTATTGTATTCTTCAGAAACTTGAATTGGTGCAGCAAATTGATTCCAAGCCATTACCAAATACGGTTGCATATTCATTTTTTGTTGAATTTGCGTGTCTATTACATTCGTAAATTCTTTTTGTTGTTTCGTTAGAATTCCTTCAATAATAGAAGTCAAAGGAATTTTTACTTTCCCAAAATCTAAAACAGGTTTTTCTTTCCACACAAAACCTGCGGTTGTGGTATTGGTTTTCAAACTCCAATTTTGTTGAAAATCTAGGGTAGAAATAAAATTCATCACCACTTTAAAATTGGTTTCTTGGTAGGTATAAACGCCTAAAGTTCCTAAACCTTTTTCTGCCCAAATTTTCAGCGGAACAGAAAACATTAATCTGTTGTTGGTTAATGCTTTAATAGCGATATTTCCGTCTTTTTCTACTTTGGTTTTCAGTTGGTCGTTTTTGTTATTTTCAAAATCTTGGTCATCGTACAGAACGCCTGTAATTTGTTGATTGACTAATCTTTGAATTTCAGAAATCGGTAAATTGACGGGTATAGAAACCGAACTCGGGATTTTTGGAAACTGGTAAGTTTCGGTTTGTGAAAATGCGAAGCCATATGAAAAAAAAGAAATAATTATGATGAAAAATTTCATAGTATAATATTTTAGCAAATGTATTATTTTTGTATTAATCAAAATCAATTATAATTAACAACAATGAAAAACCTTTTAATCTGCCTCTCACTTTCTGTAATTTTTCTTAACTCTTGTACGACAAGAGTAGTTTCCGCTAATAAACCTTATTCTGATACTAAGCTCTCTTATGGAAAGACTTATACTTTTTTTTCAAATAATGGAACTAAAATAACCTTGAATGTTGAGCGTATAGACGAAACTACAATTTATGGAAAAGATATTATTGGAAAAGATATTACAATACAAAAATCTGAAATTTCAAAAATTAATAAATCTAATACTTTGGCAACAGTTGGTCTTGTAGTCTTAGCTATTGCAGCAGCATTAACGATTCCTGCTTATGTCAAAAATGAACCTATTGGTGGAAGATAAAACGAATAAACACCCAAAAGCATAACACAAAATATCAATCCAAGAAAAAGAATTTCCAAGAACAATCATGGCTATTTTATTGTCTTGAAAGCCCAATAATTCTGCAAAATGAAAATATTGAGCAAATTCTATTGCACAAGCAAAAATAAAAATCCCAAGATTGAGAAAATTTTTGTTATTAATTTCAAAAAAAGAAAGAACAAAAGTGTAGATAAGTATCACCACCAAAACATCTCCGAAATAAGAACGCAACCAAGCAATATCTTTGAGAATAGTAGCAATAGAAACTTCTGCCATAAGCAAAAATAGAGTAGCAATAAAAAATTTGAAATTGAATCTCATAATTTGTTAACTTTGATAATTCAAACACAAGATGATGAGATTTATTTTATTTCTAGCCTTATTTTTTGGCTTTTTAGGCTTTGGTCAGGTAAAGCCGTTAACTCCAGAAGATGTACCTGAAGAAGTAAAGAAAATTGTAGATTGCAGTTCTCTTACTTTTGTAGTGATGAAACAACCCGAATTTCCGGGTGGGATGAATGAATTCAGAAAGAAATTTTCAGAAAATTTTGACACTACTCCCCTTAAGGTTTCTAATACCACTCTTAAAACAACCATTTATTTTGTAGTAGAACCAGATGGCAATGTCAATAGAATAAAAGCGGTAGGAGACAATGAAGATTTCAATAAAGAGGCGGAAAGAACCATAAAATCTATGAATACTAAATACGAACCAGCAAAGGTAAATAATTTGGCTGTTCGCTATTTGATGAGGTTTCCGTTAAGTATGAATTTTAAGTAATTTTCTAAATTAAAAATAAAAGGTACACTTTTCTGTGTGCCTTTTTTGTGATAATATCTTTTGAAAAAAATTATTTCCCAATCATCTTCTTAATCGCATTCAATTTCATCAAAGCTTCAATCGGCGTTAAAGTATTAATGTCAATTTTTGTGAGTTCTTCTCTGATGTTTTCTAAAACAGGGTCATCGAGTTGGAAGAAAGATAATTGTAAATTTTCTTCGGTTACTCTTTTTATTTTTTCGGTAGAACCACTGTTAGAACGAGAATCTTCCAAAGTTTTCAGTATTTCAGAAGCACGGTTTACCACTTTAGAAGGCATTCCTGCCAATTTCGCCACGTGAATCCCAAAACTGTGTTCACTTCCACCAGAAACCAATTTTCTCAGGAAAATAATATTGCCTTTGTTCTCTTGAATCGTCACGTGGAAATTTTTAATTCTTTCAAAATTCACACTCATTTCGTTGAGTTCGTGGTAATGTGTGGCGAAAAGTGTTTTTGGTTGAGTAGAATGTTGGTGAAGATATTCTGCTATTGCCCAAGCGATGGAAACACCGTCATAAGTAGAAGTTCCGCGCCCGATTTCATCGAGCAAAATCAAACTTCTTTCCGAAATATTATTCAAAATATTCGCCGCTTCGTTCATTTCTACCATAAAAGTAGATTCGCCCGCAGAAATATTATCTGTAGCGCCAACCCGTGTGAAAATTTTATCTAAAATCCCGATTTCGGCGTATTTAGCAGGAACAAAACTTCCGATTTGCGCCAACAAACAGATAATAGCGGTTTGTCTCAAAATCGCAGATTTACCCGCCATGTTTGGTCCGGTAACCATAATAATTTGTTGAGCATCTTTATCCAGAAAAACATCATTCGGAATGTATTTTTCGCCTAAAGGAAGCGATTTTTCTATAATGGGATGTCTTCCTTCTTTGATGTCAATTGCAAAAGTCTCGTTGAGAATAGGCTTGGTGTAATTTTCAGAAATTGCCAATTCTGAAAGAGAAACCGCACAATCTAACTGTGCAATTAAATTAGAATTCTCTTGAATTTGGTCAATATACATCAATACATTTTCGCAAACTTTTCGGTACAATTGATGCTCAATTTGTGAAATTTTTTCTTCAGCACCTAGAATTTGGGTTTCGTATTCCTTTAATTCTTCTGTGATGTAACGCTCGGCATTAACCAAAGTTTGTTTTCTGATCCAATCTTCAGGAACTTTGTCTTTATGCGTATTTCTAACTTCAATGTAATAGCCAAAAACGTTGTTAAAATCAATTTTCAGAGATGAAATTCCAGTTCTTTCGATTTCTCTTTGGCACATTTCATCTAGGAAACCCTTGCCTTTACTCTGTAAATTTCTCAATCTATCGAGCTCTTCCGAAACTTCGGCTTTGATGACATTTCCTTTGTTGAGGTTTACAGGCAATTCTTCGTTCAAATGATTTTGAAGATATGAAATGAGTTCTTCTAAATTATTGAGGGGTTCTAGCCAAGCCAAAACATCGTGATGAGAACTCAGTAATTCTCTGATTTTCTGAATATTAATTAAACTCTGACGAAGATATCCGAGTTCTTTCGGAGAAATTTTTTCGGCTGCGAGCTTTCCAATTAATCTATCTAAATCTGAAATTCCTTTTAATAAATCGAGGATTTCAAATTTTAAAGAATCTTCTTTATTAAAAAACTCAATCAAAGAAAGTCTGCGGTTGATTTCATTAACGGATTTCAGTGGCAAAATCAATCTTCTACGAAGCAATCTTCCTCCCATTGCGGTGGAAGTTTTATCAATAATATCGAGCAAAGATTTTCCTTGAAAATTACTAGAATGTACAATTTCTAAATTTCTTAGCGTGAAATTATCCATCATTAAATAATCATCTTGCGGAATGCTCTGTATTTTGGTGATGTGCTGTAGAAGAGCGTGATGTGTATCTTCTACTAAATAAGCGAAAATAGCTCCTGCAGCAGTAATTCCCAATTTTTGTTCTTCAATCCCGAAACCTTTTAGCGATTTGGTTTTGAAGTGTGTATTGAGTTTTTCGTAAGCAAAATTATATTGATAAGCCCAATCTTCTAGTTTGAAACAGTTTTTATTTTTGAGTTGTGAAGGAATTTCGGCAGTTCTTTGATAAATAATTTCCGAAGGGTCAAAAGTGTGAACAATATGCAATAATTTCTCTAGATTTCCTTCCGCCACTAAGAATTCGCCGGTAGAAACATCTACCAAAGCTATTCCGTATTTCTCTTTTTCTTTGTGAAGAGAAAGCAAAAAGTTATTTTTCTTGGAATTAAGAACTTGTTCATTAAACGTAACACCTGGAGTTACCAATTCTGTAACACCGCGTTTTACGATTCCTTTCACCATTTTGGGATCTTCTAATTGGTCGCAAATGGCAACGCGTTTTCCAGCTCTTACCAATTTTGGCAAATAAGAATCTACAGAATGGTGCGGGAAACCAGCTAATTCTATGTGACCTTCTCCATTGGCACGTTTGGTGAGAACAATTCCTAGAATTTGGGAAGTGGCAATGGCGTCTTGTCCGAAAGTTTCGTAGAAATCTCCTACCCGAAACAACAATAGCGCATCTGGATATTTCGCCTTGATGGTGTTGTACTGAGTCATTAACGGAGTTTCTTTCTTTGCCATAATATTTTTTACATAGATTTGAACATTTCGAACTTATGTTTTAGAGATATCTACAGAAAATTTTAAAAATTTAGTCTTCTTTGTACAAAATCTTTGTGTGCTTTGTGTTTAAAAATTAATTTTGCCAAAAATACGAAAATGCAGCCTACCAAAAAACTGAAATTAGAAGAATTAGGAAGAATAGATGTAGAAACTTTCAAGAAAACGGAGAAAGTTCCGTTGGTGGTGGTTTTAGATAATGTGAGAAGTATGCATAATGTAGGTGCAGCTTTCAGAACAGCCGATGCTTTTTTGGTAGAAAAAATTATTTTATGTGGTATTACTCCGAGGCCACCTCATAGAGAAATTCATAAAGCTGCGCTAGGCGCTACAGAAAGTGTAGATTGGCAATATTATGAAAATGTGAAAGAAGCCGTAATAGATTTGAAAACTTTGGGATACGAAGTTTTAGGAATAGAACAAACTACCAATTCTGTGATGATTACAGATTTTGAAATTGATAAAACTAAAAAATATGCTTTGGTGTTAGGAAATGAAGTGGATGGAATTTCCGACGAAATTTTGACGGATTTAGATGAGTGTCTCGAAATTCCACAGTTGGGAACTAAGCATTCTCTTAATGTTTCGGTTTGTGGCGGAATTGTGATGTGGGAGTTTTTTAAATATTTAAAATAAATTTTCATAAAATCATATTTATCAATACAATACTTATGATTAAAATCATCTCTTAGCTAATCCTTTTTGTTAATACATTTGTTAAAAATATGAAAAGTTACTTCACTAGATGAAAAGTAACCTTTAAATATTTTATCCAAATGAAAAAATTCTTATCCATTTTTTCTGTTCTCTTGAGTTTTATTTTTTCACAAATTTCGGCTCAAGGTTTATCACCTTACATTAAGGTAGGAGTCTATAAAGACAATATTTCCAAAACAGCTTCGGTAGTACAGTCTACTTTAAAAGCTAAGGATTTTGATTTGATAGGAAGCTACAGTCCTGAAGGAAAAGCTACACTAAAAGTTCTTGTTTTTACAAGAAATGATTTACAGCAAACCACACTTAAAATAAAAGATAGAGGAGCTCTTGCTTCTGTTCTAAAAGTGGGTTTAATTAGCAATACAGAAGGAACTACAATTACTTACTTAAATCCTGAATACATTTTTAATGCTTATTTAAGAGGAGAATATGCCAAATATTCTGGAGTTCTTAATAAAGTAGATAATGATTTTACGTCTGCTTTATCTGCATTAGGTAATGAAAATAGAGGATTCGGTGGTTCTTTAAGCGCTGCTGAATTACAAAAATATCATTACAAAGCTATGATGCCTTACTTCACCGACCCGATTACATTAAATACTTTTTCTTCTTTTGATGAAGGCGTTCAAACAATAGAAAAAAATTTAAAAGTAGGAAGTGGTGGAACAAAATTGGTATATAAACAGGTTTTTAAAGGAAACAAAGTGGCTGTTTATGGCATAGCATTAATTAGCCCAAACTTAGGTGAAGCCAAATTTTTACCTACAATTGGTGAAAGCAATATCGCAG
Organism: Cloacibacterium rupense; assembly: GCF_014645495.1. Taxonomy (GTDB): domain Bacteria; phylum Bacteroidota; class Bacteroidia; order Flavobacteriales; family Weeksellaceae; genus Cloacibacterium; species Cloacibacterium rupense. Next base: position 340,033 of record NZ_BMLV01000002.1, on the reverse strand, counting down.
CGATGCCTTATGAAATTATCCTACAAGATAATAAAGCTACCATGTTGAATGGCAGATATAGAATTGCTTTGCATTGGCCAAATTTAACCATGGGAACTTTTATGAAAATTGTAAGTGCACCTGGAAATATAGAAGATGCCATGAAAGCTGTTTGTAAATGATATAATTTATTGTGAATTTAATTAGCACATAGAGAAATTTAATAGAAATGTTGTAATAATTGTTAGTAAATTTATTATTATTTTTATAAATAATGTGATTTAATAAAAAATTGTATATTTAAATAATTAAATTGTTAAGTCATGAAAAAAAAATCTATTCTTTTATTTCTATTTTTTTCTTTATTTGTTTTTTCTCAGAATTGTGGTATTGATAGCTATGGTTTTGTAAAATGGACATCTAATAAGGCTTACACGGCTTCAATTATCGTCAAAAAAGATAAAAAAACTACCGTAAGAGTTAAATTTGATGACATAATGGTAGAGTTTCAGGCTGATTATGATGTTCAGCATTTAGATGATATTATTTTAAAAATTGAAGGAAAAGGATCTCCAATTTTTTTAAAGGGTAAAGGTAGTTATAATCCAGATACTTTTATTTTTAGAATCTCAGAAGAAGGAAGTATTATTTCTGGAACCACATATGATAGCTCACAAGTAAGGAAAAAACTTGAGATTTTGGATACTGATGTTGCTGAAAATAGCTTAGCATTATTAGAACAATTCTATACCAATAAAGATACAGATTATCCCGAAATTGTAAAGGGTATTCTATATTATGAGTATCTAAACAAGAAAAAGAAATAGCAATTACCATGTAAACATAAAAAATCCCGAAATTTTCGGGATTTTGTTTTTATCTTATGGCTTTTCTTAGATGAGTTCCTCTATTAATGAGATAAATTATCGCGACTAAATTTCCCACAAAAAATAAGGGAATAATCCACATTAATTTATTTTTTATCGGATTTTTTACAATATCTAATAAAACTACAAATATTGATAAGAGTTTAAAAACAATTGAAATTGACAAAAGAATATTAGGTGTAATAACTCCAATGTGCCAATGTGATAATTTTAATAAAGAACCTACCAACGTGAAAACTAAACCAATAATTGAAATTGATAATATTACATTTTTGGGAATCAACAAAGGGTGTGTTTTCAATGGGTTATCTTCTCAAAAGCTGATCAAAAGTATTGCCTTGTCTTATATCACCAGAGTTATACCCTTTCATAAACCATTCTACACGTTGTTGTGAACTACCGTGCGTGAAGGCTTCTTGGTTCACGTAGCCTGCGCTTCTTTTTTGGATATTGTCATCACCTACAGCAGCTGCAGCTTCCATGGCACTTTCGATATCGCCAGGTTCTAAGAAGTTTTCTCTATTATTGGTTTGTTTAGCCCAAAGCCCAGCGTAGAAATCTGCTTGCAATTCTGTAGCTACAGAAACTCTATTCATTTCCGCTTCAGAGTATTGTCCGCTTCTGCGCAATTTATCAACTTGTTGTGTAGTCCCTAATAAAGTTTGGATGTGATGACCAATTTCGTGTGCCATTACATAGGCGATGGTAAATTCTGTAACCTTTGCGCCAAATTTTTGCTGCAATTCACTAAAAAAACTCATGTCCATATACACTTTTTGGTCTGCGGGGCAATAGAATGGTCCCATTGCAGCTTGTGCAGTGCCACATCCAGATTGTGTTACATTTTCGAAGAGCACTATCTGAGGTTCTTTATACTGCATTCCATTTTCTGCGAAGACTTTTTCCCAAGTTTGGTTATTTTCTTCAGAAAGCATTCTTACAAATTCTCTTATCTGAAGTTCATTTTCTGAAAGTTGTCTTTGTTCAGTAGGGGCAGAATTTTCTACACCTCCACTTAAAATTGAAGAAGGGTCACCTCCTAAAAAAAAGACTATTGCAGCAATAATTAAGGTGCCAAGCCCACCGCCAACCAGCATACCGCCACCGCCACCGCCGGTACCGCGTCTGTCATCTACATTATCTGCTCTATCGTTTGTCCATTTCATAATTTTTGTGTTTTTGAATTTTATAAAATTAATAAAAATTTATTTATCAAGTTTATTTTCTTTTAACCAAAAACTTGTGGCTTGGTATGCAGCTATAGTTTCTGTTTCTAGATCTTTTCTAGGGTTTTTAGGCAGTAGATTTTCGGTGAAATAAATATTGTACTCATGTATTAAAGACGAACTTTCTTTTTGAATGAGCTGGTATTGTTTTACTTTTTTGGTAGGAGAAATTACGGTTAAAAAATTGTCTTTTACAAACCCTAAGTCTTGATAAGTAGCAATATAAGCTCTAGGGACATAATTTTTAGAAAAAACATCTTGTCCTAAGAATTTTGATTGATAATTAAAATGGAGCAACCCAAAAAGAGTAGGCATTATATCAATTTGTGATGCGATCGTTCTAAATTTTTGAGGCTCTACAAAACCTGGAGAAAAAATCATCCCAGGAATTCTATACTTGTCCATTGGAAGCTCTGTTTTGCCAGCACTAGAGGCGCAATGGTCTGCTACAATTACAAAAACGGTGTTTTTGTACCAATCTTGTTTAGCTGCCATTTCAAAGAATTTTTTAAGAGCATAATCGGTGTATTTTACACCACCATTTCTAGATTTAGAAGTTGGCGGAATGTCAATTTTACCTTCCGGATAAGTGTATGGTCTATGGTTAGAAACCGTCATCCAATGATGAAAAAATGGTTTTCCAGATTTGGCATCTTTGTTCATTTCAGAGATTGCTTTTTTGGCCATATCTTCATCACAGACTCCCCAAACGTTGGCAAAAGTAATTTCTTCTGGTTTAAAATTATCTCTATCTACAATTTGATAACCATTGCCACCGAAAAAATCTTTCATATTGTCAAAATAGCTATAACCTCCGTATAAAAATTTGGTGGTGTAACCTTTTGATTTAAAGATGTTTCCAGTAGTGAATTTATTTTTATTTTCTGATTCTCTTTTAATAATACTTTCTCCCGCAGTTGGCGGAATGCAAAGTGTAAGTGCTTCTAAGCCACGAACAGTACGATTGCCAGTGGCATAAAGATTGGTAAAAAATAAGCTTTGCTGTGCCAAAGAATCTAAGAAAGGGGTTATTTTATCACGATTTCCGTAGAATTTCATAAAATCTGCCGAAAGGCTTTCGATAGAAATGAGTACAACGTTTTTATGCTGCTCTGGTTGTAATTCAGCGACAATTTTTCTATCTAAACTAGTTGTTCCCAAAGCTGAAAGCACTTTGTTTTCTGCTAATTTCCCATCAATATTCGGATAAAATTTAAAGAAATCTAAAGTGTTATTGGTGAAAGCTTCATAAAATTTAAACAGACCATTGGATGCAATTTCTTTTTTGAAAGTATTTCCTTTGTCATAAGAAAGTTTTGGGATAAAGAAAATACTTATCAATACTAAAACAATAAAACTTCCTAGTAAAACAAGCTTCTGTTTGAAATTAGGAAGCTCTAATAAACTTTTTTTTGTTTTTCTATAAATAAGCCAAGTGATGGTGGCCGTAATTAAAAAGATGATGGAAAATAAAGGAACTATTGGGTAGCTTTCCATAATATTTCCTATTACTTCATTGGTGTAGATGAGGTAATCTACAGCAATAAAATTGTAACGTACCCCAAATTCATTGTAGAAAAAATATTCACTTACTGCATTGAAGATAATAAGTAGAACATACAAAAATAAGGTGATAAAATACAAAGAGTTTCTGATTTTAAGCTTTTGTTTTGGCAAAAAATACATCAAAGCGAAAAGGAAAGTTTTTAGCCCTAAAAAAATGAGTACAATTTCGCTTACACTTCCTCCGTATTGTTTGAAAATATTATTTGGAGTAAGTAAAACATACAAAAATGCAGCAATGAAACCTCCTAAAATGATTTTCCCGTATGGATTTTCGTATTTTCCATTGGATAAAAATAGAAAATAGAGTGCCAAAAAACCACTAGCAATCGTAAAAACGAAGATATCACTGACCAAGCCAATAGAAGCCACTTTTAAAATATCTCCTATGCTAAAATGGTCTGTAGTGATTGGGTGTAGCACAAAAACTAACCTCAAAAGAAATGAAACGATGAGGTAAAGAATTCCTAGGCCAAGGAAAGGTTTTATTTTTTGTAGGTACATTTCAATATGTTTGAGTTTAAGATTCTAAATTTAAGACTTTTAAAATAAATAAAAATTATTTCAAATTTCTCTTAAATTCAATCATTCTAAGTGCTGTAACGGCAGCTTCTACACCTTTATTGCCTAGATTGCCACCACTTCTGGCGATGGATTGTTCTTTGGTGTCATCTGTAAGTACACAGAAAATAGCAGGCACATCCGTCATCACATTGCAATCTTTAATGCCTTGCGCTACAGCACTGCAAACGTAATCAAAATGAGGAGTTTCTCCTCTTATCACGTTTCCTATAGCGATTACAGCATCGTGATTTTCTGCTACACAAAGTTGCATACAAGCAAAACTGAGTTCGAATGCACCAGGAACAGAGAAAACGTCTATATTTTCTTTTTTTACGCCTTCTTTTTCTAGTATTTCTAGAGCAGCGTCTCTTAGGTTGTAGGTTACAAAATCATTCCAATCAGAAACAACAATGCCGATTCTAAAAGAATCAGCATTTGTAATTTGTAATGGTTTGTAATCCGAAAGATTTACAGTTGCCATTGTTTATTTTTAAAAGTTTTTTACCATTTCTATGTATGCTTCAGAAGCTCCTCCGTCATAATCTTGGTATTTTTCTTCTATGGTTGAAAAATATTTTTTAGCCTCAGCATTTTTTTTAAGAGCAAGAGCTAACAATCCTGCTTTTTTATTAAAATAATAGGCAGTGTACGCGTCATCAGATGCATTAGCAGCTTTATCCATCATAGAAAGAGCATCTTCTGGTTTATTAAGATTAGCCAAAGCGTCTCCCATTGCGCCGTATTTAAGAGCCATTAAAATCTTATTATCTGAGCTGAATTTGTCTAATAAATCATAGGCTTCTTGATATTTACCTTCTTTGAATTTTAGTAAACCTGCATTATAAGCAGATAATTTACCAGCTGGAGTGCTTCCAAATTCTTCAAAAGTTCCTTTGAAACCTGGGTTTGCAGCAGATTTACCTCCTAAAGCAGCTTCGTCTTTTCCTTCAGAAAGATTTTTTTGTGCAGCTAGGTAGCTAAGGGTTGCTTCTTCGTTTTTAGGATTGGTGATAAATTGTTGGTAGGCAAAATATCCCAATACACCAGCTACTAAAAGACCGAAAACAATACCGATTTGTTTTGCGTATTTTTCAATGAACATTTCTGTTTTAAGAGCCCCTTGGTCTAGATCCTGAAAAATCTCTACTGTTTCTTTTCCTTCGTTTTCTAGCTCTTTTTTGCTTTTATGCTTATCTGTCATAATTTTTGAAATTGAACTGCAAAAATAATAGTTTCTGCTGTGATATACAATATTTATTTTCAGTGGTTTTTAGATTAATTTTTTTTGTTGTATTTAAGGTAAATCTTGGGGATAGATTTTTTGTAATTTTTCAATCTGCTGAGGTTGTCCCAATGCAAAAATACAGCAGTTGGCTTCTATGCTTTTACTTTCGTCAGGATTGATGATGTATTTACCATGAGCATCTTTGTAGCCTACAATTTTGCAACCCGTTTTAGGGAAAATTTGTAAATCTTCTATTTTCTTGTTTATAAAATGTCCCGGAAGTCGATTGGTATAAATCTCTAGCACGTTTATCTGTTTGGTTCCTTCTAGTGTAATGTGGTCTACAAATTCTACAATATCGGGCGTTATGAGAAGAGAAGCCATATGCTCGCCCCCAATTTTATCTGGCATAATTACGTTTTCTGCACCAGCGGTTTTTAGTTTTTTAATGGTATTGCTATTAGAAGCGCGGCTAATGACTTTAATATTAGGGTTTAGTTCTTTAGAAGAAATTACTATGAATAAATTATCTGCATCTGATGGAAGAGAAGCAATAATGCCCACCGCTTTTTCTATGCCCGCTTTTTTTAATACTTCATCTTCTATGGCATTTCCGTGAATGAAAATAGTATCTGCAAATTCATCATCTCTATTTTCTAAAGGCTTTTTATCAATGATGACAAATGGTTTTTTATGAAGAATTAATTTCCTAGCGGCTTGTCTTCCATTTCTGCCAAAGCCACAGATAATGATATGATTTTCTAGATTTTTCATCCTTTTTTTTATGATGTTAATTTTATATTCTTTGCCAATGTTTCCACTAAATATTTCTAATGCCAAAGCAGTAAGACCATATAAAACAGCGCCTACCCCAAAGAGCATTAAGAAAATGGTAATGATTTTACCTTCGTCAGAAAAATTATTAGGCACTTGAAATCCTACCGTAGTAAGAGTCATCACACTATACCAAATAGCATCTAGTAGGTTTAATCCTTCGGAATGCATAAAGCCTACAGTACCGAAAATGATGAAAATAACAATCGCCAAGGTAAGTACGGCAATTCTTTTGTAAAGTGCTGATAATCTTCTCATAAAAACAAATCCTTTATAAAATTACAAAAATTAGTCATCATATTTTATTATTTTTGAGAAAATTTAGAAAAATGCTAAAAACCCGATTGCTAAGAACTATTATCCTTCCTAAAGAAGAAAGCGAAGAGTTTACCTATGCGGAAATAGAAGAAGGTACACACTTTCGGGGACATAATCTTTGGCTTTTGGTGATTTCTATGGTGATTGCCTGTATTGGTCTTAATATTAATTCTCAGGCAGCAGTAATAGGGGCAATGCTCATTTCACCGCTGATGGGGCCTGTGGTGGGTTTGTCATTCGGGTTGTCTATTCATAACAAAGACTTGGTAAAAAAGAGTTTGCAAAACTGGGGAATTATGATTGTAACCAGTTTAATAGCTTCTACCATTTATTTTGTGGTTTCTCCTTTTGATTCGGAAACCTCTCAGTTAGAAGCCTTCAAAGAAGCCACTATTTTCGATTGTATGCTAGCACTTTTTGGTGGTTTTGCTTGGTTTCTCGGGATTATCAGAAAAGAAGCCATCAAAGTAATTGCTGGTGTGGCGGTTTCTACAGCATGTATTCCTCCGCTTTGCACAGCAGGTTTTGGGATAGCACATCTTAATTTTGATTTTTTCTTCGGGGGTATGTATTTCTATTTGATTAATTGTGTTTTTATAGGAATTGGCACTTGGATTCTGAGTATTGTTCTAGGGTTCCAAAAATATTATTTAGAAAAAGTGGAAAGACGAAACAAAAAATATATATGGATAGTGACTGTAGCGTCTATTTTGGTTTTGTTTCCGAGTGTTTTAATTACCATAAAAAAATTTAATAATGAAAAACTTAAAGAAAGCGCAGACCAATATGTAGCTCTTATTCAGAAAAAACATCCTGAAATAGAAATCGTAAAATACAAATCTAAAGAGGAGAATGGTAAAAACTATCTAGACATTACCATCTTGAATGACCAAAGTTTTGTAGATAACAAAATCCTAAAAGAGGCAGACTCTCTCAATCAAAATATAGAGATAAGATGGCACTATGCGCCAGATTCTGGTAAATCAGAACTGATTAAACTTCAGGAACAAATCAATGAATTAAGAGCAGAACTTAAGAAAACTAATAATTAAGAATACTATACACTTCGGCATTAAACTGTTCTAGTTTTTTTTCTCCGTGTAAATCCTTTAAACCGATTAAGAAACTAAACTGAGAGGCAATAGCGCCTTGTTTTTCTACCAATTTGGCTGCTGCCTCTGTAGTGCCGCCAGTGGCTAACAAATCATCGTGAATGAGGACTCTTTGGCCAGGTTTTAGTTGGCCTGTTTTCATTTCTATTTCGGCAGTACCGTATTCTAGAGCGTATTTTTCTGAAACAAAAGGTGGGGGTAGTTTCCCCTTTTTTCTAATCAAGACAAATGGAACTTCTAGCGCCACGGCAATAGCAATCCCGAAAAGATAGCCACGACTTTCTATGCCACAGACTACATCTACTTTTCCGCGGCTAAAATTGGCTAAGTCTTCTATGACTTCTTCATACAATTTCGGGTCTAGAAAAATAGGAGTAATGTCCTTAAACTGAATTCCTTCGATGGGGAAATCTGGGATATTTTCTATAGTTTTTTCTAATTTTTCAATTAATGTATGAGAAGCCATAATTACTTTTTTTGATTTATTTTTTCTGAGAAGAATTGATTTTGTAGCTGGTAATCTTCCAGCCGTTGTCAGTAGCTTTTAGGCCGTAGGAAACGTCTAAATCTGTAGTGTTTCCATTTTTGTCAGTTACGGTGTAGGTCGCATTTACACTTGCTGTATTGTTAGCATTGGCTTTGGTATCTACGCTTTTTACTTCTACTTTTTTTACCGCACCAAAACCAGAGTTAGGATTAGAGAAACTGTCATAACTTCCCCAATTTGGGTTTTCAGCTTGACTGTATGCGCCTTTTAAGTTTTGTGAATTAAGGCTGCTCAAGAAGTTCACTACGGTATTCTTAGGGTCTCCTAAGACTTTTGGTGCATCTGGATTTTCTGAGTCATCAGGATTGATGGCATTAGGGTCGGTAATTTCTGTAGATTCTTCAGTAACTACTGGGTTTAGCAATGCTTTTCCGTTGATGGGTACACCCATTTTGGTCATTTCTAGCACTTTTTTAGAAGTTTTTACCGTGATTTTGATGTCTATTTTATCATCTATGATTTTATCTTTAGGCAGAGACTCAAACTTTACATAAAAACCTTTGAATGAATTGCTTTGCATTAAGTTTTTAGAAGTCAGTAGTTTTTCTCCTTGACTAGATATGGTCATGATGGTTTCTAGAGCTGCTTTATCAAATTCTACTCTGTTTCCGCTGGCGTCTAATAATCTAGGGATTACCATCATGGCTTTAGCACCTACAATACTGTCTATAGAGGCAGCTTGTATATTAATTTGAATAGATGTGGCAACAATATCATTAGGGTCTCTTTCTGAAGGGGTAATGTTTTGGAAGATGTTCATTTCACCTAGAGAAGGAGGAGCGTTACTGGCCCAAGCAATGCCATTTTTTTGGGCTACTTGGTCTGCCATAGCGAAGATTTCTGGAACTTTTTTGCCATCTAGTAATTGGGCAAGGGCTTTCAGTTCTGCTAAGTCACCATCGGCTTCTACACCGAAAGTTTTTAGGATATATAGAGCTTCATTGAATTTAATCTGCTGAAGAGTAGGGAGAGATGATGTCATGTCATTGATGCTTTCTTGGAAAGCTTTGGTGCTTTCACCATCTACAGCGTCTTTTTTACAACTTATAAGAAATAGAGCCGATAAAATTGTAAGTATAAAGAAACGTTTCATTTATTGATAATTTTAATACAAAAATATAAAAATCTGAAGACATAGGTAATAATTATTTAAGAGGGTTTTCCACAAGGGGATTAATAGCAGGCTTTGTTTATTCTTTCTTATCGTTTGGGTTTTGCATTGGGAAGATATACAGGTGTTTTTTGGGGTGATATGATTTTCTGGGGTTTGGTGTTTGCTTATCCTTTCCTTGGGCTAGGAGGAGATTAGACTAAGACATTCCTTTGACTAGACTTTTCTATACTAGAACTATACTACAACTATACTACAACCCTTCCTTTGATTTGACTGGGGATAGCCTTTGATATGGCTGGTCTATTAGTGATGATTGATGATTGATGGGTGATGCGAGTGGTTGAGTGGTATAATGGGAGAGTGGGTTAGTGGGAGAATTGGAGAGTGGGAGAGTGGCAGAGTGATTTAGTTAGGCATTGAGAGATAAAATGATACCCGATGTCGCATTCTATGACTTTGAGTCAAACTTACTCATCATAATTACGATAATTCCAAAATTCATTTTTTTTTGTTGCTCTAAGTTGCCAACTTTATTAGCCGTTTTTTTATTTTCTCCGAAGTTATAAACTTCGGAGAGCTGGGTCAAAAATATTAACTATCAGATTAAATCGTGACTAATAAATATAGAATAAACAACGCCACTCATTGAGTGGCGTTGTCGTTATCTAGATTAAAATTAAATATTGAATCTTTTCTAATTACTTTTAATGTAAGTTTTCCTTTTTCTTTGACTAAACTATCTCCAATTTTTATTTTGTAGTAAAAATCATCTCTAATAGGGATTTTTTTTCCATCACTCATCAAAATAGTGCCTTGTCCGTGATTGCTGCGATCTCTATACAACCCCTTAACTCTAGAATTAATAATCGCATTCGTACTTTTCGTAGAATCATTAGCCAAATAATAAATTCCCCCTAAAAAAAACAGCAAAATTGAACCTACTACTATATCATTAATTTTTACCTTTATCATTTGTTTTTGGTATTAACCCGAAGTCGCGGATTTGCAATCCGTGACAAACACTTATTAGAATCTATGATTACACCATATGTCTCAGGATTTTGTTGACCTAATAAATTTTTATTAAAGGTATAAAAAAGCAACAACGATTTTGTTGTTTTTCATTTTTTTAAAGTAATTATTAGCAAATGTAAAGGCACGGATTGCAAATATGCGATATCGTGGGGGTTTATATGCCTAAGAAAACCCCATAAAGTTTTGCAAATTTTATTTGCTTATGTCATAATAATCTGGGGTAGTGCCAGTAATTTATTTATATTTATCCTTATAAATAAAAACAAGGTAGAATAATATTGACATAAAAAAACAAGAAAAAATAGCTCTTGATAACGCAAAGGTAGTATCTTTTTCCATGGATAATGTAATAGCAATTACACTTCCTATGAATGATACAATTAAGCCTATTAAAAATTTTAAATTATATTTTTTCATCTTTCATCTTTAGGTTTTACTTTACTCTCAATAAAATGATTAATATTATAGTAAACTTCAGAATCATCTTCGTCTCCCCAAGAATTTCCTGAATCGGTCTCCATATTATTAAATTCAACTAAATAATAACCTCCTTTATGTTTATTAAAACGTGATTTTTTTGAAGTTGAATTATATGGAACAAGTACATAGCCAACAATTTTTTTATTTTTATACATTGCTTTGATTTTGTATATCAATGTCTTATTAGCACCATTTATATTTACATTCTCACTATAATTAAAGGAAAGGCTTGCCCCAATGCCAATTCCTTTTATTTTACCCTCTCCATTTGCGTTTATAGCAATTCCTTTACTTACAGAACCAGTTCCAGATGCAATAATTATTGTAACAATGCCCTCTACACTTACATTACCTTTACTATCTTTAGATATTTGAAACTCATAATTTGTAGAGATTGCACCATTTTCATATGCTTCATTTGCTGTGGTAATCATTGTAAGAACTTTCCATGTATCATTTTTATTACTAACAAGGTTAACATTTCGAGTCTCAATCATAAGTTCTGAAGAATACAAATCGTCAATCGGAGTTAAGCTATCATAATCATAAAAATTAAATTGAGCATGATATGTAGAAACAGGGCTGCTAGAGTTAGTAAAATTAATTTTTACGCCATTAATAGGATCTCCACCTTCTTCTGGTTCTAAACCATCCTTATCAATAAACTTTATAGGATTATTTACTGCATAATTATAAGGTGACCACCTTCTGTATTGTTCTGCCAGCGGATCTACAACTCCCCACCTTCCGATATCAGGCATATAAAATCTAGCGCCGTAGTCAGACATTCCGGTTTCCTGAAGTTCTGGGCTTCGCCCGCATCCTTCGTCAAAAGTTTATTAAGCTTTTTCCTCGTTTGTCGTTGTACTTGTAGCTGTACAATCCCGCTCAACTTTTTCGGATTTGCCTACTCAAGGTTTTTTCGTGCGAGGCTATACACTGTGAACGCCTGCTTTTGCTCGCTTATTCAAAGGTAAAAATTTTTAGTGATAACTAAACAAAAAAATCCCGACTAAAAGCCGGGATTTTATATCAATTATTTACAAATAATTAAAAAGGGTATTCGAATATTTCTGATTCGTGAACAAGAGGATTTCCGGTAGGGATAAGTTTTAGTTTTGTTAAAGCCGTCATGACTACAAAAACAAATAAACCGACCATGAAAAGGAAAGCTCCTATTACTAATAGTGCAGTGTAAGCATTGTCCCAGAAAGGTCCTACTGTACCTGGCATTACCATATTAAAGAAATCTAGCCAGTGTCCTAAAATAACCAAAACAGCCATAGTAGTTACTACTTTGTAATTTCTTTTGATGCTAGAACTTACTAATACCAATAGAGGCAATAAGAAGTTGATGATAAGCATTGGTAAGAAGGTATATTTATAATATGCGAATCTGTCGAAGAAATATCTTACTTCTTCAGGTATGTTTGCGTACCAATATAACATGAATTGGTCGAACCAAAGATAAGTCCACAATAGGCTGGTTGCAAATAAGAATTTTGCAAGGTCGTGCAAGTGGTTATCATTGAATTTACGTAAAACACCTTTTTTCTTTAAGTAAACAGCTACTAAAATAATTACAGCTACTGCGCTAGATAAAGTACTTACCATAGAATACCAAATGTAAAGGGTAGAGTACCAGTGAGGGTCAATAGACATTAAGAAATCCCAAGCCCAAGCAGCAGATGCAAATCCGAAGAAAGCGATGTAGCCAATGCTCCAGTTATAAAGAGCTTTGTAGTCGCTTCTAGCTTTTGTTTCGTCTAATTTCTTAGATAATTTTTTGATTTTCCAAACGAAGAAAGATGCTCCAATTACATAGATAAGGATTCTAACAATGTAGAAAGGAATATTTAAGAATTTAGATTTTTCGTAAAGAATAACATCAAAGTGAGGAGAATCTGGGTTGGTTAATTCTGGGTCCATCCAGTGGTAAAGGTGCGCTATACCTCCTACGTTTAAGAAAGTAAGGATTAATAGGATGGCACCACCCACAGGGATGTAAGAAGCTACAGCCTCCATTACTCTCGTTACAATAACAGACCAGCCTGCATGAGCAGCGTGCTGTATAGACAAGAAGAACAAAGCACAAGCACTAATTCCGAAGAATAGCATAGCAGCCGTTAATAAAGCGGCATACGGGGTATTGTGTACTTGGTGAGTAGCATGTTCTAGATGAGCTGCTTGATCTTGAGGACCAATGGTTTCCGCAGAGTTGGTTGGAATATGGTGGTCTGAGCCATGATGAACGGCTTCCATCATTTCCGTAATTTTTACATCGTCTAGACTGTGGTTCATAGCATAACCAATACCGAACAACACCAATCCAGTAACGATTAGTATGATAGAATATAATCTTAATTTTGGTGAAAAACTATACATTTTTTTCTGTTTTAATTATTTAGTATTGGTTTGTGTAGTAGAAGCTGCAGGAGCGGGTGCTGCTGCTGGCGCTTTAAAGGCGCTCATAATATACATTGCCACTCTCCATCTGTCAGCAGGGGTTAATTGACCTGCATAAGAGCCCATTAGGTTTCTACCATTGGTAATTACATAATGTACAGATCCTACTGTGATTTCTCTGTCTTTATAAGCAGGAACACCAGAGTAAGCACCACTTTGTACGATAGGACCTTGCCCATCTCCATTAACACCGTGGCAAGCGGCACAAGTATGTTCGTACATTTTTTTACCTCTTTCTATATCTTTAGTGACATTTTTAGGGTCAAGAGGAGAAGAAGTAATTGCTTTAGAAGCATCATACAATGCAGTATATTCTTCGGTAGTTTTAGGCAATTTATCTTCTGGTAATAGACCTTCTTTGTTTTGAGGAACTGTACCTTCAACTGGAGAAAGTGCTGTAGCGCCAGCGTTTTCCTTGAACAAAGGAATTTCGTTTTCGTGGTCTGTGTAGTGTCCGTCATCTTTAGATTGCACTTTTAAAAGTGGATCATAAGCTACAGGAAAATACATATCAGGAAAATAAACCAAAGGTGGATTATCTTTTGGTCCACAAGAGTTGAGTGCTAATGCAGTCACTCCTAAGATGGTTGTTATTTTTACAATATTCTTCATGTTACGCATCTTTTACTGTTATTTCTTCAACTCCAGTATCAATTAACATTTGTTTGATGGTTTCTACATCATTAGAAACAAATTCAATTAAGAATTTATCATCAGTAGTTCTAGGGTCTGGGTTTTGTGCAGGAGCACCAGGATACATCTTATTTCTAATAACGAAAGTAAGAGACATCATGTGAGCGGCACAGAATACCATCAATTCAAACATAGGAACCACAAATGCGGGCATGTTTTTAGCCCACCAAAAAGCAGGTTTACCCCCGATGTTTTGTGGCCAATCATGGTTCATCATATACCAAGTAGCTAACGCTCCGATAGAAACTCCGTAGCAAGCATAGATAAATGCAGCGTCAGAAATTCTAGTTTTCTTTAGTCCAAGAGCTTTGTCAAGACCGTGAACTGGAAATGGAGTATAAACTTCGGCAATTTCAATGCCTTTATCTCTAAATGCTTTTACGCCGTGCATCAAATCATCGTCATCGCCGTAAAGTCCGTATATTCTTTTAGTGGTGCTCATCTCCTTCTTTTGCTTTATAAGTTTCACCTGAGATTTTCAAAATAGATTTCAATTCAGCCTGTGCAATTACAGGGAATGTTCTTGCGTATAGTAGGAATAATACACCGAAGAACCCGATAGTTCCTAAATATACCCCAACATCAATAATGGTTGGCTTAAACATGGTCCAAGCACCTGGTAAGTAGTCTCTAGAGAGGTTGATAACGATGATATCAAAACGCTCAAACCACATCCCGATATTGATGATTAATGCTACGATATAAGTCCAAATGATATTGGTTCTTAATTTTTTGAACCAGAAAGAAGCTGGAACAACAAGGTTACAGATAATTAGCGCCCAAAATGCCCACCAGTAAGGACCGGTAGCGGCACCAGGAGATAAGTATGTGAAATCCTCGTATCTAGAACCAGAATACCAACCGATAAAATATTCTACAGCGTATGCTACGGTTACCATACCACCAGTTACAATGATTACGATGTTCATAATCTCAATGTGGTAGATGGTGATGTATTCTTCTAGGTGTGCAACTTTTCTAGCAACCAATAGAAGGGTTTGTACCATTGCAAAACCTGAGAAGATTGCACCAGCTACGAAGTAAGGAGGGTAGATTGTAGAGTGCCAACCTTTGATTACTGAAGTAGCAAAGTCAAATGATACGGTAGTGTGTACTGAGAATACAAGTGGTGTTGCTAAACCAGCAAGAACCAAAGAAAGTTCTTCGAATCTTTGCCAGTGTTTTGCTTTACCACCCCAACCGAATGCTAAGAAAGTATATATTTTTTTAGTCCAAGGCGTTTTAGCTCTATCTCTAATCATTGCAAAGTCAGGGATAAGTCCCATGAACCAGAAAACGGTAGAAACTGAGAAATAGGTAGAGATTGCAAATACGTCCCAAAGTAGAGGAGAGTTAAAGTTAGTCCAAAGAGAACCAAATTGGTTGGGTAAAGGGAAAACCCAATAACCTACCCAAACTCTACCCATGTGAATAACAGGGAAGATAGCAGCCTGTACAACAGCGAAGATGGTCATCGCTTCCGCAGAACGGTTAACAGACATTCTCCATCTTTGTCTAAATAATAATAATACTGCAGAGATTAAGGTTCCTGCGTGACCGATACCTACCCACCATACGAAGTTGGTAATATCCCAACCCCAGTTGATAGTTCTGTTAAGACCCCAAGCTCCAATACCTGTACCGATGGTGTAAGCAATACAACCAAATCCGTAGATAAAAAGAACTAGAGCAGCCCAGAAAGATACCCACCAGAGTTTTCCGGCTCTCTCTTCGATAGGTCTTGCAATATCTTCGGTGATATCGTGATAAGTCTTGTGACCAATAATTAGCGGTTCCCTAATAGGGGCTTCGTAATGTCCTGACATGTTTTACCTATTTATATTATTTAAACGTTGTTTTCTTTTCTGTTTCTTACTTTGGTATGATAGAATACGTTTGGCTTAGTGCCTATTTCTTCTAACAATACATATTTTCTCTTGTCATTGAACAATGCTCTTACTTCAGATGATTTGTCATTCATATCACCGAATTTTAGGGCACCCGTAGAACAAGCTTTAGAACAAGCGGTTTGTAGTTCGCCGTCTTCAATTCTTCTGCCTTCTTTTTTAGCTTCTAGAATAGTTGCTTGAGTCATTTGGATACACATAGAACATTTTTCCATTACCCCTCTAGTTCTTACCACTACATCAGGATTTAGAACCATTCTTCCTAAATCGTTGTTCATGTGGAAATCAAACTTATCATTCAAGTTGTAAGTAAACCAATTGAATCTTCTTACTTTGTAAGGGCAGTTGTTTGCACAATATCTGGTACCGATACATCTGTTGTAAGCCATTTGGTTTTGACCTTGCTTACCGTGTGAGGTAGCCGCCACAGGACAAACTGTTTCACAAGGAGCGTGATTACAGTGCTGACACATTACTGGTTGGAAGATTACATCTGGGCTTTCGCTTGGTTCGATTAAGATGTCATATAGGTTAGGTACATCTAGACCTCTGTCTAGACCTTCTTTTACTTCAATTTTTTCTTTAGCAGAATAGTAACGGTCAATTCTTAACCAATACATATCTCTAGACATTCTGATTTCTTCTTTACCTACAACAGGAACGTTGTTTTCTGCTTGACAAGCAATAATACAAGCTCCACAGCCAGTACAAGAATTCAAATCTACAGAAAGATTAAAGTGCGGCCCGTCTGTATCATCAAAAGCATCCCAAAGGTCTACTTTGCCCATTGGCAATGTACCTTGAAGAGTTTCCATTTTTAAAGGAGCATTCCATTCATTCACATCCCCTTTAAGGTAGGTATCTAGAGAAACTTCTTTAGCGATTTCGTAACGCCCCATCAAAGTATTTTGAAGCTGCATACCCGCAAATTCGTGGTCATCAGCATCTGCTTTTTCTATGGTTACCCCAGAAACGATGGTGTTATACCCATCAAATAAAGGATATGCATTTACCCCTACTTCAGCTACTTTACCAGAATCTTTTTTGCCATATCCTAGAGCTAAACCTACAGAACCTTCTGCTTGCCCAGGTTGGATGAAAACAGGTACGTTTTCTACAGTTACCCCATTTACTTTAAGGTTAACTACAGTACCATCTAGTTGCATTCTGGCATTTAATTCATTTTCAATGCCGAATTTTTTAGCATCTTTAGGAGAGATGGTCAAGTAGTTATCCCAAGACATTCTAGAGATAGGGTCTGGTAATTCTTGTAACCAAGGGTTGTTGGCTTGAGTACCGTCTCCCATAGCTGTTTTGGTATAAAGAACCAATTCTAGTTCAGACGCTTTGAAAGCTTTTAAATCTGAAGTAGCTTTAGCAGCATCACCACCTGAGTAAGAAAGGCTAGCGGTAATGTTTCCTGCATTGAAACCATTATATAAAGCTTGATTGAAAGAAGTACCCCCTAAGATAGAAGGCGCATTAGCTTTCAAATATTCGTAATAGTTGTTGGCTGCATTTCCTTTACCATTCATCCAAACCAATAGAGAATCTTCTAATTGTCTAGATTTATAAATCTTTTGGATGGTTGGTTGAATTAATGAATATGCACCCGTTTGAGGAGCGATATCTGCCCAATTTTCTAACCAATGAGTAGAAGGGATTATCACTTTAGCTTTGTCAGCTAAACCATTTTTCTTATCAGTAACAGCAACTAAAGTAGATACTTTAGCAAGAGCTTTTTCGAAGTCTGCACCTTTGGCGTGAGAATAGATAGGGTTTACGTTGTTGGTAACTAATACCCCCACTTGCCCTGCATTTAACCAAGCTAAAAATTCTGTAAATCTAGCGTGGTCATATTCTTTAAGTAAATTCGCTTTACCTGTGAAAGCTACAGAGCCTAATTTTTGATTGATTAAGTGAGCTAAGACATAAGCCGCTTTAGAGCCATCAGCAAAGACAACAGCTTTACTGCCTTTGGCTTGTAATTCTTTAGCGATTTCATTGGCTACTTTATCAGAAGAGCCACCCCCAACGATGGCGTTGTACACTTCTACTAAAGTTTTATTAACCGCTGAAGGTTTTTGGATAATTCTAGTATCTGCGTTGGCCCCAGTAAGAGACATATTAGACTCCACTTGTACGTGTCTTAGCATTTTTTCGCTAGGTTTTCTAGCGGCAGCGTAAGAAGTTTCAAGGCTAGAAGCGTTGTAATCTCCTAAGAAATCTGCTTGGAAAGAAACCACCAATTCTGAGTTTGAAAGGTCATATACAGGTAGAGCTCTGCTTCCGAAAACCTCTTGTGCTGCATCTAGAGCAGCAGCGTAAGTATAGGCATCGTAAGTTACTAACTCAGCGTTAGGATATTTGGTTTTGAAATCACCAAACAATTTTTTGAAAGTAGGAGAAGGGTAAGAATGAGATAAAACTACAATCTTTTTGTTAGCAGCTTGTGCATCTGCTAAAGCTTTGATTACTACATCATCAACTTGGTCAAAAGTAGCATCACTACCTTCTAGTTTTGGTTGTTTCAGTTTATCATTATCATAAAGAGAAAGCACACTAGCCTGAGCTCTGGCATTGGTTTTACCAAGGTCTTTCGCAGCAGGATTTGGTTCTATTTTGATAGGTCTACCTTCTCTGGTTTTAACTAAAACACTAGCAAAGTCGAATCCATCAAAATAGGTTGATGCATAATAATTAGGAATACCAGGGATAATGCTGTGAGGTTTTACCACATAAGGAATGGTTTTAATTACTGGAGCTTCACAAGCTGCTAAAGTAACAGCTGCAGTAGAGAATCCTAAAAGTTTAAGAAAATCTCTTCTAGAAGTTCCAGAATTGTTCATTTTATCGGCATCACCTAAGAACTCATCCACAGGAATTTCGTTTTGAAACTCTTTTTTTGCCAAATTCGCATTAAGCGATTGGTCTTTAAGTTCGTGAATACTTCTGAATTGTATTTTATTTGAAGCCATTTATACTTCTAATTTTCTGTTATTAATAGTGACATTTACCACACTCTAAACCACCGATAGCGTCTACGGTCATTTTAGTATCTCCACCGTATTGTTTTTTCAATTTATCGTGAAGTTTTTGGTAGTATTCTTTGTTATACTCGTTGGTCATATCTACTTCTGTAGTTCTGTGACATTCTATACACCATCCCATGGTAAAGTTATTGGCCATTTGTAATTTGTCCATTTCATTTACTTCCCCGTGACAAGCTTTACATACTACATCCACTTTTTTAGCTTTGATGATGGTTTGCTCACCAGCTACTACGTGTTGAGCGTGGTTAAAGTATACGAAATCTGGCATATTGTGAATTCTCACCCACTCAATAGGTTTAGTTTTACCAGTGTAAGACTGAGAAGCCTCGTCCCAACCAGCAGCTTCGTAGATTTTCTTGATTTCTGCGGTATAGAAATCTCTGGTTTTACCTTCTTCGATGTATTTTCCTTTGTATTCAGCGATACCTTTGTGGCAATTCATACAAACGTTAACAGAAGGGATTTCAGAAACTTTTCCGTATTTAGCACTAGAGTGGCACAATTGACAGTCAATTTTGTTTTCTCCGGCGTGAATTTTGTGAGAGAAATAGATAGGTTGTTCAGGTTGATATCCTTTATAAACGCCTACCCACATCAGCCAGTTCCAAATGCCATAGAGCGCCATGATTGCTAATGCAGCCATTACTGTTTTGCCAAGAGTTTGGTACTTGTTATAGAATTCTCCTAGAGAGTGGATTCTGGTCGCATCAAGCTCAGAAATTTCTCCTGATTTTCTCTGAAGTTTTACAAGTTGGCTAAGTTTGAAGAGTACCCAAAGGAGAAGTCCTGCGATAGAGAAAAGAGCAATCAAGATGATTCTAGATTGGTTTTTTTCTTCTTGAGCGGCTTTTTGTGCTTCAGGTGAATTTGCTGCGTCTTCAGCAGCTGGTTCTACTTTAGGAGGGTTGGTGGTGTATTCTAGAATGTCTGCTACATCCTGGTCTGAAAGACTCGGGAATTGAGTCATCTCTACTTTTTTGAATTTTTCAAAGACTTCATTTGCATATTTGTCTCCAGACGCTCTTAATGCTTTATTGTCTTTAATCCATTTTTGGAACCAATCTACACCTAAATTTTGTTCCTTTTTTAATCTGTCTACTACGCCACCTAGAGCAGGGCCTACCACTTGTTTGTCTAGTGCGTGACACGCAGAACAATTGGTTTTAAAAAGAGTTTCCCCTTTTTTGGCGTCTCCTTTAAGATCTTGGGCGTAAATAGAAGCACTGGTTGTTAAGAGCAAACTAATTGCTAACAACACTTTCTTGTAATGCTTTCTCCAACTAATCATTTAAATAATCTTGGGTTAATACTATTGAGTTTACATTCAATTCCGCAAAAATAATACTTTAACACAAATTTAATAGTAGCTTTTTATGTATTTTGTCATTTTCTTTCAATTTATAATAATTCTAAATAACAATGATTGGTATCATTTTTATTTGTCTTATTTTTGCTAAAAATATTTTTTGATGAATAAGATATTAAAAGGAATAAGTTTTTTCGTATTGATGGGTTTTTATACTGTTGATGCTCAGGAAGTTGTTAAGAAAGACACCTTGAAGGGGACGGTTCTGACTATGACTATGGATTCTAAGGTGGAGGGTTTGTTGAGTGATTTGGAGGAGAAGTGCGACAGGATGAATGAGCTTGAGAGTAAGCCAACGACTAAGGTCGTGGTAAATAATAAGCCAAAAACTACGGAGGAAATATGTAGAGATAACCCAAGGATTATGGGTTTTAGGATACAAGTAGCGGTAGTGAAGTCGAATGAGGAATCTAATGAAGTGAAGGCGTATTTTAGGTCAAAGTTTCCTAATATAAAAGCAATAACAGATGCTTCGTTAAGGCCAAATTACAAAATTCTAGCGGGAAGTTACTTTACCAAGCAGTCTGCGTCTGCGGATTTAGCAAGGATAAAACAATATTTCAAAGAGGCTAGAGCGGTAGAATATTACATCTTTTGTCAAGAAGGGAAATAAAATAATTTTAACCTTATATCAAATAAAACCTCAGAAATTTCTGAGGTTTTTTGATGTTTAGTCCTTAATTTTTCACTAAAAGTCTGAATCCTTCGCCGTGAACATTGATGATTTCTAATCCTTCGTCATCTTTAAGTAGTTTTCTGAGTTTGGCAATGTAGACATCCATACTTCTCGCGGTGAAGTAGTTTTCTTTTTTCCAAATTTTTCTCAGGGCAAGGTCTCTCGGCATAAAATCGTTTCTGTGAAGGCAGAGCAATTTGAGGAGTTCGTTTTCTTTAGGAGATAGTTTGTATTCATTGTCGCCCACTCTAAGTTGTCTAAGGACAGAGTCGAAGAAGATGTTTGATATTTTAAATTGTTCTTGTTCTTCGTCTTCAACCACGGCACTTCTTTGAAGGATGGCTTTGATTTTATAGAGCAATAATTCTGTATCAAAAGGTTTGGTGATGTAGTCATCAGCACCGATTTGATACCCTTTAAGAACGTCTTCGCGTTGATTTCTAGCGGTTAAAAAGATGATGGGAGTATTTTTATCAATTTTTCTCACATCTTCAGCTAGAGAAAACCCGTCTTTTTTGGGCATCATTACATCAAAGATGCAGATGTCAAATTCTCTTTCAGTGAATTCTTTCAGTCCCATTTCTCCGTCTATGGCTAGGGTTACTTCAAAGTTGTTAATCATTAGGTAGTCTTTAAGGACTGCTCCGAAACTTTGGTCGTCTTCTACTAATAAGATTCTGTTACTCATAGTATTTGGTGTTATAATTTTACTTTATTTAATTTATATCATTGGTAATTTAAGGGTGAAAGTACTGCCTTTTCCTTTTTCGGATTCTACAATCACTTGACCTTTGTGCATTTCAATAATCTTTTTCACATACGAAAGGCCTAGTCCTTGACCTTTCACGTTATGGATATTTCCTGTTTCTTCTCTGAAGAATTTCTCAAAGATTTTCACTTTGTTTTGTTGTTCCATTCCCATTCCTTTATCAGAAATTTGGATAACGTACCAGTTGCCTTCATTTTTGGTAGAGATTTTTATTTCTGGGGTGTCAGGAGAATATTTATTGGCATTGTCTAATAGGTTGATGAGCGCATTAGAGAGGTGAAATTCATCTACTTTTACGAGGTAGTGTTCTGCTCTGAATTCTTCGGAGAGGGTTCCGTTTCTTTCTTCAACAATGAGTCTGAAAGATTTAGAAATTTCTTTGATGAGTTCTCTTACGTTGGTTTCTTTCAAGAAAAGTTTCATTTCGTTTCGCTCTAGTTTAGACATATTGAGAACGTTTTCTACTTGTTTTTTCATTCTCAAATTTTCTTGTTTAATGAGCTTAGAGTAGTATTTTACTTTTTCTGGATTGGTGGCAATTTTATCATTATTCAAAGAATCTGTAGCTACAGAAATGGTGGCTAAAGGAGTTTTGAATTCATGAGACATATTGTTGATAAAGTCTGTTTTGACTTCAGAGATTTTCTTTTGTCTCATCATATAATTGATAGAGATGATGTAAATCCCTAAGATGGTAAGCAAAGACATGAAGGTCCCTAAAAGCATGGGAAGGTTGTTTTTGACTAGGGAAGCATCTTTTCTAGGAAATACCAAAGAGAGTGAAAAAAGGGTTTTGTCATCATTATCCGTGAATAGCGGATAGGTATAATTTTTTTTGTCTTTTTGGTCTAGGAAGGTGTTGTTATTGATGGCGGTCAATTTATTGTTTTTGTCTAAAATGCCGTATCCGAATTTAGAGTCAATGCCTTGAGTTTTTAGTTCTCGGGATAAGATAGAATCTAAAACTTTTTTATTAACTCTCTGGTTGATTGGGAGGTTGGTGGCGTTGAATTTTGCAAATTCAGTTAATGAAAATATACCGCTGCTGATGTCTTGGCTTTGTGCAGAAGTAATAATCTGCGGCGCAGTAGGTGTTTTTTTAAAACTATAAATTCCTTCGTCTTTTAGAAGTCTAAACTTGGTAAGGCTATCCCCTTTGGGAGAAATCTGAATGTCTTGTTTTTCTATGATGGTTTTCCCGAAAGCGAGGGTGGTTTTGGTTAGAGAGTCTTGGGTTTGTTGAACGGTAAAAAGGGTAGGTTTTTTGGCGTTTGCAGCAAGTGTTTTGTCGAAGTTTTTAAATTTTTCGTTGTATTTGCTCACTTCAATTTCGCTTATTTTTTGGGCGGAGTTTTCAAGAGCAACATGTACTTTATTAGAAAATTCTTGTTCTAGAGAGGCGTAATACTCTTTAAGCCAATAAAACTGTAAGGAGACGAAGACTACTAGAGAAATCGTCATAAATACAGAGAGGATTGGGATAAATTTATTGTTCATTTTCCTTAGAAAATTTTGTTAAAAATAGGAATTTAACACAAATTAAACAAAATAATAGTGTATAAATTGCATGATATTTCTTAAAAACGACTTTTTTAACAAATTATTGTGAAAATAACAAAAAGATAAAGCGAGATTTTAAGAAATTTCTAACAAATTCTCATCTATAAAATACTGAATGATGGCTTTTTTCATGAGCAGTTGTTGCTCATTGGCTTTCAGTTCTGGTAATTCTTCTAATTGCTTGTAGATGGGCCAGCCGTCATTGTCATAATCTTCAAATTGATAAAACCCAAAAGGTTCTAGCAGTCTGCAAACGGCAATGTGTATCAGGTTTATTTTATCATCTTTAGAGTATTTTTGTTGACCACTTCCTAACTCTTGAATCCCAATTAAAAATAAATAGGTTTCAATAGGCGCATTTTTTTCCGTTTGGAAATTTTCTACAAAAAATTCTTCTATTTTTATCCAAAGTTCTGATTCGTTCATAATTGATGAATGATTATTTGCCACGAATGCACGAATAATTTTATTTTTCGTGTATTTAGGACTAAATTATTTTTCTAATTTTAATAAAAATGCATATTCCAAGGCATCTTCTTTTAGGCTTTCAAATCTTCCAGAAGCGCCACCGTGACCAGATTTCATATCGGTTTTGAAGATGAGGATATTGTTGTCTGTTTTCATATCACGCAATTTTGCGGTCCATTTTGCAGGTTCCCAATATTGCACTTGACTGTCGTGAAAGCCGGTGGTAATTAAGGTATTCGGGTAATTTTTTGCTTCAATATTATCGTAAGGAGAATAAGAAAGCATATAATCGTAATATTTTTTCTTTTTCGGATTTCCCCATTCGTCAAACTCGCCAGTTGTAAGCGGAATGCTTTCGTCTAGCATGGTGGTTATTACATCTACAAATGGAACTTGCGCTACAATTCCGTTGAACAATTGGGGTTCGTAATTCATAATAGCGCCCATTAAAAGTCCACCCGCAGAACCGCCCATGGCATAAAGATGTTTGGGAGAGGTGTAATTTTCAGAAACTAAAAATTGAGCAGCATCGATGAAATCGAAAAAAGTGTTCTTTTTGTGAAGCATTTTTCCGTTATCGTACCAATCTCTTCCTAGATATTCACCACCACGAATGTGAGCAATGGCATAAATAAAACCTCGGTCTAAAATTGAAAGGCGAACATTAGAAAAACTGGCATCCACAGTATGTCCGTAACTGCCATAACCATAAATTAAAAGCGGCGTTTCGGCAGATTTTTTGGTGTCTTTGTGATAAACCAAAGAAATCGGGATTTTGGTTTTTCCGTCTCTGGAATTTGCCCAAATTCTTTCAGAAATATAATTTTTAGAATCGAAAGTTCCACCCAAAACTTCTTGTTGTTTTAGAAGTTTAGTTTCGTGGGTTTTCATATTGTATTCAAA
The DNA here is from genome assembly GCF_014645495.1 of Cloacibacterium rupense. GTDB lineage: Bacteria > Bacteroidota > Bacteroidia > Flavobacteriales > Weeksellaceae > Cloacibacterium > Cloacibacterium rupense. The sequence continues at coordinate 315,288 of NZ_BMLV01000002.1, read as the reverse complement.
AGTAGAGCTCGGCTTGGTAAGTGAAGTATAACCGTAACGTAAGACTTCTGTATCAAAATCTAGATTAATACCAACGTAAGCGGTGTAAGTAGGCTCATCAAAAGGTAAATAATGAGATTTTCCTGAAATATTGTCGATGATTTTCAGTTGGAGCAAACCTTCGGTTCTTTCTTCGACAACGAAATAATCTTTAAAAATTTCAAAACCTTCTAGCAAAGTTTCCTTTTTGTGCGGGATTACTTCTTTCCAGAATTCTTTAGAAGGTTGGTCTACCGAAGTCTTCATGATTTTAAAATTGGTAGCGCCTCCTTCATTGGTGATGATGTAGAAGTCGTTTTCGTAATGTTCTACGGCGTATTCTAAATCGTCTTCTCTTTTTTGGATGACTGTCCATTCTGCAAAAACATCATCTGCGGGAATAAACCAATGTTCGTCTGAAATGGTAGAAGAGCTTGCGATGAAGATATATTTTAAAGATTTAGATTTATAAACGCCTACATCAAAAGTTTCGTCTTCTTCGTGAAACACGAGAACGTCTTCTTCCTGAGAAGTTCCTAATTGATGTCTGTAGATTTGGAAAGCGCGGAGAGTTTCATCTTTTCTGATATAGAAAAAATGTTGATTATCGGCAGCCCAAACTGTTTTACCAGTAGTATTTTCTATTTTGTCTGGAAGGAATTCGCCCGTTTCTAAATTTTTGAGGAGGATGGTATAAATTCTTCTTCCTAGCATATCTTCAGAAAAAGCCGCCAATTGGTTATTGACAGAAACCGAGAAACTACCCACATCATAGAAATCTTTACCAGTCGCCATTTCATTGACATCGAGCATGAGTTCTGCTTCGTTTTCTAAGCTTTTGAAATGTCTGTAAAAAAGAGGATATTCTTTTCCTTTTTGGTATTTTACTACATACCAATATTCATTGAAGAAATAGGGTAAACTTTCGTCATCTTCTTTGTAGCGGGCTTTCATTTCTTGGAAGAGCAGCTCTTGCAAATCTTCGGTATCTTTCATTACGAAGTCGCAGTAGGCATTTTCTTCTTCTAAATATTGTAGCACTTCAGGGTTTTCTCTTTCGTTGAGCCAAAAGTAAGGGTCAATTCTTTGGTGACCATGAATTTCTAAAATTTTATCGCGTTTTTTTGCTTTAGGGGCGTTCATTTGTTTTATAGTTCAAAAGGTTTGAAATCGTTTGAAAATAGTTCAAAACTGATATGTGGGAGAAAATTTTTGTTTGCAAAGATAAGGTTTCTATAAATGAAAAAATCACCAAATCTCTTTGATGATTTTTTGATATTTTGGAAGGTTATAAAAAACGCTGTTGGTTAAGAGCGTTAAAACCCTTGTTTTACAGTTGACTTATTTTTGGTTGGCTCTTACATATTTTTCGATGGCCATGGTCATCGAAGGGGTTTCTTTGGTAGGAGCCATCACATCTACTCTCAGTCCAGCTTCTTCGGCAGCTTGTTTTGTAGAAACGCCGAATACCGCTATTTTTTTGTCACCTTGTTCAAATTTAGGGAAATTTTGGAAGAGTGATTTTATTCCTTGATGAGAGAAGAACGCCAGCATATCATATTCTTCGATACTGATGTCAGATAAATCACTAGCTACGGTTCTGTACATTACGGCTTTGGTCCAATCGATTCCAGAGTTGTTCAGAACTTTTGCAGTTTCTTCGGTTAGAACATCAGAGCAAGGGAGAAGGTATTTCTCATCATGATGTTTTTTGAAGAGAGGAGCAAGGTCAGCCATAGATTTTTCTCCGTAAGAGATTTTTCTTTTTCTGTAGACGATGTGTTTTTGAAGATAATTGGCGATGGCTTCAGACTGGCAGATGTATCTCATAGAGTCAGGCACCGCGAAACGCATTTCTTCAGCTAGTCTGAAGTAGTGGTCTATGGCATTTTTACTGGTAAAAATAATGCCTGTGTAGTGAGAAAGATCAATTTTCTGAGTTCTCAGTTCTTTAGCGTCTACACCTTGAACGTGAATAAACGGTCTAAAGTCAATTTTTATCTTTTCTTTTTTGGCGATTTCCAAATACGGTGAAGATTCTGCACTTGGAGTGGGCTGTGAAACCAGAATAGATTTAATTTTCATCCTCAAAAATTCCTAATAAATATTTAAATAAAGCAAAACTTCCAAACGACCAAAATTGGTAAAATTTGGAGACTGCAAATATACAAAAATTTATAATAAAAATGCTTAGGTAAAATTTGCTGATTATTAAACAGATAATAACCTATTTTTAATATAAAAGCGAGAAAAAGGATAATTAAATACACCTTTAAAAACAAACGGGTGTTTAATGGTAAATAATAGTGAATGACACAGGTGATTAAAATAACTAAAGAATAGATTAAATAATATTTCTGAGCGGCGTGAGCGAAGTAGTTGTAATTCTTGATGTTGTCTACACTGGCGAAGAAAAAATAGGTGACAATATTTTTGACAAAGTAGAACAACAATAAGGTGGTGAACATAAACCCAAATTTATTGAATTCTATGCCAAAAGCCGAGAAATTTTCGGTAATAAACTTAGGAACTACTGGGATGTATTGAGAGAAAAGTACAGAGAAGCTGGCGCAATGCAAAATGGTGGTGATGGCCCAGCTGAGATGGGTGTTGTTTACATTTTCTAAGGGTTGCATTAGGAAATCATAGAGAGAGATGTCTCTGTGTAGTGTTTTAAACATCATGATATAAGAAAAAGCAATGCCAATGACACTGTAAATTACCCAATCTGGATGCGATGCAACTCTTATCAATTTTATAGTTTTTGCAAAAGTAAGAATTTTTAGGAACAATATTTGATTTTGGTTTTTAAAAGAATCTCCATAAAAGTCATATCTTTGCCTCTTCAAATATTATGAAAAAATTAGTCATTATCCCCACTTACAATGAGAAGGAGAACATCCGAAACATTATTCATGCTGTTTTTGCATTAGAGCAGGATTTCCATGTGCTTATTGTAGACGATTCTTCGCCAGATGGCACTGCACAAATCGTAGAAGAAATGAGGAAGGAGTTTCCTACGCATCTTCATTTGCTCGTTAGAAAAGTAAAAGACGGTCTTGGTAAGGCCTATATTGCAGGGTTTAAATGGGCTTTGCAGTATCAATATGATTATATCTTTGAGATGGATGCCGATTTTTCTCATAATCCTAATGACTTACCTAAGTTGTATGATGCTGCTGTAAATGCAGATATGAGCATAGGTTCTAGATATTGCAATGGGGTAAATGTGGTGAATTGGCCGATGTCTAGAGTACTGTTGTCTTATTTTGCTTCTAAGTATGTAAGATTTGTTTTGAGTATTCCAGTTTTTGATACAACGGCAGGTTTTGTGTGTTTTTCTAGAAAAGTTTTAGAAGAAATAGGATTAGACGAAATCAAAATGACGGGGTATGGTTTTCAAGTGGAGATGAAGTATCGAGCTTTTAGAAAGAAATTCCAAATTTCGGAAGTTCCTATTATATTTACCGATAGAACTCAGGGTGAGAGCAAGATGAACGGAGGAATCATTAAAGAAGCCGTTTTCGGAGTGATTGATTTAAAACTCAAATCTATTTTTGGTAAGTTATAAATCGATATAATTAGAAAACACTTACACCGATAAGCAAAAAGCAACTCTATATATATTTTGTACAATAATACCTGCATATGAAAAAACTCATTTCACTTTTTTCACTATTGTTTCTTTTTTCTTGTTCTGATATCGTAGATGAACCGAAAAATCTCCTCAGCAAAGAAAAAATGGCAGAGGTGATTGCAGATTTTGCTATTTATGACCAATCTTATGTGGTAAATCCTAATACAAATATGGAGTTGACGAGTAGGTTTGTGCTTAAGAAACATAAAATTACGGCACCTGTTTATAGAGAGAGTTATAAATATTATATGTCTCATCCCACTCAATTGGATAAAATTCTAAAAAAAGCAAAGAAAATCATATTAGAAAAAGATCCGGAGCTAGAAGGCTACATCGAGAAGATGAAAAAGAAGAATCCTAATCTTCCCACATTCGTAAAATAATTCCTTGTAAAGAAATTTATTATCATGCATTCATTTTTTGAAATTGAAAAAACAAGTTCTGGGAAAGCCAGAGCTGGCAAAATAACCACCGATCATGGCGTAATAGAAACGCCTATTTTCATGCCTGTAGGCACTGTAGCTTCTGTAAAAACGGTACATCAGCACGAACTGAAAGAAGACATCAAAGCGCAGATTATCTTAGGAAATACCTATCACTTATATCTGAGACCAGGAATGGAGATTATGCAAGAAGCAGGTGGATTGCACCAATTTATGAATTGGGATAGGCCTATTCTTACCGATTCTGGAGGCTATCAAGTTTTTTCGCTTTCTTCTAGCAGGAAAATGAGTGAAGAGGGTGTGAAGTTTAAATCTCATATCGATGGGAGTTATCATTTTATTTCACCAGAAAAATCTATGGAAATCCAGAGACAGATTGGGGCAGATATTTTTATGGCTTTTGATGAGTGCACACCTTATCCTTGCGAGTACAACCAGGCAAAATTGTCTATGGAGCTTACGCACCGTTGGCTAAAACGTTGTATAGATTGGACGAATGAAAACAAAGAAATCTATGGTCACCAACAGCATCTTTTCCCCATAGTTCAAGGTTCTACCTATTCTGATTTAAGAAAAATTTCGGCAGAAGTTATCGCCGAAGCAGGAGCGGATGGTAATGCCATTGGCGGACTTTCTGTAGGGGAGCCCGAAGAAGAGATGTATAGAATTACCGATGAGGTGACCGATATTTTACCTAAAGAAAAACCTAGATATTTAATGGGAGTAGGCACACCTTGGAATATTATAGAAAGCATAGGTCTTGGGATAGATATGATGGATTGTGTGATGCCGACTAGAAATGCCAGAAATGCTATGCTTTTCACGTGGCAAGGGGTGATGAATATGAAGAATAAAAAATGGGAAAAAGATTTTTCTCCTCTTGATGAATTTGGGACCAGCTATGTAGATAGAGATTACAGCAAGGCCTATGTACGTCATTTATTTGTAGCCAAAGAATATTTAGCAAAGCAAATTGCATCTATTCATAATTTGGCTTTTTACTTAGATTTGGTAAAAGTAGCCAGAGAACACATTATAGCTGGTGATTTCTATGAGTGGAAAGAGCAGATTATTCCGCAATTGAGACAAAGACTTTAATTGGTTTATGCGAATAGCAATTAACTTAAAATTACTATTTTTGAAAACGATTTAGCAATATTGCCAATCAGCGATTTTATAGATTAATGAAAATATTAGACCGTTACATCATCAAAAAATATATAGGGACGTTGGTATTTATGCTGGCGTTATTGTCGATCATCATTGTTGTTATTGATGTGCAGAGTAAAGCCCCAAGGATAGAAACTAATGGCTATACTGTCAATTATTTTCTGGTGCATTTTTATCCGTATTTGATGTTGTATTACATTATCACATTCTTTTCTATTTTGGTGTTCATCACCGTAATTTATTTCACTTCTAGAATAGCCAATAATACCGAGATTGTAGCTTTTATAAGTAGTGGGGCAAGTTTTCATAGGTTTGCAAAACCTTATTTGGTTACATCATTGGTTATTGCAGCAATTATTTTAATGATTAATCATTTTGTTTTGCCTTGGTCAAATATCAAAAAAAACGAATTAGAAATTTACACCATGAGTACCGTGAACCGAGAAAAGTTTACGGCCAATAAACAAATTTCTACTCAGCTCAATCCTCAAGAATATATCTTTATCAACAGTTACAACAGACAAACCAATAGAGGTTCTGGTTATTTGTACCAAAAGTTTGATCAGAATAAGAAGTTGCTTCAGCAGATAAATGCTACAGAAATCTATTGGGATGAAAAGAAAAAAGTTTTTATCATCAGCAATTATTTGGAAAAAACTTCAGGTAAGAATGATACCGAGCAATTGAAAAATGGAGATACTAAGGAACAAAATTTCAAACATTCACCAGAAGAACTCTTTCCTAATGAATTGTTAGGTCAAAATAAGACAACCCCAGAGTTAATTAAATTTATAAAAAGAGAAAGAGATAAGGGTAATAGCAATATCAACACTTACCTTAATGAGTTACATCAAAGAACTGCTATGCCTATTTCGGTGGTTATTCTTACGTTTTTAGCGCTTTCACTATCATCTCAGAAAAAAAGAGGTGGATTGGGGCTTAATTTAGCTTTAGGGATTAGCATTGCCTTTGTTTTTGTTTTTTCTTTCGAAGTGCTTAAGATGCTTTCCTCTGAAGACGGATTCTTTTCTCCGCTTTTTGCCATGTGGTTGCCTAATATTGTTTTTGGGTCTTTGGCATTTTACCTCTATTGGAAGCGAGCCAATCAGTAGAGCATTTCTATTTCTTTATGAAAGAATTTCTGTAAACCTTCGTTTTCTAGTTCTATCCAAAGATAGCCCTCTTCGTCAGCATGTTTAATTATGCCATTTTGTCTGATATGGTTTTTTTCAAAGACTGCGATTTCATCTTTTTTGTATAGATTTTGATTGTACAATTCTGCGATGTTTTTCGGGAAAGTATTTTGAACCAAATGCTGAAAAAGATATTGGTGGAAGCTGTTTGCGAATTTTTCTAGGTCGAATGCCAGGTGCGTTTGTGTGAGTATGGAGCCTGCTTTTGGTAGATTTTCGAAGTTTTTTTGTAAAACATTGATGCCAATTCCAGCTATTAAAAAATCTCCTTTTTTTTCGAAAATCATTCCAGATATTTTCTTATTTTTAAGAATTAAATCATTGGGCCATTTGATGCTTACAGGTTCTTGGGTCAAATTGGCAATAAAATCACGCACTACAATTGCGGTATAATAATTGAAGAGAATATTAGAACAAAGGATGTTTTGGGTTTTGATGGCAAAAGAATAGGCTAGGTTTTCATGAGGGTTGTTTTCCCAAATGTTTCCATATTGTCCTCTCCCACGAGTTTGGTTAAAAGTATAGATGGCTAAATAATCTTCTTGCAGATGATTAGAATTTATAAAATCTATAACTTCATCTTGGGTAGAAGAACACTTGGATAAGTAAATTTGGCTAGTCATTTAACAAAATTTTATGTCATTATAATCACCGAAAACTAAAGAAAAAACAATAAATTTGCAGTTAAACTTAATTTTTTTGAATGAGTAAAAATACAGAAAAAGAACAATTAATAGCCAAAATTGTAGAAGCAATACAAGACACCAAGGGTGAAGATATTAAAATTCTAGACCTTACCAAGATAGAAAACTCTGTGGCAGAATACTTTGTAATATGCAGTGGTAATTCTAATACCCAAGTTTCGTCTATCGCAGGAAATGTAGAAAAAAAGGTAAGAAATGACCTTAAAGATAGACCATGGCACGTAGAAGGCAGTGAAAATGCACTATGGGTATTGGTGGATTACATTTCTGTAGTGGTGCACATTTTCCAAAAACAAATCAGAGACTATTACGAGATTGAAGAACTTTGGGGAGACGCCAAAGTTATCAGTATAGAATCTTAATCAGACAATTAAACAATTTTGATGAAGGGTTACGCTCTTTATCAATCCATAATGAAATATTAACAGATGAAAGAAAAAAGCGGTTTTAATTGGTTTTACTTAGTAGTTCTATTGATTATAGGAATTACGGTATATCCATTATTAAATATAGAGTCGAGTAAAACGATTACTGAAAACGAAGTATTCTCTTTGTTGAAAGATAAAAAAGTGCAAAGGATAGTGGTCTATACCGATACGCCTAATGCAGATATCTACTTGACCAAAGAGGCAAAGGATAAATTGGTAGCTAAAAAGGATAAGAAGACTGACAATCCACTGCTTCCTAATATGCAGCAAGGTCCAGATTATGATTTTAATTATGGGAATTTGCAATATTTTCAACAGAAATTAGATGCTTTCCAAAAGGCCAATCCTGAAACTAAAAATGTTGGAATTAAATATGACCAAGCAGGTTCTCCAACTCAAAATTTATTAATTAATATTTTGATTTGGGTAGGCATTATGGGCTTAATCTATTACTTTCTTTTCAGAAAAATGGGAGGAGCAGGCGGTCCTGGCGGTCAAATTTTCAGCATTGGGAAGTCTAGAGCCAAACTTTTTGATGAAAACGAAAAAGTACAAGTGACTTTTAAAGATGTGGCAGGATTAGAAGGAGCGAAAGAAGAGGTACAAGAGGTAGTAGACTTCTTAAAAAATTCTGAAAAGTATACCAAGTTAGGGGGTAAAATACCAAAAGGTGTTTTATTGGTAGGCCCTCCGGGAACGGGTAAAACCTTATTGGCAAAAGCAGTAGCTGGTGAAGCTAAAGTGCCATTTTTCTCTCTTTCAGGTTCTGATTTTGTTGAAATGTTTGTAGGGGTAGGTGCTTCTAGAGTTCGTGATTTGTTTGCACAAGCCAAAGCTAAATCTCCAGCAATTATCTTCATTGACGAGATAGATGCGATAGGTAGAGCTAGAGGAAGAGGGGGGCTGCAAGGCGGTAATGATGAAAGAGAAAATACACTGAACCAACTTCTAACTGAAATGGATGGTTTTGGTACTGATACCAATGTTATCGTAATGGCTGCTACCAACAGAGCTGACATTCTAGATAAAGCTTTAATGAGAGCTGGTCGTTTTGACCGTTCTATCTATGTAGATTTACCAGAATTGCACGAAAGAAGAGAGATTTTTGATGTGCATTTGGCAAAAATTAAACTAGACCCAGGAATTGATAGGGATTTCTTAGCCAAACAGACCCCAGGTTTTTCGGGAGCAGATATTGCCAATGTTTGTAATGAAGCAGCTCTTATTGCTGCAAGAAACAACCACGACAATGTTACGAAGCAAGATTTCTTAGACGCGGTAGATAGAATTATTGGCGGTTTAGAAAAGAAAAATAAAGCGATTAAACCATCAGAAAAGAAAAGAGTGGCCTTCCACGAAGCGGGACATGCTACTATTTCTTGGTTGGTAGAACATGCGGCGCCACTTTTAAAGGTGACCATTGTGCCTAGAGGGAGAAGTCTAGGAGCGGCTTGGTATCTGCCAGAAGAGCGTTCACTTACCACTACCGAGCAGATGCTAGACGAAATGTGTGCTACGCTAGGAGGTAGAGCAGCAGAGCAAGTTGCTTTCGGTAATATTTCTACAGGAGCACTTTCGGATTTAGAAAGAGTGACTAAGCAAGCGCAGGCTATGGTAACCATTTATGGTCTAAGTGAAAATATTGGTAATATTTCTTATTATGACAGTTCTGGTCAGTCTGAATACAGTTTTGGTAAGCCATATTCTGAACAAACGGCTCAGAAAATAGATGTAGAGATTAAGAGCATCATTGAAAATCAGTACCAGAGAGCGGTTCAGATTTTATCAGAGAATAGAGATAAGCTAGATGCTTTGTCTAATAAATTATTAGAGAAAGAAGTGATTTTCCGTGAAGATTTAGAGGAAATTTTCGGTAAAAGAGCTTGGGACCCAGAACTTACAGAGAGGCCAGTGGGGCAATCGGTAGAGACAGAGGTATCAAAGCCAGAAGATCAGACACCTCAAGAGAATGCACAAGAAGCTCAGAATTAGAGTATTAAAATATTAAATTATAGGATTCCCAATAGATTTTTAAAAACCTCTATTGGGAATTTTTCTTTTTTATAATTTATATCTTTGATATATAGTAAGTTTCTAAATTATTTTATATTTTTGTAGATAGCAAAGTTTAAAAATCGTTAAACCATTGAGTATATTTAAAAAGTTAGTGAGCAAAATTCTCCACCAGGAAGAGCCTGAGGAAGAATCCAACGTAACCAAATTGGCGGATCAGCTAAAACATGCTGATCTAGACTATAAGTTTGCCCAGCTTTTTACTACATCAGGCGGTTTTTTTAATTATTGTGCAGACGAGGCAGAAGCGCTACAGACCCTCAATCAAATTGTAAAAATAGAGGATATCAAGAATGTTTTTTGTTGTGATGAGGATTTACAAAACTTTTTAAACGTTACCAAAACCAATTTCACGGGTTCTTTAGACATTAATAATGATGCTGCTTTTATCACCTGTGAGTTTTTAATAGCGTTTGATGGTAGGATTATGCTTTCTGCCAATAATATTTTGCACTATCACTCTTCTAGATTGCCAGAAAAAATCATAATTATGGCCAATGTTTCGCAGATTGTAAGCAATCTAAGTGAGGCCATGATGAAGATTAAAAGAAGAGGAAATGTAAGAAATCTCACCTCGATAAGTGGCAGTCAATCAAAATTAGATACTCCTAATAAAGATAATAGCAAACTTTTCTTACTTTTGCTGGAAGATTAATTTCTTCAAATTTCTCTATCAAATTATTTTCAAATTGGATAAAAACTTAATTCAAAGACTATTTTCGGGAGCAATTTATGGATTGCTTATTTTTTTATGCACTACAGATTATGGTGCGAAATTCATCAACAGCCTATCACCAGGTTTGGTGAAGCAAGAGCAGTTGTACTACGGACTCATTACATTTTTTGTAGCTGTAGGAGCCTATGAAAGTGTGAAAATCATGAAGTTTGATAGCGTATTGTATCGCTGGTTGGTACTGCCATTGATTGCATTGGTCTACTATAAATTCACCACGCGGTTTTTCGGACACGGCTTTTATTTCAATTACAATCTTTCAGAAATTTTAGCATTAGCATTAATTGTCATTGCTTGTATTACTTTGTTTAGATTTGCTTCAGAGTTGTATTATGACGAAGGAAAATTGATATTTACCGTCATTTATGTATCACTTCCTTTTGGTTTTGCATTGGGCTTACCAAAATTTTATGAGGACACTTTTACTTGGGAGGTTTTCATGCTGTTTGTATTGATTTGGAGCAGTGATTCATTCGCATATTTTACAGGAAGAATGTTTGGGAAACATAAGATGGCGCCAAAGATTTCTCCTAAAAAAACTTGGGAAGGTTTTGCAGGTGGTGTATTTTTCACTTTGATTTTAGGTTATTTCATAGAGCAAAAATTTCCAGAATTGAGAGGAAATTGGATGGTTGTAGGGTTTTTGGTGTCTGTTTTTGCGCCCATTGGCGATTTGGTAGAGAGCCAATTGAAGAGAACTTTTGGGGTAAAAGATAGCGGAAATATCCTTCCTGGGCATGGTGGTGTGTTAGATAGACTCGATAGTTTTATAATTGCCGCGCCTGTTGTATATTTGTACTTTATTTTAGAAAAATTATTTTAGGAACAATATAGTTATGAAATTACATAAAGAAAGCAAGGGAACTCTATTGGTAGCAAGCATTGTAGTTGCTTTATTTACCTTTTTATCGGTGCATTATTTAGGCATGCTCTCCCTTTTAGTGATTGTTCCGCTGCTTATTTTATACGGTTTGGTTTTCTGGTTTTTCAGGGTACCAAAGAGAGAAATTCTAGACCACAAGGAAAATGTAATTGCCCCAGTAGACGGAAAAGTGGTGATGATTAAAGAAGTCTATGAAGATGAGTTTTTAAAAGATAAAGCCATTCAGGTTTCAATTTTTATGTCTCCGTTGAATGTGCATATTTGTAGATATCCTGTTTCGGGGAATGTAATTTACAAAAAATATCATCCGGGTAAATATTTGGTTGCTTGGCACGAAAAATCTTCAACTGAAAACGAAAGGACTACCGTAGCCGTAGAAAGCATGACCAATCACAAAGTGGTTTTCCGCCAGATAGCTGGTTATGTAGCGCGTAGAATTGTTTTCTATTGTACATTAGGAGACGAGGCAAAAGCAGGTCATGAGTTTGGCTTTATTAAATTCGGCTCTAGAATGGATGTTTTCTTGCCTTTAGACTCAGAAATTATCTGTAAAATTGGTGATAAGACCAAAGGTGGAGTAGATGTAATTGCTAGAATGAAGGAATAATTACTTAATCCACTTTTTTACCTTATCTAATATTTCTAAAAGTAATTCTAAGGGAAAATCCTCATTTTCATCGATTAGTAAAATTTTGAACAATTTTCTATCTTCTTGGATTAGAAATGGAGATTCTATTTTGTTACCGTGATTGAAACTGATGTAATATTTTTTAAATTTTTTGTGAAAGCTAAAATAGCATAGCATTTTTCCTTTGTATTTGTAAAAAGGAAGACCGAAGCTGAATGTTTCGGTGATATCTTGGTCAGAGGATAAAATTTGCTCTCTTAGGAAAAGCAATAAACTTCTTGCGGGTTCTGGTTGATTTAAAAAATATTCTTGAATAGGATTCATTTTTGAAAAGCTTACCCAAAGTTCTGCAATTCTACCAGTTTTTTATAGGTGCCGTTGTGCGCCATCAATTCATCGTGAGAACCTTGTTCTACGATTTCTCCTCGTTCCATTACTACGATATGGTCAGCCTTTTGGATGGTAGATAAACGGTGTGCAATGACCAGAGAAGTTCGGTTTTCCATCATTTTATCTAGCGCATCTTGTACAAATCTTTCAGATTCTGTGTCTAAGGCAGAAGTAGCTTCGTCTAGAATCATAATCGGTGGATTTTTAAGAACCGCTCTCGCGATAGAAAGTCGTTGTTTTTGTCCACCCGAAAGTTTACTTCCATCATCGCCAATATTGGTTTGGTATTGTTCTGGCAGATTTTCTATAAATTGGTGGGCATTGGCAATTTTCGCTGCGTTGATGACTTCTTCTTGTGAAGCGTCATTTTTACCCATCAAAATATTGTTATACACGGTATCATTAAACAAAACAGACTCTTGGGTCACCATTCCTAAAAGTTGGCGATAATCGGTTAGTTTTAGGTGTTTTATATTGTTGCCATCCACTAGAATTTCGCCATCGGTTACATCATAGAATCTGGTCAAAAGATTGGCGATGGTAGATTTTCCGCTTCCAGATTGTCCTACCAAAGCTACTGTTTTACCTTTCGGAATGCTGAGGTTGAATTTTTTCAGGATTTGATGTTCACCATCATACGTAAAATTCACATTTCGGAATTCTATTTTGTCATTTAAGGTAGAAATAGCAATAGGATTTTCTATTTCTTCAACTTTTAAATCGTAGTCTAAAACTTCTTGCACCCTTTGCAAAGCAGGAATACCACCTTGGATGTTAGAAATAGAGGAAGACAATTTTTTAGCAGGCTCTAGAATCTGAAAAAATAAACCGATAAAAACCAAAAAAGTTTCTGGCTCTTTCATGGTGCCATTGATGATTTGACTTCCCGCAAACCAAGTAATCATTAAAATTGTAACTGAACCAAGGAATTCTGAACTTGGTGATGCCAATTCTCTTCTTCGGCTCATAGCAATGGCGTAATTTTGCCAATTGTTGGTGGTTTTATCAAATCTAGAATTTAGGATTTTATCCGCATTAAAAATTTTGATAATTTTAGAAGATTTCAAGGTTTCATCTACCAAAGAAAACAAGTTTCCTAATTCTTCTTGAGCTTTCATAGAATGCTTTTTCAAGCTTTTTCCAACCCAAGAAATCACTCCACCCATGATAGGGAAAACCAATAGTGAGAACAGCGTCAATTTAGGAGAAAGCGCAAACAAGGTAATAAGCGAAGAAACAATCATAAAAGGTGCATTGATGATGTCTACCAAACTTCCCATAATAGAGCTCTCTACATTGCCTACATCGTTAGAAATTCTACTCATCATATCTCCTTTTCTTTGTTCTGTAAAGAAAGAAACGGGTAATTTCAGAAATTTATGATACACCAAAGCACGTAAATCTTTGGTAATTCCTACTCTGTAATTCACCAATAAAAATGAACCTAGATATCTGAAAATATTTCTAAAAAAGAAAGCAATTGCTGTAATTATACAAAGAATGGCAAGAACTCTTATAGCGCCATTATTATCTATAGAAACCTGAATTTGGTAATAGGCTAAGTCTTTTAAATAAGAGAAGTAATCTCCGAATTTACCACTATAAGTAGGTATTTTACTGGTGTCCACTTTTTTATCTAATCCGAACATAATGCGCAAGATAGGCAGCATGGTAAGAACGGAAAAGATATTAAGCAAAGAATATAATAGATTGAAAAATATACTTCCGAAAAGATATTTCTGATGAGGTTTTGCTAGGTTTAAAACTCTTTTTAGTGGGCTCATTTTATTATGAATAAGGTGCAAAATTACACTTTTTTAATTTGTAATTATTAAAATTGCATTATTGGGAGGATTTTAATGCATAAAAAAACAGCTTCGTTTCCGAAACTGTTTTCACTCAAAATAAATCGTTGGTAAGATTTATCGAATTCTGTCTACAGATTTTACGAGTTTCTCGTCTTTTCTAATGAAGATGTTTGCCATAAACAAACAAAACAAAGAAATGAGAGGGAATGCCAACTCAATACCTTTCTCAGGAAAATCTATTCCTCCAGATAAATTTAGTAGCCAATATATCAATAAACCAGTCAACAAAGCGTTTATGAAAATGTTGATATTATTCAACAAAATCTGTCTTACTCTCTTTTTGTAACTGAAAATAGATACTATTGCTAGTAAAAATGACACCAAACCTAGTGCAATCACCACATAAGAACTTCCGAAAAGCTCTACGTCTAAACTTTGAAAATGTAGCACAACCTGCGCTATCACTACGATTAGTAAGAAAATGGTTTGTATTCTCTGTATCATTTCTCTGCAAAAATAAAATTTTTTTTGCACTTTATCAAAAATAATGTAGATTTGCATAGTAACAATTCAAATAAAGAAGAATCGCCCGATTCAACTTTCTTACTTACAATTACTTATATTTATTACAACATTTCACATATTTTATGTTTAACATCGAAACGTTAAGGTCAAAGTCCTTACCGGAATTGACCAAAATCTCTAAAGATTTAGGCGTTAAAATTCCTAAAAGCAGTACAAAAGACGAAGTTGTATTTGCGATTCTAGATTTTCAGGCTTCTAATCCTAAACAAGCCAAGGAATATTATAACGCTACCGAAACTACTATGGAAGAAAACGCTCCAAAACCTGCTGCGGCCAAGACCTCAAAAGCTAAGCCTAAAGCTGCTCCTAAAAAGAAAACAGAAAAACCAGCAGAACTATTTGAAGTTCCATCTGAAACTCCGTCTAAAGCTCCATCTGAAGTGAAAACGGAAGTTGTAGAAGCTAAAGCAGAAACTGAAATCGCTTCAAAATCTGAGGAAAAGCCTCAAGCAGAGTCTAATGCTGGAAAAAGGCCAAGAAAAAGAGTTTCTGCCCCTGCTGTAGAAGTTCAGAAAGAAGAAACTCCTGTTGCTGAAACCATAGCAGAAGTTAAAACTGAAGAAAAACCTGTGGAAAATGTGGCACCTGTTGCTCCACAACAGCCCCAACAAAACCAGCAGAATCAACAAAATCAGCAAAGAAAGCAGCAACAGAACAACAATAATAAAAACAAAAACCGTCATCAAAACGGAAATCAGAATAACCAAAACCATCAAAATAATCAGCAACAAAACGGACAAAATAACCACCAACAACAAAATGAAGCTGTAGAAGAAATTCCTGCCAAAAAGGAATTCAATTTTGATAATGTAGTGGTAGTAGAAGGCGTTTTAGAAATTCTTCCGGATAATTACGGATTCCTTCGTTCATCAGATTTTTCTTACATTTCTTCACCAGATGATGTATTTGTTTCTACTCAACAAATTAGAAATTACGGTTTAAAAACGGGTGATACCGTAAAAGGAATGGTGAGATTGCCGAAAGAAGGTGAAAAATATTTCTCTCTTCAAAAAGCCATCGAAGTAAACGGTAGAGACCTTGATTTTATAAAAGATAGAGTAGCTTTTGAGTATCTTACGCCACTTTTCCCTCAAGAAAAATTTAATCTAGCAGGCAAAAATGCGACTATTTCTACTAGAATTGTAGATTTGTTTACCCCAATTGGTAAAGGTCAACGTGCGATGATTGTTGCCCAACCTAAAACGGGTAAAACGATGTTGCTAAAGGATATTGCCAATTCTATTTCTGCCAATCACCCAGAAGCGTATATGATGATTCTTTTGATTGATGAAAGACCAGAAGAGGTAACCGATATGTCTAGAAGTGTAAATGCAGAGGTGATAGCTTCTACCTTTGATGAAAGTGCAGATAAACACGTAAAAGTAGCGAATTTGGTTTTGGCAAAAGCCCAAAGAATGGTAGAATGCGGCCATGATGTGGTGATTCTTTTAGACTCTATTACCAGATTAGCCAGAGCTTACAATACGGTAACTCCAGCTTCTGGGAAAGTGCTTTCGGGTGGTGTAGATGCTAATGCGATGCACAAACCTAAAAGATTTTTCGGGGCAGCTAGAAAAATTGAAAACGGTGGTTCTTTGACCATTATTGCTACGGCTTTGATTGATACCGGCTCTAAAATGGACGAAGTAATTTTCGAAGAATTTAAAGGAACGGGAAATATGGAACTTCAATTGGATAGAAAAATATCGAACAAGCGTATTTTCCCAGCGGTAGATTTGGTAGCCTCTTCTACCAGAAGAGATGATTTGCTTCTAGATGATACTACCCAACAGAGAATGTGGATTTTACGCAAATATTTAGCCGATATGAATCCTCTAGAAGCGATGGAATTTGTACAAAAACAAATGCAAACGACCAGAAGCAACGAAGAGTTTTTGATGTCGATGAATAGATAAAAATATCAATTATCGAACGATAGAGAAGAGAACGTGTATTTTTGCACGTTCTTTTTTAATTTAATAGACTGTTTGTTTTCATCAATCATCGATATAAAATTTTTAAAATAGAATGTAAAGAATTTATTTTTAAGATTTATTATCTTTGAAGCAATAAAAAATTAGAAATTATGTCATTCGAATTACCAAAATTAGGTTATGCCTATGATGCTCTAGAGCCTATCATTGACGCAAGAACAATGGAGATACACCATACAAAGCACCATCAGGCATACGTAGATAATTTAAACAATGCTATTAAAGGTACAGAAAACGAAGGTAAAACCATCGAAGAAATCTGCAAAACAGCAGTAGATGTTCCTGCAATTAGAAATAATGGTGGTGGTCATTTCAACCACACTCTTTTTTGGGAAGTTCTTACTCCAGGAGGGAGCAAAGAGCCTGTAGGAAATGTAAAAGCTGCTTTAGAAGCTTATGGCGGTTTTGAGAAATTCAAGGAAGATTTTTCTAATGCTGCTAAAACTAGATTCGGTTCTGGTTGGGCATGGTTATGCAAAAACGAAGATGGCAGTGTAGCGGTATGTTCTACCCCTAACCAAGACAATCCTTTGATGCCTAATTCTGGTTGTGGCAACACACCTATTTTAGGCTTAGATGTTTGGGAGCATGCTTATTATTTGCATTACCAAAACAGAAGACCAGATTATGTATCTGCTTTTTTCGAAGTGATTAATTGGGATAAAGTAGAAGAATTTTATAATAAATAATTGGTTAAAAAAGAGGTTCAGAATTTTCTGAACCTCTTTTTTTATCTTAAAACGTCTGCGCCGCTTAGGCCTTGCATTCTCAGTTTGTATTTCCATTGTACATAGACGAAGACTTGGTAGAGTTTGTATTCGAATTTTAAGCCATAATTCTCATTAGGATTATAATCTATAGAGGATTCTATAATATTTCTGTATCTGCCAGACATATAATAAGCGTTCCATTCATTTACTAAAAATTGATTTCTACTTTTAAGGTAAGATTCGGTATACATGCTCATAGGTCTTGCTACTGCATTCAAGAAGTAGTTATAATCTGTGTCTAAAACATCCAAATCCCATTCACCATCTTCATTTTTTTCAGGTTTTATTTCAGATTTTTGGGTGTTGTCTTTAGCGACAGAATTTTGTGAAGTACAACTCAGTAAAGCCAAAGATAGAGCGAAGAGAAAAAATATTTTTTTCATGATGCTGATGTTTTGTTAAGGTAAAGTTATGTAAACTAAAGCAAAAACCACTCCAAAAGAAGTGGTTTTTTAGAAAAGTGCTTGTATTTTATGTATTCTTTATTTAGAAAATTCTTTTTGCAATACAATAAAAGCAGGGAAATGGTCACTGTATCCGCCCGTAAATAGGTCACCAGACCAAGAGCGGAAAGGATAGCCTTTGAATTGTCCGTCTGGGGTTATTAAATAAGATGGAGCGTATACTTCTGCTTTAAAAACTGAATAATTTTTGGTCAAGGTATCAGAGATTGCATTTTTAGAAACAATAATTTGGTCAAAAAGGTTTGGGGCGTCTCTATATCCTAGAGAAGCTACCCCTTGTTTAAACATCTTGTACATATAATTGTAGTACGGATATTCCTCAGAAAGTTCTTTTTTATCTCCTACTGCGTGTAAGTATTTCTTCAAGCTAGGGCTTATAGGGTCATCATTATAATCTCCCATAGAGATAAGAATTCTATCAGGTTCTTCTGCTCTTATTTTATCCATTTCTTCTCTTAAGGCGTTAGCAGCAAAATTACGTCTTGGTTGAGAAGCAGCTTCACCACCACTTCTAGAAGGCCAGTGGTTCATAAAAACGGCAATTTTTTCGCCATCTAACAATCCTTTAACAACTAGAATGTCTCTAGTATAGGTTCTTTTTCCATCATCATTAAAAATGGGCAATTCTTTTTTGTATGATTCTGTAACGGTGAATCTTTTTTTCTGATAGATGATTCCTACATCTATCCCTCTGGCATCATAAGAATTATAGTGCACAATGTCATAGTCGCCTTTTGCAAGAAGAGGATGCTTGATGAGGTCTTGTATTACTTGTCTGTTTTCCACTTCTATAAGCCCTACAATAGCGGGTAATGTTTTGGTGTATTGAAGTCCTAATTCTGAAATAACCTTAGCTTCATTGGCTATTTTTTGGTTATACACTTTGGTGTTGTAGTTTTTTGCGCTTTTTGGGGTGAAGTCATCGGCTAAGATTTGGTGTCTGATTACCTTTTTGCCTATCAATAAATCATCACTCCATTCCCCTTTGTAATCTTCGGTAACTTCTAAGAATTTTAGAGAGTCTATAGGGACGCTTCTGTGAAATTTAGGATTGTTTTTTGGGAGGGTTCCATCGATGTAATCTGCTGAAGGGATGGTGTCCCAAAGGTTTTCTACATTTAAAAAAGCTACGGTAGCTCTTTTTACTTGAATTTGTTTTTTGTCTTGGGTGTAGCCCGTGCTTAATAAAAAAACTAAAGCAAAGAAACTTAGGATTTTTCTCATTTTTTAAAATTGTGGATTACAAATTTAATTCTTTTTCACAATACAATGTGATAAAATTTATTAATGTATTGAAATGTTAATTAATAAATAATTAACCGAAAAAATCATAATTCAATATTAGCTTTGCAATTATTAAAAAAATATGATAAAAATTACACCTATTTTTTATTGAAAAATATTTAAAAAAAGTTAAAGTATAAGAAATTTAGTATAAATTTGTAGGTTCAATAGTTGTCTATTGAAATGAAGAAAAAATAACTAACAATTATGATTAAGAAATTATCAATTATCTCAGTTTTTGGGATATTTTCTTTCTCAGCTCTTCATGCACAGACCACCGTTTTTGCATATCTTAAAGATAATAGCGGTAAGCCGATAGAAAGTGCAGAAGTAGATTTGAAAGACTCACAAAATGATGTGAAGGCTGACAAAATTGGGTATTTTCAGTTTGTAGACGTAACACCTGGAAACTATCAAATTACCATTTCTAAACCTGGATTTGAGGACAAAATTATCACTTTTGATGTTAAAGCGAGTGAAAAGAGAAAGGATTTAGGGACCATTGTTCTTAATGTTTACAGTGGGGCAACTAGTGATTTGGGGGTTGTGGTTTTAGATGATGCCACCGCAGAAGATGACCAGAGTTCTATGCAGCCTACCGTAGGTTTATTGTCTTCTGGTAGAGATGCTTTTGCTAATGCAGCGGCTTTTGAGCTAGGCGCTTATTGGTTTAGGCCAAGAGGAGTAGATAACCGTTTTGAAGATGTACTTTTTAATGGGGTGCCTATGTCTAAAAATGATGACGGGAGAATAGATTTTAGTAATTGGGGTGGTTTAAATGATGTAACCAGATATCCTTTGGAAAATGTAGATAACCTTAATCCTTCAGAATATACTTTTGGTAATCTAGGTGGAGTTGTTTATTACAACACCAGAGCTTCTTCATTTAGAAAAGGCGTTTCATTGGCTTATTCACTTACCAATAGAAGCTATTTCCACAGAGCGATGGCTACTTACAATTCAGGGTTACTCAAAAACGGTTGGGCATTCTCTTTTTCAGGGTCTAGAAGATGGGCGGATGATGGAGTAATAGATGGGACTTATCAAGATGCTTATGCCTACTTTGGTTCTATTGAAAAAAGATTGGGAGATAGACATTCAATTAATTTGACAGCGTTCGGCTCTCCTACTTACAGAGCTTCTAATAGTCCTAATACGCAAGAAGCTTACGATATAATGGGTAAAAATTACAACTCATATTGGGGGTGGCAAGACGGAGAAAAAAGAAATTCTAGAATTAGAAATGTTTTTGAGCCAATTTTCCAACTTGCACATTATTGGAAAATGGGAAAAGTTTCTAATTTGAATACTACTGTTTCTTATCAACAAGGTAGTGATGCGAGGAGCAGATTGGACTGGTTTCATGCAGCGGACCCTAATCCTACCTACTATAGAAAGTTACCTAGTTACGGTATATATACTGAAGATGAATTTAGAGAAAGAGCACAAATAGATTGGACATCTCTGTACCAAGCCAATTTTAACAATCTAGAGAATGGAGCAGTTTACTCTGTTGTAGAAGATGTAAACAAAGACAAGACCATCAATGTCATTTCTCATTTTGACACTAGATTAAGAGATAATTGGAAATTTAATGCGAACTTAAATTATCAAAATTTAAGGTCTGATAACTTTAGAAGGGTTAAAGATTTACTTGGTGCTAGATTTGCCAATAATTTGGATGCTTTTGGAAATGATTTACCATATGATATAGACGCATCAGACACTAAAGTATTTGAAGGGGATAGAACTCAATACTCTTATATTCTAAATAAAAATACCTACTCTATTAATTTATCTACTGAAATTGATTTACCAAGATGGAATGTAGTAGCCTCTGTTTTCTCTTCTTATTCAGAATCATATAGAGAAGGTCAATTTAGAAATCATTTCTATGCTACAGGAAACTTATCTAAAGGAAAGAGCGATGTTTATAACACCACAGATGCTGGTATGAAGGCAAAAGTAACGTATAAAATTGATGGTAAAAATTTCTTAGTTTATACAGGGGCATACTTTACTTTAGCACCTACATTAAATGAAATTTTTGTAAATCCAAGAACAACGAATCTTATTACTCCTGAAATTCAGAACATGCACATTAATTCAAATGAATTAAGCTATATCATGAGAGGTCAGGTTCTTAAATTAAGATTATCAGGATACTATACTGCCATACAAAAGGCAACGGAATTTTCTAGATATTATTTCGATATATCTGGTGGGACTACAGATGAAGGAAACGCTTTAGCAGCAGAAATTCTTACCAACTTAAATAAAACTTATAAAGGGTTAGAATTAGGAGCTGAAGTAAAAGTTACACCAACCCTTAGTGTTACAGCAGTAGGAAGTTATGGTGATTACAGAGTATCTAATACCCCAAATGTAGCATCTTATGATGATGAGCGTGGTTATAGAGGAAAAGAATTTTGGGGAACTGCTAATATCAAAGGATATAAAGTTGCAGGAACTCCACAAAAAGCGGCATCTTTCGGTATTAGATATAATTCTCCTAAATATTGGTGGATTGGCGCTTCTGCAAATTATCTAGCAGACCAATATTTAGATTTTACAGCCCTTAATAAAACCGAAGTAATGTATACCGATCCTGCTACTGGAGATAATTACGCAGGAGCAACTCCAGAGTTAATTCAACAAATTACTCAACAGAAAAAATTTGACAACCAATTTATGTTGAATGCCAACGTTGGAAAATCATTTTTATTTGGCAAATACAGAATGGGAATTAGCTTTAATGTAAGCAATATTCTTAACAATAGAAATTACGTTACAGGAGGTTTTGAACAAGGAAGATTGGTAAACTTCCCTGAAGCGATAGCAGATATTAATAGAACAGTTCCTTATTTTGGGCCAAAACTATGGTATGATAGAGGAAGAAACTATTTTGCAAACGTATATTTAAGATTTTAATTCTAAACATAGATTATGAAAAAATATTTTTCAATCATAAGATTTTTCATCCTTGCCTCAGCATTTGTTCTGACTGGCTGTGTGCATGATGATAAGTATAATGCGCCTGATTTATCTGGAAATTGCCAAGACCTTAAAGCAACCATAACCCTAGCAGCGGCTAAAAATCTTGCACAAAATACAACCATAACAACAGATGATGTTATTGAAGGTTATGTATCATCTACTGACCAATCTGGCAATATTTACAAGGCGATTTATATTCAAGATGATCCTGCTAATCCTACACAAGGATTTGTGCTAAGTGTAGATGCTATAAGCACCTATTCTAGCTATCCCCAAGGGTCTAAGATCTATATAAAACTTAAAGGCCTAGCCATGGGAACTTATGGTGGAGTAAAACAATTGGGATATATGGACAATGGAACTTTTGGTAGAATTCCTGAAAAAATGGTGCCTACAAGCATTTTAAAATCTTGTGCAGCTAAAGTAGAGATTACGCCTAAAGTAATGACCTTGGCAGATATGAAAACCGCTAATGACCAGTATATTGGTTGTTTGGTAAAAGTGCAGAATGCAGAATTTGACGCTAAAGTTCTTTGTTCTAATTATGCACCAGATGGTTACACGGTAGATAGACAGATTAATGACCCCACTACTACAGCTACTACACGTGTAGTTAGAAATAGTGGTTTTGCTTCTTTTGCCAATCAAAAATTACCTTCAGGGAAAGGTGATTTTATAGGTATTCTTAGTAAGTTTAATTCTACCTATCAATTATTTATCAATAACGTTTCAGACCTAAAAGGAATGACTAATTTCCCAAGAAAAGATGGTATTGCTGGTGATCCTTGTACCTTAGATGCTACTGCTACTGCCAAAACAGTGGCAGAAGTTAAGCAACTCTACACTACTGGTAATTTCAATCAAATCACTGGCAATTTTTTCGTAAAAGCAAAAGTTACTGCCAACGATGAGACCGGTAATTTATTTAAGTACATTTATGTAGAAGATGCTACAGGAGGAATTAGAGTAAATATTAATAAAACTAATCTTTATCAAGATCCTAGATTTAAAGTAGGTAAAAATCTTATTATCAAACTAAAAGACTTATATATAGGTGTAAATGGAGGTGAATTCCAAATTGGACAGCCATTTAATGGAAATATTGGACAAATTGCTGAGGTAGATGTTTATAAGGCCTTCTATGATTCTAATGAACCTATTACATCAGTTGTAGCAACTGAGAAAACAATTGCTAATCTTACTACTGCAGATGTTGGTAGATGGATTAAAATTAAAGGGCTTCAGTTCATAGACGCAGATTTAGGAAAGACATTTGCCGCGGGTAGTACTACAAATAGAACATTAGAAGATTGTTCAGGTAATAAAATTATTCTTAGAACTAGTAGTTTTGCTTCTTTTGCAGGTTCTACTCTTGATAATGGCAAAGGTGATGTTTATGCAATCCTTAGCATTTTTAATGGAAATTATCAATTATGGATACCTAAGCAAGTAAATGCAGATTTAGATGGGGTAAGGTGTGATGGTACACTTCCTGTCTATGAAACGATCTTCTCTGATTCTTTTGCTTCACTATCTAATTGGACAGCAGTAAATGTTTCTGGAACTCAAATTTGGTCTACCACCACTTTTGGTAATCCTGCTCCTAGTGCCATTATGGATGGAGCACGTTCTGCAAATGAAGATTGGTTAATTTCTAAAAAAATCAATGTTCCTAGTACTTACAAAGAAGTGTTCTTCTCTTTCGAAACAGATGGTAGATACTCTGGAAATCCTCTTGAAGTATATATTACTGACAATTATACAGGTGCTGTTTCTTCTACCAACTGGACTAAAACTAATCCTGCGCTAGATACTGATTTAGCTAGTTTTGCAGGATTTGTAAATTCTGGTAAAGTAGATATCAGTTCTTACAAAGGAAAAGATATTGTAGTAGCTTTTAAATACACTTCTGTATCGGGATCATCCACTACTTGGGAGGTTGATAATTTCGCAGTAAAGGGTTCCAAATAAACTTCAGGTAAACTTTTTGAATATAAGCAGCTCCGAATTTTGGGGCTGCTTTTTTGTTATACCTAACTAAAGTTTGGGTGGAGATTGTTTAAATGACTTTATTTAAAAGCTCCTTATAACTGCTTATCACATTATTGTTTCTCCAAAAAAAATCCATTACTTTCAGCAATGGATTTCCGTTTTTAAATGTTTCTAATATTTTAAAAACTCACTTCATTTACTTCTTTACCCTTCATAAAGGTCATATTTTTTTGTGCACCTTTATACGCAATATTTACTAAGTTCATTTGCTTAGGAAAAGCCTCAAACAGAATATTGTTTTTTATCCTGATGCTAGAAATATCAGCGACCCCACTCGCTTCATAGTAAACCCAAGCTGTTTCACCATTTACTTGACTACCAGTAAAGGTTAAGGCCTTCTTCTGACCATTCACATAAACTTCTATGTGGTTGTTAACATATTTTTTCACTTCTGCTTCAAAAGCTGTAGTAGAAGGGTTGATTTTTAAAACCTGAGAAATGTGCTCAGAATTTAATTTAGTACTAAATTTCAAGGTTTTACTACCTTCTACATAATCTACTTTGGTCATAGAAGAGTAAAAATCTGATAAGACAAAACTCATGCTGATTAAAAGTAGACCTATTGCTATTATACCGATTATTTTTTTCATTATTTCTAATTTTAAATTCCATTTTTGGAATATTATACGTTCAAATGTATTAAAAATTGTCAAATCTTATGCCAAAATTTAAAAATTAACACTTACAGAGTATTTATCATAGAATGCTTTGATGTGTGCAACGGCTTCATCTGCGGTATCCACAATTCTAAATAAACTGAGGTCACCTTCTGCGATTAAGCCATTCTTGAGCAAGGTGTTAGAGAACCAATCTAACAGTCCGCTCCAGAAGTCAGAACCTACCAAAACAATTGGGAATCTGCCAATTTTGTGTGTCTGAATAAGCGTTAAAGCTTCAGATAGTTCATCTAAAGTACCAAAACCTCCTGGCAAAACGATAAATCCTTGAGAATACTTTACAAACATCACTTTTCTCACAAAAAAGTAATCAAAATCCATCGTATAGCTTTTGTCAATATAAGGATTGAAGTGTTGCTCAAAAGGCAGTTCTATATTTAGACCGATAGATTTTCCGCCTCCTTCTTTGGCTCCTTTATTACCAGCTTCCATTATACCAGGACCACCGCCAGTAATGACACCAAAACCAATTTCGGTGATTTTTTTGGCTATATCCACCGCCATTTTATAATATTTGTCTTCGCGCTTCAAGCGAGCAGACCCAAAAATAGAAACACAAGGCCCTATTTTAGCAAGTTTTTCGTATCCATCTACAAATTCAGACATTACTTTAAAAACCATCCAAGAATCTTTGGTTACGGTTTCGTCCCAAGTTTTTTGTCTGAAACTTTCTTGTAATCTTTTTTCTTCTGATGCGTTATCGTCTATCATACTTGTATTTTTTTACTTCTTAATTTTTTTGAATTTTTCCCAGATGCCAAGCTAAATAAAGTATTTTTCTGCTTCTACAACAGATTCTGGTCTTCCAACGTCGATTAGTTTGGCGTTATGCGTAAAACCTTGCACATGTTGGTCAAACATCAAATCTAGATACTCTTCCATTATGGAGAATTTTCCAGTTCTTTTTATTTTATCAAAGATAGCAGAATTTATACAATGTATTCCACTGAATGCCAATTCTTTGAAATTATGATTGTGTTCTGCCAACTTGGTTTCGCCTGTGGTTTTGTTTACCCAACCTCTCAGAATCATTTCATCATTAAAGAGTAATTTTCTGGAACTTGCCCTATCCGAAACAGCCAAAGTAGCTATATTTTGATGAGAAAGATGAAAACCTATCAATGCTTTGATATCCAAATCTGTGAGAATATCAGCATTCATAATGATGAAGTTTTCTTCGTTCTCTAAGTATTTTTTAGCAAAAATTAAGCCACCACCAGTTTCTAAGAGTTGGTCTTTTTCATCTGAAATGTCAATTTTGGCTCCGAAATTTTCTTTTTTATATAAGAAATCGATGATTTGTTCTCCGAAATGGTGCACATTAATCACAAACTCATTAATCCCAAAACTTTGTAGATATTTAATGTTTCTTTCCAAAAGAGGAACATGATTTACCACCGCTAAAGCTTTTGGGTGATGGTCTGTAAAAGGTTTTAGTCGAGTTCCTTTTCCTGCTGCAAAGATGAGTGCTTTTTTTATCATAATTGATGAAAGATTATTGATAAATGATTGATAATAAAACCTGTTTATCAATTATCATTGATTAATTGAGTTGAGGCTGTTCGTTATGAGTAACGGTTACATTCACCAATTCTGGATATTTTTCTTGTAAAAATTCACCTAGTTTAATGGCACAATATACGCTACGATGCTGTCCGCCAGTACACCCGAAGGAAATCTGAAGGTGCTCAAAACCACGGTCAATATAATCATTGATGGTAATGCTCACCAATTCTTTAATCAATTTAATGAAATTGGGCATTTCGGTTTTTGTTTCTAGAAATTCTTGTACGGGTTTGTCATTTCCTGTTTGTGGTTTGTATTCGTCTATTCTTCCGGGGTTTAAAATTCCTCTGCAATCAAAGACAAAGCCGCCACCATTTCCGCTGTTATCTTCTGGTATTCCTCCTTTTTTGTAAGAAAAACTGTAGATAGATATGTTGAGTTTATTTTCCATTTTTTTAAATTAATTTTATTTTTTACCAATTAGGTTTAATTTGACATCTTTTGGATTTTGTTTTTACTTTCCTCAGAATTGAGTTTTAGAATTAAATTTTTCAACTCTGGATAAAGGTTAATTTCTTTTTCTTGTTTCGCAAATTCTACCAGATTTTGAATGCCTTGGTCTAGACTTGCTATAAAATGAGGTTTTCTTTGGATTAATCCTCGGAAACCATATGCTCCTAAAACTTGTATAAACCTAATGAGTTTGCAATATTTTAAAGCTTCTTTTAAAGCTTCTTTTTCTTCGTTAGAATAAAATGAAAAGTAAAATTCTAACATTTCAATTTTCAATTTTTCAGAAAAATTGGCTTTGGCTTGATACAAAAATGAAACCACATCGTACATTGCTGGACCTTTCATGGCAGACTGATAATCAATGAAAAAAACTTCATTTTCTTTTACGAGAATGTTTCTTGATTGGAAATCCCTAATCATCAACCGCAGTGGTTGAAGGTTCTCTATTTTATGAGCAATTTGTTTAAATTCTTTAAGCAAAGAAGATTTGTGATACTGAATTTCTAGAACATCTACCAAAAAATTTTTGAAGTAGTACAAATCGTGGATTATAGGCAATTCATCATACTTTTCGTACTCAAAAGTTCGGGAAAAGTCGATTTTATTTTGAGTGACATTTTGTAGGTGGAAAAGCTTTTCTAAGGTTAGTTTTACCAAATTTTTTGTACGGTCAGATTCTCCTTCTTTGGCTATTAATTCAGAAAGTGTTTGGTCTCCTAAAAATTCTTGAATGTAGAGATTGCGATTTTCATTGATTTTAAGAATTTTAGGGGTGTTGAGTTTTAGCTCAGAAAAAACTTCAGAAAAATAAAAAAAAGCTTCGTTTTCGAGAAGATTTTCGTTGTAGGTAATGACAAATTTTTCGGAGGAAGAACTTCCAATAAAATTCATTCTGGCAGAACCACTTGCAGGTAATGCCACAAAATCTTCAGACTTTTTGCCTAAAAATTCTTCTAAAAAAAGTTGTGAGGTTTCTAATCTGGTCATTCTAAAGCAAAGATAATGATTTGAAAAAGTATTTTCTGTATTTTTGTGAGATATGAAAGATTTTAAGGAAATATTATTCATTCTTCTGAGATTTTTAGGAATTTGGTTGGTTCTTTTTTTGTTGTATCAACTTTTTCTGAATCAATACAAAGGCGACATCGACGCTATTACCAGATTGATTTCTGACCAAAGTGCATTTTTGCTCAACAAGACAGGTTTTGAAACCACCACCAAAGATTTTCCATATTACGAAACCATACAATTTTACATTAACGGGAAAGTTGCTACTAGAATGGTAGAAGGGTGCAATGCTGTTTCTGTGATGATTCTGTTTTTGGCGTTTATTTTTGCTTTTTATAAAGGCATTAAAACAATTTGGTTTGCTTTTGCTGGATTGGTGATTTTATATGTCCTTAATTTGTTTAGAATTTATGTGCTCAATGTGGTGGTGATTGAGTATAATAGTCTTACCAAGCCAGCACACGATTATTTTTTTCCTGCGATTATTTATGGTGGAGTAGTGCTGCTTTGGTTGGTTTGGGTTAATCAATTTGTTCTAAAAACTGACCAAAAACACATAGTTTCTGGGCAATAAAAAGTGTTATTAAAATGAAAATTTTAAATTGGATATTGGTTTTAGCAGGGATTTTTGGTTTAATTTCTGTTCGTTTTTTAGAAGACAAGATTTTCTATGACCCTTTTTTAGAATTTTTCAAAGCAGATTATAAAGTAGCGCAAGTTCCCGATTTTATTTGGGGGAAATTAATGTTCAGCCATGTTTTTAGATTTGCTTTAAATCTTATTTTTTCGGCTATTGTAGTTCATTTTATGTTTTTAAATAAAAAATGGACGATACAAGCAGTTGTGCTAATGACAGTCGCCTTTTTATTTTTCTTCCCGATTTATCTGTGGTGTTTGTACAGTAAAATGGAGATTGGTTATCTATTTACGTTTTCTGTGAGGAGATTTGTCATTCAACCCATTATTTTACTGTTGATTATTCCTATTTTCTATTATCGAAAGAAGTTGGGGAAGAGCTAGGCGTTGTTTTCTAAATTATGCTTAGAAACCTGAGAAATAGAATCTACCGTCCATTCTATTTTCTTTTTGAAAGGATGTAGTCTTTCGGAACATTCTAACTGGCAAATTTCGCAAGAGTGAGGTTTGCAATCGTCCATATGGAAATTAAATTCTACATTTCTTTCTGTTTCGGCAACCAAAGTTTTGATTATGTTTTCCATTTCAAGATGAGAGTCTCTCAGGGTATTGTACCACGGAAGAGTAATGTGAGCATCAATGTGAAGTCCACTTCCGTATTGTTGGATTTTCATGTTGTGGATGTCTATCCACTCTTTTTTTCTTTTTCTTGCCAATACCTCTACTACAGCATTTAGAAGTTCTGGGTCTGTTTCATCCATTATTCCACTCAGTGATTTTCTCACGATTTTATATCCTACAAAGATGATATAAGTTCCAAAAATCAGAGCCACTGCGGCATCTATCCAATAAATTTTGGTGAAATAAACCAAAACTAAACTCGCTACTACCCCAAATGTGGTAATGGTGTCAGATTGAAGATGCTTTCCCGATGAAATCAAAACCAAAGAATTTTCTTTTTTCCCTTTTTCTATGGAAATATATCCCATAATGTAATTGGCAATGGCAGTTCCTAATACAATGAAAATACCGTAATCTAATTTATTCAATGCATTGGTATGTAGTAAACTATCTGCCGCTTCTACAATAATAATAATTCCTGCAAAAATAATGAGAGAACCTTCTACGCCCGAAGTAACAAATTCTACTTTACCATGGCCATAAGGATGATTTTCATCTCTGGGTTGTGCCGCCAGATAAAGAGAGTAAAGTCCCATAAATGCAGAGATGATATTGACGATACTCTCCATAGCATCAGAAAATACCGCATCTGAATTGGTGAGATGCCAAGCAATGAGTTTGCCAATGAAAAGGATAACACCTATTATAGCTACATTTCTCTGAAAAGTAAGCCTAGATTTTTCTGGTTTTTGTAGAGAGGCTGTCATCATCAATATTTTTAGAAAAATTTCGGTGGCGGCGCAGCCGCCACCGAAAAAGAAACATTTTAATAGTATTTTTTAAGGCAAAAAATGCTCACAAATTTTGTGAGCATTTTTTTTAAACCAAACCGTTGGCGATTAAGTATTCTGCAATTTGTACTGCATTGGTGGCAGCTCCTTTTCTTAGGTTGTCTGCTACAATCCAGCAGTTCAAAGTGTTAGGCTGAGAAATATCTCTTCTTATTCTTCCTACAAAAACTTCGTCTTTGCCTTCTGAGTAGAAACACATAGGGTAAACTTTATTTTCTACATCGTCTTGAAGAACTACTCCTGGTGTATTAGCAAGAATTTCTTTCACTTCAGCTAAGTCAAATTCATTCTCAAATTCTACGTTTACACTTTCTGAGTGACCCCCTTGTACCGGAATTCTCACCGCAGTTGCAGTGATTTTTAATGAATCATCTCCCATAATTTTCTTAGGTTCGTTCATTAATTTTAATTCTTCTTTGGTGTAATCATCAGTATAAAAAACATCACATTGTGGCAATGCATTTTTGAAAATTTGATAAGGGTATACTGCATTTACTTCTACAGAACCAGGGTTTACTGCATTAGCAATTTCTGCATTTAATTGATCTACAGCAGCTTTACCTGTACCAGAAACAGATTGATAAGTAGAAACAATTACTCTTTTAATTTTATATTTTTTGTGTAGCGGATTCAGAACCATTACCATTTGGATGGTAGAACAGTTCGGGTTTGCTATAATTTTGTCTTCTTTAGTTAATTCTGATGCATTGATTTCTGGAACTACCAATTTTTTAGTAGGGTCCATTCTCCAAGCAGAAGAGTTGTCAATAACAACAGTCCCTACTTCTGCAAATTTAGGAGCATACTCTAAAGAAGTATTACCACCTGCCGAAAAAATGGCAATTTCAGGTTTCATAGAAATCGCGGTATCCATTGAAACGATGCTAAATTCCTTGCCCTTATAACTAACCTTCTTACCTACAGATTTCTCTGATGCTACTGGAATTAACTCGGTGATAGGAAGATTTCTCTCTTCCAATACTTTCAACATAACTTGGCCAACCATACCCGTTGCGCCTACTACTGCGATTTTCATTGTAATTAAAAATTAAAGGTTAATATATATTTATTTAAGTGTTAAATAATTTTGCAAAAGGAAATGCATAGAAAAATAATGCTAAAGCAATTGCCGAAAGAATGACAATCGCAAAATTCATGGTTTCGTTTTGTTTGATTTTTTTATTGGCAATGGTTAATAAAACTGCTGCTACCAACATAGAAAAAGGATGTTCTATGTATGTAAATCTTAAATCAGCACTTTTCATAATGAATCCCATACCGTTAGCTTTGATAATGCTCATAAAACTAGAGGCAAAGAGTAGCATTGCCAACCCGATTAAAAATTGGGTATGGAAGAAAATCATGGTAAAGAGAGTAGATTTTCTCAATAATTTATTGATTTTACCAGAATAGCCGAACATAACAGCCAAAAGTGAAATAATAAATAATGCAACAATTAATAAAATAAGATAAGCAAATCCTCTATGAGCGTGTAAAAAAACGTTGTGTAAATCCATATATAAGTTTTTGAAATGCAAAGATATAAAAATATCACAAACCGCCTGTAGATTACAAAAGCTTAATAATCGATTTATAAAATCTATTGAATAGAATTTTTAACAAAAGCATTCCATTCTTTTTGAAGATGTAATTTTGCTTTTTGCTTTTCCGAAGTATTCAAAGAAGAGAATTCTATGCTGTTAAAAATTAATTTTTTTAAATCTTTTACCGTTAAATCCCAATTCATAAAAGCCATCCAAAAATCATAAGAAAGGCCATCATACCCGAAAACACCAGGGTCATCACTATTGATGGAAATGTTGACATTGTTGGCCAAAAGTACTCTTGCAGGGTGGTTTCTTAGGTCGCTTACATAGCCTAATGTTTGATTGCTGATAGGGCTTACTTCAATCAAATTTTGTTTTTGCTTCACTTGCTCCATCAGTTTTGGAAAATAGATAAGGTTCAGAGCATGACCTATTCTTCTGTTATTTGCCAGAGGAATTTCAGAAATATTGTGGTTGTGAATGCTGCAACTTTCGCCAGCGTGAAGATAAAGCGGAAGTTTCACTCTGTATTTTTTCTCTAGATTTTTCATATTTTTCCAAAGAGGGTTAAAATAAGCTACAGAATTTCCGCTAGCCTCATCTGCGACCAAATCAAACCCTGTAATAAAATCTGGATATTTCTTTTTGAGTTGATAAGCTTTTTCTAATTCTTTTTCTACTATGGTTTTGTCTAAAAACTTCAAGCTGGTATAAATAATTTTTACAGTAAATTCAGGATGAGTTTTCTGGATTTCTTTTTCTATTTTTTTTAAGTCAAAAACAGCGGTTTCTATCGGATAATCTTGTCTTTCATCATCAAATAATTGCCCGAAAATATACCTTATTTCTACATGTTGCACATGGTCTTTTATCAATTCTTGGAAGGCTTCTTGGTAATATTCCTTAAAAATCGGGCGGTAGGTAAGTAAACTTCCTATTCTTTGAAATCTTTTTTCAAATTCTACCCAATAATCTATGTATTCTGAAAGATTATTTCTTTTTAAAGTGAGTAATTGAAGCAGTTTTTCTTTGGCATTGCTGTCATTTTTTAAAAAATCTTTCAATTTTATAAAACCATTAGGAACTTCATTTTCTTTAAAAATCATCAATTGACCAAAGGGGTGTTTTTGTTGATTGGTATCTGTAAAAACATAACAATTTTCATAGGCTGCCGCTTTATGTATCAACCATTCGGCATTTGTAATTCCTCCGCTGTGGCTGTGAAGTAAAGCGCCTTTGGGCATTTTTTGGAATGTTTTATAGAGCGTAGAATTTTCTATCAATGGTTTTAGAGTAGAAAAAGTGGTGGTGTAGATAGGGAGTTTATCTTTTTCTGCATTGTTTAATATTTCGGTTTTCAGCAGTGATAATTTGTTGTCTAAAACTTGCTCATCTTTTGAAAGAGACGTTGTGTTTTGCGCAATTAAAAAAAGAGAGTTCAAAGAGAAAAAAATAAGATTGAAGAACAATCTTAGGGGGAGCTTGTTGAATTTTTTCACTATCATCATAGTCCATTGAAATTCACACAAAAATACTAATCATTTTTGAGATATGCACAAAAAAAAATCCCGACTGTTAAGCCGGGATTGTATCATAAAAGATTTTGATTAGAATTTGTATGAAATAGAAGCATTCCATGTTCTACCAAAACCAAAGAAAGCTTGGTTAGCAACGTCAATACCTCTGTAAGTTGCTTTAGTAGAAGAACTTACGTTGATGTTTGTTCTCATGTCAGAAATATAAGTTTCATCCAATACGTTGTTTACATTGAATCTGAAACCTACAGAATTGTTGTTTTTCATATTAAATCTAAGAGATAAACCAAGGTCTAATAGGCCATAAGATGGTAATTTAACTGCTGGAACATTTTTATTCAAATTGGTTGCAGGGTCAAAACCAGAGTATAAATTATCATTAAATCTATAAGTTCCATCCACTTTTAACCAGTTGGTCACATCATAGTCTACACCTAGAGCAGCTGTGAACTGAGCAGCGTCTCCAACTTTAAGGTCTTTGATTTTAAGAGTTCCTTGTCCTACCACTTGGTTAGTAGCATCATCTATAAAGGTCGCTTCTACATCTTTGTCATAGTACCAATCACCGATTGAGAACATTCCATTTACAGATAATTTATTAATTGGTTTTGCGGTGAAGTCAAATTCAATTCCTCTATGGATTTCCTTGATTCCTAATACGTTTGCATAATATGTAACGGTAGATGGTCTGTAAGTAACTCTCTTAAAGATATCTCCCCAACTTGTGTTGTATAAGTTTACGTTTGCATTGAAGAATTTAGATCTAAAACCATATCCTAATTCAAAAGACATTACCTTTTCATTTTCTAAATTAGGATTAATTTTATTTGTATTATCTAAAAATACTGCGCCAAAGAATGGTTGTCTTTCGTAGTATCCTCCGTTTACAAATACATTGTGGTGGCTATTGATGTTGTAATTAGCACCAGCCTTTACATTGTAACCAATTTTGTTAACGGTTTTGGTTTTTTGGTTTTCAGGAGTATATAAGAAATAATCAACTCTTTGGAAACCTTGGTTTGAAACAGAAGCTTGTGCAAATGCGGATAATCCACCAATATTATATTCCATCTGACCGAAACCACCAATCCAGTTGACAATACCATCATTGTTATACATTATTTTTGTTTCGTCAGTTTTTCCGCCAAAAGGGTTCCAATTTGGACTGGCTGAATAAGCGTCTATGATAACTCTGTTAGGATTATTGATGTCTGTTTTATCATTGTAAGAACTAGCTCCTAAGAAATCACTCATAACTCTGTAGTGAAGACCTTTGTAATATCTGCCATCTACCCCAATAGTGAAATTAAAGTTGTCATTTACTTTGTGGTTTAAACTTGAAATAGCTCCAAGCCAGTTGTGTGAGTTGATAGAAGATCTTCTAGCAAGAGCAGCAGAGTTATTTGCTTTATTAAATAGGTATATTCCGTCAAAGTCAATTGTACCATCAGCAAGTCTATATTTCTCTATACCACTTGTAGATCCTACAGTACCAGTACCACCACCTCTACCAAAAGAAGCATAGATTACGGTAGATAATTTGGTAGCACTAGATATTTTATAATCCCAGTTTAATGACATTACTGGTTTATGATAATAGTTTCTAGTGTAAGAAAACTCTTCACCACTTAAATACCCCCAGTTTTCATTATATCTTCTATTAGGCTCTCCATTTTTTCCATATTTAAGATAGTTTTCAATTTTAGGAGAAAAAGATCTTTGATTGTGCCATTGTGGAGCTCCTGTAATGGTAAATTGGAAGTCATGCTTAGCATTTGGATTAAATCCTAATGCGAAATAATAGTTATATCCTTCAAATTCTGTTCCGTCTGCATACATAGAACCAGCAGTTCTACTCATTAAGAAAGAAGATGACCATCCTTTTGCACCTTTCCCTGTGTTGTAGGAAAATAAAGTTTTGTGGTATCCGTCATTTCCAATTCCTAAAGTGATATTACCTTGTTGTTTTTTATCAGCAGATCTTGTCAATACGTTAATTGTACCTCCTACAGAAGCAATTGCTAATTTAGAAGAACCTAAACCTCTTTGTACTTGCATAGCTGATGTTACATCTGATAAACCAGCCCAGTTAGACCAATAAACAGCACCATTTTCCATGTCGTTTACAGGTACCCCGTTAATCATAACCGCAGTGTTTCTTTGGTCGAAACCTCTTACGTTAATTCTTGAGTCTCCAAAACCACCTCCTGATTTAGTAGCATACACTGATGGGGTAGTGTTTAAAATTTCAGGAAATTCTTGGTTCCCTAGTTTTTCTACAATAACAGCTTCTTTAATGGTAGAAACTGCAACAGGGGTTTTTCTGTCTTTTGCAATATCGGCTACACCTGTAAGAACCACTTGGTCAATGTCTTTTGATTTTGTAGAATCTTTTTCGGTTTGCGCAAATGCTACTGTAGCAGCAGTAAGAGCAATAACAACTGAAAGCCTTGACTTTCCTAAATAGTTGGTTTTCATAAATTTAAATAATTTCTAAGGTTGTTTTCTTGATGCGGCTAAAATACTACTTTTTTCATTAACTAAAATTAACACAATGTTAAAATTTTTAACTTTTTTTGCGAATCACAAAAACCACGCTCTAGAGCGTGGTTTGGGGTGTTTTTTATTTTATTGCTTTGAGACTCAGGTCTATATTTTCTGCAGAGTGGGTAAGTGCTCCCGCCGAAATATAGGTGACTCCTGTTTGGGCAATATCGTTCAATTGCTCTCTTATAATGCCACCTGAAGCTTCAGTTTCACATCGGCCATTAATGAGTTTTACGGCTTCTGACATGGTTTTTACATCCATATTGTCTAGCATGATTCTATCAATTCCTTTGCCTGCAAGTTGGGCAGCTTCTTCTACTTCGGTTAGATTTCTGGTTTCTACTTCTACTTTTAAATTTAATTTATTTTTTTTGAGATATTGTTGCGTCATTTTCACTGCATTGGTGATGCTTCCGTTATAATCTATATGATTGTCTTTTAGCATTATCATGTCGTACAGTCCATATCTATGGTTGGTGCCTCCGCCAATAGCAACTGCCCATTTTTCACAAATTCTAAAATTAGGTGTGGTTTTTCGGGTGTCTAGAAGTTTGGTTTTGGTGCCAATAAGCCTAGAATCCCAATCGTGAGTTAGGGTGGCGATGCCGCTCATTCTTTGCATACAATTAAGAACCAATCTTTCGGTAGAGAGTATAGATTGTGCTTTTCCTGTAACAATGAAAGCAATATCGCCTACTTTTGCATTTTCTCCATCTTTGATGAAGATTTCTATTTTCAAATTTTTATCAAAAGTTTTGAAAATAATTTCAGCCAATTCTACCCCTGCTAAGATACAATCTTCTTTCACCAAAAGTTTGGCACTTTGTACCAAATCTTCTGGGATGGTAGATAGCGTAGAGTGGTCACCATTTTGGATGTCTTCTTCCAAGGCAGATTTTATAAATTGTTTTAAGGCTTTATCGGTAGCGTAAGTTGGGCGTTTCATTTATTATAAATTTTTGAGTTCATTTTCTATTTCTTCTATGCTTGGTAAAGAAGATTTAAAGTTTTTAGGCAAAATTTTCTTAAGTTCATAAGACGAAATACCTAAAGGTTTGTGCAAATCAGTAAGAGAATATTCTGCTATAATATTATTTTTGGTTTTACAGATGATGAGTCCAATAGTTGCATTATCACTTTCGTCACGCAATTGCTTGTCAATGGTAGTAACATAAAAATTTAATTTTCCTGCATGCTCTGGCTCGAGTTCTCCTGTTTTCAATTCTATTACTACATATCTTTTAAGTTTGATGTGATAGAAAAGCAGATCAATATAGTACGATTTTTCTGCTACTGTAATTTCAAATTGTTTCCCTACAAAAGCAAAGCCACTTCCTAATTCAATCAAAAATTGTTGAATATTATCTATTAATGCTTTTTCTAATTCTTTTTCTTTATAATTTTCTGTAATGGTAATAAAATCGAAATTGTAAGGGTCTTTCAAGGTTTCTTTTACTAAATCACTTTGATAATCAGGTAATGTTTTAGAAAAATTGGTGACGGCTTTTCCTTGAGATTGAAATAAATTGCCTGAAATCATATTTAGTAAAACAGCTCTGCTCCAACCATTTTCTATGGTTTTATTAATGTAAAAAAGGGCTTCTTTTGTTGTTTTACATTTGGTTAAGATTTGTATATGATGTCCCCAAGGAATTAAAAATAGTTTTTCGAAAGTTTCGTTAACAAGTTGTTGACGATTTATATTTTCTGAAATTCTAACAAGCTGTTGGAGACTTGTGTTTTCGTTATCAATTTGTTTAATTTCCTTAATTGATTGATTATCTGTGTTTTGAAAATCATCACCAACTTGGTAACGATTTGTAAACTCATTTCTATAAAAGAGATAAAAGCGTTTAAAAAATTTCAAATTAGTTTCAGAAAACCCTTTAATTTCAGGAAATTCTTTTTTTAAGTCATTACTTAATTGTCTAAAAAATCCAGAGCCATAAGTGTTTTCAAAATTTCTTTCGGAAATTTTCTTTCCTAGTTCCCAATACATTTCTATTAAAGCAGAATTTACTTTTATGGCTGCTTTAATTTGGCTTTGCTGAATTTTTTGCTTTAATTCAAAAATCCAGGTTTTGTATTCAGGGGAAGATAAATTCATTTGATTGAAAAATTAATTTTTCACAAAATCCTTATTATAAAATGCACCTTTGTTTTCCGTCATTTCTAAAGAATTTTTGATGATGAGGTAAGATACATTCACCAGATTTCTTAATTCTGAAAGCTCTGGCGAAATCACAGAATAATTATACAATTCCGTTACCGCTTCGAAGATTTCTTTTTGTTTTTTTTGTGCCAGTTTCAATCGGTCATTACTTCTTACAATGCTTACTAGGTCGCTCATCATTTCCTGAAGTTGTTTTCTAAGGTAGGTAATCAGTACCTTTTCTTCCATTACTTTCATTCCTTCATCATTCCATTCAGGTACGTTTTGCAAGTCAAAGTAATTAAATTCGTCAATATTTAATAATTCTACGGTTTTCATGGCTGCATTGTGTCCAAAAACCAATCCTTCTAGTAAGGAGTTGGAAGCTAGTCTGTTAGCGCCGTGTAACCCAGAATTGGTGCATTCTCCTACCGCAAAAAGATTTTTGATAGAAGATTGTCCGTCTTTATCCACCACAATTCCTCCCATCAAATAATGACTTGCTGGCACTACAGGAATCAGTTGCTTGAATGGGTCTATACCTTCATCCATACATTTTTGATAAATATTGGGGAAATGTTCTACGAATTTTTCTTTGTCCATTTCTCGGCAGTCTAGACCTACAAATTCGTCACCCGAAATTTTCATTTCGTTATCAATAGCTCTAGCCACAATATCTCTGGATGCCAATTCTTCTCTCTCGTCATACTTATGCATAAATTTTTCGCCATTTTTTAAGCGAAGTTTTGCGCCATCACCTCTCACTGCTTCGGAAATTAGAAACAACATTCCGTCTCGTTTAGAATACATAGCAGTTGGATGAAATTGAATGTATTGCATATTAGAAACTTTACCTCTGGCTCTATGTACAAAAGCAATTCCGTCTCCCGTAGCGATTATAGGATTGGTGGTGTTTTTATAAACATGACCACAGCCGCCAGTGGCTACCATGGTTACTTTGGAGGTGATTTTCTTTATTTTTTTGTTTTTTTGGTCTAGAACATACGCTCCATAACAGTTCAAATTGTCTTTATCAAAAGTTTTATTCGGAATGTGATGTTGGGTAATTAAATCGATAACGTAATGATAGTCAAGAATTTCTATGTTTTCAGATTTATTACAATATTCTAAAAGTGCACGCTCAATTTCGGCACCAGTAATATCTTTGTGATGTACAATTCTAAATTCTGTATGGCCACCTTCTCTACCCAGTTTGTATTCGCCGTCTTCTTTTTTATCAAAATTCACACCCCATTCTACAATCTCACGGAAACGTTCTGGCCCTTCTTTTATCACCATTTCTACCACCTCACGATTATTTTCATAATCTCCTGCTCTCATGGTATCGTCGATATGTTTTTGGAAATTATCGGTATCAAAATCCATCACTACAGCCAATCCTCCTTGTGCATATTTGGTATTGGTTTCGTCTTCTTCGGCTTTGGTGACGATGGTGATTTTGGCATCTGGTAATTTTTCAGAAATTTTAATGCCATAGGAAAGCCCCGAAATTCCTGAGCCTATGACGAGTACATCTGTTTTTATCATTTTTTGTTTGAAGTCTAAAGTTTTGGGTCTAAAGTTATTGAAACTTTAACCAAAAATAAGGATTTTGAAAACAATAGAAAGAAATTCACCCAAAGAAATTCATTTCGAAGTAAATTCACCATTCATTTTAAAATAACCCGCCTTCTTTCTGGTTTTCAAAAAAAGTATCTGTTTTTAAATTTTCAGATTGAGAAGCTTTTACGGCTAATTGGTCGCAAATTTCATTTTCAGGATGACCAGCGTGTCCTTTAATCCAATGAAATTCTATTTTATGTTTCCTAAAAAGTGGAACAAATCTTTGCCATAAATCAGGGTTTTTCACATTTTTAAAACCTTTTTTTATCCACCCGAAAATCCAATTTTGGTTGATGGCGTCTGCTACATATTTAGAATCGGTAAAAACATGAACATCATTTTCAGGGTTTTTTAGTTTTTCTAAAGCTTCAATTACAGCGAGAAGTTCCATTCTGTTATTGGTGGTTAATCTAAAGCCTTCGGAGAAAGTTTTTTGGTATTTTTTTTCGGGAACGCGCATTAGAATTCCGTAGCCTCCTTTTCCGGGATTGCCACTACAAGCTCCGTCTGTGTAAATTTCGATTTTCATGTAAAGTAAAGTTGTAAATCGTAAAGTTGTAAAATCGTTTAGCGAAAATACACTTTTTACGATTTTACGAATCTTCTATTTTACATTTTTTAAAATGGCATTTCCTCATCTTCATCATCATTCATTGCAGAACCAGAGATATTTCCGTTGTCAGGCATTCCAAAAGCGGCCCCAGGATCTACGGAAACTCTCAGTTTTTCAAAGCCACCAGGTTCGTCTTGTTGTGCAAAGCCAGAAGTATGATAGTTTCCGAAAATATCTAAATCTGAGAATTTTGCCAACGCTCCATGGAAAGAAAGTCTAACGTCTGCAATAGAACCATTTCTGTGTTTAGCAATAATAAGTTCGGCTTGGTTGGCAGAAGGGGTTTCGTCTTCCCATTGTTCTATTTTGTAATATTCTGGTCGGTAGATAAAAGACACAATATCAGCATCTTGTTCTATTGCTCCAGATTCTCTAAGGTCAGAAAGTTGAGGTCTTTTGTTAGGTCTGGTTTCTACAGTTCTAGATAGCTGAGAGAGGGCAATTACAGGCACATTTAATTCTTTGGCAATTGCTTTTAAGGAACGAGAAATGGTTGCAATTTCTTGTTCTCTATTTCCGCCACCTTTTCCTCCAGAATTGGCAGTCATTAGCTGAAGGTAATCTACCATAATGATTTTTACGCCGTGCTGCATCACCAATCTTCGGCATTTTGCTCTAAAGTCAAAGACGGAAAGAGCGGGCGTTTCGTCTATATAAAGTGGAGCGCTTTCTAGTGCAGAAACGTTAGAGAAAAGTCTTTGCCATTCTTCTTCAGACATTTGTCCTTTTCTTAATTTTTCTGAGGAGATTCCTGTTTCAGAAGCAATCATTCTGGTAATTAACTGTACAGAAGCCATTTCTAGAGAAAAAAGCGCCATCGGAATATGATGGTCTACACAGATGTTTCTTGCCATCGAAAGGATAAAAGCGGTTTTTCCCATGGCGGGACGAGCTGCAATAATGATGAGGTCAGAGTTTTGCCAACCTCCAGTTTCTTTATCTACATCTCTAAATCCAGACGGAACGCCAGAGAGTCCTTCTTTGTCTTTTAGAGATTTTATCTTGTCTATGGCTTCTTTTACCAATGAATTGGCAGTGTCAAACCCTTTTTTGATGGTTCCGTTGGTAATTTCGAAGAAAGATTGTTCAGCCTTATCAAGAAGTTCGAAAACGTCAGTAGATTCTTTGTAAGAATTGTCTATCACGTTGGCAGAAACATTAATTAAACTTCTTAGAATGAATTTTTCTAGAATTACACGTACATGATATTCGATGTGCGCAGAAGAACTTACGCCCATTGTTAAATCAATAATATAATGGTCACCTCCTGCTAATCCAAGTTTTTCGTTTCTTTTGAGGTCTTGGATTACGGTCATTAAGTCTACAGGTTCGTTTTTCTCATACAAACGAAGAATGGCTCTGAAAATTTCTTGATGTCTTGGGTCGTAAAAGACCTCAGGGCTTAGTAAATCGATAGAGTAGTCTAATCCTTTTTTGTCAATTAAAAATGTGCCAATAACCAATTTCTCGAATTCTACAGCATTGGGCGGCATTTTGCCGTTTGAGATAGAGAGTTCCTTCGCGAAATTGCCATGTGTTAATGATGATAATGTTTCTTTTTGTGCCATAACTCAGCAAATATAGTTTTTTTGATTTTTTTATCGATTGAACTTTATTAACAAATATATTCAATTTGTGTCTAATGCTCTTGTAATCAATGCATTGCTTTGTGGAAAAAATAAACTTAATATAAAATTTTAATTAATTTAACAATAATTGATTACTTTTATAAAATTAAAAACTTATTTATTATGAAAAAAATTCTATTAATTGGATTGTTTGCAGTTCTTAGCATGGGAAAAACTTACGCACAAGAAGCATTCATAGGAGAAATTAAAATGTTTGCAGGTAATTTCGAGCCTAGAGGTTGGGCTTTTTGTGATGGTAGGCTTTTGTCTATTGCACAAAATTCGGCGTTATTTTCTATTCTAGGAACTACCTACGGAGGTAATGGTCAAACCACTTTTGCACTTCCTGATTTAAGGGGGAGAACTCCTGTAGGTTTTGGGCAAGGACCAGGTTTGTCACCTAAATATTTAGGAGAACAATTTGGCTCAGAAGCAGTGACGCTTACGATATCGCAAATGCCTGCTCATAGTCATACAGTAAATGCGGTAACTTCTGAAGGGAACTCTAATTTGCCTACCAATAGTTTGCCTGCAAATACCAAAACTTTAGACAAGGAATATTCTACTGAGCAACCCAATACGACCATGAAAACTGGCATGATAGGAGTGACAGGCTCTAATCAACCAGTAAATGTTACGCAGCCATCACTTGGCATGAACTATATTATTTGTCTTGAAGGTATCTACCCATCTAGAAACTAATGTATGAAAAAACTACTCTTTTTTGTGCTTTTGTCTTCTATGATGAATGCGCAGACCATCACGTTTAAAGGTTGTATTCCTTTGTTTGATGACCAAGATTTTATTTTCAATAAAACAGGAACAGATGCTACAGGTAGAAATATTTACACTACAACGCCAATAGATCCAGCGCAAGATTGTTCGGGTTTAGGGACATGTGAATTCAAATTTCAGTGGAATAATTCGACCAATAAATGGGAATTTCTTGCAGACAGTGGAAATGGAGATTTTGTAAATCCTTACCTTATCTATTCTAATAATTCTGCGAGTACTCCTAATCCTCCAGATTTAAGCTTAGGAACTTGGCAAGAAAATACAGCGGATACCAGTGGCGGATGTGGGGGTAATCTTACGGCTGCTAATGCTACACTTACAGGAGAGGTGCAAAGTTCCGTTTTAAGGACTTCAGATTTAGAGGGCTTAGATTTCAAAGCTTATCCTAATCCAGTAAAAGATGAATTGATTTTTTCGGGTAATCTAAAAATAAACTCCATCAATTTATTTTCATATTCAGGTCAAAAACTTTCTGAACTTAAAATTACGAATGGTAAAGTTAATTTAAGTCACCTTAAGAAAGGATTTTATATCTTAAAATTAGACACTGATAAAGGAGAAAAAACTATTAAAATCATTAAAGATTAATATAAAGAGCCGAAGAAATTCGGCTTTTTTAATATTCCATTTTCCTTAACTTAGGAACAAATTTCCCTACAAAAAGGGCTATAAGCACAGTCATGGTTCCTCCAAAAACCACAGACCTTACTACGCCTAATGCTTTCGCCATCACTCCACTTTCGAATTGTCCCATTTCATTGCTCGACATAATGAACATAGAGTTGACACTCATTACCCTACCCCTAATATGGTCAGGTGTTTTTAATTGTACAATG
Organism: Cloacibacterium rupense; assembly: GCF_014645495.1. Taxonomy (GTDB): domain Bacteria; phylum Bacteroidota; class Bacteroidia; order Flavobacteriales; family Weeksellaceae; genus Cloacibacterium; species Cloacibacterium rupense. Next base: position 271,946 of record NZ_BMLV01000002.1, on the reverse strand, counting down.
GTTCCTCGGATGACTACTGATATGCCATCGAACATTCCGCTGAGCATCAAAAGGAAGAATGAGAGCCAATACAATTTAGACAATCCAAACCCTATGATACACATCCCAAATCCTGCCACAACACCAATTAGTATTTTTCCTTGATTTTTTCTCAAAGGGATAAATGATAAGGTTACAATAATCATCATAGAACCTATGTCTGTAGCAGCATTCAGAAGTCCAAAACCATCTGCGCCTACTTTTAAAATATCACTGGCATACACCGGAATCATAGCTACTGCTCCACCGAAAAGTACCGCAAACATATCTAAACATAGCGCACCCAAAATTTCTTTGGTTTTATAAATATATGAAATGCCTTCTTTTACAGAAGACCAAATTTCTAATTCGTTTTTTTTATTTTCAGAAGGTTGCTTATTGATTTGAATGAAAAATAAAGATGCCAATAAAATAAGAAATAATATGACGACCAATGTCCATTTAATGGTAATGAGTGCAATCAAAAATCCTCCCAAAGCATGACCAGAAACCGATGCGGTAAGAAAAGTGGCTTGATTGAGGGTGATGGCATTGGGCAATTTTTCTTGTCCTACCATTTTGGGAATCATTACAGGTGCAATAGGACCGATAAAAGCTCTACAAATTCCTGTAAAAAATATAATTCCGTAGATGTAATACGTGATTTCGTGGCCTGTAAAATGAAGATTCGATGCATAAAAAGCTGGAATCAATAGCAGGGCAATAAGTAGAAAATACCCCGAAGTACAAAGCAGAAGCATTTTCTTTTTCTCGTTCATATCAATTACATGACCTGCATACAAAGCGGTAGAAACAGCGGGAATAACCTCAGAAAGACCAATTAATCCAATGGAAAAAGGGTCTTTTGTAAGTTGATACACCCACCATCCCAATAAAGTGGCAAGCATTCTAAAAGCTAAAATCAAAAAAAATCTTCCAGTAAGTAGGTTTCTAAACTCTTTTATTTTGAGAGTTTTTATGGGCTCTAGAGAAATCATCGGACAAAGATAACAGAATTACCAGAATTTTTTGATTGGTAAAGTCTATATTTGTACTATGAATTGGTTAATACTCATCATCGCAGGATTGTTTGAAACTTCTTTTGCGTTTTGTTTAGGAAAGGCACAGCAAACTTCTGGTAAAGAAAATCTTTATTGGTGGTTGGGGTTTTTGGTGTGCCTATTTCTCTCGATGTTTCTCATGTACAAAGCTATTTCTGGCGAAAATGGTTTGCCAATCGGTACCGCTTATGCCGTTTGGACAGGGATTGGCGCAGTAGGAAGCGTTTTGATGGGGATTTTTTTCTTTAACGAACCTGCTACTTTTTGGCGTGTTTTTTTTGTGTCAACTTTAATTATTTCTATTGTAGGTTTGAAAGTTGTGAGTGAATAATTAAATTTTAAACTTCCCTAAAAACTCCCCAATCTTTCTATCATTTGCCAAACGTGGGATTTTGTTTTGTCCGCCCAATTTTCCTTCAGATTTTGCGTATTCTTGGAAGGCGTTTTTCTGTAATTTGGTGATTTTCAAAACTTGCAAAATATTTCCAGCAATTAAATCATCATAATAGGTGTTTCTTTTGCGCATTTCTAAATCCAGATTTTGTCGGAAATTTTCCAAATTTTCAGGCTCTTTTTCAAACTCTATAAACCATTCGTGATAAGGCAATTCTCCATTTTCAGGATTTACTTGTGGCGCGAGATGAAACTCTGTAATCTGTGCTGGGAATTTCTCTACCGTTGCTTTCATAGCTTCTTCCACTTCAAAAGCAATTACGTGTTCGCCAAAAGCCGAAGTAAAATGTTTCGTTCTACCAGAAACCAAAATTCGGTGCGGATTTTTAGAAATAAAACGAACCACATCACCAATAGAATATGCCCAAAGTCCAGAATTTGTCGTCAAAATCAATGCATAATCTTTGTGGAGTTCAATATCTTTTAAAGTCAATCTACTCGCATTTTCTTTTCCGTATTCTTCCAAAGGAACAAATTCATAAAAAATGCCGTGATTGGTTTGTAGCAAAAGTCCTTCTTTCTGATAATCATCTTGAAACGCAAAAAATCCTTCACTAGCTGGAAATGTTTGAATAATATCTACTTTTCCGCCAAGAAGTTCTTCCATTTTTTCGCGGTATGGTTCATAGTTGACACCGCCCGTTACAATGAGTTGAAGATTCGGAAAAAGTTGTTTTATTTTTTTGCCATTTCTTTCAATCAATTTTTCAAAATACATAATCAACCAAGGCGGAATTCCCGAAATCAAAGTCATATTTTCCTTTTCGGTTTCTTCTACAATTTTATCTACTTTGGTTTCCCAATCTTCTATGCAATTGGTTTCGTAACTCGGTAATCTGTTTTTTTGTAAATATTTCGGGATGTGATGTGCCACAATCCCCGAAAGCCTACCCGTTTTTATGCCGTTTTTATCTTCCAATTCTGGTGAACCTTGCAAGAAAATCATTTTTCCGTTCACAAAATCGGCATTATTTTTTTGAGCAATATAATGGAACAATGCAGATTGCGCCGCTTTTACTTGGTAATCCATTCCTTCTTTGGTGAGAGGAATATATTTGGTTCCCGAAGTAGTTCCCGAAGTTTTAGCGAAATATTCTGGTGTGTTTTCCCAAAGAATATTTTTGTCGCCGTGTTTTACTTTTTCTATGAAAGGTTTCAGGTCTTCATAATCAGAAATTTTTACCTTTTTCTGAAAATCTTCCACTGTTTTAATCTCCGAAAATTGGTGTTGAAGCCCGAAAAGAGTTTTTTCAGCAGATTTCACCAAATCAAGAAGTAAATGTTCTTGAAGTTGTTCTGCATTATTTTTATAGTTATCAGTCTGCTTTACATGGTTTTTTGCCCACATTTTAGCCACTGTTTTCTTAATAAAACCTATCATTTTACAAAAATAAATAAAAAACCGATGAAAAGTCATCGGTTTGCTATATCTAATGATTTTATTTTAAAAATTAAATCTTAAGCCCAGATTGGGGGATAAGACTGAAGAATTACTATAATACCTTTCGTAATAGGCATTGCTAATGTCTATTTTTGTATTAAGATATTGATAATCTACACCTCCAATTATATTTATAGTTCCTTTTTTGTCAATATGATAAACCAAGTCAGAACCTAAACCATAAGTAGTTCCGTCTTGAGAATATTTAGAATCATTGCCTGCAACTTTTCCACTGATTTGTATTCCGCCAATTAAAACTTTTGCGGTTAAAGTGAGTTTTTCATTTAAATTTTTGTAATAAAAACCACCGAAATTATAGTTTAGCATATTAATTTTGGTAAAATTTCCATAAACTTCTGGATTTTTAATGCTTAAAAAATTATTTCTGATGTCAAATAAAATTCCGAATTTTTGAGAAACTTTATATTGAAAGCCAATAACAATTCCAGGCGAAGTTTTGAAGCTATCTTTGTAAAATTTATCACCAATTCCTGTTACCATTTGAAACTTTAAATCAGCAGAAAATTTAGAAATTTTATTTTGTTCTTGTGCGTTTGCAAAACCAAAAAAAAGCAATGTGAAAATATATAAACTTGTTTTCATGGTTATTTTATTTTTATTTCAAGGTTTACATAGTTCACATCATTAGGAATGGTAATTGCAGAAGAATAATACATGATTCTAGAATCACTTGTTCTCACTTCTACAATTTGATTGTTCGGGAAGCTAATTGTATTAGAAGCACTTGTAATAGGGGTAGAAACCACAAATTTTCCGTCGTTTTTGCTGTAAACGTCTATTCCATTGATTTGATTAGAAAAATGGAGGGATACATTTTTTAGGGGTTGATTAGATTCATCAATAATTTTACCTTCTACTACAATTCTAGAATCATCTATAAAACTAGCTTGTTCACAACCACCGCCATTGGTCATAAGATAAATTGCCATTAAAGAAAATAAAGCTTTCATAAGTGTAATTTTCCTCAAATTTAAGTATTAGTATTCATGAAAAAATTGATTGAAATCAAGATTCTGAAATTTTTCAAAATTTAAAATCGTATTTTTGCAAAAAGAAACGATTTCAGACCAAGTCCTGGAATCGCATTTTTGTTTTATAATTTTTATTAAAAACAACTTTACAACTCAACGATTTTACGCCTTACAATGCTAAAAAACATCACTCAAACCCTTCTGCCAGAGCTTCTGAAAAAGAGTTTCGGAGAAGAAATTTTCGAGAAGATAGAAAAAAGCCAACACGTTTCGGTGAAGGGTTTTGCAGGTTCTGTGCCTTCTCTTTTGGTGGCAGAATTATACCTCTCACAGAGAAAAGATGTGCTTTTCATCATAGATGATAAAGAATCTGCGCATTACATTACTTCAGAATTAGAAGAAATGATTGGTGAAGAAAATGTGTTGTATTTCCCTGAAACACATCTTGAACCCTACCAAATCGAGAAAACACAAAACGCCAATATCGTCTTAAGAACAGAAGTTCTCAACCGACTGAACTTTGATAAAAAAGCTAAAATTATTATAGCTACGGCCTCTTCGCTTTCTGAGAAAGTTTTGAAAAAAGAAGATTTCAAGGCGATTTCTCATAAAATAAAAGTGGGAGACCAATTAGACTTTGATTTCACCGAAGAATTACTCAATCAATTTAATTTTAATTTTACGGATTTCGTCTCAGAACCGGGCGATTTTTCGGTTCGTGGCGGCATTGTAGATGTTTTTTCTTACGCTTACGAAAAACCTTTCAGAATTACTTTTTTTGGAAACGAGGTAGAAAATATCAGAGAATTTGATATCGAAACCCAACTTTCTACAAGAAAAGTCAATGAGTTTGAATTGGTTTCAAATATGAATTTTGCAGTTTCAGGAAGTAAGGTTTCACTTCTAGAATTGATATCTAGAAATACAACTATTGTCACAAAAAATGCTTATCTCACAGTAAAAAAAATCAAAGAGTTTTACGAAAAAGCTGAACAAAAATATGAAACGTTAAGCAAAGATATCAAACACCAAAAACCAGATGACCTTTTCGTTTCTGATGAGGTTTTTCTTCAAGACTTACAAAAGTTTAAAACAATAGATTTCACTTCTCAATCACTCAGTAATTCAATTACTCAATTACTTTTAAACCAGACTCAACAGCCCAGTTTTCACAAAAACTTCGAACTTCTAGCCGAGGATTTAAAAGAAAAAAAAGAGGAAGGCTATGAGACATGGATTTCTTTCTCAGGAGAAAAACAAAAGGAGAGATTAGAAGATATTTTTGAAGAACTTAACCATAATGTACCTTTCAAATCCTTTAAATCTGAGCTTCACGAAGGTTTTGTAGACCAAGAACTGAAAATTTCGGTGTATACAGACCACCAGATTTTTGACCGTTACCAAAGATTCAAAGCCAAAAATTCTTTTGCCAAATCAGAGCAATTGACTTTAAAAGATTTGATGTCGCTGAAAGTGGGAGATTATATCACACATATTGACCACGGAATTGGTAAATTTATGGGTTTGGTAAAAGTAACCAACGATGGTAAAACGCAAGAATGTTTTAAACTAACGTATAAAAACAATGATTTGCTCTACGTTTCCATTCATTCTTTGCATAAAATCTCGAAGTATAACGGACCAGACGGAAGAGAAATTGTCCTCAATAAACTGGGCTCACCCGCTTGGAAATCTTTGAAACAGAAAACCAAAGCCAAGGTGAAGCAAATTGCCTTTGATTTAATTAAATTATATGCCCAAAGAAAGTCGGCAAAAGGGTTTTCGTTTTCGCCAGACTCTTATTTACAGACAGAATTAGAGGCGAGTTTTATTTATGAAGACACTCCAGACCAAGAAAAAGCAACCAATGATGTGAAAGCTGATATGGAAAATGATGGGGTAATGGATAGGCTAATCTGTGGTGATGTAGGTTTCGGGAAAACAGAAGTTGCCATAAGAGCGGCTTTCAAAGCGGCAACTGATGGAAAGCAAGTGGCGATTTTAGTGCCTACCACCATTTTAGCGTTTCAACATTACAGAAGTTTCAAAGAAAGATTGAAAGAGTTTCCTGTCAATATTTCCTATCTGAACCGTTTTCGTTCTGCAAAACAAAAAGCGGAAACCAAAGAAGGTCTTAAAAATGGGAAAATTGATATTGTCATCGGAACGCATCAATTGGTGGGAAAAGATATTGTTTTCAAGGACTTAGGGTTACTAATTATTGACGAAGAGCATAAATTTGGGGTGAATGTAAAAGATAAACTCAAAACGCTCAAAGCGAATATTGATACTTTGACTTTAACGGCTACTCCTATTCCGAGAACTTTGCAATTTTCATTGATGGCTGCACGAGATTTATCGGTAATCAAAACTCCACCGCCCAACAGACAACCTGTTGATACCCAAATTATTGGTTTCTCTGAAGAAATTCTTCGAGATGCGATTTCCTACGAATTACAAAGAGATGGTCAAGTGTATTTCATCAACAATAGAATTGAAAATCTGAAAGACATTGCTGGGCTCATTCAGCGTTTGGTACCTGATGCTAGGGTGGTAACGGGGCACGGACAAATGGATGGCAAAGAATTAGAAGCCAGAATTCTCGATTTTATGGAAGGAAAATACGATGTTTTGGTGTCTACCACCATTGTAGAATCTGGTGTAGATGTTCCGAATGCGAATACCATTTTTATTAACGATGCCCAGAAATTTGGAATGGCAGATATTCACCAAATGCGCGGAAGAGTAGGGCGAAGCAATAGAAAAGCGTTTTGTTATCTGATTACGCCACCGTTTGATATGGTCACTTCTGATGCCAGAAAACGTCTGGAAGCCATCGAACAATTTTCTGATTTAGGAAGCGGTTTCCAAATTGCGATGAAGGATTTAGAAATCAGAGGTGCTGGGGATTTGTTGGGGGCAGAACAAAGTGGTTTTATCAACGAAATGGGCTTTGAAACCTATCAAAAATTGATGCAAGAAGCTTTAGAAGAAATGCAAAATGAAGATGAATTTTCTAATCTTTTTGAAAATGAAGAAGACCGTAAAAAATTATTCAAATCTCAGAAAGAAGTCAATATCGATACTGATTTTGAACTGATGTTGCCCGATTTTTATATCAATTCTACCGAAGAAAGATTGTCGCTATACCAAAAATTAGCAGAAATCCCAAGCCAAGAAGATTTGCAAAAATTTGAAAATGAATTGGTGGATAGATTCGGAAAACTTCCGAAAGAAGCGGTTAATTTATTGAAATCTGTAGAACTCAAATGGTTGGCTGCAGAAATAGGTTTTGATAAAATTGTGATGAAAAACGGAATTTTCTTAGGCTATTTCCCAGACAATCCTCAAGATAAATTTTACCAAAGCGAAAAATTCAGAAATATCATTGCTTACCTCAGTCAAAATCCTAGAGAAGCCCAACTCAAAGAAAAATCTGGTAAAGAAGGCAACCAGCTGATGATGAGAAAAGACGGCGTGAAAAATGTGGATGAGGTGAATTTAATTTTATCAAAAATTTTGAATACCAGAAATATTGCTTAATTTTGGCTAACCAATCGGTAAGTTACCAGTCGGTAAGTTACCAACCAGTAAGTTACCAATCAGTAACTTACCAATGAGTAAGTTGAGTTATCTTTGCAAAAATCTTTCATCACTCATCTCTTATCAATTATAAAAAACGTGAAATACTTAATCGTAGGTTTAGGAAACAAAGGCGAAGAATACGCGGAAACGCGCCATAACATCGGTTTTAAAGTGGCTGAAAAAATAGCAGATACTTTAGAAGCTCCTTTTAAATCAGCCAACTTCGGTTGGCTCGCCGAAGGAAAATACAAAGGTAGAAAAGTATTGGTTTTAAAACCAGATACGTATATGAATCTCTCAGGGAATGCTGTACGTTTTTGGATGCAAAAAGAGAATATTCCGTTAGAAAATGTATTGGTGATTACCGATGATTTGGCATTGCCTTTTGGAACATTGCGTTTGAGAAAAAAAGGTTCTGATGCTGGTCATAATGGGTTGAAAAACATTCAAGAAGTCTTGCAAACTCAAGATTACGCCAGATTGCGTTTCGGGATATCTGCTGATTTTTCCGAAGGAAAACAGGTGGATTACGTTCTCGGGAAATGGAATGAAGAAGAACTGAAAACCTTGCAGGACAGAATAGATGTTTTCTCCAAAGCTTGCCTCTCATTCGTTTTTGCTGGAATGAATAATACCATGAATACTTTTAATGGCAAGTAATGCCATAAAGAACTAAGCTTTCTTTTAAAAAAAACAAAATGCCTCGAAAACGACGAGGCATTTTGTTTATATTGCTTTTTTATGAGTGATTTTTATATGAGAATGTTGGTCTGTGGCATACTCTTTATAAGAAGTTCTGAAGCCTTCTAAAACCACTTCTATATTTTCTTCTTTGGCCCTTACGTTGGCGAAGTCTTCTATCATTTCTAAAATGTCATCAGATATGTATGAAGTCTTTTTAGCATTGATAAAAACTTTGGAGTTGGGCTCTATATTTTTAAGTGTTTTTTTAATCGCTGCCTTGTTCAGAAACGAAACCTCTTCAGCCAAATCTATTCTTATTTCACCTGCGCCTTCTAGCTCTTCTCTGCTGTAGTAATAGGCTCTTTTCATGTTCCCTTGAAGAAGATAAAAGATTGAAAATGCCAAACCAATTCCTACTCCTTTTAGCAAATCTAATGCAAATACTGCGATTAATGTCACAATAAATGGAAGAAATTGAAACTTCCCCTTTTCCCAAAAATGTTTAATTTTAGAAGGGCTAGCCAATTTATAACCTACCAATAGTAAAACAGCAGCTAGCGTGGCATAAGGGATTTTATTGAGTAAAAAAGGAATGCTAAGCACACAAATTAACATAAAAACCCCATGAATGATGGCAGATGTTTTGCTACTAGCCCCTGCATTGGCATTGGCAGAAGACCTTACCACTACCGAAGTCATTGGAAGTCCGCCAATGAATGCTGACACTAGATTTCCTATTCCTTGCGCTTTCAGTTCTAAGTTGGTATCGGTAATTCTCTTGTGTACATCCATTCTATCTGCTGCTTCTATGCAAAGAAGAGTTTCTATAGAAGCCACAATAGCTATAGTAGCCCCTAAAAGCCATACTTTAGGATTCAAAAAACCCGTGAAATCGGGAAATGTAATTAAATTTTTAAAATCCTCAGAAGTTTGAGGGATAGGAAGACTCACCAAATGTTCCTCTGAGATTTCTAAAGAACTTCCTTTAAATGCTTCATTCAGCAATATCCCTACAATGACAGCTACTAATGCACCAGGGAGCATTTTTAATTTTTTGAGGCTTGGTACTTTTTCCCAAGTTAATAGGATGCCTAATGAAACTAAGGTTATCACAATAGCACCTGGTGAAATGGCACCGCTTAATTCAGAAAGATAGGTTTGTAGATTGAACCCGTCAAATATTTTTAAATTCCCTTCAAAATCTTTATCATAACCCACAGCATGAGGAATTTGTTTCAGAATAATAATAACGCCTATCCCTGCTAACATGCCTTCAATCACATTGTTAGGGAAATAATTGGAGATACTGCCTGCTCTTAAAAAACCAAGAACCAATTGAATAACACCCGCAATAATACCTGCCACCAAAAAAAGTTCAAAACTTCCCAATTCTGTAATCCCAGCCAGTACGATGGCTGCTAAACCTGCAGCAGGGCCAGAAACCGAAATGTGAGAATTGCTCATAAAACCAATAACCAGACCACCGATAATGCCAGCAATGATACCAGACAATGGTGGGGCGCCAGATGCTAATGCTATTCCTAAACATAGTGGCAGAGCTACTAAAAACACAACCAATCCTGAGGGCAGATTTTGTTTGATGTCTGCAAAAAATGATGATTTATTTTTCATAATTGAGTTTAATTATAATCGTTTATTTGAAATATTTGCTTGACTGAAAGCTCCAATCTCGCAAAAAAGACCTACAATTTTATAATGAATAATTTTCATTAGGATAATTAAACTTCAGGAGGAGGGGAAAATATAGAAATAAATGGATTTATTCGTACAGAAGCATTCATTTGATTGAAGGTGTTTTTTTCAGTCTTTACATGAATCTTTTGTAATAGGTAATCTGATATTTTATAAGGTTTAGGCGGGATTTTTTCATTAAAATTGGCCACGTTATTTTTAACTTCTTCCTCAGAAATGGTATTGTTTAGGGTAGAAATCTCCCAATCAAATAGTACAGCAATACTTGGCAAAACTGTAAAATTGATAAAAAAGGCTAGCGTAACAAGGCCTATATATTTTAATAAAGTTTCTATAATTCGGTGTTGTTTAGGTTTTTGTTGTCTTTTCTACTCATTACCCAATCAGAATTGGTGAGGTCATAGACCTTCTGAATGTCATGTAATATTTTTTCGAAATCTATTTCTAAGTCTATTATTTTGCCCGTTTTTAGGTCAAAAACCCAACCATGTACTATGGGATAATGTTCTAAAATGTATCTTTCTTGTACTGCAGCCATTTTAATAACATTGATGCATTGTTCTTGTACATTGACCTCTATCAATCGATCATATCTTTTTTGTTCATCTTCTATAGCATCCAATTCAGCTTGGTGCAGTCGATATACATCTCTAATGGTTCTCAACCATGGGTTCATCAATCCGAAATCTTGTGGAGTCATAGCGGCTTTTACCCCACCACAGCCATAATGTCCACACACTATAATGTGTTTTACTTTCAAGTGCTGCACGGCGTATTGTATCACTGCAGTAGAACTCATGTCTAGAGTATTTACCACATTGGCAATGTTTCGATGAACAAAAATTTCACCAGGCCCTACCCCCATCATTTCCTCTGCTGCCACTCTAGAATCGCTACATCCTATGTATAAATACTCCGGAGATTGTCCTTCAGACAAATTTTTAAAAAAATCAGCATCGTCGCCTAATTTTTTTTCTATCCACAATTGGTTGTTTTCAAATATTTTATAATAATTATGGGGCATGTTTAATTTTTTTTAGTGAATAATTCTAATTTTTTATAAAATTAATAAAAAAAACAAAAGGACTTTTACTCATCTGTTTTTTAACAAAATTTTAATAGTAAATTTTATGATTGATGTAGCCCTCTGTAGCATCTTTTCTAGAGATAATTTGGGCGGGATTTCCCACCACGATAGAGTCTGATGGTACATCCGTATTCAGATAAGCGTTGGGAGCAATCAGTACGTTATTTCCTATTTTAATGTGGCCTACTACTACTGCATTGGGCCCTATCCATACTTCATCTCCTATTTCTGGAACTCCTTCATTTTTTCCTCGGTTAGATTGTGCGATGGTCACGCCTTGTGCAATATTGCAGTTTCTACCAATTTTTGTTTTAGGATTAATAACCACAGTACCCCAATGTCCCAGATAAAAACCTTCTCCTATTTGGGTCTCAGGATAAATTTGAAAACCGTATTTTATTTGATGATGTCTCAGTACAAATCTCCAAAAAATTCCCAAAATAGATTTTTTTCTATGCTGCTGGCATTTTCTCAAAAGGTACACGTAGTGTAAATTTGGATTGATGCACTTGCTCCAAATCTCAAAAGGCGAAAGCCATTGACCGCTTTCTCTGTAAAAATCTTTTTGGATGGTAGTGTATTTTTTCATTGGGAAATTTTTTTAGTGCATATCACTGAACAAAAATAATTAAAATCTAAGTATGAAATACTATGAATAAGCATCATGCCCTTCCCATTTTTTATTTTGTTGGGAATCTCAATATTTTTCGTGCCAACTGAATTTTTCATGCGCAATTTCTGATTTTTCTTTCTGCAAATATTCTAAAAAAGCTAGTGAGACTGGCGCATGGTTTTTACCTTTCAACCAAATCAAACTCCAGTTGGTGACAATAGGCAACTCATCTACCGGAATAATTTGTAATTCGTTATAGGTAAGCTCATTTCTAATGCCAATAAGAGGCATTATAGAATAGCCCAAACCTGCCAATACTGCTTGTTTAACTGCTTCATTAGAAGTAAGCTCCATTTTTTTAAGAACAGAGATTTTGTTTTTTTCAATGAACTTTTCCATCGTTTGTCTCGTGCCTGAGCCTTTTTCACGGAATATTAAAGAACGATTTTCAAAAAAATCTTTCAAATGCGCTTGGGTCTCTATTTTTTCAATCGTATTGCCTACTAAAAATAATTTGTTCTCTAATAAATCTATTTTTTCTATCGCCAGATTTTTAGGAAGTATTGATACCAATGCAAAATCTACCTCATTATTTTCTAAACTTTCTACGACCTTCTGTTTATTGGTGACATCCATCTGTAGCTCTATTCCAGGATGCTGTTGCATAAATTGGCTCAGAAAGTAGGGCATTACATATTTCCCAGTAGAGACTACAGAAATTTTTAATCTTCCTGTGAGTTGACCTTTATAAGCCATTGTTTTATAATTGATAGATTGCATTTGTTGGATGATAATTTCTGCCGCCTTTGCAATCTCTCTTCCAAAATCGGTGATGTAAATTTTCCTTCCAATCACTTCTGTAAGAGGAATGTCAAACTGCTCCTGAAAGTTTCTTAATTGTATCGAAACCGCTGGCTGTGTAAGATGCAATTCTTCAGAAGCTTTAGTAACACTCTGTGTCTGTACAGTTTTCAGAAAAATCTGCAATTGATTTAAAGTGTAATGCATAAAAATATTTTATATAATTCATTACAAAAATAAATAAAAATTTATGAATTTGATTTCCCAAATTTGCCAAGTCAATTTTTTAACATTTAAAACCTCTCATTATGAAAAGAATTACAATTGCTAAAGGGGACGGTATAGGTCCAGAAATTATGGATGCTACCCTGAAAATAATTTTTGCTGCAGGTGCACAGCTAGAGATTGATGAAATACAAGTAGGTGAAAAAGTATATCTTGAAGGCAATACTTCAGGCATATCTGCAGAGTCTTGGGATATCATCAGAAGAAACAAAATTTTCTTAAAAGCTCCCATTACTACACCTCAAGGAGGAGGATATAAGAGCCTGAATGTGACTACTAGAAAATTCCTAGGACTTTATGCCAATGTAAGACCTTGTATGAGTTTGCATCCTTTTGTAAGTACCAAACATCCTATAATGGATATTGTAATTGTTAGAGAGAATGAGGAAGATTTATATGCAGGAATAGAACACCAGCAAACCGATGAGGTTGTGCAATGCCTAAAGCTCATCAGCAGACCCGGCTGTGAAAAAATTGTTCGATATGCTTTTGAATACGCGAAACAACAAAATCGCAAAAAAGTGACCTGCTTCACCAAAGACAACATCATGAAACAAACCGATGGGTTGTTTCATCAGGTTTTTGATGAAATTGCAAAAGAATATCCAGAAATTGAAAACGAACATTGGATTATTGACATCGGAGCGGCTAAAATGGCAGATACCCCAGAAGCTTTTGACGTGATTGTCATGCCTAATTTGTATGGGGATGTACTAAGTGATGTGGCCGCACAAATTACAGGCTCTGTAGGATTGGCAGGTTCTGCCAACATCGGAGAAGAATGTTCTATGTTTGAAGCCATACATGGCTCGGCTCCTAGAAGAGCAGGCCAAAATGTAGCCAACCCTTCGGGTTTATTACAAGGGGCTATTATGATGCTAAATCATATCGGGCAAACTGAAGTTGCTGAAAAAGTGCAAAATGCTTGGCTAAAAACCTTAGAGGATGGTATTCATACTTACGATATTTACAAAGAATCTACTAGCAAACAAAAAGTAGGAACCCAAGAATTTGCAGATGCAGTGATTGCCAACTTAGGTCAGAAGCCAGCCTTGCTAAAAGCGGTGTCTTACGCCAATAATACCGCTTTACATCTTCCTCCGTACCAAAGAAAACCTGCAGCGAATAAACAACTGGTAGGTGTTGACATTTTTGTGCATTGGGAAGGGTTGAATCCAAACGAACTGGCAGAAACCATAAAAAAAATAGAAACCTACGACATGAATTTAAGCATGATTACCAACCGTGGGATAAAAGTTTGGCCCGATGGTTTTAAAGAAACTTTTTGTACAGACCATTGGAGATGTAGATTCAAGCCTAAAGAAAAACAGACGGTTACCAAAGAGCATGTGGTAAACTTGTTGCAAAATGCAATACTACATAACATCGATACCATCAAAACAGAAAATTTATACGAGTTTGACGGTAAAGCAGCGTACTCACTTGGTCAAGGGCAATAGAAACATCAACAAAATTTAATTAAAAAATTATGATTGCCAAAAGCATTAGCCTAGCAGTTTCTTTAGTTCTTATCATCCTATTTTTAATGATGGCTATCATCATAAAAAACACCTTATACAGCCATTTATTGACCATACTGTCGATTGTTTTAGGCGCCGATTGTATCCGTAAATTTTCAACTCAAAATACAGAAAAAAATGAATAATACAGAAAAATTAACTTTTATTGAGGGCAACTTCACGACTGAAGAAGCCAAAGAAATTTTGCAAAATGTTTTTGCCACCAAAATTAAATTTCACGAACTCAAAAACTTTAGTGCTCTTGAACGTTTTGGTAAAGATGACCCTATAGCCCAATCGAGAATTCCTGCATTGAAAAAAGAACTCCAGCGTATGAACGAAATCTTTTCTTGGGCAGAAGTGCATCACAAAAAACTACACCTATCGTCTGAAATTGTGATTTCTTTTATTGAAGAATAATATGTTTGAAGGAAGAAAATTGCTTATCGTAACAAAACATAAAAAAGAACAAGTAATTGCCCCCATTTTTGAAAAAGAACTGGGGGTGAAAACGATTGTTTCTACTCTAATAGATACAGATAATTTTGGAACTTTTAGCAGAGAAACAGAACGATTACATGACCCTCTCTATACCGTAAGAGAAAAATGTAAAACAGCAATGCGTATAGAAAACTTTGATTTAGCAATTGCCAGCGAAGGCTCTTTTGGGACACATCCCCATTTGTTTTTTGCTTCAGCAGACGAAGAGTTTTTATTATTGTTAGACTATAAAAACAATCTTGAAATTGTAGCCAGAGAATTGAGCACCGAAACCAATTTTGCGGGTACCGAAGTTCTTACAGAAAATGATTTATTACAATTTGCCTCTAAAGTGGGTTTTCCAAGTCATGCATTGATTTTGAGAAAAGAGGCTCATGGAGCAGAATCTATTTTAAAAGGAATTACAGATGAAGCTACCTTAATCAATTCCTTTAAAAAATTGATAAGTCTTTATGGAAAAGCTTTTGTAGAAACTGATATGAGAGCAATGCATAATCCCACCAGAATTAAAATCATAGAAAAAACCACTAAAAAATTGATTAATAAAATAAAATCAACCTGCCCAGAATGTAAAACACCAGGTTTCGATGTGGTAAAAGCGATTTCAGGTTTACCTTGCCAAAGTTGTGGCTTTCCAACTAAAAGTGTCCTGAGCCATCTTTATTCTTGTGCGAAATGTGGATTTCAAAAAGAAAAAAGATTTCCTTTTCATAAACAAATTGAAGACCCAATGTATTGTGATGTCTGCAACCCTTAACCCCCTTTTAAATATGATTACCAAAAATATTCAACTCGCAATAGAAGCTTTACAAAACAATCAATTGATTGCGCTACCTACAGAGACCGTTTATGGTTTGGCAGCCAATGCCTATGAAGAGTCTGCCATCAAAAAAATATTTGAACTGAAAAAACGACCTCTCTATAATCCTTTGATTGTGCATCTACACAGCCAAAATCAATTAGAACAAGTAGCCAAAGACATTCCTGAAAAAGCTTTAATGCTTGCCGAAAAATTCTGGCCTGGTTCTCTTACATTGGTATTGAAAAAGAAACCTCATATACCAGATTTGGTCACTGCAGGCAAAGATACAGTAGCGGTAAGAGTACCTCAACATTTAATGGCTCTGGCGCTTTTAGAATTATTAGACTTCCCTTTAGTTGCGCCTAGCGCCAATCCTTTTGGTAGCATCAGCCCTACTTCTGCAGCTCATGTGTATGGATATTTTAAGGAAGACCTGCCTGTAATTTTAGATGGCGGAGACTGCAGCAATGGGGTAGAGTCTACCATTGTTGGCTTTAATGGAGATACTCCTATATTGTACCGACATGGTGCCGTATCTGTAGAAGAAATAGAAGATTGCATAGGACCAATAGAATTGATTACCCATAATGATACTTCACCAGATGCTCCAGGTATGCTATCAAGGCATTATGCTCCAAAAACCGAAACACATCTTGTAGAAAATATCAACGAGACTCTTGGTCAATTTTCAGGAAAAAGAGTAGGGGTGTTGTCTTTCACAGAATTATTCAATCCGCAAGATGTGGTGGCTCAAGAAATACTCTCTCCCAAAGGTGATTTAAAAGAAGCCGCCAGAAATTTGTATGCTGCACTTCACCGATTAGATGCCCAAAATCTAGAGATTATTATTGCTGAAAAGTTCCCCAACAAAGGCCTCGGAATCACACTCAATGATAGGCTACAAAGGGCAGTTAAAAAGAATATCAATGAAAAAATGGTCTTTACAAAATAATTTAAATTTATGAATATCAATCTATTATTAGAGAATCTTACCAATCCAGCACTTTTGTTTTTCGTGCTAGGCGTTTTTGCAGTCTTGGTTAAAAGTGATTTAGAGATTCCGCCCAATTCTTCTAAGTTTATTTCTTTATACTTGCTTTTTGCCATTGGTTTTAAGGGTGGACAAGAGCTTTCTCATGAACATTTTACCGCAGAAATTGCTTGGTCTATGCTTTTTGGCATTGCCTTGTCTTTGCTTATTCCTCTTTATACTTTTTTTATTCTAAAGAAAAGACTTTCTTTATATGATGCAGGTGCTATTGCTGCAGCTTATGGCTCGGTAAGTGCCGTAACTTTCGTCACCGCTGCCAGTTATTTAGAGGCACAACAAATGACGCTTCATGGTCATATGGTGGCTATAATGGCGCTCATGGAATCGCCAGCAATTATCATGGGGCTGGTACTTATCTCTATTTTTGGTAAAAGTGAAGGCAGCGAAATCAAAAAAAGAACGGCCATTATTCATTCTTTTACCAATGGTAGCGTACTCCTGATTTTAGGAAGTTTGCTCATTGGATTTTTGGCCGATGCCAAGCAAGCTGAAGGGATAAAACCTTTTACCAATGATTTGTTCAAAGGTTTTTTAGCCATTTTTCTTCTCGACATGGGAGTTACCAGTGGTAAAAAACTAAAATCATTCTTCTCTTTCGGTTGGTTTCCTATTCTTTTTGCTGCTATTATTCCCCTCATCAATGGGGCTGTGGTAGCATGGGTGAGCTCTTGGGTTACTTCAGATGTTTCTAACCGTTTTATCTTTGCTATTTTAGCTGCTAGTGCTTCATATATTGCCGTACCTGCTGCTATGAAAATCTCTGTACCCAAGGCCAATCCTGGGCTATTTCTTCCCATGGCTTTGGCAGTTACTTTTCCTATAAATATTACTTTGGGGATGCCTCTCTATTTTTTAGTAGCTCAGAATACCTAGCAGATGTACTTAGGAATCAATAATCTTACAAATAGAATTCACCGAATTTTCTAACTCGAAAGGCATTTCGTACTCTTGAAGATGTTTTTGGTAGGTTTCAAAAAAATCAGGATGCGCAAGTGCCTTTTTCATTCCATGATAAATTCCTTCTTCTGAGTTTTCAATGATAAGACCTAATTTTCCATCCATGAGCATTTCTCTCACTCCAGAAACATCTGTAGCTATGATGTTTTTTTTCAGTGCAATGGCTTCAAACAGAACTGTAGGATAACCTTCGTACCTTGAACTTAAAATATAAAAATCTGCAGATTTGAAATAAGGATATGGGTTTTCTATAAAACCAAGCAAATCAACCGTTTCTTCTACTCCCAATTCGGTTTTTAAGTTATTAATATTTTCAAAATCATAGCCATCACCAATAATTTGAATGCGATGAAGGTATCCCTCATCCAATAATTTTTTATGAACGTTGAGTAATCTATCAAAACCTTTTTGTGGAAATATAGTTCCTACAGAAACAAATATTGGTTTCAATTTACTAGTTTCAAGTTCCAAATCTTTTTCTTCCAACTTCCGACTTCTGACTTCTGACTTCTTCAAAATTTCTTCAGTATCAATAGGATTATAAATCCTCACAATTTTAGATTTTTCGACTTCATTTCTCGCGAGTTTTTCAAAATCTTTTTGAATTTTCTCAGAGATGACCATGATTTGATCAAAACCAAAGAATTTTCTAAATTCTTCATCTGTATAATCGTGAAACTCTGTTTTTGTAAGGTCATTATGAATCCACACTATTTTTTTGGAGGTGGTGATGGGCGAGTTTAAAATTTCGTCTCTCATCCCGTGAATGGCCGCAAACTCTACATCGTATTTTTTGTTTTTGAGAATCGTAGAATAGAGAATTTTTGGAAATTTTTTCAGAATTCCTTGATACAAAACACGATAGGCTTTCCTTGGGATATCTTGAATTCTATTGGTGGTAATCATCTCGCCTTTGTTCAAGTAGAGCACATTTACCCAATCAGGAACTTCTGCCAAGTATTTCCCAGAATAAAGATTCAGCAATAAATCGATTTCGTATTTATCCTTCGGTAAGTTTTTAAGAAAAGTCACCAAAACTTTTTCTGCACCACCATGGCGCAGAGAACCTATTCTGATGAGTATTTTCTTCTTTTTCATGAGATTAAACTTACATATATTTTTTGATATTCCAATGCAATGGTATCGGGGTTCCAATGTCTTATTGCATAATCATAATTGGATTGGCCAATGTCTTTAAGGTCTAAACCTGAACTCTCTTTGATCTTTTCTATAAGAGAATTTGGAATGTCTTTGATGTCAAAAGTTAGATTGTCACTCTTTTTTAGAATTTCGCCTACATTACCAGTGTTTGGCCCAATGACCATTTTCCTAAAATGAAAGGCAAGTGGCAAATTTCCTGAATTCAAGATATTGGTTCTTTGTATCAAAACTAGGTCTGATGCATAAAAAAAACTTGGCAAAAGGGAATCAGGAATTGTTTTATCATAGACCAACTTGTTTTCTGCAAGTAACGCTGATTTTAATTTTTTATTCTTAAACCATGCAGGACTTAGCGGAAAAGCAGACGTCTTCAGGCCAAACCATTTGGCCAAATGAGGAACCAGAAGGAATTTGTCCTTAATTTCTAATGCTTCAAAACTGTCTAAAACTAGTTTTGCTTCGTCACGATTTCTAAATGCTCCAAAACACAGAATGACCAATTTATTATCTGGGATTCCCAGCTTCTTTCTTGCTTCTTGTTTTGATATTTCTTTTTGTATTTTGAAGGACAGATGATGAGGAATAACATAATGCTCAGCGTGGGGATATTGTAGTTTCAACTCTTCAAACTTATAATCACCCAAATGTACTATTACATTGGCATGATTTTCAATCAATTCATAACATAATGATATAAGAGGGTTGTTCTCATAATGTGGCTTTTCATTATGCCGAGTGTACACAATTTTGATGTTTTTACTCTTGGCGTCTGCAAGTATTTTTTTTAAAAGCTCTACTCCTCTTTCTGTCGGCTGCCAATCTTTGAAAATAGAATTGGGCCAATTAAAGTGGATGAGGTCGTAATCTTCATAATGGTTCCAAAATTGATCAAGACCTATCTCTACAGGACATCCCACCGAAATAAGTCCTTCTGTTAATGACTTAACAAAAGGATTGGCTTCATTTTGACTAGGATAGGCCATCAATATTTTCATCTTATTGTATTTTTTGATAAATCAAAGAAAAAGGAAAAGTCAAAATTCCCAAAACTTTAATCCATGGATTTTTGACGTCTGCTATAATTTTAAAAATTCCTCTGCCACTTTTCAAAGCATAGGTTTGATAACCAACTAAGTTCCTTAGCAATGGTTTTGGATAAGAAAACAACTGATTTCCGTATGAATTTAAAAAAGAAAGATGCCCCTCCGCCAATCCGAAAAGGTTTTTCCCACTCCATCTCGTGTTAGAGACAGATGCCGCATCGTCTTCATCTTTTAGGTAAAATCTCACCACTTTATTCATAAATCTGGTCTTGACTCCCTTAGCATCATAACCATTAAAAATCACACTTTGTGGGATGTAGCCTTTGCCTTCGTAATGGCTATAATCTTTCCCCGAAATTTCTCGGTGATAGGATTGGGTAATGAAAATCCCAAATTTATCTCCTCTCACTCGATGTAGATAGCGCATCTCAAAAATACTTCCATCAAAACCACCATTAGGATAGGGGTCTCCTACTAGACTGCCATTTTCATCCGCAGAAAGTCCCATCACAGCAATATAATCATCTGGGTTTTCTATTTTTTCAACTTCTGAAATTAATGTTTCTAAAGCATTTTCAGGATAGGTGTCATCTGAATCTACCACCATAAAATAGGGGGTTTTCACCATTTTGATGCCCTCTAAAACCGTTAAAAATTTATGCCGATTCTTATCTTTTATATAAACAATCTCAAAAAAAGGATTCATCAGTTGGAAATTTTCTACAACTTTAGAAGTGTTATCGGTAGAACCATCATCCAGTATAATCCATTTGAAATCTTTGAAACTCTGCTTTAGGAGAGATTCAAAAACTTTAGGAAGCGTTTTTGCCCTGTTGTATGTTGGGGTGATAATGGTTATTTTTTGCATGGGTGATTAGAGATACGAGTTACGAGATTTACCCCGTAAATTGTATCTATTTATTTTTTAATTTTTTTATACTCTTGTTCAAAGACTTCAGTCACTTGTTGGTAAATTTTATGTTCATCAAATTTTTCATCAGCAGATTGAGTGCCTTCTGTGATTTTTTGTACCAGGTCTGCATCAGTCAAGAACTTTTTCATGGCCTCGAAAATTTCATTTTCATCAAAGTTAACCAAAATTCCGTCTTTTCCATCCTCTATCATTTCAGGAATTCCGCCCACGTTGGTAGAAATAATCGGTTTGTGCAGTCCCATTACTTCACCAATTGTTAATGGGTAACTTTCAGATTTTGAAGGAAGTACGAAGTAATCGGCTGCTTTTACATAAGGCCAAGGATTTTTCTGAGAATCCAAAAGCAGAAAGGTTTTTTCTACCCCCAATTCTTTTGCTTGATTTTTTAAATTTTCCATTTCGTTGCCACCACCTATCACTGCGATAGAATGCATCAGGTTTTGGTCTAAAAGTCTTTTGTGTACACGCATCAGCTCTGCATAGCCTTTTCTGTGGTGCAATCTTCCTATAGACACAAAAGTGGGCCTTGTCTCAAAATCTGCAGAAAATGCTTCTGATTTTTTCCTTACTTCTGGTAGTTTGATGACATTGTAGATTACCGTACTTTTCGGGTAAGAAACACCATAAAGGTCTTCTATCACTTGTCTGGTTTGGGCTGCTCCGAAAATCATCCAATCAAATTTCTTCATCAGATTGATGCGTTTCTTCACACGTTCTTGGTTGGTGTCATAACTCACATCGGTGTGAAACCAACCAATTTTCCGGGATTTTTTATTGGGAGAATTCAGTACCATTTCAAACTCTGCATAGCCTGGTGAAACTTCAATGTCGAATTCTTCTTTTACTTTTAAAGCATATAAAATCGAAGGGAATTTGTCGTAAATTTCTAATTTCAGTCTTCTTATTCCCAATTGTATTTTTTGGATGAATGGGTTTTTAGACATCTGTTCACGTCCTTTTTCTATTACAATGACTTTGATGTCTTTGGGAATTTCGCTCACCAATTCACCTTGATAGAGATTGAGCATCAAGGTAAAGTCAAATTTTTCTTTGGGTAAGTTTCTCAATAAATCCAAAACCACACGCGGTACACCGCCCATTTCTAAGGAGCGAAGACGGAAAAGGATTTTTATTTTTTGGTTAGTCATTTTTTGATGCAAATTTTCTTCGGATATAGTTATTTATCGGTTCTTCCAAATATTGAAACATCATTATAGAAAGGACATTCAAAAATATGAAAAGGAATAATTTATTTTCAGAAATAAAATCATTAAAAAGAATCGAAATAAAACCTTTATGGATGAGATAGAAAATATAGGAACTTTTACCTAATAAAACCATCGTTTTAGATGAAAGGATATTTTGAATAAATGTCTTTTCATGAATAAGGCCATAAAGCAAAGGAGCAATTCCAAATAAAGCAACAGTAAATAATTCTAGAGCTCTTATAAAATCATTTTTAAAATTGATAAATTGCGCAACATAAGACCTTGTAAAAAGATAAAAAAGAAGGGCAGTAACTCCTAAAAATGTAAAATATTTAAACTCTAACTTTGCAAAATATCTTTTCTTTATTGTCAATGCAAGTGCAATTCCAACAAAAAATTGAAAAATATAGTTAGCAATATTAATTTGCATAAACCCCCAAAATTTTCCGCCTGCGAATGTTTTTAACATTAAACCAAAAATAAATATAACAATAGGGATGTAGAATAAAAATTTTTGATTTCTTTTGATTAATAAAAAATATAAAGGTGCTGCTAAGTAGAAAAGTTCTTCTAGGGTAAGTGTCCAACCTTGAGGGATACCAACTAAAAAATAATCTTTAAAGAGGGCTTTAGTCATTGTAATACTAAGTAAAAATTGCTTAGTTGTCTCTGAGTCCCAATACTGATTAACTAAATAAAAATTACTAAAAACCAAAAGAGTCACCACAAAATACATGGGATAAATTCTCGCAACTCTATTGACTATGTATTTTCTAAAATTGATAGGCTTTGCGCCATAATATCTATAGGTTATAAGAAAACCACTCAAAACAAAAAACATATCAACACCAATGTGGAATTCTTCTGCGATGTTCTTCACTAAATCTGGGATTTTTGGGCTTTTGAATGGAAAAAAATGATATAAGAAAATTAACCAAGCAGCAACTGCCCGGTAACCAGTAAGAGATGGGAAAAACGCTTTAGTATTAATGGTCACATTTTAAATTTTTTATTTACAGTAATTTAAAGATTAAAAAGTAATGTTCTACAATTTAAGATTTCATAAGTGAATATATTTTCTAACGAATATTTTTGTTTTGTCTTTTAGAGGGAGTTCCTTGAAATATGAATTCTTAAGAAAACCAATAAAACTTAATTCCTCCTTTTTTAAATACTCTTTTATATATCTATTTTTTGTTTGCTCTAGATGGTTTCTTACGTTGGCATCTTCTGAAAATTCCTTGATTAATAAATGATATTGCTGAATCATGGCAAGGTTTTTTCTATTTCCCATTTTAGACCATTCACCAATATTGCTTCTATAAACCGCCCATTTCTCATTCATAAATTTTATTTTTCCATGTTTTGCAATCATCATAAACATAGGCAAATCACCAATAGGAGAGTCTAAAATCCATTCGGGAAGCTTTTGGTCTACATTCCGAAATACTGCAGTAAGCGTTGGAATAAAATTGTATTTGGCTAAATCTTCGATACTCGAAACTTCTTTTACTTCAGCCTTATCAATGTAGACCTTTTCAACAATTTCATTGTTTTCTAAAAATTTTAAATTATGACAACAAATGGCAAAATCGTGATTCTGCTCTAGAAAATCTACCTGAGTTTGTAATTTTTTAGAATAATCCCAATAATCATCTCCCTCAAAATAAGCGATATACTTCCCACTACATTCTTGTATGGCAAAGGAAAAATTCTTCATCATTCCCAGGTTTTCTCTGTGGTTAAAGTATCTTATTGTAAAATATTCAGGTGCTTCTTTTATGATTTCTTCTATTTTTTCATGTGTCTTATCTGGAGAGCAATCATTTGAAATAATTAATTCTATAGGAAAATTTATCTCTTGCTCAAAAATACCTTTAATGGCCTTTTGGATAAAGTCTTCTTGTCGATAAGTGATTAGGCAAACACTAAGTAAAGGTCTATTCATATTCTTTAATAAAATTTAAAAGTCCTTTTTCTCTGTTTTTTATTTTTTTTGCTGGTGTCCCAGCATAAATACTCCATGCCTCAGTTGATTGAGTGACCAAAGACATAGCGCCTATAGCACTGCCTTCTTGTAAAATAAGATTTGGCATAATCACTGTACCCGCTCCTATTTGGGTGTATTTTTTAATGATAACTTCTCCTCCTATGATATGGTTATGTTCTTTCTTGGTGGTCGGACTAATTAAAAAATTGCCACTAAAATCATCTGATGCTGAAAAGACAGTACAACGAGGAGATAGCCCTGAAAAATCTTCCATCTTGATTCCCTGAGAACCATACAAAGCACAATAAGCGCCTATGTGAAGGTAATTGCCTAATTCTATTTTACCTGACAAAATACAAAAATCGTCTATTCTTACATTGTTACCTATTACAATTTCACGATTAGAGTAGATGCTTACTTTTCTAGAAATAAGCACGTTTTTTCCAAAAGATTTTATCGGAAGTTCTTTTAATTCGTCTTCTGTGTAAAAAGAGTTCATTATAAATTTTGATTAATGAGTTTTGAGAGGGTTGCTACCGTTTCAGGTGGTAATTCAGCAAATAAAGGTAAGCAAAGTATCCTTTGAGAAATGCTCTCAGAAATTGGCATTTTTTCTCCGTTTAGATATTTTATGGTGTTCAGCGAAGGGTAAAAATATCTTCTCGGAAAAATATTTTCTTTGTTTAAAGCTTCTTTTACTTTGAGTAAAATTTCTTCAGTTTCAAAAATGACAGGATAATAGTGATAATTCCATACCGTATTTTCTCTGATTTTCAATTTCTGAATCCTAGAAAAATCTAAAAATTGGTTGTATGCTTCTACGGCTATTTTTCTTCCTTCAAAAATGGCATCAAGATGATTAAAAACAGCTAAACCTAGTGCCGCTTGCAATTCCGAGGTTTTACCATTTATGCCTATTCCATGAAAAGCTTCTGGGCCATTGTGACCAAAATTATGATGGTAAAATAGTTTTTCATGCAAATTTTGATCTTTAGTAATCATGCATCCGCCTTCACCCGTATGAAATATTTTAGTCGCATGAAAACTACAAGTAGAAACGTCTCCAAAATTAAAAATGCTTTCTCCGTTGTATTGTACTCCAAAACAGTGGGCAGCATCATATATAACCTTAAGATTGTGTTTTTTTGCAATCTTTTCAATTTCTACAATGTGACATGGGTTTCCAAAAACATGAGTTGCTAAAATGGCTGATGTCTTATCAGTGATTTTCTCTTCTATCTTTGTCTCATCGATGGTCAAATACTCTGGGTGGATATCTACATATACTGGAGTGCAGTTTTCCCATGAGATGACAGAACTCGATGCAACATAGCTAAATGGCGTAGTAATAATCTCTCCACTTAACTCTAATGCTTTTATTGCAATCTGTAGCGGAAGGGTACCATTGGTAGTAATCGTGATAAAATTTATCCCCAAAAATTGTTTTAGCTTTTCTTCTAATTCCAATATCAGCTCTCCTCGATTGGTTATCCATTTTTTATCCCAAGATTTTTGTAAAATTTGGGTATATTCTTCCAGAGGAGGTAAAAAAGACTGTGTTACATTAATCATGCTATATCGGTTTTATCACTTGTTCTTGTTTGCTAATAATCACAGAATTGGCAGGAATGTCTTTGTGAATGACACAGCCTGCTCCTATTATTACATTATCCCCTATGGTCACCCCTTTCAGTATAATGCAATTAGCTCCTGTCCATACATTATTTCCCAATTTTACCGGAGAAGTGGTAAATTCTGTCTTGGATACCGAAAATGGTTCTCTAGTATACTGATGATTGTGGTCAAAAATTTTCATTCCTTCTCCTAGAATGCAGTTTTCTCCAATTTCTACTTTTTCAAAACAAGCAATAGTAGCTCTGGTAATGTAGGTGTCTTTCCCAATAATCAATTGCCCACTTTTTTTAATAGCGATATTGTTAGATTCATTGATGGTTACCCCTTCTCCTATTATAATTTCAGCATCCTCAGAAATATCTATATAATTGTTAATGCCCAATTTAAATGAAGAATGAACTTTACTTTTTTTATTTTTAAAGAATTTCTTCCTTTGGTCTTCAGAAATTAATTTTTTTTGGAGATGGTAAAGTTTAATAAGTAAAGATTTCATTTTTTCATCGGTTTTCTATGACAAATTTATCAAAATAATTCTATTTTTGCTTCATAACAAACATTTTAGGCAAATTTTCTCCATGAATGTCCCATTGGTTACCATTTCTATCCCAATTTACAATTGTGAAAATCACATCATCAATTGTTTACAATCTGTAGTCCTTCAATCTTACCAAAATCTAGAGATTCTTTTGGTAGATGATAGGGGGAATGACAACAGCAGGACATTGGTAGAAGAATTCATCCATCTACATCCTGGGTTTAATTTTAAAATCCTGAGAAATGATAAAAATTCTGGCCTCTCAGTGGTAAGAAACGTAGGCATAGATAACGCTCAAGGAAAGTATATTTTTTTTCTGGATTCTGATGACGAAATTACCCCAGATTGTATCGCCAAAATGGTAGATGCTGCAGAGCGTGAACAAGTACAGATGGTCTGTGGAAATGTAACAACCATGAGACTTGAAACCAAAGAAGAAGTAGATGCTTTTCAACTCTCTATCACCAACCGAAAATTAATGGGCAATGAGGAAATTTTTGAAAACTTTATCAATAGAAAATTTCCAGTTCCTTCATGGAATAAATTGATCCTTCTAGATTTTTTAAAGCAAAATAATCTCTATTTCAAAGAAGGGCTTTTTGCACAAGATGATTTACAAACATTTTTAACGGTCCTTAGACTACAGTCTGTTTATTTTTTAAAAGACTATACTTACATCTATTATCTGCATGATGGCTCTGTAATACATAACAGAAATCGAAAACATTTTGAAAATTGGAATACCATCATTTCTGAAATAAACCAATCTTTCTATAGAGAAAAAAGTAAAAAAAGAAGGCTAAAACTCAAAAAATATATCATTGCCTATAAAGAAGAAAAACTTGTAATGAACTGGAAAGCTCAAAAGAATCAAGAACTTTGGTTGCTTAATTATCGTCAGTTCAAAAAAGTTTTTTCCATGAATTTTTTAGATTATTTGAGTTCTGCATTTTCAACAAATGAAAAAAAACTCAATTTGCTTCAAAATTTACCCTCAGAATTAGGATTTAGAGTTTTCAAAAAAAGATATGAAGGCTAGTCCTTAATCTTATAAAACCAATATATTGCAGAAAAAGAGATGGTCAATGTCCAGTGATATAGTTTTGCAAAACCTGTAAATTGTGATAAGAGAGTTTTCCTCTCCAATTTCCTGAAACCTTCTTGCAATCGTTCTAGGTAAAATTTTTTTTCTGTTCCTGATATCTTTTTCTCAAAATGATGATATACTTTAATAGCAGTAATCAGATTCTTATAAGCAATTAACTCAAATATTCCTTTTCTGGCGTCATAAACACCATCATTTTTAAACTGCTTTCTTAGAATAATATCTGTTCTTACCAAATCTGTCTTCTTTAGATGATAAGACTTAGCAGATGAATTTTCATAAATGTAATGGTGATAAACTCCCTTACAAGAAGTAATCTTATCTAATGTTTTTATAATTTGTCTTTCTACAATTTCATCACCGTTTACTATTTTTTCGGGGTATCTGTAAGAAATAGCTTTAAATTTTTCTTTAACGATTAATCCTCTAAAATGAAAATCATACCTCCCTACAGTCAGACCGTAGGCTTCTGCTCCTGTGATGATGGCAGGTTCAAAATCTTCTAAGGAAGGTATTTCCTTGTTGAGTTGATAAAGGCATCGTTCTTTGCCATTGCTATAATATACTTTGATGAGCATAGATACAGCATCTATTTCTGGGTTTGAGGTGATTACATCTACCGCTTGGGCTATTGCATCATCAGAAATTTTATCATCATGGTCTAAAAGCATAATAAAATCGCCTGTAGCTGCTTCTTGTCCTGCCGCTTTTGCATATTGAGCTACCCCCTCATTTTTTTTATCAATTAAGATAATCCTAGAGTCTTTCTGTGCATATTCTTTTAATTGTTCTAGCGTTTCATCTGTTGAACCATCATTTACACAGATAAATTCTATATACTTATAGGTTTGAGATAACAAACAAGCCATTGATTTTTCTACAAAATTTCCAAGTCTTACAGAATTATAAAAGGTAGTGATGATAGATATTTTGGGAAGATGCATTAGCTTTTAAATTTTTAATGGAAAAATAGGCCTTCAATGGAAAATGAAATTATTTTTTAGCAAATCGATTTCAATAGTACTTTTTTAACATTCTCAGTACATATTCTTTTTTGTCAATTAGATGGTTCTCTGTAAAATAATTCTCCACTTCTGGAATGGTAATCAGGTAGCTCTGTCCACTTTTCATAAACTGGGTTTTTGCCTTTTTGTCAAAATACTCTTCTAAAACATCCAATATTTCTGCAGTAGAAAAATTTTCTAAATAGGCCAAATTAATAATCCTATTGAATTGGGCTTTGTCGATGAGAGCCAAAGTGATGTTTTTAATATCCTCAGCATCTATAAGATTCCTTTTTGCCATGCTGTGTATGGTAATTTCTCTTTCTTGTAGCACAGAATTTACCAAATAATTCATCAGCAGGTTAGGATTGCCACCTTTGCCTACAGCATTGCTTACTCTTAGAATAAGATAACGAGGGCAAAGTTCCTCTACCCATCTTTCCATTCTCAGTTTATGATTCACATAAGGACTGTCGTTTTTAGAAGAATCATAAATGCTACAAGTAGAAAAATAAATGAACACTTTCTCCGGATGTTCTTCTATGGTCTTTTTGATGAGATTTTCTTCTCGTAGAAAAGCAGTTTTAGCAGTCTCTAAAGAATTAGAAACTCCACTGGCAAAGAAAACTACGTCTTCTCTGTCATTTTCTTTGAATAAATTGGCAATAAGTCCGTTTCCGATGATCATTTTGTAAAGTTATAGTTTTGTTTCGAATTTTTTCTTGAGTTGTAAAAAATACTTTTCATAAGTATGGTATGATATCCAAGAAACAAAAATAGTCATACCAAATACACTAATGTATAAAGCGATTTCGAAGTAATTTTCGTTTTTATATCTCATTAATAATTTAAGAATTAATAAAATAATTAACCAATGATACATATAAATACCATACGAAATCTTGCCAAGTGTAGAGCTTACCTTATTATCAATATTTATTTTTTTGTTTTTGACCACAGATAGAATCATGAATGCAAAGACCAAGGCATACACCTCATCTGTAATTTTTCCGAAGGTGATGTCTCCGAACCAAACCGTGAAAGATGTTAGAATGAAGAAAATAGATAAGTAAAAATTAGAATATAATGCCTCTAACCATTTTTTTCTCATGGCTAGGTTTATCCCAAAAAATGCCCCTATGGCCATACAATTGAATTTTGTTTGATTAAAAAATTTTTCTGTAAAAGAATATAGCTTTTCGTTCTCTATAGTATGAATATTGATAAAATTCAATACAAAAGGAAGTGCGGTATAAATGATGATGAAAATGATGATATACAGATTGGTTTGTTTTTTTATAATATAGGATATAAATATAGGCCAAAAAAGATAAAACTGTTCTTCTACACCAATAGACCAAATCTGAGGGCTGCTCTCCCAAGAAGATTTTAAAGCCGGTGGAATATTGGGGAAAATACTCAGACAAAACATTAAGGTTCTATGTGATATTTCATGTTTTGCAAAAAAATAGGATATGAATAAAATCAAATAATACAGAGGCCATATCCTTAGAATTCTTCTAACATAAAAATCTTTAAAAGAAATTGTCTGGTATTTCTGGAATTCTTTTACAAGTAGAAACGTAATTAAAAAGCCACTTAAAACAAAAAATAAGGTTACCGAATAATGGGCATTGGGGTAAATAATAAAATTGTTTTGTGGCAAGCCTTTTATTCCTTTGATGATTTCAATATGACTCCAAACTACAATGAGAGCCGCAATAGCTCTTAAAGTGTCTAGCCCTTTCAGGTGGTTGTCATTGGTCATAATATTCCTTTATTTTTTCATGTCCAACATGCAAAATTACTTCTTCGCCCAATCCCTCATTGCCATCACACAAGCACCATTGTTTTGGTAAGATGTAAGGGTAAATGCCTGTTTCCCAGGCGGTTTTCCACATTACTAATGAAGACCTAGAAGGGTCTTTTTTCATGATTTCTGCACATTTTTTATAAAATACATTCCCTCTTTCGTCATCTTTCCATAGGGTCATAGGGCTTTGGTTATAAGAATGTCCTAATCCTAAACTTTCGTCTTCTATAGGCTGGGTGTCTTGCGACCAAATCATGTCTTGTCTTAGCAATTGTCTATCATTATAAGGGACACAAAACCCAAATTTTCGGGTAAGGTGTATCAAAGCGATAACATCACTAGAAACTATTGCCATGTCCGAGTCTAGCACACATTTAAAATCGGCATCAGACTCTGTAAGGGATAAAAATTTAAAATAATCGGCAGTTCTATAACCATACCTTGGGTGCTCAGGATGCGCAACAGGAGAATTGACCTTAATCAGGTTGACACCGTCTATTTTCAAATCAAAATCAGAATAAACGGTGTATTTTGCATTGGGAAAATATTTTCTCAAAGAGGTGAGTGAAGGGTCTAGACGAGTGCGCTTATCCTGAAAATCTGCACCCCCTCCATTTACTCTTTGCTCTCCAAATTCAGAAAATAAAAACTCAATCTTCAGAGAATTCAAAAATTGTATTTCATTTTCGGAATAAGTAAAATCTCTGAATGAAAAACCTCCTTTCTTAACATAAGAGATCTTTGCTTTGCCTAAGATGACTGCCCAAGCATGTTTTAGTCTATAGAGCCATTTGTTCATTTTCCTATTATTTTTTTAATCACCTTCTTTACAATATATTGGGCTATATATTGGGTAGGGAATTGGTCTAATATTTTGTCAATAGAGAATAATTCCTGATTATAGATGACATCTTTTACCTTTCTTTTAGAGTCTTTTTGTTGCGCCAAAAGATTCAGAACCCCATACATATTTACCAATTCTTTATATGTATTATTTTCTTCTGTCCAGCTGTTATGCCATGAACCACTGAAATGATGTGTAACATAATTGATGGGCAAATCCAATGAAAAAAAGGAGGAAGGAAACAAAACTACATCATGCTTTAGCTCCTGCAGTTCATCTCTTAAAGGATTTGCACCATATTTTTCTACCAAAAGATTTGAAAAAACTTTTGTATTTGGGGTAGTATCTAGACCACTCATGTTTTCATAGTATTCTAAAATATCTTTGGCCAGTATATGTTTCGCTTCTACAGCCCAAAATGCCGAAAATGGAATTTTTTTTATTTCAAATCCACAGATGGCTTTATAGTCTATAAAGTCATCTAATGTATTTTTTAATTCCATATCAGTGTCCATATAGAAGCCTCCTTCTTCATACAATACCTTAGCTCTGGCATAGTCAGATACAAATGCCCATTTCTTTTGTTCATAGGCTTCTCTGGCAAAGGTATTTTGGGTATAATCAAAATTGTCTTCGTTCCATTCTATGATTTCAAAATCGGGTAAGTGTTTCTTCCAACTTGCGATACAAAATTCAGCAATTGGGGGCTTCGGGTTTCTTCCAAACCAAAAATAATGGACTTTTTTGGGAATCATTTTTTATTATTTGTGCTTTTTCCTAAAATTACTTTTATCCAATTCTTAAATCCATATTGTTCTATCAAAGTTTCTGGCAATGGGTGATATGGTTTTTGGATAAATTCTAAAATACCATCTAAATGTACAAAATCTGTAACAAAAATATTATTGGGATGGTAAAATTCATAATTTTTAACTGAAACATTGTCGGTAATTATTTTTTTACCGTACTGCATGGCTTCGAAAAACCTTAGCGAAAGTCCATTATGCTCTTTTCTTTTAAAATCAAGGATAATCTTTGATTTTTTTACAAAATCTAAGTTTCCTTCATACGAAGTGCTGGTTTTATGCTGAAGAACCTTAGGGTGTAGAGGCTCAAAATCTCTACCGCGATATAGACTTGTGTAAGAAGAATAAGATAATTGATGCTCTTCTAGATACCGGTGTAGATTCTTAAGCTGTACATTTCTTTCATCTAAATATTGACCTATATACAAAAGGTCGATTTCTGAAGGAATACTAAAGTCTGGTGCCCCAAAATAACAATTCGGTAAGAAATGGAGTGCAGCATCTGGGTATTTCTTCACATCATCTGGATCAAATACAAAAATGTCATCAAAATATTTCTTATAGTCTAATATTTTAGAAGAAACTGAAAGACCATCTAATTGAAAATCGACCATTCTTC
The DNA here is from genome assembly GCF_014645495.1 of Cloacibacterium rupense. GTDB lineage: Bacteria > Bacteroidota > Bacteroidia > Flavobacteriales > Weeksellaceae > Cloacibacterium > Cloacibacterium rupense. The sequence continues at coordinate 239,685 of NZ_BMLV01000002.1, read as the reverse complement.
TGGAAATGCTACGGCCATGTCTAATCACCTGCTCAGGAAGTAGGTCGCCTCTAATCACCAAGCAATAATCATAACTCTTGCTTGCTAGATGATTCAAAGATTTTTCACAGTATTTTTTGAAATTGTATTGTTCTGCCTTCACAGGATAATCATAAATTTTAAAAACTCTGAAAATAATATTGATGATTCTTTGTAAGAAACTGAGTTGATATGGGTGATAGGGTTCTTTCAGCAGAAGCTCTACATCATAGCCTTCATAGGATAGATTGTTCTCAAACACTTTGCTTAGTGTTTGGTTTTTGTAAATCAGCAATATGTTCGGTTCGGTTTTCAATATCTTAAAGTGTCAATGATTTTTTTGATGGCAAACAAACTGTTTTTAATGCCCAATCTTTGAAAAGAAAAAAACTGAATTAGGGATTCTATTTTTTCTTTTTTCGAAAAATTTAGATGCCTCAATTGGTCTGCAAAATTCTTAAAAGCTTTCAATTCATACGAATGATAGATAGGTTTTTGGTGAGTGTTCTTCCAATATTTCATTAAACTTTTGAGCCATACTTTGTCAGGATTGCCTTTTGAAAAATGTTCTACAAGAATATTGTTGATAAGAAAAGTAGCATGTTTCTGATGGTGATCTAGACTAAACTGAACATCATAGGCGTGAAATCCCTTGTTACTTTCATCGAATTTTGTCTTTTGCCAAGTCTCTTTTTTACAACAAATAAATACGCCATCAATCAATTGTACTTTTTTAAAATTTTCATCTAAAGAATAACGTGTTGTATGGCCTTCATCTAGATTTTTGTGAATAATATTGCTGTAACAAATTTCTTCTATACCCCACCAAGGTGTAGGGGCATAGGGAATATAATTAGACCCAGCAATACCAAACAGCTCAAAATCAGAAATTTGTAAAATATTGTCCATTAATACTTTTCCCCAATCTTTTGTTATAAACAATACATCTTCATGCAAAAATAAAAGGTAATCATACTGCGCCTGCTCGGCTCCTTGGTTATAGGCCTCACAAATGCCCATCTTACCCGGATTTTCTACCTTGATTACTTCATAAGGAATACCTATAGTCTCAGCAATATTTTTTTCTAAGGCCTGATAATAATGGGGTTGATATGAGGAAATAATGATGGAGAGCATGCTATAAATGATATATAATGGAAAATATTTTTTCACATTGCAGATGATAATCTGTATGGTTTAGAATGGTCTTTCTTAAATTCTCAGTTGCTCTGTAATATGCCTCTGGATGATTAGTGAAGTCTATAATTTTATCACAATACATCTCAAGGTTTTGATACTCTGAGGTTAGTAATTCATTTTTGTTAAGAAGTTCTTCTGGTCCTCCGCTTCCTTTAAAACTGAGTACCGGCAATCCTTTTTTCAATGCTTCAGCAGTTACCACAGAAAAAGACTCTTCTCTAGAGATCATAAGCAAAGCATCAGTTACTTCATAGACAGCATCGGTGTTTTTTATCTGAGGTTGGTGATGGAAATAGGCCGATAAAGACATCTTCTTTAAATCATTTTTAATGGTTTGTATCATCGGATGGTTTTCTACTCCACCTACACAAAGGATTTTAAATTGAAGATGTGGTGCTTTTTTGACAATTTTTGATATTATTTGAGGAATCAAATCAAATCCTTTTACCAGATGTGGGTTGCCTATGGCCGTGAAAATATATTCTTCTTGACCTTTTTCTAGGCCTAAGTCTGGTCTTTGTATCTCTAATTGAGGAGATAAAAATGGATAAATCTTTGAAATTTTATCTTCAGAGATGTTGTATTCCTTCATTATTGCCTCTTTTACATAGTCAGAAACCGAAATAATTTGCTCTACCTGATTTAGTTTTCTTGCAAAATCATCTTGATTAGAATAAAACAGTTGAGAAAGATATACCGTCTCATGAAAATGGAGTAGGGTCTTTGCCTTTTTTTGAGTCTTTTTTATGTTAATTAAATAATCTAACGTAACAATAGTGTTTCCGAATATTACATCATAATCATCATGAATTTGATTAAAGTGAAAAAACTTCGATTTTATTTTTGAAATAAGACCTTGCTTTTGATGTATTGAAAAACAATAATCCGCAATATTTTTGAAGTCCTCTGCGATAATCCCCTCATTTAAAAATAGCAAATGTAAAATTACTTCAGGGTGATTACTTTTTATCCATTGCATAAGCCCCAATAATTGCAAAGAAGAACCACTTAGAGTGGCTTCATGGGCGATAAAAAGTATTTTTTTGGACTTGGCAATCATGATTAAAATATCTACAAATATTTATACGCTTTGAAAATCCCTAATTGATATAAGATTTTTAAAAGCCTTGAGTTTTTTAATGAATCTAGACGGCCTTCTAAGACCTTTAGTGCTTTTCTATCATTCAGAAGTTCGTCTATCTTAATGAAATCTATTGCAGAAAAATTAAAATACTCGATAAAGGTTTGTTCTCTTTCCTTTCTAATCAAACTCTGGTTTTCTGTGCTCGCACTTATGCCATCGAGATAGAACTTGGCAATCGTATGTTCTATTTTTCGGTAAGACTTTTTGTATTTAAAAATAGCCAATAGAAACCATTTCCAATCTGAACAGATTTTTAGTTGTTCATCATACAGTTGAGTGTCTTCAAATGCCTCTCTTTTGATAAAAGTGCTAGGATGCCATATGGTATCATGATACATTTCTATAAATGAGACTTGTGCTCTGCCAATCCCTAAATATTCATGGGTAGAAGAGATAAACTGTAAGTTCCCCGTTATCATGTCTTCTCCATACAACTGCGGGATAGCATTTTCTAAAGTGCTCTTTTCGTACAATTCATCTCCACTGTTGATAAACAATACATATTCTCCTTTAGCTACTTCTATACCTTTATTCATGGCATGGTAAACGCCACGGTCTGGCTCACTTACCCAATAGGTTATTTTATCTGCACGTTCTTCTATATATTCTTTGCTGCCATCACTACTGCCCCCATCGATAACGATGTATTCAAAACCCTGAAGACTTTGCATAAAAACGCTCTCGAAGGTCTTTTTCAAACCTTCTAAATTGTTGTAATTGATGGTGATGATGGTGAGTTTCAAATTCAAAAAATTTTAAATTATTTTCTAATTTCTATGTTATCCTTTTGAGGTTTATAGAACTTATGGTTTATCAAAATGTTCTATAATTTTTAAAAAATCTAATCCAAATTTTTTAATATTTTGTTTATAATCTATTTCCTTTATTGTAAAATTATCATTCATTATCTCTTGTGCTAATGTTTTTTCATCATTAGGATTGAATAGTTTATAATTCGGGTAATTTATTAGCTGTTCTTTATTTACATTAAGATTTGCAGCGAGTATGAAAATGTTTTCTGCTTTAGCATCTTCATTTACGGTGCTCCATCCTTCAAAAAGAGATGGTTGAATGATGGCTTTACAGTTTTTTAATAATACAATCTGATCTTTTCTATCGATGAATCCTAAAAATTTCACATTGTTTTCAATATCTAATTCTACTACTTTTTTTCTAAGGTTAGAATAATAATCAGGATTTCTATAATCATTTTCTTTACCAGTAAATACGACGCAAATATTTCTCCCTTCTTTTTTTAAAAGGGCTATTGCTTTTAGGACAATCGTGTGGTTCTTGTGAATCCAAAATTGATTACTACACAAAAAATATTCTCCTGTAATTGAAAATTTTTCTAGAACATCTATTGTTGAAGGCAAATTTTCATCTTGATGAAAACTAGCAAAGTTTAGTACATATTGTTTTGGAGTAGCATCCTTATAAAAAGTATTAAAATCATTTTGGGCGTCTTCACTGCTAAATAATACGTGCTGCGCATTATTTTGAATAAAAGTATATGCTGAATCTCTACTTTTCAGTTCTTCTTCTGAAAAAAAATGAGGCAAGTATTTATCTTGAAAATCTGGAATCCAAAATATCTGTTTCTCTAATTGCTCTCTCTCATGATATGATGATGGAAATGCAAATAAAAAGTCAGGAAATAATCTAAATATGTTTATTTTTAAAATTTTTCTACTAAAGTAGTTGATTCCTCTTTGTAGAATATTTAGATTATTAAAACTATATCTTTTTAAATAAGGATAGTTTGTAATACTTTTTAGTTCATTTATTGCATTTTCATTAGAAGAATGTATTAATAAGGATGGCTTTTTAGAATCCTCTAGGGTATTAAGGGCATGGATAAGGTTTTGGATATAATATGAACCTCCTATCCAATCTTCATTATATTGATAATTTATTTTTATTACAATTCTTTTGCCCATTTTATATAAGATTTTATTCCTTCTTCTATGCTTATCTGTTTTTGATAGCCTAGTTTTTTCATTTTTTCAATATCTGCCACCCAATACAATGGGTCTCCTTCTCTTTCAATCCCAGTAAAAGATAAGCTTCCCTCATAGTTGAGTTCTTTTAATACTAAGTCTGCTATTTGTTTGATGCTTATTTGTTCGCCATTTGCAATATTGTATGCATCTGCACAAAAACTTCCGTTTTTTATAATTAGTTCTATAGATTGAAGGATGTCAATGATATTGATAAAATCTCGAGTCTCTTTGCCAGAGCCAAATAACTGAATGTCTTTTTGTGTTTTTGTTTTTTGATATAAATCCCAAAAAATTTGTTTGTAAAGGCCAGCTCCATAAGCAGAGAAAATTCTCAGAGAGCAACATTGTAAACCGAAAAAATGGTGAAATTCATATAGTATATCTTCTGAAAATTTTTTATGAAATCCATAAGGCGATACCGGTTGTAAAGCGTCTGTTTCTTTTATGGGTAATGATTTAGGATTTCCATAAACAGCAGCACTAGATAGATTGATTAATTTACAGTTTGGGGTATGCTTTTTTATACTCTCCAAAATTTTGAAAACATTTAAACTGTTAAGGGTAAAGTCTCTAAGACTATGAACTAGAGAATCTGGTACACTAGCAGCACCACTGCAATTGATACAAACATCAAATTGATGATTTCCAAATATTTCTGTAAAATCACTATTGGTGCTATCGATGGTAAAATATTTAGGATTAGCATAGTCCACAGAAACATCTGCACCATAAACATCTTCGTTTTTTTTGGTGAAATAGTCATAAGCATGCTTGCCTATAAATCCTTTAGAACCGATTATTAAGATTTTCATTTTTTATATTCTGGTAAATATTTAACAACTACTGCTGGATTACCAGCAACTACTGTCCATGGTTCCACATCTTTTGTGACTACGCTTTTAGCTCCTACTACAGCGCCTTCTCCTATCGTTACACCTTTTAATATGGTTACGTCAAAACCAATCCATACTTTTGATTCTATAATGACTGGTTTACTGATAACGTTGCTCCAATCTTTATTTACTATATTATTTCCTTGATATTTTAAATAATCTTCATAACATTGGTGATTGTCATTTTTTCTTTCTTCCCAATAAATACTATGTGAATTGTGGTCATAAAGCGTAATTCCCCAAGCCATAGTCACATCGTCTTTTACTTCAATTTTATTTCTGCAAATCATTGTTGCGCCACCTATGTGAACATTATCTCCTATAATAATTTCACCTTTTTCGGTTTCAAAAATATAGTTGCTCGATATTATTCCTTTTTTACCAATTTTAAGGTATTTTCTCTTCTCTAATTTTTCTGTTGCATCAAAACGAATAGTTGAGTTTTTTAAAAATGTCGATGTGTTAATTTCAATATAATTTTTATAAACCTCAAATGAGCATAAAGTTTTAGGCTTTTTAAAAAATAGATTTTTTAATATTCTTTTTATCATGACAATACCCTATTTATTTTTTTAATTACTCTTAAAATGAAATTAATCAATCTGCTATTAGGATATCTATTTTCAATTTTTTGTAAAGATAGTTTTCTGTTTTTTAGGGTTTTATATTTTTTGTATAATTTAAAATATTCGTTTGCTTGTTTTTTAATATCAAATTCTCTATTTATTTTTTTTATACAATTTGTGCTCATTGAAGAAAGTAGATTTCTATCAAGATGTAATTTCTTAATAAATTCAGAAATCCCAATATAATCTTCAAGTTCTAAAACAGCACCAATTTCTGATGTAACAACCTTTTTAATTCCTTCACTGAAATTGTATACTATCGGAACACATCCTACACTCATGGCTTCTAACATAGAAACGGGAAGGCCATCATGACTTGATGGTAAAACGTAAACGTCCTGATTCTTTAATATGCAAATAATTTCTTCTGATGTATTTGGAATTTTAAATGAAAAGTTATTTCTATCTTTTACATTTTCAATAAAATTTATCCTCTCTTCACCATCTCCTAATATAGTCCAATTTACATCAATACCTTGTTTTTTTAAATGATCATCAATTTTTGGAAGGTCATAGATGCCTTTTATCTTTACATGACGAGCTAAAAAGACAATATTAAGATTGTGAACTAAATTTTTTGGTTTTTCAAAATTTTGAACTGTTACTCCGTGTTGTATAAAATATACTTCTTTTTCTCGATGAGGAAGTAACTTGATAATATCTTGATAAACTTGATAATTGTGTGCAATAAATATATCTATTAAGTAATCATATTTCTTGCATAAATATAGAAAACCAGCATCATGACAAATAAAATAGACTGTTTTATTTGGTTTCCAAAAGTAGTTTAGAGACTGCAGTTCTTGGGGTAAATTAGCTACGATTGCACCTTTTTTATTAGAAATATGTTGGTGTAAATTTTTTGCAGTTTTATATTCTGGCTCTGAATCAAAAGCAAAAATAATGTCATTTTTTTTTAATACTAAATCAGTAGTTCTTGCAGCTACCCAATGTAATGGGTCTAGGTATATGCACTTTATATCAAAAAAATCATCAGGCATATTAGCTAACATATTTCTATGAAAACTAGAGCCTCCCCCCATTAGGTTTTGGCTGAAGATGATAAGTTCTGGCTTAGAATTCATTTTATTATTTCAATAGAATTAGTTGATGTATTGTAAATAGGCTTACCTACTAAGAAAGACATTTTTTCTTTCTTTGAATATTGTTCACCTTTTTCATCTCTACTTAATGAAAATTTTGCTTCTTGAAATCCCTCTTTATATGATATTTTTTTTAACCCCTTCAATTTATCATTTCTAATAAAATAAGCATTATTTCCATGTGAATTACACCCAATAAAACTATATCCTTTAATTTCTGCCAAGTCACATAGAGAAGCTAGTGATGTACCCCAATAGTACATGTTTTTTTCTTTATCCCAAACAAAATCTTCTTTATATGGAATAGTCCAGTGGTTTAAACCAAATGCCGCATTGTATTCTGAAATTACTATAATAGGATTTACATCTAAATTTTTCCAGATCCAGTAATCATTACCATCTATATCAATGCTTAGTATGCCTAAGTTATCATTAAATCCCCTAGTTTTTATTAAATCAGATATGTTATCTTTAGTGATAAAAGAACAAGTTGATTTTAAATTAAAAAAATAACTAACTACATCATTTTTTATAAAATCTATATTTCTTTGATCACCGTCTATTACTAATCCACTCCATTTGTCTTTGAATAGTAAAAAACGTGTGTTTGCTTCAATGTATTTTTCTACCCCAAATTCAACAAAAGTCTTATTATCGATATCTAAATAATTTATTAGCCATTGAATAATGCCATCATCTCCAAACTGAGAGAACACTTGAAATTCTACTTCGCTTAATGAGTTGATTTCAAGTGTTTTGTTGTTTAGCTTTGCCTGAATTTCCCCTAGATTCACTTTTGGGTTTTTATAGCTATATAAATCTAGGTTATATTGATTTTTAAAATTTTTGAAATCATTCTCAAATTTATAAAAGCTATCTATTACTGAGCGAAATTTTTTTAATATTTTCATCTTGTATATTTGATTATTTTCATTGGATTTCCGACACATACGGCGTATTCTGGGATATTCTTTGTTACTATTGTATTAGAGCCAATAATGGCACCTTTTCCAACTCTTACACCTTTTAAAATTGTGGCATTAAAGCCAATCCAAACATCATCTTCAATAATTATTTCTAGCTCATTTAAATTATTGTTTTTTTGCATACCAATTGATTTTATATGTTTAAAATCTTCATGTCTTAATTTAGAATCAAGAGGGTGTGAGTTATTGTCATGTATATTTACATTATGAGAAATTAAAACCCTATCGCCTATTGTGATTTTCTTAGCTGACCAAATTTTACTTCTTTCACCTATAAAAGAATAATCACCAATTATTATTTCACCCCCATGTCCAAATGTTAATAAATTTCCTCTGATATCACAATTATTTCCAATCTTTATTTTGGATTTATCATCTAAATTATTATTTATTGATGCTTCTTCAAATATTCTTGTGCCAATTCCAATAGTAGCATTTTCTCGATAAAAATTTTCTAATTTTTTTTGATTTTTTGAGTCATATAACCTCATGCTTTCCTCAAAAAAAGCATAAAAAATATTAAAAATATAAATTTTTATTTTTTTCATTAATTAACCTTCCAATCTGCTTTTACAATTATATTTCCATAATCTAATCCTTCATATTTTGAAAATATGGTTCCTGTATCATAAATTTTTATTGGACATACGTTTTCAATAATATCAAAAATTTCACCGTTATATATGTATAGTGCAAAAATAAAACTGTAAGAATTAGGTGCAATCACTTCTTTAGGCAGCTCTACTACGACTTCCCAATTATCTTTACTAATTGGATTAATATTTAAATCACTTAATTCATTCATAAATGTTGCAACACGTACATTAAATTTATCTTGAATGCCAATTCCTAAGATAATGTTTTTTATATCATTTTTTACACTTAAGTTTATTTTAATTTTAATATGTTCATTAAAACCAAAAGAATCTGTGATAATATTTCTTGAATTAAAAGTATCTATGCTTTTAAAGAATACGTTTTTATTGGATTTTAAAGTGTTTTTTGCTATGTAGGAATTACTATTATTTAATTGTCCATTACTTGGGCTTAAATATTCTTCTATTATTGAATTGGTTTTACCATAGTTTATTACTTTTCCTTTTTCAAGTAATAAACACTTTTTACATAAAGTTGATATAGCTCCCATTTGATGACTCACAAACAAAATCGTTCTGCCTTCGCCCTTACTTACATCGCCCATTTTGCCTAGGCATTTTTTCTGAAATTCGGCATCTCCTACCGCCAATACCTCATCTACTATCAAAATTTCAGATTCTAAGTGGGCGGCAACGGCAAAGGCCAAACGAACATACATACCACTAGAATATCGCTTTACAGGGGTGTCTATATACCTTTCTACCCCTGAGAAATCTACAATTTCATCAAATTTTCTTGTGATTTCCTTGCGCGTCATCCCTAGAATAGCACCATTCAGGTAGATGTTTTCTCTACCCGTCATCTCTGGGTGAAAACCCGTGCCTACTTCTAGCAAAGAGGCTATTCTGCCTTGGGTGTAGATTTTGCCAGTGGTGGGTTTGGTTACTCGGCTTAGCAACTTAAGCAGGGTAGATTTACCCGCACCATTTCTCCCAATAATGCCTACAGCATCGCCTTGCTCTATTTCGAAATTAATATCTTGCAATGACCATACATAATCAGAACTACCTTTGGTACTTCTATCATTGGCTTCTCCTATTTTTAGATAGGGGTCTTCTTTGCCTCGTATCTGGTGCCAAAAACGGTTCAGGTCATGGGCTATAGTTCCTGTGCCTACTTGACCAAGACGGTATTGCTTAGAGATGTTCTCCGCTTTTATTACAATATTACTCATCGTTATACAGTGTCAATAAATGACTTTTCAGATTTGTTAAAAATGATGATTCCTAATAACAAAATTGCAATGATAAATAGAAAGCTAATTAGCAATCTAATCATGTCAAAATCTCCAGAACCAATAAATCCATATTTGAAACACTCAAAAATTGGGGTTAGCGGATTGAGGTCTGCTAAAAAGCCATAACTGCCTAGTTTTTGTTTTACCAAAGAGGTGGGTAATATAACGGGGGTAAACCACATGTATAAACTCACTCCAAAATTGAGCAGTAGAGCAAGGTCTCTATATTTGGTGGTGAGCGAAGAAAAAATCATGCCTAATCCTAGAGAAAATAAAGCTAGGAATATAATAAGAATAGGAGATAGCAATGCCCATAGATTAGGATGTACCACGCCTTTGTAAAGAAAAAAGCTCAATACCATAAAAAATAGCAATAGCTGTATCCCTAATCTCATAAAACTAGAGATTATTGTAGCAATTGGCGATACCAACCTAGGGAAATAGACTTTGCCAAAAACATTAGCGTTACCCGTAAAAACATTAGAAACGCTCATCATCGTTGTGCTGAAATATCCCCAAAGGGTATTGCCTGCCAAGTAAAATAGAATAGGAGGTATGCCATCTGTAGGTAGATTGGCAATCCCACCAAAAACTAAGGTGAAAACAATAGTTGTAAGTATAGGATTGATAAAGAACCACAACGGCCCTAAGATGGTTTGCTTAAAACTAGAGACAAAATCTCTCTTCACAAACATATAAACCAAGTCCTTATAGTCCCAGACCTCTTTTAAGTTGAGCTTAAATAGAGAGTGGTCTGAGCTGATAACGTTGGTCCATTCTTCGTTTTTATGTTTCATTCGTGTTTTTATAATTTTCTATATTATCGATGAATAGACAAAAATATCAAAAATCTTTCAAATCAGAGCCTAAAGCCATCATTTTAAAAGCTTTTTTAATGGATATAGCTTATGCTAATTTTTTCAAATACGCTCCATACCCACTTTTACCATATTTCTCAGCGGCAATTAAAAGCTGAGCTTTATCGATAAATCCTTTTTTATAGGCAATTTCTTCGATACATGAAATCTTGAAACCTTGTCTTTTTTCTAAAACTTTTACAAATTCTGAGGCTTCGTGCAGAGAATCAAATGTGCCTGTATCTAGCCATGCCGTTCCTCTAGACATTACCCCGACTTCTAGTTGCCCTTGTTCTAAATAGACTTTGTTGACATCAGTAATCTCTAATTCACCTCTGGGTGAGGGTTTTAGGTTTTTGGCAATTTCTACCACTGTATTGTCATAAAAATACAAACCAGGTACTGCATAGTTAGACTTGGGAAGTGCAGGTTTCTCTTCTATTGAAATCGCTTTGTAATTGTCATCGAATTCTACCACGCCATATCTTTCGGGGTCTGAAACTTGATAAGCAAATACACAACCACCTTGTACATCGGTTTTACTTGCTAACAATTGAGGCAAACCACTGCCATAGAAAATATTGTCTCCCAATACCAAGGCTACAGAATCATCGCCAATGAATTCTTCTCCCAAAATAAAGGCTTGCGCCAATCCGTCTGGACTAGGTTGTACCTTATACTCAAATCTACAACCAATAGAAGAACCATCTCCCAATAACTTTTTAAAACTTTCTTGGTCTTGCGGAGTTGTGATAATTAATATCTCTCTAATTCCCGCTAAAAGCAATACAGAAAGCGGATAATAAATCATAGGTTTGTCATAAACAGGCATCAGTTGCTTGCTTACCGCTATGGTCAATGGATACAATCTGGTGCCAGAACCTCCGGCAAGTATAATTCCCTTCATTTTGAGTTTTTTTGTTTTGTTAGGCTATTGAGCATGTATAGTTTCTTATTGTTAAAATAGTTATGACCTAGGAAACGTAAGCGTTAAGAAATTTTAAATAGTTTCCGTTAAGAAATTTCCACTGTTTGAGTGGCGGCAAAAAATATCTTAAATAGATAAAAACTTCTTTCCGCCCGAGTTTTGGAAATTTTAGGAAATTATTTGAAATTTTAGCTGGAGTTTCCAGTCTTGAATTTTTGGTTCTTTTGTTTCAAGACAAAAGAACAGTTTTTAATAAATTCTTTTTCTAAAACTTCTGCATAAACCGCTTCCAAAAAGCCAAATCCCATGATGGAATGAATATTCATACATAGTCCGATAATCTTAAACTTTCGTTTTTGTATATAATTTTATCTTCCACAATTAGAGAAATTCGAGTTTAATTAGAGTCATTTGTATATTGCGAAGCATAATACTCCTGATAGCTCCCACTCGTTACATTCTCCAGCCATTGCTCATTTTCCAAGAACCAATCAATCGTTTTTGCCAATCCTTCTTCAAAGGTTACACTAGGTTTCCAGCCCAGTTCTTCATTCAACTTGGTAGCATCTATGGCATATCTTTTATCATGACCCGGTCTGTCCTTAACGAAGGTAATCAATTTTTCTGAATACCCTTCTGGCCTTCCGAGTTTTGCGTCCATCTGTTTAATGAGCTCTTTAATCAAATCGATATTTTGCCACTCATTCCAGCCCCCAATATTGTAGGTTTTCCCGGTTTTAGATTCATGGAAAATCTGGAAAATGGCTTTGGCGTGGTCGATTACAAACAGCCAATCTCTGGTGTATTTGCCATCTCCATAGATAGGAAGTGGTTTTTCATTGATAATATTATGAATACACAGCGGAATCAACTTTTCTGGAAAGTGATTAGGGCCGTAATTGTTAGAGCAGTTAGAAATAACAAACGGCAAACCATAGGTGTTTCCGTAGGCTCTTACCAAATGGTCACTGGCAGCTTTGCTAGCAGAGTAGGGAGACTTCGGGTCATAAGAAGTTTCTTCGGTGAAGAAGCCTGTCTCACCTAACGCACCATACACTTCATCGGTAGAAACGTGATAGAAAAGGTTGGTTCTAGGCTCATCGGGGAAATTACCATGCTGGTGGTCTGGGTTTAATGTCCAAAATTCTTTAGCCAAATTCAGCAGGTTTGCCGTTCCCATCACATTGGTGTTGATGAATGCATTAGGGTCAGTGATGCTGCGGTCTACATGAGATTCTGCTGCCAAATGCACGATGGCATCTGGTTGGTATTTTTCAAAAACCTTGCGCAGTTCTTCAGGCTTGGTGATGTCTGCCTTTTCAAAAAAATAGTTAGAAAGGTGCTCTATATCTTTTAAATTTTCTAAATTCCCAGCGTAGGTGAGGGCGTCAAGGTTGATGATATTGGTTTGTGGTAAATTGTTTACAAATTCACGCACCACGTGTGAACCAATAAAACCCGCTCCTCCGGTGATGATAATGTTCTTCATTTTTTCTTAGAAAGTTATAATGCGATAAAATTAAAATGTTTTGTTTTTATCTTTTAAAGATGAAATGAGTTTTTAAAGCATTTTTTGTTAAAGTAAATTCTATTTTTAAGGTCTTTGTTTTTAAAAAGTGAAGTTAATAGTTGAAGGAATTACAAGGAGTAAAGATTCTTGATATACTTTCAAATCTTTTTGAGCGTTTATTTTTTTACCCATGATTTAATATCAATTAGCTTTTTAACCCTCTAACAATTTAACGTTTTAACAAATCAATCAACCAATCGTTTTTCTACCAATTGACTTATAATAGAATCCTGTATCTTCTACTTGTTCCATAGAAAACATATTTCTACCATCGAAGATGACTTTGTTGTTGAGTTTTTCTGCCATCAATTCAAAATTAGGATTTTTAAATTCACTCCATTCTGTAGCGATAAGCAAACAATCTGCGCCCTCTAGAGCAGTATACATATCTGGAGCGTAGGCAATTTTGTCGCCAACGATTTTCTTTACATTGTCTTCAGCAATCGCGTCATAGGCAACAATCTGCGCTCCTTTTTCTAATAAAATTTCAATGTTGTCTAGAGATGATGCTTCTCTGATGTCATCGGTATTGGCTTTGAAGGCCAATCCCCACATGGCTATTTTTTTACCTTTTAGCGTACCGAAATATTTCTCGATTTCATCTACCAAGATTACTTTTTGTTTTTTGTTGACCTCTTCAGTAGCTTCTAGAATTTTGAATGTGAAGTCTTCATCGTGTCCAGATTTTATCAATGCTTTTACATCTTTCGGGAAACAACTTCCTCCGTATCCTATCCCTGGGAATAAGAATCGGTGACCAATTCTATCATCACTGCCCATCCCAAGTCTTACTTTGTCTACATCTGCTCCTACTTTTTCACAGTAATTGGCAATTTCATTCATAAAAGTAATCTTTACCGCTAAAAATGAATTCGCTGCGTATTTAGTAAGTTCCGAAGATTTTTCATCCATAAAGATGATAGGAACTCCTGTATTGGTAAAGGGTTGGTAGATTTTGGCCATGATTTCTTTGGCTTTCTCAGAAGAAGAACCTACCACCACTCTAGAAGGGTTCATAGAATCTTTTACCGCAAAACCTTCTCTCAAAAATTCTGGGTTAGAAACCACATCAAATGGGATGTCTGTTTTAGAAGAAATCACGGCTCTTACTTTGTCAGCCGTGCCTACAGGTACCGTAGATTTATTCACTATCACTTTGTAGCTGGTGATCATCTCACCAATTTGGTTGGCTACACTCAATACAAAAGACAAATCTGCACTGCCGTCTCCTCCTGGTGGAGTAGGTAGGGCTAGGTAAATAACGTCTGATTGGTCTAGGGCTTCTTTGATATCTGTGGTGAAAAATAATCTTTTAGCTTGAATGTTTCTTAAGAACATCTCCTCAAGGCCTGGTTCATAGATAGGAACAATGCCCTGCTTCATTCTTTCTACTTTATTCTCATCGATGTCTACACAGAATACAGTGTTCCCTAATTCCGCTAAAGTGGTTCCGGTAACTAAGCCTACATAGCCTGTACCTACAATAGATATATTCAATTTTCTAAATTTTAAGATTTACTGCAAAGTTAATCAAATTAATATAACTTATTTTTGAAAAAAATCACGTTTTTATCACTTTATACTTTTTTTTATCAATACCTCAATCTAATTTGATTAAAATTTAAAATCCATCCATCATCCATCATCCATCATTCATCAATCATCTAACATCAATCATCTTCCAACTCTCTACTCCCCACTTCACCCCCTTCCCATCAAAGCCATACCAAAGGCATAGATAATGTATGGATAGTGTATGGATAGTGTATGGATAGTGCATGAAAAATGCAACTTCTATTTTACCCTATTCTGCGCTCATAGAACCCTATAATTTGCACAGATACAAAATAAGTAGTATATTTGCACCAGATTAACGGATAAGAAATGAAAGGGCCTTCGGAAGAAAGCCTTTTTTCGTAGCCAGGTTTTAACGAATGTGGCTTTGGTCATATTCAGAAATAGTGTATTATGGATTTTAGAACAAAGGTAGAGCAACTGGTTCATGAGTTCTTGGAAACAAGACAAGACTTGTATTTGGTAGAGTTAAAAATATCTGCCTCTTCTGATATCACGGTGATTCTAGATGGTGATGAGAGTCTTACACTTCAAGATTGCCTAGATGCCAGCAGAGCCATAGAGTTTAACCTAGACAGAGAAGAGCACGATTTCTCTCTACAAGTAATGAGCCCAGGATTGAGCGAACCTTTAAAGTTCCCCCGTCAATACAAAAAGAATTTGGGCAGAGAAGTAGACCTTCTTCTGAACAATGATGAAAAAGTAGAAGGCGAAATTACCGCAGTAGATGAAGAAAAAGTAACCCTTACCCTTAGATACAGAAGACCAAAATTGATAGGCAAAGGAAAAGAAGATGTAGTAGAAGAAAGAGAAATTCCTTATACAGATATTAAAAAAGCATTGATAATAATAAAATTTTAGTTTAACTCAGTTTAAACTTTATACCTTAAAAATAATATAAGATGGACAATATAGCGTTGATTGAATCCTTTGGAGATTTTAAAGACGAAAAAGGAATCAGCAAGATTGATTTAATGGCGATTATTGAAGACTCGTTGAAGACTCTTTTGAGAAAAAGATACGATTCTGATGACCATTTCGACGTGATTGTAAACCCTGATAAAGGTGACTTTCAGATATTTTTGAACAAAAGAATCGTAGAAGACGAAATGTCTGAAGATGATGACTTAGAAATAGAAATTTCTGAAGCTAAGAAAATAGACCCTACTTTTGAAGTGGGCGAAGAATATACACAGGAAATTCCTGTAGCACAGTTAGGTAGAAGAAGTATTCTTACCCTAAAACAGATTTTGGCAACCAAATTGCAAGAGCATAACAATGCGATGTTGTATGAGCAGTTCAAAGACAGAATTGGTGAGTTGGCAGTAGGTGAGGTACATCACATACGTCACAAACATGTTATTTTGCTAGATGATGAAGGCAATGAGTACATCTTACCAAAAGAAAATCAAATCCCTTCTGATTTCTTCAGAAAAGGAGATAACGTAAGAGCAGTAATAGAAACCGTAGATTTCAAAGGGTCTAAACCTCAGATTTTTGTTTCTAGAACAGCGCCTAAATTTTTAGAAAAATTATTAGAACTAGAAATTCCAGAAATTCAAGACGGCACCATCATCTTGAAAAAAGTAGTGAGAATTCCTGGTGAAAAAGCGAAGATAGCAGTAGATGCTTATGATGACAGAATAGACCCAGTAGGTGCTTGTGTGGGCGTGAAGGGGTCTAGAATTCACGGTGTGGTAAGAGAATTGAAAAACGAAAATATAGACGTTATTCAGTGGTCTAAAAACTCAGAAATTTTAGTGAGAAGAGCTTTAGGCAATGTTACCATCAATAAAGTTGAAATCAATGAAGGAGACAACTACGCATTGGTATATACACCTGTGGAAGAGATTTCTAAAGTAATTGGTAAACAAGGTCAAAATATCAGGCTAGCTTCTTGGTTATCTGGTTATGATATAGACGTTTACAGAGAAAAACAAGCTGATGATGACGTAGAGCTTGATGAATTTAATGATGAAATAGAAAGTTGGATTATTGATGAGTTCAAAAAAGTAGGTCTAGAAACCGCGAAAAGTGTTTTAGATAAAGACACCGAAGCATTGGTAAACATGACAGACCTAGAGGAAGAAACCATCGAAGAGGTAAAGAAAATCCTTAGCGAAGAATTTGAAGATTAATATCTCATGTATTTTAGCAGCTAAAGATTAACAATTAAAATTAACAAGGTACAAAGCCCAATAAGAAAATAACAAAATAGAATGCCAAAAATTAGATTAAACAAAGCGGTAAAGGAATTCAATATTTCGATGTCTAGATTGGTAGAGTTTTTACAATCCAGAGGCTTCGAAGTGGAGACTAATCCTAACGCTCAATTAGAAGAAGCGGCATATTCTGCATTAGAAGCTGAGTTCGCCAAAGATGGTGAACAACGTAAAGCTTCTCATGAGGTGGTGATTTCTAAAGTTCCTGAAGAAAAACTAGAACTAGAAGACAAAAAAACACCTGAGGTCATAAGAGCCAAAGCGCCTAGCGTAAACGAAACCAAAGTGCTGGGTAAAATAGACTTGGATGCTAATAAGCCAGCGCCTAAAGAAGAAGTGAAGGAAGTGCCGACAGAGCCAACTCCTGAACCGAAGCAAGAGCCTAAACAAGAAGTAGCAGCAACTCCAGAAGTTGAAAAACAAGAATTCAAAGTTTTAGATAAAATAGATCTTTCTCAGCTAGAGCCTAAAGCAAAAACTCAAGCTCCTAAAAAACAGGAAGAACCTAAAAAAGAAACTCCAAAGCCTGAATTCAAAAAAGAACAAAAACCAGAAGCTCCGAAACCTCAACCACAATCTGTGGTAAAAAAAGAAGAGCCAAAGGAAATTACCAAAGTAGAATTTGATACTCCCGAAAAAATAGAAACGGTTTATCAAAAACTAGACGGTCCAAAAATTATTTCTACCGAAAAAATAGACCTTTCTCAATTTCAAAATAGACCTTCAAAACCATCTGATAAGTCTAAGAAAAAACAAAGAAAGAGAATCAATAATGGGCCAGCTCAACCAGGACAAGGGCAAACCCAACAGCAAGGAAATAATGCAGGAGGAAATAGACCTAACCAACAAGGTGGTGGTGCAGGTGGAGATAAAAAACCATTCAACAATAACCGCCCACAAGGTCAAGGTGGTCAAGGTAACCAAGGAGGTTCTAGAGGTGGTAAAAATCAGAAAGGAAGAGGTGCTAGAGAAAAAGTAATGCCAGTAGAGCTTACTGATGAGCAAATCAAAAATCAAATTAAAGAAACTTTAGAAAAACTTACCAATAAAGGTGGTAAGTCTAAAGGGGCTAAATATAGAAAAGAAAAAAGAACTTTCCGTAGAGAGCAAGATGAGCTACAACAAGAACTAGAGGCAGCAGACAGAACACTAAGGGTAACCGAATTTATTACCGTTTCTGAATTGGCTTCTCTAATGGATGTGAGTGCTACAGAAGTAATTTCTGCTTGTTTCTCGTTAGGAGTAATGGTGACCATGAACCAACGTTTAGAGGCTGATACTCTGACTTTGGTGGCTGATGAATTCGGATATAAAATTGAATTTGCAGATGCAGATTTAGAATCTGAAGCTACGGAAGAAGTAGTAGATTCTGAAGAAGATTTATTACCAAGAGCACCAATAGTTACGGTGATGGGGCACGTAGACCATGGTAAAACATCATTGCTGGATTATGTGAGAAAAACCAACGTAATTGCAGGTGAAAGTGGTGGTATTACACAGCACATTGGTGCTTATAATGTGAAATTAGAAGGTGGTCAAAGAATTACTTTCTTAGATACACCAGGTCACGAAGCCTTTACTGCGATGAGAGCCAGAGGTGCTCAGGTTACAGATATTGTAATTATTGTAGTAGCTGCGGATGATGATGTGATGCCTCAAACCAAAGAAGCTATTGCTCACGCCCAAGCGGCAGGTGTACCTATGATTATTGCCATCAATAAAGTAGATAAGCCTAATGCTAACCCAGACAACATTCGTCAACAACTTTCAGGTATGAATATCCTAGTTGAGGAATGGGGAGGTAGTGTACAGTCTCAAGAAATTTCTGCAAAATTTGGTAATAATGTAGACTTGTTATTAGAAAAAGTGCTTTTACAAGCTGAAATGCTTGAACTGAAAGCCAACCCAAATAAAACAGCTAATGGTGTGGTAATAGAAGCTTCTCTAGACAAAGGTAGAGGTTATGTTTCTACCATTTTGGTACAAGGTGGAACTTTGAAAGTAGGAGATTATCTTTTAGCCGGTAAAAATCACGGTAAAGTGAAAGCCATGCTAGATGAAAGAGGAAGACAGCTTAAAGAAGCAGGACCTTCTATTCCAGTGACAGTACTAGGACTAGACGGAGCGCCTACTGCTGGTGATAAGTTTAAAGTTTATGAAGACGAAAGAGAAGCAAAATCTATCGCCAATAAACGTGAACAATTGCAAAGAGAGCAAACCATCAGAACCAAAAAGCACCTTACCCTAGACGAATTAGGAAGAAGAATTGCATTGGGTGATTTCAAAGAATTGAATATTATCTTAAAAGGTGACGTAGATGGTTCAGTAGAAGCATTATCAGATCAATTACAAAGATTGTCAACCGAAGAAATCAGCATCAATATTATTCATAAAGGTGTAGGTCAGATTACCGAATCAGATGTTCTATTGGCAGCAGCATCAGATGCTATTATGATTGGTTTCAACGTAAGAGCTGGGGCTAATGCAAAAGAATTAGCAGATAGAGAAGAAATAGAAATCAGAACATATTCTGTAATCTATGCTGCAATAGATGAGGTAAAAGAAGCGATGGAAGGTATGCTTTCACCAGAAATCAAAGAACAAGTAATAGGTAACGTAGAAATCAGAGAAACATTCAAAATTTCTAAAGTGGGGACTATTGCAGGTTGTATGGTATTAACTGGAAAAGTAACTAGAAATTCTAAAATAAGACTGCTAAGAGACGGAATTGTGAAATATGACGGTGAACTAGAATCATTAAAACGTTTCAAAGACGATGTAAAAGAAGTAACCAAAGGTTATGAATGTGGATTGAACATCAAAGGTTATAATGACATAGAAGTAGGAGATATTTTAGAAGTTTACGAAGAAATAGCAGTTAAGAAAAAACTGAAATAAATTATTCTAAATAATAGAATTTGAAAATCGACTCTAAAAAAGTCGATTTTTTTTGTCTATAATCGTAATTTGCAACCCGATGTAATTTACATTAATTCTAAATAAAAAAAAGACAATTGTTGATGTGTTCGAATTTTAATGATTTTGGCTGTTTAATTTTTTCTTAATTTTAAATTATTTCGTTTTTCATTGATAAATTAATTTTTATAACATTTGACTAAAAAGAGTTTCTAGAAAATAAATAAGGATAATAGATAAAATTTATTTGTTCATGTTAAAATTAATTAACATTTTTGACAAAAATGTATTAAAATTAGTTAATATGAATGTAAAAATTAAATCGCTAACGGTTGGTGCCCTTTTTTTCTTGGGGGGAGTAACAGTTATGGCACAACAAACCAAAGAAAAGGGCGAAAAAGAAATTGAAGAAGTTGTAGTAGTTGGCTACGGAACACAAAAAAAATCTAATGTAACATCTTCTGTTTCAACTGTAAAAGGTGAAGCAATTGCAAATTTGAATACTCCAACTTTTGAAGCGCAGTTAGCTGGGCGTTCTTCTGGGGTTCAAGTAACCACTAGTTCAGGTGAAATTGGTGCGGCTCCAAGAATTAGAATTAGAGGGATTAACTCTATTTCATCTGGTACCAGTCCCTTGTATGTAGTAGATGGGGTTCCTATCTTTTCAGGTGATACGGGAGGTGGAAATACAGCAGCAAATGCATTAGGAGATATAAATCCATCTGATATTGAGACAATGACCGTTTTAAAAGATGGAGCTGCTACAGCAATTTATGGTTCAAGAGCTGCTAATGGTGTTATTTTAATTACTACTAAAAAGGGGAAATCAGGAAGGTTCTCGGTTTCATATAATAATCAGTTCAGTATTGCATCAGTTGTAAAGAAATTTGATTTATTACAAACAACAGATTTTTTAACAATAGCAAATGAAAAGGCTTCAGCAGTCAATTCTGTTTGGGCTAAAGGGAATGCATTTAATACTGATTGGCAGGATGCGGTTTTGAGAACTGGAGTACAGTCAGATCATTTTCTATCTATGACAGGGGGATTAGGTAATGGTAGTTATTATGCTTCTTTTGGTTATACTAATCAAGAAGGTGTGATTAAGCCTAATGGAATGGAAAGAATCTCTGTAAGAATGAATGCTGATCAAAAGGTAACAAATTGGTTAAAGCTATCTTCTAATCTTTCGTACTCTGAGACACAATATAAAGGATTAAACAATGGAGTTAATTCAATATCAGGTGCCATGTTTAGTGCAATAAGACAACTGCCAAATACTCCTATTTATGACTCTAGAACACCAACTGGATATAATATATATACCGCTGGTACTGCTAGTTATGTTGGTCAATGGGATAATATTATTCCAATTACAAGTAATTTGACCAATATAGCATATATAGTAAATAATAATAAATACCAATCTGATTTAACAAGATTTATTGGTAGTATTGCAGCTGATGTAAAAGTAACAGATTGGCTTAGTTACAAATTACAAGTAAGTAAAGATAGATCTGTAACAACTGGGTTTTTATATTGGAATAGAGTTCATGGAGATGGTTTTTCAAGAGGGGGGTATATAGATAATAATTATTTAAATTTAGATCGTTGGAATGTTCAAAATATTTTAGATTTAAAAAAGAGCTTTGGTGAAAATCATAACTTTAATTTGGTACTCGTAAATGAATATCAAAAACAAAAAAGTAACTATTTCTTTGGTCAAGGACAAGGTTTATCAAGTGATTTTTTTGGTGAAGTAGGTTTGATATCTGGATCTTATACTACACAATTTTCTGGTGGAGCAAACTCTGAAAATGGTTTAATATCATATGCTGCCAGATTAAGTTATAATTTTGCCAACAAATATTTTGTACAAGGAACTATAAGAAGAGACGGTCTGTCTTCATTACCAACGGCAAATAAATGGGGGAATTTCCCAGGATTATCTTTAGGTTGGACGGTGTCTAATGAAAATTTCTTAAAAGGAAATAAAATTTTATCAGATTTAAAACTTAGAGCATCTTATGGTAAAGTTGGTAATACGGATATAGGAAACTATCCATATCTTGGTTTATATAGTAGTTTTAAATATGCTGATTATACAGGAATTGGGTATTCGCAAGCAGGGAACGATCAATTAAAGTGGGAGACAAATGTCAAAAAGAATATAGGAGCTGATTTTGGTTTCCTAAACAATAGAATCACTTTAAGTGCTGATTATTTTATTAACAAGAATGATGGATTAATTCTTGCGGTTCCATTATCTCCTTCTTTAGGGGTTCCAGGGAATTCAATTAATAAAAATATTGGATCGATGGAAAACAAAGGTTTTGAATTTTCATTAGGTGCTGATATCGTTAAAAATGATGTTTTTACTTGGAATATTAGTGGTAATTTGACTTTGATTGATAACAAAGTTTTAACCCTAGTTGACGGCAAAGATATTATTGGTTCTTTGAACGGACAAACTGCTTACTTGACAAGAGAAGGAGAGTCCTTAAGGTCATTGTATGGATATAAATATTGGGGTGTAAATATGGCTAACGGAAATCCAGTATACTACAAAGCTAATGGTACTTTAGTTCAAGGAAACATAGCTAATAGTACATATTATTTGTTTGATCCATCAAATCCAACTGTGTTAGGAGCTCAATCTTCTTTGAGTGATGCGGATAAGCAGATTTTAGGAAATACTTTGCCTACATATTATGGAGCATTAAACACTACCCTTAATTACAAAAGTTTTGATTTTGGTGTAATGGCAAGATTTAGTGGAGGTAATAAAATATTTAATGTTACGAGAAGAGATTTATTGAATCAAGATTTTTATAATAACGGAACAGAAATACTTGGAAGATGGCAAAGCGTAACTAACCCAGGTGATGGTTTGACTCCTAGATTATATGGAACTAAAGGTAATTTTATTAATTTAGAGGGAGTAGCCAACTCAAGGTTTGTAGAAAAAGGAGATTTTATTAAAATAGACAATATTACTTTAGGTTATTCTCTAGAAAAGTCGTTAATAGAAAAAATAGGACTTAGCAAATTTAGAGTTTATACAGTATTACAAAATGCAATAATGTTTACAAAGTACAAAGGAATCGATCCGGAAATGGAAAATCAAGGAATGGACTATAATTCAATTCCTAGGCAAATGACTTTTTCAATAGGTATTAACGCAACGTTTTAAAATTTATAAAGATGAAATTAATAAAAATTAAAAAAATAAAAGGAGTATTTATAGGTTTGTTCTTCGTTACTCTTTTACTAAATTCTTGTACGGAAGAAAATGTAATAAATTTAGAGCCATATAATCAAATTAGCGAAAACGTAGCTTTTGATACAAGGGAAAATATTATTTTATCAGTAAATGGAATGTATCAGGCAGCTCAAGTTGGTCAATATAATGGAGCAGCTAGAGGGTATCCGTTTGGAGCAGCTTATTTTGAACAAAATGACATGAGAGGAGAGGATATGGTAAATACAGCTTCTTTCTATGCAATAACTTACACTAATACTTGGGATCCTTCAGGGGCTTTGAATACTGTTTACTATTGGATTGATACATATAGACTGGTAAATAGAGCTAATCTTGTTATAGACGGTATTACAAAAGCAATAGCAAAAGGAACGATTTCGGAAGCTGAAGGAAAAGATTACATTGGGCAAGCTTTGTTTTTTAGAGCGTTTAGTCATTATGAATTATTGAATTTTTTTGCTAGACCCTATAAATATACTTCTGGAGCAACTCATCCAGGTGTTCCGTATAGGTTAAAACCAAGTAATTCTGTAGCAACAATTGAAGAAAATGCTACATTAGGGAGAGGTACAGTTGCAGAAAACTACACTCAGTTGATTTCAGATTTAGATACTGCAGAAAGTTATATGTTTTCTAAGACTACAAAATCTGCCAAAAATGCGATAGTTTATGCGTCTAAAGAAGCTGCAATTGCGCTTAAAACAAGGGTGTATTTGAGTAAGGGTGATTATCAGAAGGTTATAACAGAAGCAGATAAATTAAATGGAAAATATGCGTTGTCTTCTGATCCTAATACTCCATTTTCGAATAATTATGGTAATACTGAAAGTATATTTTCTCTGGAAAATTCTGCTACAAATAATCCTGGAGTTAATGGAGCCTTAGCTTCTCAATATAATGGAAGACGTTTAATCGCAATTAGTCCTGTAATTTGGAATGAGGGAAGTTGGTTAGCTACTGATAAAAGAAGAGGGGCATCTATGGTTTTAAGTGTGTCAGGAGTTTTATTTACTAATAAATATAAAGATACTTCTACTTTATCAGATGCATCACCTTTATTAAGATATGCTGAAGTTCTATTAAATAGAGCAGAAGCTAAGGCTAGATTAAGCGATGCTAGTTATCTTGCGGATTTAAATGCGGTTAGAAATAGGTCTTTAGCAAATCCTGCAACAGAGCAGTATAGTGCTTTTGCCAATAAAACTGATGCAGTAAAGGCAATACTTTTAGAAAGAAGAGTTGAGTTCCTAGCAGAGGGTTTAAGATGGAATACAATTCACAGACTTCAGCATGATGACGTAGCGCCTATAAGTGGAGTTCCTCAGAAGTACAAAAATGGAGCTAATCCAGTTGCTGCTGATTATAAAATTGGAATTCCTTATGTTTTCAAAACAGGTGATGTTGCTTCTTTAGCATATTCAGATTATAGATTTGTTTGGCCGTTACCAACTTTAGAGACAAGTGCGAATCCAACTTTAGCAGCACAGCAAAACCCAGGCTGGTAAGAAAGGATAATTTATAGAACAATAAAAGCAAGCTAATTCTTTTGGATTAGCTTGCTTTTTTAATTTATATCAATTCTAAATAACAAACGTTTGTTTTATTATTTGTTAAAAATAAATGATTTTTTGCCGGCTTATTTTTATGTAATTGTAAATTGTAGGGCTTGTTTTATCAATTTTGTGTTTTTTTTCGTTTTTGTTAAAAAATTTAAGAGATTTAAGACGAAATTTGGAAGAAATTAATTTGTTTATGTTAAAATTTATTAACATTTTTGCCTATCAATGTATTAAATTTTGTTAATATGAATGTAAAAATTAAAGCGCTAACTGCAGGTGTACTTTTCTTTATGGGAGGAGCAACTGTTATGGCACAGAAAAAAGATTCCGTAAAGGATGAGAAGTCAATTGATGAGGTTGTAATTGTTGGTTTTGGACAAAAGAAATCGGTTAAAGAAGTAACGGGTGCGGTTTCTAGTCTTAAATCTGATGCAATTCAAGATGTTCCTGTTGCATCTATTGATAAAATGTTACAAGGTAGAGTAACTGGTGTTATGACGGGGAATTCGTCAGGTCAGCCAGGAGGAATGGCTAGTGTAAGGGTTAGAGGTATTTCTTCTATTAATGGAGTTGTATCACCAATTTATATTTTGGACGGGGTTAGGATTGCGAATGGAGATTTAACAACTGCTAATACAACTGCTAATATTTTGGCTAACTTAAATCCAGATGATGTAGAAAGTGTAACTATTCTTAAAGATGCTGTTTCTACCGCTGTTTATGGTGCGGATGCAGGAGCTGGGGTTGTTGTTATCAATACTAAATCAGGTAAAAAGGGAAAGCCTAGATTTAATTTTTCATTTAATTATGGTTTTAATGATAAAGCGGTTAAGCAACATGAAAGATTTAAAACTGCAGATTGGCTAACTTATTTAGCAGATGCATATAATAATAGATATGCTACATCTTATACAGGTGATACTTTCGCAACAGCTTTAGGGGTTAATAAAGATATTGATAGTGATTGGGCAAAAACTGTACAAAAGTTAGGTTATCAGCAAAATGCAGATTTTAGCATGTCTGGTGGAAATGATAGAATGACTTATTATACATCGGCTAACTACTTTAATCAAGAAAGTATAGTAAGAAATTCATATTTTAATAGATTAGCATTCACTAATAAGATTGCTTATCAGGCTACAGATAAATTTAAGCTAACTACTGATATACAATTTTCATATTCCAAACTAAGCACTCTAAGTGAGGGTGGAGCATTTGCGAATCCTATATTAGCTCAATATTTTAACAGACCAACAGATCCTACAAAGAATCCAGATGGTTCTTGGTATTGGATTGCTTCGACAGGAAGACTGTCAAATGGAATGTTTAATCCAGGTGCCGTGACTGATATGAATTATAGTAATGCAGGAACATTCAGAACTTATGCTAATTTAGGATTAGAATATAAAATTCTAAAAAATTTAACATATAAATTTGTTTTTTCTCCAGAATATATTCAAATAGAAGAGGATAGATATTGGAATCCGATTCATGGGGATGGAAGAAACTATGGAGGTTACCAAAGAACATCTAATAATAGATATTTCAATTTCAATGTTCAAAATATTTTAGATTATAATTACAAATTAGGACTTCATAATTTTGGGGCTTCATTAATTCAAGAAGCATATAAAACAGATAATAGATTTTTATCTGCAACTGGTATAACTGTTGGTACCCCAACGCTACAAACATTATCAAATTTTGTAGTTCCTTTCGGTTATGCAGGTTCCTCAGGTGTTTCTTCTAGATACGGATATGCTGCAACTGGTCACTATGATTATGATAAATTAGTATTGTTAGATGCTTCATACAGAAGAGATGTATTGTCTCAGTTTATGCCAGAAAATAAGGCTGGTAACTTCTGGTCAGTTGGGGTTGGTTTAGATTTAGCAAGATTAAATTTTGTTAAAAATATAAACGCGATTTCAATGTTTAAGCTAAGATCATCTTATGGTAAATTAGGAAATCAGGTTAGTGCTAATCCATATGCATTATATAATTACAATACCAATTATAATGATTATGCAGCAGCAACTTATTCAGGTGTAATGAATCCTAACTTAAGATGGGAAACAGTTAATCCTTTTAATGTGGGTATTGATATCGGTCTATTTAATGATAGAATTACATTAAGTGCTGAGTATTTTAACAAGAAAACCAAAGATTTAATCTATAATTTACCATTACAAACTTCACAAGGTCTAGTCTCATATCCTGATAATATTGGGTCACTCGTAAATAAAGGATATGAATTTGCAATAAATACAGTAATTTTAAAAGGAAATAGAGATGATATTCGTTGGACATTAGGATTTAACCTATCTACTTTGGATAACGAAATTACTGAGTTATATGGCGGAAATGTGAATGGAAGTACTACTACTCTAAGAGTGGGCGAAGGTGTTAGAACTTGGTATTTGCGTAAATGGGCTGGGGTAGATGCTGCAACAGGAGCTCCTTTATGGTATATAAATGGAGTAGATGGTGCAACTACAAGTAATTATAATACTGCCCAACAAGCGGTGCAAGGATCTATGTTAAACAAAGTTTACGGTGGTGCTAATACATCTATATCTTATAAAGGGTTTGCTTTGGATCTTCAATTTGCATACGGATTTGGATCTAAAATCTATGATGATTGGGCTCTTTATACTTATTCTGATGGGCAATATACAGTTAATTATCCAGGTTATGGAGAGGTTTTTGGAGACTACTGGACACCAACGAATACAGGAGCTTCAAATCCAAAACCAATGTATGGTAATACAACTTTATCTAACAGAGCTTCTACTAGATTCTTATATGATGGAGATTATATCAGGTTAAGTAATGCCAAGTTTTCTTACACATTTAATGGTGATTTCTTAAAAGGATCAGGATTGAATAGTGTACAAGTTTATGTTATGGCAAATAATGCATATACATACTTGTTTGATAAAAAACTTAAATTTGACCCAGAGGTGAATATTGCAGGTGCATCTAATCTTGGGTTGCCTATACTTAAATCATATTTATTCGGGTTTAGTTTAAACTTCTAAAAAATTAAGAAAATGAATAAGAGAAATAAAATATATAAAATTGCATTGCTAGCCTTCGGATTAATCATGGTTAGTAACTCATGCAGCAATGATTTTGTAGAAAGAGAATTTAGACAAGATGTTATTCAATCTGACCTAACAACACTTTCAGAAATTAAATCATTTGTAAGAGGAGGATATTCATCTATGAGATCTTCTACCTATTATGGTAGAGATTTTACAGCATTCGGTGAAGTAAGATCAGATGAAATGTATAGTAATAAAGCATCTGGATATTTTACAACAGTTCAAGACTACTCTATGACTTCAAGTGATTCTTATGCTTCAGGAACCTATAATCAAATTTATACTCTTGTTGCTAAGATGAACATTGTTATCAATACTAATTTATCTCCTATTGTTGCTTCTGATTTACCAGCAGCTAAATATTATCAAGGTCAAGCATATGCTCTTAGAGCTCAGGGATTTTTTGATTTACTCAGATTGTTTGGACAAAAATACACAGGTGGTACACTTGGAGTTGTTTTGCCTTTAAAATATGATCCAAAAGCAAAGCAAGCGAGAAGTACAATTGCAGAGACTGAAGCACAAATTGAGTCAGATTTTAATACAGCTCTAACTATAATGACTGCTAATTCTGCAATAGATGCTCCATCTAATAAGACAGAACTTTCTATAAGTGCTTTAAAAGTTTTAATGGCAAGATTCTATCTTTATAAAGGAGATTATGCAAAGGTTAGATCTTTATCTGCAGATGTAATTGGAAAATATTCTGTTATACCAAAAGATTTATACCAAGAATCATTTAGATATACTTTAAGAGGAGCTGCATCTAATTCAATTTTTGAATTAGAAGTAGGTACAGACTCTTCATTATCTACATCATCTTATGCATATATTATGAGTTATAATGGATATGCAAATTTGGTGCCTTTTACCACAGTATATTCAATGTATGATCCTGCTGATATTAGAAGAACATTAATCACAAGAGCTTCTGCTACAGCACACTATTTATCCTATACAAATGGCCAAGGAGTAACTTATGGTAAATATACTAATACAGTTGGAGCTGATAATATTAAAATGGTGAGATATGAAGAAGTGTTATTGAATGGAGCTGAAGCAGAATTAAATGGGGGGGATGCAACAAAAGCACTTACTTATTATAAATTAATTTTAGCAAATAGACTTTCAGATACCAGTACTCAGACTGTTGCTCAACAATTAGCAGCAATTACTTCTGTAAGTCTTGCACAAATAAAACTTGAAAGAAAGAAAGAATTGTTAGGAGAGGGATTCAGACAATGGGATTTATTAAGATGGGGTGATACTTCATTTAAACCAGCTAGCGTTGATATCAACAAGCTTGCTTTCCCTATTCCTAGAGCAGAAACTGATTTAGCAGGTACGCTAGTAGTTTCTAATCCTGGTTATGACAATTAATATTTTCACAAAGAATATTACAATAGAAAACGCCTCAATCTGAGGCGTTTTTTATTACAGACCATTAATAAAATTTATTATTTGTATTTGGTCGTTTTCATTTTTAAGATTGATCTTCTTTTGCTTCGCAAATTCTAGAATTTTACTTTCATCATTAGAAAGGTTTAGGAGATAGATTAAATCTTTAGTATTTTTAGGAACTTTTTTATAAACTCCATTGTCATTTATTAAATATACATCTTTCTCTCTTTCAAAGTATGGGTTTTTCCCCTTTAAATAAGTATTAGTAGTATTGTTATTATATTCTACCACTTGTATTTTTTCTTTTTTGTATAATTTGTATTTCCCATTTCCAATTAATTCTACAAGATATCCATTAATGTCTTTGTTGTCATACTGATATTTTGTTAAAAAATATATGATTCTGTTATCTACAAATTTCATCCTAAGATTATTTTGTTTGGTAACAAACTGTATGTCATTATTTACTTTAAATTCCATTTCATCCTCATATGCATTATATCTTACAGATGGCAGGTTTTTACTATACCCTTCTATGGTTATTGGGTGGAAAAATTCATCAATATATGGAGAACCGTCTATTCCGTTATAAGATTTAAATAATTGATTACTCGCGTCAAAAACACTCCCTCTAGAATTGCCAAATACCTCCAGCTCCGTTTTTATTTGCGAAAAATAAAAATTTGGAATAATCATTACTAATAAAACAATTTTTTTCATTTTTTAAATTTATTTTATAAAAGTATAAAATTCTTGATGAAATAAAATATTTATTTAGTATTAATTATTTATCTTTTTTACTTTTGTAGTTCAAAATTTCATAATGAGATATATTTTTTTAATCATATTTTTATCGGTAAATTTTGCAGGTGCGCAAATAATAAAAAATGAAAGGGTGAATAAAACATCCCAATCAGACACCTTAGTAGTAGATAAAGGTGGTAGAGATTCTGTTAAAATATTTAAACCAAAATTTACAGACTATTTGCACTACACTCAGTTTTCAGAGAAAAAACCTTTCGATACTGTTTTTACTACAGATAAATCATACCAATTTTCTCAATTTAATAATAGAGACAATTTTGGGAAAATTCAATTTGCTAACATAGGTTCTGGATTTCAAGATTTGGTTTTTTCGGTCAATAAAGAACAAAATTTAGCATTGCTGCCCACCAATAAATCACATTTTATTGTAGGGATAGATGATGTGAAGTACTATGATGTAAAAACACCTACTACTTCTTTTGTGTATCATAATGCCATGAAACAAGGCGCTGCACTTACTACAACATATACTCAAAATGTAGGAAAAAATTTCAATTTTGCAGTAGAGTATATGGGGCTTCGCTCAGAGGGATTGTATCGCAGAAGTTTGGCTTCTTCTAATCATGTCACATTCTCTTCTCGTTTTAATTCTAAAAATAATAGATATCAATTTTATACCCACTACATTCATCAAAATGTAAATAATGAAGAAAGTGCTGGGATAGAAGATGTAAGTCTGTTTTTAGGAGATGACAGTAGATTTAATAACAGACAAAACTTATCCGTAAATCTTAATTCTTCAGACTCTAGGTTTTCTAGCAGAAGATATTATTTTTCTCAAGAGTTTCAATTTGTTAATTCAGAAAAGTATCCTTTCAAGTTGAGGCACACTCTATTTCAACAGACCAATAAATATCGATTTTTGCAATCTTCTGCAGAAAGTTTTTATTCAAGTCCTTATGTGAGTAAATTTGATACTTATACCTATAAATTTTCTAAAAATCTAAGCAATACCGTAAGTTTGGTTTTTGATAAAAAAACATTCAAATTAGATGCAGGCTTTAGACATCAATTGATTAATTTGGGTACAGATAGAGCACTTCCTGCTGCTGTTGGTGTAGTAATTCCTACTGAAAATAAAGAAAACAGACTAGGAGCAGTAGGAAATTTAGAAATAAAGCTTTGGGACAAAGTAGATGTAAAATCTTTCTTAGAATATTCTAATGGAAAATCTTTTGGGAACTATCTTAGGTCAGAGAATTTATTGAAATTAGAGCCTATTAAAGACTATGTTTTAGACGCGCATGTCAATTTTCAGTCGGCCATTCCTAGTTTTAATTATTTGATGAATCCTTCTTTTTATCAAGATTTTAATTACAATTTTAGCAATGCGAAGAACCAAAACATTACTGAAATTGGGGGCAAAGTCAATTTAAAATGGTTCGAAAGTTCTGTTTTTGCCAATTATTTCAGGATTGATAATTTTGCATATTTCGGTACAGATTTTCTTCCGGAGCAAAGTTCAGAAACCGTAAATGTTTCTCAGATTGGTGGTGAAGCAACTTTGAAATACTGGAAACTAAAATTCAACACCAAATTGCTTTTCCAGAGTGTATTGTCACAAAAAGAACTCTTGCCGATGCCTAATTTTGTGGGAAGATTAAATGTTTTTTATCAATCAAAGGCGTTTAAAAATGCTGCAGAAATCCAAACTGGAATTAAAGTGTACTATTTTAGCAAATTCAAATCTAGAGATTATTTCCCGGTGCTTAATGAGTTTGTGCTTTCTAATAGCGGAACTTCTATTGGTGGACAGCCCATTGCAGATGCTTATTTCAATTTAAAAGTAAAAACGATGATGATTTTTGCAGAAGCGCAGCATTTTAATACTACGTTTATGAAAAACAAATCATTTACAGCGCCTAATTATCCTATTTATGATTTTCGATTAAATTTGGGAGTCGTTTGGTATATATTTCATTAATTTTGCCTGATGTTGAAATCTAAAATTCCATTTCAAAATATTGGAAGTATTCCTCAATTGATTAAGGATTTTCTGAATCTAGAAATTCCACAGTTTGCATCTTATCAATTTTCTTTGTCTAATGTTTTTTCTAAAGCAGAAGAAAAATCAAAATCTTTTTCTCTAGACCAAAGAAACATTTTGGTTGAAGTTTTTAGCCAACAATTGAAAGAATTGAAATTATCTCAAAAACAGGTAGATAACATCAATTTACTTTCTCAGGAAAACACTTTTACAATAGTTACAGGTCATCAGTTGAATCTATTTTCTGGCCCTGCTTTTTTTGTTTATAAAATTTTGCAAACCATTAAAACGGCAGATTTTCTCAATCAAAATTCAGATAAAAATTTTGTTCCTGTATTTTGGATGGCAACAGAAGATCACGATTTCGAAGAAATTAACCATTTTAAAACCGAACAAAATATTTACCAAATCAAAGGTCAATCTGGTGGTGCTGTTGGCAGAATTGTCATAGAAGATATTTCATTTATTGACGAATTTGAAAAAGAATTTAAGGACGATGTTTTTGGGACACAACTTATTCTTTTGATGAAAAAATCTTATCAAAAGGGGAAAACGCTTACCGAAGCAACTAGAAATTTGGTTCAAGAACTTTTTGCTGAATATGGCTTATTGATGATTGATGGAGATGATGCTGCACTAAAAAATCAAATGGCGGATATTTTTTCAGACGAACTCAAAAATCAAGTTACGTATCATTTTTCTCAAAAAAACATTAAATTTTTAACAGAGAAATATGGCAAAGTTCAGGTAAATCCTAGGGAAATTAATCTGTTTTATTTAAGTGAAACCAGAGATAGAATTTCGGCTAAAGAGGATAATTTTGAAATTGTAGATAAAAATAACGAAATTTCGTTTGATGAAATTTCTAAAGATTGGTCTAAAGTGTCTCCCAATGCTTTGTTAAGACCCGTTTTTCAGGAAAAAGTCTTGCCAAATGTGGCGTATATTGGCGGAAACGCAGAAATTATGTATTGGCTAGAAATGCCCGATGTTTTTGAGCATTTTAAACTGCCGTTTCCTATTCTTATTCCTAGGAATTCTATGCTTTTTTTGAAAGATAAAACTTTGAAAAAAATAGAAAAATCAGGAATGGACATGGAGTGTTTTTTCGGAGATTTTCAAGCCAAATTAAATGAAAAGTTGTTGCAAAATTCAGCGCTGAAACTTTTAATTGACGAAAGAGAATTGCTTCTAAAAAATCAGTTTGATGAGTTGAAAGAAAAAGCGGCAATTACGGATAAAACTTTTAGAAATTTAGTAGAAGCTGAAGAAACAAGGCAGTTGAAAAGTTTCCAAAGAATGAGAAAACGCCTTCTAAGAGCCGAAAAAATAAAACAATCTGACCATATCAACTATTTACAGACTTTATATTATGAAATTCATCCATCTGGAAATTGGCAAGAAAGAGTAATTAATTTTAGCAATTTTTTTGCTGAAAATGGTTCACAATGGCTTGAAAATTGTTACCAAGAAATGGATGTTGATAATTCGGTGTTAATTTTAATGCAAAATTAAACAGAAAGCAGTATTTTTGTACTTTATTTAAAAATGATGAAAAAACTTCTGATATTTACTTTTTTATTATCTGTTTTGATGGTTTTCGCACAGAAGACTCATACCGTAGTAGCTAAGGAAAATCCATACAGTATATCAAAAAAATACGGAATATCTATAGATGAACTTTATAGGTTAAACCCAAAGGTTAAAGATGGTAAACTTAATATAGGTGATGTTCTTGTTGTAAGTAAAAGAGCAGAGGAAAAACCTAAAACTACTGAAAAGCCTTCAGTTTCTCTATCTGGTAATGTAACTAAAATAGTTTTGCAACCGAAGCAAACGATTTACGGAATTACCAAGCAATATCATATTGCAGAAGCTGACCTTAGAAAATTGAATCCAGAATTAGATTCACATCTGAAAATCGGGGATGAAGTGACATTACCAGCAGAAAATGTGAAAAAATATGCAGACAAAAATGCATTCAATAGAAACTTTGCGGTTACCATTCCAGCTCCTATAGCAGACACTCCGAAAGTAGATGCTTCTACAGAAAAATCTAATGTTGATGATAGTTCA
The DNA here is from genome assembly GCF_014645495.1 of Cloacibacterium rupense. Taxonomy (GTDB): domain Bacteria; phylum Bacteroidota; class Bacteroidia; order Flavobacteriales; family Weeksellaceae; genus Cloacibacterium; species Cloacibacterium rupense. The sequence goes on along the minus strand of NZ_BMLV01000002.1, from coordinate 205,533 downwards.
TACGTTATTCAACCTAAAGATAATTACTATAAAATTACCAAGAATTTTGGGATTTCTCAGAAAGATTTGTTTGAGATGAATCCAGGTTTAGAGGAGAAGGGTCTTCAACCGGGAGCTGTAATCAAAGTAAAAAAATCTGTAAATTCTAATTCATCAGTTAAAGAGACGGTTGCTTTGCAAGATGATAACAAACCGGCTAAGCAAGCATCAGTCTCTCAAGAAGATGAATATCAAACCTACACTGTACAAGATGGAGATACTGTTTTCGGAATTTTGAATAAATTCGGGATAACTTTAGACCAATTAATTGCAATGAATCCGAGAGTTACAGATGGTCTAAAAACAGGAATGGTATTAAAAGTTAAAAAATTAGAATCTGCTTATGTTAAGAAAAATGAAGGAGCGCTCAACGTAATTTTGATGTTGCCTTTTGGTTTTGAAGCTAGTGATTCTAAGTACAGAAGTATGGCAACTGATTTTTTAACTGGCGCTAAATTGGCCATAGAAAGAAATGCTAGTTCAGGGCAAAAATTAGAAATTAAAGTAGTAGATGCAGGTAGCGAAAGTTCTTTTAGAAATTCATTAAGTCAGATTAATCAAGAGAATACAGATTTAATTATTGGTCCATTTTTTAAATCTAATGTATTGGATGTTTTAGATTATGTAAAATCTAAAAAAATACCAGTTGTTGCGCCTTTTGCAAACTCGCCAGAGTTGAGAAATTTTAATAATTTAGTGATTACAGAAACAGACGAAGAGGTTTTTGCAGATAGAATTGTAAAAGAAGTTTTGCAGGCATATTCTGATCAAAAAATATATATAGTAGCGGATAACGATAGCCAAAATGCAAACTATATTAAGAATAATATAAAAAAGCAATTAAAAAATTCTAATATCATTATTGTAAACTCTGCGGCAGAAATTCAACTAGACACGAACATGATGACCGGACAAAGTGCTCCAGTAATGGCCATATTAGCGTCTAAAGAAGAAAATCTAGGGAATGAATTTGCACAAAGAATGATGTCTCTATCTTCTGAAACAACTGGGGTTAAAGCATTCAGTATGTATTATCACAGTGTTTTTGATAAAGAAGAGGAAAGCCTTAGAAAAGCCAATTTGGTTTATCTGATGGATAGAAAAATAAATACAGATGGATCTTTTGAAAAAGAAATTCTAGCAACTTATAAAAAATTATATTGTAAAACACCTTCTAAATATGCTATTATTGGTTTTGATGTAGTAAACGATATTTTGAGTAGAGAAAATAGCAAAGGTGAACTTTTCAAACAGATGAGTAAAACTCAAACTCAGTTGGCCACAAAATTCGAATATGTGAAAAGCAAAGAAGGTGCTTATGTAAATACGGGCTGTAGAGTGGTAAGACTTATTCCATAAAAAACTAATAATAAATATCTTAAATTAGGAACAAAAGGTTCCTGCAAAAAAACACAATTAATTGTATGAAAGCACTTGTATTTCCTGGTCAAGGTTCTCAGTTCGTAGGAATGGGCAAAGAATTATACGACAGTAGAAAAGATATCAAAGATTTAATGGATTTCAGTAATGACATTTTAGGATTTGATATTCTAAAAATAATGTTTGAAGGATCAGATGAAGATTTGAAAAAAACAAAAGTTACTCAGCCAGCAATTTTTATACATTCTGTTGCTGCGGTAAAAGCAATAGATGGTACAGGAGCTCAGATGGTAGCTGGCCACTCTTTAGGAGAATTCTCTGCTTTGGTAGCCAATGGAGTTTTATCTTTCGAAGATGGTTTAAAATTAGTTTCAGAAAGAGCGCAGGCAATGCAAGAAGCTTGTGATATTAACCCTTCTTCTATGGCAGCTATTTTGGGCTTAGAAGACGAAAAAGTAGAACAAATTTGTGCTTCTATTGAAGGTATAGTGGTTCCTGCAAATTACAACTGCCCTGGGCAATTGGTGATTTCAGGTGAAACAATCGCTGTAGAAAAAGCTTGTGAAGCCTTGAAAGCGGCTGGTGCAAAAAGAGCCTTGATTCTCCCTGTAAACGGAGCTTTCCATTCTCCTTTGATGCAACCCGCTCAGGAAAGATTAGCAGCAGCGATAGAAAAGGCAAAATTTAGAAAAGCGACTTTGCCAGTTTATCAAAACATTACTACAACTGCAATCTCTAATCCTGATGAGATTAAAAAAAATCTAATTGCACAGCTTACAGGACCTGTTAAGTGGACGCAGTCTGTACAGAATATGATAAAAGATGGAGCAACAAGCTTCGTAGAAGTTGGTCCTGGTAAGACCTTGCAAGGCCTCATTAAGAAAATAAATTCAGAAGTTACAATTTCTTCTGCTATATAAGGATAAAGTCACAATTTGTTGTGACTTTTTTTATTTTTGTTAAAAATTAGAGTTTTGGAAAATCACGTCTTCTCTCCCGGAAAATTATTAATTACCTCAGAATACTTTGTCTTAGATGGAGCATTGGCTTTGGCAGTTCCTACTAAGTTAGGACAAGATTTTTATTGGGAAGAAATAGAAGATAATAAATCGCTTATTTTTTGGGAAGCTTTACACGAAAATATATCTTGGCTTCATGCCATTATTGATTATGATAGTTGGACAATTATAGAGACTAATTTGCCAGATAATGCTCAGTTTATTCTTCAGGTTTTACAAAATGTTCAAAATTTATCAGACCAAAGGTTACAAAGTAATTCTACTTACAGAATAAAAACCAATCTTCAGTTTCCCGGAAATTTCGGACTTGGGAGCAGCTCTACTTTAATGAATAATCTAGCCGTTTTTGCAGGGATTGATGCTTATTTGCTCAATGAAATTTCATTGGGAGGGAGTGGATATGATATAGCTGTAGCTCAAGAGAAATCTGCAATCCTTTACCAAAATAATCCTAGATATATAGAAAAGATTACCTTTCAACCAAAATTTGCCGACGAGCTTATATTGATTCATTTGAATCAAAAGCAAAATAGCAGAGAGGGAATAAACGCTTTTAGGTCTCGAGAAAAATCTATATCTTTAAAAAATCAGTTTTCAGAAATTACAAAACAAGTTTTAAACTGTGAAAAATTAAATGAATTTTCAGACTTAATGACCCTACACGAGGAGAATTTGAGCCATTTTTTACAAGTAGAAACTGTAAAACAAAAATACTTTGAAGACTGTCCTAGTTTTGTAAAAAGTTTAGGTGCGTGGGGAGGCGATTTCGTTTTAGCTTCAAAATTTGGGGATTATAAAAACTATTTTTTAACCAAGAATTTTCACAATATTTTTGAGTGGAAAGATTTAATTGATTGATTTACAGTGTGTTGTGAAATATTGAATTAGTGATTTATATCATTGCCTATAAATCGCTAAAACAGCATACATTGCGTAATTTTGTAAAGCAAAAAAATAAGAATCATTAATAAAATTTTTTTTACTATGAAAAATTTAAAAATTATCCAAGAGCTACATGATTTAGGAATCACAGGTTATCATGAAGTAGTGTACAATCCAAGTTATGAAGAGCTTTTTCAGGCAGAAATGTCTGCTAAAAACAAAGGTTTTGAAAAAGGTGCGGTTACTGAATCTGGTGCAGTTGCGGTTAAAACGGGTATATTTACAGGAAGATCTCCTAAAGATAGATATATAGTATTAGATGATGTTACTAAAGACACTATTTGTTGGGATGGAAAAGTAAATTTCCCAACAACACCAGAAATTTTTGCGAGCTGTAAAACTCTAGTTTTGGAACAATTATCTACTTCTAAAAGACTATATGTTGTAGATGCTTTTTGTGGTACTAATCCAGATACAAGACTTAAAGTAAGATTTGTGATGGAAGTTGCTTGGCAAGCACATTTCGTGACTAATATGTTTATTAGACCATCTATCCACGAATTAGAGAACTTCGGTGAACCAGATTTCGTAGTAATGAACGGTTCTAAAACGACTAACCCAGAATGGGAAAAACAAGGTTTGAATTCTGAAAACTTTGTTATGTTTAACCTTACTGAAAAAATTCAAATCATTGGTGGTACTTGGTACGGTGGTGAAATGAAAAAAGGTATGTTTGCGATGATGAACTACTATTTACCACTTAAAGGAATGGCTTCTATGCACTGCTCTGCAAACGTAGGAGAAGCTGGTGATGTAGCATTATTCTTCGGACTTTCTGGTACTGGTAAAACTACACTTTCTGCAGACCCAAAAAGATATCTAATTGGTGATGATGAGCACGGTTGGGATGATAATGGAGTTTTCAACTACGAAGGAGGTTGCTATGCAAAAGTAATTGATTTAACAGAAGAAAAAGAACCAGACATCTTCAGAGCTATCAAAAGAGATGCTTTATTAGAAAACGTAGTGGTAAATGAATATGGTGAGATAGACTACAAAGATGGTTCTATTACAGAAAATACTAGAGTTTCTTACCCAATTTATCATATCAACAAAATTGTACTTCCTTCTAAAGCAGGTCACGCTAAAAAAATCGTTTATTTATCAGCAGACGCATTCGGAGTATTGCCTCCAGTTTCTGTGTTGAATGATGACCAAGCACAATACCACTTCCTTTGTGGTTACACTTCTAAATTAGCAGGTACAGAGAGAGGTATTACAGAACCTACACCATCTTTCTCTCCAGCATTTGGCGAGGCGTTCCTTACATTACACCCTACAATGTATTCTAAAACATTAATCGGTAAAATGAAAGAACATGGTGCTAAAGCATATTTAGTAAACACCGGTTGGAATGGTACAGGTAAGAGAATTTCTCTTAAAGACACTAGAGCAATCATAGATGCAATCATAGATGGTTCTATTGATAACGCTCCTAAAACAGTAGTTCCTGTAATGAATTTAGAAATTCCTACTTCATTACCAAAAGTTTCTGAAGGAATTTTAGACCCTAGAGATACCTATGCAAGCCCAGCAGAATGGGAAGAAAAAGCAAAATCTTTAGCTGCTAAATACATTGCGAACTTTGAGCAATATACAGATACAGAAGAAGGTAAAAGATTAGTAGCGGCAGGTCCACAAATCTAATTTTTATCCAATTCAAAACAACCAAAAAATCCTTAGCGTAAGTTGAGGATTTTTTTTGAACTTACATTTCTTTAATGTAAATAACATAAAAACGTTTAAATTTTTATTTGGGCGCTATTTCCGTCTTCGGTTCCCGCTTCCCAAAGCCAAGGCTACTGCCAAAGCATTTCGGGAGAGCTCCACCTACGCCGGAGCGCAAAGAAGAGTTTTTTACAAAAAAAAGATACATATAAAAAATCCTTTCAATATTCTAAATAATGAAAGGATTTTCACATTTTATATTTTTAGAGAGTTATAAACTCAATACGGCCAATCTATATCCTTCTATTCCGAAACCAGAAAGTACAGCATTTGTATAAGCCGCAGTCACTGATTTCTGCCTGAATTCTTCACGTTGATAGATATTACTGATGTGCACCTCTATTTTTCTTTTTTTAAGGTTTTTAAGCGCGTCAGCAATCGCGAAAGAGTAGTGTGTAAAAGCGCCAGGATTAATCACCAATGCGTCGTAATCATCATTTTGAATTCTATCTATTATACCACCCTCATAGTTAGATTGATAATACATCAATTCATGTTCAGAGAACTGAGCTTTTAATTGATCTAAGACATCTTGCATGCTGGTGTTGCCATAAATTTCAGGTTCACGAGTTCCTAATAAATTGAGATTAGGCCCATTGATGATTAATATTTTCATTTTTATATTTGTAATTATGTATCAAAGATAAGAAAAAACAAAAAACCTTCGGAATAATCCGAAGGTTTTGTAGCCCGTAGGGGAATCGAACCCCTCTTGCAAGAATGAAAATCTTGAGTCCTAACCGATAGACGAACGGGCCAAATATTATTCTTACGCTAACTTGTTAACGTGCTTAGTTAACTTGCTTTTTAAGTTAGCAGCCTTATTCTTGTGAATAATGTTTTTCTTTACTAATTTGTCTAATAAAGAGATTACTTTAGGCAATTGCTCAGTAGCAGCTGCTTTGTTCTCTTCATTTCTAAGTACTTTCACAGCTGTTCTAGCAGTTTTGTGATAGTATCTGTTTCTCAATCTTCTTTTTTCAGATTGTCTGATTCTTTTAAGTGCTGATTTATGATTTGCCATAACTTTCTAAAAACTTGGGTGCAAAGATAAAAACTTTTTTTTAATTTGCAAAATTATTTTTTACTTTTTTTATTTTTTGTAGCCTATAGGGGAATCGAACCCCTGTTGCAAGAATGAAAATCTTGAGTCCTAACCACTAGACGAATAGGCCAGTGATTTTTTTCAGGGTGCAAAAGTATAAACTTTTTTTTAAATTACAAACTTTTTTTGGTGCTATTTATAAACTTTTTCAATAACAGTATTGTTAATTCCTTTGTCTTCTAATTCTTTTTGAAGTTTTATAGCCGCTTCTAGAGAACTTACATTGCCATAAGTATAATAAAAAGTGCCATCTGCTTTTTCTCTTTCTACATTTTCTAGTGTTTTTAGAATAGGAGATGACTTAGGAAGTTTTTCTTTTCCAGTATATACTTCTATTCTATAATATCCTGTGTTCATTTTTTGGTTAGGGATAAAGCTAATAGCTGTTGCATTTCTAAAGCCAGCATCTTTGGCTGTTTTCAGATTGGCATCTTTAATAGAAGCAAAATTTGTTACACTATAGTAATATTTGTAAAGTCCATTTTCTTTAATTGTAAGTATATATTTAAGACCTTTAAGGGCAGGGTCGTTTTCTATATATTTGTTAGGAGTGCTCATTAATAGTACTCTAAAATCATTTTTCAGAGGAAGCTCTTTAGGTTTTTCTTCTTCTTTTTTTTGATTCCTTTCCATCTTTTTTTTGTAAGTGACAATTGCATCATAAATTGATCCTGCAATTTCATTTTGCCCATCTTCAGAGGTGATATAAGAGGCGTCTTCATAATTGTTTACAAAACCTGTTTCTATTAGGATTGAGGGCATTGCATTCATTCTCAGAACGTGCAAGTTTTGTTGTTTTACACCTCTAGATGGTCTTTTACCGTTTTTTACAAGATTGTCTTCTACGTAATTTCCTATGTATAAACTAGCTTCTAGGTATTTACTTTGTTGGATTTTTAGTGCAATTAGAGATTCTGGAGAATCTGGGTCATAAGAAGCAAATACTTCCTTGTCTTTTGCATCTAGAAAAATTACATCATTTTCTGCTTTTGCAATTTCAAGATTGGTTTTGTTCTGGGCTGGACCCTGTACAAAAGTTTCTGTTCCTTGGGCAGATGTGCTTGATGTTTTAGAAGAATTTACGTGTACAGAAATGAATAAATCTGCATGATTTCTATTAGCAAGGTTGGTTCTGTCTAGCAAAGAGGGGAATTCATCTATTTTTCTTGTATATATTACTTTAAAGTCTTTATTTTTTTCAAGGAGTTTTCCTAATTTTAGAATAATGGCTAGCGTAACATCTTTTTCCATAACGGTGCCAAGATCAGAGTATTTTCTTGTTGCTCCTATGTCTTTGCCTCCGTGGCCAGCATCTAGTACTACTGTAAACTTTTTTTGAGCATTAAAATGAGCAGAAAGTAATAAAAATACTGTTAAAGTTATATTAATTAGAAGATGTTGTAGTTTCATTTTTCAAAAATTATTAATTTTGAGGCCTAATTTAATAGAAACCTTGTTTAAAAACATTTTCAAAAATACCCTACAAATTTTAATTATCCTAATTTTTAACAATTTTTTAGCACAAAATAAGCTAGAAGATTCTAAGAAAAATAGTGATAAAACCGTAACTGTTGTAAAAAACGATACGGTGAAAATTGAAAAAGAAGAATTGGATGACGTTGTTCGCTCAAAAGCAGACAGAGAGCGTAGTGATGTTCAGAAAAAAATGACTTACCTTAATACCAATGCAGAAGTCTCATACCAAGATATGAAGATTAATGCAGATTATATACAAATAGATTGGGATAAAGGAATGATTTATGCCAGAGGAAAGATAGATTCTTTAGGAAAAGTTATAGAACCAGCTATAGCTACGCAAGGTGGCAAAAAGTATGAATATAATGACTTTAATTATAATTATAAAACCAAACAAGCAATTGCGTATAATGCAAGAACTGAGGAAAGTGAAGGTGTAATTGTAGCAGAAAAAACTAAAAAAGTAAGTGATTCTGTCTTCTTTTTAAAAAGAGGTAAATATACTACAGATGAGTATTTTCTAAAGAAAAAAGACACTATAGCAGATTATTATCTTCTGGCTCCAGATATCAAATTGGTAAAAAACAAAGACAATTCTAAGCTCATTACTGGCCCTATACAAATGTATATAGAGCAAGTGCCTACGCCGCTTATTTTGCCTTTTGCAATTTTGCCAATGACAGAGAAAAGAATGGCGGGAATTCTAATCCCTAGTTTCGGAGAAAGACAAGAAGTAGGCTTTTTCCTCAATGGTTTGGGGTGGTATCAGCCCTTAGGTGAACATTTTGACCTTAAAGCCTATTTAGACTATTATACCAAAGGAAGTTGGAATATAAGACCAGAGGTTAATTACAGAAAAAAATACCGATACAATGGCTCTTTCAGAGCTGAAATGGGCAACACCATAAGAGGAATTAAAGGTCTAGATAATTACAGTAAAAGTAGTTTGTATAGTATTGCGTGGACACATACTCAGGATTCCAAAGCTAATCCTTTTTTCACATTTAGTGCTTCGGTAAATATCACGAGTAATAAATTCTATAATAATACGGTCAACAATAATAATATTTTTAATCAGAATGTGCTCAATGCGCAACAAAACTCTACAGTAAGTATTACCAAAAGATTTCTGAATTTACCGATTACCATTACTGGAACGGGCAGTTATTCTCAAAACTTTAATACAGGGCTTACCGATATTAGATTGCCACAGTTAAATGTAGCAATTAATCAGTTTTACTTATTTAAACCTAAAACCGGTGTAAGAACTGGGCTTCTAGAGAATATTAATGTCAACACAGGTTTGCAATTTAGCAACTATGTTTCTGGAGTTAAAAATGATGATTTGTTTACCAAAACCATGTGGGATAATATGCAAACTGGCGCAAAGAATAATATCTCATTAAGTACAAATACTACTGTTGCAAAATATTTTACCTTTTCTCTTTCAGGAAATGTAGACAATGTTTTTACGACCAAAACCATTACTAGAAATTATAACCCTATCAATAATCAAGTAGAGACAATTCAAAATAAAAATATTTCGGGGTACTCTACCTACTCTGCTTCAGCTAGTTTGCAAACCGTGTTGTATGGCATGTTAAAATTTGGAAATAATTCTAAAATCCAAGCGATAAGACACATGGTTACGCCGAGCATAAGTTTTAATTATAGCCCAGATTTCGGGAAAAGTAGTTTTGGATATTATAAAAATTACTACAACGAAAGAGGGATTCTTACCTCGTATTCTATTTTTGATGGAGGAATGTTTGGTAGTCCTAGTCAAGGTTTGCAACAATCAATAGGTTTTAATATTAGCAATAACCTAGAAATGAAAGTGAGGAGCAAATCTGATTCTACTGGAGTTAAAAAGATTAAAATTTTTGAAACGCTTAACATTTCTGGAGGGTATAACTTTGCTGCAGAAAAATTCAAATGGTCTGTAATCAATGTTAGTACACAAACTTCATTCTTTCAAAACAAAGTAAGCGTGAATTCTAGTATGACGATAGACCCATACCAAATTATTTTTGCGCCAGGAGAAAATGTAGGGACTAGAGTAGAAAATTTCGGACATTTTAGTGTTCAGAATTTTACTTTAGGATTCTCAGTTCCTTTAAGTCAAGAGATTTTTTGCAAAAAAGAAGACCTTTCAAAAAAATATAAAACAAAAGGAGAAATTAGAAATGAAGTCTATAGTTTTGATGATGACAATTATGCCAGATTTCAACAACCATGGACTCTCAACCTGAATGTGAACTATGGTTACTCTAGAAATGCTACAAAATTTGGAACGCAAATAGCATCAGTAGGTGTAGATAGTACCTTGAAATTAACACCATATTGGAGTCTTTCTGGTAATACCAATTATGATTTTGTTTCGAAAAAGTTAGCTTATACTAGGTTAGGCTTCAATAGAGACCAGAGAAGTTTCACTTTTAGTTTTAATTGGGTTCCTTTTGGGCAGTACAAAGTCTATGACTTTTTTATCAGTATTAAAGCAAATATCCTAAAAGATGCAGTGAAGTACAAAGAAAGAAGTTTTACACCATCTTCTACTACCACTTTTTAGATTAACATAAAAAATATATATTTGCGAAATCTTATATTACATTTCTAGTAGATGAAATTAATTTAGAAATAAAAGAAGAAAATGAGCAAGAAAATAATTTCTACCAGCAATGCGCCTGCAGCTATTGGCCCTTATTCTCAGGCTAACTTTATTAATGGAGTTTTGTATATTTCTGGGCAAATTCCTATTGATCCGATATCTGGTAATTTAGAAGATGGAATCGAAAAAGAAACACATCAGGTTATGAAAAACTTAAAGGCTATTTTAGAAGAGGCTGGTATGTCTTTTTCTAATGTAGTAAAAGCAACTATTTTCTTAAAAAGTATGGACGATTTTGCGGCAATGAACGAAGTGTATGCCTCGTATCTAGATGCTAATAATTATCCAGCTAGAGAAACCGTACAAGTGTCTTGCCTTCCTAAGAATGTAAGTGTAGAAATATCAATGATTGCACACCAATTCTAAATGAATTTTATAAGAAATACATTAGGCGTTTTAATGGGACTGGGTGTAGCAGCAGTCATTATTTCTCTTGGTGTAAGAATAGATTCATCTTGGAGTGAAAGCTATAACGGATTGTCACCTTTTGAGCATTGGGAAAAAGTCTTGTATAGTGTAAAGGGAGATTCAGGCTTTTTCTGGACTTTGCTTTTTTCATCTGGTATCGGAGCTACAGTAGGAGGAATTGTAACTGCTATAGTTGTCAAATATGCAAAGGTAGCTTATGCTATTTTAATTGGCTTTATGATGCTTTTCATAGCCATGCTAGACATTATTATTTTTCCTTACCATCCTACTTTTTACAAAATTTTAATTTTTATTATTTATTTCCCTTTTTCATGGATTGGAGGCAAAGTAGTAGAGATTATTTACGAAAGAAAAAAACAACATTTACCAACCAAATAAATAAAAAAATGCCTTCCGAAATCAAAATCTGGAAGGCATTTTATTAAAGTGATTGTTATGTTTTAAGGCATTTTGAAACCTTTGGAATAGTTTCTGCCGTATTCGTCTAAAAACTTAATTTGTACATTTCCCTTGTAATTATTAAGGATTCTTTCTACATCTTTTTGTGTGTTTACTGGTTTTCCATTGATTTCAGTAATAATGTAGTTATCGTATATTCCGATTTTAGCAAGCTCACCACCATCTACTATATTTCTTGCAATTACGCCACTGTTTAATCCGTAATCTATTTTAAATCTATCGCTTAATTCTTGGAATTCTCCACCTATTTTTTCTGTAACGGTTAGGTCAGCTTTACTTCTGAAAGATGTATTTCCTTTTTGGTCTTTTAATGTTACATTAGCAGTTTGCTGTCTACCATCTCTTAAATAGGTTACAGATACTTTATCACCAGGTCTTTTGCTTCCAATGGCTGCAGATAAATCAGCAAAAGAATCTATCTTAGAATTGTCAATTTTTGTAATGATGTCTCCTTTTTTAAGTCCTGCATCTTCAGCACCAGAATTTTCTGAAATTTCTCTAATGTATATACCGCTTCCTGATTTAAGATTGGTTTTGTTTTGACTGTTGTAAACTGCAACTTGGTCTTCATCTGATAAATCTAATGAGCCTACTCCTAAGAAGCCTCTCTGAACTAAACCAAATTTTTTAATATCCTCAACCACTTTCTTAGCTAAGTTTGCAGGCACTGCAAAGCCGTATCCTTCGTAATATCCAGTGTTAGAAGATATTGCAGAGTTTATACCGATTAAATCACCATTTGTATTTACTAGAGCTCCTCCAGAATTACCAGGATTGATGGCAGCATCGGTTTGAATGAAACTTTCTATAGGGGTTCTAGAATTTCTACTCAGTAAATCAATACTTCTTCCTTTTGCAGAAACAATACCTGCAGTTACGGTAGAATTTAATCCTAAAGGATTTCCTACTGCTAGCACCCATTGGCCAACTTCTACCAAATCTGAGTTAGCAAAATTTAAATATGGCAAGCCATTTTCTTCAATTTTTAAAAGAGCAATATCAGTACTTGGGTCAGTGCCAACTAGGGTAGCAATATAGCTTTTTTTATTACTAAGTACCACTTCTAGCTTGTTAGCGCCAGCTACCACGTGATTGTTAGAAATAATATAGCCATCTGGTGAAATGATTACGCCACTACCTAATCCAGAAGGTCTGGCTGGTTGATTTTGTTGAGGTTGTTGCTGTCTTTGTCTCTGAGAATTGTCCCCAAAAGGGTTACCAAAAGGACCAAAAAACTGATCAAATAGGTCTTGCTCAGACATTCTATTAGATGAAGTTTTGTTTTGATAATTTTTAATAGTTACCACTGTGGGAACTGTTACTTTGGCAGCTTTTATAAAGTCTTCTCCATTAGCTGCGCCCAATGCGGCAAATTGCGAATTGTTTTTTGCTTCTTGGAAATAAGAAAAATCGCTATTGTTTCCTCCATCTTTGTCAAAGTATTTGATAGCACCAAAAGTTGTTGCTCCCGATAAGATACCTACAACAGCAAAAGGTAATAATTTTTTCAAACTGTTCATAATTTCAATTTCTTAATTTTAATAGTTTTACTACAACAAATTTAATGCAAAATTAGTGTTCACTAAATTATTAGTGTTACAGTTTTAACAAAGTTTAACGAGTTTTATATTATTTTTAAATAAAACTCAAATTTATTAATCATACAAACTACGTATTGCAGACATTTTGGCAGATGTTTATTTTTGAATTATAAAAACTGATAACCATTTTCTTATTATGCTAGTTTTTCTTTCAATTATAGCTTTCTTTTACATATTATATTTTCTTAGTAAAAAGAAAATTCGCTATTAATGAATATAGAGTCTATCTATTTCTTAGCTTTTTAGAATAATTCTAAAAAAACTATCTTTGCAAAAAATTCAAAAAATTTAGAATGACAAAAAGTGGTAGAATAGAATTAATGGCGCCAGCTGGAGATTTTACATCTTTGCAGGCAGCATTAGACAACGGTGCAGATTCTGTATATTTCGGAGTAGAACAGTTGAACATGCGCGCTAGAGCATCGATGAATTTTACGATTGATGATTTGCCAGAAATTTCAAGAAGATGTAAAGAAAAAGGAGTAAGAACGTATCTTACACTTAACACCATTATATATGATCACGATCTTTCTATCATAAAAACTCTTTTAGATAAAGCCAAAGCAGCAGAACTTACTGCAGTTATTGCTATGGACCAAGCTGTGATTGCCTATGCTAGACAAATTGGTATGGAAGTTCATATTTCTACTCAAATTAATATTACCAATATCGAGACTGTGAAATTCTATGCTCTTTTTGCTGATACTATGGTAATGAGTAGAGAATTATCTATAAGCCAAATTAAGAAAATTTGTCAACAAATAGAAAAAGAACAAATTAAAGGGCCATCAGGAAATTTAGTTGAGATTGAAATTTTTGGGCACGGTGCGCTTTGTATGGCTGTTTCTGGAAAATGCTACTTAAGCCTTCATTCTCATAATTCATCTGCCAATAGAGGTGCATGTAAGCAAAATTGCAGAAAAAAATATACTGTAATAGACCAAGAATCAGGCTTTGAAATAGAACTGGATAATGAATATATGATGTCTCCTAAAGATCTATGTACCATCGGTTTTCTAGATCAAATTACAGATGCAGGAGTGAAAGTTCTTAAAATTGAAGGAAGAGGTAGAGCTCCAGAATATGTAGCAACGGTGACTAAATGTTATAGAGAAGCTATTGATAGTATTGCTGAAGGGACTTTTAATCAAGAAAAAGTAGCAGAATGGATGAAACAATTAGAAACGGTATACAATAGAGGTTTTTGGAGTGGTTACTACCTTGGTCAAGAATTGGGTGAATGGTCTCCAAACTCTGGTTCTAATGCTACACAAAAGAAAATTTATATAGGCAAGGGAAGACATTTTTACCCAAAATCTAATATTGCAGAGTTTTTGATTGAAGCTTATGATTTAACAATTGGTGATAAAGTTTTAATTCAAGGTCCCACAACGGGTTCACAAGAAATGGAAGTTTCTGAAATGATGGTAGATGGAATTGGGATCTCTGAAAAAGCTACGAAAGCTGATGTGATTACCTTTAAGACAGATTTCAGAGTTCGCCCAAGTGATAAGTTGTATAAAATTGTTCAATCTTAAATGAATTTTGAGATGAGTATTACACACTACATAAGTTCTCAATATTTCAATTTTTAATATGGTAATAGTTACTTTACAAAGAGATAAATGTATTGGGTGTAATTATTGTGCAGAATTTGCACCCGAATTCTTCCGTATGTCTAAAAAAGATGGAAAATCGGTATTATTGAAATCTACGGATAAAAAAGGTTTTTTTACAATTAAAACTCCTATTCCAGAGGCATTTGAGCCTTGTGATAAGGCGGCAAAAGCTTGTCCTGTAAAGATTATTTCTGTAAAAGAAATTTAAAATGCTTAAAAAAGAATTAAGGCAAAAATATTTAGAAAAAAGAAAAACCTTGTCTGAAGATGAGGTTAATTTTTTATCTCAAAAAATCTTAAAAAATTTCATTTTACAATTTAATCTATCAGAAAATCAGTCTATTCATGTTTTTATGCCAATCAAAAAATTTAATGAAATTGAAACCAATTCCTTAATTGAATATTTTTGGAAATGTAAAGTGAATGTTTTTCTTCCTAAAATTCATGAAAATAAAATTATTTCAATAAAATATACATCAGAGACCATTTTACAAGAAAACGCATGGGGAATTTTGGAGCCAGTATCCATCATAAATGAAGAAAACAGTTTCGATTATGTAATCACGCCACTTCTTTATTGTGACAACAATGGAAATAGAGTTGGCTACGGAAAAGGTTTTTATGATGAATTTTTTAGAACAATTAATGCTGATGCAAAAAAAATCGGCGTAAATTACTTTCCACCGATTGATATTATAGATGATGTTTCTGAAAATGATGTGAAATTAGATTATTTGGTTACACCAGACGAAATACTGTCTTTCTCTGATACATCTATTTTTACAAAATAGAATTTAAATTCATTTTTGAATTTCACAGGTTTCTTAATGAGTTTATATTCAGATTTTTTATTAAACTCAGCTATAGTTTTTTGAGTATTGTTTTTATATTCTACGGTATAATCTGCAAAATCTAGGGTGTCTTCACCTTCAATTTTAGAAGATATTTCTACATTTTTGATCTTTACGTACCTTACATTTAAGCTATCTAATTCTTGTAATAAAGAATTTACGTTCGTAGAGTCATTGGTTAAAAAATAACCTTGTATTTGTTTGTAATTAAGGGAATCTAGAGCTGTATTTTTGTTACCAGATGTATATAATGCAGATATATCATAAAGTTCTTGTAATTTTTGTTGGGTAATACTAGCGATAGCTTGTGCGCTATCTACAATAGAACTATTGGTTGCTTTTCTTAATTTTTCTAAGTCACTTATTGTTTCTTCCTTTTTGCAAGAAAGAAAACCGATTGCTAAAGTGAAAAACCAAAAAATAAGGTTTTTATTTATTCTCATCTTGTTGGATTTTAAATTTAATTAATACAATTTTTCTTGTTTCTGGGCTCACCTTGGTTTCTATCATCTTAAAGTTCTTCAAAGATGTAGTCGGGGTTGTCACTAATCCTATATAGGTTTGCTTATTCAGCGTTTCAACTCCATAATTGTCATATACTTGATATATTAAAGCATTATTACTAATTATTTTATCGAGTTCTTCTCTTTTTTTATTAATGTCGTTGGTTGAATAATAGAATAGTGTTTGAGAATACACATCAGGTTCTAATTCTATCACTTCTTTAGTTCTAGCTGGGTCTAATGTTCTTCTGATGGTGTCTTTTTTATAAAAAGGAGAGTTAACTACCATTTTTAAGCTTTTGCTTTGAGTAGGGTATACAAAATCCTTACCATCTTCTAAATTATATTGTATAGGTGTTTCGTTTTCCTTAAGGATTTTGATTTCAATGTTATCTAAAATTTTTGTATTTCTATCAGCATCTATAAATGTAAAAGTATATTCTGTCGCAAAAATTCTTTGCCAGAAAATTAATACCAAAACCATGGCAAGTAAAACAACCGATATTCCTAACCAAATATACTCTTGAAACCTAAAATAGTAGTCGAAAACTGTATTGTTTTTTTTCTTGTTTGGCAGCTCTTCTGTATTGTTATTTATTTGGTTTTCAGGAGTGTTATTTTGTAAATTAGAATTTTCAGGGATGATTTCTTCTGTTTTTTCTTCTTCAAATTCTTCCAGTGAATCTTCAATTGCTGTGGAGTCCTCATTAGCAATGCTTATCTCTGTTGGTTTTTCTGCCTCAGAAATAAACTCATTGGCAAATAAATGATTTTTCTTAAAATCATACCAAGATTGATAATCGGCATATATTGCCAATAAATTCAGCATGTCAATTCTAGGTAATTTTGAGGTGTTTGAGTTTTTAAAGTAAGTATAGAAAGACTTTTCGCTAATGTTGCCTTTAGCTTTTCTTCTTAAATCCTCTTGAAAGTAGATGATATCAATGCCTTTCCATTTTGATATTTCATCAGAAGATGGATGGTGATTTTTTAAATATTCAGCCTGCACTTCTAGTTTTAACTGCTCAAAGTGTAATAAATCTAAATCTGTCAATTTTTCAAAAAAAATTTAATTGTTTGATTTTCAGTAATGTTTTTTTGTAAAACTATTTTACAAATATATTACAATTAATTTTCTTACACAAATTTTCTTACTGCCATACCTTTGTCCCATCAAAAGTGAACAAAAACTTTATTTAATAACAATTTAAAATTTTATTTATTATGAAAAAATCATTATTTGTAGCTGCTATCGCTGCTCTTGCTGTTGTTGCTTGTAAAAAATCTGAAACTACTGAAGCTGCTGCTGCTGTTGATTCTGCTGCTGCTACTGTAGATTCTGCTGCTGCTACTGTTGACTCTGCTGCTGCTACTGTTGACTCTGCTGCTGCTAAAGTTGATTCTGCTGCTACTAAAGTAGAAGCTGCTGCTACAGAAGTTAAAAAATAATTTTACAATTATTTAGAAAAAAATAGTCATTCGCTCAGCGAGTGACTTTTTTTGTTTTTATAATCTTGCAAAAATACTTTATAAAATTGAATTTGATGATTAGTTTTCGTTGTAAATTTTTTTAGATAGATTGATTAGATTTACAAATGCTTTTACAATTGTTTTTCAGACAATTTAATTTTTTTGGAATTACATTTGTCTTGTTAATATTGAACAAAAAATTTTTTAAACAACCAATTTAAATTTATTTATTATGAAAAAATCATTATTTGTAGCAGCTGTAGCTGCTCTAGCATTAGTAGCATGTAACAAATCTGAAACTAAAGTTGCAGCAAATACTGTTGATTCTGCAGTAAGTGCAAACGTAGATTCCGCAAATGTAGCTCTTGATTCTGCAGGGGTGAAGTTAGATTCTGCCGCAGCTAAAGTTGAAGAAAAAGCAGGGGAAGTAAAAGAAGCTACAAAAGACGCAGTAAAAGATGCTGCTGGTGCTGTAAAAGAAGGTGCTGCTAAAGTAGAAGAAGCGGTTAAAAAATAATTGAAAGATTATTTTGAAAAAAATGAAGTCTTTCGCATTGCGAAAGGCTTTTTTATTTTTCCAATTTTTGTCTTAGGATTTCATAACACGCTATTGCCACAGCATTGCTCAGGTTGAGAGAATCTATTGTTCCAGCCATTGGGATTAGAATGTTTTCTCCTTTCCCAAGCCAAAAATCACTTAATCCTGAATGTTCTGTTCCGAAAAACAGAGCAGACTTTTCTTTGAAATCTTTTTTCTGGATGTTTTCAGCGGTTTCATCCATAAAAGTAGTGTAAATCTTGAAATTATTTTTTTGTAAAAATGTGAGTGTTTCTTCGTTGGTTGCAGAGAAAACATTCATTCCGAAAAAACATCCAACACTGCTTCTCAAAACATTGGGGTTGTAAAAATCGACCTTAGAATCTGTTACAATGAGCGCATCAATCCCAAAGGCTTCACAACTACGAAGAATTGCCCCCAAATTTCCTGGTTTTTCTACGGATTCTACTACAATTACTGAAGTGTTTTCTTTGGGTAAAAATTCACTTAAATTAAATTCTTTGGTTTTGTAAATCCCAATAATTCCTTCAGAACTTCCTCTGTAAGCTAGTTTTTCATAGACTTGTGAAGACACGAAATGGATTTTTCCTTCAGGACTATTGCTATTAAAAATATTCTCACAGATATAGAATTCTACAACTTCGAATCCAAATTGTAAAGCACGTTCGTTTTCTTGCTTTCCTTCTACTACAAAAACGCCAGATTTCTTACGAAAACGGTTGTCGGTAATTAATCGATTGAGGTTTTTTATTTTCTCGTTTTGAAGGCTTTCTATAATCATGTGATATTTGAAAAAAATTCTAAATTAATTCATGAGATCTTGATGGCAGTATTATTCCTCAGAAAAATCTAATTGACTTGTTGGTTCTTCACTTAGACCGTTAGGTAATTGTTTTTTATTTTTTATTCCAAGAGCTTTTAATTTTTGAGTTTGAACAATTAAATTGTCATTACCGGTAGAAAGTTGTTTGAAGGCATCATTATAAGAACTTTTTGCATTGTCAATATTTTTGCCAATTTTTTCTAAATTTTCTACAAAACCTACAAATTTATCATACAATTTTGCACCACGTTCAGCAATCTCCATAGCATTTCTACTTTGGTATTCACGTTTCCAAAGGTCTGCAATTAATTTGAGAGAAGTAATAAGATTACTTGGGTTGAGCAACAAAATTCTGCGTTCATAAGCGTAATTCCATAGATTTTGGTCGGCCTGCATTGCCGCGATATAAGCTGGTTCGCTTGGGATGAACATCATTACAAAATCAAGGGATTTTCCGTAATCATCGTAGGCTTTTTGAGACAATTGTTGAATGTGGTTTTTAACAGAGCTAAGATGTTGATTGAGTTTCATGGTGTAAACTTCAGAATCTGTTTCGTCTACCAATTCTGTAAAGGCAGTAAGTGAAACTTTGGAATCTATAATCACATTTCTTTCGTCTGGATATTTTATAACGGCATCTGGTCTCATTTTTTTACCAGAAAATTCAGAGAAAATGACTTTATTGTTTTCGTCTGTTAATTGGTGTTCCAAGAAATATTCTCTGCCTTTTACCAAGCCAGATTTTTCTAAAATGCTTTCCAAAATCATTTCTCCCCAGTTTCCTTGGGTTTTGCTTTCACCTTTCAAAGCTCTTGTTAATTTTTTGGCATCCTCCGAAATTTGTTGATTCAGTTCTGCTAATTCTTTTACTTTTTCTGCAAGAGAAAAGCGTTCTTTGTTTTCTTTTTCGTACGCCTCGTTTACACGGTTTTTGAGTTCAGAAATTTTTTCTTGAAATGGCTCAAGAATTGTTTTTAAATTATTTTGATTAAGTGTGGTGAATTTTTCCGCTTTTTCTTCTAAAATTTTATTAGCCAAATTCTCGAATTGCAGTTTTGCTTCTTCCTGAATTTTTACAATTTCTTGTTTTTGTGAATCTAACAACTTTTGAAGGCTTTCGTTTTGTGCCGAAAGCTCAGATTTTAAAGCGATGAGATTGTTTTTTTCGTGTTGTAAATCTCTTATTTCGGTGTTTTGCTTTAAGTTAAGCTCAGATTGCTCAGTGATTTTTTGATTTTGAGCAATATTTTCAGCAGAAATTTTTGCCAATTCTGTTTTGAGTTGATTTAAAATTTCGGTTTGAGCTAAGTTGGTTTCTTTTTCTAGTTTTAAGGAGTCTGAAATCTCTGAAATTTTAGTTTCAGAGTTTATTAAATCAGCTTCTTTCTTAATGAAATTTTGTTGAAGCTCATCGTAAATTTTCCTTGAAATAGAAGAAGATTTCACGATAAAATATGCGAGAACCGCTCCAAAAATAAATGTAAGAATTACGTATAGAATTTCCATACAACAAAGATATTGATAAATTTTAGATTTAAGATTTTGTATTTACAAATCAGATTTTAATAAAGGCTTTTATTCTTTTATTCTCAAAAATTCTTTTGCCAATTCTATCATTTTCGGGTCGCCGGTGTATTTTCCTTTTTCATCAGATAACTTCACGGTTGGTATCCATTCTCCGTTGTCAGATTTTACCCCAATTAATTTCATCACGATATTCATAGGTTTTAAGCCAACATCATTGGTTAGATTAGTGCCAATTCCAAAAGAAATTCCTATTTTTTCGCTACAATAGTTGGTGATTTCTTCTACTTTTTCCAAATTTAATCCATCAGAAAAAATGATGTATTTGTACAAAGGGTTGATGCCATTTTCTTCGTAATGAGCAATGGTTTTGTCTGCAAACTCTAATGGATCTCCGCTGTCGTGACGAACACCATCAAATAATTTTGTGAATTTTTTATCAAATTGATTAAAGAAAACATCTGTGGTAAAAGTATCTGAAAGGGCTACTCCCAAATCTCCTCTATAAACATCTACCCAGTGTTCCAATGCAATTTTGTTGGCCATTTTGAAACCATATTCCGCAGCGTGAAACATAAACCATTCGTGTGCGTGTGTTCCTATTGGTTTTACGCCATATTTCATCGCAAAATGTACGTTAGAAGAGCCAATAAATTTGGTGTTCTCTTTTTTTGCCAATGAACCAATTACCAAATCGTGTACTTTGTAAGAATGCCTTCTTCTGGTTCCAAATTCTGCATAAGTTACACCCAAAGTGTTCAGTTTTTCGGCTTTCTCGAAGGTGTTTTCAATCACAATTTCATTAGAGTTTCTTTCTAAATGATTCATTTCGTAATGCAATTCTGAAATCAATGCCAAGAGTGGAACTTCCCAAAGTATGGTTCTATACCAGAGACCTTCTACCGTAACTTCTACATCGTTTCCGTTTTGAGAAATGATTACTTCTGAAGGGTCATATCGATAGCCTTCTAAAAAATCCAAATACGGCAAATCAATGTACGGACAAGTTTTTGCCATAAATTTTTTCTCATCTTTGGTGAGTTTTAGCTCTGCCATTGCATTTACAGAAGCTCTAAGTTCTTCTGCAAAACCTTCGGGGAAATGGTGTTTTCCTCGGTTGATGAACTGGTATTTTACGATTTGTTTTGGGAACAATTTCACAACGGCGTTTTGCATCGTGATTTTGTAAAAATCGTTATCTAATATGGAGTTGAGTCTGGTCAAAGTATTTATTTTTTTAAGTTTTATTTTTTCTAAATTCTGTAATTTCTTGGATTAAATCCCAAGGAAAATCTTGAGTGATAGGAAATTGAATAGCTCCCTTCGAAGTTTTATAATTTTGAAGTTTTTCTTCGAAAATTTCTATAGTTTCAGCGCCGGGATAAAAACCGAAGTGATTTTTAAACGCTCCGAAATGAATGATATTTTTTCCTTTTTGTACAAATGTAGGAATTCCATATTTTATTTCGAGGGTAGTTTCGGGTAAAATTTTTTGAATGAAATTTTTTAAATCTTCCATTTTTATTTGAATTTCTTCTGAAAAATCTAGGCAGTACTCTTCGTAGGTTTCGTATTTTTTCATAATTAAAGTTTTACCGAAGCTAATGTTTCTATGTTTTTTGAGACATCATTGCTTTCAAAAGATTTCAATTCTTTCAACAGTTTTGAATTAGAAATTCTTGGGTTTACTATTTGGGTAGAGATTTTAGCAGCGGCATTATCTATTAAATTAATTAATGTGTCTTGTAGAAAATTAGGAGTGCTAGAAAGAGCAACTGCACTTGCCCAAGAAGTATCTCTAGCTCTAGAAATAGCGAAATCTAATATCGCATTGTCTTTTCCGTTAGAAATTTTATCAATTAAATGAATGGGATAGCAAACTTGATTTAATGCATTTTGTACATTCTGGTTAATAGACGAAATTACATCGTTTATTTTATAAAAATCTGCTTTTAAAGGGTTGATTTTCCCTTTTGGGACAACTGATGCGGCGGAAATACCCAAATCTAAATTAATATGAGCATTCATTCCTAAAAATATATGCTGTATAATAAGTAAGTTATTGTTTTTACAAGCTTCAAAAGCTTGATACCAAGCATTGGTGCATTTTTCATTTTTTTGATAAGCTTCAAATGCATCGATATATCTTTTAGCAAAAGTTACATCAAGATTAGTCATTCTCTCTGCATCTTGAAATTTCTTTTTCTTGATTCCTTGTAAAACTGCTGCGGTCATCGTTCTATAAGTAGTTGCGAAATAGCCTGCAGGGTTTTGGTTTTTAATGCTCCAGTCTATAATTTGGTCTAGATTTGAAATTACTTCTTCTATGGTTTTCATGGCGTTTCTTTATTCTTTAGATATTTTTTTGTGATATTTGAGATGCATAGGAATGGCAGCAGAACCATACCAAGGCAGAATTTCGTATTCAAAAATTCCGTTTTTTACAGTTGGGTCGTTCTGAAGAAGGGCTTTAGCTTCGTCTTCAGTTTTCACATCTAAAAGGAATATGCCTCTGTATTGTAAAGTGTTTTTAGAGGCAAAAGGACCTGCAAGTTTTAATTTGCCAGCTTTTTCCATGGTTTCCATATTAGAGAAATGTCCTTTGAAGAGTTCATTTCTTTTTTCTTTGTCTGTTATTTCCTTGTCTTTTGGTCCGGTTTTTAGGATGACGAGCATATAGGTTTTCATTCCTCTTTCATCTGCGTTTAGAGAATCTGCAAGTTTTTTGTCAAAAGTTTTAGAATCTTGGGCAAGAGTAAATGAGTTGAAAAAAATGAATGTTAAAAGAGAAATAAAATTTTTCATCCCAATGTTTTTTAGTGTTCACAACAAAATTAAGAATTTAAACAAAACAAAAAAGCCCAAGTTAAAAAACTTGAGCTCTTTATAAAATTGTCTGGTTAAAGTTAAAATCTATACATGGCTGCGATTAAGAAATTTGCAGAGCTTCCGGTTGCGCTTCCATCTTTTTTGAAATAAATATCTTCGTTTGAACTTTCTAGTCTTATTTCTGGTTTTAATTGGAAATCACCGTTTGTAAATGTTGCAGAAAACGTATTGGCAAAGACTGTGTTTCCGTTCACTGCACCAAGAGCAAGAGTATTGTCTTTGTTGTCTAAATATTCTGCTCTATAGTTCAAAGCGAAAGAATCACTAACGCTATATTTTAAATAACCTACCAAAGAAGACCAATGTTTTGTATCTACAGAAGAGCTGTCATCACTCAATGCGAAAGTAGTTGCATTGACACCGAGTTTAAATTTGTCTGTAAATTTGTAAGAAGCAGTTAAGTCAAATTGAGAAATATTAGAGCTAAGAGGATTGTTGCTACCTTGCTGACCGTTTAAGAAAGCGGATAGTTTTTCTCCGCTATAGCCAATTTGCCAAATGAAAAACTTGTTGTTGTAGCTTTTGTTAACTGGGTTTCCCGTGTTGTCATAAACTACTACATCTTGAAATGCGGATTTTAAATCTGTAGGGTCTGCAAAACCTGCCATTACATTAAATTTTCCAATTAAATAATTTGCTTTAATACCTGTGTGGAAGAATGGACCATAGGAAAAAGCATAAGACATACTGTAGATATCATTATCAGGCGCATCTAGTAATTCATAACCAACATGGGTAGTCCAAGAACCTGCGCTGATGGTCAATTTATCTGTGGCAGCATAATCTACAAATAATTGCTTAATGAGTAATCCAGTATTTTTAGAGGTGTAATTGAATTGCTCTGCTCTGTTTCCGATTCCTATATCTGCTGTGGTGGAGAATTTACCTAAATGATGATTTAGTTTTAAGGTAAACATTCCTATTTCAAAAGAATTGGTAGGTTGAGTAAAGCTGGTTTTTGTGTTGAAATCACTTTTTGCGAAATCGTATTTGTAAAAAGTGTCTGCAGAACCGCTTAGTTTAAAGCCTTTTAGCCAACTTCCTTCTTCTTGTCCGAATAATAAAGATGCACATAGTGTAGTAGCTAAATAAGCTAGCTTATTTATTGATTTAAAGTTTTTCATAAATGTATGTTTTAAGGGTGAAACGTTTTTTATAATTTTTTTGTGAAGAGAGATTATAAAGACTCTCCGTGTTGTGTTTTATCTAAACCTTCTTTTTCGTATTCTTCATTTACTCTCAATGGAGTGATAAGGTTTGTGATGTATAATAATAAGTAAGAACCAAAGAAAGCGAAAACAGAAACGCCAACTAGTGCCACAATATGTTTGATGAATAAACTAGTACCTCCATAAAATAATCCTGGTTCTACAACTGCAGCATTAATAGTTGGGGTAGCGAAAACGCCAGTTAATATCATGCCTACCATACCTCCTACGCCATGACAAGGGAATACATCTAGTGTGTCATCAATATTGGTTCTTCCTCTAAGGTCAACTACAAAACTACTTACTACAACAGCAATAATACCAATAAGTATAGAATGTGGCACTGTGACATATCCTGCAGCTGGTGTTATGGCAACTAGACCAACTACTGCGCCAATGCTTACGCCCATTGCAGAAAGTTTTCTTCCTTTTATTTTTTCTATGAATCCCCAGCCAATTGCTGCAGCTGCAGATGCTACTGTTGTGTTGGCAAAAGCTTGTACAGCTAATGAACTTGAACTCACTGCCGATCCAGCATTAAATCCGAACCAACCAAACCAAAGTAAAGCAGTTCCTAAGATTACATAAGAAATTCTACTTGGGTCATGAATTATTTCAGTTCTTTTTTTAAGGAATAAAGCACCAGCTAATGCTGCCCAACCTGCACTCATGTGTACTACAGTGCCTCCAGCGAAGTCTAAAACGCCATATTTGAATAGAATTCCGTCTGGGTGCCATACTGCATGAGCCAGTGGTGAATAAATAAATAAGGAGAATAAAATTATAAATAATAAATATCCCCAAAATCTAATTCTCTCTGCAAATGCACCAGAAATAAGTGCTGGTGTAATGATGGCAAATTTCATTTGAAATACAGCAAATAGGACTAATGGAATTGTAGGTGCTAATGACCACGCACTTTTAGTGCCAACATTGCTAAAGAATAAAAACTTAGTAGGGTTGCCAATGATTCCGCCTATTGAATCACCAAATGCAAGTCCAAATCCAATTACTACCCATGCCACTGTAATAACTCCCATTGCAATAAAACTTTGCAAGATTGTGCTAATTACATTTTTCTTTCTAACCATACCTCCGTAAAAGAAACCAAGACCTGGTGTCATGATTAATACCATAGCAGAGGATACTAACATCCATGCAATGTCTGCACTGCTAAATTCAGGGATGCTTTTTTCGTCAATTGGGGTTTCTGGAAAGAGTGTTCCCGAAAATAGGCATAATAAGCCTAATACAACTAGCGAAGCTAGTAAAATCCATTTTCTCATATCAATTCAACTTTTAAATTCTAATGCAAAATTAGAAAAAAAAATAAAACCCCAAAATAAAAATGGGGTTTTGTTGAAAAAAAATAATTTTTTTTGAATTTTAATTGAAAAAATAAGGGGTGTTTGTGAAAAATTAACTAAAAATGTGAAAAATGTTAAATTGGCTCAAAAAAAATACTTGCTTTTGGCAAGTATTATATTGGGGAGATAATGAAAAAAAACGATTTTATTTCTTTATAATTTTAAAATTTTGGTGTCCTTCAGTTGTCTTTATGTTTAAAATATAAGTAGAAGAAGGTAGGTTGCTAAGGTCTAACTTTGTTTCTTTTCCGGAGAATGTTTTTAAAATTCTTCCGCCAAGGTCATATAAATTAAATGTTTCTATTCGGTAATTATTGTTTTTTATATTTATATAATCCTTTGTTGGGTTGGGATAAATGACCAAAATTTTATTTTCAGGATTGTCAGTACCTAGAGTTTCTGTGTTTTCTAACGTGATAGGTTCTCTGTAATTTGTAAAGTATATATTATATAAGGTGTCATTTTTTATAAAAAGAGCTTCGCAAGTATATATATCATAATCTGTTTCTTTCACAGAGTTTATGGTAAAGTTCTCTGAGTTAACAGAAGTGTTCTTGTCAAGAGTTTTCAGCCAAGAGAATTGGAAACCGTCAGATGAGGAAAGAGCTTGGTCTAGACTTGTTGAAGAGTTTAATGCAGCTTTTACAGTTTTGGCTTCGTCATATCTCTGCGGCGAGTATATAAAATCTGTATTTTCTGGATATAACTGTAAATAGTTTTCTAAGTTGTTCTTAGAAAATCTATTGTTAGAAATATTACATATTTCAGGAAGGTTGTTAGGGATATTTCCTTCTAATTCATTACTTTGTAGAGATAAACACATTAATTTGGGCATAGAGAGAATGTTGGCTGGGATATTTCCTTTTAATTTATTGTGATTGAGCCAAAGTTGTTCTAGATTAATCAAAGAAGAAAGTGTTCCAGTGCCGCCAGAAATATTATTTCTGCTAAGGTTAAGGTGGGTTAGTTTTTCTAACGTGATGATTTCTGCGGGGATGCTAATTAGGTTGTTGTTTTCTAAAGATAGCCATTCTATATTGTGTAACGAATTCAGTGCAGAGAATTGTGTAATCTTATTATTGCTAAGGTCTAAAGTTTTGAGATTGATAAAATTATTAATTTCATCAGGAACTTTTGTAATTGAGTTTCCAGATAGGTTTATTTCTTGTAACTGAGCTAATGAGGCAATGTTGGTAAAATTTGCAATAGTATTATTGCTTAAGTTCAGTGAAGAGAGTTTTTGAAGTGTAGCTAGACTAGACGGTATTTCGGTAAGGTTTAGTTTTGAAATGTCGAGGTGTTTTAGGTTAGTAAATCCTGAAAAATCAGTATTAGAAATAGTTCCGTTGTTGTTTCCAACATATAGTTCTTCTAAATTGGTAAGTGACGAAAAGCTGTTCCAAATGTCACCCGTAAAATGATTGTCGCTAATGTTTAAATAGGTCAAACTGTTTAAAGAGCTCAGGTTTGGGATGTTTCCTGAAAGTTTGTTAGAGCTCAGGTCTAATTTTTTAAGATTAGTGAGAGATAGAATGGCGCTAGGAAAATTGCCTTCTAGTAGATTGCCATTTAGCTTTAGTTCTGTAACTATTCCGTTTGATATTTTTACTCCATGCCAATAGTAAGGGTCTTTTTCTAAGTCCCAATGTTGGCTCCATTGTGGTCCATTAGATTGTTGGTAGATGGTGATTAGTGCATTTCTCTCAGAGGTAGAAATGCTCCATTGTGCTTTGATAATTACACTAAAGAGTAAGAATATTATAATTTTTTTCAAGATTCGTATTTAAAGACTTTGCAAATATATTATAAACTTCTATAAAAAATGAAAAAATAAAAGCACTCCGTTTTGAAGTGCTTTTATTTTTTTAGAGAAGAGTTTTTATGCTAAATAAGCATTGTACATCCATACTTCTTTTTCTTGTTCTGTAATATAATCGCTCATTTGTGAGTTGGTTCCTTCGTCTCCGGCTTTTTCTGTTAAGTCTAAAAGTTCTCTTTGTAGGTCTATAAGAACTCTAAAAGAAGCTAATATTCCTTCTACGCATTTATTAGCGTCAGATACTTCTTTGCTTTCTTTGATGGAAGAGAGTTTGAGGTATTCAGAGTAATTGTGAGACGGAGAAGAGCCTAGTGTAAGAATTCTTTCAGCAATTTCATCTATTTTTAAAACTAACCCATTGTATAATTCTTCAAATTTTGGGTGTAGTGTGAAAAACTGATTCCCTTTAATATTCCAATGCGCACCTCTTGTATTTTGATAAAAAACAGAATAATTCGAAAGTAAAATATTTAATTTTTCTGCGATTTTTTTACAGTCAGTTTCTTTAAGTCCAATTATGCTTGAGTTTCTCATATCATATAGTATTTATGAAACAAATTTAATAAAAATATGTATAAATAATTGTAGTCTTAAAATTGTAATTAACTATTTCTATGATATAGGCTAAAAATTAATTTTAAAATGTGCTTCAGTGTGGATTTTTTTTAATTTTTATAAAGTCTAAACTTTGTAATGATAATTATATGAAAATTAACACATTATTTATGTGGAAGTTATTTTGTCAGTTCAAAAAATATTCATACTTTTGCACCCTAAAATATTAAATAATATAAAGCAATCAAATGCCTACTATTCAACAATTAGTTAGAAAAGGAAGAGCCACACTTGCTAAGAAGAGCAAATCGGCTGCTTTGGATTCATGTCCACAAAGAAGAGGCGTATGTACAAGAGTATATACAACTACTCCTAAGAAACCTAACTCAGCACTTAGAAAAGTTGCCAGAGTAAGACTTTCAAACGGAAAAGAAGTTAACGCCTACATCCCGGGAGAAGGACACAACCTCCAAGAGCACTCGATAGTATTAGTACGTGGCGGAAGAGTAAAAGATTTACCGGGAGTTAGATATCACATTGTTCGTGGTGCTTTAGACACTGCCGGAGTAAACGGAAGAACGCAAAGACGTTCTAAATACGGTGCCAAAAGACCAAAACCAGGCCAAGCTGCTGCAGCCCCTGCAAAAGGTAAGAAAAAGTAATCATTAAATTTTAAGGAACAGAACAATGAGAAAAACAAAAGCAAAAAAAAGACCGTTGTTACCAGATCCAAAGTTTAATGATCAATTGGTAACAAGATTTGTAAATAACTTAATGTTTGACGGTAAAAAGTCAATCGCATTTAAGATTTTCTATGATGCACTAGATATCGTAGAAGCTAAAAAAGGAGATAATGAAAAATCTTCTTTAGAAATTTGGAAGGATGCCCTTACAAATGTAATGCCTCACGTAGAAGTGCGTTCTAGAAGGGTAGGGGGTGCTAACTTCCAAATCCCAATGCCAATCAGAGCTGATAGAAAAATTTCTATGGCTATGAAATGGTTAATTAAGTATGCTACTGCTAGAAATGATAAATCTATGGCTCAGAAATTAGCTGCAGAAGTTATCGCTGCTTCTAGAGAAGAAGGTGCTGCTTACAAGAAGAAAACAGATACTCACAAAATGGCAGAAGCTAACAAAGCTTTCTCTCACTTTAAATTTTAATTAAGAAATGAGTAGAGATCTTAAATACACAAGAAATATTGGTATTGCTGCGCATATTGATGCCGGTAAAACTACCACTACAGAACGTATTCTTTTCTATACAGGTAAAACTCACAAAATTGGAGAGGTGCACGAAGGTGCTGCTACAATGGACTGGATGGAACAAGAAGCAGAAAGAGGTATTACAATTACATCTGCTGCAACAACTTGTAGCTGGAACTTCCCTACCGATCAAGGAAAGGCTTTGCCAGAAACTAAACCTTATCACTTCAATATCATCGATACCCCAGGGCACGTTGACTTCACAGTAGAAGTAAATAGATCTTTGAGAGTATTAGATGGTCTTGTATTCTTATTCTCTGCTGTAGACGGTGTAGAGCCTCAGTCTGAAACCAACTGGAGATTGGCTGATAACTACAAAGTTGCTAGAATGGGATTTGTAAATAAAATGGACAGACAAGGTGCTGACTTCCTTAACGTGGTAAAACAAGTTAAAGAAATGTTAGGTTCTAACGCTGTGCCAATCGTATTGCCAATCGGAGCAGAAGAAGATTTCAAAGGAGTAGTTGACTTAATTAAAAATAGAGCTATCGTTTGGGACGATGCAGGACAAGGTGCAACTTTTGAAGTAGTTCCAATTCCTGATGATATGAAAGACGAAGTTTTAGAATATAGAGAAAAACTAGTAGAAGCTGTTGCAGATTATGACGAGACTTTGATGGAGAAATTCTTCGAAGACCCAGATTCAATTTCTGAAGACGAAATCAACGCTGCACTTAGAGCTGCTACTATCGATTTGTCTATTATTCCTATGACTTGTGGTTCTTCTTTCAAAAACAAAGGAGTACAGTTTATGCTAGATGCAGTTTGTAAATATCTTCCTTCTCCATTAGATAAGGATGATATTAAAGGAACTGACCCTAGAACTGATGCTGATATCGTAAGAAAACCAGACGTAAAAGAACCTTTCGCTGCATTAGCTTTCAAAATCGCTACTGACCCATTCGTAGGTAGATTAGCATTCTTCAGAGCTTATTCAGGTAGACTAGATGCAGGTTCTTATGTTCTAAATACAAGATCTGGAAACAAAGAAAGAATTTCTAGAATCTATCAGATGCACGCTAACAAGCAAAATCCTGTAGAATATATCGAAGCAGGTGATATTGGTGCAGCTGTAGGTTTCAAAGATATTAAAACTGGTGATACATTGTCTGATGAAAAGAATCCAATCGTTCTAGAATCTATGATTTTCCCAGATCCAGTAATTGGTATTGCTGTAGAACCTAAAACTAAAGCAGATCAAGATAAATTAGGAAATGCTCTAGCTAAATTAGCAGAAGAGGATCCTACTTTCCAAGTTAAAACTGACGAAGCTTCTGGTCAAACAATTATTTCTGGTATGGGTGAGCTTCACTTAGATATCATTGTTGACCGTTTAAGAAGAGAATTTAAAGTAGAGGTTAACCAAGGTCAGCCACAAGTAGAATACAAAGAAGCACTTACCAAAGTTGCTAGCCACAGAGAAGTTTACAAAAAACAATCTGGTGGTAGAGGTAAATTCGCTGATATCGTATTCGAAATTGGTCCTGCAGACGAAGGTAAGACTGGTCTAGAATTCATCAACGAGATCAAAGGTGGTAACATTCCAAGAGAATTTATCCCTTCAGTAGAAAAAGGTTTCAAAGAATCTATGAAAAATGGTCCTTTGGCTGGTTTCGAAGTTGAAGCGATGAAAGTAACTCTTAAAGACGGATCTTTCCACGCAGTTGACTCTGACCAATTGTCTTTCGAATTAGCTGCTAAAATGGGATTCAAAGAATCTGGAAGAGCTGCTAAAGCGGTGATTATGGAGCCGATTATGAAACTTGAGGTGGTTACACCTGAAGAATATATGGGAGATATCGTAGGAGACCTTAACAGAAGAAGAGGTACTGTAAACGGTATGGATGATAGAAATAACGCTAAAGTTATCAAAGCTTTCGTTCCACTATCTGAAATGTTTGGATATGTTACTTCGCTTAGAACACTATCTTCTGGTAGAGCTACTTCTTCTATGGAATTCGAGAAATACGAACCAGCTCCACAAAACATTGCAGAAGACGTAATTGCTAAAGCAAGAGGTTAATCTTTAAAAATTTAGAAAATGTCACAAAGAATCAGAATAAAATTAAAGTCTTACGATTACAACCTAGTAGATAAGTCTGCTGAGAAAATCGTAAAAACTGTAAAAGCTACTGGTGCTGTGGTTAATGGGCCAATCCCATTACCTACAAACAAAAGAATTTTTACAGTACTTAGATCACCACACGTAAACAAGAAAGCAAGAGAACAGTTCCAACTTTCTGCTCACAAGAGATTGATGGATATCTATTCTTCTTCTTCTAAAACGGTAGATGCTCTAATGAAATTAGAACTTCCTTCAGGTGTTGATGTAGAAATTAAAGTGTGATAATTGCACTTTGCTATGATAAAACCTCCCAAGCTATAAAGTTTGGGAGGTTTGTTTTTACACAGTATGGCGAAAAATTCACCAGTCTTATTTCATTTTTAGAGTTTAGAATAATAGAAAAATAATGCTAACTCATTAAAAATTAAATATTTTTGAAATCTACACTTGCTAATTCAAAAAATAATCGTAAATTTGCACACTCATTTTAGGGAAGAAGTATGCCTATTTCAAACGTAGATATTACTCAAACCATCTAAAATAGAGGGGAAATTATAAACAATTTAAGTATATATAAATAATAATGTCAGGTATTATTGGTAAAAAAGTCGGCATGACATCTTTGTTTAACGAAGAAGGAAAAAACATTCCTTGTACAGTTATTCAAGCTGGTCCATGTGCGGTTTTACAGGTCAGAACCGAAGAAGTTGACGGATATACTGCCGTGCAACTAGGTTTCGATGACAAGAGTGAGAAGAACGTTTCTAAAGCGTTAGCAGGTCATTTCAAAAAGGCTGGTGCTACGCCGAAAGCGAAAATCGTAGAATTCAGAAATGAATTTGAACACGAAGTGAAAGTAGGAGAAGATGTAACGGTTACAATGTTCCAAGAAGGAGAATTTGTAGACGTAACAGGTACTTCTAAAGGTAAAGGTTTCCAAGGGGTTGTTAAAAGACACAACTTTGGAGGTGTAATGCAAGCTACCCATGGTCAGCACAACAGATTAAGAGCTCCAGGTTCTATCGGTGCAGGATCTGACCCATCTAGAGTTTTCAAAGGACTTAGAATGGCTGGTAGAATGGGAGGTAAACAGGTAACTGTACAAAACCTTCAGGTGTTGAAAATTGATCAAGAACAAAATCTTTTAGTAGTAAAAGGTGCTGTTCCGGGAGCTAAAAATTCTTATGTAATTATCAAGAAATGGAACTAGTAGTATTAAATACATCAGGAAAAGAAACCGGAAGAAAAGTTCAGTTAGACGAAGCAATCTTCGGTATTGAGCCTAATCAGCACGCGGTTTACTTAGAAGTGAAACAATACCTTGCTGCACAAAGACAAGGGACTCATAAGTCTAAAGAAAGAAGCGAAATTACTGCTTCTACTAGAAAGCTTAAAAAACAAAAAGGATCTGGTTCTGCTAGATATGGTGATATTAAATCTCCAACTTTCAAAGGTGGGGGTAGAGTATTCGGGCCAAAACCTAGAGACTACAGATTCAAATTAAATAAAGCATTAAAAAGATTGGCTAAGAAATCTGTTCTTTCTCAAAAAATGAGAGATAATTCTATTAAAGTATTAGAAGAAGTAACATTTGCTGCTCCTAAGACTAAAGATTTCATCAATGTATTTAATGCATTAGGTTTGGAAGGCAAAAAAGCATTATTCGTGCTTGCTGATACAAACAAGAACGTATATTTATCTTCAAGAAACTTACCAAAAGTTAAAGTTTTAACTTACAACGAAATCTCTTCTTATGATATCGTAAATGCTGGTGAAGTAGTATTCTTCGAAGGTGCTGTAGAAAAATTTCAAGAAAATTTAAGAAAATAAATCATGTCAGTTATTATTAAACCAATCATTTCAGAAAAAGCAAACAGCCAGTCAGAATTGAGCGGAGTTTATACGTTTTTAGTAGATACTAAAGCTAATAAAATCCAAATCAAACAAGCTGTAGAAGCTGCTTATAGTGTAAAGGTAGAAGACGTAAGAACCATGATTTATGCGCCTAAAGTTTCTTCGAAATACACTAAAAAAGGTTTACAAGTAGGTAAAACCAATAAATTGAAAAAAGCTTTGGTTCAGCTTGTTGAAGGTGAAACCATCGATATTTTTGCAACGAATTAATAATTTTATATAATTAATAGTAATGTCTGTTAGAAAATTAAAACCTATCACCCCAGGACAGAGATTCAGAATTGTAAACAATTTTGAAGAAATTACTACCAACAAGCCAGAGAAAAGCCTTACAGTAGGTCTTATGAAATCTGGTGGTAGAAATAACACGGGTAAGATGACCATGCGTTATACCGGAGGTGGACACAAAAAGAAGTACAGAATCATCGATTTCAAAAGAAATAAATTTGATGCTACTGCTACTGTTGTATCTGTGGAGTACGATCCAAACAGAACTGCATTTATCGCCCTAGTAGAATACACAGATGGAGAAAAGAGATATATCATCGCTCCAAACGGTATCAAAGTAGGTCAAACTGTAGTTTCTGGAGAAAATGTAGAACCTGAAGTAGGAAATGCAATGAAATTGAAAAACATACCATTAGGTACTGTTATCTCTTGCATCGAGCTAAGACCAGGTCAAGGAGCTATCCTTGCTAGAAGCGCAGGTTCTTCTGCACAATTAACTTCTAGAGATGGTAAATACGCAATCATTAAATTACCTTCAGGAGAATCTAGAATGATTT
The DNA here is from genome assembly GCF_014645495.1 of Cloacibacterium rupense. Taxonomy (GTDB): domain Bacteria; phylum Bacteroidota; class Bacteroidia; order Flavobacteriales; family Weeksellaceae; genus Cloacibacterium; species Cloacibacterium rupense. Next base: position 171,467 of record NZ_BMLV01000002.1, on the reverse strand, counting down.
TAGTAGAATGTATGGCTATGATTGGTTCTGTATCTAACTCTGATCACCAACTTACCGTTTCTGGTAAAGCAGGTAGAAGCAGATGGTTAGGTAAAAGACCAAGAACTAGAGCTGTAGCTATGAACCCTGTAGATCACCCAATGGGAGGTGGTGAAGGTAGATCATCTGGTGGTCACCCAAGATCTAGAAACGGTAAACCAGCTAAAGGTTACAAGACTAGAAAGAAAAACAAAGTGTCTAACCGTTACATCGTATCTAAAAGAAAATAATTATGGCAAGATCACTTAAAAAAGGACCTTTCATCGCTCATCATTTAGAAAAGAAGGTTCAGGCAAACATAGAACAAAATAAAAAAACAGTTATCAAAACATGGTCTAGAGCATCTATGATCTCTCCAGACATGGTTGGTCAAACTATAGCAGTACACAATGGGAAATCTTTTATCCCAGTATATGTAACTGAAAACATGGTAGGACACAAGTTAGGCGAATTTTCTCCAACGAGATCTTTCAGAGGACACAGTGGTAACAAAAATAAAGGTAGCAGATAATCATGGGATCAAGAAAAAGAGAAAGTGCATTAGCACGTAAAATAGCCAATCAAGATGTTGTGAAAGCAGCTCTTAACGATTGCCCTTCTTCTCCAAGAAAAATGAGACTCGTTGCTGATATCATTCGTGGAGAAAGTGTAGATAAAGCTCTATACATCCTTAAATATTCTAAAAAAGAGGCTTCTAATAAATTAGAAAAACTTCTTCTTTCTGCCATTGCAAACTGGCAAGCAAAAAACGAAGGTGCTGATATAGAAGCGGCTAATCTTTTTGTGAAAGAAATATTTGTAGATAGTGCAAGACAACTTAAGAGATTAAGACCTGCACCACAAGGTAGAGGTTACAGAATTAGAAAAAGATCTAATCACGTAACATTAATATTAGGTAACAAACAAGATAATCAATAATCAAAGGTATGGGACAGAAGACAAATCCAATTGGTAATAGATTAGGAATCATCAGAGGATGGGATTCTAACTGGTTTGGTGGTAACGATTATGGAGACAGAATCGCAGAAGACTACAAAATCAGAAGATACCTTGAAGCTAGATTATCTAAAGGTGGTATCTCTAGAATCTACATCGAGAGAACCCTAAAATTAGTAACAGTAACAATCACTACTGCTAGACCAGGTCTTATCATCGGTAAAGGTGGTCAAGAAGTTGATAAACTAAAAGAAGAATTGAAAAAGATAACTGATAAAGATATCCAAATCAATATCTTCGAAATCAAAAGACCAGAACTAGATGCAATTCTAGTAGCAGAAAGTATTGCTAAGCAAATAGAAAACAGAATTTCTTACAGAAGAGCTGTTAAAATGGCAATGACTAGCACCATGAGAATGGGCGCAGAAGGTATCAAAGTTCAAATCTCTGGTAGATTGAACGGAGCTGAAATGGCAAGATCAGAATCTTTCAAAGAAGGAAGAATCCCATTGTCTACTTTCAGAGCAGATATCGATTATCACATCGGTGAAGCACTTACTCAGTACGGTAAACTAGGAGTGAAAGTTTGGATTATGAAAGGCGAAGTGTACGGCAAGAGAGAATTATCTCCACTTGTTGGTCAACAGAAAAAAGCACCAGCTGGTAAAAAAAGAGACAGAAAATAATTAAAATTTTAGATCGAAATTTTGAATTTTAAATTACCGTTACTTTTTTAAAATCTAAAATCTAAAATCTGAAATCTAAAATCTAAATTAGAAAACATGTTACAACCAAAAAGAACGAAATTCCGTCGTGTTCATAAAATGAAAATGAAGGGAAATGCGCAAAGAGGATCTCAACTTGCGTATGGAACTTTCGGAATTAAAGCGATAGACGGTGCTTGGATCACTGCAAGACAAATTGAAGCTGCGCGTATCGCTGCTACAAGATATATGAAAAGAGAAGGTCAACTATGGATCAAAATATTCCCAGATAAACCTATCACCAAAAAACCAGCCGAAGTAAGGATGGGTAAAGGTAAAGGTGCTGTAGAATATTGGGTAGCTGTAGTGAAACCTGGTAAAATTATGTTTGAAGTAGGAGGTGTACCTTACGAAGTTGCTAAAGAAGCTTTAAGATTGGCAGCTCAAAAACTTCCTGTAGTTACCAAATTTGTAGTAGCTAACGATTTTGTTCAACCTCAATAATCTTTGAAAAATGAAAAAAGCTGACATCAAAAATCTAAGCGCAGGAGATATTAAAAATCAATTAGCTGCTCTTAAAGCTGATTACACTAAAATGAAATTAGCGCACAGAATTAGCCCGATTGAAAATCCTATCAGTATCAGAGATTTAAGAAGAACAATCGCAAGACTTGAAACTGAGTTAACTAACAAACAATAATTTCATTTTATCATGGAAAGAAATTTAAGAAAAGAAAGAATCGGAATAGTTTCTAGCAATAAAATGGAAAAAACCATTGTAGTTAGTGAAACTATGAGAATGAAACATCCAATGTACGGTAAATTCGTATTGAAAACGAAAAAATATACCGCTCACGATGAAAACAATGAGTGCAACGAAGGGGACAAAGTTCTAATTCAAGAAACAAGACCTTTGAGCAAAAATAAAAGATGGAGATTAGTAAGTATAATTGAAAGAGCTAAGTAATGTTACAAACCGAATCAAGATTAAAAGTTGCTGATAACACTGGTGCAAAAGAGGTACTAGTAATCAGAGTTCTAGGTGGAACTAGAAGAAGATATGCTTCTGTAGGTGATAAAATCGTAGTTACTATCAAAGATTCTACTCCATCAGGAAATGCAAAAAAAGGACAAGTATCTAAAGCAGTTATCGTAAGAACTAAAAAAGCAGTAAGAAGAAAAGATGGTTCATACATCAAATTCGACGACAATGCTTGCGTTCTTCTAAATGCTGCTGGAGAAATGAGAGGAACTCGTGTTTTCGGACCAGTTGCTCGTGAATTGAGAGACAAAGAATATATGAAAATCATTTCATTAGCTCCTGAAGTATTATAATTTTAAAAATTTTAAAAAAAATGGCAAAAGTTAAAATAAAAAGAGGAGATAACGTAATCGTTACTACTGGTAAAAACAAAGGTAGTAAAGGTGAAGTGCTAGAAGTGATTAAAAAAGAAAACGCTGACCCAAGAGTTATCGTAGCTGGTGTAAACGTTGTTAAAAAACACGTAAAACCATCTGCAGCTAACCCACAAGGTGGAATCGTAGAAAAAGAAGCATCAATCAATATTTCTAACGTATCTTTAGTAGATGCTAATGGCAAAGCTACTAAAGTAGGTTATAAAGTTGAAGGTGATAAAAAAGTAAGAATTGCTAAAACAACAGGTAAAGAAATCTAATTATGGAATACGTAGCAAGACCCAAAAAATTATACAAAGAAAAAATTGTTCCAGCTATGATGGAAGAATTTGGGTACAAATCTATTATGCAAGTACCTAAATTAGAAAAAATTGTTGTGTCTCAAGGTTTAGGTGCTGCAACTGCAGACAAAAAAATCGTAGACTATGCAGTAGAAGAACTTACAGCTATCACTGGTCAAAAAGCAGTAGGTACATTATCTAAAAAAGATGAGGCAGCTTTCAAATTAAGAAAAGGAATGCCTGTAGGTGCTAGAGTTACGCTTAGAGCTGACAAAATGTACGAATTTTTAGATAGACTTACTTCTTCTGCTTTACCAAGAATTAGAGATTTTAACGGTATCAAAGCCGATGGTTTCGATGGTAGAGGTAATTACAACTTAGGGATTACTGAGCAAATTATCTTCCCAGAAATCGTGATCGACAAAGTGAAAAAAATCCAAGGGATGGACATCACTTTCGTTACTACTGCTAAAACTGACAAAGAAGCAAAAGCATTATTAACTCATTTCGGTTTACCGTTTAAAAAGAACTAAGAAATGGCAAAAGAATCAATGAAAGCGCGTGAGCGCAAAAGAGAAGCACTAGTTGCTAAATATGCTGCTAAAAGAGCTGCCCTAAAAGAAGCAGGTGATTATGAAGCACTTCAAAAATTACCTAAAAACGCTTCTCCTGTAAGATTACACAACAGATGTAAATTAACAGGAAGACCAAGAGGCTATATGAGAACTTTCGGTATTTCGAGAGTTACCTTCAGAGAAATGGCTAACAATGGTCTTATCCCGGGAGTTAAAAAAGCAAGTTGGTAACAATTAGTTTTTAATCGAGATAAATAAGTTTGTTTGGTTGGATTCTTTCCAGCTTCCAGCCAAATAAAAACTGTTTATCATTCACCAATAATAATTTAAAAAAGAAAAATGGTAACAGATCCAATTTCAGATTTCCTAACTAGAGTAAGGAACGCACAAAGCGCAGGCCACAAAGTGGTGGAAATTCCTGCATCAAAAATCAAAAAGGAGATTACGAAAATCTTATTTGACCAAGGTTATATTCTAAACTATAAGTTTGAAGATAGCGCAGTTCAAGGGACTATCAAAATCGCTTTGAAATATGATAAGCAAACAAACAAACCGGCTATTAAGTCTATCCAAAGAGCTTCTAGACCAGGTTTGAGAAAATACGCTGGTAGTGAAGAATTGCCAAGAGTATTAAATGGTTTAGGTATAGCTATCATTTCTACCTCAAGAGGAGTAATGACTGATAAGAAAGCCAGAGAAGAAAAAGTAGGCGGTGAAGTAATCTGCTATGTTTATTAATTGTATAAATTAGGAAGAAATGTCAAGAATTGGTAAATCAATTATAGAAATTCCTGCAGGTGTTACAGTTACTGTAAACGATAATGTAGTGACTGTGAAAGGCCCTAAAGGTGAGCTTTCTCAGGAAATTACAGGCGGAATTACTCTTGAGCAAGAGGATGGTAAAATCACTGTAAGTAGACCATCTGAAGCTAAAAATCATAAAGCATTACACGGTCTATACAGAGCGTTAATCAATAATATGGTGGTAGGAACCTCTGAAGGTTTCACCAAAAAATTAGAATTAGTAGGGGTAGGTTATAGAGCATCTCACTCTGGTCAAAAACTAGAATTAGCTCTAGGTTTCTCTCACGGTATCGTATTAGAACTTCCAAAAGAAATTACTATAGATACTCTAACAGAAAAAGGTAAAAACCCAATTATCACTTTGTCTTCTTATGACAAACAACTTTTGGGTATGGTAGCTGCTAAAATTCGCTCATTCAGAAAACCTGAACCATACAAAGGTAAAGGTGTGAAATTCGTTGGTGAAATAATCAGACGTAAAGCTGGTAAATCTGCTTAAAAATTAAGACAATGGCATTAACAAAAGTACAAAAAAGAGATAGAATTAAAAGAAGAGTAAGAGGGAAAATCTCTGGAACTTCTTCAGCGCCAAGACTTTCTGTTTACAAAAGTAACAAAGAAATCTACGCTCAATTAATTGACGATAAAGAAGGTAAAACCTTAGTAGCTGCTTCTTCTAGAGAAAAAGGAGTAGATGCTAATGGTACTAAAACTGAGGTTGCAACTGCTGTAGGTAAACTAATTGCTGAAAAAGCAAAAGCTGCAGGATTTGAAAAAGTAGTTTTTGATAGAAACGGTTTCGTATATCACGGTAGAGTAAAAGCTCTTGCAGACGGTGCTAGAGAAGGTGGTTTGAAATTTTAAAAATTAAGAAATTATGTTAGGATTTGATAATATAGAAAGAGTAAAACCAGGTGGTCTAGAACTTAAAGATCGTCTAGTTGCTGTAAATAGAGTAACTAAAGTAACCAAAGGAGGTAGAGCTTTCGGATTTTCTGCAATCGTAGTAGTAGGTAATGAAGACGGAGTAATCGGTTTCGGTTTAGGAAAATCTAAAGAAGTAGCATCTGCAATCGCGAAAGCTGTAGAAGATGCTAAGAAAAATTTAGTAAAAGTTCCTGTAATGAATCATACAATCCCTCACCAAACTTCTGCAAAATACGGTGGTGCTGATATCTTCTTGAGACCAGCTTCTCACGGTACAGGACTAATTGCAGGGGGTGCGGTAAGAGCGGTACTAGAATCTGCAGGTGTGCATGATGTACTTTCAAAATCTAAAGGTTCTTCTAACCCTCACAATGTAGTAAAGGCGACTTTCAAAGCATTGTTAGACATCAGAAGACCAGAAGAGATTGCTAGAATGAGAGGTGTATCATTATCTAAAGTATTTAACGGTTAATTTTTTGAAAAATGGCAACAATTAAAGTAAAACAAGTAAGAAGTGCTATTGGTAGAACTAAGACCCAAAAGAGAACTCTTGAAGCTTTAGGTTTAAAGAAACTACACCAAGTAGTAGAGCACGAAGCTACACCATCTGTACTAGGTATGGTAGCAGCTGTAAGACATTTAGTAGAAGTTCAGGAAAACTAATAAATTTTTAAAAAGATGAATTTAAATAATATTCAACCAGCATCTGGTGCTACTCATAATTCTAAAAGAATAGGTAGAGGGCAAGGTAGCGGAAAAGGTGGCACTTCTACAAAAGGTCACAAAGGGCAAAAAGCTAGAGCTGGTTATTCACAAAAAATCGGTTTTGAAGGTGGACAAATGCCTTTGCAAAGAAGATTACCAAAATTCGGATTTAATAACATCAGCAGAAAAGAGTATAGAGGAATTAACCTTGATACTATCCAAGCATTAGTAGATGCTAAAAATCTTACTGAAGTTACTAAAGAAGTATTGGTAGAAAATGGTTTAGCATCTAAAAATGACTTAGTGAAAATCTTAGGAAGAGGAGAAGTGAAATCTGCGGTTTCTATCTCTGCACATAAGTTCACTAAATCTGCTGAAGAGGCTATTTCTAAAGCAGGAGGCAAAGCAATCACTCTTTAATAAAAACAAATGAAAGGTTTTATTCAAACACTTAAAAACATTTGGAGCTTACAAGAATTGAGGGACAAGATACTTGTCACTCTTTCTTTGATTCTAGTTTATAGATTTGCATCATATATTTCACTCCCTGCCATTAATATGGCAGAGGTGGGTGATTTATTAGATCATTTTCAAAAACAAGGAGGTAATAAACAAGCTGCAGGTCTTCTAGGTTTATTGTCATCTTTTACAGGAGGTGCTTTTAGTCACGCTTCTATTATGGCATTAGGGATTATGCCTTATATTTCTGCTTCCATCATAGTTCAATTGATGGGATTGGCAATTCCTTATTTGCAAAAACTACAAAAAGATGGCGAAAGTGGTAGAAAAACTATTAATCAAATTACAAGATGGTTAACTATTGTTGTTTGTCTAGTACAAGCACCATTCTATCTTGGGACTATTACACAAGCTTTTTTACCGTACGAACAATTTAGATCTGCATATTATATAGATCCACAGTCTATTGCATTTTATGTGCCAAGTATAATTATATTGGTAGCAGGTTCTGTATTTGCAATGTGGTTAGGTGAAAAAATTACCGACAAAGGTATAGGAAATGGTATTTCAATTTTAATTATGGTCGGAATTCTATCTAGACTTCCTTCTTCTTTTATCCAAGAATATACTACACAAACTAGTAATGGTGGATTAGGAAGCATTATGATTCTTATTGAAGTCCTTTTCTGGCTGTTGGTTATCTTATTAGCTATCGTAATTTCTGTAGCGGTAAGAAAAATCCCTATTCAGTATGTAAGTAGAGCGCACGCAACAGGTGGTCTTAATAGAAATTTACTTCAAGGAGCTAGACAATGGATTCCTTTAAAAGTAAATGCTTCAGGAGTTATGCCTCTAATTTTTGCACAAGCATTAATGTTTGTACCAGGTCTCTTAACAAAATTTGATGATACCAATACCTTCCTTGCTGGGTTCAAAAACCCATTCAGCTGGCAGTATAATGTATTGTTAGTTTTATTAATTATCATCTTTTCTTATTTTTATACTGCTATCACAATTCCAGTGAATCAGATGGCAGATGATTTAAAGAGAAATGGTGGTTTAATACCAAAAGTAAGACCAGGGCAAGACACTGCAAACTATTTAGATGATATTTTATCAAAAATAACTTTGCCTGGTGCAATATTTTTGTCTATCTTTGCAGTCCTTCCGGCATTAGTGCACGGTACCTTTGTTCAGACTGAAGGATTCTCCCATTTTTTCGGAGGAACTTCGTTATTGATTATGGTAGGTGTAATATTAGATACAGTTCAGCAAATCAATACGTATTTGTTGAACCATCACTATGACGGATTGATGCAATCTAAATTATCTAGAACATCAAACTTATAAAGTAGATAAATGGCAAAACAGAAACACATAGAACAGGATGGCGTGATAGTGGAAGCACTATCTAATGCTATGTTCAGAGTGGAGCTAGAAAATGGGCATGTACTAATTGCCCATATTTCTGGGAAAATGAGAATGCATTACATTAAGCTTTTACCTGGAGACAAGGTAAAATTAGAACTATCTCCTTATGATTTATCAAAAGGGAGAATAACATTTAGATATTAAATTAAATACTAATGAAAGTTAGAGCATCAATTAAGAAAAGAAGTGCAGATTGCAAAATCGTAAGAAGAAAAGGCAGATTGTACATCATTAACAAGAAGAACCCAAAATTTAAACAAAGACAAGGCTAACATTAAATTATGGCGAGAATTGCAGGTATTGATTTACCAAAAAACAAAAGAGGAGTGATCGGTCTTACATACATTTATGGTATCGGTAAGAGCACATCTTCAGAAATTTTGAAAAACGCTGGAATCAGCGAAGACAAGAAAGTCAACGAATGGAATGACGATGAATTGGCTGCCATCAGAACTTATATCTCTGAAAACATTAAAGTAGAAGGAGAACTTAGATCTGAAGTGCAATTGAACATCAAGAGATTGATGGACATAGGATGCCAACGAGGAATACGTCACAGACTGGGATTACCTTTAAGAGGCCAAAGAACGAAAAACAATTCTAGAACCCGTAAAGGAAAGAGAAAAACTGTTGCTAACAAGAAAAAAGCAAGTAAATAATCTTTAGATTAGAATTATGGCAAAACAAACAAAAGTAGTTAAAAAAAGAAAAGTAAAAGTAGAAGCTATTGGTGAAGCACATATCCAAGCTTCTTTCAATAATATTATTATTTCTTTGACAAACAAAAACGGAGAAGTAATTTCTTGGTCTTCTGCCGGTAAAATGGGATTCAGAGGTTCTAAAAAGAATACTCCATTCGCAGCTCAAATGGCTGCTGAAAATTGCTCTTCAGTTGCTTACGAAGCAGGTTTAAGAAGAGTAAAGGTGTTTGTGAAAGGTCCAGGTGCAGGTAGAGAATCTGCTATCAGATCTATTCACAATTCAGGAATTGAAGTTTCAGAAATCGTAGATGTGACTCCTATGCCACATAACGGATGTAGACCACCTAAAAGAAGAAGAGTTTAATTTTTAGAAATTTAACCTATGGCAAGATATATTGGACCAAAAACTAAAATTGCACGTAAATTTGGCGCTGCTATTTACGGAGACGATAAAAGCTTCGAAAGAAGAAAAAACCAACCACCAGGACAACACGGGCCTAACAAAAGAAGAGGTGCTAAAAAATCTGAATATGCTGTACAGTTAGCTGAAAAACAAAAAGCTAAATATACTTACGGTATCTTAGAAAGACAATTTGCTAACCTTTTTGATAAAGCTCACAGAAGCAAAGGCGTAACCGGTGAAGTTCTTTTACAATTATGTGAATCTAGATTAGATAACGTAGTTTACAGACTAGGTTTCTCTAAAACTAGAGCAGGTGCTAGACAATTAGTATCTCACAGACATATTACTGTAAATGGTGAAATCGTAAACATTCCTTCATATTTATTAAAAGCTGGTGATGTAATCGCTGTTAGAGAAAAATCAAAATCTCTAGAAGTGGTAGCTGATGCTCTAGCTTCTAAATCATCTTACGAATGGTTACAATTCAATGACGAGAAAAAAGAAGGTACTTTTATCTCAGCTCCTGAAAGAATTCAGATCCCTGAAGATATCAAAGAACAATTAATCGTCGAATTATACTCTAAATAATTTTAATCAAATTTTTGCTCAACCCAATACTATGGCAATTTTACAATTCATAAAACCCGACAAAGTAATTCTACTTAATTCTACGGATTTCAAAGGTCAATTCGAATTCAGACCACTAGAACCAGGATTTGGACTTACAATCGGTAATGCTTTGAGAAGAGTTTTGCTTTCTTCTCTTGAAGGATATGCTATTACATCTATCAAAATAGAAGGCGTAGAGCACGAATTTTCGACAATTCCGGGTGTAATCGAAGACGTTACAGAAATTATCTTAAATCTTAAGCAATTAAGACTTAAGTCTAAAGTAGAAAATGCATCTGCAGAACAAGTATCTGTGAAAATTTCTGGAAATGAAGTTATCACTGCTGGTGATTTTGCTAGTTCTATCAACAATTTTGAGGTGTTGAATCCTGAATTAGTTATTTGTAACTTGACAAAAGATGTAACTTTCGAAATGAGTTTCCACGTTGATAAAGGTAGAGGTTATGTTCCTTCTGAGCAAAACAAATCTAACAACGCACCTATAGGAACTATTGCTATTGACTCTATCTTTACTCCAATTAAGAAAGTTCAATACAGTATCGAAAATTATCGTGTAGAGCAAAAAACAGACTATGAAAAGCTAGTATTAGATATCGAGACTGATGGTTCTATCACTCCTCAAAATGCTTTAACTGAAGCTTCTAAGATATTAATTTATCACTTTATGTTATTCTCTGATGAGAGAATTACTCTAGAGACTGAAGCGGTGAAAGCATCTATCCAATACGATGAAGAAACTCTTCATACAAGACAACTTCTTAAGTCTAAATTAGCAGATATGGATCTTTCTGTAAGAGCCCTTAACTGTCTGAAAGCTGCTGAAGTTGAAACTCTTGGTGAATTAGTTTCTTATAGTAAGTCTGATTTGATGAAATTCAGAAATTTCGGTAAGAAATCATTGACAGAACTTGAAGAATTAGTTCATTCTAAAGGACTTAACTTCGGGTTTGATGTGGCAAAATATAAGTTAGACGCTGATAAATAATCATTAATAAAATGAGACACGGAAAAAAATTCAATCACTTAGGTAGAACTGCCTCTCACAGAAGCGCTATGCTTTCTAATATGGCTTGTTCACTAATTGAACATAAAAGAATAAATACTACTGTTGCTAAAGCTAAAGCTTTAAGAGTATTTGTAGAACCTATCTTAACTAAAGCTAAAGAAGATTCTACTCACAACAGAAGAATAGCTTTTTCTTATCTTCAAAGTAAGGAAGCTGTTACTGAGCTTTTCAGAAATGTAGCTCCTAAAATCGCTAATAGAAATGGTGGGTACACCAGAATCATCAAAACTGGTTTCAGACCTGGTGATGCTGCTGATACTGCTCTTATTGAGCTTGTAGATTTCAATGAACTTTACAATCCAAATGCAGAAGAGAAAAAAGCGACTAGAAGAAGTAGAAGAACTACTAAAAAAGAGGCTGCTGCTGTAGTTGCTGCTCCTGTAGTAGAAGAAACTCCTGCTGTAGAAGAGCCAATAGCTGAAGCTACAGAAGAAAAAACTGAAGAATAATATTTTAAAGTTTTAAATATAAAAAGACCTTCCGAAATTTTTGGAAGGTCTTTTTTGCATCTAATTCTTCACCAATTCAAATGTTTCTCCATTCTGGGTAATCGTTAGTTTTTGTCCTTCAGTAACTGCCTTTATTCCGTCTTTTTCGAAAGTTGCACTTTTTTCATCTGCTTTTGTTTGAGGTAGTTCTATTTTTAGTTTGTTTCTTTCAATTAGAATATAGCTTTTCTCAGGATAATGTGTAAAGGTCACCTCGGCTTTTGTACCATCAAATGCTTCGTATTGATACACATATTTTTTAATCTCTTCTTTGGTAACTATACTCTTTCCATCTATATTTCTGTTAAAAATTACTGTAGAATCTTGTTTTTTAACACCATTAGAATCTATTGTGGTCACTACTTTTACCTCATTGGTAATAACGTCCTTTTTTGTCTCTTTTTTGCAAGAAATAATTGTGGCTAAAGCTAGTAAAATTGAGCTTTTAATAAAAATTTTCATATAAATGCTGTTTTGTATTAATTAAATTTAAGATAAATATCAGTCTAATTTAGTAAATTAATCCATAGAAATTGACTAAATTTGTATGGTTTTTTAAAAGCCTATTATGTTTTGCATATTTTATATGTAAAAACTTAATATTCAATCTCATTAAACAAATTATTAATTTAAAATTCGAATAAAATGAGTTACATTTCATTTATTGAAGCTAGACAAATTTTGGATTCAAGAGGAAATCCTACTGTAGAAGTTGATGTTTTCACAGAAAGTGGAGCAATGGGACGTGCGGCTGTACCTTCTGGTGCATCTACTGGTGAGCACGAAGCTGTAGAATTGCGTGATGGTAGTTCTGAGTTTTTAGGTAAGGGAGTATTAAAAGCTGTAGAAAATGTAAAAGAAGTTATTGCACCTGAATTGGTAGGTCTTCCTGTATTTGAGCAAAATTTGATTGACCAAATTATGATTGACCTTGATGGTACCAATAATAAAGGAAAATTAGGAGCAAACGCTATTCTTGGAGTTTCTCTAGCTGCTGCTAAAGCTGCTGCTGCAGAACTTAGAATGCCGCTTTACAAATATGTAGGTGGAGTAAATGCTAATACACTTCCTGTACCGATGATGAACGTAATCAATGGTGGTTCTCACTCTGATGCGCCTATCGCTTTCCAAGAGTTTATGATTATGCCAGTAAAGGCAGATTCTTTCTCTCATGCTCTTAGAAAAGGAACTGAAATTTTCCATAATCTTAAATCTATCCTTCACGGTAGAGGTTTATCTACTGCTGTAGGTGACGAAGGTGGTTTTGCACCAACTTTCAAAGGAACTGAAGATGCTTTAGATACTTTATTACAAGCAATTGAAAAAGCAGGTTATAAACCAGGTGATGATGTAATGATTGCATTAGACTGTGCTTCTTCTGAATTCTACAAAGATGGAATTTATGACTATAGAAAATTCCAAACTCCAGATTCAGCTCAGTTTACAAGCAGCGAACAAGTTTCTTACTTAGCAGAATTGGTAAATAAATACCCAATTATCTCAATTGAAGATGGTATGCAAGAAAACGACTGGGAAGGTTGGAAAATGCTTACTGATAAAATTGGTGATAGAGTACAATTAGTAGGTGATGATTTATTTGTAACCAACGTAGAAAGACTTTCAAGAGGGGTTAAAGAAAATATCGCAAACTCAATCTTAGTTAAAGTAAACCAAATTGGTTCTCTTTCTGAAACTTTAGCAGCAGTACAAATGGCTCAGCACAATAAGTACACTTCTGTAATGTCACACAGATCTGGTGAAACTGAAGATGCTACCATCGCAGATTTAGCGGTTGCTTGCAACTGTGGTCAGATTAAAACTGGTTCAGCATCTCGTTCAGATAGAATGGCAAAATACAACCAATTGTTAAGAATTGAAGAAGCTCTAGGAGAAACTGCAGTTTTCCCAGGATTAGATGCTTTCAAAGTAAAAAGATAGAAATATCTTATATTAAAAATTTAAATAGCCCTTTCTGCATTTTGTAGGAAGGGTTTTTCATAATGTTTTCTTAAAAGTTATTAAAATTATAATAAAACTATACCTATTTAGCAAATTTATCAATTAAATTGAGAAAATATATCGCATTGCATAGTAATAAGTTTGTGTAAACACGGCATTTTTTTGTATTTTTATCAAAAATTATATAAAAATGTCTGATAATAAAGTTATATTAAATTACGATGGTAATTCCTATGAATATCCAATCGTAGAAAGCACAATTGGTGATAGAGGTATTGATATCTCAAAACTGAGAGATCAAACCGGTCTTATTACTTTAGATTTAGGATATAAAAATACTGGAGCAACCTTAAGTGATATCACTTATTTAGACGGAGACAAAGGAGAACTTTTTTATAGAGGCTATCCTATTGAGCAAATTGCAGAAAAGTCAAATTTTACTGAAGTAATGTATCTATTACTTCACGGAGAATTGCCTAATCAGGAACAATTTCTACAATTTCAAAAGAATATAAATAAGTATAATTATGTTGCAGAGGAGATGAAGAAAATTTTAGACGCTTTTCCTCGTTCTGCTCACCCTATGGGAGTTTTATCTACCCTTACTTCTGCACTTACAGCTTTTAACCCAAAAGCAGTAAATGTGAAAAACAAAGAAGATTTAGACCACGCTGCAGAAATGCTATTGGCTAAATTTTCACACCTTTGCGCTTGGACTTATAGAAAAACATTAGGTCTTCCTCTTAACCATGGTGATAATAATCTAAATTATGTAGAGAATTTCTACAAAATGACATTCAGAATGCCTAATCAAGATTTTGAATTAGATCCTGTAGTAGTAGATGCTTTAGACAAAATATTAATTTTGCATGCAGACCATGAGCAAAATTGTTCTACTTCTACCGTTAGAATGGTAGGCTCTGCACAGACAGGTTTGTTTGCTTCTATCTCAGCAGGTGTTTCTGCACTTTGGGGACCATTACATGGTGGCGCTAATCAAGCAGTAATAGAAATGCTAGAGCATATAGAACAAGATAGTGGTGATGTAGCAAAATATGTAGCAAAAGCTAAAGATAAGAATGATAGTTTCCGTTTAATGGGCTTCGGTCATAGAGTTTACAAAAATTTTGACCCAAGAGCTAGAATCATTAAAAAAGCTACTTATGATGTACTAAACAAATTAGGAATTCAAGACAAAGCTTTAGATATCGCTATGCAACTAGAAAAAGTAGCTTTAGAAGATGATTACTTCGTAGAAAGACAATTGTATCCAAACGTAGATTTCTATTCAGGTATCATCTATAGAGCATTAGGTATTCCTACTGAAATGTTTACTGTAATGTTTGCATTAGGAAGATTACCAGGATGGATTTCTCAGTGGAAAGAAATGAGACTTCACGGAGACCCAATCGGAAGACCTAGACAAGTTTACCAAGGTGCACAACAAAGAGATTATGTGCCTATGGAGAGCAGATAATTTTTAGGACTATTAACTTAAATATTTAAATAAAATTTTGTAAAACTCCCTTTTTATAGGGAGTTTTTCGTTTTTATCAGCAAAATTTTTTCACCTCAATTCCTTTATATAAATTTGTGAAAATTAGATATTATTACCAAAAATTTTATCGTCGAAAATTCAATTATTGCAGATGAAACTTAACATCAAAAACGAAACAGGAAAATTAAAATCAGTAGTTCTAGGGCAGCCAAAATCTATGGGTGCTATTCCCACTCTAGAAGAAAGTTATGATGCAAAATCATATCATTCTATTGAACATAATATTTATCCAAAAGAAGAAGACATCATTTCGGAGGTTAGTGCTTTCGAGGCGGTTCTTAAAAAATATGATGTAGAAGTCCTTCGCCCTGCAATTATTAAAGATTACAACCAAGTTTTCGCAAGAGATGTAGCCTTCGTTATCGAAGATAAAATGATTATCTCAAACGTTATCAAAGACCGTGCAGACGAGCAAGAAGCCTACCGAAAAATTTTCGAAAAAGTAGAATGGAGAAAAATTATCAATCTCCCAGAAACCGCTCACGTAGAAGGCGGAGACGTAATCGTTTGGAACGATTATCTTTTCATAGGAACTTGCTACAGCGAAGACTACAGAAGTTTCAAAACCGCCAGAACCAATGAATATGCCATAGAAATTCTAAAAGAATATTTCCCCAAAAAAAGAATCATAGATTTAGACCTCAAAAAAAATGATAAAATTCCTTACGAAGGCATTTTGCATTTAGATTGCACGTTCAACCCAATTGGCAAAGACAAATGCATTATTTACAAAAACGGCTTCGTAGACGAGAGTGATTATGAGCTTATTGTAGACATTTTCGGAGAAGAAAACTGCTTCAATATTACAGACGAAGAAATGTTCGAAATGAATCCTAATATCTTCTCAATTTCACCAGAAGTAGTAGTTTCAGACCATACTTTTACCAGAATGAACAATCACCTTAGAGAGGTTTGGGGCTTCACCGTAGAAGAAATCCCGTACAGAGAAGTCTCCAAAATGGGTGGTTTACTCAGATGCTCTACCATGCCATTGGTAAGAGAATAAAATTTTTTAGAAGCTTTTCCCGCTTTCCACTACAATCTTTTATTTTTCCTTATATCAAAGAAAAATAAAAGGATTTCCGTTGCAATCGGGGCTAGTTACGCAAGAAAATTTAATCTATTTATTTTTTTCCTAGACATTTTTTTATAAAAATTTTCAAAAAAAATCTATAAAATTTGCTTAATTAGAAAACTTGTCTTTATCTTTGCACTCAGAAAAAGATCATTAAACACGCAACTTATTAAGAAAGGTGGAGGGAATTGACCCTGAGAAACCTTGGCAACCTGCATTAGAAATAATAGTAAGGTGCCAAATTCAACCCCGAAATATTCGGGAAAGATAAGTCAGAAATCAGTTTTGGATTATATAATCAATTATATACAAACTCTTTCGACTTGTCGGAAGAGTTTTTTTATGCTCTTTCGTCAAGAATTTTCTAAAAATAGGTTGCTCTAATATTAATTTTAAAAAAATTTAAAAAATGAGCAATTTAAAATTTGAAACTTTACAGTTACACGCAGGTCAACAAGTTGACACAGACACCAATTCTAGAGCAGTTCCACTCTACCAAACCAGTTCTTATACATTCAACAGTGCAGAACATGCTGCCAATCTTTTCGGACTGAAAGAATTCGGGAACATCTATACCAGATTGATGAATCCTACCACAGATGTTTTTGAGAAAAGAATTGCCGCTTTGCACGGTGGAGTTGCTGCTTTAGCTGTAGCTTCTGGTCACGCAGCGCAGTTTATCGCCATCACCAATATTCTACAAAATGGAGATAATTTCGTTACTTCTCCTTATTTGTACGGAGGAAGTCACAACCAATTCAAAGTTTCTTTCAAAAAATTTGGTATCGAAGCCAGATTTGCAAAAGATGACAATCCAGAAGATTTCGAAGCACTAATAGATGAAAATACCAAAGCTTTGTATTTAGAAACCATCGGAAATCCTACGCTTAATGTTGCAGATTTCGATGCTATTTCTGCCGTTGCAAAAAAACATAACATTCCTTTGATTGTTGACAATACTTTCGGAGCTGGAGGTTATCTTTTCCGTCCTATTGAACACGGAGCAAATGTTGTAATAGAATCTGCTACAAAATGGATTGGCGGACACGGAACTTCGATTGGTGGAATTATCATAGACGCAGGTAATTTTGATTGGAGTAACGGGAAGTTTCCACTTCTTTCAGAACCTTCTGATGGTTATCACGGTTTGAAATTTACTGATGTTTTCGGAGTAAATGGGCCTTTCGGAAATATTGCTTTCATCATCAAAGCTAGAGTAGAAGGTCTTAGAGATTTCGGGCCTGCTATTTCTCCATTTAATTCGTTTTTATTGCTTCAAGGTGTAGAAACATTGTCTCTGAGAGTAGAAAGAACGGTAGAAAATGCTTTGAAAGTGGCAAAATATTTAGAAAATCACCCGAAAGTAGAAAAAGTGTTATACCCAGGATTAGAAAGTTTCCCAGATTATGAAAACGCAAAAAAATATTTGAAAAATGGTTTCGGAGGTGTTCTTAATTTCGAAGTAAAAGGCGGAAAAGATGCAGCTGTGAAATTCATCGATAATTTAGAACTCATCTCACATTTAGCCAATGTAGGTGATGCCAAAACTTTAATCATTAATCCTGCTTCTACCACGCACGAACAACTTTCTGACGAAGAAAGATTAAGTGCAGGAATTACTCCAGGTCAGGTGAGACTAAGTGTAGGAATTGAGCATATTGATGATATTATCGCAGATTTAGAGCAATCTTTTTCTAAAATCTAAGAATTTACGAATTACGATTTTTGATTTACGATATAAACTTGATGCTTTTGACTTCGTCGAATCTTCGATTTACGGTTTAAAATTTATAAAACCCTTGAAATCTGAACTTAAAAAAATGTTAGAATATCTAGAAATAGGAGACTTAGTTCTCGAAAATGGAACGTTAATTCGCAATGTGAGAATTGCGTACAATGTCTATGGAAATATAGATAACGCCGAAAAAATTATTTGGATTTGTCACGCACTTACAGCCAATTCTGATGCAGAAACTTGGTGGCCAGAAATGATTGGTAAAGACGAAATCTTCAATACCGATAAACACGCCATTATTTGTGCTAATGTTTTGGGCTCTTGCTATGGAACTACTTTTGAATGCGAGGAAGAAAAACCACTGATTACGGTGAGAGATATGGTTTCGGCGCATCAAAAATTGGCAGATTCTCTTAAAATTTCTTCTATAGATTTTCTTTTAGGAGGTTCTCTTGGCGGAATGCAATGTCTAGAATGGAGCATCATTAATCCTGATTTTATCAAAAATTTATTTGTAATTGCTACCAATTGCAAACATTCTTCTTGGGGAATTGCCTTCAACGAAGCGCAAAGAATGGCGCTAGAATTAGGAGAAAAAGGTCTAGATGCAGCCAGAGCAATAGCAATGCTTTCTTACAGAAATTATAAAACCTACGAATACAGTCAGGTAGACGATATTAATGCGGCGGATGATTTTTCAGCTGCTTCTTACCAAAGATATCAGGGTGAAAAGTTGAGAAAAAGATTTACACCTAGTGCCTATTACTCTCTTTCAAAATCGATGGATTCTAATAATGTAGGCAGAAATAGAGGCTCTCTAGAAAAAGCTTTGTCAAAAATTACTGCTAAAACTTTGGTGATTGGGATTGATAGTGATATTCTTTTCCCTGTGAATGAACAACAGTATATTGCAAAAAATATGGAAAACGCTGTTTATGAACAAATTAAGTCTAAATATGGACACGATGGTTTTCTTTTGGAAACGGATAAGATAAAAACTTTGTTAAAAAAACATTTTGATTTTTTGTAGGATTCTAGATTCAATAGAAATCAAATGAATGGTTCTGAAAAAGCTAACATCTTCTAAGTTTTTTCAGAAAAGTTAAAAAAATAGGGTAACTGCGCCCCGAGTTGAGCGGAGCTCTCCCGAAAACAGATTTTTTAAAGAATTTAAAAATCTGTTTTTGGGAAGCGGGAGCGGAACGAGGAAATAGGCGCCAAAATAAAAATTAAAAAAAATGAGTAAAAAATTAACAATAGGATTGTTTGGTTATGGTGTGGTAGGAACCGGACTTTATGATGTGCTACACAAAAGCAAAACAGTGGATGCAACCATTAAAAAAATTGTGGTAAAAAATAAAGATAAAAAAAGAAATATTTCACCAGAACATTTTCATTATGATAAAAATGAAATCCTAAATGATGATGAGATAAATGTAGTGGTAGAGTTGATAGACGATGCAGATGCGGCCTACGAAATTGTAACAACTGCTTTGAAAAAAGGAAAAGCAGTGGTTTCGGCCAACAAAAAATTGATTGCAGAACATTTCGAGGAATTGTATGAATTGCAAAAGAAATATAATGTTCCGTTTTTGTACGAAGCGGCGGTTTGCGGAAGTATTCCTATCATCAGAAATCTGGAAGAATATTATAACAACGATTTTCTGCAATCTATACAAGGAATTGTAAATGGTTCTACCAATTATATTTTGACCAAAACTTTTCAAGATAATCTCAGTTTTGATGAAGCTTTGAAAGAAGCACAAGAAAAAGGGTATGCAGAAAGCAACCCGATTCTAGACACAGGTGGTTTTGATGCGCGTTCTAAATTACAGATTTTGCTGGCACATTCTTTTGGAATTAAAACCGTTCCTGAAGATGTTTTCAATGTAGGAATTCAGAATTTGGGAGATTTAGAAATTAAATATGCCAAAGAAAAGAATCTTCAAATTAAATTGTTGGCGTATGCCCAAAAAAGAAATGAGGAAGAAGTTGCGGCATTGGTGATTCCGAAATTTGTAAAATCTACCGATACTTTTTCTACTGTGAATGATGTTTTCAATGGAGTGAAAGTGCAAACTGCTTTTGCAGACAAACAGTTTTTCTACGGAAGAGGCGCAGGTTCTCTGCCTACTGCAAGTGCGGTATTGTCTGATATTTCTGCTTTGGCTTATGATTACAAATATGAATACAAAAAAATTGAGAACTCAGAAAATCTGAAATTAACAGAGGATTTTAACTTGAAAGTTCTTTTCAGACATCCTTCAAAAGATGCAGATAAATTTCAACCGTATTTTGAAAATATTGAAGAATATTACGGAAACAAAGAGCAAGGTTATTTTGTGGGAGACATTAGTTTTAAAAATTTAAAGGAGATTTTTTCTCAGAATTCCGAAGAAGTTTCTTTTGTTTTGATAGAAGTTTTGCATTAAAAAGTAAATTTAAAAGCCATTTTTAGCGATGATTTTCATCAAATGAATCTAAGTTTTAGATGGATTATCGCTTTAAAATTGATATTTAATAATTTTTAACTGTTTTTTTGAACGTCGTTTTACTTTTAGTGAAACGACGTTTTGTTTTTGTATTTTTGAGCACCAAAATTTATGAAAATGCAAACTACAGATACTGTTCTTATGATTGAACCAGCAGCTTTTGGTTTCAATGCCGAAACTGCACAAAATAATTACTTTCAAATCAATTCAGAGAATGCTGAAACGCAAACGAAGGCGTTGCAAGAATTCAACAATTTTGTAGAAAAACTAAGAAGCAAAGGTATTAATGTTATTACGGTGAAAGATACTTTAGAACCTCACACACCAGATTCTATTTTCCCAAATAATTGGATTTCTATGCATCAAGACGGAACGGTAGTTCTCTACCCAATGTGTGCCGTAAACAGGCGTTGGGAACGCAGAAATAATATTTTAGAAATGCTACAAAACGATTTCAAAGTGAAGGAAATTATAGACTTATCTGCTCCTGAAAACGAAGGAAAATTTCTGGAAGGAACAGGAAGTATGATTTTCGATCACGAGAATAAATTGGCTTATGGTTCAGTTTCTTTAAGACTTGATGAACAATTATTCCGTGATTTTTGTGAAAAATTTGGTTTTAATCCTGTGGTTTTTCATTCTTATCAAACAGCTAACAATGAAAGATTACCAATTTATCACACCAATGTAATGATGTGCGTTGCAGATCAATTCGTAGTGATTTGTTTAGATTGTATTGATGACGAAATGGAAAGAGTAAAAGTGGTGAATACTATAGTAAATTCAGGGAAAGAAATCATAGAAATTTCTGAAAACCAAATGCAACAATTCGCAGGAAATATGCTTCAAGTACAGAATTCTGAAGGCAAGAAATTTTTGGTGATGTCTCAATCGGCATATCAATCTTTAACAACAGAACAAATTTCGAACATTGAGAAATATTCTGAAATTATTTATTCAGATTTAGAGACTATAGAAACCAATGGAGGTGGAAGTGCAAGATGTATGTTGGCTGAGGTTTTTTTGGAGAAGAAATAAATAATGTTATGGAATAAAGCACTGAAGTTTTCGGTGCTTTTATTTTCCCCAATCTTCAAAACTCATTTCAAATTTCACTTCGTTTCCGTGAAAGCCAGCGTTTTTCCAGCCTTGTTTTTTGTAAAAGGTTTCTGCTCTAGAATTAGCCTCTGTAGAAAGCCAAATGGTTTCTTTGGTTTTGTTGAAATATTCATCTAGCATTAGTTGATGGAGTTTTTTACCAATGCCTTTTCCTTCAGAATTTGGTAAGATAAATAGCGCCCAAACATTATTTTCTACGAAATCTACAATCGAAAATCCTACAATTTTGTTGTCTAATTCACAGACGAAACCTTTTCCACGTTTGGTAATAAATTCTTCTACCATTTCATCAGGAATTAAAGCCGGATTAGATAGTTGGTTTTCCTTAACTGAATTTCTTACAAATTGTATCTGTGGAATGTCTTGTGTGTTTGCTGGTCTATATATCATCTTACAAAAATAGAAAACCCACTGTAATATACAGTGAGTTGGTGAGAAAAATTTAATATGAGAAATAATTTAGTTTGAATAATTCTTAAGCATAATTTCTGCTATTTTCTTTGTAATTTCTGTTGGTGAATTACAATCACAATTGCTGAGCGTAACTGCATAAATATCTTTAGATGGAATATAAACTGCCATTGATTTGAACCCGAAAAGATGACCGCCATGTTCTCTGGTTGGGATTCCTTTTATATCTTTTAAATGCCAACCATAGCCGTAAGAAAATTCTTCTCCGTTGTTAAGATGGTTTTTTCTAAAAGCTTTTTCTAAGTTTTCTTTTTTTAATAATTTATTTTGAGTTAAGGCGTTTTGCCATTTCAATAAATCTGCTGATGTCGACATTAATGCACCCGAAGAAAAAGGAATGCTATAGCTGATTACTGTTTTGTTTACATAACCAGATTCTTTTTTGTGATATCCATAAGCTCTATTTTTAACGATTTGTCTATCGGTAGCATAAAAAGTGTTTTTCATTCCAGCTTTATCGAAAATATTTTTTTTAAGGAAATTTTCGTAAGATTCTTTTGATACTAATTCTATGATATATCCAAGAAGAACATAACCAGAATTATTGTATTCAAATTTTTCGCCAGGTAAGAAATCTACTTTTTCATTTTTAAAAAAATCTACCATCATCTCTGGAGTCATTTCTTTTTGAGAAATATCCTTTAAGGCTTTTATTTTAGTAAAATCTTTAATCCCTGAGGTATGTGTTAAAAGATGATGAATCGTGATTTTGTCTCCATTCGGGTAATCAGGTATGTACTTAGATACAGTTTCATTCACATTTAATTTGCCTTGTTCTTCTAAAATCAAAATAGCAACAGCGGTAAATTGTTTGGTCATAGAAGCAATCTGGAAAACATTTTCATTTTTTAAATCTACATTTAATTCTAGATTGGCTTTTCCTATAGCCTTTTCATAGATTGCTTTTCCGTTTTTTGATACCAGAAAAACAAGACCAGGACCATCTTTTTCTTTAAATTCTACAGAAATTAGGCTATCTAATTTTTTTTCGAATTTTTGAGCTGGCAAATTGTAAAATGCCAAACTTATGAGGAGAAATAGAAATATTTTTTTCATTGTTTTTTAGTTAAAATTAATTTCCGCCGGTTCTTTGTTTGATTTCTTCATTTGCACCTTCAGCTTTTCTTACTTTTTGAAGTTTTTGATTGCCGAAATTATATGTAGCTGTAAAAACCAACTGTCTGTTATAAGGATTTTGGTCTACTGTGTTATAGTTTCCACTACCATCTTCTCCGTAAATTCTGTTTCTATTAGTACCGAAAACGTCTCTTAATTGTAAATTGAAAGTCCAGTTATCCATTATTTTCTTCAAAGAAATTTCTGCACCATGAATGGGTTTTAATCTTCCAATTTCTATTTCAAGAGGTGATAAGTAGAAGTAATTTGCACCCAAGAACCAATCTTTTTTAGAACTTAATCTTATATTATTAATCACTTGTAATTGATAATAATTTGCTGACTTATCAATGACGTTTTTTTCAAAAGTTACTAAATTTTGTGTATCAGTAGGATCACCATCTACAGAGCCTTTATAAGTATTATGACCTAAAGTAAGCGTGTGATTAGCACTCCAGATTCCTTTGAAAAATTGTTTTTGAAGTCCAAACGTAAGCCCAAATTCTTGTTTGTTACCATAATTACTTCTTATATATGCTAAGACATTGTCGCCGTTTTGATTTACTCCATGTAATGGGATTTGCTCTGATGCATTAGAGGTGTAATTGTATGAAGCAGTTATGAAATAAGAATTTTTGTACATATACATCAATTCATTATTATAATAGATTTCAGGTTTTGTGAAAGGGTTATTTTGTACATAGTTGGTAGCAGTAAGGTAAATTCTAGCGGGATTTAGCGCCCAAAAAGCAGGTCTGCTTACTCTACTGCCAAAGCTATAAGAGATGTTGTGGTTCTGAGTTGGGTTATAATTTACGCTTAGATATGGTAAGAAATTATTATTATTTCTTTCAATATTGATGTTCTTATCAATTACATTTCCATCAGCATTCGTGTTTTCAAAACGGGTGCCTATTTTTCCGGATAGTTTTTCTCCAAAGTTTTTTTCTAAAGTTAGATAAACTCCTGTTATTTTTTCTCTATATATGAAGTGATTAGATTGATTTGGGTCTTTTCCGGTGGGAGGAATTAGGTTTTCGTAATAAGTGTCACTGTCCGTTTTGGTGGTATTATAGCTTGCTCCAAAACTTAGTGTGTATTCATTTTTAAGTTTTTGAACATAGTCTGCAAGAAATCCTAAATTATCAATCACCAAAGGGGTTTTTTGTAAGAATTTTAACTTGGTATTTATAATATTTTTGTTAGCGTCTAATTCATAGGTGTTATTAACATTGTCTTCAGTTTTATTATAATGAAGATAAGAAGAGCTTAAACTAAGTTTACTTCCTTTATCATCAGTTTTTAATTCGTAATTGAGATTAAAAGAGTCATTAGTGCTGTTATCTTCTGTTAAGTTTTCAGTTCTGGTTCTTTCTAGAATGTTGGCAGTTCCACCAGTATAAGTTGTTAATTCATTGTAAAGATTAGAGCGGAAATTATTTCCCCATCTGTTTCTGTGGTTATAAGAAAAACTTAAATTTTGTCTTTCATTTACTTGGTAGTCTAGATTGATATATCCTCCTAAATAAGTTCTAGGTCCGGTAACGTTTCCTTCAGAAGTTTGTTTAAAGTCTTTATTTCCATTGCTCAGGATATAGTATTGTTGTTGGGTGTATTTACCTCCATTTATGCTACCACTTATTCCTAATTTATCTTTTCTGTAATTAATTGTTACAGAGCCAGAGGGATTATTGTAATATCCTTGGTTATCCTCGAACCTTATGTTTCCATTGGTTCCATCTGTTGGTTTTTTCTTAAGAATAATGTTGATGATTCCTTGGTTTCCTTCTACCTGAAATTCGCTTGATGGCATTGTAATGACTTCAATTTTAGAAATGTTTTCGGAAGGCATATTTTTTAGCATTTCTATCACAGCTTCAGGTTCCATGTTAGATTTTCTGCCATTTATGAAAATAATAGATTCATTTTTTCCTAAAATTTTAAGCGTAGAATTGTCCGTAGAAGAAACCATAGGGGTTTCTTTCAAGAGATCAAAACCTGTAGTGCCTTTTGCGATTGGTGATGCAGCTACGTCAAAGACCATTCTATCAGCTTTTTTCTGAAAAACCTTTTTGGTCATGGTTACTCCTTGTATTTCTTTAGTATTTGTGGAGTCTTTTTTTACTTGTTGAGCATTGGTGAAAATCAAAGTAAATAATGCTACAGTGATGGTGATTCTTTTCATAATAATTTGTTTTCAATGTAAAAAGCCGCAGTTTGGTTACTATTTTGTGATTTGGTGTTTTATAGGTTTTTGTTCTGCGGCTTTTTTGTGGTGTTTAGTTGAAAGTTTTAAATAGATATTTGTTTTGTTTAATAATTTACATTGCAAAGATATGTTAATATTTTAGTATTATGCAATACAAAGTAGTGTTAAATTTTAAAATTTGGTTTAATTGCTTGATTTTCAATGGTAAAAATTTTAACTGAAAGTTTTATCCTTAAATGAAAAGACAATTAAAATAATGGAAGTGTTACATTTAGAAATAAAAAAAGTGGAAAAATTCCACTTAACTATTAGAAAAAACTATCATTTTATTAATCTCTATCAAATCTCGCTAATTTTTTTTCAATCCAAATGGTAGCCAAAGGAAAAAATGCGGCTAAAAGTGCAAAAACAGAATCTTCGTCATCCCAATGGTAGATTTTTCTTGCAGGCACAGCCAAAAGTAGATACAATGTAAAAAACAAACCGTGAATGCTTCCCATTACGCTGATGTAAATAATAGGTAAAATCCCATCTTTATCCTCTCGAATCCAGACCATTGCAGAGAATAGCAGCAACCAAGAGATTGCTTCTGCAATACAAACTTGGTGAAACCATTTTGTAAGTTTTTCTTGAGGATATTTTGAGAAAAAATTTTCGATGAAGTTCATAGAGTTATGAGTTACGTGGTTCGGATTAGGAGTTGCAAAAATAAAGATTTATTCCATTGCTGAATAAATATCTTGGAAACAACATTTTAAAATAATCTACAAAAACTTCCAGCTTCCATCGCCCAACTTATTTATAAAAACTGCTCCCATCTAAATATTCAAAGACTTCTGGCGGAAGCATTGGTCTCACATTTTTGCCTTCCTTAATCATATTTCGGATTTCTGTGGCAGAAAGTTCTATAATTGGAGCATTTATTTGATGAATATTTTGATGCTTTAGATATTCACTGTCTTTTTTTTCTCCTTCGAAAGTTCTCGGATAAACAATAATTTGATAGTCTGAAACCAATTTTTCAGAATTTTTCCATTTGGGTAAAGAATCCAGGTTGTCTTCTCCCATAATTAATGCGAAAGAATAATCAGGATACTTTTCTTTGAGATAGGTAAGTGTATCTATGGTATAACTTGGCTTTGGTAAAGAAAATTCTATGTTAGATGCACGCATTTTTGGGTAATTTTTCACCGCCAATTGCACCATGTCTAGTCTATTGTGGTCGCTCAAAAGAGATTTTTTGTCTTTAAAGGGATTTTGAGGTGAAACTACAAACCAAAGTTCTTCCATATCAGAATTTTCTAAAATGTAGTTTGCCAAAATCAAATGGCCAATATGTATGGGATTAAATGAGCCAAAAAAGAGTCCGATTTTTTTCATATATTTAGGTTCGAGTTTTGAATTCCAAGTTATTACCTCGTAACAAGTATCTCGTATCTCTAATGAAATTTCACATCACGAATATTCAAATAATATGTTACATTTCCTTTCCAGTGGTTTTCTTCTACCGTAAAGGCTAGGTCGAAAGATTTGGTTTTGAAATCTTCCATATAATCACCTAGTTTGAAACCGATACACTCTATATTTCTACCCGAAACCGGTTGGTGAATGTAGAATTTTAAATGACCGCCATCTTTACCCATTGTTTTTACATAACCAGAGACTTTTTGATTTTTTAATTCTAAAACGGGTTTCATATTATGCGGCCCAAAAGGTGCTAATTTTCTATGAAAATTAAAAAACTCACGGTTGAGGTCTTCTATTTCAATGGTCGTATCTATGCTAATAGAAGGTTCTTTTTGATGTTCTTTTATTCTTTCAGCAACTACTTTTTCAAATTTGATTTTAAAAGCTTCGAACTTGTCTTTTTCCATAGAAAGTCCGGCAGCAGCTTGATGACCACCAAATTTTAAGAAATACTCACTGCAGAGGTCTAGAGCTTCGTGTACATCAAAATCAGAAACACTTCTGGCAGAAGCTACCATTTCACCATTATTACCATCAGTAAAAACTAGAGTAGGTTTGTAATAGACTTCTGTAAGTCTGGAAGCTACAATGCCAATTACACCCTTATTCCATTCTGGATGATAAACTATGGTAGAAAAATTATTTTCTTGATTGGTTTCAACTACTTGATTGGTTGCCGAAATGGTGATGTTGGCATCTAATTCTCTTCTAGAATCATTTAAATCTAAAATGTCACTCACAATTTCGTGAGCTTGTTTTAAATTTTCAGAAATCATCAATTTTACAGCAGCTTTACCATGAGAAATTCTACCAGCGGCATTAATTTTCGGAGCAATCTCGAAAACGATATTAGAGATGTCAAACGTTGAAATTTTTTCTTGTGGAATTAGAAGTCTCAAGCCAAGATTTCTGGTTTTTCTTAAAGTTTTAAGGCCAAGTTTCGCCAAAACTCTGTTCTCGCCTGTCATTGCTACAATGTCTGCAGCAATAGAAATGGCAAGCAAGTCTGTTAAATCATAAAGTTCGCTTTCAGGAATTTTATAAATGGTATTGAGACCTTGACAAAGCTTAAAGCCAACTCCACAGCCAGAAAGTTCTTTGTAAGGATATCTGCAATCGTTTCTTTTTGGGTCTAAAACAGCAACTGCTTTTGGTAGCTCATCTCCTGGTAAATGGTGGTCGCAGATAATGAAATCTATACCTAGAGAATTGGCGTAATCTACCTTGTCAATGGCTTTTATACCGCAGTCTAGCGCTATTATTAAACTGAAATTATTTTCTTTAGCATAATTTATTCCTTCATCTGATACGCCGTAGCCTTCTAAATTTCTATCAGGAATATAAAAATCAAGGTATTTTTTGCCAACAATTTTTGAAAGATAAAGGTACATAAGAGCTACCGCTGTGGTGCCATCTACGTCATAATCACCGTAAACTAGAATTTTTTCACCGTTTTCTATTGCAGAGGCTATACGTTCTACAGCTTTTTGCATATCAGCCATTAAAAACGGACTATGGATGTCTTCTAATTTTGGTTTGAAGAATTCTCTAGCTTTTTGATAATTGTCTATATCTCTTAAAACCAATATTTTAGATTCAAGTGTGCCAAAGCCAATTGAAGAACTTATACGGTCTACAATTTCTTCGTCAGGTTCAGGTTTATAAATCCATTTTAAACTCATAATCTCACAAAAATACAGAAAATATTTTACAAAAGTTTATAGATTAATTCTATAAAAAAATTAACTTTACTTTATAAACTATTTAAAAATGAAAAAACTATTTTACATTTCCTTCTTGTCATTTTTATTGATAAGTTGTGATTCTTTAGGAACAATTTTGAGCTCGCCAGGGATTTACCAAGGAGGTGGCTATGGTTCATCGTCTTCTGCGCAAGCTGAACGAGAATATCAGGAAGTTGCAGCAAATTATCAAGAAGATTCTGCGTCTGTTTTGTCTGAACTTTTAAGTGATGACGCAGCTAGTAGTAATGCTGCAATTGTAATAGAAAATGCTTCTGCATGCAATATTGTAATTACGGTAAGCGGAAATGGCTATTATAAAAAAGTGCCAATTGCTGCAGGTAAAATAAGAGGTGTAGTAGTTAAAAAAGGAGTTTATAGACTGAGCGGTCAGGTTTGTAATGCTAGATATGATCAGGTGAAAAATGCCGATACATCAGTTACAATCAAACTAAGAAATTAATAACAAAACCGCTCGTTTTTGAGCGGTTTTACCATTTATAAGTGTAAATTTCAATGTAAAATAATTTACTTTTTTATGAATACATCTGTTGTTGAAGTTCTTTTATTTTTTTATCTTCAAGATATTCATCGTAAGTCATGTCTCTATCGATAACACCTTTTGGTGTAAGTTCTATGATTCTGTTACAAACGGTTTGTAGCATTTCGTGGTCATGAGAGGCCAATAAAATGTTTCCTTTGAAGTTTGACAACGAGTTGTTCAGTGTAGTAATACTTTCTAGGTCTAAGTGGTTGGTTGGCTCATCTAAAAGTAAAACGTTTGCTTTTTGAAGCATCATTCTAGAGAACATGCATCTCATTTTTTCACCTCCCGAAAGTACAGTACAAGACTTCAAAGCTTCGTCACCAGAGAATAACATTCTTCCTAAGAAACCACGCATAAATTCCTCGTGTCTTTCTTCGTCATTTTTTGTAAATTGTCTTAACCAATCTACTAAATTCAAACTTTTGTCTTGGAAAAAGTCTGTATTATCTAATGGCATGTAAGATTGATTGGTGGTAACTCCCCAGTTGAACTCCCCTTTATCAGCGGCAGAATTACCAGAGATTATTTGGAAAAATTCTGAAATAGCCAATGAGTTTTTAGAAATAATAGCCACTTTATCACCCTTCTTTAGTTTAAAATCTACATCAGAGAAAAGCAATTCGCCATCTTTAGTTTTTTCTAAATCTTTTACTTCTAAGATTTGGTCACCTGCTTCTCTTTCCATTTCAAAAATAATTGCAGGATATCTTCTAGAAGTAGGCTTTATATCATCTATATTAAGTTTATCAATCATTTTCTTTCTAGCAGTTGCTTGTTTAGCTTTAGCAACGTTAGAACTAAACCTTGCGATGAAATCTTGTAATTCTTTTTTCTTTTCTTCTGCCTTTTTGTTAGCTTGTTGACGTTGTCTAGTTGCTAATTGAGAAGCTTGGTACCAGAAAGAGTAATTACCTGTGTAAAGGTTCAACTTAGAGTAATCTAAATCACCAATGTGTGTACATACACTATCTAAAAAGTGACGGTCGTGAGATACTACAATTACGGTATTTTCATAATCCGCTAAAAAATCTTCAAGCCAAGCAATAGTATCTATATCGAGGTCATTGGTAGGTTCATCTAGAATTAAAACGTCTGGATTTCCAAATAAAGCTTGAGCCAATAAAACCTTTACTTTATCTTTATTCTCTAATTCACCCATCATTTGCCAATGCATTTCATCTTTAATACCTACGTTTGAAAGCATAGTCTGTGCATCTGATTCAGAATTCCAGCCGCCCATTTCATCATAGATAACGCCTAGTTCGCCAGCTTTTATACCGTCTTCATCAGAAAAATCTGGTTTTGCATAGAGCGCATCCATTTCTTCTTTGATTTCAAATAATTTTTTGTTACCTCTTAAAACGGTTTCTAATACGGTATAATTGTCGTATGCGAAGTGGTCTTGCTCTAGAACAGACATTCTTTTGCCAGGTTCTAAAGACACATTTCCTGTGGTAGGCTCTTGTTTTCCGGTTAAAATTTTGAGAAAAGTAGATTTTCCAGCACCATTTGCACCAATAATGCCATAGCAATTACCTTTTGTAAACATGATGTTTACCTCGTCAAATAGTACTCTTTTCCCGAATTGTAATGATAAATTAGATACTGTTAACATAAAGTTTTGTAAATTTGGTGCAAAATTAAGAAAAGATTTTGGGATATGAGTTCCCAATGCGAAGATGAATGCTAATTTTTAATTTTCTGATTATCATTTTAATAAGTTTAAAAACAGGTTTTTGTCAATAAAATTAGTATATTTGGAATAA
The DNA here is from genome assembly GCF_014645495.1 of Cloacibacterium rupense. Lineage (GTDB taxonomy): Bacteria > Bacteroidota > Bacteroidia > Flavobacteriales > Weeksellaceae > Cloacibacterium > Cloacibacterium rupense. The sequence goes on along the minus strand of NZ_BMLV01000002.1, from coordinate 140,646 downwards.
TAATTGCTACAAAACGCAGTGTTTATGAAGATTGAAAAAACAATAAATATTCTTAATAAAAGAGCTAAATTCGAGTATGAAATAATCGAACAGTTAGAGTCTGGGATTGTGCTTACTGGCACAGAGATAAAGGCTTTACGTTCTTCAAAAGCTTCCATTACAGAAAGTTTTTGCCAATTTATTGAAGGTGAGCTTTTTGTGGTTAATATGAGTATAGATGAATACAAATTAGGGACTTTCTATAATCACAAGATTAAAAGAGAGCGTAAACTCCTATTGCACAAAAGGGAATTGCAAAAATGGGAAAGAAAACTTAAGGATGTTGGTAATACCATAGTTCCGTTGAAACTTTATATAAACGACAGGGGAAAAGCAAAGTTGTTAATAGCCTTAGGTAGAGGGAAAAAGCTATTTGATAAAAGAGAAACTATTAAAAACAGAGAAAATAAAAGAAATTTAGAAAGAATTCTCAAGAAAGTTTAAAAAAACTTTGTTTATAACGAGAATTTGTGTTTATTTTGCATTATCAATTATTTAATCATTTAATTCTATGAAAAATCTAAAATTAGGAATTACAGCATTGGCATTATCATTTGCCTCTACTGCTTTCGCTCAAACTACTTCTAACCCGTGGGTTATTGGAGTAGGTGCACATGGTGAGAATCACGTTGCTACTGGTAAATTTGGAGATGTTTTCTCTACTGCATTCGGTGGTAACGGAGGAGAACTTTATAAAATCAATAATTTTACAATTACTCCACCATTATCAAGATTAACTGTTGCTAGAAACTTAAACAAGTTTTTTGTTTTAGATTGGCTTACTACAGTTGGTAATGTTGATAATAAGAAAGTTGGAATGGGTAAAGAATTCTTCTTACAAACTGGTCTTGGTTTACAATTTAAATTAGCTGGTTTCTGGAATGAAGAATCTTGGTTTGATCCATACTTAAGAGTAGGAGCTAATTATTTAAGACATGATTATGAAGGTACAGGTCTTGTTAACAAAGATGGTGATTTAGTAAAAGCTAATCACTTCACTGCAGCAGGAGGTATCGGTTCTAATTTCTGGTTAACTAAAAACTTTGGTTTAAATTTACAAGGTGATTATGTTTCTTCTCCAACTAACAAAGGAGGTGATATCAACTTCTGGCAAGCTGGAGCTTCTATCTTATTCAGATTTGGAAACAACGATAGAGATAAAGATGGTATTAAAGACAAAGATGATGCTTGTCCAGATGTATTTGGTTTAGCTCAATTCCAAGGATGTCCAGATACTGATGGTGATGGTATCGCTGATAAAGATGATAACTGTCCTGAAGTTGCAGGTCCAGTAGAAAACAATGGTTGCCCTTGGCCAGATACTGATGGCGACGGTGTATTAGATAAAGATGATGCTTGTCCTAACGTAGCAGGTCCAGTAGAAAACAAAGGTTGTCCTTGGCCAGATACAGACGGAGACGGTGTATTAGACAAAGATGATGAGTGTCCTACAGTTCCTGGATTAGTTGAGCTTAAAGGTTGCCCAAGAAAAGTAGCTGAAGATGTAACAGGACAACTTAAAGACATCTTATTCAACTTTAACAAAGCTACATTAAGACCAGAGGCTGAACCTAAATTAGATGCTGCTGCTGCATATCTTAAACAATATGGTAACGGTAAATATTTAGTAATCGGTCATACTGATAAAAAAGGATCTGATGCTTACAACTTAAAACTTTCAAGAGAAAGAGCTGCTGCTGTAGTTAAAGCTCTAGAAGCTAGAGGTGTATCTGCTGATCAATTAAAATCTAGAGGAGTTGGATCTGCTCAAGCTACAGAGCCAGCAACTGCATCTGATGAAGCTAGATTAAAAGACAGAAAAGTAGTAGTTGAAGAAATTACTTCTCTTTGGGAATCATTACCTAAACATGATATTCCTGCTCCAGCTAAAAAAGCTCCAGCTAAAAAGAAAAAATAATTAATTATTTTTCAAAATAATAAGCACCCTCATTTTTGAGGGTGTTTTTTTGTGCTAAATTTTGTATTTTTGCATTCGTAAATTTATAATTATGGGACGCGCATTCGAATATAGAAAAGCTTCAAAAATGGCCCGTTGGGATAAAATGGCCAAAACTTTTTCAAAAATTGGGAAAGATATCGCTATCGCTGTAAAAGCTGGCGGTCCTGATCCCGAATCTAACCCTGCTCTTAGAAGATGCATTCAAAATGCTAAAGGAGCTAATATGCCTAAAGATAATGTAGAAAGGGCAATAAAAAAAGCTTCCGGTGCAGACGCTGAACATTATGATGAGGTTACTTATGAAGGTTACGGACAAGGTGGCGTTGCGTTTTTCGTAGAGTGTACTACCAATAATCCTACCAGAACTGTGGCTAATGTAAGAGCTATTTTCAATAAATTTGATGGAAATCTTGGTAAGAATGGTGAACTAGCTTTTATCTTTGACAGAAAAGGAATTTTTACTATTGATAAATCTTTAATCAAAATGGATTGGGATGATTTTGAGATGGAAATGATTGATGGTGGTGCAGAAGAAATAGATAGTGATGAAGAAGAAGTGATGATTACTACAGCTTTTGAAGATTTTGGTTCTATGTCTCATAAATTAGATGAGCTAGGAATTGAAGCTAAAAGTGCAGAATTGCAAAGAATTGCCAACAATACAAAAGAAGTAAACGAAGATCAATTTAAAGCGAATATGAAGATGCTAGATCGTTTCGAAGAGGATGATGATGTGCAAAACGTTTACCACAATATGGAAATTACAGATGAATTGATGGATTCTCTATAAAACTAAAAAGTCGCAAATTTTGCGACTTTTTTATTTGGTGAAAACATCTTCTATGCCTTGCATTCTTGTCATTACAGAACGTGCGTAAGAACAATGCGGGTTTACTTGCCACTTGTTTTCTCTGGCAAATTGTATAGATTCTTCTACTAATTTTTTTCCGAAACCTTGTCCGCCAAATTTGGGATATACCATTACGTAAGAAATGATTAATAAATTATTTTCGGGGGAAATGGTATAAGTAGCTCTGCCAATTTCTTCGGTTTCGTTTTTTAGGGAGATAAAACCGCCGTTTCCGTTTTTGTGATTTTCAAAGGTTGTATTCATTTTTTTAGGTTTTTTGTGATTGGTTGAATGGTGCAGCCCGGCCTGAGTGGAGCTCTTTTTGTAAATTTTGATGGAATTAGCTAAGGCTAATTTACAAAAAAGCGGGAACGGAGGACGGAAAAGCTGCCCAAAAAAATTAAAAGTCTTTGCCTGTGTAGAAATTATAATCTTTAATGACGGTGTCTATGAATTTGCTTTCGGTGAGAGGTATGTCGTCTCTATTGAGTTTTAAGGTTTCTAGGATTTTATTGGTAAGTCTACTTATGATAATGCGGTCTTGTCCGTTTTTTGCTTTGATGAAATTTTCTTTGATGATTCTGACGTCATTATCAGAAAGAGCGATAACTTGAGGGAAAGTGGGCACGTAATCTGTGCTGATTTTTTCTAAAATGGTGTGCGAAATATTGATGTTGTTTTTGAGAGAAATAACGGCAGTACCGGAAGCTATGTCTCCTAATCTAAGGTTGTGCTTGTTGACAATCATTGTAATGAGGCCTACCATGCCTGAACTGATATAAACGTCTATTATTCTAAAAGTCCACCTAATGAGATAATCACCGAAATTGGCTTGGTAACCATCTACTTTTACGACTTTAATTTTAAGAATTTTTTTACCTAAGGTTTGTCCTTCCATTAGACTTTCCATTGCTAAAGTATAGAAATCAAAAGGTAATGAAATCAAGATAAATACAGCGTACATAGAGAAGTCATCCCATTCTCTGGTGTAAGTTTCAAAATTGAAAATCTCGAAAAGGGAATAAAAGATGACGAACATTCCTGCTATTTTTATGAGTAAATCAATAAAAAAAGCAAGGATTCTTTCTCCTATGCTTGCCACATTGAAAGTTAAATTTACATTTTGTGAAGTATTAATTTCTATTTGAGCCATTTTTTTTTTATTTTAGCAATAGATTATGAGAGAGGTAGCTTTTATTAAGCAAAATAAAGAAAAATGGTTGGGAATAGAGCATGTAATTTCAGGAAAAGTGAAAAAAAATCCTGACGAGTTGTCATCTCTATACATTAATCTTATCAATGATTTATCTTTTGCACAAACTTACTATCCTAAAAGTAAAACTACGGTATATCTTAATCACCTTTCTACACTAATTTTCCAGAAAATTTACAAAACCAAAAGAGTTGAGGAAAATAAACTAATCTATTTTTACAAAAGAGAAGTTCCTGAATTAATTTATAAGTATAAGAGATATTTGTTTTATGCGTTTGGCTTATTTACGTTATTTACTTTAATAGGAGTTATTTCTGCACATTATGATGCGGATTTTGTAAAACTAATTCTTGGTGAAGAATATGTAAATGTAACTTTAGAGAATATCAAGAAAGGTAATCCTATAGCAATTTACGAAAGTGGTTCTAATTGGGGATCGGCCATTGCGATAATTTACAATAATTTGTATGTAGGGGCAAAGCTTTATATTTATGGAGTTTTTATAGGGTTGGGTACAGTATATGCTCTAGCCCAAAACTCTGTAATGCTGGGTTCTTTTCAATATTTTTTTCAAACGCAGGGAGAATTAGGGCAAAGTGCTAGAGGAATTTGGGTGCATGGTGTTTTTGAGATTTTCAGTATGGTGATAGAGGCTACTGCAGGTCTAATTCTTGGTGCTTCGGTGCTTTTTCCTAAAACATTTTCTAGAATTAATTCTTTTAAAATAGGGTTTAAAGATAGTTTCAAAATTTTTCTTAGCACAGTACCATTTACGTTTGTTGCTGGTATTTTAGAAGCTTTTGTAACGAGATATGCTCTTTCAATGAATTTACTATTGAATTTAATTATCATTTTCGGTACACTCTCCGTTATTGGTTATTATTATTTGATATATCCATTTATTTTACAAAAAAAATTAAAACCATGATGCAAATTTACAAGAAAAGACAGTTCGGAGAATTAATAAGTGACACCTTCAACTTCTTCAAAGAACATGGCAAAAATTACTTCAAAAACTATTTGATGATTAATGGTTTAATTATCATTTTATTGGTTGTAGTGATAGTTTTTGCTTTCAAAGATGTTTTCCCAATGCTATTCAATTCTAATATGCAAGGAAGCAGTTCGTATCTATTTGAGCAATATTTTACAGAAAATATGGGTTCGCTTATCGTTTTAGGTGTATTAATGTTTTTAATCATTTTGATGCTTTCATTAGTGAATTATACATTCCCTGTACTTTATCTAAAAAGGCTTGCAGAAACAGGGAATAAAGACATAACAACAGATGAAATGGTGAGTGATATTAAGAAAAATGTAGGTAAGTTTTTTAAGTTCTTCTTATGGTCATTAATCACTTTATTACCTATAATTGTTATTGCATCTTTGATATCTGTAGCGCTAATGTTTATTGTAATAGGTATTTTTCTTTTTTTGTTTATACTGCCTGTTTTTGCCAATATTTCTAATTTTACTTTTTTTGATTACTTCACCACCAACAAAGGTTTTATTGATTCTTTAAGCGAAGGTTTTAGAATTCAATTTTCTAAATTTTGGAATTATTTTGGGTCAGTTGTTATCATTTATATAATTATGAATGTCATTTCTTACGTATTTACCATGCTTCCCATGTCTATCATTGCAGGAACAGCCTTTGCAGCACCAATAGACCAAGGAGCTGAAAATGGTTCTAATCCTATTCTAATGATTCTTTTATTCATTGTTTATTTAGTATCTATAATAATGAGTTTGTTGCTTTCTAATATTATCTACATCAATGCTGGATTGATGTATTATGACAGCAGAACAGACCTTCATAGAAGTGTAGATATGCTAGAAATTGACACCATAGGAAGCAGTGCAGTCTAATAGTTTTTTATTTTTAATTTTTTTGTTGAGTTTTAATTTTTTTAAAGCTCAAGATAACTATGTAGAAGAAATAGCGGTAGATACGGTAGAAATAAAATCTAATTCCAATTCCTCTCGAAAAATAGATTCTATGATTATGTCTGGTTATACTACAGACAATGCATTGTATCCTAAAAAATTCAAAGAAAATTTCAGAAAAAAATACCAAACAGAAGAATTCAATTATAATACTACAAAACCAAGAATTTCTCTTTGGCAAAAACTTTTGGCAAAAATTCAAGAATGGTTGAGAAGTGTCTTTGGTGAGGTAGATGGTACTAAGACTTTAGACTATACAGGTATGTTTTTGAAAATTTTAGCCTTTTTATTAGTAGGTTTTTTACTTTACATCATCATCAGCTATTTTATTTCAAAAGATGGAAACTTTTTCTTTAGCAAAAAATCTAAGAAAATTAACATCAATGCAGAAGAAATTACTGAAGATATTCATGAAATAAATTTCCCTGAAAAAATTCTTCAATTTGAAAACAAAAAGGAATTCAGGTATGCCATTAGATATCAATTTTTATATGTTTTGAAAAAATTATCAGACAAAAAATTAATAGATTGGAATACAGAAAAAACCAATCATGACTATCAAAAAGAACTGAAATCTAAAAACCAAAAAGAATTATTTGCAGAGTTGGTTTATATTTTTGAACACGTTTGGTATGGCGAATTTGAAATAAACGAAGAAAATTATCTTATTCTAAAAAACAAATTTTTGAAAGGTTTCTAAAAAAATGAACAAAACCTATAAAACATATGGTATAATCCTCTTGGTGGTTGTTATTTTAATGACCATTGTACAACTCAATAAAAAAGAGGTGATAGATTGGAGTAAAAACTTTTCTACTACTGAAAAGTCTCCTTTTGGTTTGTTCGTTTTTAATGAAGAGGGTAGAGATTTATTGAACCAAAAACTCATCAAGATTAATCAATCGCCTTATAGTTTTTACAATCAAAATCATCCGAAAAAGGCACACAACATTCTTTTAATAGAAAAAAATCTAGATAAAGTTTCTTGGGAAAAAATACTACAAGAAGTAAAAAAAGGTTCAGATGTTATGATTCTCTCAGAAGATTTCCCAGATGAATTAGAAAAAAAGCTTAATTTCAAATTGAGTGATTACAATTATGACGAAACCAGTTACTTATATTTCACTGATGACAAGATTGCCGAAGATAGTATTGTTGTGGATAAAGTTCAGGCATGGGGGATTTTTACCAATTTTGATTTTAAAAATTCTGAAATTTTAGGAACGGAATACTACGAAAAAGAATACGATAATGATTATGAATCTGCAGCCAATTTTTTAAAAGTAAATTACGGAAAAGGTCATGTTTATCTACACGCAGAACCATTAATTCTGACTAATTATTATCTTCTCAAAAAAGAAAATCAAAAGTATATTCAAGGTGTTTTTTCTTATTTGCCCAACCGAGAAACGTATTGGTTTCAAGAATCAGAAACAGAATCATCACAATCTCCACTTCGATTTATTTGGGCCAATCCGCCACTTAGAAATGCTTGGTTGATTTTTTTGTTTTCAGTTTTTATATTTATTTTATTTAATGCAAAACGAAGACAAAGAATCGTTCCGATAATAGAGCCTCTTAAAAATAAATCGGTAGAATTTATTAGAAGCATAGGGAATTTATATATGCAAGAAGGTGATTTTCACGATATGATGGCTAAAAAATCACATTATTTTCTGAGCAGAGTAAGAACTGAGCTTTTGATAGATACTCATAATTTAGACGAAGAATTTGAGAAAAAACTTCATTTAAAAACAGGAAAATCTCCCGAAAAAATAAAAGAAGCAGTAGTTTTAATCAAAAAATCATTAAATCCTTCTGCACATGTTATTAATGAAGATTTGATTAAATTAAATAAAGTTTTAAATGAAATTTTAAAATAAATTTGTAATAAAACTAATTTTTAGAAATTTAGAAAGTACTGACCTTGCAATGCGAAAGCCTTTGCGACATTGCGAAAAAATAATATTTAGAAAATGGAAAACTTAGATAACCAAAATTTGGAGTTACAAAACGTAGAGCAACCATCTGTAGAACAGATGAGTACACCAGAATTTCACTCAAGAATTGATATGACTGAATTGAGCGAAAGTCTTGCCAAAGTAAAATCTGAAATCGCCAAAGTAATTGTAGGACAAGAATCTATGATTGAGCATCTTTTGGTAGCACTGCTTTCTAACGGACACGTGATTATAGAAGGTGTACCTGGTGTTGCCAAAACCATCACTGCAAAATTATTGGCGAGAACCATTTCTGTAGGTTTCAGCAGAATACAATTTACACCAGATTTAATGCCTTCAGATATTTTGGGAACTTCCGTTTTTAATGTTAAAAACACCGAATTTGAATTCAAAAAAGGGCCTATTTTTTCTAATTTTATTCTGATTGATGAGATTAACCGTTCTCCTGCAAAAACGCAAGCCGCACTTTTCGAAGTGATGGAAGAACGCCAAATTACAATGGACGGAACGCTTTACAAAATGGAACAACCATTTTTAGTAGTTGCTACTCAAAATCCTATAGAACACGAAGGAACGTATAGACTTCCAGAAGCGCAATTAGATAGATTTTTGTTTAAAATTAATGTAGATTATCCTAATCTTTCTCAAGAAATGGAAATCGTGAAAAATCACCACGAAAACAGATTAGATGATAAAATTTCTCAAATTCAAGCCGTAATTTCAGGGCATCAGTTGAAGAATTATCAAGATTTGGTAAAAGAAATCATTGTAGAACCTCATTTATTAGAATACATTGCGAAAATCACGGTGAATACTAGAGAAAATCAGTTTTTATATTTAGGAGCTTCGCCAAGAGCTAGTTTGGCGCTTCTTACCGCAAGTAAAGCTTTTGCAGCGATTAGAGGCAGAGATTTTGTAACGCCAGAAGATATAAAAGAAGCTGCAGTGAGCGTTCTAAGACACAGAGTAATGGTTTCTCCAGAACGTGAAATGGAAGGTTTGACTGCTGATGAAATCATCAAACAAATTTTAGAAAGTATAGAAATCCCAAGATAGAAAATTAAAAAAGTGGTTTTTATTGAAAATATATTAAACCGCAAAAGCAACAAAAGAAAATATTGATATTAAGTTTATCAAAAGAATAAAAAGTAATGTATTGCGCTTTTTTTACTTTTGCAAGGCTCAGACATATTCAAATCTTTTGTCTCTTTTGTGGTTTAAAAAATATAAAATATGATTTAAAAGATTGCATCTGCTATTTTTTCATAAATGATAACGAAAAATGAAGATAGAAAAAGTAAAATTATTAGACGGAAAAACCGTTGCCATCACAGGCTCGAAAAGTATTTCGAACCGACTTTTGATTTTGGGTAAATTGTTCGGAGATTTAAAAATAGAAAATCTATCAAACAGCCAAGATACTCAATTGTTGCAAAAAGCACTGAATGAAGATTCTGAAACGGTTGACATTCACCACGCAGGAACTGCAATGCGTTTTTTAACGTCTTTTTATGCCATTCAAGAAGGTAGAAAAACCATTCTTACAGGTTCTGAAAGAATGAAACAAAGGCCAATAAAACCTTTAGTTGATGCTTTGAGAGAGTTAGGAGCAGAAATTAATTATCTCGAAAATGAAGGTTTTCCGCCATTAGAAATTTTCGGAAAGAAAATTGAAAAGAATTTTGTGAAAATTCCTGCCAATATTTCTTCGCAGTTTATCACTTCTCTTTTATTGATTGGCGCAAATCTAGAAAACGGTTTAGAGATAGAATTACAAGGCGAAATTACGTCTCGTTCTTACATCAAAATGACGCTGAAAATCTTAAAAGATATCGGCATTGAAACTCGTTTTGAAGGGAATTTAATTAAAATTTTAAGTTCAGATTCATCTCTGTTGAACCAACAATTAGATGTGCATTTCCATTCGTCTAAAATCAAGCATTACACCGTAGAAAGTGATTGGAGTTCAGCGTCTTATTTCTATTCTTTGGCAGCAATTGGGAAAAAGAGAATTCATCTAAAAAGTTTCTACGCTTTTTCTTTACAAGGAGATTCAGCATTAAAGAATATATATTTGAAGTTTTTCGGAGTCAATACCATTTCAGACGCTGCGGAACATCTCATTACGTTGGTTCCTGATGTAAGTTTTAAATATCCAGAAAAATTTATTTTGGATATGAATGATTGTCCAGACATTGCGCAAACCGTTTGTGTAACGTGTGTCGCGCTGAAATTACCTTTTGAAATTTCAGGTTTAGGAACTTTGAAAGTGAAGGAAACAGATAGATTGGTTGCGCTACAAAACGAATTGGAAAAAATAGGTTGCAAAACTGAAATTACCGAAAATTCTATTAAATCTTTAGAATTTTTTGAACTGAAAAATGATATTTCTATTGCCACTTACAATGATCACAGAATGGCGATGAGTTTTGCGCCTTTTTGTTTGGTTAAAGAATTAGACATACAAAACGAAGATGTGGTAGAAAAATCTTATCCAGATTTTTGGAAGGATTTTTTTGAAATTACAGAGGGGTTTTAGCACAGAGTTCACGGAGTTTTTACACGGAGGGCACAGAGTTTTTAAAAAAAGCAAAGCGCCTCAATAATCTTAAATTAGTGAACTTTGTGAAGTGCTTTGAGAACTTTGTGATATAAAAAACGAACAGAATTTATGACAATAATAATAACAGGAACTTCCACAGGAATTGGCTTTTCTCTCGCTGAATATTTCGGTAAAAAAGGACATAAAGTTTTTGGCTTAAGCAGAAAAAATGTTGAAAGTCAATATTTTACTACCATTCCAACCGATGTTACTGATAATGCACAAGTTCAAGCTGCGATTTCTAAAATTTTAGAAACTGAAAGCAAAATAGATGTTCTCATTAACAACGCAGGAATGGGAATGGTTGGAGCTGTTGAAGATTCTACAAAAGAAGATATTCTGAAATTATTCAACTTGAATTTAGTAGGAGCTGTGCAAATGATGAGTACAGTAATGCCAAAAATGCGTGAACAAAAATCTGGAAAAATCATCAATATTTCGAGTATTGGTAGTGAAATGGGACTTCCGTTTCGAGGATTTTATTCGGCTTCCAAAGCGGCTTTAGATAAAGTGACAGAAGCAATGCGATACGAAGTCTATCAATGGAATGTTGAAGTTTGTAGTTTGCATTTGGGCGATATTAAAACCAAAATTGCGGAAAATAGAGTGAAAACTCAAATTTCTGAACCGTATAAAAAAATATACGAAAAAGTATATTCTGTGATGAATGCTCACGTTGATGAAGGAACAGAACCTTTAGAAGTAGCGCTTTACATCGAAAAACTTTTAGAAAAAAAATCTTGGAAAGCACATTATTATTTCGGGAAGTTCGGGCAAAAAATTGGCGTTCCTTTGAAATGGATTCTTCCACAGAAAGTCTATGAAAATCTGATGAAGAAATATAATAAAATGGATTAAGGTTGCCACGAATACACGAATGATTTTATAGATGGTTTCTCGCTTATTGTGCTGATTTATTAACAGTTTCAATCTGCAAAATTTGTTAAATCAGCGAGAGTTTAATTTTAAAAAGCTGTTAAAGTTTATTTTTATAATGTTTATTTGTGCATTGGTGGCAATTACCAAATACTAATTCAATAAAAATTTGCGTTCTTTGCGTAATCATCTTTGCGACTTTGCGTGAAAAAAAATCTATACATATTTCTATTTTTTCTTCCTTTTTTTCTGAAATCCCAACAGAAGCAATACGTCTTAATTGATGCTCAAACCAAAAAAGAAATCATCAAAAAGGATTCACTTTCTGCAGTGAAATTTCTAGATTCTTTGGCGGAAAATAATTACTATTTTACTAAAATTTTAAACGTTGAAAAAGTAGAGAAAATCACCAAAATTGTATTTGATAAAGGAAAAAATTTCAATGAAGCCAAAGTAAAATTCTCGCCTGAAACCGCAGAATTTTTAAAATCAAAACCAGAAATATTCACTAAAAATCTAGATTCTCTCAAACAAAAAATCAATCAAAAATACACTAATGAAGGTTTTGCTTTTAACAGAGTAAAAACCAAATTTATAGGATTAGAAAATGAGGTTCCAGAAGTTGAAATCTCGGTTTTTAAAGGAGATAAAAGGCAGATTAATGGTTTTGTTTTGCAAGGTTTTACCAAAGTTCCGAAACGTTTCGTCAAGAATTTAGAAAAAGAATTTGTAGGCAAAAAATATGATGACGAAAATATTCTCAAAATCAATTCAAGGTTAGAAAACCATCCTTTTTTGATTTTAGAAAAAACTCCGCAAACACTTTTTACCAAAGATTCTACGCAGATTTATCTTACATTTCAGAAGAAAAAAGCCAATAATTTTGATGGAATTATCGGTTTCGGAAATAATGATAAGAAGAAATTTAGCTTTACAGGAAGCATTAATCTTAATCTGAAAAACGTTTTCAATAGTTTCGAAAGCATCTCGTTGTACTGGCAAAGAAACCAACAGAGCGGACAAAACTTCGATTTGCAAACCGATATTCCGTATCTTTTTGGTTCTAACATCGGTACCAATCTCAATCTCAATATTTACCGCCAAGATTCCACTTTTGCTAATGTGAAATTTCGTCCAGCATTGTATTATCATCTTTCACCAAAGCAAAAAATTGGAGCAAGAGGAAATTTTGAGATTTCATCGGTGTTAGATGATACTTATACTTCTGGACAAGACTTTAGCAAAAAAGGAATTGGTGTTTTTTATGAATTTACAGAAACTTCGGAAGAGCCACTTTTTATTTACAAAACCAAAATCATCGCCGAAGCAGATTTGTTGAGTTCTTACTACCAAAATTTAGAAAAAACCTTCAAGCAAAATCGTTATTTTTTGTTCGCAGAGCGCAATTTTCATCTCAAAGGAAATCATTATTTCAACGCAAAAGCAGAGTCTGCAATGCTAGATTCAGACGGAGAAATTACCACCAACGAACTTTTTAGAATTGGCGGGTATAACTCATTGCGTGGTTTTAATGAGCAGTCACTTTTTACCGATTTTTATGCTTTTGGTGGCGTAGAATATCGTTATTTGGTGAGCAATCAAGCGTTTTTTGATGTTTTCGGACAACTGGCAAACGTGCGAAATTCTACCCTAAAAACCACCAGTAAATTGTACAGTTTTGGGCTAGGTTTCAACTTTATTTTACCGATTGGTTTAATGACTTTTCAGATTTCCAACGGACAAGAATTTGGCAATCCTTTTCAATTTCAAGACACCAAAATTCATTGGGGAATCATCAGTAAGTTCTAGAAATTTTTTTAAATTTAGAAGCAAGACGGTTTTGTTTTTTTTTGACGTTCTGTCCTGCTTTCGCTACTCGCAATCCCGATAAATCGGGATGTGCTCAAGCAGGCCACTCAATCAGGGCTAAAGATTTCGGGCAGTTTTTCTTTTCACTTTTCTAGACTACCCCGTCAAAATTTTCGTAGAAAATTTTGCCACCCCTTCAAAGAAGGGGAATTCTTTACGTTCCCCACTTTGAAAATAATCGACGCGAGCGAAGCGAGCGTCAAAAACACTAAAATTTTCACTCCATAAAAGCATGTTATTATTCATTTCTTAAAATTATGTTAAATTTTGGCAAGGTTGTTGATAAAGTAAAACAGAATTAAAAGATGAATAAATGTTTAATCATCAGAAAACCAACAGAATAAAATTGTAAAATCATTTTACAATTATTTTACTGTGTAAAACCTAATACTATTCGTAACATTGTAACGTTATAATACGACCAATCAACAAAATATTTTATGGAAAATAAAAATCATACTCCGCATAAAAATGCTCAACAACATCAGATGAACTGGTTTCAGCAGTTTTTGATGGTTTGTTCAGGAGCTAATCTTCATATCCTTAGAAAATCTCCCAGCGAATGGAACAAGTATGCAGGAATTGGAGGAATTGTACTTTTTACCGCAGTTTTTGCTACGCTTTCGGCAAGTTATGCAATGTACACTGTTTTTGAGAATGAGTTTACAGCCGTAGGTTTCGGAATTCTTTGGGGATTAATGATTTTTAATCTTGACAGATATATTGTTTCTTCCATTAAAAAAACAGGAACTTTTTGGAATCAATTTTTTATGGCAGTTCCGCGTTTAATTTTGGCAACTTTCCTCGGAATTGTGATTTCTAAACCTTTGGAATTGAAAATCTTTGAGAAAGAAGTAAATAAACAACTCAATACCATTATCCAAAGAAATAAAACAGAACTACAGAAAACAATGAATGGTAGAATTCTTCAACAATCTGGGCCTTTTGCCGAAGAAAAATCTCAAATTCAAAAACAAATTGCAGCAAAGCAAACCAGTTTAGATTCTGCAACGGTAGAATTAGAGAAAGAAATTCTAGGGAAACAAACAGGTCTTACTTCTGGTAAAGTAGGTTTTGGGAGCAATGCTAAAAGAAAGCAAGAGCTGAAGGAACAACGTAAAAAAGATTTAGAAGATTACCAAAAACAGATGCAGCCAAGATTGAAATATCTGGACGAACAAATTTCTGGAGTTTATAAAAATCTACAAACCGAACAAAAAAATTCTGAAAAAGCAGAGAATAAATTTGATGGTTTTGCTGCCAGATTACAAGCATTATCAGAGTTAGGAGATACCAATAAAATTATGGCATTGGCATCGTTTTTCATTATGATGATGTTTATTACACTAGAAATTTCTCCAGTTTTGGTAAAACTAATTTCATCAGTAGGACCTTATGATTACCTTCTTGATAAAACAGAAAACGATTACAGATTGTACTCAAAAGAAAAGATAGAAAAAGGAAATTTTGCAACAGATTTTAGGATTGAAGATTTTAAAAATAGCCTCGGGAAAAAAAATAACAAAGAAAACGAACTTTAGGTTCGTTTTTTTTATTAAAAACCTGCCATAACTCACGCTCTAAAAATTCATAGAAAATGTAAATCATCGTAGCTTTGCAGCGTCTAATTTTAAATAAAACAGCAATGCAAAATTCAGGGAAAAGATGGTTTATCGCAGTAATGGCAACCTTGGTACATTTGTTTCTAGGAACGGTTTATGCGTGGAGTTTTTTTCAAGGAAAGGTAACAGAAACTTTCGGTTGGTCTAATTCTGAAACAGCTTGGACTTTTAGTATCGCCATTTTTATGCTTGGTATTACGGCAAGTTGGGGCGGTATTAATTTACCAAAATATGGTTCTAGAAAATTAGCGCTTATTGGTTCTGTTTTGTATTCTTTGGGTTACATTATTTCTTATTTTGCCTTAAAAAATGAGAGTTTGCCTTTATTGTATTTCGGATACGGAATTGTAGGCGGAATAGGATTAGGTTTAGCATATGTAACACCGGTTGCAGTAGCTTCTAAATGGTTTCCAGATAAACAAGGTCTGGTAACAGGAATGGTAGTAATGGGTTTTGGCTTAGGAGCTTTACTAATGGCGAAATTATTAGCGCCTGTTTTCTTGAATTATTTTGAAAATAGTTTACCCAAAACTTTCTTAGCCATAGGAATAATCATGTTGGTTTTCTTACCATTATTCGCAAATTTTTTGTCGATGCCAGTGCAGGAAAAAACGGCAGAAGTTACAGATGAAAAAGTAAATGCTTTACCCGAAATATTTTCTAAAAATTTCATATTTATTTGGATAATGTTCACGTTTGCAGTAATTGCAGGAATGATTTTCATATCTTTTCAGTCGCCTCTTTTACAAGATTTATTAAAAGCAGGAGGACTCACAGACCAACTAACTCTAGAGCATAAAGGTGCTACACTCATTGCATTGAGTGCATTATTCAACGGGTTGGGAAGATTTGTTTGGGGAAGCGCATCAGATAAATTGGGAAGAATTAATACATTTAGAATTCTATTAATAGTAGAAGCTTTGGTTTTTGCAGGATTAATTTTTACAAAAAATCCGATGATATTTTCAGTAGGCGTTTGTATTGTTTTATTAAACTATGGTGGCGCTTTCGGGGTGATTCCTTCTTTGGTTAAAGAATCTTATGGCGCAAAATTAATGGCAACAATGTACGGCGTAGCGTTAACAGCTTGGGGTGTTGGAGGGATTTTAGGGCCACAAATTACAGCGTATATGAAAGACCATTTTGGTGCTGAAGCTGGAACCAATTCTTTCATGGTGGCTTTGGTTTTAATTTTAATTGGAATTTTGCTTACTTTTTTTGTGAAGAATGATAAGAAGGTAGTTTAATAAAGGAGATAATTTGAAAAATTGATATTCAAGAAATTAATAAAAAACCTCAAAGCAAAACTTTGAGGTTTCATATTTTTAAAGAAGTATTTTACAAAGAATAATTAGGCGCTTCTTGAGTAATAATTACATCGTGAGGATGAGATTCTTTAAGTCCAGAACCTGTAATCATCACCATTTTCCCTTCTTTTTGTAAGGTTTCTATGTCTTTAGTTCCACAGTATCCCATACCCGCTCTTATACCACCAGTTAATTGGAATATTACATCTTCTAATTTTCCTTTATGAGGAACTCTACCTTCAATTCCTTCAGGTACAAATTTTTTAGCTTCAGACTGAAAATAACGTTCTTTTCCGCCACGTTTCATTGCAGCTAAACTTCCCATTCCTTGATAAGATTTGAATTTTCTACCTTGAAAGATAATTTCGTCACCTGGAGCTTCTTCTGTTCCTGCCAAAAGAGAACCTAGCATTACAGCGCCAGCACCAGAAGCTATTGCTTTTACAATGTCTCCAGATAATTTGATACCACCATCTGCAATTACCGCTACGTTGTATTCTTTGGCTTTTTCGTAAACATTATAAATGGCAGATAACTGAGGAACGCCAACTCCTGCTACTACTCTGGTAGTACAGATAGAACCGGGGCCAACGCCTACTTTCAAGACATTTGCGCCTGCTTTTATCAATGCTTCGGCAGCATCTGCAGTTACAATGTTTCCACCTACGATATCTAGTTCTGGAAATGCATTTCTAATTTCTGAAATTTTATCTAAAACCCCTTTTGAATGACCGTGAGCAGAATCTACGGCGATAATATCTACACCAGCTTCTACTAAAGCAGTTACACGTTCTATAGTGTCTTCACCAACGCCAACACCTGCACCTACAATTAACCTTCCGTTTTGGTCTTTGTTAGCATAAGGATATTCTAATTGATTGTCTATATCTTTAATCGTAATTAAACCAACCAAATGATTTTCTGCATCTACGATTGGCAATTTTTCTATTCTATTTTTTAGAAGAATTTCTTTTGCTTGTTCTAGCGTGGTAGATTTATCAGAAGTGATGAGATTTTCTTTGGTCATCAATTCTTCTACTTTGGCGTTCAGGTTTTCCTGATATTTTACATCACGATTGGTGATGATGCCAATTAATTTATTTTCAGCATCTACAACGGGAAGACCAGAGATTTTAAATCTTGCCATTAATTCTTTAGCTTCTGCTAAAGTATGGTCTTTGGTAAGGGTTACAGGGTCTGAAATCATTCCGTTTTCTGAACGTTTTACACGGTTTACTTGTGCCGCTTGTTCAGAGATTGGCATATTTTTATGAATGAAACCAAGACCACCTACTCTTGCTAATGCAATCGCCAATTCAGCTTCCGTTACTGTGTCCATAGCAGCAGAAACGATCGGTACATTAAGCGTGATTTTATTTGAAATTCTAGATTTAAGAGAAACCTGATTAGGTAAAACTTCTGAATAAGAAGGGATAAGAAGAACGTCATCGAAAGTGATGGCAGTTTCTACAATTTTACTGTGAATACTCATCTTTACTTTCTTTGCAAAATTAAAGTATTATTTTTAATAATGAAAATTTTAGATAAAATTTAATAATAAATTAATTTCTATTTTTAAGGTAAAGCCATTGAGATTTATTTAGAATTTCATTTTTATCAGGATTAATTCCTTTTAAGATGACCCAATATACACCAGTGGGAAGTTTGGCTCCAGAAAAGTTTCTTCCGTCCCAATAGAATGGTTTTCCCTTAGAATATTCGTAAACTTTGCTTCCTTGTTTATCAAAAATAATGACTTGTAGATTGGTATAATCTTCAAGAAGTTCAAAGCTCCATACATCATTATAGCCATCATCATTAGGAGTAAATGTGTTAGGGAATACTGTAGAATCTGGCTCTGATGTTGGTGGTAAACCTGGTTGATTAAGTTTGAGTTCGAAAACTGAAAAACAATTATTGGCATTAATTGCTTTCACGTATAGATGTTTTTGGATTGTAATATAAGTATTCGGCTTTTTAATTTCGTTTAAGTTATTTAAAGCATCATTTTCTGAATTAAAAAACTTGTATGTCACTGCATGGTTATTAGTTAGAACAAGTGCATCATTTAGATTATAAATGTATTTGTTGTTATCTATTCCTATTGGGTCAATTGGGGACACTATAATAGGATTTGGGAGACTATATATTCTGAATTTAGCATTTACTATTTCGTAAAAACCATTGCTAGAAGTTATTTTATATATAATTCTATTTTCGCCAGAGAAGTCTTTGTCTATTTTTACAATTATATCAATGTCGTTAAGTTGGGCACTCCCAAGATAGGGAGGAGTAAGGATTTCAGTCTTAATAATATCATATTTAGCATAAGGAGGACTAAACTGAGGCGAGATAATAAACTGTTTATTAGCGCAAATGTTTTCGAGGTTTTTTTCGGTAATTTGATATGGACAGTTGTCTATGAATATTTCATTAGTATAATAATTAAAATCGCCGTAAGCGTATGTTAGTTTACATCTGTAGTTCCCTGGGGTAGTGGGAATGTAGGTCTGAGAATTAGCACCAAGTATATCAGCCCCATTCAATTGCCATTGAATAATTTCGAAATCTTTGTTGCTAACATTTAGGATTACAGATTCTTGAATGCATGTTCCGTTTTTAGCAATATAAGGGTCATGAGAAAATCCTGTATAGCTGCTAGCGAAACCTGTGTAAGCTGTTCCTCCTACAGCATCTATATTTAAACTTTTATCAGATTGAATTTCTGGGTTAGATGACAGATAGGGGTATGTATGGTATTTCCACCCAGGTTTGCCAATCATTGGCGAGCCACTACCAAGCAAAGAACCATTAAGGTATATTTTTGCATTTTCGGGGCTTTTTATTGTGAGTTTTACATCATTTGTGAATTTTCCGATTTTATTGATGAATGGAACTTGTATGAGATTTGGTTTTTCATGAGGTAAATAATCAATATCTAAAGGATAAGAGAAAGTCATACCACTTGTTCTCTCTATTTTAGGTAGTGCAGGTCCTCTTGGCATGTCATTAAAACCGCCAATCATTTGATATAAATATATTGGGTTAGAAGCTCTAATGTACATTCCTTTTGTGGGAATTTGTTTAGGTTCAGTATTTACGAACGTTTGTTCGTTGCCAATTTTAAATTTGTTGGGATAAGGACCTATGAAATATTGTCCTTCGTTAAGTGAAACTGTTGAGTTTGTTTCATCATTAAAATAGACTTTTGTATTGTCCTTAGTAGCAACTATAATTACTTTTTCCATTGCAGATTCTGCTACCGTCATTCCATTGACAACAAAATATTCTTTGCCAAGTTTTGTTGTTGGTACAGATTGATCTAGATTGATATTTCCTGCTGCTTCTCCTAAGTCTTGACTTAAAAAATTTCCATTGTTTACTACAATAGGCTCATCTGAAACAATTTTAGCTCCTATAAGATTTGGATCATTGTCATCCAATACAGGGTGAGGCCTGTTAGGGCTCTTATTGTCTATTTTTAAAGCTGCTAAAATATAGGACTCTCCTCTATTAAGAGTTATACTTAAAATATCATCAGTACTTCCGTCTGCAAAAACTAAATTTTTATTGTAATTGAATATTTTGATATGGGTGTTATCTTTAGTTGCTAAAATAGAAGCTTGGTAATTCATTTTAACGGCATTCTGTGAAGAGAGAGGTAGAGTAGGGTCTTCATATAGAATGACTTGATCATTTACAACGTAAAATTCTTTTCCCAGAGCAGATTTGCCTTTAGAAGCAATGATTTCGGAATAGGTATCTTGCATTCTAAGACTAGCATAAAAACTTTGTTCACCTGCGATATAAAATCCCATTCCTAGTCTTGTCATGGTTTTTCTCTCTAGGTTGGTTCTAATCATGGTGTCATCTTTCAGAGTATATTCTATAGGTTTAGAATTACTAAGAATTACAGTATCTACTATAACATTATGATTGTAAATGTTTATTTTGAAAGGTTTAATTTTATCAGTAGAGAGATAAATTTTAATTTCAGAAATAGCAGTGCCACTCACGCTTTGGAAAAAAGGAGGAAACCAATGCTCTAAATCTAATTGCGCCCTAACTGTAATTATTGAAAGGGAAAAGATAAAAATTATTATTATTTTTCTAACAATCATCTTGTAAATATAAAAAAATTAATTTCTATTTTTTACAAGAATCCAACCTTTGTAGTTCATTTTAATGTTTGTGTCTGGCTCAATCCATTCTAAAACATACCAATATGTACCTGTAGCGATTGCTCTATTGTATGAAGATTTTCCGTTCCAGACAAAAGAATTGGTGTTTTGGCTAGAATAAATTTGGCTACCATAACGATCAAAAACTAGAATTTTTACATCTTTTTTAATTCTAAGATCCGAGTAATCTAAAACGTCATTTATACCATCTCCATTTGGGGTGATTGCATTAATCAAATTAAGGACTAAGAATTGTTTCTCAACAGGAGTACAAAGTTCAGCTCCTTTCACATAAGCAGTTTGTAAGCCTCTTCTAAGATTTGTAAATACATTAGATGATTGATAATTAATTCCATCTATAGAATAAGAGTATGGTAGAGTTCCCCCAGTTACATTAATAGTAATGGTATTTTCGTTTACCGTTATACTTTCTATGAGTGGGTCTTCCGCCGCAGTTACATTAACCAATTGTCTGTATGTACAACCATTGAATGTTAAATCTACATAATGATTTCCGATGCCTAAAGACGTGGTTTGCGTGGTGTCTCCATTGCTCCAAAGATAAGCGCTGAAGCCAGTTCCAGCATCTAAAAGAGTATTGGCATTTTTACAAATTTGAACATCTTTTAAAGTAGATGAAGCTTTCGGTATTTTTACATTTATTGTTAATTGAGCCCAATTGGCGCAAGAATTAGCTTTCTCAAATCTTAAGAAATAAGTTCCAGAATTGGTCACCGTTAATGAACTGTTGATAGGATTTCTGTTATTTTTAGCATCACTTTCAGAGTTGAAATATTTAATGATTACCGAAGCATCAGTGGTAAAAAACGAATCAGAATCTTTAAGGTTTACAGCTTTTGTTCCATCTAAATTATCATCACAAACTTCTTGAGAAATAGAACTTGCAAGTAGGGTAACTTTATTTCCGAATTTAAAATCTAAAGGATAAATCTGAGCTGGACAAAAATCAGATTCCACTCTTGCAAAAATAGTAGTATCTGCAGAAAAAGACCAATCAGAATTTAGGAAATTAGCATTGCCTGCATTAGCATCTGTAGCGTTTAAATAGTATTTTACACGATAAATCCCAGGGTTGATAAGAATGGCAGAGGTTACATTATTGAGATTAATTTCGATAGTTCCATCTAGATTGTCATCACAAATAATCGTATTAAATTTAGAAATATCTACAATTGCTTTTGGTGATTCTACAACGCTCACTTTTTGGGTATAAGTACAAGTGTTATTAGAAGTTAAAACCACAGAATAATCACCTTTACCAACCGTAATGGTTTGAGTAGTTGCGCCATTGCTCCAAAGGTAAGAAGTGAAACCAGTTCCTGCATCTAGAGTGGTAGTGCTTCCTTCACAGACTGTAACTGCAGCAGGAAGAGTAGTAGATGTGGAAGGCTGACCGAAATTGAGTGTAAGTGAAGCAATATTGTCACAAATTCCAGATTTTTTTATTCTGACAAAGAAAGTAGCGTTAGCAGAAATATTTTGAGAATCAGGGATAGGATTTTGTTCTAAATTAGCATCGTTTTGAGTGGCGTAGAATTGATAAGTATAACCCGTTTCCGAGGTTAATTGAGGCAAATAACTGGCTAGATTTAAGGTTTCAGAATTGCTGAAATCGCCGTCACAAACTTGAGTTGTATAAGGATTTATAGAAATTTTATTCCCGATTTTAAAATCAATAAAACCTGTAGCATTGGTGCATCCGTTTCTAGAGGCTACTAATACATAGACTCTAGTGAGAGTAGTATAAGTCCAATCTTTAGGAAGCGCCGGGAAATTAAGCCCTGCATTGTCAAAAAAGTAAATGTCAAAATCTGCAGAATTGCTTACAATGGTTTTAGAAATTTCATCAAAATCTGGTTCATATAATCCATCAAAATCAGAGTCACAAAGTATAGAATCAAATTTTAAAGTGTCTATATTTGGTATTGGATAAAATTTAAGATTAATCTCTGCTACATCAGTACATCCGTAACTATTGGTTACTTTCGCATAAATGGTTTTGGGAATAGAATTATAACTGTTAAAATTTGAAATTAGATTAGAGAAGGTCTTTGTTGTAGGGTCATAATTTTCATAATATTCTACATTAGTAATGTTTGTATCATTAGAAACTTTGGCTTGTGTAAGGTCGAAGTCACCCGTTTTATCAGGTTTAATACAGGCAAAAGCTTCACCAGTAATTGTTTTGAGGTGATTGATCTTTATATTTACAGTTACATATTCTGTGTCTGGAAATTTAGGGTCTGTTCCTGAAAAGTAATAAGTAAAAGAATCTATTGTTGCCGAAAAATTGGTTAATGTGTAGGTGATTTCACCTGTTAAATTATTTATGGTAACTGTTCCGTTGGATGGCTGTGTCCAGATTTTAACAGATGAAACGTTTACATTTTGTGTAAAAGTGGAAAATTTTGGAATTGGTGTAATGAAAGTCGGATTACAATTACTAATCTCAATGGAATTTGTTGTTTTAAAAGGACATCTTTGGTAGCTATATATAGGCGAATCTTGAGTACCACAATTTGTTTTCACAATTTTAACATAGTAGTCACCACTTTCAGTAGGTGAAATTATATAGGTGTTTGCGCCGCTTCCAGTATAAGGAGTTCCATTAAAATACCATTGATATGAATCATAAGTATCATCGACTTCTAGTGTAATATTTCCTTTGTCACAATCTCCACCTTTAGAAATGATAGGGTTAGAATTAAAGCCTGCAAAATAACCACCATATCCTACGGCTCCATTACCTGCTGCAATACCAGCTGTAATTGCTTTATCAGCGGAAATAGTAATATTACCTGAGACATTTGGAACACTGTAGGTTTCCCAAAGATTAGTACCATCTACTGTATAAGGACCGAATGAAGAAGAAATTGGAGTTCCATTCATAGAAACTTTAGCTCCTTTTTCTGCAATGATGTTCATTTTTACATTAAATTTATTGTATCCAATTTCATCAATTAGAGAAAATTCTTCTATTTTATTAGGAAGCAAACAAATTAGAGGAGGTACAATATTGTAGCCTCCTGTTGCATAGCTGTTAGGGACACCTGCTAATAATTGATATACATAAGCGTTGTTATTTGTCTTAACGTACATTGTGTAAGCATCTCCATTTTTTTGTTGATAGTGAACTCCTTCTGATGGGGTATCATTAATTATTTCATATTCTCCTTTTTTTAGAGGAACAGCATTAAAAGGAGTTGAGCTGCCATTAAGGTAAATATTTGTGTTATCCTCTGTTGCCAGAACTATAACTTCTTCCATCATATTGTTGTTAGGAGATATGCTTCCAAACCCACTCATTACAATAAATTCTTTGCCTAGTCTATCAATCGGAATGGCTTGATCTATTAATGCATCAGAGTTGTTATTCGGAGTAGTGGGAGAGTACATTCCATTAATGTTGCCATTTGTTATGCTAATAGACTTATCAGATTCAATATATGTGCCTGAGAATCCATCTTTATTTTTAATAGCATCAGAACTTTTTAGGCTTACAATATAAGATTCGCCTTTATTTAAGGTAACATTAATTTCACTTGGGGTGCTAGCTAATCCGAAAAATACAATATTAGGATCATAACCGGAAATTTTTATGTTTGTTTGGTTTTCTGTGGCAATAATACCAAAGGTAGAATTGGTAATATTGTTTTGCACTTGATTTTTGGGAGTTACTACATAAAAACGATTCCCAGCTCCTGCTTTTCCTTTAGAGGTAATGATTTCTGCATGATTAGGTAGAGAAAATCTATAATGTGCAAAGAATTTTTTTTCGCCTACCAAATGTAGCCCTTTCTTAGTTACTTTGTTTAAAAAAGTATCATCATTTGGATATGTGGACATTAGGCCACTGTCAATTGGAATTACAGCAGGATTTCCTTTACTAATTTGTACTTTTTGTAATAATTGATTGTTATTATATATGTCAACATTAAATGGACTGCTTGTATTTGTTGATAAATATAAATATTGTTCAGTACTTTGATTGTTTTGATTGGCAAAAGGCGCAAACCAATGTTCTGTATCAAATTGACTGTATAAAAAAGAATTAATGAAAATTAATAAAAAGCCGAGTAGTAATTTTTTCATTTGTTGTTTAATTATTACAAATGTAATATAAAATTTAGAAAAAATTAATTTCTATTCTTTACTAAAATCCAGCCAGTAAAAGAAACCGGTGTTTGGGTCAATGGTTCTGTCCAACTGATGATGTACCAATAGGTGCCAGATGTAGCTGTTCTTCCGAATACTTTTCCATCCCAAATGTAGTTTTTTCCGTTTGATTGGTAAACTAGAGAACCTTGTCTGTCAAAAATTTTAATTGAAACTTGGTCTTTAATTTTTAAATCAGAGTAATCTAAGAAATCATTTTTGCCATCACCATTCGGAGTAATGGCATTGATAAGGTTAATGATTAGAAATTTTGTTTCTAATAATTCACAGCCATTTTTGTCTTTTACGTAGACTGTATGAGTTCCTCTAGGAATATTTTTAAAAATATTAGAGTTTTGAAAATTAATGCCATCCAAAGAATATTGGTATGGAGCTGAACCTCCTGAAACGGTAATGTTAGCTGTAGTTCCGGTAACTTCTATATTATCAATTTTGGGAGTTTCCGCCGCAGTTACATTAACCAATTGTCTGTATGTACAACCATTGAATGTTAAATCTACATAATGATTTCCGATGCCTAAAGACGTGGTTTGCGTAGTGTCACCATTGCTCCAAAGATAAGCGCTGAAGCCAGTTCCAGCATCTAAAATTGTGGTAGCATCTTTACAAATTTGAACATCTTTTAAAGTAGATGAAGCTTTCGGTATTTTTACATTTATTGTTAATTGAGCCCAATTGGCGCAAGAATTAGTTTTCTCAAATCTTAAGAAATAAGTTCCAGAATTGGTCACCGTTAATGAACTGTTGATAGGATTTCTGTTATTTTTAGCATCACTTTCAGAGTTGAAATATTTAATGATTACCGAAGCATCAGTGGTAAAAAACGAATCAA
>NZ_BMLV01000002.1:0-114987 GCF_014645495.1 Cloacibacterium rupense | reverse complement strand
GCATCTGTAGCGTTTAAATAGTATTTTACACGATAAATCCCAGGGTTGATAAGAATGGCAGAGGTTACATTATTGAGATTAATTTCGATAGTTCCATCTAGATTATCATCACAAATAGTCGTATTAAATTTAGAAATATCTACAATTGCTTTTGGTGATTCTACAACACTCACTTTTTGGGTATAAGAACAAGAGTTATTAGAAGTTAAAACCACAGAATAATCACCTTTACCAACCGTAATGGTTTGAGTAGTTGCGCCATTGCTCCAAAGGTAAGATGTGAAACCAGTTCCTGCATCTAGAGTGGTAGTGCTTCCTTCACAGACTGTAACTGCAGCAGGAAGAGTAGTAGATGTGGAAGGCTGACCGAAATTGAGTGTAAGTGAAGCAATATTGTCACAAATTCCAGATTTTTTTATTCTGACAAAGAAAGTAGCGTTAGCAGAAATATTTTGAGAATCAGGGATAGGATTTTGTTCTAAATTAGCATCGTTTTGAGTGGCGTAGAATTGATAAGTATAACCCGTTTCCGAGGTTAATTGAGGCAAATAACTGGCTAGATTTAAGGTTTCAGAATTGCTGAAATCGCCGTCACAAACTTGAAAAGTGGCAGAAGAGACAGATAATTTATTTCCTATTTTAAAATTAATAGGATGTATTTCTGGTGGACAAGTTCCGTTTTCGACTCTTACATATATAGTAGTGTCTGTACTGTAGAGCCAATCATTAGGTAGAGTATTGGCGTTTCCAGCAATTGCATCTGCTTGATTCTGATAATATTTTACTACAAATTCTTGCTGATAATTGCTGATGATTGAAGGATTTAAATCTTGTAATTTTACAGAAATTTTTCCATCAAAATCATTGTCACAATTAATGAAAGTTTTAGTTAAAACATCTGCTTTGTCAATGTATTCAATAATGATAGAACCTTTTAAATTACAAGACGAAGAATTAATCATTACTTCGTATTTTCCAGCGCTAGAAACGTTAAAAGTAGCTCCAGTAGCTCCAGAAATAGGAGTTCCGTCTTTGTACCATTGGTAAGTAGCGCCAGAGGTAGTAGCATCTAAAGTAAGTGTATCTCCATGGCAAATGGCATTATTTGTAGAAATTAGTCTGTCTGGACCAATATCTTTACTGCCCAAGAAACTCCCAGCTTTTAGGATGACACCAGAATCATACAATCCGTTTCCTTGGTCGGCAATTACCAATTTTATGTGATAGGTAGTTCCGGGAATTACATCTGTTTGTGCAGTGAGAATTGCGGTTTGTCCGTTAAAACTAGTCGGGCTTCCGTTTGGGTTGTAGTGCCCAAAATATTGGGAGTTACTTTCTTGACATCTTCCGCCTGGCCCTCGTACGGTTTCGGAGGTTATAGGAGTATTCGTATTAGGAATTAATGCTAAATTTTTATAATTAGGGTCTCCTGATTTTTTAATTAGAAAGGCAAAAGCATCTGTATAGCCACAAGTGCCAGGGTCGCCTTGTCTTAGATATTGCTCAGAAAGAAACATATAATCAAAACTGATTTTATTGGTATTGGGAACGAAATCAAATTCTAAAATTGTTGCATTGGTAGTATTGGAAATTTGGGCTGCATTTTCTAAGTCTTGGTCACCATTCCAGCCAGAATTATTGCCGAAACTTTGGATTCCTGTAAATGAGCCAGGAGAGTTGTTTGCATTACCAGAGGTTAAAAGAATTCCTTCATTGATTTCAAAACCGCTTCCGTTTTCATTGATATATCCATAGCTGAAAATTCCACCAGAATTATAGCCATATATCGTAACATTAGAAACAGAAATACAAGTATTGTTACTTCCTATAAGTTTATTGACTAAATCTGTTTCAGAATAGGTGGTATTTACATTAATGTATTGTGCTCTTATGTTAGTAATAAGCAGCGTGAGTAGCAACAAAACATATTTAGTCCAATTTTTCACCATTGATTTCCAGACAAATGGATTGCAAATTTAAACATAATTAAATAAAAAAGAGACAAATCTTTATACAGACTGTCTCTTTTAAATATTTTAATGTAAATTTTTCTTAAGAAAGAGCTACTCTCTTAAATCCTGTAACTTTAAGGTCAGCATTAACAGATTTTACGTAATCAGCAACAGAAATACCACCATCTTTAATGAAAGCTTGGTGTACCAATGTGTTTTCTTTGTAGAATTTTTGCATTTTACCTTTCAGGATATTGTCGATAATATTAGCAGGTTTTCCTTCTTTAGTTAAGATATCTCTTTCGATTTCTAATTCTCTGTCAATAACTTCTTGAGAAACTTGAGTTTCGTCTAGAGCAATTGGGTTCATAGCAGCAACTTGCATAGAAACAGCTTTAGCAGCGTCTTCAGCACCTTCTACGTTAGCAGAAAGAGAAGTAAGAGAAGCAATTTTGTTACCAGCGTGGATGTAAGAACCTACGAAAGTTCCTTCTAGTTTTTCGAAAGAACCTATTTCAATTTTCTCACCAATAACACCTGTTTGTTCGATTAATTTTTCTGAAACAGAAATTCCATTAAAATCAGAAGCTAAAAATTCTTCTTTGGTAGAAAAAGCAAGAGCTCTTTCAGCAAAATCGTGAGCTAATTTTACGAAATCTTCGTTTTTAGCAACGAAATCAGTTTCACAGTTAAGAGCGATAACTACACCTGCAGTGTGATCTGCATTTACTTTTGCAATTACAGCACCTTCAGTAGATTCTCTGTCAGCTCTGTTAGCAGCTACTTTTTGTCCTTTTTTTCTAAGGATTTCGATAGCTTTTTCAAAATCTCCTTCAGCTTCTGTTAAAGCTTTTTTGCAGTCCATCATTCCTGCTCCTGTTGTGTTTCTTAGTTTAGCTACATCTGCAGCAACTGGTGTATACATAATTGAAAAATTTTAATTATAATTGTGGTATAAATTTTTGAGTTGCAAAGATATGAAATTTCACTTAAACTAAAAAGCGGGTTTTTACGTTATAGTTTAAATTTTTAATGTCAATTTTTTAAATAATTATGAATTATAAAAAACACAAGTTTTTCTCTCTATTGATTTTGTTTTCAGTGGGTTTTGTTTTTTCTCAGACCAAGGAAGAAACGGACAAAATAATGAGAAGTCAAGACCCTAAAGAGATTAGTGCTTTTGTGAAAAAGTATCCTAGTAACCCGAATGCTAATTTTCTTAACAATAGATTGAAAAATTTATCGGCAGCCCAATCTTCTAAAGCAAAACCAGTAATTCAACCATTAAATGCTAATAAATTGAGCAAAGAAGTGGAGAAAAAAGTAGAAAGTGGTAAGGCTGATGCCAATACTGATAAAACAGTAAATCTTTTAAATAATCTTTTTAGTACTGATAGAAACAAAAAGGAGGTTTTTGTAATGATTAAAAACAATTCTAGTTGTAATTTAATTGTTAAAATAGATGGTAAAAAGTTCTACAATCTAGACGTTCCGAAGAAGGGGGATAACTATGTGTTAGTTCCCAAAGGGACTTATAAAATAACCACGCAGATATGTGAAGCTAGTTATCAATCTACTAAAAACCTAACTGAAGACACTCAAATTGTTTTGGGTATAAAAGAAAAAGGCAAAAAATAATTTTCTTGCCTTTTTTGATATATTATCCTGTAAATCTACCCATTTCTATAAATTTCTCTTGTCTATGATGCATCAGTTCTTCTTCACTGAAATTTTTAAGAGATTTAATGTTAGATAAAATAGTTTTCTTAACATTTAGATAAGCTGTTTCAGGCTCGTAATGAGCTCCACCAAGTGGTTCTTCTATGATACCGTCTATCAATTTTTCTTTCAGCATATTTTGAGGAGTTAGTTTCAATGCATTTGCTGCGGTTTCTTTGTGCTCCCAGCTTCTCCATAAGATAGAAGAGCAACTTTCAGGCGCAATTACAGAATACCAAGTATTCTCCATCATATACACCTTGTTTCCTACGCCAATTCCTAGCGCTCCACCACTTGCTCCTTCACCAATGATAATGGTAATAATAGGTGTTTTCATTTGGCACATTTCGTAGATATTTCTAGCGATAGCTTCGCCTTGTCCTCTTTCTTCAGCTTCTAGGCCAGGATATGCTCCAGGTGTGTCAATTAAGGTAATGATAGGAAGGTGAAATTTTTCCGCCAATTTCATTAATCTCAACGCTTTTCTGTAACCTTCAGGATTACTCATCCCGAATCTTCTGCGCTGTCTTTCTTTGGTAGTTCTTCCCTTTTGGGTACCTATAATCATTACACTTTGTCCGTCTATTTTTGCCATACCGCCTACCATAGCAGGGTCGTCTGCAAAATTTCTATCACCGTGTAATTCTACAAAGCTGTCTTTATCTACAATTCCATTGATGAAATCAAGGGTATAAGGTCTGTCTGGATGACGAGATAATTGCACTCTTTGCCAAGGGGTAAGATTTCCGTAGATTTCTTTCTTTTTTTCGATGATTTTATCTTCGATCTGGCTACAAGCCAATTTCATATCTACACCACTTTCTTCGCCAACTAGAGAACAAGTTTGGTATTGTTCCATCAATTCTTTAATTGGCAATTCAAAATCTAAATATTCCATTTTATTGTTTAGAATTAATCCTTCAAATTTAATAATTATTTCTATTTACCGAAATTTATTTTAAAATTTCGATGGCAGTCTTTATTCTGCCAATGGTTTCAGCTTTTCCTAAGATTTCTACCAAATCTGGCACGTCTGGTCCTTTCAGTTCTCCAACCAAAGTTAGTCTTAAAGGCATCATTACTTTACCAAAGCCTAATCCTTTTTCTTCAACAAAATGATGAATTTCTTCTTTTATTTTCTCTGAAACAAAGTTTTCTAACGATTCTAATTTTATAATCAGCTCTTTTAAAATGGTAGAAGTTTCTTCGTTCCAAGCTTTTTTAATGGCTTTTTCGTCAAAAGAGGTAGGTGCTTCAAAGAAAAATTTACCATCATTGTAAATATCTTTTACAAAAGTGGCTCTTTCTTTCATTAAACTAATGATTTTCAATAAGGTGTCATCAGAAAGAGAAATGTTTTTTGTTTCTTCTAAATTTTTAAAAATTTCTAAAACTTCTTCATTAGATTTTCTTTGAAGATATTGGTGGTTGAACCATTCTGCTTTTTCTTTAGAAAATCTAGCTCCAGCTTTGTGAACTTTATGTAAATCAAATTCTTTTGCCATTTCTTCTAAGCTTAGAATTTCTTTGTCATCAGAAGGACTCCAACCAAGAAGTGCTAAGAAATTGACAAAAGCTTCTGGCAAATAACCTTCCTCTTTGTAACCTTTGTATGTTTCGTCAGTAGTTGCATCATAGAAATTCATAGGAAAAACTGGAAAACCAAATTTAGCGCCGTCTCTTTTGCTTAATTTACCTTTTCCCTCAGGCTTCAAAATTAGAGAAAGATGTGCAAATTCTGGTGCTTGCCATCCCATTGCTTCGTAGAGAAGAACGTGTAGAGGCATAGATGGTAACCATTCTTCACCACGAATTACGTGGGTGATTTCCATTTCGTGGTCATCAATAATATTGGCGAAATGATAGGTTGGCATTCCGTCATTCTTTACCAAAACCTTATCGTCTAAAGTATTGGTATTTACAGAAAATTTACCTCTAATAATGTCTTCCAGATTGATAATTCTGTCTAATGGCATTTTGAATCTTACTACATAAGGCGTTTTTTCGTCTAATAATTTCTGAACTTCTTCTGCAGAAAGAGATATACTATTTCTCATTCTATTTCTGGTGAAGTAGTTGTACGAAAAAACATCTCCATTAGCCTCAGCTTCAGCTCTTGCAGCGTCTAGTTCTTCTGGTGTATCAAAAGCTAAATAAGCAAAATCTGTTTTTAGAATTTGCTCGGTATATTTATCGTAAATATCTCTTCTTTCAGATTGTCTGTATGGTCCGTAGTTTCCGCCATGTTTTGGGCTTTCGTCTGGGATTATTCCGCACCATTCTAGTGCTTGCATAATGTACTCTTCTGCACCTTCTACATATCTTGCAGTATCTGTGTCTTCTATTCTAAGAACAAAATCGCCACCTTGTTTTTTTGCGAAAAGATAATCATACAAAGCAGTTCTTACTCCGCCTAAATGCAATGGGCCAGTAGGACTTGGTGCAAAACGCACTCTTACTTTACTCATTTTCTGTGAAATTTAAGCGGCAAATTTACGGAATTTTTGAGGGATAAATAAATTTAGATATAAGTAATCTTAATTTTATAATTCATAATGATAAAAACTAAATTTGTTTTAGAGATTAATGGAAGGCCTAATGATAAATAATATTTAGAGTGAGGCTATTGTAATTTTAGAGTAGAGAGATTAGATTTTTTATTAATGAAGATGAGTTTGTAAATATTATTGAAGTTAAAAATAAAGTAATGAAATAGATGGTAAAAATGTTTTAGTTGAAATTTATTGATAATCAGAAAAGGGTTTTATTTCATTTTATTTACAACGTATAATTGTAAAAATGTTAAAATAGAGCTTTTGTGTTTTTTAGAAAGTAACAAGTGGCATGCATTTTGTAAAAGATGATTTTGTCCGAAATGGAAATAGCTATCAAAGAGACTAAAAAAACTTAACATAATGCTTTTAATAATAAGTTTTTTAGTAAATTTGATGAAATAAATTATTAAAACAACAAATTTTATGAAAAAGTATTTTTTTATGATTCTAGGTTTATTATTAAGCCTTAATCTATTGGCACAAAACTTATATTTAGGAACCACTTTGAGAAAAGACAGAAGATATTATTCTTCTAATGGACAGTACAACCTAATTTTTCAAAATGATGGTAACTTGGTTTTGTACAGAGGAAGTAATAGTGTAAAGTGGGCTGCTAATACTCAGAATAGAGGTGATAGAGCTGAGTTTCAGAGAGATGGAAACCTAGTGGTTTATGATTATTCAGGAAATCCAATTTTTGATACCAAAACGAATGATAGAGGAGCTACTAGATTACATGTTGATAATAACGGAAAAATTGTAATTTTTGGAAGAAACAATAACACGTTATGGCAATCTAGCTACTTTGGCGGTAATGATTCTAGTAATGGAAATGGAGATAATTGGAATAATAACAATAATTGGAATAATAATAACAATAACAACTGGAATAACAATAATAACTGGAATGACAAAGACAGTGTTTATAAAGGATATAAATTTACCAAAAACACTAAACTTCATTCTCCAAATCGTGAGTATCACTTGGTTTTCCAAGAAGATGGTAATTTGGTAGTTTATGATAGAAATAAAAACGTTTATTGGTCAACAAAAACCGAAAATAGAGGTGCTAGAGCAGAATTTCAGAGAGATGGTAATCTAGTTGTTTATGATTATTCTGGCAGACCAATTTATGATACCAAAACGAATGGAAAAGGAGCTAGTGAGCTTAGAATGCAAGATGATGGTAATCTTGTAATCTATACAAGTGGGAATAGACCACTTTGGGCATCTCAATCTCAAAAATAATATTATCAATCTTCATAAAAAAGTGTTCAGTGTTCTGAGCACTTTTTTTATGCAAAAAATCTATCTAAATCTTTGTAGTATGCTTCAATACTGAATTTTTCTTTTGCTTTTTGATGGATTTCTTCCGGTGTAAATTTTTTAGAATCTACGATGCATTGTTCTATAATATCTAATAAATCAGCATTACCATCATTTGGAAGTAAATAGGTGCCAGGAAATTTTTGATAAACTAATTCTGGCAGAACTCCTACAGAATTTCCTAAAATTGGTCTGCCGCATGAGAGAGCTTCTATGGTAACCATCCCAAAGCTTTCCGAATGGGAAGGGTAATACACCATGTCTGCTTTAGAATAGCCTAATTCATTGATTTTATCTACATCTATATCTACCAATATTTCTGTGTTTTGTAAATGATCAAAAATTTCTGTGTTAATCGAATTGTTAGAAACGATGATTAATTTCCAATCAACTTTTGATTCTACCATTTTTGAAAGTTCTACTAATTCTTTTATGCCTTTTCCTATTTCTAATCTTCCTATATAAACTATTGTTTTAAAGTTGGGTTTTTCCCTAGAAATGGGGTAGAAGTATTGTGTGTCAATACAATTAGGAATTACTGTGATTTTTGTATCATTAATTTTATAAAAATTGATTAAGTCATTCTTAACAGACTCAGCTACAGTAATAATTTTTTTGGCGTTTTCGCAGGCTTTTTTTTGCAGTTTAGAAGTACGTGTAAATTGATTGTCTGTTTTGCCGTAGTCTAGCTCCATCTTATGGTTACAACCATGAGAAATTACTACATCTGTAGGGTAATATGCAGTAGGTTCTCCGTTGCTTATTATCATTCTGTTTGCTGAGGTTAACCATAGGTAAGCGGTAGCAAACCTAGCGATATATTTCAATCTTCTTTTTTCAAAACGCTTGATTTTAAAAAGCTTCCAATATAATTTTCCTAGAAAAGTGTTTTTCAATTTCTTTTCATCTAGAATCTCGACATCATATCCTTTAAAATTGAAATACTGATAGAGATAAAAAGTCATTCTTTCTGCACCACCAGCATTAGAAATTCCGTTTAGAAAAACGAGTGTTATTTTTTTTGAGTTTTTCATTTTCTCCTCCAAATTTGCCAAAAATGTTTTCTTTTTTTATCCCAATTGCTTTGATAAATGATACCGAGATAGATTTTTTTGAGTTGTTCTATGCTGAGTTCATTTTTTTCTTTTTGGTATTGTTTTTTGTAATGATACACTTTGAAATATCCTTCTATGGGATAAATGTCTATCAATTTTGTTTTTAATAAATATTCTCCATAAATAGAGCATTCTCCAGGAGAGTGACTTTTTTGGTCAATCTGATTAAAAAATTCATCAAAGGTGAGGTTTATTTCTTTCAAATAAACTTCGTGTAGATGTTCCCACACTTTACAACTCCAGGAGTATGGAGATGGCCCATAGTCCCATTTTTTACCATGATTTCCAAAAAAAGGACGGGTGTCTCTCAATGTTTTTTGGAAAAATATTTCTTGTGAGTCTAAGCCTATTTTTTCTGAAATCTCCATCAAATCCTTAGATTCGTGCATTGTAGTGTATGGCGTATCATCATCATACAAAAAATCTGAAATGTAAAAATCACGAATAAATAAAGAATCAGAATCTAGCGCTACATAATTTTTACTAATTTTTAGCTTATAAAAACTTGCTTTTATAATTTGTTGATATCTCCATCCTTCTTTTATAGTAGTGGTGGTAATGTCAGAATCTTTGTAGACTTTGTATTTTTGATGGTACTCAGAAGGTAATTTTTCGAAATGTTCATCATTTACAGAAATCACCAACGGTATTTTGTCTTTATTAAATTTCTCTATAGAGTCTATTAATTGATAAACTCTTTCAAAATCTGGCTCGTAGGTTTTAATATATAATACTATTTTTTCCATAAATGATGCTAAAGGTTTTGATACGTTCAAAATTAGTTAAAATTAAAAAGGAAAGTTTCTTTTGCTGATTTTTTTTAATATAAAAACAATTTTATACTTTGTTTTTATATTGTTTAATCCGGTTAGGATATTTCATTTTATATATTTTTTAACATAATTGATAGAATATATTTTAACTTTGTAAGTTTAGAACGAGTAGCAACAAAAATTTAATAGTGAAATTTCAAGTTGCTAGTTTGTTTAATGATAAAAATTTATGAAAGTTAGAGTTTTGTATTTTATGCCAGATAATCCATTGTCTAGTGGTGCTGGTAATCTTACTAGAGCTAGGCAATTGCTTGATTATTTGAAAGATAATGATGATAAATATGAGGTGGATTTTTTTTCTGTAAAAGATTGGGGAGATTGGGATGCAGATAATTTAAAACTCTTTACAGATAGATATCCCAGCATCAGATTGCTTTTGAAACCAAGAAAAATTTCGCTAAAATACCCAATCAAAAGTTTCTTTTTCTACAAAATTCCTAATTTATTTACTAAACTAAGAAGAGGTTTTTCTGTAGATATTACCAGTTTTATGATAAGAAGAGGAGCTAGAGAAATTTTTAATAAAAATGAATATGATATTGTCATCATCAGCTATGCATCTTGGGGTAAAATTGTGGATGAAATCAAAAATAAAAAGACCCATAAAATTATTGACACTCATGATTTTATAACGGCACAGAAAAGGCATATGAAATTTTGGATCGGAAGACTCTTTCAAACAGAACTCGGAATTCTAAATAAATATGATGAAATCTGGACATACTCTGTAGAAGAAGAGTATATCTATCAGCAGTTTACTAATAAAAAAGTAGTGCTTTTACCTGTTTCTTTTTCTAATAATATAAAAGAAACAAAAAACGAATATAAGTACGACATTATCTATATTGCAAGTCAAAATTCTCATAATGTAAACGGTGCTAGATGGCTTTATGACGAAGTTTTGCCACATTTGAAAAATTGTAAAATTCATATGATAGGTAAAATTTGTTACGAAGTAGAAGACCATCCGTTGGTAGAAAAGCACTATTTGGTAGAAGACATAGACCAATTTTATAGAAATTCAAAAATTACAATTTGTCCGATGCTGACCGGTACTGGTATTAAAATTAAAGTATTAGAAGCTCTATCCTATGGTTTGCCGATAGTTACTACTAGAAGAGGCGTAGATGGATTGATAAGTAAAGCTAATAATGGATGCATAGTTGAAGATAATGGTAAAGCTTTTGCAAATAAGATTTTAAAGCTTCTATCAGATGAAACTTTTTATGAAGAATCAAGAACGATGGCCAAAAAATATTTCTTAGAAAACCATACCTTAGAGCATGAAAGAGAGGTTTTAGAAAACAGCCTTAATTTTAGAAATAAAAATTAATGAAAAAAATTCTTTTAGATTTAGAAAGACTTCGTTACCCTAATTCTGGCATTGCTAAGGTTTTTGCTAATCTAGCCGTTGGATTACAAAAAATAAGTCACAATTATTTGATTCATGTTTTTGGACCAAATTCTGAAATTGAAAAAAGTAAAATTAGGCACAAGATTATTAATAGAAAACCAATTCATAAGATTTTTGAGCATTTCAGTTCTACATATGACCTCATACATGTGAGCCATCAGCTTTCTCCTTTTTTTACGAAAAATTATAAAAAAGCAGTTAAAATTGTAACACTACATGATTTGAACTTTTTGCACGAAAATCTCTCTGAAGCCAAAAAGAATAAAATGCTTCGAAAAGTTTCTAAAAGTTTAAAATACGCAGATTATATTGTTTGTATTTCTGATTTTGTTAAAAAAGATTTTGAAAAACATAAACACCTATTCACACTCAGTAAGCTTAAAGACACTTTTGTAGTTCACAATGGGATAGTGTTTCCCGAAGACAAAAAATATGATTTAAAAAAATTCACAGAGCTAGAAAAAACTCCATTTCTTTTGAATATAGGCGTTTTTTTTGATAAAAAAAATCAACTTTCTTTAGTAAAAGCCTTGAAGTATACTGATTATAAATTGGTCTTTGTAACTTCTGAGTCTAAGAGTGATTATGAAGAAAAAATTCTAAGCGAAATAAAAGCCAATCAATTGTCAGACAGAGTTCATATCTACAAAAATATCAGTGATGAAGACAAAAATTCACTTTTGTATCATTGTGAAGCACTTTGTCATCCGTCTATAGCTGAAGGTTTTGGTATGCCACCAGTAGAAGCCATGGGATTTGGTAAACCAGTGTTTTTGTCTCGCTTTACCAGTTTGCCAGAAATAGGTGGTGATGTTGCTTACTATTTTGATGATTTTCAATCAGAATCTATGGCAGAAACTATAAAAAGTGGAATTTTGGATTATAAAGCTTCCCCAGAAAAGAAAAACGAAATAAAAAATCGGGCAAAAAGATTTGATTATAAAGTGATGGCAAAAAATTATCTAGAACTATATCAAAGAATTTTAAGCTAGTTTTTTTGAAGAATTAGATTGATAGCTTTATCAAACTTCTCTAAAATAAACTTCCAACTGTAGTTTTTCTCGACATATTTCTGAGCAAGGTTGCCTTCATTTGTCAAATCTTCAAAAGATTTA
This sequence comes from Cloacibacterium rupense, assembly GCF_014645495.1. Lineage (GTDB taxonomy): Bacteria > Bacteroidota > Bacteroidia > Flavobacteriales > Weeksellaceae > Cloacibacterium > Cloacibacterium rupense. Next base: position 102,958 of record NZ_BMLV01000002.1, on the reverse strand, counting down.
TTGATGTAATTTTCTAAAATCACAGAGAAAGATTGTTCAGATTCATATGCAGCACCTGTTAGACTAGCTAAAATATGTTCGTAAAGAACTTCACATTTTTTATTTACAATTACAGGTATTCCTTCGTTCATAGCTTCTAGTGTAACCAAAGAAAGGCTTTCATAGAAAGAAGGCATTAATAATGCTTTAGCACTTTTTAAGATAGAATATTTTAAACTTTCACTTACAAATCCAGTATATATTATATTGGGGTGATTTACTTTTTTCATGTAGTTTTTTCCTACTAAAACCAGTACATAATCATTATAATTAGGATGGTTTTTTATGAAATTGATGAAGTATTTTAGCAATTGTTCGCATCCTTTAGCGGCATCTATTCTGCCGATGTACAAAAAATATTTTTTAGGGATCAATCCATTAGGCAGTTGGTCAATCTCACCACTGTATTTTTCTATACCAACCCCTGCAAAATCTGAATTTTCACATATATTTTTAAAATGGTTTTCAATTAAGCTTTTTTCAGGTTTTGTATTGTACATAATAAACTTTGGTAGGCTAAAGATTTTCTCATAAGCCTTTGTGAAGAGTATTTTTTCGTGGTGAGCGGTAGGGATAAAAATACTTTTTTCGGCAACTAGCGGCATTCCTTTTACCGTAGGATAGTACAGATAAGTAAAAAAAATAAAAACATCATAATTGTTTTTATTCTTTCCTATAAATTGAATTAAATCTGGACAGTATGGGCCTTGTCCCTCAATCCAATTATCTATATCTTTATCACATACGTTGGCAATATTTAAATTTTTTACGATGAAATTAAATATTTTGGAAGAAGGCAATAATCTAGATAATTTTAAATTTAAAACAAGTTTTGTTCGGGCAATTTTAGTAGCTTTTGTTTTTTTGTTAATCGTAGAAAATCTTTTAACTAGTATATTGTTGATAATCTCTAATCCTTCAGGATAATGATTTTCCCAATTTTTATAATCAATAGCGGTGGTAGTAAGAACTTCCACTGAATATTTTTCGGCTAATTTTTCGGCTAAAACCCTTGCATGGTATTCTGCGCCACCATTTACCTCAATGCCATATCTCTGTACAACTATTGCCAGTTTTTTCATTTTATTTTTACTGTCATCGTATCGCAATTTATAAAAATTTTAACATTTATTTATAAAATTGTTTGTTGAGTTTTAAAATTAATTGGACTTATTTTTTTGGCACTAAAAAAGAGATTTATACAAAATAAATCTCTTTCATAATTTATAGACACTAAAATTTATTGTTTTTCAAATTCTAGAATAGTTTTTTCAATTATAGAGACACACTCCATTAATTGTTCTTCTGTAATTACCAATGGTGGAGCTAGCCTTATGATGTTCCCGTGGGTAGGTTTTGCAAGAAGTCCGTTTTCTGCTAATTTTAAACAAATATTCCATGCAGTAGAACTTTCCGGAGAGTCATTTACTAAAATAGCATTCAAAAGACCTTTTCCTCTTACTTTGTAGATTAAATCTGTTTTTTCAATAATTTTATTGATTTCACTTCTGAAAATTTCACCTAGTTTTTCTGCTCTTTCAGATAATTTTTCATCAATAACTACATCTAATGCTGCCATTGCAACAGCACAAGCGATAGGATTTCCTCCAAATGTAGAACCGTGCTGCCCAGGATGTATCACTTTCATAATTTGATCATTGGCCAAGACTGCCGAGACAGGATACATGCCACCAGAAAGTGCTTTTCCGAGAATTAGAATGTCTGGTTGTACGTCTTCGTGATGGCAGGCAATCAATTTTCCAGTTCTAGCAATTCCTGTCTGTACCTCGTCTGCTACAAAAAGTACATTGTATTTTTTGCAAAGTTCTGAAGCTTTTTTTAGAAATCCTTCATTTGGGACATATACGCCAGCTTCGCCTTGTATAGGTTCTACCATAAATGCAGCAATGTGCTGAGCTTCGTCTTCTAAAATTTTTTCTAAAGATTCTAAGTCGTTATAAGGTATTCTGATGAACCCTGGTGTGAAAGGTCCGAAGTTTTGGTTAGCATCCTTGTCATTAGAAAATGATACAATGGTAGTCGTTCTTCCGTGAAAATTATTCTCGCAAACAATGATTTTTGCGTAACCATCTTTTATACCTTTTACTTCATAGCTCCATTTTCTTGCTAATTTAATGGCGGTTTCTACGGCTTCTGCACCAGAATTCATGGGTAAAACTTTTTCGAAACCAAATAGAGAAGTAATTTTTTTCTCGTATTCCCCTAATTTAGAATTGTAAAATGCTCTAGATGTTAAGGCAAGCGTTTGAGCTTGTTCTGTAAGTGCTTTTACAATTTTTGGGTGAGAATGGCCTTGGTTTACTGCTGAATATGCTGATAAAAAGTCAAAATATTTTTTTTCTTCTACATCCCAAACATAAACCCCTTCTCCTTTTGCCAATACTACAGGAAGCGGATGATAATTATGTGCGCCATATTGGTTTTCTAAATCGATATAGTGTTGAGAGTTTTTCGTTTTTACTGTCATTTTTTTTAAATTTTTGATAAAAGTAAAAAATGTTTTTTTAAAAGATATTAAGCATAAACAAAAAAAGTTGTCTTTTGCAAGACAACTTGATTTATTAAATATTATTACTTGATTTATATGATGTTTTCAAATTTTTTATCCATCACAAAATCTTCCATAAACTTGGTAGTGTAGTTGCCAGCTAAATAATCTGGATGTTCCATCAATTGTCTATGGAAAGGAATGGTAGTTTTAATACCTTCAATATAAAATTCTTCTAACGCACGCTTCATTTTAGCGATAGCTTCTTCTCTAGTTTGTGCAGTAGTTATTAGTTTTGCAATCATAGAATCATAGTTAGAAGGAATGGTGTAGCCTTTGTATACATGGGTGTCTACTCTCACACCGTGTCCTCCTGGAATGTTTAATTCTGTAATTTTCCCTGGACTAGGTCTAAAATCATTAAAAGGATCTTCGGCATTTATTCTACATTCTATAGAATGTAATTTTGGAAGATAATTTTTGCCAGAAATTGGTTGTCCAGAAGCCAATAAAATTTGTTCTCTGATGAGGTCAAAATCTACAACTTGTTCTGTAATAGGATGCTCTACCTGAATTCTAGTGTTCATTTCCATGAAATAAAAATTTCTATGTTTGTCTACTAAAAATTCTATCGTTCCTACACCTTCATAGCCAATAGATTCTGCAGCTTTTACGGCAGCTTCCCCCATCTTATGTCTTAACTCCTCTGTCATAAAAGGAGAAGGAGTTTCTTCTGTTAACTTTTGATTTCTTCTTTGTACAGAGCAATCTCTTTCAGAGAGATGACAAGCTTTACCGTATTGGTCACCAGCAATTTGAATTTCAATATGTCTAGGTTCTTCAATCAGTTTTTCCATGTACATTCCTCCATTGCCAAATGCGGCTACAGCTTCTTGTATGGCAGAATCCCAATGTCCTTTTAGGTCTTCAGCTTTCCAAACGGCGCGCATCCCTTTTCCACCACCACCTGCGGTAGCTTTAATCATTACAGGATAACCAATTTCTTCAGCGGTTTTAGCAGCTACTTCATAAGAAGCTATAAGCCCATCTGAACCTGGAATGCAAGGTACTCCAGCTGCTTTCATGGTAGCTTTTGCAGTTGCTTTGTCACCCATTTTTTCTATTTGTTCTGGGGTAGCGCCAATAAATTTGATGCCATTTTTTTCACAAATTCTAGAAAAGTTAGCATTCTCTGAAAGAAATCCGTAACCAGGATGTATTGCATCTGCATTGGTGATTTCTGCTGCGGCTATAATGTTGGTAATTCTTAGGTAAGAGTCTTTACTCATAGGTGGGCCTATGCATACCGCTTCGTCTGCAAATCTTACATGCAAACTATCTTTGTCTGCGGTAGAATATACTGCTACGGTTTTAATCCCCATTTCTTTACAGGTTCGGAGAATCCTCATAGCAATTTCGCCTCTATTGGCAATTAATATTTTTTTGAACATCTTAAAATAATTTGAAATTTGAAAATTTAATAATTTGAAAGTCTTTGTTGATTATATCAATCATCAATTATCAATCATCAATTATTAAGATGGGTCTACCAAGAATAGAGGTTGGTCGTATTCTACAGGAGTAGCATCATCTACTAAAATTTTCACAATTTTACCAGAAACTTCAGCTTCAATTTGATTGAAAAGTTTCATAGCTTCTATTACGCATACTACAGTGTCGTTTTTTACTTCACTTCCTACGTTCACAAAAACGTCTTTGTCGGGTGAAGGCTTTCTGTAGAAGGTGCCTATCATTGGAGATTTAATAGTGATGTATTTGCTTTCGTCTGAGCTAGTTTCGGTCTTAGCTTCACTTGCAGGTGAAGATGTTGGAGATGTAGCTACGGGCGAAGAGACTACAGGTGCTTGGTAAGCTACTGGCTGTGGCGCAAAATTCAATGGGATTTCGCTTCCCGCTAAAGGAGTTTTGATGTTGATTTCAAAATCTTTTGTTTTGTATTTCACTTCAGAAACACCTGCTTTGGCTACAAATCTTATTAGATTAAGTAATTCTTTAGAATCCATATATAATATAATTTTTATACGGCTCAAATATAGTAAATATTACAACAAAAAACCATTCAATTTTTTATAAAAATTGAATGGTTTTTTTATCAAAAAGAAAAAAAATGATTTTTTCTTATTATTCTTCAGTAGAAGATACTTCTTTTTCTAATACTACTTTACCTCTGTAGTAAAGTTTACCTTCATGCCAGTGAGCTCTGTGATAAAGGTGTAATTCACCTGTAGTTGCATCTTTTGCTAATTGAGGAGCCACAGCTTTGTAGTGTGTTCTTCTTTTATCTCTTCTTGTAGATGACTGTCTTCTTTTAGGATGTGCCATTTTCTTGTTCTTTAAATTTTATGTAAAATTCTAATTTTTGTCTTTTAATTTTTTTAAAACTTCCCATCGAGGGTCTACTTTTTCAGTTTTTTCCTCTATTTCTTTGCTTTTCGGACTGAATTTTTCGAGAATTTTATGATATTCATCTTCTTCATTTACATTAGGCGATATTTTCTTCATCGGAATTGAAAGAACTACTGCCTCATATATAATCTGTGAAATGTTGAAAGAGCTGTCGCCACTTGGGATGGTAATTACCTCTTCGTTACTATCATCGTATTCCTCACCGAATTTTACCAAAACTTTGATGTTATTACTTATTGGGTGAGAAAAGTCTTCATTGCTAATGTCACAAACTAGAGTAACTGTTCCACTAGTATTAATATCAAATTCTAAAAATGTAGTGTGTTTTTCTAATTCCACATCTACATCTATATGAGCATTGGTAAATTCTTGCTCAGTCTCGAATAAATCAAAGAACGGTTGTTCTACTTTAAACTTAAAATTGTGTTTTCCGTTTTTAAGTCCGGAAAATGCTACTTCGTAGTTTCTTAATTTGTCCATAAAAACGGTTTGCAAAAATAAGGTAAATTTTTTAAATTACAAAAGAATTATTCATTTTCTTCTGGTAAATCTTCATCTATGCCGTTGTCGTTTGCTAAAACCTTTGATTTCAAAGGGTTTTTCGTTAGTTCTTGATACTCAGCTCTATTCCTGTAAATTTTAATTGCAGTGAAAATAGCTTCGGAAAATGACTGTGCATCAGCTAAATTTTTACCCGCAATGTCGTAGGCTGTGCCATGATCTGGCGAAGTTCTAATATAAGGAAGGCCTGCAGTGTAGTTTACACCTTCTTCATAAGCAATGGTTTTGAATGGTGCTAGACCTTGGTCATGATACATTGCTAAAACTCCATCAAAACTACAGTATTTATCCGCTTGGAAAAAACTATCAGCTGGATATGGGCCGAATGCCAAAATTCCTTCGTTGAATAGTTCTTTGATGGCAGGTTCTATAATTTCTATTTCTTCATTTCCTATTGCGCCACCGTCTCCTGCGTGAGGATTAAGGCCTAGAACTGCAATTTTTGGTTTTTGTATGCAAAAATCCTCAATCAAACATTGATTTAAGATTTTCACTTGTTCTTTTATTTTTTCTTTAGAAATATTTTTAGTAATTTCCGAAACAGGGATATGGTGTGTAGAAACGGCTACTTTCAATCCTTCGGTAACTAAAAACATAAGTCCTTTTTTGTTGAATTTTTCTTCAAAGTAACCTGTATGACCTGCGTGTTTGAAGCCTTGCTTCATCATTTCATCTTTATTGATAGGAGCGGTAACTAGTACATCTATGTCTTCATTCATTAATGCTTCTGTAGCTGCTTCTAGAGAATCTATGGCCATTTTGGTAGATTCTTCAGTTGGTGTCCCGAAGTCTACATTTACATTGTCCTTCCAGAGGTTCACAATGTTTAGTTTTCCGTTGCTGGCTTCTTTAGGATGCTGGATATAATTAAAATTGGTTTGAATTTTAAACACATTTTTTTGGTAAGAGAATAGTTTTCCAGAACCAAAAATGATGGGTGTAAAAAAATCTGTGATGTTTTTATCATTTAAGGCTTTGAGTATAATCTCTACGCCGATACCGTTAAAATCTCCAACAGAAATTCCTACCTTAATTTTGTGGTGTTTAGAATTCATTTTTAATTATCTTTGAAGTTTAAAAATAAGTTTTTACAAATTTAGGAAAATATTTGCAGATTAAATTTGTTATTTTCTAAAGAAATGAGGTCTGATACGACAATAGTGATTAGTTGATTTAAAAATTACAGTTTTTGCCTTAAATTAATATTGATATGTTTACAGGAATTATAGAAGCAACAGGAAAATTAGAGAAAATCGTAAAAGAGGGTACTAATGTGCATTTTACATTTAGTTGTCCTTTTACGAATGAGTTAAAAATAGACCAAAGTATGGCGCACAATGGGTGTTGTCTTACAGTGGTAGAAATTTCTGAAGATAAGTATGTGGTAACAGCGATAAATGAGACTTTAGAAAAAACTAATCTCGGCCTTTTAGAAGTCGGTAGCTTGGTCAATCTAGAAAGGTGTATGGTGATGAACGGAAGATTAGACGGGCACATTGTTCAAGGGCATGTAGACAAAACGGGCGAAGTGGTTTCTATTGAAAATATAGATGGTAGTTATTTTTTGACCTTTAGTTTTCAAGAAGATGGTGCATTTACTACAGTTCCACAAGGTTCTATCACCGTAAACGGAATCAGTCTTACAGTTGCAGAAAGTAAAGAAAATCAATTTTCTGTAGCTTTAATTCCTTATACTTGGGAGCATACCAATATGAAAAACCTAAAAGTAGGAAGCAAGGTCAATTTAGAATTTGATATTATTGGCAAGTATATAGCCAAATTGCTCAAAAAATAATGGCTTTTAATAGATATAGGGGGTATAGTCTCCGGACTAAAGTTTTTATAGGGTTTATGGTAGTGTGTTTTCTCAGTATCATAGGTTCTACCGCTATGTCTTATCTAATCATTAAAAAATCTATAGAAGGACATAGTAAAACAGATATGCAAAATAGGTTTGAAGCATTAATGAAATCCTTAGACTATGCCTTAAGCCATACCAATGTCACAGAGAATAATCTTGCTAAAATTCTTCAAGACGAAATATATCAGATAGCAGACATTAATAAACATGATGTTATTATTTACGATTTAGATGGAAATTATTTGGTTTCAAATAAAGATAAAGCCCTTGTAAATGAAAAAAAATTACCTAATAATATTTTAAATAAAGTAAAAAGTTCAGATAATAGATATGATGTAAAAACATATGATGAAAACTTAGGCAGCACTCTTACTTCATCTTATATTATCATGAGGAATAATAGATTAGAACCTATAGCAATAGTTTATTTTCCAGTTTATCATAGTGAAGATGAATATTATGAAGCTTTTCATAAATATGTACAATATATTATTTTAGTCAATTTGTTTCTAATTCTATTAAGCGTCTGGATTAGTTGGGTAATTTCTAAAAACCTTACCAAAGCCATAACTAAAATATCTGATTTAATTACAAGAACCACACTTTTAGGTAAAGAATTAAGGCCTATTAAATATTTCAATAATGATGAACTGAGCGGTTTGGTGAAATCATACAATAAAATGGTGTACCAAATTGAAGACCAAAAATTGCTATTAGCCAATAAACAAAGAGAAGAAGCGTGGAGAGAAATGGCCAAACAAGTAGCGCATGAAGTAAAAAATCCGCTGACGCCCATGAAGCTTTTGATACAAAATTTTGTAAGAAAATTTGATAAAAATGACCCTGAAATAGAATCTAAAATTAAAAAGCTTAGCAAAAGTTTGGTAGATCAAATAGATTTAGTGGCTACCGTAGCTAGTGCTTTTTCTGAGTTTGCGAAGCTTCCCCCAAAAAATGATGAAAATTTCGACTTAAAAGAAGAATTAGAAAACTTGGTGAGGGTTTTTAATGAAGGTGGAAACATTTATCTGCACTCAAACAGAAAAGAAATTCCTATCAATATGGACAGGGTTTATCTTTCTAGAATTTTCACCAACCTTATTACCAATGCAAAACAAGCAGAAAGAGAGGGCGTGAAATCTGTGATTAATCTAGATGTAGAACTGCTCAATAAAAAAGTGATAATTGCCATTCAGGATAATGGCTCGGGAATTCCGAAGGATAAATTAGAACAGATTTTTGAGCCTAATTTTACCACAAAAAGTTCTGGAATGGGGCTTGGCTTAACCATGGTAAAAAAAATGATAGAAGAATACAAAGGTGAAATTTCTGTAAAATCTGAAGAGGGCAGAGGAACTAAGTTTACCATAATTTTACCTACTAATGTGTAATTTTTGTGAAAGTCGCTTAAACTGCATTATTTAATTTTTAGCCAAATCAAATAATTAATGAAACCTTTTCGTTTTCAGCAATTTTCAATCCAGCAAAACAAAAATGTTTTCAGAGTAGGGACAGATGGTGTCTTGCTTGGGGCAATGTGCACTGTGCTGCATGCCCAAAAAATTTTGGAAGTTGGCACGGGAACCGGACTTATTTCTCTAATGTTGGCACAAAGAAATTCAAGGAGTAACATTCTTGCGATTGATTTCAGTGCTGATGCAGTAGAACTTGCTCATCTTAATTTTAAAAATTCTATTTTTTCAGAAAGATTAAAGGTAGAATTGATGGATTTTAAAAAGTTTAGCAGTCAAGAAAAATTTGAATTAATAGTATCTAATCCTCCTTTTTTTGAAGAAAACACTTCTGTTAAAGATGTTTTGGCGAGGCAAAAAATAGAGCTTGAGTTTGATGATTTAATTAAAAAAGCATCAGAAAATTTATCTGAAAAAGGTGTTTTTTCTGTGATTATTCCTTCGTTTTGTGCTGAAGAATTTATCCGTTTGGCTCAAAGTTTCAAATTGAATCTTATTAGAAAAATTGATATTTTCGGCATTGAAGGTGGAGTTTTAAAAAGAAATATTTTAGAATTTTCTTATGAGCAAAAGCAAATAGAAGTTTTAGATTTTGTTATAGAGAAAAGCCCAAGAAAATATTCTGACCAATATTTAAATTTGACCAAAGATTTTCATGTTTTTGGAAAATAAAAAATCTCTCACAAATAGCAAGAGATTATATTTATAGTTTTTTCAAAATTATTATTCGAAAAGTTCAGCAGTGCTCATTACTACTACGCCTCCGTCTTCACATTTTATAGCTTCTCCTGGGAAGTTTTGTATCATATGATAATCGTGAGTTGCCATTAGAACTGCGCATTGTCTTTCGGTGGAAATAGACTTTAGTAAAGTCATAATGTCATTAGATGTTTCAGGGTCTAGATTTCCTGTAGGTTCGTCTGCAAGAATCAATTCTGGGTGATTCAGTAATGCTCTTGCAATGGCAATACGCTGTTGTTCGCCGCCAGATAATTCGTGAGGCATTTTATGCTTTTTAGTTTGCATTCCTACGCTGGTAAGTACTTCGTCTATTCTGTCGTTCATCAATCCCTTGTCTCTCCAGCCTGTAGCTTCTAGTACAAATTGAAGGTTTTTTTCGATGCTTCTATCGGTTAAAAGTTGGAAATCTTGAAAAACAATTCCCAATCTTCTTCTAAGGTTAGGTACGTCAGAAGCTCTTAATTTTTGCAAATCAAAACCTACTACTTCGCCTTCGCCCTCTTTTAGAGGAAGTTGCCCGTAAAGAACTTTTAGTAAAGAACTTTTACCAGAACCTGTTTTCCCGATGATGTAGCAAAAAGTTCCTCTTTTTATGTTAAGATTAACTTTAGAAAGTACAGTGAAATTTTTCTGTACAATCTTTGCATTGTTTAGAGTGATGATATCGTCTCCTACAAAGTTTTTATGTGGCATAATCTTGTTTTGATATAATTGGTAATTAAGGAAAATTATCCTAAAACGAAATTCAAAAATACAGAATTCTTTTTTTTTAACCTAAATTTTAGCAAAATTTTAACAAACAAAAAATGCTCGGAAAGTAAATTTCCAAGCATGATTTTTTATAATAATTTAAAAGAAATTATTATCTCTTAGCTCTTACGTCGCTAACAGTTAATCTCTTTCTGCCTTTTGCTCTTCTAGCAGCTAATACTCTTCTACCGTTTGGAGTAGACATTCTTTCTCTGAAACCGTGTTTGTTTCTTTTCTTTCTCTCTGATGGTTGGAATGTTCTCTTGCTCATTACTTATATCTTTAAATCGGTAATACGTTATTTTTAATTTTCAGGTTGCAAAGATATGGATTTTTTTATTTTCTACAAATTTATTTTTGTTTTTTATTGTTTTTCTTTTTCTATTGGTGTTAATCCTCATTGATTGTTAATTTTAAATGGCTTTATTGATGGTTTTAAAAGTTTTAGTGAGATAAGTATATTTTAAACATTTTCAAAAACGTATATTTGTAACCTTAATTTTTTTAAAGAAAATGTTTACAGGCAATCAACTTTCCGAAATTAAAAAGCTTCTCTCACCGGAGAAAAAAGTAGTTATCATCACTCATTATAATCCAGACGGAGATGCTATTGGTAGCGCATTGGGATTAAAACATTTTCTTAATAATATGGGTGTAGAACCTACTGTTTTGGTGCCTAATGATTTCCCTAAATTTCTGAAATGGATGCCAGATGCTAAAAAAGTGGTGATTGCAGAATACAAACGCAAGACAGCTGGTGAAGCTATCTATAACGCAGATGTTATTTTTTGTTTAGACTTTAATGCTCATAACAGAATTGGCATTTTAGGAGATTGGTTAATGAAATCTTGGGCTAAAAAAATCTTGATAGACCACCATCAGCAACCTGAAAATTTTGATTTTGTATATTCAGATGTTACAATTCCTGCTACGTGCCAAATGGTGTATCATTTCATAGAAGCGCTTGGTAGAGAAGATTTGGTAGATCAAAACGTAGCAGAATGTCTTTACACAGGAATTATGACAGATACTGGTGGTTTCCGTTTTCGTTCTACTTCTGCCACTACACACAGAATTGTGGCTAATTTAATTGAAAAAGGAGCGGATCCTGCGATGATTACCAGCAATACTTGGGATACCAATTCGGTTTCTAGACTGCATCTTTTGTCTTTGATTTTAGGAAGGATAGAAATTGTAAAAGAAGGAAAAGTAGCGATTCTCTATCTAAAACGTGACGAACTGAAAGAATTTGGATTTGAAAAAGGTGATACTGAAGGTTTTGTAAATTACGGTTTGAGTATTGCAGGAACTAAAATGGCGGCTTTTTTCATGGAAGATTTATACGAAGATTTTATTAAAATTTCTTTCCGAAGCAAAGACGATGTTGACACCAATGCTTTTGCGAGAGCGCATTTCAACGGAGGTGGACATATCAATGCTTCAGGTGGTAAATATTTCAAAAGTATCTACGAAACGATTGACGATTTTAAAGAAAAAATTGAAGGAGAGGAGTTTTAAATTATTTGCCACGTATACACTAATGCTTTTTTATATTTAATTCGTGCATTCGTGGCAGGAAAAACCTAACAAATCCTCGGTAATTGCTCTCCAATTAAAGGATTTACCACGCGTTTTCCGCCAAAAGCACTTTCCATAATTACTTTTCCTGCGTGTTCTTCGGTAATGAAACCAATTTTAGAAGCATGATGATTTACTCTTTGTAAAATTTCTAAAACTTCATCGGCTATTTCATCGTCGCAAACACAAAGAAATGTTCCTTCATTTGCAACATACATCGGATCTAATCCCAAAAGTTCACAAGCACTTTTCACTTGTTTTTCTACCAAAATTTTATCTTCAAAAAGATGAATTCCCAAGTTGCTTTCAGAAGTAATTTCATTAAGAACAGAAGCCAATCCTCCTCTCGTCGCATCTCGTAGAAAATGAATTTTTTCTCCAAAATTTTCAATGAGTTTTTTGACTTCAAAATTCAGATTTTTGGTGTCACTCAAAATTTCAGAATCAAATTTCAAGCCTTCTCTTTCGCTCATAATCGCCATTCCGTGAGAAGCGATATCTCTGTTGATGATGATGCTTTGTTTCGGTTTTATGTATTCAATCCCAATTTTTGCATTTTCGTAAATTACACCAATTCCCGAAGTGTTGATGTAGATTTTATCGCCTTTTCCACGCTCCACAACTTTCGTATCGCCGGTTACAATTTGTACTCCAGCTTTTTCGGAGGCAATTTTTATAGAATTAATAATTTTCTGAAAATCTTCCATCGAAAAACCTTCTTCAATGATGAAAGAAAGCGAGAGATATTTCGGTTCTGCACCACACATCGAAACATCATTCACAGTACCGAAAACCGCCAATTCTCCAATATTTCCACCTTTAAAAAATATCGGTGAAACCACAAAACTATCGGTAGAAAACGCCAATTTCCCAGAAATATTGAGAAAAGCGCCGTCGTGTTTTTTGTCTAAAAATTCATTTCCTAAATTTTTGAAAATCAGATTATTGAGAAGTTCGGTTTGTTTTTCGCCGCCGCTTCCGTGTTGCAGGTTGATGCTTTCCATTTTGTAATTAAGAAGGGTTTTCAGGTTCTAATTCTAAATCTTCGCCCATTAATTTCAGTGCGTCCATTGTTTTTTTTGCTTCCTCTTCGTCAATGATTCCGATGGCAGCACCAACGTGCACCAAAACATAATTGCCAATTTTAGCTTCGGGAACGAGTGCGAGATTTACCTCTTTTTTAATTCCTTCAAAATCTACACTTCCTATTCTGAACACTTCGTCTAATTCTGAAGTAATGCTTTCTAATTTTCCTGGGATTGCTAAACACATAATTTTTGTTTCAAGTTTAGGGTTTCAAGTTTCAAGTTTTTCGGTTGCTATTAACTTCCAGCTTCCATCTTCTGACTTCCATCAAATTTTACCTCTCAAAAATCCGTACCACGCTTCCATACCTTCTCCAGAAGTGGCCGAAACTTCAAAAAACTGGATGTTAGGATTGACTTTTTTGGCGTTTTCTTTCAATTTTTCTACATCAAATTTTAGATAAGGTAACAAGTCAATCTTGTTGATGATACAGATATTTGAACTGAAAAACATGTCGGGATATTTCAACGGTTTATCTTCGCCTTCTGTTGTTGAAATAATGACAACTCGTTGGTTCTCGCCTAAGTCAAACATTGCAGGGCAAACTAAATTTCCTACATTTTCAATCATTAAAATCGAGTTTTGCTTCGGTTTTAGTTCTTTCAAAGATTTGGCAATCATTTCAGAGTCGAGATGGCAACCTTTACCAGTGTTGATTTGAAGAACGGGCACATTAAGAGCGTGAATTCTCTCGGCGTCATTGGTGGTTTGTTGGTCTCCTTCAATTACGGAAAATTCTATTTCGCCTTTCAAATCGGCAATTGTTTTTTCTAAAAGAGAGGTTTTGCCAGAACCAGGTGAACTCACCAAATTCATCGCGAAAATATTTAAAGCTTCAAAAAATCCACGATTTCTTTCTGCTCCCAATTGATTTTGATGAAGAATATCTTTTTCTAATTCTACAATATTTACATTGTGAGAATGATGGTGATGATGTTCGTGGTCGTGGTCATGATGGTGTTCATGTCCATGTTCGTGGTGATGTTCGTGAGTATGAGAGTGTTCACCGTGATGATGTTCATGAGAGTGAATGTGACCATCATGGTGATGGTGCGTATGATGGTTTTCTCCCATTTTTGTTAAAGTAATTCCGTTTTCGTTGGAACTGCATCCGCAAGTTGAGCACATATTTTTGAGATTTTAAGTTGTAAATTTTAGCAGATAATTAATTTTTTAATTTTCATTTCTTGCCCTGTAATAATTTCTTTAAAAGGGCTTCCGCAACGCTCACAAGAGTCATAAATTTTAGAAATTTTGAATTCGTGATTACATTCTGCGCATCTTGCATAGCCTTCTGGTTCGGCAATGTGAACTTTTGCGCCGTCTAAAACACTGTTTTTCATGCATTGCTCCCAAACAAATTCTAAAGATGGTATTTCTACGCCCGAAATTTTACCTATTTCTAAGAAGATTTCGGTCACATTTTTACCGTTAATTTTTTGTACTTCGTTTTCAGAAGTTTTAAGAATTGAGGTTGCAATAGAAAGTTCGTGCATATTTTAGTTAATTCTTTGGTAACAAATCTACATTTTTTTGTTGAAATTATATGTAAAAAAAGTTACTTAATTAGGATAAATTTATGATTTTACTCAGTAACAAATGTTACATATATTCAAAAACTAGCCGTTATTACTGAGTTTTACGTAAAAATTATTTTAATTAATTATAAATTATTGAATTGTATTTTGTGTATTCAAGTATTTATTTATATTTATAAGATAAAATTTCCTAAAAAATGGAACAGACTAAGAAACAAAATGAAACTTATCTTCAAAGCATTGAAAGAAAAGGTTATTCACGTAGAGATTTCATGAAATTCGTGGCTTTTATTAGTGCTTATATGGGGGTAGAAAGTACTGCGTTGGGACAAGTGGCAAAATCATTGGCTACTACCCCAAGATTGCCTGTAATCTGGGAACATTTTCAAGAATGTACCTGTTGTAGTGAGTCTTTTATTCGTTCAGATCATCCTATTGTAGCGGATATTATTTTAGACAAAATTTCTTTGGATTATACCCTTACTTTAATGGCTGCTAGTGGTCACCAAGCAGAAGCTGCTAAAAAATCTACAATGGAGAAGTATAAAGGCGAATATATTCTTTGTGTAGAAGGTTCTGTTCCTATTGGTGATGATGGTAACTATTGTGTAATAGCTGGTAGAACTGCCATTGATATTCTAAAAGAATCTGCAGCTGGGGCTAAAGCAATTATTGCTTGGGGTAGTTGTGCAACTACAGGTTGCGTACAAGCTGCGAAGCCTAATCCTACCAATGCTGTTCCAATCAATAAAATCATTACAGATAAACCTATTATAAATGTGCCAGGCTGTCCTCCGATTGGTGAGGTAATGGCAGGGGTTATAGTACATGTAGTAGCTTTTGGAAAACTTCCTGAATTAGATTCTCAAGGTAGACCTAAAGCTTTTTATTCTAAGCGTGTACATGATAGTTGCTATAGAAGACCGTATTTTGATGCTGGTTTATTTGTAGAAAGTTTTGATGATGAAAATGCTAAAAAAGGATATTGTCTCTATAAAGTAGGTTGTAAAGGACCATCTACCTATAATACATGTGGAAACATGAGATGGAATGGAGGTATTTCTTATCCAATACAATCTGGTCACGGATGTTTAGGATGTAGTGCACCAGATTTCTGGGATGCTGCAGACAGTTTCTATTCTAGAGATTTGAATATTATTGGAGGTGAAGCAGAGCATAATGCAGATACCATAGGTAAAGTAGCTTTAGGAGGCGTAGTAGCAGGAGCTGCTATACATGCTGTAGCTTCTAATATATCTAAAAGAAAAGATCTTGAAAGAAGAATAAAAGAAGCGGAAGATGGTGAAAAAAAATTAGCTAAAGATAATATTTAAAAAAAAATATAATGGCAAACAGAATAGTAGTAGATCCAATTACAAGGATTGAAGGTCATTTAAGAGCAGAAGTAGAAATTACAGACGGTACTATAAAAGAAGCATTTCTTTCATCAGGTATGGTTCGCGGTTTGGAAAATATAGTAAAAGGTAGAAATCCGAAAGACGTATGGGCTTTTGTACAAAGAACCTGTGGTGTTTGTACTACCGTTCATGCAATTGCATCTATTAGAGCAGTAGAAGATGCTCTTAAAATTAATGTTCCACCCAATGCAGAAATGGTAAGAAACATTATGTTGGGTGCATTGTACATTCATGACCATGTGGTGCATTTTTATCATCTGCATGCTTTTGATTGGGTAGACGTAGTGAATGGATTGAGTGCAGACCCTAAAAAAACCTCTGAACTAGCACAATCTATTTCAAATTGGCCAAAGTCTTCTCCAGGATATTTCGCAGATTTACAAAAAAGATTGAAAAAATTTGTAGAAAGTGGTCAGCTAGGGATTTTCGCTAATGGTTATTGGGGGCATCCTGCCATGAAACTTCCGCCAGAAGCAAATTTAATGGCTACAGCTCACTATCTAGAAGCATTAGAATGGCAAAAAGAAATCGTAAAAGTACATGCTATTTTTGGTGGTAAAAATCCTCACCCGAATTTCTTAGTCGGTGGTATGGCTTGTGCCATTAATACAGATGATGCTAGTGGATTAAATGCAGAAAGATTGGCATTAGTTCAAAAACTTTTAATTCAAGGAAAAGAATTTATAGAACAAGTTTATCTGCCAGATTTATTAACAATAGCAAGTTTTTATAAAGATTGGGGCGCTATAGGTGGTTTCCATAATTTTATGGCATTCGGAGATTTCCCAATGGCAGGATATGGAAATAAAGACATGAGTACTTATAAATTCCCATCAGGAGTAATTCTCAATAAAGATTTGTCTAAAGTTCACAGTCTTGATTTAGAAGATTTGAAAACTGTAGAAGAATATGTTAACAATTCTTGGTATGATTATGAAGGTGACCCGAAAGGTGGTAAACAACCTTGGAGTGGAGAAACAAAAATTAATTATACTGGCCCAAAACCACCGTATGAATTCTTAGATGTTGACAATAAATATAGTTTTATTAAAACTCCACGCTGGAAGGGGCAAGCCATGGAAGTAGGCCCATTAGCAAGAATGCTAGTAGGTTACGCTTCTGGAAGAGAAGATTTCAAAGAAGTTGTAGATTCTGCTTTGTCTAAATTGCAGGTTCCAGCAGAAGCATTATTCTCTACATTAGGAAGAACTGCTGCCAGAGGTCTAGAAACTCAATTGGTAGCTCAGTGGAATTTAGAATTCTATGATACTTTAATCAATAATATCAAAGGAGGAGACGAAAGAATGGCTAATATGGAAAAATGGGACGTTACTTCTTGGCCAGCTGAAGCCAAAGGTGTGGGTAGAGTAGAAGCTCCAAGAGGTGGTTTAAGTCATTGGATCGTTATAAAAGATGGTAAAACAGATAACTATCAACAGATTGTACCTTCCACATGGAACGCTTCTCCACGTGATCCTAAAGGTCAGCGCTCTCCGTATGAAAGTACTTTACTTAATACGCCTGTTGCTAATCCTGAATTGCCACTAGAAATCATTAGGACAATCCATTCATTTGACCCTTGTATTGCTTGTGCGGTACATTTATATGATGAAAAAGGAAATATTATCAAGGAAGTGAATGATGTATCTATTTGTACAATTTAATTTTTAAAAAAAAATTATCATGGATATTTCAGATCTCAAAATAAAAACAGTCACCTTTAGGCGTGCCTACATTTGGCAGTTACCCGTGCGTTTTTTTCATTGGATTAATGCTTTGGCAATTACATTTTTAATTATTACAGGTTTTTTAATTGCAAATCCACCAGCCATTATGACTGCCAAAGAAGCTTCAGGGCAATTTTGGATGGGATTTATACGTCAAATTCATTTCATAAGTGCATATGCTATGGTAGCTGCTATGTTTATGAGATTGTATTGGGCTTTTGCTGGAAATAGATTCGCCAATTGGAAACAATTTATACCTTTTAATAAAGAAGGTAGAGAGAAAATTTGGCATGTCATTAAGTATGATATTTTCCTATTCAACGAAAAAGAATATAATTTTAAAAATATTCCAGTTGGTCACAATGCCGTAGCTGCAGCTTCTTATTTGGTAATGTTCATACTTGCAGTCGTGATGATGTGTACAGGGTTTGCACTATATGCACCTACATCTACTTGGTTTTTCCCAAAAATGTTTACTTGGGTTACAGATTTATTTGGTGGTGACGAAATAAAAGTAAGAATGGTACATCATGTTTTAATGTGGGCATTTATATTATTTATAGCTGTGCATTTTTATTTAGTGCTATTTCACGATTGGCTAGAGGGGAGAGGAGAATCTTCCGCAATGGTTAGCGGTTATAAATTTTGCCGAACAGAAAGATTTGATGAAAACAAAGAAGAACAAGAAAAGCAATAATTTTAATTAATCTGAATTCCCTGAATTTTCAGGGAATTTTTAAATTTATCATATATTTTTAAAATATGAATAATACTAATACAGATGTTTTTCAGTATACCATAGACGAATATCATTCACAGGGCAACGATATTTTAGTTTTAGGAATTGGGAATTACTTGATGGGCGACGAAGGTATTGGGGTACAATTTATACAAAATCTAGACACTTCACAATTTCCCGACAATATCAGTTTTATAGACGGTGGAACAGGAGGTTTTACTCTTGTCCCTTACATCGAAAGTCACAGGCACGTCATCATCGTTGATGCCACAATGGACGGAAAAGAAGAAGGTACAATTACCCTTCTTACCCCCAAATTTTCAGACGATTTCCCCGTTTCGTTGAGTGGTCATAACTTCGGTTTGAAAGACATGATGGACATTCTCACCTTCATGGAAAAAATGCCCAAAATTTATCTTTTCACCGTTACTATTTCTAAAATGGAACCTATGTATTTAGAGCTTTCACCGAAAGTAGCAGCTGCCATCCCAAAAGTGACAGATATGGTTTTGGATTTAGTTCATAAAATTAAAAAAGAAAACTAACTTTGGTATTTGGCAAAACATTTTTAGAATTTTTGTAGAAATATTTAATATTTTTAATCATTAAAAAATCTCTGCGCTTTTTGCGTTAAAATTACTATCAAAACATTCGAGATACATATTTCAGGGCGAGTACAAGGTGTAGGTTTTCGCCCTTTTGTTTTCAATTTGGCTGAAGAATTTCAGCTAAAAGGCTACGTTTCTAATGACGAATTGGGCGTTGTAATTTTGTGCCAAGGTGAAAATGTTGAAGATTTTTTTAAAGAAATTCATCGCCGTAATCCTAAATCTTCTGAAATTATCTTTTCTAAAATCAAAAAAATTGAAACCACCGAAATTTTTGAAAATTTCTATATCAAACCAACCGAAAAAAACGTCGTAATAGACATTCCTTTAACGCCAGATTTTGCAACTTGCCAATCTTGTGAAAACGAAATTTTTGACGAGAAAAATCCGCGTTATTTTTATCCTTTCACTACTTGTACACAGTGCGGACCTAGATATTCTATCACCAAAAAATTCCCTTTCGAAAGAGAAAACACAGTAATTGAAGTTTTCAAAATGTGTCCGAATTGTTTAGCAGAATACAGAAATCCGGACAATGTAAGATTTCATTCTCAAACCAATTCCTGTCCCAATTGTGGAATTCAAATTTGGTTAAAAGACAATCAAGGAGAAGAATTCAAAGGTACTAACAAAGATATTTTTGAGAAATTAACTGAAGAACTATCCAAAGGAAAAATTATTGCCCTGAAAAACACCGCAGGTTATCTTTTGATGTGTGATGCAACTAATTCTGAAGCAGTTTCGGAATTAAGAAAAAGAAAAAGAAGGCCAACAAAACCTTTCGCAGTTTTATTTTCAGGAATTTCAATAATGCAAGAATATTTAGAAATTTCAGAATTGCAAATTCAACATTTCAAATCATCTGAAAGTCCAATTATTGTGACTAAAATTAAGGATAAGAAAGATTTGGCATTCGATGAAATTTCTCCCAATATGAATTCTGTTGGTGCAATGTTTCCCTATTCTGGAATGTTGAAACTCATTTCCAAAACTTTCGGAAAACCGCTTATTGCGACCAGTGGAAATTTTCACGGCTCACCCATTTGTTCTACCACCGAAGAAGCTGAACAAATTTTAGGAAAAATTGCTGATTTCTTTTTGCACAATACTTTAGAAATTCATCATCCTCAGGATGATTCTGTGATTAAATTTTCGCCAAAACATCAGCAGAAAATTGTTTTCCGCCGTTCAAGAGGTTTTGCGCCGAATTATTTTTTTGCAGAAGAGTTAATTGAACTCAATCAAGAAAAAAAGAAAATTTTGAGTTTAGGCGGAGATTTGAAAAACACTTTCACTGTAGTTCCCAATAATCATGTTTATATTTCTGAATATATAGGTGATTTAGCGAATTTTGAAACTTATGAAAGGTTTGAAAAAACAGTGAAATCTTATCAAAAAATCTTTAATTTTTCGCCAGAAATAATCCTCAAAGATTTGCACCCAAAATATGAAAATCAAAATATAATTTCTAAATTTTCTAATTTTCAAACTCAAGAAATTCAACACCACAAAGCACATTTCGCTTCTATTTTAGGAGAAAAAAAACTTTGGAATAAAGAAAAAGTCCTCGGCATTGTTTGGGACGGAATCGGTTTTGGAACATCCGATGAAATTTGGGGCGGAGAGTTTTTCCTTTTTAAGAATCAAAAAATGGATAGAGTGGCTCAACTCGAAAATTTCGCTTGGATATTGGGTGATAAAATGTCTAAGTCGCCGAAGATTTCGGCCCTTTCAATTTCAGAGAATAGTGAGGATTTGAAATTTGCTTTTGATGAAAACGAATGGAAAATTTATACCAACTTAATAGAAAAATCAGAAGTGAAAACTTCTTCGATGGGAAGATTTTTTGATGCCGTTTCCTTTGTTTTAGGTAATGAAAAACCCATCTTTTTTGAAGGAGAATCTGCAATGTGGTTAGAGAAAATTTCGCAGCAAGCTTTTGAAAATAATATAAAATTTACTGATTATTTAGAAGGAGAAAATTTTGAAAATATTCCTACAAAAAAAATATTTTCAAAAATTATGGAAGAGAAAAAATCTGGAAGAAATGCTGGAGAAATCGGCTTGAATTTTCATTATACTTTAATTAAAGCGATTGAAAAAATTGCAGAAAAATTTGAGGTTAAAGAACTCGCTTTTTCAGGTGGAGTTTGGCAAAATGCACTTTTAATCGATTTGGCAATTGATGTTTTAGGTGAGAAATTTATGCTTTATTTCCATGAAAAACTCTCTCCAAATGACGAAAATATAAGTTTCGGACAATTGAATTATTATTTAAACTTAAAATAAAAATCTAAAATTTAAAATTTCACACATGGATATTTACGATTTATTAGGAAAAATAGACCACACCGAAGACCAAGATAAAGTATCATATTCTGCTGGTGTAGTAATGGCGATGAGCCTAAAAGATATGGGCTTCGAAGACTTGAAATATGATGATTTTACCGAAGGAATGAAAACCATTTTCGATAAAATGACTCCGAAAATTTCTCCCAAAAAATCTATTGATATTTTTAATAATTATGTGACGTTGCTACGCCATGAATTATCATTAAAAAACGAAGAAGAAGGTAAAGCCTTTTTAGAGAAAAACCGAGAAAATCCAAAAATTACAGAACTAGAAAACGGTTTGCAATATGAAATTTTAGTAGAAGGAAATGGAGGAATTCCTACAATTACCGATGCTGTAGAAGTAGAGTATGAAGGTTATCTGCTTAGTTCTCAAGTTTTTGATTCTACAAAAGATGTTGGTGCACAGGTTTTTAATATTCAAGAAATGATTCTTGGTTGGCAAGAAGTTTTGACTAGAATGCAGGAAGGCTCTCGCTGGAAAGTTTACATTCCGTCACATTTAGCTTATGGAGAAAACGGAGCGCCACCCATGATTTTGCCTAATGCAACTTTGGTTTTTATTATTGAACTGAATAAAATCATGTAATTTATATGTCTCAAAATCAAAAAATTACATATATTCGTAACAAGAATTAGTTAAAAAGTAACACAATGGCGCAAGTAAGATTTGGCGTGAGTTTAGACGAAGACGTTTTGAAAGAATTAGACCAATTCGTTCTAGATAATCATCTACCAAACCGTTCTCAAGCCATTCGTCATTTGGTAGAAAACCGAGCCGTCGACAAAAAATGGAAAGAAAATGATGTGGTTTCTGGTGCTATTGTGTTGCTTTTTGATCATCATAAAGGGGATGTTGGTGTGAGAATGAACGAAATTCAACATCAGTTTTACAAAGAAATTCTTTCTGCGCAACATTTTCATCTTGATCACGATAATTGCCTAGAAATCATTGCGGTAAAAGGAAATGCCAATCGTTTGACTGATTTGGCGAATCAATTAATTGGTTTAAAAGGAATTATTCACGGAAAATTAGTGACGAGTAAAATGATTTAAATTTTTTTACCAAAAAAGTAACACAAAAATATAAAAAAGTAACACGTTATGAAACTCAAAATCTTTATTTTTTCTTTATTTTTCTTTACATTTAATTCTATTTTTTCTCAAAATTTAAAAGGGATTTATGTATTAAATGAAAATACAAAAACACCTATTTCATCCGTATTAATAAGTAATTCAGATAATAGTTTTCAGAAAAATTCAGATGAAAATGGTTTTGTAAATCTTCAAAATTTTACATCAGAAAATCAAAAAATTTACGTTTCAGGAATTGGCTATGAAAAAGAAGAATTTGACTTAGATTCCATTAAAAAAGAAAAAGATTTTGGTTACATTTTTCTCAATCCTAAAATTGTAAGTATTGCAGAAATTCAACTCAAAAATTCTGCTAAAAACAATATTTTTCAGACGATTTCAGATTTAGACATTCATCTTCGCCCAATTAATAATTCTCAAGAAATACTGCGTTCTGTTCCTGGACTTTTCATTGGTCAACACGCTGGTGGTGGAAAAGCAGAGCAGCTTTTTATTCGTGGTTTTGATGTAGATCACGGCACAGATGTCAATATTTCTGTAGACGGAATTCCTGTAAATATGGTTTCACACGCTCATGGACAAGGTTATGCAGATTTGCATTTCGTAATTCCTGAGTTTATTGATAAGGTGAATTTCGATAAAGGACCTTATTTTGCTGAAAAGGGAAATTTCACTACTGCTGGTTTTGTAGATTTTAAAACCAAAGATTTTTTAGAAAATAATTTTGCCAAGTTAGAAGTAGGGCAGTTCAAAACATACCGTGGAGTTTTAGGTTTAAATCTTTTAAAAAATTCAAAAGATGTAAAAAATCAAAGCCTAATTTTAGCAACAGAAGCTTATTTTACCGATGGTTATTTTGATAATCCTCAAGAATTTAATCGTTTCAATGGAATGCTGAAATACCATGGGAAATTGAATGATAACAATTTCTTAACCGCCTATTTTTCTGGACTTTCCAGCAAATGGAACGCTTCTGGGCAAATTCCTGATAGAGCAGTAGAAGACGGAACTATTGGTTGGTTTGGTGCTATTGATGCTAATGAAGGTGGTAAAACTTCGCGCTATAATTTTAATGCGAATTTAAAATCGTATTTAAAAAATGGAGGGAAACTCACCAATCAAATTTACTATTCTAAATATCTATTTGAGTTGTATTCTAATTTTACATTTTTCTTAAATGACCCAATTAACGGGGACCAAATTCGCCAAAAAGAAGATAGAAATCTGTATGGTTTTAATTCTACTTATGAAAAATCTACCCAGTTATTTGGCTTAAAGTCAGAGACTATTGCAGGAATTCAATTGCGCTATGATGATGTGAATGACTTAGAACTTTCTAGAACCAAAGATAGAAATATTACAACAGAACAATTGAAATTTGGTGATGTAGATGAAGTGAATTTGGGTGCTTTTTGGAGTCAAAAAATCGCTTTAAATCAAAATTTTGATATTACACCTTCCATCAGATTTGACTATTTTAACAATCGATACAACGATAAACTTTTAAATCAAAAATTGAAATCAAATTCAAATATTTTCAGTCCGAAATTAAGAATGAATTATCGTTTAAATGAAAATGTGCAGTTTTATTCTTACTTCGGGAAAGGATTTCACAGTAATGATACCAGAGTTGCCGTTTTAGAAAATGGAAAAAAAGTGTTGCCGCCAGCTTTAGGAACTGATTTTGGTGGAATTTTTAAAATTGGAAAAAAACTCATTCTTCAATCTGCGGTTTGGTATCTTTGGCTAGACCAAGAATTCGTCTATGTGGGTGATGAAGCGGTGGTAGAAGAAGGCGGAAAAACCGAAAGAATGGGAATTGACATCACTGCTCGTTACGAAATTTATAAAAATTGGTTTGCTGATTTTAATTTAAGTTTGGCAAAACCGAGAAGTTTAGGCGTTCCATCAGGAGAAAACCTTATTCCACTTGCTCCTAAATTGGTGAGTACAGGTGGAGTCACGTACCGAAAAGAAACGGGTTTCAACGGAAGTTTGCGTTACCGATTGATGGGCGATAGACCAGCCAATGAAGACAATTCTGTGGTGGCGAAAGGTTATTTCGTTTGGGACGGAACTGTGAATTATACCTCAAAAAACTGGGAATTGGGTGTTTCTGTTCAGAATATTTTTAATGTAAAATGGAAAGAAACACAATTTGATACTGAAAGCAGATTGTACAACGAAACTTCGCCAGTTTCAGAAATTCATTTCACGCCGGGAACTCCGTTTTTTAGCAAGTTGAGTTTTACTTATTTCTTTTAAAATTGATTTTTTAAACTATTTTAGTCATCAGAAGACTCCACAATAGATTCTCTGTATTTGTGTAAAATTTTAGACTTAGAAAGCATCCCAATAAATTTTCCTTTTTCTATTACTGGCAAAAACCAAGCATTGGTTTGGTCAAATTTTAGAATAATTTTGGTAGGTCTATCGTTTGGTTCTATTTGTGCTGGAGGAACCGTTACAATGTCAGCTAACAATAGTTTCTCATGTCTGTTTTTATCTAATAAGAGATTGATGTTTTCTTCTAATTGAACTATTCCTATAAATTGATGCTCGTCATCTTCTACCACGAAAATATTTTTGTCGGTTAGTGGAATTAATTTTACCAACTCAGAAACAGACAAATTCACGTTGATGGGTTGATAATCTTTTTCGATTAATTTTGAAATGTTGAGCAATCTCAGCGCTGCTTTATCTTTATTGTGAGTAATTAATTTGTGTTCTAGGCTCAGATTATAGGTATAAACAGAGTGTTTGTCTAGTTTATTTTTGACCACATACGCTGTAAGAGAAGTGATGATAAGTGGCAAAAGTAAATTGTAACCACCCGTAATTTCTGCAATTAGAAAAATGGAAGTCATGGGAGCGTGCATTATGGCAGACATTACACCAGCCATACCAACCAATGCAAAATTATGTTCAGAAACGTTGATGATTTTAGAAGCATTGATAATTCTAGAAAAAGTGAATCCTAAAATTCCCCCAGCAAAAAGTGAAGGCGCAAACACACCGCCAATTCCACCAGAAGCTGTTGTTAAGCTACTCGCAATTATTTTTAAGAATAGTACACCAATTAAGAAAAGAATAAAAAAAGCTTCACTATTCGCTTCTGAATAGAAAATGGTGTTATTCATTATTTCTTTAGGAAATCCCCTTCCCAGAATGTTTTGAAGAGAAATATAACCTTCACCAAATAATGGTGGAAATATAAAAATCAATAGACCAACGCCCAAACCTCCTAAAATAGACTTTACATAAATGTTTTTATATTTCTCAAACTTAGATTCAATATATCTGGTGATTTTTATAAATAATAAAGCATACAAACCACAAAATACACCTAAAATGATATAAATTGGAAATTTAGTTTTATCAAAATGTTGAAATACCGCAAAAGAAAAAGTGACGTTTTCGCCCATCATAAAAAATGAAACTAGGGCTCCCGTAACTGATGCTATCAAAAGCGGAACGATAGACCACATGGTTAAATCTATCATCAGAACTTCTAAAGAAAAAATAATAGCAGCAATAGGCGCTTTAAAAATTCCTGCAATGGCAGCAGAACACCCACAAGCGATAAGCAATGTTCTGAGCTTGAAATTTAAATTAAAATATTGCGCAAAGTTACTTCCAATGGCCGCTCCGGTGTAAACTACTGGCGCTTCTAGACCTACAGAACCCCCGAAGCCAACGGTTAAACTACTGGCAACTACAGAAGTATAAGTGTTGCTTTTTTCAATTTCGCTGCGTTGTTTAGAGATGGAAGCTAGCACTTTTCCTACGCCATGACTGATGTTCTTTTTAACGAAAAATTTTATATAAAGGACCGTCAAAAGAATCCCAATGGCTGGTAAAAATATCGTCCAAATGTAATAATGTTCGGTGTAATCTGAGTAAACAAATTCTTCAGTCCAATGCACTAGGTTTTTAAGAAAGACGGCAGCCAAACCACCTATCAATCCTACAATGGTGCTCGCAATGTATAGAAAGGCTTGAGGGTTTTTGTATTTGAACTTCCTCAGTAGAACGGGGATTTTTCTTTTGTCTAAAAAATTCATTTTTCTTGAATGAAAAAAATCATAGACAAATTTAGTGTTTTAATCTATTACTCGTTCCTTAATTGCTTAAAAATTATTAAATTGCATAGTTGATAAAATTAGAAATTAAACAATTATTACAAGTCTAAAAATGAAATTTCTTACAGAGTATCGCAATCCAGAATTGGTAAAATTTTATCTTTCTGAAATAGAGAAAACCGTGACCCAACCTTGGAATATTATGGAAATTTGCGGTGGACAAACCCATTCTTTGGTCAAAAATGGTTTGCTAGAATTGTTGCCAGAAAATGTAAGAATGATTCATGGGCCAGGCTGTCCAGTTTGTGTTACGCCAATTTCTTTGATAGATAAAGCCGTCGCTTTAATGGAAAAAGGGGTGATTCTCTGTTCTTTTGGGGATATGGTGAGAGTTCCGGGAAGCAAAAAGTCTTTGCTTCAAGCCAAAGCTGATGGTGGAGATTTGAGAATTTTGTATTCGCCATTAGAAGCGGTTAAAATAGCAGAGCAAAATCCAGATAGAGAAGTGGTTTTCTTTGCTGTTGGTTTTGAAACTACAGCTCCGAGTAATGCTTTAAGTGTAGTTCATGCACAAAAATTAGGATTAAAAAATTTCTCACTTTTGGTTTCACACGTTTTGGTTCCGCCAGCTATGGAAGCTATTTTAGACGATGAATTTTGTAAAATTAATGCATTTTTAGGCGCTGGACATGTCAACACAATTATGGGGCTGAAAGAATATCATCCTATTGCAGAAAAGTATAAAATCCCAATTGTAATCTCTGGTTTTGAACCTGCAGATTTACTTCAAGCGATATATCATGCTGTTCTTCAACTCGAAAAAGGAGAGTATAAAGTTGAAAATTGCTACGAAAGATTAGTAAAAGAAGAAGGAAATTTACCTGCGCAAAACGTGGTGAACGAAATTTTTGAAATTGGCGAACAAGAATGGAGAGGAATTGGGAAAATCCCAGAAAGTGGATTGGTAATGAAAGAAAAATATGCGGAATTTGATGCCTCCAGAAAATTTGACATTTCTAATTCTGCCAAAAAAGAAGAGAATCTTTGCATCGCTGGTGAAATATTAAAAGGTATAAAAAAACCTGTAGAATGCCCACGATTCGGGAAAACGTGCAACCCCGGAAATCCACTAGGTGCACCTATGGTTTCTTCAGAAGGAGCGTGTGCAGCATATTATCATTATTCATAAATTGAAACTCATCATATTAAATTTCAAATTTAAAACCTCAAATCAATTAAATGTTTAAAATATTTCTTACCATTTACGCAGGATTAGAACACGCTTTTGAAGCCGACCATTTGTTGGCGGTCAACACGCTTGTCTCTCATCGCGAAAATTTAAAACAATCCATTAAAGACGGAATTTTTTGGGGCATTGGGCATACCACCACCATATTTTTGGTAGGTATTTTAATGATTGGCTTCAAATTTAATATTGGTGAAAATATTTTTAAAAATTTCGAAGCAGGTGTGGGTATTATGCTCATTTTTCTAGGAATTTACAGAATGTATAAACTTTATTTCCCGAAAGAGCATACGCATACTCACAATACATCTAGAGCTGCTTTTGGCGTAGGGTTAATACATGGTTTGGCGGGCAGTGGCGCTTTGGTGGTTTTGGTGATTTCTCAGATGAAAACCCCGTTAGAAGGTCTTGTTTATATTTTAATTTTTGGTTTAGGTTCTATTTTTGGGATGTTTTTGGCGGCCTATTTATTTAGTATCCCCTATACCAAATCGCTTTTAAAATCTAAAAAATTGCAAACCAGTTTGGTTATTATTTCTTCATTGCTTTGCATCATTTACGGCGGAAAAGTAGTTTACGAAAATCTTATGTTGTAGAATTTGGGCAATCCCCAATTTGCAAAATTTCCCAGCGCTAAACCCGAACAATTTTGCAAAAAGGGTCGGGCTTTTCGTTTAAATTCCTTACTCGCTTTCAGCGGTTGCGGGGTTTCGACTGCAAACCTAACGAAGTGGTTCGACGAAGTCAATCCCCATTGCGAAGAAAATTAGAAAAAAAATTGAGAACAATCTTAAAACAACATTTTTGTTATTACGAAGGAATCTCAACAAAGAATCTACAAAATAAATTTAGATTCCTTCGGAAAGACAAACTTTGCGAAAACTTCTAAAACACCAACTTCTTCGGCAAATTATGCAACAACTCCGTGTTAATAATCTCTGCACAAATCGAAGGTTTTTCCCAATGTCCGCAATGTCCGCAATCTAGAACGTATGTTTTAATATTCGTTTTATCAGGAAGTACTTTTAGAAGATTTTTGGTTTTTACAGCATTGTCATATTTCCCTGCAATGATCAGGATTTTGGCATCTAAATTTTCTAAAATTTGGGTGCGATCTGGTCTTTCAGCCATTCCTAGTTGAGCCGCTTTTACCCCTTCTTTGTTGGTAGATTTTGCAATTTTTTTGGCGAGTTCTATTTTACCTTCTAAAATATCTTTTTCGTTATTGCTAAAAAGATTAGGGATGCTGGTATTGACAAATGTTTCAAAATTTTCATCAATCACGCCAATGCTTCTTCTGCGAATTTCTTTTTTTTCTTCGTCATCTGCCAAAGTAGTAGAAAAAAATAGTGTCATACTTTCTACCAACTCAGGAAATTTCTCAGCAAAAGCCAAAGAAACGTAACCTCCCATAGAATGCCCTAAAATATTGATTTTTTTAAAATTAAGTTTTTCTATGACTTCTTTTACTTTTTCTGCCATAAAATCCATAGCATTTACTGCGTTGTAATTTTCAGATTTTCCGTGGCCTGGTAAATCGATTTTGATTAAAGTAAACTCCTGAGAAAGAGAAGGTTCTATATCATTCCAGATTTCAGAATTTTCCATAAAACCGTGAAGTAAAACCAATGGTTTTTTGCCGTTTCCTGATATTTTGTAGTGTAACATAAGCAATTATTTGATTTTTATATTTGAGGTTTGAAATTTGAAATTCACAATCTCAAATAATTCATTTCAAATTTAGTAATGAATATCGATATAATCTACAAAACCTTCAGAATTAACTTTTTGTTGAAGTCTAAAAAATTTTCCTTTTCCTTCGTCTCGGAAGGTATTGCTTTTCTTTTTTGACTCTGTTTTTCCGTTGATGGTTTGTGTTATTTCTCCGTAGAAATTGATGTGTTTTTTAGTAACACGGTCAGCTTTGCCATCAATGATTAGTGAGTTTTTTCCTGATTTTGCTTGGCCTTTTACTTCGTAGCCATCACTCATAATTTTGATGAATTTCACTGTACCAGAGAGCGTAGTTCCATCGTCTGCGGAGAATGTAAGTTGGTGAGTGCCGCTTAAATCTTCAAAATGATTTTTGCTATTGAGTGCTCTAATGCTGTCATTATGTTTTTTAATAATCACATTCATAGAGTCTATAATTTTGGTGCTGTCTATTTTTTTTGCGTTGTTTTCTCCGTTTTTGTTGCAGGCGATAATGGCGAATGCTAAGGGAATTAAAAAAAGTCTTTTCATGGTTATGATTTTATTTGATTAAATACAAATTTAGAATAAAATTTCAAAAAATCGGGAATAGAAAGTTGGAATTTTTTACCAAAATTTAGATTATGCTCTAGATTATTTTAAAAATTCTAAAACAGCAAATAGACTGATTACCGAAATAACAATCCAAAGAATAATGCCTAGAAATAAGGGTTTGATGCCGATATTTTTAAGATTTTGGAAAGACAACCCTGTTCCTATGAGAAATAATGACACTTTGAGCGAAGATTTAGAAAAATCTACCATATAATTAGTAACTTCTTTAATCGCAGGAAAATAAGAATTAACAAGAATTGCCAAGACGAAAAAGCCGATGAAATAAGGGATTTTCACCTTGCCATCACTTTTATTAAGTAACGAAAAAACAAATGAAAGAGGAATAATCCAAAGTGCGCGTGCAAGTTTTACGGTGGTGGCAGTTTGCAGTGCTTCGTGGCCATATTTGCTGGCTGCGCCAACTACAGAACTGGTATCATGAATGGCAATGGCGCTCCAAATTCCGAATTGGTTTTGTGATAAATTAAAAGCCTGACCAATTTCTGGGAAAATGAATAGTGCAAGCGCGTTTAAAAAGAAAATAATACCCAAAGAAACCGAAGTTTGTTTAGAATTTGCCTTTAATATGGGCGCAATAGCAGCAATGGCGCTACCGCCACAAATGGCTGTGCCGAATGAAATAAGTTGAGTGATGATTTTGTCAATTTTGAAAAAATATCCGAGAATGATTCCCAATATTAATATTAATGCAATGCTGAAAACGGTAAACCAAAAGCCTTCTGAACCTGCTTGTAAAGCTTGTTGGAGATTGATTCCGAAGCCTAAACCTACAATAGAGACTTGTAAGACAATTTTTATTATTTTGTCAGCATTAAAAACCTGACTAAAAATATTGACGAAAATAATTCCTAAAAAAAGCGCAATAGGTGGTGAAACCATAGGGAAAAAGCTCAATGTAGCAAGAATGATGAACAGAATTTTTAAGAAAATTTTATTTTGAAACATTGCGTTTTTTTTATACGAATGCAAAAATATCAAAAATGGAACTCTATTGTGTAACTTTTGTTACAAAAGAAAAATGCTTAATAAAATAGTTTTGTTAAAAAGTATATTATGAAAAGAATATTAAATCTATTACTTGTAATCGTTGTTTTGGCTTCATGCTCATCGCCTAAATCAGCTGGAATTCAAACAAATTCAACAGAACAAAAGGAATTGAGTGTAAAAGATGAAGTAGCAAAAGGTGCGCTAATGGTAGATGTAAGAACACCAGAAGAATTTGCATCTGGTTCTGTAAATGGTGCTATCAATATTCCTCTGAGTGAAGTAGAAAGTAGAATAAATGAATTCAAAGGAAAACCTGGTGTGGTAGTTTTCTGTAGAAGTGGAAACCGCAGCGGACAAGCCAAAAAAATTTTAGAAAGTAATGGTATCAAAAATGTAATCAACGGAATAAATACCGATACTATAAATGCCGAATTGGCGAAATAAATAAAAGCTTGAGGACTTTTCTCAAGCTTTTTGGTTTATTTTATTTTTTCTTGGTATACTGTTTTTTCTACATCAGAAATTTCGCTGATGCCGTATCTTTCAGATTGGGTGATTTCCATCTCGTCTAGCATATCTACAAAATTGATGTATTTGGCGTCATCTGTTGGTTTTATAATTACTGTAAAAAGTTCTTTTTTAGGAGCGCTATCTTTTGCGTTTTCAATGATTTTGGTAATGCCAGAACTAGAGAAAGTGGTTTCTTTTAGTACATTGGTGTTTAAGTCTTTTTTCTCGCCTTGATAATAGAAAACTCTATTGTTTTTACCAATAATAAAAGTGATTTGGTTTCTCACGTCTATTACAGTTCCGCTTTCTTGTTCGCCAGCAGGCAAGCCAAGATTCATTACATTGGGTTTAGAAAAACTAGTTGCTAACATAAAAAATGTAATCAACAAAAATCCTAAATCTACCATAGGTGTCATGTCTACACGAATGATTTTTTTCTTTTGAAAACTTTTTCCGTTTTGTTTTTCGGGGGTTGTCATTTCAGCCATAATTGTAAATTTTAAAAAATTAAACGAATTGTTTTAAATAATGATGATTCATTATTTAATTGTTAAACAAAATACAATTATTATACCGAAAGTTAAAAAATGTTAAATAAATGAAAATAAAAAAAGCTTGAAATGTTTCAAGCTTTTAGAAGTTGTGTTGTGTGAAAAAGAATATTATATGAATGTAATTAGTTTTTTTAAACTTTCTGCAATGCCAAGTTCTACATCTGCATATTCCTTAGAATTACACTCTATCCATAGTTTGTTTGCCAATTCTGGATTGTAATTAGAGTTGTTTTCTAGCTTATAAATTAACTGAGTAGAAATATCGTTTAGACTTTTTGATAGAGGTAAAAAACTACCAATAATAGGTGCATTCTCATTGAGTTTTACCAATTCAGAATGGTTGTTTTTCCATTTTTTTAGAAATTCTAAAATTTGTGATTTTACCGTTTCATTGGTTTTATTATTAGTAAATTCATTAACCAAGTCATTGAACAAAACAGCATCTGAAGCGTCTGGAGTACAGGCGTCTGCAAAAAGAGTGAGGGGAGAATACATCTGATATTCTGTGCCGCCTTTGTTTCTAGAATATAATTTTAGAGGTTCGCAGATTTTTGAAAATTCCTCTACTGCCGATGTATTTTGATTGTTGCTTATGTTTCTTAGAATTACGCCTTTGTTTCTTAGGTGTGTAATCCCTAATTCTTCTAGTCTTACTGATACAGAAGAAAGTCTTCTTTTCATGTCTTTAACATCTTTAACAGAAACATCAGACCAAAGTCTTTCTGCAATGGCTGCTGTTCTAGGCCAAATTCTAGAATCGATGGTAAGAGGAGAGGCTAATTCGCTCCACATGGTAGCTTCACCACCCAAAATATTTTCGATTTCTGATTTATTAAGATTGAATTTTTCATTGATTGGTTCTGTGAGGTAATGATTTTCTACCCCTAAGACTAAATCTATATAAAATCCATTAGAAAGTACAGTTTTATAGCCATTTTTAGCAGCTTGAGCTAATGATTCTCCGGCAGGTTTACCTTCATTTGGTCCTTTCCAAGCGTGTATGATGGCTTCTTTAGACATTTCGTTGGTCATAATTTCTTCCCAACCCATTAATTTTTTGTGATGTTTCTTGAGCATTGGGACCAATTTCATGGTGAAATAAGTCTGTAAATCGTGATTAGTTTTTAAGTTTTTTGATTTTTTAAATTCTTGAATTTTAGGATTGGCATCCCATTCTTTACCTTCGTTTTCATCACCACCAATGTGGAAAATATCACTAGGGAAAAGAGGGCAGACTTCATCGAATATTTTTTCAAGTATTGTATAAGTTTTAGGATTGCTAGGGTCTAGAGTAGGGGTAAAAATGCCTGCATTTCTTTCTACAGAATATTTAAAATTTGGAGTACTTCCAATTTCTGGAAAAGCTGTAAGGATAGCAGAAGCATGGCCAGGAACGTCTATTTCTGGTACTACCATAATCCCTAAATCAGAAGCATATTTTACCACATTTTTTATTTCTTCTTGAGTATAATAAAGTCCATCAGAAGCTTTTTCGTGGAGTTGTTTCAGGTTTTTCATTTCTATTCTCCAACCTTGGTCATCTACCAAATGCCAATGAAAAACATTCATCTTCACGGCAGCCATAGCATCTAGATTTCTTTTGATGACTTCTATTGGTTGAAATCTTCTTGCCGCATCTATCATCAGTCCTCTCCATTTGAATCTAGGGTTGTCATTGATAGAAATTAAAGGGAAATAGTAGGTTTTGGAGTTGTTTTGTAGTAATTGGAGAAGAGTTTCTAAGCCATAAATTGCCCCGATATCTGTATTAGCGGTAAGATTAATTTTGTCTTCCGAAACTGATAATTGATAGCTTTCATCACGATTAAGGTTTAGAGAAGCTACATTTTTAACCGAAATCTGAAAATTAGCACCCGGAAATTCATTATTCTGGGTAATGAATCCTTGATTAAAAAATGTACCTGTTCTGCCGTCTAATCTTCTTAAGAATTTAGAAGCCGCTTTATAAACTCTATCGCTAGAAGCTCCATTAATATTGATTTTAAAATCTTTATTTAGAATGAAGTTTCCAGAATTTACTTTAATTTCCTTTGGCCAAGGCATCAAGTTGAGTTGTTCTTTTTGAACTTGCCCAAAAGAAAAAATAGAAAGTAGTAAGGTGATAATTGGGTATTTCATTTGTGGTTATTAATTAATCAACAAAGATTTTTTTAAAATCTCGCAGATTATGTGATGGTACCACATAATCTGGCGAGAAAGAAAAACACATATGATGAAAAACTCTTTTCGAGGTTGTTGATTAAAATTTTTAGGTTAATATTCAAATTTTTTGAAGGCTTCTATGGCCTCGTATTCTGCAAGCCCTAGTTGGTTGTAAAGTTTTGCAGTATTTTTATTTCTATCTTCGGCTCTTACCCAGAATTCTCTAAGGTCATTTCCTTGGAACATTACTTTGTCTTTCTGAGATTGATGGAAGAGGATAGAATGTCTTTTTGCCAATACTTCGTCTGGGCTTAGTGGAACTGCCATATCTATTTCGTGAATGTCCCATTCGTGCCAAGCTCCTCGGTATAACCAAAGCCAGCAGTCCTTCATATAAGGTTTGCTTTTGAGTTGTTTTAAAGCAGCGAATATAACGTTAAGACAAACTTCGTGCGTTCCGTGTGGATCTGCTAAGTCACCTGCTGCAAAAATCTGATGAGGTTTAATCTTAGAGATAATTTCTGAAACTAAGTTGACATCTACTTCAGTCGGTGGATTTTTTTTCACGTAGCCTGTTTCGTAGAATGGTAAATCTAGAAAGTGAACATTTTCATTATTTAACCCAAAATATCTTACCGCAGCATAAGATTCTCTTCTTCTGATAAGACCTTTCAGTTTTCTTACATCTAAAGAATCTATCTGGTTTTCATTTTTATTGTTTAAGAAATCTATTACATTCTGAAAATTAATTTTGCTATTGTCTTCTCCTACAAAGTCATTGCAAACTTCAGCAAATTTTAATGCTTCGGCATCTGTAACAGCTATATTACCAGAAGTTTGGTAAACTACGTGTACTTCATGTCCTTGTTTAATTAATCTATTAAAGGTACCTCCCATAGAAATTACATCGTCATCTGGGTGTGGACTGAAAATAATGACTCTTTTCTTAGCGGGATTTGCTCTTTCTGGTCTATGAGAATCATCGTGGTTGGGTTTACCTCCGGGCCAACCAGTGATGGTGTGCTGCAGTTGGTTAAACATTTTGATGTTTAAGTCATAGGCAGAACCCTCCTGAGCCAATAAGTCAGACATTCCGTTGTTATTGTAGTCTCTGTCTGTAAGTTTTAAAACAGGTTTTCCGGTAGTTTCGCAGAGCCAAACAATCGCTTTACTTCTTAATTCTTTGGTCCAAATACATTCTCCCACTAACCAAGGAGTCTCGAATCTGGTTAATAGAGAAGCAGCAGATTTATCTAAAACAAAGGTAGCATTAGGGTGATTTTGTAAAAATGTAGCAGGGATATCACTGCTTATTTCCCCTTGAATGGTTCTTTTGATGATTTCCGCTTTGTTTTGT
The DNA here is from genome assembly GCF_014645495.1 of Cloacibacterium rupense. Taxonomy (GTDB): domain Bacteria; phylum Bacteroidota; class Bacteroidia; order Flavobacteriales; family Weeksellaceae; genus Cloacibacterium; species Cloacibacterium rupense. The sequence continues at coordinate 67,230 of NZ_BMLV01000002.1, read as the reverse complement.
CCCCAAGCTAGAAGTACAATTCTCTTAGAACGCATAATGGTAGAAACACCCATTGTGATGGCTCTTTTCGGTACATTTTCTAAACCATTAAAATCAGAAGAAGCATCTACACGAGTGATGTGGTCTAAGGTGATGATTCTGGTTCCGGAATTGATGTGTGAGCCAGGTTCATTAAAGCCTACGTGCCCAGTTCTACCAATTCCTAAAAGTTGAAAATCTAGTCCACCTGCATTTTTGATTTTCATTTCATAATCGATGCAGTACTGATTAATTTCGTCAAATGGAATGGTGCCGTTTGGGATATTGATATTATCAGGATGAATGTCTATATGATTAAACAAATGCTGATGCATAAAGAAATGATAGCTCTGCTTATTGTCTCTAGACATTGGGTAATATTCATCTAGATTGAAGGTGATTACATTACTGAAGCTAAGATTTTCTTCTTTGTGCATTCTTACCAATTCTTCATACACTTTGATCGGTGAAGAACCGGTAGCAAGGCCTAAGACGCAATTCTTTTTTTCTTTTTGTTTAGTTCTGATTAATTCAGCAATTTCCCACGCTACAATCTTTGATGCTTCTACAGAATTATCAAAAATTTCATTATGGATTTTTTCGAAACGAGTTTCCTCAAACTGACCAGCAGTTTTATATGTGATGTCTCTTTGGGTATAATTATTTTTCATCTTGAGAAAGATTTTAGCATTTACTTTTTTGTGATTATTTTATTTCAAAGTTAGAGGTGTTTTTAGTCTAAAAAAAATAAAATAATCTAAAGGCTTTATTCTTTATACCAACGGCAATTATTAATAGATAATCTGCTTTAAATGGTTTTTTGTAGATAAAAATTGATAAATTCTGTTCTTAAAAAAATGGTATAAGCATAAGTACACTTATACCATTTTTAGAATAATCAATTATTTTTTTAATTATTTATTGGTATCCCACCAAAGATTAGTTCCACCGTTATCAGGGCCACCAAGTAATCCTACAGCCGCCGCTACATTAGCAGAGTTAGCAGCTTTTTCACTTGCAGGGAAATTAATTCTCTTGATGAATTTATCTGTGCTGATGGTGCCTCCACTTTTATTTAGTTTTACTGGGAAAAGTTTAGGATAGCCTGTTCTTCTGAATTCTGACCAAGCTTCTTGTCCATCTGGAAAAATAGCAATCCATTTCTGAGTAATGATTTTCTCTAGTTTTACAGCATTGGTATCACCATTGTTCCAAGCGATGTTTACTTTTGATACTGCTGCTGTATTATTTGCAGCATTATTAGGGTCTGTATAATCAGTTGGCAAATTGGTAGAATTAGCAATGTAAGCTGTAGCATCTAAACCATATTGTTGAAATGAAAGTTGGATACCTTTGTTGTATGCATTTTCTGCTGTAGCGCCATTGGTGTTCCAGCCTTTTAGGCTAGCTTCAGCCAATAAAAATTGTACTTCGGCAGAGGTCATAATCTGAATTTTTTCTGTGATTGAAGTAGTAAGTGTAGAGAATTTAGCATAAGCATCTTTTCCACCGTTATTAGCAATATCAATCCCTTGTCTTATCCCTGCATAGTTTCCATTAATAGCAGATTTTTGAAAATATTTACCTGTTCTTGGGTCTTGGTAACCGTTTAAGATAGACTCCATAGAAGCCCCCATTCTGGTATCACCCCAAGAGTTAGCAATTACTCCAACTGGGTGAGGTTTTAAAACCATTAAATCATCAGCATTGCTAGAAAGTAAACCTCCGTTATCAGCGATTGCTTTTTCTGCTTCTGTTTTTGCTTTGGCAGGGTCTATGTTAGAAATTCTAATAGCCAATCTTAATCTTAAAGAATTTGCAAATTTGATCCACTTGTCTAAATCACCACCAAAACTTGTGATATCACCACTAGGGTCTACTTTTAATCCTTTAGCTTTGGCGTCTTTTAATGTAGTTATTCCTGCATCTAAATCTGCAAAAAAGGCATAGTAAGCATCTTTTTGAGAGTCAAATTTATCAAAACCAGGGTTTTCATTTAGGTGGGTGTAGATAATTGGACCATAGATGTCACTTATCCTATGCATACCTGCTACTTTTAGGATTTTTGCAAGTCCAACATACTGAGGTAGTTTTAAGTCTGTAGCTCTACCCTCTACTTTCCAAGCATTTGCCATTACTCCTTGGTAAGCAATAGTCCAAGGGAATTGATTCCAACCATCAATTAAGTTATAGTGGGTATTGTTAGAATCACCAGCAAATGGAGTAGGAGGTGTCATATAACCTGAATACACATCACCCATTAGGTTTTGTTGTAATTGGTACTGCCATTCTGGAGTAACAATTACGATATTTGACATAAGATTTACTAGAGGTCCTTTAACGATTGATAAATCTTGTAAAAGTTGCTCTGGAGTTTGTCCGTACTCATCATTTATGTTTCTGCTTTCATCTACAGAACAAGAAGAAGCCGAAACTAAAGCAGACAAAATAAGCCCGTACTTTAATATGTTTGTTTTAAATTTTATTGTTTTCATTCTTTTTCTTTTTTAGAAATTTACACTTAGATTAACACCAATACTTCTGGTAGAAGGCTGAGAAAATACTTCTATTCCTTGGAAAGCTTCACCAGTACTAGAAACTACGTTTGGATCAAATGGTATGTTTTTGTCTTTTTTGTAGATGAAGAATAAATTTCTACCTACAATAGAGATATTGGCTTTTTGAATAAAACTATTTTTAGGAATAAAATTGTAACCCAAAGAGAATTCTGCAAGACGGAAATTGCTTAGGTCATAAACATATTCGCTAGTGTATCCATCTCTTCCACCTACAGCATTGTAGTATTCTTTAGCGCTAATGTTGTAATTGTTACCTTTTCCGTCACTTACTAATATTTGACCGTTATTGGTATTTCTAGCATCTGCAGTGGCTTGTGAAACACCTGCTTGGTCTAGCATTGCTTGTGTGGTACTAACCGCTTTACCACCCATTTTACCATCAATTACAACATTCAGTGTAAAGTTTTTGTAATTAAAGGTGTTTACCCAACCAGCATTCCAATCTGGGAATGGTGTACCTGCTTCTTGCATTCCTAAACTAACAGGAGTAGGAGTGCCTGAACTGTTATCAAAAATAGCAAGACCATTAGCATCTTTTGCCAATTGTTTTACCATAATGGTTCCAAATCTAGAACCTTCTTTCAAGATGTATTGGAAAGAATTATCAAGTGGAGTAAGGGTTGCCGTTACAGTACCATCTGCTTGTCTTAAGAAGTCTGAAAGTGATTTCACATAACTCTTATTGGTTCCAAAGTTAATGGTAGAACTCCATTCGAAATTGTCATCTTTGAAAGGAATTACGTTAAGAGATGCCTCTATACCTTTAGATTCTATATCTCCACCATTTACAGCCCATCTTTGTACCCCGTAGATGTTACTTCCTGCATTGATTTCAAAATATTGATTGGTGGTGTTTGATAGATAATAAGTAAAATCAAAATTAACTCTGTTATTAAATAATCTAGCTTCAAGACCTGCTTCCCAAGATTTTTTAAGTTCAGGTTTTAGAGCAATTCCTGGGTAACTAGAAACAGCTGGTTCCTGAATAACTCCTCCAGTTAATTTACCATAAGTACTAGATAAATTTCCTTGAATAAAAGAAGGAATGTCATTACCAACTTGTGCATAAGCACCTCTCAATTTTAAAAATTTTACAGTATCTCCGAAGTCTATGTACTTATTAAGAATAGTAGATAAACCTACAGAAGGATAAAAGAAACTTTCGGAAAGGGCACTAGACCAGTCATTTCTTGCTGAAACATCTAAATAAATAGCTTTATCAAAACCAAATTGTGCACTTCCAAATACAGACTTAGTTTCTTTGTCAGTTCCAATAGAATTACCTATTCCTTCTGTTCCTACGAAGTTGCCAAGAACGAAATAATTAGGAATTTTAAGACCTTGCCCTGGTTTGTCAAAGCCAGAATCTGCAAAAGTTAAATCTCCAAGTTTAAAATCATTTCTACTTGCTCCTAAAACAGCACTCACATCAAACTTGCCGAAAGACTTATTGGCTGTGGCAATGATATCGGTGTACCACTGTGTATCTACGCTATTTTCGCTGATATATCTACCGAATTTATGAGCCAAAACAGGAGTGGTTCCAGCGTATAATCTTCTTTTGTAATTTCTGTTTACATAATCATAAGAAGCTCTAGCTTGGAAGGTAAGCCAATCTGTGGCAACATAAGAGATAGAGCCTTTCATGTATGCTCTTTTATTGTTTTCGTCTGTTGCAGCTCTATTAAGTAACCAATATGGGTTTTGCTCTATGTCACTTGTAAAAGCAGCATTATTGAAAATATTCTGTTCTTTGATATAATTTTGTGTATTTAAACGCTCAAAATTAGTGGTGTAATCATCATAGTTTTCACCTCTTGGGAAAGCGTATAATCCTACTAGAGGACTTAGATATAAACCATTCCCTGGTCTGTTGTGAAATCTCTGTTCAGATACATTTACAGATGCATCTACTTTTAATTTGTCACCAAATAAGTTTACTGTTTCTCTGAAGGTAAAGTTATTTTGATTCATTCTACTAGTTGGGATTACACCATTAGAAGAAGTATTAGCATAAGATAAATAGCTTGAAAAAATATTGTTACTAGCACTCAATGAAACTGAATTGATGCTTGTAAGACCAGTTTTGAAGAATTTTTTAGCATAATCTTCTGTGCTTCCTTTTGCTCCCCAGCTTGTTCCTCCTTGGCCAGGATTGGTTGCTAGGTATTCGTATTGTAGTTTTGGATAGTAAGCTGCACTTTCTGCAGTAATATTAGAGTTGAAATTTAAACTTACTTTTCCAGATTTACCTTTTTTAGTTGTGATTAAGATAACGCCATTAGCACCTTGGCTACCATATAATGCAGCAGAAGCGGCACCTCTTAATACGTTAATATTTTCAATGTCGTCAGGATTGATTAATGAAAGAACATCACCACCATCTCTGCTTCCTCCTTCGTCACCAAAAATAGAACCAGGTTGAGAAGGAGTAGAATTGGTGATTGGAACTCCATCTATTACATACAGTGGTTGGTTATTTCTAGAAGAAGATTGTCCTCTAAGGGTTACTTTCACAGAACCACCAATACCAGAAGAACTTCTACTAATGTTTACACCCGCTACTCTACCAGATAGACTGTTCATTGGGTTAGCATCTTTTACTTTTACTAATGCATCACCGCCAATTTCTTGTGTTGAATAAGTAAGTGCTCTTTTTTCTTTCTTAATTCCTAATGCAGTTACTACCACACCTTGAATTTCTTTGGTCTTAAGACTATCTCTTTTCTCTTCTTGTGCTTTTACTAGCGCAAAGGATGAAGATAAAACTACAATCAAGACAGCATTTGTTAGTTTTTTCATATAAATTAGATTATTTATTAGTTCCTATTCAGTTTAAAAAAAAAGCAATTATTAAATTGACAAAATTCTATCAAACCGAAATATCTTTTTCTTGTTGTCTAAATGTATTTGTTAAAAAAATCTTAAAAAAATTTATTATACAAAAAGTGTTGTTTTTTCAACCAACGACAATTTATGTTAAATCAACTGCCTAATTTTCTTTCAATAAATAGCTTTTTATCGTCTTAAAATGACTTGTTTTGAATTTAACATTAACAAGAAATTATGTTTGTTAACCAAATTTTAAGTAATGTTGTAAAAAAATTCAACAATGGACACCGGATTACTCAAGTTCGATATCAGGCCAAAACATCACGTTTTCTTTTGGTTAGCTTATTTTTTTCTAAATTTTTTGAGATGGGGTGCTTATTTTAATGACTATGTGTATTCTTTTAAGTCAAATTTGTTAGAGTTTTCACTTCATATTCCATTTGTTTATGTTAATCTCTTTATTTTAATCCCAAAATTTCTTTTAAAATCAAAATATAAAACTTATGTTTTGGCATTGCTAGGTTGTTTAGCAGTTATCTATTTACTAAAAACAGGTTTAACTTACGTTTTGATTACCAAGTACATTTGGCCAGAAGCCAATAGAGAGTACCATCCTTTTGATGTTAACCATATTGTAGCGGTTGTTATAGGAGAATTATACGTTTTGGCGATGGCATCTTCTGTCTATCTTACCTTAAAATGGTTGAGAGAAAGAGAACGCAACAGAGCCTTAAACGAAGAACAACTGAAAATGAAAGTCAAAAATCTTGAAATTCAAATTCAGCCACATTTCTTTTTTAATACACTTAATAATCTCTATTCCTTGTCATTGTCTAAGTCTAATTTAGTGCCTAATACCATTATCAAACTTTCTAAATTAATGAAGTATGTTTTGTATGATATTAAGGATAATGAGTCCGTTCCACTAATAAAAGAATTTGATTATATCCAGAATTATATAGATATAGAAAAGCTAAGGTTTAAAAATATAGAAGTAACTACCAATATCAATGCAAATATTGATAAAGTAATGGTTCCGCCCATGATTTTCATCAATTTTATTGAAAATTCTCTGAAACACGGAGGATATAATGATGAGTTAAGAATTAAAATAAATTGTACTGTTGAAGATAAAAAATACTTGATTTTTGAAGTTATTAATAATTTTGTAAATTCACCGCATCACAAAATTACCAGCGGAATAGGAATAGAAAACGTGGTCAATAGATTGAATCTTTTATACCAAAATGACTTTAGTTTTAAACAGAGAAGCAAGTTTAACTATTATATTATAGAACTTAAAATGCCAATAAAATATGAAAATTAAATGCATAATTGTAGATGATGAACCTTTGGCTATCGAAGTTCTTGTTAATTATTTTAAAAATTATTCAAACTTTGAAGTCTTAGGTGTTTTTAATAATTCTGTCCAAGCTTTAGATTTTCTCAATAAAAATGTGGTAGATGTTCTTTTTATTGATATCAATATGCCTTTAATGTCAGGTTTTGAGCTGATAAAGCTTTATAGCAATAAAAACAATACCAAAATCATTATCACTACAGCTTACAGAGAGTTTGCCGCAGAAAGTTATGACCTAGATGTATTAGATTATTTGGTAAAACCTATTCCGATGTCACGTTTCATAAAATCAATTTCTAAAATAGAAAATGAACTTAAAAAAGGAATAGTAACGCCTCAAAAAAATGATTATATCATCATAAAAGTAGATAAAAAAATGGTGAAACTAGGACTAGACGAAATCATTTTTGTGGAAGGAATGAAAGAATATGTAAAGGTCATCACCGCAGAAAAAACATATATTACTCACAGAACTTTGACGTCTATTTCAGAAGAATTGCCAGAAAATTTGTTCTCTAGAGTTCACAAATCTTTTACTGTTTCGCTCAATAAAATTAATTCTATCGAAGGAAATTTACTGAATATTTCGGGTTATAAAATCCCAATCGGAAGAAAATTTACCAAAGAAGTGAAAGCCAAAATATTAGAATAACAAACCCTTGCAAAATTTCTGCAAGGGTTTGTTTATGTTTTTTTTGGAGGTTTTTATTTCTGATTTTTATAAAACTGAATTCCGCAATCTAAGAATTTTTTGAAATCTTCTTTTGGCATATAACCAGAAACAGGCGTGTTAATCACTTTTCCTTCTGGTGTTACCAAAACATAATGCGGCTGAGAATTATTATTAAAATTCACTTGTTGAAACATACTCCATTTATCACCAATGGTTTTTACCTTTTTCATTTGTCCGTTGCCCATATCAATTTTGGTTTGCTGGGTTTCTGGCAATTCTTCTTTATCATCTACATATAGTGATGCTAAAACCACTTCGTTTTGCAGAGTTGGCAGCACATCTGGTTCACTCCAAACAAATTCTTCCATTTTTCTACAGTTTTCACAACCGTAACCAGTGAAATCTATCAAAACAGGTTTGTTTTCTTTTTTTGCAAGTTCTATCGCTTTGTAGAAATCGTGTTCAGGATGCATTCCCAAGATTCCATCTTTTTCGTCGTGGAAATAACTTACATTAATTGGAGGCAAAATCCCAGAAAGCAATTGTAATTTTGGTCTTTCCGCAGGTATTAATCCTTGAACTAAGTACACTACAAATCCAAAACTTAGAATTCCTAAAATTTTTCTAGTCGTAGAAATTTTTTCGTTTTTATCATCGTGAGGAAACTTAATCTTCCCGAATAAATACAAGGCTAAAGCTATGGCAATTACAATCCATATTCCTATGAAAAGTTCTCTTTTTAATAAGAATGTTTTAGACACCAAATCTGCTTTTGATAAGAATTTGAGTGCTAAAGCTAATTCTATGAAACCTAGAACTACTTTTACCGTATTCATCCAACCGCCAGATTTTGGCAAACTTTGTAAAGCTTGAGGAAATAATGCCAACAAGCCAAAAACAATAGCCCAACTCAAACCGAATCCTGCTAATGCAAAGGTTAACAATAATGGAACATTTTGTGAACTAGAAGCTACGCCACCTAATAAACTTCCTAAAATAGGTCCGGTACAAGAAAATGAAACAATTACTAAAGTTAGTGCCATAAAGAAAATCCCAATCAAACCGCCAGCTTCTTCGGCTTTTGCAGATTTATTGGCTACCCAACTTGGTAATGTGATATCATAGTACCCAAAAAAGCTTAATGCAAAGAATAAGAAAATAGCAAAAAAGAATAAATTTAACCAAATATTGGTGGAAATTTGATTAAAAATGTTCCCTGAAATTCCATCAATGATATGAAAAGGAACGCTTAATAAAACAAAAATTAAAAGGATGAAAAATCCATAAAGTAGGGCATCTCTTTTGCCTTTTGCTTTGTCTTTTTGTCCTTTGGTGAAGAACGAAACCGTTAAAGGAATCATTGGGAAAACACACGGTGTAAGTAATGCTATCAATCCACCGATAAAGCCTAAAATAAAAATCCAAAGATTACTTTCTCTATTTTCTGTAGTTTTGGTTCCGCAGTCTGTTAATGGATTTTTGAAATCCAAACTATTTACCTTAATTCCGTCGTGTTGTTCTTCCTTTAATGTAGTTGCAAGACTTACATTTTCTGTAGTTTTGGTGCTGTCTTTTGTAAGGGTTTCTTCGGTGCTTGTTTCTGTAGTTGTGGCAACTGTACCTTCTATTTTTTTCTCAAATTCTAAAGTTTCTGGCGCTAGACAAACCTTATCATTACAAGTTTGATAGGTAAATTCTGCGGCTACAGAACTTCCTTTTTCAGGATTTTTGAGTTTAAATTTTTGCTTAAAAATTACATTTCCAGATAGTGTGGTAAGATCAGCACCAAAAGCTTCGGAAAAAGAGGTTTCTTTTTTGCCAGTTTCGGTAGCTTTTCCTATCAATTCTATGTCTTTAGAAGTGATTTTTATTTCCGTAGGAATAGCGCCAACTTCAGGGTCTATGTCTTTGGAATAAATATGCCAACCGTTGTCTATTTTGGCGGTAATAATGGCTTCATACTGGTTTTCACCAATAGATTTTATATCATAATTCAGCTTTACGTGTTTTTCTATTTGTGAAAAAAAGAGTTGAGAGACAACCGCGAAAAACAAGAGCAAAAATTTCTTCATTTTTAAATTTTTAAAGTTACAAAAGTAAAAAAAACGACGGATTAAAAATGTTAAAGACTTCTTAAGGTTTTAAATCTTTATCAATTACAAAATCAATTTCTTTTTTTACAGAAAATTTCTTTTCTTTTTATGGTGATTTCATGCGTACTGCTTCGGAAGAACTTTCCGTTTTCGGCAGACATTATTTTTTCGATTTCAATTCCTGTGAAACCTAATTTTCTGATGATTTCTATGATAATGGTTTTGTGTTTTTTTAATAAAATGGTTTTGTTCAAGGTGAATTCAGATTCATTGCCCTCTACAAAAATTTCATCGAAGGTTTTTTGGATTTCTTCTTGAAAAAAACGATTTACAGTATCTAAATAACCAAGACTTTCGCCAAATTTCTCCAAAAAATTAGGGAAGACTTCTTCCATTTTCGGAACAATTTGATTTCGGATTTTGTTTCTCAGATAATCGTCTTTTTGGTTGCTTTTATCTTCTCTGAAATCGATTTTGTTTTCTTCAGCAAATGCATAAATCTCAGATTTTGAAAAACTCAAAAGCGGGCGCAAAATTCGGTTTTCATTTTTAGGAATTCCGCTCAATCCTTTAATTCCAGAGCCTCTAGAAAGATTGATAATAAAGGTTTCTAGCTCGTCATTCAAATGATGTGCAGTTACAATAAAGTCTAGGTTTTCTTTCACTAAAAGGTTAAAAAAGAAATCGTAACGTACTTCTCTTGCCCAATTTTGTAAAGATTTCATTTTAGATTTTTCTTCCTCCGAAATGTCTTTTAAATGAAATTTAATATCATTTTTTTTACAAAAATCTTCTACTATTTTTTTGTCTAGATTTGAATCTTCATCTCTGAAATGATAATTGATGTGCGCAATTTCAAATTTCAAATCACCAATTTTAAAAAGCGAAGCCAGCACCATAGAATCTGCACCGCCACTTACCGCCAAGAGAAATTTTTTGGAAGAGATGTCACCTCCCAATTCCATTAAAATTTTCTTAAAATTGTTAAAGTCTAACAATGTACGGTATGTTTTTTGCAAATATAAACCATATAAACAAATCCTTTTTGTAAATTTGAAATCAATTTTAAATCTAAATATGATATTTATGAGAATTTTTAAAATCTTAACCATCGCAGTTATGGGTGTTTCTCTTACCTCATGTGTAAGCAAGAAACAGTATGAAGCATTAAATCTTAATTACAAACAATGCATAGAAGGTGCAGCAGAAAGACAACGTGAAATACAAGACTTGAAATCTGCTAATGCTGGATTAACAAGTGAAAATGCTTTACTTAGAGATCAAAACGGCGCATTGAAAACTTCTTTAGATGCTTGTCTTTCAAATGCAGGAAAAGGTTCTGCCAATATCGATAAACTAATCGGGGAAATAAATGCATCTAATTCTTACATCAAACGTCTAATTTCTACTAATTCTAAAAATGATAGTTTAAATTTGGCTTTATCTAACAAGTTGAAAAGAAGTTTAGACAATGTTGCAGATGCAGATGTAGACGTTAAAGTATTAAAAGGTGTGGTAATGATTTCATTGTCAGATAAAATGCTTTATAAGTCAGGCGATTATAATATTTTACCAGCAGCTCAAGATGTGCTAGGAAAAGTAGCGAAAGTAATCAATGATTATGATACTTACAGCGTTTTGATTGAAGGAAATACAGATAATGTACCTTTGGCAAGTGCTAACTTGCCAAAAGACAACTGGGATTTGTCTGCTCTTAGAGCTACTTCAGTTGCTAAAGTTTTACAGACTCAATTTGGGGTAAATCCGAATAGAATTACTGCTGGTGGTAGAAGTGAATACAATCCTAAAACTACCAATGCTTCGGTTTCTGGGCGCGCAGAAAACCGTAGAACAGAAATCATCATTATGCCTAAGCTAGATGAATTTATGAAATTGATGGACATTGCTCCAGTGAAAAAATAATTTCAAGTAATTTAACAGAATAAGAATCCCGATTTTTTCGGGATTTTTTATTTTTTTGACACAATGTAAAATAGATAGACTACAATAGTTAGATAAAATAATGTTCCAAAAGACATTAAAAATAAATTTCTCCTTGTATTTTTATTAAAGTGATTGTTGTAGAAAATTTCATAACCTGTTATTATAATAAGAGGAAAAAATAATATTGGCCAAATGAAAAAAATGAAGATGGGATGGTAGAAGATGGTTTTCAAATTGAATATTTTGTCCAAAGTTAAAAAGAAAAGTAAATAAATCTGTAATTTTGTAAACATCACCACATCAACCAATCATCGCACTACAAAAAAATGAGTTATTTCGAAGAATTGCACCCTGAAATGGACAGATATTTAGAAGATACGGCTTCTAAAGAACCAGAAATTCTAAAACGCCTTAGAAAAGAAACCTACCAAAAAACCACGCAGCCACATATGATTTCAGGTTATTTGCAGGGCAGGTTACTTTCTTTAATCTCAAAAATGATAAATCCAAAAAACATATTAGAAATTGGTACTTTTACAGGTTATGCTGCGCTTTGTTTGGCAGAAGGTATGCAAAAAGATGGAAAATTGACCACATTAGATGTTAATGAAGATTTGGCTTATTTGCCAAAAAAATATTTTATCGAAAGTGAATTTGCTGCTCAAATCGATTTTAAGCTTCAAGATGCTAAAAAATTTTTGAAAGATTCTGACGATATTTTTGACTTGATTTTTATTGATGCTGATAAAGAAAATTATGCAGAATATCTAAAATTGGTAAAGCCAAGAATGAAATCAGGAAGTGTTTTGATGGTAGATAATGTGCTTTGGTACGGAAAAGTTCTTGATGAAAAAGGAAACAAACAGACAGAACAAATTAAATGGGTTAATAAATTAATTGCCGAAGACGCAGATTTTGAAAATGTAATTTTACCTTTGCGAGACGGAATTCATTTAGCTCGTAAAATTTAAAGTTAAGAACAAAGAGAAAAGAATAAAGAGAAAAGATGAATGTCTTTAATCTATGCTCTTTTTTCTTTAATCTCAAATAGATTATGGAAAAATACTACTGCAGCGTATCAGTTTCGCCAATTAGAGCAGATATTTCTGAGAAATCTGAAATGACTTCTCAAATTTTGTACGGAGAAACCTGCGAAATCATCGAAACGGAAGGGTTGTACAGCAAAATCAAAATGGATTTTGATGGTTATGAAGGTTGGGTAAATTCTTCGGTTTTAAAAAAGGAAAATTCAGAAATTTCTAAAAATTTAGTGACCCAAATTTATGGTGTTTTTGATTTGCCGGAAGGTAGAAATTTGCTTTCTTTAGGCAGCGAAGTTGCTTTTGAAACTGAAAATTTAATAGATAAAAATAACATCAGAGAAAGTTTGGTAGAAACTGCCAAAAAATTCATAAATGTTCCTTATTTATGGGGCGGAAGAAGTTATTTTGGGATAGATTGTAGTGCTTTGGTTCAATTGGTGTATAAAATTCATGGCGTTGCATTGCCTAGAGATGCGGATAAACAAGCAGAACTAGGCGAAGCCAGAGATTTTGTAGAGGAAAGTGAACCAGGCGATTTGGCGTTCTTCGAAGACGAGACAGGTTTTATTTCGCACGTTGGTTTGGTGCTTTCTCCGTTCGAATTGATACATGCCAGCGGAAAAGTGCGCATAGATTCTCTAGATTTTTCTGGAATTTACAACGCCGAAAAAAACAAGCATACGCACAAACTGAGAATGGTGAAAACAGTTATTTAGAATTAGATAAAGTTTTAAATATAATTAGTTTCATATTTGTGCTTACAAAGTAATTTATAGCCATAAAAAATGAGTGGTATTATTAGTTTTCTAGATGGATTTTCAATTTCTATATTATTGATATTGTGGAGTTATACGTTGATGAATTTCAATAAATTGCCAAAGATAATCCCTATTCATTTTGGGTTTGATGGTAAGCCAGATAATTTCGGCTCAAAATATTTTATTTTTCTTTTGCCTATTCTAGCTTTGTTATTATATTTTTTTCTAGGATATAATGTGAAAGAAATAAATAATTATCCAGTAGAAATTACCAAAGAAAACAAAGATGTGCAGTTAGTTATTGCTATTTTGGCTGTAAAAACAATTATTGCATATGTTCTTTTTATATTTTTTACGTTTCAAAAACATATCAAAAACATTTCTCTCAAAAAAACAGAAAAATCAATTCCAATGGTAAAACATATTTTGGGCTTATTTTTCATTATTGGTTTTTTCTTGATTGTTGCAAATATTTATAAATAAATGAAGCATCTCTACAACATATCCATCTTCCATCTTGAATTAGCGTTCAAAGTTTTGTCATGGTTCAATGACAAGATTAAACGCGGTTTAGAAGGTAGAAAACATTCTTTAGAAATTATAGAATCTAAAATTTCTAAAGACGACAATGTCATTTGGATGCACGCTGCAAGTTTGGGGGAATATGAACAAGGATTGCCCGTTTTAGAAAAATTGAAAGAAAAATATCCTAATCATAAAGTTTTGGTCACTTTTTTTTCGCCTTCTGGTTATGAAAACGTGGTGAAAAAAAATAAAGAAGACATTCTGTGTTATCTTCCATTTGATAAAAAAAACACGATTTCTGAGTTTGTGAAAGCCGTAAAACCCGAAATTTTCTTTACTGTAAAATACGATTTTTGGTATCACCTTTTAGATGAATTAAAGAAAAACGGGGCAAAAGTTTTCGTGGTTTCCGCATTGTTTTATGATAAACAAGTGTATTTCAAGCCACAAGGAAAATGGTTTGTAAATGAACTGAAAAAGAATGTTGATTGGATTTTTCATCAAACCGAAAAATCTTTTTCTTTGGCCCAAAGAATTGGTTTAACCAAAGGTTCAGTTTCGGGAGATACAAGATTTGATAGGGTAAAACAGATTAAAAATCGGAATAATTCAGTGGAATTTATTGATGAATTTAAAGCCGATAAAAAACTGTTGGTTTTCGGAAGTTCTTGGGAAGCAGAAGAAAAAATAGCAAGAATTCTTTCAGAAAAATTAGAAAATTTCAAGATGATTATTGCTCCGCACGATTTGAAAAGAGTGCAAAATCTCAAACAAATCTTTTCAAGCGCAATTCTCTACAGCGAAATCGCAAAATCGCAAAATCGTAAAACTGAAAATGAAGCCATTTTACAACTTAACGATTTTACGACTACACAAATACTCATTATAGATTCTATTGGCTTACTCTCAAAACTCTATTCTTACGCAGATATAGCAATTGTTGGAGGTGGTTTTCACGATAAAGGATTGCATAATATTTTAGAAGCTGCAACCTTTGGCATCCCAGTACTATTTGGAAATCAATACAAAAAAAATCCTGAAGCAGATGGTTTGATTGCCCAAAATGGAGGTAAATCATTTACTAAAGAAGAATCAGCTGCAGATTTTGTTTTAGAATTAACTAAAAATTCAATTTTGTTGAATGAAATGAGTCAAAATGCAGAAAAATTTGTGCATACTCAACCGAATTCTTCAGAACTTATTTTGAAGAAAATTTTAGAGTAAGATTCTTTTTCAATTACTGATAACAATCATCTAGAATCCATTCATAATCTTCATAATTTTGCAAAAAAATAATATGAAGAAAGTAAATGTAGGCGTTTTGATGTTATTAGGCGCAATGTTGAGCTTTTCAGGATGTAGTTCTAATCAAGTTTCTCAAAAAGAAGTTTCTGTACAAGAAAATCTTGGTCCCAATCAAATTTTAGAAGTTTTAAAAGCCGGAAATGACCATTTTGTGCATCATAAAAATGCATTCCCGCATTTGGATAAAGCTAGAATGATGGAAGAAATTTCTGGGCAACATCCTATTGCAACCATCGTAAGTTGTTCAGATTCTAGAGTGCCTATAGAATTGGTTTTTGATAGAGGAATTGGTGATTTATTTGTGATAAGAACTGCAGGAAATTCTCTAGATGATGATATGACGATGGGAAGTTTAGAATATGCAGTAGAGCATTTACATACCAAATTAATAATAGTAGTTGGGCACGAAAAATGTGGAGGAATTACTGCTGCCATTTCTAATCACACTGATGAGAAAGAGCTCAAAGAAATTTCTAACCTGATAGAAACGCTTAGAAATGGAGTAGCCCCTTTTGTAGGGAAAACCGAAAAATTAGATGAAGCCATTCATTATAATGTAGACCATCAAATTCAGAAAATTCTTCAAAATTCAGAATTAAAAGAGTTGATAGAAAAAGGTGAACTGAAAGTGGTAGGAGGCTATTATCATCTTAATGATGGTAAAGTAGATATTCTTAATTAAATAGTTTAGAATATTTCATAAACCCATTGAAAGCCCAATTGGCGGTATAATACAGAGATTTTAGGGTAGAAAAATTCATATAATCTTTGTATACCAAATATTGGTCTTTCATGATATTGGTTTTTTTTCTAGAAACACTAGTTGCGTGCATTCTGTATTTGGCTAGTGTCTTTTTCAGTGGTTTTCCTTTTGGGATTTTCTTTAGTAAATTCAGCCACATTACGTGGTCTTCTCGCTTGCTTCCTTCTGGGAAAAACTCTTTGCCAACTCGTTCAGAATCATACATTGAGGCAAGAAGTGAAAGTCTACAAGTTTTTAATAAATTATCAAAAGTTACCTCTATATCTGCTTCGAAATTTGCGATTTTTGGTTGTAAATTTTCATCACATCTTGCATAGGTGCAATAGGCGAGTTCTGCATTTTCAGATTTCATAAAAGAAATCATTTCTTGTAGAAAATTGGGTTCCCAAAAATCATCAGCGTCTAGAAAAGTAATGTATTTTCCCGTTGCTTTTTCTAAAGATAGATTTCTAGCGTGACCAGCTCCTCCATTTTTTTCTGCTTCTATCAGAATAATTCTAGAATCTTGATGTCTTTTTATAATTTCCACAGAATTATCAGCAGATTGGTCATCAGTAATGATCCATTCCCAATCCTGAAAAGTTTGTGACAGAACAGATTTTATGGTGTCTTCTAAGAATTTAGAAGAGTTATAACAAGGAGTAATAATGGAAACTTGCGCCATAGTTTTGCAAATATAACCAATGTCTAGAAAAACATTTGTATCTTTACCTATCAATAACCAATAAATTTTTTAAAATGAAAAAACTAATTCTATTTTTCTTTGGTGCGTTTTTACTTCTCAATTTATCATGTAGCAGAGATGATGATTCTTCAGATTTTTCTGGATCTGTATTAGGCAGTTGGTATATTTACAGTGTTGGTCTTAACGGAACAGTAAGTCAAAATGGCATTTCTACACCAATTAATATAACTCAGCCCTTGAATAGCTGTATGCAAAAATCTACCGTAACTTTTAATCAAGATGGCACGGGTAATGCAACCTCTTGGGAAGATACTTCTGGAACTTGTACTAAAATTCAAGATGAGAATTTTACCTATACTTATGATACTTCTTCTAAGGTGTTGACCATTAAAATGGTAAGTGAAACAGACGTTACCAGCCTTACAAAATTAACCAGCAGTGAAATGGTGGGTGAAGAAAATGTTACTAATTTTCAAGTAGAAGGAGCTATGTTCTCTGGCAAGATTACAACCGTAATGAAGAGAAAGTAAATTAATCAAAAATTTTATATTTAATCCTTGTCAAAAATTGATGAGGATTTTTTCTTTTAAAAATCTTAAATTTGTAAATTCTTAGAAATCAAGTTTAATAATACTATAAAATATAACAGCGTGTTTTACGATCACAAGCAGATAGAGCAAAAATGGCAAAAGTTTTGGGAAGAAAACCAAACTTATAAAACTGAAAATAATTCTACAAAACCTAAATTCTACGTTTTAGACATGTTTCCGTATCCTTCTGGAGCAGGTTTGCACGTAGGGCATCCTCTTGGTTATATCGCTTCAGATATTTATGCAAGGTTCAAAAGACATCAAGGTTTTAACGTGCTTCATCCAATTGGTTATGATTCTTTTGGTTTGCCAGCAGAACAATACGCCATACAAACTGGGCAGCATCCTGCGATTACTACAGAGCAAAATATTACAAGATACGAAGAGCAATTGCGTAAAATTGGCTTCTCTTTCGATTGGAGTAGAGAGGTAAGAACTTCGGATGCTTCTTATTATAAATGGACACAATGGATTTTTATAGAATTATTCCATTCTTGGTACAATAAAACTTCAGATAAAGCAGAATCTATCCATACTTTGGTAGAACATTTTGAAAAATTTGGAACTGAAAATTTAGATGCAGTTCAGAATGATGAATTAAATTTTACTGCAGAAGAATGGAATGCTGCCGATGAAAACGAAAAACAAGACATTTTACTCAATTACAGATTAGCTTACAGAGCCGAAACTACCGTAAATTGGTGTCCAGCTTTAGGAACTGTTCTTGCAAATGATGAGGTAAAAGATGGAAAATCGGAACGTGGCGGTTATCCTGTGTTTCAGAAAAAAATGATGCAGTGGAGCATGAGAATTACGGCATATTCTGAAAGATTGTTGCAAGGTTTACAAAAGCTAGATTGGCCACAACCATTGAAGGACTCTCAAGAATATTGGATTGGAAAATCTCAAGGAGCAGCTGTGAAATTTAATGTTTCTGGAATTGAAGAACAGATTGAAGTTTTCACCACTCGTCCTGATACTATTTTTGGGGCAGCTTTTATGGTTTTGGCGCCAGAAAATCCTTTGGTAGAAAAATTAACGACTCCAGAACAAAAATCTGAAGTTGAAAATTATATTGAAGAAACTTCCAAAAAAACTGAACGCGATAGAATGGCAGACGTGAAAAACGTTTCTGGAGCGTTCACAGGAAGTTACGCTATAAATCCTTTCACAGGGAAAAATATCCCAATTTATATTTCAGATTACGTTTTGATGGGTTACGGAACGGGTGCGGTAATGGCGGTTCCTGCGCATGATGAGCGTGACCACCGTTTTGCGAAAAAATTCGGTTTAGAGATTATCAATGTTATCGAAAATGATAAAGATATTCAAGAAGAGTCTTATGATTCTAAAGATTCGGTTTGTGTAAATTCTGAATTTTTGAACGGACTGAATTATAATGATGCGAAAGCAAAAATTATTTCAGAAATTGAGAAAATGGGCATCGGTCACGGAACTACCAATTATAGACAGCGTGATGCGATTTTCTCTCGTCAAAGATATTGGGGAGAGCCAGTTCCTGTATATTATAAAGAAGGAATGCCTTATACTTTGCCTGTTTCTGCATTGCCTTTAGAATTGCCAGAAGTAGAGAAATATTTGCCAACCGAAGACGGCGATCCGCCATTAGGAAATGCTAAAAATTTCGCGTGGGACGAAACGAATCTAAAAGTAGTTTCTGTAGATTTAATTGATGAAAAAACCGTTTTCCCGATTGAACTTTCTACAATGCCAGGTTGGGCGGGAAGTTCTTGGTATTTTTTGAGATATATGGACCCAAAAAATGATGGAGAATTTTGTGCAAAAGATTTATCAGATTATTGGGGACAAGTAGATTTATACATTGGTGGAAGCGAACACGCAACCGGACACTTATTGTATTCCCGTTTTTGGAATATGTTCTTAAAAGACAGAGGGTACATCAACCAAGATGAGCCTTTCCAAAAATTAATCAATCAAGGAATGATTTTGGGTTATAGTGCATTAATTTTTAGAATTGACGGAACGAATAAAATTGTTTCTAAAAATTTAGCCAAAGATTACGAAACTCAAAGAATTCCGGTTGATATTTCTATGATTAAAGGAAATGATGAATTAGACACAGAAGCGTTGAGAAATTGGCGTCCTGAATTTAAAGATGCTGAATTTATTCTAGAAAACGGAAAGTATATTGTTGAAAGAGAAGTTGACAAGATGTCAAAAAGAACACACAACGTCGTAAATCCAGATGATATTGCAGAAGAATATGGTGCAGATTGTTTGCGTTTGTACGAAATGTTTTTGGGTCCATTAGAACAATCAAAACCATGGAATACCCAAGGTTTAAGCGGAGTTTACGGATTTTTGAAAAAATTCTATAATCTTTATTTTGATGGAGATACTTTCTCTGTTTCAGACGAAGAACCAACCAAAGCAGAACTGAAAGTGCTGCATACTTTGATTAAGAAATTTACGTTTGATATTCAGAATTTCTCTTTCAATACATCTGTTTCGCAGTTTATGATTGCTGTAAACGAATTACAGAAATTAAAATGTAATAAGAGAGCAATTTTAGAGCCTTTGGCAGTAATTATTTCGCCTTTTGCACCACACATTTGTGAAGAATTATGGGAAAAACTAGGCAAAAATACTTCTATAGAATTTGAAAAATTGCCAGAATTAAATGAAGCGTATTTGGTAGAAGATGAGATAAACTATCCTGTAAGTTTCAATGGTAAAATGAAGTTTACCATGGCTTTAGCAGCGGATTTAGACGCTAAACAAATTGAAGAAATAGCAATGGCAAATGAAAAAGTTCAGGAGATTTTAGCGGGAGCAACCCCTAAAAAAGTAATTATTGTACCAAAGAAAATTATCAACATTGTATTTTAAATTTTTGTTAAAAAATATAAAATCAACTCATTGTTTTATTGTGCATTTGTAAAAAAAATATAGTTAAAATTTATTAATTCATATTGTTTTAAAAAGATGGGTTTATAATTTATAAAAATCCGTTAAAATTTTGATTATTTGATAACTTACGAAGTTTTTTTGAAAACCAGAAATTTGTCATAGTTTGGATTTTTTACTTGCATTTTACAATAATTTGGCTTTATTTTACACCCTCAAAAAAATTAACAATTATAATTTAGTTTAATATGGAAATGAATGTTTCAACACAAGAGGAGCAAGTAGTTGCTAAAAAAGCAGGTGGTCTTAATCCTGCAATCGTTTTACCTATTTTATTTGTTATAGGTATCTGTATTTATTTATTTGTATTAGGAAATCCTGGTAATTTCAAGGAAGACCCTAGACTTACAGGAGCATCAGTTGCAATGTCTGATATTCCATTAAAAGAAGTACACCCAGAGTCTTTCATGGGAATTATCTACATGGGAGGTCCTATCGTACCAATTTTGATTACTTTTATGATTACAGTAATCGTTTTCTCTTTTGAGCGTTTCTTCGTTTTAAGAAGAGCAGCTGGTAAAGGTAATCTAGACAACTATGTAGTGAAAGTTAGAGGTTTACTAAACAAAAACAAAATTGATGAAGCTATCGAAGAATGTGATGCTCAGCAAGGTTCTGTAGGTAATGTAGTAAAAGAAGGTCTTACAACTTACAAAGCATTAACTAACGATAATACTCTAAACAAAGAGCAAAAATTAGTAGCACTTACTAAATCAATAGAAGAAGCTACTACATTAGAAATGCCAATGCTAGAAAAGAATATGATGATTCTTTCTACTTTAGGTACTGTTGCTACATTAGTAGCGTTATTAGGAACTGTAATCGGGATGATTAAAGCGTTCTTCGCTTTAGGTTCTGGTGGTGGTACTCCAGATGCTGCAGCGTTATCAATCGGTATCTCTGAAGCATTGATTAATACAGCTTTAGGTATTGGTACTTCTGCTATCGCTATTATCCTTTATAATTTCTTTACTTCTAAAATTGATGGTCTTACATACAAGATTGACGAAATCGGTATGTCTATCCAACAATCTTTTGCTGAATTTAACTAATTAATAGCTAGTTTTGGCAAAATAATTGCATTTTCTTTCAGTAGAAAATTGTAAAAAATTAGAAGTTTAATTTAATAAAAATAATAAAATGGCGAGAGTCAAACCTAAAAGACACGGTGTTGTAGTCGATATGACTGCTATGACTGACGTTGCTTTCCTTTTGCTTACATTCTTTATCTTGACTACTCAGTTTAAGAAGCCAGATGTAGAGCAAATCAAACCGCCATCTTCTATCTCGGAAAAGTTACTTGATGATAAAGATTTAATGACAATTAATATTACGTCTCAAGGTAAATTTTATTTTGCACCTGTTAATAATTTTAATGAAAGATCACAATTATTAGATATAATGGGTAAAAAATATGGAATGACTTTTTCTAACGAAGATAAGGTTGCTTTCTTCAAAACTCAGGCTATTGGTGTTCCAATGAATCAATTGAAAGGTTTCTTACAAATGCCTGAAGATAAAAGAAAATTTGCTAAAATTTCTGGGATTCCTCAAGATAGTGTAAATCATCAAATGATTGATTGGGTAAGCGCTAGTTTGGAAATTAATCCAGAGTATAAATTGGCAATTAAAGGAGATGCAAGTACGAATTACCCAAAAGTGAAAAACCTTTTTGAGGGACTTAGAGATATAGAGTATTATAAGTTTTGGTTGATAACAACTCAAGAAAAATAAATAACAAAAGAAATGGCAGAAGTACAAGTACAAGATAAAAGCGAAAAGGGGGGCAAGGTCCGCTCCAAAAAGCAGAGTACTAGAGTCGATATGACTCCTATGGTAGACTTAGGTTTTCTTTTGATAACATTCTTTATGTTTACTACTACTTTTAGTAAACCGAATGTAATGGATCTTGGGTTACCAGCTAAACCAAAAAAAGATCAACCCAAGCCTCAACAGACTGAGATTGATTTATCAAACTCAATTTCTCTTATCATAGGTAAAGATAACAGAATTTTTTATCATCAGTTAGATCAAGCTGGTCTTAATGAGCAGACATTGATGGAAACTACTTTTGATAGAGAAGGGATTACAAAAGTAATCGAGCAAGCAAAGCGTAGAGCTAAAGATGTTACTAAATTTACTGTAATTATTAAGCCTACAGATGATGCTGTATATAAGAATTTCGTAGATATTTTAGATGAAATGGCAGTTACTAAATCTGAACAGTATGGTGTAACAGACATTAAGCCGTGGGAAAAAGTGATTTACGATAAAAAAGTTGGAGGTTCTACACCAGCACCAGCGAAATAATAATTTCAAAACATTTTGAATATTATGGAAAATGATAATTTAAATTACAATCCATCATTAGATGAAATTGTATTTGAGCATAGAAATAAGGAATATGGTGCTTATGATTTAAGAACTAATTACAGAAGAATCCTTACAAAATCTGTAATTATTGGTACGGTATTGTTTTGTTTAGCTGCTATTACACCATTTGTAATAATGAAGATTAAGCAATTAACTGCACCTGATAAACAAGAAGTAAATGCTAATCTAATGGAAATTCTTCCAGAAGAAGAAAAACCAAAGGATGAAGTAATTGAAAAAGAAGAAACTCCACCACCACCACCACCAAAACAGGAAGAAAAAATTGAAATTATTCAAAACGTTGTTCCTGAGCCAGTGAAGGCACCTAAAGTGGAAACTCCACCACCACCAATTTCTAAGCAGTTAGAAACTACAACAGGTCTTGTCAATCAAGAAGGGGTAAAGCAAACAACTTATGCACCGCCGCCAGTACAGGCACCGCCAAAAGCTGCTGCAGTAGAATCTAAAGCGCCAAGTACTACAGAAGTTTATGAATCTGTGGATCAAGATGCGGAATTCCCAGGAGGAGGTTTGTCAGCATTCAGAACCAAATTTTCTGAAAATTTTGATACAAGTGCAATGGAAGGAGGAGAAGGAACTATTAAAGCTACAGTTACTTTTATTGTAGAAAGAGATGGTTCTATTACGGATATCAAAGTTCAAGGTGGAAATTCTGATTTTAATCAAGAAGCCATCAGAACAGTAAAAAGCGTCAGAACTAAGTGGAAACCAGCTAAGATTAATGATCAGCCGGTAAGACAAAGATATAAGATGCCTATTACGATGAATTTTGAATAAGATCTTGAAATTTTTCTAATAAATCTTAATGAGAAGCGAAAGCTTCTCATTTTTATATCAATCAATATGTTTAATATTTTATCTTTATTAATAGGCTTTTTTTACATTGCATTGGGTATTTTTGTAATCGTTAAAAAGTTCTTTGTTGTGACCCTAGATGGTATTATTCCATATTTATTAGGAGGTGTACTCATTATATATGGATTTTTTAGAATTATTAGAGCTTTAAATTTTCTAAGAAAAAAAGATGAATAAGTTTTTGATTTTTTTGTCTTTGTTACTCATCACAATTTCTTGTTCTAAGGATAGTGGTAACGCGCCTAATAAAGGAGAAATTGTAGTAGTAGCTGATGAGTCTTTCAAGAATGTAACCACTGCATTGGCTGAAAGATATATGGCATTTTATCCAGATACGAAAATCAATGTTCGTTTCCAAAAAGAAGATTATGCACTGATGGATTTACTCAAGCAAAATGTAAGAGTAATTGTGATGTCTAGAGAGCTCACAGAGAAGGAAAAAAATCTCTACAAAGAAATGGTTGATCTACCATTTGAACCAGCAAAGTTTGCAGGTGATGCAACAGTTTTTGTAACAGCTAAAAACTCACCAAGAAATTCAATTACGATAGAAGAGCTTAAAAAGGAACTTTTATCCGAAGACAGAAAAGTTGTTTTTGATGGTGCCAGAACTGGAAATTTCAATTTTATATCTCAAAAATTGAAATTAGAACCCACAGAAATGAAATTTTCTGTAATTAAAGGAAATGAAAATATCATTTCTCAGATAGATAAATATCCGGAAAGTATTGGGGTTATTAGTTTTAACACATTTTCGAATCCATACACTAAAGAAGCAGAAAATTTAAGAAATAAAGTTAAAATCTTACCTGTTGTAGATGAAAAAGGAAATTCATATTTACCTAATCAAGAAAATATTAGGTATATGAAATATCCATTTACAAGAATTTTATATTTTTTGACCAATGAGGGGTATTTTGGTCTAGGAAATGGTTTTATTAGGTTCTCGTGTACTCAAATTGGGCAGATAGTAGTAAGTAAAGAAGGCTTACAACCCTATAATATATTTAAAAGAGAAGTACAAATGAGATAAAAAATTTTTTATTTTGGCATAATTAAGTTATTTTTGGCGCGAAAATTGTGTATTCTGAATAAAGAATTAATTTTAAAGAAAAAATTTAGATATGAAATATAGTATTAATATACCAAAAAAGGTAGTAATGAGTGTGGCAGCAACTTTTGTTTTAAGTTTTGCCAGCGCACAAACAGTAGCGGAAGGTATTAATTATTTAGATAGTCATAAATATGCTAAGGCAAAAGAAGTTTTCAATCAATTGATAGCAAAATCACCTTCTGCTGAAAATTATTTCTATCTAGGAAATGCATATTTAGTTCAAT
This sequence comes from Cloacibacterium rupense, assembly GCF_014645495.1. Taxonomy (GTDB): domain Bacteria; phylum Bacteroidota; class Bacteroidia; order Flavobacteriales; family Weeksellaceae; genus Cloacibacterium; species Cloacibacterium rupense. Next base: position 42,526 of record NZ_BMLV01000002.1, on the reverse strand, counting down.
TTGAACCAAATTTTGATAAAGCAAAAGAAAATTTTGATAAAGGACTAGCGCTAGACTCTAAAAGTTATTTAAACAAAATTGGTTTGGCAGCAATTAAAATTGGTAAAGGTCAGAAAGCTTCTGCTATCACAGATTTAACCCAAATTGCAAAAGATTCTAGAGAAAAAGACCCAGAGGTTTTGTATAGAATTGGTGAAGCCTTATCTATGTATGAGAATAGCAATGATCCTAATTTAGCAATCACTTATCTTGATAAAGCAATTCAAAAAGCAGCAGATAAAGATGGTGTACCTGCTCATTATTATTACACTTTAGGTGATGCATATAGAATGATTAAGAACCCAGGTAGTGCAATGTCTGCATATGAAAATGCATCTTCTATAGCTAAGAACAAGGCTTCAGTTTTTTATAGAATGGCCACACTTTGGATGGCTGCTAAACAATATAAAAAAGCTGAAGAAAATATAAATAAAGCGATAAGCACAGACCCTACATATGCGCCAGCATACAAAGCACAAGCAGAGTATAATAGAGTTTTTCAAAGACCAGAAGAAACTACTAAAGCTCTAATCAATTATACTAAATATGCTGATGAAGATCCTAGCACTACATTAGAAATAGCAAAATTATATTTTATTAATAATGATTTCGCAGAGTCTAAAGCTACTTTAGATAAAGTTTTTGATAAGGTTTCAGATCCTATTAAGTACAAATTAAAAGCTTACCTTCAATATGAAGATAATGATTTTGCAGGAGCTAAAACCAATTTAGAAACTTATCTGCAAAATATAGAAAAATCTAGAATTATACCAAGTGATTCAGGTTTAGAAGCGCTAATCTATGCTGGGCTTGCAACCAAAGAAGCAGATGCTACAGCTAAAGCTACTCTTATGCAGAAGTCTGCAGAAAAAATGGCAGTTGTAAAAGCAGCTAAAGATGATACTCTAAATTGGGATACAGAATACGCAAAAGTAATAAGTGGAGCTAGTGAGTTAAGAGCTAAAGCAGATGCAGGTCCTACTAATGAAACCATAGAAGGATTGAAAAAGCAAGCAGCTGTAAATAAAGAAGATACTACGGTATTGTTCAATTTAGCACAAGCTTATGAGACAGCTTCTAACTGGGAAGGTTCTGCTCTAACTTGGCAAAAAATTAATGAATTGTTGCCAACATGGGAACCAGCATATTATAGTAAAGGTTACGCTCTTCAAAAAGGCGGTTATAATCAGCCAGCAGCTCTAGCATACATGAAGTATATAGATGTGGTAATGGCTAAACCAGTTGCAGAACAACAGCCGCTTCAAGATAATTTGTACGGAGCATATTATAATGTAGCACTTTTATTGAAAGATGCAGATAAAGCTAAAGCAGTAGAGAACATAAACAAAGCACTTGCGATAAAACCTACTGATCAAAGTGCGCTAAGTCTTCAAAAACTTTTAAATAAATAATATCAAAACTCCTTAAGAATTAAGGAGTTTTTTTAATTTTGTTCATCAAATTTCAAATTTAGTTATGAAAGTAGATGTATTAGCCATAGGTGCTCATCCTGATGATGTAGAATTAGGTTGCGGAGGTACCATTGCCAAACTCATTTCCGAAGGAAAAAAAGTAGCCATAATAGACCTTACCCAAGGGGAATTAGGGACTAGAGGTACTCATGAAACCAGAGCTTTAGAGGCAAAAAATGCTGCTGAAATTTTAGGAATTTCGGCCAGAGAAAATCTTAATATGAAAGATGGATTTATTGTAAATTCGGAAGACTATCAACTAAGAATTATTAAAGCAGTTAGAAAGTATCGACCAGAAATAGTATTTTGTAATGCCATAGATGACAGGCATCCTGATCATGCAAAGGCTGCTAAATTAGCTTCTGATGCGTGTTTCCTTTCAGGTTTGATTAAAATAGAAACGGAAGTAAATGGTGAAAAACAAGAAAATTGGCGACCAAAGCAAGTTTTTCATTACATACAATGGAAAAATATAAAACCAGATTTTGTGATTGATATTACAGGATTTTTAGAAAAAAAGATAGAAGCATGCTTGGCTTATGCAACTCAATTTTATGACCCAAACTCTACAGAGCCAATGACTCCTATTGCCACTAAAGACTTTTTAGAAAGCCTTACTTATAGAGCTCAGGATTTAGGAAGATTGTCTGGTGTAGATTATGCAGAAGGCTTTACTGCTGAAAAATTAATTGCTTTGAAAAATTTTGACGGAATTATTTGTTAATTGTTCAAAAAAAATTATATATTTGCACACGCAAAAAATGGTGATTGTAGCTCAGTTGGTTAGAGCGTCGGATTGTGGTTCCGAAGGTCGTGGGTTCGAGACCCATCATTCACCCAAAAAATAAAGCATCCTAAATATGGATGCTTTTTTTATGCCTTTGTTTTACTGTCTAAAACCAGAGTTGCTGGGCCGTCATTTAATAAAGAGACTTTCATGTCTGCTCCGAAAATCCCACTTTCTATTTTTAAGTCAGATTTCTTTAACTCATCTTTTACATAATCAAACAGCGGAATTGCTTTTTCTGGTTTTGCAGCTCTGATGTATGATGGTCTATTGCCTTTTTTGTAATCAGAGATTAATGTAAATTGACTAATACATAAGATTTCTCCCGAAATATCCTTCACAGAAAGATTCATTTTGCCGTCATTATCAGAAAAGATTCTTAAGTCTAAAATTTTCTTTACTAGCCAATCTGCATCACTTTTTTCATCATCTTCACATACTCCAATTAGTAACATTAGTCCCTCAGAAATTTCACCTACAATCTTTCCATCTACTTTTACATTAGCATTTTTTACTCTTTGTACTACTATTTTCATTTCATTAATTATAAATGTTCAAAACATTGGTGGAGGCATTAAAACTATAGAAATATTGCTTAAGAGGATACGGACTAATTTCTGCTGGAGCGCCACTGTTTAGAAACCATTTTGCATTATCTTTTTTACAAATTACTAGCGTGCCACCTTCTACTTCTAAAGTTGTATTTGTATCTGGACAAATATGAGGAGCGTTTCGATCATATATTTTGAAGCCAGATGGTGTACGGGTGATAATTAGTCCTCTAGTGCCAGATTGTTGTTCTGAAAGATAAATCCATCCCCCAATGTTTTGTAACTGATAGTATGCAGGGAGATTAATGTTAATTTGAACAGAAATGAGTTGATTAGGGAAGCATTGGGTGGTTTCTTCTCTATTTCCACAAGAATAGAATATTTTTAATAAACTGATAACCAATATTATTGAGGCTAGTATCTTGATAAATTTTGTTTTCATATAAAAATAAGTGTTATCTTTGTAACTCGAAAAATTAATGAATATTGTCCGACAAAGGTCGGATTATTTTTTTATACTAACGCTAAATAAACGAGATATGAGCAAAGTTATAAATTATGTAACCAAAGAAGGCTTAGAAAAAATGAAAGCTGAATTGGAGCAGCTAGAGAGTATAGAAAGGCCAAAAATCACTCAACAAATTGCAGAAGCTAGAGACAAAGGTGATCTTTCTGAAAATGCTGAATATGATGCAGCTAAAGAGGCTCAAGGTATGCTAGAAATGAAAATTTCTAAATTAAAAGATACTATTGCGAATTCTAAAGTGATAGATGGCAGCCAGTTAGATACTTCTAAAGTTTCTATTCTTTGTACAGTTCGTCTTAAAAATAATGCGACAAAGCAGGAACAAAAGTTTACTTTAGTACCTGATAATGAATCTGATATAAAAACAGGAAAGATTTCTGTTAATACTCCTATTGCTAAAGGTTTGCTTGGTAAAGTTATAGGCGAAACTGCAGAAATAGTATTGCCAAACGGAAATAAACTTTCATTTGAAGTTTTAGATATTTCATTATAAGTTTCTTAGGTTTATCTTATTATCATGAGTACTATTTTCACAAAAATAATAAACGGAGAAATCCCTTGTTATAAAATAGCCGAAGATGAAAATCATATCGCTATTTTAGATGCTATGCCATTGGTGGAAGGTCATACATTGGTTATTCCTAAAAAAGAAGTAGATTTAATTTTTGATCTAGAATCTGAAGAATTTAAAAATCTTTGGGCGTTTGCTCAAGATGTAGCCAAAAAAGTAGGAAAAGCAATACCGTGCATAAGAGTAGGTGTTGCTGTAGTTGGTATTGAAGTGCCACATGCTCATATACATTTGGTGCCACTCAATAGTATGCAAGACCTTAATTTTGGTAATGAAAGATTAAAACTAAGCCCTGAACAATATAGAGAAATACAAGATAAAATTGTAAATCAATAAAAATCTAAAACTCAAATTCTTTCAGGAATTTGAGTTTTTTAAAATTTATATATAATGAATCCAAATCAATGTTCATTTTGTGGCAGAAAAAAAAGTGAAGTAGAAATTTTAATTTCTGGTAAAGATGGTTATATCTGCGAAAACTGTGTAGAGCAAGCCCATGCTATTGTAAAAGAAAGCGTAGGGGCAGATTCTTTTGCGCCAGCTCAATCTATAGAAGAACTCAAAAAGCCGAGAGAAATAAAAGCGTTTTTAGATGAATATGTCATAGGACAGGATAAAGCTAAAAAACAACTATCTATAGCTGTGTATAATCATTACAAAAGACTTTTACATAACGAAGACGAAAATAAATCTGTAGAAATAGAAAAGTCAAACATCATTATGGTGGGTGAAACAGGAACTGGTAAGACATTGCTTGCTAAAACCATAGCTAAACAATTAAATGTTCCGTTTTGTATTGTAGACGCTACGATTCTTACAGAAGCTGGTTACGTAGGTGAAGATGTTGAAAGTATTCTTTCTAGACTTTTAATGGTCGCTGATTATGATGTGGAAAAGGCGGAAAAAGGAATTGTTTTTATTGATGAAATAGATAAAATTGCCAGAAAATCAGATAATCCAAGTATTACAAGAGATGTTTCTGGTGAGGGTGTACAGCAGGGTTTGTTAAAGCTTTTGGAAGGAAGTATTGTAAATGTACCACCGCAAGGTGGCAGAAAGCACCCTGACCAAAAATATATCCAAGTAAATACACAAAATATTTTGTTTATTGCTGGTGGTGCTTTTGATGGTATAAAAGAAATTATCGAAAGAAGATTAAACAAACAAGCTATTGGTTTTAGTTCAGAAAAAATCAATAAAACTGAGGGTGATGATTACATCTTAGAAAAATTGAATTCATCTGACCTTAAAAGTTTTGGACTTATACCAGAACTTTTGGGAAGATTTCCTATTGTGACTTACTTAGATAAACTTACCAAGGAAACCTTACTAAGAATTTTGAAAGAACCTAAAAATTCTATTATTAATCAATACACAGAGCTATTTAGATTAGACGGAATTGATATAGGATTTAAAGACAGGGCTTTAGAAAAAATAGTAGAGTATACAATAGACAAAGGTCTTGGTGCTAGAGGGCTTAGGGGAACGACAGAAAAGGTCTTAGAAAACTATATGTTTGATATTGATACCCTTAATTCATCATTAATTATTGATGAAGATGATGTTAAATCCATTATTTAAGCGTTAAAAATTTGGATATCCAATAAATTTTTATAATTTTGTAAGTTCAGAAGAAGTCTATCTTCTTTCAAAACACAAACGAAATGAAAAAAAATTTATTAACTCTAACATTAATTGGAGGGCTTATACTTGTAAAAGCCCAGACTAATGGCACATTTATGGATGTCAATGCAAAGATGTCAGTAAGTAAAGGTGCGTTAGTGTACAATACTGGCAGTTTAGTGCTAAAAGACAATGCTCAGGTTATTAATGGTGGAAATGTAATGATTGTAGGAGGAGCAAGTGATGTTTTTAGAACTCTAAAGGCAAATGGGAATCCTAAACTTGAATCAGAAGCAGGAGGTAATTTTATTAATAAAATTAATGAGCCTAATAACTATGGATCAATTAATTCTGCAAACCCTGCTAATGCCCCCGTTTATACTTATGGCCAACTTTATATAAGTGGTTTAACTCAATTGAACGTTGATGGGTTTGTAGACCAAGAGTATAGAGCAGTAAAGCATGGCTCATACCAACAGATTGCAATGCCTTTTTTCTTTAAGACTTTATCTACTTTAAGTTCTTCTGCAGAATTAGGTAAAGGATTTACCAATACAAGATGGTCAGAGAACGAAATTCTAAAATGGAATAACAACAATGTTGTTTTTGATTTCACTCCAGTAACAGACAAAACAGCAACAGGTACAGATTATTATATACTGGGTTCTAAAAATTTAGATACAAGTTCTAAAGTTTTCACGGTTAAAGGTATCCCTTATTCTGATTTGAATGTGCCAAATGTTATTTTAGAAAATGCAGGAGCTGCAATTAATTTTGGGACAGGAGGTAATAATCGTAATCAATACAACGAAAGATATAATTCATATTTACAAGATGGTTTTCATATAGCAAGTGGAGGAGTAGCATGGGATTCTGCGGATGCTAATGGTAAGGGTTTTGGGAAAAATTTATATCAATTCGGGAATCCTTTTTTAACTAATCTTGATTTAACTAGAATAGCGATTAACGAAGGAGCTTCTGGCGACGGTAATTTTTTGTCTAATATATATGGTATTAGGTTAGAGGTTTCGGGAGTTCAATACACTAGTAATGTAGGTGGAGGTTCTACTTCATATAAGTATGTAACTTTTGATACAGCAGGAAATCCGACTGGGGATATTGATTATATGATGGTTAGGCCAATGGGGACTTTTGTTATAAAAATGAAAGATAACACCAAAACCGCTCCAGTAGCTCAAAGGACTTTAGATTTTAAAACTTTAAGAAGATTTCAATATTATCCAAGGCAAGTCAATAATTATAGCGTAACTGCTGCAAGAGTCTCATCTAAAAAAGCGTCAACTGTTACTAAACAATTAGGTGTAATAGCATTAGATGCTGATGGAAATGAAATAGGTAGAACTTATTATGTTGTGTATCCTGATGCTACTACAGGTAACTCTACAAAAGCAAATACACAAGTTACCGCTTTCAGTAATAATATTGTAGGAACTTATGAAGAAGCATTGAACGGAGGATATGACTATAACCAAACTAGTAAATATTGGTTGTACATCAATGAAGCCAATGAGAACGACTTTAAAGGAAAAAATATAAAACTAGTTAACTATAGTGATAAAATCAAATCATATAAATTTGAAATTCGAGAAAATGCTCAATTGGTAAACGATGGAACTCATTTGCTATCTTCAGGAGAAGGATTCTATATCAAAGATGCCAAAAACAATGGTAGCTTGATAGATGTTAAACAGATGAATACAATTCCTGTAACTTCTACAGAATATGATTTGTATTATGGCAAACCACAAACAGACGGAACATTGGGGACTAATGAAGGAAAAACTCCTTCTAGAACTAAGATATTATATATAGAAGACGCGAAGAAATATATCGTAAAATTTGATCCAAATTGGAAAAAAGCAGATATATATGTACACGATATGAGTGGCAGACTTATTTTTAGTGATAAAAACGTAAGCGCTAGTTCTGATTATTTAATCAAACTTGATGATAACGTAAACAATGCGTACATTGTTAATGTTATTTCAGAACTTGGTGAAAAAGTAACCTCTAAAATTATAAAATAAGAAGCCATGAAACATCTATATAAATTATTATTTTTCTTTGCCATTTTATTTTATAATATAGTAAATGCACAACCACCAACTCCTCCAGGTGGTGGAGGTGGTGTAACACCTGGAGCTCCAGCATCTCCAATTGATGATTACATAATATATTTGGCAATTGTAGCAATATTTGTAATATACTTTACGTATAAAAAATCAAATAGATTAGTAAAAAATTAATCATAAAAACTCACAAGAAATTGTGAGTTTTTTTATCTTTATCCTATGAAAAATATTATATTACTTACATCATTATTTATTGCTACTTTTTATAAAGCTCAGTTTGCAATTAGCATAAAAGCACCTATTGATTTTAATGCATCAGAGGCTTATTTGTATAAATTGAATGGTTCTAAAGATCTAATCATAGATAAAGCCTTTAAAAAAAACAATACTTGGGATTTTAATGTAAAAGAAAAGTATGAAGGGATGATGAAAGTCTACTTTCCAGAAACTAATTCATCTGTTACTTTTATTTCAGAGAATAGTAATGTCTTATTAAATTTTACTACTAAAAATGGTAAAGTGGCGAAAATTGATTATCTAGATGAAGCCAATAAAATTTTTTATGGCTTACAAGATCAACAAAAAAAGAAGGAGCAAATTCTTCCTGCACTTTATCAGATAGTAACATTCTACAGAGATGATTCAGCATTTGGAAAAGCTTTAAATGACGAAATTGGTAATCTAAGTACAAACATTTCGTATAATGCAGAAAAACATCCTTTCATAGATTATTATACAAGTAACTACAAAAAATATCTTTCCGAAACAGCAGGTGTAAAAGCCCCAGGGAATAGTGAAATCATCAATTTTCTTAATTCTACAAACAATTATTTAGAAACATCATCTTTGCTTAGGCCAATACTTATAAGTTTTTTAAGTAATTCTAACAAGGCATCCTTAGCAGAGGAGACAGATAAATTATTAAAGACAGTAAATCTAGAGACGCCTAGAGGACAAACTATTCTTTCTGAATTAATCGAAATATTTAATGTATACAGTATTAAGGATCTAAAGGATAAATATCTTGCAGAAGCTAAGGCGCTAAAATGCACGATTAATGATAGATTGTCAGGAACGATTAAATCTAATGAAAATACGGCAATAGGTTCTGTGTTTCCAAACTATAAATTTATTGCTCCTTCTAATACAAAAACAAAATCAATATACGATATAAAAGCGGATAAAAAAGTTATTATTTTTTGGGCTTCTACTTGTTCTCATTGCGAAAAAGAAATTGGTGAAATGCTTACCAAATATAATGAGCTTAAATCTAAAAACATTGAGGTTGTCGGATTATCACTAGATTCTGATAAGCATTCATATACAGAAAAAGTAAAACTGTTACCTTGGATAAATGACTCTGAATTAAAAGGATGGTATAGTTCTTATGTAGATACATATAATATACATGCAACTCCAACTTTTTATATAGTAGATGTTTCCAATAAAATTATTTCTAATCCCGATAATTTTGTTGAAGTTTTAAATTTTCTTGGTTTAAAATAATTTGCAGAGAATAAAAATATTCATATATTTGCACCACGAAAAACGGCGAGGTAGCTCAGGTGGTTAGAGCGTTGGATTCATAACCCAAAGGTCACGGGTTCAAATCCCGTCTTCGCTACAAAAGACAACAATTATTGTTGTCTTTTTTTTATTTGCATGATTTTAGCCCATTTTTTATTGTTATTTATAATATAATATGTTAATTGTTAATAGAATAACTAATTATATGATATTTATTGGTAAAATATTGATAAAAAAAACGCAAAAATATTTTGTAAATTGATAATATTGATGTACTTTTACACCGCTTTGAATGAGCGTTCTGCTCTTAAGGCAATAAATTTTTTTTCATCATTTGTGTTTTTAGAATCACATCGAAAGATGTGATTCTTTTTTTTGTTTAAAACAGCTAATTTTCATATCTAATAAGCAGTTCTATAAAGTAACTATAGGTGATACTGCCTTCTTGTCTGTTAGATTTTAAGAACAAATCATTCGTTGCATGAAATAGGTTGTTGATCCAACCTTGATGATTTTCATAAAACATTTTATTGTTTTCTAAATCTCTTTTTACAGCATCTGATAAAAATAATTTTGCTTGCCCCACAAATTCGGGATTTTTTTCTAACTGTGCATTTAATAGACTTTTTAAGACATAGAGATTTGCGCTATATTCAAGGTCAGGGTTTTTTGAATTTTTGCATATAAGGTAGGCTATAAAATTAGCTTCTTGTTCTCTAGCAAAACCTAATTGGTGTGCGCTTTCATGTGCTAAGGTAAATGGGATATAAGTTGCGGGTAATTGAGGATTATACTGTGCCTCTGATGTAAAAGGGTTGTAATACCCGAGTATACCTGTATAACTGAAATATTTACCCAAAAGAGTGGGTTTAAAATTATCAATCAAGGTGTATTGTTTTTCAGAGAATTTTCTTGGAATTTTTTTTTGATTTTCAAGTATTTTATGTTTTGTCTCTTCTATATTCTTAATACAGAAAACTCCATTTTTGTCTTGTAGCACATAATTTCTACTGATATTGGTTTTGTGTATATATTTTAGGGTTAATTTACTTAGAGTTTCTTCTGAAATTTTTTTTGTGGGAAGTTTTTCAATTATTGGCGGTTGAAAATATAGAAGTCCCCAGAAAATTTGATAGATAAAATATAGGATGTTTATAGTTTTTAGAAGTTTTACTAAGTATGCATGACGTGATTTTTTTCTAAAGATTTTATAGATTATGATTAGAAGGAAAAAAAATATAAAGCTGTAAATTATGTCTCCTATAGAAAAATTAGTGATAGAGAATATTGTCTGATGACTTTTTTTCTTTAGTTCAAAAATAGTATTGGCTAATCTTATTCCCAAAGTGGTTATTGATAATATGTAAAATAAAAAAAATTGGGCAAACAAAATGCTCACCCAATATATAATTTTGCGATTATAGTTCTTGAAAATAGTCATGTTAGTTTACCAGACTAAAGCACTTGCGCCTAAAATAGCGGCATCTGCCTCATTTAAAGTACTGTATAATATTTTAACTTGATTTTTAAACACTTGTAGCAAGTTTTCTTCCATCGCTTGTCTTGTAGGTTTCATGATCAAGTCTCCAGCTTTGGTTAGGCCTCCGAAAAGAACTATAGCTTCAGGTGCTGAAAACAATACGAAAGTCGCTAAGGCTTCACCAAGAATTTTACCTGTAAATTCGAATACTTCATTAGCTAATTTATCACCTTGTTCTGCACATTTAAAAACTGTTTCGCTAGTTAACTCATCGATCGTAAAACTTCTTAATAAACTTGGAATGTCAGGGTTAGATTGTAAAAGTTCAATAGCAGTATCTCTAACTCCTGTTGCAGAAGCGTATGATTCTAGGGCTCCTTTTAAACCGGTTCCTTTGTGAAGTCTACCTCCATTTCGTACAATGACATGGCCGAGTTCACCCGCGAAACCATTGAATCCTAGTACAATATTTCCATCAATGATAATTCCACTGCCAACACCAGTTCCTAAGGTGATAGTGATAAAGTTTTTCATGCCTTTAGCAACTCCATATTGCATTTCTCCTACTGCGGCAGCGTTAGCATCATTGGTAAGTTTTGTGGGAATTTTAAATTTTTCTTCCATAATGTCTGCCATAGGAATTATCCCTTTCCATTTTAAGTTGGCAGCATATTCTATAGTTCCTTGGTAATAGTTAGCATTAGGAGCACCCATTCCAATTCCTACAAATGCTTCAGGCCCGCCAAATTGATCAATCATGGGTTGAAGTTTTTCTGCTAAAACTTCTATAAAGCCTTCTACATTTTCTTTTTCATTAGTTTTAATTCTATCTTGAATTAAAATCTCTCCGTTTCTATTTACTACACCGAATTTAGTATTAGTACCACCTACATCGATACCAATTGCATATTTTGCTTTCATAATTAATCTACTTTAATGTCTGTATTTACATTTTTGCAACCTATTAATGCATACCAAAGCATATAAGCAAGACATGCAAACATTACCCAATAACTGTTCATATAACCAAAATTATCTGATACCCATCCTTGGATTAGAGGTACTATACCTCCACCACAAACCATCACCATAAAAATACCAGATGCAGCAGCAGTATATTTTCCTAAACCTTCAACAGCTAAGTTAAAAATACCTCCCCACATGATAGATGTACATAAACCACAAAGTACTAAAAATACAATACTTAGAGGGACTTGTGCACCATTAAATGGAAGGGTTACCGTAGTGCTAACAGGAGTGAAAATGGCAAGAAGAATTAAAACTAATCCTAATACTGAAACAGAAATCAACATTTTTTTACTTGAAATTGTAGAGCCTAGAATACCACCAGCTAATCGACCTACTAGCATTAATAACCAATAAACTCCAACAATACTTCCAGCGATAGTAGCATCTATTCCTAATCCAGGGTTCTCCGCAGTTGTTTTAGCTGTCATGAAAAGGTTAGCAGTACTTGGAATACCAATTTCAGTACCTACATAGATGAAAATTGCAATAGCACCAAAAATAAAATGACGGAAAGATAATGGGCTATGAGAGTGTTTTACACTACGCTCTTCAGCTGTTTCTTTATGCGGTTCAGGAATTTTAACAAAAGATAATACCACAAAAGCTACGGCAAAAATACCCATAGCTAAAAATAGTGCAGGATTAGCTTTTTCTATAGTTCTACCAGCCTCAGCGCCCATTAAATAACCTACTAACATTGGGGTAATAGTAGCGCCAATAGAATTTAAAGAACCACCAAATTGTAGTAATTTGTTTCCAGAATTACCACCACCTCCTAGAGTGTTTAGCATTGGGTTTACTACAGTATTTAGCATACACATAGAGAAACCAGAGATGAAAGCACCAATTAAATAGACAGCAAAAAGACCTACTTGCCCAGATAAGAACTGTACCCCTACGCCAACAAAACCTACGGCTATGGCAATTAATGCGGTTACTTTATAACCTAATTTCTTCAGCATAATTCCTGCAGGAATTCCCATAAATGCATAGGCGATAAAATTACCTAAGAATCCTAATTGTGATTCGAAATTTGATGCTCCGAATTGGTTGGCAACAATTACGCCCATTGGGCTTGGCAAACCTGTTACGAAGGCAATCATAAAAAAGAGTGCAAACATCATTGCAATCGGCAAAGCATAGCTCTGCGTTTTCTCTGTAGTGCTCATATTTATTTGTTTTTTAATTTGTTTTCAATTTATACTTAACACAAATATATATTATTTTCTCAAATTGATACAATAGTTGGGTTAATTATTTTGAAGCGTAAATTTAATAAGATTATATGAAACTTCTTTTAATTCTTGTATGTTTTTTGTTGGTTCTATGATGTCGTTCATATAAATTTTAACTTTTCCAGGGTGTCCTTTGCTATTGTCAAAAGGAAACATCTCTTTTAGTCCCATAAATGTAAAGACTACAATAGGAGATTGATGGTCCCTAGAAAGAATAAAAGCACCATCTTTGAATTGGTCTAGAATAATAGAAGTGTCATCTGGTACACCACCTTCTGGGAAGATGACTATACTATCACCTTCATTCATTCTCTCTGCACACCTCTTGTAAACTTCTGCACGACTTTTAGCTGATTTTCTATCTACTAATACACATATTCTTTTATATATGGTTCCAAAAATTGGGATTTTCACCAATTCTTTCTTCCCTACAAAACAAATAGGATGGTCAGGGAATAATATCACAGGTAGCATGATATCCATTATTGAGGTATGATTGGCAATAATTACATACTGCTGGTCTTTGTCTATTTTTTTTTCTGTGAGTTTTTTTAATTCATATCTAAAACCCATTCCATAGAAAATGCCAATGCACCAGATTCTCACAAAAAAATAAGCATACTTGTAATGCTCTTTTCTTATCGATAGTAGATATACGGGGATAAAAAATAGAATCAGCAGAATACCTGCTATTATGATCATCCATCCTCGCCATAAATAGTTAAAGAACTTTGTCATTTTTTATCCATTAAAAATTACATTTTTCTTTACAGAATAATTGAGAATAGAAACCAATATAATCGCAGAGATTTTACTAATTATTTCAGGACTTAAAGTATAAATAATTAAATCTATATTATCTTTAAATACATATCGAAAGAAAATTTGGAAAAACAGCAAGCTTAGTAGGGTTGATAAAAAAGAAATAAACATAAAATAGGCAAACTCCTTTCTTTTAGAATGTTTGCCTCTTTCAAAAACGAACCAAATGCTTAGGAAATAATTGAAGATAATTCCACAAAAGGTTGAAAAAATGTTGCTCAGAGGGAAATGAATTCCGTAGAAATCTTTCTCCAATGTAAATAAATTAGGGATATATACGCTGAATAATTTGAAGCTGCCAATTTCTACAATTGCGCTTAAACCACCTGCTATAATAAAAAACAGAACTTGTTTTTGTTTTAATAAAAGTTGTTTCATAAAATTTCTAACCCACAAATTTAAACTTAAATGTTAAAGTTTGATAAAAACAATTAAAAAATTTTTTTGTTTCAAAAATTTGTATAATTTAGTTAACATAAAATATTAATAGAAAGACAAAGTAAAAAACTCATTTTCATAGAGATATGAAAGTGTTTTTTTATCTTGAGACACCGCAGATTATCTCATTTTATTTCTAAAAACACAAAACAATTAATGATGAAAACACCAAGATCTTACAGGAAATTTCAATTCCAACAAGATAAGATTAAAAACCTAGAGGAAAAAAGTCCTCGCTTTAAGAGAATTTATACTGAGTTTGAAAATCTCTCAGACGAGATATGGGATATAGAAACTGGCGACAAAGATTCTGTAACAGATGATTTCATGTTGGCGCTTCAGTTGCAAACCAATATTCTAGAAGATGAAATAGACAACTGGCTCAGTTTAAAAGATGAAGAAAACGTAGAGTAATTTGACCGAAAATTCCTAATTTCGCAGGATAAACATTCTATTAGTATGATTGCAATTGTTGATGGTGGTTCTACAAAATGTGACTGGGTAATTCTAGAAAATTCAGGAAAAGTTTCTCAAAAAACCGAAAGCATCGGTTTTAATCCTAATATCATAAATGCAGACCTTATTCCTCAGGAAATCGAAAAAAATCCGCATTTATTCCTTATCAAAAACCAATTAGAGTACATTTATTTTTACGGTTCTGGTTGCGGAACTGCAGAAAATGCTTTGCTTGTAGAGACACAATTGCAGAAAGTTTTCCCATATGCCAAAGTTACCGTTAAAGAAGATCTTACCGCTGCAGCATATGCAGCATACAATGGTAAACCAGCGATTGTTTGTATACTAGGAACTGGTTCTAATTCTTGTTATTTTGATGGAAATTCCATCAGAAGAGACCTGCCATCACTTGGGTTTTTAATTGGTGACGAAGGCAGTGGCAGTGCACTCGGGAAGCACTTGCTTAGAAGATTTTTTATGAAAAAATTACCTCAAGACCTTCATCAAGAATTTGTTGAAACATATCATTTGACCATAGAAGATGCTATCAAGAATATGTATCACAATCCTCGTGCTAATGCTTACTTAGCAGAGTTTAATAAATTTGTGATTCAAAGAAAGCAGCATCCATACTTTCAAAATATGGTTTTTGATGAAATGAAGAATTTCTTTGAGTACCAAGTTTTGCCATACGAAGAAGCTAGAGAAGCTGAGATTAATTTCATAGGTTCTATTGCCTATTATTATGAAGATGTACTGCGTGCTGCAGCAGCAGAACTGAATCTAACCGTAGGTCATATTGTTCAAAAACCAATAGAAAGCCTGGTAGAATATCACAAAAAATATATTTTCAACCAATTATAAAATTAGCCAATTATTTTTTAAAACATTATGTCTAACAAAACACATAGAGATCAAGAGCAGTTCAGACAAGCAGCTCTTGATTATCATAAATCAGAACCAAAAGGCAAAATAGAGGTTATTCCTTCTAAACCACATTCATCTCAGAGAGATTTATCTTTGGCATATTCACCAGGAGTTGCTGAACCTTGTTTAGAAATCGAAAAAAATCCAAAAACAGTCTATGAATATACATCTAAAGGTAATTTAGTAGCCGTAATTTCAAACGGAACGGCAGTTCTAGGATTGGGTGATATAGGTGCTGAGGCTTCTAAACCTGTAATGGAAGGTAAAGGTCTATTGTTTAAAATCTTTGCGGATATCAATGTTTTTGATATTGAAATCAATGAAAAAGACCCAGATAAATTTATAGAAATCGTAAAAGGAATTGCTCCTACTTTTGGGGGGATTAACCTAGAAGACATCAAAGCTCCAGAAGCTTTTTACATAGAACAAAGATTAAAAGAAGAGCTTGATATTCCCTTAATGCATGATGACCAACATGGTACGGCAATTATATCGGCTGCAGCACTTATCAATGCTTTAGAATTGGCAGGTAAAAAAATAGAAAATGTAAAAATGGTAGTGAATGGTGCAGGAGCTGCAGCTATAGCTTGTACCAAATTATACATTGCACTTGGCCTCAATAAAGATAATGTGCTAATGTGCGATTCTAAAGGCGTGATTAATCATAAAAGAGAAAACCTAACTCCAGAAAAAATTGATTTTATTGCTCATACCGAAATCGAAACGCTAGAAGATGCTTTGAAGGGAGCTGATGTTTTTGTAGGTCTTTCTAAAGGAAACGTAATGACTGCCGATATGCTGCAATCTATGGCAGATAATCCTTTGGTTTTTGCGCTGGCAAATCCTACTCCAGAAATTGATTATAATCTGGCAGTTTCTGTGAGAAAAGATGTAATTATGGCTACGGGTAGAAGTGATTTTCCTAATCAGGTGAATAATGTACTTGGTTTCCCATACATTTTCCGCGGTGCATTAGATGTACAAGCTTCGGGAATTAACGAAGAAATGAAATTAGCGGCAGTTCGTGCTATCGCAGATTTAGCCAAAGAACCCGTTCCAGAAATGGTGAAACTGGCTTATAATGTTAAAAATTTAGGATTCGGAAGAGATTATTTTATCCCAAAACCTTTTGATAATAGACTCTTAACCAAAGTTTCTATTGCAGTGGCAAAAGCGGCCATAGAAAGTGGAATTGCAGGTAAACCGATTACGGATTTCGAAGCATACGAAACACAGTTGTTAGATAGAATGGGAAGAGACGAAAAACTCATCAGAATGATGCAAAATCGCGCCCGTTCTAACCCGAAAAGAGTAGTACTAGGAAATGCCGAAGAATATAACGTGCTAAAAGCTGCACAGATTCTATACGAAGAAGGTATAGCACATCCTATATTATTGGGAGAGAAAAAATACATTTTGGAACAAATGGAAAAATTTGATATTTATTTAGATGTTCCTATTGTAGATCCTTCGGATGACGACCAAGAAGAAAATCGTAGAAAATATAGAAATACACTTTGGGAACTTAGAAACAGAAAAGGTATTAATGAATATATTGCCAAAAGATTGGTAAGACAAAGAGATTATTTCGGGCCACTAATGCTGAAGCATGGTGATACTGATGCACTGATTGTAGGGTATTCTAAAAATTATAGAACTGTACTAAAACCTGTGCTTGAGTTGATAGAAAAAGATAAAGGCGTTGACAGAGTAGCGGCTATGATGATGATTCTGTCTGATAAAAAACCCTATTTTTTTGCTGATACTTCTATCAATCAAAATCCGACAGCTGAGGAAATGGCAAATATTGCAAAAATGGCAGAAGTAACCATCAAATCTTTTGCTATAGAACCTAGAATTGCCATGCTTTCTTACGAAAATTTCTCTTCTAATGCAGAAATTTCTAAAAAAGTAGCCAAAGCGGTAGAAATTCTTCATCAGAAGTATCCTAACATGATTGTAGATGGAGAGATACAACCAGATTTCGCGATGAGTGCAGACCATCTTCAGGATTATCCTTTCTCAAAATTAGGAGATACACCTGCCAATACTTTTATCTTCCCGAATCTAGAAAGTGCCAATCTTTCTTATAAAATCATCAGAGGAATGAAGGTTGCACAAGTGGTTGGTCCTATTTTGATGGGACTTAGCCAGCCAGTTCATGTATTGCAAATGAGAGCCAGTGTAGATGAAATAGTAAATCTCGCTACTATTGCTGTTTTGGATGCGCAAATGAGAGAATCTAAATAATCAATAAAAATCCCCTTGGAATTAGTCTAAGGGGATATTTTTATTAAGCATACATTCCTTCAATCAGAGCATTTAGTTTTTCTAAAACCACTCTTCTTTTAATTTTGAGGGTAGGGGTTATTTCGCCTTTTTCTATCGTAAATTCTTCTGGCAGAAGTTTGAATTTTTTAATCTTTTCGTAAGACGCAAATTCCTTTTGAATTTCTGATACTATTTTCTCGAATTTTTCTTTGATAAATGGAGACTCTAGAAGTTTTTTCTTTTCTTCTATAGTTAATGAAACATAATTTTTAAACTCCTGATATTTTTCAATCAAAGTTTCAAAATCCGGTACAATCACCGCAGAAACATAAGGCTTTCCTTCCGCAATTACCATGGCTTGGAGGATTTCGGGATGAGATTGTAAAGGGATTTCAATGCTCTGTGGTGCTATGTATTTACCATTAGAGGTTTTCATTAAATCTTTAATTCTGTCGGTAATGTATAAATTACCATTTTCGTCTATTCTGCCGGCATCACCTGTTCTGAAATAGCCATCTTCTGTAAAAACTTTGGCAGTTTCTTCTTCATTTTTATAGTAACCTTTCATTACACCACCATATTTTACCAAGATTTCGTCTTCAGCACCTATTTTTATTTCTACTCCTGGTAACGGGATTCCTACACTGCCATATACATAATTTTTGGTAGGTAGAGCAGTTACAGTAGCCGTAGTTTCGGTTAATCCGTATCCTACAATTACAGGTAAACCAATGGCAGCAAAGAATTCTGAAATTTCTTTTTTAAGCATGGCGCCGCCACAAGGCAAGAATTCTAGATTTCCGCCCAATTCATTTTTAATTTTTTTGAAAACCAAAGCATTAAAAAATTTATGCTGAAGGTTCAATCCAAAAGGAATTGAAGCACCTACTCTTTTTTTATCGGCAACTTTAGCACCTACTTCTAAAGCTTTTTTGAACAGTTTTTGTTTGGTTGGCGATGCTGCATCTATTTTTTTAACCAAAGTTTGATACACTTTTTCATAGAATCTAGGTACTGCACACATCGCATTGGGTTGTACTTGTTTTAAGGTGCTGAGAATATTTTTTGGGTCTTCTAAAATGGCAACTTCACCACCTTGAGAGAGTACGTATAAAGTCCAAGCTCTTTCGAAAATGTGGCTCAAAGGCAAGAAAGCCAATGATTTCATGGTATGCAAGTTTTCAAAACCAAAAAATTGATTGTGCGCACTTATTACATCTTTGAAACAACCGTGTGATAACATTACACCTTTTGGCGTACCTGTAGTTCCAGAAGTGTAAAGAATGGTTGCTAAATCATCATCAGAAATTTCTGCCATTTTTCTTTCGGTAGAGAAATTTTTGATAAAATCAGGGAAATAGGTAATATTTTCTGCTTCATCTTTTATGGTGTGAGAAGTGAAAATATGAAGTTTTCTGTTGAGGTGAGTTTCGGCACTTTTCAGAATTTCTAATTGAGGGGTATCACCCACCAAAATGTGTTGCATTTCGGTTTGTTTGATGATGTATTCTGTCTGTGCATAATTGTTAGTGGCATAAATAGGGATAGTAATGGCACCTAACATTTGCACTGCTACATCAAAAATCACCCAATCTTTAGAATTTTGAGAGAAAACGCCTACGCAATCTCCCTTTTTTACATCTAAAGTGTGAAGACCGTTAGCTGTTTGGCAGACCTTTTCCCAAAATTCTTTCCATGTCAAAACAATAAGATTTTCACCATCTTTATAGCTTATAGCATTTTTATTTGGAAGAATCTGCGCATTTTTTTGTAGCAGTTGTATTAATTTCATTTTTATGATAAATTTTTTATAATTACAATTTTCCAAATTTAATTAATTTATCATTCTAAAGGCAATTTTTTTTCTTTTTTTATTATTGTCTCAAAGTGTTAAAATATAGATTTTATAGTATGTATATCATAAAAGATTTATAATTTTATCCTAAATTAATCCTAAATAAAAATACATATGTTAACCTTTAATCCTAAAATGGTGTTTTGTACTCTGTTGATTTCTGTTGTAGGATTTTCCCAAGAAATTGTAAGACAGCCTGTTCAAAGTTATCAGACTAAAGAGTACCAATCCAAAAAAACAGTTTTCGTAAATTCTCTATTGTCTAAAATGACACTTGACGAAAAATTAGGACAACTTAATCTTCCCGGAGCTGGTGATATTACCACTGGTCAAGCCCAAAGTTCTGATATCGGTAAAAAAATTGAAGAAGGAAAAGTAGGAGGTCTTTTCAACATAAAAGGCGTTGAAAAAATCAGAGAAGTACAAAAAGTAGCGGTAGAAAAAAGCCGTCTCAAAATTCCTTTAATCTTTGGAATGGATGTTATACATGGTTACGAAACCAATTTCCCAATTCCATTAGGTTTAGCATCTTCTTTTGATACTAATTTAGTGCAGCAATCTGCAAAAATTGCGGCTAGTGAAGCTAGTGCAGATGGTATCAACTGGACTTTCTCACCAATGGTAGATATTTCTAGAGACCCTAGATGGGGAAGGGTAGCAGAAGGTGCTGGCGAAGACCCATATTTAGGTTCTGAAATGGCTAAAGCAATGGTTTTTGGTTATCAAGGAAAAGATTTATCACTTAAAAACACCATCTTGGCTTGTGTAAAACATTTTGCACTTTACGGAGCGCCAGAAGCTGGTAGAGATTACAATACCGTAGATATGAGCCACGTAAGAATGTATAATGAATACTTCCCTCCTTACAAAGCAGCAGTAGAAGCAGGTGTAGGTTCTGTGATGGCTTCTTTCAACGAAGTAGACGGAATTCCTGCTACTGGAAATAAATGGCTGATGACAGAAGTTCTTAGAAATCAATGGAAATTCAAAGGATTTGTTGTAACAGATTACACTGGTATCAACGAGATGATAGATCACGGAATGGGAGACTTACAACAAGTTTCTGCCTTGGCTATGAATGCAGGTGTAGATATGGATATGGTAGGAGAAGGTTTCCTTACCACACTTAAAAAATCTGTACAAGAGAAAAAAGTAGACATTAAACAGATAGATTTAGCAGTAAAAAGAATCTTAGAAGCGAAGTATGATTTAGGCCTTTTTGATGATCCTTATAAGTATTGTGATGTAAATAGAGCAAAAACCGAAGTTTTCAGTCAAGCAAACAGAGATATTGCAAGAAGTATTTCAGCGCAATCTATGGTTTTAATGAAAAATGCCAACGAAATTCTTCCTTTAAAATCTCAAAAAAATATCGCAGTTATTGGTCCGTTAGCAGACAATGCCGAAAATATGCCAGGTACATGGAGTGTAGCCGCTAAGCATAAAGATGCGGTTTCTCTTTTGTCAGGTCTTAAACAAACTTTTGGTAATTCTGTAAATTTTACTTATGCCAAAGGTGCTAATGTAGATTATGATCCTGTTTTTGAACAAAACGCTGCAATGTTTGGAAAAAACACTTATAGAGATTCTAGAAGCAAAGAAGAAATGCTAAAAGAAGCGGTAAACGTTGCCAATAAAGCAGATGTAATTCTTCTGGCAATAGGCGAAACTGCTGAAATGAGTGGTGAAGCAAGTTCTAGAACTAATATCTCTATTCCTCAATCTCAAAAAGATTTATTGATAGAATTGAAAAAAACGGGTAAACCAATTGTTTTGGTGTTATTTGCAGGTAGAGCTATGGAAATTAAAGAAGAAAGCGAATTGGCAGATGCTATTCTTAACGTTTGGTTCCCTGGTTCTGAAGCTGGATTTGCCATTTCTGATGTACTTTTTGGTAAAGTAAATCCGTCTGCTAAATTGCCGATGACTTTCCCTAGAAGCGTAGGTCAAGTTCCTATTTTCTATAATCATAAAAATACAGGAAGACCATTAGATGAAGCTAAAACAGAAAAATGTGAGTTCCAAAAATTTCGTTCTAATTATTTAGATGAATGTAATACACCGCTTTATCCGTTTGGTTATGGATTAAGCTACACGCAATTTGCTTACAATAATTTAAGTTTAAGTTCTAAGAATTTAAAAGGAAATCAAACTTTGAAAGTTTCCGTTGACCTAAAAAATACCGGCAAATACGATGGTGCTGAAATCGTACAATTGTACATTAGAGATATCGTAGGTAGCAATACCAGACCTGTAAAAGAACTGAAAGGTTTCCAAAAAGTATTCTTAAAAGCTGGTGAAACCAAAAAGGTTACTTTTAACATCACTCCAGAAGATCTTAAATTCTACGACAACAATCTTAAATACGATTGGGAATCTGGCGAATTTGAATTTTTTGTAGGCGGTGATTCGCAAAAGACTGTTTCTCAAAAAATTACATGGAATAAATAACTCTCAAAAAATGAGAACTTTTTTAATCGCATTGTTTTCTGTTGCGTTTTTTTCGGCGCAACAGAAGACTTACTGTAATCCTATCAATGTAGATTACGGCTATACCCCAATTCCTAATTTTGCAACTCAGGGAAAACACAGAGCTACAGCAGACCCTGTAATTGTGAATTTCAAAGGGAAATATTACCTTTTTAGCACCAATCAATGGGGGTATTGGTGGAGTGATGATATGTCTAACTGGAATTTTATTTCCAGAAAATTCTTAAAACCGACTGATGAGTTTCCTCAATTTCCTCCGGGAGCTTTCAGAATGCCAAATCAAATGCCAGACCCAAGTATTAAAATTTATGATGAACTCTGCGCACCTGCAGTTTTCGAAATGGAAGGTGAGTTGTATGTGATTGGTTCTACTCACGGTCCAGGTTTTTCTATTTGGAAATCTAAAAACCCTGAAAAAGATGATTGGCAAATTGCGGTAGAGCATTTCAAAGTAGGAGCTTGGGACCCCGCTTTTTTGTATGATAAAGATTTGAAAAAATTATTCTTGTATTGGGGTTCTAGTAATGAATTTCCTCTTTTAGGAACGGAAATTAATACCAAGACTTTACAATCTGAAGGTTATGTGAAGCCTTTGTTAGGCTTGCATCCTGAAGTTCACGGTTGGGAAAGATTTGGGGAGTATAATGACAATACCTTTTTGCCTCCATTTATAGAAGGCGCTTGGATGACGAAGCACAACAATAAATATTACCTACAATATGGCGCTCCTGGAACCGAGTTTTCTGGTTATGCAGATGGAGTTTATGTAAGCGAAAATCCTTTGGATGCTTTTTCTTATCAGCGACACAATCCGTTTTCGTATAAACCGGGTGGTTTTGCAAGAGGAGCGGGGCACGGTGCTACTTTCGAAGATAATTTCGGACAATATTGGCACGTTTCTACCGTGGTTTTGAGCCAAAAAAATAATTTTGAAAGAAGAATTGGAATTTGGCCAGCTGGTTTTGATCAAGATGATGTGATGTATTGCAATACAGCATATGGTGACTATCCTACCTATCTTCCGAATAAAAATGCAGACCACATCAAAGGTTTATTTACAGGTTGGATGTTGTTGAATTATAATAAACCTGTGAAAGTTTCTTCGACTTTGGGAAGTTTCCAACCGAATTTTGCGGTAGATGAAGATATTAAAACGTATTGGAGTGCAAAAACGGGCGATAAAAATGAATATTTACAAACAGATTTAGGCGAAAAATCTTTGGTGAAAGCCATTCAAATCAATTTTGCGGATCAAGATGCGGAGTTTTTGGGCAAGACTTTAGGCAAATCACATCAATATATGATCTACGCTTCTGATGATGAGAAAAATTGGAAAGTGGTAGTTGATAAATCTAAAAACACTAAAGATGTACCTCACGATTATATAGAAGTTGAAAAACCTTTCACTGCGAGGTATCTAAAAATTCAAAATTTAAAGATGCCAACTGGCAAATTTGCAATCAGTGGATTCAGAGTTTTCGGAAATGGTAATGGTGAGAACCCCAAAAAGGTAGAAAATTTTGTGGTTTTAAGGTCTAGCAAAGATAAAGTTGGCGAAAGAAGAAGCTCTTGGATGAAGTGGAAACAAAATGATTTAGCAGATGGATATGTGATTTATTTTGGTAAATCTCCAGATAAATTATACGGAAGTATTATGGTTTATGGTAAGAATGACTACTATTTTACGGGGATGGATGCTACAGATGCTTATTATTTTCAGATAGAAGCCTTTAATAATAATGGGGTATCAGAGAAAACAGATATAATGAAAATAGATTAGAATAAAATTTTATTGAAGTCTTAAATAGGAGAACAATAATCCTAAATTTTAATTCTTTTAATAAATTTTAACAGTTAATTAAAATAAAATTAATAATTTATTAACATTATCAAAATTAAATTGTATTTTTGAGACAATAAAAAATGCAAACAATTCATTTAACATAGTTGAGTTTAATTAAATTCAAAAAAAACATGAAAAACACACTAAAAGCGACAAGCATGATAGCCGTAATCTATTTGTTTACGGGGTATCAAGAATTAAGCGCGCAAGCAAAAAATGACTCTATCAAGGAGAAGCAGATTGAAGAAGTGGTAATGATTGGTTATGGTACAGCCAAAAAAGTTGACCTTACCAGTTCAGTTGCAACAATTAAATCTACAGAAATTGTAAAAACACCAGCGGGGCAAGCTGCTCAATCTTTACAAGGTAAGGTAGCTGGGGTACAGATTAGTTCTTTTGGCTCACCAGGTGAAGCTCCTAAAATTAACATCAGAGGGATTAAATCTTTGTATGGAGATAATCAACCTTTGTTTGTAGTAGACGGTATTTTTGTAGATAATATAGATTTCTTGAATTCTAATGACATTCAGGATTTTACAGTATTAAAAGATGCTTCTGCTTCTGCAATTTACGGGGTGAAAGCTGCTAATGGTGTAGTAGTTATTACTACAAAAGGAGGTAGTTACAACAGAAAAGCTAAGGTAAGTTATGATACCTATTTTGGGGTACAAAGCGCTTATAATGTAACTAAAATGGCTAATGCAGAGCAGTTTACTAATTTTGCTTTAGAGTCTGGTTCTGCTTCTGAAATAGCAAGTATCGAAAAAGCAATACAACGTTTTGGTAGAAGTAGAGTAAATCCTAATATTCCAGATGTAAATACGGATTGGTACAAAGAGACTCTTCGCTTGGCAGCAATTCAAAATCATAGTTTGTCTGTAGAAGGAGGTTCAGAAAAAATAGCTTATGCTTTAGGAGGAGACTTCTTTAAACAAGATGGTATCCTTAAAATGAAAAATAGTTTTGAGAGATTTAATGTAAGAGGTAAAATAGATGTAAAAGCCAAAGATTGGTTAACAGTAGGAAGCTCCATGATATTCAGTAGAAGTCAAAAATATGATGACGAGGTTTCTGCATGGAGACAGATCTATTACGCTGTTCCTATTTTGCCTGTTTATGATAATTCTTATACGGGTGCCTATCCTCATCCTTATGCAGATGCTATGGCTATTGGTTACAGAGACCATCAAAATCCATTTGCAACCATGGATAATTCTGATAGATTAGGAATTAGAACAAGAATGGTTATGAATGTATATGCAGATGTAAGTTTAATTCCTAAGGAATTAACCTTTAAATCTATGCTATCTTATAACAATAGACAAGATAATGAGCGTCTAATGTCATTGCCATATTTCTCTAACAGTGATTATGGTTTCCAAAGAACATTAGACCAATCTTCTATCACAAGAGGAAATTATACCAATGAAAACTATATTTGGGATAATACATTAACTTATAATAAAAAATTTGGTGACCATGACTTAACATTAATGGCGGGGGCGTCTTACAGAGATGATTATTATAGTATGAATAGTGTACAAGGATTTTTCTACGACGGAAGTCCATTTTCTAGAGATAGAGAACAGACATGGTACATTAGAAATACTGCTGTAGATGGAAGGATATCTGATGATTTTGGTACTCGCTATTATGGTACTTCTTATTTCGGAAGACTTTCTTATAAATTTAAAAATAGATACATAGCGTATGCTACTTTTAGAAATGAAGGCTCTAATAAATATGCAGAAAAATATGTAAACCTTCCTGCATTTGGGGTAAGCTGGGTAGCTTCTGAAGAATCATTCTTAAAAGATGCAAGTTGGCTTAATTTATTAAAATTCAGAGCAGGTTGGGGTAGATTAGCCAATGATGCTATACCTATCAATAGACCAAGTACTGCTTTAGCTGCCAATACTGTTTTTGATGATAACTTAGTATCAGGTTCAAGATTTTCAACTTACAAAGATGATTTAGGATGGGAATTTACTGAAGAAACCAACCTAGGTTTGTCTGGAGAATTTTTCAATAGAAGATTAACCTTAGAAGCTGATTATTTTATTAAAGATACTAAAAATCTTGCAATTACAGTGCTTCCGCTTGTAGGAACAGAATCTAGTCTTGCAAATGTAGGTAGTGTAAGAAATAAAGGTTATGAAATTAGTGTAGGTTGGAAATCTAAACTTAATGAAGATTGGGGATATTTCATCAATGGTAACTTTAGCCAGATTGACAATGAAGTTACCAGCCTAAATGGACAACCATTTCTAGACAGAGGTATGGCTGAATTTAGACAACGTCTTGTAGTAGGTCAACCAATGGATGTATTCTATGGTTGGGACATTGTAGGAGTTTATCAAACACAAGCTGAAGTAAATGCAGATGCTATGGCACAGTATGCAAACGCACAGTCTGCTGGAACAGTTAAGCCAGGTTACTTTAAATATAGAGATGTAAATGGTGATGGTATTTTAGATGCTAATGATAGAGTTTACTTAGGTTCACCAGTTCCTACTTACTACTATGGTGGTTCATTAGGAATGAATTATAAAAATTGGGACTTATCAGTTGCGTTCTATGGTCAAGGAGGAAATCTTGTCCTTAATAGAAACAGAGCTGAAGTATTTAGAACCACAGGTAGAAATGTAGATGCAGAATTAGCAATTAATCGTTGGCATGGTGAGGGAACTAGCAATGAGTTCACATCATCTGAAGGTTATAGAAATGGTTGGAACCAAAGAAACTCTAGATTTTTCCTAGAAAAAGGAGATTTCTTTAGAGTACAAAACGTACAGTTAGGTTATACATTAAAATCATCATCTCTACCAGAAATGAGATTTACTATAACTGCGGATAGACCATATCTTTGGAGCAGAAGTAATGTGCTAATGAATCCTGAGGTAGGATCTGATGGAGTAGACTATGAAGTTTATCCAACACCATCAGTATTCACTTTTGGGTATAGTATTAAGTTTTAAAAGTTAATAATTAAATCAAGAAAAAATGAAACGTTTAATAAATATAAAGTTTTTATTATTAGGTTTAGCCATTTCGCTCTTCAGTTGTACTGATAAACTAGACGAAGATTTAGAGCTAACCACCGGAGGTAGTGTAGATTATACAAGTGCTGAAGGAGCAAAAGGTACTTTAGTAGGTGCATATGCAAAATTTCAAGATATCGGTTGGGAGCAAATTCCACTAATCGCAGTAAGAGGAGATGATGTGAACTCAGGAGGTTTAGGAGATCAACAACCGTTCGCAGATACTGATAAATTTGTTTACGATAGCAACTATTGGATGTATAACTCTGTTTGGGAAAACTGGTATCAAACCATAGTACAAGTTACTGCTCAAATGGAAGAATTAGAAAAATTTAGAGCTGCAGGCGTAGATTCTAAATTAATTGATCAATATCAAGCAGAGTGTAAAACCCTTAGAGCTTTTTATTTGCTACAAATTTCTAAAGTTTGGGGTAAAGTTATTTTAATGGAAACTCTTGATCAAACCCAGCTGAAATTACAATCAAAAGATGAAATAATGCAGTGGATCTCGTCTCAAATGGATAGCGCTATTCCTAACCTTCCAGATATGAGACCTAATCAAAGAACTGATTTAAAAGGAGGCGTTACTAAGTATACAGCACTAGCAATTAAAGCAATGGCAAACTTAGAGCTTAAAAATTATCAAGGTGTTGCAGATGCTACAGGAGCTATTATCAACTCTAATAAATTTACGCTGTATTCAGATTTCTATCAATTATTTAAAATTCCAGGTAAACTTGCTGACGAAAACTTGTTAGAAATTCAATATTCAGATTTTGGTACAGGTTCTGGTACTAATATTAGTCACTTATGGGCTTTCTATGGTCCTACAGATTGGACTCCTGCAGTCACTGGTGCAAACGGTGGTTGGGGATTCTATGAACCAAGTTTAAAATACATCAAATTTATGCTGGCTAGAGGAGAAAAAACCAGATTAGAAACTAGTGTGTTATTCACAGACAGAGGAATCACAGAAATTAAAAAAGATCCTAATTTTGCTACTTTACCTTCTTGGGTTTCTAGTACTACCAAAGATGGAGACAAAATAAAAGATTATGCACGTGCTATGTTTGTAAGTGGAAAACACTATTTACCGTCTAAACAATTAACTCCTGGTAGATTAGATTACGGTACAAACAAAAACTACATAGTTACCAGATATGCAGAAATTTTATTAATGTATGCAGAAGCAGTAACTAGAGGAGCTAGTCCTACAGCAGGTACAGCAGTAGCAGCAGTGAATTTGGTAAGACAAAGAGCTGGTTTATCAGCATTGAGTTCTGTAACTGCAGACCAAGTAATGGACGAAAAATATGCTGAATTAGGTATGGAATGGGGAATTCGTTATTATGATATGGTGAGATTAGGTAATACTGCAGCACTAAGTTATGATGGTAGAACTTTTACTATGGAAAAACAATTCTTACCTTATCCATTAGCTCAAGTAGATAAAATTAATGCATTAAGTAAATAGTGTTAATTATTTAAATTTTAATTACAATGAAAAATATTTTAAATAGTATATTAGCCGGCATGCTTATAACTTTAGCATCTTGCTCAGATGGTTATATAGATGATATAACTCCGGTGCCGCAAGGAACTGATGCTTCAGCTCCTCAAATACAGATAACAAGTCCATCTGGGAACTTAACAATTCCTTTCACAGATACAAAAACTAATATCAAATTTGAATACAAGGTATCAGATGATATTGAGTTGGGTTCCATAGAAATTCTTTTAGATGGTGTAAAGCTAGGTACTTACAGCACTTTTAAAGATTATAGAGTATTTATTGATAGCTATGCATATAATAACCTAGGATTAGGTGACCATACATTTACTGTAAATGCAAAAGATTTAGCAGGAAAATCTAGTACAAAATCTGTTACATTCAATATAGATAATAAGTATACCCCTCTATTTGGAGAAAAAGTTTACATTCCGTTCTTTGGAGGTAATACTTTTACAGACATAGTTGCTGGAAAGGTTCCTACAGTTGTTGGAACACCTACAACAGTTGCTACTGGTTACACAGGAGCTACCTATCAAGGAGCTACAGACTCATATATTACTCTACCACTTTCAGGATTATATAGCGCTAATGGAATCAGCTTTACTTTTTGGTATAAAGTAAATGCTACACCTAATCGTTCAGGTATAATAGTTATTAATGATGACAATGACAATACTAATGATAACAGAACTAAAGGACTAAGATTGTTTAGAGAAGGAGGTGCAACTTCACAAACAGTGAAACTTAATGTAGGTACAGGTGCTGGGGAATCTTGGAATGACGGCGGTAATATTGCGGTTGATGGAAAATGGGTACACGTAGCAGTTACCGTTTCTCCTACAGATTCTAAAATCTATTTTAATGGAGTTTTACAAAGAACAGCAACATTTACTTCATTTGATTTTTCTACAAGTTCTACAATTACCATTGGTTCTGGTGCTCCTTCATTCACTTATTGGGATCATAAATCTGATTTAAGTTTAATAGATGAACTTAGAATTTATGATAAAGCTTTAACGGAAACCGAAGTTCAGAATACTATGAAATAATTATGTAATTCTTATAAGTTATGTGATTATATAATCTAATAAAACACTTTATGGTTCATTTGCCATAAAGTGTTTTTTATAAAAACAAATATTATGATAAATAATAAGTTAAAAGTACTATTGCTGTTAGCGATAATTTCAATCTTATCAGGTTGCTCGCGCTCTAGTGGAGATTGGACTTATCCCAATCCTACTCCAGTTGACCCACCCAAAACATACACAGACGCTGAAATTATTGAAATGACTCAGAAAGATGCTCTGAAATATTTTTGGGATTATGCACAATCTAATTCTAAATTGGCCAGAGAAAGATACCATACTGATAATACAAGTCAAGATGCAAATGTAGTCACCACAGGTGGTTCTGGTTTCGGACTGATGACTATTTTAGTGGGAATTAAAAATGGTTATGTAGCTAAAGCAGATGCTGTTTCTAGACTTACAACCGCTCTTAATTTTTTACAAAATGCCAACAGATTCCACGGGGCTTGGCCACATTGGATAGACGGAAATTCTGGTGCGGTAATTCCTTTTAGTACCAAAGATAATGGCGGTGATTTGGTAGAAACGGCATTTTTAGCACAAGGTTTAATTTGTGTAAGAGAATATTTTAAAAATTCTACTGACGCTACAGAATTGGCTTTATCTAAAAAAGCAGACGACCTTTGGAAAGGAATCGAGTGGAATTGGTACACCCAAGGTCAAAACGTTTTGTATTGGCATTGGTCTCCTAATTATGATTTTCAAATGAATATGCAGTTGAGAGGTTTTGATGAAACATTAATCACTTATGTTTTAGCAGCAGCTTCACCTAATTATTCTATTGATAAAGCTGTTTATACCCAAGGTTGGGCTAGAAGTGGCGCAATAAAATCTACAGGCACTCAATACGGAATTCCTTTGGTGGTTAATCATAACGGAGCTAGCGGAACGGTTGGGCCTATGTTTTGGTCACACTATTCATTCTTAGGTTTAGATCCTAGAGGGCTTACAGATGATTATGTAAATTATGGTGATGCAGTAGTAAATCACTCTAAAATAATGTACCAATATTGTTTGACAAATCCAAAAGGATGGCAAGGTTATAATTCTAAAAGCTGGGGACTTACTGCTAGTTATAGTAGAAACTCAGACGGAACTAGTGGCTATGCTGCCCATCAGCCCAATAATGATTTAGGTATTATTTCTCCTACAGCTGCCATTTCAGACATGCCTTACACTCCTACAGAAAGTATGAATTTTTTAAGATTTTTATACAACGAAAACTACAGTAAATATATAGGAGTTGCTGGTCCTTATGATGCATATTCTATTCATTATAATTGGGTAATTCCTAGATATTTGGCAATTGACCAAGGAACTATTGCTCCTATGATCGAAAATCATAAAAACCAATTCCTTTGGAATTTATTTATGAACGCTCCAGATGTTAAAGCAGGACTTATTAAGTTAGGTTTTCACTCTACACAATACGGATTTTAAATCATAAAGTTTAAAAATGAAAAAAACAGTAATATTTGCATTGTTAAGTTTTGTTTTGGCTTCTTGCCAATCCAATAAAGTGCAAAAAGAAACTAAGACCATCACTCCTATCTCTCAATGGTCAGACAATCAATTGATGGATAAAGTTCAGAGTGATGCGCTTAAATATTTTTGGGAATATGCTGAGCCTAATTCTCTTCTTGGAAGAGAGCGCTACCACGAAGACAATATTTATCCAGACAATGATAAGCATGTAGTAACAACGGGAGGTTCTGGTTTTGGATTAGCAACTATCTTAGTAGGCGTAGAACGTGGTTTTATTCCTAGAAAAGAAGCGGTGAAAAGACTAACCACCATGATGAATTTCTTAGAAAAAGCAGACCGCTTTCACGGAGCTTGGAGTCATTGGATTAATGGCGAAACAGGCAAAGTAGTTCCATTTGGCAAAAAAGACAATGGCGGAGATTTAGTAGAAAGCGCATTTCTTACTTCAGGAATTTTAATGGTTCGCGAATATTTCAAAGACGGAAATGCCGAAGAAAAAGCCCTTGCCAAAAAATGCGACGAACTTTGGAAAGGCATAGAATGGAATTGGTACACCAAAGACGGACAAAAAGTTCTCTATTGGCATTGGTCTCCTAATTACGGTTGGGAAATGAATTTTCCGCTCGAAGGTTATAATGAATGTCTAATTACTTACATTTTGGCAGCTTCTTCGCCTACACATTCTATAGACGCAGAAACTTTTTACAAAGGCTGGACCAGAAACGGAACGTATCTTACTGATAAAACCAAATACGGACTTCCACTTTACGTAAAACACAATTATTCCGAAGAATATGGCGGGCCATTATTCTGGGCGCATTATTCTTACATTGGCTTAGACCCTAGAGGTTTGAGCGATAAACTCATCAAAAATTATTTTGATTTGAATAAAAATCAAGTGCTTATTGATTACAAATATTGCGTAGAAAATCCTAAAAAATGGAACGGTTACGGAGAAAATTATTGGGGACTTACCGCCAGCTATACCAGAAATGATGATGGCAGTGTAGGCTACACCGCACATCAACCAACAGAAGATAGAGGTGTGATTACGCCCACTGCTGCGTTGAGTAGTTTTCCGTATTCCCCAAAAGAATCTATGGATTTTTTGAGATTTATTTACACTCAAAAACCACAGTTTATAGGCAGTGCAGGCCCTTTTGATGCTACTTCAATTCATTATAACAATTGGTTTACGCCTCGATATTTGGCCATAGACCAAGGCACCATTGCACCAATGATAGAAAATTACAGAACAGGATTTTTGTGGAAACTGTTTATGAACGCACCAGAAATTAAAGCTGGTCTTAAAAAATTGGATTTCAAATCAGAAAAATACAACATCAAATAGTTTTAGGAGCTATTTCCCGCTTTCCGCTCATACTCCTCACGCCAAGGCTCAGCCCAAGGCTTGTTGCGGGGTAACCGCTGCAATCGGGGCTATGAAACGATTATTGCTAAATTGAGATTCAAGCCAAGTTTAATTCAAGAAAATTTAATAAAATGAAATATTTATTTTTACTACTTCTTCCATTCCTATACAATGCACAAGAAGTAAAAGCTGAATTCAAAAAAGAAATAAAAGTAGAGAAAAACATCTCTTACGTTTTAGATTATCCTCAGAATGTAAAAGGCAAAGTTCCGCTCATTGTATTTCTTCATGGCTCTGGCGAGAGAGGAAACAATCTAGAAATGGTAAAAGCACACAGCCCATTTACGTATAAAAATTTAATCAAAGAACCAGTGGCTATTCTTGCGCCTCAATGCCCAGAAAATACTTGGTGGGATACGCAAGCCATTTATTTTTTGATTCAAGAAATTGTACAGAAATACAAAATAGACGCATCTAGAATTTACCTTACAGGTTTATCTATGGGAGGTTGGGGCACTCTTAAACTAGCAGGTGAGCATCCCGAAATGTTTGCTGCTGTAGCATCTGTTTGCGCACCTACTGATAGAGTAATGTTGGCCAATATTCACAATTATAAAGAGATGAACCTCAAAATCTACCACGGCGGAATGGATGATGTGGTTTTGCCAGAAAATGCATTTAATTTTTGGATGCAAGTTCACCCCATTAATCCCAAAGCAGAATTAATTATCTTCCCGAATGATAATCACAATTCTTGGGATTCTACTTATTCTAATCCTGCTTTTTATGAGTGGATGCTTTCGCTTAAAAAATAGAAAATATCATAGAAAAAATAGAAAATCAAAACCTTCTGAACATTCGGAAGGTTTTGATTTTCTTATTAATAGATAAATGAGTAATTTTGCTTTTTAACAAAATTTTAATAAATGATTTTTTTCTTAAAAGGAATTGTTCAAGAGCTTACCCCTACTTATGCGATATTAGATGTAAACGGTGTAGGATATTATGTTGGGATTAGCCTTCAAACTTCTAATAAATTAACTTTGGGTAAAGAAACGTTCATTTTTACTCAACAAATTATCAGAGAAGATGCACATCTGCTTTTCGGGTTTCATACCAAAGAAGAAAAAGAAATGTTTAATCTGCTCATTTCTGTAAATGGCGTAGGAGCTGTTTCGGCGCTTATTCTGCTCTCTTCATTAGATTTAAAAGACATTGCCCACGCTATCCTCAATAAAAACAGTGCTTTATTACAAAAAGTAAAAGGGGTGGGGGCTAAAACTGCCGAGAGAATTATTGTAGATTTAAAAGATAAAGTATTGAAATTCGGGACTTCTGATGAAAATATTTCTGCGTTTGTAGATAATAAAGTGAGAGAAGAATCGTTATCTGCTTTAGAAGTTTTGGGCATTTCGAGAAAAATGTGTGAGAAAATTGCCGATAGAATTCTAAAACAAAATCCAGACATCCAAACCGAAGATTTGGTGAAACAGATTTTAAAAAATTTATAACTATAAAAAACACAAGTGAAGAACAATTTTCCACTATTCAATCATAACTATTTCATATTCTTTTTTATGTGTTTTTCGGCAATGGTTTTTGCACAACAAAAGCCTGCTGATACCGCCAATATATCCATTAGGAAAGATTATTCTCTACCTAATCCTACCAAATACGAACCATTTTATGACATTAAAACAGGAATGTATTATCTCTATCCAAAAATAGGGAATACGGTAGTAGGAGCGCCAATTGTTTTATCACCCAAAGAATATTCAGACTATTTTCTTAATAAACAACTTACCAATTATTACCAAAAAAAATTAGCTGGAACCAACCTCTACAAAGAAGATAAGAAGGAAGCCGAAAAGAAAGGCTTGATTCCTGCAATTATGGTAAGAAATAAAATTTTCGAAACTATTTTTGGTAGCAATAAAATCGAAATTATCCCGAACGGTTTTGCCAGTTTTGATTTGGGAGGTTTGTATCAAAAAATTGATAATCCATTAATCTTACCTCAGAATAGAACCAATTTTGCCATTAATATTCAGCAAAGAATACAGTTAGGATTAACTGGAAAAGTAGGGGAAAATCTTCAGCTAAAAGCCAATTATGATACCCAAAGTGGTTTCGCTTTTGAGAATAGAATGAATCTCGTTTGGCAAGCCAAAGGCACTTGGAAAGATCTACAAAATAAAGCACTAGGCGAAGTTAAAGATTTCAATAAAGGTGGCGAAGACAAAATCATAAAAAGAGTAGAATTTGGTAATGTCAACATGCCGCTTTCTACTAATTTAATCAGAGGTTCTGAGTCTCTTTTTGGTCTTAAAACCGAGTTTCAATTGGGGAAAACGTATGGTACCGTAGTTTTTTCTCAGCAACAAGGCGAAGCCAGAAATGTAGTAGTACAAGGTGGTGGCGTAATGCAAACTTTTAAAGTAAATGCTATAGATTATGAAGACAACCAGCATTATTTTTTAGGTCAATATTTCTTAAACAATTATGATGGGGCTTTACTCAATTATCCTCTTATTAATTCTAGAATATCAATCATGAGATTAGAAGTTTGGGTATTGAATCAAGGTGCTGGTAATCTTCAAGAACAAAAAAATATATTAGGAATTAGAGATTTAGGTGAAGGCTCATCTGGTACACCAGACAACTCTCAAAGTGGAGTGTATTCTGCAATTTCATCACTCCCGAATGTGAGGGTAGATCCATACAATGCCGTAAACGGAAATAGTTTGCCAACCGTAAGTGGCAATACTCCTTACCAAGCTGGTGAGCATTTTGTGTTTCATAGCAGAGCAAAAAGATTAAATGCATCTGAATATAATTTTAATCCTCAGTTGGGTTACATTTCCCTTAATCAAAGGCTAAATGATGAGCAATTGTTGGCCGTTTCATTTTCTTACACCCTTTCGGGAGATAGTAAAGTATATAAAGTGGGAGAGTTTTCTGAAGAAAGTCCTGTAATAATTACCAAACTTTTAAAACCAAACGTTTTAGTAAAAACATCATCTCCTATGTGGAACTTGATGATGAAAAACGTGTATTCTCTCAATGCCAATCAAATAGATCCTCAAAATTTTTTACTGAATGTTTTATACAAAGACCCTCAGAATGGAAAAGTAAATTACTTGCCAGGAACATCAGTTTCGGATATTAATTTATTGAAATTACTGAATTGGGATAGGTTAAATGTGAATAATGACAGCCAACAAAACGGAAACGGAACTACTGGCGATGGATTATTTGATTTTGTGCCTGGTATTACTGCTGATGCACAAAACGGAAGGGTGATTTTTACCAAAGCACAACCTTTTGGTAGTTATTTACAAAGTGTTTTGGGAAGTAACAATCCTCAATTTGTTTTTGAAGATTTATACACTCAGCAGAAACAAGTGGCCTCTCAAAATAATTTGGCTTTAAGATATAGTTTAGAAGGTCGATACAAAGGTGCACAGGGAACGGGTATTTCTCTAGGTGCCATCAATGTTCCCAAAGGTTCTGTAAAAGTAACCGCTAATGGCGTTTTGCTTACAGAAGGTGTAGACTATACCGTAGATTATATGCTAGGGCAAGTAACCATTATTAACGAAATGGTAAAACAATCTGGGCAAGCCATTAATGTAAGCTTAGAAAACCAATTGACCTTCAATACCCAGCGTAAAACTTTTATGGGACTGAATTTAGAGAGAAAATTCAGCGATAACTTAACTGCAGGAATCTCTGTAATTAATTACTCTGAAAGACCTCTTACTCAAAAAGTGCAAATGGGACAAGAATCTGTTAACAATACAATGGCTGGTTTCAATTTAATGTACAACAATCAGTCGCAGTTTTTAACCAGAATAACAGATAAAATTCCTTTTGTAAATACAGAAGCGCCTTCAAATATTAATTTTAAAATGGAAGGAGCTTATCTCATTCCAGGGCAAAATAAAGGGATAAATGACCAGTCTTACATAGATGATTTCGAACAAAGTGCATCTAAAATTTCCCTAAAAGAGCCTGCAATGTGGTCTCTTGCTTCTAAACCAGAAAATAGTAATGACCCAATTTTTGGAAATAGCAATCCAAATGATATTAATAATGGTAACGGAAGAGGTTTACTTTCTTGGTATACCATAGACCCAAGATTCTACGGTGTAGGAGGTAAAGCACCGAATGGAATTAATGCAGATGCCCTCTCTAATCACGCCTCTAGAAGAGTGCAAATGTCTGAACTATTCAATAACAGAGATTTTGTAGCGGGTGAACAACTTTTTTCTAATACTTTTGATATTACTTATTACCCTAAAGAAAGAGGGCCATACAATTTTAATCAATTAAATGAAGCTGCCAATCAAAGATGGGCGGGACTTATGAGAGCTATTTCTGTTTCTAATTTTGTCAACTCAAATATAGAATATGTAGAATTTTGGATGATGGACCCCTATGCAGATGGAAAACCTATTGGTACTAATCCAAGACTATTATTGCAATTAGGAAACGTTTCTGAAGATATCTTAAAAGATGGTAAATTACAATACGAAAATGGTCTACCTATACCTAATATACCTGCCAAAACTTCTACCACCAACCTAGGGGTGCAACCTGAGCAATTTCCGGTTTTGTATGCTTTCTCTACAGAAAACGAAGAAAGAACTGCACAAGATGTAGGTTTTGATGGTTTAGATGACGATGCTGAGGTTACCAAATTCGGGACTAATTTTATCAATCCAGTGACCAATGCACCAGACCCAGCTTCGGATAATTTCATGTTTTATCTTTCAGACCAGTTCCAAGGTGCTTTGGCTTCTTCATTGCAAGAAAGATATCGATATTTCAGAAATCCAGATGGTAACTCTAAATCAAATTCTCTGGAGGTGGCATCACAAACTCCAGATGCAGAAGATGTAAATAAAGATTTGAATTTAGACCAAACAGAAAACTATAATCAGTATAATATTAGTTTATTACAGTCAGATTTAGCAGTTGGTAGAAATAATATCGTTGATATGAAGGAAGTCACCGTCAAATTCCAAAACGGACAAACTTCTAAAAACAAATGGTACTTATTCAGAATTCCTGTAGCTAATTATGATTATTCTACTGAAACCAACGCAACAGACGCAGCACAGATTCTTAATAATGTGCGTTTTTCTAGATTAATGCTTGCAGGCTTTGACAATACTTCTACCATTCGTTTCGGGACTTTTGATTTGGTAAGAAGTGATTGGAGAAAATACACCAAACAAGTATTTTCTAATTCAGTTCCTGGTACTTCTGAAGGAGTAGGTACTGTAGATAATGCAGATTTTGAAGTGGGAAGCGTAAATATAGAAGAAAACGCATTAGGAAAACCACCTTATGTTTTGCCTCCGGGAATTGATAGACAAGTACTGAGTGGTAATGCAGGAGCACAAAGACAAAATGAAGCTTCTCTCTATTTAAGAGCTAAAGATTTCAAAAACGAGGCCAGAGGAGTTTTCAAAAATGTGGCTTTGGACATGAGAAGATTCCAAAACCTAGAATTGTTTGTACACGCTGAAGATATGAAAAACAATATGTCTTCTGTAGTAGACAAAGACGCTAAATTCTTCATCCGTTTTGGTAGTGATGCTACAGATAATTACTACGAATACGAATCTTCTTTGAAGTATACCAATGCTACTTCTACTTCACCATTAGATATTTGGCCAACTGAAAATACAGTTAATCTTGCCGTTCAGAATTTTGTAGATGCTAAACTGAGAAAAGATGAATCTGGAGTACCTATTGATACTCGTTATGAAGATACAGTTTATGGTGATGCAGATAAAAAAATATATGTAAAAGGTAGACCAAGTCTAGGAAACGTTTCTACCATAATGATTGGGGTGAGAAATAATTCAGCATCTTCTAAAGATGTAGTGCTTTGGGTAAACGAAATTAGACTTTCTGGTATAGAAAATAAAGGAGGTTATGCAGGTACTGCTAGTTTGAATTTTAATTTAGGAGATTTTGCTGTTGTGAATGCTTCTGGGGCTTACTCTACTATTGGTTTCGGGAATATCAATCAAAAACCATCAGAAAGAGCGCAGACCACCAATTCTGCTTTCGGAATTACCACTACGGTCAATGTAGATAAGTTTCTTCCAGAGAAAATAGGTCTTAAAATTCCAGTCAACTATTCATATTCACAAACTACTGAAGACCCTAAATACAATCCTCTGAACGATGATGTAGAATTCAGTAAAGATCCTAAGAAAGATGAATTGAAAAAAGTTGCCAGAACTTTTACTCAACAAAGAAGTTTAGGGGTTCTGAATATGAGAAAAGAAAGAACCAACCCTAATAAAAAGCCAAAATTCTATGATGTAGAAAACATCTCTATCACAGCGGTGTATAATGATGATTTTTACAGAGATATATATACCAAAACCAATTTCAGACAATATCTGAGAGGTAATATAGATT
The DNA here is from genome assembly GCF_014645495.1 of Cloacibacterium rupense. Classification (GTDB taxonomy): domain Bacteria; phylum Bacteroidota; class Bacteroidia; order Flavobacteriales; family Weeksellaceae; genus Cloacibacterium; species Cloacibacterium rupense. The sequence continues at coordinate 3,545 of NZ_BMLV01000002.1, read as the reverse complement.
ATAATTTTAACTTTAAACCTTGGGTGTTGAGACCATTTAATAAAATGGTAAGTGACACTGCCAAATCTTACAAATATCTAAGATGGGCGAAGGAAGTAAATTTCAATCTCATTCCAACTAGAATTTCTTTCCGTACAGAATTAGATAGAAACTACAACGAGTTAGAATTTAGAAATATTGATGCATTATTAAACGGAAATTCTAGTCAAGATTTTGATGTGATTAGAAATAGAAATTTCTTCTTCGGTTGGCAATATAATTTACAGTTTGCACTTACCAAATCTCTGAAATTAGACATTTCTTCTGCTACCAGAACGCTTAATGATAATCTTAATGTTAATTCTTTTTCCAGATCTTCCATTTTCGAAAATCCTTTCAGAGCAGGTAGGCCAGTATTGTACAATCATAAAATTCAATTGAATTATAAATTTCCATTTGAATACTTACCATATTTAGATTTCTTAACTGCTGAGGTAGGTTATGGCACGCAGTACAATTGGAGTGCACGGTCTACAGTTCTTACAGCTAATCCGTCAGATAATCTTGGGAATATGGCGCAGAATACCAATAATATCAATGCTACAGGTAGTGCAGATTTTACTTCTTTCTTTAATAAATTTAATTATTTCAAAAAAGTAAACGAAGTAATGTCAAAAAGAAGAGCAGAAATAGATTCTCTTAATAATGCCTATACACAACTTTATGCTAAAAAAGGTAACAAAAAGAATTTCAAAAGTTATACATTTAAAAATAGATTGAAACCATTGCAAGCATTTGCCTACGCACTTACTTCAATCAAACAAGTAGATTTTAATTACACCGAAAACAATGGTACTGTTCTTCCAGGCATTTTATCATCTCCTAATTTTTATGGATATGGGCAAGGAATAGGTGGTCCTACTATAGGATTTTTACTAGGTTCACAATCAGATATCAGACGATATGCTATAGAGAACAGTTGGATTTCTAGCTCAGATTTAATGACCGACGCTTATTCTCAACTTACCAACCAAACTTTTAATGGAAACATTCAAATTCAACCAATTAATGATTTTAGAATAGATGTAAGTTTTACTAGAAATTATGCTAGAAATTTAATTCACAATAACTTTAATAAATTTGTGAACTCTAATAATGATTTCTCTTTTGCTAGCGAACTGATAACTTTTACCAATTCTAATATTATCTTTGGAACCAGTTTTACTAATGGTGCAGATATTTATAACACAATTATAGAGAATACCAAAGTTATTTCACAGTCATTTGGTGGTGTAATTGGACCAGATGGTTATGCCGAAGGTTATAGTAAGTCGAATGCTTATGTTTTGGTGCCAGCTTTCCAAGCAGCAATAGAAGGTAAAACAGCTACTAAAAATGATCCTACCAAATCTAAATTCCCAATGCCAAACTGGAAAGTAGTCTATTCTGGGCTTAAAAATATTCCTTTTATCAATAGCAAGTTTTCTAAGTTTGATGTTTTGCACGCTTATACCTCTACTTATACAGCTACAGGTATTCAGAGAAGTGTAGACTATTATAATTACCAGACCAATTCTATTAGTGACCCATCTTTGACAGGGAAAGATGCAAACGGAGATTTTTACAATCCATATACATTTACAACTATAGGTTATGTAGAAGAGTTTTCACCACTTGTAGGTGCAGATGTTACCATGAGAAACAATATGCAATTCAAATTTGCCTATAACAGAAGCAGATTATACACCCTAGGTTTAGTAAATACTACACTTACCGAAGATCTAGGTTCAGAATATGTAGTCGGTTTTGGTTACATTCTTAAAGATTTAAAACTAAAAGTAAGATTCAAAGGAAAAGAGAAAAATCTAAAAAGTGACCTTAATATAAGAGCTGACTTCTCTCTTAGAGATAATCAGACCAGAATTAGCAATTTCCTTTTAGATGATTCACAAATCACAGGAGGTCAAAAATTATTCAGTCTTAAGCTAACTGCAGATTATAATATTTCGCAAAATTTTAATCTAAGGTTTTTCTATGACCAGATGATGACCAAGTACAAAATCTCTACAGCATTTCCACTTTCAACCATCAGAGCGGGGCTTACTGCTACATTCAACTTCGGAGGTGGTCAAGGTTTTTAAAAATTACACTATATATATAGTATAGAACCGGCACTCTGTCGGTTCTTTTTTATTAATAAATCTTTATTTTGCAACTTTATCAAAATTCCGTAATTTTGGAAAATAATAAAATTTAAAATGAACACACCAGCAGAACTTAAGTACACCAAAGATCACGAATGGATTAAAATCGAAAATAATGTAGCTACTATTGGTATCACAGACTTCGCACAAGGAGAGTTAGGAGATATCGTTTTTGTAGATGTAGATTCTCTAGATGATGAATTAAGTGCAGGAGACGTTTTCGGAAGTGTAGAAGCAGTAAAAACTGTATCTGACCTTTATTTACCAGTTACTGGTAAAGTAATAGAATTTAACGAAGCTCTAGAAGATGAACCAGAACTAGTAAATACAGACCCTTACGGAAAAGGCTGGATTATAAAACTAGAAATTTCAGCAGACGCAGATCAATCAGAGCTACTTACAGCTGAACAATACCAAGAACTCATTGGCTAAAATCTCAAAAATATTCAAAATAGTATTGCCCATTTATTGGGCAATTCTTACATATATGCTCCTTAAACCAGGCGTGGAAAACCAAGAGTACTGGTTTATGTTTTCCGGAATTGATAAAATATTGCATCTTTCCATTTTTGCATTCTTAGGTTTTTCTTATAAATCAGCATTTCCAAAAACCAATCTTTCCATATATATATATATAATGCTAATCTATGCATTCCTTACAGAAATTCTACAAGACGAAATGCATCTCGGCAGAAGTATGGAAAATCTAGACATCTTAGCAGACACCATAGGGGTACTTGTAGGGTATTATGTTTTCAAGAAAATAAAAAGACTATTATAATAGCCATTTCATTTTTTCAAGTTCAAAAAATATATTTTCACTATTTTATTAATATAGCTGATTCAATCATTTACAAAATCCCACCTGATTAGAAAAGTCTGTTGGGAATTTTCTACCACAAATCATATCTAAATCTTATTTTTATTAGGGCAGCTCATCCGCCCTCCGTTCCCGCTTCCCAAATCCCGAGCAAAAACCAGCGCCATTTTGGGAGAGCTCCACTCAGGTCGGGCTGCAACTACCCGCTCAAATTTAATTTTCATCACAAAAAGACATAAGCTTTACATAAGAAAACATCTTAACTAAAGTTTTTTTTATTTCCATTCCAAAGAAATTTCCAAAAACTCCCATAAAAACGCTTGGATTTATAATGTGCTTCAACAAAAAAAAAGAAAACCCCAACCCCTAATTTTATTAATATGACAATATAAAAGATTTTTCAGGTGGTATTTTTGAAAAATGTTCAAAAATAAAGGCAAAAAAATACGAAATTTTTCTCTCTAAAAACCAGAGCATTAAGATAAATAAAGAGATAAAACACAAAAAATCTTTCAAAAGATTTGGATTGAAAGGTAAAAAGG
>NZ_BMLV01000001.1:748409-922888 GCF_014645495.1 Cloacibacterium rupense | reverse complement strand
CACTATTGATAAAACGTTGAGCTTAGCGAAGCATTTATGCCTTAGCACCCTTAAATATGCATACACCAAAAGAACCTTTGCGTTTTAAACCTTCCCATTCGATAACTTTAATGAAAAAAAAAGAATAAATTTCAAAACAGTCACTATTGATAAAACGTTAAACTTAGCGAAGCATTGATGCCATAGCCCCCTTAAATATGCATGCACCAAAAGAACCTTTGCGTTTAAAAAATTAGCTCAATGCACTACAAGAAATATTATTTTTTGCTTATTCTAATTCAGATTATATCAATTCATGTTGTAGTTAGAAACCACCAAACCCAGTATAAAATCTACAAATTCTTGCTCAGCATTTTTTCTGTTGATGAGCTTTTTTTCATATTCGTAAGAATTCAAAACCTTTATCAGTTGATTATATTTAAGAAAAGCATCCTCCTTTAGCTTTACTCTACCATGCCCATCCTTGGTATTGATTAGCTCATTATTCAATGTTCTGACTTTGAAGATGACAAAACTTACCGTTTTTTTCTTGGTAAGCCTTTCTACAATATTCACTTTGAAAAAATCAAATAAAATATTGTTGTAAACCAAATCAGAACCCCTTTCTTGCATGTTGAGTTCAATTTTATAATTCATAAATATATGTTTTTCACTTAAGATGAAATTCTCCGCAAAAATAACAATTATTAGTTAGTATTAAAATAATTTATCATTTTATTAATCTATCAGTATATTTAGAAATTAAATAATCACTCTTGCTTTACTTTTTTCATTATTAATGTTAAGTTTTAAAAGATAATGTTTTTTTGTTATGTTTATCGCAAAACAAGAGTGGCGTTGTATCTAAAATGAAGCTTTTTTATACAATCATTCAATAATCAATAAAGTGATTTGTTTTGATGATTATTTTAGAGCCTATTTAATTTTAATAACAATTATTTTTTATAACCAGTTGCGCATTTGTAAAAAGAATTTAAATAATTGATAATCAATTAAAAAACTAAGGCGCAAAATTAAATGAATGAGCTTAAATTAAAACACAATCCGCCAAAGGCGGAAAAGATTTTCACTTTTAACTTTTTTAAACAATTGCGTCTCAAAAACATAAAGTATTAAATAGGAATAATTTGCGACTTTGCATTAAAATTTAAACAAGCTCTTAATATAAATCTCAATTGTTCATCTCATCAGTTCTTTATCATTATTCTGTTAAAATAAAATTAATTGATGAATAACCTGCTCAAAACGTCTTATTTTGTCGTTACGCTTCCTTACCTTTGCTTCATCAATCATCAATCATCAATCATCAATCATCAATCATCATTCATCACCCATCACCCATCACCCATTCATCCTTATGGCAAAGAACGAACAAATGCTCCGCTTAAAATTCATAGAAGAATTATTAAGAAGAAGAAAAGACAAAGGGGCTACCTACGCTGAAATTGCAGATTTCCTGCAAGATAAATTTGACGAAAAAGGACTAGAGCTCAAGTTCACCGAAAGAACTTTCCAAAGAGATAAACTCGCCATTGCTGATGTTTTCGGCATTCAGATTTCTTTTTCTAGAAAAAGAAAGGCTCATTTCATCGAGGAAGAAGAACTAGAACTTTCTCAGGAAAGTGTCTTTGACCAACTGCTGCTGATACAGGCCTACCGAGAAACCCAAGGCAAAACTGATGTGATGTTTTTCGAACCCAGAAGAGCCAGAGGTTTCGAACATCTCAATGGTATCATCCACGCCATTACCCAAAGAAAAGTCATCAAGTTTAACTATCAAAAATTCTGGGAAAACGAAAAATCGAACAAAGTGGTAACTCCCTACGCCCTGAAGGAATTTAAAAACAGATGGTACCTTTTGGCCGCTTACCATCAACCCAAAAATGGCAAATTTTTCATCATCACCTTTGGTTTAGACCGCATTTCTGACCTAGAAATTACCAATACCTCTTTTAAAAGAAATAGCATCAACGTAGAAGATGCCTACAAAAACTCTTTCGGCATCATCAGTGCAGACGGACAAGAACCTCAAGAGATTTTACTGAAATTTGACTACGAACAGGCCAATTACGTGAAAGCATTGCCATTGCACCATTCTCAGACCATAGTTTCTGAAAATAACCAAGAAACCGTCTTCAGAGTAGTGCTGGTGCCTACCTATGATTTCCAAAGAGAAATTCTCTCTCATGGCAAAAGAGTACAAATTTTAGCCCCAGAATCTTTTAAAAATCTAATGAAACAAGAAGTAGAAATCATGCTAAAAAATTTCTCGTAACAAAGTTACATTTTAAAATGAACTCCACCTTTGGGTGGTTTTTTTTCGAGTTTTCTCTGGGGTTTGTTCGGGGTTTGTTCGGGAATTCTCCCACTCAGCTTCGGAAAATAGGTACTTTTCTCGAACAAACCCCGAACAAACCTACCATTTGATTCGAAGGAAACCCCAACCCCAACCAAAGGGTTTTAAAACTTTTATCATTATTTTTTTAATTTTCTGGGTTCCCGTAGATGTGATTGATGTGGATTTTGTATTTTTGTTAATATTAGAATGTAATAATTTCTAGATTTGGAATTTCATAAACATTTTCAAATAGTTTTTACAAATAGAAGACCATGAATCAAATTTTTACAAGAGAAGAATTAATTAATGCAATACAAACTATTGATAATAATCCGTCATTAAAATCTGGGAGACATTCTTCTACCTATGATTTAATATATAATGGGAAAAAATATCCTCCTATTTTAGTTCTTTCTGTAGCTAATACATCAAAAGGAAATAAAGAATTAACTCTTGCAGATTTTGGAAACAGTGTTGAAATTCCATTTAAAATTCTTAATAATAATGGTTTTGATATTCTAAAAAAGAAAACAATTGATTTTGATGATAACGACGAAATAGAATTTATAAGTCAATTAAAAATATTTATAGATCAAGCTAATTCGAAAAATCTAAAAACCAAGAATTATGTTTCAAAATATTTAGGAACAAAAGTTAAGGTTAGTTTTGGCCAGGGTACAGCAGCACATATACCTTGGATTTCATTTTTAATTGAACCAAATAAAACAAGCGAAGGGATTTATCCAGTTTATTTGTATTACAAAGAATATAAATTGTTAATTTTAGCTTATGGTGTTAGTGAATCAGAAATTCCATCTGTTCAATGGTCACTACCTGAAAATGTACAAAGTATAAAAGTATATTTTATGGAACATTTCTCGAAGATACCAGAAAGGTATGGTGCTTCATTCATCCATAAAGTTTATGATGTAAATAACTTGCCTAATGAAAAAGTATTAGAGTCAGATTTAATTGAAATTATTGAAGAGTATAAATTGCAGTTTAGTGATTCTAAAATTGAAAAAGTAACAATGAAAGAAAAGAAATTATCAACCAAGGATTTCCAAACTGATATTTTAGAATCAGGTCTAATTTTTTCTGAAACACTAATTAATCGTTTTGTATCATCTCTAGTTACAAAACCTTTTGTTTTATTAACTGGATTGTCGGGTTCTGGGAAAACAAAAATCGCTCAAAGTTTTGTACAATGGATATGTCAAGATAAATCACAATTTAAAATTATTCCTGTGGGTGCAGATTGGACAAATAGAGAACCGCTATTAGGCTATCCAAATGGTTTGGTTAAAGAGGAATACATTACCCCAGATTCGGGGGCATTAAATCTTATTATTACAGCTGCAAAATCAGAAAATGCAAATAAGCCGTATTTCTTAATTTTAGATGAAATGAACCTTAGTCATGTAGAACGTTATTTTGCAGACTTTTTGAGTATTATGGAATCTGATGATAGAATAAATTTATACACGGGTAATGAAAGGATTGATTTAGAAGGGAATACTATTCCAAATGAAGTTTTTTGGCCAAAAAATTTATTCATCATAGGCACGGTAAATATTGATGAAACAACTTATATGTTTAGTCCAAAGGTATTGGATAGAGCCAATACCATAGAATTCAGGGTAGATTCATCTGATTTAAAAACTTTCTTTGAAAAACCAAAGAAAGTAGACCTTTCTTTATTAGAAGGTAAAGGAGCAGGAATGGCTCACAATTTCATAGAAATTGCTCACGACAAAGAAATACTAAACGAAGAAATCTATTCGCTTACATTTCTTAAATTTTTTGAAGAACTAAAAAAAGTAGGAGCTGAGTTTGGCTATAGAACAGCTACAGAAATGCTTTTACTAATTAAAAAACTTAAAACTTTCAGTAATCTATCAGACGGAAAATGTTTAGACATTGCAATTATGCAAAAATTATTGCCTAAACTTCATGGTTCTAGGAGTAAAATTGTAAAAGTTTTAGATGCTCTTATACTACTCTGCTTAAAAGAGGGGCAAGAGTTTTCTATTGCAAAATGTGATGAGGTTAGCGAAAGTAATATTATTTATCCTATCTCTTATGAAAAACTTATAAGAATGTACAAGAATGTTCTAGATAATGGTTTTACAAGTTATGCTGAAGCTTAATTTATGCAAAAAGAATTTCTAGAAATACCACTTAATCTTATAGAATCAGGATTGATTTTAACCATTTATCCTGAGGGGAATTCTGAAATAAGAGAAATAGATGACTTTGAAGCTAAAGAATTTTCTGAAAGTAAATATCAGATTCTTGAAGGTAATACTTATGAATACTATTTCAATAAAAGTAATTATCAATTATCTGCGAATATTTCTGGAATTGTAATACCATCTAAAAAACATGTAACTTCTGGCAGAATTGTTCCCAACATTTATGTAGGAACTTTAAGTCTAGATATTGTAGATACTTTGAAAAACGTTTCGATTTCTAAAATAGATATTGAAGTTTTAGCGACTAAATTTAATCAAGAATTAGATAAGAGTTATCGAGAAAATTATCGGCTAATGTTAGAAGACATTACAGATAAATGTACAGAATTATTAATGCAAATTAATTCTCCAGTTTATCAAACATTTGATATTAATTTTAATTCTGACAGTAGTACTATTTATCAACGGTTTTGTTTTATTCAATCGGTTCTTAATAATTCAGATTTTTACGAATCTGTTCAAAAAATAATTAGTAATCCTAAAACAAGTTGGGATGAGGAAACAGAGGTTATAGATATAAGAAAAGTTAAAAGATTTTCTAATGCTTCTATTCGTCAGATATTGACAGGTTCTAATAGGCTAAATTTACCAGAGAATCATTTTTTGAGGAATAATAATATAAATTCTGTTCCGCTAAAGATTAAAGGCAATAGAAAAATAGAAAATATAGATACTCCAGAGAATAGATTTATTAAGCATGTTCTAGAAAGATTTAAACAATTTTGTGAAGAATGTCTTTTAATCTTTGATAAAAACAAAATGGTTAAACCCATTCAAGAAGCTGAATTTTTAATAGATAAATTGAACAGAGAACTTAGTCAACCTTTTTTCCAAATTATAAATGAACCTAATTTTTTAAAATTAAATAGTCCCGTTTTACAGAAAAGAAGTGGGTACAGAGAAGTACTCAATAGATGGTTGCAATTTGAATTAGCATCAAAACTAATATGGAAGGGTGGTGAAGATGTCTATAATGCAGGAAAGAAAGACATAGCTAGTTTATATGAATACTGGTTATTTTTTACTCTTTATGATTTAATAAAAGAAAAATTTAATATTCATTCTGTAGATTTTGAGGATAAAGCTTATAAACATTTAATAGAACCAACCAAGGATGGTTTAAATGTTATGGTTAAATCGGGAAAACATACCGCTTTAAAGGGAATTTATACCAAAAGAAATAGAGATTTAAATGTAAAGTTTTCATACAACAGAACTTTTAAGGGTGGTGTTAATTATTCTGAAAAAATTACTGGAAGTTGGACTGCTCCTTTACGACCAGATTATACACTTAGTATTTGGCCTAAATATTTATCTGAAAAAGAAGCAGAGTCTAATGAATCTATTGTTCATATTCATTTTGATGCAAAGTACAAAATCAATAATTTTTATCAAACTGTAAATCCAAATATTGAAGATTTAGAGTTAGAAGAAACTTTAAATAGAGAAGAGATAGAGGAAAGAAAAGGAACATACAAAAATGTAGATTTATTAAAAATGCATGCCTATAAAGATGCTATCAGACGTTCTGGGGGAGCATATATTTTATATCCTGGTATTAAAGAAAAACCTTTTAGAGGTTTTCATGAAATAATTCCAGGATTGGGAGCTTTTTCTGTTAATCCATCAAATAATACATCTGAAATTAAAGAGTTATCCAAATTTTTAGATTTAATAATTGACCATTTACTCGATAGAACCTCTCAAAGAGAGAAACTTTCAGATGAAACTTATAAAATATTCAAAGAGCCTAAATCTGATGATAATGTTCTACATGAGCCAATGCCTGAATATTATGGTGAAGAAAAGATAAACCCTGATGAAACAAAAGTAATTGTTGGTTTTTATAAATCTAATGAACAATTAGATTGGATATTGAAACATAATCTTTATAATGTAAGAACTGGAACAGGAAAAGGTTCTTTACCATTGTCAAAAGATAATTTAAATGCTAAATATTTGATTTTACACGGTTCTGATGAATTAAAAACCAATAGGGTTTTTCAATTGTCATCAATAGGACCAAAAATATTATCTCAAAATGATTTAAACAAAAAAGGCTATCCAAATGCAACAGGTGAGTATTATTTGGTTTATAATATTGAGAAAAATGTTTCTGATGATTTTAATAATGTATTGATTGATATAAGGAAACTTTCTCAATATCAACCTTACAGAAACTCATCAAAACCATTTACTACGTCTTTAACAGAAATATTAAAAGCAAAAGAAGATTAATAAAAAAAACTAACCACCCATGGCCATCTCAAAAAACGGAATATTAGGAGGATTTTCAGGTAAGATAGGTAATGTAGTAGGCGTGCAGCTGAACGGTGAGCAGATTTTGCGTGCTGCCCCTAGACCTTCTAAAAAACCGCCCACAGAAAAACAACGCATCCAAAGATTGAAATTCTCTCTCGCCATAGAATTCACCAAGCCTTTTATGGGCATTGTAGAACGTTTTTTTATGGATAATGCCACTGTAGGAGAGAGAAAAACCAAAATAATCTCTTATGTCTTAAACCACGTCATCCAAATCCAAGAACAAGAATTCACCATAGAGTGGAGCAAGTTTTTATTGTCTTGTGGTACTTTGTCAGGTTTTCATCAGTTACAAACACAGTTTTCTGGTGATGAACTCACTTTGCAATGGCAAGACAATTCTCACCAAGGCTTTGTCCAAGCAGAAGATGAGGTCTATCTGCTGCTAGCAGATGAGTCACTAGTACACGTCTTATTTATAGAAAAAATAGCCCGGAGAAGTGATAGACAAGCCAAAATAACAATCCCCCAATGGACAGAGACAGAAGCCATATAGGGCTATGCCTTCCTTTACAATTCCGAAAACCAACAAACCAGCAACAGCTCTTACCTAGGCAAACAGATGAGGGGAGAGTGGTTGTAAAAGGGGTGTTGAAAATAGTTTTTTTATAGTGACCTATTACTTCAGTTTCAATTTAAATAAATTGATTAACAGTTGGTTTGCATTAGAAGGGTTTGGTAAAGTTCCGTTACCGTAGTACAATCCAAAATTATCTTCGTGATATACATGATAGGTGAAATGAAATTCATTGGCTTTGGCAATGTCCACCATATCTGTTACCCATTGTAGCCCCCCTTTATTGTTTTCAAAACAATGAACTCCCAAACCGAATTCTCCCATATATAATGGAACATTTTTGCTCTTGCCCCAATCTGCATATTTTTTAAGCATGTATTCTAAATAGGCTTTATTGCGTTTTTGAATTGGGTTTGGTGACGTAAGAAAATCTATTCTTAAACGGCAACCAGCATTGGCGGAGATGTTTTCGCCTTTCATCCATCCATTAATTTGATAAGAATAGCCTTGTTTTGTGAAAAATTTTTGGTTGTAATTAGATAAGTTGCAATCGCCAGTGGCACCTTCTATGTAGAGACTAGTATTGTTGCTAGTTCCAGTAGTGCTGCTCAAGCCAGAAGTGCCAGAATTATTACTGCTCCAAAATGACCAACCGTTTGTGCTGTTAAGAGAAGAACTGAAAACAGTTTTGGTGTAATGACCATTAGGGTCATATTCTTTAATTTCAATATCGTCAAAGTAGATTTTTCCGCCTACATTAGAAGCTATTAATGCGGGCAAACCTAATTTTATTTTGTCATCCGTTACTTTGTATTTTATGCCTTCAAAATACATCCAATCTTTTGTGCCGCTTTCTATTGCAGGGTTGTTAGATGTGGCGGTGTACCATTCTGTAGTGTCTGCATAGAGGTAAGTTTCGTCTGGATAACTTCCACCATCGCCTTGGTTTGCCCAACTGAATAATTGATGGGTGTATTCAAAAGGATTGTACATGTGGAATTCATACACTACATTGCTATCATTTATGCTAGGAAAATTATAGTCTGCAGTTTCTGTTTTTCCTTTCACATAATTGGCTCTTTCTATAAACAGAAGGTGGTTTTTATCTACCATTCTTATTTCGTTGGTAAGCCTTTGTGATAACTGTTGCCATTGTGAGATGTCACTAGATGGAGATGGCTCGTTTACCAACCCAAAACCTATGATTTGTGCTTCATCTTTGTATCTTTTTGCAATCTCTTTCCAAAGTGCAGTTAAGCGATTTTGATTTTCTACTGTATTCCAAAGAGCATCTCCACCACCATTAGATTGAAAACCACCTTGCGGAACATGCATATTTAAGATAAGAAAGATGCCGTTTTTCTTCGCCCAAGTGATGTTTTGATTGAGCCAATCCCAGCCCGATTGTTTGTATTGGTAAGGATTGGCATCATCTTCAAAAGTTTTGTAATTTAGATAGAATCTTACTGCATTCATGCCCATATCTTTTACACGAGCATAATCTATTTCGCTGTGGTGAGCGTATGGCAAAGGATTATCACTCCATACTTCATTTCCAAAAGCTATTCCTTGTAATGTAAGGGTTTGGTTAGAAGCATTCATGATTTTGGTGCCACTTATTCTGTACAAAGGATTGTGGGTTACCGGGGGATCTTCTGAAATATCACTTTTACAATTTTGAAGAAGAATGGCTAAGAAAGTTAATAGAAAAATATTCAATAATTTTTCAGAAAAAAACGCTCTTTCTTTACATGTAGAGATAGACATCGTTTGATTTTTAAACTTAAAATGGACTAACATTATTTTGAATTAAATGTTAAAAGGTTATGGTTTTCTTTTACTAAAACCTCATCAAAGATATTCATATTATAAGAAATAAAAGAAAATATAAATGTGTATTTTGTAGAAAAAAATAAAACAGTGAAGAAGATGTGAAAAATAAAACAAAACCTTTTAAATTCCCCCCAGCTCTCCGAAGTTACAAACTTCGGAGCATTTAAAAATAAAAAGCTCCCGATGTCGGATTTATAATCCGTGACCATAAACATTTTAAAGTTCCATAATCTTGAAGGGGTGGCTTTCGAACCGGTTCTAAAGACTAGGGTAGTGTAAAACTCATTTTCAACCACTAACCAATTCCCCTTCCATCAATAGCAACAAGCTTTAGCCCATTAAAAAAAAATGAAGAATAATTACCAATTCCATCCTCATCACCTTTTTCCATTAACCAACTCACTCAATCACTCAATCACTCAATCACTCATTCACTCATTCACTCATTCACTCATTCACTCATTCACTCATTCACAAATACATTAACCAACTATACCACCAATTGTGAGCCACCATCCAATAATCTACATAAATCTGCGGGAAACAAATTCTTCCAGTACCCAGTCTTTCTCTACACCATCCATGCTTCAAAACAACTGCCTTTTTCAGTTTTTCGGTAGGTAAGATAGCCTTGGTGTGCTTCCATAATGCTTTTGGCCAAGGTAAGACCTATGCCTGAGCCATTGGGTCGGGTAGTAAAGAAAGGAAGGAAAATTTTATCGGCTATTTTTTCATCAATTCCAGCACCATTGTCTTCTACTTTCATCAGAATTCTATTGTTGATTTCTAGAATTTCAATGTAGATTTTCTTGTGGTCTGTTTTACTTTGTAGTGCTAAAATCGCATTGGTGATGAGGTTCACCAAGACTCTTTCTATCATTTTTTCATCAGCATTCAGATAAAAATCTTTCAGTTGAAGGCCCACTTCTATATTGTTGTTCTTGAATTCTGTTTCAAAGATTTTTAATACGTTCTCAACGGCTTTCTTAAGGTTAAATCGATTTTTTTTAGGTTTTGGTAATTCTGCCACTTGTCTGTAACTATCTATAAAATGAAGCAATTGCTGAGATTTAGAATTGATGATTTTCAGACTGTCCTTCATTTCATTTTGGTCTTCGTGGTCTATTTCTTCTTGTTCTGCTAGGTATTCTAAATTATGAACCAAACTGTTGATGGGCGTTAGGGTATTGAGCAATTCGTGAGAAATCACTTTCATAAGATTGTTCCACGCTTGTTTTTCTTTTTTATCGATGATTTTTTGGATGGATTCTAGAGAAATTACACAAAAATCGATCTGTGGAGTAGTAATTCTAGAAGTACGAATAGAGTAGGACTGTTTGCTGCTCTCTTGTATGGAAATATCAATAAAATCTTGAGAATCTTGGTATTCTGTTTTTTCTATCAATTGATAAAATTCTGGAATTTTCTCTTCATAAAAGCTCCATTCATGATATTTGGGTACTTTTAGAATGTTCATAAAACTTGGGTTGCAATAGAAAATCTTCCACTTGTTTTCGGTGGTGTTTTTCTGAAGGATGATCAAACCAATTTCCAATTTATTAAGAATAGTGTCGTATAAATTTTTATAAGAATACAATTGGTATTGTTCTTCTTTGCTTTGATAATACAATTTTACAGCCGTGTTTTTGAGCTCATCTAATGGTTCTTCTTTAGGAAAAAGAGAAAAGTCTTTTTGCAAGACAGAAGTAATGATTTTCTCGGTTTCTTTTATTTTCGTTGTAATTAAAAAATAACCATAAGACATTAAAATCAAGCACAATAAGGAAAATAATAAGGTCGTGAAAAATTTATTTTCTCCCAAAAAATGATAAGCAATGATTCCAGAAATAATGCCCAGAACACTAAATAGTAACCATTGTAGAAAATAATATTTTTTCATTGAGTGAGTATTATTTGATAAGTTTTACTTAGTTTGAAAATGGTTTGAAACGGTTTGAAGTTGTTTGAAATAGTTTGACATTGTTTAAAAAGGTATGTTAGCCTATTCATTGGTTTTGTTAATTCATTGATTTTTTTCATCATTCATCATTCATCATTCATCAGAACTCCCATCTTCCATCTTCCATCTTCCATCATCCATCATCCATCTCCCATCTCCCATCTCCCATCTCCCATCTTCCATCTTCCATCTTCCATCTTCTAAATCCCAAATTTCTCCATTCGTCTGTACAGTGAAGCTCTTGTTAATCCTAATGCTTCAGCAGCTAGCGTAATATTACCTTTGTATTTTTTCAAGGCGTTCTTAATCAAGCGTTCTTCCATTTCTTCCAAATTTAAGGAACTTATTTTTTCCTCAGCAACAGAATGGTTGAGCGTAAGCGTAAGTTCTTCGGTTTCAGTTAAAATAATTTCCCTTTCTACAGAATGCTCTAGTTCACGAATATTACCCGGAAAAGCATAGTGTACCACTTCGTCTAAATTCTGAATTCTGAGATGACTTTTTCCGTATTTCTTCTCATATTTTTTGATGAAAAATTCGGCTAATGCTGGGATGTCTTCTTTTCGCTCTCGCAAAGGTGGCAGTTCTACCTCTACGGTATTAATCCTGAAATACAAATCTTCTCTGAAACGATGCTCCGAAATCATTTTCTTTAAATCGGCATTCGTGGCAAAAATAAATCTCACATCAGGAAAACGTTCTTTGGTTTCGCCAATTCTAGACAGTTTTTTGGTCTGGATTAAGGTCAGCAACTTTTGCTGAAGAGGTAAGGTAAGGTTCCCAATTTCATCTAAGAAAACTGTGCCGCCATCTGCATTTTCTATTTTACCAGCTTTATCGGTTTTGGCATCGGTATAGGCACCTTTGGCATACCCAAAAAGTTCTGCCTCGAAAAGATTTTCAGAAATAGAACCCAAATCGATATGCACGAAAGGTTCATTTTTTCTGGCAGAATTTTGATGAATATACTCTGCCATTACATATTTTCCGGTTCCGTTTTCTCCCAAAAGCAAAAGATTAGCATCAGTTGCCGCCACTTTTTTAATGGTGTTAAGCGCCTGCTGCATTTTCGGGGATTGTGTTTCTAGTTCGTAGTTTTTAGAATGTTCTTGCAGATTTTCCCACTGAGAAATTTTTCTGTTTTTTCTGGAAATATCTACTGCCAAATTCACCGAAGCGTACAGTTTTTCGTTATTCCAAGGTTTTAGAATAAAGTCTGTAGCACCGTTTTTCAGGGCTTCTACCGCCAGTTCTACTTCGCCATAAGCCGTCATCAGAATTACAGGAATATCTTTATTGATTTCCTTGATTTCAGACAGCCAATACAAGCCTTCTTTTCCATCCTCGAAACCTCTTCTAAAATTCATATCCAATAGAATCACATCTATTTGATGAGATTGTAAAGAGGTTACGATTTTATTGGGAGAATTAAGGGTAATCACTTCTGTGAAGAATTTTTTTAACCAAACTCTTGCCGAAAACAAAATATCTTCGTCATCATCTACAATTAAAATTCTGGCTTCTTTTTTTCGCATATTCGTGATACAATTTTTACATTAGTTTTTTACGTTCAAAACGTTCTTTTGCTTCAATTAGAGCTAAGTGTAATTTTTTTTCTAATTCTTTTTTTGGAGGCAATTCTGTCCAATATTCAGCTACCATTATCCCGTCTTTGTGCATTTCTAATAGTTCTACTTGTTCTTTACTACTTTCTGCGCAAAGGATTAATCCTATTGGGGTTTCTTCACCTTCTTGTCTTTCATTTTTATTAAGCCATTTCAGGTATAATTCCATTTGTCCTTTATATTTTGCCTGAAATTTTCCTAATTTCAGTTCTATGGCAACCAATCTTTTTAATGTACGATGATAAAATAATAGGTCAAGATAAAAGTCTTCTCCGTCTATAATCATTCTTTTTTGGCGTTCTACAAAAGCAAATCCTTTTCCTAATTCTAAAATAAAATTTTCTAGTTCGTGAAGAATTGCAGTCTCTATATCTTTTTCAAGAAAATTGTTTTGTAGTCCGAGAAAATCTAATAAATAGGGATCTTTGAATGTATTAATCGGGATGTTTTCGTTTTTGCCAGTTTGTAAATTTGCAATTTCAGTTCGTTCAAAAGCTTTATTGGCAATTTGTTTGCGAAGTTCTCTTTTTCCAAGTGTTCCTTCGATTGCTAGTTCCGCATAAAACAATCTTTTCTCTATTGATTTTAAGGGAATTAAAATTAAAAAATGAGACCAACTTAATTGTCGTGCCAGTGGAACGACAATCTGCAAATCAGAAAAAACTTCTGCAAACTGCATCATTCTTCTTACATTTTTTTCAGTAAAATTTCTTCCATAAGAGGTTTCCAATTGTGCCGAAACGGTCTGTACAATCTGTTTTCCGTATTCTGCACGCTGTTTTTTGAGAATATCATCATTAATACGTTTACCAATCTGCCAAAACAAAATCGTAAGCGTACTGTTAGCTTGCATTGCGACTTGTTGCTTACTTTGCTCTATTAATTTTGATAAATCAAAAAATAGTTTTTCGTTAGAAAGAACTATTTTATTTTCGGATGATTCTATAATTTTTGATTTTTTAGCCATCAGTTTTGGGAGTGAATTATAGTTTAGTTGTTCATTTTCGGACAAAAAGTGTTCGGAAACGGACAGTTTTTTTGATTTCTTACTTGTAATTGTTTCTCATTATCAATACCTTACAACTTCATAAATCTATGGCATTGCTATTGTGTAATATATTGTAAATCAATTCGGTATAATGGATACGAAATTAGAAAAAAAACAATCTAAACTCAAAATTATTTTAATCATTTCTGCCATTGCAGCAGCGGTGGTTTTATTTGCGGTTTATTTCTTACAACAAAAGAAAACGTATAACATTCCAGAAGAAGACATTCAAACCTCTGAAGTGGTCTTTGGTAAGTTCGAAGATATGTTGATGATAACGGCACAATCTCAATCTTTGAATTCTTCTTTAGTCAACGTTTTAGAAGGCGGAATGGTAAAAGAAATCTATGCCGAAGACGGACAAATGGTGCGTAAAGGAGAACCGCTTGCAAGAATCTATAATCCGAATACAGAATTCAATTTTATGAATCAGGAGACGGGAATTATGCAACAAATTAGCCAAATGAGAAATTCTTTGTTAGAGTTAAAAAATCAAGAATTTAATCAAAATAAAGAATTGCTTCAATCTCAAAATGATTACAACACGGCTTTGCAAACGTATAATCTTCAAAAAAGATTGTATGATGCAGAGATTGGGAGAAAAACAGAATTCGATTTGGCAAAGCAAAATTTAGAATATCAGAAAAAACGAAAACAACTTACTGAACAAGGCATTCAGAACGAAAATAACTCTAGAAACCAACAAATAGCTGAGATTAATAAATCTATCGGGCAAATGCAGAAGAGTCTAGACGTTTTGAGAAATAACAAAAATAATTTCTTGATTCTAGCTCCAGAAACGGGTAGGCTGTCTTCTTTCAATATTAATTTAGGTCAAAACCTTACTTCTGGGCTTAGCATTGGGAAAATAGATTTGATGGACGGTTACAAATTGGTAGCTAAAATAGACGAATTTTATATCAATAAATTACAACCAGGCATCAAAGGAACTTTAGATAATAGCGAACAATCATATAATGTAATCATTACCAAAATTTTACCTGAAGTAAAAGATGGGCAATTCTCTGCCGAACTCAATTTTGCAGACGAAAATAAACCTAAAGATTTAAGAATTGGGATGACTTTCGGGGTGAAACTGAAATTATCTGCCGATACCCAAAGTATGATGATTCCGAAAGGGAATTTCTACAAAGATACCAACGGAAAATGGATTTTTGTACTGAATGGAAATAAAGCGGAGAAAAGAAACATAAGCCTAGGAAGAGAAAACGCACTCTATTACGAAGTGGTTTCGGGCTTGAAAAAAGGCGAAAAAGTAATTACTTCGGATTACAGCGATTTCAAAAATTATGAAATTTTAGAAATTAAAAAATAAGCAAAGAATGATTTGGGCAAAAAAAATAGTAGGATTGTGTATTCTTTTGGCATCTGTTTTAGGTTTTTCACAAGAAAAATTAACACCAAAAGTAGATGAAAGAGTAGAATTGGTAAGTATTGCATTTAGACTAGCTGGCGCAGAAGAATACATGCGAAATGATAATAAAAAATATGCAGAAGACATCAATGCTTATTTTGAACCTTATAAAAATGCAGAAATTATACAATTTATTAAAGAAAATAGAAACCAAAATGGATTGGGTTATGATGCGGTAATGTCTATGGCAGCTCATCTTTCTTTCAAAAATAATCAATTTAAACTGGTTGCAGAAAAAGAGAATACATTAGATAAAAGATGGACAAAGGTAGATCAAAAGAAGTTTGTAGAACTACTGAATCAATTTTATAAAAAGTCAAATTTTCAGAAGTTTTTTATCAATCATGCTCAGAATTACGCTCAGGCAGAAAGAGAATATCAAGAAGTTATTCTAAAAGATTTTAATCTGAATTGGTATGCTAAATTTTACGGAAAAGTTCCTAATGAGGAGTACAAAATCATTCTAGGATACGGAAATGGCGGCGGAAATTATGGAATAAAAGTAGAACCCAAAAATGGTAAAACCATTGTAAATGCAATAGTTGGCGTTTGGGATTTTGACGAAAATGGTAATGCTAAATTTGATAAAAATGAATTTCAACCATTATTAATCCACGAATTTAACCACTCTTTTGTGAATTATATTTTGGATAAAAAAGATTATCATGCTCAAATGAAGAATTCTGCTGAAAAAATCTATGCTTTATTAGAAAAAGAAATGAATGCTCAAGCCTATGGAAACTGGGAAACTATGGTTAACGAAAGTATTGTGAGAGCTTCAGTAATAAGATATATGATAGCTCATCATTACGCTCAAAAAGATATTGATGATGAAATTTTGGCACAAAGAGGTCGTCAGTTTTTATGGATTAAAGAATTGGTAGATTTGCTTGGAAACTACGAACAAAACAGACAAAAATATCCAACTTTGGAGAGCTTTTATCCCGAAATTATAGCGTTTTATAAAAATTTAGAACCTCAGGTAAAAACAATGATAGCGCAACAACCCAAAGTGGTTTCTGTTTCGCCAGATATTTGGAATAAGAATGATGTAGATCCTTCCATTACAGAGATTACCATCAATTTCAGCGCAGAATTATTAGATTTTATAAATGTAAAAATGGGAGTGCAAGGCAGAGAGCATTTTCCACTTTCTAAAAATTTAGGATTTGAAAACAACCATCAATCGATAAAATTTAAAATGGAGTTAAAACCTAACACCGAATACGAATTTATACTCGGAAACAGATTTAGAGATAAAAATGGATTTCCATTAAAAGAAACCTCAATAAAGTTTAAAACGAAATAATTAAGTAATTTTTATAAAAATAAAATCAAGATGCAAAAACTATTATTAATACTTATCACACTTATTCTCAGTTTTCTAAGCCCTGGATTGGTAGTGAAGGCAAAAGAGATTTCGAGTAAAGCAGAAAAAATTGAAACTAAAACCATCACACTGAATCATTTTGCTCATATTCGTTCTGAAATGATTTTTGATGTAGAAATAATAAAATCTAACGAAGAAAAAGCAGAAATAAAAAGTAATTATTTAGCTTACGTAGAGGTTAATGTAAAAAATAATGTGCTAGAAATTGGCTATAAAAAAGGGCATTCTTTAAATAATGTTTCTACTAAAGTTATCATCTATGCCAAAGATGTAAAAACGATTAGTGCAAGTACAGGTTCTGTGGTAAAAATTAAAAATAACTTTGGAATTGAAAAATTTTCTACAGAAAGCGGAGGAAAGATTTTTGGTGATTCTAATGCAAAAAATGTGGCAATTGCCACACAATCTGGCGGTTCTTTTCTTGGAACAATTAACACAGAAAGTTTGGTTTTGAATGCAGAATCTGGAAGTTCTATTGATGTTCAGGGAAAAATTAATTCGGCGAAGATTACATCTGAAGGTGCATCACAAATTATAGCGACTAAAACCAATATTTCTGTAGCTAATGTAAACGCAGAATCTGCTTCATCAGTTACATTGAGTGTTTCCAAGGAATTGACAGCTTCGGCAAGTTCTATGGCAAAAATTAGATACAAGACTTTATCGGGAATCAAATTTTCGGCGAAAAGAGATTCAGGCGGAACAATTGATTCATTTTAAAATACTAAACTATAAACTTAGAAAACTCAGATTAAATGATGACCTCAAAGCTGATTTATAATAGCATTTTGACTTTGATGATGATTTTATTAACGGTAAATCTGAAATCTCAATCGAAAGTGGATGTAGAATTTAATCCCAATATTGCAACCTATTCTATTGTTGAATTTTTGGTGGCAAAAGAGCAAGGAAGGCTTTTCTATATCGATGGAAAATCAGATATCAGTTACCTTCCTTTAGCAGATTTGGCAAATAGAGAAATGACAAAATATGACAATTCCAAAATCATCAAAGCGATGCAAAATTATCTACAGATTGTAGGTCAGCAACAAGATTTGACGTATCAGGTTTTATTGAAACATAATGTATTTCCTGCAAAAGGTTATGCTTTTCAGATTGAAGAAAATGATGTTGCCAAAAAAGCAGCTGTAGAGAAATTTGCAGAACAGTTGAGAGAATTTTATATCGAACGCAATCTTGGAAAATTCTTCAAAGACCAAAGTCGTTTTATAGAAGGTGCAAAAAACGAAGTCAGAAGAAACATACCGGCTGGTTATATGACAAAAATGGAAAAATACTACGGGCAAAAGTTTCTGGCTTACAGATTTTACGTAAATCCATTAGATGTTGTGCCTTACAGCGAAGTTTTTTGGCACGGAAACGGACCGATGTTTAAGTCTAACAAAGGACAAATTGCCAATATGATTAGCAGTGCTTATGTTCCGCTCAAAAAGAAAAATAACATCAAAGATTATACAGAATTTGGATTTAATCATCCAGAAACGACTAATTTTCTCATCACACACGAATTTGGTCATTCATTTGTCAATCAATATTTGGGAAAATATGAAAATAAAATTAATCAAAGCAATAATCTGATGTCTGAAGCTTTTATAGGAAAGATGGACGGACAAGGTTATTCTTACTGGCCATCTTGCATAGGTGAACATATTGTAAGAACAGGTGAAATTAGAATTGCTTTGGCGAACCGAAACCCTGAATTGGCAGAAAAATTAAGACAACAGCACATCAAAGAAAATTCTTTTGTTTTGATTCCTGACTTCGAGAAGAAAATGGAAATTTATGAAAACAACCGAAAAAAATATAAATCATTTAAAGAATTTGTTCCTGAATTGCTGACGGTTTTAGATGAAACTAATGTAGAAAAAGTAAGAGCAAAGCTCGGTTTGCCTAATGAAAAATATGAAGTGACTCTATCGGTAACTGTTCCTGAAAACAGTGGTGATGTTTACATCACAGGCAATCAATCTTCTATCGGAAGTTGGAATCCTCAGAAAATTAAACTCAATAAAATTAATGAAACAACCAGACAAATTACCTTCACTACATATCCTGATTTGAAATTCAAACTGACAAAAGGAAGCTGGGAAACGGAAGGATTTGTTGACGGAATCGAAGAAGGAAAAGATATTTCTTTGTCCTTAAATAAAAACACATCATTGAATTATACCATTAAAAACTGGAAACAATAAAAATTTACCAATAATTATGAAAAATATATTCAAAATATTGCTTGGAGCAGTTATTCTTCAATCTTGCATCATCGTAAAAACAGATAAAGAAGGAAACTATAGCAATTATAGTACATCTCAAAATGGGGAAGATTACTCAACAAAACCAATGGAAAGTCACGATTTTTTTGTGACCAAATTTTCAGAAATCAAAGCACAATCTGCAATGAAATTTTATATTAAAAAGGCAGATAAACAAAAGGTTGTGGTAAATTCTAATGCACCTTGCTTGGTTGTGGTTTCTTCTAAAAATGGAGTTCTAAACATTGAATACGCTCATAAAAATGGTTCTCTAAATAATGTAAAAACCGAAGTGACGGTCTATACCCCAGATTTTGATAAATTGAATGCTTCTAGTGCAGCACAAATCTTCATTGATGATGAATTTCAACTAGACAAACTAAATATCAATTTGAACAGTGCTGGCAAAATAGCAGGAAATATTTTTGCCAATAAATTATCTGCTAATATATCTAGTGCTTCTACTTTAGATGCTAAAATTCAATCGAAAATTATCGATTTAGAAGTGAATTCCGCGGCTAAAGTTAATCTATCAGGAAACGTAGATAACATAAAAGTAAACGCTTCTAGCGTTGCAAAAGTGAACCTAGAAAACTTGAAATTTAAAAATATAGAACAAGAAACCAACTCATTAGCAAAAATTTATACCAAATAAATCTAAAACTATCAAACTAAAAAATATGATCACAACAAGCAACTTATCAAAAATTTATAAAACCGAAGAAGTACAAACTACAGCACTTAACAAAGTTAGTCTTAGTATAAAACCAGGCGAATTTGTAGCCATTATGGGGCCTTCTGGTTGCGGGAAATCTACATTGTTGAATATCTTGGGGCTGCTAGACAGTGCTTCCGAAGGGTCTTATCAGTTTGAAACTACAGAAACAGTGGGCATTTCTGAAAAGAAAAAATCAGACATCAGAAAGAAAAACATAGGATTTATTTTCCAGAATTTTAATCTGATAGATGAATTGACGGTTTACGAAAATATAGAACTTCCATTAATCTACAACGGAATTCCTTCTTCTGAAAGAAAACAACGAGTGCAAGAAATTATGGAAAAAATCAATATTGCGCACAGAGCCAAACATTATCCTCAGCAACTTTCTGGTGGTCAACAGCAACGTGCTGCCGTTGCCAGAGCATTGGTTACCAAACCAAAATTGATTCTAGCGGATGAACCTACAGGAAATCTAGACAGCTCCAACGGAAACGAGGTAATGAACCTTTTGGCAGAACTTCACCGTGAAGGTTCTACCATTGTAATGGTAACGCACTCTTCTTATGACGCTGGTTTTGCCTCTAGAATTGTCAATATGAAAGACGGCGAAATCTTCAGCGAAGAACACGCAGCACAAAGAAAAGATGTTTTCGAAAAAGCAGACGCAAAAAACTTTGAATAATAAAGCTGGAAGCGGGGTGATGGATGCAGAAAGTTATTGAACACAATATTTTAAACATCCAGCTTCCATCATCCAGCTTCCAACCTAAAAAACTACAATTATGCTCAACAATTGGCTCAAAATAGCATTCATCAATTATAAAAAAAACTGGCTTTCTACCATCATCAATTTGTTTGGATTGACCGTAGGATTAACGGGTTTTATGCTCATTCTAATGCATTGGAATGACGAAGAATCTTTCGAAAGTTGGAATCCTAAGAAGAACGAAATCTATTCTGCATCGTTCTTCTACAAAAAAAATAAAGATTACGGCAGCAATATCTCTTACCCAATGGCTGAAACGGGATTAAAAAAAATCCCTGAAATTCAAGACTATTTGCTTTTGGCAGGAACTGGCTCAGATAAATTTGTGACCTCGCAAAAATCATTCTATGCAGAAAATGGATTTGCTGTTTCTAAAAGTTTCTTTAAATTTTTTCCATTCAAATGTCTAGCAGGCAGCTATCAAAATATCTTTGAATCGAAAACAGATATCGCCTTGTCTTCTGAATTGGCACAAAATCTATTCGGAACTCAAAATCCTATCGGACAAAAAGTGAAAATGAGCATCGGTGAGTTTCTAGTAAAAGCGGTTTATGAAATTCCAAAAGAAAATTCTCAATTAAAGCCGAATTATGTTTTATTAGGCGCAGACCGCTTTGATGCAGATAAAGACCAATGGGGAAATTTTAACTATGGCTGTTTTTTTATGCTGAAAAAAGGAGCAGACCCAGCAGTTGTTGAAAGAAAATTCAAAACAGAGGTTATAGATTTAAGAGCAAAATTAGGAACTGAAGGAAGTGCAAAAACATCCCCAGAAGAGTATCTGGATTTGTATGGACCTAATGAATTATTGCTTACCCCAATTACAGAAATCAAACTCCATGCAAAATCTTCTTGGTTTGGTAATCCAGATTTCAAAATCATCCTTATTTTGTTTTCTCTGTCTGTGCTCATTGTAGTATTATCGGCCATTAATTTTATCAATCTAAAAACGGCGCAATCATCTCAAAGAGCCAAAGAAATAGGCGTAAGAAAAGCAATAGGCGTTTCAAAATCCTCTTTGGTATTGCAATTTTTATTAGAAACATTCATCATTTGCCTCTTTTCATATTTGCTTTCTCTGGCATTAACAGAATTATTGTTGCCGAGTTTTAATGAATTCTTTGGCAAAGAAATAGTGATGAACGATTGGCGTATTTATTTCTATTCTTTTTTAATGGTGCTAGCAGTAACTTTGATTTCAGGAATTATTCCAGCGATTTATTTATCCAATTTCAAAGCAATAGAAACTTTAAAAGGTAACTTCGCCAGAAGCAAACACGGAATTTGGCTCAGAAACGGAATTCTAACATTGCAATTGATTATTTCTTCATTCTTCATCATTGGTGGATTGATTGTCAACAGTCAAGTGAAATATATGATGAACAAAGATTTAGGATTTAATGGAAAACAAATTCTATTCATTGTTTTTAACGAATACACCCCAAAACCTTGGCTAAAATATGAAAAATTAAAAACGGAGGTGTCAAAAATAAAAGGAGTAGAAGAGGTAAGCTTTGGTGAAGCTTCACCCAATAGCGGAAGCAATAGTTCTTCTAATATAGATTTTCAAAACAAAAGTATAGATGGTCAACACGGTGCTATGGATTACAATTATCTGCAATTTATGGGAGTGAAATTGAAAAAAGGTCGTTGGCTAAACCCCAATTTAGCATCAGATACCATCAATACTTTTTTAGTTAACGAAGCTTTTGTAAAAGAAATGGGCTGGACGGACGAACAAGCACTGAATAATCAAGTTAATCCAGGTTTTGATTATCAAAATAAATACAAAATTGTGGGTATCGTCAAAGATTTTAACCTAAATGGTCTTAATCATAAAGTGAATCCTGTAGTCTTTTTTCACTATCGAGAAACAGAATGGAAACGCTTCAATATCCAAAATATGCAAGTGAAAATAAGTGCGAATGATCAAGAGGAAACCCTCAATAGATTAAAGCAGTATTGGGAAACAAAAGTAGAACCAGGTTATCCTTTTACCTCGTATTTTTTAGACCAAAGATTTGCAAGAACTTTTGTGAAATATCAAAAACAAAAAACGCTATTCACCATTTTGAATGCCATGGTTCTTATGGTAGCATTGCTTGGCTTATTTGCATTATCATCCCTAATGATTGAACAAAAACTGAAAGAGGTAGCCATCAGAAAAACATTAGGCGCTTCAGATAGCAACTTAATGCTAGGATTAACCAAACAATTTCTTTGGATGACTTTAATAGCTGTGCTCATCAGTATCCCAATCAGTTATTATTTTATGAATGAATGGCTGAAGGATTTCGCCTATAGAATTGAAATGCCCTTCTTCCCATTTGTATTGAGCCTTGTTGTTTTATTGACATTAACTTTTACAGTAGTAAGCGTCAAAGCATACAAAGCCACCAAAGTAAATCTTGTGAATTATTTGAAATACGAGTAAATTGTTGGTAGTTGTCGGTTGATAGTTGATAGAACTTTCGCCGACAACCACCAATCATCAATCATCAATCATCAATCATCAATCATCACTCATCAACCATCAACCATGATAAACAATTGGCTCAAAATAGCATTCGCTAACTATAAAAAAAACTGGCTTTCTACCCTAATTAATGTTTTGGGATTAAGCTTGGGCTTAAGCATTTTTCTAATGGTTTTCATCCATTGGCAAGATGAAAAATCTTATGAACAGTGGGTTCCTAATCATGAAAATATTTACGTGGTAGAAAATCATGTTTCTAATTTTGGTGACCTTACCCAATCCAGTTATCCTCAATTATATGTTTCTAAAGAGAAATTTTCAGAAATCGAAGATTTTGCAATCGCCAATGTTTGGAGCTGGTACAAAACCAAGTTGGTTGCTGGCAATAACTCTAGCTATTCTACAACAGGGCAGGTTTCTAATTCTTTCTTTAAATTTTTTCCATTCGAAACAGTAGCTGGTAATTCTAATAATGCTTTGAGAGACAAATCTCAAATTGCATTGTCAGAAAATACAGCCAAACAATTGTTTGGGAAAGAGTACAAAAATAGCATCGGGAAAACAGTGAAAACGGACCAAAATAATCAAGTCTATACGGTTTCTCTAATCTATAAATTGCCAAAAGAAAATTCGGTTTTCAAAGCAGATTATCTATTGTTAGAGACTCCTGACGAACCTTCACCTCAATGGCTAAATTATAGTTTTATTGGTCTTTTTAAATTAAAACCCAATACTGATGTCAAAAAGTTAGAAGAAAAATTGTCTCAGCAACAAAGAGAACAAGAAGAAATTTCTTCCAAAAAATGGGGCTTTAAAGTGGATAGCAAAGATAGAGTAAAGGTTTATCTAACACCATTATCAAAATTTAAACTAGAATCCAAAGGAGAGGGGATGAATAAAGGCGATAAAAAGTCAATTTTGATTATGCTAAGTTTATCTGTTTTGATTTTGATATTATCAGGAATTAATTTAATAAATCTGAAAACAGCACAAGCTTCTCAACGTGCCAAAGAAATAGGCGTACGAAAAGCAATGGGAAGCTCTAAATCTAAAATTATCACGCAGTTTTTACTAGAAAATTTAATGATTTGTCTTGTCGCCTACATTATTGCGTTTGCCTCCATAGAATTGTTATTGCCTTCTTATAACCAATTTTTAGAAAAAGAAATGCTATTGAATGATGCTCGAATTTTTATCTATTCTGGACTCTTATTGTTGGGTTTTGCTTTGATTTCAGGAATTCTACCGGCCTTGTATTTGTCTAATTTTAAACCGATTAATACCCTGAAAGGTAATTTTTCTAGAAGCAAGCACGGTGTTTGGTTGCGTAATTTTATCCTGACCTTACAATTGATTATTTCATCTTTCTTCATCATTTGTTCTTTAATTATTCATTCTCAAGTCAAGTTTATGATGAATAAAGATTTAGGATTCAGGGGAGACCAAACCATTCAAATAGATTTTAAAAAGACCAATTATTTTGAGAAAGATTATGATGTTAAAAAGTATGAACGCCTGAAAAATGAAATAAGAAAAATAAGAGGTGTGGTAGCAACTACAGGCTCTATACAATCTTTAGGAAGAGGAATTAATAATTCTTCTATGGCTAAATATGCCGCAGATACTACGAAAGTGGTCAATAATGTTGCTGTAGGTGCAATAGAAGAAAATTATTTCGATTTTTATAAAATAAAAATGGTCTCTGGAAGAGATTTAGACTGGAGAAAAGCTTCAGACACCATTAGTGGCGCTGTGGTCAATGAATCTTTCATCAAGGCTTTAGGATGGAATAATCAACAAGCATTGGGTAAAGAACTTTTTACCGGTTGGGAAGATAAAAAGAAGTATAAAATTCTTGGCGTTGTAAAGGATTTCTATTACGGAGGAGTTGATAAACCGATAGAAGCAGCCATATTTTTTAACTACAATAGAAATTGGGCTAAAAATAATATGACCAATCTCCAAATAAAACTAAACCATAATGATATCGAAGGTACCATCAACCGCATCAAAGAATTTTGGCTCACCAAAGCAGAACCTGGCTATCCTTTCGATTATGAGTTTATAGACAAACAGTTTGCTAAAACCTTCGAGAAATTCCAAAAACAGCAAACACTTTTTACCATTTTAAATATTGTGGTTTTGTTAGTCGCATTACTCGGTTTATTTGCCTTGTCGTCTCTTTTAATTGAACAAAAACTGAAAGATGTGGCCATCAAAAAAACACTAGGAGCAGATGAAAAAACCATTGTTTGGGATTTAACCAAAAGATTTTTAATCATCGCTGCTATCGCAGTAATCATCAGCATTCCATTTGGGTATTATGCCATGAATGAGTGGCTGAAAGATTTCCATTATAGAATAGAAATGCCAGTTTGGCCTTATGTTTTGAGCTTTGTTCTTTTGCTTCTTCTCACGTTTGTGGTGGTAAGCTTCAAAGCATACAGAGCGACCAAAATCAATCTTGTAAATTATTTAAAATACGAATAAAGAGGAAAGCTGGATGCTAGAAGTAGGAAGTTTTGCATCACATTCATCAGTAAACACCTAATAAAACATGAAAAAACTACTTTTTATATTATTTATTAACTTTTTGCCGGCACAACAAAAATGGAACTTGCAGCAATGTCTAGATTATGCAATGCAAAATAGTCCAGAAGTACAACAAAGCATCATCAATGTTAATAAAAACCAGAGACAAATTAATGCGGCCAAAGGCTATTTATTGCCTTCGGTTAATGCAGGCCTTAATCACAGTTATAGTTTTGGGTCTACCATTAATCCCAATTCTAATCAGCGCGAAGCACTCAATGTGCAGTACGACCAATTTTATGCACAAGCCAATGCAGAACTTTTGAATTGGAAGAATTATCTGAACATTTCTCTAACTAAAATCAACAAAGAAAGTTCAGAATATCGTTTAAAATCGATTCAAAATGAAGTAAAGTTGAGCGTCATTGGACTGTTTTTTCAATATATGAAAGACAAATCTTGGTTTGATGTGCTTCAACCACAAATTTCTGGGATGAAAGAACAAATTGCCAGAACTGAAAAAGAAGTGGAAATTGGGAACAGACCAAAAAGTGATGTCTATGATATCAAAGCCAATTTTGGAACCATTCAAGAACAATGGATTTCGGCGCAAAACCAAATGAATATTTCTAAAATCAATCTTTTGGCAGCTCTAAACATCAATAAAGACAGCCTAGATTTTGAAACTGACCAAAAACTAAATACCGATTTCAACTTTATCAACTCGCAAGACTTAATAGAAAAATTGGTGAAAAAAAATCCAGTTTACCAAGAAAACCGTAGAAATCTAGATTATGCCGAAAAGAAAATAAAATGGGCAAAATCTGATTATTTGCCTACCATTTCAGGACAATACCAGTGGTCTTCTTTTTACAGTAAAAATTTAAAAGAAAGCATCAATACTGCATTTTCTGAGCAATTTAATCAAAACAAAAATTCTCAAGTCTCTCTAGGGCTTAATGTTCCTTTGTTTCAAAAATTTCAAGTAAAAAATGCAGTTGAGCTAGCCAAATTAGACCAACAATACACGGTTTTTGAAAATCAGAAAAAACTCAATGAAATTTATAAAACATTAAATATCATAGCAGAGCAATACGAAAACGCCTTAGAAAAAAATAAAATTCTCCAACAAAATTTCGAGAATCAAAAGCTCTCTTTTGAACGTTCAGAAGAGAAATACAAAGAAGGATTAATAGACGCCTACACGTTTTTCTTGGTGAGAAACAATTGGTTACAAGCCAATTTTAACTTGAATTCTAGTCAGTTCGAGGTAATGCAACAAAATGCTTTGATTAAAGTTTTTGATGAAAGCAATTAATAAAACTCACTAAATTTTCATAACAACTAAATTAAATTTTCACTGTCCTTTTCTAAGGGCAGTTTTTTGTAGCTCAACTAAAGAACTTAATAGCTAAAAATAAAAAAGAATCAACCTAATAATCTAATAAGCCCGCAGGCGGGGGTAACTAACAACATTTTTCCTCCCTTTAAGACAAGTACAAAGAAAAATGTTCTCCAACAATCAACAATCGTAACCATTCCCCTTCCATGAGGGGGTTGCTTTCCTTTCCCAAAATCGACCTAGAAAACGGAGGCGTTAAGA
The DNA here is from genome assembly GCF_014645495.1 of Cloacibacterium rupense. Taxonomy (GTDB): domain Bacteria; phylum Bacteroidota; class Bacteroidia; order Flavobacteriales; family Weeksellaceae; genus Cloacibacterium; species Cloacibacterium rupense. The sequence goes on along the minus strand of NZ_BMLV01000001.1, from coordinate 895,794 downwards.
AATTGCTTTCTTTTTTCGTTAAAAAAGTTTTCCTGTTTGAGCCGCTTTGGTCAAAGCTTAGGAGGCGAAACTAAGTGAAACAGTTCGACGACCGAAGGGAGTCAAACCTAGCGCAGCGGTTCGACGACCGAAGGGAGTCAATTTTAAAACTTTTAGAAAAAAGTAAGCGATTTTAGCCGAGTTTCCAGTCTTGATTTTTTGTTCTTTTGCATTAAGGCAAATCGCAAATCGATTCGCTGATTCCATAGAAAAAACAGAAACTATGAAGCAAAAGAACGAAATATTAGATCAAACCAGAAAGCGGATTTGCAATCCGTGCTTGTAATAAAAGAAGAAGCGCAAACTGTAAGAGGTTAGCGTTTTTTGTTATAAAAATTTGTATATTTACAACTACTTTGACCACCTAGACAAATGAAAAAAAGCGAAAGCTTTTTTGAAATTTGCGAACGAAGTTCAGAGTTAGACAGCGAGACAGGATATTACTATTATGGTGCTAGATACTACAACCCTAGGGTAAGTCTTTGGTTAAATGTAGATCCACTGGCGGACTATAATCCTTTCTATAATTCTGAGCATTATATAGATGGGCAACACAACGGTGGAGTTTATATCAGCGGTAATATAAATCCATACATTTATTGTTATCAGAACCCTGTAAGGTTTATATATCCTAATGGAAAGCAGGTAGATACAAATGCGCCTGCTGCAATTAAATTTTACAAAAATTTACTAAAATAATGATAGCTATGAATTTGAAAATAAGAATTATATTAACTGGATTTGTTTTTTTATTATTTAGTAATTGTGTATTGTGTCAAAAAATAGAAGTATTTATTGATAAAGCCTGTGTGAGAAATAACAACCTAGATGTGAGTATAATTATAAATAATAAAACTAATAATTTATACTCATTAAATAATTTCTTTAGTTCTCAAAAAAATATAAAAGAAGAAAATAAAATATTTATTATTGAAAAAGATTCAGTAGTAAATATTCCTAAATTAAATTTTTATAAAGAGAAAATCATTAAAAAAACTAAATGGTTGGTTAAGCCTAATTCTTCTAAAAATATTAAGATAAACATATATAAATTTATAAATAAGAATGAGGCGGGAGGAATATATCTTATTTTAAATACTACTGAAATCTATAATAAATACTTAAAATTAGACCTAGCATTAAAAAAAGAGGATAATTCTGTTGAAAGCATTTCCACTAACTTAGTTAAAATAGAATATTGTAACTAAATGTAGAAGTATAAGTCACTGGCTACACCTTAACGAATATTTAACTTCCCCGCTCTCCGAAGTTTGTAACTTCGGAGCATTAATTAAAAAAGGCTTCAGCTAAACGAAGTCTTCGACTCCGTGCCTTTACATTTGCTAATAATTACTTTAAAAAAATTGAAACCCCGATGACTGAACCCGAAGAACTCAGGATTAGAGGAAAAAAAATTCTTTCAAATAATAAACAATACTTGTAACCATTCTCCTTCCATGAAGGGATGGCTTTCGAACTGATTCGAAAGACGGGGTAGTTAAACCCATCACCAAAGAAAATGAAGATTTTACATCCTTTAGGACCGAGGAAAATTAAAATCTTCATTTTCAACCACTAACCAATTCCCCTTCCATCAAGAGGAACAGGCTTCAACCCGTTTAAAAAAAATAAAAAAAATGACCAATTACACCCTTATCACCTTTCTTCTACCAACCAACTCAATCACTCAATCACTCAATCACTCACTCACTCAATCAATCAATCACTCACTAAAACATCAACCACCCATGCCAATAATCCACAAATTCTACCTTTTCAATCAAAAACCAACTTGCCTTAAAATGGTTTTCCCCATTGGGACAAGAGTTACTTGTTCTAATTGTTGCGTAGAACTATTCAACAATTGAGTTGTAATGTCCCCATTCTGATATGTGGTTTTTACTCCTTTTTGATAGCGGTATTGATGATTTGATAATGGTTCGTAGGTGAAATCTGTAAAATCTGAAAAATAAGTTTTTCCCTTGATTTCTTTAGCTTCTATTGGCAATGCAAAAAGCAACGCACCATACGTAAAATAGTGTGAACCAGTAGGGTCAGACTTTATTTCTACTTCTGCATCAAAAGAGAGATTGACCTTGTCTTTAGCAGAAAAAACTCTTTCGATAATGATAAAATCATCTTCTAAACGATATTTTTCTGTGGTGTTGATTTTTTTTACCCAATCAGGTTTTCTAATTTTTAAAGTAAATTGGGTAGCCTGAGGTTGCGTAATTTGAAAAACAAATCGGTTTTGGTAAGGATATTCTGTGATATTCTCAATTTTTACCAGAACTCCATTGATTGTAGTTTCCAAAACATTGGGCATTAGCAATGTAGCAACCAATGTACTCTCGTTTTCTTTCATCCAAGAATTTTGAACAAAATAAGGCGAAATTCTTCCAGCATTGGGGTTACAACACACCGCTACATCTTGATGGGCTGGCGAATATTTGTAACGAGTTTGTTTTCTATCGACTTCTATTTCTCCGTTTTTCGTCCCCAACATCTCAAAAGAATTATCGGTTTTTAAATACGCAATACATGAATGATTGGGGTTTCTAGAACCTTGTGCAGCATTGTAAAAGATATTTTCTATATCGTTACCCACGGTCGCTTTTCCTGTTTTTTGAAGCAGTAAACTATAACTGTCCAGCAATTCTTGAAGCGAACAATATTCATAACCTGTGTGTGTGGCATCTGCATTTCTTTCCGCAATCCATTCGTCACCAATGGCACCGCCACTCATGGTGGTTGCATTTTTTATTCGATGGAGATACTCCGCTAAGGCATGGTCTATTTCAGCCGTGTTGGCCGCATATTTGGCAATAATTAGGGGTCTAAGATGCTCAAAAGTGTGTACGCCATGAGATTGGAGTTTGTAGTTCGGGTTTAAAATATTTTTCAACTGAACATCGGCTTCAGATTGATAAGTGTTGGAGAAATCCTGATACAAAAACAAGGCATATGCTCTGTATTTTTCATTTTGGGTGTGAAAATAAAGTCTTTCCAAAATATCGGTAAAGGTTAATCCGTGTGAAACACCACCATTAAAAGAATTTCCAGAACTGAACGGACTAGATGCATAGATGGGGTAATTCGTCATCACATTTTCTACCGCTCTTTCTACCGCTTTGAAAACTTTTTCATCTTTAGTATATTCATAATACGCCAATAATCCACGGTATAAGGTTGCCTTAGACCACAGTTCACCATTTTCGGAGTTGAATTTGTAACGCAATTCTTTGTCATAAATCCCAAGGTAGCCATCTTCATCTTGTGTTTTCAAAATGCTTTCTACATATTTTTTTGCTTTTTCAATCCCTTTTGGGTCATTCAACAAAAAAACATTTCGAACATAACCGTCCCACCAATTCGATTGGGTTTCACTGTTCCACCATTTATATTGTTCATCACCTTCTGCATCGCCTTCTTTCATATTTCCCAAATCTTTGACTTTAGAATGCTTTTGCAATCTTCCTTCTCCATAAATAGGGTCATAGATGAGTTCTGGAACAATCTGGTCTAGGTTTCCTACAAAACCATCCACATCTTTTTGCATTTGTTTTTGCAGCCATCCTGTTGGTTTTACGCTACCAAAGGGGAGTGTGGTCAACTTTTCTGAGGTTTTTTGGGCATTCAAATTCATACTTAAAATGAATATACTTGAGATGAATAAGTTTTTCATAAGATTATTATTGGGGAGAAATCATTTCAAATGTTAAGGTTCCTCCATTCATAATGTCTTGGTAAGTTATAAATGGATTTTTTATGTTTTTGTCGTTCAAAAAGCGACTTTCATTGTATATATTTTGTTCAGAAAAATTCTTTGTATCTACCGTGAAATTTTTATTTTTTGAAAGATGAATCACCGCTTTTTTTACTTGTGGACTTCCCAATACATATTCGCCATTGGCTGGGTTGACAGGATAAAATCCTAAGGTAGAAAGAATATACCAAGCCGACATTTGTCCGCAATCGTCATTGCCAATCATTCCATCAGGGGTGTTGTTATGAAATTGATGGATGACTTGGTGAATGTATTTTTGAGCTTTTTTAGGTTCGTTGCTGTAGGCATACAAATATATAATGTGATGACTCGGTTCGTTGCCATGAGCATATTGCCCAATCATGGCTTCTTGTCCTAAAAATTTGTTCGGATTTTTGGCTTCAGTGGTGAAAAATTCATTCAGTTTTTGGGTAAATTGAGACTTACCGCCCAAAAGTTGGGTGACCCCATTGATATCGTATTGAGTGGGCGTCCAAAAATATTGCCATGCATTGGCCTCGGTATAATCTCCGGGATTATTGAGGGGTGAAGTGGCCATTAAAGGATCAAATGGCGTGCGCCAATTGCCTTTCGTATCTTTTCCTTGGAAAAATCCAGTTTTTTGATTGTACAAATTCTTATAATAATTCGCCCTTTGGGTAAAAGTGTTTTCTACGGTTTTATGGTTTAAATTTTTTGCCATTTCTGCCACACACCAATCATCATAGCCACTTTCTAAGCTTCGAGAAACAGCTTCATTGTCTAATTTATCAAAAGGATAATACCCGTATTGATTGTACAACTCCCAATCAGAATTGATGTGAGATTTTGTAGAGGTCTCTACCATGGCTTTTAAGGCTTCTTCTGCATCAAATCCTTTAAAACCATTCTTATAGGCAGACAATATCATCGGAATGGCGTGATTGCCAATCATACAATAATTGTCTTGTCCCCATGCAGTCCATATTGGTAAAAATCCTTTGACTTTATGATGAATAAGCATGGTTTCAATAATTCCGTCAATTTTTTCAGGAACTAAAATCTGCAACAACGGAAAGGCCCCTCTGTAAATGTCCCAATTAGAAAGGGTAGAATAGTAGGCTTTGTTTGCAGCTATGGCAATTTGGTCATCTACACCTCTGTATTTTCCATCGACATCAGCTATATTAGAAGGCTGCAAAAACAAATGATACATGGAAGTGTAAAATATTTCTTTCTGTTTCGGAGGGGCTTCAATACTGATTCTACTCAAGTATTTTTCCCAAGTTTTTGCGTTTTCTTGATATACTTTTTCAAAATCCCAATGCGGAATTTCGGTTTTTAAATTCATTTTTGCACCTTCTACAGAAACCGTAGATAAAGCGATTTTTACTTTCAGTTTTTTGCTATTCATCAAAGAAAAATTCAATAGATATTGAGGTGCTTTATCGTTTTCTTTCTTTTCAAGCAATGCAGATTGAGTAAATGGCTGATCAAATGTCAAGGTAAAAAAGTATTTGCGGTTCACCCAATTTTGGGTAGAACAATAACCAGAAATGGTATGGCTGTTTTCTATTTTTACATCACTCTCGAGTACCAATCCTTTTTGATGGTTTTCATCAAAAACGAAACGCAAACCGTGCTGCAAATTCACCAAAACTTGTGCCTCTGCTTCTGGAAAGGTGTATTGATGAAAAGCCACTCGCTCACTACACGTAAGTTCTACTTTTACATCATCTTTTTTGGTCAATGCATAATAACCTACTTTTCCTACTTCAGTATTTTTAAAATATGCATTTCTAAGATTGGCCTTTTTAGGATTTATGGGCATTAACAGTACATCTCCCATTTCATTAATCCCTGTTCCGCTAAATCTAGTTTGCGAAAAGCCCAATAGCTTTTCGTCTTTGTACTGATAACCACTGGTATAATCCCAACCAAAATCCCGGTTATCTGGCCCTGGCTGTACCATCCCAAACGGCATTGATGGGCCAGGGTAGGTATGCCCAGTTCCGTCAGTGCCTATAAATACATTCACCCATTGGCTGTTCTGTGAAAATGCCATTTGAAAGGTGAAAACGATGAAAATGAGAAGGATGCGCATTTGGATTTTTATTTGTAGTAAAATTAATCATCATTTTTCTGAAAAAACAATACTATTTGATACACTATAAGTAGTATGTTCTCTTTATTTGTACCTTTGAATAAAATTTGAATCTTAATACTGATGACTCCTAATTTTGAAAATATTTCTAAAGAATATACTCTGAACGTCTTTTCATTTACCCAAGATTTTTTCGAGTTCAATTGGCATTTTCATCCAGAATATGAAATAACATTGATTCTAGATGGTCAAGGGAAAAGGTTTTTAGGCAACTGTGCTGAAGATTTTTATGCTCAAGATTTGGTGTTTATCGGCTCTAAAATTCCTCATACTTGGAAGAGCGAACCCCAAACAGGAACTTCAGTGAGCGCTTTGGTGATTCAGTTTTCGGAAGCTCTACTTCAACCCATCATAGAACTATCAGAGTTTTCTGAACTTAAAAAATGGCTCGACTTATCTGCATTTGGTTTAAAAATAAAGACTAATGATAAAATTCTGAAAAAAATGCAAGAACTAGAAAAGTGGAGTGGAGCGTTGCAAATCATCAAATTTTATGAACTCCTGTGGTTTTTGTCTCAACAAAAAAACGAAAAACTACTCACAGAAGCTTACGAAATCGACTATTCTAAAAAACACCAACGCATCACTTTTTTGCTAGATTATCTAGAACATCACTTTCAAAATCCATGTACAATAGATGAGGTAGCCGCTTTGCTAAGCCTTACCAAAAGTGGCTTTGCTAAATTCTTTAAATTGCAAACCGGAGTTTGCTTTTCTCAGTATATGAATGAGTTACGGGTGAAAAAAGCCATAAAACTCCTCACTGAAACAGACCAAACCATCAAAGAAATTTATACCCACGTAGGATTTGAAAATCAAGCGTATTTCAATAGAGTTTTTAGAAATATAACCTCTTCAACTCCCAAACAATACAGAATAGCACAATGGGGCAAAAATTCATAAATTTCAAATAACTCATCTTTTCTCTAGTCTTCAGTATTTTCAATTAAAACCCGCAATAATCTAGAAAAACCATAAAATTCTGACACATTAAAATATCCTTCGCTTTTTGAAATTTATTACCATATTTGTAACTCAATACTTTTAAAAATGAAACTTTTTTACGTCATTATCGGTTGTACCCCAAAAGGTAGACATACAGAACAACACGATGCTTTTTTTGGGATTGCAGAACATATCAGAGATTTAGTACCAGAAATCATTAACTTTTGGCCTGAAGCTCAAGGAATATTGCATATAGATGCTTATAGAGAAGTAACTATTGCAGATGGATATCGAGTAGAAGTGATAGAAAAAACAGAAAAATCAACCGAAGAAGCCTTATTTTTCTTCAACCTAGGAGGATACCTACCCAATGTCTTACAAGAGTTTCATCATCAAATGTTGGTGGTAGAAAATAACCTTGCCGAAGCTACCAAAAAAGTAAAAGCCACGCCTTTTTTCAGAGACTATCACCAACCCAACGGGGCATCTAGTCATATCGATGATAAATATGCTCTAGATGTAGACGATGTCTTTGCAGTAGAAGATATTTTACCAGCATCGCAGAAAGCAAACTACAACCTAAGACTTACCAAAACAGAGGATAAAACAGAAGATATAATCTATAATGGTTATTTTAAATTAAATCAATTGTAGTAGATTCTCTATGCTAAAATTCTGAAACAGAAGTGCCAAAATTTTAAAACTTTCACTTCTAAAAATAACCCTTAATCAATTAACCAACAATACCCCTAATTCACTATATAACAACCAGATAGGCGGAATTACATTCCGTGCTTTTTCATACTTTTCCCCTCTAAAAAGAGGGGTGCCCGTAGGGCTGGGTGTGTAATTAAAAAAACAATTTTCCTCCCTTTAGAGTTAGGGCAAAGAAAAATGTTCTCCAACAATCAACAATCGTAGCCATTCCCCTTCCATGAAGGGGAGGCTTTCGAACTGGTTCGAAAGACGGGGTAGTTAAACCCATCACTAAAGAAAATGAAGATTTTACATCCTTTAGGACCGAGGTTAATTAAAATCTTCATTTTCAACCACTAACCAATTCCCCTTGCATCAATAGAAACGGGCTTTAGCCCGTTTAATAAATTGAGAAAATATTTGGCTTTAGCCAAAACCTAGAAAATCAAAATTTTTATTCAAAAATCAACTGATTTTCATCAATTTCTACCAAAATTCCGACTTCCCGTATTTCTTATTAATAAATTTTGTTTATTTTTGATAAAAAACAAATAAGCATAGACTCAAAATTACAACCAATCAAATACTTACAATTATTTCCAAACGAATATTTTGCTATAAATCAGTGTTTTAGTATTTAATTGCTAATATTTATGAGTTACTGGCAATGTTATCTCAAATCACTGTTTAAAAGAAGACTGGAAGAAATATGACAATTAATAAACATTTAAAATAATCTTTATGAGTAAAAAAATTTTGATTTTATTTTTAACTATTAGTTTTTCATTTGCATTAGCTCAAACTAAGAATGAGAATTTAAACGCTCAACTTGGAGAAATGAAAAAATTCTTTCTTGCAGGAGATTATGAAAACTTTGCAAATTACACCTATCCAAAAGTTATTGAAATGATGGGCGGAAAATCAAATATGGTAAAAGTTACTAAACAAGGAATGGACAAAATGAAAGATGATGGATTTTCATTTACCGATTTGAATTTTAAAAATCCAACTGAATTTCTAAAAAAAGGAAAAGAATTACAATGCAGTATTACACAAGTAATTGTCATGAAAACTCCTCGAGGAAAAATAGAATCTGAATACACTTTAATTGGAATATCTAATGACAATGGACAGAAGTGGACTTTTATCGATACCTCTGGAAAAGAAAAAGAAACAATGCTTAAGTATTTCCCAAATCTGCACGAAGACATTATTATAAAACCAAAAAAACAAAAGCTAATCGAATAAAACCAGATGGCGAGGGAATATACCAGATAGGCGGAATTGCAATCAGTGCTTTTTCATACTTTTTGTCACCTCCTATAGAAAATATATTTACATGAAATACCTTTTCAAATGCGCCACCGCTTTTAAAACCGTTTCCTCCTTTTTTGCAAAACAAAACCTTACAAAACCGGTATTCCTCTGATCTTGATAAAATGCACTCAAAGGAATTGTCGCTACCTTGCATTCTTTAGTCAACCAAATGCTAAATTCCTTATCCCCCAAGTCTGAAATCTCATGGTATTTCGCTAACTGAAAATAACTACCCTCGGCTTTTTCGTTGAAATGAAAAGGTATATCTTTCATCTCTGATAAGAAAAAATCTCGTTTTTCTTGAAGATATTGGCTATTGGCTTTGACATCAAAATGTTCTAAATGCTTTGCCAATGCATACTGTGCAGGTGTATTCACACTAAAACATAAATACTGATGCACACTTCTAAAGGCTTTGCTTAATTCTTCAGGAGCCAGTATGTAACCCACTTTCCAACCCGTAATGTGAAACATCTTCCCAAATGAAAAAATGGCAAAACTTCTTGCTCTCAATGCTGGGTGATGCCATATACTGTAGAATTCATGACCATCAAAAGTGATTAAATCATATACTTCATCAGAGATCACAATGATTTCAGTGTCTTTAATCAATTGATAGAGTTGTTCGTAATCATCTTTTTTCCAAATTTTTCCCGTGGGATTATGCGGAGAATTGATGATAATGGCTTTTGTTTTTTGGGTAATCGCTTTTTTTATCGCATCAAAATCTGCTTCGAATTTTTCGTTCAAACTTACAAAAACAGGAAAGCCCCCGTTGGTTTCTATCGCAGGAACATAACTGTCATAATGAGGTTCTAGTATGATAATTTCGTCTCCAGGTTCTATAACAGATGCAAGTGCAGTGTAGATGCCGTAGGTAGCTCCAGGTATTATCGTTAACTCATGTTGAGAAACAGAGATATTTCGATTATGATTAAAATAAATCAAGGCCTCTACCAACATAGGCAGTCCGTTCATAGGAGCGTACTGATTGAAATTTTTTGCGGTAGCTTCTGCCAATAAAATCTTGAGATTCTGGTGAATGTCATCATCAGGAAATCCTTGTGAAAGATTAACTGCGTTTTCTTGCAGTGCAAGAGCAGTCATTTCTGCAAAAATAGTGGTTTCAGCACCTTGATGTTTCTTCGGAAGTTTCATGTTCTTGGTTTGCTCAAAAATAACATTTATAAAACGAACAAAAAAATGATAATGGGAACATTCTTTCCTAATCTAAAAATCAAGCTATTCAAAAGAGTAATAAACAATACTTGTAACCATTCCCCTTCCTTGAAGGGTGGCTTTCGAACTCGTTCGAAAGACGGGGTAGTTAGAAATAACCCTTCCATCAATAGAAACAAGCTTCAACCCGTTTAAAAAAATAAAAAAAATTTCAATTATATCCTCATCCTTTTTTGTCCACTAAAACTAATCCGCTTTAGAACTTACCATTCCCAAAATCGACCTAGGAAACCGCAAGCGTTAAGAAAATTAATAGGCTTTTCGTTAAGAAAATTCCATGTTTGAGTGGCGGCAATAACCCACTTAAATAGAATAAATTTTCTTTCCGCCCGAAACCTAGCGCAGCGGTTCGACGACCGCAGGGAGTCAAACCTAGCGAAGCGGTTCGACGACCAGAGGGAGTCAATTCTGGAATTTTTAGAAAAGGCTATTAATTTTTAGCTGAGGATTTCCAGTCTTGATTTTTTGGTTCTTTTGCATTAAGGCAAAAGAACGAAAAAAAAGACGACCGAAGGGAGTCAATTTTAAAACTTTTAGAAAAAAGAATGTAATTTTAGCCGAGTTTCCAGTCTTGAAACCTAGCGAAGTGGTTCGACGACTAGAGGGAGTCAAACCTAGCGCAGCGGTTCGCCGAATCCTCTGAAAAAATATAAATGATGAGGCAACTTTTGGTTCTTTTGGTTCAAGCCAAATCGCAAAGCGATTCGCTGATTCCTTAGAAAAAAATAAAAACTATGAAGCAAAAGAATGAATTCTGCGCAATCTGTGGGAAATAAAATCATCCATTTTTCTCCCATTATCCATCTCTACCACTCACCAACTCACCCACTTCATTACTACCCCTTCACAAATCGACCTAGGAAACCGCAAGCGTTAAGAAAATTAATGGGCTTTTCGTTAAGAAAATTCCATGTTTGAGTGGCGGCAAAAATCTACTTAAATAGAATAAATTGTCTTTCCGCCCGAGTTCTGGAATTTTTAGAAAAGGCTATTAATTTTTAGCTGAGGATTTCCAGTCTTGAATTTTTGGTTCTTTTGGTTCAAGCCAAAAGAACGAATTAAAAGACGACCGCAGGTCAAACCAGATAGCGCGGAATTGCATTCCGTGCCTTTTCATATTTTTCCCTCTAAAAAGAGGGGTGCACCTAAGGCGGGGTGTGTAATTAAAAAAACAATTTTCCTCCCTTTAGGACAAGGACAAAGAAAAAAGTTCTTAATAATCAACAATCGTAACCATTCCCCTTCCTTGAAGGGGTGGCTTTCGAACTGGTTCGAAAGACGGGGTAGTTAGAAATAATCCTTCCACCAACCAACTCAATCACTCAATCACTCAATCACTCAATCACTCAATCCCTCAATCCCTCAATCCCTCAAACACTAACCAACTATACCACCAAATGTGAGCCACCTTCCAACCCAAGCATCCTTTTTTTAATTAAATTGTTCATTGTGAGTAAAATCATTGATAATTTAAAATGAAATATTAATAAAAATCTTAATTTTATACCACATTATTTTTAATTATAAAAGAAAAATACTTTGAAACCAACTGATATTAAAAATCCTGAATATTTCCATAAAGTAGTGGATTGTCAGTACGCTTGCCCAGCTCATACCCCTGTTCCTCAATATATTAGATTGATTGCCGAAGGTAAATATTCTGAAGCTTACATGATCAATTGGGACTCTAATGTTTTCCCAGGGGTTTTAGGAAGAACCTGCGACAGACCTTGTGAACCTGCTTGTAGAAGAGGAAGATTGGCGGAGGAAGAACCCGTTGCCATTTGCCGCCTAAAAAGGGTAGCAGCAGATAACAAAGACGAAGTAAAAAGCCTAATGCCTAAAGCTCCTTTTGCCTCCAACGGAAAAAAAGTAGCGTTAATTGGCGGTGGTCCCGCTTCTCTTACTGTGGCTAGAGACTTAGCTCCTCATGGTTATGAAATTCATCTCTATGAAGAACAAAAAAAAGCAGGTGGTTTTATGAGAAGCCAAATTCCTGACTTTAGATTACCCGAAACAGTGCTAGACGAAGAAGTAAACTATGTTTTAGATTTAGGAATTCACACGCATTTTAATCAATATGTCAACAGTTTGAAAGAATTTTTATCTAAAGATTATGATGCCGTTTTCGTAGGTTCTGGTGCACCAAAAGGTAAAGATTTACCCAACTTAGATGGAAGAAACGAAGGGGCTGCCAATATTCATGTGGGCATCAATTGGTTGGCAAGTGTAGCCTTTGAACATACCAAATCTATTGGCAAAAATGTATTGGTTTTAGGGGGCGGAAACACCGCAATGGATTGTTGTAGAACGGCTAGAAGATTGGGTGGTGAAAACGTAAAAGTGGTCGTAAGGAGCCCTTTTGCTGAAATGAAAGCCTCGCCTTGGGAAAAAGAAGATGCTCAACACGAAGATATCCCAATTATTGACAATCACGTTCCGAAATCTTTCGTGACTGAAAACGGAAAATTAATTGGAATGACTTTCGAAAAAGTAACCGCAGTGTATGACGATAACGGGAAACGCAGCTTGGTACCAACGGGTGAACCTGATGTCTTCATGGAAGCTGATGATGTGTTAATCGCCATCGGACAAGAAAATTCTTTCCCGTGGATTGAACGTGATTTAGGAATTGAATTCGATAAATGGGAAATGCCCATCGTAAATGAAACTACTTTTGTAAGCACCAATCCTAAAGTGTTTTTCGGAGGTGATGCAGCTTTCGGTCCCAAAAATGTGATTACAGCAGTTGCTCACGGTCATCAAGCAGCCATTTCTATCGATTTATACTGTCAAGGAAAAGATTTGGTGAATGATAGACCTTCTCCGTTTGTGAATTTGGTGAGCCAAAAAATGGGAATTCACGAGTGGAGTTATGATAACGCAGTGGTGAATGATGCCCGCTACGTTGTTCCTCAATTAGAGAAAGAATTGACCCTGAAAAGCCTTAAAAAAGAGGTAGAACTAGGTTTCGATTTGTCTCAAGGTTTCAAAGAAGCAGAACGTTGCCTCAATTGCGATATCCAAACGGTTTTTACAGAAACCAAATGTATAGAATGTGATGCGTGTGTAGACATTTGTCCTACTTCATGCATCAGTTTTGTGCCGAATCAAGAAACAGAAGATGAGTTAAGAGCGGTTTTAAAAGCGCCAGCCAACAATAAATCTCAAGATTTATACGTTTCTGATATCCTGAAAACTCAACGGGTAATGGTCAAAGACGAAAACGTTTGCTTGCACTGTGGTCTATGCGCAGAACGTTGCCCAACTTCAGCTTGGGACATGCAAAAATTCTTCTATAACATCACCAAAGCTGGGAACAAAATTTATTCAAAATAGGTTCAAATTAAGAAAATGACACATAATAAAATAAACGATTTTGTAGTAAGATTTGCCAATGTAAACGGTACAGGTTCTGCAAGTGCCAATTTTTTATTTACAAAAGCCATATTCAGAATGGGAATTCCTGTAACTCCCAAAAATATTTTCCCAAGTAATATTCAAGGTTTGCCTACTTGGTACGAAGTTCGCGTTAGCGAAAAAGGCTATCTCGCCAGAAAAGCAGGAATCGATTTAATGGTGGCAGTCAATCCGCAAAGTATGTTGCAAGACGTAAAATCGGTGAAAGCTGGCGGTTATCTTTTGTACGATTCTTCCAAAAAATTGCATGCAGAATTCATCAGAGATGATATCAATTACATCGGTATTCCTTTGATGGAAATGTGCAACGCTGCTTACAGTGATGCGCGCCAACGTCAATTATTCAAAAATATCATTTATGTAGGTGCTTTAGCAGCACTTTTGGATATTGATTTCAAAGTTTTTGAAGATTTATTAGCAGAACAATTCAAAGGTAAAGAAAGACTCATCCCTGCCAACATAGAGGCTTTAAAAATGGGAGTTGATTATGTGAAAGCCAATTTCCAATATCCACTTGAATTTAAAGTAGAAAGAAGAGATTTAATTGGCGATAAAATCATGATGGATGGTAATACCGCTTGCGGTTTAGGTGCGGTCTTTGCAGGTGCTTCTGTGGCAGCTTGGTATCCTATTACGCCTTCTACATCGGTGATAGAGGCTTTTTCTAAATATGCAGAAAAATTCAGAATTGATCCCAATACCGGGAAAAGTAATGTGGCCATCGTTCAAGCTGAAGACGAACTCGCTGCCATAGGTATGGTCATTGGGGCGAATTGGAACGGTGCTCGTTCTTTCACCGCTACCAGTGGACCGGGCTTAAGTTTGATGAACGAATTTCTAGGCTTGGCCTATTTTGCTGAAATTCCTACGGTTTTAATCGATGTTCAACGTTCTGGCCCTTCTACAGGTATGCCTACCAGAACTCAACAATCAGATATTCTAGAAGCTGCCTATGCTTCTCATGGTGATACAAAACACGTTTTACTGTTCCCTGCTAATCCCAAAGAATGTTTTGATATGACTGCTACTGCTTTTGATTTGGCAGAAGAATTACAAACACCAGTGATTCTAATGACTGACCTAGATTTAGGAATGAATGACCATATCAGCGAACCGCTAGTCTGGGACGAAAATAGAAAATACAACCGCGGAAAAGTTTTAACCGCTGAAGATTTAGATAAAATGGAAAAATTCGGGCGTTACCTAGATGTAGATGGTGATGGCATCCCTTACAGAACTATTCCTGCTACGCATCCTACCAAAGGTTCTTACTTCACCCGTGGCTCTTCCAGAGACGAATATGCAGTCTATACCGAAAGCAGCGAAGCTTACCAAAGAAATATGGAAAGATTGATGAAAAAATGGGAAACTTCTAAAAATAAGGTGCCTGCTCCTGAATTATTTCAAGAAAAAAATGAAGGTAAAGAGGGAATCTTATTCTTCGGAACATCCACTTTTGCTGCCGAAGAAGCTATGGATGTTTTAAAAGAAAATGGTTCTCCTTTAGATGCCATCAGAATTAAGTCTTTCCCTTTCAATCAAACAGTTCAAGATTTTATCAATGACCACGAAAAAATATATGTGGTAGAACAAAACCGTGATGCTCAAATGAAAAGCCTTCTTTCAATAGAATTGGGAGTAGACCCATCAAAATTAATTTCAATATTGAATTATGACGGTGCTCCTATTACTGCTGATGTGATCTTAAAACAAATCTCTAATCAATTCGCAACTCAAACCTTATAAAATTGTAGAAAAATGAGTTATTTCAAACCTAAATTTCGTCACCCCGAACTCCCTAAAAATCAATTAGGCTACACCATAGATTATTACGAAGGGTCTCTTTCTACACTCTGTGCAGGTTGCGGACACGATTCTATCTCTGCTTCTATTTTACAAGCGGCCTTCGAAATGAATATAGAACCTCACAAACTGGCAAAACTTTCTGGTATTGGTTGCTCCAGCAAAACACCAGCATATTTCCTTAATAATTCTCACGGTTTCAATTCTGTACACGGTAGAATGCCTTCTGTTGCAACCGGAGCTAATCTTGCCAATAAAGAACTCATCTATTTCGGAGTTTCTGGGGATGGGGATACCGCTAGTATTGGGATGGGACAGTTTATCCACGCCGTTCGTAGAAATCTCAACATGGTTTATATCGTCATGAACAATGGCTGCTATGGCCTTACTAAAGGTCAAGATTCTGCTACTGCCGACCAAGGTTCTATCAATAAAAAAGGTAAAGAAAACCCTTTTGAATCCATTGACTTAGCCAGTCTGGCTCTAGAAATGGGAGCGGGTTTTGTGGCGCAAAGTTTTTCAGGAGACAAAAGTCAATTGGTTCCTTTAATCAAAGCGGCCATGAAACACAAAGGCTTTTCTTTTATCAACGTGATTTCTCCTTGCGTAACGTTCAATAACAATGTGGGTTCTACCAAATCCTATGACTACGTACGCGAACATGTAGAAGCTACTTCTACCATCGATTTTATCCCCGAAATGCAAGAAATTAACGCCAATTACGACGAAGGTAGCCTCCAAAAAGTAAAATTGCACGATGGCTCTCAACTCAATTTGCATAAACTAGCTAAAGATTGGAATCCTACAGATAAACGCTCTGCCATCAATGCCATGCAAAATGCCAAAGAAAGTGGTGATATCCTAACCGGACTCATCTTCCTAGATGATAATCAAGTAGAACTCCACGAAATCCTAAATACTTCGGATAAACCACTCAACAAAATGACTGAAGCTGAACTCTGCCCAGGTAACGATGTGCTTCAAAAAATAAATGCAGGTTTTAGATAAAAAACATACAAAAATTCCTGTCAATTAAATCATTCTTACTAAAATGATTCTTTAAAAGTTTTATGAACAGTCTTCATAAAACTTTTTTTATGCCCACTAATAACCTATGTTGGATAAATAAAAATCCCAAAAAAATGAAATTTTGTTTCCTTTAGAAACGTGGCAAATAAAATCATCCATCTTTTCACCCATTCACCATTTATCACCAAAGGCGAAACTTAATGCCCTTAATCCCTTAAAGAAAACTTCATGTTTCCTCTCAATATATGATTTCCCTAATTCTCTCAAATTTCTAACCATAATAAACTACCTAATAATCTGTGAAAATCTGCGCAATCTGTGGGAAATAAAATCATCCATTTTTCTTCCATTATCCATCTTTACCACTCACCAACTAATCCATTATACTACCAATTACATCAAAGGTTCCGTAGGAACCCAATGAGTGTAACAAAATAAGCTTGTAGCTATGAGCGTTCCATAGGAACGCAATGTCTTTTTAATAGAAATAAATGATTATAATAAGACTACCTTTTGAGTTAACCTCTTTTAAAAATTGAATTCTAAATTGACTTCAACCGAAATCTAAATCTAAATTGCCTTCTAAAAGGCTTATTTTCAAACATTTTCTTACACCTTTTTCTATTCTAAAATCTTGAGAGTAAAGCTGTTAAAAATAATTTTACCCTGATCAAATATTACCTAAAAAAATGCGCCTCTTTTTTATGCTTTTGCACCTATTTTTTATCATTCATAACGATTTAATAAACAGGAGTTTGAAGTAGGGTTGTAGTATAGTTGTAGTATAGTTATAGTATAGATAATGAACCTTTAATAAAACTCAAAGCCATCTTACATTCATCTCAAAGGAATGGGTAATCTATCGACCGTAAAGAGGAAAATAAAGGATTTTCTAAGCTTTTTAAATGGCGTTAGATATTTATTTCCTCAAAAACACTATTTTTACTTCATTAAAAATTATGAAAAAATGAAACTAACAAGAATTTTTGTTCCATTAGTATCGGCTATGCTTTTGTACAGTTGCGCGTCTAACAACCTCTCTTATGACGGCAAAGCTTTTAAAAACGCCTATGCCTCCATCAAAGCAGATGAATTAAAGAAAAACCTAACCATTATCGCTGCAGACGATATGCAAGGCAGAGACACCGGCTCTGAAGGACAAAAAAAGGCTGGTAAATACATCATAGATTTCTATAAAAATATAGGGGTATCTTATCCTAATGCATTAGGAAGCTATTACCAAATCGTGCCTAAAGAAGCCCTAAAAAGCCGAGGAAGAGAACTACCAGAATCCGAAAACATATTAGCCTTCATAGAAGGTACAGAAAAACCAGATGAAATCATCGTTGTTTCTGCACATTACGACCACGTGGGAACCAAAAATGGAGTAGTCTACAACGGAGCAGATGATGATGGTAGCGGTACCGTAGCCGTAATGGAAATCGCTGAAGCTTTCCAACAAGCCAAGAAAGTGGGCAAAGGTCCTAAACGTTCTATCTTGTTTCTTCACGTAACTGGTGAAGAGCATGGTTTGCTAGGCTCTAAATATTATGCAGACCATCCTGTATATGAAATGAAGAATACCGTAGTTGACCTAAATATCGACATGATTGGTAGAAGTGATAAAGAAAACGAAGGCAAGAACTATGTTTATGTGATAGGTTCAGAAATGTTGTCCTCAGAGTTAAAAGTCATCAATGAAGCGGCCAACAAAATTACACACAATCTAGAACTCAATTATAAATATGATGACCCAAAAGACCCGATGAGATTATACTACAGAAGTGACCACTACAATTTTGCAAAAAGCGGAGTGCCAGTTGCTTTTTATTTTGATGGCATTCATGCAGATTATCACCAGCCAACAGATGATGTAGATAAAATAGATTTTCCTTTACTCCAAAAAAGAACGCAGTTGGTTTTTGCTACAGCATGGGAATTGGCAAATCGTGATGCGAGAATTGTAGTTGATAAGAAATAGTGAGAGGGTTTTAGACTTGAAGAATGGTAGAGTTATAGAGTTATAGAGCGATAGAGTTTTTTTTCTCCTATTCTCCCATTCAAAATAGTAGCCCCACCAAGAATCGAACTTGGATCTAAAGTTTAGGAAACTTCTATTCTATCCATTGAACTATGAGGCCGAACAACAAATTTAAAAAATTAAAATCAGACTTCACGTCTGATTTTTTTATGATTTTGGTCAAGAAATAAGATGAAAGAACCCGCTCTTTAGAAGCGAGTTCAGTAGATAAAACATCTCATTTTTTTTAGTTAATGGCAAAAGAAAAGGGAAGCCGACGGTGCTTCCCTTAAATTTTTATCTCAAATTTAATTGTGATTTCTAGTGCGATTGGTGAAGAAAATTTCATAACCTTAATTTTCTGTATTAAAGATACAAAATATTTTGAATCAGTATATTAACTAAATGTTAATATTCACATTTTGTTCACAATTTTTTTGTGGATTGTGATAAATATCTTCTTTGAACTCATCAATTTTTATAATTTCTCCTTCACAAACCTCGCAGTTCTAGAGATTTTATCTTCTGCCAAATCTTCTGGTGTTCCTGCAAAAATTACTTCGCCACCGTGTTTTCCTGCATCTGGACCAATGTCTATAATGTAATCTGCAGATTTTATAATATCTGGTTGGTGTTCTATCACAATCACAGAATGCCCTAAATTAATAAGCGCTTGTAGAGATTTTAGCAATTTATTAATATCGTGAAAATGCAATCCAGTACTTGGTTCATCAAATACAAAAAGCGTTTTTTCTGTTGTAGCACCTTTTACTAAAAACGAAGCCAATTTCACACGTTGTGCTTCTCCACCAGAAAGCGTAGAAGAACTTTGCCCGAGTTGTAAATATCCTAAACCTACATCTTGAAGTGGTTTCAGCTTGGTTACAATTTTTTCTTCGTGGTTTTCAGAGAAAAATTCTAATGCTTCGTCAACTGTCAAATGTAAAATATCCGAAATATTTTTTTCATCATATTTTACCTCCAAAATTTCATCTTTAAAGCGCGTTCCATGGCAATGTTCACATTCCAACTCAATATCTGCCATAAATTGCATCGAAACCGTAATTACGCCGTCACCTTTGCATTCATCACATCTTCCTCCGTCAACGTTGAAAGAAAAATGTTTAGGTTTCAAGCCTTGAACTTTTGCAGATTTTTGTTTCGCAAAAAGGTCTCTGATATCGTCGTAAGCCTTCAAATAGGTTACAGGATTAGAACGAGAAGATTTTCCGATTGGGTTTTGATCAATCAATTCAATATTTTGAATCACTTTTTTAGGAAATTCCACCGAATCATAATCTGCTTTTTTTCCACCCATTCCTAATTCTATTTGAATTGCATTTGTGAGAATTTCTTTCATTAAAGTTGATTTTCCACTGCCAGAAACTCCCGAAATTACGGTGAGAACTTCTAGCGGAACTTCTACATCAATATTTTTGAGATTATTTTGTCTCGCACCTTTTATTTTGATGAATTCTTTCGGTTTTCTACGTTTTTCAGGAACTTCAATTTCTAATCTTCCTGTTAAATATTTCGAGGTTAAAGTATCGGCGTTTTTCAATTCCTTGAAATCTCCAGCAAAAACCAATTCACCACCCAAAAATCCAGCTTCCGGACCAATGTCTATGATGTAATCTGCCGCTTTCATTACATCTTCATCGTGTTCTACCACAATCACGGTATTTCCTAAATCTCGAAGATTTTTTAAAACTTCAATTAAATTTTCTGTATCTCTGGAATGCAAACCAATACTTGGTTCGTCTAAAATATAAATACTTCCTACCAAAGAACTTCCGAGAGAAGTGGCGAGATTAATTCTCTGCGATTCACCACCAGAAAGCGTGTTAGAAGTTCTATTTAAAGTTAAATATCCTAATCCAACTTTATTCAAAAATTCTAAACGAGTGTTGATTTCGTAGGTTAATCTTTTGGCGATTTCTGCATCGTGTTTGTTGAGTTTTAGGCTTTTCATTAACTGAAGTAATTCATCTAAAGGAATTTCTACCAAAGATTGAATATCGTGTCCGTCAATTTTTACATATTCCGTTTCAGGACGAAGACGTTTTCCCTCGCAAGTTGGGCAAGTTGTTTTTCCACGGTATCTGGAAAGCATTACTCTATATTGAATTTTATAGAGATTTTCTTCCAACATTTTGAAGAAATTGTCAATACTTGGGAAACTTTTTGTTTTATCACCTCTCCAAAGAAATTGTTTTTGCTCTTTCGATAGTTGATAATACGGTTTATGAATAGGGAAATCTTTGGCTTTTTTAATGAATTCTTTTTTCCATTCACTCATAGAATCGCCTCGCCAACAAGCAACTGCGTCTTCAAAAATGGATAAATTTTTATTAGGAATTACCAAATCTTCATCTATTCCAATCACTTTTCCGTAGCCTTCACATTCCGGACAAGCTCCGTATGGATTATTAAAACTGAAAAAATGAACATTGGGTTCGTTAAAGGTAATTCCGTCAAGTTCAAATTTATTCGAAAATTCTTTGGTTTTTCCACTTTCAGTTTCTTTCAAAGAACATGTTCCGTGTCCTTCATAAAATGCCATTTGTACTGAATCTGCCAATCTTTGCAGAAATTGTTCGTCGTTTTCATAAGAAAATCTATCAATAATGAGATTAATTTCCATCGTTTCTTCAGGAACGAAACCAAAACTTTCTAAATCTTCAATATTGGCTACATTTCCTGCAACTTCTAACCTTGTAAAACCTGCAACTTTCAAAGTTTTAAGTAAATCTTTAAATTTTTTAACCTCAAATTGAAGCGGCGCTCTCAAAAGAAACGTTTTACCTTCATTTTTTTCGATGAAATTGATAACATCTGTTACCGAATCTTTTTTTACTTCTTCGCCAGAAATAGGAGAGTATGTTCTCCCAACTCTAGCAAAAAGAAGTTTCATATAATCGTAAATTTCGGTAGAAGTTCCCACGGTAGAACGCGGATTGCTAGAAATTACCTTTTGTTGAATGGCGATAGAAGGTGCTAGTCCTTTGATGTCATCAATCTTTGGTTTTTCTAATTTTCCGAGAAATTGTCTTGCGTAAGAACTCAAAGATTCTACATAACGTCTTTGTCCTTCAGCATAAATAGTATCAAAAGCGAGAGAAGATTTTCCACTACCAGAAACGCCAGTTATAACGATGAGTTTGTTTTTCGGAATCAGTACATCTATATGTTTTAGGTTGTTAAGATGTGCATTTTTTACGAAAATATATTTCTTGATGTCAATGTCTTGTGTTGTAGTCATAGCAAATTGAAGAATAGCAAAATTACGGAATTTTTTTCGGAAAATATTGTGATGCTGTATTTCTAAAATTGTTGAGAAAATTTTAAACAAACATTTGGTTTTTTAAGAAAAATTGACAACCTTTGTTGTACAAATTGTAATTAAAATCATTATGAAAAAAATCATTGAACATTTAATTGCACATTTGATGAAAATGAGATAATTAGCAATAATTATCGAAAAACTAAGGCCCAACTCTTGTTGAGCCTTTTTTATTATTTCTAAAATTTAATCTTGATTTTGATTTGATAATTAAAAAAATCATATAAATTTGCCCGATTTTTTATCAAAAATAAAATATGAAGAAACTAATTGTAAGTATCGCTCTATTAGGGCTAATTTCTAATGCAACAGCTCAAGAAAAAAACATAGACGAAGTGACCATTACGGGCAAATTAATGGATTTACCACTGAAGAAAAGCAGTGTAAATGTTACCATCATAGATAAAACTCAAATTCAAAATTCAGCCGCTCAAAGTGTAGAAGAAGTTCTGGCTTATTACACCGGAATGGACATTAGAAAACGTGGGGCCAATGGTGTACAAACAGATTTATCCATCAGAGGAAGTAGTTTTGAACAGGTTCTCTTGTTGGTTAACGGAATTAGAATGGCTGATTCTCAAACGGGTCATAATACGATGAATCTTCCTTTTGATCTGGCTTCTGTAGAAAAAATAGAAATTCTAAAAGGCACTGCAGCTAGAGGTTTCGGAAACGGAGCTTATGCTGGTGTTGTGAATATCATTACAAAACCTAATTCTACGAATAGCCTTACAGTAAGAGGAGAAGGTGGTGATTTTAACACCTATGCTTATGGTGCTGCTTCTAACTTTGGGACAGAAAAATTTAGAAATTTTATTCAAATAAATAATTCTGAATCTGATGGTTATAGATACAATACCGATTATAAAATTAAAAATATTTGGTATCAAAATAACCTTGCCATAAAAGATGGAAATCTGAAATTGATGGCGGGTATTCAGGAAAAAAAATTCGGGGCGAATGGCTTCTATGCTTCGCCAGCTTTTACAGACCAATATGAGGAAGTACAAGTTTCTTTGGTTTCAGCCATTTTTGAGAAAAAGCTTTCGGAAAGTATTAATTTCAATGCAAAAACCTATTGGAGAAGAGCGCAAGATATGTACTTGTTTGTAAGAAATAATCCTTCGCTCTACAGAAATATGCATATTGGGAACAATGTAGGAGTAGATTTAGGAATTAATTTTAAATCAAAATTAGGGATTACAGGATTTGGGGCAGATCTAAGAAAAGAATTTTTAGCAAGTAATAATTTAGGAAGCAGAGAAAGGTTTGTTTCTCAGGCTTTTTTAGAGCATCATTTCTCTTTATTTAATGAAAGTCTGAATATTTCTCCGGGAATTTCTTGGACAAAATTTAGTGACGGAAAAGATTATTTCTTGCCAGGTATTGATGTGAGTTATACTGAGGAAAATAATAAGTTTTACGCAAATTTTGCTAAAGTGAATAGAATTCCTACCTATACAGATTTGTATTATATAAGCAGAGCAGAACAAGGAAACCCTAATCTAAAGGCAGAAACAGCGTGGTCTGGAGAGTTTGGTTATCAATATCAAGATGGACAAAACTATCTGAAGTACAGTATGTTTTGGAGAAAAACAGACAATGCCATAGATTGGCAAAAGGATAGCACAACTTCTAAATGGACAGCTCAAAATATAGGAACATTAGAAACTAAAGGTTTTGAAATGGAAGCTAATCATCAGGTAAACAATTGGTTAGGTTATTCGTTTGGATATACATATTTAGATAATCAAAATCTAGATAAAGATATTATTTCTAGATATTCTTTAGATAATTTAAGACATCAGTTTGTGGCTAAACTCAGAAATAATTACAAAGGGTTGTCTAATGAGTTGATTTACAGATACAACGAAAGAGTGAATCTGGGAAGTTATAATTTGCTAGATGACAAAATCAGTTATCAGTTTAAGAATTTTAATGTCTATGTTTTGGTCAATAATATTACCAATTCTGATTATATAGAGACTTCATTGGTGCCAATGCCAGGAAGGTGGTTTCATGCAGGATTTACCTATCAATTTAGTTTCAAATAAAAAAGTATTGCCAACTCCCAAGATTTGGCAATTTTTTTTCCACAAACATGAGATTTATTTTGAAAAAATCATTAATTCCTATAAATTTACACCTATTAAAAATTGATGACCAATGAAAAAAATCTTATTATTTGTTTTTGTACTTATTGCTAGTTTTTATTTCGCTCAAGATTTTAAAACCATCATAGCACAAAATACTTGTAAATGCGTGAAAGATGTTAAAAAAGAAAATTTAACGAAGAAGCAGATAGAATTTCAGTTTGGAATATGTATGTTCAAGGTTGCTAATCCTTACAAAGCTGAGATTAAAAAAGAATTTGGAATAGACATAAGTGATTTTTCTAAAAAAGAAAATATGTATAAATTGGGAACAGAAATAGGCATTTTGATGGCCCAAGAATGTCCTGATGTTTTTGAACAATTTATTCCGGAGGATAAGAATGAATCTCAAGCTGAAGCTGAAGAAGTGGTGTCTAATGAAGAACTAATGAACGGCGAAATTACTAAAATTGAAAAAGAGAATTTTGTGGTATTTTATATGAAAGGAGATAATAATATTCTCACTAAATTTTATTGGATTTCTAATGTAGACTCAAATATAGAACTCGAAAAAAAATATAATGAATTGGTAGGCAAGAAAGTAAATGTAAGCTATTATTCTGCTGATATCTTTGATTATCGTATAAATGAATACAGAAAAATCAATATTCTCTCAATGTTGAAAACTGAATAAAAATTAATGATTTTCAAGTTTGTCTATTGTTTCCAAAATCGTATATTTGTGTACTAAATATAATTTTAATTTATGAAATTTATTGTTGCAAGTGGTGAATTACAGAAAGCTCTACAGATTGTAAGTGGAGTAATTTCTAGTTCTCAATCAAGACCCATCTTAGAAAATTTTCTTTTTGAATTAGATAATGAAATATTAAAAATTACTGCTTCAGACGGCGAGACTACACTCATTACTTCGGTAGGGGTAAAATCTGATGATAGTGGTAAAATTGCAGTTCCTGCTAAAATGTTTCAAGAAGTGATTAAGTCTTTCGGAGACCAACCCCTTACTTTTTCTGTAAAAGAATCAGAAAGTGGAGAAGGTGGTTTATTAGAAATTCTAGACGAAAAAGATAATTATTTCGTGGCACTTGATAATGCCGAAGATTATCCAGAATTACCAGAATTCGATGCTGCTCAGAAAGTAACCATTTCATCTGGAGTATTGGCAGATGCACTAAGTAACACCCTTTTTGCAACCAGTAATGATTCTCTAAGACCTGTAATGACGGGAGTTCTTTTCCAGTTTTCTGATAAAGAAACCAATTTTGTCTCTACAGATTCTCATAGATTGGTGGTTTACAAAAGAACAGACGTTACCAGTGAAGAACCAGTAGAATTCATAATGCCGAAAAAACCATTGTCTATTTTCAAAAACATTTTGTCTAGTTCTAATGACGATGTGGTGATTGAATTCAACGAAAATATGGCTAAATTTACCTTCGGAGAAAACATCTGGATTTGTAGATTAATAGATGGTAAATATCCTAATTATTCTGCGGTAATCCCTAAAGAAAACCCGAATGTATTGACCATTAATAGAAATTTATTGTTAAGTTCTATCAGAAGAGCTTCTATTTTCTCTAATAAATCGACCAACCAAGTAAGATTTAAACTTTCTGGAAATATCTTGCATTTACACGCAGAAGATACTGAGTTTGCAAACAAGGCAGATATGCAAATCCCTTGTAACTATGCTGGCGAAGACATTAATATTGGTTTCAGTTCTAAATTTTTAACAGAAATGCTTTCTGTTTTAGGGGCTGATGATATTACACTGAAAATGTCTCAACCAAACAGACCAGGAATTGTAGAACCAGTTGACGGTTTAGACGAAAACGAACACATCTTAATGCTTTCTATGCCAGTAATCGGAATGTAATTTCTGTATTTCGAGATACGTATTTCGTGTTGTCGAGATTAAAAAATATCAATAGAGTCGGACTTTTGTCCGACTTTTTTTATTGAAGCTCAATTTGACTTCATACAAAACCGAAATTAAGGTTTTTAAATTTTCTTATCTCTCAAAAATTCACGATATTTGCAACTTACTTTTTTAGAAAAAGTTTAAAATTATTTTTAGACTTTAAACATTAGACTTTAGACATAAATTATGAAAATTTCTAACAATTGGTTAAAAGACTTTATCAAAACAGATTTAAGCTCAGAAAAAATTGGGGCTTTTCTTACGGATATTGGTCTAGAAGTAGAAGGAATAGAAAAATATGAATCAGTAAAAGGAAGCCTTGAAGGAATAATCGTAGGTAAAGTATTGACTTGCGAGCAACATCCTAATGCAGATAAACTCAAAATAACTACGGTAGAAGTAGACGAAGGAAAAATTCTAAATATTGTTTGTGGCGCACCTAATGTTGCAGCTGGACAAACGGTCCCAGTAGCTGTAGTAGGTACTAAAATCTATGACAAAAAAGGAGGCTTTTTCGAAATAGCTAAAGCTAAAATTAGAGGTGAAGTTTCAGAAGGAATGATTTGTGCTGAAGATGAATTGGGACTTTCTGATGACCACGGTGGAATAATGGTGCTAGACGAAGAAACTTATAAAGTAGGACAACCTTTTGCTAAATATTTTAGCTTAACTAATGATGAAGTTTACGAAATTGGTTTAACACCTAACAGAACAGATGCAATGTCTCATTATGGTGTAGCGAGAGATTTACAAGCTTTTTTATCTAATAATGGACTAAAATCTGAATTCGAAAAAGTAAGCACTGCAATTGTAAGTACAGAAGGTGAACACGGTTTTGAACTTGAAGTTGAAGACTCTGCATTATGCCCAAGATATATTGGTGCGATTATAGAAAATGCAAAAGTAGCACCTTCTCCTGTTTGGCTTCAAGATAGATTGAAAGCAATTGGTCTTTCACCAATCAATAATGTGGTAGATATCACCAATTATATTTTACACGGTCTTGGTCAGCCTCTTCATGCTTTTGATGCAGATAAAATTGCAGGTAAAAAAGTAAAAGTAGGGGTAAACGAAGCTGGAACTAAATTTACAACACTAGACGGAATTGAAAGAACTCTAAATGGTTCTGAAATTATGATTAAAGACGGAAATAACCAACCAATGTGTATTGCTGGTGTTTTCGGGGGTAACGATAGTGGTGTTTCAGACGAGACTAAAACCATATTTTTAGAAAGTGCGTATTTTAATCCAGTTGCCATCAGAAAAGCGGCGAAATCTCATGGTTTAAATACAGACGCTTCTTTCCGTTTCGAACGTGGAGTAGACCCAAATAATACCAGAACTACAATCACTCAAGCTATTAAATTGATTGAAGAAATCACTGGTGGAACAAAAGTTGGAAATCTTCTAGAGCATTATCCAAGCAAAATAGAAGACGCTAAAGTGATTTTTAGATATTCTAAATTGGATCAAATTTTAGGTATTAAAATTCATAGAGAAAAAGTAAAAGAAATATTAAAATCACTTGATATTTCGGTACTTAATGATATTCCAGATGGTTTAGAATTGGCAGTTCCTGCTTACAGAGCAGACGTAACCAGAGAAATAGATGTAATTGAAGAAATTCTTAGAATCTATGGTTATAATAAAGTAGATGCGCCTCAGAAAATATCTTTCAGCCCTGTAAAACTAAGTTTTGACGACCAAGATGCATTAGAAAATTCTTGGGCTAGAACTCTTCAAAGCAATGGTTTCAATGAAGTGATGAACAATTCACTTACCTCTGTAAAAGACGAAACCAATGCAGTGAAATTGCTCAATCCTTTGAGTGGAGATCTGGCTTTTATGAGAAAATCTTTGTTAGAAGGACTTTTAGAAAATGCAATTTACAATATCAATAGAAAAAATTCTGATATCAAATTTTTTGAATTAGGAAAAATTTATCACAAAAAAGAAAAATACGAAGAAAGAAAGCAATTGGCGATTTTGGTTTCTGGTAGAAATAATCCTGAAAATTGGTTATTGCCAAAATCTTCTACAGATTTCTTTACATTAAAAAGTTTTGTCAATATTCTTTTGAATAAATTAAATTTAAAGACTGAAGAAATTTCTCTAGAAGATGAGAGATTTGATGATGCTTTAGAAATTGTTTCTAGCGGAAAAAGCATCGCAAGATTAGGAAAAGTCTCAGCAAAACTTTTAAAAGATTTTGATATTGACCAAGATTGTTTTTATGCAGAGATAGAACTAGAAACTGCCCAAAAATTAAGAAGTACAGACAATTTTAAATTTGTAGATATTCCTAAATTTAATAAAATTAGAAGAGATTTGGCATTGTTAGTAGATAAAAATGTAACTTATGCAGAATTATATAAATCTGCAAAGAAAAACCCTTCTAAATATCTTAAAAACATCAATTTATTCGATGTTTATGAAGGTAAAAATCTACCAGAAGGCAAAAAATCTTATGCGCTAAGTTTTGAACTTTTAAATGAAGAAAAAACATTGGAAGAAAAAGATATCACTTCTGTGATGGATTCTTTGATTAAGAATTTCAAAAAAGAATTTAATGCCGAACTTCGTTAGTAGTAACCATTAATCAAAATATATCATATGAAAAATATAGTTTTAGCACTTTTTGCATTGATTGTTGTTGCTTCTTGTGCTTCTCAAATGGGTAAATCTTCTAAACAAGAAGTGGTTACCAATACCCAATGGACATTGGCTGACCAAGTTTCGGGGAGTAAAATTCCTACTTTAAACATAGAGGATAAGAGAATTTCTGGAAACGGTGGTTGCAATAATTTCTTTGCTGAAGCTACGGTAGATGCCAAGACTGGTACTTTTCTTATTGGAAATGTAGGTTCTACCAAGATGGCTTGTAATGACCTAAAAACAGAACAAAATTTCTTTAATTTGTTAGAACAAGCCAATAAATATACTGTGAAAGACGGTTATTTAGAACTTTATAAAGATAATCTTCTTTTGTTAAGATTCAAAAAATAAGCTGAAAACCTCGATTTAATCGAGGTTTTTTTTATTTGATAGCTTTAATAAATTCTTCGGCCTTTTCTTTCCAATTTTCGTTTTCTAGAATTGTTTTTACGAAAGCAGTTCCTATAATTCCGCCTTGTGATTTTTCGGTAACTTGTTCGAAATCTGATTTATTTTTGATTCCAAAACCAATCATTACAGGGTTTTTAAGTTTGATGGAAGCTAATTTATTCAAATATTCTTCGTTTTTCACTTCTTTGTTTTCGTTTCCTGTGGTAGATGAACTAGAAACGGCATATAAAAATCCAGAACTTAAAGAATCTAAATATTTAATACGCTCTTCCGAAGTTTCTGGCGTTACTAAAAAGGTAAAATTCAATCCATATTTTTCTAAAATAGGTTGATAATTTTTTTCAAATTCAATGGGAGGTAAATCTGGAATAATCAATCCCGAAACTCCTGAATTAGCACATTCTTCGCAGAATTTTTCAAAACCAAAACTCAAAACAGGGTTAATATAACCCATCAAAATCACAGGAATGTTGATTTCATTTTTCACTGATTTCAGTTGAGAAAAAAGCTTGGCAATCGTCATTCCATTTTTTAGAGCCAATTCGTGTGCTTCCTGAATTACAGGGCCATCTGCAACAGGATCAGAATAAGGCATTCCGATTTCCATCATATCTGCACCAGAATTCTGGATGGTTTTCATCATTTCTGTGGTATCTTCCAAATTAGGAATTCCTGCAGTGAAATATATATTTAATTTTTTCATAATAATCGTTTTTAAAGAATGAATATTTCGCCTTTTAGGTAGGTTTTGCATTTTCCGCTGATGAGAATTCTATCGTTTTTTAATTCGCATTCTAAAACACCACCACGTTTTGAAATTTGTTTCGCAATAAGTTTAGTTTTGCCTAAGTTTTCTGCCCAAAATGGCGTTAAAGTAGTGTGAGCAGAACCCGTAACAGGATCTTCATTTACTCCGCAATTGGGACCAAAAAATCTAGAAGTAAAATCGTAATTATCTGATTTTGAACTTACAATGATTCCTCTAGCCTCTATTTTTGTAATTTCTGAAATTTTGGGTTGTATATTTTGAATTTGAAGTTCATTTTCAAAAATCAATAAATAATCTGTTTTTCCTCGATAAGCTTCAATGGGTTGAAAAGCAAAACATTTCTCAAAAATAGATAAATTTTCCACTTTTTGAAGATTATCTTTTGGGAAGTCTAAAGTTAATAAATCACCATTTTTAGTAACGGTAAGTATTCCGCTTTTTCTAGAAAAGAAATTGATTTTAGCTTCCGTAAATCCTTCAAAATTCATTAAAACAAATGCCGATGCTAGAGTAGCGTGACCGCATAAATCTACTTCAACTTCTGGTGTAAACCAACGAATTTCATAGCCATTTTCTACAGGAACGGTAAAAGCGGTTTCTGCCAAGTTGTTTTCGGCGGCGATTTTCTGCATCGTTTCATCATTTAACCAGTGTATTAGCGGACAAACAGCTGCTGGATTTCCCGTGAAAAGTTTCTCTGCAAAAGCGTCTATTTGATAGATTCTTTGTGTCATATTTATCAAATTAAATATTAAAAAAATGAATGATTGATACCATAATTTTTGGAATGTAGTATAAACCAATAAAAATTAGAATTCCAGTGATAACGTATTTTAAAAAGTTATTCTTTAGAATTAATGCATTGGTAAGTTTTAATTTAGAAAATGCTTGCAAAATTTGTTTTCTATGCCAATAAAATATAATAAAAATTAGAATCTGGTAAAGAATAGCACCTAACAAAGCACCGAGATGAACTCCATAAAAAATATCTTGTAAAATGATGTTAACAAGAATTGAAGTCAAAATAAATCCACCTAAAATTCTGGTTTTTGGAAGGATTAATAAAACCGAACCTACAATTTCAAAAATACCTATAATGACTGAAAAAGTTTTTGAATAGGCATAAAAAGCCCACATTAGTTGCATTCCTTTGTATGAATTTAAAGGTTGCGTATATTGATTGATGTCTCCGAACTGAATGTATTTTGCTGCACCATATACGCTCATATGAAGCGCAACATACAAAACAAAAACCCATTCTAAGAGTTCAATAAATTCTTTACGAGAAAATAATTTCATTGTGATAAATGTTTCAAATACGTTTCCATATCTTTATCACCACGTCCGCTTAAGCAAATTACGACTACATCGTCTTTTTGGAAGGTTTTCTTCTTCAAAACTTGCAATGCGTGTGAACTTTCCAAAGCGGGAATAATGCCTTCTAATTTAGTCAATTCAAAAGCAGATTCTAACGCTTCATCATCATTAATACTGAAAAATTCTGCACGATTATTTTTAAATAAATTAGCGTGAAAAGGCCCAATTCCTGGGTAATCTAACCCTGCAGAAATAGAGTGAGGTTCTATCACTTGTCCATCATTGGTTTGCATCACAATACTTTTACTACCATGCAAAACGCCAGTTGTTCCAAGAAAAGTTGTAGCTGCAGATTTTCCTGAATTTACGCCGAAACCACCAGCTTCTGCCGCAATAATTTTCACAGAAGGTTCATCTACAAAATGGTAAAAAGTTCCTGCTGCATTGCTTCCTCCGCCAACACAAGCAATTACGTAATCCGGATTTTTTCTACCTATTTTCTCTTTCAATTGCCATTTAATTTCCTCGGAAATTACACTCTGAAATCTCGCCACCAAATCTGGAAAAGGATGTGGGCCAACTACACTTCCGATGATGTAATGGGTAGTTGTAGCATTGTTAATCCAATCTCTCAGTGCTTCATTTACAGCGTCTTTCAAAGTTTTTGAGCCAGAAGTTGCAGGAACAACTTTTGCTCCGAGCATTTTCATTCTTGCAACATTAGGAGCTTGTCTCGCAATGTCAATTTCTCCCATATAAACGATGCATTCCAGATTCATTAAAGCGCAAGCTGTCGCCGTTGCAACGCCGTGTTGACCAGCTCCAGTTTCGGCAATAATTCTCTTTTTTCCTAGTTTTTTGGCGAGAAGAACTTGTCCGAGAGCGTTATTGATTTTATGAGCGCCAGTATGGTTTAAGTCTTCACGTTTCAGGTAAACATTAGTGCTGTATTTTTCGCTTAAATTTTTTGCAAAATAAAGTGGAGTAGCTCTTCCTACATAATCTTTCAATAAATCATTGAGCTCGGTTTTGAACTCTTCAGATTCTATAATTTCTATATAATTATGTTGAAGTTCTTCCACGTTTGGATAGAGCATTTCTGGAACAAATGCGCCACCAAATTCTCCGTAATATCCGTTTTTGTCAGGGTTTTTATATGTCATTTTAATAATGATTTGAATGTTTTTATTTTTTCTACATCTTTAATACCTGCCTCAATTTCAAATTTTGAATTGATGTCTAAAGCAATTGGTTGATGGTTGATGGTTGATAGTTGATGGATGTTTTCTAACGAAATTCCGCCACTTAAAAAATAAGGAATTGGAATTTCTATTTCGTTGAGAATTTGCCAATCAAAAGTTTTTCCTGTTCCTCCGAAAGCTTTGCTGTCTGTGTCGAATAAAAAATAGTTGATGGTTGATGGTTGATGGTTGATGGTTTTTTCCAATTCTTCTTTCTTTTGATTACCAATTCTAATTACTTTAATGATTTTAGTGTTTTTGCTCAACTTTAACCCTAACTTTTTTACAAATTCTTCTTCTTCATCTCCGTGCAATTGAATAAAATTGAGTTTTGCTTTTTCTGAAATTTCGACAATTTTTTCAACCGTTTCATTCACGAAAACGCCTACTTTCCCTTGATGATTAATTTCTGCAATTTCTTTTAAACTCAAATGATTCAATACAAATCTTGGAGATTTTTCGTAGAAAATAAAGCCTAAAAAATCTACATTCAAAGAAATTAATTCTTGAATTTGAGACTGTTGAGTTAAACCACAAACTTTAATTTGCAATTGGCTTTTAGCTTTTGGCTTTTGGCTTTTCATTATTGGTAAATTGTTACATTTCTATATTGTTACATTAGAAACAAATTCTTTGAATTTATTTCCGGGATTTTCGTTTTTCATAAAATATTCGCCCATCAAGAAAGCATCAAATCCTTTTTCTTTCAGAAATTTAAAATCTTCTACATTGTAAATTCCACTTTCGGCAACTGATAAAGTTCCTTTTGGAAGGAGATTTTTTAAATTGACTGAATGCTGTAAATCAACTTTGAAATCTTTTAAATTTCTGTTGTTAATTCCCACCAAATCAATTTCAGAATTGAAATGTTTTAACTCTTCTTCGGTGTGAATTTCTAACAAAACTTCCAAATTCAATTCGTGAGCCAAATCTGTAAACTCCTGAACTTGACTAGTGGAAAGACAAGCTGCAATCAGTAAAATGACATCTGCACCGAATGATTTTGCTTCATAAAATTGGTATTCATCTACCATAAAATCTTTCCTCAAAATCGGAATATTTACTGAATTTCTAACATTCAAAATATCCTCAAAATTTCCTCCAAAAAAATCTTTATCCGTGAGAATTGAAATTCCACTTGCACCGAACTCTTCGTATTTGGTAACTACTTCCGAAGGTGAAACTTTATCGTTGATGATTCCTTTTGAAGGCGATTGTCTTTTAAATTCTGCGATAATTCCGTTTCTGGATTTTACAGATTCTTTCAAAGAAAAAGTTTCTTTCCCAAAAAATTCTGAATTTTTGAGTTCATCAACAGAAATTTTACTTTTTGAGAAAGCTATTTCTTCTTTTTTTCTAACTATTATTTTATCTAAAATGTTCATGTTTTTTAAAACGCAAAGAGCGCAAAGATTTTTTTTACAACTTTGAAAATATTTTTAAGTTCGCAAAGATTCATCTAAAGATGAATTGCAGAGTTCGCAATTTTTCTAATTTTCAACTTTCAATTTTCAATTTTCAATTAGTTTAATAAGACATTCCAAAGCTTTTCCGTTTTCTAAACTCTCTTTTGCAGCAGCTAAACTTGCCTCGTAATTTTCAAATTTCCCAGTATTTTGTAATGCTTTTGCAGCATTGGCAAGAACTACGGCGTTTTGTTCGTAAGTTCCTTTTCCTTCTAAAATATTTCTGAAAATTTTGGCAGCTTCTTCTTTAGAATTTCCTCCAAAAATAGTTTCTGGAGCAATATTTTTGAAACCTAATTCTTCAGCAGAGAAAATTTCTTCTCCATTTTTATTGAAAATTTTGGTGTCGCCTGTCAAGGAAATCTCGTCGTAACCGTCTAAAGCGTGAACCAACATAAAATCTTCGTTGTTTTTTTGTAAAATATATTGATACAACCTCGCAATTTCTAAACTGTAAACGCCAATCATAGAAAATTTTGGTTTTGCAGGATTTACCAAAGGTCCCAAAAGATTAAAAAAAGTTCTTAAACCTAATCCTTTTCTCAAAGGTGCAACCGATTTCAACGCTGGATGAAAAAGCGGAGCGTGAAGAAAGCAAATATTGGCTTTTTCTAAATCTTTCTTCAAATCTTCTTGATTATTTTTGAATTTGTACCCTAATTCCTCCAAGACATTAGACGAACCAGAAATCGCAGAAACGCCATAATTACCGTGTTTTGCTACTTTTTGTCCGGTTCCTGCAACGATGAAACTTGCCAAAGTGGAAATATTAAAGGTGTTTTTTCCATCACCGCCAGTTCCAACAATGTCAACCAAATCGTGAGTTCCGAGATCTACTTTTACCGCCAAATCTAGCAAAGCATCTCGAAAACCTTGCATTTCTTCTAGCGTAATGCTTCGCATCATAAAAACGGTGATAAACGCCGAAACTTCTGTTTCGTTGAATTTATTTTGTGCAATTTCAATCATTATCGCCTTTGCTTCGGCTTTGGTCAATGTTTGATGATTGAAAAGGTATTGTAATATTTGTTTCATAGTGCTATTTGCAATTGGCCATTAGCTTTTTAAAAAATTCTCTAAAATTTCTCTTCCTTTCGGTGTTAAAATACTTTCAGGATGATACTGTACTGCGTGTACATCGTACTTTTTGTGTTTTAGGCTCATAATCATTCCAGAATTATCAATAGAAGTAATTTCTAATTCTTCAGGAAAATCATCAGGATTTACCGCCCAAGAATGATACCGCCCAACTTCTAAAACTTCGGGTAAATTTTCTAAAATTTTGTGAGGTTTTATTTGTTTTGCTTCGGTGGCAACTCCGTGATAAATTTCAGAAAGATTAATTAAACTTCCACCGAAAGCTTCGGCAATTGCTTGTTGCCCCAAACAAACTCCAAAAATAGATTTTGTTGGAGCATATTTTTTAATCACGTCAAGTAAAATTCCTGCTTCTTCGGGAATTCCTGGTCCAGGTGAAAGGATAATTTTATCATATTGGTTGATGTCTTCCAAAGGAATTTCGTCATTTCTGAATACATCTACTTTTTCGCCCAAAATTTGTTCTACAATTTGAACCAAATTATAAGTAAAACTATCGTAATTATCGAAAACTAAAACTTTCATAATTTTTCTGCTTTTTTAACTGCCATTTTCAAGGCGTTTAGTTTGTTATTTACTTCTTGCAATTCACTTTCTTCGGAAGATTTAGCAACAATTCCAGCTCCAGCTTGATAAAAGAGTGTGTTGTTTTTGCTCAAAAATGTTCTAATCATAATCGCTTGATTGCAACTCCCGTCAAAGCCTACAAAACCGATACAACCACCGTAATAACCTCTGGAAGATTTTTCGTAAGCGTCTATTAATTCCAATGCTTTATATTTTGGAGCGCCACTTAAAGTACCTTGCGGAAAAGTGGTGGCAATCATTTCATAAGGATTAGTGGTTTCTTCTAATTCTGCGGTAACTTCTGAAACCATGTGAATAACGTGAGAAAACAACTGAATTTCTTTTAATTTAGAAACCGTTACGTTTTTTCCTAATTTGCTTAAATCATTTCTTGCTAAATCTACGAGCATCGTATGTTCGGCATTTTCTTTTGGGTCTTTTTTTAGAATTTCTACAGATTGTAAATCTTTTTCGGTGTCACCAGTTCTGCGGAAAGTACCTGCAATTGGGTGAATGATTGCTTTTTGATTTTGAATAATCAACTGACTTTCAGGACTAGAACCCATTAATTTATAATCTCCATAATCAAAGAAAAATAGATAGGGAGATGGATTG
This sequence comes from Cloacibacterium rupense, assembly GCF_014645495.1. GTDB lineage: Bacteria > Bacteroidota > Bacteroidia > Flavobacteriales > Weeksellaceae > Cloacibacterium > Cloacibacterium rupense. The sequence continues at coordinate 859,860 of NZ_BMLV01000001.1, read as the reverse complement.
ATGTTTCGTAAAGCTCGGTAAACATTGAATTCGTCTCCTTGGAATTTTTGCTCGAATCTTCTGCTGAGAACCAATTGAAAAACATCACCTCGGAAACAGTGTTTTTTGGCTAATTCTACCAAATTTCTGTATTCTTCATCAGTGAGATTAGAGGTTTCTTCGTCTATTTTTTCGAAAGAGTAGAGTGCAACATCTTTGTTATGAATAATGTTTTCAATTTCCAAAATTTCGGATTTTAAACCTTCGATTTTATTTTCAATCAAGAACATTTCGTCATTAAAGTGATTGATGGCAATCACGTACTGATAGAGTCTGTAGCGTAAAAGTGGGATTTCTACTTCTTTGCTTTGAGGTTTGAATTTAATCGTTTCAAAAAACTGAACGGCATCAAAACTAGTGTAACCAAACAAACCTTGCGCTATTTTTTCTACAGGATTTTTCACCGTTTCACAATCAAAACTTTTAGAAAAATTTTCTAAATATTCTGATATTTTCAAACCTTCTGGAATGACAGATTTTTCTGGAGCTGTTAAAGGAAATTTAACCTCCATTTCTTGCAGATTTTTAATTTCTACTCCTGCAATTGCGTTGATGGCGATGTACGAAAAACTATTGTTATTTACATTATGGTCGGCACTTTCAAGAAGAATAGTGTCTCTGAATTTATCTCTTAATTTCAGATAAATTCCCATTGCGGTATGTAAATCTCCCATCAAAGATTTGGAAGTGGTTTTTATTTTAGTTTTTGGTTGTTGGTTTTTGGTTGTTGGCATATTTAAAGGTTTTAAATAAAAAAAAGACTTCAACGGATAAATCGCTGAAGTCTTCTTTTATGAAATTAGTTTACGTAGAACGTTTCCATAGCAGTTTAGCTTAGACTCAGCGAAGAGTATAAGTGCCACCACCAGTTTTTGTTCATTGTTGATTTCATTGGTACAAATATATAAAGTATTTTAATTTTTGCAAATATTTTTAAGCATTTTCTGAATTTAATTTGCTGTGTTTTTTCCCGTAGAAGAAATAAATTCCTAATCCTACGATAAACCAAAGACCAAACCAAAACCAGTTGTTGTGCGTCATCCCAGTTAAAAGATAAAGACAAGAACTCAATCCTAGAAGTGGAATTAATGATAAATTTTTAAGATAAGAAAGAACAACTAGCATCAAGTTGATCATAATATAAATGATTACAGAAAGTCTGAATTCGCCTTGCTTTTCGTCTGAAATATTCCATAAATCGTGGAAAAATTGAGGTTGCCAAAAATAAAATCCGATCAATCCTCCTAAAAATAATATAGGGAATATAAACTTAGAATTGATGTAAGGAAGGTGGAAGCTGCCTTTTACTTTTTCGCGAGCAGGCATTAGTAAAATACCTCCATTTACCAATACAAAGGCAAAAATAGTCCCTATACTTGTAAAATCTAAAATAAAAGATTTGTCTGTAAAAAAAATAGGTAAGCCAACTGCTATACCAGTGATAATGGTCGCAAAAGAAGGTGTTTTGTATTTTGGGTGAACTTCTGCAAATTTTTTAGGCAAAAGTCCGTCTCTACTCATACTCATCCAAATTCTTGGTTGACCCATTTGGAAAACCAATAATACGGTGGTTATTGCAATAATCGCGGTTACAGAAACTACAAATTCCATCCAAGGGATATTGCCATTTTCTGGAGCGAAGATAAATGAAAGCGGATCACCAATTCCTTCAAATTTTCGGTAATCTACAATTCCGGTAAGAACTAAGGTTAGAACCATATAAATTGCTGTACTAAGCACTAGAGAAAGAATCATTCCTTTGGGTAATGTTTTTTCGGGTTCTTTGGTCTCTTCAGATAAAACACTGAGTGCATCAAATCCAATATATGCAAAGAAAACACCACTTACGGCTGCCATTACACCAGCAAAACCATTGGGCATAAAGGTTTTTACTCCGTCATTATTGGTAGGAACCCAATTGTCTGAATTGATGTAGAAAACGCCAACGGCAATAATTAGCATAATTACAGCCAATTTCATAATTACCAAAATGTTATTGAAATTTCTACTTTCTTTGATACCTATGTAAACCAACCAAGTGATTAAAGCATTGATAATTAATGCAGGAATGTCTACAATAAATTTAATTCCGGCAACTATAGGTGCGGTAGTCCAAGCGGTTATTAATTCTTTATTTTCAGAGCCTGCCAAAAATGCTTTTTTAGCTTCTGTATAACTTGTTGTTAAATAATCTGGAATATCAAAACCTATTCTTTCTATAAATGAGGTGAAATAATCACTCCAAGAAAAAGCTACATAGATATTCCCAAAACTGTATTCCATGATGAGAGCCCAACCAATAATCCACGCAATAATTTCTCCGAAACTAGCGTAAGCATAGGTGTAAGCACTACCTGCTGTTGGGATTCTGGTAGCAAATTCTGCATAAGACATTGCGGTAAAACCACATGCAATTCCACAAATGATATATAATGTAATTACACCAGGTCCACCCCTGAAAATAGCCTCGCCTAAACTACTAAAACTTCCAGCTCCAATAATAGCGGCTAATCCAAAAAACACAATATCCCAAAGACCTAATGCTCTCTCTAATCCAGAATTACTCTTTATAGTAAATGTCTTTTTTCTAAAAAGTTGGCTCATTAATTCAATTTTTATCTGTCAAAGTCACAAATGTAATGAATTTTGTGTTTAAGTATTATTTTAAATAGGGGTAAATCTAAAAAAAAATAAATCATCTAATCATTTCCTAGTTTTCAAAGAAAAAATCTTTATAACTTGTTTCTGCAATAAGTTTTCAGTATTTTCGTTCAATTAATGTACATCAATTCATCCTTAACCAATGAATAATAAACAAAAATTCTTACTGCTTTCGGCATTTTCTTTATATAGTTTTTCTGAAGCACAACAATCGCAATTTTTTGCAGACCAAGAACTTTACCGCTATAATTTAGCTGAAAATCTTTACCAAAATAAAATCTACGCTGCTTCTCAATATGAGTTTTCTAGACAATATTTTTTTAACCAAAATCTAGAAAATTCTAAAAAAGAAACCGCGCTATTTTTTAGCAATGTTATTGGAGTAATTTTAGGGAAAAATTACGCAGAGCAAGGTTTGGATAATTTCATCAAAGAATATCCTAAATCTGCACTTTTTGCGCAAGCCAATTTACCTTTGGCAGATTATTATTTGGCTAAAAAAGATTTTCCAAAAGCTTTAGAAACGTTACAAAAAGTCAATCAGTATCAATTGGATAAGCAAGAAAATACGCAGTATATCTTAAAGTTGGGTTATGCCAAATTTATGACTGGCGATTCTAATGGTGCAATTGAAGCATTAGAAGAAGCCTACAAAACCGCCGAAGATAAAGGCGATATTGCATATATGCTCGGGCATTTGTATTATGCTGATAAACAAAACGATAAAGCATTTCAGTATTTTGATGAGATTAAAAATCAAGAAAAATATGCTAAATTGGTAAAGCCTTATTACGTGCAATTGTATTTCAATGAAAAACAATATGATAAGGCTATTTCCGAAGGAAATGATTTATTAAACGAAGATATTTCAACAGCTTATAAAGCCGAAGTTCACAAGATTATCGGTGAAAGTTATTTTATGCAAAAACAATATTCTGAAGCATATCCTCATCTAAAAGCTTATTTGCAAACTCAACAAAATCCTTCGGAAAGTGATTTGTACGAAATGGGTTTTGTGGCAGCAAATCTTCAAAAATTTGATGAGGCAATTTCTTACTACAATAAATTGCTTAATTCTAAATCTGCTTTGGCGCAAAATGCTTATTATCAATTAGGTAACGCCTATTTAGAAGTAGGGAAAAAACAAGAAGCTTTGGCTGCTTTTCGTTCTGCAAAGGAAATGACGTATGATAAAAACGTCTCAAAATTAGCTCACGAACAATACGCAAAACTGAGTTACGACATCGGAAATCCGTTTGAAAGCCCACAAATTGCCATCAAATCTTACCTCGAAAAATATGGTTATTCTAAAGAATTAGAGCAACTTTTGGTAAAATCTTATTTGTATTCTGGAGATTACAAAGGCACAATAAAAGCCATCGAAGAATTGACAGGAGTTGATGCTCAAACCGAAAAAATCTACCAAGAAGTGTTGTTTCTCTACGGAACAGAACTTTTTAACAAAGGTGAATTAGATGCTGCGGAACAGAATTTCAAGAAAAGTTTAAAATACAATCTTAATAAAACCTTCAACTTAAGAGCGCAATATTGGTTGGCGCAAACCTATTATCAAAAAGGAGATTACGCGACTGCAATTTATGGTTTTGAAAAATTGGATAGAAATGTAGAAGAGTTTCCAGAAAAACAACAATTGAGTTATGATTTAGGATACGCTTATTTCAAATCTAAGAATTTTGAGAAAGCTAAAGAATATTTCAAAGAATATCTTAAAAATCCGAAACCAGAGTTTAAATCTGATGCAGAATTGCGATTAGCAGACACGTATTATGCTGGTAATGAACTGAATGAAGCGATTGCAATATACAATAAAACAGAAGGTGCGAACGATTACACGCAGTTTCAAAAAGCAATGGCGATTGGTTTCAAAGGTGATACAGAAGCCAAAATTGTAGAATTGAAGAGATTAATTTCAAATTATAAAAACTCTGAATATCAAGATGATGCGTATTACGAATTGGGAACTTCTTATGCTTCGATTGATCAGTTTCAAAATTCGAGTGATGCGTTTTCGCAAGTGATAAAAATTGGAGCAGATAAAGATTTGGTAGCGAATGCAGAAATCTACAGAGCGCAGAATTATGAAGACTTAAATCAGCCAGAAAAAGCTTTAGCAGAACTGAAATCTCTTGGCAATAAATATAAAAATACTGCTTATGCAGAGAAAATTGTAGCGGCAGCAAAACCAATTTATTTGAAAAACGGAGACGCTTCTGGTTACGAATATTTTGCGAAAAACTTAGGCGTAAATATTGCTCAAACAGATTTAGATGAAATCAATCTTTCTTTGGCTCAACAACAATTTGCGAAGAAAGAATACGCAAAGGCCATTCCGAATTATGAAAAGTTTTTAACCCAAAATCCGACAGGTGAAAAATTCTACCAAGCGCAATATGAATTGGGCGAAAGTTATTATCAAACCAAAAATTTAACGAAAGCGAAATTGGTTTTAGGTGAGGTTGCTAATGCTCAAAATGATTATCAGGAAGATGCTCAAGTAAGAATTTCTCAGATTTTGTTGAGTGAAAATAATACTTCGGAAGCTAAAATTTATTTAGAAGGACTTACCAATTCTTCGAATATCAATATTAAAAACTTCGCCAATACTGAATTGATGAAAATCTACGCCGAGGAAAAGAATTTCTCTCAAGCAGAAAAATTTGCGAATGAAGTATTGAAAAATTCTAAAAATTCTGCTGCGGTTTTAGAACAAGCGAAAGTGATAAAAGCCAGAAGTTTGATGAATCAAGGTAAAGATAAAGACGCGCAATCTGCTTATGCTGCGTTAGAAAAATCTGCAAATACAGAAGTGGCAGCAGAAGCTTTATATGCAAAAGCTTTTTATCAAAACAAAGGAAAAGCCTTCAAATCTTCCAACGAAACGATTTTCAAACTCGCAAATAATTATGCTTCAGAAGAATTTTGGGGTGCAAAAGCTTTGGTGTTGATGGCTAGAAATTATTTGGCTTTGAAAGACAATTATCAGGCAAGTTATACTTGTGATCAAATCATAGAAAACTATCAAGATTTCCCAGAAATCGTTTCAGAAGCTAGGGGAGTGAAAGCGATGATTAAGTAATTTGATAATTAATTTAACTTTTAAAAAATGAACAAAAACATAAAAATATTATCTTTCGTTTTAGTAGGAATTTCGCAGTTTTCTTTGGCTCAAATCAAAGAAGAAAGACTGATTCTCGATAGAAAACGCGAACCTGAAGTGAAGAAAATCGAAAAGAAAAAAACTTCGGTAGAAACAGAGAAAAATTATCCTCCGAAAGAAAAAGAGCAAGAACCTGTGGATTACAAAATTACCAATGTTCCTGCGGTTTCAGATTTCAAAACTTCTACTATTGAAGGTGAAGATATTTCTCCGAAATTCAATAATGATAGTCAGCGAAACTATTTTCAGGTTGGTTATGGCAACTATTCTAAATTTTTGGCAGACGGAAATATCTCTTACGAAATTAATAAAGACACAGAGGTTGGCGTAGATCTTCACGGACTTTCTACCAATGGTTTGAAAAAGGAATTTCCTTGGAGTTCCAAGCAAAGTGATTTCAATGTGGCTGCGTTTATCAATTCTACTACAGAAACAGGTAAATTCAATATTACGGCAGATTTTGGTAATCATAATTACAATTATTACGGAATTTATGCACTTCAACCAGCTGCTGATATTGATTTGAAACAAAGTTACAATGAATTGAAAATCAATGGATATTATGATTTTTTTAAAAATAATTGGATTAATGATGTTCGATTTAAATCTTCGTTATTGACGGATCATTTCGATGCCAAGGAAAATTCTGGGGAAGCTCAAATTAATTTTTCTAAATACGATTTACCGTTTTTAGCAGAAGAAAATACCAAAATCAATGCAGATTTAGGCGTGAAACTTTCTACCCAAAAATCAACTTTTGAATTACTGAATCAAAACCAATCGCAATATTTAGTTACGAGTTTGAAGCCTAAAATTTCTTTCTACAAAGGCAATTCATATTTGGCAATTGGTTCAGATTTTTCTTTTGTGAATTCTAAAATTTCGGATAAAAATACAGCGGAAACTAAAACCAACAATTTCCGATGGTTTCCTTATGCAGAAGTGCTTTACGAAGCTACAGAACAATATAAATTCTACGCAGGAATTGATGGCGGAGTTCAGTTGAATTCTTATTCTAATTTGCTCCAACAAAATTCATTTCTTGTTTCGGATTTGGTTTTGAAACCTACAGAAACCAAATATCATTTTTATTTTGGTTTGAAAGGAGACATTGATCAGGATTTGAAATATGATGTGAATGCAGGTTTTAGTCAATTGAAAAATGCACAGTTTTTCAAAGCCAACAATTTGTTTGATTTCAACAATACGCTTAATCGTTCTGCTTATAATTTTGCGAATAATTTTTCTGCAATTTATGATGACGGAACTTTGAGTGAAGTGAAAGGAAGTGTGCAATATTTTCCTTTGCAGAATTTGGTTTTAGATACGGAACTTCATTTTATGAAATTTAATTTGAAAAATCTAAACGAAGTGTATTACAAACCAGTTTTGCAATCTACTTTTGGCGCTAAATATTCTTTGTTAGACAGAAAGCTAAATCTTGGTTTCAAAGGAATTTTTGTAACGGAAAGAACCACTAATTCTTATAGTGTAGTAACTACTTTTCCATATTTTTCGATGCAGGAAAATGTTAAAAAATCTTTACCATCTTACTTGGATTTAAATCTAAATGCTGATTATAAAATCAATAAAAACTTTACGGTTTTTGTGATGGGAAATAATCTTTTGAACAAAAAATACGAACATTATTTAGGTTATAAAGTTCTAGGAGCGCAAGTTTTAGGCGGTATTAGAATTGCTTTTTAATGAAGAAGAACTTATTTTTGCATTCTCAAAATTAAAGAATTTAAAATCGTAAATCATAAATCGTAAATAAAATAGGCTGCATAGTTTAATGGATAGAACTTCGGATTTCGGCTCCGACAGTGAGGGTTCGAATCCTTCTGCGGTCACATAAAACTTCCTTTTTGGAAGTTTTTTTGTTTTTAAGAGCGTTTTTTTAGGGATGTAATTAATAAATTTCAAAAAAAATATAAATTAATCGCTTTAAAATAAGGGTTATTTGATAAATTTTATTAATTTTATCAATAATTACCCTATTTTAAATAGGGTTAAATCACAAATGTATGATTTTTGAAGATTTTAAAACTGATTATAATGGGTCAGACAAGGTTTGGGACGAGATGTTTTCTCGTGATGGTGTAAGAGAGCATTATGAACTTTTTCTTAATGGTTTAAAACAAATGGGCAAAGAAGAATTGGCCAATAGAAATGAGTTGGCTAAAAAACTTTTTATGACTCAGGGAATTACTTTTACCGTTTATGATAACGGAGAAGGTATCGAAAAGATTTTTCCTTTTGATGTAATTCCGAGAATTATTGAGCAAAAAGAATGGCGAACTATAGAAGAAGGAATTAAGCAGAGACTTAAAGCATTAAATATTTTTTTGAAAGATGTTTATCACGGGCAATTCATCATAAAAGATGGCATTATTCCTGCGGAATTGGTGTATTCTTGTCCGTATTTTCTCAAGCAAATGGTAGGTGTTGATGTTCCTTATAATGTTTATACGCATATTGCTGGTGTAGATTTAATTAGATCTAATGACGGACAATATTATGTTTTGGAAGATAACCTCAGAACACCTTCAGGAGTTTCTTATATGCTCGAAAATAGAAATATTAGCAATAGAATTTTCCCTAATGCATTGAGAAATAATAAGGTACAACCTGTAAGAAATTACCCTGATTTATTGCTTAAAAATTTGCTAGAACTTTCTAATTTACAAACAAGTAAGCCAGAAGTGGTTTTGTTAACCCCAGGAATTTATAATTCTGCTTATTTTGAGCATTCTACTCTTGCTAAATTAATGGGAATAGAATTGGTGGAAGGTAGAGATTTAGTGGTAGATAATCTTAAAGTTTACAAAAAAACAACCAGAGGTTTGGTGCAGGTAGATGTTATTTACAGAAGAGTAGATGATGAATTTTTAGATCCTTTGGTTTTCCGTCCAGACAGTCAGTTAGGGGTTGCAGGTTTGTATTGGGCTTACAGAGCAGGAAATGTGAATATTGTAAATGCCATTGGTAATGGAGTTTCAGATGATAAAGCAATCTACGCCTATGTTCCAGATATGATTAGATATTACCTTAACGAAACGCCGATTCTTAATAATGTACCAACTTACCATATGGAAAACGAAGATTATAGAGAAATGGTTTTCGGGAAAATGAATGATATGGTGATAAAGCGTACCAACGGAAGTGGTGGTTACGGAATGTTGATAGGAAACAGCGCAACAGACGAACAAATCAATGATTTCAAAAAAGCAATTACCGAAAATCCTAGAGATTTTATTGCTCAACCTATTATCAATTTATCATCATCTCCTTGTTTTATTAATAATGAACTTTCGCCAAGAAGAGTAGATCTAAGGCCTTTTGCTTTGTACGGACCTAGAGGAATTGATATCGTTCCTGGAGGTTTAACCAGAGTTGCACTAAAAGAAGGTTCTTTGGTGGTGAATTCTTCTCAAGGTGGCGGCAGTAAAGATACTTGGGTTTTAAGCGAATAAATTAAATTACAAAGTACGAAGTAAAAAGTACAAAATGCAAAACGCCCAATACTAAATACCAAGTACCAAGTACCAAATACCAAATTACTAACTACATTTAAACTAAAAATATGCTGAGTAGAGTAGCGGATTCAATTTTTTGGATGTCCAGATATATGGAACGTACAAAATCTGAAATAAAATTATTACAAACCAATTACGTAGCACTTCAAGATAATGCCATAAAAGACAACTGGAAATTTATAGTAGAACAATATGGAAGCAAAGATGTTTTAAAAAATGATGATATAAATGATTGGGCTTATTCTGATGCTTTAATTTATCTCATTACTGATAAAGACAATCCTTCTTCTATTATCAATAATATTTTCTACGCTAGAGAAAATGCAAGAGCTTCGCAAGATCATATTACTAAAGAAATGTGGCAAACTTTGAATAATTTTTACCATTTCGTGAGGAATGATAAAATCAAAAAGCAGCTAAAATATCAAGATTCAGTAGATGTGATGGATTCTATATTGCAACAATCTGTATTGTATGTTGGGATGATAAATACAACGATGGATAGAGGTGTAGGTTATTCTTTTATGAGTATTGGCAGGCATATAGAACAAGCTTTGCAAACGCTAAAGATTTTGTCATTAAAAATCAAAGAAATAGATTATAAAATTACCAATGAACAAGAGGTCACTTCTTTCAGGTATCTTCTTTATTCCTTATCAGGATATGAATTGTACAATAAAACGTACAGAGGCGAACTTACGGTTCAGAACATTATAAATTACGTTCTTTTTAATCCAATTTTCACCAATTCTGTCTATTATGCACTCAATAGAATTAAAACAAGATTAGAAAAGATTAGAGAAGATTCTACGGTGGAAGCTTTTAATACCGTTCAGTTCGAAGTTGGGAAGATTCTCAGTAAATTTCAATATTCTAAACCAGATATGGAAGACGGCAAAAAACTGCTTCTTTATCTAGAAGACATCGAAGAAGACATCAGTTATTTATCCAATTTATTTTCTAAATTTTATTTCGGTTATTTATAAATTATGGCAAAGTATAAAATTAAACATATCACGCATTATTTTTACAATTCTCCTGTTTATGAGTCTATTAATCAAATAATGCTATATCCTATCCAAGATTTGCATCAGACATTGCATTTTCAATCGATTAGAATTACAGATTCTCCGAGTATTGAGGTTTTTAAAGATCATTATTTCAATCAATTAGGGGTTTTTAATATTCTTAAACCTCATTCAGAATTAAGCATTCAGTCTAATATTGTGGTAGAGGTAATTCCGATAGAAGAACCTGTTTTAGAAATTTCTCCATCAGAACAATGGAAAGAAATAGAAAACTTAAAAAACGATTTTACTTTGAAAGATTTCCTAGAAATAGAAGATTTTGATTATAAAAAAGAAATTACAGAAGTGGTGAACTCTCTGGTTGATAAAGGAAAACCCGTTTTTGAGAATGCTTTTAATATTTCAAAATATATTTTTGAAAATTTCACCTACAAACAAGGCGTTACTACTATTGAAACAAATATTGACGAAATTTGGAGTTTAAAAGCTGGTGTTTGTCAAGATTTTGCACATTTATTATTAGAAATGTTGCAAATTGTAGGGCTGCCTTCAAGATATGTAAGTGGTTACATTTGTCCTAAAAATCACGATTTAAGAGGTGAAGGCGCTACTCACGCTTGGGTAGAAGTTTTTTTACCAACTTACGGTTGGATTGGGATAGATCCTACCAACAATTGTTTGGTTTCTGATAGGCACGTAAGATTGGCGGTTGGTAAAGATTTTCACGATTGCACGCCAGTTAAAGGAATTTACAAAGGAAATTTAGAGCATAGATTAGAAGTTACGGTGGTTGTGGAAAATACAGATAGTCATATTTCTGCAATTTACAATGATTTTTTCAGTGATAGAGTAGAAAAACCGTCTTTTGTAAGCATAAACGAAATTCCGGAAACGGTAGAAAATAACAATTCTTACTGGCGACATATGCAAATGCAACAGCAACAACAACAACAGTAGATTTAATGATAAAATATAGTGACAATTTTCATAAAAGATAATTGAGTAATATTTCCTAACTTTAGTGTACTAAAAAGAGTTTAATTCACTTAAAACTTAAAAGTTATGGAACACCACACGATTACCCACGAATTTCCTGAATTTACAGACAAAATCTCAGAGTTGAAAATTTCAGATCAAAAATTCCTAAAACTTTATGTAAATTATGAAGAGGTAAATGCCTTGATAGAGCATTACGAAGACGGTGAACAAAATCACACCACAGACGAACATCTTACAGATCTTAGGAAAAAAAGAGTTCACCTAAAAGATGAAATCTATAATTATCTCCGCAGTATTTAAAAGTATATAAAAGTAAAAGCTCCGATTTTTCGGAGCTTCTTGCTTGTTATTTATTTTTGAGTAAATCTCTAATTTCTGCTAATAGTTCTTCTTGAGTTGGCCCGGTAGGTGCAGCAGGTGCAGGTTCATCTTTTTTCTTTAAACTATTGATTCCTTTTACCAACAAGAAAATTACAAATGAAATGATTAGAAAGCTAAGTACAGCTGCTAAAAAATTTCCATACAAAATTCCTCCATCTGTTTTTAATTCTTGAATTTTTTCTAAGTTTGCAGCCTTTAGAGCTGGTTTTAATAAGGCTGGAGTAATTACGTCATCTACCAATGAACTTACAATTTTACCAAATGCAGCACCAATGATTACTCCCACTGCTAAATCCATTGCATTTCCTTTTGCAATAAATTCTTTAAATTCTTTTACAAGTCCCATATTTCAAGTGTGTTATTTTAACAAAAGTATAAAAAAATAATTAATTGCATTATTTTCGTTTACTTTTTTTGTTAAAAATTAAATTTTTATTGAAGTTTATATTTTTCCAAATGTGTAAATTTGTATAAGTATATTTCACAATGAAAATTTTTACTGCTTCTCAGATTCGTGCTTGCGATGATTTTACCATTCAAAATGAACCAGTTTCTTCTCTTCTTTTGATGGAAAGAGCTGCTCAAAAATGCACAGATTTTCTTTTTCAAATTCTAGATATTGAACAAAAAATTCATATTTTTTGCGGAAATGGTAATAATGGCGGAGACGGTTTTGCTATCGCCAGAATGTTATATTATTTGAGTTTTGATGTTGTGGTTTACATTAATAAGTCTCAAGAGCATTTTTCTAAAGATGCTCAGGTTAATTTTAATCTATTAAAAGAACTTTCAGGAATTGAAATCAAAGATTTTTCAGAATTTTATTTAACTGAAATTATTGAAAATGAGGTAATTATTGATGCGGTTTTTGGAAGTGGACTCAATAGAAAATTGGATGGAGAATTGGCTAAAACCATCGAAAAAATGAATTTCGCAAAAGGAACTAAAATTTCTATAGATATTCCTTCGGGCTTATTTTGTGATGAAATAATTGAGGCAGATGCAGTGGTTTTTAAAGCAGATTATACGTTAAGTTTTCAGTTTTATAAGAAAGCATTTTTACATCCCGAAACTGGAAAATATTGCGGAAAAATTGAAATTTTAAATATAGGTTTACATCAAAAATATATTAACGTAACAGAAACAAGCAATTTCACTATTGATGGTGATTTAATTAGAGAAATTTATCTGCCCAGAAACGAGTTTTCTCATAAAGGAAATTTTGGCAAAACGTGTATCATTGCAGGTAGTTTCGGGAAAATAGGAGCAGCGGTTTTGGCTACAAAATCGGCTTTGAGAACAGGGAGTGGTCTAACTTATATTCTCGCTCCGAAATGTGGTTATGAAATCCTACAAACATCTTGTCCGGAAGCAATGTTTTTATACGGAGGTAAAGATTTTATTCAAAATTTTGAAGTAGAAAATGATTTTATTTGTGGAATTGGTCCCGGATTGGGAACAGACCCCGAAATGGAAGAGAAATTTTTAGAATTTTTAAATAATTATTCTCTTCCATTGGTTTTAGATGCAGATGCCCTCAATATTTTAGCTAAAAACTCAGAAAATCTGAATTTAATTCCGAGAAATTCTATCATTACGCCTCATCCTAAAGAATTTGCTCGACTTTTTGGCGAAACCAAAAACTCTTTTGAAAGATTAAATTTAGCGAAGCTAAAAGCTAAGGAATTACAGATTTTTATTGTTTTAAAAGACCATCATACACAGATTGTAACTCCAGAAGGCGAGGTTTTTTATAATGTTACGGGCAATTCTGGTTTGGCAAAAGGCGGAAGCGGAGATGTTCTTTTGGGAATGATTGCTTCTCTTTTGGCTCAAAATTATTCGCCTAAAAACGCTTGTGTTTTCGGAGTATGGCTTCACGGAAAAGCAGCTGATTTTGCTGCTGAAAAATTCTCAAAAGAAGCGATGCAACCAAGTGATGTAATTGATAATCTTGGTGAAGTTTTTAAAAAATTGTACTAAAAAAGGAAACCACTTTCGGTTTCCTTCGTTTTTATGCTTCTACTTTGTCTTCGTACTTCATTTTAGAGGAATAAATCATACAAATAATTCCTATAATAATTAAAGGTATAGAGAGTACTTGACCCGTATTTAGAATTCCCCAAGTAATTTTTTCGTCGCCTTGTGGTTCTTTTAAAAATTCTACTAAAAATCTAATCGTCCACAAAACGGCAAAGAAAAATCCGAAAAGCCAACCTTGACTGTATTTTTTCTTGGTGTACAAATAAATTCCCCACATTACAAAAAATAAAGCCAAATAAGAAAACGCTTCGAATAATTGAGTTGGGTATCTAGGAACTATTGGTCCGTAACTATTATCTTGAGGAAATTGAACTGCAAAAGCAAAATCTGGAGCTGGTTTTCCTACAATTTCAGAATTGAAGAAATTGCCAATTCTAATGAAAAATCCTGCCAATGCAACGGTAATTGCCAATCTATCAAGCAACCAAAACGGATTTTTTTTCAAAACTTTTATGGCTAAAAATATAGTAGAACATACCAAAACAATGGCTGCACCGTGACTTGCTAATCCCGAAAATCCAGTGAATTTGAATTCTGGAACAGTCTGTATTGGTAAGAAAACACTTAAGAAATCTTGTTTGAAAAGCTCTGGTTGATAAAAAATAACGTGTCCTAATCTAGCACCCAAAATCGTTCCTACTAAAGTCCAAGTGAAGATAGAATCTAAACTTTTCTCGCTTTCGTGGTCTATTTTAAACATTTTTACAAATAAATAATAACCAATTCCAAATGCTAAAACAAACATTAAACTGTAATAATGCAATGTAAAAGAACCTATTTCTATTCCTTTAGAAGGATCCCAAGTGTAGTAGAGTAGCGTAGCTAAATTCATATTTTTATTGATTTAGTTTTTATTGTTTAAAAATGTTACAATTTTTATTTCTATTTTTTCGGTGGAACAGGGTCGTAACCACTTCCGCCCCAAGGATGACAACTCATAATTCTTTTAATTCCTAAAAATCCGCCTTTGAAAAGTCCGTGAACTTTAAGTGCTTCTAAAGTGTAATGCGAACAAGTTGGCTCATACCTACAGTTTTTTCCTAACCAAGGCGAAATGGCATATTGATAAAATTTGATTAAAATTACCAATGGAAATATGAGAATTTTGTTGAGCATTTCCTTGCAAAAATAGGATAATAATTGATAAATTTGAAATTTAAGAATTCAAAATATTTTCCATGACAGTTAATTATAGCAAGAAGAGACTTTTTTTCAATTTATTTTTAGGAATTCTCTGGCTTTTTATTGGTGCAAGTTATTTATTAGGTGAAGAAAAATTACTGTGGCATCATTATGGATTTTTGATTGTTGGATTACTTTATTTGTGGATTTTTTTATTAGAGTTTTTCAAAAAATATTTTAAAATTACATCTCAAGAAATAGTTTTGTTTGGACTAAAAAATAGAAAAATAGATTTTAAAGATTTGTTGGAAATCAAATATTTTGCTGGGGATTATGTGTTTAAAGATAAAAATAAAAGTATTACCATTGTCAAGTCGCAAATAGATAAAAATCAATTAGAAGATTTTGAAAAAATATGGAATGAAGTAAAATCTACTTTTGAAATTTCTTCTCAACCTTAATCTTAACTCAAGCTTGAAAAACAATATTCCTTTAGCCGAAAAATTAAGACCAAAAACTCTAGACGATGTTTTAGGTCAAGAGCATCTTACTGGTGAAAACGGAACCATCCGAAAAATGCTAGAAAATGACACGCTCAATTCTCTTATTTTTTGGGGACCTCCAGGAACGGGAAAAACCACTTTGGCAGAAATAATTTCGGAAAAATCTGGCAGGAAATTCTACAAACTTTCGGCGGTTTCTAGCGGTGTAAAAGACGTGAGAGATGTAATAGAAGAAGCCAAAAAACAAAACCTTTTTTCAGGAAAATCTCCTATTTTATTCATTGATGAAATTCACCGTTTTAATAAATCTCAACAAGATTCTCTGCTTCATGCGGTAGAAAAAGGGTGGATTGTATTAATCGGCGCGACGACGGAAAACCCAAGTTTCGAAGTGGTTTCTGCGCTTTTGTCTAGAAGTCAAGTTTATGTTTTAAAATCGTTAAGTTTTGAAAAACTAGAAGAATTGGCAGAAATTTCTCTGCAAAAATTCAATGAAGAAGAAGGAACTCAATTCAAAATTAAAGAAAAGGAAGCTTTCATTCAATATTCTGGAGGTGATGCTAGAAAACTGATTAATTCTATAGAATTGGTGCTTAATCAATTCAAAAATATAAAAGAAAAAGAAATTACCAACGAAGATGTACTCTCTGTTTTGCAAGAAACGATGGCACTTTACGACAAAAACGGAGAACAACATTACGATATTATTTCGGCGTTCATCAAATCAATGAGAGGTTCTGATCCGAATGGTGCAGTTTATTGGCTCGCAAGAATGATTGCTGGTGGTGAAGATGTGAAATTTATCGCAAGAAGAATGCTCATTTTAGCTTCGGAAGATATTGGTTTGGCCAATCCGAATGCTTTAACAATTGCTAATAATTGTTTTCAAGCGGTGAATGTTATCGGAAATCCAGAATCTAGGATTATTTTGAGTGAAACTGCGGTTTATTTGGCTTGTTCACCAAAATCTAATTCTACGTACAAAGCAATTGATGCAGCTTTAGCCTTGGTAAAACAGACAGGTAATTTGCCAGTTCCGTTGCATCTTAGAAACGCTCCGACTAAATTAATGAAGAATTTAGATTACGGAAAAGACTATCAATACGCCCATTCTTACGAAGGAAATTTTGTAAATCAAGAGTTTTTGCCCGAAGAAATTTCAGGTACTCAATTTTATGAACCTGGCGAAAATGCCATCGAAAAGAAAATTCGTGAAGAAATGGAGAAAAAATGGAAGGGAAGGTATTTTTAGGTTGGATGCTACTTTTTTTTATTTCTGAAAATTAAAATTAAAGGAAGTGCAATAATTAATACTGGAGCTAAAAAAACAAATAGAAATTTTTCTAAAAAACTACTTATTGTTACATCTAAAAAATCTTTTAAAATTTGTTTTGGTTCTTTAAAAAATGTGTACAAAGCAAGAGAAACTAAAAAGTAGAATATTCCTCCAATAATAATTTGATATAAAATTTTGTTTTCCATTTTTATTAAAAATATTTTTTATCTCCTAATTGCACCAATCTAATTTTTCTGTACTTAAAAATTCTCGATTTTTCTCTTTCTGCATCTCCTTTTGGTGAAAAATCTTTTGGAATAGATTTATTTTCAGAAAAAACACCAGTTGCTTCTACAATAAAAGGTAAACTTGAGCCATCCCAAAAATCTTCCGCATCTTATGTCAATTTTTTGTCATCAATTAAATAAAATTTTTCTGTCGATTTTTTGTTGTTAAAATTAGTCCATTGTGCACAAGGACAAGCAATTGCATTGAAAATAAATTGTACGGTTTCTTCTTTTTTTGAAAATTTTAAAATGTCTTTTTCGCCAAAATAATTTTTGTATTCGTTTTCTATGTTTATATTATCTATTAGTAAAGGTTTTTTGTTTATGTCAAATAAGTATAATTTTAATATTTTGTTTTCTTGATTTGCATCGATTATAAAATTTTCTTTTAAATTTTTGAATATTAAGAATTTTGAGTTAGTTGATATAACTTTCAATCCTTTGTTTTCTATATACATCTTAGCGTAACCAAACTCATCAATTTCTTTGTAGTGTTTATCAAATCCTTTATTTTGTACATTTTTTATTATTAAATTTTTTTCTGGAATTAAGAAAACAGCACACTTTTCCTTGATAAAAATAGTGTCGTTTTTGATTTTTTCTAATGTCTTTTTTTTAACTTTAGAATTAGTTTTTTCTTCTTTTTTGCAAGAAAACACACTTAAAAAAATGAGCAGAAAGAATAGAAAGTTTTTCATTGATTAAAAGCTTTCCTCAAAGTTACAAAAATCACATCAATTGTATTTTAATTTCATTAAATTTGTAATTCTTAAAAAATGAGAACAGTAATTTCCATATTTTTATTATTGGTTTTGGCGCTTAGAACGGCAATGCCCATCTTAGATTATGCTGTAAATTATGAATATATTTCTACTCAGCTTTGTGAGAATAGAGCAAGACCAGAATTGCGTTGCAATGGTAAATGCTATGTGAAAAAAGAAATTCTAAAATCTTCTGAGAATCAAAGTGCCAAAGAATCTAAAGTTCAGATTAAAAGTATAGACGTTTTTGTTGTGAACGAAATTTCAGAGTTTATAGCAGATTTTTCAGTAGAAAAAAAGACAGAAAATAATTTCCAAAATTGCTTTAATTTGAGGGGAAAACCTTTTGATGAAGGCGTTTTTCATCCGCCACTTTCTTAGTTTTATTTTCAAAATAATCACTTTTAATTTTAACCCAAAAAGAAAAACGATGAAATACAACTAAACCTTTTAAAAGTAGAAATTTTTCTTTTTTTTGCTTTTGAAATGTTTTTTCTCAATAATTTCTTTTTTGGTTTTAATTTTCAAATTTTAATTAACCCTTTAAATCAAAAAAAATGAAACATATTTTATCTGCTGCATTGGTTGCAGTATCTCTATTATCTTATTCACAAGAGGCAAAAAAAGCACCCGCTAAACTTAATGTAAAAGTAGTGAACACTGAAGACCCAATTTGCGGAATGAAAACTGCTCAATTTCTGAAAGATACCGTTACTTATAATAAGAAATTATACGGATTTTGCGGAACGCATTGCAAAGAAGCTTTCAAAAAAGAACCTAAAAAATACGTTAAAAAATAATTGAAATAATGATGAAATCAATATACTTAATCGCAGGAATTCTGGCAATTACTGTAATTTCTTGCAAAAAAGAAAATATAGAAGTGAAAAAAGTAGATCATTCTAAAATGATGAATGCTGCACACGGAGAAAAACTGAATGTAAAAGTAGTAAATGCAGAAGACCCAATTTGTGGAATGAAAACCGCAGAATATCTGAAAGACACCGCTAATTACAAAGGTAAAACCTACGGTTTTTGTAATTCTATGTGCAAAGATGAGTTTAAAAAAGACCCAGAAAAATACGCTATAAAAGAATAAAATGAGTTCTAATAAAAAAAATCCCTCCAAATTTGGGATGAACAAAATGCTGATTTATCAATTGATAGGTTTGCTGGTGATTGTTTTGGCGCTGTTTATTGGAAATTCTTATTTCAAAAAAAGCCTTCATACGGTAATGAAAGCTCCAAATTTTGTGCTAACTGACCAAAATAATAAGAAAATTTCTAACAAAGATATGCTTGGAAAAGTCTATGTGGTGGAGTTTTTCTATGCCAGATGTCCTACCATTTGCCCAGTGATGAACAGCAATCTGAAATTTGTAGATAAAGAGATAAATAGCCCAGATTTCGGAATTATTTCCATCAGCATTGATCCTACGAATGATACCCCTGAATTTCTGAAAAATCACGCCAAAAAATTAGGCGTTACCAATCCTAATTGGCATTTTTTGACAGGTGATAGAGAATACATCGGCAAGGTTGCTAATGAATTTGATATTTTCGTAGGGGATAAAGATGACCAAGCTGAAAGCCTAAACCATAGCGGAATGATTGCTTTGGTAGATAAAGAAGGTAATGTGAGATGCAGATTTGGGAAAGATGGAATGCCTATTTTATATTATTCTGGTTTGAATTATGAAGATGCGGAAGGTAAAAACCCGAAATTAGATGGAAAATTTCAACCAGATAGAAAACTACTTATTGAAGATATTAAGAAACTTTTAGAAGAATAAAAATCATAATTTTTCTTGTTTTTTTAATGACATTATTCAATTATATTTGGCGTGTTATTTTAATAAAAAATACTTGTTTTAAGTTAAATAGAAATGAAGAAAATTTTACTACTACTTAATTTTTTGTTTTTTAGTGTTTTTTACACTCAGACTGTAACTACAATTCCTGCGATTATTCCTGATGATTATACAGGGGTTATTAAAGTTATTTACAATCCTGGTTCTGGCCCAATGTCTACTGCTACTAACTGTTATGCTCATATTGGAGTGAAGACTGGTGGAGTAAGATGGCAGTGTGCACCATCTTGGAGAAGTGGTTTAGAAAAACATAAAATGGTAAAAAATGGTTCTAATTGGGAGCTAACCATTGATAATATGTATAGTTATTTCTCAGGTTGTGCTGCTCCATTTCAAGAATTAGATATGGTGTTTAATGATGGACCTGCTGGAACAAAAGAAGGAAAAACCAGCACTGGAGGAGATTTTTTCATTAATATATCTCCTGCAAGTCAGCTTAGTGTACAGTTTTCTACTACATCTTCATCTGGGATAATTAATGCTGGGTCTACTGTGAATTTAACTGCAAATACAACATCTACAGCAAATATTGTTCTGAAAAAAAATGGAGCTACAGTAAGTAGTACTTCAGGAACTAGCATCACTTTTTCTGAAACATTATCTGTAGCTGGCGATTATCTTTATACAGTAGAAGCCACAGCAAATGGAAATACTGTATCAGATACTAGAAATATTACTATTGTTTCTGCTTCTGAAGACCAAGCAAAACCCAATGGAATAAAAGAAGGAGTAACTTATAATTCATCAGATCCAACCAAGTTGCACTTATGTTTGTATGCGAAAGATAAGAATAATGTTTTGCCAGACAATGTTTTTGTTATTGGTGATTTTAATAATTGGACAGCTTCTAATGCTTATCAATTAAAGAAAGACGGGAATACAGGTTATTGGTGGATAGAGCTATCAGGAATTCAGCCTGGAGTTGAATATGCCTATCAATATGTAGTAAAAATTGGTAATAATACTATAAATATTAGTGATCCTTATGCTACTAAAGTTCTGCATCCTAATGACCAATGGGAACCCTCACAAAATTATCCAAATCTGAAGCCTTACCCAACAAAAGCAGATGGTAATTATGTTGCTGTATTTCAAACGAATAAATCTCAATATAGTTGGAGCCCTCAGACATTAGGTTTCACAAAACCTAATAAAAATAATTTAGTTATATATGAAGTTTGGGTTCATGATTTTGCCCCAAATAAGAATTTAAAATCTATTATTGAACGTTTAGACTATATTAAGAATTTAGGGGTGAATGCCATTGAACTAATGCCAATTGCAGAATTTGAAGGTAATGTAAGTTGGGGCTATAATCCTACTCATTACTTTGCATTAGACAAAGCATATGGTTCTGAAAACGACCTCAAAAAATTGGTTGATGAAGCTCATAAAAGAGGGATAGCAGTAATTATGGATATGGTTTTTAATCATGTTACTGGGTCAGCACCTCAAGCTAAACTATATTGGGGTACTAATAATACAGCTGCTAACAACCCTTGGTTTAATCAAATGGCACCTCATGGAGCAAGTGTTTTTCAAGATTGGAATCATAATTTTGGACCAACTAGAGACTTACTTAGAAGTGCTTTGAAATATTGGATTGATGAATACAAAGTAGATGGCTATCGTATGGATATTTCTCATGGATTTTGTGGAGAAAATTGTTCTAATCGTACAGATATTGTATTTGATTATTATAATAATGGAGTTAAAGCTGCTAATAATGATGCATATTTTATCTTAGAACATTGGGAAGAGGCACCAGGAGAAAGACAAAACTATATCAATTGGGGAATGCTTTGTTGGCTTAATAATACTCATAGTTATGAGCAAACAGCAATGGGATGGTTACATGACGGAGATAGCTTAGACGCTTCTAATCAAGATGGTTGGGTCACTTATTGTGAAAGCCATGACGAAGAAAGAAATATGTTTAAAGCAAAAACTTATGGTAATGGTTCTACCTTAAGGTCTACTCAGGGTTATACAAATAGAGCTCCTCTTAATACAGCTTTTAATGTTCTGCTCAATGGACCACATATGCTATGGATGTTCCAAGAATTGGCTTATGATTATAGTATTTTGAGCAATGCGAGTGGTGCTGCTGGTAATAGAACAGACCCTAAGCCCGTTCCAGAAACTTTAGGTTGGTATACTAATTCTTCTAGAATGAATTCTTATAAAAAAATTGCTCAAACCATACAACTGAGAACCAGAATTCTACCAGAGGTTTTCGAAGGTAATCCTATAAATTCTGATTTAGGAACCGGAAAAGCTGCTAGAAGTGTTATCTGGGGAGCTGATGATAAAAGAGTTTTTATAGTAGGCAATTTCAATGCGCCAACGGACGGGTCTACCTATACAGGAAATGTAAATGTGAATTTACCACTCGGTAATAATTGGTATGATTATTTTGAAGATAGCAACACCGCTTTAAATGCTGGAACAAGTATACCATTACAGCCTGGTGAACTAAAAATTTATACCGCAAAAAAACTGCCATTGCCAGTAGTTCCTGTAAGTTATGATTTTTTATCGACTTCTAATTTTTCAAAATCTATTGATGTAAAAGTTTATCCTACTTATGTTACAGATGACCTAACAATAGATACTAAAGAAACGATTAGATACATTCAGCTTATTAACATGAATGGGCTTACTTTTACGCCAAGTATTATCAATAATAAAGTTCAGTTAGGCTCAATTCCTTCAGGAATGTATATCTTACACATCATGTTGAATAATGGTAATGCTAAAGCGTTTAAAATTATCAAGAAATAAAAATAAAGTGTTTTGATGCAAAAAAAGCGAGGCAGAATCTGTCTCGCTTTTCTTTTAATATGAAATGAATATGAAAAAAATTACTTTATTTCTATGGTTTTTATAGCGTTTTCTTCTTTTACTTTTTTAGGAATTACTATTTTTAAAATTCCATCGGTGTAGCTAGCAACAATGTTTTCTGCATCTACCACTTGTGAAGGTAGAGTAAAAGATCTGCTGAAAGCATTATAATTAAATTCTCTTCTGGTGTATTTGCCATTTTGGTCTTTTTGTTCGGTTTCAGATTTTTGTTCAGAAGAGATGGTAAGAATATTTCGGTCTAAACTAATTTTGAAATCTTCTTTTTTCATTCCAGGAACTGCTAATTCTATGTCAAAATTTTGGTCTGCTTCTTTCACGTTTACAGATGGCAAGGTATTCCCGAAATCTGCGAAATTTTTGTCGTTCCAATTAAAAGCATCTTTTGCAAAGAAGTCATCGAAAAAATTAGCAAATGCTGGTACGTTTGGGTTTCTTTTAATAAGTGTCATTTTGTGATATTTTTTTTGGTTAAACATTTTATATTTTTAATGTGTTGTACCAAGAACTTCACAAAAAAAATGCCACTCAAAAAAAGCGACAAAATTTCATAACTATTTGATAGTGAGCGGTAAAAATGACTTATTTTTAAAAAAATGACTTAAAAATTCTGACAAAATTTCAGATTTATATTTCAAAATAGTCTAAATCTTTAGAAAAAGTTTCCTTTAAGGTGAAAATTGAAATCAACGCCATTGCGCATAGCAGAAACAATGTAATGTAAGCAGAAGTAATGAGATTTGTTTTTCCTGCAACAAAATTGAAAAAAAAGGTAGTAGGAATTAACAATCCACGTACAAAATTAGGTGCAGTAGTAGCTACGGTAGCTCTTATGTTTGTCCCAAATTGCTCCGCAGCAATGGTGGCAAAAGTAGCCCAATATCCTGTGCCAATTCCTATTAAAAACGCCAAAATGTTAAATTTCTGAGGCGTTATATTTTCGGAATTCAAGTAAATGGTGGCAAATGTAATGATGAGAACTTGGAAAATTAAAACTGTTTTTAATCTAGATTTTAAAATTTGTGCCAAAAGTCCTGCAATTAAATCCCCTAGAGAAATCCCGATATAACAGTATAAAATTCCTTTTCCAGCGCTCAGCGTTTCTGTGGCGTTTAATTCTTTGCCAAATTCTGGAGCTAAAGTGATGAGAATTCCCACCAAAAACCAAATAGGCGCACCTACTAAAATTACTTTTGAAAATCTTAGAAATCGTTCTTTAGTATTAAAAAGCACCACAATATCACCTCTAGGAATTTCTGAATTTTGAGAATTTTTAAACATTTTTGATTCAAAAGTTCCCATTCTGAATGCTAAAAGAACCAATCCTAAAATACCACCAATAATGTAAGCGTTTCGCCAAGTGGTAATTTCAGAAATGTAAAATGCAGCAACAGCTCCCAAAACACCTGTTGTAGCTACAATCATAGTTCCATAACCGCGTTTTTCTTTGCTCATGGTTTCAGAAATTAAGGTAATTCCTGCGCCTAATTCGCCAGCTAAACCAATTCCTGTAATCAGTCTAATCCAAGCGTACATATCGATTTGGTTTACAAATGCATTGGCAATATTAGCCAAAGAATAAATAAGAATAGACCCGAAAAGTACTTTTACACGTCCTAATTTATCGCCAATAATCCCCCAGAAAATTCCGCCAAGAAGTAAACCTGCCATTTGCATATTCAGTACATATTGCGTGTTTTTTAACATTTCGGCTTCGCCAGAAATACCTATTTCGGTAAAACTTTTTACGCGCACAATAGAGAAAATAACCAAATCATAAATGTCAACAAAATAGCCAAATGATGCCAAAATGATGATGAAAAGTACATTTTTTTTCTGCGGAGTAGAATCCATTGATGGTAGAAAATTTTTTGAAATTTTATTTTTTATTTTCGATGAAGTCTTTTAAAATTCCTTTTAGTTTTTGGTACATAAAGGAACTAGAAAGCAAGATAATTCCTAGAATGATGAAAGCAATGATTCTAGAAATGTTATCCATTTTCCAAACATCTAGTGCATAGAGTTTTACCGCCATTAATCCGATTAAACCAAACCCGAATTTTACAAAATCAGGAATTTGTTTTCTTAATCCTAAAAATAAGAAAGTGATGGCGCAAACCGTCCAAATCATAGGCAAATAAAAGTAAATATAGCGACTCTTTAAAGGTAGAATTTCATTAAATTTTGAAGCATTTGAAACAATATAAAAATGCGAAAGCTCTATAGAAATAATGTAAGTGAAGAAAATTGCCAAAACATAATAAGCAAATTTTGTAGTTAAATATTTCTTTTTCAGCGTTTTCCAAATGATATATGCAAGTGGAATAGTGTAGAGTAAATAATAGGTGTATGTTCCTGTTTTGGTGATAAAGTAGGTATTAATATCTGGTTTTGAAATCAATAAAGTAATTAAAACAGGTATGGTGAATAATAGGAGTTCTTCTTCTTTTTCTTCCAAAATAAATCTGGAGAGTAAAACAAGAATAAAAATGTAGAAAATGGTAAACAAAAGACCTGTAATGTATAGGAAATTGTCATCTGAATTTCTGTAAAGATACATCAACTCTAATAGAAAAATCACATACAAATTAGCAAGTGCTAGAAATTTGAATAAGGCTTCGAATTCAATATCTAGGCCATTTTCAGCTTTATTTTTTCTGATAAAATAGTAGTTGGTGCCAAATGTAACACTAATTAATAACCCCGTGAAAAAGATTGGGTTAAAAATGAAATTGAAGTGAGATATTTCGTTGTATTTAGTCCAAGAAGTAAGTTCTGCAATTAAAATTAAAGGAAGTAGAAATAGAAATGCTCTTTTGAAGAGATCTTGTTTCGTTTTGTACCAAATAAAAAGCAACAAAGAGCCTTCTATTGCCCAAAGTGAGGTGAAAATATGAAGATCAAATTGTAGGGCAACTGCAATCGTGATGAGGCTTAAAGTAATGCCAATGAAAATAGGATGATAAATTTTTGAGCTGTTGTTTTTTAGTTCAATAAACCAAAGGAGTGCATTAATTCCTGCAAAAATCAGTGGAAAAAGAATGATAGGTTCTAAGTTTAGTTCTCTGAAAATGTAGGTAATAGCTATTAAACTAGAAATATTTACCATCACTAAAAGTAGAATATCTAGTGCATTCCAATTTTTATTTTTAATATAATTTCTAATCGCAAAAGCATAGAAAATTACATAAAATAGAGCAACAAAATAAATCGTTTTTTGGTCTAAAGAATCAGAAATCCAAACGGTAAGATATAAATAGCTGGTAAAATAGGAAAACCAACCAATGCTTTTCCAGTTTTTGAGATAAGAAATTGCCAACATTCCTAGGTTTAACAAAGAAATGTAAATGAACAGGAAAAGGTAATTGCTGTTGCCGTTGCTTACCATAAGAGGAGATGCAAAACCACCAATTAACGCAAAGATAATCAGCACTTCGCTGTCATAAAAATAGGCAGTAATTACCGCAAGAATAGTGATGAAAACTAAAAATATAAAGGCAATATTCTGCGTAAATAGATGGTATTCTTGGAAGGCGAGTGTAACGCTGAGGTATAAAATAGCGACTCCGCCGCCCGAAATAATTGAAGAAAAAGTTTTGTAATTTTTATGAATGAAATAACCAATTCCCATAATTCCGAAACCTATAAGCATTCCTATAATAAATCTTGCGGTTTCGCCAATCCAGTTTTTATCAATAGCGTATTTTACAAAATATCCAATTCCGATAACCAAAGTCAAAATCCCAATAATGGTAAGGATGTTTTGTTTTACAAAGCTCAAAACATCATCTATCCAAGTGTTTTCTTTACTTTCGGAAGTTTGATTTTGAGGTGAATTTTGTGCAATTGGTTCTTCTGTTTTTGTATTTCTGAAAGTTAAATAAGTTTCAGGAATAGTTTTTTCTTCAGAAATTTCAGTTGGTGAAGTTATTTTATCTTCGCTAGGTGAATTTTCAGGGTTTTTACCAAGAAGATTTCTTCTTTTTAAATCCTTAATTTCGTTTTCTAGATGGTTGATTTTCCCATTAAAATGAGAATACAAAAAGAAAATGAGAATTGCTAAAATAATATTGACCAACATCATTTTTTTGTTGTTTAATTGGTTTTAACTTTCGAGTAAATATTCTTCGTAATGACCTAAAAATTTTACCCTTACATCAATTGATTCTAGTTCTTCAATGGCATTTTTATAAAGAACACTTTCCCAATTTCCATCTACATTAATAAAGAAAAAGTAATTACCAAGACCTGTTTTCAGAGTTCTGCTTTCAATTTTGGTAAGGTTCATTTTTCGCCACGCAAAAACAGAAAGTACCTGGTGTAATCCACCAGCATGGTCTTCGGGCATTGTAAGTATGAGAGAAGTTTTTTCGGCAACTTTATTTTTAGAAAGTTTTAGACTTTTATCTTTTTTAGAAATTACAATAAATTTGGTGTGATTTTGTTCAAAATCTTGGATGTTAGAATGCAGAACTTTTAAATGGTAAAATTTAGCAGCATATAAATTGGCAATTGCGGCATATTTTTTCTCTGGATTTTCTGCTACTCTTTTTGCAGCAGCAGCAGTAGAACCGAATTCTTGTTTAACGACTTCTTTATATTCTTTATCTAAAAAATGATAGCATTGAGCCAAAGCTTGAGGATGAGAATAAATCTTTTCAATTTCTGTGTTTTCGGGGTGTATCATCAGGTGATGAGTGATGGGCATTACTGCTTCTGCTTCTATTTTTATGCCGTCGAATTCGTATAAAAAGTCTAATGTAGTTGATACTGTGCCTTCAATAGAATTTTCTAACGGAACCACAGCTTTGTCTATTTCACCATTATCTACCGCCTTGAAACAGTCTAGAATAGTGGCTTTTGAGATTAATTCTTCGTTTTCAAAAGTTTGTAATGCTACAATGTGTGTGTTAGATGCTTCGCTCCCGAAATATGCTATCTTCATTATAAATATTTGTTGATTTTAATTTTAAAAAAGTAAAAATAGGAAAAAATAAAGACAAAAAATAGGATTAAAATTTAAAATTCATGAAATACTTCAGATGTTTTTATCTTTTTAGGGGGGTGTTCAGTATTTTAATTAGATAAATTATCTACTAATTAAGCTCATTGTAATTAATGATTTTTAAATTATAAAATATATTGGAAATAATATTTTATTTTGCTTGAATCGCTTTGAATGCTTGATTTTTTTATAATTTTAGCACGGATTTATAAATATTGATAAGAATGAATAAATTTTATTTATTGTGTGCAGTTTGTCTTTCTGTGTTTTTTTATTCTCAGAAAAAGTATGTAGTGGTGATACACGGAGGTGCGGGGACCATTCTAAAAAAAGAAATGTCTTCTGAATTAGAACAACAGTATAGAGAGAAATTGAGAGAGGCTTTACAAAAATCTTACGAAAAAATAAAAGAAGGCAAATCTTCTCTAGAAGCTGTAGAAACTGCAATTGTAGTAATGGAGGATAGTCCACTTTTTAATGCGGGTAAAGGAGCTGTTTTTACCAATGATGGCAAAAATGAATTAGATGCATCTATTATATACGGAAAAGATAAATCTGCAGGAGCTGTGGCTGGACTTAGTACAGTAAAAAACCCAATAAAAGCTGCCATTGCCGTGATGCAAAAATCTGAACATGTAATGATGATTGGGAAAGGAGCAGAACAATTTGCAAAAAAAGAAGGTTTAGAAATCGTAAATCCTAAATACTTTTGGACCAAACACAGATGGGATGCTTTGCAAAAAGTGAAAAAAGCTGAGCTAAAGGCTAATCAGCCCAATGCAATGAACAACTCTCATTATCCAAGTTACTACTGGGTTGATAAAAAATTTGGGACAGTTGGCTGTGTTGCCTTAGACAAAGAAGGCAATATTTCTGCTGGAACTTCTACTGGTGGAATGACCAATAAAAAATACGGAAGAGTAGGTGATGCTCCCATCATAGGTGCTGGTACCTATGCAGACAAAAATATAGGAATTTCTGGAACTGGTTGGGGAGAATTTTACATCAGAACATCTGCAGCCAGAACAGTTGCTGCTAAATATGAATATCAAAATAAAGATGTGAAAACCGCAACACAAGAAGTAATGCTAGAAATAGAAAAACTAGGAGGTGACGGCGGAATGATTGCACTTGACAAAAACGGAAATGTAGCGATGACCTTCAATACTGAAGGAATGTACAGAGGAACTGTAACTGAAGATGGTGAAATAAATATAGAAATCTACAAGTAATGGATAGACGTATATTGTTTTTATTATTTTTTATTTTCAATTTTACTTTTTCTCAAAGTCCAAAAGGAAAATTATTCATTATAGGAGGTGGCTCTAGACCAGATTTTTTGGTAGATAGAATGATTAAAGAAGCAGGATTAAAACCTAGTGAAACGGTTGCAATTTTTCCTCATGCTAGCGAAGAGCAAGATTCATCTTTTTATTATGCAAGACAGCAATTTGAGAAAAGAAATCTTAAAACTTTAGATTGTGCCTTCAAAAAAGAGGGTCGACTTTCTTCTTCTAAATTAGATTCTCTAAAAAATGCAAAATTGATTTATATAGGTGGTGGTGACCAAGTAAGATTTATGGAAATAATTAATTCTTATCCTGAAGTAAAAAATCTGTTAAAATCTGCTTATCAAGATGGTAAAATGATTGCAGGTACTAGTGCTGGTGCTGCAATAATGAGTGAAGTAATGCTCACAGGAAATCAATTAAAATATAAAAATTACGAAAACACTTTTGATAATATAGAGGCTCAAAATGTGGATACAAGTAAAGGCCTAGGTTTTATTACTACTGCAGTTATAGACCAGCATTTTGTGGTTAGAAGTAGGTACAATAGATTATTATCTATAATTATAGAAAATCCTAAATTAAAAGGAATTGGAATAGACGAAGGGACTGCTATTTTAGTAAAAAATAATGTTGCCGAGGTAGTAGGTAGAGCTCAGGTGGTTGTTTTTAAAAATCCTAAAAAATCTAAGCATTTATATAAGGACAAACTAGGAGCTAAATCTATCATTCTAGATATTTACTTAAACGGAGAAAAGTTTCAATTTTAATTTTTTTGTTAATTTAATGTTAACAAACGTTCTAGTGATTTAGATTTTACTGTTAAAATTTTGTTAAAAATAAATTTATTACTAATATTGAAAAAATTTAATTTGATATGAGAAAAAACGTACTTAAAGTATCTGTTGCGTCATTATTTTTCATAGGAGTAGGTGTTTATGGTCAAAAAAAAGACACCATTGCTGCTGAGAAAAAAATAGATGAGGTAATAGTTGTAGGTTATGGAAAATCTACTAAAGCAAAACTCACTGATAATGTTGCAAAAATCAGTTCAGAGTCTATTAAAGAAATTCCAAACGCGAATTTCCAAAATACCATTGTAGGTAAAGCAGCGGGGGTAAGAGTTACACAAACCAATGGTAAATTAGAATCAGGTTTCAATATCAACGTAAGAGGGGCTGCAAGTATAAGTGCAGGAACAGATCCTCTTTATGTAATTGATGGGATTCCTATGATTAATAGAAATGAATCTACCAACGGAGCTGCTGTAAACCCATTAATTTCATTAAGTGCCACTGAAATTGAATCTATAGAAATTCTAAAAGATGCATCTTCGGCTGCTATTTATGGTTCTAGAGGTAGTAACGGGGTGGTATTAATCACTACCAAGACAGGTAAAAAAGGAAAACCAAGATTAAGTTTAAATTTATCTCAAGGTTTTAGTGCTCCTACAAACAAAGTAGAGTGGTTGAATGCTAAAGAATATGTTGAACTATTTTTAGAAGCAGGAAGAAACGTGGGTGATGAGCCTTTTGTAATAGGTAGATTAGATAGATATTCTAACAATACTGACTGGAGAAATGGAGAAATTAATACAGATTGGCATGATTACATTTTCAGAACAGGTTCTGTAAGAGATGCAGACTTTACAGTTTCTGGAGGTGATGAAAAGTATAACTACATGTTTACAGCTTCTAATAACGATACCGAAGGTATTATTAGAAAAAACGACATGGATAGAAATACAGCTAGATTAAATGTAAGTGCACAGGTTACCAATAAACTTAAATTGGGATTGAACTTAGGTTTTTCTAGAACAAGCATAGAAAGGGTTTCTAATGACAACCAATTTACCACACCTATGCAAGCGGTAGCATTAGCACCTATTTCGCCTGCTTTTGTAAATGGTGAACCTTTTGCTGGTACTACTTATGTAAACTTCTTACTAGCTGATAAATACGGTACTTATAAGACCAATATAAAAAGAGTTACTGGTAAAGTTTTTGGTGAATACAAAATAATTAAAGACTTAGCATTCAATTCTGATTTTGGATATGATTATTATTCTCAAAAAGAAAAAGAATACCAAGGTAGAAAATATCCGTTTATGTCAACCGATGGATATGCCTTTAACTCTAATGTAGATTCAGAAAACATTATTTTCTCAAATTATTTAACCTATAATCTTAATCTAGGAAGTCATCATGTAACCACAGTTGCAGGTATGGAATACAACAAAAATACTAGAGAATATACCAGCGTTACAGGTATTAGATTCCCTTCTGATGATTTTCAAAATATAGATAGTGCTGGTGAAGTAAATGCTGGTTCTGGAAACGTTACTGAATATGCATTTTACTCTTTATTCGGAAGAATCAACTATGATTTCGAAGGTAAATACCTTTTGAAAGCTTCAATTAGAAGAGATGGTTCTTCTAGATTTGGTGTTAACAATAGATATGGTATCTTTCCAGCATTTTCTGCAGGTTGGGTAATTTCTAAAGAAAATTTCTTATCTACTTCTAATACTATTTCTTTATTAAAGTTAAGAGCTAGCTGGGGTGAAACTGGTAATGCAGAAATTGGTAACTTCGCTTCTAGAGATTTATGGGGAGTTAATAACTACAAACAAATTCCAGGATTTATCTCTTCTCAACCGGGTAATGATGATTTGACTTGGGAAAAATCTTCACAATTTGACTTAGGTTTAGATTTTGGGTTATTCAAAAATAGAATTTCTGGGGAAATAGACTATTACAACAAAAAAACCAATGGATTGCTTTTCTACCAAAATGTACCATATACTACAGGATATTCTAATATCTATAGAAATATTGGAGACCTAAGCAACAAAGGTTTTGAATTTATTTTAAATACTAGAAACGTTGTTAAAGAAAACTTCTCTTGGGATACAAGTTTCAACATTGCAAACAATGACAATAAAGTAGTTTCGTTGCCAAATGGTAACCAAGATATTGTTAATGGTTTTGTAATTAGAAGAGTAGGAGAAAGACTAGATTCATTCTATTTAGTAGAATACGCAGGAGTAGATCCAGCAAATGGTGATGCTTTGTTTTATAAAAACACACTTTTAGCAGATGGTTCTAGAGACAGATCTACTACAAATGACTACTCAGAAGCGAGTAGAGTAATTGCTGGAAACTCTGCACCAACTTGGATTGGAGGTATTACCAATAATATCGAGTATAGAAATTTTGATTTTTCATTTACTTTCCAAGGTGAATTTGGAGCTAGTATTTATAATGCAGCAGGAAGATTCCAATCTACAAGTGGTGATTGGTTTGATAACCAAACTAAAGACCAAATGAACCGTTGGCAAAATCCTGGTGATATCACAATGGTGCCACAAGCAAGGCTAGATGGAGCAAACGGAACTCAAGAATCTACAAGATATTTAGAAAAAAGTGATTTTGTGAGATTGAGAAATATCAGTTTAGGTTATACCTTTAATAAAGGTCTTATGGAATCTATAGGAGTAAGTAAACTAAGAATCTATGTTTCTGCTATTAATGCGCTTACCTTTACTAATTATAAAAACGGATACGATCCAGAATCTAGATCAGATACTTCTAGAGGTGGTGGTGGTTCTACTTTCTACTCTGCACCTCCAGCTAAAACAGTAACTTTTGGTGTAAACGTTAATTTCTAAATTTTAAAAAAAATGAAAAATATAAAATATTTATTATTAGGTCTTTCAGTCGTTTTCTTGATGAATTCGTGCGACAAAGAATTAGATATAGACCCAGCACAAAGTATTTCTACAGACAAAGCAGTTTCTACTCCAGAAAATATTCAGAATATATTGGTAGGTAGTTACGGTCTATTACTAGATAGCTATATGTTAGGTGGAAGAACTCAGATTTATGCTGATCTTCTTGGGAACAACGTTAGCAGTTCTAATTATGTGAATTGGTACGGCACATATTCTCAATTGAGACAAATGAATGGTAAAACCATAACTTCTGACAATTCATATGTAGAAAATACTTGGGCTACAGCTTATAAACTAATTTTCCAAACCAATACTATTATAGATAATTTAGCAGTAGTTACAGATGCTTCTGATAAAGCTAGAATTGAAGGGGAAGCTAAGTTTTTAAGAGCTTTTAGCTACTATGAACTAGTTAAACTATATGGTAAAACATATGAAGCCGGTAAAACAAATACTCAACTTGCCGTACCTATTATGCTTTCTAGCAAAGTAGATTTTACTAAAGACCTTAATGTAGCTAGAAATACTGTAGAAGAAGTATATTCTCAAATCATAAAAGACCTAACCGAAGCGGTAAGTAAATTGCCTACTTCTAATTCTTATTATGCAGATAAGAATGCTGCTAAGGCACTTTTAGCTAGAGTTTATCTTCAAAAAGGAGATACTAAAAATGCAAGAGATTTCGCCAATGATGTTATAGAAAACGGAGGTTATTCTTTAGTTTCTGATTATACGAAAGCATTTAATACCAACGAAAATACATCAGAAGATGTTTTTGCTCTACATATCACATCTCAATCAGGATTTAATGACTTAAATTTATTCTATGCAGATGATATTTATGGTGGTAGAGGTGGTGATATTGCTGTAAGAAGTAGTTATACTGCACTTTTTGAATCAGCTGATGTTAGAAGATCTTTCTTTCATTTTAATATCTATGATGATAGACTTACAAGTAAATTTATCAATCAATTTGGTAATATTCACGTGGTAAGATTAGCAGAAATGTATTTGATAAGAGCAGAAGCTAATTTAAAAGAAGGAACTTCTATAGGAGCTACTCCAAGTGATGACGTAAATCTTGTAAGAACAAGGTCTGGCGCATCTACTCTTAGTTCTGTTACTTTAAACGATATTTTACTAGAAAGAAGAAGAGAATTAGGCTTTGAAGGATTTTTAGTACATGATATTAAGCGTACCAAAGGAGTTTTAGGAACAGGTTCTTGGACTTGGGATTCAGACAAACTAGTTTTCCCAATTCCATTGAGAGAAATGCAAGTAAACACCAAATTGGTTCAAAATCCTGGTTATAACTAAGATTATTAACCATATAAAAACTAAAACCAGCGGATTTTTTCGCTGGTTTTTTTGTTAGATGATTTTTACAAAAAAACCTCACTTTTTGTGAGGTTTTCAATCAATTTAAATTAACAATTTTATAATTTAGATTCTTTCATTTTTAATTTCATCTACAATTTCAGGGTTTAGAAGCGTAGTAGTATCTCCGAAATTACTGAAATCTCCTTCTGCAATTTTTCTTAAAATTCTACGCATAATTTTACCAGAACGTGTTTTTGGCAATCCAGAAACAAACTGTATTTTATCTAATTTAGCAATAGGACCTATGGTATCAGAAATCAGCATATTGATTTCTTTTTTCAAATTTTCTTTATCTCGGTCTTCGCCAGATTCTTTTAGAATGACGAAACCATAAAGTGCATTACCCTTAATATCATGTGGGAATCCTACAATCGCAGATTCTGCTACTGCTGGGTGCAAGTTGATACTGTCTTCTATAGGCGCAGTTCCTAGATTGTGACCAGAAACAATGATTACATCATCCATTCTACCTGTAATTCTGTAGTAGCCTACTTCATCTCTTAGAGCGCCATCTCCTGTAAAATATTTACCCGGAAATGCCGTGAAATAAGTTTCTTTATATCTTTGGTGGTCTCCCCAAATGGTTCTAGCAATTCCTGGCCAAGGAAATCTGATGCAAAGAGCACCATCTACTTGGTTTCCTGTAATTTCGTTACGCTTCTCATCCATTAAAACGGGCTGAATTCCTGGCAATGGAAGCGTAGCATAAGTAGGTTTAGTAGGCGTAACAAATGGAAGCGGAGAAATCATAATTCCACCAGTTTCGGTTTGCCACCAAGTATCTACAATTGGGCTTTTTTTCTTACCAACGTGGTCGTTATACCAATGCCAAGCTTCATCATTAATTGGTTCACCTACAGAACCTATGACTCTAAGGCTAGATAAATCATGTTTTTCTACCCATTCTGAAGATTCTTTAGCCAAAGAACGAATAGCAGTAGGTGCAGTGTAGAATTGGTTAACTTTATGTTTTTCTATCACAGCCCAGAATCTATCAGGTTCAGGATAAGTTGGCACTCCTTCAAAAATTACAGTAGTTGCTCCGTTTAAAAGTGGTCCGTACAGAATATAAGAATGACCAGTAATCCAACCAATATCTGCAGTACACCAATAGATGTCATTTTCTCTATAATTGAATACATTCTTGAAGGTGTAAGCCGTGTAAACCATATAGCCAGCTGTAGTGTGAAGCATTCCTTTGGGTTTACCAGTTGAACCAGATGTGTATAAGATAAATAATGGATCTTCGGCATCCATAATTTTGGTTACAAAATCAGCAGAAGCTTTAGGATAGAAATCATCTAACAAGAAATCTCTACCTTCTTTAATTTTGATTTCAGTATTGGTTCTTTTTACCACTAAAACTTTTTCTACAGTTGGGCATTTTTCAGCAGCTTCGTCTATAATTCCTTTTAAGTCTATGGCTTTATTTCCTCTGTAGCTTCCGTCTGAAGTGATTATCATTTTCGCTTCGCAATCATTTACTCTAGAAGCAACCGCAGAAGCAGAAAATCCTGCAAAAATTACTGAATGCACGGCTCCCATTTTGGCACAAGCCAACATCGTAACTGCCAATTCTGGGATCATAGGAAGATAAATACAAACTCTATCCCCTTTTTTGATGCCCAATTCTGTAAGTACATTTGCCATTTTGCAAACTCTTTCGTGGAGTTCTTTATAAGAAATATGCTGTGCTTCTTCATTAGGATTATTAGGTTCCCAAATGATTGCAGTTTTATCACCTCTTAAGTTAAGGTGTCTGTCTAGACAGTTTTTAGTAATATTGAGTTTAGCCCCTTTAAACCATTCGATTTTGGCTTCTTCCATATCGAATTTTACTACTTTGTTCCACCTTTGATACCATACAAAATTTTCATCAGCTATTTTGTCCCAGAATTTTTTTGGGTCTTTGATGGATTTTTTGTATTGTTTAAAATAGTCTGGTAGATTGTCTATTACGTAATTTTTCATAATTATTTTTATATTTTTAAATTCAATTTATTTTCGGTATTCTAAAAATTTTTCTTCTAATTCTGTAATAATTGTTTCGTCATCTATGGTAGAAGGAATTTGGAACTCTTTACCATCTAGCATTGTTCTGATGAGTTTTCTCAATATTTTTCCGCTTCTGGTTTTTGGTAATCTTTTTACCACAACAATATTTCTGAGGCAAGCTACAGCACCTATTTTTTCTCTTACCAATGCTACCACTTCTTTTTCTAGATTTTCTTCTGTAATTTCAACTCCAGATTTTAGAACTGCCAATCCGAAAGGAATTTGACCTTTTAAATCATCATCTATACCTACTACACAGCATTCTGCTACATCTTTGTGCCCAGAAACTGCTTCTTCCATTTCTGCGGTAGATAACCTGTGACCAGCTACATTAATGATATCATCTACTCTTCCCGAAATGAAAACATAACCTTCTTCATCTTTAATAGCGCCATCACCAGAGAAATAATAACCCGGGAATTTTGCCAAATATCCGTAATGAAATCTTTCATAATCTCCCCAAATTCCTAGTAAAGCACCTGGAGGAAGCGGAAGTTTTATCACCAAATAACCTTCGTGGTGTGGTTCTAGTTCATAACCTTCTTCGTCAAAAATTTTAATATCATATCCCGGAACTGGTTTTCCTGCTGATGCGCGTTTTATTTCGGCAGTTTCTACACCTGGCATTAGAGATAGCATTGGCCAGCCAGATTCTGTTTGCCACCAATGGTCAATAGGTGTAATTCCTACTTTTTCTTCGTACCAATCTAGTGTGGCTACATCACATCTTTCGCCAGCTAAAAATTGAGTTCTAAGGCTAGAAATATCATATTTTTTAATTAATTCACCATTTGGATCTTCTTTTTTTATGGCTCTAATTGCAGTAGGAGCGGTAAACATTACAGAAACTTTGTGCTGTTCTATAACGCGCCAAGTAGTACCAGCATCTGGAGTCATAATTGGTTTTCCTTCGTAAATGATAGAAGTATTTCTATTGAAAAGTGGACCATAAATGATAAAACTATGACCAACTACCCAACCAATATCTGAAGCAGCCCAAAAAACTTCGCCTTCATTTACTCCATATATATTTTTCATAGAAAATTTAAGAGCAGTAGCGTATCCACCAGTATCACGAATTACTCCTTTCGGTTTGCCCGTAGTACCAGAAGTATAAAGAATGTACAAAGGATGCGTAGAAGCTACAGGAACGCAATCTACATATTCTGATTTTTCTAACAATTCTTGAAAATTGGTGAGTTGAGGTTCGTTTTCCCAATCTACTTTATTACCCCAAAGTTGGCGGTCAAAAACCACTATATTTTCGGGTTTATGAGCAGACATTTCATATGCTTCTTTTACAAAAGGAAGATATGGAACTCTTTTTTTAACTTCTACACCAGCGCTAGCAGTGATGAGTACTTTTGGGTTACAATCATCTATTCTAATGGCCAATTCGTGAGGTGCAAAACCTCCGAAAACTACAGAATGTGTAATACCTAATCTGGCACAAGCTAGCATAGCATACGCAGCCTGAGGAATCATTGGCATATAAATAATAGCCGTGTCTCCTTTTTTAAGACCTAGAGATTGTAAACCTCCAGCAAATTTCGAGACGTTTTCTTGCAATTCTTTGAAGGTGATTTTCTGGATGGTTTCTGTAACCGGAGAATCATAAATATAGGCTACTTGGTCTCCATATCCGTCTTCTACGTGTTTATCTACGGCGATATAACAAGCATTAAGCTCGCCATCAGCAAACCAGATAGGGTAGTTGTGTTCTCCTTCAGAGAGAATATTTTGAGGTTTTTTGAACCATTGAATTTTTTCGGCTTGTTCTGCCCAAAATAGTTCCTTGTTTTCAATACTATTGAGGAACATTTTATGCGCTTTCATTGTGTAGGTGTTTTAGGTTAATATGTAAATGATTGTTAAGTTTCTAAGAGTTCATCTATCTGTTGGATTAGTTTTTTGATGGAATAAGGTTTGGTAACGTATGCGTCTGCTCCCAAGCTCAATCCTTTTTCTATATCTGCAGGATTGGTTTTGGCAGAAAGGAAAACCACTTTACATTCTTTCAGTTTTTCTTGTTTTTTTATTTCTTGTATTGTCGTGTAACCATCTACATTGGGCATCATAATATCTAGTAGAATGATATCAGGGGTTTCTTCTTTCAGAAGTTCTAAAACTTCTGAGCCATCTCTTGCGATAAAAACTTCGTAGCCGTTTTTTCTAAAAGTGTACTCTAGCGTCATCACAATTTTGTGTTCATCGTCTGCAATTAAAATTTTTCTCATACTGCTTCATTTTTGTCATTATTCATTAATATGTTAATCGTTACGCCTATTTCTTTGTTTTCTGCGTAGATTTTTCCTTGGTGTGCGTCTATAATTTTTTTACAAATCGCCAATCCCAGTCCTGTACCAACTGGTTTTCTAATATTTTGATGTTTTGATTGATAAAATTTATCAAAAATAAGTTCTATATCTTCTTCGGGTATTTTTTTTCCTGTATTGAAAATTCCAATTTTCAAGAGATTATCTTTTTCTTGAAATTTCACTTGTATCATTCCACCTTCTTCTGTGAATTTATAGGCATTTCCTAAGATGTTTTGGAATACTTGAATAATTCTGGCTTCATCATAATAGAATTCATTGT
The DNA here is from genome assembly GCF_014645495.1 of Cloacibacterium rupense. Taxonomy (GTDB): domain Bacteria; phylum Bacteroidota; class Bacteroidia; order Flavobacteriales; family Weeksellaceae; genus Cloacibacterium; species Cloacibacterium rupense. The sequence continues at coordinate 821,250 of NZ_BMLV01000001.1, read as the reverse complement.
CATTTAATAGATTGATTTCAGAATGATGAATGTTTTTTTGATGAAAAAGATGATAAATTGGTTTCAAAGCCTTGTGATAGGTTTCTATAATATTGTTTTTATTAATGTTAAGTTGTATCGTTCCAGATTCTAGTTTGTCTAGGTAAAGAATGTCATTGATGATTTCATTTAATCTATCGGACTCAGAAATAATATTTTCTAGAAAATCTTTTTTAATTTCGGTAGGTATGTCATCATCATCTAGCAAGATTTCTCCAGCAGCTCTTATGGCGGTAATAGGCGTTCTTAGTTCGTGGGTAACAGAATCTAAGAAATCATCTTTTTGCTTGTCTTTTTCAATTAAGCTGTAATTGGCAATTTGTAAGTCTTCAGAGAGTCTTCTCAGTTGTTTAGATTGTTCGGTAAGCTTTCTGTTTAGGGTAATGTTTTCTTTACTTTCTTCTAGAATTTTAAGAACTTCAGGAAGAGAAATTTTGTCTTCTTTGGTTACACCTTCAATCAAAATTTTAGCAGAAGCTGTACCTATTCTTCCTGAGAGAAGGTTTTCAGAAAATTTGATGAATCTAGAATCTGCAGTGTCGTTTTCATCATCAATATTATATTTTAGATTAAAAATTTTGAGGGCTTGCTTCGTCTTTTTATCCCCCAAAAATCTTACTAAAATTTTTCTAATGTCAGACACATTGGCTTTACCTTTCCAGATGTATGCGCCTTCGTGATTTTGGATGTATCTATTGATATCTACATAGATTTCGGCATAGTTTCTTTCTCTATAGTTTCCTTTAGAACTTACAGAAATAATGGTGAAAACAGTAGCATTTGCCAATAAACTCCAAAAGAAAACCTGTGGAATAGTTTCTAAATATGGAATTTTGAAAAATTGTAAAATTCTATATTGATTGATTGCCAATTCTGGATTGATAGCCTTTAAATACTGAGGAATAATAAGGTTGATATAGCATATTAAAATTCCTAAAATAAGACCAATTACCGCTCCTGTATAGGTGCCTCTTCTCCAAAAAATAGCTCCGAAAAATGAAGGCGCAAGCTGTGCAATCAATACAAATGAAACCAAACCAACAGAAAAAAGCGATGATTCTAGAATTAAATATTTGTAAAAAACAAATGCTGTTATAATGAGTAAAAAAATACTTACTTTTCTGATGTTTACAATATTCTTATTGTTAAAAGTATCATTTTTTGTTTTGAAAGTATCTATCCAACCGTACGGAATGATTACGTTGTTTGATAGCATAATAGACAGTGTAACGCTAGAAATAATAATCATAGATATACTGGCACTTAATCCTCCTAAAAACACAATGACTGAGATTAAAATACTTCCGAATTTTTGAGGAATAAGAATAGGGAAAAGTTCTGGATTTAGATTTTGCCCAAGAAATAAAATTTTGCCTCCCCACGCAATCGGGAATACAAATAAATTGAAAATCAATAAGTATAAAGGAAATACCCAAATTGCAGTTTTCAAATGATTTTCTTTTCGGTTTTCTATAATGGTCGTGTGGAACTGTCTTGGTAATAAAAAAATAGCGGTCATAGATAACATAGAAGTAAGCATCCAATTGAAACTTCCTTCAAGACCGTTAAATGAATTTCTTTGGGTGAAATCTGGTAGATTCTTAGCTTTTTCATAAATATCATCAAAACCATTGAAAATTCCGTAGGTTACGAAAATCCCAAGAATGGCAAAAAAGATAAGCTTAAGGAAGCTTTCTACCGCAACCGCAGAGATAATTCCTAATCTTTTTTCTGATGCATCTACATATCTAGTGCCGTAATAAGATGAAAAAATAGCAATTAAAAGCACTACATAAGTTGCCGTATCTGTAAAAATATTACTTGGGTTTTCTGATTTGGTAACCAAGTGAAAAGTGTCTGATATGGCTTTAATCTGAAGACCAATATAAGGTATAATCGCCAAAATACACACCACGGAAATAATAGCTCCGAAGGATCTGCTGTTGCCGTATCTCAACGAAATAAAATCTGCAATAGAACTTATTTTGTTCACTCTTGATATTCTAATAATTTTAGAATTAATGACAATCCAAGCAGGAATAATGATGATAGGGCCAATGTAGATGGCAAGATATTCTAATCCTTGGTTAGCCGCTACACCTATGCTCCCATAATACGTCCAAGCGGTGCAATAAACCGCAAGAGATAATGAATAAACATAAGGATTATTTGCCCAAAAATTACTTTTTTTCTTCTCTGCCCAAAAAGCAATGAAGAAAAGAAGCGCCAAATAAAGCATAATGATTACAAATAATTCTATATTATTCATCGAATTTTTTGAATATTACAAAAGAAAAAACTACTGATAAAAACCAAACTCCGAAAATGTAAATGTAGATTAATGGAAGACCAAAATAGTTTTCAATTTTATTAAACAAAAGCAAAACTGGTGCATTGAATAATACAAAAAGTATTACACTTAGAATCACCAATTTTTGCTCGTGTCTTTTTTTCATAATTATTAATTAAAAAGATGGTCGATAAGAGAATACTTCAATTATCAACCATCTATAATCATCTATTTTTTGTTTGCAGAATACTCACCATTTAGCGAATACCAACCGAAAACGGCTAATCCGCCTACTACAATTGGCATTAATATAAATACGATGATAATACCAAAAACTAGGTCTTCTTGTTTTTCAGATGTGATTTTAGGAATTCCTAAAACTGTAAGTCCGAAGTATGCTACTGCTGCTGCCAAAGCTAGCCAAACAATACCTAATATTTTTTTTATTGCGTCCATTTTTTTGTTTTTTAAAGTTAATGAAAATTTTTAAAATTTTGTTGGGTGATTGAAGTTGGGTGCAGGATGCTTTTCTAGTGTTAAATTTTTTACTTCTATTATCTAAAATCCATCACCCATCAAATTAATCTTCTACATTTCTGTCTTTTCCGTCTAGATAAATCATTCCTATGATTAAACAAACGCCTGCAACTACAATTGGATACCATAAACCTTGCAGGTAATATTCAGGATTGCCGGCATCTTTAGCAGAAGTTACTAAGTAAGTTGCTACTGCTGGTAATAGTCCTCCGAAAACGCCATTACCAATGTGATATGGTAAAGACATAGAAGTGTATCTGATTCTGATTGGGAACATTTCAACTAAAAATGCTGCAATAGGACCATAAACCATTGTTACAAAAACTACTTGTATAAAAACCCAGAATGCAAGCATCCATTTTGTATGGCTATCTACGGTTTTGGTGATTTTAGTTTCTACTTTTTCTTTGCCTTTATCATCTAGCATTATTTTTCCGTTGTCTAAATGTTTGGTAACAATTTCTTTATAAGCAGCGCCATCTGCATAGAACTTTTGAGTCGTGTAGACAGAATCTACTTTTGTGCCTTCTAGTACTTTAGCAGTAGCTTCTTTGGTTGTTTTTTCTGTTAATTCTTGTTTAGTAGAATAATCTCCTAGTTTAAACATTTTATCATAAATAGGTCTGTAAGATAATATGGCAATCAACATCCCGGCCATCATTATGGTTTTTCTACCCACTTTGTCTGATAGCCAACCAAAGAATATAAATAAAGGAGTAGCTACAAAAAGCGAAGTTGCCATCAGAGAATCTACTTGTGCAGAATCTAAGTTCATTACTTTTTGCATAAAAGACATGGCGTAGAACTGACCAGTGTACCAGATTACCCCTTGTCCCATTACCGCTCCAAATAATGCCAATAATACGAACTTGAAATTATATTTATTTCCGAAAGATTCTTTTAATGGATTGGTAGATGTTTTTCCTTCCTTTTTAGCCTTTGCAAAAAGTGGAGATTCTTTCATGTTTTTTCTAATGATGTAAGAAACACCTACCATCAAAATAGAAACCCAAAACGGAACTCTCCATCCCCAATTGTCAAATTCTTCGGCAGTCAGAGAAGATTTAGTCACTAAAATTACAATTAAGGAAACGAAAAGTCCTATAGTAGCGGTAGTTTGGATCCAAGAAGTCCAATATCCACGTCTATTAGGCTGAGAATATTCTGCTACATAAGTTGCAGCACCACCATACTCTCCACCGAGTGCTAGGCCTTGTAATAATCTTAACAATAATACAAGAACTGGCGCCATAAATCCTATGGTTTCATACGCAGGAATACAACCGATTAAAAAAGTAGAAAATCCCATAATTAGTAAGGTTACCAAAAAGGTATATTTTCTACCAATAAGGTCGCCTAATCTTCCGAAGAATAATGCTCCGAATGGTCTTACTACAAATCCCGCTGCAAATGTTGCAAGCGTAGATAAGAATGCTGCGGTAGGATTATCTGCTGGGAAAAATTTAGTAGATAATACTACTGCCAAACTTCCGAAAATATAAAAATCATACCATTCGATCATTGTACCTAATGACGAAGCCATGATTACGCTCCAGATGGTACTGTTTTTTTTGCGTTCTTCTACGTACGCATCGTGTTCTGCTTGAGAATTAAATTGGTGGCTCATAATAATATTTTGTTTTTTAGAATTATTGTTTTATTTAGAATGAATAAGTTGCACTTACTAATGCACGGAAATTTCCCACGTTTTCTTTCGCTGAAACTACTTTGGCAGAAGAATCCATAGCGCCCCAAGTAGCACCAGTGTATTCTAGTTCTGGGGTAAGTTTAAATTTATTTTCTTTGAAATCTACTCTTGCAGATACTCTCCACACATTGTCTATGGCTCGGGTTGTTCCATTCAGTCCTCTCATATACAATGCTTTGTAGCCTGAATTAGAAAGCCCATTATTTTTAGAATAACCAGCAAATAATCCCGGAGCGATTTTAGATTTATTACTTGCAATATCTACCCAAAATGCGGTTGTTTTGGTTGGTTTGTAAGAATCTATTCCGTTTGAATTGGCATAACTACCATAACCTCCTAACATGACAAGGTGAGTAAGGTTTCCTCCAGAGATACCATAGAGTTTGGTTACTATGGCTTCATTTGCGTATTTGAAATACCCAAAAACGGTAGTCGAATTTAGTTTTTCATCAGAAGCTAGACCACCAGATTCTATTACAGGTTTTAAGGATTGATATTCTGCTCCTAATCCTGCAATTATTTTTTTGTTTTTGAATTGAAATTGACCGTGCAGAGTTGGTACAGAAGAATTGAAAGTAGGTGCGTTTGGTGCAGTTCCACTAACAGAAGAAGCGGTGAATTCTCTATCTTTATAAGCTACTAAGTCAAAAGATAATTGTTCTGATATTTTTTGTCTGAGTCTAATTTGACCTGCCCAACCAAAAGGATTAAACATAATTCCTGTGTTGAAATTGGCGACACCTGGGAAAACCTCTGGAACAAAAGTAGGGTACCAAGTTTGCCCTAATGTGAGAGATGTTTTAGCCCAATCTAGTTTTATGGTTGCATGTCTAAGTCTAAAAAGTCCTATGCTTCCAGTTCCTGAAGCTGCAGCATTAACTTCTGTATTCCCAAAAAAATCTCCTTCTAAGTTTCCAGAAATTTTAGCTTTGAAAACGTCGGGTCCTTTAAATTTTACGCCTAGTCTAGAAACTACAGATAAAAAATTGCTAGAACCCGTTGCGTTTTTGTCTTCGCCGTTGGCATCTTTTGCTACATCTAGAGGGTAAAGATTGAGTTGGTATTCTCTTACATAAGCAGATTTTCTAGAATCGAAAATATAATCTGCTCTCGCATAGCCATAGAAATTGATATCCCATTCCTTTGGTTTTTCTTGTCCATACATTATACTGCAAAATATAAATGATGCAATTACAGTAAGGATTGGTTGAGTTTTCTTCATAATTTATAACAGTTTTTTGTGATTTTAACACAGCTAAACTGATAATAAAAAAAACTCTATAAAAATTTTGTATATATTTTTGTTAATAGGTATAGTTATTTTTTGAAACGTTCCCATTTTATGAGCATAAACTTGTCTCCAAATTCTGTAATGATGAGTCCACTTCCTTTTAAATTTTCTTCTTTTTCTATATATTCTGCTAGTTCTTTCTGCTTGAAAACCTTATATGTAGCATGGAAATCTGAATGTGGAGGTTTCTTGATGTTATATTCTTTAATCCATGAACTTATAGTTACATGTGAAATCCCCAAAATACGCTCTATTTCTCTCAAGCTTAAGCCTTCTAGATAAAGCTGAAGTGCCTTGGTGACATAGTAATCATCTATCTTTTTACCTATTTTATTAACCGTAAAATAATAGTTGCAATTTCTACAGAAAAACCTTTGTTTGCCTTTTACAACGCCACTTTTTACTATTTCTGTGTTTTCGCATTTTGGACAGCAAGAAATTTTCATATATACTTTTTTAGCAAAGATATACTAATTTTGCAATTAAAATGTTAAAGAAAAATAATTTTTTATAAAAATTTTGGAAGCATTTACTTTATATGTATATTTGCAACAATGAAACTAAAAGGTTACATATCTATAGTAAATATCGGTTTTCAAACCGTTACAATAATATTTTTTTAATCAAACGAAGTCGTATCGGCTTCGTTTTTTTTTATATTTTTTTGAGTTATGATTAAATTATCAAGATTATCCACAGATAGCATTTCTGGCATTCTCTCAGAAGCTCTAGATTTTGCTAATGGAAAAGTAGTAAAAGCAAAAAGTGACGTTTTTGTTGCTAATTTATTTTTTGAAGATAGTACAAGAACTAAAGTTAGTTTTGAAATTGCCGAGAAAAAATTGGGTTTACATCTTGTGCAGTTTGATGAGAAAAAAAGCTCAATTAATAAAGGAGAAACTTTGCTAGATACCATAAAAACGCTGGAAGCAATTGGTATTAATGTTGCGGTTATTCGCCATCAACAAACAAGGTATTATGATGAATTAAAAGACGCTAGATTGGCATTAGTAAACGCTGGTGACGGAGTAGGGCATCATCCTAGTCAAGCTATTCTAGATTTAATGACTATTAAACAAGAATTTGGAGATTTCAAAGGATTAAAAGTTGGGATTGTAGGTGATGTAAAACACAGTAGAGTTGCCAATTCTAATGCAGATACTTTAAGAAGATTAGGCGCTAAAGTATATTTTTCTGGTCCTGTAGATTGGTTTGATGAAGCTATGTTGGTTAATGGTACTTATCTTTCTTTTGATAATTTATTAAAAGAAGTAGATGTGTTGATGATGCTGAGAATTCAACACGAAAGACATCAAGAAAAAATGAAATTAACTGCTTCAGAATATCTCAAAAAATACGGGTTAACAAAAGAACGCGAGAAAAAAATGAAGCCTAATGCCATTATTATGCATCCAGCACCTATTAATAGAGGGGTAGAAATAGATGGTGATTTGGTAGAATGTAAGAGAAGTAGGATTTTCAAGCAAATGAGCAATGGCGTCTATGCGAGAATGGCGATATTGAAATACGTTTTAGAAAAGCAATCATTTGAGTTTGAAGAAATAAAATAATTTCAAAAAATGAGAGTGATGCTCTCATTTTTTATATCATAGAATTTGTAGAAATTTATAAAAATATAAAAATTACTGTTAAATTTATTTATTTAGATTTTTTATCTTTTTAAATTTAATTTTTTGTAATTTTGTTTAGGTTTTTTAATTAAAATTAGATAAATCTTAAAAGTAATAATGAAAAGTAAATTAGTTTTAGAAACAGGAGAAGTTTTTGTGGGAGAAGGCTTCGGTATAAATCACGAAACAGAGGGTGAAGTGGTTTTTAATACCGGAATGACTGGTTATCAAGAATTGATGTCAGATCCTTCTTATTGTGGGCAAATCGTTTGCATGACCTATCCATTAATTGGGAATTATGGTATCAATAGAGACGATTTTGAAAGTATAGAGCCTGCCATTAAAGGTCTTATTGTAAAAGAACTTTGTGATTTCCCTTCTAATTTTAGAAGTCAAATGTCATTAGACGAATTATTCAAAAAAAGAAATCTTACCGGTATTTCAGGTATAGATACTAGAAGACTTACTAGAATCATTAGAAATAAAGGAGTAGTAAAAGGTAAAATTGTGAGTTTTGATACAGATACTGAAACGGTAATTCAAGATTTGAAATCTAAAAATTTTCCAACCAATCAAGTAGAGCAGGTTTCTACAAAAACACCATATTCTGCGCCAGGAAAAGGCTTCAAAGTAGTTTTGGTAGATTTTGGCTCTAAGCTAGGTATCATCAGAGAACTTTCTAAAAGAAATTGTGATATTATAGTGGTTTCTCAAGATACTTCTGCTGAAGAAATCCTTCTCATGAAACCAGACGGAATTATGCTTTCTAACGGGCCTGGTGATCCGCAAGATGTACCTCATGCTCAAGAAATGATTAGAAGCTTATTAGGCAAAGTTCCGATTTTTGGGATTTGTTTAGGGCACCAATTAATTGGCTTAGCTTGTGGTGCTAAAACTTACAAATTAAAATTCGGACATAGGGGAGGTAATCATCCTGTTTTAGATTTAAAAACCAATAAAGTGGCCATCACTTCTCAAAATCACGGGTATGCAATAGATGAAGAATCTCTAGCCAATACAGATTTAGAAGTTACACATATAGCTCTTAATGATAGGACAAACGAAGGGATAAGGCACAAAATTCATCCTTGCTTCTCAGTTCAGTACCATCCTGAAGCTAGCCCTGGTCCTGAAGATGCGAATTATCTATTTGATGATTTTATCAATTTGATGGAGGGTTTCAAAGCTAATCATAATTAAGAATTTTAAAATAACTCATAAATCTTAGAATTTCGGATTTCCGAAGTTCTCAACAATATAAAAATGAAAAGAAACGATATAAAAACCATACTTGTAATTGGTTCTGGGCCAATCATCATTGGTCAAGCTGCAGAGTTTGATTATGCAGGAACTCAGGCTTGCCTTGCTCTTAAAGAAGAAGGTTACAAAGTAATTTTGATCAATTCGAATCCTGCTACGATTATGACGGATAAAGAAATTGCAGATAAAGTTTACATAGAGCCTATCTCTTTACCTTTTGTAAGTCATATCATCAGAAAAGAAAGACCAGATGCGCTTTTGCCTACTTTGGGCGGACAAACAGGCCTTAATATGGCAGTAGAATTGCAAAATTCTGGGATTTTAGAAGAATGTGGAGTTGAGGTTTTAGGAACCAAACTTTCTGCCATCAATCAAGCGGAAGATAGAGAACTTTTCCGTGCTTTGATGAGAGAATTGAATGAGCCTGTGCCTGATTCTGATATTGTAAATGATGTGCAAGGTGCTTTAAATTTTGCAGCAGAAATTGGCTATCCTGTAATCGTTCGTCCTGCTTTTACAATGGGAGGTACAGGTGGCGGAATTGCCAATAATGAAACAGAATTAAAAGAAATTACCGCTAATGGTCTTAAATATAGTCCTGTAAATCAGTGTCTTATTGAAAAATCAATTGCGGGTTTCAAAGAAATAGAATACGAGGTAATGCGAGATGCAAATGACAATGCTATTGTGGTTTGTAATATGGAAAACATAGACCCAGTTGGGGTACATACCGGAGATTCTATTGTAGTAGCGCCTTCTCAGACACTTTCAGATAGAGAATATCAAATGTTGAGAAATGCTTCCCTCAAAATTATCAGAGCTTTAGGAATAGAAGGCGGTTGTAATGTGCAATTGGCTCTAGATCCTCATTCTTTTGATTATTATATTATTGAAGTAAATCCTAGAGTTTCTCGTTCATCTGCTTTGGCAAGTAAAGCTACGGGTTATCCTATCGCAAAATTGGCGGCAAAAATTGCAGTAGGTCTTACGCTAGACGAAATGCTAAATCCTGTAACTGGTAAAACGTATGCTTGTTTCGAGCCAGCTTTGGACTATGTGGTAACCAAAATTCCTAGATTTCCTTTTGATAAATTCGAGCATGGTGACAGAAGACTTTCTACTCAAATGAAAGCTACGGGTGAAGTAATGGCCATCGGAAGAACTTTTGAAGAATCTTTAATGAAAGCTATTCGCTCTTTAGAAACTGGTATTCAGCATTTTGGTCTTAAATCTAAACAAGCAGCTGCACTTACCGAAGAGGAAATTGAAAGAAGAATAAGAGTATGTGATGACGAAAGATTATTTATCATAGGTGATGCGCTTAGAAGAGGATATGATTGGGAAACTATTGTAGAATGGAGTAAAATCGATAAATTCTTTGTTTGGAAATTCAAAAAACTAGTTGATTTCGAAAAAACAATTTCTGAGAATAAATTCAATAAAGAAGTTTTACTTCAAGCCAAAAAATTAGGTTTTTCAGATATTAATATTGCACATCTTTGGGAGACTGACCACAGAGAAATTTTTAAATTCAGAAAAGAAAACGGAGTGATGCCTGTCTATAAAATGGTAGATACTTGCGCCGCAGAATTTGAAAGTGAAACCCCATATTTCTACGGTTCTTACGAAGAGGAAAATGAAAGCATTGTTTCTGATAAAGAAAAAGTAATTGTTTTAGGTTCTGGTCCTATCAGAATTGGACAAGGTGTGGAGTTTGATTATGCAACCGTACACTCAGTTTGGGCAATTAAAGAAATGGGTTACGAGGCGATTATCATCAATAATAATCCCGAAACAGTTTCTACAGATTTCTCTATTTCAGATAAATTATACTTCGAACCTCTTACGGAAGAAGATGTAATGAACATCATAGAGCTAGAAAAACCAAAAGGGGTAGTAGTTCAGTTTGGCGGACAAACCGCTATCAACCTTGCAGATAAATTAGCAGCGCACGGTGTACAGATTTTAGGAACTTCTTTAGAAGACTTAGATAGAGCTGAAAACCGTGATAAATTCGAAAAAGCGTTACAAGAATTGGGTATTCCTCAACCGAAAGGAAGCACTTGTTTCAATAAAGAAGATGCATTGGTTATTGCTAGAGAAATAGGTTTCCCAGTTTTGGTAAGACCAAGTTATGTTTTGGGAGGTAGAGCTATGGAAATTGTATATGCCGAAGAAGAATTGGCGAGATATATGGAAACTGCGGTTGATGTAAATCCAGAGCATCCTATTCTTATCGATAAATATATGATTGGTAAAGAACTAGAAGTAGATGCAATTTGTGATGGTGAAACGGTGGTGATCCCAGGAATTATGGAACACATCGAAAGAGCAGGAGTGCACTCTGGAGACAGTATTGCAATGTATCCTCCGCAAAATATTTCTGAAAAAGCCAATCAACAATTGATAGAATATACAGAAAGATTAGCAAGAGGTCTCAATGTGATTGGGTTAATGAATATTCAATATGTACTTTTCGAAGATGAGGTCTATGTAATTGAGGTAAATCCGCGTTCGTCTAGAACGGTTCCATTTCTTTCGAAAATTACGGACGTTCCTATGGCGAATCTCGCTACAAAAGCAATTTTAGGCGCAAAACTGAAAGATTTAGGTTATGAAAACGGGTTAGTTCCAATTAAGGAAGGGGTTTATGTAAAAGTTCCGGTTTTCTCTTTCTCAAAATTAACGAAAGTTGATATTACCTTAGGCCCAGAAATGAAATCTACGGGCGAAGTAATGGGTAAAGATTTAACCTTAGAAAAAGCTTTGTATAAAGGTTTGGTAGGTGCTGGTAGAAAAGTTCCACTTCATGGGGCATTTTTATTTACCATTTCTGATAAAGATAAACCAGAAGCGGCTGCTTTGGCAAAAAGATTGTTTGATATGGGCTTCAGAATTTGGGCTACGGAAGGAACTGCACAATATTTTAATGAACGAGGTATAACAACCAAAATTGGTTATAAAATAGGTGAAGAAGATGTAAATTTAATTGATTTGATCCAAAAAGGAAAAGTACAATACGTAGTAAACACCACCAAATCTGGAAAGCAATCTGAAAGAGATGGTTTCCAAATCAGAAGAACTTCTGTAGAAAATGGGGTACCATGTCTCACTTCTATGGATACCGTAGCTGCTTTGGTAAAAGTAATAGAAAGTATGAACTTTAAAATGGAAGCTATGTAAATCTACTTTGTCAAAGTTTTTGCGAAGCAAAGAAATATTTTTACTAAGTTTTTAATAGATAACCTCTAAGATTTTATTTCTTAGAGGTTTTTTGTTTTAAAAAATATTATCTTTATCAAAAATTTAAAAATGATATTTATGTTAAAAAGAATTTCACTTTTCGCATTTCTAAATGTAGCAATGCTTGGTTTTTCTCAGCAATACAATATACCAGCGGTAAGTCCTAGACAAGCGGTAGAACAACAATTTTCTGTAACTAAAATTTCTGTAGAATACGGAAGACCTGCTGTGAAAGGAAGAAAAATTTTCGGAGAATTGGTGCCTTTTGGTCAGGTTTGGAGAGCTGGTGCTAATGAAGCTTCTAGAATTACCTTTGGGCAAGATGTAATTTTTGGAGGACAAAAAGTTAAGAAAGGAGTGTATGCTGTCTACATTGTGCCACAAGAAAAAGAATGGAAAGTTATCCTAAACAAAGGAATTAACAATTGGGGAGCTTATACTTATGATGCTAAAGATGATGTAGCTACTACCACTGTTCCTGTGAAAATGATGAACGATAAAATGGAGCGTTTTACCATTAATTTCGAAGATATTACAGATGAAAAATTAAACCTAGTTTTTGAGTGGGACAAAACCAGAGCAGATGTACCGGTAGAAATTCAGAATGTAGAAGAAACTTTACAAATCATAGACCACCTCAAAAATATCAAAAAAGTAGAAGGTGAGATTAGAAAGAAAAATGAACCTAAAAAGTAAGTGAATTTTTGTAAATTCTTAGTCATAATTTAGAAATTGTAAATATTTTTTATTTTTATTTGTTTTTTTTTGTAATTTTATACAACCAAAAAAAATATTACGATGAAAAATTTATTTAAACTTTTAGGAATCTTATTCCTAATGTCAGCTATTTCTTGTGTGACTACTTTGCCACAGCCAATTAAACCAGACACATCTGCTAAAAGAGGTGCAACAGTAATTAAGGACTGTACTGGAACTTATGTGAAATTTGATAATAATAATTCAGATTACTTAGTATGCAACTCTAGTATGCTAAATAGTTTTCAAAATGGAGCAAGAGTATCCGTATCTTATAGAGGAGTAGGAAAGTGCAGTACTACAATAGAACCTAAGTGTAAAATGTTTCATGAAAATAAAGGTTCAGTAGAAATATTATCTGTAGAATAATTTTTTTATAATATTAAGTTTAGCCGGATTCTTTCCGGCTTTTTTATTACTTGTCCATTTTTCGGTTGTCAAAAAATTAGGTTTCATTTACCTTTGGAAAATAAATTTTGAATCGATGAATCTTTCAGCAGATATAATGTACAATGCCTCATATAATAAAGACGCCAGTTTTGAAGGCATTTTTTGGATGGGCGTAAAAACTACAGGTATTTTTTGCAGACCAACTTGCACTGCCAGAAAACCTAAACCAGAAAATGTAGAATTTTTTGACAATACCAAAGATGCTATTTTGAAAGGTTATCGCCCTTGTAAAGTATGTAAACCATTAGAAAAACTCAATGAAACCCCAAAATATATTCAAGAAATTATAAATGAATTGTCAGACAACCCATCGTTGAAGTTCAAAGATTATGATTTGGTAAAACGTGGAATAGAACCTGCAACTATGAGGCGATGGTTTCTTAAAAATCATGGAATTACGTTTCAAGCCTACCAAAGAATGTTTAGAATAAATTCGGCTTTTAAGAAAATTCAAAAAGGGGAGAGTGTTACCGAAACTGCTTTTGAAAGTGGCTACGAAAGTTTAAGTGGGTTTAACGAAAGCTTTAAAAACGTTTTCGGTGTTTCTCCAAAAAATTCTAAAAACCAGATAGTTATTGATTTGAAACGCATCGAGACTCCCCTAGGAACAATGTATGCTGCTGCAACTGAAAACGGGATTTGTATGCTAGAATTTACAGACCGTAAAATGCTAGAAACAGAACTGAAGCACCTTTCTAAATCATTAAATGCCAATATAATACAAGGTGATAATCCTTTTTTTGATATTTTAGAAAAAGAACTTTCAGAATATTTTGAAGGAAACAGAACTGAGTTTACCGTTCCGTTGGATTTCGTAGGAAGTGATTTCCAAAAAAAAGTTTGGGAAATTTTAATGAAAATTCCTTACGGACAAACTTGGAGTTATGCCAAACAAGCTGAAGTTTTAGGAGATAGAAACAAAGTTCGTGCTGTAGCTAACGCTAACGGAATGAACAAAATATCAATCCTAGTTCCTTGTCATAGAGTAATTGGCAGTGATGGCAATCTTACAGGTTATGGTGGCGGAATTTGGCGAAAACAAAAACTTCTTGAGCTAGAAAAAGTAATTTTATTTTAATTTTTATTCAGCAAAAACTCTAGTGGAATATTTAGTCTTTTATTCCAAGAGGTTTCAGTGTGACTTTCTCCTGGGAAGTAACCAGTTGTCCAGTTTTTTGAATCATAACCTTTTTCTTTCATTATGGCATCTGCCTTTTTTTGGATTTCAGGGTACAAAGCATCCAAAGTTTGGTCGCCTGTATCAAAATAGATTTTATGATTTTTTGGGTTTGGAAGATTATTTTTTAAGTAATTTAAAAATGCATTGGGAATAGGATTGTTATCTAAAGTAAATGTTCCGGGCCAATGCGTAGAAAGGCAAGCAGCCCCACCGAAAACTTTCGGGTATTCACAAATAGCATACATAGAAATTAATCCGCCCATACTGCTACCTGCTATAAATGTATTATTTCTGTCTTTGTACACAGAATATTTTTTGTCGATAAAAGGTTTTAATTCTTCTACTATAAATTTTAGATAATTGTCAGATTTTGGTTGAAAAATTTCTTTGGTTCTACCAGCTTTTTGCAGTTGACCAACTATGGTGTCCTTGTCTTTTTGAGCTAAATTTTCAAAAGGTTTTTGCGGAAAATAATCAGGGTGTCTGGTTAATCCTCCGTTCCAGATTCCTACAATAATGAAAGGTTTTGTTTTTTCGGATTTTATAAGCTCAGAAGCTACATCATCTACATTCCATGCTTGTTTGTTCCAGCTCATTTCTGGGTCGTAGAGCATCTGACCATCGTGCATATACAAAACGGCATATTTTGTCTTAGTTGAGTAATTTTCTGGTAACCAAACATCTATATTTCTTGCGGTTACATATTTTGATGAAAAATTTTCTATTCTTTCTACTTTACCAGAGATAACTTTGGGCATTTTCTCTTGCGATTGATGCAGAGACACAATAAATATTGATAAAAGAAAAATGAAAAATTTTGTTTTCATGTGTTCAAAATTATTTATTTCAAATGTACGATTTTGTAATGAATTTTCATCAGTTACATAAATATTACCATTAATGAAATATTGCATACCAATTTTTTTTCAGTTTGGTAAATAACTTTGCAATTGAAAATACAAATCGAAAAATAACGAAAATGTTAGAAAATAAATTTCATCAAATTCTACTATTTCCATTTTCTGAATTGATAAAAATCTACAAACATGGCTTTAGTATTATGTCTAGAGAGAGTAAACTACTTTGGGCAATTGCTATTATTAAACTGTTTATCATGTTTGGTATTCTCAAAATGTTCTTCTTTAAAGATTTCTTAAAAACCAATTTTGATAATAATCAACAAAGAATAGAATATCTACAAAACACATTAACTGAAATCAAAAAATAGGAAAATTACAATTTTATGGGTCATATAGATTGGGAACTCGTCAATTGGAGCAGAGCGCAATTTGCACTTACTGCAATGTACCATTGGCTTTTTGTTCCGCTTACTTTAGGTATCACTTTTATCATCGCTATTATGGAAACCATTTACGTGAAAACAGGCGATGAAAAGTGGAAAGAAATTACCAAATTTTGGATGAAACTTTTTGGAATTAATTTCGCGATTGGTGTCGCCACAGGAATTATCATGGAATTTGAATTCGGAACCAATTGGAGCAATTATTCTTGGTTTGTAGGTGATATTTTCGGCGCTCCTTTAGCTATTGAAGGAATCATGGCTTTCTTTATGGAAAGTACTTTTATTGCCGTTATGTTTTTCGGTTGGGATAAAGTAAGCAAGAAATTTCACCTACTTTCGAGTTGGTTGGTTGCTCTTGGTTCTAATCTTTCTGCATTGTGGATTTTGGTTGCAAACGGTTGGATGCAGCATCCTGTAGGAATGGAGTTTAATCCAGATACCATGCGAAATGAAATGGTAGATTTTTGGGCAGTTCTCATGAATCCAGTGGCTGTAAATAAATTTTTACACACCGTAATTTCCTCTTATATCGTAGCTTCTTTGTTTGTTGCTGGAGTTAGCGCTTGGTTTATTTTAAAGAAAAAAGATGTGGTTCTTGGTAAAAGAAGCATTTTAGTTGCTACCGTTTTTGGTTTGTTAGCCACCATCGTAACCATGTGGAGTGGTGACGAATCTGCAAGGCAAGTTGCCAAAACTCAACCGATGAAATTGGCAGCAATGGAAGGTTTGTATCAAGGCGATAGAAGTGCTCCACTCATTGCAATGGGAATTTTCGGAGATCCTGAAAAAGATGAACATCATAGAGAAAAATTCATTTTTGAGGTTAAAATTCCAATGGCTTTGTCATATTTGGCTTTTCTTCAAGGTGATGCTTTTGTTCCAGGAATCAATGATTTGGTTCATGGTAATAAAAAAGAAGGAATAGTTTCTTATCAAGAAAGAATTAACAGTGGTAAAATCGCTATTGATGCACTCGGAAATTATATTAAATTCAAAAAATCTGGAGATGCAACCAATGCTGAAAAAGAACTGGCAACTTTCAGAACTCACGAAAATGATTTCGGTTACGGTTATTATTTCGGGAAAGATCCTCATATGCTCATCCCGAATGTGAAAATGAGTTTCTATTCTTTTCACATTATGGTGATTTTAGGAACTTGGTTTTTGGTGTTGTTTGTTTTACTTTTCATTAAAATTTTACAAGGAAAAATAGATAATAGCAAAACTCTTTTGAGGCTTACACTTTGGAGCATACCTTTCGGTTATGTCGCTTCACAAGCAGGTTGGATTGTTGCAGAAGTAGGAAGACAACCTTGGACGATACAGAATCTTTTGCCCAATATTGCAGCAGTTTCACAGATAGATGCTTATAGTGTACAAATTACGTTTTTTCTCTTCCTTGTGATTTTCACAACACTTTTAATTGCGGAAATCAAGATTATGCTTTCAGCAATCAAAAATCGTTCAGCTCATTAATTTTAGGAAATAGAATTTTTAACTTTTAAATTTTACAAAATGTTTTCATTTTTAGATTATAACGGCTTACAGCATTATTGGTGGATGATTGTTTCGCTTCTTGGTGCTTTGTTGGTTTTTATGTTATTTGTTCAAGGTGGTCAAACACTCATCTTTTCAATCGCCAAAACCGAAAAAGAAAAGACAATGCTTCTGAATGCAACAGGTAGAAAATGGGAGATTACTTTCACTACATTGGTTACTTTCGGTGGTGCATTTTTTGCGTCTTTTCCATTGTTTTACTCTACCAGTTTTGGTGGCGCTTATTGGGTTTGGATGGCAATTCTTTTTGCCTTCATTATTCAAGCGGTTTCTTATGAATTTAGAAGCAAAGCCAATAATTTTTTAGGTACTAAAACCTTCGATACTTTTCTTTTTTTGAATGGAGTTTTAGGTAGTATTTTATTAGGAGTAGCAGTTTCTACGTTTTTTACAGGTGCCGAATTTTCTGTAGAAAAAGGAAATATTATCAATCAAAATTTACAAAAAATGCCGATAATTTCTTCTTGGGAAACTCCATTTAATGGTTTAGAAGCAATTTGGACGGTAGAAAAACTTGCTTTTCTTCAAAATATAAGTTTAGGATTAGCCGTTTTTTTCCTAGCAAGAATTTTAGCGAATTTATATTTTCAAAAAATCATTGATAATCATAATATTCAAAGAAATTCAATAAAAAGTTTGAAAATAAATAGCGTTTTGTTCTTGGTTTTCTTTCTTTTTTGGTTGATAAGGTTATTATTTATCGATGGTTTTGCTGTGAATCCTACCAATCAAAAAGTTTCTATGGAAGCTCATAAATATTTGAATAATTTTCTAGAAATGCCTTTTGTTTTAGTCGTGTTTTTAGTTGGAGTAGTGATGGTTTTAATGGGAATTTTCATCAATGTATTCCAAAAAAGTAAAAACGGAATTTGGTTTTCAGGAATTGGGACGGTTCTTACTGTTTGGATGTTACTTCTCAATGCAGGTTTTAACAATACAGCGTATTATCCATCAACTTATAACTTGCAAAATTCTCTCACGATTTACAACTCTTCTTCTAGTGAATTTACATTGAGAACAATGAGTTATGTTTCATTGTTAGTGCCTTTTGTTTTGGCTTACATTGCTTTAGTTTGGAGAAAATTAGACGCCAAAAACATTTCCGAAAAAGATTTAAATGAAACAGAGGCACACGTTTATTAAACAATTTTACGATTTTACAACCTAACAATATAAAAATGTACACCAAAGAAATTATACAATTCATCAGTTTGCCAGTAATGATTTATGTTACATACAAAATCGTTTTTTGGCTTTTTAAAAAATTAGAAAAACAAAATAAATTAAATTAAAAAATGAAAATCGCAATCCCAACCAACGACAGAAAAACCGTAGCAGCTCATACTGGAAAATGTAAAGAATTTGCTTTTTATGTAATAGAAAATGGTAAATTGGTTTCTAAAAATTACGAACCTAATCTGCATTCTCATAATCATGGTGAAGGTTGTTGCGGAAGACATAGTGGAGAAGTTCATCATCATGATGAATTGATTGAAATTATTTCTAAAGCAGACCTTTTGCTCTATCTAGGAATGGGTAAAGGATTGCGAGAAGATTTAGAAAAAGAATCTATTAAAATAGAAAAAGCCAAATTTATTTATATAGAAGAAATTTTGGCTGATATTTAGATAAAAAAACATCTCTTTTGAGATGTTTTTTTTATTTATTTTGGTAAGTCTACCACAAAAATTCCTCTTACTTGGTTTTCACTGTATCCAGTGGCTTTATCTTCGGGGTATAGTTTTTTTATTTTTGCAGCAAGTAGAGGATTGTTATCCTCTATGTTTCCGTGACATTGTAAACACATAGCATTGGTTACTATAGGAACATATAATTGATTGTCTACAAGTTCTGGTTTTAATTCTTCGCCTTTTGCAATTCTTTCTTTGAAAAGATTAATGTGTTTTTTTTCTTTTTCGCTGGCAGTATTCAGTTGGTTTCTGGGTTGGTCAGAAACTCTCTTTATGTTGGTTTTATACTTGTCTGATATGCTTTTTGTTAGTGGTATGGCATTAATATTACAAAAATTTAGAGCATTTTCTGCGCCACCTTCTTTAATTTTTTCTTGAAGATTTTTGCCTAGCAATTCTTTAGTTTCCAAGGCAAAATTTAGTGATTTTTGTTTTAGCACTTTTTCTTCCACTTTGGTTTCTGGTATTATTTCTACCTTCTTTTCAGTTTTTTTACACCCTATAAAAGAGAGCAAAACAATACTTAAGAATAATTTTTTTTTCATATTATTATTTTAATGCAAAATAGAAAAACCCGAATAAATAAAAAGTAACCAATGTTACTAAAAAAAGGAGAAGAACTAGTTCTTCTCCAATCTTGTGTTAAGTAAAAATATAGTAATCATCAATTGTGTTTCTTTCTTCTGATGGTTCTATCAAGTTGTCTGTCTTGCCTTGCAATTTTTGCTTTTTCTTTTACAGTAATTTGTCCATCTGCTGCAGCAGCTCTTTTGGCTTGTTTCACATCTTTAGCTTGTTCGTGAATTACCGCGGCTTCTTTTTTGTTGATTTCTCCAGATTTTACGCCTTGAGCCACTCTTTTTCTTTCGCCTCTTAGATTTCTATCTTCTCTTTGTTGAGCAAAACTCAATACTGATGCTAAAATTGTAATGCTTAAAACTAAATTTTTCATATTATTATTTTGTTTTTGGTTTCTATCAATAAGATTTAAAAAAGTAAGATAGGTTAAAACAAAATATTAATTATTATCATAAGTGGTTGAAAATCATTTCAATAAAATTAAATACATCCTTTTAATGCATTAGCTCCCCAAATGATTGCAATAAGTGAAATAGTACCTTTTACTGAGAAAAATAAAATTCCTATCCATCCGTATTTTTTAAGCAGTGCTTTCCATTTTGGGAGTTTTTTTTCTTCCGTATCTTCCAAACCAGCTATTTTTTACAAAAATAAATAATTAATGTTTTAGGATAAAATAATCTTGATTTATTATATCTATAAAACGTTTGTTTAAAATTCTTCGTTGATGTGTCTATCTCTAAAGCCTAAAAAATATAACACACCGTCTAATCCAATAGAAGATATAGATTGTCTAGCGTTTTCTTTTACTTTTGGTTTCGCATGAAAAGCAATTCCCAATCCTGCAATATTGAGCATTGGTAAATCATTAGCACCATCACCCACAGCAATAACTTGGTCTAGTTCTATTTTTTCTACTTGTGCTAGAAATTTCAAAAGTTCTGCTTTTCTTTTTCCGTCAACAATATCTCCCAAGTGTTTCCCTGTAAGTTTTCCGTCAATAATTTCTAGCTCGTTGGCATAAAGATAATCTGCTCCAAAACGTTTTTTAAGATAATTTCCAAAATACGTAAAACCACCAGAAAGTATAGCAATTTTGTAACCGCATTTTTTCAAGGTATGCATTAGTCGGTCTGCACCATCCATTATGGGTAGATTTTCTGCAATTTCTTGCATCACAGATTCATCTAAACCTTTCAAAAGAGAAACTCTTTTTTTAAAACTTTCACTGAAATCTAATTCACCACGCATGGCAGCTTCTGTAATGGCACGTACTTCTTCACCAGCACCAGCTCTATCAGCCAATTCGTCTATTACTTCAGTCTTAATCAAGGTAGAATCCATATCAAAACAGATTAGTCTTCTGTTTCTTCTATAAATATTATCTTTTTGGAAAGAAATGTCAATGTCTAATTCACCACTCAGATTCACAAATTTTTCGTGAATTAAATTCAAATTCTGTGGAGTTCCTCTCACCGAAAGTTCTATACAAGACCTATTTTGCGAATCATCTTCACTATCAAGCGGGATTCTGCCCGTCAAACGTTTGATGGTGTCTATATTTAATCCTTGTTCAGCAATAACATGGGTTACTTGTGATAATTGATCGGCTTCGATTTTCTGACCAAGTAGGGTAATCACGAAACTTTCTTTTCCTTGTCTAGAAACCCAAGCATCATAATCTTCTCTTTTGATAGGAGTGAACTTAGCGTTTACTCCCAATTCATAAGACCTAAAAAGTAAATCTTTCAAAATATTTCCTTGCATATCTGGATCTAAGCGAAAAAGAATACCTAAGGATAATGATTGATGGATATTTGCTTGACCAATGTCTAAAATAGTCGCATTGTGTTTACTTAGGATTTCAGTAAGAGAAGAGGTTACACCAGGTTTGTCTTCGCCGGTAATACTCATTAGTACAATTTCGTGTTTTGTCATTTTTATCAGGATTCGAGGGAATTTTTTTGCAAATGTATTATTTTAATCCTAAAATTCATTGATGTGTTAATAGAGATTAATATTCCTTGTAGATATTTTATTTTTACAATTAACCTTTTATAAATAATTATTCTTAATATTTTTCTGTGTTTCAGTGAAAAGGATTTGAATTTTTGAATTATTTAAACTTTTTTTATGTTTATAACTAAATATATTTATATTTACTAAGGAACAAATTCAAAAAAAATGGCAAAAAAAAATAAAGATTTCGGGATAGAAAAAGTTCTCAAAAATTTAGGAATTAAAAAAGAAAACAAAGGAACTTCTACTGGCGGAAAATGGTTTGCAACAGGTAAAGTAATTGAAAGTTATTCACCCGTTGATGGAAATTTAATCGCTAAAGTTACTTCTTCATCTAAAAAAGATTACGAAAAAGTAATTTCCGAAGCCGAAATAGCTTTTAAAGAATTCAGATTAATGCCAGCTCCTAAACGTGGAGAAATAGTGAGGCAATTCGGTGAAAAATTAAGAAAACATAAAGACGATTTAGGAAAACTGGTTTCCTACGAAATGGGAAAATCTCTGCAAGAAGGTTTGGGTGAAGTACAAGAAATGATTGATATCTGTGATTTTGCAGTCGGTTTATCTCGTCAGTTACACGGTTTCACGATGCATTCAGAAAGACCAGGACACAGAATGTACGAACAATATCATCCTCTAGGAATTGTAGGAATTATTTCTGCTTTCAATTTTCCGGTTGCAGTTTGGAGTTGGAACACTGCTCTAGCTTGGATTTGTGGCGATGTTTGCATTTGGAAACCTTCAGAAAAAGCTCCACTTTGTGGCATTGCTTGTCAGAATATTATTGCTGAAGTTCTTAAAGATAATCATTTACCTCAAGGAATTTCTGGTTTGGTAATTGGTGATGCAGAAATTGGCGATTTAATGGCAAAAGATACCAGAGTTCCTCTTATTTCGGCAACTGGTTCTACAAGAATGGGGAAAATTGTAGCTCAAAATGTAGCGGCAAGATTAGGAAAATCTCTTTTAGAATTAGGCGGAAACAACGCTATTATTGTAACTCCTGATGCAGATATTAAAATGACGGTTATTGGTGCGGTTTTCGGAGCGGTAGGAACTGCGGGACAACGTTGTACTTCTACCAGAAGACTCATCATTCACGAAAGTATGTACGAAAAAGTGAAAGATGCCCTGGTTACAGCTTACGGACAATTAAAAATAGGAAATCCGCTTGATGAAAGCAATCATGTTGGTCCGCTAATCGATAAAGATGCTGTAAAAATGTACGAAAATGCTTTGAAAAAAGTAGAAACAGAGGGCGGAAAACTTCTTGTAAAAGGTGGAGTTTTAAAAGGAAAAGGCTATGAAAGTGGTTGCTACGTAAAACCAGCGATTGTGGAAGCAGAAAATCATTTTGAAATGGTACAACACGAAACTTTTGCCCCGATTTTATACTTGTTAAAGTATTCTGGAGACGTAGAAAACGCCATCGAAATTCAGAATGGAGTAGTGCAAGGTTTATCTTCTGCAATTATGACCAATAATTTAAGAGAAGCCGAAAAATTCCTTTCTCATGCTGGTTCAGATTGCGGAATTGCCAATGTAAACATCGGAACTTCTGGTGCAGAAATTGGCGGAGCTTTTGGTGGAGAAAAAGAAACTGGCGGCGGAAGAGAATCTGGAAGCGACGCTTGGAAAGTGTATATGAGAAGACAAACCAACACCATTAATTACACCACAAATTTACCTTTAGCACAAGGAATTAAGTTTGATTTGTAGAAATGTTTATTGATAGAAAGAAATATTATTCTGCTAAAAAAGTAAATCAAATAATTGATTTACTTAAGAATAATACTACAGATGAAACTTTTTTCAATATAAATCCAGATAGAAATTTTTTATTTGAAGGAATAATTAAAGAAAACAAATTCAGAATACAAAAAGTATTACCAAGTAGATATGGTTTAAAGCCAAATATTTTTGGAACTTTTGAACAAAATAATAAAAATACACAAATAGAAATAATAATTAGACCAAGATTTAGATCTTTCTTGTTCTTTTTAATCTTCTTAATTTTTATTTTTACTTTCGGATATTTAGTAATATTTGAGATAAAATAATTTCCACTAATATTTGTTTTCCCAATAATTTCTTTCTCTCTAATGTTTTTGATTTATTATTTATACAAAGAGAAACTAAAAGAAATAAAATCAGATTTTGAAAAAACTTTAGACCTTAAACCTTAAACCCGAAACAAAAAAAAGTTATGAACAAAACAATAGAATTAAGCCACGAAGTAACTGGCAATAAAGTAAAACAAACCCTCGGAAAACACATTTTAGCCGATGGTTTTGATTTCGTGATGGATTACGAAAAATCTCACGGTTCTTGGATTGTAGATAGATTGACGGGCAACAAATTTCTGGATATGTTTTCTATGTTTGGTTCGGCTTCGGTTGGTTATAATCATCCGTATATTGTTGAAAAATCTGCTTGGCTCGGGAAAATGGCGGTCTTCAAACCTACAATGTCTGATGTTTATTTGCAAGAATATGCAGATTTTGTAGAAACTTTTAGTAGAATTGCGATTCCTAAAGAATTGCCGTATTGTTTCTTTGTGGAAGGTGGCGCTCTTGCGGTAGAAAATGCCTTGAAAACTGCTTTCGATTGGAAAACCAGAAAAAATTGGCAAAAAGGAAGCAAAACCGAAGGTTCTATGGCAATTCATTTCAAACAAGCTTTCCATGGAAGAAGCGGTTATACCTTGAGTTTAACCAATACTTCAGATCCAAGAAAATATCAATATTTTCCACTTTTTGATTGGCCTAGAATCATCAATCCGAAATTGTATTTCCCAATAACCGAAGAAAATTTGCAGGAAACCATCAAAAACGAACAATTGGCTTTGCTAGAAATAGAACAAGCAATTTTAATGAATCCTGAAAAAGTTTCGTGTATTATTATTGAAGTGATTCAAGCGGAAGGTGGTGACAATCATTTCCGTGACGAATTTTTCGTAGAATTAAGAAAAATCTGTGACGAAAACGAAATGTTGTTGATTTTTGACGAAGTTCAAACTGGCATCGGAATTACAGGTAAAATGTGGGCTTTTCAGAATTTTAGCGTAGTACCAGATGTAATTTCTTTTGGCAAGAAAACTCAAGTTTGTGGGATTTTGGCGAGTAAAGAAAAATTAGATGAAGTAGAACACCACGTTTTTGCAGAAAGTTCTAGAATCAATTCTACTTTCGGTGGAAATTTTATTGATATGTTGAGGTTTCAATTGGTTTTAGAAATTATAGAAAAAGAAAACTTACTCGAAAATGTACAAAAACAAGGTGCATTTTTACTTGAAGGTTTACAAAAATTACAAGAAAAATATCCTCATTTGATTTCCAATGCAAGAGGAAGAGGATTAATGTGCGCTTTTGACTTGCCAACAAGCGAAATAAGAAAAGATTTTCAAGAAAAATTATATGAAGAGAATGTCATTATTTTGATTTGTGGTGACCGTTCATTGCGTTTTCGTCCTCACTTAAACGTATCACAAGAAGATTTAGAATATGCTTTAGAAAAGATAGAGAAAATTGTACAGTTATAGTTATTAGGATTATTTTTACAAAAGCCGAGTTTTATTTATAAAATTCGGTTTTATTTTTTGAATTACCCTCAAAAATATAAGGTTATTAGAATAAAATTGTTATTTTAGCCTTAATTATAAAAATAAATGAAAAGTATATGAAGAAATTCTTTATTTCTTTAGGTTTGGTTTTTTCTGGGATTATTTCTGCTCAAGTTGGGTATTGGCAAAATGATACCACCACCAAAGACCAAAGCCTATATGTAATTAAAAATATTACACTTTATCAAGATTATAAAACAGTGATTAACGATGCTGTTTTGGTGGTCCAAAATGGTAAAATACTAGAATCTGGGAAGGTTTCTATTCCTAAAAATGCAGTAGTTGTTGATGGTAAAGGAGCTTATGTATATCCTTCTTTTATAGATTCTTATACTAACATTGGTGTGGAAAAATCTGAAAGCAAAGAGTACAACAGCGGAAGTATTTATTTACCAAATACGGCTTCTTTTGCAGCTTATAATGATGCTGTAAAATCTTACACCAGAGCAGCAGATACCTTTACCAATCAATCTAAAAACTACGAAGAATATTTGTCTCAAGGTTTTGGCGCTGCTCTAGCTTTCAACCAAGACGGAATTGTACGTGGTTCTGCAGTTTTAGTAACTTTAGGTCAAGGTAAACCTTCGGATAAAATTGTGAAAGAAGACGCAGCTTTTCTTTTGTCTTTTGATAAAGGAAGCTCTAAACAGTCTTATCCTACGTCTCTTACTGGTTCTATTGCTTTGTTAAGACAAACTTATCTAGATGCAGATTGGTATGAAAAAGGAGGAAATTTAGAACAAAAAAATCTGAATTTAGAAGCTTTTAATAAATATAAAAAATTACCAACCATTATAGAGACTTCCGAAAAATGGGATGTTTTAAGAGCTGATAAAATAGGCGATGAAGCAGGTTTTCAGTTCACTTTTTTAGGTTCTGGTAATGAATATCAAAGAGCAAAAGAAATAAAAGCAACCAACGGAAATCTAATTTTGCCTTTAGAATATCCGAAAGCCTATCAAGTAAACGATGCACTAGATGTAGAAGCGGCAGATGTAGCCGTGCTTAAACATTGGGAAATGGCGCCTTACAATGCAGTTTATCTCTCTAAAGAAGGCGTTCCGTTTTCTTTCACGATGAATAAATTAAAAGACAAATCTACTTTTTTTTCGAAATTAAGAGAGTTATATAAAAATGGTTTGTCTAAAGAAGAAATTCTGGCAGCACTTACCGATAGACCTGCTAAAAATTTTAAGGTAGAAAATACTTTGGGAAATCTTAGAAAAGGTTCTATTGCCAATTTTGTTATTTTTTCTGAAGACCTTTTCAATAAGGATGCAATGCTTTATGAAAATTGGGTAAACGGAAAAAGTTTTGTGGTAAATAAAATTCCTGAGGTAGATGTAAGAGGAGAATATTCTTTGAATATCAACAACCAAACTTATGATTTAAAAATTAAAGGAAAAATCAATAAACCTGAAGCTTCGGTTTCTAAAGATAAAAAAGACGGTAAAGCAAAACTGAATTTCACTGATTATAAAATGGCTCTAGAATTAGTCTTACCAAAAGATAGCCTTCAAAATTACAGAATTCTTTATCCTGTTGCTGATTTTAAAAATAAACAAGATTTTGCATTAAATAAAGAAGGAAAAGAAGTTCCATACAGTATATCTTTCGTTAAGGAATTGGCAAAAGAGGATAAAAAAGAGGAGGATAAAAAACCTTCAGAAATAGGGAAAATTTGGTATCCTTTTTCAGCTTTTGGTAACGAAACTTTGCCTATACAAAAAGATTATATCATTAAAAATGCGACCGTTTGGACCAATACTAACAAAGGAATTGTAAAAAACTATGATGTAAAAATTTCTAAAGGAAAAATTGTACAAGTTGGTGCTAATTTAGCCAAAGGAAATGCTGAAGAAATAGACGGAACCAATCTCCATTTAACCAACGGAATTCTAGACGAACATACACATATTGGTTTAACAAGAGGTGTAAACGAAGCAGGAAGCAATTCGTCTGCCGAAGTAAGAATGGAAGATGTTTTAAATCCTGATGATGTCAATTTCTATCGTCAACTTTCTGGTGGTGTAACTTCTGCGCAACAATTACACGGTTCTGCCAATCCAATTGGTGGTCAATCATCTATCGTGAAATTTGCTTGGGGAGAAAATGCCGATGGAATGAAATTTCCTAATGCTCCGAAATTTATAAAATTTGCACTCGGTGAAAACGTGAAACAAAGCAATTGGGGAGATAATCCTAATCGTTTCCCTCAGTCTAGAGGTGGGGTAGAACAAGCTTATGATTTTTGGTTTACCAGAGCTTTAGAATACGAAAAAGAAAAAGCCAGCAATAAAAATTACAGAAAAGACCTTCGTTTAGAAACTCATTTAGAAATTTTGAAAGCTCAGCGTTTTATTACGTGTCACTCTTATGTTCAAAGTGAAATCAATATGTTTATGAAAATGGCAGAGAAATTTGGTTTCAAAGTGAATACTTTTACCCATATTTTAGAAGGTTATAAAGTAGCAGATATCATGGAAAAACATGGCGCTAATGCTTCTACATTCTCAGATTGGTGGGCTTATAAAGAAGAGGTGAGAGAAGCCATTCCTTATAATGCAGCACTGCTTCTACAAGCTGGCGTAAATACGGCAATTAATTCTGATGATGCTGAAATGGCAAGAAGACTAAACCAAGAAGCAGGAAAATTAGTGAAATACGGAAATGTTTCTCAAGAAGATGCTTGGAAAACCGTAACTCTAAATCCTGCTAAAATGTTGAAAATTGATAATAGAATAGGGAGCATAGAAGTGGGGAAAGATGCAGATTTGGTACTTTGGACAGATAATCCTCTTAGTATTTATGCAACTGTAAGTAAGACTTTTGTAGATGGTAAATTGCTATTTGATGCAAAAGAACAAATCTTAAAAGATGAGAAAATAAAAGCCGAAAAGAATAGAATTGTACAAAAAATGCTTTTCTCAGACGATACCAAAAAAGGAAATACTCAACCTTTGAAAAAAGAAGAGCCAAAACAATATCATTGTGATACTTTAGATGAAACAGAAGAACATTCTCATTCCCATTAATTTTTAGAAAATGAAACAGTTTAAAACCATTATATTTTTAGGAATTTCAATTTTTGGATGGTCGCAAAGACCTGCACCAGCACCTACACAAAAAAATCCTATTGCTATTACCAATGCTACCATTCATACAGGTACTGGTAATGTTTTGCAAAATGCAAGTATTGTTTTTGAAAACGGAAAAATCACTCAGATTAATGGAACTATTCCTTCTAATGCTGAGGTTATCAATGCACAGAATAAACACGTTTATCCAGGGTTTATTTTGGTGAATAATACCCTAGGTTTGGTAGAGATTGAAGCAACCAGAGCTACTGATGATACACAAGAAGCTAATGATATTACACCCGAAGTCCGTTCTTTAATTTCTTTTAATACAGACAGCCATGTAATTCCTACGGTTAGAACCAATGGGATTTTGCTTACTCAGCCAGTTCTTAAAAGCGGAACTATTTCTTGCACTTCTTCTATTATGAATCTTGACGGCTGGAACTGGGAAGACGCGGTAGAAGAAAAAGATAATGCTTTACATATGTCTTGGCCTACTATTTCTACACGTTTTTTTGATGAAAAAAGAGAAGCGGAAAGAAAGGAAATGAGAACTAAAAAATTAGAAGAAATTAAAAATTTATTTACCAGAGCCAAAGCCTATCAAAAATCTCCCGTTAAAGATTATAAGCTAGAAGCCATAAAACCTGTTTTTGATAAAACTAAGCTTTTTGTTGAAGTTTCTAGTGCTAATGAAGCTTTAGAAGTCATAAAATTTGCACAAGATTTAGAACTCAGAAATTTAGTATTAGTAGGTGATGCGGCATTAGTACCTATTTTAGATGAGATTAAAAAGAGCAACTTCCCATTAATCATTACCAGAGTTCATTCTTTACCAGCTGGGAATTCTATGTCGCCTAGATTACCCTATCAATTCGCGAAATTAGTTTCAGATAAAGGAATTTTATATGGTTTAGATTATTCTGGTGCTCACGAATATCAAGATTCTAGAAATTTGCCTTTTTTAGCCGGAACTACTGCTGCTTATGGGGTTGAAAAAGAAAAAGCATTACAAAGTATTTCTTATAATTTGGCAAAAATTCTTGGAATTGAAGATAGATTTGGATCTTTAGAAGTTGGCAAAAGTGCGACTCTTTTTATTTCAGAAGGTGATGCCTTGGATCAATTGACCAATCAAGTTACTGAAGCTTTTATAGATGGTAGAAAAATAAACCTTCATAATCAGCAAAAAGAATTATACAAAAGGTATAAAGAAAAATATACTTCAACAAAATAATTTTTTAGATTCAAGAAAAATTACTAATTTTAGCTTCTTAAATTTTGAAATATGAGTGCGGAATTACCAAGAGTGTCTGTTTTTGAAGCTGATGAAATGGTACAAATACAGATTGTGAAAAAGAAATTAGAAGATGCAGGCATTGCTTGTTCTGTTAATACTAAATATCTTAATACATTACTGTCTACACCTACTGCGACTGCTCTTAAATTAGAAGTAAATATTCTAGATGAGCAAAAAGCTTTCGAAATTATTGATGCTTATTTGCAATCAAAAGATAATTGATATTTTGGGGGATTAGCTCATTTGGCTAGAGCGTTAGACTGGCAGTCTAAAGGTGGTCGGTTCGATCCCGATATCCTCCACTTTATTTTACAAAAAAACAACCGAAAAAATCGGTTGTTTTTTATTTCATAAGACCTGTAGATTAATGAGTAATACTTGTAAGTTCTGTGCGTTTTTCTAATTTACCTTTTTTATCATATTCTTCTGATTTCACAGCGCCTATTCCTTTTGCTAACCATACTTTATGGTTTTTTATCTTGTCAAATAAAATTCTGGTGTCTTCTGTGTAAGTAACTACAGCGCAGTCAAAAGTTCCAGCTGGCACGGTTACTTTTTCCATAGCAACCACTTTTCTGTCATACATTTTTACATTACTTTGTAAGCTGATTTCTCCTTTAATGCTGATATTGATATTAGCTTCAGGTAAAGTTTGTCCTACACTTAAAATATTTGGAGTAACAGGGTTGTTGCCAGAAGCTGTAGATTCTCCTAGAGTGTTACTCTTTTTTAGATTATCTGTTAGTAATTTAATGGTATTTACAGTAGTAGAAGTTCCATCACATTCTACGTCAAATACAGACTCAGTAGTTTTGTTTTTCTTCAAATCAATGACTGTGCTTTTTACTGTAGCTAGAGTTTTTCCACCGACCATTTTAGAATCAATGACTTCAGAAGTGGATTTTCCTGTGACATTGTTGCTTGCATCATACTCTGTAGTTTCAGTTTTTATGCCTTTTTGGGTGGCAGAGTAACCATCACAATTCACAAATTTAAAAGCGAAACTGATGAAAATACCAGTAAGTAACAATAAAGGAATTGTAATTTTTGAAAATTTTGTCTTCATAACGTTTTGTTTAATAGTTGTTTATAATTAATAATAGTTTATATTATACAAATTTAATAATTGTTTTAATCATTTATTAAGTCTTTGATGATAAATTTCACTTTTATTTTATAATAATGATTGTATTTTTTTAAAAAAATTGCAAATTTGCACCCCATTTAAATTTTATTAATGAAACTTTGTATTGCCGAAAAACCAAGCGTTGCAAGAGATATTGCTAAAGTTTTAGGAGCTACAACTCCTAAAAATGGCTATATGGAAGGCAATGGTTATTGTGTAACATGGACTTTCGGACATCTTTGTACCCTAAAAGAACCGCACGATTATGCACCAGAATACAAAGCTTGGAATCTTTTTCTTTTGCCGATTATTCCTAAAAATTTTGGAATTAAGCTAATCAATAACAACGGAGTAGAAAGGCAATTCAAAGTTATTGAAAGTCTAGTGAAAGATTGTGATGAGGTGATTAATTGTGGTGATGCTGGACAAGAAGGTGAACTTATTCAACGCTGGGTTTTGCAAAAAGCAAAGTGTGATAAACCCGTAAAAAGACTTTGGATTTCTTCTTTGACTGAAGACGCCATAAAAGAAGGTTTTGAAAATCTAAAATCTGCCGAAGATTATAAAAATCTCTATTTAGCAGGAAACGCGAGAGCAATAGGTGATTGGCTTTTAGGCATCAATGCAACCCGACTTTTTACCAAGAAATTCGGAGGAAATAAAGCAGTTTTGTCTATTGGTAGAGTGCAAACTCCGACTTTGGCAATGCTGGTAAAACGCCAAAAAGAAATAGATGCTTTTGTGCAAGATGATTATTGGGAGCTGAAAACCAAATACAGAGAAGTGGTTTTCAGTGCTGCAATAGACAGATTAAAATCTTTAGAAAGAGCAGAAAAAGGTTTAGAATATCTCAAACAAAATCTTTTTGAAATTGTTTCTTTTGAAATTAAAGAAGGAAAAGAAAAAAATCCCAGATTGTTTGATTTAACGGGACTTCAGGTGGAAGCCAATAAAAAATATGGTTTTTCTGCTGAAAATACACTCAATTATATTCAAAGTCTTTACGAAAAAAAACACACCACTTATCCTAGAGTAGATACTACTTACCTTTCGGAGAATTTGTACCCAAAAATTTCGGGAATTTTAAAGAGTATGAATTTTTATTCAGACTTAATTGCTCCTCTTTTAGAAGCGCCAATTCCAAAATCTAAAGCAGTTTTTGATGATGCTAAAGTAACAGATCACCACGCGATAATTCCTACCGAAATTCCGCCAACTTCTAATCTGAGTAGAGAAGAAAAATTGGTGTATGATTTGGTAGCAAAACGTTTCATCGCCGTTTTTTATCCAGAATGTAAAATTTCTAATACTTTGGTTGAAGGACAAGTAGGAACCATAAATTTCAAAGCTTCGGGTAAACAAATTTTAGAACCAGGTTGGCGCGCTGTTTATGCCAAAGATTCTAAAAATAATGCCGAGAAAGAAGAAAAAGAGGAGAAAGACGAAGAACAATTGATTCCAGAATTTAAAGTAGGCGAAAAAGGAGAACACGAACCTTTCATTCATCAAGGAAGAACTTCTCCGCCAAAACCTTACACCGAAGCTACGCTTCTAAGAGCAATGGAAACTGCTGGAAAACAAGTGGAAGATGAAGAACTGCGAGAATTATTGAAAAACAACGGAATAGGAAGGCCTTCTACAAGAGCCAATATCATTGAAACGCTTTTTAAAAGAAAATACATCGAAAAAAAACGTAAAAATCTTATTGCTACACAAACTGGTATTGATTTAATTGATACCATTGAAGATGAATTGCTGAAAAGTGCAGAACTAACTGGAGAATGGGAACAAAAACTCAGAAAAATTGAAAAAGGCGAATACGAAGCACAAAATTTCAAAGACGAGTTGATAGAAATGGTAACTCAACTCACCAAAAAAGTAATTGACAGCAGAGGAAAGGCCATTTCTTGGAAAGAAGAGAAACCCATAAAAACTGAATCTAAAGAGAAAAAAGAAACCAAAAAATCTGAAATAGTTTGGGAAGAAATTACTTGTCCCAAATGTAAAACAAACCCTTTAATGAAAGGGAAAACTGCGATTGGTTGTAAAGAATTCAAAGAATGTGGTTTTAAAGTTCCTTTTCATGTCTTTGGCAAAAAACTTTCGGAGAAGCAAATTCAAGATTTAATTATAAAAGGTAAAACTTCAAAATTAAAAGGTTTTACAGAACATCCAGAAAAAAAAGAAGAAGGAATTCTTGTTTTAAAAGGCGATTATCTTATTGATTTAATTTGATTTTATTTGCATCCTATTCTTACCTCGAAAAAGGATTTTTTTTGAATAAAATTCATGAATAGTGTTTTTTTTGTTGCGAAATTGTTATTTTAGCAAGATGTAATGAAAAAAAATTTATATGAAAAAAAATTATTTTAGAAAATCTTCTTTTTTGTATTCAATAGCGAGCTTTCTAACCCTAGTTTCTATAGGTATGCGTGCTCAAACGGGAGAAGAAAAAAGAGTGCTAAAGTCTAAAACAGATTTGAAGACTTTATCTGTAGTAAAATCTAAATTGAACAAAATTGTTTTATCTGAAAAAAGTCTAAAAAGTTTTGCATCAAAAAAGAACATTCCATTTCGTGTAGAAGGGAAAGATGGAAAAATTATGCAGTTGGTGTATGTAGATGGTTTAGGAAACCCAATTTATCATATAACTGAAAATGAAAAAGCAGCCATCACCTCTGGTGTAAATTTGTTGCAAAAAGGAGGTAGTACTGGTTATGAATTATCTGGAAAAAATCTAAAAATTGTAGAATGGGATGGAGGTAGAATAAGAACTACACACCAAGAACTTACAGGTAAAATTACCAATGGAGCAGATACAGGAACAGTTACTACTGCGTTAAGTGACCATTCTACACACGTTGCAGGAACTGTTATAGCAACTGGAGTTGATAAAAAAGCCAAAGGAATGGCACCTGAGGCAAATATCATTAGTTATGATTTTAATGATACTTTTAATGAACTTCTAGCTTCTTTAAATATTCAAGAAGGTCTTTTGTCTACCCATTCTTACGGATATAACGCAGGTTGGACATATAATTCATCAAATGGGACTTACTCTTGGGGTGGCGATGGAAATGTAAGTTCTACAATTGATTATAAATTTGGATATTATTCAGAATATGATGCGGTAGTAGATGAAATGTTAAGAGCTGCTCCTTGGCATACTTATGTTCGTTCTGCAGGTAATCATAGAGGAGAGGGGCCTGCTTCAAGACCAGCTGGACAAGAATTAGACGGTGGAACAACTGGTTATGACTGTGTTTCATTTGGGAGTTTACCTAAAAATGTTATTGTGGTTGGTGCAGTACAGCCTGTAATAGAATATACTGGACCATCTAGTGTGCAAATGACAAGTTTTAGTTCTTGGGGGCCAACTGATGATGGAAGAATTGTACCTACAGTAGTAGCCGATGGTTTTAATTTGTATTCCACTTCTAGTACAGGAAATGATGCATATATGACAATGAGTGGTACATCTATGGCAACTCCTGCAACTACTGGGGCTTTAACCTTAGTTCAAGAATTTGCAAAACAAAAAACAGGAAATTATTTTTCTGCACCTTTAGTCAAAAGTTTAATTGTAAATACTGCCAAAGAAGCTGGAAATCTTGGACCTGATTATATCTATGGTTTTGGATTAATTGATGCTAAAGCTGCCGTAGAGAGCATTGATTATAAAGGTAAAATAACAGATTATCAAGAAGGTAAATTGGTTAATGGTCAAACAGTTACTGTTACTTTTCAAACACAAGCTGGGATTCCATTTAAAGCATCATTGGCATGGAATGATAGACCTGGTGTTCCGAAAGCAAATGTAGGAAACACTACTCCCAAGAATCCATCTTTCTTAAATGATAGGACACCAAAATTAATTGATGATTTAGATTTGAGAGTAGAATTAAATGGAACAACATATTTGCCATATGTCTTAGATCCTGCAAATCCTGCAAATGTTGCAACAACTGGTGATAATATTGTTGATAATGTAGAGCAAGTATATATACCTAATCCTGTATCAGGAACGCTTACTCTTACATTCACTCACAAAGGAACACTTCCAACAGATGGGGTAGATTATGGTCTCAGTGTTTCTGGAATTGCTGTAAATAAAGATTTGTTATTAGATTCAGTAACTGCTGAAGTTTCGCAGATTGACATTCCTACAAGTACTCCATTAAAAGCTACAATCAAAAATGTTGGGACTAGTGACTTTGGTGCTTTTGATGTTAAATTTATCATTAAAGATCCTAAAGGAACTGTACTACAAGAGAATACTGTAAATTCTACAGGTGTCTTGGTGGGAGAAACCGTAGAAATTAATTCTACTACGACAGAAATTTCAGAATTGTTTACGCCATATACAGTTACAGCACAAATTATTGCAGCTGATGACGCAATTGCAGGTAATAATTCAAAATCTACTAATGCAATTTCCACAGTTGCTGATCTTAGAGTAGGTGGTAGTGTTATGTTAGAAGATTTTAATGCGCCTTCCTTTTCATCACATAATTGGAATGTGCTTAATGTAGTTTCTACTACGCCTACTTTTCAATTGTCAACAGCTAGTACTTTACTTTATGATGGTTCTCAATTTGTATTAGCCTCTAATTCTGGTCAACAGGCCAATGATTGGCTATTTTCTAATCCTATTTTGCTCAATGCAGGGTCAAACTATAAAGTAACCTACTACATAGCTAAAAATTCGTCAAATACTACTAGAAATGAGAATTTAGAAATTTTTGTTGGTGATAACAGAGATGTTCCATCTATGACCAATTCATTGAACAAGTTTACTTGGGTACAGTCAGAACCTAACGCTACCTACAAAAAAGTTGAGTTTAATTTTGTAGCACCTAAAACAGGGTTGCAATACTTAGGATTAAGACATTATAATGATGCAGGTAAAAGTAGTTGGCTTATAGCTCTTGATAACTTTAAAATCCAAAATACTGATGCAGGAAAACCTACACCAGACTTTAGTTATACAATATTAGATGGGACTAATAGAATAACAACATCTACAGATGTTAGGTTAGATAACAATACAGAATCTAATCCAGCTGTAAGTTCATGGAACTGGGAATTTACGCCTAATACAGTTACTTTTGTTAATGCTTCCAATGCTTCTAGTCAAATTCCTCAAGTGAGATTTAATGCAGAAGGAGAGTATTCTGTAAAACTTACCGCAACAAATGTTAATGGATCAGCTTTTAAACAAAAATATTCTTATATAAACGTAGTAAGTCCAAACGCAACTGCTAATTTTACTATTGATAGAACAAATGTTTATGCTTTAGAAAATGTTCAATTTACAAATTTGAGTTCTGGATCTCCTGCTCCAACTGCCTACAATTGGACTATTACACCAAATTCTGAAGGCTCGTTTGAATATTTAGAAGGAACTTCCGCTAGTTCAGAGCATTTAAATGTTAAATTTAAGAAGCCAGGAACATATTCTGTTAAGCTTACCAATACTACAACTGCCGGAGATAGAGTATTTGAGGCATTAAATTCAATAATTGTAAAAGCTAATACAAATCCTCCATTAGCGGTTTCAGCAACTAAAAATGGGACATCTGTTTCTATAGATTGGGATGTTCCTGAATATAAATATCAAGACAGTTTTATAAATGAAACTTATGACGCAACTACTTTTCCACCTACAGATTGGCAAGTGCTAAATTCAAATGGAGATAGCAATACTTGGAAGAGAGTAGTCCTATCTGCTGGGCCTATAGTTGCAGGAGTTTACTCTTGGAATACTACTACAGGGGTAGCAATCCAGACTGACGATTATTTGGTGTCTAATGTTATCTCTACTTTACCTTCTGGATATAATGAGCTTACATTTAATTCCTACGGTGATGTTGCATATCCTGATAATTTAAAAATATATTATGTTAAAGTTTCTGATAGCAATCCTCTTACTAAAACACAAATTGAGGCTGGAGTTAAGATTTTTGATGGAACTACAATCTCCTCAACTTCAAATTTTAATAAAGTAAGTCTAGGTACTAACTATGATGGAACTCCGTTTAGATTAGCTTTTTATAGTAATAATTATGACAATTATTTACTTTCTTTAGATAATGTGAAGATTTCAAAGCCAGGAACAGTTACAGAATCTTTTAACAATTATTTAGTGTCAGAATCAATAACTAAAGAAAAATTGATAGCAGCAGAAGAGAAAAGTGATGGTAGTCTGTATTTGGCAACAGAAGCAACTCCAAAACCAGCTTGGCCTCAATTAAATGTAGGGTATAGTAATAATGTTACGGGTTATGAAATTGAAAGAAATGGTAATGTATTAGCAAATATTGATAATACGAATACCATTTACGTAGATAATTCAATTACTGTTCCAGGTAATTACTGCTATAATGTAGTAGCAATTTATGATAATGTAATTAAGTCTACTCCGTCTTCGCCAGATGTTTGTTTAAATGTGGATACTACTTTATCTACATTTGATATCAATAAGTTTGGTGCACTTTCAGTTTTTCCTAATCCTGTTACTGATTTTGTAAGAATTAAATTTGCAAATAAATTAAGTGATAATGCAACTGTTGAAATTTATAATATGGATGGAAAATTAGTTCTTACCAAATTATTTTCTGAGAATGTATTAGAAAAACAAGGGATTGATTTATCTTCTTTAATATCAGGTAGCTATTTGTTGGTTGTAAAAGATAAAAACAGTTCATATAAAGCAAAGTTGATTAAGAAATAACTTAGTTTTTTAATTTTAAAAAACACACTACTTTTTTAGGAGTGTGTTTTTTTTTGAATAAATTTTATAAAATCTCATTATGAGACAATAAATTTGTATATTTGTATCAATCTTTTAAATCAAAACAAAGATGTATCGTAGAATAATATACATAGCTATGTTTGCTTTTTCTGCTATGAGCAATGCTCAGCAAGCAAAACCAATTTATTTAGATGATTCAAAACCTATAGAACAACGTGTAGAAGATGCACTTTCTAAGATGACTTTGGATGAGAAAATTGCCATGATTCACGCACAATCTAAGTTCAGTTCGCCAGGTGTTCCTAGATTGGGAATACCAGAATTTTGGACTACAGATGGTCCTCACGGAGTACGCCCAGAGGTAAAATGGGATGAATGGGATCAAGCAGGATGGACTAATGATTCTATAATTGCGTATCCTGCACTTACAGCGCTTTCTGCCACTTGGAACAGAAATATGTCTAAAATTTATGGCGTTTCTCTTGGCGAAGAGGCACGTTACAGAAGAAAAGATATTTTGCTAGGACCTGGTGTAAACATTTACAGAACTCCATTGAACGGAAGGAATTTTGAATATATGGGCGAAGATCCGTTTTTGACTTCTCAGATGGTGGTTCCTTATATCAAAGGTTTACAGTCTAATGGTGTAGCAGCTTGTGTTAAGCATTAT
Source organism: Cloacibacterium rupense (assembly GCF_014645495.1). Taxonomy (GTDB): domain Bacteria; phylum Bacteroidota; class Bacteroidia; order Flavobacteriales; family Weeksellaceae; genus Cloacibacterium; species Cloacibacterium rupense. Next base: position 783,164 of record NZ_BMLV01000001.1, on the reverse strand, counting down.
GCGCTCAACAATCAGGAAACATACAGACATACAAGTAATGTAATTATAGACGATAGAACGTTATACGAAATTTATTTGCCGCCATTTAAAGCAGCGGTGCAAGAAGGTGACAGTTGGTCTATAATGGGAGCTTATGATTTGTACAAAGGGCAATATGCTACTCATAATCAATATTTAATTAACGATATTCTAAAAAAAGAATGGGGCTATAAAGGTGTGGTAATTTCAGATTGGGGAGCTACAGCAGATACTAAGCAAGCTATTTTTAATGGATTAGATTTAGAATTCGGAACTTGGACTGATGGTTTAGCAGCAGGAACCAAAAATGCGTATGATAATTATTATTTAGCCAATCCTTACAAAGAAATGATTCTTTCGGGAAAAGTAGGAACTGCTGAACTAGATGATAAAGTAAGAAGATTATTGAGACTGGCTTTCCATACTACTTTAAATAAAAACAGACCTTTGGGTTCTGTAGCTTCGGCAGAGCATATAGAAGCAGCTAGAAAAATAGGAGAAGAAGGGATTGTTTTGCTTCAAAATCAAAACGGAACTTTACCAATAAACCTTAATAAAACTAAAAAAATAGCTGTAATTGGTGAGAATGCTGTTAAAATGATGACTGTAGGTGGTGGTAGTTCTTCGCTGAAGGTAAAATATGAAACTTTGCCTTTAGATGGAATCAAAAAACGTTTTGGTAAAGATGCTGAAATTGTCTTTGCTAGAGGTTATGTAGGTGATCCGGGAGGTGAATATAACGGTGTAATTACAGGTCAAAACCTTAAAGACAATCGTTCAGAAAAAGAATTAATAGACGAAGCGGTAAAAGTAGCTAAATCTGCAGATTTCGTGGTTTTTGTTGGTGGTCTTAATAAAAGTGAATTCCAAGATAGTGAAGGCGCAGATAGAAAAAGCCTTTCTTTGCCATACAATCAAGATGTGTTGATTTCTTCTTTAGCTAAAGCAAATAAAAATTTAGCGGTAGTTTTAGTGACAGGTAATGCAGTTTCTATGCCTTGGGTAAAAGAAGTTCCTTCTATTTTACAAACGTGGTATTTAGGTTCAGAAGCTGGTAATGCTTTAGCATCTATTTTGGCTGGTGATGCCAATCCTTCGGGAAAATTACCTTTTTCTTTCCCTGTAAAATTAGAAGATAATGCAGCACACGCTATGGGAGAATACCCTGGTAATAAAGAAGAAATGGCTGCTGGTAAAGGAACAGATAAAAATAATGTAATTAATATTAAGTACAACGAAGGAATTTTTGTTGGCTACAGATGGCACGATACCAAAAATATAAAACCTTTGTTCAGTTTTGGTCATGGGTTGAGCTATACTACTTTTGAATTTGGAAAAGTAAAAGCTGATAAAACCAAAATTTCAAGAAATGACAAAATTACCTTTACAGTTTCTGTAAAAAATACAGGAAATAGAGAAGGAGCGGAAGTAGTGCAGTTGTACATTAGTGATTTAAAATCTTCTTTGCCAAGACCAACTAAAGAATTAAAAGGTTTTGAAAAAGTTTATTTAAAACCAGGTGAGACCAAAGAAGTAAGTATTACTGTAGATCAATCTGCGCTAAGTTTCTTTGATCCTGAAAAACACGATTGGGTTGCAGAGCCTGGTGAGTTCGAAGCTTTAATTGGAAATTCTTCTTCTGATATAAAATCTAAAATTAGATTTTCTCTTCAATAAGATCAATTTGATACATTTAATTTCAAAGCTTCTCTTTTGAGAGGCTTTTTTTAACGTTTAATTTGATAGTAATACTATTATTGATATTTATAAAACTATTATAGATAAAATAAATATTCATCTATTTGAAATTGGTACTATTTTTGTAAAAAAATATTCATGGAATTTCAATTAAAATTTAAAGTCAATCCCTCGCTATATCTAAAAGATCCAGATGAAAGTACTATTGGAAAAGCAATGGTTACTAGTGCAATTGATTTAATATATGAAATTGGTTTTGAGCAGTTTACATTTAAAAAATTGGCGCATGTAATCAATACCACAGAAGCTACTATTTACAGATATTTCTCTAGTAAGCACAAATTGCTGCTCTATATTATGAGTTGGTATTGGCAATATCTAGAATTTTTTACAAAAATGAGATTGCTCAATGTAAAGAATTCAAAAGAAAAATTAGAATTGGTTTTAGAAATAATAACTTATAACTTTGTGACAGATGATAGTTTATTAGATTTTAATCTAGATAGGTTAAACTCTATTGTGATAAGTGAGAGTAGTAAAGTTTATTTAGTAAAAGAAGTAGATGAAATTAATAATGACCTAGCTTATGCACCCCTTAAGAATTATTGCTTTTATATTTCTAATATTATTAGAGAATATAAGCCAGATTATAAGTTCCCGAACTCTTTGGCGAGTACATTATTAGAAACATCTCATGACCAGCAATTTTTTAGTCAGCACCTCAATAAACTTACGGATAATGTGGAGAAGAAAAATCACAATCAATATGTTTTAAATTATCTTAATCAATTACTATTCAATGTTTTAAATCATTAATAAAATGGCAAATAAAAATTATAAAGAAAAAGGTATTCAACTTTTTAAATTTATTACCAAAGAAAGAAAAGATGTAGCAAATATTTATTTCTATGCTATTTTTAGTGGTTTGGTTCAGTTGAGTTTACCGCTTGGTATTCAGGCGATTATAAGTTACGCAATGGGTGCTACCATGGTTACCTCTATCTACTTACTTATAGCTTTAGTGGTCATAGGAACATGGTTGGTAGGTTTTTTTAGACTAAAGGTAATGCAGATTATCGAGAAGATTCAACAGAAAATTTTTGTAGAATATTCTATCGCATTTGCAGAAAAGTTGCCAAAACTTAATCTTACCAAAATCAATAAATATTTTTTGCCAGAACTAGTCAACAGATTTTTTGATATGCCTAATTTACAAAAAGGAATGTCAAAAATTTTATTAGAAATTCCTACGGCTATTATCCAAATATTTTTTGGGATAATATTGTTGTCTTTTTATCATCCTTGGTTTTTAATTTTTGGTTTAATGGTTATTCTTGGAGTGGTTTTCATTTTTAGAATTACCATGGAGCAAGGGATAGCCTCTAGTCTTGAAGAAAGTGATAAAAAGTATGCTGTAGCTTCTTGGCTAGAAGATATTGCTCATTCTGTAAAAACATTTAAAAACAATTCTGCTACTCAAATGCACCTTAAAGAAACAGACCACTTGGTAGAAGAATATCTAGAACATAGGACCTCGCATTTCCAGGTGCTTTACTTTCAGTATAAAACCATTATCGTTTTTAAAGTGGTTATTATACTCACGATGTTGGCTATTGCGACCTATTTATTATTAAATCAGCAACTTAATATTGGGGCATTTATTGCCACAGAAATTGTGGTAATTATGATAATGTCTGCAGTTGAAAAGCTCATCAAGAATTTAGAAAGTTATTATGATATGATTACTTCTATGGTAAAATTGTCTAAAGTTCTAGATTTACCAGAAGAGAATAATGGCGAAGTAAGTCTAAGAGATACACAAGAAGGCTTCGAAATAGAATTCAAAGAAGTAAGCGTTACGTTTAATGATTCTTCACCAATCTTAACAGAAGTTAATTTTAAAATCTTACCCAATACCATCACAGCTATTTCTGGTAGTCTAGGAGCTGGTAAAAGTGTTTTGATGAATCTTTTTGCAGGTTTTTATGAACCTACAACTGGTAAAATTTTATATGATAAGACTCCTTTTAATAATATCAATAAACATATTTTTAGAAATCAAATTGGCATTTATCTAAATGATGTCGGCATTATAAAAGGTACTGTTCTTCAGAATATACAGATATCTAATCCTGAGGTAACACCAGAAGATATTACCAAAACGGCAATAGAGTTAGGTGTAGAAAATTTAACAGAATATTTTACCAATGGATATTATACTGAGATTAGTGAAACTGACAGTCAACTTTCTTTCAGCTCCAAGAAAATGATTTTACTCTTAAGAGCGATTTTAGGAAAAACACGTTTCCTAATTTTAGAAGACCCTTTCGAAGGACTAGGAGAAAATCTCAAAGAAAATATTTGGAGATACCTTAAAAAAATGTCTGAACATAGAAATATCATCATGGTGACTAAGGAAGAGCGTTTTATAGCAGAAGCACAGCATCATTTATTTTTATCAAACGGAAATGTTCAATTTAAAAAATAATCACAACCATGAAATATCAATCAGAAGATAAGATTTATTTAATTCATAGAAATAATAATGTCAAGAAATGGTTTTGGATTTCTATGGCCTTACTTATTTTGGGGTTGTTCTTGCCTTGGACTCAGAATATTAGCCTTACAGGTAATGTAAGCTCTCTATATCAAGAGCAGCGCCCTCAACAGTTAAATTCTCCCATACCAGGTAAAATCGTAAAATGGTTTGTTAAAAATGGTGATTTTGTGAAAAAAGGAGATACCATTCTTCAAATTTCTGAAATTAAAGATGAATATTTTGACCCACTTTTGGTAGAACGTACAGAGCAACAAATGTCTGCCAAAAAAGGGGTAGGCGATTACTACTCTGCAAAAGTAAAAACTACCAATTCTCAGTTAAGCGCTCTAGATAATGCTTTAGATTTAAAATTGAGTCAATTAAAGATAAAAATCAGTCAGCTAAATAATAAATTGGCAGCAGAAGAAGCAGAACTTTTAGCCGTGAAAAATGAATTGAAACTAAGTGAAGACCAATTTAACAGACAAAAGAAAATGTTTGATGAAGGCTTAGTATCTCTTACGCAATTCCAACAAAGAAGTGCTTCATACCAAAATACTGTAGCTAAAAAAACTTCTGCAGAAAACAAAGTAGCCCAGACTAGACAAGAGATTACGAATACACAAATTGAACAAAATGCTGCTATACAAGAATATACAGAAAAAATTAGCAAAATAGAAGGTGACCGTTTTCAGGCTCTTGGTCAGATTGAAGGAAACTCTGGCGAAATTGCAAAGCTTCAAAATCAAATCACCAATTATAAAATGCGAAAAGGTTTGTATTACATTATTGCTTCGCAAGACGGGCAAATTACCCAAATCAATAAAGCTGGAATTGGCGAAATTCTAAAAGATGGAGAAAGTATAGGAATGATTGTTCCTACCAATGTAGATTATGCCGTAGAATTTTACATAAAACCTGTAGATTTACCTTTGATTAAAGAAGGACAATCTGTAACGTGTATTTTTGATGGTTTTCCAGCCATTGTTTTTTCGGGGTGGCCCAATAGCAGTTATGGTACTTTTAAAGGAAAAGTAATTGCTGTGGAGGGTAATATCAGTGCAAACGGAATGTTCAAAGCACTTGTGATTCAAGATAAAGATGACAAACCTTGGCCTCCTCAGATTATGATGGGTGCTGGTGTTAATGGATTGGCTATTCTAAATGACGTTCCTATTTGGTACGAAATATGGCGAAATATTAATGGTTTTCCACCTGATTATTATGTGGTAAAAAATGGAACAGATGAAAAGAAAAAGTAAATTGTTTTTAACATTTTTGATGATGATTTCCTCTTTTTTACAAGCGCAAGATTCTTTGCTTTTGTCAAAAAATGAATTTCTAAATATTGTTAAAAATTATCATCCGGTACTCAAAAGGTATCAATTGCAAAACAAAATTGCACAAGCCGAAATCACCAAAGCTAGAGGTAATTTCGATCCTGTTTTGAGTGCTAAATTAGGTGAAAAAGACATTGATAATACTCTCTACTATAATCAAAAAAATATAGAATTAGGAATTCCGACTTGGTACGGAATAGAAGTAAATGGAGGATACAATTATTTGACAGGAGAAAAACTAAACGAAAACGATACCAAAGGCGGTCTTTACAATTATGGAGTGACTATTCCGTTAGCTAAAAATCTTTGGTATGACAAAAGAAGAGCTGCACTAGACCAAGCAAAATTGGCAGAAAAAATGACGCGCGCAGAACAAATTATTCTCAGCAACGAACTGCTTTTAGATGCAGAAAATACCTATTGGGAATGGGTGAAAAATTATGAGGTTTTAAAACTTCAAAGGAAAAATGTAGAACTTAATAAAAAGCGTTTTGAATTCATTAAAAAGACATTTTCTTATGGCGAAAGAGCTGCAATAGACACGGTAGAAGCAGAATCTCAGTTGCAAAATTTTCAAATTCAAGAAAAAGAAGCTTATCTTAATTTTGTGAAAAGTACCCAAGATTTGCAATGGTATCTTTGGCAAGATAATTTAGAGTTTTATGAAATTAAAGCACCCATTTTCCCTTCCGAAAAAATGAATTCGGAAATTACGAATGATTATCTGTTTCTCGCTCAGAAATTGAATAAAGATAACCTTATTAATTCTCAATTTTTGAAATATTATGCTTTTAAAAATAATATTTTAGAAAGCGAAAAGAAACTGAAATGGCAAAGTTTTTTACCCAAAATAGACTTCAGTTATCAGTTTTTCAATAAAGAAAATAAAAATGCGCAGATGTTGCCTTTGTTTGACAATAATTTTCAATATGGTCTGAAATTGGAGATTCCAGTTTTCCTGAGAGGAGCAAGAGCAGATTATGAACAAGCGAAATTGAAACTGCTTCAGAACCAACAAGATATTAAGGTAAAAGAAAATGAATTAATGGTAAAAACTGCTACTTATCAACAAGAAGTAGAAAACTATAATGAGCAAATTTCTTTGGCAGAACAAAATCTTAACAATTATGAAAAACTTCTAAAAGCCGAAGAAACCAGATTTGAAAATGGTGAAAGTTCAATCTTCTTAATCAACTCTAGAGAAAATAAAAAGATAGATGCTCAGGAAAAACTCATCAATCTAAAAGCGAAAGTCATTAAAAGCTACAATAAGCTAAAGTGGATGAGCGAAAGCATAGAACAATAATTTTAAAGAAGTACTTACAAAAGTGCTTCTTTTTTTGTGTATTCGCTTCCTTGTATAATGTTGCGTTTTTCGATTTCAGAATCTATAAAGTGCTGAATTTGAGACTTTTTTAAGTTCCATTTCGGCGCGATTAGCATTTCTAAATCTGACAGTCCAAATAATCTTTGGATTACAATATCTGGTCTTAATTTAGGCAATATTTCACACAATAAGTCAGTATATTCTTCTAAGCTAAAAAGTTTAAATGGAGCTCTTTTGTATTTAACGCCTAAAATAGAACCTTCTACAATGTGAAGATGATGAAATTTCACAAAATTTATTTTGTAAAATCGGTTCAGTTCATCTACATATTTCAGCATCATTTCTTTGGTCTCATTTGGGAATCCCAAAATGGTGTGTATGCAAACATCTAGAGTAGAATTTTCAAGTAATTTCATAGCATCAACAAATTCTTGATGACTGCAACCCCTGTTGATTTCTGTCAAAGTTTCATCATAAATAGATTCCATTCCCATTTCCAAATCTACTTCTAAACCTTGTTTTTTATAACTTTCAAGAAGCGCTATCTTCTCTTCATCTATACAGTCTGGTCTGGTTCCTACAGAGAGTCCTACAATCTTTTCACGATTGATTTTCAAAGCTTCATCATACAGCATTTTCAATTCTTCTACAGGTGCATAAGTATTGGTATTAGGTTGAAAATAAATAATAAATTTTTCTGCGCCATAATTTTTGGCAGCTCGTTCCATACTGTAAGAAATTTGTTCTCTGAAAGTTTCTAAATTTCTAGAAACTGGCGTGAAAGAATCGGTATTACAATAGGTGCAACCACCGTAACCTTTGCTTCCGTCTCGGTTTGGGCAGGTAAAACCGGCATCTACAATTACTTTATATACCTTTTGCCCATCATATTTATTTCTAAGATAAGCACTGTAATAATTGTAATTTTTTTCGCCAAAAGCCAATGTTTTTTCCATCTTCAACCTTAATTTTTGCAAATTTACAATTCTAAAAAAGCACTTTTTAGTAGATATGAGTTTAATCATAAAATCAAAATTAAATTTTTTGACGAAAATTTTTAGCTTGAAAATGTGTAAATTATGATATGAAATTACCTTTAAATAGAGTGCTTTCAAAGTCTTTTTATCATGTTTTAATTTATACTTTTGGTAATGAAATGTTACATTGTTGTAAAATTTTTTAAAGAATTATTGTTTTGTTTAAAATTAATTATATATTTGCAACACAAAATGAAACAAATTATATCAAATATCGCAATGTGCTGTTGTCCTCTTAACTAGAGGAGAATTTCTTATATTGATATAGATTTAACAAAAAATATTTTCAAGAAAGACTCCTTAATTTTATGATTAAGGAGTCTTTTTTGTTTTAAAAATTAGTAATTTTACACAGAAATTAAGAAAATAGAAATTAGAAACGAAATGAATACAAAAGATTTTACTTTTAATAACCCAAAATACAGCTTCACAGCAATGTGTATGATGGTTTGTTGTTGTAAAGTTTCTTTGGAAGCTCCTATTTCTTATGGTCTATAGTATAGAATTATTGTGATTATAAATAAATATTGGCTTCTTGGTTTCAAGAGGTCATTTTTTTTGAAAAAATAGTATGGAAGAAGTATTAAAATTACTCAATGAGAACAATTCAGTTCAGGAAAATTTAAAAATCTTGAATGAACAATTAAAAGGGAAAATTGTTTTTTCTACCAGTTTCGGAATAGAAGATCAAGTGATTACCAACGAAATTTTTAGTAATCAATTAGAAAATATAGAGGTTTTTACACTAGATACTGGCAGACTTTTCCCAGAAACTTATGAAGTTTGGGATAAAACCAATCTAAAATTTGGAAACAAAATAAAACCTTTTTATCCAGAAGCTTCAAACATAGAAAAATATGTTTCAGACAACGGAATTAATGGTTTTTATAACAGTGTAGAACTTAGAAAAGAATGTTGTAATATCAGAAAAGTTCAACCATTAAATAGAGCTTTACAAGGTGCAAATGTATGGATTACAGGACTTAGAGCAGAGCAATCGCCTAATAGACAAACAATGAAATTGGTAGAATGGGATGAAGCGCATCAGTTATACAAATTCAATCCTTTGATGAACTGGTCAACCGATGACGTGGTAGCATACTTACAACAAAAAGGAGTTCCTTACAATACGCTTCATCACAAAGGTTTCATAAGTATTGGTTGTGCACCTTGCACTAGAGCGGTAAAAGAAGGCGAAGATTTCCGAGCTGGAAGATGGTGGTGGGAAGATCAATCTAAAAAAGAATGTGGTTTACATCAATAAATGCAGAAAAAAATTAAAATGAGCAATACAGTAGATTATTTAGAGCAATTAGAAAACGAAGCAATTTATATTTTAAGAGAAACAGCGGCGCAGTTCGAAAAGCCAGCTTTGCTTTTCTCGGGAGGTAAAGATTCCATCGTGTTGGTACATTTAGCGTTGAAGGCGTTTCGCCCAGGTAAATTTCCTTTTCCTTTGGTGCATATAGACACAGGTCATAATTTCCCTGAAGCTTTAGAATTCAGAGATGAATTGGTAGAAAAAATTGGAGAAAAATTGGTAGTGGGTTATGTAGAAGACAGCATCAAAAAATATAATTTAAAAGAAACTGGCGGTAGATTCCCTTCTAGAAATTCTCTTCAAACTTACACTCTTTTAGACACCATCGAAGAAAATGAATTTGACGCTTGTATTGGCGGCGCAAGAAGAGACGAAGAAAAAGCCAGAGCCAAAGAAAGAATTTTCTCTGTAAGAGACGATTTCGGAGCTTGGGACCCAAAACTTCAAAGACCCGAACTGTGGAATATCCTTAACGGAAAAGTACAAAAAGGTCATAATGTAAGAGTCTTCCCAATTAGCAATTGGACGGAGTTAGACATCTGGAATTACATCAAAAAATACAATATAGAATTGCCGAATTTGTATTTCTCTCACAATAGAGAATGTATTAAGTTTCAAGATAAATTAGTGGCAACTTCGGCGTTTATTCAACCTCAAGAAGGTGACGAAGTGGTGATTGAAAAAGTAAGATACAGAACCGTTGGAGATATGACTTGTACCGCAGCAGTGCCTTCTGAAGCTTCTACAATTGATGACATTATTGAAGATATTATCCAAACCAGAATTAGCGAAAGAGGACAAACAAGATTAGATGATCAACTTTCGGAAGCTGCAATGGAAGACCGTAAAAAACAAGGGTACTTTTAATATCAAATATTCAAAATTTTAAATTAATAATTAAGTCGAAACTCGTATCACGAAACTCGAAACTCATAAAAAAATGAATACATTAAGATTTATAACCGCAGGAAACGTAGATGATGGCAAAAGTACCTTAATCGGAAGACTTCTCTATGATTCTGACAGCATACATACAGACCAATTGGGTGTTTTACAAAAACAAACCAAGCAAGAAGGTGTAGATATAGATTTATCTTTAATTACAGACGGCCTTCGTGCAGAGCGTGAACAAGGAATTACAATAGATGTTGCGTACAAATATTTCTCTACTTCTAAAAGAAAATTTATCATTGCAGATGCACCTGGTCACGAACAATACACTAGAAATATGATTACTGGTGCTTCCAACTCAGATTTAATCATTGTTCTAGTTGATGCCCGAAACGGAATTACAGACCAAACCAAAAGACACGCAAGTGTAGGCTCTTTAATGGGAATTAAAAAAGCAATAATCGCCATTAATAAAATAGATTTATTAAACTATTCCGAAGAAGTTTTTAACCAAATAAAAAATGATTTCGAAGCCATAAAATCTGAATTGAATTACAACGAAATTATCTACATTCCGGTAAGTGCATTGGTAGGAGATAACGTAGTTACCACTTCTGAAAATACACCTTGGTACAACGGGAAATCTATTCTTCAAACTTTAGAAACTGTAGAATTAGACGGAACGGAAGATTTAGAAGCAAGATTCCAAGTGCAATGGGTAATCAGGCCAAAAGATGAAGACAACCACGATTACAGAGGTTATGCAGGGCAAATCTTGAGCGGAAGCTACAAAGTTGGAGACAAAGTAACCATTTTGCCTGCTAAAATAGAAACAACTTTAGTGAAAATAGAAAAAGATTTAAAAGATGTTTCGGAAGTAATAGCAGGTGACAATGTAGTGTTACATTTCGAAAATGATATAGACATCAGCCGTGGAGACACTGTAGTTCTCAGCAATCAATTGCCAAAAGAAGACAACCAAATCAACACTTGGATTTCTTGGTTAGATAACAATTCGTTACAAGTTGGTAAAACGTATTTATTACAACACAGATTCAAAAATGTGAGAGTAAAAGTGCAACAAATTAATAGAAAATGGAACGTTAATCAATGGCAATTTACGGATGGAGATGCAGTTCAACTCAATGATATTGCACAAGTTACATTAAAAACCAGTCAACCATTATTTTATGACACTTTCGAGAAAAATCCAAAATCAGGAAGCGCCATTTTAATAGACGAAACCAGCTTCAACACCGTAGGAGCATTAATGTTCCTTTAAACAATTTAAGAAAAACTTAGAATTAGATACATTATTACAATTTATAATAGCATAGAGCTAAGCTTTATGTAAAGATTTTTTAGTACCAAAAAATAGAAAAATAAAAAATATGAAAGCAAGTAACATTTTAGAAACCATCGGAAACACTCCAGTCGTTAAAATCAACAAATTATACGGCAATAAAAATGTTTTCATCAAATTAGAAAGAACCAATCCAGGTAACAGCATCAAAGACCGTATTGCATTGGCAATGATAGAAGATGCAGAAGCTAAAGGACTTTTAAACTCAGATAGTGTAATCATAGAACCAACTTCGGGTAACACAGGTATCGGCTTGGCTTTAGTAGCTGCGGTTAAAGGTTACAAAGTAATTTTGGTAATGCCAGAATCTATGAGTGTAGAGCGTAGAAAATTAATGGAAATTTATGGTGCAGAATTCGACCTTACCCCACGTGAAAAAGGAATGAAAGGCGCTATAGAAAGAGCCGCAGAATTGGTTGCCAATACACCAAATGCTTGGTCGCCATCACAATTTGCAAATCAAGCTAATGTAGAAGTTCACAAAAGAACTACCGCTCAAGAGATTTTGGCAGATTTTCCAGACGGATTAGATTATATTATCACAGGAGTTGGGACTGGTGGCCACATTACAGGGGTTGCTGCTGTTTTGAAAGAAAAATTCCCAAATCTTAAAGTGATTGCCGTAGAACCAGAATTATCTCCTGTTTTAAGCGGAGGTGCGCCCGGACCGCATCCAATTCAAGGGATTGGAGCAGGTTTTGTACCAGATGTTTATCGCTCAGATTTAATAGACGAAGTTATTCAAGTGAGCAAAGACGAGGCTTTCGAATATGCCAGAGAAATTGCCAAAAAAGAAGGGATTTTAGTAGGGATTTCCACAGGTGCTTCTTTAGCAGCGGTTGCCAAAAAAGCAGAGACTTTACCAGATGACGCTCAGATTCTAACTTTCAATTACGATACAGGAGAACGTTATCTTTCCATCGAAGGATTGTTCTAATTCTTAAAAGTCTGTTAGCTAGTAATTTATGATTTTTTGGGCAGCTATTCCGCCCTCCGTTCCCGCTTCCCGAAAAAATATTTTTTAAAATTTAAAAAAAATATTTTTTCGGGAGAGCTCCACTCAGGTCGGGCTGCGAAAAGATTAGACTAAAAAATAGAGTTAGCAGACTTTTTAATTAATCTTTAACTTACAGATAATCAAGTTTTTACCATATCGTTTTCGATAAGGCGGAGGAGATTTTATGCAAAAATTTATACAAAATTTATGAAAAGTTTAATTCAAAATACAGGAAAAGTGGTTTTGGCAGGTGCAGGACCAGGCGATCCAGAACTTATCAGTTTGAAGGCTTTAAAGTACCTTCAAAAAGCGGAAGTCATTCTTACCGACAGATTGGTTTCGCCAGAGTTGATAGAAGAATACGCTTCCGAAAAAGCAGAAATTGTGTACGTTGGCAAGCAATGTTCTAAAGGAATTTGGACTCCCCAAAAAGACATCAACAATTTGATGGTGCATTTTGCCAAACAAGGGAAATTGGTGCTTCGCCTAAAAGGTGGCGATGCCAGCCTTTTTTCAAATATTTTGGATGAACTTCAAATTTTAAAAGAACACCAAATTTCCTACGAAATTATTCCCGGAGTTTCTGCTGCTTTTGGCGCTGCGGCTTACACAGGTATTCCGCTTACTGCCAGAGAATATTCTAGAGGAGTGAGGTTTCTTACGCTGTATGATTTCAAATTTGTAACCCTTCATCAGTGGCAAGATTGGGCAACTACAGAAGATACCTTGGTGTTTTATATGAGCGGACAAAAACTAGAAAATATCACTCAAAAATTGATTGAATTTGGGATTGAAGGCTCAAAATCGATTGCGGTGGTTCAACAAGCGACCACTCCAGAACAAAAAACGCAGGTTTTCTCTTTCGAGGAAATTAAATCTCAATCTCTACCAGAATTTGAATACGTTCCTACGCTTATCATCATCGGAAATGTGGTGAACTTGCATCATCAATTTGCTTGGTTCGAGGAAAAAAAATCTGGAAACTCTTATTTCGATAATCACAAAACAAACTATCAAAATGCTATCTGATACTAAACAAAACCTATTGCAACAATTGGTTTCTAACGCCACTTACGAAGAATTAATCTATTCTAAAGGATTTTTGGCGGGTTACATTGCAAAATCTAGCGAAGGAAATCTTAAAATAGAAAATACTTCTGTTCCTTTAATCAATGTAAAACCACTCATCGTTTATGGAACGGAAACAGGAAATGCCAAAAAAGTAGCTTCAAAACTTCAGGCTAATTTCAAAAAGGAAAAAATCAATGCAAAATCTGTAGATATTTTTCAGTTTGATGTAAAAAAACTAGAAAAAGAAACTTTAATTCTTTTCATCATCAGCACCCAAGGCGAAGGCGAACTTCCTCTGAATGCCAAAGATTTTTATGAAAAACTGAAATCTTCTAATGTAAATCTTAATCAACTTTCTTACGCTGTTTTTGGTTTGGGAGATAGTTCTTACCCTCTTTTCTGCGAAGCAGGAAGACTTCTAGATGAGGTTTTGGAAGAAAAAGGAGCTAAAAGATTATTGCCTTTGGTAAAAGCAGATGTAGATTTCAATCCTTTGGTAGAAGCTTGGCAAAAAGATTTACAGAATTTGTTTTCTGGAGTTAAAAGTGAAACTAAGGTTGCTCATTCTGTTCAGATTATTCCTCATAAAAAGAATTACAAAGGCATAATCAAACATAAAATTGTGCTGAATGATACAGGTTCTAACAAAGAAACCTATCATTTAGAAATTATTTCAGATGATGAAATTGCGTACCAACCTGGTGATGCGCTCGGAATTATTCCTAAAAATTCTAAAGAAGATATTGATTTCATTATCAATTATTTCGATGCAAAAAGTAATGATGAAATTGCCATTAAAAATGAAACAAAAACAGTTTTTGATTGGTTAGAACTTAGAAATATTAAAGGATTAAGCAAGCGTTCTTTAGATTTAATATCAGAAGTTTTACCATTTGAAAACATTTGGGAAAAAGCAGATTTGATAGATGTTTTAAAAAGCATTAAAACTCCAAAATTAGAATCAAATTCATTCCAAAAAATTCTAGAAATTTTGTTGCCTGTTGCGCCTAGATTGTATTCTATTTCATCTTCTTCTGAAGCACACGATGGCGAAGTTCATTTAACGGTAAACCTTAATAAATTTAATGCAAATGACGAGAAAAAAACTGGTTTTGCTTCACAATATTTTGCAGATTTTCCTCTAAATCAAGAATTTGAATTTTACATTCATAAAAACGAAAATTTCAGATTGCCAGAAGATGACAAAGACATTATTTTAATTGGTCCAGGAACGGGAATTGCGCCTTTCAGAAGCTTTTTAGCAGGAAGAGATGCCAACGGAGCAGAAGGTAAAAATTGGTTGTTCTTTGGTGAACAGCACTTTACGCTTGATTTTTATTACCAAACCGAAATTCAGGAATGGTTGAGTACAGGGGTTTTAACCAAATTGAGTACTGCTTTTTCACGTGACCAAGAAAAAAAAATCTATGTACAAGATAGAATTAAAGAAAATGCAAGAGAATTTAATTCTTGGATTGAAAATGGAGCTTACATCTACTTGTGCGGACAAAAAGAACCTATGAGCAAAGATGTGGAAAACACGATTGTAGAAGTAATTTCTACCCAACGAAATATTTCTGTAGAACAAGCAAAAACAGTAGTAGAAGAATTAGAAAACCAAGGCAGATTTCTGAAAGATGTTTACTAATGATGGATGTTAGATGATGGATGCTGGAAGATGGAAGATGGAAGCAGAAAGGTGTAAATCAAACTCATTCAAACAACATCAAACAAAGTCAAACCATTTCAAACAATACCAAACAATTTCAAACCACCTCAAACTTTAAATTATGAGCGATAAATTATCTCCAATAGAACACATAAAAATGAAAAGCGACGGACTGAGAGGTACGTTGAAAGAAAGTATAGAACTTGATAATCACACCGGAAATGTTCGTCCAGACGATGAAGCATTGGTAAAATTCCACGGAATGTATGTGCAAGACGACCGTGATAAAAGAGCAGAAAGAGCCGCTAAAAAATTAGACAAATTGTATTCTTTTATGATTCGTCTCAGAATTCCGGGTGGAGCAATTTCGGCGGAACAATGGCAAGCATTACACCAAGTTTCAGAAGAATTTGGTACAGGAACTCTTAAAATTACCACCAGACAAACGGTGCAACTTCACGGGATTTTGAAACATCAAATTAGACCTACGATTCAAGCGTTTAATACCGCAAAACTAGATTCCATTGCAGCTTGTGGTGATGTGAATAGAAATGTGATTGCCAGTTCGCATCCGCAATTGTCGCCCATTCATCATCAGGTTCACGAGTATGCAGATAAAATTTCGAAATTACTTTTGCCAAAAACCAAAGCTTATTACGAGGTTTTTATAGACGGAGAAAAAATCTACGAACGTTCCGCAGAAGCAGATCCTTTGTACGAAGACCGTTATTTACCGAGAAAGTTCAAAATTGCAATAGCAATTCCACCAAGCAATGATGTGGATTTGTTCACCAACGATTTAGGACTGATTGCCATTATCGAAAATGATGAATTGAAAGGCTTCAACTTAGTTGTTGGTGGTGGTTTGGGCACTACTCACGGTAATGCTGCTACTTTTCCACGTTTGGGAAATGTACTCGGGTTTTTAGATACCGAAGAAAAAACATTGAAAGCAGTTTACGAAGTTTTAACCATTCAAAGAGATTTCGGGAACAGAGCAGACAGAAAATTGTCTAGATTAAAATACACCATCGAAAGATTGACGGTAGAAGGTTTCAAAGAAGAATTAGAAAAACGAATTGGTTTCAAACTAGAACCTGCAAAACCCTATCAATTTACCGAAAGAAATGACCGTTACGGTTGGGAACAAAGCGCAGATGGAAAATGGTATTACACCCTTTTTGTAGAACACGGCGTGGTAAAACCTTATCAAAAAGCTTTCTTATTAGAAGTGGCGAATCTTAATTTAAGTAATTTCATCTTCACAGGAAATCAGAATTTGATTATTGGTAATGTTTCTGAAATTGATAAGAAAAAAATTGAAGAATTATTAGAAAAATTTGAAATTGAAAAGAATGTTTCGCCGATGAGGAAAAGTTCTATGGCATGTGTAGCATTGCCAACTTGTCCGCTTGCTCTAGCTGAAGCTCAAAGATATTTGCCAGAATTGGTAACAAAAATAGAACCTATTTTAGAAAAACACGGACTTTCGGAACATGAAATTTCTATCAGAATGACGGGTTGCCCTAATGGTTGCGGTAGACCTTACGTGGCAGAATTAGGTTTTATAGGAACGGCAGCAGAACAGTATAATTTTATGTTGGGTGGAGATAGATACGGATTAAGACTCAATAAATTGTATAAAGAAAAACTTTCAGAGCAAGAGATTTTAGATGAAGTGGATCATTTGTTTGGGCAATATGTAAAAGAAAAACAAGCAGGAGAACATTTCGGGGATTTTGCTTATCGAAAGTATTTTAATTAAAAAGAGTTGAAGTTTTGTTAAAGATTTAGGATATTTTGTATTTTTGAAAAGTATTACCAAAATTATGCTTTCAAAAAAAGTAAAATATGCCATCAAAGCTTTGATTTTTATTTCGAAAAATGTCGAAGCGAATAAACCTGTTTCAGCGAAATTGATTTCAGCGAAAGAAAAAATTCCTTATAAGTTTTTAGAGACCATTCTTAGAGAACTTAAACAGAATAAGATTCTTAAAAGCGAAAGAGGAGCAGAGGGTGGCTATTCTTTTTTAAAAGCACCTCACGAAATTTCTGTTGCCGAAATTCTAAGGTTTATAGATGGTCCTATATCTATGATGAATTGTGTTTCGGTTAATTATTATCAGAAATGTGAAGATTGCATAGATGAAGAAACCTGTAGTATTAAGTTATTATTTACCGAAGTAAGAGATGCTACATTGCCTATTCTTAACAAAACTATAGCAGAACTCTCCAAATAAATTAATGTTTTTTCCTTTATTTAAATGTAATTATAATATATTAAATAAAAATTCATACTAATTTGGTAGGAATTATATAATATTAATTATATTTGCTACTTCAAATTTTGATTGGATAATGATTATTTCATTTTAATTAAATTTTGATTAAACCTAAGAATTGAATAATATGAAGACTAAATTTTTGAAAAAGAATTATTATAAAAATAATTCTAAAAGCAGTTGTTGCCAATTATTTTAACAAGTTTTATTAGAATTTCTAACCATGTATAGAATTCTATTTTCTTACTATTTACTTTAAACTTTTTTAGAATAATTAACAATGAAAAAAACAATTTATATTTTAGGATTATTATTTTTAAACCAAAATTTTGCATATTCTCAAGAAAAAGACAGTATCCAAATTACCGAGAAAAAATTAATCAAAGGATATGTGGTAGATTATGACAATACACCACTTACAGATGCGACAATCAAAATAAAAGGAACAGAATATTCTGTAAAATCTGATGCAGAAGGAACTTTTAAATTACAGAATATCAACGATTTTCCTGTGGTTTTAGAAGTAAATAAAAAAGGGTATCAAAAATCTGAAGTCATTTTAGACGAGTACCAACCAAGCATTACTATAAAATTAAATTTAATTGAAAAACATATTGAAGCCGTTTTGGTAACTTCTAGAAGAAGAAGCGAAGAAATTCAGAAAATTCCTATCCCAATTACAGTTCTTACTTCTAAAAGAATAGACGAGACAGGTTCTTTTACGGTAAATAGATTAAAAGAATTAGTGCCTACAGTTCAATTGTACGCTTCTAATGCTAGAAATACTACGCTTAATATCAGGGGGTTAGGCTCTACGTTTGGTCTTACCAATGATGGGATAGACCCTGGGGTTGGTTTTTATGTAGATGGAGTTTATTACGCTAGACCTGCAGCTACGGCATTAGATTTTATAGACACCGAAAGAATAGAGGTTCTTAGAGGTCCGCAAGGAACACTTTTTGGTAAAAATACTACTGCTGGTGCTTTTAACATTACTACCAAAGACGCTACTTTCCGACCAAGTGCAAGTTTTGAAATCACTGGTGGTAATTATGGTTTTCTTCAAGCTAGAGGTTTTTTGTCTGGTCCTATTTCCAAAAAATTGGCAGCTAGAATTTCTTTCTCTGGAAGTCAAAGAAATGGTCTTTTGTATAATGTACATACTCAACAAAATATTAATGATATCAATAACATAGGTGTAAGAGCTCAATTGCTTTACAAACCAACAGATGAAATAAAATTGACATTAAATGCTGATATCACAGACCAAAAACCTGATGGTTACGGATGGCCAATTGCAGGTGTAGTTACTACAAAAAGAGCAGCATATAGACAGTTTTATAATATCATTAAAGATTTGAATTACCAAATTCCATATAGCAGCGCCTTCGAAAGAAAAGTAGATTTAGATACACCATCTAAAGCAGACAATCAATTAGGAGGCGTTTCCATTAATGCAGATTTCAAAATTGGGAAAGGTACACTTACTTCTACTTCGGCATTCAGATATTGGAGATGGAATCCACTAAATGATAGGGATTATTTAGGCATACCTGTATTTACCATTTCATCTGGAAATTCTAAACATGAACAATGGTCTCAAGAAATAAGATACTCTGGTGATTTTACCGAAAAACTTCACGGTGTTATAGGTGTTTTTGGGTTGTGGCAAGACCTTAATTCAGACCCTGTACAGACAGAAGAAGCTGGCTCAGCACAGTGGCGTTTTGCACAAGATTCTACCAGTTCACTTTGGAAAACACCAGGTTTGTTTGACAATTTTGGAATTAGAACCACCAATAGAATTCAAAGTACCAGTTTAGCAGTTTTTGGTCAATTAGATTGGGCTTTAACAGAAAAGTTGCACATTTTACCAGGAGTTAGATACAATTATGATAAAAAGATTGCGAATTACAAAAGACAAACGTACGGAGGTTTGCAAACTACTGATCCAGCTTTAATTGCGCTTAAAAATAAAGTGTACACTAACCAAGCTTTTGATACAGATGCCAAAGAAGGAAATTTCTCTGGACAGCTTACTTTGCAGTACAATATCAACAATAATTTCAATACCTTTGCTACCTATTCTCTAAGCTATAAACCTGTAGGGATAAACATTGGTGGTTTGCCTACAGCAAATGGAGTAGTTTTAATTGATTTGGCAAAAGTAAAACCAGAATCTGTAAGACATTTTGAAATTGGGGTGAAAACCAAACCTACTGCCAACTCTGTTTTTAATGTGGTATTTTTTAATGATGATATTAATGATTATCAAACACAAGTGCAAACTCCAGAGCCAGGTGTAAACAGAGGTTATCTGGCAAATGCCGAGAAAGTAAATGTAAAAGGTGTGGAAATAGATGGTAATTTAAGAATTCAGAATTTTGTATTTAATGCTGCTTTAGCCTATACAGAAGGCAAATACGTTAAATTTACAAATGCACCAGTACCTTTAGAAGAAGTAGGAGGTTCACTTGCTTTCAAAGATGTTTCAGGTGGTAGACTACCAGGTATTTCTAAATGGTCTGGCTCTTTCGGGGCTGAAGATTCTTTTGATGGGCATTTTCTAGGTTTTGAAGGTAGCTATTTTGTAGGAGCTGATGTCTTTTTTAGATCCAATTTTTCCTCTAGCCCTTCTCCTTCACAGTATTTGAATATTTCTGGATATTATTTGCTAAATAGTAGAGTTGGTTTCAGAGCTTCTAATGGTTTGTCTATCAATCTTTGGGCAAGAAATTTACTTAATAAAGATTATTACGAACAATTATTAGCCGCTCCAGGTAGTGCAGGACATTACGCTGGTGTAATTGGTGATCCAGCAACTTTTGGTGTAACTCTTAAATATACTTTGAAACAATAATTAAATGAGCAGCAATACATTATTCCCTATATTTCTAAAAACAGAACAAGCCCACTTCTTGATTGTAGGAGGTGGGAATATAGGTCTAGAAAAAACAGAGACACTCCTCAATCAAAATCCTGAGGTGAAAATTACCATAGTTTCTCCAGAATTTTTAGATGAAGTTAGAGATATATCTGTCCAAAATTCTAATGTTACTTTGAAGGAGAAACTCTTTGATGAAACAGATTTAGAGGGTGTAGATTTTGTAATTGCAGCAACCAATATCAAAGAAGTAAATGCTGAAATTAAAAAATTGGCGAATGCGAGAAAAATTTTGGTAAATGCCGCAGACCAACCAGATTTGTGCGATTTTTATTTAGGCTCTATTGTTAACAAAGGAAATCTAAAAATTGCCATTTCTACGAATGGAAAATCACCAACCATTGCCAAAAGATTAAAAGAAACGTTAGAGCATTCTTTGCCAGACCAATTAGATTACTTGATTTTAAATATGAATAAATTGAGAAATCAATTGTCTGGAGATTTTAAAACTAAAGTAAAAATTCTAAATAAAGTCACTGAAAATCTTTCAACTCATCCAGAGGATTTTGATAAATATATTTCGGATATTTCTCAGTTCGAAAAGTCTATTTTGGTGGTAAAAAGGGCCAGAAGAATAGTAAACAATACACTCTTGATTATGGGTGGTTTGTTGGTTTTGGTTTCAGGCTTTTTTATGATAAAATATTTTAATCTTTGGTCAGATATTTCATTATTGCTGAATAAAGATAACAACCGTTTTCTTTGGATGATGTTTACAGGTTTTGTGGCAGAAGTAGTGGCCGGTTCTGTCGGGATGGGCTATGGAGTAATCTGTACTACGATATTATTGAGTTTTGGAATAGCGCCTCACATTGTAACGGCTAGTATACATTCTGCAGAATCTTTTACTTCTTTGGCAGGAAGCATCAGTCATTACAAACTGAAAAATGTCAATAAAAATATGGTGAAAAAACTCGTAATTCCTGCTATTTTAGGTGTGGTAATAGGAGTTGCAGCTATTTCTTTTTTGGGTGAAGGCTATGCAAAATATGTAAAACCGATAATATCACTTTATACCTTATATTTAGGATTCAAGATTTTTCAAAATTCAGTGTTAAAGAAAGCCAATGTAAAATACCCTAAAAAGAAAGCAAACTTCAAAGTGCTAGGTGTTTTTGGTGGCTTTATAGATTCCTTTACTGGAGGCGGTTGGGGACCTTTTGTTACAGGTACATTAATCAAAAATGGTTATACCCCAAGATATGTAGTTGGAAGCTCTACCGTAGCAAAATTTATTCTTACTGTAGCAAGTGCTGTAGCTTTTATCTACACTATAGGCATCCATCATTGGAATATCGTATTAGGTTTATTGATTGGAGGAATCATAACCGCACCATTTTCTGCAAGACTTACTTCTAAAGTAGCGCCAAAATATATGTTTATTGCGGTCGGGGTTTTAGTAATGGCTCTTAGTATTTTCAGTATTGTAAAAACGATATTAAGTTTTTTTTGATAGAATTTTAACAAAAAACGGCTCCAAAATTTTGAAGCCGTTTTTTTTATTTCAAATAAGGATACATTACCTTCGTCCAAAGTTGATAGCCTTCGGGTTTCATATGCAGCATATCTTCTAAGAAAATATCTTTTCTTACATTGCCGTTTTCATCATTCATTACCTTGGTAATATCTATGTAATTTGCATTTTTTTTGAATCGTAAAAAGCATTTTATTTTCTGATTCACTTTCTTCATTATGGGCCAATATTGTTCTCTACTTGGCGAATATTTAATGGAGACATAAGAAATATTGGCATTAGGATATTTAGTTCTTACCGTATTGTAAAACTGTTTGAATCTGCTGAGAACTTCTTTTGCAGAAGGTTTGTCTGTGTGTACAACGTCATTTTCTCCACAGTAAATGACCACTTGTTTTGGTTGATAAGGATTGAGTAAATCTTCGGCGTAATAGTTGAGATTCACCAATCTAGAACCTCCGAAAGCTCTATTTATGATGGTTTTATCAGGAAAATAATCGTTTACATCTTTCCACATGGTAAAAGAAGAACTTCCTAGAAATAAAACAGCATTTTTTGGTGGAGTTTTCTCCTCATTCAGTTTTTTGAAATGTTGTACATCATCATAAAAATCGGGTTTCTGCTGAGCAAAAATTCCCACGAAACAAAACGCTAAAATCAGCGTAAAAAACTTGAATAAATTTTTCATTAAAAATAATTTAGCTTCAGCAATCAATTCATTGCCGAAAATTCTTACCAAATTTAGGGAATCTTTATTGGTTGAGAAGGGTTTCTAAGAAGTTAATGAGTTGATTAATATCATTTTGATTGGTAGCAATTCCTACGGAAATTCTAGTGGCACCACGCATTTTTCCTAGAAATTTAATCATATCTTTATAATCGCCTTCTTGATGAGAAGAGTAGTAGGTTGCTAATTCGTTGTCTGTTAGGCAGTTGTTTGTTTCGTCTATTCCAGGATTGCAAAAACAACCAGAACGAAGAGAAATATTAAATTGATTGGCTTGCTCTTCTATTTGTTCAAATTCATAGCGAATTCCGTCTTTATTGTAAAAAGCTAAAATGATGGTTCCACCAACGTTTTGATGATTTTTTGGGCCAAAAATTTGAACTAAGTTTTGTCCGCTATCATGTTTTAAGTTTTCTAATCTTTCGAAAACGTACTTTCGAAGAGAAGCTACTCTTTCATTAATTCTTTCGATGCCGATATTTTCGATATAATCTAGCCCAATTTTAATAGCAGGAATATCTAAATAATTAAGCGTTCCGTCTTCGAATCTTTCGTGATTATTAATCAAAAAATGCTGAATAGTATTCACCGAAACTAGACTTACCGTTCCACCTGCAAACCATGGTTTTCTTAGCTTTTTGAATTTTTCTTTATTCACCAAAAGACAACCAATACCAGTAGGATATCCGAAGATTTTGTAAAATGACACCGAAACAAAATCAGGTTTTATTTCCTTTAAATCTAATCGATTGGTAGGTACAAATGCTGCGGCATCTAGCAAAACATCCCAACCTAAATCTTGTGCTTTTTTAATCCAATCTAAATCGTGTTTTACGCCAGAAACATTAGATTGGGCTGGGAAAGCAAGAAGTTTATTATCATATTCGGAAGCGTCTTCTAATTGTTCTTTTAAGAAATTTTCGTCTATAGTTAAATCTTGATAATAAATAGGAGCGTAGGTTACTTTGCCACCTTTTGATAAGCAAAACTGACGAATTCCGTTCACCGAATTATGATTGTCTGCCAAAAGCAAAAAATGAGATTTTTCTGAAAAAGGATAGCTTTCCCCTACAATTTTTAAAGCTCCAGAAGCATTTTGAGTGAAAATACAGAAATAATCTTCTGCATTAAAAAAATCGATGACTTTTTGGCGGGCTTCTTCCACCAATTTGGTTGCCAATTGCGAAGTAGGATTGGTAGAATGAGGATTTCCAAGGATATTATTAATGAGTAAATCCTGATGTTCCATAATTTGAGATTTAGCATACAGATTTCCTCCGGTGTAGTCTAAGTAAACTTGTTTATTGTTATCCAGACGTTTGTATTCTACATTTCTAAGGATTTCGAAAAAATCTTGATGTGCTAAAACTGTTTTGTTCTCAGTTATTGTACTCATTTTTACTTTTTTTCAAAAATAAAAAAAAATCACAGAATTTTCTGTGATTTTGTGAAACTTATATTTTACGGTTATTTTTTTTCATCAAAATTGATATTGTTTTGATTCAAAATCTTGTGGAAGGTTTCTAATTTATTTTGTTCTTTCATTATTTTGTAAATACTCTGGATAATAGATTCAGCATCTGATCTATACGGAGAATTTATTTTCACATATTTATTATAAGCTTTTGCGATAAAGTCTAAGGATTTTTCATAATCTTTGATGTACTGAAAATAGACTTGTCCAATTCCATATTCTATTTCTGGGTCATCAAAATAGACATTTTTCATTTCTTGGTAAGCATCAATCGCTTTTTGATATTCTTTTTTGTAGATATAAATGATTGGTATATTCTGAAGAGGCATTTTCCCTGTAGGATCAATTTTTAAAGAAGTTTGGTATGCATCCAAAGCTTTGTCATAATTTCCTAATTTTCTGTAACAAATGCCCAGGTTATCCCAAGCAAATGGAAAATAGTAGTCTTGTTCTATTGCCTTTTTAAATTGTACAATAGCAACTTCATAATTTTTGTTTTTGTATTCTGTGATGCCATCGTTGTAGAATTGTATTGCTTTAGAATCGGTGGAAATAGATTTATGAGATTTCTTTTCATTAGTGTCTATTTTATCATTCATAGAAGTACAATGATCTCTCAAATAATTTTCAATTTCATAATAATATTGCTTATACTCATTAGAATTTTCATTCATTTGAATATTGATATTTATTTTTTTTACACCTTTTTCAGATTCTTTTTGTGCGTCTATAAGTTTTAATCCAGTTTGATAGGCTGTTACTTCTTTTTTGATGCATTGGCTTATTTCTTCAGATATTTTTGCGTGAGATTTGTCTGTAATTATGATAGAATCTATACACTTACACGTTTCTTCAGCTACCGATTTTAATAAATTTTTTTTTTCAGGGAATTCAATATTTTTTTCTTGAGAAAAAGTAGTGATTGAAAGTAAAATGAATGTTGCAAAAAGAATTTTTTTCATAGTATTAGTTTTGATTTGTGTAAATGTATAAAAATTTTGATTTAAAAATAAAAATCGGTCTCAAAATGTTTTGAAACCGATTAATATCATATTGAAAGTAAGCATTAATATGCCATTTCTACAATTTTCTTAGCATCTTCAGGTTTTACAATTCCTCTTTCACCTAGAGCTAACCATTTTCTATCAAGGAAAGTTTTTTCTACCAATTCGGCAGTCCCTTCATAATTTTCGGTGTAGTCTGATAGTTTGGTGGCAATTCCTAAGCTTTGGAAGAATTTTTCTAAATATTCTATTCCTTTGTTGGCTTTTTCTTCTAGAGAACCTTCGGTTACATTCCAAACTCTTTCTGCGTATTGTGCTAGTTTTTCTTTTTTAGCCTCAAAATTGTATCGGTAATGGCTAGGTGCAATCACTGCCAAAGTTCTAGCGTGGTCTATGCCAAATTGAGCAGTTAGTTCGTGCCCCATCATATGAACTGCCCAGTCAGAAGTTACTCCTTTTTGAATTAAACCATTAAGAGCCATCGTACAACTCCACATAAAGTTAGCTGCTGCATCATAATCAAACTCATCTTCCATCATTTTCGGAGCTATTTCTTGTAAAGTTTGTAAGATGCTTTCCGCAAATCTGTCTTGTAATGTTGCCGAAGTTTTCACAGTCATATATTGCTCCAAAACGTGTGTGTATGCATCTGTAATTCCGTTGGCAATTTGTTTTTTAGGAATAGAACGAATAACTTCTGGGTCTAAAACTGAAAAAACAGGGAAAAGCCCAGGACCGCCCATGGCTAATTTTTGTTTGGTAGCTCTTCTAGAAATTACAGAACCAGAATTCATTTCAGAACCAGTAGCAGGTAAAGTAAGTACAGAAGCGAAAGGAAGTCCTTTTCCTTCCTCGGTTCTTATTCCTTTTTGTAAAATATCCCAAGGTTCACCTTCGTATTTAGCGGCAGCCGAAAGAAATTTTACGCCATCTATTACAGAACCACCACCTACAGCCAGCATATAAGTAATGTTTTTTTCTTTAATAATTTTTAAAGCTTCCATTAAAACTTCATATTCTGGATTGGCAGGAATTCCACCGAATTCTTCCCATTCATAACCTTCTAGTGCAGATTTTACTTGGTCATAGACACCATTAGATTTTATGCTTCCACCACCATAGAGTACCAATATCTTTTCTGTTTTCGGAATTTCTCTAGAGATTTTTGCAATCTCACCTTTACCGAAAATAATTTTTGTAGGATTTTTAAATTCAAAGTTTAACATATTCTTAAAATTTTTCTTCAAAATTACGAATTAGAAAATGATAAAAATTAAAATTTCATATAAAGTTAACATAGAAATATTCAATAATATACTTAATTTTAAGAGTTTTTCCTAAATTTGTTATATGATAAATGAAGCCCGATTAGAAAAATTCCGACAGGTTGTAGAGACTAAGTTCCAGATTTACAATAGTCTATTTATGAGTCTTCCGTATGATAAAATGACCAATATTGGTATGTTGCTCCCGTTTTTGTATGAGGAAAGCAGGGATGGTTATGAGGAAGGGAAATCTCCAGAAGAAATAGTGGAAGAGTTTTTTAAGAAACACACAGAACTAGAAACCGAAGACCAAAAGCTAGAACTTTTATTCAAGATAATACAATACATCGAAAGGCAAGTAGTGCTTTTTGATAGTATAGAAGATGCCGCTTTTTCTCAGTTACACTCAGAGAGTGATGCTGGTACCGTAATGCAGCTCCACGAAAGAGCGATACAAGAGCATCAATTTTCTAAAGTTCAAGCGAAATTAGAAGATTTTGGGATTAAGGTGGTTTTTACGGCGCACCCTACCCAATTTTACCCCAATTCTGTACAGCGAATTTTACACGATTTGCGTGCGGCTATTCTCAAAGATGATATTTCTGAGATAGATTTACTGCTTCAGCAATTAGGTAAAACTCCTTTTGTAAATAAGGAAAGGCCGACTCCATTAGATGAAGCACTAAGTATTATTTATTATCTGAGAAATGTATATTATGATGCTTTCGGAGAATTGTATAAAAAACTGAAAGAGTCTTTTTCTGCCAATAATTTTGAAATTCATCAAGATGTAATTCAGTTAGGTTTTTGGCCGGGTGGTGATAGAGACGGCAATCCTTTTGTAACGGCAGATGTTACCCTGAAAGTAGCAGAAGAACTGAGAGTTTCTATTCTTAAAAACTATTACAATCATCTGAAAAGTTTGAGGAGAAGATTGAGTTTCAGGGGAGTTTCAGAGGTATTAGAAAAGCTGAGCAATGAACTTTACGAAAACATTTTTGGGAAAGAAAAATCTATTACCGCAAGTCATATTTTATCTTATTTACATGATGCGCAACAGATTTTAGAATCTCAACACAATGGTCTTTTTAAAAATTTATTAGAAGATTATAGAGATCGTATAAAGATTTTTGGGACACATTTTGCTACTTTAGACATCAGACAAGATAGTAGAATTCACCAGAAAGTAATAGATGAAATTGTTGAAAAATATGCCAATAGGGACATTTCTTCATTGAAAAATTCTGAAAAAGTAGAAGTTTTAATGAATGAAAATATTATTGCAAATCCAGATGATTTCGAAGATGAAATAACCAGAGAAACCCTAAAAAGTGTAGTTAATGTAAAGAAAATTCAACAAAGCAACGGAGAAAGAGGAATGCACAGATACATTATTTCAAACTCTGACACCGTAGAAGATGTAATGAATGTTTTTGCACTTTTCAAAGTATGCGGTTATCAAGACGAGGAAATTAATGTAGATATAGTGCCTCTTTTCGAGACGATGGAAGGTTTGGCTGATGCTGAAGAAGTCATGAGAAATCTTTATAATGACCCTATTTATCAAAAACATTTGGCGAAGAGAAATCAATGGCAAACCATTATGTTAGGCTTTTCAGACGGAACTAAAGATGGGGGGTACCTAAAAGCAAACTGGGAAATTTATAGTACCAAAGAAAAATTGACTAAAGTTTCGGAAGAAAATGAAGTGAAGGTTATTTTCTTTGATGGTAGAGGTGGTCCACCAGCTAGAGGTGGCGGAAAAACTCACCAGTTTTACGCTTCGCAAGGAAAAACGATTGCAAATAATAAAATAGAATTGACAATTCAAGGGCAAACAATTACCTCTGTTTTTGGGAATAAAGACCAAGCAAAATATAATTTTGAACAATTATTAACGGCAGGAATTGAAAATGAAGTTTTCAAAAATCATAAAAAAGATATTACAGATGATGAACGAAAACTCATAGAAGAATTGGCTAAAAATAGTTACGCAAAATATTCTGCACTGAAACAGCACCCGCTTTTTGTACCTTATTTACAAGAAATAAGCACGCTTCAATATTACGGAAAAACCAATATTGGTAGTAGACCTAGCAAACGTGGTGCAGGTAATGAATTGAAATTTGAAGACCTTAGAGCCATTCCGTTTGTAGGAAGTTGGAGTCAATTGAAGCAAAACGTTCCAGGTTTCTTTGGTTTCGGTACATCAATAGCAAAACTGAAATCAGAAGGTAGAATAGAGGAAGTGAAAGACTTATTTAGAAATTCTGATTTCTTTAAAACATTAGTGCTCAATTCTATGATGGCCATGAATAAGTCTTATTTCCCGTTGACTTATTACATGAAAAACCATCCTAAATTTGGTGAATTTTGGCAAATTCTGTTTAACGAATATAATCTGTCTAAAGAAATGATGTTTGAAATAACGGGTTTCAAAACCTTGATGGAAGAAGAACCTGTAGGAAGAAAATCAGTAAAAATTAGAGAAAAAATAGTTTTGCCATTGCTCAGCATACAACAATATGCTTTAATAAAACTTCAAAAAGACGAAGGAAAACGAGAAGCACTAGAAAAATTAGTGACCAGGTCACTATTCGGTAATATTAATGCCAGTAGAAATTCAGCGTAAAAAAGGAGAAGCAATTTTGCTTCTCTTTTTTATTGAACTGCATCTTATTCACTAGACTTATTGTTTATAATAGTAGGTTTTTTTAGCTGAATTCTAGTTTTTTTTAATGAAAAAGTATTAATTGCATTGTAGTTAACTGTTTGTAAATTAGGTATTTGCGTTTTTATTGATGTTAATTAATGATGCGCGTCTTGAAAACTTATATTTATTAAGTTGATATGTACTAATTTTGTTTTAATAATGAATTATAAAAAACGTTCAGGCTTATCATTCATTTCATTTTAAAGTTCAATGATTTTAATTCTTTTATTTCATTTTGCTTTAGATAATCTATTAAAACAAAACTGTTATTGAAATTCTCTAGCTATTGCAGCTGGAGATTTTTTTATTGTAAATTAAATTCATTATTTTTATCAATATTTTAGATATAAATAAATGCCAAACAGAATATTTTTATTTTTAGTCTTCCTTTCGAATGTATTATATGCCGATTTACCTCATGAGTATTTCATTGAGCTAAACTTAAAACTGAGTAAAGCGATTAACCATAAAAATGTAATAAATGAAATTAGAAAGGAAGAGTTTCAAAAGTTTAAAAATACAGGAAATGAAGATTATCTTTTGGCTTTTAAATATGCTTCTTTGTATTTCTATGATTTAAAAAAAAATGGGGTTCAATTCTTTATCACATCTAATGAAGTTTTAAAACTTAATAATGGCAAATACCCAATAATCACTACAGAAGCTAATAATTCTATTGCTAATTATCTAGAAGGCTTTTCTTCCGAAATTAGTCTTAAGTACATCAATGAAGCTATTGCAAATGAACTTCAATACAATAAAAAAAGTAATTTAATTCCTCATTTGTACCATCTTAAAGGGAAATTGTATTTTAATCTAAAAGAGTATAATCAAGCGCTATATTTCTTCAGGTTAGCTTTGAGTCATTACAAGTCATCAGATTATTTGTACATATCATCTATGCATAATAATTTCGGATTGGTATTCGCAAAGCAAAAACAATACAAAAAAAGTATTGAAGAATTTGAAAAATCACTTTCTTATTTGCCCAAAATTCAAAATATTACTGAGGAAGTTTTAGATTTTAAATATTTGGTTTATAGTAATTTAGGCGAGGTTTATTATGATTTGTCTGATAGAAAAAATACATTGTATAACTGGGGGAAAGTGTTAGATTATCTAAAGTTAAATCCCCAAAAAGTAAATGAAAGATCTGCGCTTATTTTTAATTTGTATCATTGTTACTCTAATCAATCATTGTTACGCGAAAGAGATGATTTAATCATATTTTTAAAAAAAGTATATGAAAGTAACATAGAGCATAATGACGAATTTAAGAAAGTATTTGCGTCAATTTTATTAGATTATTCGTTTAAAATGGGTAATGTTAGCGATGCAGAATTTTACGCTCAAAAACTAAACGACCTCAATGAAAAAAATGCCCATTTGAAAAAGGAGCAATTTGCAGAAATTTCTAATTTGCTTAATAAAAATATCATTGAAAATGTAAATCAAAAGTTTGATTATCAAGTAGAAAGGCAGAATAGAAAAATATTTTGGATGAGTTTCACTTTTTTCTTGATTATCGTAATTTTTGTAGCTACTTATATTTTATTATACAACAAAAGAAAGAAGGATAAGCAACTCTTCGTAAGTAAAAATCTAATCAGTGAACAACAAAAAAAACTGATGGAGCAAGATTTGTTAATAAAAAATGAGAAGATAAAAAATCTGCATCTCAATCTTAATTTGAAACAAGAAACCGAAAAAGTTTTTCTAGACAAAATAAAAAAAGTAAGAAAATCTGATGCTGAAAATGCAGAACAAGTTCTTAGAGAACTTTATTTTGATATGAACAACCTAATAGGAATTGATAAAAAAAGTATAGGTTTTTCTGATGAAAGTTCTGCAGAAAATAAACAGTTTATCAAACTACTATCAGATAAATATCCTTTTTTAAATGAGCAGGAGCTTCAATTTTGTGTTTATTTTAGATTAGACCTTAGTGCCAAAGAAATATCAGTTTTAGAAAAAATAACAGATGGAAGTGTACGGGTTTATAAAAGTAAAATAAAATCAAAACTTGGACTGAAAAAAGATGAAAGCCTGATAGAATTCCTTAAAAGCATTTGATTCTATTCTTTTATAATTTTTTTAATCACTTGGCTGTTTTCAATGTTGATTTTTAGATAATAAATTCCTTTCGGGAGAGAATCTAGACTGATTTTTTTATAGTTAGAATTAATATTTTTAATAAGCTGTCCTAAAGTATTGTAAATAGATATACCAGTTATTTTTTTAGTGGTTTCTATATTAATTTCGCTTTGAGCGGGAATTGGGAAAACATTTACAGTTTTTTCTAAAATACTCTCTGAGGTGGCTAAAAGAGAATTGAGTGTATTTCCGAAATTCAATACTCCGTAGCCTCTTTGGTTATCATAACTAGGGTATAATGATGCAGTTTGTCTTAATTTATTTTTGATGTTTTCTCTATTGGTAGAGTTAGGAAGAGCTTGCAAAAGACATGCAACTCCTCCTGCAGAAAGTGGAGTAGAATAGGAAGTCCCATTTCCAGAATAGGAAGAATTATTATAAGTGTAATAGGTAGCCGTTCCTCTGGCTGTAGCATCTGGTTTTACAGTGCCAATTGCATTGGGGCCAAAAGAGCTAAATGCTGAAGCATTACCATTGCTGTCTACTGCTCCAATACTAAAAACTTTTGGGCTATCTGCAGGGGTTGTAAGATATTGCCAAGTTTTGTTTCCTTCGTTTCCGTTGGCTATTAATACTATGATTCCTTTATCTGAGGCTATTCCTGCTGCTCTTGCAATAAATGATTTTTGACCCGTCATGTCACTATATTGATAATCATATCTAGAATCATCAAAAGTGTTATATCCCAAAGAGGTAGAAATAATATCTACACCTTGTCTATCAGCTTCTTCAGCAGCTTCTATCCAATACATTTCTTCTTCTGGAATTTCTACAGATGCATTTTCTGTTGCGTAAAGATAAAATTCTGCATCAGGAGCAGCACCTACAAAATTACCATCGATATAACCTCCGATAATTCCCAAGCAATTGGTCCCATGTGAATTGAGACTTGTATTGTAAATGTCTATAGATTTATTGATGAAGTTGTATCCTCCTTTTATTTGATTGTTATTTCTAATTCTAGCAAAAGCAGAGCCAGTATTTACCGTAGGAAAACCAGTATCTATAACTGCTATGCTAATGCCTGCACCAGTGAAACCAATTACATGTAAACTTCTAAGATTAATTTGATTGATTTGGTCCAAAGAATTTCCATAATTAAAATCTGTAGCAGAATTTTGAAATTTTTCTATTTTAGAAATTCTATTTTGTCTTGTAGTTGTAGCGTTTTTCACAAAACTTTCTACTTTTAAGACATATGGTTCAGATTGCAATAGAGCAATTTGTGTAGCTGTAGCATTTACTGCAACGCCATTTAACCATTTCGATTGGTCTGTTACAGTAAAACCTAGGTTTTCTATATTTTGTATATAAGATGTTTCTATCGGGGCATCTTGTTCGGTAATTGGAATATTTAAATTGGCTCTTCTGGTAATAGATTTTTGAGACAATTCTGTGCTAGGATTAGCAATAAATATTGATGCATTGGGCTTATCTTTGAAATAGACAAAAACCAATTCTGTTTGAGAGAATGTAAATAAACTGCAGTATAGTAGTAAAAAAGATAAATAATTTTTCATATTTTTAAATATCGTATTCAGATTTTAAAACAATCATTAATAATACAAAAATATAATATTTTTATCCAATCTGATTTTTTTTTCTCTTATCTATCATCAATGTTGATATTTAAGCTTAATCTTGTTTCGTAGAAACCTATAAAATCATTAATTTTACAAAAAATTTCTCATGAGAAAAATCCAAATGGTTGACTTGCAAAGTCAGTATCAAAAAATAAAAAATGAAGTAGATGAAAAGGTACTAAATGTAATGCAAAGTGCAATGTTCATCAATGGTCCAGAGGTTCAGAATTTCCAAAAAGAATTAGAAGAGTATTTAGGTGTAAAACACGTAATTCCGTGTGCTAATGGAACAGACGCTCTTCAAATAGCTTTAATGGCGCTACAATTAGAACCAGGTGATGAGGTAATTACCGCAGATTTCACATTTGCTGCTACGGTAGAAGTTATCCATTTATTAAGGTTAAAATCAGTTTTGGTAGATGTAGATTATGATACTTTTAATATTGATATTGAAAAATTAAAAGCAGCAATCACCCCAAAAACTAAAGCGATTATTCCTGTTCATTTGTTCGGTCAATGTGCCAATATGGAAGCGGTTTTAGAAGTCGCAAAAGAACATAATTTGTACGTAATTGAAGATAATTGTCAAGGGATTGGTGCAGATTTTACTTTTTCTGATGGAACGGTACAAAAATCTGGAACAATGGGAACCATTGGTACTACGAGTTTCTTCCCTTCAAAAAATCTAGGTTGTTATGGTGATGGTGGTGCCATTTTTACCAATGATGACGATTTGGCTTACAAAATGCGTGGAATTGTAAATCATGGAATGTACAAAAGATATTATCATGATGAAGTAGGAGTAAATTCTAGATTAGACAGTGTACAAGCTGCAGTTCTAAGAGTGAAACTTCCGCTTTTAGACACTTATAACACTGCTAGAAGAAGCGCTGCAGATTATTACGACAAAGCTTTTGCCAATCATCCTCATATCTTAACACCAAAAAGAGCAGAAAATTCTACTCACGTTTTCCATCAATATACTCTCAGGATTTTAAATGGAAAACGCAATGAATTACAGGCATTTTTAGCTGAAAAAGAAATTCCAGCGATGATTTATTATCCTGTGGCATTGAGAAAGCAAAAAGCGTATTACCAAGAATCAAATGATGCAGATTTTGTGAATACAGATAAATTGCTAGATCAAGTAATTTCTTTACCAATGCACACAGAATTAGATGAAGAACAATTGAAATACATTACAGATTCTGTATTAGAGTTTATGAAATAACTCTGAACTAGAAATTCGAAACAATTTAACATGACAATACTCGTAACAGGCGGATTAGGATATATTGGTTCTCACACGGTTGTAGAACTGCTCCAAAATAATTTTGAAGTAGTTATCATCGATGATTTATCAAACACCGAAAAATTTATCCTCAAAAATATTGAAGAAATAACGGGCAAGAAACCTATTTTTTATCCTTTTGATTTAAAAAGAAAGGAGCTTTTAAAACAAGTTTTTGATGCTCACCAAATCGAAGGTTGCATTCACTTTGCAGCTTATAAAGCGGTAGGAGAATCTCAAGAAAAACCAGTAGATTATTACGAAAACAATCTGTTTTCACTCATCAATCTTTTGCAAGAAATGAAAGAAAGAAATATTTCTAATTTCATTTTCAGTTCTAGTTGTACCGTTTACGGACAAGCCGATACCATGCCAATAGATGAAGAAACAGCCCTGAAGTTACCTGAATCTTCTTACGGAAAAACCAAACAAATGGGCGAAGAAATTCTGAAGGATTTCGCAACTGCTCATCATAAAAAAATCACTTTATTGAGGTATTTTAATCCAATTGGAGCTCATCCATCTGCAAAATTAGGAGAACTACCTATCGGAATTCCGAATAATTTGGTTCCA
>NZ_BMLV01000001.1:676595-748399 GCF_014645495.1 Cloacibacterium rupense | reverse complement strand
GTGATGCAAACGGCGGCAGGAATTAGAGAAAAGCTATCGGTTTGGGGAAATGATTATCCTACCGAAGACGGAACCGCGGTTAGAGATTACATTTATGTAGTTGATCTTGCCAAAGCACACGTAAAAGCGTTACAGAAACTCATTAATTCTACAGAAAAAACTCAAATCGATATTTACAATTTGGGAACAGGAAAAGGTAGTTCGGTTTTGGAGGTGGTTCATGCATTTGAAAGTGCAAATAATGTGAAAGTTCCGTACCAAATATGCGAAAGAAGAGCAGGTGATATTACCATTGCCTATGCCAATGCAGACAAAGCCGAAAAAGAACTCGGTTGGAAATCTGAAACTTCTTTGGAAGAAGCATTGCGCACCACTTGGCAATGGCAAAAATATTTAGAAACAAGAGAAAAATAAATAATTATATGAAAACACAAAAAATAGGCATTACATTTTCGTCTTTTGATTTGCTTCATGCAGGACATATCAAAATGCTAGAAGAAGCAAAAACAGTTTGCGATTATCTTATCGTAGGTTTACAATTAGACCCTTCTTATGATAGACCAACTAAAAATAAGCCTACACAAACTGTAGTAGAAAGGTATATTCAATTGAAAGCAGTAAATGCTGTAGATGAGATTATTCCATATTACACCGAACAAGATTTAGAAGATATTTTAAGGTCTTTTGTGATAGATGTTAGAATTATTGGAGAAGAGTATAGAGACAAAGATTTCACAGGAAGACAATATTGTGAGGAAAAAGGAATCGAAATTTTTTACAACAAAAGAGACCATCGTTTTTCTTCTACCGACCTTAGAAAAAGAATCTACGAAGCAGAAAAAGCCAAAGCGTTATCATAAGTTTTATTCTATAAAAAGTAAAAAATCCCGAAATTTTTCGGGATTTTTTTTGAATTTTACATAGGTGGCATATCATCACCGCCTTGGTCATTATTATTAATGTCTTTTTTACGTTTTTGATTTTCTACTTTTTCGCCTTGTTTAAATCTGTAGCTTAATGATACAGTAAATGTTCTAGGCATCATTTGCATATAAGAAGAGTTAGTATAAGTTTCTGTTGTAAATTCAGTTTCTCTGGCTCTTGTGTTGAAAATATCTTGAATGTTAAAACTAATGGTTCCGTTTCCTTTCCAGATGGTCCTATTTGCACCTAAGCTGATTGCATACATCGCTTTTTGTTCGTTGCTTGCTGTTTTTTGTCCACCTCTATAAAAAGATTGAATTTGGAAACTTGTGTTTTTGTCAGGGCGGAAGGTATTCGTTAATCTAATTCTAGAAGAAAAACCATCACCGTTGTAATTAACTCCTTTGTATTCTCCTTTTGTTTTATAACCAAATAAATCTAAATTTGCCATCACTTTCCACCATTTGGTAATGTCTAAACTTGTATTAAGGTCTAAACCATAAGTTTGCTCAGTTCCTAGATTGATTGGTTTAGTCGTAATTACTGTATTGTTATTAGCGTCTAAAGTTCTTTCCTGATACATTTTAATATCATCTATGGTATTTCTGTAATAGAGAGTAGGAGTAATACTAAATTTAGTTTTTTGTAAACTGTATCCAAATTCGTAAGAGTGTACCAAAGATGGGTTAAGGTCTGGATTTCCTTCAAATAAATTTCTATTATTATTAAGAGACATAAATGGAATAAGGAAGAACGATCTTGGTCTTCTAATTCTTTCGGTGTAGTTTAATAAGAACTGGTTATTTTTAGAAATATCATAACTTAAAAATACGGTAGGGAATAAATTAGTATAATCTTTAGGAACTATTTTGTTAAGGCCATCTGCTCTGTCAAAAGTTAAATCTATATTGGTGTTTTCTGCACGAAGACCTAATTGATAAGACAATTTTTCGCCAATTTTACTTTTAAATTGTGCATAGGCAGCCGAAATTTTTTCGTCATAAACTGTATTGCTTGTATATAATGGCAGTATTTCTGCAGGGCTACCATTTGTACTTCTTGTCACTTCATAGTCATAATCATTTTTATTTGCATCAAACCTTAATCCAGCTTCTAATTTTGATTTTTCGCCAATTGGTAATTCATAATCAGATTTTAATAAAATAGTTCTGTTTTTGGAGTTTTGCTTGCTCACATCATTTCCAAAAGAGGCAGGGGAAGTTTCCCTAATGTCTGAATTATTTTCGTTGTTAGAGTTTTGAAAACTAGCTGCAAAGGAAATCAATTGTCCATTATCATCGATTTTGTGGTCTAAACTAGCATCTGCCTGAAAAGATAAATTTTTTCCTAACCCATTGCTAAAACGGTTTGTGTTTTGAAGAAAACTACCTGTATCACTGTATATATTTTCAGCATAATCTGTGTTAGATTTGCTATCACTATCAGAACCACGTAACATAAGAGAGGTGCTAAATGTAGTTTTGGACGAAAAATCATAAGATAAACCTGTTGTTACATTATAACTTTTGTTATAATTATTGGTAACACTTTCTTGGTGAGAATTAAGCAACGTATTATTTACAGGAGAAATAACAGTGGTATTAAGAGTATAATCATTTCTTGAGGTAAATTTTCCTTCATTGTAACCACCACCACCATTAATGTAATAAGTGAGATTTCCTTTTCTCCAGCTTAAGTTGGTATTAAGTCTTGTAGTAGGTAAATAGCCTAAAGTACCTTCTACGCTTCCATTAAATCCTGTTTTTTTAGATTTTTTAAGGATAATGTTTAATATTCCGGCAGTTCCTGCTGATTCAAATTTAGAAGAAGGGTTAGTAATTACTTCTATTTTTTCTATTTGATCTGCTGGTATAGATTGTAGCGCGTTTGCGTTATCATCTATTCCTAGCATAGAAGATGGTTTGCCATTAATTAAGAATCTTACGTTAGAGTTTCCTCTCATAGAAACAGTGCCGTCTGTTTCTACCGAAACTGATGGTACATTTTGTAAAATATCTTGTAAATTTCCTCCTTTAGAAGTGATATCTGCACTTACATCATAAGTCCTTTTGTCAAGTTCTACTTTGTAAGGTTTAGTAGCAGCAGTAAGCGTTACACCTTCTATATCTTTGGTTTTCGTATTGGTAGTAGTAGCTTCTTGTTCTAATTTTAAATCACCAAGGTTATTAGCTCCTACAGTAATTTGTTTGGTTATTATTGTTTTTTTGAAATCTATCGCTTCTATCGTGATTTCGTAAGTGCCAGCAATTAAATTTAAACTGAAGTTTCCCTTGTCATCCGTAAGTGTAGCGTCACTATAGAGCGTAGAATTTTCTTTTACAGTTTTGTTTTTGAAGGTTACTGAGGCATAGGGAACAGCATTCTTTTGGGTATCCACAATTTTTCCTGAAATCTGCTGCTTTTCTTGTGCGAAAGCTATTGCCGAAGCAGTGAGCACAATTGTTAAGCCTAATGTTCTTCTTCTTAATTGTGTAATGTTCTCAATGTTAATCATTTTTCTTTTTTTAGCGAAGCAAATTGTATTTTTACTTCGTGGTTAGCATTTTATTTTATTATGAAATGATGGTGCAATTTCTATCTTGTTTCGTTTAATTAGACGAAATTTTTCTTAGATTGTTAAATGTTGAAATTGTTAAAAGATGTTAAACTTTACTTTATTTGTCGAGAGTTTAACCAATCTTGGTATTCTTTAGCATTTTTGGCATGCTCTGCATCGTTATCTGTAAATTTATGGTAGCCCATTCTTTTTGGGTCTGCACACATAAAGATATAGTGATGATTTTCAGCGTTTAAAACGGCGTCTACCGAACTTTTGTCTACAATACAAATTGGCCCAGGAGGAATACCAGCCACAGCATAAGTGTTATATGGTGATTGTATTTTTAGATGTTTGTACAGAACTCTTTTGATATCGCTTTTGAAATTATCTTCTTTATTTATGGCGTAAATTACGGTTGGGTCACTTTGCAGTTTCATTCCTTTTTTGTAGCGGTTGAGATACAATCCTGCAATGGTTTTTTGTTCATCTGTTTTTCCGCCAGATTCTTTATAAACAATGGATGCCAAAGCGTAAACTTGGTTTTTAGAAATTCCTAGATTTTTAAGTTTCGATTCTCTTTCTGCAGTCCAAAATTCTTGATAATCTTTTTCAAATTTCTTGAAAAAATCTTCTGGTTTTACTGTCCAGTAAAATTCATAAGTATCAGAAAAGAAGTGATTTTTAAGATCTTCGGCATTATTTAACCCTTTTTCTTGAGCTATTTTATTAAATGAATTGACGAAAGCTAATGAATCTGCTTCGGTTTTTCTAGAAACTCTCCCAATCATCTGATATACCGTACCAAAATCACCTATTCTAAAAGAGTTTGGCGTTTGGTTTCCTGCTTTAATCATGTTGACCAATTGACTATTGTCTGCGCCAGATTCTATTTTATAACGACCTGGTTTTATTTTTTGGTTAAGATTTTTTTGAAGAGCTACTTCCTTGAAACTTTCCTTATTTTTCAGAAAAGGCGAGATAGAGTCAATAACTTGCTCAAAATTAGCACCAGTAGGCACAAGAATATAACCTTCTTTCTCTACATTGCTCAATTTATACTTTTTTAAAAATTTAAATGCAAAATATCCTCCCACTATTAATAGAACTAAAGCTATTATGGCGATGATAGAAAACCCTTTTTTCATATTGAATAATTGATAAATAATAATTGATAAAAGATGAATGATAAATAATTTTGTATCATTTGTCTTCCAACTTCGAACTTTTTGACTAAAGACTAATTTTCCCTTTGAAAACTTGTTTTGCAGGGCCTTCTAACCAAACGTTTTTGAAACCGTTTTCGTTTTCTTCTGCATAGACTTTAAGATTTCCACCCAAAACTTTTACTTCCACTTTGTCTGTTTTGTGGTTTTTCATGTAGGTTGCAGCACAAGCGGTAACTCCTGTTCCACAGCTGTAGGTTTCGTCTTCTACACCACGTTCGTAGGTTCTTACAAATAGATGGTTGGGTTCTAGTTCTTCTACAAAATTTACATTGATGCCTTCTTTTGCATAGCTTTCAGAATTTCTAATGTCATAACCGTTTTGGTAAACATTATAATTTTCTACATTTTCTACATATTTCACAAAATGAGGCGAGCCTGTATTCAATTCGTAGTCATTATCAATGTTTTTGATGGTTTCAATATCAATCATTTTTAGTTTTACGATGCCATTTTTAATTTCAGCTTCGTGTAAACCGTCAATTGCATTAAAAGTACATTTCTCTTCGAAAACATCTAAAAAATGAGCAAAAGCAACCAGACATCTTCCGCCATTTCCACACATAGTAGATTCGTTTCCGTCAGAATTGTAATAGACCATCGTAAAATCTACATTTTTACCATTTTCTAATAAAATTAAACCATCTCCACCTATCCCGAAACGTCTGTCGCAAAGGTTTTTGATGGTTTCGGTGTCTTTCGGGAAACTAAGGTCACGGTTGTCTATCATTACAAAATCATTGCCTGTGCCTTGATATTTATAGAATTCTATTGTAGTCATTTTAATGAAAATAATTGCAAAAATAAGCAAAAGCTTTTGATTATTTTGTTTGAAAATTTAGATTGTAATGATTGAGCTTTTAACTTATTTTTTGGGAAGACCTTTTCCATTCGAAATAGCCTTTAAAAGCCATGATTGTAAATACAATATATTGTAGAGAAGTAATGCCTAAGCCTTTGTAAATCATCATAGGAACACAGATGATGTCACCAATTATCCAAAAAATCCAGTTTTCAACTTTTCGTTTTGCCATTAGCCACATTCCTACCAAAAAAATAGCTGTGGTAAAAACATCTAACCAATTAGCCCAATCTAGATGCTCAAAGCCTAATGCTTGTTCTATTTTTTTAGTGAAAATAAATTGATGGTCTATCAATGGTTTGTAATAATACACCAAACTTACCAAACCTAAACTCAATAAAAATAGGAAGATAGAAAAAATCCAGTCTTTTTTATCTGCCCAAGAAACATTTACATGTACATGGTCTTCTGAACTTTTAGACCAAAGAACCCAACCATAAACGCTCATGATACTGTAATAAACATTAATCATGCAATCTCCTAAAAGCCCAAACACGAAGAGAATATACACATATAGCGTAGTGGAAATAATGCCGGTAGGATAGACCCAAATGTTTTTTTTAATAGAAAAATACACACTCAGCATTCCAAAAGTAGCCGCAATAAATTCTAAAAATATTTGGAATAGGGTGTAACTTTCGTAGGGTTTTAAGAAAAGTTCATAAAAAATCATAATTCAAAAGTAGTGTTTTTGAGAAGAATTTAAAATATAAATTACAAATTTCGTGTCGAATACTTATTTTTTTGAGGGGTATTCTCATTTAATTCAAATAAAATTGAGTTATAAGTGTTAATAATTCATAAATTTTCATATTTTTGGGAACATAAAATTAACAAACAAAAAAATTATGTCGAATATTTGGATTAAAAAACCGATGAGTGCCTATGAAGCAGATATCAAGAAAAGTCAACTAAAGAGAGTTCTTGGTAAGTGGAGTCTTACGGCTATTGGGATTGGAGCAATCATCGGAGGTGGGATTTTTGTTCTCACAGGAACTGGTGCTTACTATAATGCAGGACCAGCATTAGCATTGTCATTTGTAATTGCAGGGATTGCATGTGTTTTTGCAGCTTTGTGTTATGCAGAATTTGCATCTATTTTGCCTGTAGAAGGTTCTGCTTATGCCTATGCATATGGAACAGTAGGTGAAATTTTTGCTTGGATTATTGGTTGGGGATTGATACTAGAATATGCAATGGGCTCTATGACGGTGGCTGTTTCTTGGTCTGGTTATTTTGGTAAATTACTTAAAATGTTTGGTATACATTTGCCAGATTGGTTAACTACAGATCCTCAAACTTATGCTGCAGCAGGAAATACTGGTTTTGCTATGAATTTACCAGCTTTTTTAATCGTATTAGTAGTTATTTCTATATTATTAAGAGGAACCAAAGGTGCAGCAAAAGCTAATAACTTTATTGTAATGCTAAAGGTAGCGGCTATTATATTTGTAATTGTTGCAGGTGCATTTTTTATAGACCCAGCTAACTGGACTCCATTTATTCCAGCTCAAACCGTAATTACAGAAAATGGTGTTTCTCACAATGCATACGGAGTTGCTGGTATTATTGCTGGTGCTTCTGCTATTTTCTTCGCTTATGTAGGTTTCGATGCAGTTTCTACACAAGCTGGTGAAGCTATTAATCCTAAGAAGGATGTACCGTTTGCCATTATCGCTTCTTTATTAATTTGTACGTTACTATATATTTTAGTATCATTGGTTTTAACAGGGATG
This sequence comes from Cloacibacterium rupense, assembly GCF_014645495.1. Classification (GTDB taxonomy): domain Bacteria; phylum Bacteroidota; class Bacteroidia; order Flavobacteriales; family Weeksellaceae; genus Cloacibacterium; species Cloacibacterium rupense. The sequence goes on along the minus strand of NZ_BMLV01000001.1, from coordinate 741,094 downwards.
ATGCATTATTCAGATTTTAATCCACTAGGTAAATATCCAGATGCTATAAAAGCACCAGTTGCTTATGCTTTTGATATTGCTGGTCAGGCTTGGGCTGGTTATATTATTACCATTGCTGCTACAGTAGGACTTATTTCTGTATTAATGGTAATGATTATGGGGCAGTCTAGAATTTTCTTAGGAATGTCTAAAGATGGTTTAATTCCTCAAACATTTTCTAAAGTAAATGTTGAAACGGGTGTTCCAAGCAAAAACTTAATGATTTTAGGAGGGCTTATTTCTACCGTAGCTGCTTTTACACCAATCAATGATTTAGCACATATGACAAGTTTCGGAACTTTGTTTGCTTTTACAATGGTTTGCGTGGCAGTATGGGTTTTGAGAGTAAAAGAACCAAATCTACAGAGAAATTTCAGAGTACCAGCTCTACCAGTAATTGCTGTTTGTGGAATTTTAATTAATGTTTATTTGATTATCAACTTAAGTATTGAAGCACAAACATATTCTGCTATTTGGTTAGTATTAGGATTTATTATTTATTTCTTATACAGTAGAAGACACTCAAAGCTTCAAAATGGAGGCTTCGGAGAAACTTTCAAAGCTGAGCAAGAACCATTACAAGATGTTGATATTGATTTACACGATAAAGATTAAAAATTCATCATACTAAATTCCGCACCCGTTGCGGAATTTTTTTTATTTTTGGATTTATGAGAAAAATAGCAGTTTTATTGATTTTGTGTTTTCAAGTTTTCAATGCTCAGAAACTTGATTTTAGTCTTTTATTAAAAGATAAAATCAGCATTAGAGCCATACAGATTGTAGATGGTAAGGTTTATTATGCAGGTACAGATGCTAAGCTAGGTTATGTACATCTAAAAGACACCATCAGAAAAAAGCAAGTGAGGTTATCAAAAGAAAAAATAGAATTCAGGACTTTAGCGCATTATGACCAATTGCTTTACACAGCTAATATAGAAAGTCCAGCATATTTTTACAAAATTGATAAAAGAGATTTATCTTACGAAATTTTTTATAAAGACACCCTTAGAACCGCATTTTACGATGCTTTTTCTTATGATAAAAACGGAAGAGGAATCGCCATAAGTGACCCTACCAAAAAAAATAAAGCGCATTTTAGAATTTTCACCAAGAAAAATTACAATCAAGATGACGGAATTATCCCATTGTATAATGATGGCGAAGCTCATTTTGCGGCCAGCAATACCAATATTGCTACCATAGGAAATACCGTTTGGATTGCAACAGGTGGCAAAACTTCTAGGATTTTTAAATTCACTTGGGACAAGCCTTTTCATTGGGATGTTTTTAGTACGCCATTTGTAAACGGAGCCAATTCTACAGGAATTTATTCTATAGATTTTTACAATAAAAAATTAGGAATTGCCGTTGGTGGAGATTATACCCAACAAAAGGACAACATTAATAATATTGCGGTAACTTCAGACGGAGGAGAAACTTGGCAAAGCGTAGCTTCTGGTAAAAATTCTGGGTATAAAACCTGTGTTAAATACCGACCAAATTCTGGTGGAAAAGAAATAATAGCGGTTGGTGACGGTGATATTTCTTATTCTAATGATTTTGGGCAAACATGGAAAGTGATTTCTGAAGAAAAAAATCTCTACGTAGTAGAATGGATAGATGAAAATATGTTGGTTTTTGCAGGGAAAAATAGAATTCTTAAAGCAGAGTTTTCTAATTAAATGATTACTTATAAATCGGATAATAATCGATGAAAAAATCTATGAACATCTGTGTAATCTGTGGGAAATAAAATTTGTACTTTTGCTCTCTCAAAATTTTAATTCACATAACTCGTAGCTCATAATATGAACTCACTCATCGATAAATACAATATTCCAGGACCTAGATATACTTCGTATCCTACCGTTCCGTATTGGGAAAACGAAAGTTTTTCTTCAGGAAAATGGCAAAATACGGTCATCAAAGCATTTAACGAAAGCAATGCAGAAGAAGGAATTTCTATCTATATTCACCTTCCGTTTTGTGAAAATCTTTGTACTTTTTGCGCTTGTCATAAAAGAATTACCAAACAACACTCGGTAGAAACGCCTTATCTAGAAAGTGTTTTGAAGGAGTGGAAGTTGTACCTTGATTTGTTTAAGTCCGAAGTCGGAAGTCCGAATTCGGAAGAGATTCAATCACTCAATCACTCAATTACTCCCAAATTAAAAGAATTACATCTCGGTGGAGGTACTCCCACTTTTTTCTCACCAGAAAACTTAAAAATTTTATTAGAAGGAATTTTTAGTACCGTAGAAATAGCCGAAAATCCAGAATTTTCTTTTGAAGGTCACCCAAACAATACCACCAAAGAACATTTGCAAACTTTATATGATTTAGGATTCAGAAGATGCAGTTTTGGGGTGCAAGATTATGATTTAAAAGTTCAGAAAGCCATCAATAGAATTCAACCTTTCGAAAATGTAAAAAACGTGACAGAATGGGCAAGAGAAATTGGCTACAAAAGTGTTTCTCACGATTTGGTTTTTGGGTTGCCTCATCAATCTTGGGAAGCTATGGAATTGACCATCAGAAAAACCCTCGAATTAAAGCCAGATAGACTCGCATTTTATTCTTATGCTCACGTTCCTTGGATAAAAGGAGTTGGGCAAAGAGGTTTTGATGAAAATGATTTGCCAAGCGGCGAAGAAAAACGCAAACTTTACGAAAACGGAAAAAAATTGCTGGAAGATTTAGGGTATATAGAAGTGGGAATGGATCATTTTTCTCTAGAAAGTGACGATTTGTACCAATCTTTAATTCAAAAAAAGCTGCATCGTAATTTTATGGGTTACACTTCTAGCAATACGCAATTGATGGTAGGTTTGGGGATGTCTGCGATTTCGGATTCTTGGTATGGTTTTGCACAAAACGAAAAAACAGTAGAAGATTACCAAAAAAGAGTGGAAGAAGGCAAAATTCCGGTTTTCCGAGGACATATTTTAAACGAAGAAGATTTAATCATCAGAAGACATATTCTCAATCTGATGTGCCATTTAGAAACCGAGTTTACGGATAAAAATACATTTGCAGAATTGCCAGAAGCATTAGAAAAATTAAAGGAAATGCAAGAAGATGGTTTGGTAGAATTGTCAGAAGATTTTGTAAAAATTACAGAAAAAGGCAGAGTTTTTACCAGAAATGTTGCCATGGCATTTGACCTGAGAATGATGAGAAAAATGCCTGAAACGAGGCTGTTTTCTATGACGGTTTAATTTTTTGTGGAAGAGTTTTAGAGTGTTAGATTGGGAGAGAAATTTTATATTATGAAATCATTTTTAATAAATTTTGTTTCTCTAGTTTTGTTAGTTTCTTGTAATAAAATAGAAACTAATGATACTTTGAATAAATCTAATATTAGCTTAATACAGGATTTAAATCTTATAGATGAAAATGAAAAAATTATTAAGTTTTATTCAGAGTATAGAAAAGAAAATTCAGGGAATTTTTTTACGAATAAAAGGGTTGCAAAATATTGGATTGATAAAGAAGATGAAAGTAAAAATGTAATTTATTCTGCATTTTATAAAGATATAAAGTCTATTGACACTATTTACAACGCTGGATTAACGTATTGTCCATATTTAATGATTAACAAAATAGACGGTACCTCTTTTAAAGTAAGTGTAGAAGGTAGTAAAGCTGAAGTGAAATCATTTTTTGAGGATTTGCTTAAAGAATGGGATAATAACAAGAAGTAAGCTTTAATTTAATTTATTTGATTAACATATATTTAAATCTTTGATTTATCAAAGATTTTTTTATTTTGCTATTTATCAAAAAATCATGTAAACAAAATTCTTATTTAAACTGAAAATCATTATATTTGCCGACTATAATTTTAAATGTTGTAAACTATAAACAATGCAAGGAAAAGGACTTATTACGATTGTAGCAATTGTTCTTGGGCTTATTTGTATCAATGAATTACTGCCAACTTGGTATGCAAGCAAGATAGAAAAAGAAGCAAAAGCTATTGCAGGAGATGATGAAGCTAAGTATAATAAAGAATTAGCACGTCTTTCTAAGGATACCTTAAACTTAGGTTTTACTAAACTCAATTACCCTGAAGCTAAGCAAAAAGAAATGAAGCTTGGTCTAGACTTAAAAGGGGGTATTAATGTTTTACTAGAAATTAATCAAAGAGATTTGGTGAATGATTTAACCAATTATTCTACCAATCCTATCGTGATTGAAGCACTAGACAAAACAGATTTAGTTCAGAGAAATTCTACAAAACCTTATATCGAAGATTTCTTTACTCAGTTTGAAGAACTTAACAAAGCTAAAGGTGCTAACCTGAAATTAGCTAGCCCAGAAGTTTTTGGAACCCAAAAATTAAGTAGCGAAATTAAGTTCAATACTACTGATGATCAAGTAAAATCTATCATCAGAAAGAAAATTGATGCTTCTGTAGGTACAGCTTTCGAGGTAATAAGAACCAGAATTGATAAAATGGGCGCCGTACAACCAAATGTACAACGTGTTCCTGGAACTGGTAGAATTGCGGTAGAAATGCCAGGTATCAAAGATAAAGATAAAGTGAAAAAAATGCTTTCTACTTCTGCAAAATTGCAGTTCTGGGAAGTACAACAAATCAACGAAGTATATCCTTATCTTGAGCAATTATCTAAAATTGTTCCTTTAAAAGCAGATTCTATTGGTGTTGCTAAAAACACCAATTTAATGAATATGCTACAGCTACAGTCTCTAAGACAAGCTGGAGTAGGGAATATTAAATTATCTGATACTGCTGCGATAAATAAAATTATCAATAGCAATATTGCAATAAAATTAAGACCGGCTAATCTTAAGTTTACAAAATTTATGTGGGCTTACAAACCAGAAACTGAAAGCCCAGACAATTTAGTTTTATTTGCAATCAGAGGTAATATCAACGGGAAAGCTCCAGTAGATGGTGCAGTAGATAATGCCAATATCAACTATGATAACTTAGGTAGAATAGTGGTAGATATGCAAATGGATACCGAAGGTGCTAGATCTTGGGCTACTCTTACTGAGAAAAACGTAGGTAAACCTGTTGCTGTAACGCTAGATAATATCGTGTATACCGCTCCAAATGTTAATCAAAAAATTACAGGTGGTAGATCTCAGATTTCTGGTAACTTTACTCAAGAAGAAGCTAAAGATTTAACGGATGTTCTAGGTGCGGGTAAATTACCTGCTTCTGCTAAAGTGGTTCAGTCTGATGTAGTAGGGCCCTCTTTAGGTCAAGAATCTATTGATTCTGGGTTAATGTCTTTCTTCATCGCATTCTTAATTATCGTTGCCTACATTATTTTCTACTATGGTGGTGCTGGTGTTTATGCGATTATTGCCATGATATTCAACTTGTTTTACCTTTTTGGTATCATGGATTCCATCAATGCTACACTTACGCTTCCTGGTATCGCAGGGATTGTACTTACCATGGCAATTGCAGTGGATACCAATGTAATTATCTACGAAAGAACCAAAGAAGAATTATTTGCTGGTAAATCCATCAAACAAGCATATACAGATGGTTTCAAACACGCACTAAGTGCAATTATAGATGGTCACCTTACTTCATTGCTTACTGCTTTAGTATTATTTATTTTTGGTACAGGTCCTATCAAAGGATTTGCGGTAACTACAGGTATTGGTTTGATTATGACTTTCTTTACTTCGGTACTTTTATCTAGAGTAATGATTTTCCATAGATTAAATAAAGGTAAATCTCTTTCTGTTTGGACTCCAGTGACTAAAAATTGGTTCAGAAATATCTGGATAGATTTTATTGGAAAAAGAAAGTATGCCTATGTATTCTCTACTATTCTTACCATTGCTAGTATTATTTCTATTGTAACGCTAGGTTTCAAAACCGGGGTAGATTTCAAAGGAGGTAGAAGTTATGTAGTTAGATTTGATAAAAATATAGAATCTACAAAAGCTCACGAGTCTTTGGCTAAATTATTTGTTGAAAAAGGAGAGCAACAAGCTGTAGATGTAAAAACTTTTGGTAGTGATAATCAATTAAAGATTACTACCGATTATAAAATTAACGACGAATCAGTAGCAGCAGATTTAGATATTGAACAAAAACTTTTTGAAGGATTAAAACAATTTTTACCTGCAAAAACTACTTTGGATGATTTTAAGGATGCCAATAAAGGTGAAGTAGGAGTGGTTTCTTCTACTAAAGTGGGACCTACGGTTGCTGATGATATCAAAACAGGGGGTACTCTTGCCGTTTTAGCATCTTTGTTAGGGATTTTCATTTATATCTTATTTAGATTTGATAAGTGGCAGTTCTCTCTAGGTGCTGTAGCAGCTTTAGCGCATGATGCGATTATTATCCTTGGATTCTTCTCGTTCTTCAAGAATATGATGCCATTTAATATGGAAATTAACCAAGATTTTATTGCAGCTATTCTTACCGTCCTCGGTTACTCGATAAACGATACCGTGATTGTATTTGACAGAATTAGAGAATATCTTAGAGAGAAAAAATCTCTTACATTGGCAGGTTTATTTGATGATTCTATTTCTAGTACATTAGGTAGAACATTCAATACTTCTTTCACTGTAATTCTAGTGATTTTAGCCATCTTCTTCTTCGGAGGTGAGAACCTTAGAGGATTTATGTTTGCGCTATTCCTAGGTATTTTCTTCGGTACTTATTCTTCAGTTTTCATCGCTTCTGCATTAGCATATGAATTCCTTAAGACAGGTAAAGAGGAATCTCCACACGAAAGGACAACATCTAACATATAGATAAAAGCGCTCTTCGGAGCGCTTTTTTATTGGAAGTTATTTTTTAATTAGAAAAAGTGTAAATTCGTTTTTATTAAATAAATGGAAAGTTCAAAAAAAACAGTCGGGATTTGGTTTATTTTTATCACCTTAATTATAGACATTACAGGTTGGGGAATCATCATTCCTGTAGCTCCAAAACTGATAGAAGAATTAATTGGAGGTGACATTAGTTTGGCCTCAAAGTACGGGGGATATTTGGTGCTTATGTACGCTTCTATGCAGTTTATTTTTGCATCGGTTATGGGTGGTCTTAGTGATAAATTTGGAAGAAGACCCATCATTTTAGCGTCTTTACTTGGATTTTCTATTAATTTTTTAATTCAAGCTATAGCTCCCAATATTTTTTGGCTTTTTGTAGGAAGAATTTTTTCTGGAGTTACAGGAGCTAGTATTACTACAGCCACAGCATATATAGCAGATGTTTCTACAGATAAAGATCGAGCCAAAAATTTTGGTCTAATAGGGGTGGCATTTGGTTTAGGATTCATTATAGGTCCTGTTTTGGGAGGTTTATTGGGGCAATATGGAGCTAGAGTTCCTTTTTATGCAGCTTCTGTACTATGCTTAATTAATTTTGTTTTTGGTTATTTTCTTTTACCCGAAAGTTTAGATAAAAAACACAGAAGAGATTTTGATTGGAAGAGAGCCAATCCTTTTGGTGCATTATTAAGATTAAAAAAATATCCTCAGATTTTAAATTTAATTGTTGCTTTGGTTTTAGTTTATATTGCAGGTCATGCCATACAAACCAATTGGCCTTATTTCACCATCTTTAAATTCAATTGGGATTCTAAGATGGTAGGATTGTCATTAGGTGTTTCAGGAGTGATGGCTATTCTGGTACAAGGAGGATTGATACGATATCTTAATCCAAGAATTGGCAATGAAAGAAGTATTTATTATGGATTGTCTATTTATGCCATGGGTATGCTGATGTTTGCTTATGCACAAAAAGAATGGATGATGTTTGCCATACTCATTTTCTATGGATTGGGCGGTATTGCAGGACCAGCATTACAATCTGTGATTTCTACTCAAGTTCCTAAAAATGAACAAGGTGAGTTACAAGGTACCTTAGCAAGCTTAATGAGCCTAACTTCTATGATTGGGCCTCCGCTGATGACCAATTTGTTTTTTTACTTTACGCATAACTCTGCGCCTTTTCAGTTTGCTGGTGCACCATTCTTTTTAGGATTTATTTTAATGTTTGCCAGCGTATTTTTTGTATATTTTGCTTTTCAAAAGAAAAAATAGAATAAATTTGTACCCTATAAAATATTAGTAGTATGGAACTAAGTTTTGGAGAAATGTTGATGATTGCTTTGGTAATCGTTGTTCTTTTTGGCCCAAATAAAATCCCTGAAATCGCAAGAGGATTAGGACAAGGTGTAAGAAAAATGAAAGATGCCATGGAAGATGTAAAATCTGAAATAATGAAAGAGGCAGATAACCCGGTTTCTGAAATTAAAAAAGAAATCGAAAAAGTGAAAAAAGCAGCTCAAGAATATGATCCAACCGAAAAAATAAAGCAAGAACTTGACCTAAGAAAGCAGTTTGACCTTAATGCATCTGATTCTAATAAAGCAACAGAAGAGAAAATAGACCAATTGAGTGATGATTATAATGGGCCAGTAAGTAGATAATGGAAGAAATTATTTTAGAAGACAAAAAAGCCATGATTTTCCTAAATAATTTAGGAAATTCTACTTTTGACCAATTTTGGATTTTAGTCTCTGAGAAGTGGTTTTGGATTCCACTTTATATCATTTTTCTTTATTTCTTGTTCAAAAATTTTAGCAGAAAATCTTTTTTATACATTCTTCTTTTCATCGCATTAGGCATTACGGCATCAGACCAAATTGCCAATATTTTTAAATTCGGATTCGAGAGATTAAGACCTTGTCATGACCCTTCACTAGAAGGTTTAATAAGAGAAGTGAAATGCGGTGCTCAATTTGGCTTCTATTCTGCACATTCTTCTAATTCCTTTTTTATAGCAACATTTTTGACCATTTTATTGGGGAAAAGACTAAAATGGTTGCCTTACTTCTTACTAGTTTGGGCTTCTACGGTTGCCTACAGTAGAATTTATTTAGGAATGCACTTTCCTGGAGATGTACTTTTCGGCGCTTTTATGGGAATTGTTTTAGGAATCTTCTTTTCTTTTTTAGCTTTGAAAGTTGTTAATAAAAGTTTGAAATAGTTTGAAGTGGTTTGAATAATTTGATTCCCAACATCTAACATCAATCATTATGATAAGGTTTTCCTTGCAAGATTTGGTCTGCTCGGTAGATTTGTTCTACGAAAAATAATCTAATCATTTGGTGAGTAAAAGTCATTTTAGAAAGAGACAATTTTTCATTAGCTCTACTATATATTTCATCAGAAAAACCATAAGCTCCGCCGATTAAAAAGCAAACTCTTTTGATGGAATTGTTTTGATAATGATTCAGTTTCTGAGCAAATTCTCGGCTGGTAAATTCTTTGCCTTTTTCGTCTAAAAGAATCACTAGATCTGAGTTTTCTATTTGATTAAAGAATAATTTAGCTTCTTCCTTTTTTAGTAAATCAACGCTTAAATTTCTGGCATTTTTAGCATCTGGAATTTCTATCATTTCAAAATTCCAATGCTTTGGCAATCTAGCAATGTAATAGGAGATGAGTTCTGTGATTTTTTTGTCATCTGTTTTCCCGATACAAAGTAGGTTTATTCTCATTTATTATTATATTTGTGTATTGCAAATATAGAATAATGCGCCTCAAAACCCCTACATTTATTTTAAAAATTCACCGTTTTTTAGATGAATTGCATATTCCGATTTTGGGAATTTCACTCTGGAAAATGTTTGAAATATACGGTGAAGGTATTTTTAAAAATAAAATTTTGAGACAAGCCGCAGCAATCTCTTGGAGTTTCTTTCTCAGTTTGTTCCCTTTTATTCTCTTTTTGTTGTCTATTTTGCCGTATTTACCACATTATGACAAGCTTCAGTTCTATATTTTTGAAGTATTAATGCACAAGGTTTTTCCTGCGCATATGCAAGCAGATGTGTCTAATTATATTCAAAATAGTATCATCCCAAATATGAAGAGCATCAGTAATTTCACGATTGTTATTGCCCTAATATTTGCTACTAACGGAACTTTTTCTTTGATTAATGGTTTTAATGAACATACAGAAGAGAAAAAAAGTGATGTTAAGGAATATATAACCTCATTTTTTATTACTATTGGTTTTATAAGCATTATTTTTCTTTCTCTTTTGGGTATTTATTATTCTGAAGTGGTACTTAAGCTTTTTACCCCAGAATATGATATTACATGGTTAGTTGATAATCTTACCAAAATCATCAGTTTTATTTCTTTTCCGTTGTTTTATTTCTTTTTGTTGGCCCTTTTCTATTGGGTAGGAACAGAGAGAATTACACGATTCAGGTATGCTATTCCTGGTGCTATTTTTTCTACCATTTTATTTATTGTAACCACTTATTTGTTTGCTTTTTATGTGAGTAAAATTGCCAGATATAACGTTCTATATGGTTCTATAGGTTCTATTATTATCTTAATGATTTGGGTGAATTTTAATGTGATTCTTCTACTTTTAGGAAATGAATTAAACCTAGCTTTCAGAAAATTGAGAATGGAAAAACTTTTAGCAGATGAACTTAAAAAAGATGTAGAAGAATTTCATCAAGATATTCCAGAATTTCTAGAAAATACAGATGAGAATGCAATTATGATAGATGATAAAAGCAAATAAAAAGCTCCGAAAGACCGAAGTCCTTCGAAGCTAACACATAAACACAAATGAATGATATCTAAAATTTATAATCAATTCCTAAAGTAAAAGCTCTTGGTTTTGTCTTAAAACCGATAACATCTACATAACTGGTATTGAATAAATTACTTACATTAACAAAAGCTTCAACGTTTTTTCCCAATTTTTGATTGATGTTTACATTGAATAAATTAAATGCATCTAAAACTACTTTTTGGGTACTGTATGTTGAGCTATCGTAGTACGCATCGTCTCTCTTAGAAACATATTGGTAAGCAATATTGATTCTGCTATTTTTAAAAGGAAGAACTTCTACAAATGCATTAGCTCTTTGTTTAGGAGCACGCAATCTGGTTGCGACATTACTTTTTTCAGCAAAACTAAAATTCCCTCCGAAATTAACTGTTTCGTTGATTTTATATTTTAACCCAAATTCTAAACCTCTTATATTATTTCTGTCCACATTTAAGAATTTACCTGCATAAGTCGTAAAATCTACTGTTTGGTATGCAAAAACATCTCTTTCTTCTCGTAGAAAAGCACTTGCATTGATCACAAAACTTTGGTCTGGTTTTCCTATGCTAAAATCAATTTCGTAAGAACTGTTGGTTTCTGGTTTTAAATCAAAATTAGCCAAGGTATAAGGCAAAGAACCATACGTTTGATACAACGTAGGCGCAATAAATGCCGTAGCATAAGAGAATCCTATTTTGTAATAATATTGCTCTAAGTTTTTCAGATAATAGGGATTAATGCTATATACGAAATGACTGTTGTATTTAGAGTGATTATTTAATCTTCCGCCTAAATCCAAATGAAAATCAGAAATTTGTAAATTGGTATTAATAAAAGCATCAAAAGTGGAAACTCGGGTATTGTCAAAGTTTAAAACATCTTCTAAAGCAGCACCTCCCCAAGGTAAATTTTCAGAGCCTAAATTCTGAACTTCATATTGTAATCCGCCTACTACATTAATATTTTCTGAGATTTTGTACTGATTGTAAAGTTCGGTAAAAATGTTTCTTCCTTTGTAGCTGTATTGGTCTTGGTAAGAATTGCCCGCTAAATTTTGTACCAATCTATCATTTCCATTAATTCTGCTATTGAAGACTAAATTTCCTTTTTCGTATTGAAATTGAGCATTGATACCTCCAAAAAGTTGCTCGTCATTTCCTCTGTACGTTCCATCTGAAAAAGCACCATTGTCAAAATCATAAAAATGATGCTGATAACCACCATTAAAATTCAAGTTAAGTTTTCCTAATTGAACGCCAAATTGGGTATTAATGTTTTGTTTTTCGTAGCCATCTTTATCGAAAGAATCTGGTCCTTCAGCCGAAGAAATTCCGTCTGATTTTTCGTTAGAACCAGTAATTTGATAATTAAATTTTTCTATTTTTCCGTTCACTAGAGCGTTTTGAGAAAAAGTACCAAAACTACCTATTCTAGCTCCAATTCTGCCTTCTATGTTTTTTTGTGAGTTTTTCTTAGTTTTGATATTGATTACAGATACCGTAGCATTAGAACCATACAAAACCGATGATGCGCCGTTTAGAATCTCAATGCTCTCAATGTTTTCAGCGGCAAAAAGTCTTAAATCTACTGCGTTATAATCGTTTCCTGTAACATCTTTTAGCGGAACTCCATCTACTAACACAACTACGTTTGCCATTTTTCCGCCTCTTATTTTCAGAGATTTTGGTTCGGTATTGTTATTTAAATTTCCAGTGATTTGAAAACCAGAAACTTGGGATAGTACTTCACTCAGATTTTGACCTTTGTACTTTTCTAAATCTTTAGAAGTAATGAGTTGTACATTTTTTCCGGTTTTGTGCAATTGTTGGTTAGATTTTGCAGCAATGGTAACTTCGGGTATGTTACCTTCTTTTTCTTGTGCAGTCATTTGCGATACGCCCGTCACAAATAATAAACCTGCAAAGACTAGGTTTTTCTTCATTTTTTTTTGATTTTTAGTTAAACATTCTAAAAATCAATGCCTCTAAAAAGAGTAATACAGAAATTTTAGAAAACACTTTATCAAGTGAATTCTTTTGAATTTCTCTACTTTTCCTCCGAAAGTATTGATTTTTTGGATTGTTTTTGGCAGGTCTCCTGACTTTCGCATTTTCTACGCCTTCTCATCTCGTTTAAAAATGAAACAATGGCTTTTTTGTAGAAAATTAATAAACTTCGGTATTCTTTCAGACTTCCGACTTTTATACGATTTACAGTTGCGGGGACAGTTTCGGATTTACACCAAATTCCCTTTTACATCCCGATATTTCGGGAACCAAAAGCAATGCAAAGATATATTTTAATTTAAGATTGATGAAACTATTTTTAATAAAAAATCCATCAATTGGTGAACTGATGGATTTTCAATATTTTATAAAAAACTTGCGTCAAAAGAAAATGGTAGTAAATCTTTTACAGAATTGCATTTATAAACGCTGCCTTCTAACCCAGAAAAATAGATTTCTATAGGAAGGTTTTGCTTGGTTTCGTATTCTAGTAAACTTTGTCTGCATCCTCCACAGGGTGGAGTAGCGGTATTGAAGGTTGCTAATCTAGACGGGCCTCCTATGACAAACAATTTAGTGATTTTCACATCAGGATAGTTAGCTCCTATGTGAAAAATAGTCACTCTTTCTGCACATAATCCAGAAGGGTATGCTGCGTTTTCTTGATTATTACCGGTGATGATTTCGCCATTTTCTAAAAGTACGGCACAGCCTACATGAAAATGAGAATACGGAGCATAAGCATTTTCTCTTGCTTTTTTAGATGATTCGAAAAGTTGTCTTTCGATTTCTGATAAATCGTTAATTGCTATCTGAGAAAATTTAATTTTTAATTCTTTTTCCATTTTAAAAAATCGGAGAGTAAAGATACAATTTTTTTCTAAATCTGTTTTTATTATTGATAAAGGCTACACTTAATCGTGTTCTAGAGAATCGTATTTGTCAGATATCGCTTTTAATAAAAAATATCCCATAAATCCCGATAGGGCAGATGCTACCAAAATAGCAAACTTGGCCTCATCTTGAATTTCTATGTCATTTTTATAAGAAAGTAAAGCAATAAAAATAGACATAGTAAAACCAATTCCTGCCAATAAACCTGCTCCTATCATTTGAGACCATTTGCTATTATTAGGCAAATCACTCAAATTTAATTTGATGGCGATAAAAGAAAACAGATTGATACCGATTACTTTTCCTAATACCAAGCCTAAGATAATTCCATAACCAAAGTTGGTAAACAGCCCATCTACCATACCATCATGAAATTTAATATTGGTATTGGCCAATGCAAAAATCGGCATTATAAAATAATTTACTGGCGTGTGAAGTTTTTCTTCTAGTTTTTCTAACGGAGATATTTCTGTGTCACTGTCATTAGTAGGAATGGTAAATGCTAATAATACACCTGCAATTGTAGCGTGAATACCAGAATGGTGCATAAAATACCAAAGGAAAACTCCTGGAATTAAGTAAAAAATATGTCTTTTGACCTTAAAGAAATTTAATGCCACTAAAATAAGCATCACCAAGCCGCAAAGCAAAAGGTAATTTGTTTCGAGTTTTTCGGTGTAGAAAATTGCTATAACTACTATAGCGCCTAAGTCATCTACTATGGCCAAAGCAGTAAGAAAAATTTTGACAGAAACCGGAACTCTTTTTCCCAACATAGAAATTATAGCTAAAGAAAATGCAATGTCTGTAGCCATAGGAATTCCCCAGCCGTTTTCGTACTTAGAACCTTGATTGAAAAAATAGAATATAGCAGCAGGAACTAGCATACCGCCAAGAGCTGCAAATATGGGCAACGTGGCGTTTTTAAAACTAGAAAGTTCTCCTTCTAAAATTTCACGTTTTATCTCTAATCCTACCAATAGAAAAAAAATGGTCATCAATCCATCATTAATCCAAAGGCTAATGCTGTAACTTCCTAGTTGGTAATCTAATAATTCTTGAAAGCTACTTCCTAAAGAAGAGTTAGCAATCATAAGAGATAAGATTACACAGATAATGAGTAAATTTCCTGAGGATTGTGCAATTTGAAAGAATTTTTTGAAATAATTGGTGATAATCATGGCTTACATTCTTTTTACGGTTGTTACACTAAAAACACCTTTTAGTTGTTTCAGGGTTTCTTCTAGTTGATTTTTATTTTTTACCTCTAGTGTGATGGTGCCTAAGAAAATACCATTATGACTTTCAATAGAAATACTTCTCATATCTATATTCATGGCATTACTAATCACTTCTGTAATGTCGTTTACCAACCCTTTTCTGTCTATGCCTTCTATTTCTATTTTTACTCTACTGCTGTATCTTTGCTCGTTTACCCACTTTGCAGGCATTACCCTATAGTCATAATTAGCACGCAGATTAATAGCATTAGGGCAACTATCATTATGGACTTTGATGCCATCAGAAATGGTGATAAATCCAAAAATTTTGTCACCTGGGATTACCGTGCAACATTTAGCAAAGGTGTAATTGAGTTTTTCTTCATCTTTTCCAAAGACAATTAAGTCTAAATCGGTATTAGGAGCTTCCTCAAAAGCAGTAGGAGACGATTTTCTAAATTTTTGTAAAAATGTTTTGATAGCACTTTTAGAATCTACATATTTTTTAAGGTCTGTGGTATCATAAGTGCCATCATAAAATTTCAAGAATAAGTCTTGAGAAGTTTTTAGGTTGAAATATCGTTGTATATTATTGACCTCTTCTTCGGTATAATTAATTTTGGCATGTCTTAATTTTCTTAAGAAAATTTCTTTACCTTCTGTAACTTGATTGTTTTTTTCGGAGTTGAGCGCAGCTTTTATCCTAGATTTTGCCTTAGAAGTGATTACAATATCTAGCCAATCTTGTTTGGGTTTTTGGTTTTGCGAAGAAAGTATATCTATTTGGTCACCATTTTGTAAAACATAAGAAATAGGAACTAATTTGCCATTTACTTTAGCTCCAAGACATTTCATTCCCAAGTCTGTGTGTACAGAAAATGCAAAATCTAATGCAGTAGAGCCTACTGGCAATATTTTAATCTCGCCTCTGGGTGTGAAAACAAAAACTTCCTTAGAGTATAGATTTAGTTTGATATTGTCTAGAAGTTCTGTAGTAGAGAGGTTTTGTTGTTGTTCTATAACTTCCCTTATTTGGGTAACCCATTGTTCAAAGTTTCTATCATCACTATTTTGTTTGAAACCTTCTTTGTATTTGTAATGAGCCGCAACTCCTTTTTCGGCAATTTCGTCCATTCTTTCAGAACGAATTTGTACCTCAATCCATTTTTTATCAGGCCCTAAAACGGTAAGATGAAGGCTTTCATAGCCTGTAGAACGCGGGTTGGTAATCCAATCTCTCATTCTTTGCGGATTGCTGTGGTATAAGTCTGTTACAATAGAATAAATTTTCCAAGCGATAAATTTTTCGTTTCGGGCATCAGATTTGTAAATGATTCTAATGGCATAATTGTCATAAACTTCCTCGAAAGAGACATTTTGCTTGAGCATTTTTCTGTAAATAGAAGAAATGGCTTTGGCTCTACCTTTAATGGTGAAGTTTAGATTTTCTTCTTTCAACTGCTCAGAAACTTCTTTTTTAAATTCTTCTACGTATTTTTCTCTTTGGTCTCTTGCAACTTCTAGTTTATCTGCAATTTCATAATAAACATCAGGATTGTTGTATTTAAGAGATAAATCTTCAAGTTCAGATTTAATATTGTACAAACCTAAACGGTGGGCTAGAGGAGCGTAGATGTATACCGTTTCTGAAGCAATTTTTTTCTGTTTGTCATCTCTCATGCTTTCTAGCGTTCGCATATTGTGCAAACGGTCTGCAATTTTGATGAGAATCACTCTGAAATCTTCTGAAAGTGTAAGAAGAAGTTTTCTGTAATTTTCGGATTGTACAGAGATGTTTTGATGGTTCATTACCGAGATTTTGGTAAGTCCATTTACAATGTCTGCTATTTTTTTTCCAAAAATCTTTTTTAAATCTTCATAGGTATAATCAGAATCTTCAATTACGTCATGCAACAATGCACAAGCAATAGAAGTAGTACCTAATCCTATTTCGTTGGCAACAATTTTGGCAACTTCTATCGGATGATAGATGTAGGGTTCACCTGTTTTCCTTCGCTGGTCTTTATGAGCATCTAAAGCGATATCAAAAGCTTTACGTATAATTTTGTTTTGCTCTTCATCCAGGGTTCTATAAGTATTAGAAATCAGGTTTTTGTACCGTTGCTGAATTTCTTTATTTTCTTTTTCTATATCATATACCATCTTCAATTGTGATTTTAACTTAACGAATATACAAAAATTGCATCAATGCCTATCGTTAATGATTGTTAAAAATCAAAAAACCCGAACCAAAATTCGGGTTTTGTAGAAAAAATTAATTTGATATGAAATAATTTAGATAAATTTCGATTTTATGAACCTACTTCAGATGAGATACCTGTATGGATGTCTGTGCTAGAAGTTTTGGCTTGTGGCATAGCATAGATTAAACTTTTTGCTTTTAGCGCAACCACTTTTTTTACATACTCTAGGTCAACTGCTTTTCCGAAGTCTAATTCTTCTAAAGTGTAAATATTAACTACACTGTTGTCTTTAAAAACTTTTTTAGCATTTTCTAATTCGTCATTATTGTTGATCCCCACACTTACGATCAGAGAATCTACATTCATTGCTTCTTCGTCTATATTTTCAGTAAAAAGTTTAGCCCAAAAAGATTTATGCACTGGTTTTTTCTCTTCTAAATAGATAATATAATCTTCATTTTTAAAGCCTATATTTTCTAAACCTTCCGAAACTTTTTTCGAATTTTCTTGGCTAGGAAAAAGCCCAACAATTGTGTATGCCATGATTTTTAAGTTTTATGTTTTTGTTGAAACAAATGTACATATAATTTGCGTTAAAAATTGTTAAAAAATACAATATTGTTGAAAAATTGATAAAAATCAGATTTTATTTTGTGAATTTGATAATTGTAAATACTGCGATTATTCGCTATTTTAAATACTATTTGTCTTTTACGATTTCCCGGAAGATATTTTTATTTATCTTTGAATTGAATAGTAGTTTTTTTATTTAAAATCACTTCCAAATGAAGAATTGTCTTTTTTTACTTTTTTTTATTGTTTCTCAAGCTTTTTTAGCTCAAAAACCAATTTCTGAACAGTTGGATGATAAAGTAAAACAACTTTTAGAATCTGAACCTATGTTTTCTGGAAGTTTATCTTTTTATGTAACAGACGAAAATGGCAATCAAATCTACGATTATCAATCCACAAAAGGACTTTCTACTGCTTCTACCATGAAGGTTTTTACTGCAGCTGCTGCTCTAGAAACTTTGGGGAAGGATTATCAATATAAGACCAAAATAGCTTTTGATGGTAATTTATACATTACTTCAAACGGTGATCCTACTTTAGGAAATGACAGGTTTGATGGGTATAAAGCAGAAAATTTTAAACAAAAAGTAATAGAAGCCATAAAAAAGAACAAAATTTCTAAAATTTCAGGAGATATAGTTATAGATGATACTTTTTTTGATTTTCAAAAAATACCTGGTGGTTGGCCTTGGAATGATATAGGCAATTATTACGGAGCTGGAGTTTGGGGCGTAAACTGGCGAGAGAATGTTTTCGAAGTCAATACTTTTGGCAAAGAAATTAAAAATTTTTCATACCTGAATGATGTAAAGTGGGTCAATGAATTAAGAGCAGAAGGCAGCTCTGACAAGAGTATAATCTACACTTCGCCCTATTCTGAATTTGCCCATATCAACGGAAGTTTGCCTGCAAAGGCGATGAAAGTTTCTGGCGCAATGCCTAATCCACCCATGCAATTGGCAATAGAAATAGCAGAGGAATTGAAAAAACAAAATATAGATTTCAAAGGGAAAATAATGATTAATTCTGAAAAAGTAATCAATGGTGAAAAGCCGATTTCATTTCCTGATGATAAAGTGATTTTAGAATATAAATCGCCTACCTTAGACAAAATAGTGTATTGGTTTTTAAAGAAAAGTATCAATCTTTTTGGGGAAACTTTCGTAAAAACTATGGCGAAAGAAAAAACAGGAAATCCTAGTTTTGAAAGCGGTATAAAATACCTTAAATCTTTCTGGAAATTCAGAGGAATTGACGAAAGAATGATTAATTTTGTAGACGGAAGCGGACTTTCGCCACAGAATTACGCTTCGGCAAAAGCAGAAGTTCAGGCATTACTTTGGGCAAAAAAACAACCATGGTTTTCGGCTTATTATGATGGTTTCCCAATAATGGCAAACGGGATGAAAATGAAAAGTGGAAGCATAAAAGACAGCAGAGCATTTGCTGGTTATCACACTTCTGCAACAGGAAAAAACTATGTTTTTTCTATTATTATGAATAATTATCAGGCAACAGACCTTAGTAATGCACTCTATAATGTTTTAAACGTTTTGAAGTAGCTTAATTTTTTAAATCGTAAATTGTAAATCAAAAGTCGTAAATATTTAAGTCGTTTTGAGAAAAAACCTTCTTTCTAAAATTAATAATTGGTTTGTTTTTACAGTCCTTACCATCATTGTAATTGGTTTGGCGGTGTCTTCTAATTTTCTGATTAATCATCTTAGAGAAAAAGAATCCGAAAGGATAAAATCTCTGGCTACCGCAATGAAATATTTGCAAGATAATGAGGATTTTGACTCTAGACTTAATGAACTTTCTCTCTATGTAATCAATGAAAACGAAAACATTCCCATTATTGTAACAGACAAGAATAAAAACTTAATTCAAAGTAAAAATATTACGGATGATATTCTGAAAAATCCCGAAAAACTGAAGCAAAAAATTAGTGAAATGGAAGATAAATATCCTCCGTTCGAAATTCAGTTGCCCAATTTTAACAATCAATTTGTTTTTTATGATAACTCAGATTTATTAAATTATCTCAGGTATTATCCTTATGGTTTGGCGCTATTTATTGGAGCTTATTTATTGTTTTCGTTTTGGTTTTTGAGAACGATTAAAAAATCCGATGAATCTATGCTTTGGGCAGGTTTGGCAAAGGAAACAGCACACCAAATTGGCACGCCGTTATCTTCTATGATTGGTTGGATTGAGATTATGAAACTCGATAAAAACAGAAATGATGATGGTTTGGTAGAAATTAATAAAGACATCAATCGTTTGAAAACCATTTCTGAGCGTTTTTCTAAAATTGGTTCGGTTCCTGAGTTGAATGATTTGAATTTAAAGGAAACCATTCAACAGAATTTTGATTATTTAAAGTCAAGAATTTCCAGAAAAGTAATTTTTGATTTAAAAACTCCTTCATCAGAAGTTCTTACTCCTCACAATAGAATTTTGATAAGTTGGGTGATTGAAAATTTGGTTAAAAATGCTGTAGATGCAATGAAAGGCGAAGGAAATTTGACCATAAATCTTTATTATAAGAACAAAAATATCTTGATTGATGTCAAAGATTCTGGCTCTGGAATGAGCAATGCACAAATTAGAAATGCTTTTAAGCCAGGCTATTCTACCAAAAAAAGAGGGTGGGGATTAGGTTTGTCTTTGGCAAAGCGTGTGATACAAGAATACCACAATGGCGATATCAAAATTGCAGAATCCGAAGTAGGAAAGGGTACTACCTTTAGAATTGTACTCAAATCCTAATATTTGGAGTAGAGTAGGTTCCCCTCTTTCAGAGGGGTGGCTGAACGAAGCGAAGTCGGGGTGTTAAAGAATTAAAAATCTTTTTTTTGAAAAAAAATTGGCTCCGTTTGGAGCCGAAAGTCATTGAATATTTAGCATTAATTTTTTTGATATTTCACGTAATAATTATCATCAAATTTTACATCAGAATTATCTTTTAGACTCATTGTTTTCCAATCTTTCGATGGCGAAATCGTTTCCGTTCCGTTAATTCTAATCGGCATATCAAAACCATCTACGGTGTTTGTCCATCTGTATTTCAGGATATTTCCTTCTTGAGAATATTCCAAAGTTGGGATTTGGGTGGTTCTGAGATATTGGTCAAAAACTTTAGAAAAGTTAATTCCAGATTTTGTAGAAATGTAATTTTCAATTTGCACTGTAGTTACCGTTTGATGGTAAAAATCTTTACCTAAACCTCTTAAAATTTGTCTGAATTTTTCATCATCATTAATTACAGTTCTAATGGTGTGTAACATATTTGCACCTTTGTAATACATATCGCCACTGCCTTCATTTCTTACGCCATATTTTCCAATAATAGGACTGTCATTTTGAATATTATTTCTAATTCCTTTGATGTAAAGTTCCGCTTTTTCTTTTCCGAGTAAACTCTCTGTGTAAAGTGTTTCAGAATAACAAGTAAATCCTTCGTGAATCCACATATCAGCTTGGTCTTTTGCGGTAATATTGTTGGCAAACCATTCGTGTCCGCTTTCGTGAATGATAATAAAATCCCAAGCTAAGCCCACACCAGTTCCTGATAGGTCGTTTCCTAAGTAACCATTTAGATAATGATTGCCATAGGCAACGTTAGATTGATGTTCCATTCCTAAATGGGGCGTTTCTACCAATTTATAACTGTCTTCGTAAAAAGGATAAGGACCAAACCAATATTCAAAAGATTTCAACATAGATTTCACTTGTTGAAACTGAATTTTTGCTTTTTCTAAATTATAATCCAAAACATAATAATCGCAATTGAGCTTTCCTTTTTCGCCATCGTAGATTTCAGAAAAATGAGCAAATTTCCCAATCACAGGAGCTAAATTGTACAAATTAATAGGATTTTTAACCTCCCAAACGAAAACGTTTTTGTCATTTTCTGTAGTTTTGGAAATCAATTTTCCATTTCCTACACCTGTTAAGTCTTTTGGCGTGATAATTTTCATTTCTACACCATTGTCTGGTTCGTCATTCCAGATATCTTTAGAAGGCAACCAAAGGCTAGTTCCGTCTCCTTCCTGCGCTACCGTAACCCAAGGATTTCCTTGTTTGTCGGTAGTAAAAACCCAACCACCATCCCAAGGTGCACGTTTTGCAATTCTAGGATTTCCTGAATAATCGATATCTATGGTGTATTTTTCACCTTTTTTAAATTTCTTTTTGGCATTAATGTAAATAAAATCTCCATCTCTTTTGTAGCTGTCAACCGTTGGAAAACTTGCAATAAGTTTCTCTACTTTCATAGGTTGTTGTAGGTCTATTTGAAACGTAGGATTAAGGATGTCTTTGGTAATGGTAAATTCAATTTTATTGCTTCCTTTCAAAGATTTTTCTGAAATATTGGGCTCTACAGAAAGTCGATACTTTTTAACATCCCAAAAATTTCTGAATTTAGTATCAGAACCTTTTAAAGTATCTATTTTGGTGAAAGTTTGTGCAATAGCAATCTGACTAATGACTACGAAAAGTAAACCTATTTTTTTCATGAATTTATTTTAAAGCATAAAATTAAGAAAAACCATTTAATTTAATTGATTTTTGAGCGAAGTTTAAATTTTTGATTTTATATAAAGAGGAGTTTTTGAAGAACCATCTGACAAAACTTCAGAATCATACAATTCATTTTTGTTGATGTTTTTATTCAATTCATTTTCGAATTTTTCAATTCCCATACTTCGTTCATCATTATTATGAATTTTATAGATTTTATGGGAAGTCGAAATCTCAATACCTGTACTATTTACATTCTTAAGGATATGATAATCAAAGTAAATCACACTTTCTATTTCTATCCATTTAATATATTCTCTAGTCTTATTTTGTTTTAGGTAAAATCCATCACTTTTGTATTCAAAAATGCCATCATTGTTATTGATTTTATCAAATTTTTTTTCAGTTTCTTCAAAAGTATTTTCATCATTTAATGCACTATCTGAATATATTTTTGCTATTGAAAATGCTATAATACTCAAACAAACAAGAAAAACAATCAGTGGAAAGCCTTTGTTCACATGATAATTGTATGCGGTATAAAACAGGACTATAGAGGCTAGTACTATAATTTTTTTGGCCATTAGGATTTTGGTTTTGAAATTTAAAAATAAGAAAAACCACACAAACTAGTATGGTTTTATATATTTTTGTTAAATCTTCCGTCTTAGGGATTATTATTTTCTTACAAAAGCAGTTACATCTTCTACAGTTACAGGATTTGCACCGAGAATAATCAAACGTTCTACTACGTTTCTCAGTTCTCTGATATTACCTGTCCAACTAAATTCTTGTAAAGCTTCTATGGCTTTTGGGTCGAAAGCTTTCACGGCATTCCCTTGTTCGTCTGCAATAGCCTGTGCGAAATGAGCAACCAAAAGCGGAATGTCTTCTTTTCTTTCGTCTAGCGCTGGTACATAAATTTCTATTACGGACAATCTATGGAATAAATCTTCACGAAATTTTCCTTGTTCTATTTCTTTTTTTAAGTCTTTATTGGTAGCGGCAATCACTCTTACATCTACTTTTATTTCTTTGTCACTTCCTACTGGCGAAACTCTGCTTTCTTGTAAAGCTCTTAATACTTTTGCCTGAGCCACCAAACTCATGTCTCCAATTTCATCTAAAAAAATAGTGCCACCATTGGCGAGTTCAAATTTACCCTGCTTGTCTTTAATAGCACCTGTAAAAGAACCTTTTACGTGGCCAAATAATTCACTTTCAATGAGTTCCGAAGGAATAGCGGCACAATTTACCTCAATCATTGGTCCTCTGTTTCTCTCACTTTGGCTATGAATAGCGTGTGCTACCAATTCTTTACCAGCTCCATTTGGTCCGGTAATAAGTACTCTAGCATCAGAAGGTGCTACTTTTTCTATCATTTCCTGAATTTTTGAAAGTGCCGCAGATTGACCAATCATTTGGTATTTTTTGCTCACTTTTTTCTTCAGTTGAGTATTTTCTTTAAGTAAAGTATTGGCTTTTTGTACCAAGTTTTTTCTATCTAATGCATTTCTTACACTGGTAATCAATCGGTTGATGTCAATGGGTTTCGAGATAAAATCATAAGCACCATCTTTTAGAGCACTTACTGCAGTGTCTATATCTGCATGACCAGATATCATCACAAAAGTAGTGTCTGGCTTCAACTGTAAAGCTTGTTTTAGAAGTTCTAAACCGGATAATTTAGGCATTTTGATATCAGAAATTATCAGTGCGAAGTCATCTTTTTCTAATAATTTATAGGCTTCTAGCCCATCTTCTGCCACTAAGATTTCATAATCTGTAAGTTCGTCTGATAAAATGCTATGAAGGACGCCAGAAATGGCTTTTTCGTCTTCTACGATTAATACTTTTTGCATAAGGCAAATTTAGTTAATTTTTTTTGCGTTTATTGATAGAATTTTGATGTTTTTATCAAAAAAAATGTGATTTTTCTATATTTTGACACTTTTAGAGACATAAAAGAAAAATTTAATAATTTCTAATCCCGAAAATTGCTGAACCTATTCTTACTGAATTTGCCCCGCATTCTATCGCTAATGGAAAATCATCACTCATGCCCATAGAGAGTTTTTCTAATTTTTTGAATTTTGACAGTTCATCAAAAAGTGATTTTAGAACCATAAATTCCGCTTTAACTTGGATTTTGTTATTGGTAAAAGTAGCCATTCCCATCAATCCAGTAATTTCTACATTCGGGTATTTTTGTTCTAAATAATTGCTGAAAATTTCTTTTGCTTCCTGAATTTCAAGACCATATTTGGTGTCTTCTTCTGCGATTTTTACTTGAAGCAGAACTTTTATTTTTCTATTATTTTTGACTGCTTCTTTGTTGATTTCTAAAAGTACTTTTTCACTATCCACACTTTGAATAGTGTCTATAAAAGGAGCAATGTATTTCACTTTATTGGTTTGTAAATGTCCTATCAAGTGCCATTGGATATCTGATGGGAGTTCATTTACTTTTGTAAGAAGCTCTTGAACTTTGTTTTCACCAAAAACACGCTGCCCACAATCATAAACTTCTTTGATTTTTTCTATAGGATGAAATTTAGAAACCGCTACTAATTCTACATTTTCAGGAATTAATGCTTTTATTTTATTGAAATTTTCAGGAACTGACATAATTAGATTTTACTTTTCAAATTTATGAAGAAAATTTTTGTTTTAAAAATTATTATTGTAATATTGCAATATGAAAATATGAATTAATATCATTCATCAATCATCAATCATCATTTATAAAACATGGGAATTTCTAAAACAGAACATTTTACAGAAGAACAAAACGAAGTAGCCAAACTGATGAAAGCACTTTCTCATCCTGCAAGAATTGCAATTGTAGAATATTTGCTTTCTGTAGACGCTTGTATTTGTAACGACATAGTTGAGGAAGTGAAATTGGCTCAACCTACCGTTTCTCAACATCTGAAAGAATTGAAAAACGCAGGAATTATACAAGGTGAAATTGATGGAAAAGCCATTTGCTATTGCATAAATCCCGAAACATTGAAAAAAATGGAACATTTTATTTCTGAAATTTTCAGGAAAATAGACAAGCAGAAATCTTGCTGTTAAAGTACTTTTGAAAACGAAACGTAACCAGCCCTGATTGAACGGCATGTTTGAGCTCTTTTTATAAATTAGAAATGGGCTAGAATAGGAGAATTTATAAAAAAGCGAGTAGTGAAAGCAGGAATAGCTGCTAAAAATTAATCTAAAATACAAAATTTATAATCTAAAATTAATTATCAATCATCAAAAATCATTTATCAATTATGAATACCAACGAAGAAATTAAAGAAATGGTGAAGCAAAAATATGCAGAAATTGCTTTGCAAAACCAAGATACTAACGCTTCATCTTGTTGTGGAAGTGGCGGTTGCAGTACAGAAGTTTATAATATAATGACGGATGATTATGACCATTTAGAAGGGTATAATCCTGATGCAGATTTGAAATTAGGTTGCGGTTTGCCCACAGAATTTGCAAAAATAAAAAAAGGCGATTACGTAGTAGATTTAGGAAGTGGAGCAGGAAATGATTGTTTCGTGGCACGCGCAGAAACTGGCGAAACTGGTAAAGTAGTTGGGATAGATTTTACGCCAGAAATGATAGAAAAAGCGAGAAATAATGCAGATAAATTAGGTTTTAATAATGTGGAATTTAGGTTGGGTGACATAGAAAATATTCCTTTGATGAGCAATGTTGCCGACGTTGTAGTAAGCAATTGCGTGATGAATTTGGTGCCGAATAAGCCAAAAGCATTTGCAGAAGTGCAAAGAATTCTGAAGCCAACAGGTCATTTTTCGATTTCGGATATTGTTTTGGTAGGTGATTTGCCAGAAAAAATAAAATCTGCTGCCGAAATGTACGCAGGTTGCGTAGCTTCGGCCATTCAAATGGAGGAATATTTGAAAATTATCGAAAATTCTGGTTTTAAAAACATTACTTTACAGAAGAAAAAACCGATTATAGTTCCTGATGATATTTTGAAAAATTATCTGAACGAAGAAGAAATTCAGCAGTATAAAGATTCTACCACCAGAATTTACAGCATCACAGTGTATGCAGAAAAAGTAGTAGGTTGTTGTACACCGAATACGGGTTGTTGCTAAATCCTTGAAGGATTGTTTACTTTAAACTATGGAAATAAATAAAAAGCAACATTGGGAAAATGTTTTCGCCACAAAAAAAGAAACAGAAGTAAGTTGGTATCAAGAGAAACCTGAAACTTCTCTGCAATTTTTTGAAAGAAATAAAATACCAAAAACTTCCAGAATTTTAGAAATTGGTGGAGGAGATAGTTATTTGATTGATAATCTTTTAGAGCAAGGTTATGAAAGTCTTACTTTACTTGATATTTCTGAAAATGCAATAGAAAGAATCAAAAAAAGATTAGGTGAAAATGCAGAAAAAGTCAATTTTGTAGTATCTGATGTTTTAGATTTTACAACCTTTGAAAAATTTGATGTCATTCATGATAGAGCGAGTTTTCATTTCTTAACAAAACCTGAAGATATTCAAAAATATATTGACTTGATTAATCATATTTCTGCGGAAAATGCCTATTATTTTGTAGGAACTTTTTCAGAATCTGGCCCTTTGAAATGCAGTGGTTTAGAAATTACTCAATACAGCGAAGATAAATTTCAACAAATTTTCGGACATCATTTCGAAATGCTCAACAGTTTCGAAGATGTTCATAAAACACCTTTCGAAACGACTCAGAATTTTATTTTTTGTGAATTTTTAAAAAAAATAAGTTAAAATGTATCTAAAAATCAATGAATTAATTACCCAACTTTCCACTGTTAATATTTCAAGTGAAAGAAAAGCAGTACTTCAACCTTTAGTTGATTATATCAATTTTAAAACATCTAAAAATGAAGAAGTTAGGTTGAATTTTATTTGCACTCATAATTCCAGAAGAAGTCACCTTTCTCAAATTTGGGCACAAACTATGGCTTATTATTTTGGAGTGAAAAATGTGTTTTGTTACTCTGGCGGAACAGAATCTACAGCAATGTTCCCGAAAGTTGCAGAAACGCTTCAAAAGCAAGGTTTTGAAATTCTAAAACTTTCTGAAACCGAAAATCCTGTTTATGCGGTGAAATTTGCCGAAAATGAACATGCTGTGGTTTGTTTTTCTAAAAAATACAATGATGATTTCAACCCAAAGTCTGAATTTGCCGCCATTCTCACGTGTGATTCTGCTGATGAAAATTGCCCAATTGTTTACGGTGCAGAAGCTAGAATTTCAATAAAATACGAAGATCCTAAAAAATCTGATGGAACTGCTGAAATGAACGAAACGTATTTCAACAGAAGTTTAGAAATCGCTACAGAAATGAAATTTGTCTTTGAAAATTTAAGAAAATCATAAAACAGACTCATAAAAATTAACATGAAACCCAAACTGAAATTTCTCGACAGATATTTAACATTATGGATTTTTTCAGCAATGATTTTTGGAGTTTTGCTCGGGAAATTTATTCCAGCGATTCCAGAAACCATTAATCATTTTTCTAGTGGAACCACTAATATTCCATTAGCTATTGGTTTGATTCTGATGATGTTTCCACCGTTAGCCAAAGTAGATTATTCACTTTTGCCAATGGCTTTTAAAGATAAAAAGGTGATGGGAGTTTCATTGCTCCTCAACTGGATTATTGGACCAATTTTGATGTTCGTCTTGGCAATAATTTTCCTAAAAGATGAACCCAATTATATGGTGGGATTAATTTTGATTGGTTTAGCAAGATGTATTGCAATGGTGATTGTTTGGAATGATTTGGCTTCCGGAAACAGAGAATACGCCGCTATGTTAGTCGCGCTAAACAGTATTTTTCAAGTTTTTACTTATAGTTTTTATGCTTGGTTGTTCATCAATTTTTTACCCAAATTTTTTGGTTTTGGAGATTTTGCCATCTCTGTTCCCATGAAAGATGTAGCCATAAGTGTCGCCATTTATTTAGGAATTCCTTTTGTTTCAGGCTTTTTAACGAGATATTTCTTGATTTTACAAAAAGGAAAAGAATGGTACAACAGAAAATTTGTTCCTAAAATTTCGCCAATTACCTTGTATGCATTGTTGTTTACGATTGTGGTGATGTTCAGTTTAAAAGGCGACAAAATTGTAGAATTGCCCTTAGATGTGCTTAAAATTGCCGTTCCTTTGGTGATTTATTTTGTATTGATGTTTTTCAGCAGTTTTTTTATCAATCGTAAATTAGGCATTTGTTACGATAAAAACGCTTCGGTTTCTTTCACCGCCACTGGAAATAACTTTGAACTCGCGATTGCTGTTGCCATTGCTGTTTTTGGGATTCATTCTAAAGAAGCTTTTGCAGGAGTCATTGGTCCTCTTATCGAAGTTCCAGTGCTTATTTTATTGGTGAAAGCCAGTCTTTGGTTAAAGAAAAAATGGTATAAATAAAGCGAGATTTTTTCTCGCTTTTTATTTTAATAATCGTTCTCTTAAAATCTTTATTCCTTCGGTAGCAGGTGTTTTCAAGAAATTTTCGTGTTTGGTGAACTGGTTTTCTAAATGCGGGTCAATTACATAAATTTCACAATTCTTAGGAACGTAATGAATCAATCCAGCAGCAGGATAAACTTGCATAGAAGTTCCTATCACGATAAATATATCAGCTTCAGAAGCTATTTCTGCCGCATTATCCATTTCTGGAACCATTTCTCCAAACCAAACTATATGCGGACGAAGTTGGTCGCCTTTTTCATCACAATCACCCAAATTACAGTCATCTTCCCAATCATAAATTTGGGTTTCATCTTTTACAGAACGTACTTTTTTCAGTTCACCATGAAGATGAATTACGTTTTTAGAACCCGCTCTTTCGTGTAAATCATCTACATTTTGAGTAATGATATAAACTTCAAAATTCTGTTCTAATTCTGCTAAAATTTCGTGAGCGAGATTGGGTTTTACTTCTTTCAATTGTCTTCGTCTCAAATTATAAAAATCTAAAACCAACTGCGGATTTCTTCTAAAACCTTCAGGTGAAGCCACATCTTCGATTCGGTGATTTTCCCAAAGTCCGTTAGAATCTCTAAATGTAGAAATTCCGCTTTCCGCAGAAATTCCTGCTCCTGATAAAACAACGAGTTTCTTTTTAATTTCCATTTTTAAATTGAGGAACTAATCTTTGAGGATTTTTTTGTTCAAAAGAATACGCCATATTGATGAGTTTTCCTTCGCTCCATGCTTCTGCGTAAAACAAAATTCCAACCGGTAATCCATCAATATTTCCCATAGGAACGGTAATGCTAGGATAACCAGCAATCGCAGCAGCGCCAGAACCTTCAAAAATATAATTGTCGCCATTTACCATATCCGTTTTCCAAGCTGGACTGGTAGAAGCAGCGATGAGAGCGTGTAATTGATATTTTTTAAGTGTGGCATCAATTCCGTTTTTACGGCTTCCTTCCTGAATTTCTTTTAACAATTTAGCATAATTTTCATCTTGCATTCCTTTGGTAGCCTGTGTCATTTCTAGAAATTCTTGTTTGAAATATTTCATTTCTTCAGGACTATTTTTGTTGAAGGCAATCAATTCTTCTACCGATTTTATTTTGGCATTTGCTCCTAAAGATTTGAAATATTGGTTCAATCCATCTTTGTATTCCAAAACCATCAATTCAAAAGATTTTCCTTGAATTTCATTGGAAACAGGCTCCTCTGAAATTTCAACTAAAATAGCGCCTTCTTTCTCCAAAAATTTTAAATTTTCTTGAAATAAAGCATCTACTTTTACATTCCCACTTGATTTTTTAGAATAGCCAATTCGTTTTCCTTT
Source organism: Cloacibacterium rupense (assembly GCF_014645495.1). Classification (GTDB taxonomy): domain Bacteria; phylum Bacteroidota; class Bacteroidia; order Flavobacteriales; family Weeksellaceae; genus Cloacibacterium; species Cloacibacterium rupense. The sequence continues at coordinate 711,211 of NZ_BMLV01000001.1, read as the reverse complement.
TAAACCGTCTGGTTTTAAGAAAGATGTATAATCTGTTTTTGTCTGATTTTTTGATGCTAAAGTATGGCTATCTTTTTCATCTACACCTGTCAAAACACCAAGAGCAATCGCAGCATCTTTTACCGTTCTCGTCATTGGTCCTGCTGTATCTTGCGAAACAGAAATAGGGATGATTCCGCTTCTGCTCACCAAACCAACCGTTGGTTTTAACCCCACAATTCCATTCACGCTACTCGGACAAATAATAGAACCATTGGTTTCAGTTCCAATGGCGAAAATTCCCAAATTTGCAGAAATGGCAGCGCCGGAACCAGCACTAGAACCACAAGTATTTCTCGTTAAATCATATGGATTTTTAGTTAAACCACCATTTCCACTCCAGCCAGAAACAGACATTATTCCACGGAAATTGGCCCATTCAGAAAGATTGGTTTTCCCAATGATGATAGCACCTGCTTTTCTTAATTTTTCAACCAAAAAAGCATCACGTAACGGAAAAGAATCTTTCATCGCCAAAGAACCTGCAGTGTTTGGCATTTTGTCTTTGGTATCGATATTATCTTTCAATAAAACTGGAACGCCAAAAAGTGCGCCTTTTCTTAAGGGAGCAGGAACTTGGTCTAGACTGTCTGCAATCTTCATTGCATCAGGATTTACCGTAATTACAGCATTGAGTTTTGCTCCGGTTTTATCCACTTTTTCAATTCTTTCCAAATAAGATTTTACAACATCTGTAATTTTATATTCTTTGTTTTGATAGCCTTTTTGAAGCTTTTCGATGTCATATTCTAAAAATTTAAAATCTTTGTTGTAATCTGTATTTTGTGCATTCATTATTATAAATGATGCAATTGAAAGCATTGATAAAAGTTTTCTTTTCATTTTTTATAGTTTATTGATTTCAAAGTTACATTTTTAGGTTAAAAAATCAAGTTAAATTTTCAACTTCACATTATTCAATCTCAAAGAATTGGCAATTACCGAAACCGATGAAAAACTCATGGCAGCAGCGGCAAACATTGGCGACAATAAAACGCCAAAAATAGGGTAGAGTAAACCTGCAGCAATCGGAATTCCGAGGGTGTTGTAAGCAAAAGCAAAAAACAAGTTTTCTTTTACATTTTTCATCATTTTTTCACTCAATATTTTAGATTTTGCAACGCCCGAAATATCACCTTTCAGTAAAGTAATTTCCGCAGAATTCATCGCAATATCCGTTCCTGTTCCCATCGCAATTCCTACGTTGGCTTGTGTTAGAGCAGGAGCGTCATTAATTCCATCACCTGTCATGGCTACAATTTTCCCTTGATTTTGGAGGTTTTTAACCTCATTTATTTTATCTTGAGGAAGACAATTAGCAACATATTTTTTAATGCCCAAATTTTCGGCAACATGTTTTGCAGTAGCTTCGTTATCACCTGTCATCATGATGATTTCGATGCCTTTATTTTGTAAAAATTGGATGGAAGATTTAGCATTTTCTTTAATTTGATCTTTAAAACCAAAAACACCAACTGCTTTTCCATCAATTGTTAAATAAGAAACAGTATTCGCGTCGTTTTCTAAAATTTCAGCTTTTTGAAGCAGTTTTTCAGAAATTTCAAATTGATTTTCTTTGAGATAATGAATATTTCCAAGGAATATTTTTTTAGCATCTATCTGCCCTAAAATTCCTCTTCCTGAAATGTTTTCAAAGTTTTTAGCATCTTTCAATTCTAAATTTTTTGCATGGTTTAAAACGGCTTGCGAAAGTGGATGTTCAGAATTTTTATTAAGAGAAGCAGCCAATTGTAACGCTTCATTTTCGTTAAAATTTTCTGTGAAAATTTGTGTTAAAGAAGGTTTTCCCTCTGTTAAAGTTCCTGTTTTGTCAGTGATGATGACGTTGACTTTTTCTAAATTTTCCAGTGCTTCTGCGTTTTTAATTAAAATTCCGTTTCTGGCACCTTTCCCAATTCCTACCATTACAGACATTGGCGTTGCCAAACCTAATGCACAAGGACAAGCTACAATTAAAACCGCCAAAGCATTTACTAAAGCAAAAATTGCCCGATTTTCTCCCCCGAAAATGAACCAAAAAATAAAAGTTAATACTGAAATTGCAATCACAACAGGAACAAAAAATTTAGAAACTTTATCTGTGAGTTTTTGGATAGGAGCTTTACTTCGGCTTGCAGAATTTACCATTTCTATAATTTGTGAAAGAAGCGTGTCTTTGCCAATTTTCTCTGTTTTCATCAAGAAAACTTGGTTTCCGTTGATGGTTCCAGAAGTGACTTTGTCGCCTAATTTTTTTTCAGAAGGAATCGGTTCACCCGTAATCATACTTTCGTCTATTGTGGTATTTCCTTCGATAATTTCTCCATCAACAGGAATTTTTTCTCCAGGTTTTACTTTTAAAATATCTCCAATTTTTACTTCCGAAATCGGAATGTTTTTTTCTACATTATTTTGAATAAGATGTGCTTCTTTTGGCGAAAGGTTCATCAATTCTTTGATGGCATTTCCTGTTTTTTGATGGGCTTTTGCTTCCAACATTTGTCCGAAAATCACCAAAGTTAAAATCACGGCAACTGCTTCAAAATAAAGCGGAACTTCATGATGATTGTGCATGAATTCGTGAGGAATTAAACTCGGAAAAAATAATGCGAAAATACTGTAAATAAAAGCAGCACTTGCTCCCAAACCAATCAATGAAAACATATTAAGATTCCAAGATTTAAAAGAAATCCAAGCTCTTTTAAACAAAAACCATCCTGTGAAAAATACAACAGGAATCGTGAAAATTAATTGTAAAATTCCAGAAACTCTAGCGCTGAAAGGAAACTCAAAAAACATTCCTCCCATCGATAAAATAAAAACTGGGACAGTAAAAGCTACAGAAATCCAGATCTTTTTTTTCAGATTTCTGTAAGTTTCATCTTCAGATTCATCGTCATTTCCTGTGATTTTCACCAAATCCATTCCACAAACTGGGCAACCTACATTTTCGGGATAGGTTTTATCGCCTTCACAAAACATAGGACAAAAGTAACCGCTTTTTGCTTCTAGCTTCTGGCTTTTAGCTTCCATCTTCCATCTTCCATCTTCCGTCTTTTCCTCAATCGGAACGCAATACATGTTGCAAACTGGACAACGTTTTCCTTGCACGAAATAGACTTTTTCGCCTTCGCATTCCATCGGACAATAATAAACTGAACTTATAGAAACTCTGTCTTGAGGTGGAATAAATTCTGTAGATTTTGGTTTTTCGGGATCTTCTAAAACGTAGTTTCCTGCATTTTTAAGCTCTGAATTGAGTTTTTCTAAGTCGATTTCTTGTTCAGAAGTGATTTCAACGAAGTTTCCTGCGAGATTTACATCTGCTTTTATTCCTTCAACATTATTTAAAGCAGAAGAAATCTTTTTCTGACAGCCTTCGCAAGACATTCCCAGAACGTTATATTTTTTGGTATTCATCTTTCTTAATTTTGATACAAATTTCAAAATTAATCAAATAAAAACCATTATCAAATCATGGCAGAATGTTATGAAATTTAGATTTTTAAGATTTTGGCAAATGAAAATTTTAAATCAAATCAATAGGAAGTCTCTTTTTTTCTTTGAGTTCTTGAAATTGTGATGGCGAAAATCCTGTGATTTTTTTGAATTGTTGAGAAAGATGTTGAACCGTTTTATAACCTAATTTATCAGCAATCTGAGAAAGGGTGAGTTCGCGATAAATCAAAAGTTCCTTTACTTTTTCAATTTTTTGAAGAATAAAATATTGCTCTAAAGTAATGTTTTCGGTTTGTGAGAAAACTTTAGAAATACTGCTGTATTCTTTGTTGAGTTTTTCTGAAAGGTATTTAGAAAGCAAGAATTCTTCATTAATATCAAGATTTTGAACTTTTTCTAAAATCAGTTTTTTGATGTTTTCGATTTGTTTTTGTGATGCATCTTCTAGAATTTCAAAACCTAATTTTTTTAGATTTTCGTTGAGTTTTTCAAACTGATTTTTTGAAATTTCTGTAGAAATATCCCCCCAACCCAAATTGACCGAAACGAAATCAATTTCAGAATTTCGGAAAACATCTTCCACTGCAGAAATGCAGCGGTTACAAACCATATTTTTAATAAAAATTTGCATTTATCCTTTGCCTAATCGGTCTTCTACATATTCCACTTCGGTTTTTCCGTGGGGTTGTGGATTTCCATTTTTATCCAAAGATACAAAAACAATTTTGTCAATAGTAATAATGGTTTGGTGCGTCATTTTGTTTCTTACCTCGCAGCTAAGCGTAATAGAAGTTCTCCCAAAATTGATTACTTCAATCCCGATTTCTATAATATCTCCTTGTTTTGCAGAATTTACGAAATTAATCTCGGAAATATATTTGGTAACAGTTCTCGGATTTTCTAATTGAATAATGGCGTACAAAGCGGCTTCTTCGTCTATCCATTGTAATAATTTGCCTCCAAAAAGCGTGTGGTTGGCGTTTAAATCTTCTGGTTTAATCCATTTTCTTGTGTGATAATTCATCTACATTGTTTTTTTCAAGCCACAAAATTATGCTATAAATATTAACTGATGGTTAATTTAAAATACTTTCTTTTCATTGATTTTATCGAAGAAAACTATAATTGTATAGATGTGAAGGTTCTGTTTTTACAAATAATTGCTTCACAATTGAAGAGATAATTTTAACTTTGATGAAAATTAAAATTATGGATTTTTCTAAAATTATCATAGGGGTAATGCGATGGGGAATTTGGGGTGCAAATCATTCTGTAAGTGGAGTTCAAAAATTAATAGAAACCTCATTAGAAGAAGATTTATATACTTTTGACCATGCGGATATTTATGGTGGTTACACTACTGAAGAATTATTCGGGAGCGCTTTTGCTGAAATGAAAATTGACAGAGAAAAAATTCAGTTAATTACCAAATGCGGAATTTGTATGCCTTCGGAAAAGAAAAATTTTCCTTTGAAATATTATAATTATTCTAAAGAATATATTCTAAATCAAGTAGATGAGAGTTTGAAAAATCTGAAAACAGATTATATCGATTTGTTATTGCTTCACCGTCCTTCACCATTGATGAATCCTGAAGAAATAGCCGCTGCATTCGGAATTTTGAGAAGTTCTGGTAAAGTGAGAGATTTCGGGGTAAGCAATTTTTCGGTTACTCAGTTTGATTTAATTTCTAAATATTTTCCACAATTGGTGACCAATCAAGTGGAAGTTTCTTTGACGGAAACCAAAGCATTTTATGATGGAACAATAGACCAAATGATGATGAAAAAAATGCTGCCAATGGCTTGGAGTGTGATGGGAACTTATTTTTCTGAAGATTCTGAAAAAACAGCTAGAATAAAATCTGTTTTAGATGATTTGACTACAAAATACAATGCAGATGAAGCACAATTATTGTTGGCCTTCGTTTTGAAACATCCATCTAGAATTTTACCGATTGTAGGAACCTCTAAAATAGAAAGCATAAAATCTCTTAAAAAATCTTTGGATATAGATTTAACAATTGAAGATTGGTTTGCTTTGCTAGAATCTAGTCAAGGGCATAAAGTGCCATAAAACAGATGCATTGCATTGGTTTTTAAAATATTATGATATGTGAAATTTTTGTAAATTTTTACTAGAAGCGAAGAATTATTATCAAATTATAAAATAAAAGATGTATATTGCGGAAGATTTTATAAATGCACTTCAATTAATGTTCATTCGTTTTTGACTTTCCTTTATAATCTATCAATTTTTTTATTAATTTAATTTTTTTTAAACAATGAACATTTTTGTTTCAAACATCAATTACACAACTAAAGATTATCAATTAAACGAGTTGTTTTCAGAATTTGGAGAAGTACAGTCTTGCAAAATCATCACAGACAGAGAAACTGGTAAATCAAGAGGATTTGGTTTCGTAGAAATGACTGACGAAGAAGGAGGTCAAGCAATTGAAGCTCTAAACGGTAAAGAATTTAACGGAAAAGAACTAAACGTTTCTGAAGCTAAACCAAGAGAAGAAAAACCACGCAGAAGTTTTGATAACAACCGTGGAGGTGGTTATGGAAATAACAGAGGCGGAGGTTATGGAAATAACAGAGGCGGCGGAGGAAGCCGTTGGTAAAAAATAGAAAGCGACTTTTTTAAGTCGCTTTTTTTATGGATATTAAAATCTACTTTAACTTAGACGGCTTTTATTTCTTCTTGATAAGAACCAAAATATCATTATTGATAAAATAAGTTCCTCTTTTGCCAGCATAACGATTGTAATCTATTTGCTCTATAAGAAATTTTAATTCGTAGTTTCCTACCGTTTTGGTAAAAGAAATTTTAGGAACAATGATTTCTCCTTCTTTATTTTGGTGTTCTTTCACAATTTTTAAAATGTCTGGTGATAAATCAATGTCTTTGTTGTTATAATAAAGCGTTAGATTTCCATTGAAGCCCTTCAATGAAAACGTATTCCCATCAAATCCAAAATCTTGATTATCATAATTATAGACTTTGAATATTTGCTCGTAATCTCTTACATCATAACTAAATTCTTCGGTCATTATACTCACTCTTGTGTATTTTTCACCTTTCTTAATCTCGTTGTTGTACTTGATATTTTTGAACTCGTCTTTGATTTGAAATCTCATTTTTCTTTGGTTAAAAAATGAGATATTTTTTAGTTCTTTTTCATTGAAATATTTTTTCAAATAATTTATTTCATTTCTTTCTCTTAAAAAATTAAATTTTTCGGAAATTTCGTTTGCGTCAGAATTATTGATTCGTTTATTAAAATTAATTTTACCATTTTCTAACAAGTTATTTTTAACCAAAATTTCTTCTAATTCTTTTTTCTGACTGTTTTTAGAAACCGAAAAAGTATTGAAATACGGAAAAACCAATGAGAATAAGCCAAAAATGAAAAGCGAAATAGGGATAAATTTAATATTTGGATGTTTCCAAAAACTGAAATATAAAACGATTAAAGTAAGCCAAATGGCCAATAGTAAGACATAATATCTATTTTCTGTAAAACCATATTCTAAAATTCTGGTGAAAATAGCCACGAAAAGCAAAACCAAAAGAGGAAGCAACGCAAAATAAAAAATTTTAGAAAATCCCTTAACCCAAGATTTGGTAGAGATTTCCTTTAATGGGAATACAAGCAACAAAGCCAATATTCCAACCAAACTATAAGCTAATATAAGATAAGAGACCCAACCTCTTGGCAAATCCCATTTAATCAGTATTTTGCCGCCATAGAAATATAAAATCACCGCATAGATGATAAGAAGTGGAATCAATATAAATTGTACGAAAAATTTAAGAATGTCAGGATAATTTCCATCTTTTTCTAAGAATTTTATGCCATCTTCATTGAATAATAAAAAGATAAAACAGCTGCCAAAAATAGCCAGAAAAAAGAAGGTTTTAGGATATATTTTTTGGTCTAACTCTAGGTCAAAAAGTTGGTCAACTGCGGTAATGGCAAGCATAATTCCACCCACCAAAACTGCCGTGAAAATACCTGTTAAAACTACATTTACAAAAAGATTTTTATTGAATTGCCAAAAAGATTTTTCATTGTTTTTGCCCAAAAAACCAATAAATGAAACCAGAAGATGACTCAGAATAAAACTAACGGCTATCAGAACTCTGTGTACATCTGTAAAACCTGAGTTATGATGAGGAAGGAAAAATTGATAAAAGACAACCAGAAATCCTATTCCAAAAAGGCTAAGGATTGTTGTTTTGCCAATTCTTTCGGCTAAAATAGTCAGAGAAAAAAGCAACGAAATTCCCAATAATGAAACAATAATAACCCGGGTATAAACGTTCAGGCTTTCTTCTTTTAAAGAATCACTTTCAATCAATAATGTCATAGTAATTGCGGCCAATAGCGCCATCAATAGCACGTATGCATAATTCTGAAAAACACTTCCAGCTTTGCTCAGAATTTCTTGTAATTTGGATTTCATAGTGTTTAGGATGTTTTAGAATCTAGAGTGATTTTATTTTCGGGAATTTTAGCATTTACCATCCTTCATTTGGTGAGTTTACTTTTTCTTTTTTTTCTTTTTCTTTTTGTCTTTCTCCTTCTCCTTCTCAGCAACAGAAAGTTGAATCAAACCTTCACTCATAAGGTCTACCAATAGCTCATTCGGATTGCTATTGTAAAAGTCTTGAATGAAATTTTTAAGCAAAAATAGTTTATAGGATTTCTTAGAAACAGCAATTTCATACCTGAAAATTCTACCTTCTAGAGTGGTCATCAAGTAATTTTTTTCGACCAAATTTTTCAAAAATGTAGAAATGGTATTTTGATGGGGTTTGGGCTCTGGGTAAACAGCTAAGATGTCTTTTAGGTATTTTTTATCAGAATTCCAGATGACTTTCATGAGGTTTTCTTCGCCAGTAGTCAAAGGTTTCAAGTGTTCCATTTCTAATCTAAATTAATGATTCTGAATATCGAAATAAAGATAAACAAAAGAAATGACAGTGGCAATTAATGCACCCATTATTACTTCTTTTACCGTATGTCTTTTTAAAATAACTCTAGAAATAGCCACTAATAATGTCAAAAATAACCATATCAATCCATAAATTGGATTTAAACTAAAGAATAAAGCACTTACAAAAACATTAAAACTGGTATGCATAGAGCTTTTAATAAATAAATTGCTCAGAAACATTACCACTAGCAAAATCAGTAAAAAAATGATGATTAAAATGTAATCAAAATTTTGTTTGGTGTAGAATAGTGCTGCTATATAGATGCTGATAATGAAGAAGTTAAATAGATACAAGCTGTTTCTTTGTTCTCTGTTAGAGACATCCATATTGGTGTAATTCCCCTTTTTTACATTCCAGTAAATCCATCCAAAAATGGGGATTACTACCAGAGCAATAGGTAAAAGGAAACTTGTTAGATTAAATTTGCCATCGCTTTTTTCATAAGAATAGACTGCTAAAAAAATCAGTAAAGAAAATAGTGGATTCAGAACATTAGATATAATATTAGAAATCGTGATAAGAACCGGAAAGCTTTTGTTTATTGACATTTTCATATTTTGAATTTCAAAAATACGTTTTTTCATTGATAAAAACATTCGTCATTATTTATTACATAAGTTTAATAATAATAAGAAAGAAATTTACTATTTTTGCACAGTAATTTACACAAGCTATGTTTAGGCATAGAATTTAACAAAAAATAAATATTACGAAATAGATGAAAGAGTTTTCTAAAGAAGTCTATCTACAATGGTATGCAGATATGACAATGTGGCGAAGATTTGAAGATAAGTGTCGATCACTTTACCTTAAACAAAAAATTAGAGGTTTTTTACATTTATACAATGGTCAAGAAGCCATTCCTGCTGGTTTTACCCATGCAATGGATTTATCTAAAGACTCTATGATTACTGCCTACCGTTGTCACGTACATCCTATGGCAATGGGTGTAGACCCCAAAAGAATTATGGCAGAACTTTGTGGTAAAGCTACCGGAACTTCGCAAGGAATGGGAGGTTCTATGCACATTTTCAGCAAAGAGCACAGATTTTACGGTGGTCACGGTATTGTAGGAGGACAAATTCCTTTAGGAGCTGGTATTGCTTTCGCAGATAAATATTTTGAAAGAAATGCAGTTAATATTTGTTTCTTCGGAGATGGTGCCGTAAGACAAGGTTCTCTACACGAAACTTTCAATATGGCTATGAACTGGAAACTTCCTGTAGTATTTGTAGTAGAAAACAACCAATACGCCATGGGAACTTCTGTAAAAAGAACAGCCAACCACGAAGATATCTACAAACTAGGTCTTGGTTATGAGATGCCTTGTATGCCAGTAGATGCTATGGACCCAGAAAAAGTAGCAGAGGTAGCTTACGAAGCAATCGAAAGAGCAAGAAGAGGTGATGGACCTACTTTTATTGAAGCTAGAACTTACAGATTTAGAGGTCACTCTATGTCTGATGCTGAACCATACAGAACCAAAGAAGAAGTTGCGGTAAAAAAAGAAGAAGACCCTATCGTTTTGGTGAAAAACAGAATTTTAGAAAATAATTGGGCTACTGAAGAAGAATTAGACGCAATCGAACAAAAATCTAGAGAATTTGTAGATGTTTGTGAAGCATTCGCTGAAGAATCTCCATATCCAACTCCAGAGAAAATGTATGAATATGTTTATTCTGAACCAAATTATCCATTCTTAGACAAATTAGAAAACTAAAAATATGGCTGAAGTAATCACTATGCCAAGACTTTCTGATACAATGACGGAAGGGAAAGTATCAAAATGGCATAAAAAAGTAGGAGATTCCGTAAAAGAAGGCGATGTTTTAGCCGAAATAGAAACTGATAAAGCAGTACAAGATTTCGAATCTGAATTCAATGGTACTCTATTATATATTGGTGTTGAAGAAGGAAGCAACGCTCCGGTAGATAGCGTTTTAGCAATTATTGGTAACGCCGGCGAAGATGTTTCTTCATTGATTGGTGGTACCGCAGCTGCACCAGTTGTAGAGGCTGCCCCGGTAGCTCATGAAACTCCAGCACCTGCTGCTTCTGCTGCTGCAGAAATTCCTGCTGGCGTAGAAGTAATTACTATGCCAAGACTTTCTGATACCATGACGGAAGGTAAAGTAGCTAAATGGCACAAAAACGTAGGCGATACCGTAAAAGAAGGCGATATCCTTGCAGAAATAGAAACCGATAAAGCAGTTCAAGATTTTGAATCTGAATTTAATGGTACACTATTGTTTGCAGGTGTTGCAGAAGGTAGTTCAACTAAAGTAGATGATATTTTAGCCATTATCGGCCCTGCGGGAACAGATGTTTCTGCTGTTGTAGCTGGTGGTGGTAAAGTAGCTGCTCCTGTTGCTGCAGAAACTTCTCAAGCTTCTGCTCCTGCGGTTGCTGCTTCAGCTCCTGTAGTTGCAAGTGCTTCAACTGGCGGTAGAATCAATATCTCTCCTCTAGCCAAAAAAATGGCTTCTGAAAAAGGAATTGATATTTCTACAGTTAAAGGAAGTGGAGATAACGGAAGAATCGTTAAAAAAGATATAGAAAATTATCAACCAAGTGCTGCGCCTGCACAAGCTGCTTCTACACCAGTTTCTGCTCCTGCTGCACAAGTTGCCGTAAATTTCGTAGCTGGCGAAACTACAGAAACTCAAAATTCTCAAATGAGAAACATAATTGCGAAGAGATTAGCTGAAAGTAAATTCACTGCTCCTCACTATTACTTAATGGTAGAAATTAATATGGACAAAGCTATCGAAGCTAGAAAAGAGCTTAATAGTTTACCAGATACCAAAGTTTCTTTCAACGATATGGTGATCAAAGCTACTGCTTTGGCACTAAGAAAACATCCTCAGATTAATTCTTCTTGGGCAGGTGATAAAATCATCCACCACGGGAATATCAATGTAGGTGTTGCAGTAGCAGTTCCAGATGGTTTAGTAGTTCCTGTACTTAAAAATACAGATTTTATGACCTACAACCAGATTTCTGCATCGGTAAAAGATATGGCTTCTAGAGCTAAAACTAAAGCTTTGAAAGCCAACGAAATGGAAGGTTCTACTTTTTCTATTTCTAACCTAGGTATGTTTGGTATCGAAACATTTACTTCAATCATCAATCAACCGAATTCTTGTATCCTTTCAGTAGGTGCAATTATAGAAAAACCAGTGGTTAAAAACGGACAAATCGTTGTAGGAAACACCATGAAATTGTCTTTAGCTTGCGACCACAGAGTGGTAGATGGTGCTACAGGTGCTCAGTTCTTACAAACTTTGAGAACTTACCTAGAAAGCCCACTTACCATGTTACTGTAAAATCTCACAGTTATATTTTACAAAATCCTTCCAAATTTTTGGAGGGATTTTTTTGTCTGGGCGTATCCCGTTATAAAACCAAAGCTAATATCCAAAGCTATTTTATAACGGGACCGTGCTTTCCGCTACAACTCCTCATTCATCGCCGCTCGCTTCGCTCGCGCCATTCATTGCGGGGTTTCTGCTACAATCACTTACGCGGAAACGCTCCTTTTTTTATAGAAATATACTTTTTCATAGGAGAACTCTCCATTATCAAACAAATTTTACCTTGATTTCAGTAAGCAACTTTTGATGAAATTTAACATTTTCTAGTGAAAGATCCAACTTTGTACTCCTAACTTCTGACTTCCATCTTCCAACAAATTTGAAAAAATCTCAAATCTCGAATCTCAAATGCGGAGCATTCACAAACTCCAAAATTATCAAATAAAATCGTGAGTAAATCTCAAATCTATTTACTATTTTTGAACTATGATTAAAGCAACCAATATTCATAAGTCATACGGGCAATTAGAAGTCTTAAAAGGTGTAGATTTAGAAATCAAAACGGGCGAAATAGTATCTATAGTAGGAGAATCTGGCGCTGGTAAATCTACCTTGCTACAAATTCTAGGCACACTAGATTTGCCTACCAACCCGGATAAATACAATACCCAACTCACTTTGGCAGAGCAATCTTTCCTGAAAATGAGTGATAGAGAAATTTCTAAATTCAGAAATCAAAACATAGGATTTGTATTTCAGCATCATCAGTTGTTACCAGAATTTACGGCACTAGAAAACGTATTGTTGCCCACTAGAATTTCTGGAAAAAATGAAAAAGAATCGATGGACAAAGCTTTTCAACTCTTCGAAGAATTGCACATTGCCCATAGAGTAGACCATAGACCCAAAGAACTTTCAGGCGGTGAAGCACAGCGTGTAGCTGTTGCTAGAGCTTTAATCAATTCACCAAAAATTATCTTTGCAGACGAACCTACAGGAAATTTAGATTCCAAAAATGCAGATGCACTTCATCAATTATTTTTTGATTTAAGAGATAAATACAACCAAACTTTTGTAATCGTAACCCACAACAAAGAATTAGCGGAAAGCACTGATAGAAAATTAGTCATGAAAGACGGAATGATTTTATAAGTCAGAAGTACGAATTCAGAAGTACGAATTCAAAAGTACAAAATTAGAAGTACGAAGTTTGAAAGTCAAACCATTTCAAACCATTTCAAACCACATCAAACCACATCAAACCAAACTAATAACGAATATGAGCATTAAATTTCTTGCAGAAGATGACAGACCAAGAGAAAAATTTCTTTTGAAAGGAAAATCTTCACTTTCAGATTCAGAATTATTGGCCATCATTTTAGGAAGTGGAAATAATGAAGATTCTGCAGTAGAATTAGCAAGGAAAATTCTGGCAAGTGTAGATTACAATTGGCAAAAACTGAGTAAACTATCTATCAAAGATTTAATGAAATTCAAAGGAATAGGAGAAGCAAAAGCCATTTCTGTAGCTGCTGCACTAGAAATTGGGAGACGAAAAGCGGCACAAGAAATTCCAGAAAAAGAAAAAATAACTTCTGTGAATGATATGTATAAAATTTTCTCTCAGTATCTTTCAGATTTACAAACTGAAGAGTTTTGGGCCATTTTTTTGAACCAAAAAAATCATGTCATTTATAAGACTCAAATTTCAAAAGGTGGTATTTCAGGTACTTTGGTAGATGTAAGGGTTATCTTTAGAGTTGCAATAGAGCATTTTGCAACCTCAGTAGTAGTTGCTCACAATCATCCTACAGGTAATTTGAACCCTAGTCAAGCAGATATTTCTATCACCAGAAGAATAAAAGAAGCAGGAGATTTGTTAGATATTAAACTTCTAGACCATTTCATCATTGGTGAAAATTCTTTTTTTAGTTTCTCAGAACAAGGTTTATTGTAAGCAGAAATGTTGAATTTCTAGATAACATTTTCATTAAACACTAATTATCATTACATTTGCACCACATTTCTTATTAAATGATGGATTTTGAAAATTTAATGCCCTATGCTTTTGCACTGATTATTGCACTTCCTATAATTGTACTTTTAAGGCAATTTGTGTACAATTACATTAAATTAAAGAACAGAGAATTAAAGCTTTTGACCATTAAATCTAATGGGAATTTAAAAATACAAGCATACGAAAGAATGACGCTCTTCCTAGAAAGAATGAAACCGTCTAACTTAGTAGGCAAATTTGATTCAGAATTAGAAATTCATGAACTGATCTATCTGCTAGAAAAAAGCATTTCAGAGGAATTCGAGTACAATGCTTCTCAGCAATTGTATATTTCTAAAAATTCTTGGGAAAATATCGTAGCTTCTAAAAATAATATTCTTTTACTCCTAAGAAAGACCTATGAAAATCTTAATTCTAATGCGACATTGAAGGATTATAAGACCGTGTTATTGATGAACTATGTAGAAGGAGGTGATTATATCGCAGAAACCATAGAAGATTTGAGAAAAGAAGCGTTACTAGTCAATTAAATGAATTAATATATAAAACTAAAAAAAAATTATGATTCCAAATTTTAAAGCACATCCATGGCACGGAATTTCTGCAGGAGAAGATGCTCCAAATGTGGTAAATACTTTCATTGAGATTGTTCCTTCGGATACCATAAAATACGAAGTAGATAAAAAAAGTGGTTACTTAAAAGTAGATAGACCACAGAAATTTTCAAATATTATTCCAGCACTTTATGGGTTTATTCCTAGAACATATTGCCACGAAGAAGTAAAAAAATTAGCCATTAGAGAAGGTGCTACAGATGTTTCTGAAGGTGACCACGACCCACTTGATATTTTGGTACTTTGTAGCCACAATATTCACTCTGGTGGTTTGTTAATGGATGCTATTCCTATTGGTGGTTTTAAAATGATTGATAAAGGGGAAGCTGATGATAAAATTGTAGCGGTAATGGTTGGAGATCAAGTATATGGGCATATGAAAGATATTTCAGAATTGCCTCAAGCTGAAGTTTTCAGACTGAAGCATTACTTCTTAACTTACAAGAATTTACCATACGAAGAAGCGACTTGTAGAATAGAAGAAATATATGGTGCTGAACATGCAAAAGAAGTAATTAATGCTTCTCTTAAAGATTATTCAGACAAATTTGGTGGTTCTTTATAAAAAAGTACAAAATCAATCAAAGTTATAACATGCCGAGCAATTAGCTCGGTTTTTTTATGATTTTTATCGAAAAATAAGATAAAAATCAGTTTTTAAATATGATTTTTATCATATTATTTTTTGTTTGAGAGATTTTATTATATTAGAGCCAACTAAATTTTAACAAAAATTAATATATGGATTTACTATTTTATTTGGTGCCTGTTTTTGGCTTAATTGCTCTTTTTTACACTTTTATTAAAGGGACTTGGGTCAGTAAGCAACCTGCAGGAAGTGAAAAAATGCAAACAATCAGTGGTCACATTGCAGATGGTGCAATGGCTTTTTTGAAAGCAGAATATCGTATACTTACGTATTTTGTGATTATTGTTTCTATTTTATTAGGAATTATGGGCTATAGCAATGCCAATTCACATTGGAGTATTGGGGTAGCTTTTATTATTGGTGCTGTTTTCAGTGCAACTGCTGGCTTTATTGGGATGAAAATTGCTACAAAAGCCAATGTAAGAACTGCAGAAGCTGCCAAAACATCACTTTCAAAGGCCCTCAAAGTTTCTTTTACGGGAGGTTCTGTAATGGGAATGGGGGTTGCAGGCCTTGCTGTTTTAGGTTTAGGAGCTTTATTTTTAATTATCAAACAAATTTTTGCTCCAGATTCTAATGTAGATACTGTGGCAATGGAAAGAACCATAGAAATTCTTACTGGCTTTTCTCTAGGTGCAGAATCTATTGCACTTTTCGCTAGAGTAGGTGGTGGTATTTATACCAAAGCTGCTGATGTAGGTGCTGATTTAGTAGGAAAAGTTGAAGCTGGAATTCCTGAAGATGACCCAAGAAATCCTGCTACCATTGCTGATAATGTAGGAGATAACGTAGGAGATGTTGCAGGTATGGGAGCTGACCTTTTCGGTTCTTATGTGGCAACGGTTTTGGCTACCATGGTTTTAGGTAGAGAAACAGAATCTATAGATAATTATGGAGGTTTTGCTCCAATTCTTTTGCCAATGCTAATAGCTGGTTTAGGAATTATATTTTCAATACTAGGAACTCTATTTGTGAAAATTTCTGATGCTTCAGATGATACAACTGCAAAAGTTCAAAAAGCTTTAAATCTAGGAAATTGGGGAAGTATTATTATCACCGCTATTGTTTCATACTTCTTAGTGAATTATCTTTTGCCAGAAAATATGACTCTTAGAGGTTTTGAATTTACTAAACTTGGGGTTTTTGGGGCCATAATGGTAGGTTTAGTAGTTGGTACTCTAATGAGTTTTATTACAGAATATTATACAGCAATGGGAAAAAGACCTGTGAAGAGTATTATTAATCAGTCTTCTACGGGCCACGCTACCAATATTATTGGTGGCTTATCCGTGGGTATGGAGTCTACACTTTTTCCAATGATGGTCTTGGCTGCTGGAATCTGGGGCTCTTATCTTTGTGCTGGTCTCTACGGTGTAGCAATTGCTGCTGCCGGAATGATGGCTACCACGGCTATGCAATTGGCAATAGATGCATTTGGACCTATTGCAGATAATGCAGGGGGAATTGCAGAAATGAGCGAATTGCCAAAAGAAGTAAGAGAAAGAACAGATATTCTAGATGCAGTAGGAAATACCACAGCTGCTACAGGGAAAGGATTTGCGATTGCTTCTGCTGCTCTTACAGCACTTGCTTTATTCGCAGCTTTTGTGGGGATTGCTGGGATAGATGGAATAGATATTTACAAAGCTGATGTACTATCGGGTTTATTTATCGGAGCAATGATTCCTTTTATCTTTTCATCTTTAGCAATTAATGCCGTAGGACAAGCAGCAATGGCAATGGTAGAAGAAGTAAGACGTCAGTTTAGAGAAATTCCAGGTATTTTAGAAGGTACAGGGAAACCAGAATACGATAAATGTGTAGCAATTTCTACAGATGCATCTATCAAAAAAATGTTATTGCCAGGTTCTGTTGCTATTGTAACGCCTCTATTAGTAGGTTTTATTTGGGGACCTGAAGTTCTAGGAGGTTTCTTGGCTGGTGCTACTGCAAGTGGTGTTTTACTTGGAATGTTTCAAAACAATGCTGGTGGTGCTTGGGATAATGCCAAAAAATCTTTTGAAAAAGGAGCAGTAATTCACGGAGAAACCTTCTATAAAGGTTCAGACCAGCACAAAGCTTCTGTAACAGGAGATACCGTAGGAGACCCTTTCAAAGATACTTCGGGACCATCAATGAATATTTTGATTAAATTAATGTCTATCGTTTCTTTGGTTATTGCACCTACTTTAGCTAAAATTTATTCTGAAAAAATTCAAGAAGATAGAAAAGAAAAAATAGAAATTTTGCAAAAAGCAGTTTCTAAGAACACTGCATCATTACACGGGAGTTGTTGTAATACCGCAAGTAAAGAAAATTGCGATAGCAAAATCGCTTGTTCTGAAGAATGTAAGAAAGAATGCAAAGCAGAAGGAAAAGATTGTAAAGCATTACATTACGAATGTTGTAAGTAACTTTCCGAGAAATATTTTTTAAACGTCACTTTTTAAGTGGCGTTTTTTGTTTAATTAAATTTAAATGATTTTGAAATAAAAATATATAAACTGTTTATTACTCAATTCTTTTGCCAAATACTCAAAAAAACATCTTAGTTTAATCCTTTTTAGTAAATTGCATTATAATGAAACGATGTTTTTTTCTCTTTGTGCTTTTCTTTTTCTCGCTGATTCATTCGCAAGAATTGGCTTATCGTTTCATCAATTTTTCTGAAAAAGATGGTATTTCTGATAAGTTTGTGTATAATATTTCACAAGACAAAAAAAATAGAATTTGGATAGGCACACAAAGTGGTTTGTATCTTTTTGATGGGGTAAAGTTTAAGAATATTAAAAGTGATAAAGATATTGCAGGCCATCAAATTTCTAATATTTTGCAAAATGTTTTTGTGGATAGTTCAGGAGAAATCTGGCTTTCTAGCATCAATGCTCTTCAAATTTTAAATCCAGAAACTCAACAATTCAGAAGCTTTAATTATAATATTGAAAAATTAAATGAAGCTATTTCTTCTAATATTTTAAATTTTTGTGAGGCCGAAAAAGAAAATGTTTTTGTAGGAACGATGAAAGATTATTGGTTTTTCATCAATAAAAAAACAGGAAAAACAAAGCATTTTATTCCCCAAAGTCAATATTTATCAGATGAAAGTAAATTGATTACCAAAATCATCAAAGCAGGAAATTGGTATTACGCACTTTCTAACAACGGAATTTTTAAATTCAATTTAAATGGAGTTATTGTCCCAATTTTCAATTTTGAAAACGGAAAACCTACTAAAAATAGTTTTGAAGACGGTTATTTCAATGCCAAAATCAATTCCTTAATTTTAGCTTGCGGAATAGATGGAATTGCTACACTTAATTTACAAACCAACCAAATTTCTTATAACACGCTAAAAGAAGAGAAGACAGAAAACGCAGACAATCGCTATTTTGTGAATTTAGTTTTACCAAAAGCGGGAGATGAGATATGGTTTTCTTCGGGAACTTTAGGCATTTATAATCTCAAAAACAAAAAGATTCTTAGTTTTAAAAATAGTTTTCAAGACGATTATTCATTCAAAATTTCTAATATTTGTAAAATTTTTGCAGATAGAGAAAATAACATTTGGATAGGTTCTTACAATGGACTCGCTATGTTGCCTTGGCAAAATTTTCAGATAAAAAACGTCACACTTTTCAATCCTTTTGCAAAATATTTTGTAGAACCTTTTGGAAGTATGAAAATTGGAAACGAAGTTTTAATTGCTAATAATACCAGCAACGGTTTGCTTTGGCTCAACGAAAAAAATGAGATGAATCTCATAGAAAATCCTCTTCTTAAAGGTAATTTTAAAGCTTTAAACGGAATTCAATATTTAACAAAAACCAAAAAAAATCAAATTTTTGGAACGTCTTCGCTCAATCTTTTTCAGGTAGATTTTCAAAGTAAAAAATTGAATTATATTCCTATTAAAACCTCTGGTGTTTTAGGCAGAATAGAGAATGATAACCTAGGAAATCTTTACATTGCCTCTTCAAATAACGGATTTTATATCTACAATATTTCTAACAAAAATCTACATCATTTTAATCTTTGGGATATTGATAAAACCATAAAAACGAACTCGCAAAATACGATTTCGCCAAGATTTAAAGATAAAAATGGCAATATTTGGTTCGGGAAAACAGAAAGTGTTTATCAATACAATCCTGTTGTTAAAAAATTTAAAAAATTAGCCAACCAGAAAGCAGAAAATACAGGTGCTAAAATTAAACTATCGCAATTTTTTGCCGAAGATTCTGTAGGAAATATTTGGATTTCTACCAATGATAATGGTATTTTTAAGTTGAGTAAAGATTTTAAAACACTACTTAATTTTAACAAACAAAATTCTGGTTTACCTTCAGATTTTTGTGGAAATTTGTTTTTCGACAAGCAAGGATTTCTCTGGATTGGGACTTTGTCTGGTTTAGCAAAATTTGATGCTAAAAAAGGTAAAAACATTTCGGTAATTACAATGCAAAATGGTTTGAAAGAAAGTAATAGTGCAGTTCCTATCAATTTTTCTGATGACGGAAATGTGTATATCAATCATTATGCGTCACTTTCGGTAATTGATTTGAATCATTACCAACAAAATCTTTTGAAACCAAAAACCACCATTTCTGCTATCAAAATATTGGATAAAGAAATTCCGTTTTCTGAAAATTTGAAATTAAAATACTTTCAAAATTTCATCACTATTGATTGGTTTTCAGATGTATATAATAATTTTAATCAAAATACTTTTGCTTATAAATTAGAAGGTTTAGACAAAGATTTTGTAGAAACCAAAAGCAATACGATTTCTTATTCTAATCTGGAAAGCGGAACTTATACTTTTTGGGTAAAATCTGCCAACAATGAAGGAGTTTGGGGAGAGCCTACTAAAATTACTTTTACCATTTCCGCTCCATTTTGGAAATCTTGGTGGTTTTACACCATTTTAGGAACGTTGATTTTTGCTGGAATTTATTTCTTTAATCGTTATAAAATCAATCAGATAAAAGAACGAGCGAAGTTGAAAACAAAATTTGCACAAGACATTGCAGCATTAGAAATGAAAGCACTTCGCGCGCAGATGAATCCTCATTTTATTTTTAATTCTCTTAATAGTATTCAGAATTATATTTTGAAAAATGATTCGGAGAAAGCGTCTCAATATTTAACCAAATTTTCAAGATTAATTCGGTTAATTTTAGATCATAGCAATCAGAATTTCATCACATTAAGTAGTGAAATTCAATTGCTTACTCTGTATATAGAAATGGAAGATATGCGCTTCGAAAAACATTTTGAAAGCGAAATTTCTGTGGATGATAATTTAGATGCAGAACATATTTTAATACCTTCTATGTTGATACAACCTTCTGTAGAAAATGCAATTTGGCACGGTTTACTTCATAAAAATGAAAAAGGATTTTTGAAAATTTATTTCAAAAAAATAGATGAAAACCTTTTAGAAGTAACGATAGAAGATAATGGTGTCGGAAGAAAAAAAGCTGAAGAATTGCGCAGTAAAACATCACTCAGAAAGAAAAGTTATGGCACAGAAATTACCAAAAACAGAATAGAAACCCTTAACAAAACTTCTGAATTGCAGACTAGTTTTGAGATTATCGATTTGTATAACGAAAATGAAAATGCAGCAGGAACTAAAGTTTTAATAAAAATTCCTTTTCAAAAAACAATGCTATGATTAGAACGATATTGATAGACGACGAAAATAACGCTTTAGAAGTTTTAGAAATTTTACTAAAAAAATACTGCCCAAATGTAGAAATTTTAGAAAAATGCAACGGTGGAAAAGCAGGAATTGATGCTATAGAAAAGCATCAACCAGATTTGGTTTTTCTTGACATAGAAATGCCTCATATCAATGGTTTTGATGTGTTAACGGCTACTAAAAATTATAAATACAAAGTCATTTTTACCACTGCTTATAATCAGTTTGCGATAAAAGCTTTTAAATTTTCGGCATTAGACTATTTATTAAAACCTATTGATTTTGAAGAACTTAAAGAAGCAATAAACAAAATTTCAAAATTAGAAAATCATTCTGTTTTTGACGAAAGTTTACAAAAATTAATGTCTCAATTGCAAAAACCAAAAGAAAAAAGAATTGCATTGCCGGTTAATCATTCTCTTCAATTTTTTGATTTTGAAGACATTATAAGAATTGAAAGCGAGAGCAATTATTCTCATATTTTTTTGATGGATAAACGAAAAATAACGCTCACGAAAACCTTGAAAGAAGTAGAAGAGAAATTTTTAGGGCAAGATTTTTTCAGGATTCATCAATCACATTTTATCAATCTTAATCATATCGACAAAATCTATAAGGGAGAAAACGCCTATCTCGTAATGAAAGACGGAACCCAAATTTCTATAAGCAGACATAGAAAAGATGAGTTTTTGGATTTAATTAAAAAGATATAGCCAAATTCTAAAAACTTCCGCCAAATTCTCAAAATCATTGATTAGCTATTATGTATTGCATTTATTTTGAATAAAAATACTTGCAATTATGAAAAACTTTTACATTATTATCATTTTCCTAATTTTCGGGAAAATAGTTGCTGCTCCTACAGTTACTGTAGCTCCGCTTTCTGGAGTTCAGGATGTTAATTCTACCAAATCTGTTGTTTATTTTCAAGTAAATTTTAGCGAACCCGTTGCAGGATTTACAGCTACAGATGTTGTGATTTATGGCTCTGCAAATCCTATAAAAGCTTTTATAAAACCAAAAGATTTAATAATTGCTGAAACACAGAATTTTATTGTAGGAGTGATGGGTATGAATGCTACTGGT
This sequence comes from Cloacibacterium rupense, assembly GCF_014645495.1. Classification (GTDB taxonomy): domain Bacteria; phylum Bacteroidota; class Bacteroidia; order Flavobacteriales; family Weeksellaceae; genus Cloacibacterium; species Cloacibacterium rupense. Next base: position 689,319 of record NZ_BMLV01000001.1, on the reverse strand, counting down.
ACCGTTTCTATGTTTATTCCTTCTAATGCAGCAGGTTCTCTTAGTGAAGGAATAGGAAATGTAGTTTCTAATGATGCCACTGTAAATTATAGTATTCCTTTATTGGGTTTTTCTATCAATGTAGGAAATACAATAAACTATTCAATGAATAATTTTTTCACAAAATTTCATTTTTATCCTTCTTCTCAATGCAATACTCAAACAATCACTTTTTCTACAGATGGAATCGCTTCTAATCAATACGGTTTAAGATATGTAAACAATACCAGTTCTGGAGTTTGTGTAGATGTTAAGGTCTACAAATTAGGTGCTTTTTGTCCAGAGTTTAATGTTTATAAAGATTTTTTACCTACCAATAATACTGAACAAGTAACACAATGGATTGCTGGTGAAGCTTTTACAGATTATCAATACGTAAGAAATGGCCACACTTACAGAACAGCAAGTTTTTTTGTAAATCCAGGACAAACGTTTTATGTAATGGCTAATTCCCCTGATTCTGATTTTTTTATTCAGGTTAATAATCTTCCTCTTTCTTCACTTAATTATCTTTCTATAGACGAAAATACGACAAAAAATAAGGTGAAAATTTATCCAAACCCTGTAAAAGATTTTCTCAATATCGATGCTAAAAATATAGATTGGATTAAAATTTATGATGTTTCAGGTAAGTTGGTAAAAACCTTTTCTAAACAATCTAAAATCAATATTTCTGAATTGCCAAAAGGTAATTACCTCACAGAAATTTCAGAAAATGGAAAAATTTCTAAACAAAAATTTATTAAATACTAAAATAATTATGAGAACACAACTTTCAATTTTAATGATAATGTTTTGTGCTTTATTTTCTGCACAAACAGTAATGAAAACCACCAAACCAATTCCGCAAAAAGAATGGGAGAACTTCAAAGCAAAACACGAAAAAAGTGTGTATGGAGATTTCAGAATTTTAGAAACTAAAGGTAAAATTGCGCAAATTTTGGGAGATAAACCCGTTAATAAATTGGATAAAGCAAGTTGGAGACCACCAGTAATTCCGCCTTTAATGGACGCGGATTATGTAGGGAAACCTATTGTAAAAAGCAACAATAATCCTAAATTTTCGGTGACCAACATTAGACCGAAACCCGTAAATCCTAATTGTGAAACTTGTTCTACCATTGTGATTTCTGAAAATGTTTCTAAAGCTGAAATGATTGAAATAGAAAACTTTCTAAAACAATATCAATAACCTTTTTTAATAAAAACCTTACAAATATCAATACTATGAAAAAAAATATTTTAATGGTTATTACCATAATGCTTTTCGGTTTTTCTAACGCTCAATTTGGCGATTTACTAAAACAAGCAGGTAATAAGACTAAAGAAAAATTAGAAAAAAAAGCGAAAGAAAAGGTTTCTGGAAATTCTTCAAAATCTAAATCTTCTAAAGAATTTTCTGAAGGAAATACCGTTTTATTTTCTGAAAATTTCTCTGCAGGTAAAGGATTTCCTGTAAGTATGATGACTAATTCTTCGGCTCAAATTGTAGAGTTAGATGGCAAAAACTGGCTTCAACTAGGAAGTGAAGGCGCATTTACATTTAAAACTTTAATTCCCGAAAAATTAATTAAAGATAAAGTTTTGAAAGATAGAAACCTTCCAGAAAATTTCAGTTTTGAGTTCGATGTTTATACCAATGAAAATTTTAAATACAATACCAAAGAATTAGCAACAGTATTTGCATCGTTAAAGGTTTTAAAAACAGATTTCAAAAAATGGGGAGAAAATAGATATGATGGAACTGGCGTGAAAACAGGAATTCACCCGATAGAATTTGGTGATAAAGACAAAGGACAAACCAGAATGATGCTCTACGAAAACGGAAAAGAAACATCAAAAACCGAAAAAGCGCAACGTGTTTTCACCATCGAAAAGAATTTGGGAAAAGTACAATTTATGCGAAACGGAACGCAATTAAAAGTTTTCTTGAACGGTGAAAAAATTTGGGATGTGCAAGATGCTTTTGAAGAAAATGTAAAATACAATGCTATTATTTTTACCACTGGTGAATATAAAGATGATAATAAATTCTATATCTCAAATATAAAACTCACTACCGATATTATTGAAGAACCTAAATAAAATACAAATGAAAAATATATATTTCACCTGCATTACTTTGCTTTTTTGCACTGGTTTCAATGCACAAATAGGAAAAATTAAAAATGCACAAGCTATTAATACCAAAGGAAATTCATATTACAGAGTTACTGCTAAAGGTTTTATCTGTAATCGTGAAACGGTAGATGATATGCTAGAAAGAGACGGGAAACACGACGAAATTTATCTTACTTCTACTGCGGTTCTCATCAATTCTAGCGGAATTTCTATGCCTTCAACAGCAATAAAACTTCGTTCCAGAACTTTCGGAGATGTAAACGCAAGAGAAACGCAAGAAAAACGAGCAATGGCAGGAAGCGCAGTAGGAAATTTGGGAGGAATTCAAACTGGAGACCAAATTCCTGATGTAGAGCCTTGGAAAAATAATGCTTCCGCGAAAGGTGATTTGTTACCTTTTATTCTTTGGGAAGGAGATTTGTCTAACGGAAAATCGGTGTTAATTACACCTTCAATTATGGAATGGGACGGACCTGCAGATTTCCTCACTACTTTTTGGCACGATAGTTTTGTTGGACATTTATTAAACGCTCCTGTTGCTTTAGCTTCTGTTCCTTTTAAAATGTTTACAGGAACTGGCATTAATGATCCTTTTAACTTAGGCAGTTATGATGATTCTACACCTGGAGTTTTTCCGCCTCCAACTGTAATTCAGCAATTTCAAAATTTTTACAAAGTCAATTATGAAGAATTTGCTCCTCAAGACAAACAAAAATTTATAACTGCAAATTCTGTAGATGCAGGAAGACCAAATGATAGACCAATTGGTATGAATAACGGAATGTACAATCCGCTAAATATACAATTAGATGCTTCTTCTTTTAATAGAATTGCTAATACAGATTTTGGTTATGGAAAAGGAATTATTCCGCTAAAATATAAAGATGCTTCTGGTTTAAACGGAGATTACACGGTTTTTTATTCTTTTGAATTGGTTACGAATGATGCTGAAAAAAATAAGATTAACGTAACAAATCCAGATGCTTTCAATCCTTCAGTTGCCTATAAATTCAGGAATGCTTTTGCTCCTAATTTCACCACAGATTTATTAAATGGAGGTGATGTAATAGTGATGAATGATGATAAAAATCTACAAAGCGAAAAATGGTATATTAGAAAAGCAAATCAATTTTATTATCATTTTATCAATCCTTATAATAATCAGAAATTAGGATTTCAGTTCAATGGTGATACACAACCTTTACTTGCAAAAACGAACGGACAAGGTGAAGAAATGGCCTTTATAAGATATTGTGATGGAAGTTGGATTATCAAACTTTCTGGAGACAGAAAACACGTTCTACAAACAGATAACCTGAATATTCAGTTAGGAACACCTGTGAATTTTTCTCCATATTTTGGCGGAAAAAACCAGCGATGGTTTATAGAAGAATAATTATTTTAAATTTTAAATTAAATAAACTGCTTCAGAAATTATTCTGATGCAGTTTTTTGTTAGTAACTTTTCTAGGTTTATTTCTTTAGAATTTCTAAAATTCAGAAAAAAATCAATATTTTTGACCAATGGAAAATTTTATTGTATCAGCAAGAAAATATCGTCCGCAAGAGTTTGACACTGTTGTAGGGCAATCTCACGTTACAGATACTCTAGAACACGCCATAGATAACAGTCAATTGGCTCAAGCTTTGCTTTTTTGCGGACCAAGAGGAGTTGGTAAAACTACTTGTGCCAGAATTTTAGCAAGAAAAATCAACGAAAAGTCTGGTGCTTCAGATGATAGCGGTTTTGCATTTAATATTTATGAATTAGATGCAGCTTCTAATAACTCTGTAGATGACATCAGAGAATTGATAGATCAAGTTCGTTTCGCACCACAAGTTGGAAAATTCAAAGTGTATATTATAGATGAGGTGCATATGCTTTCTGCAGCAGCTTTTAATGCTTTTCTTAAAACGTTAGAAGAACCGCCTGCACACGCTATTTTTATCTTAGCAACTACAGAAAAACACAAGATTATTCCTACTATTTTATCGAGATGTCAGATTTATGATTTTAAAAGAATCACCATCGAAGACATTCAGGAACATCTTAGAAAAATTGCAGACAAAGAAGGTATCACTTACGAAGACGATGCACTTTTCCTTATCGCTCAAAAAGCAGATGGTGCACTTAGAGATGCGCTATCTATTTTTGATAGATTGGCCACTTTTACTCAGAAAAACATCACGCTTGCCAAAGCTGCCGAAGTTCTCAATATTCTAGATTACGATCAATATCTTACGATTGTAGATTTAGCGAAAGAAAATAATATTCCAGGTGTTTTATCTGCATTTAACGAAATTGTGAAAAAGGGATTTGATCCTCATATTTTTATCGCAGGTCTAGGAAGTCATTTTAGAGATTTAATGATGGCGCAGAATGCTTCTACACTTGCCTTAATAGAAGTAGGAGAAAAAACAAAAGCTAAATATGCTGAACAAGCCCAAAAATGGAATGCTCAACAATTAATAGACGCTATTGAAATCTGTAATCACGCAGATATCAACTATAAAAATTCTAAAAACCCAAGACTTACAGTAGAAATTGCACTGATGCAATTGTCAAGCCTTACTGCAAATGGAGCAGATGTAAAAAAAAAAAGTTCTTAATATTAGCTCCACTTCTTAAAGGTAAGTTGGTAGAGAAAAAAACAGAACTACCTAAAGTTGAGGAAAAAAAATCTGAATCATCTACTACAACTCCAGAAAAAGTCATAAAAAAAATAGCTGAACCTATCGCTAAAAAAGTGATAAATTCTGAATTCAGCATTCTGGCAAATCTTAACAAAAAAGAGGAGCAAGAAGAGGTACATGTAGTTGCAAAAAAAGAAGAAGATTTACCTGACCACCACTTTTCTGAAGTAGATTTACAAAGAGAATGGAAAATTTTTCTAGACGATTTGCAACAAAAAAATACCGTTCTTTTCTATGCAGTAAACACGCTGAAAATTCATAAAAAAGACGAAAATCTTATCCATATTCTGTATCCCTCAGATTCAGTGAAACACGAATTCGAAAAAGTACAAACCGAGTTTTTCAACCATTTTAAAAGAAAAGTAAATAATTATAAAATTGTAGTGGAGTTTAGCAATGATGTTTCCTTAAAAAAGGAGATTGTTACCAAAAAATCAATTTTTGAAAAATATGTAGACATTAATCCAGTTTTGAAGGAATTGGATGATTTATTAAAATTAGATTTAAGCTAAAAATGAATAAGTTTTTTGATTTACACAAAGGCGAAGAAGATAAAAGAGCAGTCCTAGAAAATGTAAGAAGTAATATATCTTTTACAGGCTCTAATCTTTGGATTTTAATGGCAGCAGTTTTTATAGCTTCCATTGGGCTCAATGTAAATTCTACTGCAGTAATCATTGGGGCAATGCTTATCTCTCCCTTAATGGGACCTATCGTAGGAGCAGGTTTTGCATTGGGTATTTTTGATTTTCATTTGCTTAGAAAATCCCTCAAAAATCTTTTAATTGCTACCATAGCCAGTCTTTTGGTTTCTAGCATTTATTTTCTTTTGAGTCCATTCAAAGAAGCACAATCAGAACTTTTAGCAAGAACATCGCCTAATATTTATGATGTTTTAATTGCCTTTTTTGGTGGTTTGGTTGGCGTAATTGCCATTACTAGAGTCGAAAAAGGTAACCCAATTCCAGGGGTTGCCATAGCCACTGCTTTAATGCCTCCACTTTGTACCGCAGGCTACGGTTTGGCAACGGGTAATTTAAAATTTTTCTTCGGAGCATTGTTTTTATATACCATCAATTGCGTTTTTATAGGGATATCAACTTTTATCATTGTTAAATTTCTAAAATATCCACCTGTTAATTTTGTGGATAAGAAAGAAGAAAAAAGAGTACAGAATATCGTTACCATAGTGTCGGTTCTTATTCTTATTCCTAGTGTTTATTTTGCTTATTCTCTTTATCAAGAACAAAAATTTAGACTATCAGTTAATGAGTTTTTAGAAAAAGAAATTGTAGACAAAGGGCATACCCTAATCTATAAAAAGGTTAGTTTTTCTACCAATCCTAAAAAAATAGAATTGGCACTTTTAAGTAAAAACTATTCTCAAGATGAAGTGGATATGCTAAATAAAAAACTCAATGATTTTGGAATTGAAAATACAAACATAGAGATTAAAAAAAGTGCTTCTGATGATACAAGTCTTTTAAAAGATGATCTTCTCAATGAAGTTTCTAAAAGTGATGAAAAAGACAAAAAAATAATAGAGTTAGAACAAGAATTATCCAAAAATATATTTGATAATACTCAACTACTTAAAGAAAGTAAAATCTTATTTCCTAATATAAATGCCATTACGGTCTCTAATAATAATTTTGCGCAAGGAGATAGCCTAGTAAAGAAAACCATTCTTATTTACAAAGCCGAAACTCCGCTTTCAGAAGAAGATGAATTGCAATTTAAAAATTGGATACAACAAAGATTAAATATAAAAAATGTAGAAGTCTTCAAATAAATTCTAATTTCTACTTCCTTTAATGCAAAAATTGAGAAATTTTCTTGATTTTTTGAGAATTAGAAACCAAAATTTAACTAAAATTTCTATCTTTGAACAAAATTATAAGAGCAATAACCAAAACGCATTCTTTGCGTTTTTGTTTTTTAAATAATCAGAAGAAGCATAAGTAGAATGGATTTAAAAGATTTAGACAACAGTTGGATTAAAGAATTTCCAACTCCGCTTATCATTGCGGGACCTTGTAGCGCAGAATCAGAAGCGCAAATGCTAGAAACAGCTCAAAGATTAAAAGAAAGTGGGGCAGAGGTTCCTATTTTTAGAGCTGGAATTTGGAAGCCTAGAACCAAACCTTTCGGTTTCGAAGGTGTTGGTGTTATCGGTCTTAATTGGCTTAAAAAAGTAAAAGACGAATTTGGTTTTAAAACAGCTACAGAAGTGGCAAACGCACATCACGTGTATGCTGCTCTAGAAGCTGATGTAGATATTCTTTGGATTGGAGCACGCTCTACCGTAAATCCTTTTACGGTTCAAGAAATTGCAGTAGCTTTGAAGGGAACCAACAAACCTGTTTTGGTGAAAAATCCGGTAAACCCAGATTTAGCACTTTGGATTGGTGCTCTTGAAAGACTTTTAGGCCAAGATGTGAAAAATCTAGGGGTAATTCACAGAGGTTTTTCTTCTTACCAAAAAACCAAATACAGAAACGTTCCCAATTGGCAAATTGCTTTAGATTTTAAAAATCAATATCCAAATATCCCTATGTTTGTAGACCCTTCTCACATTTGTGGTAGAAGAGATTTATTGAAAGATATTACCCAAGAAGCGTTCAACGTAGGTTATGAAGGGGCTATGATAGAATCTCACCCGAATCCAGATGCAGCGTGGAGTGATGCTTCTCAACAAATTACACCAGAAGTTCTAGCAGATATGCTAGGAAGTTTACAAATTAGAAATTCTGATATTTCTGGTTTTGATGACGAAATGGGCAAACACAGAGCTTTAATTTCTGATATTGATTTCCAATTAATTAGCTTACTATCAAGCAGAATGAAGATTTCTGAAAAAATCGGGACTCTGAAAAAACAAAACAATATCGCCATCTTCCAACCAGACAGATGGAAGGTAATTACAGAATATGCCAACCAAAAAGCTTCTGAAACAGGGATGTCTCAAGAATTTATAGAAAAAGTTTTCAAAGCAATTCACGAAGAATCTATTGAGGTTCAAAATAATATTATGATTGATTAAAATTATCAAAATATATTGTAGGAACGCGCCAAAAAAGGCGCGTTCTTTTTTTAACAAGAATTTTGTAAATTGCAATGATGAATTTGAAAATTTTAAATACCAATTTATTAGAAGATTTTAAGGAGAAAATTGATTTTTCTGTTATAGATGTTTTGAATGAGAAAGCAGAGGATGAAAGCGGATTTATTGTTGATTTTTTTAGGTTTTATAACTCTGTTTCTTCCATATATTCATCTAAAATTGAAGGAGAACCAATGGAAGCAGACAGTTATTTGAAATATAAATTGTTAAATATTGAATTTGTTCCAGATTTAACAAAGAAAATTGATGATTTATATGATGCGTATATTCAATTGCCTGAATTAGAACTTAATTATGATAATTTTTTAGAATTGCATAAACTTTTGAGCAAGAATTTATTACCTGAAAATTCGAGAGGGAAAATAAGAAATTCATTAATGTTTGTTACGGATCATAATGATAGAATAGTATATACCGCTTGTAATCAGTACAATGTAAAAAATGAATTAGAAAAATTATTTTCTGATATAGAGTTTTTATTAGATGAAATGTTAGATGAAAATGAAGTTTTCTATTTTGCATCTATGATACATTTAGTTTTTGTAAATATTCATCCAATGAATGATGGAAATGGAAGAAGTGCAAGATTATTAGAAAAATGGTTTTTGCTTTCAAAATTTGGTTTAAATGCTCAAGCTATAACTTTAGAACGAAATTATTATCAAAATCATCAACAATATTATCAAAATATTCAAAAATTAGGTGATAATTATGATGATTTAGACTACAACAAGTCTCTAGATTTTCTATTAATGACTGTAAATTCACTCAAAAATTAGTCAATTATCACTCATCAATTATAATTAATGAAAGGACTCATCACAAAATCAACAGGAAGTTGGTATCAAGTTTTAGATTTGGAAACCCAAAAAGTTTTCGAGGCGAGAATTCGTGGGAAATTTAAATTGATAAAAACCAGATTAACCAATCCTTTGGCTGTGGGCGATTTTGTGGAATTTCAACTCGAAAAAGATGACATTGCGTGGATTACCAAAATAGAACCGCGCAAAAATTATCTCATCAGAAAATCAGTGAATTTATCTAAAGAAGCGCACATCATTGCAAGTAATCTCGATTTGGCTTGTATTATTTTTACACTGCAATCTCCCGAAACTTCTCTAGGTTTTTTAGACCGTTTTTTGGCGTGTTGCGAAGCGTATAATATTCCTGTTTTGATACTTTTTAACAAAATAGATTTATTGAATTTTGAAGAAGTAGAACTGGTAGAAGAATTACAAGCAATGTATGAAAATCTGGGTTATCAAACGCTGCAAGTTTCTTCTGAAGACAAACTGAATTTAGATAAACTTCAGACCATTATTAAAGATAAAACTTCTGTGTTTTTCGGACATTCTGGTGCTGGGAAATCAACTTTGGTAAATGCACTTCAACCCGATTTGAATCTTAAAACCAATATCATTTCTGAAACACATAATAAAGGGAAACATACCACTACTTTTGCTCAAATGCATTTTTGGCATTTCGGTGGCGCTGTAATAGATACTCCTGGAGTTCGAGAATTTGCAATGATAGATGTAGAAAAAGAAGAAATTCAGCATTATTTTCCAGAAATTTTTGAAAAAGGAAGAGATTGTAAATTTCATAATTGCAAACACATCAACGAACCAAAATGCGCCGTTTTAGAAGCGTTAGAAACTGGCGAAATATTAGAAAGCAGATACATTACTTATTTGAAATTGATGGAAGAAGCAGAAGAACAAAATCAAATGTAATTTTTGAAACCTACCATCTACATAATCAGCGGACTTGGCGCCGACAAAAGAATGTTCCAAAATTTTTCTTTTGATGGTTACAATGTTATCCATATCGATTGGATTTTTCCTCTTGAAAAAGAAACTTTGCAAAACTATGCTTTAAGAATTTCTAAAAGCTTGACTGATGAAAATGCTATTTTAATCGGACTTTCTTTCGGAGGAATGTTAGCCGTAGAAATTTCAAAAATTAGAAAATTTAAGAAAATTTTTCTTTTATCTTCAGCTAAAACAAAGTTCGAAATTCCTTTCTATTACAGAGTTTTAGGCAAATTAAATTTATTGAAAATTATTCCAATTTCATTTTTTAAGAGTGTTAATTTTCTCACTTACTTCGTATTTGGAGCAAAAAACATTTTTGAAAAAATTCTCTTGAAAGATATTGTAAAAAATACAGATGAGAGCTTTTTGAAATGGGCTTTACACCAAATTATCAATTGGAAAAATGAAAATTATTTCAAAGATATTATTCATATCCATGGAAATAGAGATTTAATTTTACCTCATTATTTCGTAAAGTATGATTATTTAATTGATGGTGGAACTCATTTTATGACACTTAATCATTCAGAAAAAATAAAACGAATTATTTTAGAAAATTTGGCTTGAAATTTGTTGAAAATCAGTATATTTATAATTGAAAAAGATTTTTTATTATCTTTGCATTACCAAACATAAAATGAGTTAATGACCAACCCGTTATTTTACGCTAAAATATTACTTTTCGGAGAGTACGGAATCATAGAAGATTCTCAAGGACTTACCTTACCCTATAGTTTCTACAAAGGCACTCTCAAATTCTCTGATAATCAATCTGATTTTGAAAAAAAATCTAACGAATCCCTACAAAAATATTCTGATTATTTATCAACTTTAGAGCTTCCGAAAGATTTTAAAATTGATGTAGATGCATTCAAAAAAGACATCGAAAAAGGATTGTTTTTTGATTCTAACATACCGCAAGGTTATGGTGTAGGTAGTTCTGGAGCTTTGGTAGCCGCAATTTTTGAAAAATATTCTTTCATAAAATATATACCAGAAAGTATTTCTAAAATTCAACTGAAAGACTTGAAAAAAGTTTTTGGTGAATTAGAATCTTATTTTCACGGTAAATCATCAGGAATAGATCCATTGATTTGTTACATGAATCTTCCTATTTTAATCGAAAATAAAGAAAGTGTAGACAAGGTCTCAATCCCTAAAGAAGAAGCGGGAAAAGGTGCTATTTTCTTAATAGATTCTGGCTCTGTAGGTGAAACCGGACCAATGGTGCAAATTTTCTTTGAAAAATTGAAAAACGAAGGTTTCCGCAAGACTTTGAAAGAAGAATTTATCAAGTACAACAACGCTTGCATAGACTCGTTCCTCAATAAAGAAATGACGCCTTTTTTTAAGAATCTCAAAAACCTTTCTAAATGGGCGTATGTACATTTCAAACCCATGATTCCTACCAATTTGTATAACGCTTGGAAAAACGGGATTGACACTAATGCTTATTACCTTAAACTTTGCGGTAGCGGCGGTGGTGGCTACATTCTAGGTTTTGCTAAAGACTATGAAAAAGCCGAAAAAATGTTAGAGGGTTTCAATAAAGAAGTTATTTACAGATTTTAAGATTTGCAAAATCGTTTAGTTGTAAAGTCGCAAAATCGTTTTTAATTTTCTTAACAACTTTACGATTTCTCGATTTTACAAAACAATGAAAAACAATCCTATTCTTTATCGTCTATCTCAATTGATGAGCCTGCTTCTTGGAGCTAGGATTTTCGTGCTTCTACTTTTTACTTTTGCGTTATATGTTTCTACCTTTTTTTTGTTCAATCAAGAAGAAAGTCTAAGAAAATTTGTTTTTGATTATAAAGTTCATGGCATTATATTTTGCTCTGTTCTCAGCATTGCCGCAGGCGGTATTATCAACAGATTTTATGACAATGAAAAGGATAGGGTGGCAAGACCTTTCAGAACCAGATTACAAAGTTTTTTAAAGGAAAAATATTTTCTATATGGCTATATTACTTTGAATTTAATATCCCTTATTATTTCTGCTCTTCTTTCGCCCAGAATTCTAATTTTTTTCTTAGTATATCAGTTCTTTATTTGGTATTACAGTCATAAATTAAGTAAAATTTTGATTGTTAATAATTTAACGTACGTAAGTTTGTCTTTGTATCCATTTTTTGGGATGCTGGTTTATTATCAGCACTTTTCTCTGAAAATCTTTTTAATGGCAATCTACCTGTTTTTGTTAATGTTAAGTATTGATCTAATTAAAGATTTATTGACAAAAAATGTAGACAAAGTTTTTGGATACAGTACTTTGGCCAATGTTTTTCAGAAAAAGGTTACCTACAATACCATTGCCATCGTTTTAGCCATTAATGTGGTTGTATCGGGTGTCATTGTAAATAATCAAAATGAATTGAATATTTTTTCTTGGTATTTTATTTTAAGTATGTTCTTTTATGGGTTTTTATTATTTCCCATTCTTACGCATCAGAAAAATAAAATGTTTTGGGTGATTAATCTTCTAAGAGTTTGGGTTTTTATAGGGGTTATTTTCATGCTCTTCAATGGATTATACGCATAAAAAAACTCGCAAAACCTATATCCTATGGAATAATGATAGGCTTGCGAGCTAAAAAAACACAAAAATTTTGTTATTTAGAGAGATGCTCTTGTTTCTAAATATTTTTGCCATTGCCAAGTGGTTCTCAAAGCTTCTTCTAGACTGGTTTCAGATTTCCAACCGAGTTCCCTCTCTGCCTTGTCTGCATTGGCATAGGCAATGGTAATATCACCTGCTCTTCTTTCGCATATTTGGTACGGAACTTTTACATCATTTGCACTTTCAAATGCATGAACCACCTCCAAAACCGAACTACCTTTTCCTGTTCCCAAATTGTAAATATCGATTTGAGTTTTTTCTGTAGAATTAATGAGTTTCTGTAACGCTTTTACGTGTGCTTTGGCAAGG
>NZ_BMLV01000001.1:653081-676585 GCF_014645495.1 Cloacibacterium rupense | reverse complement strand
ACTACATAAATGTAATCTCTAACCGCGGTTCCGTCTTCGGTAGGATAATCATTTCCCCAAACCGATAGCTTTTCTCTAATTCCTGCCGCCGTTTGCATCACATAAGGAACCAGATTATTCGGAATTCCGATAGGTAGTTCTCCTAATTTTGCAGATGGATGCGCTCCAATTGGATTAAAATACCTCAATAAAGTGATTTTTTTATGATGAGCGGTTGCGAAATCCTTCAAAATTTCTTCGCCCATTTGTTTGGTTTTTCCGTAAGAAGATTCGGGTAATTTAAGCGCTGTTTCTTCATCTATTGGCATGGTATCAGCTTGTCCGTAAACCGTACAACTAGAACTGAAAATGAAATTAGAAATATTTCTTTCTTTCATTTCTTGCAAAAGATTGATGAGTGAAAACAGATTGTTTTCGTAATAATCTACTGGTTTTACTTGAGATTCTCCTACTGCTTTATATGCTGCAAAGTGAATGCAACCTTCGATTTGGTGAGCATCAAAAACTTGTTTCAACAGTTCCTTTCTTTTTAAATCAAAAGGATAAAATACAGGTTTCTTGCCCGTTATTTCTTCAATATTTTTGAGGATAAATTTTTCGGTGTTTGATAAATCATCGATGATAACTACCTCAAAATTGTTATTCAAAAGTTCTACCACAGTATGAGAACCAATATATCCTAATCCGCCTGTTACGAGTATTGTCATTTTTTAATGTTTATAATGTTGGGTAGACAGATTTCTCAATATTTCTGCACTTTGTTCTGCCGTTAAATCTCTTTGTGCTTCAGCCAAAAGTTCATAGCCTACCATAAATTTTTTAACCGTGGCACTTCTTAAAAGTGGTGGATAAAAATGCATGTGAAAATGCCATTCTACATGGGCTAAACCATCCGTTGGAGCTTGATGAATTCCAGCTGAATATGGGAATGATGTTTTGAAAAGATTATCATATTTTACGGTAATAATCTGAATCATCTCTGCGTAAGATTTTATCTCTTCTTGGGTGATTTCTGCAATGCTAGAGAAATGTCTTTTGCTAATAATCATGGTTTCATAAGGCCAAGTTGCCCAAAATGGAACCAACAAGACGAAATGCTCATTTTCTGCAATAATTCTTTCTTTTTTCTGAAGCTCACTTTCTAAATAATCTTTCAAAAGGCTTTTCCCAGTTTTTTGAAAATATTTCAGAAGATTGTCTTGAGTTCTTTTGACCTGAGTGGGTAAAGAAGATTGTGCCCAAATTTGTCCGTGAGGATGCGGATTGCTACAGCCCATCACACTTCCTTTATTCTCAAAAATTTGAACGTGATTAATGTAAGGAATAGCACCCAATTCTAGATATTGCTCCTTCCAAACTTTGATAACGTTTTCTATTTCTGAAACTTCCATTTCAGCAAGAGTTACATTATGCTTTGGCGAAAAACAAATTACACGATTAATGCCTCTCTCAGGATTGATTTTAAATAAATCTTCTTGAGCCAAATCAGATGCGACTTCATCTTTTAAAAGTGCAGGAAAATCATTGTCAAAAACATAACAATTTTCATACTTGGGGTTTGTTCCTCCATTGATGCGGTCGTTTCCTGGGCATAAATAACAGGTTTCATCATATTCAGGTTTTTTTTCGTCTGAAATGGCTTCGTTTTGCCCTTGCCAAGGTCTTTTTGCTCTCTGTGGAGACACCAAAATCCATTCATCTAAAAGCGGATTGTATCTGCGATGTGGATGGTCTGTTAATACAAATTGTTCCATAATAACTAGGCGTAAAAATGGGTTCCTTCTGATACAGAAACTTGATAAGGAGTAAGTGAAATCCCGAATTTTTCTTGATAAGCTTTAGAAAGCTTTTCAATAACGTTTTCTACTTCGGTTTTCTTGAGTAAATTAATGGTACAACCACCAAAACCGCCTCCCATAACTCTAGCGCCTAAAACTCCTTCTTCTAGCAATACGTTATCTACTAAGAAATCTAATTCGTCACAACTTACTTCGTAGTCTCTAGATAAACCGTAATGGGTAGCTGTCATTAATTTTCCTACATTTTCGAAATCATTTTTTTCTAGAGATTTTACCAATTCTTGAATTCTAGAAATTTCACCCACTACAAATTTGCTTCTTCTATAAACTACATCGCCCATTTCTTCTTTCAAATCTTCCACCATTTCCATAGTCGCTTCTCTGAAATTTTTGACTTCTGGATGTTTATTTTGAATTAAAGCAATTCCTGCTTCACATTCTTTTCTACGATTGTTGTATTCTGAAGTTTGTAGATTGTGTTTTACATTGGTATTAAGCAAAAGTAAAGTGTAATCACCAAAATCTGCAGGTGCATATTGATAGTCTAAAGTATCACAATCTAAGAAGATGACGTGGTTTTCTTTCCCGAAAACAGAAGCAAATTGGTCCATAATTCCACAGTTCACTCCCGCGAAAGTATGCTCTGCTTTTTGTCCCATTTTGGCAATTTGTTCTTTATTTAAATCTAAATCAAAGAAATGATTAAGACCAAACAAAAATCCACATTCTAATGCTGCAGAAGATGATAATCCAGCCCCAATTGGTACGGTAGAACTGAAAACAATATCAAAACCGCTGTCTATTTTATCCTGAACTTGACTGAAAACACCTAAAAAATAGTTGACCCAGTTTTTTGTGATAGGTTCTATTTTGTCATGGATGTTGAATTGGTATTCATCATTCAGGTCTAGAGAAATTATATGACAATCTTTGGTGTCATTTTTAGAAATAGCAAAACAAACGTATTTGTCTATCGCAGCTGGAAGCACGAAACCATGGTTATAATCAATATGCTCACCTATGATGTTGATTCTGCCAGGTGATAAAACTATTTTTTGAGGGTTTTCGCCAAATGCAGCGTTAAATTCTTCTTTGCAAAGTGCAACAAGTTCTTGAGTGTTCATTATTTTATTTAGTATTAATCGTTTATTATTTTTGAGTAAAAGAAACCATATCAGAAGCTAATCCGTTTGATTTTACCTCTAATTGTAATTCACCTTTGGTTTTTCCAGAAAGAATGATGACTTGGCATTTACCATTGAAGGCGCTTCTTTGCCATCCTCCATCTAAAAATTGGTCTGGTTCGTGAGAACTTGGGTCGCCATTTCCTACGCCAATGATTTTGGCATCACCTTTTAAGAAAAATTTCACCATATTATCAGCTACGGGAACTTCTCTACCTTTTTCGTCTACAATAAAAATATTGACTACCGTAGCATCTTTACCATCTGCTGTTAAAATATTTTTTTCTGTGGTAGCCACTACTTTATATGGAGTAGAAGTGGTTTCAACTTTGGTGCTTATTTTTTTACCTTTTTTATAACCTATTGCTTCTAAAGTTCCTGGTTCATAGGTAACTTGCCATTTTAGATGACTGTTTCTAGGCATTGTTTTTTTGCCTAAAGATTTTTCGTTTAAGAATAATTCTACATCATCCGCATTAGAATTTACCCAAACTTCTATCGGTTGACCTATCTTTTCGTTCCAGTTCCAGTGCGGTGAAATGTGAATCACGTCTTCATCTGTCCACCAACTTTTATAATAGTAATAGATGTTTTTAGGAAATCCACACACATCCATAATTCCGAAATGGGAGTTTACATTGGGCCATTTATAAGGAGTAGGCTCCCCTCTGTAATCAAAACCAGTCCACACGAAACCACCTTGCCAAAAATCATTTTCTGCGGCCAGTTTCCACCAATCTTCGGCTTTACTTGCCCACCACGGTGCGGTGATATCTTGGTCTGGAACATAACCTCTTACTTCATCTTTTTCATAAATTCCTCTGGTGGTAACGGTGCTTCCCATTTCTGTGCCTATTAAAGGCTGATTAGGATGGTCTTTGTGATAATCTGCCACTGCAAATTGTCTGTAATTAAATCCACGAACCGGTATTACTTCATTGACCCCATTAAATTCATTAGCCATATCTGCAGCATAAGTGCTGGTTCTGGTTGGGTCTAATTCTTTTTGTTTGGCTATCAACGATTGTGCAATTCTCTTTCCAAAGTCATTTTTTTGAATCCAGCCTTCTTCATTGCCGATAGACCACAGAAAAATAGAGGGATGATTTCTGTCTCTTAAGATAAGACGCTCTAGTTGGTCTACATATTCTGGTGAACTATTGAGCAATCGGTGTTCATTCAGAACCAGCATTCCTAAACTGTCACACGCTTTCAATAATTCTGGAGTAGGAGCGTTATGACTTGCTCTATAAGCATTAGAACCAAATTCTTTCAGTTTTTTAATTCTGTAATATTGTAAATAATCTGGTAAAGCACTGCCAATTCCAGCGTGGTCTTGGTGATTGTTGGTTCCTTTGATTTTAATGTGTTTTCCGTTTAGGAAAAATCCTTTTTTAGCATCAAATTTTATAGTTCTAATGCCCAATCTCGCTTGTTCACGATGGATTTCTTTTCCGTTTTCTTTTACCACCGCATAAACTTTGTACAAATAAGGGTCTTCTAAACTCCAAAGTCTTGGGTTAGAAACTGAAATTTTCTGTTTTGTGGTGAGTTTTTCATTAACTTTTAAAGTCAATTTTTGTTCCGCAGTCTTTCCTATAAATTTGCCGTTTCTGTCAGTAATATAAGCGTAAACAGTACAATTAGAAGGATTTAAATTTTTATTTTCTACTGAAGTTTCTACATTTACGTTTGCGTTTTTACCATTCACATCCGCATGTACAAACAATCCACCAAATGGAATTCGAATATTATTATATTGGTTCAGCCAAACGTGTCTGTAAATTCCAGCGCCTTCGTAAAACCAACCTTCATACTGCGTTGCATCTACTCGAACCACTAGAACATTTTCTTTTTCAAAGTCAATATAATCTGTTACATCATAAGATTTACCAATGTATCCACTCTGATTGGTGCCTACATAAAATCCGTTTAACCAAATGGAGGCATTTCTGAAAATTCCATCAAATTGTATCTCAAAACGGTCTTTTTTATCGTCTTTTGAAACAGTAAAATGTTTTCTGTACCAGCCAATACTGGTTTCTGGAAACATTCCGCCAACTGGTTTGAAGCCGTGAGAAATTAAATCTGGGTGTTCTGATTTCACAAAAGGCAATTCTACCGCCCAATCATGCGGAAGGTTCAGTTTTCTCCAATCTTTATCTACAAATTTCGGGTCTATTGCGGTATTTTCTGCACCTCCAGATTTTGAAAAAATATTGACAAGGCTATAATTGAAATCTGCTTTTGCATCTTCTGAATGTCCGAAATGGAATCGCCAATCTTCGTCTAAATTGGTTCTTTTTTGAGCAGAAAAAATACCTACAGCTCCTAAACAAAAAAGAAATATAGAAATATATTTAATCATTTTTTTGAATTTTTAGTTTTCTTTAAAAGCATCTAATGCTGGCGAAGGTTGTCCGTTCTCTAACCAAGCGCTTAAACCATAACCACTCCAAGATTTAGCACCTTGTGGTTCCCAATAAAATACTCCGGTTCCCATCTTTTTAGGTACATTTCTTACCGCTTTTAATGTTGCTTCTAAAAGATTTTTAGTGTTTTCTACTTTATGGTCTTCACCACCTACTTCTACTATCATTACTTCTTTTTTGTAGGTTTTAGCAAGGTAGTTCATGTTTTTTTGCAAATCGTCTATGGTTTCTGTCCAATCTTTTTTTATCCAAAACGGATAGTAAGACAAGCCTATCACATCATATTTTACCTTTTGTTCAGCTACATTTTTATAAAACCAAGTAATTTTTTCAGTGTTATTTCCTTCGTCTATGTGTACTATTACTTTAATTTTTTTGTCTACCGCTTTTACTGCATCATAACCTACATTCAATAATTCTCCTAGATTTTTGAAATTTTTGCTATGACCATCTGGCCAAAGTATACCATTAGGAATTTCATTGCCAATCTGAACCCATTCTGGGGTAATGTTTTCTTTTTTCATTGCAGATATTACATCATAAGTATGGTCATAAACTGCTTTTTTTAAATCAGTAAAACTTAAGTTTTCCCATGCCTTTGGTTTGTATTGCTTGTTAGGGTCTGCCCAAGAATCACTGTAATGGAAATCTATCATTAATCTGAATCCCATTTGGTGCAATTTCTTTGCAAATGCAATGGTTTCATCTTTACTGCAATGTCCACTTCCTCTGTCTTCATTAGGATTTACAAAAACTCTTAACCTAATGGCATCCATGCCTTTGCTTTTCAAAATGTTTAATACGTCATCCTTTTCTCCTTTTTCATCATAGAATTGATAACCGGTAGCTTCCATCTGTGGTAGCCAACTGATGTCAGCTCCTTTTGCAAATTTTGATTTCGTTTGTCCAAAACTTAAAATCGAAATGGTAAGAGCTAATATTGAAATTATTTTGTTCATCATTCTTAATCTTTACTAAATGCCTGAATTCCTTCCAAAGCGTTGTTATTAAAATCCCAAAGGGCTTGGTTTTCCCATGTAGAACCATTGGTAGCTTGACTTCCTTTAAAAGCAATCCATTCTCCTCCCCAATAACAAAAGCCTTGACCGTTGGGAACAGATTTTACCAATGATTTTATCGCTAGAATATAGTTTTTTTGACCAGATGCAGTAGCGTCATAGCCCGATACCAATTGATTGCTTTGTCCAACTACATTATTGGTCCAGTCATTCCAATTCAAAGTAAAAGGATATGAGGTTTCTGCGATCAATACTTTTTTACTGAAAGTTTGGTTTAGACCAGTCAATTTAGTTTTTACATCTGCTAGAGAAGTGCCATGATATACAGGGTAATACGAAATCCCAATATAATCGTAGTTCACGTTTTTAACTTTGTTGAAATACCAATCTGCAGAATTGCTTATGCCAGCATACTGAAGCATAATTTTTGTTGTATTGTTTGCATTCCTTACACTGCTAACAGCAGCATTGGTTAATTCTAAATACTGTGCTTCGTTGGTAGATAATTTACCTTCTGGCCACAGAAATCCATCATTGGTCTCGTTGCCAATTTGTATAATTTCTGGATTAATTTCAGACATGATTTGCGATGTATAAACAGCCACAGCAGATTTCAAATTGGTGAAATTTAAACTCTGCCAAGCCACTGGTTTGGTCTGGTGACCAGGGTCTGCCCAGGTGTCAGAATAGTGTACCGTAAGCCATACCTTCATGCCCAAATTGCGAACTCTTGTTGCCAGTTGTTTTACTTCTGCCATACCAGAATGCCCGTCACTAGGATTATGCCAAAGTCGAATTCTTATGTAATTAACTCCCGCATTTTTTAAGGTTAATAATGGGTCTTGAGCGGTATTGTTGTATTTAAAAGATACGCCAGCTGCTTCTATTTCTGGAACGAAAGATACATCTGCTGCTCTTACAAAAGTATCCTCTGTTGGTGTTGGGTTAGGCGTTGGGTCTGGACTGTCACCTCCCGAACTACACGAAACTAGAAGTAGTGCAGCAAATATGGTTAATAAATTTTTCATATTCTAGGAAATTATAAATTCAAAAGTAGTGTCTTGTTGGTACGTTTCGCCTTTTCTTAAAATGGCATTCGGGAAGTCTGCATGATTAGGAGCATCTGGAAATACTTGAGTTTCAAAACAGATTCCACTTTCTGTATGAAAGGCCACAGATTCTTTATTTACCAATTCTTCAGAAGTTTTTCCGCCTACATAAATTTGTACCGCAGGTTGATCGGTATAGACTTTCATCGTAACCCCGTTTTTCTCACTTTCTAAAATAGCTGCAGGCTCTGTTTGGTTTTTTAAAACAAAACAATGGTCTATGCCTGCTACCACATATTTAGAACTTCTAAAATCAAAAGCGTGATTTTCCATCGGGATGTAATTTCCTGTAGGGATATTTTCTGCATCAAGTTCTAAGAATTTTTCAGCATTGATTTGTAATTTTTGGTCTAAGGTATTGCCTGTCAATCCATCCAAATTAAAATAAGCGTGATTGGTAAGATTCAGTAAAGTATCTTCTGTTGTAGATGCTTTGTATTGAATATGAAGTTGGTTGTCGTCTGTTAAAGTATAAGAAACCTCAATTGCAACATCTCCAGGATAAAATTCATTGGCTTTGCTGAGGTAAGAAAATGTAAGCGTATTGCTTTCTTGATTGTAATTTTCAAAATGCCAAGCCACATTGCTTATTTGGTATTTTCCTCCGTGTAAATGGTGTTTGCCGTGATTTTGGTCTAATTGAATGGTCTTTCCGTTAAGTTCAAACTGAGAATTCTTAATTCTACCTGCAAACCTGCCTACAATTGCATTAAAATAAGGAGATGCACCTATCTCATAGGCTTTGATATATTCATCAATAGTGTCAAATCCTAAAACCACATCTTTTTTACCATTTTTGGTAGGTAAGAACAACGAAAAAAGCGTTGCTCCATAATTTGTGAAGTTGGCTTCTATGTCATTTTTATTGGTTAAGGTGTATAGTGAAATCTCTGTATTGTGCTTGGTTACGCTGATTGTATTCATTTTTAAATGGGTTGAAATTTGTAATTGGTTGAACTTTGTTAATATTAATTTAATGTTTCTCAAATGTAAATATTTTTATAACTTTACCATACTAGTACCTACCAGTTTTTGTAATTTTACCACCAGTTATTTTTTTTAATACAATTGATATGAAATTTATTAAAATCTCTGAAGACAGCAATCTACCGAAGTATCAACAGATTATAAACTCTGTAGAAAAATCTATTGCCAACCAATTGCTCAAAAAAAATGATAAGCTACCTTCCATCAATAAAATTTGTCTAGAGTTTTCGGTCTCCAGAGATACGGTTCTCTATGCCTACGAAGAATTGAAAAAGAAAGGATTGGTGTACGCTATTCTGGGAAAAGGATATTTTGTGAAAAGCATAGATTGGGACTTTCAAGAAAGAATTTTTTTGCTTTTTGATGAGTTGAACGCTTTTAAAGAAAATCTTTACAATTCATTTATGGAGGCCATCAGTAACAAAGCTAAAGTAGATGTTTTTTTTCACTTTTTTAATATTGAAGTTTTCAGAAAATTGATTGAAGATAACAACGGAAATTATACCAAGTACATCATCATGCCAAGTAATATCAATGGTACCACACCTCTGATTAAACTTTTGCCGAAAAAAGAAGTTTTTATTCTTGACCAATCCAATCCAGAACTCAAAGATTATGCTTCCATCTTCCAAAACTTTGCAAAAGATATGTTCAATGGTTTAAAAAAAGCCAAATCTAATCTAGAACTTTACAATAGATTAATTCTAATATTTCCTGGCAAAAAAGAACCCATCGGTATGGTAGAAGGTTTCCTAGATTTTTGTGAGAAGTATAAACTCAATCATAACATCATCAGTGATTTTACCAATGATGAAATTAAAATTGGAGATGTTTTTGTTATCATAGATGATAGACATTTGGTAAATGTAATCTTACAATCTAAAAAACAAAAATTCAAAATAAAAAGAGATTTTGGCATAATTTCTTACAACGAAACACCACTGAAAAGTGTAGTAGAAAACGGCATTACTACCATCTCTACAGATTTTTCTCTGATGGGGAAAACACTTGCCGAAATGATTTTTTCTGCTAATCATAGCAGAATAGAAAACCCCTCAGATTTAATCATGAGAAATTCACTGTAAGTCACTTCATTACAATCCAATTTTAACACTCAAACTAAATTTCGTACCTTTGCAAAAATTTATCATTTATGAGCAGAGAAAGAAATTCAGGAAACAGAGATAACAATGCAGGAAGAAAACCTTCCGGAAATTCTCGTGGCTCTAAACCTGCAGCCAGAGGTAGCAAGTCTTTCGACAAAAAAGATTCTCCTTTTGGAAAGAAAAAAACAGTAAGAGGTGTTAAAACTTCTTTTACAGAGCCAAAAGAAGAAAAACTTTTTGGTAAAAAAGAATTTAAACCTTATGCTACTCCTGAGAAAAAATTCTCAAAACCTAAATCTGGTAAATCTTTTGACGCCAGAGATAAATATGAAAAAGGAGATTTGAAATTTCCTAAAAAACCATACAACAAATTTGATAAAGACGAAGACAAAGCTAAGTCTTTTGTACAAAGAAGACGTCTAGAAAAATTATCAAAATCAGACAACAAAGAGACCATTCGTCTTAATAAATACATTGCCAATTCTGGAATTTGCAGCCGTAGAGAAGCAGATGACTTAATCATCCAAGGTCTTGTAGAGGTTAATGGTAAGGTAGTTACCGAAATGGGATACCAAGTTCAGAAAACCGATAGAGTAGTTTTCGATGGACAAGGCATTACCCCAGAAAAACCTGTTTATGTACTTCTCAACAAACCAAAAGGATATATCTCTACCACCAAAGACGAAAAAGCCAGAAAAACGGTAATGGAATTGGTAGCCAATGCTTCACCGTACAGAGTTTTTCCTGTGGGTAGATTAGACAGAAGTACCACCGGAGTAATTCTTTTGACCAATGATGGACACTTGACCAAAAAATTGACACACCCGTCTTTTAATATGAAAAAAATCTATCATGTAACACTAGACAGAAAACTTGATAGAGCAGACCTAAATACAATTTTAGAAGGAGTTCGTTTAGAAGAAGGAGTAGCAGAAGTAGATAGCATTTCATATATCGATGGTAAACCAAAAAACGAAGTGGGTATAGAAATTCACATCGGGTGGAATAGAGTGGTGCGCAGAATTTTCCAAAAATTAGGCTACGAAGTGGAAGCGCTCGATAGAGTAATGTTTGCTGGTCTTACCAAGAAAAATATTAAAAGAGGTCACTGGAGAATCCTTACTGAATTAGAAGTCAATAACCTCAAAATGTTATAAAATCCAAGAGCGCCAATAAGCGCTCTTTTTTATTTCCGAATTTTAAAGTATTTTTGAGAAAAATATACCATGAGTTTTTTTAATAATTTATTCGGTTCTTCAACTTCAGAATTACCAGAGTTTTGGCACAAAATTGAATCTGAAGAAGACTTGAAATTGGCTTTAGAACATTCTACAGAAAAACCAATCGTTATTTTCAAACATTCTACAAGATGCATGATCAGTAAATCGGTCTTAAGAAATTTTGAAAACGAAATCAAAAATACCAATCAACCAGCAATTGATTTTTATTATTTAGATTTACTCAATCATAGAAATATTTCAAACGAGATTGCAGAGCAACTAAAAGTAACCCATCAAAGTCCTCAAGCCATTCTTATCAAAGACCAAAAAGCGATTTTCAATGCTTCTCATGATAGAATTTCTCTAGACATCATGACCAAACACCTCGATTAATTCATGGAAAATTTTCAAATACAAATTTCAGCCTTGCTAGATGTTCCCATGTCTACCGTAGAATTTTGCAGCGATAAAATTAAAGTCAAAAAAATACCAAAAGGTGGCTTTTTACTCCAAGCTGGTGAAATTTGTAAAGACACTTTTTTTGTAAACAAAGGTTTGCTAAGAATGTACAGCATTGATAAAAATGGCAAAGAACATATCCTGCATTTTGCTCCAGAAAATTGGATTTTGGTAGACAGAACCAGTCTTTACCTTAATCAACCATCAGATTATTACATAGATGCCATCGTAGAAACCGAAGTGCTAATTCTTTCTCCAGAATATTTTGATTTTTTAGGAGAAAAACAACCTTCTATTTATTCTAGACAAAATACATTGCTGCACAACCACATCAGCAGTTTACAAAAAAGAATTACCCAATTATTAGGTGCCACTGCAGAAGAAAGATATGTAGATTTTCTTAAAACCTATCCCAATATTTTTGAAAGAGTACCTCAATGGATGGTGGCTTCCTATCTCGGCATCACCCCAGAAAGCCTTAGCAGGGTAAGAAAAGAATTGGTGAAAAGAAAGTAAAGTAAATTTTTATACAGTTTAAAATAACTTTTCTTTTGTTTATTAAAAAAAACTTAGAAAACGTAGACGTTAAAAATCTTTAAAAATTTAGTCGAGTTTTCAGTCTTGATTTTTTTGTACTTTTTCATCAAGGCAAAAGTACAATTGAACAAAATTATAGCCTTCATTTTTGGCAAATAAAAACTTTAAAAAAATGAAAAAATCAATATATATATTCCTCTTCATATCATTTTTTGCAAAATCACAATCCTTTGATGTGGTTCCTCTAGGCATTTTCGGTGGAGAAAAAGAAGAGAATTTATCCTCTTACTTGGTCTCTGCAACTGGCAAAAATCAATTTCTTTGTCTAGACGCAGGTACCATCAATGCTGGAATTAATAAAGCCATAGAAAATAAAACTTTCAATACAGATGAAAACACTGTTTTGAAAGAATATATCAAAGCTTATTTTGTTTCCCATGGTCATCTAGACCACGTTTCTGGTCTTATCATCAATTCGCCGGCAGATAGCAAAAAAAATATTTATGCCATCCCTTTTGTGAAGAATATCCTCTTGAATCAATATTTTACCAATGAAGTGTGGGCTAATTTCAGCGATGAAGGTGCTGGTGCAATTGGCAAATACCATATCAATGCTGTAGAACCACAGAAAATTTTTGAAATCCCCGAAACTAACTTCAAAGCTCAATTTTTTGAGTTAAGTCATACCAAAACACATGAGAGTTCCGCCATCTTAATCAATCATCAAGGTCAATATTTACTTTATCTTGGTGATACTGGAGCTGATAGGGTAGAGCAAAGCAATAAATTAGAAAACCTTTGGAAAAATATTGCACCTCTGGTTAGAAATAAATCTTTAAAAGCTATCTTAATAGAAGTCTCATTTCCAAATGCGCAGAAAGAAAATCTATTGTTCGGACATTTAACCCCCAATTTGTTAAACGAAGAATTAAATAAATTGGCTTTCTTGGTAGGAAAAGAACATTTAAAAGGGTTCAACGTGGTTATCACTCATCGTAAACCTACAGGTAAAAATCCAGAAATAATAGCCGATGAATTGAAGGCCAATAACCCTTTTCAGGTGAATTGGGTATTTCCAGAGCAAGGAGTAAAATTGAGTTTTTAACCTCGAAAGATGATTTTTTTTAGTTATTGAAAATAATTCTTGTTTCTTGTTTTTTTTTGCTATAAATTTGATTAGTAGCAAACTATAAAAAACACAACACGATGGAACTTAAAGAAATTATCAAGGGATTTGAGTTATTCGACTCTGGAGACAAGGTAGGTCACATAGAATTTTCTGAAATGGGTGGCATTCTTAAAATTACACATACAGAAGTTCGTGAAAAATATTCAGGAAAAGGCTTTGGAAGAAAATTAGTGATTGCAGCTGTAGAGCATGCCAAAAAACATAATTTTAAAATAAGACCGCTCTGTGCAGCAGCAGCACAAATTCTAAAAAAAGAGGAATTTGCAGAGGTCTTAGCCTAAAAAAAAAGGAACTTCATTTCGAAGTTCCTTTTTTATAATTATAAATTCATTTCTGGTACATTTTCATTGATGATGAGTTTTCCGGCGGTAGCGGTTCTAATATCTTCTACAGAAACACCCGGTGCTCTTTCTAGACAGTGAAAAGCTCCGTCTTTTACTTCGTATACCCCCAACTCGGTGACTATTTTTTTGATGCATCTTACACCGGTTAAAGGCAAGGTACATTCGGGTAATAATTTGCTTTCTCCGTGTTTATTCACTTGTTGCATGGCTACTATAATATTTTTGGCAGAAGCTACCAAATCCATCGCTCCGCCCATACCTTTCACCATTTTTCCAGGAATTTTCCAGTTGGCAATATCTCCATTTTCTGAAACTTCCATAGCCCCAAGAATCGTTAAATCTACTTTTTGAGCTCTAATCATCCCAAAACTAGTAGCTCCATCAAAAATAGAAGCTCCTTTTAATAGGGTCACGGTTTGCTTCCCTGCATTGATGAGGTCTGCATCTTCTTCGCCCTCATAAGGAAAAGGTCCCATCCCTAGAATGCCGTTTTCTGATTGTAACACCACATTGAAACCTTCAGGAATATAGTTTGCCACCAATGTTGGGATGCCTATTCCGAGATTTACATATGTATTGTCTTTTATTTCTTTTGCGATGCGCATCGCAATTTGTTCTTTTGTTAAGGCCATAATCAATAATTTTCAAATTAGCTCATTTTCAAATTTTAGAACGGACTGTTCTCTGTTCGATGCGTTTTTCGTAATGCTCTCCTTGGAAAATTCTATGTACATATATCCCAGGCGTGTGAATCTGGTCAGGCTCTAGCTCCCCAGCTTCTACCAATTCCTCTACTTCAGCAATGGTGATTTTACCTGCCATGGCCATCATTGGGTTGAAATTTCGGGCAGTAGATTTATAGATAAGATTTCCTGCAGTATCACCTTTCCACGCTTTTACAATAGCATAATCTGCATCAAAAGCATATTCCAAAAGATAATCTTTTCCATTAAAATTCCTGATTTCTTTGCCTTCTGCAACTTCAGTTCCTACGCCAGCTGGGGTAAAGATGGCGGGCATGCCATATCCTGCAGCCATACATCTGGTGGCTAGTGTCCCTTGAGGTATCAGTTCTACTTCTAGTTCACCAGAAAGCAATTGACGCTCAAATTCTGCATTTTCTCCTACATAAGAAGAAATCATTTTTTTGATTTGTTTTTGGTGGAGTAACAATCCCAATCCGAAGTGATCTACACCAGCATTGTTAGATATGCAAGTGAGATTTTTTACATTCATTTTTACCAATTCAGCAATACAATTCTCGGGAATTCCACATAAACCGAAACCCCCAAACATAATGGTTGCGCCATCTTTGATATCTGCACAAGCCTCTGATACGTTTTTTACTGTTTTGTTAATCATTAGATTTCATTTTGCCTAAAATACAAATTTTTTGGATTTTCAAAATGCTTTACTGAAAATTAACAACCACTAAATATCAATCTTTTTTTGAATTTTCCTTTTTCTATTACCCAAAGTACTTCATAACTGCCAGCACCGTCACTATTTAAACTATCTATATATAAAATGTCATTTTCTTGGTCATAATGTGCTGTTGTAATAAAAGAATTAGGTTCAAAAAGATTTTTTAAGGCTTCTTTCGGTAGTGATATGGTTTTGCCACTCATAGTAACCTCTATCGCAGAATATTCAGTTTTAGGGAGATAACCGTCAGTTCCGTAATAGTCCTGGTAATCTATTTTAGTAATAATGTCTTTATATTCTTGATGAAAAGTAAAGGTGTGATTTCTTTTTTGAAATTTTTTTTCTGTGATTCTTATTTCAATATTTTTATTTTTTAATACAATTTCATTGCCTTTTTTAACCATCGGAATTCTTTCGTATTGGTCAATACTAATCAATCGGTCTCTGTAGACATAACCAGTTTTAAAGTCATTTTTTGTGAAATCAAAATCTATACCCAACCAATGACCTTTGTTTTCAAAAGATTCTTCATAGGAATGTACGATTTCACCATTATTTAACTTTGCAATAATTTTAGAATGGAGACTATTTTCTTCTCTTACGTTCACAAACCCATCTTCATCTTTCACAATATAAAACTGAGAAAAAGAAAATTGAAAAGTAAGTAGTAATAAAATAAGATGATAAGTTTTTTTCATCTTCTAAAACTACAATTATTTTTATTTAAAAAAGAACTATTTTTTTGAAATTTTGTGTTGCCTATGTTTTCTTAATTTTATGGTTTAATTGTTTTTGTACATGTTTAAAATTAAATTTATTTTTTAATTCTTCATACCTCTGAACTTATAAAGCAAAACAAAAATCTTTTTTTTTACTTTTTTAGAAGCATAATTTATTTATAAAAAAAATAAATTTTTTACAAACGAAAATATTTATGCTTAGTGAAGAATTAATGCCTTTGTTATCTTAAAATATGCATCTGAAAAAATTAATCTTTGCTTCTAAAAACTCCCAATATCACCCATTTATTATCATAAAAATATTCCCTTTAAATGAGAATTGTCAGCAAGGCAAGTATCTGGTTCAAAAACATTTTACACTTTTTATGGCAAAAAGATCGAAGGGCTACTTAGAGATTACTTTTTAGGTGTTTTTGTGTAGGAGTATTCGTGCCTTTTTATCCAATTTTTCTCACCAGAAAATTGTACATCTTTTCTTTTTTTATAACTTGTTTTACCAAGGGTATAAGTGTGTTTCATAGTTGCTGGTTGATTATCGTTTCCATCCTTTCCCATTTCTTCAGTAATAATTTCAATGTCACCATTCGGAAGCTTTTTTCGGGATTTAATCATCTCTTGGTTGATGTATTTACCATCTGTAGAAATAATTACCGTGTCTTTAGAATTGGCACTTGTTTCATTAGGATAGATGTTAGAAAAGATGAACTTGTGCGTATTATCAATCCTTTTAATTACTAGATTTGCTGGCATGGTGTAAGGCTTTCCTGATGAATAATCAAGATAAGTCAAAGAACCTGTCCAATTTCCTGATATTTTTTGAAAATCTTTTAAAAGAGTTTTGTAATCAGTTTGAGCATTAGAAATTGTGAAAATAAGCATTCCAATACTTGCCAAATAAATTTTCAATTTTGTCATTTTTGTTTTTTATTTTGTTCGTTAAACGTATCCTTAACTTCAAACTGTTAAAAACCACATTCTGTTCCAACAAAAATAATAAAAAATTAAAGTTCAAATAGAACCAAATTCATAAAGTTTGAAATTCCGAACCCTAATGCCTGCAAGCATTTAATAGAAAACGAAAATCCATTTTCTTCCTCCCTTTAGGGCAGGGGCAAAGAAGAAAATGGTTTTTTTACCAATCAACCTTTCTAGTTTACAATCAGAGTAAAAAAAATTGAGAAGTATCTTTTAACGATTCCCCTCTAACAGAGGGGTGGCATCCCGAGAATCGGGATGACGGGGTGTTTTTTTTCTAATTGAAAATTGATTATATCCAGATCTCTCGGATTTCCAATCCGTGAGTCTTCACACAACAATACCACACCCAATAATTTGCATAAATCTGGGTGAATCAAAAACCATTTTCTTCCTCCCTTTAGGGCAGGGGAAAAGAAGAAAATGGTTTTGGGGATTACCCTTTTTGCGTTCTATCCACAAAAACACTAACGCAGAAAGGGTTGGTTCAGAAATTATCAAAGTATCTTATAAACTCAACTAATTTTTCCAAAAAAAAGAGAACCACCAGTTCTCTTTGAAATATCATTTAAAAATTTTACGATATCCCCATAACTCCTGAAAAAGAGCTCCCAAAGCGAGCCTGCCCTGAGCTTGTCGAAGGGTTCAAAAGGAGTTTCATTGTTTGTGCTCCGCACGCAACGACACGAGGCGATAGCCGAACTGAGCAAAGCTAAACTCTAGTTATTAGTGGCAGTTTTTTTAGAAATTAGTATTACTTATTCCCAGTTTGATTACTTCGTCTTGTTTATTTGTTTTACAAAAGAATACACCATCCAATTTTGGAAATAGGTATAAATTGTAATCACTGTCTTTTTTTTCTGCCCGCTCAAGTTTTGTTAATATTTTACTTTCTTTATCTCCAACTTTGAAATCACCAATTTTCCAGTCCTCATTTGAGACAGTAATCTCAGATATAAAATCACCCTCTAAAACAATTTCGAGTCCATTGTATTTTAGAATTGTCCATGGTTCAGCACCATATAAATCACTTAAATTTTCTTTTTCGATTGTAATTGGCTTTCCAAATTCTGAAGTAATTTTTTGTGTAGTAATTTGATTCGAAAAGTCTATTGATTTATTTGATTTTACAGCAATCAATTTCGCCTCAATTTCAGTTTTTTTTATCAAGTTCTCCGAAACCGAAATGATATCTTCGGTTTTTTCTTTCCTGCAAGAAGAGAAAATAAGAAATAAAACAAATAATAATAAGGTTCTCATCTTTTTTAGATTTATGTTGTTCAAAATTGCCACTAACGTCAGACTGTGAAAAAAATTCCCAATCTGCATTAACAAAAATAGGGAAAAAAGCTCATAAAACTGATTGAAATTCGTAAATTTAATCATGCAATTTATCCAATGAATTCCACGTAACTTAATAGGTAGACCTTACATACAAATTAAAAAAAACTAGCCTAAGTTAATCCATTTTCTTCCTCCCTTTAGGGCAGGGGAAAAGAAGAAAATGGTCTTGCTGATTACCCTTTTTGCGTTCTAACCACAAAAATAATAACGCAGAAAGGGTTAGTTCAGAAATCAACAAAGTATCTTATAAACTCGACTAATTTCACCCAAAAAAAAGAGAACCGCCAGTTCTCTTTGAAATATCATTTATAAATTTTATGACAACTCCATAACTCCTGAAAAGAGCTCCCAAAGTGAGCCTGCCCAGAGCTTGTCGAAGGGTTCAACAAGAGTTTGACTTCGTCGATTTTCAATTCATCTCGTGTCCTTCGGACAAGACGACACGAGGCGATAGCCGAACTGAGCGAAGCTAAACTCTAGTTATTAGCTGTGGTTGTTTTTGTCATCATAAGTTTCCTGATTCCCAATTTTTCCAACTATTATTCGCTTTTTGTGTTTGTTTCCAATTTGTCGTATCTCTCGTGGTCAGCACTTTTGCAATTAACTTGAATGTCTCTTGTTGACTTGGTGGATTTGTTTTCTCATATGCACTAACAAAATGAAACTCGTCAATTGTCATAAGTTTAGGAATGTCTTTTGGAATGTGTTTGCGTATTTCATCTTCTGTAGCACTTATTAGTGTAGGATTTGTTTCGTGTAAATATCTTATCAAGTCTCCAAAGCCAATAAGTTTCTTAGGATTGTCATAATCTCGGATTTCAATTCCTACTTTTTCATAGTTCTTATAGTCATTGTCAAAAGGAACAAATTTGTTTCGGATTTTAATCTCTTTAATATTTTGTCCGATTAGCTCAAATGTTTCCATTTCTGCTCCATCTTTATTTTCAATTCTTTCAAATTCACTTGGGTCAATTAGAATTACTCTGCTTGAATTAGTGATGTAGTTTCTTTCAGGATATTTATCAACTGGATAATCAATACAGTTTCCAACATAGTTCAATTCTATTTCAGCAGAAGTTCCCCGATTTTGATAACCGCTTTTTTCAAAAACTATTACCCACCTTGTTGAGTCCGCATACAAGTGAATTCTGTTTCCTGCTGTCTTACAGTAGCCGTGTTCAAGGTCAAGAAAGAAGTTGTATTTTATATCTTCAGGTCGTCCGATTGGATAATACTTGCTAGGAGTTCCGTTAAAGGCCAAGTCCAACTGTTCTAAAATTTCGGTTTCGTTAAATGTCATTTCCTTTTTGGTGTTAAAGTCGTTCTTTAAAGTCCCTGAACAAGAGAGCAGAAAGAGTAATATTATTATTGGTAGTCGTCTCATACAATCACAGCTAACGTTTTGCAGCTATACGCAGGCAGGGATTTTTACCACTGAACTTCCTACGAAGAGCTGAACTTCAAATTTAGCACTTTCCTGTCCTACGAAGCACGTACCCCCTGCTTGCGTGTAGGTGCTGTTATGCCTTCGCCCTTCTTTTCTGTCAGTATGTATTTGTCCCTGCAATGATAGCTTCATTAATATTTGAATATAATTGTTCTGAAAGTCTGTCGTATGTTTCATTGTCTTCTTTACTGTCAAAACCTAAGTCGTTCCAAGAACCCATACCACCAAAGACCCAAGCAGAACCAGCAGAAAAAATAATTTGTTTTGCAGTCAAAGAGTATTTATCTACAGGAATTAGGTCTGTATGATAATAACTGCTTTCAGGAGTTAAACTGTCTAAAATCAATTTTGCTTTGTCAAACTGTTCGCCCCAACTTTTTAAATCTTGTCTAAATGCAAAATCTGCAATTTCAGTTAGTGTCTGCCGAAGTTTTTCTTTTATTTTCTGATTGTCAATTTGCAGGTTGCTTATATGTTGCTTCTTTACAGTCACTCCATAATTGACAGTCCAAATTTTTCGGTCCGAAGCATTTTGATTTGTCACTTCCCATCTATTTGCCCAATAATTTGAATGATTGTCATAAACAGCTTCAATTAACCAACTTCCTCCGCCACCAACAAGTCCAGCTAATTTGTGGTCTTTCGCAAAACTTTGGTCTTTCGAGTATTCAAAGTAAAGTCGTAAATGTTTGCAACCGTCACTTTTTAAATATTGGAACCATTCTATCGGGTTGTTTGCAATTACAGTTTCTTTGGGTTTTAAAAAGAAGAATAGTTTTTTAAATTCTCTGAAGTCAACTTTATTACAAAATTGAAATGTCGTGTTTGCAGAATTGAAGTCAGTCGGGATTGTTCCATTTTTTAGGAAGTCATTTCCGAAAGCTGTCAATGCGATTATTTGTGCTAAAGTTCCTGTCATCTTAATTTATTCGTTTTCGTCTTTTAGGGTGAGGCATAACTTCAGACTGTGAAAAAACTCCCAATCTGCATTAACAAAAATAGGGAAAAAAGCTCATGAAACGGATTGAAATTCGTAAATTTATTCATGCAAGGAAAGAAGAATTTCGTCCCACAATTATTTGTTTCGGTTAACTTGTTCGATATGGTTCCCGAAGATAATTTTATAGAAAACTACTCAGCGAACTCCATTTACATTTCAATTCTAAAAACGCTCATGCAAGTCTTCATTACCATAAATTTAAGCCCCCAAAATTTTAGAATTTACACATAAACTAAAAAACAAACCTCGCTTAAAAGGGCATAAACGAGGTTGAAATATTATGTTTTAGAAAACTATTTTTTAAAAATGGGAGTTGTGCAACAGTTACGCCTGTTGGCTGTTCGTTTTTTATTTTTTGAACAATTTGTTCTTTTCTGAAAGTCTAAGAACAATATATTTTTCAACGTCCACATCTGGAGGTATTTTGTCTCTAACTATTGGTAATATAAATTGACAATTAATAGAATTTGCTAAATCAACCAAAATTGTACTTAATTGATTGTCGTGCATATTTTCAAGTTGGTCGTGCATAATAAAATGAATTACTTTTAATTCAATTTCTTCTGCAAACAAGACATAGGCGAAATCAAATGCAGCAATTTGTCCTTTCTTTTTACCTGTACTTGGATTACCCTCTATATTTGTCACGATTAAATCATACCCTCTATCACTTTTTTGAGTACTCAATAAATATTCTTCACCATATAATTGGCTTGATACCTTCGTGAAATACTTATTAAATAGTGTAATTCTTTTCTGAATAATATTGTCTTTGGAGTTAATTTCCGAATTTATTGTTTCTAACTCCTCACTTATTCTTTTAAGTTTTTCATTTGATGAAATCCAGAATTTTTTACGTTCCTCTAAATTTCCTTTTCGTTCAAAAAACGAGTTTAACTCAATTAAAATAGTATCATAATCTTTATTGTAATCTGATGAGCTTACCAGTTCTGTCAACTCCTTTTCGCGTATTCTCAATAAAGTAATGTCTCTTGAAATAGATTTTAAACTACTAATTATTTCAGGTAGTTCTTGTTCTATGTATTTTATTTTTTCACTTATAAGGTCGTTATGAAATTTAACGGTCTCTTGAAATGAAACTTGCAATTTTGGGATAAGTTTTGATGCTTTATTGTATAATAGTTCTATTTGACTAACATCAATTTGCGTTTTTTCATTTTCCAAATCAGATTTACTTTCGAGAATTAATTCTCTTCTCATATTTAATCTACTTAGTTCAACAGAATTTCTTGAAAGACCTAACTTAACTTCATTCAACTCGTTCAATTGAGCTTCAAATTTTTCATTGAAATTGAAACTTGACTTTAATCTCTGCAACTCCTCTATTTTTGAATTAACGATTTCAAGTTGCTGTTCAATTAAAGATAATTCACCTTCTTTTTTAAGTCTCTTCTGAAAGCTTTCTTCTCTTGTTTTTTCTTTAACTAGTAATTCTTTTTGATTATGGGTATCTGTGTTTATTCCAAGCCAAAACAGGAATAATGCCTCGTATTCTTCGATTTTGGTATAGTGGTTTAATACCTTTACAATATTTACTAACTTATTTTTTTCGTCACGGATATTCTTTGAAACAATTTGTTTAAAGGTTGGCTTTTCAACTTCTGTATGAAAGACTAATTCCTTAAGTTTTGAATCAAAATCTTTATCATTGAGTATGCTTTCTCCATTTATTGCCTGAACCTTTTTTCCATACTTCAAAAAATTCTTTTTAATAGTAATTGATTCTGATGGGAAATCTAAATCATCAACTATTATCAATGTAACTAACACTTCCGTATCAATCAAAAAGTCTTTGATTACAGTGTTTTCTTGCTCTTTAAATTCTGAGTCTTGATAAATATTCTTACCGCTAGAACCTAAACAAAAGTCAACGAGTCTTAGTACTGTCGTTTTACCAACATTATTACCAGTCGTTTTTTTATTAGTTTCTAATGTTTCGTCTACAATCAAATTAAGTCCTTTATGGAACTTAACTTCACGAATTAAACCAGCCTTATTCTCTATTTTAAGCTCTTTTAGAAACATTTTATTACTTTTCCGTTTTCTCCTTTGGTAATGACACCTAATATAAATAACCAATCCAATGTTAATGAGTATAAATTGATTGAGATTTTTTTCTTCTTATTTAATAATTCATACAAATCTAAATAATCAAATTCATTAACATTCTTGTTAGAAAGTACTTCAATTAAAATTCCTCCTAAATAATATAAGTCCCGTTCAGGATTAATGTTTTTATCAATTATCATATTGTAACGACTTTCGGTGGTTCCTCAAGAATATTGCAACGCATAAACGCATCAACAATGACAATCATTAAACTAAAATTAATAGTTTCTTGGTCAAATTCTTCCAATTTATTTGGTGCGCTGTCAATATTATTCCAAATTATTTCAATTACTTTATCAAGTATAATATCTGCATTCTTTCTTATTTCATCTATGTTCTTATATTCAGATTTTACTTTTAGATAAATTTGTTTGACATTATGTAAAACCAGCTGCTTTTTAGTTGAACCTTCCTTTTCAATTACTTCATAAATCTTATTTAGCTTGGTCTGATAAGGTGCGAATTCTCTAATTATGGGCTCATATCTTAAGATATTATTATGCTGAATTTTTGCTTCTGTGTTCGGTGCAGTTTCCGCATCAGATAAATCTAACATATCATCTATATTAGTACCAATCGTATTAATAACATTATTTAAAGCTAATGGATGTTTCGATAAGAGATTTTTATTTGAAATTAATTCTAGTATCTTTTTTTCGTGGTTGCTTTTCCATTCTTTTAAGAGAGAAATTGGATAAGTAGTTTCATTCGCTTTGTTATCAATGATTACGTGGTGTTCATCGCAAAGTAAAATAAGGTTATCAAATCCTCTTCTTTCGTCATCGGTCATAGAGGCATCATACCTAGGTCCGTCTGCACTTGCAGCAGCTATATGACATATTTTACTGATTATTGAAATTCCGTCTTCGGCAATTAGTCTTTTGTTGCAAGTTGGATGCGCACACTCATTACCAGAAAGAGTGTCTAAGCGTCTTACTGTAGAAGGTTTATATTGTCTTGCTTTGTCACTGAGTTCCTTTTTTGCCATATTTAAGTCTAATAATGTCGCAAAGTTAGCTTTTTTTGTGTATCTGCAGTCTTGTCTTAAAATGACCGCC
>NZ_BMLV01000001.1:291995-652944 GCF_014645495.1 Cloacibacterium rupense | reverse complement strand
TTAATATTCAAATATAAAAAAAATAATTACAAATCATCAAAAGGGCTCTTGATTTGTTGCAAATTTTTTGTGCTTACATGGGTATATATTTCAGTAGTCTTGCTTCTATTGTGTCCTAATAATTCTTGTATGTATCGCAAATCTGTTCCGTTTTCTAATAAATGGGTGGCATAGCTATGCCTCAACCAATGCAGTGTTACTGGTTTTTGAATTTCTGCCTTTTGTAATGCTT
Organism: Cloacibacterium rupense; assembly: GCF_014645495.1. Taxonomy (GTDB): domain Bacteria; phylum Bacteroidota; class Bacteroidia; order Flavobacteriales; family Weeksellaceae; genus Cloacibacterium; species Cloacibacterium rupense. The sequence continues at coordinate 652,712 of NZ_BMLV01000001.1, read as the reverse complement.
GTTTTAAAACACTTTGTAAACTGTATTCAGAATATTTTTCACCTTTAGTTTGTCCTTCAAATAGCCATATTTGGGGCTTATACATTTTGTAATAGTTTCTTAATAATTCTAGCATTTTGCGATAAAGTGGGGTAATTCTATCTTTATTTCCTTTAGATTGTCTTATGATGACTATATTTCTGTTAGAATCGATGTCTTTGGGTTTTAAATTGAGCAATTCACTTCTTCTAAGTCCACAACTGTAGATTAATGAAAGCATGGTATTGCGTTTTTTCGAAATAAACTGCAATTCTTGGTTTACCTTTGTGTACTATTGCTTTACACGAATAATTCATCTATTTGGTTTTGATTCCAAATTTAAGAATTGATTTTTATTTTTCCAATTGCCCCTAGTACTTCATCACTTCATCAACCAACACCTCATCATTTATCATTTATCATTCATCATTCATCACTTACCTCATCACTCTCAACCTCAACCTCAACCTTAACCTCAACCTTAACCTTAACCTTAACCTTAACCTTAACCTCAACCTCATCACCTTGCATCAAGAATCCCGTATCCCGTACCTCGAACCTCGAACCTCGCAACCAACACCTCATCATTCATCACTCATCACTCATCAACCATCGCCCCATCTCAAAGGCTAATTAGAGTCACATCAAAAGAAGGGTTGTAGTATAGTTGTAGTATAGTTATAGTATAGATAAGGAAAGTCAAACTAAAGTCTAAGTCAACTAATAGTCCTATAAAAGCCAAGGGTAAAGAATGGGTATATCAGAAAAACCCCAACCAAACAGAATAGGGGATAGTAACAAAAAAGAAAGAGACCACTTGGGTCTCTTAATAGGGGCTAAAGTATAGTTTGCTAGCATCTTATCTCGTATGTAAGTCTGCCATTATAGAGGTTTAGCTCTTAGAAATACTTCAGGTTCATCTCTGGTTTTATTTTGAGTAGTGTCTCGTAGATGAGTTTAATAACATGGGCTACATCATCCTTAGCTACCATTTCTACCGTAGTATGCATATATCTTAACGGCAACGAAATCAATGCAGAAGGAACACCACCATTAGAAAACGCAAAAGAATCTGTATCGGTACCAGTAGCTCTGCTCAGCGCATTCCTTTGGAAAGGGATTTTCTTTTTCTTAGCCGTCTCTGTGATAAGTTCTCTGATGATGTGGTGTACAGAAGGCGCGTAAGCAATCACAGGGCCGTCTCCACACTTCATATGACCTTCTTTCTTTTTCTCAATCATTGGGGTAGTAGTGTCGTGGGTAACGTCTGTTACGATAGCTATGTTGGGTTTTATGGTTTGTGCAATCATGGTGGCACCATACAGCCCAACTTCCTCTTGTACAGAATTGGTAATGTACAATCCAAAAGGTAACTTTTTCTTATTCTCTTTCAAAAGTCTAGCGACCTCGGCTATCATAAAGCCACCCATTCTATTGTCTAGCGCCCTACAAACGAAATAGCGGTCATTCATTTCAAAGAATTCATCAGGATAAGTAATCATACAACCTACATAGATTCCTAGGTTTTCTACTTCTTCTTTGGTGGTGCAACCACAATCTATGAAAATGTTTTCTATCTTAGGAGTAGGCTCATTTTGATTGACTCTTGTATGGATGGCTGGCCAACCAAATACTCCTTTTACAATACCTTTTTCCCCGTGAATATGTACTACTTTAGATGGAGCGATCAATTGGTCTGAACCACCGTTTCTGATAACGTAGATAAGGCCATCATCTGTAATGTAATTGACATACCAAGAAATTTCATCGGCATGGGCTTCTATAACCACCTTGAAATCTGCTTCTGGGTTGATGATTCCGTACGCAGTACCATAGTGGTCTACTCTTACTTCATCTACAAATGGGGTGATGTACTCTGTCCAAACTTTCTGTCCGTTCTGCTCATAACCAGTTGGTGAAGCAGTATTTAGGTATTTTTCTAAAAATTTTAAGGATTTACTTTCAAATTTCATATAAAGGAACGATTTTTGTGGTAAAATTAGTCAATTTAATTTTCTTTTGAATAATGAAATTTAGAAACACATTCATAATTGCTCTTTTGTTCATCGGATTTAGTCTAAATGCTCAAACGGATTCTATAAAAGTAGACCTTAAAGCATTAAAAGATGTCCCAAAAGAGAAACTCAAAAAAGATGAATTCGGTAATATCTATTACTATGACGAAAGGCAAAAAGCTAGAATCTACGAAATAAACGGGGAAAAAGTAGTGGTGATGGATGAACTTATCCTCATGAATAAGCCACACTTTAACAATCAACTCGATAGAAATTTCTATTATTTCCTCAATAAAAAACTCAATAGAGTGTATCCTTATTTCATTACCGCTCTAGAACAGTATAGAGATATAGAAGACGAACTTGAAAAAATAGATTCTGATAAAAGAAAAGTTTATATCAGAAAAAGACAAGAAGAATTGGCCAATCAATACGAAAAACAATTAAGAGACTTAACCACTACTGAAGGTAGAATTTTTGCTAAGTTAATGAACAGAGCTACCGGGAAAACCGTTTACGAAATCATAAGAGAATTTCGTGGCGGTTGGAGTGCTTTCTGGTGGAATGTAAAAGGGAATTTGGCGGATGTAGATATCAAACAACCTTACGACCCATATGCTATTAGAGAAGACGCTTTCGTAGAATCTCTGCTTCAATCTAACTGGAATTTGGGTTACTTACAGCCATATGAAGGTTACAGAGATTTTAAAATTAAAAAATAACAACAGATATCTATTTATGAAATTTTTATTCAGAATTTTAGTTTTTGCCTTTGTTTTGCAGTCTGCAGAAGCCTACTCATGGGGAACTACGGGGCACAGAACCATTGCAGAAATAGCGGAGAATCATCTTACCAATAAATCTAAAAGAAAACTTAGAAAAATCTTAGGAGACCAAAAGCTAGCCTTTTATGCCAATTGGCCAGATTTTGTAAAGTCTGATTCCCTGAAAAGATACAAGGAAACAGAAATTTGGCATTACGTAAATGTAACACCCAAACTTAGCTTTCCTGATTTTGAGAAAGAACTAAAACAAATGACTGTTCCTAATCTATATTCTGCCGTCCAAAAGCAAGAAACAATCATTAAAGATAAAAACTCGTCTAAGGCAGATAAAGAAGTTGCAGTGATTTTCTTAATTCATCTGTTGGGTGATTTGCACCAGCCATTTCACGTGGGCAGAGCAGAAGACCAAGGAGGAAATCTAGTGCCACTTACTTTTTTTAAAGAAAATACCAATCTGCATAGCCTTTGGGATACCAAATTGGTAGATTTTCAAAAGTATTCTTACACAGAGTATGCTACCGTTTTAGACAATAAATCTAAAGAAGAGGTAAAGAAAATACAATCAGGAACTTTAGAAGATTGGCTTTTTGAAAGCTATAATAAAGCTGCTAAAATCTATAGTCAAACACCTATCAATGGAAATTATAGTTATGATTATAACTACAAGTTTTCTGGTATTATGGAAGACCAACTTCTAAAAGGTGGCCTTAGATTAGCTAAAGTATTGAATGAAATATTACAATAGTTTTTCTTTCAATTTCTTAAATACAATTTTATCAATAGGTAAAGGCAATGGGTTTTCTTCGTGTAGGGAAATCCATTTTACTTTTTCTATGCTATCATCTAGAATTTTTAAGTCATCTAAATTGAGGATATTTACAGTGTAATAGATGGTGAGTAACTGTTCATTTTCTCTAAATCTAGAAACTAAAAAATCTTCTTGAGTATAAAAATGCTCTAAGACTTCTATTTTTAGATTAAGTTCTTCAGCAAATTCGCGGTGGAGGCATTCTAAAGTTCCCTCTCCGAATTCTAATCCACCACCAGGTAATTTGACTAGTTTTTCGCCAGCATATCCTTCGTCTAGTGCCATTAATTCATTCTTTTCATTTAAGAAAATGGCGTAAACCCTTATGTTTATTTTATCTATCATATTATAATTTTTAAAATTTAAGACACTTATTTATCAGTATCTAACATTCAAAACACCCAGCATCTAACATCCTTCATTTAGCAAAACCGCATTAATCATTTCTCTTTTTCCTTTTGGTCCTTCTAATTTAGTGACTTCAAAATTTAATTCTTTCAAAATTCTTCTTACACTACCTTTAGATGAATAGGTGGTCAACAAGCCACCAATTCGCATTTTGTTTTTGACCATCTCAAAAAGAGGTTTTTCCCAAAGATCTGGTTGTACTTTAGCCCCAAAACAATCATAATAAACCAAATCTATTGGTGGTAAATCTAGATTTTCTAAATTAAAAAAATCACACTCAAATTTAGTAAAAGAAAAATTAGGCAAAATCGAATGTGTTTTTCCCCATTCTAAAGTGTGAATTTCATGGTAGATTTTTTCAGAATTTTCAAAATTAAAATGCTTTACATAAGAAAGCTCGACGATTTCTCCTTCTGTGACTGGATATTTTTCTAAAGTGAAGTAATTGATTTTATGACTTTTATCATTTTTCAAATATTCATTAATTGTAACCAAAGCATTCAATCCTGTGCCAAAACCTAGTTCTAAAATATTGATTTCATAATTTTTGATATTATTTATTCCGTTTTTTATAAATACATGTTCGGCTTCTTGAAGCGCACCATTGTGAGAATGGTATCCTTCATTTAATTCATTGATAAACAATGTTTTGCTTCCATCTAATGTGGTCTTTATTTCTCTTTTCAAAGTATTTTTTTTCAAAAATAAACTAAAATTTTGATATTAAAAAAATTATATTAAATTTGTAGAAAATCAAATAAAATTTTAAAAATGATAATTCAAAAAACTTCAAACTCAAGAATTGGGGATTTTGACCCAAATAATATAGGCTTCGGTGCTGCATTCATAGACCATATGATAATTTGTGAATATGAGAACGGAAAATGGGGAGATGTAAAACTGATGCCTTACGGTCCACTTCCTTTTACTCCTGCTATGATGGGGGTAAATTATGGACAAGCTTGTTTTGAAGGGATGAAGGCTTACAAAGACAAAGATGGTGAAGTGTATCTTTTCCGTCCTGAGAAAAACTTTGAAAGAATTAATAAGTCTGCCAAAAGACTGGCAATGCCAGAAATTACCGAAGAAATGTTCATTGATGGGCTAAAAGCTTTGGTAGATGTAGATAGAGCTTGGATTCCTTATGGTGAAGGTAAATCGCTTTATTTAAGACCATTGATTTTTGCAACTGAAGAAGCGCTGAAAGCTAGAATTTCTAATAAGTATATGTTTGCCATTGTTGCGACTCCTGTTCAGAGTTATTATACAGAGCCTGTTTCTGTGAAAATATCTGATTACTATTCTAGAGCTGCTAGTGGTGGAGTAGGTAATGCTAAAGCTGCAGGTAATTACGCAGCCGCATTTTATCCAACTAAATTAGCTAATGAAGAAGGCTACGAACAAATTATATGGACTGATGATGCCACCCACGAATATTTCGAAGAAAGTGGAACAATGAATGTTTTTGTTAGAATTAATGATACCATTTACACTCCACCAACTTCTGATAAAATTCTAGACGGAGTTACTAGAGATAGTTTTATACAATTGGCTAAAAAAAGAGGAATTGATATAAAAGTAGAACCTATAGAAGTAGCAAAAGTAGTAGAAGCTCACAAAAATGGTGAGTTGAAAGAAGTTTGGGGCGTAGGAACTGCTGTGGTTACTACTGCTTTTAAAGCTTTGGGCTACAAAGATGAAAAATTAGTTTTGCCAATTCTTTCAGATGAAGAGAGTTTTGCTATTTCACTCAAAAAGAATTTAGTAGATATACAGACTAATCAATCAGAAGATCCTTTCGGATGGAGAGTAAAAGTAGAAAAACACATATTAGAAACTGTATAAAAAAACAATAAATTTTACAAAGCCGAGAAAAGTTTTTCTCGGTTTTTTCGTTTTATTTTCTAAGATTTATTACTTTCGCAGTCTGTATGAAAAAGGCTTTTGTTTTTTTAATTATCGTATTGGTGTCTTGTGCTAAAAACACACAAGTCCATCCGCCAGTTGGCGGTATCCTAAGCGAAAAAGATTTACAAGTTTCTAAAAATAGAGCTAAAAATCTTAATTTGATGGAAAGAAATCAAATTCAAGATTGGATTAATCAACAAGACGAAAAATTCTTCGCAACTGGACTAAACTATTGGATAAATATTGATAATTTAGAACAAAGAGACAAGAAAAAAGATGGAGATTGGGTTTCTTACCAGTATGATTTGTATGATTTTAACCAAGAAAAGTTGTATAATGAGCCTATCAAAATAATAGACGCACAATTAGGTAAATTTGAAGAGTTGAAAGCCATAGATGATGCGGTAAGGTCTCTGAAACAAGGGGAAGAAGCTATACTTTTGGTGCCATCGGTTTTAGCTTTCGGAACTTATGGCGACGATGAAAAGATCCCTAATGATATGCCTTTGATTATTAAACTGAAAATTTTATAAAAACTATATGAAGAGATTAATTTTATTAGTGTTAGCAATAATTTCAATAACGAGTTGTACTCCAATTTATAAAAAAATGAACATAGACAAAGATTTTTACAACGGACTTCAAGACGGTGTATATGCAAAAATGGAAACCTCTAAAGGTGAATTAATCATCCAATTTTTTGATAAAGAGGCGCCTGTAACAGTAGCTAATTTTGTGGGCTTAGCTCAAGGTACCATAGAAAATAAAGCAAAAGCAAAAGGAGTTCCTTATTATGATGGGATAGTTTTTCACAGAGTGATTAAGAATTTTATGATTCAAGGCGGTGACCCTCAAGGTACAGGAATGGGTGACCCAGGTTATAAATTTGATGACGAGAAGAATAACCTTAAACACGAGGGTAAAGGCTATCTTTCTATGGCAAATTCTGGTCCTAATACCAATGGCTCTCAGTTTTTTATTACTGAAGTTCCTACTCCTTGGTTAGATGGTAGACATACTGTTTTCGGTAAAGTAGTGAAAGGTTTAGAAGTGATTGATGCTATTGCTAATTCTGAAACTGGCGCTCAAGACAGACCAAAAGAAGAAATAAAAATAGTTAAAGTTACTGTTTTTACCAAAGGTGATGCTTACGAAAAGTATGATGCTGCTAAAATCTTCAATGAAGGAAAAGGTAAAATTCAAGAAAATAATAAAGCTTATATTGCTAAGCAAGAAGCTGAGGCTGCTAAGAAATTAGAAGAATTAAAAGCTGGAATGACTAAAACTGCTTCTGGTCTTTTATATAAAATTTCAAAATCTAATCCAGAAGGGAAAGCTCCGAAGGCTGGTGATGTGGTTGCAGTACATTATGCAGGTAAATTAACCAACGGACAAGAATTTGATAATTCATTTAAAAGAGGAGAGCCTATTGAATTTGCAGTTGGAGTTGGTCAAGTAATCAAAGGTTGGGACGAAGGAATAATGCTTTTAAAAGAAGGTGAAACCGCTACTTTCTTAATTCCGTCAGAATTAGGTTACGGAGCAAGAGGAGCTGGTGGTGTTATCCCGCCAAATGCTTGGTTAATCTTCGATGTAGAATTGGTGAAAGTAAAATAATTTTACACAAATATTTTGTAGGAACGCGCCAATAGGCGCGTTCTTTTTTTTGAGATATTTTAAAAAAAATAGACAAAAGTCTTTTTTATATGGACAAAAGTCTTATATTTGTAAAAAATTTATAAGATGAAAAAGAGTAAAACATTCCCAGAAAGAGAGGCTGTACTTCACAAAGTAGAAGAGCAAATGGCTGTTTATCACACTTCTGCGGTATATACTTCTGTAGATGATAGAGGTGTATTTTCTATTATAGATTCTATAAATAGAGGGATTTCATTTGCTTCTTTTGAAAATATCATTAAAAAATATAGTTTTTCACTTCAGAATTGGGCAGATTTTTTACATATTTCTAATAAGACTTTGTCACGTTACCAAAAAGAATCAAAAACTTTTGATGCTTTACAATCTGAGCGTATTTTACAAATAGAGATTCTTTACAGCAAAGGCGAAGAGGTTTTTGGGGATAGAGAGAATTTTACAAAATGGTTAGAAACCAGTAATTTGGCTTTAGGAGATATTTTACCTTTGGATTTACTTAGAACTTCTTTTGGTATTCAGTTATTGATGGATGAGCTCACCAGAATAGAGCACGGTGTTTTAGCGTAAATTACGGCTTTATGATTGTTTATAGACTTTCTAAGGAGCAATTTGCGAATGATTTATCGGGCAAAGGTGCAGAGTTGGTTGGCGGAAGATGGAATAGCAAGGGAAATGCAATGTTGTACACTTCACAAAGTATTGCGTTGTGTGTTACCGAGATTGCAGTGCACGTTCCACTAGGGATTTTACCGAAAGATTATCAACTGATTCACATCGAAATTCCTGACGAAGATTTTTTAGAAATTAAGCGATTGCCAAAAGATTGGCAAAGTTTTCCTCACAGTAATTCTACGCAAATGATTGGTGACAAATTTCTGAAAGAGCATAAACATTTGGTTTTCAAAGTACCTTCTGCTGCAGTGCAAGGTGAATTTAATTATTTGGTAAATCCGAGGCATAAAAATTTTAACCAAATTAAGATTGTTAAAATAGAAAACTTTAACTTTGACGAAAGGTTGTTTAGAAGATGAATAATTTGGGCAGCAATTTCCGCCTTTCGTTCCCAAACCTAACGAAGTGGTTCGACGAAGTCAATCTTTTTTTTGCCAACTTTTTTTGCCAATGCAAAAAAAGGATTTCCACTCAAGTCGGGCTGCAATTTTGTAATAATTAGAAAATTTAGTTATAAAATCAATGAAAATCAAACAATTCACCACAGAATTAGACAAAATATTTTCCATAAAACAAGCCGAAGATTTTGATAATGTAGGTTTGCTCTGCGGAAATCCTGAACGTGAAGTTTCGGGAGTTTTGGTGTGTCACGATGCGTTGGAAAATGTGGTAGATGAAGCAATTACTAAAAAATGCAACGTGATTGTAACGTTTCACCCGATTATTTTTTCGGGGTTAAAATCGATTACAGGAAAAAATTATGTGGAAAAAGCAATTCTGAAAGCCATTGAAAATAAAATCGCAATTTATGCGATTCATACTGCGTTTGATAATGATTATTTCGGGGTAAATTACAGAATTTGCAATGAATTAGGCTTAAAAAATCAACATATTTTGATGCCAAAATCAGACAATCTTTTGCAATTGGTGGTTTATGTTCCTGCAGAATTTTCAGAAAAGGTGAAAAATGCTTTGTTTGAAGCTGGTGCTGGTAATATTGGTTTCTATGACGAATGCAGTTTTACTGTCAAAGGAAACGGAACTTTCAGACCAATGGAAGGCTCAAATCCGTTTTCGGGAACGCAAAATGTGAGACAAAATGCAGATGAAGTGATGATTTCTGTGATTTTTGAAAAATTTAAAAAGAATAGAATTCTTTCTGCAATGAAATTGGCGCATCCTTATGAAGAAGTGGCGTATCAAATTTATTCTTTAGAGAATGAAAATCAGTATGTTGGTTTAGGAAGATATGGTGAGTTAGAAAACGAGATGGAAGAAAAGGATTTCTTGAAATTGGTGAAAGAAAAATTTGATTTAGAAGTGATTCGACATTCTGAATTTTTGAATAAAAAAATAAAAAAAGTAGCTGTGCTTGGCGGAAGTGGAGCAAGCGGAATTTCGGCGGCAAAAGCTTCAGGATGTGATGCTTATTTGACTGGTGATGTGAAATATCACGATTTTTTTCAGTCAGAAAATAAGATTTTAATCTGTGATATTGGGCATTTTGAGTCAGAACAGTTTGTTACTGAGCAAATAGTTGAGATTTTATCGGAAAAATTTCCTACCTTTGCATTCTTAAAATCCACAGAAAAAACAAACCCTGTAAATTATTTCTTTTAAAGATATGGCAACTAAGACAAACGAAATTTCTGTTGAAGAAAAACTAAGAGCTCTTTATGATCTTCAGATTATTGATTCTAGATTAGACGAAATCCGCAATACAAGAGGAGAATTACCGATTGAGGTAGAAGATTTAGAAATTGAAGTAGAAGGACTTAATAAGAGAGCTTCTAAATTCGAAAACGAAATTAAAGATTTACAAAGCGAAATTTCTAACAAGAAAGAAGCGATTACTCATTCTAAATCTTTGATGGAGAAGTACAAATCTCAACAAGATAACGTTAGAAATAATAAAGAATTTGAAGCTTTGGCTAAAGAAATTGAATTTCAAGAATTAGAAATTCAACTTGCTGAGAAAAGAATTAAAGAATTTAATGCTAAAATAGCTCACAAAAATGAGTTGTTAGACGAATTAAAAGCTAAGATAAGTGAGTTACAATCTCACCTTGGTTTCAAAAAAGATGAACTAGATGCTTTAATTGCAGAAACGCAAAAAGAAGAAGATTATCTATTAGAAAAATCTAAAGAATTTGCTGATAAAATAGACGAAAGATTATTGGCTTCTTACAAAAGAATTAGAACCAATTCTATCAACGGATTAGCTGTAGTAGGACTAGAAAGAGGTGCTCCTAAAGGTTCTTTCTTTACCATTCCTCCACAAAAACAGATGGAGATTGCTCAACGTAAAAAAATCATTATTGATGAGCATTCTGGTAAAATCTTAGTAGATGACGAACTCGTAATGGAAGAAAACGAAAAAATGGCTTCTATTATCAAATTTTAATCTAAAAATCTGAAATATACTAATTCCGCTTGTAATTTTATAAGCGGAATTTTTTATTTTTATAGAATGAAAAATTTAACTTCTAAAATGGATAAAAGAACAGGTCTGATGACCACATTTTTTGTGGTTTTTGCTGTGGCAGTCCCATTTATAATGTTTAAAACTGGCGCGCCCAGAGTTGCGCTGTTTCTTGTAAGTCTTATTATGTCTTTGGCTTTTATTACTAGTTACATGATGATACCAAAGCTTTTTATCGAACAAAATACAATCATTGTTAAAAATAATTTTGTAAATATTAAAATTCCTTTTCAGGATATTAAAAAGATAGAAGTCAATCCTAACATTGGGCTCAATATCAGAACTTTAGGTGTGGGCGGTGTTTTTGGGCATTTTGGTTATTATAATGGTAATGATGTGTGGTATGTAACCAATGTTTTTCACAAAGTAAAAATAGAAACCAAGACTGGTAAAATCTATATGGTGTCACCAGAAAACCCAGAAGAGTTTGTAACTAAAATAGAATCAGGTGTTTCTGAATAGAAAAAATTGTTAAATCTTAGAAAAGTAGTAAGTTTTTTTGTAATTTTATTACCTTATAAACTATACTATGAAAAAACTAATTTTCCTTTTTGTTTTGGTGGTTTTTACCAAATTAAATGCACAATTGAATGTTACCAGTGATTTGAAATTTGACACTCCTATTTATCTAGCAGAGAATAAGTGGATTGTACTACCTCCTAAAGAATCCGACAAAAATTTTCTTTCAGGTTTTGTTTATTTTGATAATGCTGCTGGTTATACTTTAGAAATAGGAGACAATTTTGAAGTGAAAAACAATGTTTTTTCTGTAATTCCTAATCCGAATAAGCAAAAGAGTTCTATCAAGATGAGGATAAAAAATATGATGCTAAAAGTAGCTGTATTATCAGATGATAGGATAAAACAGATGAGTCTTAATAAAATTCCTGATTGGCTTCAGAATTATCAGACCAATGATTCTGAAAATGAAAAAATCTTTAAAAGAGCCAGTTTTTTAAATGGTAGTGGTTTTTCATTATTAGCTCTAGAGAAATTAAATAAATTATATAATGCAGATTATAGACCCTCTAAATTGTATTTCGAAGTGATTTTTGGGTTTAATGCTCTGAGGAAATATTATGATGCCTATAAATTTGCATTAGAAGCAGCTAAAAACAATTTTACAGACGATTTAATTTTAAAAGAATCTGTATATGCATTGGTAAATATGAAGAAAAATGCAGAAGTTGAAGAGTTTTTCAATAAAAATTTAAAAAAATACACCAACGAAAATTTTAAAAGTGAATCTTTACTAAATTACATCTTATCTTTGTACAATAGTAAAGATATAGAAAATACCAAAAAATGGTTGAATGTTTATCATACTGAAATTAAAAATGTTCCACCAGCACACAAAAAATATATAGACCAAATACAAAACGAAATCAACAATAAAAAATAAATAATGATTCAATCACTTTCAAAAATTCATCACAAAAATTCTCAGAATTTCTTTTTAATTGCTGGTCCTTGTGCCATAGAAGGAGAAGAAATGGCTCTACAGATTGCCGAAAAAATAGTGCAACTTTCAGATAAATACCAAATTCCATATATTTTTAAAGGAAGTTTCAAAAAAGCAAACAGAAGTAGAGTAGATAGTTTTACAGGGATTGGTGACGAAAAAGCACTGGAAATTATAAAAAAAGTAGGTGAAACTTTTAATATTCCTACTACTACAGATATTCACGAAAATGAGCACGCAGAATTGGCTGCTTCTTATGGTATAGATGTCTTGCAAATTCCAGCATTTTTGGTGCGCCAGACAGATTTATTGGTTGCAGCAGCAAAGACAGGCAAAGCAGTAACCCTGAAAAAAGGGCAATTTCTTTCTCCCGAATCTATGAAATTTGCGGTGCAAAAAATCTTAGACAGTGGCAATGAAAATATGGCAATTATAGAAAGAGGAAATTCTTTCGGTTATACAGATTTGGTAGTAGATTTCAGAGGAATTCCTACCATGAGAAATTATGCTCCGGTAATTCTAGATGTAACCCATTCTCTGCAACAGCCCAACCAAAATTCTGGTGTTACTGGCGGAAGACCAGAGTTGATAGAGACCATTGCCAAAGCTGGTATAGCAGTAGGTGCAGATGGTATTTTTATAGAAACGCATCCAGATCCGTCATGTGCAAAATCAGATGGTGCCAATATGCTAAAATTAGATTTATTAGATGATTTGCTAGGAAAATTAACCAGAGTAAGAGAAGCAATATTATAAAACAAGAACCAAGCAATTTGCTTGGTTTTTTTATTTGAAATAAAACTTTTAAAATTTCGTTAAATTTCTTAAATTTATACATTAAAATTTAACCTTTTGAAAAAGTTCGCTTTATTTTTAATTGTCCTATTTCCTATTTTAGTTTTTTCTCAAATCAATCTTAAGATTTTAGACGAAAACGGTAATGCCGTTTCTGATGTTAATGTATCTTATAATTCAAAATCTTATAAAACCAATGCCGAAGGTTTTGTGAAAATTCCTTTAGCTGAAACAGAACAAACTTTAACCGCAGAAAAAGAAACTTTTACCAGTTTTCAAAAAAAAATTAATCCAAAACAGAAATATCAGTACTTAAATGTAAAATTTGTTTCTTCTGTAAAGACAAAAGATATTCAGGAAGTAATTTTCCGAGGAAAAGGAAAACCTAAAATTACTGATCTTACTTCTTTAGAAATATCTCCAAAACAAGCTCAGGTTTTGGCTTCGCTTTCTGGCGGAGTAGAAGGTTTGGTGAAGTCTCTACCTTCGGTTAATTCTAATACAGAACTTTCTTCGCAATACATGGTGAGAGGAGGTAATTATGATGAAAACTTAATTTATATTAATGATATTGAGCTTTATAGGCCTTTTTTAATAAGAAATTCTTTGCAAGAAGGAATGAGCGTGGTAAATCCAGATATGGTTTCTACAATTAGTTTCTCAGCAGGTGGTTTCGAAGCGAAATATGGTGATAAAATGAGTTCTGCGCTTAATATTTATTATAGACAGCCCACCAAATTTGAACTTTCAGGTGAAGCCAGTTTAATAGGAGGAAGACTTTCTACTGGTTTTGCTTCTAAAAATAAAAAATTGAGCGCTTTGTTTTCTGGAAGGTACAGAAATACCAATTTAGTACTCAATACATTAAATGAAGATACAGATTTCAATCCTCAATATTTTGATTTTCAGTCGTATATTAATTATCAATTTAATGATAAATGGGCGATTTCATTCTTAGGATATTGGGCAAAAAATGATTACGAAATGGTTCCCAAGTTTAAGGAAGTAGATTTTGGGACTATTCGGCAACCTATAAAATTATATGTTGGCTATGAAGGTAGAGAAGATGACCAGTATAAAAATATGATGGGTACAGCTTCTATTATCTTTAAACCAAACAAAAAACTGACTTTTACGCTTGATAATTTTGCTTATCAAAATAGAGAAAGAGAGTATTATAGCATTGCCTCTGGTTATTTATTGCAAGCTTTTGACCCGACAACTGGTGATCCTGTGGCAACTTATGATGCTGGCGGACAGATAGATCACGCTAGAAATGATTTATTAGCAAGAGTTTATGGAACTCAGTTAAGAGCTAAATATTCTCCAGATGCCAATACGGATTTTGAATTGGGAGTAAAATATGAAAAAGAGAAACTTAAAGACTTAACTAATGAATGGCAATTGGTAGATTCTTTGGGATACAGTGTACCTAGAAATAATACAATACCAGGGATTTTAGATGCTTCTCAGTTAAAATTGAGATATCTAATTACAGGGAATAATGACATTAATCCGACCAGAATTTCTGGTTACGCTCAGTTTTCTAAGAAATTTTATTGGGGCGAAAGTAGAGTTTTTGTAAATGCTGGGATGAGAGCACAGCACTGGGATTTTAATAACGAAACTTTAATTTCTCCAAGAGTGCAATTTGCCATTAAACCAGATTGGGAAGCAGATATGCTTTTCAGGTTTTCAGGAGGAATATATTATCAAGCTCCATTTTACAAAGAAATTAAAGATTTAGACGGAAGTTTTAATAGTGATATCAAAGCTCAAAAATCAATACAATTTATTGCAGCTAATGATTATGAATTCAAAATGGTAGATAGACCTTTTAAATTAACGACCGAATTGTATTACAAAAAAATGAATAATCTAATCCCGTATTATCTTGATAATGTGAGAATAAGATATGCAGGTGATAACAATTCTGAAGGTTACGCTTACGGAGTAGATGCTAGGCTTTTCGGGGAGTTTGTACCAGGTGTAGATTCTTGGATTTCTGCAAGTTATGCCAGAACCAAAGAAAATATTGATGGTATGGGCTATATTGCAAGACCTACAGACCAACGATTTAGAATTTCGATGTTTTATCAAGATTTTATGCCGAAATTTCCAACCATGAAGGTCAATTTAATGTTGGTTTTTGCCAATGGTTTGCCATCAGGAAGTCCTATTGTGATTGATTCTAACACGGGTTTACCAAACATTGCAAGTAGATATGTTTACCAAAAGAATTTACCAAGCTACAAAAGAGTAGACATAGGATTGACCAAAGTTTTTATAGACCAAAAAGACAATAAAGCATCTGGAAATTTCTGGGGAAAATTTAAGGAATTAGCACTAGGAGTACAGATTTTCAATGCTTTTAATATTAATAATACAATTGCTAATCAGTGGGTTACGGATGTTAATTCTAGCAACATATATCCTGTGCCAGTAAGATTGACCGGTAGATTTTTTAATGTAAAATTAGAATTCAAATTTTAAAAAATATTATATGAACACAAAAAACACAAGAAACCATGAAAAATTTATTTATTGCAGTAATGATGATTGCATCAGTTTTGAGCTATTCTCAAGACTATATAGGCAAAAAAGAGTTTGATACTAATATTCAAGGCTGTTGGAAAGGAACGGAAAAAGACCAACAGTACGAAGGAATTACCAAGTATTGGGTAAGTTGTAGGCTGGAAGATGGTAGAAGTTTATTACTTTTCGTAACAATGGATAAGTTTGGAAATGTCAATCAGCATACAGAAAATGGAAATTGGTGGACTAACGACGGTAAGTTTTTTGAATACCACAAAAAAGCAGATGCTCTCGATATTTACGTTTATAAAATATTATCTAAAGAAAAAATAGAGTTTAGGTCTTATGAGATAAATGGAAAGAAAGATGACACTTATTTATTCACAGACGAAAAAATTGAAGATTTATAAATAATTTCATATTATTAAAGAAAAATATTGTTATTTTTGGAATTGAAAATTTAGAAAATGAAAAAAATTATTAGTGGTTTGAGTTTTTTGGCAATTCTATTTCTAAGCTGTAATTTGTCAAAAGCTCAATTGTATGACTTTGCTATTGGAGGTCAAGTAGATACTGGTGTAGGAGAATCATTAGTTGGGGTAAGTGCTAAATGGCAGCCTACAAGATTTATAGGAATAGAATTCGGTGGAAATTATGGTGGCGGATATACGGTAGTACAACTAATTCCTCAGTTTGTATACACCGTAAGTGAGCAAACTGATGGTTTGGCATTTTATCTTGGTGCTGGTCCTTCGTACATTACAGGTGGTCATCCAGAAAAACTAAAAACTTTCAACATTGTAGGTACTGCAGGTGCTGAATTTGAGTTGGTAGATTTTCCTATAAGTTTTTTTGCGGATTGGAGACCAAGATTATATCAAAAAGAGCCAGGTTTTTATAATACCATGCAGATTAAAAAAGGATTTGAGCCAGGTAGATTTAGTTTTGGTTTAAGATATACTTTTTAATTAATAAAAAAAGTCCTGAAATTTTTCAGGGCTTTTTTATGTATTTTGTTTTATTTTTCTTTCTGATAAATTTTTGAATCTTAGAACCAAAAGAACGGCAGAAATAGTAAGGCCTATTCCTAGTGCAATCCACATCCCAAACGCTCCCATTTTTAGAACTACAGTGAGATAGTATCCTAGCGGAATGGTTATAACCCAATAAGCAATAAAGGTGAGAATTGAAGGAATTTTAACATCTTGAATTCCTCTGAGGCAACCCAAAGCTGTAACTTGTATTCCGTCTGAAAGTTGAAATAATGCTGCAATAATCATGAGTTTAGAAGCTAATTTCACTACATCTAAATCTTCTTTTTTAGTGAAAAATGTTGGTAAAATATCTCTTCCTAAGATGAAGAAAATGCCACACATCAACATAAAAATGAATGCTATTTTTAGATTATTGAAACCTACTTTTTCTAGACTTACAAAGTCTTTTTCGCCTAGTTTTCGTCCAATCATCACGGTAGATGCTACGCTGAATCCTACACAAAGATTAAAGGTAAAGCTAGCCATAGAAAGCGCAATTTGATGGGCTGCAATATCTCTAGCAGATATTAATCCACAGATAAACGCTGCACCAGCAAAAGCTGTCACTTCAAAGAATAACTGAAGTGCAGTTGGGAAACCTAGTCTGATTAATTTTTCAAAAATATCTTTGCTGAAAAGGCTTAATTTTAGACTAAATTCTTTTACATACCTTCTTGTTTTGCTTTCTTTTACTAAGACATAATACAAGAAAACCAACATGCAAATTCTTGCAATAAAAGTTGCCCAAGCAGAACCTGCTACTCCCCAAGAAAATATTTTAATGAAAATATAATTAAGAATAATATTAATTACATTCGCAATAATTGTGGCTTTGGTAACTCCTATGGTGTAAGAAAGTCCTTCAGAAACTTCTCTCATGGTTTGAAACATCATAAAAGGTATGATACTCAGCGTTACAATACTTAGAAAAGTAATGGTGTCTGGTAAAATTTCTTTGGGTTGACCAAGATGAGGCAAAAATGGAATTAATCCGAAAATAAGTCCAACTAAAATAAGTCCAACGCTAAGATTGACTACAAAACCATGTCTGAAAACGGAATTGATTTTATCATGTTGGTGTTGTGAGTGAGCTTCTGAAACCAAAGGTGGAATTGCTAATGAAAATCCTAATCCAAAGATAAATACAGAAAAGAAAATAGCATTGCCCAGCGAAACAGAAGCCAAAGCTTTTGCGCCAAGAAGTTTGCCTACAATAATATTGTCGAACAAGTTTACAGAAACTTGTCCTACCTGCGTAAGCATCACCGGAAGTGCCAATTTCAAGGTTTCCTGTGTAAATTTTTTATCTAGAAATTTCATTTACTTATTTGTTTTTAGCCAAAGCTTTTTGTTCTTCTTTTTGTGTTTTTTTGTATACGTAGATGCTCATCATCACACTAAATTCATACAAAATAAGTAACGGAAAAGCTGCAGCCAACATACTGAAAACATCTGCAGGAGTAACAATAGCTGCAACTACCATAATCACTACAATGGCATGTCTTCTGTAGGTTTTTAAAAATTGTGGAGTCAAAATTCCTATTACTGTTAAAAAATATACCAAAACCGGAAATAGAAAAACAACGCCCATGCCTAAAACCACTTGTAAAAAAAGTGTAGTATAATCTGATAAATCGAATAATTGCGTGATAGAGTTGGATATACTGAATAAAAGTCCAAAATTAATGGCTAATGGTAAAATAAGAAAATAACCTACCAAAACCCCAAGCATGAATAAAATCCAAACAAAATTGATTACAAAAGTTGAGTTTTTTCTCTCTTTTGGATGAAGAGCAGGACTTATAAATCTCCATAATTCCCAAATAATGTACGGAAATGCCAAAACCATACCTCCAAAAATAGAGACAGACATCATCACGTCAAACTGTTGAAGGAGTTTTTTTTGTTGTACCTTGAATGTATCAGGAATGGTAAAACTCTGATGTCCAAAAAACTCTTGTGAATAATGATTGATTACTCTAAATGTGACAAAATCATTTTTTGTAGGTGCGAAAAACACATGGTCCATTATCCAATTGATATTAAAACCAACAATTAAAGCACCAATGATAATGGCAATAATAGAACGTACCAAATGCGCTCTTAGTTCGCCAATGTGTCCTAAAAAGGACATTTCTTTTTCTTCTGACATATTTATTTTAGTTCCGAGTTTTCGAGTTTAGTATTTTTGAAACAATTAATATCATTTTTATCAATTTATTCCTTCATCAAGCAATTTATGCAAATCGATAATTCCAAAATAATTTCCACCTTCAGTAACTATTAATTGACCTATATTATTTTGTTTCAAAATAGTCATTGCTGCTTTTGCTAGAGTGTCTTTTTCTATAGTTTTAGGGTTTTTAGACATAATGTCATTGGCGATAATTCCACCGATATTATCGGTTTTTAAGAGCATTCTTCTTAAATCTCCATCGGTAATTACCCCTACTATTTTATCATTTTCAGTAACTACAGTAATCCCGTGTTTAGAACCAGATATAGATACAATAACATCTTTTATACTAGAATTGATATCAACAACTGGTCTCTGTTCTGAAACAAATTGCTCTACTTTTGCTGTGAGATTTTTACCCAAATTTCCACCAGGATGGAATTTTGCAAAATCTTGGTCTTTAAAATTTCTAAGTTCCATTAAGCAAACTGCCAAAGCATCTCCTATAGCCATTTGTACAGTGGTAGAACTTGTTGGTGCTAACTTATTTGGGCAAGCTTCTACTCTTACTGAAGAATCTAGAATAATATCCGAAGCCTCTGCTAATTTAGATTTTAAATTGCCCGTCATCCCAATCAAAGCATTAGAATAATCTTTTAGAAAAGGCAATAGATAAGTGATTTCTGGTGAATTTCCAGAATTAGAAATACACAAAACCACATCATTTTTTTGGATAACTCCTAAATCACCATGTATAGCCTCTGCAGCATGTAAAAACTGAGACGGTGTGCCAGTGGAATTTAAAGTTGCTACAATTTTATTTCCCACATGAGCAGATTTTCCTATGCCTACTACAATTAATTTTCCTGTAGCTTTATATATTTCATTCACTACATTTTCGAAACGTTCGTCTATTCGCTCTTTCAGAGAAACTAATTCTGAAATTTCTACTGAAATCGCATTTTTTGCAAGTTCTATTATATTGGTCACTTTTATATTTTTTTTAAAATTTTATCAATTTTTTTTAAATTTGTTAAAGATAATATTTATTAAGATAGGTTTTAAAATATTAAAGTTTTCTTAAAAAAATCTATATAATTGCAGTAAAGTACCATTATTTCTTACTTTTGAATCATAAAAAAATATATTTTAAATATTTTAAATATTTTCAGATATCATTAAAAAATCTTATCTTTGGTAAGATGCAAATTTAGTAAAACTTACACTAAAAGATGAAGCCTAAACACGAAGATTTAACTATAGCCCTAAAAAAATACTTTGGATTTTCAAATTTTAAGGGCAGACAAGAGCAGATTATTTCTACATTATTAGAAGGGAATGATGTTTTTGTATTGATGCCAACAGGTGGTGGCAAGTCTCTATGTTATCAATTGCCTGCTTTAATTTCTGAAGGAACCGCCATTGTCGTTTCCCCATTAATTGCTTTGATGAAAAATCAAGTAGATGCCATCAATGGTATTTCTGCTGAAGAAGGAGTAGGTCACGTGCTGAACTCTTCTCTAAATAAAACACAGACCAAACAAGTTTTTGATGATATAAAAAGTGGAAAAACCAAGTTGCTTTATGTAGCGCCAGAAAGTTTGGTAAAAGAAGAATATCTTAATTTTTTGAAAGAAATTAAAATTTCTTTCGTGGCGATAGATGAGGCACACTGTATTTCTGAATGGGGGCATGATTTCCGTCCAGAATATAGAAACCTAAAGCTTATTATTGATAAAATTGCAAAAGTGCCAGTTATTGCATTGACTGCAACTGCAACTCCAAAAGTACAAGATGATATTCAAAAAACTTTGGGAATGAACAATGCAATGGTTTTTAAAGACAGCTTTAATAGACCTAATCTTTACTACGAAATTCGCCCAAAAGTAAATGTTGATAAAGAAATTGTAAAATTTATCAATCAGCACAAAGGAAAATCTGGAATTATCTATTGCCTTAGCCGCAGAAAGGTAGAAGAATTTTCTCAACTGCTACAGGTGAACGGGATTAATGCATTGCCTTACCACGCTGGTTTAGACCAAAAAACTAGAGTAGCCAATCAAGACAAATTCTTGATGGAAGAAGCAGATGTTATCGTGGCTACAATTGCCTTCGGAATGGGAATTGATAAGCCTGACGTAAGATTTGTAATCCATTATGACATCCCAAAATCTCTTGAAAGTTATTATCAAGAAACTGGTAGAGCGGGCAGAGACGGAGGAGAAGGCATATGTCTAGCTTTTTATGACCCAAAAGATATAGAAAAATTAGAAAAATTCTTAGCTCAAAAACCAGTTTCTGAACGTGAAATTGGTCTTCAACTTCTAAATGAAGTGGTAGGCTATGCAGAAACTTCTATGAGCAGAAGACAGTATTTATTATATTATTTCGGAGAAGAATTTGACCCAATTAATGGAGATGGTGCTAAAATGGATGATAATTCTGTAAATCCACCAAAACTGAAAGATGCTTCCAAAGACCTGAAAAAAGTCTTAGAAATTGTAAAGGATTTAGAAGAAAAATTCAGGACCAAAGATTTAATTTCTGTGATTTCTGGTAAAGAATCTGCTACTACCAAAGCGTATAAATTAGAAAATTCTAAGCATTTCGGAGTGGGTAAATCAGAAAGTGATAATTATTGGAAATCAATCATAAGACAAGCTACTGTTCAGAATTTCTTAACAAAAGATATAGAAACATATGGTGTACTGAAACTTTCAGAAAAAGCCAAAAATTTCTTAGCAGGAAAAGATAAATCTGAATTTATGATTGCCGAAGATAGAGAATTTGATTTAGCAGCTATCGCAGATGCAGAACAAGTGCAGGTACAAGCGGGTGGTGGACTAGACCAAAATCTATTCGGACAATTAAAGGAATTAAGGAAAAAAGTGGCCAAAAAACACGGAATTCCTCCTTACACCGTTTTTATGGACCCTAGTTTAGAAGACATGACGGTGCAATATCCGATTACTGTAGAAGAAATAGCTAAAGTCTATGGAGTAGGTGAAGGTAAAGCCAAAAAATACGGTAAAGAATTTGCCGATTTTATTGCCAAATATGTAGAAGAAAACGATATTGAGAGAACTCAAGATATGGTGCTAAAAACCGTAGCCAACAAGTCATCTCATAAAGTTTTTATCATACAAAATACCGATAAAAAAATAGATTTAGAAGATATCGCCAAAGCAAAAAATTTAACGATGGATGAATTGCTTTCTGAAATGGAATCTATTGTATATCAAGGTACTAAGTTGAATATTGATTATTATATAGACGAGAATTTTGACGAAGATATCGTAGAAGAATTTATGGATTTTATGAATGAATCTGAAAGCGATTCTATGAAAGTCATTTTAGCAGAATTTGGTGATGATTTGTCTGATGATGAAGTAAGAATGCTCAGAATTAAGTTTATTTCAGACGTTGCGAATTAGTTTTTAAAAATCTGAATAGAAACGGGCTTTAGCCCGTTTTTTATTAAATAAAATTTAATTTGAATTAGCCAAAATTTATAAAAATTTGTAGAATTGAAAAAAAAATCAATCCTTTTCATTCTTCCAGACCTTAATGCAGGCGGTGCAGAGCGTATTGTAACTACCATTGCCAATCATTTGCCAAGAGAAAAATTCTCTCCCAGCATTTTACTGCTTAGGAAAGAAGGTTTGTATCTAGATTTTTTGCAAAAAGATGTTGAAATTGTCGATATCAAAACACCTAGGATTAGGCATTCTTTAAAACCTATTTTACTGCAAATTAGAAAGAGAAAACCAGACATTGTTTTTAGTGGTTTTGGAGAAGTAAATGCCTATTTATCGCTCTTTATTAAACTTTTCCCAAAGACTAAATTTATAGCCAGAGAAACCAATGTGGTCTCTAAGCATGTTACCAGAAGAGAAATAAGATTTTTTTATAAATTTTACAACAATTATCACAAAATCATTTGTCAGAGTGATGATATGAAAAATGATTTGGTTGAAAATTTTAAAATTAAAAAAGAGAAACTTATCAAAATCAACAATCCCGTAGATTTCAGTTTTATTGAAGAAAAATTAGAAAATTCTGTAAAACCAGAAAGCTACAAAAGTGATTACAAAAATGTAGTAGCCGTGGGTAATTTATCTTCAAGAAAAGGTTTTGATAATTTGTTAAAAGTTTTTGGTAATCTGAAAGATAAAAATATCATATTGCATATTTTAGGTGACGGAAGAGATAAAGAATTGCTTCATCAAATGAAGAAAGATTTAGGATTGGAAAACTTAATTTTCCATGGAGTACAAAAAAATCCTTATCCATTTCTGAAGTTTGCAGATTTATTTGTTTTAAGTTCCAGATACGAAGGTTTCCCGAATGTTTTGTTAGAAGCAGGAGCTTGCGGAACTTATTCATTAGCCAACAATTGCAAAGGTGGAATTAATGAAATTATTCAACCAAAAATTAATGGAGAGATTTCAGATATTGAAAATCACGTAGAATTTGCAAAGAAAATTCTAGAAATTTTAGAACGAAAACACGATTCTGAAATGATTAAAAACTCTATAAACTCTAGATTTTCTAAAGAAATTATTTTAGAAAAATATTTTGAAGTTTTTGAAAAAATCTAAACAAAAATTTGTAAGAAAAATTCGATGAACACAATTCATAATTCCTTGTGAAAACACTTTGTGTCTTTGTTTTTAAAACCGTATTTTAGCCGAAAATAATTTATAACGAAAAATAAACATAAAATGTCACAATTCGATGTTACTGTAATCGGTTCTGGGCCTGGTGGTTATGTTGCTGCTATTAGATGCGCACAATTGGGCTTCAAAACTGCACTTATTGAGAAATATTCTACTTTAGGCGGAACTTGTCTTAATGTAGGTTGTATTCCTTCAAAAGCTTTATTAGACAGTTCAGAGCATTTTCATAATGCGGCTCATAATTTTGAAAGCCACGGAATTATCATCAACGAGCCAAAGGCAGATTTGGCAAGAATGGTTGCCCGTAAAAATGAAGTGGTAGAAATGACTACTAAAGGAATCAATTTCCTAATGGATAAGAATAAAGTAACGGTTTTTGAAGGTTTAGGAAGCTTCGAATCTGCTACTAAAATTATAATTTCTAAAAAAGATGGTTCTTCAGAAAGCATCGAATCTAAATATACCATTATTGCAACTGGTTCTAAACCAAGTAATTTGCCTTTCATTACTTTAGATAAAGAAAGAATTATTACTTCTACAGAAGCTTTAAATTTAAAAGAAATTCCGAAGCATTTAGTCGTAATTGGTGGTGGTGTAATTGGTCTTGAATTAGGTTCTGTTTATTTGAGATTAGGTTCACAAGTGACAGTAGTGGAATTTATGGACAAAATTATCCCAACTATGGATGGTGCTTTGTCTAAAGAACTACAAAAAGTTTTGAAAAAACAAGGCATGAAATTCATGCTTTCTACAGGTGTACAATCTGTGGAAAGAAATGGAGATTCTGTAAAAGTAACTGCTAAAGATAAAAAAGGTGAAGAAGTTTCAGTAGAAGGAGACTACGTTTTGGTTTCTGTAGGCAGAAAACCATATACAGAAGGACTTGGCCTTGAAAATGCTGGTGTAGATTTAGATGAAAGAGGAAGAGTAAAAGTAAACGACCATTTACAAACCAATGTTGCGAATATTTATGCGATTGGTGACGTGGTAAAAGGTGCAATGTTGGCTCACAAAGCGGAAGAAGAAGGCGTTTTCGTGGCAGAAACTTTGGCAGGACAAAAACCTCATATTAATTATAATCTTATTCCAGGTGTAGTTTATACTTGGCCAGAAGTTGCAGGAGTTGGCAAAACTGAAGAGCAATTAAAAGAAGAAGGAGCAGCTTACAAAGTAGGTTCTTTCCCGATGAGAGCTTTAGGAAGAAGCCGTGCTTCTGGCGATATTGATGGCTTAATAAAAGTTTTGGCAGACGAAAAAACCGACGAGATTTTAGGTGTTCATATGATAGGAGCGAGAGCAGCAGATATGATTGCAGAAGCGGTAATTGCGATGGAATTTAGAGCTAGTGCAGAAGATATTGCACGCAGTTCTCATGCACATCCTACATTTACAGAAGCGATAAAAGAAGCGTGTTTAGATGCAACAGGTAAACGTGCGATACATATGTAATTCATTAAAAAATTAAAATATTTTAAAATTAAAGAGAAGTTTCGGCTTCTCTTTTTTTGTAAATTTGATATAAAATATTATAATGCGAAAATTTCTAAAACATCTTTCTTTAATTATAATTGCTGGGTTAATTTGTTATTTACTTTTTGATTTTGGTGATTATTGTTCTAGTGTTGGACTTATTTTCATTATCCCTTTTTTAGTTATTTTGTTTATAATTAATGTTGTTTTGCTTTCAATTTATAATGAACATAAAAATGAAAAAAATAAATCAGATAGAAATAGAGTTACTAAATTGTATTTTTTATGTACAATAGGTGCTATTTTATTATTTTTTTTAATACGTTATCTTTATCATCATAGTTATGATGTAATTTGGATAGGAGAAAGTCAAGAAAATTACAGAGTAAGTCTTACTTTATTAGAAGACAATCATTTTGAATTAAAATATAGAGGCAATCATGGAAAATGTGTTAAAAAAGGTAAATATGAGAATAAAGGAAATTACATATTCTTAAAAAGAAAAGATTTAATTGAAAATTATGATGTAAAATTAGATAGTATTTACTTTTTCAATAAAGATAAAAGTGAATTAATTCCGCAAAATAAAAATTCAAGAACTTTACCTTTTGATGCAAGTAAATAATCATGAAAAAATATCTTTTATTCCTACTTTTACTAAGTTTCACTTTCGGTTTTTCTCAAAATATAGATTTGATTAAAAAAGAAGTTGAAAAAATTAACAACACCAAAAATTTCAAAATTAAAACCATTCCAAATGATTATTTTGTTGATATAAAAAAAGAAGCAAGAGATAACGGACAAGAATTAAAAGGATATTACAGGAATTATCAATTAAGGAAAATTACCCATTTTGAGGGACTTTCTGCTTGGAATATTGTAACTGAATATTATTATAAAGACAATCAATTAATTTTTGTTTTAAATTCTAAATATCAGTCAGTTAGCGAAAATGGTTTTTTAGAAAAACCAAAATTACTTTATAAAAATAGGTATTACTTCCATAACAATAAACTGATAAAGAAGTTAGAAGAGGAAAAATCTGAATCTTTTGATTTTATCAAACTTTCAAATGAATTTAAAAAAGATTTAAAAAACCAAAAATAGAGAGAAGTACTTTTGCTTCTCTTTTTTTATTCTTATCTTTATAGACAAGACAAAAAGTAATAAAATGCACAATATAGACATTGATTTTATTGAAATGACTTTGGATATTATGAAGTATTCCATCAATAGAGTTACGGATAATAGTCCAGAATTAGGAAGTCCCAAAAAAGCTTCAGAACTCAAAGAATTGGTAGGGGAGACCATTACCCCAGAAGGAATTTCAGGGGAAAAAGCTTTCAAAATTTGGACAGATATTTTGTCTAAAGCCAATGTTCCTATCAATCATCCCAGAAACTTATCTTTTGTCCCTTCTGCGCCTTCCAGAGCATCTATTTTGTTTGACTTGGTGACTTCTTCTTCCAATATTCACGGTTCGTATTGGATGCTTGGTGCTGGTGGTATTTTTGCAGAGAACCAAGCTATGGAATGGATTGTATCTCTTACAGGTCTTCCAGAAGGTGCTTTTGGTGTTTTTACACCAGGTGGTTCTGGCGCTAATCTTTCGGCGATTGTGACGGCTAGAGAATTTTGGAGAAGTAAAAATCCTGAAAATAAAAACAAAAAAGGCTTAATTATAACTTCTGGCGGTGCGCATTCTTCGGTAATTATGATGGCAAAAATTACAGATACAGACGTTTATCTCATTAATAAAGAAGAAAAACTGAATGCAAAAGATGTAAGAGATGAAATTCTGAAAATGTCTTTGGAAGACAGAAATAGACTTTTTGCTGTTATTGCAACGGCAGGAACTACTAACGCAGGTATTATAGATGATTTAGACGGAATTGCCAATCTTTGTCAAGAAATGGGACTTTGGTTTCATGTAGATGCAGCATATGGTGGTGGCGCTTTGGCCTCACCAAAAGTAAGACACCTTTTTAACGGTATAGAAAAAGCAGATAGCATTACGATAGATCCTCACAAATGGTTGTTCACCACTTACGATTGTGGAGCAGTTTTGTACAAAAATCCAGATTTTGCAAAGGAAGCTCTTTCTCAACACGGTTCTTATTTGGATATTTTTCAAGATGAAGGAGCTAAAGGCTTTAATCCATCAGATTATCAAGTACAACTAACCAGAAAATTACGAGGTTTATCGCTTTGGTTTTCCTTAGCCATGCACGGAACAGAAACTTATAGAAAAGCTGTAGAAATTGGCTTAGATTTAGCACAAAAAGCTAAAGAATTAATAGATGAAAACCCGAATTTAGAAATGGTAAGAGAACCGGGTTTAAGCTGTGTACTCTTTAGAAGAAAAGGCTGGAAACCAGAAGATTATTACAATTGGACTTACAGAAATCATAAAGAAAATATTGCTCTTGTGACACCAACCAAATGGCAAAAAGATAATGAATTAGAAACAGTTGCAAGATTTTGTTTCATAAATCCAGATACTACTGAAGAAGATTTGAAGATTATTTTAAAAACTATGAATTGATTTCAGATTGAAGCTTTCAAAAATAATAACTTACCTTTGCAATACTTTGTTAAAGTTTGAAATCTTTGACAAAGTTTTAAAAATAATACAATGAAATTAGGAAAAACTCAAACGTTAAAAATAGCAGAAATTAATAATTCTGGAGCTTTTTTGGAATCAGAAAATGGTGAACGCGCTTTTTTACCCAAAATATTTTTAGATGAAAACGCAGAAATAGACAATGATGTGGAAGTTTTCGTTTATCAAGATGATGATAGGTTGAAAGCCACTACAGAGATCCCCAATGCAGAAGTAGGAGAGTTTGCCGTGATGAATTGTGTGCAATCTTTGCCAAGTGGTGCTTTTATGGATTGGGGAATTATAAAAGATTTATTTGTTCCTTATAAACAACAAAAAGGTAAAATTATCGAAGGAAAACGTTATTTGGTTTATGTTTACATAGACGAAGCGTCTGGAAGAATTACAGGAACTACCAAGTTCAAAAGAAACCAAAATTACGAAAATGTACCTTTCAAAGCGGGTGAAAAAGTAGATTTAATTATCGCTGGACAATCAGAATTAGGTTGGAATGTGGTTATCAATAAAAAATATCTAGGATTGGTCTATACATCAGATGTTTTCAAAAAACTCTATCCTTTGTCCGAAGAAATTGGCTACATCAAAACCATTAGAGAAGATGGTAAAATTGATGTTACGCTTCAGAAACAAGGTTTTGTACAAAATATAGATGAGTTCAAACAAAAAATTCTAGATAAACTGGAAGAAAACTACGGGTTGCTTTATCTTACTGATGATTCTTCACCAGAGGAAATTAAAGAGGAGCTACAAATGAGCAAAAAGAATTTCAAAAAAGCAATTGGTGGTTTGTATAAAGAAAATATTATCGAGATTTTAGAAGACAAAATTAAACTCATCAACGAAGAATAAAAAAAGAGCAGTAATTACTGCTCTTTTTTAGTTTAATTTCTATTTTTTATCAATAATGAACCTTGAAACATTCTTCCATCTGAAACTTTGATGATGTACCAATAAGTTCCCGAAGGAAGTACTCTACCATTGAAATGACCATTCCATTCAAAAGTTCCATTCGTAATTGTGCGCAGAACAATGGTGCTTTGTCTATCTAGTACAGTAACTTCAGAATTAGGGTAGTTCTCCATTCCATCAATTTTCCAAGTGTCATTGATTCCGTCACCATTTGGTGTAAAACTATTAGAAATATTGAAAATTGTGAAATTCATTTGCCCGATGATACAACCGAGTTTAGTTCTTACAAAAACGGTATGGTTTCCGTTTCCTAAGTTTTTGAATTCATTAGAATTTTGCCAATTGATGTTATTCAAAGAATATTCAAAATCACCAGTAGAACTTAGAAGCACTTTGGCATTGTTATTAAAAATTTCAACCTTTAAAATATTAGCTAATATGGATTGTTTTACTAGGGTAGAGCTGGTGTTTTCACAGTTACTGGCATTGGTAACTTTTACGGTGTAAGTTCCTTCTTTATTTACAGATATTTTCTGAGTTTTTTCGCCATTATTCCAAGAGTACGAACTGTATCCACCGCCTGCGTCTAATTCTACAAAAAGACCTCTGCAATATTCTGCTTCGGCAGGCAAATTAACCAAAGGTTTTGGATTGAGCTGAAGAATGAGTTTTACGGTTTTCCAACATCCGTCTGTAGTTGAGATTTTTACATTGAAAATATTTTGCCCAATAGTGAGATTTCTATTTTTAAAATCTGAAATTTTTTGATTGTTTTGATCAAAATATTCGAAAATATAAGTGCTAGAATTGCTAATTAAATTTTCTTGATATTGCGTTAAATCTTCTAATTTTGAGTTAGAAGTGGTATCATTACAAAATGCCAAATTGTATTCATTGGCAGGAAGTGAATTGGCTGTAAGAGTAACTTTAATTTCTAGTTTTTGACTTTCGCAATTGTTGAGAGTTTGAGTTGCGAAATATGAAGTATTGTCTTGAAGTAATGTATTGTTATTTAATAAATTACCATTATTATCGTAAAATTGAATTGAAGTGCCTGAAATCACCAAATCTTTCACTTTTGCGTTTCTGGAAGTACAAAAATCTTGATTAGGATTTGCAGTTGGAAGTGGGGTAGAATTTACTTTCACTTGAATAGAAATCTTATCACTTTCGCAACCATTAATGGTCTGAGTTGCATAATAAGTATTTCCATCAGTCAATGGAGTTGTAATATTTAAAACATTTCCAGAGTTATCATACCATTTTATGTTTTGACCAGAAATTTGAATATCTGAAATTTTTGGAACATCAATCTCACAAAATGTTTGCGGTGATGATGCAACTGGTAAAGCTTGAGAACTAATAATCACTTTTTGAGTTTGGGTGAAAGTGTTTCCGTTACCATCATCATATTTCCAAGTAATGTTGTAAGTTCCGGACGCAAAATTAGATGTTTGATCATTTGTAGTTGCAGTTATAACATTTCCGCAACCGTCAGTTGCAGTAGGAGCTATTAATTTTGTATTACAATCACCTTTTATTTCTGGTAAATCTGTAATATCGGGTTTGGGTGGAGAGGGACTACCAATTACTACATTTAATGTGAAAATTCCACCACAAGTATTAGGGCCAGTTGCTCTTACAAAATATTCTCCAGAATCTGAAATTTGAGCATTTTTAATTATCGGATTTTGTTCAAATGAATGAAAGTTATTAGGTCCAAACCATTCATAAGTATCACCACCTTCAGCTTTTAATTCTAAATTTTTTCCGTTACAAATTGGGGTGTAACTTACTTTTACATTAGATTCACAATCTGCAAATTTTGCGATGTATAAATCATTACCATAACCTGTTTGCTGAAATGTTCCAGGAGTTGCAATTCCTTTTGTGTTTTGATGATTTAAACCAGTGATGTAAATGAAATTATTTATATCTTTAGTAATAAATCCAAGTTGAACTCCATAATTTTCTCCTCTGTAATAGGTAATCCAATCAATTTGGTTGTCTGGTTTAATTTTTATGTAAAAATCAGAATAGGGTTTAAAAATATTAATATATGCATTTGATGTTGCAATATCATAAGGATGCCATATTGTATTTCCTGAAAAAAAAGTATTTCCATTCTCATCTACATAGCTACAGTCATGTATTTCAATGTCCCAAAATTTTTTTTCAATAATATTATTAGATGGTATGTCAACTTTAACAATTCCAGCTTTATAAGGATCAATACCTTTTCTCATGAATTTGCCCGTAATGTATAAAGTATTGTTTATGATTCTACCATTAATTAGGTAGTCATTACCATCAAAACCAATATAGCTACTTTTAATAACACTTTTACCATCATCAGAAAAAACCACATATAAACCATCTCTTTCATACTGAATAGAAGAAGCTAAAGTAGGTTGAAATGAATCTTTAATAAATATTTTATTAGAACTTGTAGTTCCTAATAAATGTATTTTATTATTTGAAATATTAATAATTTTTAAAAAACCTGTTGATGCGTCTTCTCCTCCATAATATGAACTCCAAATCATATTTCCATCAAGATCAAATTTACTGAGGAATCCATCAGTTTCATTAGATTTATTATATTCTTGAAATGTTCCTAAAGTGCCTAGAGAGTTTTTACTTCTGGTCATACCTGAAATATAAATGTAATTTTCAGCATATGAAATGT
Source organism: Cloacibacterium rupense (assembly GCF_014645495.1). Classification (GTDB taxonomy): domain Bacteria; phylum Bacteroidota; class Bacteroidia; order Flavobacteriales; family Weeksellaceae; genus Cloacibacterium; species Cloacibacterium rupense. The sequence continues at coordinate 621,588 of NZ_BMLV01000001.1, read as the reverse complement.
CGTAAGGATAATCAACACCTGGTCCGCCAAAAAGTTTTTCATAAACTAAATATCCATTTGAATTTAATTTCAATAAAAATATATTTCTATTAAATTGTGTTGAGATTTTACCAGATATAGTACCAATAAAGTATACATTGGAATCATTATCAAAATCTGCTCCATTACCTTCATCTTGTAAAGCAAATCCATAATAAGTACCCCATTCTCTTTTTCCATCTTTATCTAATTTTGCAATAAAAGCATCACTATAACCACCTCTATAAAATGTTTGTGGAGTACCAGCTGTTGCGATGTTGAAATAGCTACTTGTAGTACCTACAACATAAACATTTCCATTTTTATCTGTTTCTATTAGTCCAAATTCATTTCCATTTCCACCATAATACGTTCCCCAAATTCTCGTAGGAACAGGATCTATAACTACTGTTTTATCAAAAGAATCTTGTGGAGCAGCAAACCCGAAAACGCCATTTTCAATTTCTCTGAATTGAACAGATAAATCTGTTTTTTTAGAAGGTTCTTCCATCCAAGAATGCGGAATATTTTCTTGCATCTCTCCGAATCTTAAATTCATAGAGAGTTTACCATCTTTGAGTTTGGTTTTTGCTCCTTTAAATTTGAGTTTGATATCTGAGATTCTTCCACCTGGATTTACAATGAAATTATATTCTACAGATTTTGTGGTGTCTTTTGGTTTAAAGAAAACCAAATCTACATTTGGGTAGATGTTTTTATATGTGATTTTTTGGTAACGGTGAACTTGGGTTACTCCTTCTGGTTTATTGGGAATGTTATAGTAGTTTTCGTAGTCGGTAGATTTTCCTTCGGCTATAATTTCGGGATTTTTATTGGCATTTAGAAAGTCTATGTCAACCCTATGAAATTTAAATTTATAATCAAATTCTTCTTTTGGCTTTCTATCTATACTGCTCAGAATATCATTAACCTTTGATTTTTTCTTTTTTTTTGTTTTTTCAACTTCGTAAACATCATAAGAAAATCCTTCTTTTTTAATCTGTACGTTCAACCCACCAGAATTGAATAAATATTTTACTTTTGGGTTTAGTTTTCCGTCTTGGTCTATGATTTGGCCTTTGTTTTCATAAAAATAATAGTCAGATTGAGCAGTGAAATTATTTTGAGAATAAATAAAAGTATTTACGAATAAAAATAATAATAAATAAAGTTTTTTCATGGTCAGATTTCGATGTTCAAAACTAAGAAAAACTTTAGTTTTTCACAACCAAAACCATATCATCATCTAAAAATTTATATCCATAATCATAAACAAAGTAATATTGTGCTCCATTTTTATACGTTTTGAGATGTGTAATGTATCGAAAATCAAAACCAGCTAGAGAAAGCTTATTCTTGGTTGTTTTGGCTTTATTATCTACAAAGTTTTGTTCAGAGAGAATTCTGAAGTTTTTGCGCAATTTATGATTTATATTGCGCATTAGATTGCTAGAATCTTTGTTTTGTTTATTGTTGTAAGCATTTCTACAAGCATCGTTGCAGAATTTTTTATCACTTCTACCTATAATTTTTTCTCCACATTCTAAGCAGGTTTCCATTGGTTTTTAGATTTTTATCAAATGTAAGGAAAAATAAATTTTTATAGCAAAACAATATAATAATTTATTGACTATATTTTATAGCCAAATTTTTTAAAAAACATTTTTTTTACAAATACCTTTGCCCGTAAAAAGACATCTTAATTTTTTTCTAATGAGTTTATTAGTAATTATTTAATTATGTTGTACTAAGTTTATTATCCAATTATAGTAATTCATAAAATTATAATTAATCCCATCAAAATTGATAATTCTTTCTCCAAAAAATTAGAAAAAATCAGAATTTTATATTCCGTTTCTTTCTATCACCATTCCCAATTGAAATAAGGTTTTTACTTGATGTTTTTTCTTAATTTCCTTAATTGCCTTTTCTATAGATGATTGAGAACCTATGCGAAGATGGCTTTGTTCTTTGAAATAATCTGATATTTGTTTCTGGTTATATCCTTCTTTTAAAAGACTGATAATGGTTTTTTCGTTGATATTCATAACATTCATTTTTTATTCTTGTTGTTAAAAATACAATTTTATTTTTTATGATAAGCATAATTTTTTAAAATGTTAATCCTTTTAGTGTCAAACTCCTATCAACTTAAGTTGGTATATAAAAAAATCCGCCCTAGAGCGGATTTCTCATATTTACATCTTTTATTGTTCTCTTTTGATGACATCTTTAGCTTTTGATGATGGTAGATAAACTTGGAAACCTAGACCAAAAGTAAGTCTGTGAGTATATCCTACGTTTCCGAAACCAGCATTGGCGTCATATTTTAACAATCCTTCTAATCCTACATGAGGAGTAAGGAAATAAGCATAACCAGGCCCGAATCCGAAATTTAAACCATTAGAAGAAGCTCCTCCTTTTGAGATTGAAGTTCCTCCAATACCTGCGTTAGCTTCTAAAAACCATCTTCCGTGTTTAAGGAAAGTGTCTACACCTTGTTCTCCTGGACTTAGGTAGTAGCGTCCTAAAGCACCTACATTATAAATAAAAGTGGTAGGAGCGTCTTTAGCTCCACTGAAACCTAAATTTACATATCCACCTACTGCTACATTGTCTTTGATAAACCATGCTGCTTTAGGTTGTATAGCAAAACTGTAACCAGCTCCACTATTAAGACCGAAGTCTGCTCCTAGTAAGTTTCCACCTACCATTACATTTCCTTTTTGGATTTGGGCGTTTGCCACTCCAAAAAGTGCAAATGCTCCCATGAATAATAATTTTTTCATCTTAATATATTTGTTTTGTTTAACAAATTTAATCTTTTTATGAATTCAATGTTGTTTTTTTTTGATTTTTTTTAATGTTTTCATTTTATGTTATTAAAAAATTAAATTTTTTAGTCTGTTTTTTTGGTTATTGATGTATTATAAAATGCTATGATGATTCAACGATTTCTAGTGTTTATAAGGTTCTATTTTTCAATTGATTTGTTTTTTCTTAATTAACCATAAACTTTTTTTTAACATTAGTATAATGCTAATGGTATTTTTTTAAATTTTAATAATAAATGAATATTTTTCATAATTATGTATTGTTTTTTTGTTTAATTTTAATGGTTGAAACAAAACTTAAAACAAAACGCTATGAAAAAAATGTTTTTATTACCAGTAATTGCTTTATTGGTAATTCAGGTTTCTTGCAATAAGCAGCCAGAAAAAGTAACAGAACTTAAAAAAGATTCTTCTGTGATTGAGAAAACTCCACCCGTTTCTACTTCTGAATTTAGCAAAGAACTGAAATTTAATAATTATTCTTTTACCATTGCAGCCAAAGACGGAGTACTTACCCTTACACCATCAGGTCTTACCAATGACAATATGCCTCTTACCAAAAATTTTACAGGTACTATTACTAATGTAGAAGTAGATGATATAAATGGAGATAATGCACCAGAAGTTTTTGTTTATTTTTCTGATGGTGATGATAAAAAAGGTTCTTTAGCCGCGTATTCATCTAATGCTGGTAAATCTATGAGCGAGGTTTCTTTCCCTGAAATGGATGCTAAATCTAAAGAGGGGTACAAAGGCTATGATGAATTTGCTATGGTGGAAAACTCTTTCGTTCAGCGTTTTCCTATTTTTGATGCTCAAGGAAAAAAAACAGGTAAAACACGCCAAATACAATACAAACTAAAAGATGGTGAGGCCATGCGTGCACTTGTATTAGACAAAGTAGTAGAATACTAGTTTTTTTATTTTTTTAATGTGCTTCGTTCAAGCCTAAAGATGATTTATAAATATAAAATGATAAAAATGAAAAGTAAAAAAATATTTTTCAAAATATTAATATTGAGTTTTGCTCTATCTCATAGTCTTTTTTTCTCTCAAGATACCATCGCTGTAACAGATACCTTAAAAGCTTTCCTTAATAAAGATTTTAAAAAAGAAGAAAAGAAAATTACCAAAAGCCAAGAGTTTTTTATTGATAATCAAAACAGTAAAAAGCAAAGAAAAATTTTAAGCGAAATCAATGAAGAAATTCAAAACGCTAATCTTATCTTAAAAAGAGGGATTGATTATAAGAATTTCACCTCTGAGCTCAAAGCAGTTTCTGATTTGCAAAAAATAGCTTTTAATGATGTTTCTGTTAATAAAGATAAAATTCAATCGGTAAGAAATCTTACTCTTACTTCTATTTGGCTAGATGAGATCTTGCTAAGAACAGAAGTTCAAATGAAGAAGATTAAAAAAAATAGTGACCAACTTTCTTCCAGCCAGACCAAATTAGATTCATTAATTATTAGTGATGTACTCTATGTGACGCCTAAGGATGAACAAGCTAAAAAATTATACTTACAAAGATTTGACCAGGTAACAAAGGATGTCGAAGGACTTAATGACCGTTTCAAAAAAGCATTAGACAGCATCAATGCTCTAGAAATAAATGCAGATAAATTTAAGTTTTTATTACAAGACAACATAATTACTACAGATAAACTGAGAAATAAGGTTCAGGAAGAACCTCTTAAATCTGATAAATCTTTGTTTGATAGTCATATCAATTCTAATAAATTTGGAGAAACTTTTATCCTTTCTACGGTAAAAGAATTTGCTTTGCTTATTTTTTATGTTAAAAATCATTTCGGACTAATTTTTCTAATGTTTTTTGTAGCATTTTCTATTGCTTCATACCTTAAAATTCTTAAAAGAAAATATATCTCAGCAGGCTTTTATGATAACTTTAAGTATCCAATACAGATTTTTAAAAAACCAATTTATACAGCAATTATCATTTCTGTTACTGTTTTACAATTCTTTTTTCCTAGTCCACCTTTTGCTTTTTTATCTATTCTTTGGGCCATACTTCTTTTTTGCCTAGCTAGATTTTCTAAAAATATAAACAGCAAAACTGAAAAAACTATTTGGAGAGTGTTCGGAGGAATTACATTAATGGGTTTATTTCTAAACAACATTCTACAGCCATCTATAGGAGAAGTAGTTTTACTAGCTTTAACTGCCTTAATTACTTTGGTAGCATCTCTTTATTATTCTTTTAAACATCCCGAGGAGTTTCCTTATCCATTAACCTTTATTTTAAAAGGAGTTGCAGTAATAGAGTTTTTAGGTTTTATCTTATTGGTTTTTTTAAGCAATTATAATCTTGGGAAAGTATTTATTACTACGGGTATTTTTATCATTTTCCTTTCTCATCTTTTAATTGTCACTTTATATAGGATTTTAGATATTTTGAAATTTTCAGACTTCTTGAAAGAACCTGAAGATGATGAAGAAAAAACAATTAATCTAGAGCAATATGAAAGTCATGAAATTTCAGGGTTAAGATTATTCTTATTATTCATTGCCTTATTTGTACTCATATTTAGAAATTCATATTGGTACCAAAGTTTCATTGGTCCATTTAGCCAAAGTCTGGGTGAAGAGCAAAAAATAGGAAGTTTTTCATTTTCTTATAGCAATATCATCTTGTTTTTTGTAGTGATTTTTGTATCCTCATTTATTTCTAAAATTGTTTCATTCTTATCTACAGGTAGTAGAGGTACAGATGCAAGTACCAAAAACCAAATTGGAAGTTGGATGCTCCTTATCAGAATTGCCATTATGTCTATAGGTGTACTTTTTGCTTTTGTTATTTCTGGCTTCCCTATTGATAAAATTACCATTATATTAAGTGCATTAGGCGTAGGTATTGGTCTCGGTTTACAAACCATTACCAATAATTTGGTCAGTGGTCTTATCATTGCTTTCGAAAAACCAATTAACGTAGGTGATATTATAGAAGTGGGAGGGCAATTAGGTAAAATGAAATCTATGGGCATCAGAAGTAGTGTAATCACTACTTTTGATGGGGCAGATGTTATCATTCCTAATGGTGAATTGCTTAATCAAAATTTAACCAATTGGACTCTTGGAAGTGCCAAAAGAAGATTCGAAATTAAACTAGGAGTTGCTTACGGTACAGACCTTAAAAAAGCAAAAGAAATTCTGCATGATATTCTAGTTTCTCATGAAGGAATTTTATCTGTGCCAGAACCTATGGTTTGGGTCATGAATTTTGGCGACAGTTCTATTGATTTTTCTATTAAATATTGGGTGCCTCATTTCGGGGTAGGTAATGATGTACACTCTGACTTGATTATAGAAATTGATCAAAAATTTAAAGAAAATAATATTGAAATCCCTTTCCCTCAGAGAGATGTTCATATCATTGATGAACAGAGTTTAAGCAATAGAGAAAATAAACAAAATAAATAAACTATTAATTTTTAAAACAAATCAAAATGAAACACAGTTTTCTTACACTAGTTGCGGCGTCTGCTCTTTTATGGAGTTGTACCTCACAAAATGCAACTGCTAATGCTACAAAAGACGAAGTAAATGTAACTTTGGATCTTGTCAATGTAAACAATGATAAAGTAAAAGTAGTGGCTAAACCTGCCAAAATTACTTCTACTACGATTATCTATCAGGTGCCTAGAATCATTCCTGGTACATATGCCATTGCAGATTATGGTAGATATATAGAGGACTTTAAAGCCTATGACAAATCAGGAAATGCACTTTCTGTTTCTAAAACAGATGTTAACTCTTGGAAAATTGAAAACGCCAATCAATTAGACAAAGTAGAATACCTAGTGAATGATACTTTCGATTCTGAAGAAGGTGGTGCTTTTGATGAAAATTCTAAAACCATTTTCTCTCCTGCAGGTACTAATATCTTGGCTGGAGAAAACTTCCTTCTTAATCTGTGTGGTTTTGTAGGATATTTTGATAATCAAAAAGATTTTCAATATAACCTTACCATAGACCACTCTGCTAATTTAGTAGGAACTACTGCTCTTACAGATCAAGATGCTAGTGCTAACAAAGATTTTTTCAAAATTCCTAGATATGCAGATGTGGTAGATAATCCTATCATGTATGCCAAACCAGATATAGGCACTTTTACGGTAGATGGCATGGAGGTAGATTTACATGTCTACTCTCCTAGAAACAAAGAATTAAATGCTAAAAAATTATTGCCAGAGTTGCAAAAAATGATGACAGCTCAGAAAAAATTTTTAGGAGATATCAATCATACCAAAAAATATGCAATCTTGGCTTATATCACTTCTATGCAAAAAGATGATGCCAGAGGATTAGGAGCTTTAGAGCACAATAATTCTACTACGGCTACTTTTGCTGATGAAATGAAGGTTGATGAATTGATTCATGTGATCTCTCACGAGTTTTTCCATACGCTTACACCGCTAAATGTACATTCTAAAGAAATTCATTATTTTGATTTTAATCAACCGAAAATGTCTCAACATCTTTGGATGTACGAGGGCTTTACTGAATATTTTGCTAACCTTTTCCAAGTAAAACAAGGATTGATAGACGAAAAGAAATTCTTTGCATTGATGGCTGATAAAGTTCACAATTCTAAAACAATGTACCAAGACGACCTATCTTTTACAGAAATGAGTAAAAACGTACTAGACCCAACCGTAAAAAAACAATACCCTAATGTCTATGAAAAAGGAGCACTCATGGCAATGTGCTTAGATATTATCATCAGAGAAAAAAGCAATGGCGAAAAAGGGGTAAGGGATGTAATGGGAGAACTTTCTAAAATTTACGGACCTAATAGACCTTTTGATGATGCAGATTTAATCCCAGAATTTACTAAAATAACCTACCCAGAAGTTGGTGAGTTTTTACAGAGCCACGTAGTAAAAGGTGTGCCAGTAGATTATAACCAATACCTTTCTAAAGTTGGAGTTGAAAATGCAACGGTAAAAGTTCCAGTTAATCTAGCTCTTTTGGTAGATAACACTCGTTACGTTAGAATTGATGCAAATAGAAATGTCTTTATTAATGCGCTAGATGGTAAAAATGAATTCATCAAAGCAATTGGTTTCCAAGATGGTGACCAAATCATTGAATTTGAAGGTAAAAAAATTGACGGTGGTAATCTTAATAGTGTTTTTATGCCTATTTATAAATTACAAGAAGGGAAACCTTTTGCTGCTAAAGTGATGAGAAATGGCAAAGAAGTTGATCTTAAAGGTAATGTTAAACTTAATTATGTAGATGGTCCAGGATTTGTAATAAGCAACCCAGCAAAAGAATCTCTAAAAAATAAATGGTTAAAATAATCTATAAAACAATTAAAATATAAACAATGAAAAAAATCATTTTCTCACTAGCAACTTTAGGATTAGTCTTAGTTGCTTGTAAAAAAGAAGCTTCTCCAGCTTCAGACGCAGTAAAAACTGATTCCGCGGTAGTCTCTTCAGATTCTTTAGCAGACCCTGATACTACAGATACTATAGCTGCTGCCAATTATACCGCTGCAGCTACCAACACACAAACCGCTGAAAAAGTAAGAAAATTCTTACAAACAGAATTCAAAAAAGATGTTGATTCTAAAGCACTTCAAGATAATGATAAAAAATTTATTCAATTCGAGTTTGATATCAATGATGATGGTAAAAAAGAAATTTTTGTAGGTCTTAATGGTCCTTATTTCTGTGGAACTGGTGGCTGTACCCAATACATCCTAAACGAAGATGGAACCAAATTAGCCAACTTTACAGTATCTGATTACCCTGTGGTGATTGATAATACCAAAACCAATGGTTACAAAGACTTATTCATTATGAGTGGAGGTAAATACAGAATTGTAAAATTTGATGGCAAAACTTATCCTTCTAATCCTTCTACACTACCAGAATTAAAAGTTGTACCAGGAGACGGATTGCCTAGAGCTCTAAATTATTTGAACGAACCATATCCGTGGTTTAAATTCTAATAAAGTAAATTCTAAAGCGTAAATCCGCTTTTTTACAAATACCTTAAATATTTTTTATTTAAGGTATTTTTTTTATAAATAATTATGATGAATACTATCAATCAAGAATTTCTTATTTTGTAACAATAGTAGCATTACATCTAAGAAGATTACTCTAGTTTTGTCCCAAAATCAAGCGTAGAGAATGAAAAAAATATGTCCCAACAAAATCAATACAATAAATGAAAAGGAAATTCTGGTAGTAGATGTCAGAGAAAATTTTGAATTTAAAGAGTATAGAATTGATGTGGAGAACATAGAAAATATTCCACTCTCTGAAATTGATAATAAAATCCAAGAATTTCCAGATAACCGAGAAGTCATCTTGGTGTGTAATAATGGATTAAGAAGCGAAATGGCGCTTAAATTTTTAGAACAAAGAGGCTTCAGAAACCTCAAGTTTATAGAAGGGGGTATTGTAAAATGGATTCAAAACCATCTCAAAATCATTGGTAATGCTCCCGACATTGTTTCTCATTCTTTGTCTTTAGACAAAACTTGTGGGAAATAATTATTCACTTGCTCATAGTTTTCATATTTTATTATTTGTGTGCGATAGATTAATTTTATCTATCGCTTTTTTATTTTTTGATGTGTGTAACCTATGTTACTGTATGATAAATGTCACTCTTTTACTTTTGTTGAAAATTTTAAGATAAGGTGTTTACTTTATCAAATACACTTCTTATTTTTTATATAACAATTAAAATATCAATATCATTAGATGAAAAGAGTACTGATTTTTACCATTGCACTGAGCTTTTTTTCTAAAGTTTCCGCTCAAGAAACCATTACCGTTTCTAAAGAAGAACTTTTACAAAAAGTGACAGAAAAAAACCTTCAACTTAAATTGGCCAACCAAGAAGTAGAAGTGGCTAAAGCTGAACTTTTGCAGACCAGAGCCATGTATCTCCCAAATGTTAATGCTTCATATACCGCAATGACCACCAATAATCCTTTGATGGCTTTTGGCTCTAGATTAAACCAAGGGAGAGTGACCATGCAAGACTTTGACCCATCTAAATTAAATAACCCAGATAACATTTCTAATTTCGCAACCAAATTAGAGGTGCAACAGCCTATCTATAACCAAGATATGGTTTACCAAAAAAAAGCTGGTCAAGTAAAAACGGATGCTCTAGCTATAAAAGCGGAAAGGACTTCAGATTACATCAAATTCGAAGTCGCAAAAGCTTACATGCAATTGCAATTGGCATACAAAGCCGTAGAAACATTAGAAAATGCTAAAAATACTACGCTTGCTAATAAAAAAGTTATTGATAATTATTTCAAAAACGGAATGATTCAAAAGTCTGATGTACTCTATATGGACGTAAGGGTTTCTGAAATCGAAAGCCATCTTCAATTCGCAAAATCAAACGTGAGAAATGCATCAGATTATATCTATTTTCTGTTAGGTGAAGATAGCAACAACCATATCTTAAAACCAACCGAAAAATTAGATTATCAATCTTATATGCTAGAGGAAACTCCCAAACTAAATGCATCTAGAAAAGACCTACAAGCCTACGAAAAATCTCTAGAAGCTTATGACCTGATGATTAAATCTTCTAAATCTAAGTTCTTACCTAGATTAAATGCATTCGGAAGTTTCGAAATGTATGACAACAAACCTTATCAGTTCGATTCTAGTGGCTATTTACTTGGTTTACAATTGTCTTGGAATGTTTTTGATGGATTGAAATCTAAATCAGAACAAGAAAAATATAAAACCGAACGCATAAAAGCAGAAACAGAATTACAACAATATACTCAGCAATCTCAACTCGAAATCAACAAAGCTTCTAGACAAGTAAAAGATGCAGACAATAAGGTAAATCTTACCAAACAAGCATTAGAACAAGCAAAAGAAGCCTACAGAATTCGAAAAAATAGATATGACCAAGGGCTTGAAAAATCATCAGACTTATTGGTTGCTGAAACCATGATGTCTCAAAAAGAACTAGACTACAATCAAGCTATATTTGAGTACAATACCGCTTTAGAATATTTCAAATTCCTTAAAAACTAGATAAAAGTCAGAAGTTTATTATTAATCAATCATCAACCAACATCCATTATGAAAAAACATATTTACATTACACTTTTGGTAGGAGCTATCACATTAGTGAGTTGTTCCAAAGAAGAAAAATCTGTGCAAAATCAAGACCAACCAATTTCTGTAACCCTAAGTAATACCACATTTAGCAATACTTCTTATGCTACTGCCAGTGGAAAATTGGTTTCTAAAAATTCAGTCAATGTAAGCACTAGAATGATGGGTTACATCACTTCATTACGAGCAGAAGTAGGCCAACAAGTATCTGCTGGACAAACCTTGGTTAGCATCAATAATACCGATATTCAGGCAAAAGGCGGACAAGCTTCTGCAGGTATAGCACAAGCTCAAGCTAATTTCAATATCGCAAAAAAAGACTACGAAAGATTCCAAAATTTATATAAAAATCAAAGTGCTTCGCAAAAAGAATTAGATGATATGCGAGCCCGCTACGAAATGGCAAAAGCAGGTTTACAAGCCGCTCAAATGATGAAAAATGAAGTAAACGCTCAGTACAGATATACCAATATCACCGCACCTATCTCTGGTGTCATTACCGCTAAATATGCTGAACAAGGGGATATGGCAAGCCCAGGAATGCCTATTCTTACCATAGAATCACCTTCTATTTTACAAGCGCAAGTATTGGTGTCTGAACAAGACATTACCCTTATCAAACAAGGGATGGCCGTAAAAGTAGTCATTAAAAATACCAACCAAGAAGTGAATGGAACAGTAACTGAAGTAAGCAGGTCTGCATCTAATACGGGTGGACAATATATGGTGAAAATTACAGTTGCCAATTCACAAAGTCTTTTGCCAGGAATGTACGTAAACGTACAGTTTCCTTTCAAAAGAAGCGGTAGCGTGAATACAGATTTCCAGCAAGGGGTTTCTGTACCTAAATCTGCTTTGGTAGAACAAGGTCAGCTCAAAGGAATTTATACCGTAAGTTCTAGCAATACTGCAGTTCTTCGTTGGGTGAAAACTGGTAAAATCATTGGTGATGAGGTTGAAATTCTATCCGGATTAGATGCCAAAGAGCCTTATATTATTTCCGCAAACGGAAAATTGTACAACGGTGCTAAAGTAAGTGTAAAATAAGAGGAGCATTAAAATTCGATTTTAAAATCTTAATTCTCAAATCTCGAATCTCAAATTTAAAAAATTATGCAAGAAGGATTTTCAGGACGTATCGCCGAGTTTTTTATCAATTCAAAATTAACCATTTTGTTGATGATTGCTTTGATGATTATTGGCGTTTACAGTTCTACATTAATACCAAGAGAAGAAGAACCTCAGATTATAGTTCCAATGGCAGACGTTATGGTAGGCTATCCGGGTGCTAGTCCTGCAGAAGTAGAAAACCGTGTGGTGAAACCTTTAGAAAAAATTATTTCTAATATCAAAGGGGTAGAACACGTACATTCTATGGCGATGAATGGTAGAGCCATGATTATAGTTCAATTTTATGTAGGTCAAGATACCGAACGTTCTTATGTGAAGTTATATGATGAACTCATGAAAAACAAAAACATCTTTCCGAAAGGTGTTTATGAACCGATGGTGAAAACCCGTTCTATTGATGATGTTCCTATGCTAGGTCTTACTCTTTGGAGCGAAAAATATGATGATTACCAAATTCGTCAGATTTCAGAGGAAGTAACTTCAGAAATTAAAAAAATAAAAGACGTCTCTTTAACCAGCGTTATCGGAGGTAGGGCTAGACAGCTCAAAGTGATTTTGGATAAAGATAAAATGGCCGAAAGTAATGTAGATGCTCTAGGCGTAATGCAGATGATTCAGGCCAATAACGGGAGTTCACAATCTGGAAGTTTCAGCAGTAATGATCAAGAATTTCTTTTAACCACGGGTCAATTTCTAGCTTCGCAAGAAGATGTAGAAAATCTGGTAGTAGGAACTTCTCAAAATATGCCAGTATATCTGAAACAAATAGCCAAAGTAGAAGATGGAGCTTCATCGCCAAGCAATTACGTAAGCTTCGGATATGCTAATAATACAGAAAAAGCTAAGAAATTTAAAGACGAATATCCTGCTTCTACCATCTCTATTTCTAAAGTGAAAGGAGCAGATGCGATGAAAATTTCAGAGCAAATTCTAGAAAAAGTAGACCAACTGAAGAAAACCATTATTCCAAGTGATGTACACGTAGAAGTAACCAGAAACTACGGTGAAACGGCCTCTCATAAAGTATCAGAGTTATTGTTGCACTTAGGGGTAGCAATTATTGCAGTTACAGTTTTGGTGATGCTGGCTATGGGCTGGAGAGGAGGTCTCGTAGTGTTTTTCTCTGTTCCTTTAACATTCGCTTTGACCTTATTCAGTTATTATATGCTAGGTTATACGCTGAACAGAATTACGCTTTTTGCCCTTGTTTTTGTAGTGGGAATTGTGGTAGATGACAGTATTATTATCGCAGAAAATATGCACAGACATTTCCACATGAAGAAATTGCCATTTAAACAAGCAGCTATTTTTGCGATAAATGAAGTAGGAAACCCTACTATTTTAGCAACGTTTACGGTAATTGCCGCCATTTTACCAATGGCCTTCGTTTCTGGGATGATGGGACCTTACATGTCGCCAATGCCAATCGGAGCTTCTATTGCCATGATGCTTTCATTGTTCGTCGCTTTGACTATTACACCGTATTTAGGTTTCCATTTATTAAAAGTAAAAGACGAACACGAGCATAAAGAAGAACAAGGCTTAGAAACAGGTTGGATTTATAAATTATACAAAAAAATAGAACAACCTCTTCTTGACAATAGCAAAAGAAGATGGACCATGCTAGGAATTACTGTTGTCTTATTAATGATTTCAGTAATGGCATTCTTTACCAAATGGGTTGCTGTTAAAATGCTTCCTTTTGATAATAAAAATGAAGTGCAAGTCGTGATTGATATGCCTGAAGGTTCTACGCTAGAAAGAACCAATGCGGTAGCCAAAGAAGTAGCACAATACTTAAAAACAGTACCTGAAATAGTAAATTATCAATCGTATGTAGGTTCATCAGCACCGATTACTTTCAATGGTTTAGTAAGACATTATGATTTGAGAGGGGGTAGCAATATGGCAGATATTCAAGTGAATTTATTGCACAAAGAAGACCGTGATGAACAAAGCCACGATGTAGCAAAAAAAATAAGACCTGAAATTCAGAAAATTGGTAAAAAACATGGGGCTAATATTAAAATAGTAGAAGTTCCACCTGGTCCACCAGTTTTGTCCACCATTGTAGCAGAAATCTACGGACCAAATTATGAAGACCAATTAAAAGTTGCTGACCAAGTTCAAAAAATCCTACAAAATACCGATGATGTGGTAGATGTAGATTGGATGGCTGAAGCACCACAAACCGAATTTAAGTTGGTGGCTGATAAAGAAAAAAGTATGCTGAATGGAGTAGCGCCAGCACAGATTGTGGGCAATGTAACTTATCTTCTGGGCGAACATCCTGTATCTTATCTTTATGATGAAAAAACGAACCAACCGGTAAACATCATCATGAAATTAAATGATGCCGATAAAACCAGCCTTCAAGATATTACCAGCCTTAAAGTGAAAGGACAAATGGGCAATATGGTTCCTGTGGCTGATTTGGTGAAAGTAGAAAAAGATTCTTTAGCTAAAACCATTTACAGAAAAGACCAAAAAAGAGTTGCCTATGTTTTAGCTGACATGGCAGGTGGATTAGAAAGCCCTGCTTATGCCATCTTAGGAATGGAGGATAAACTCAAAAAAATAAAATTGCCTGCAGGTTACAAAATCAATGAGTTGTACATGAATCAACCAAAAGATGAAAGTGATTTTACCGTAAAATGGGACGGAGAATGGCAAATTACACTAGAAGTTTTCCGTGATTTAGGAGCTGCTTTTGCTGTGGTAATCATCATTATCTATATGTTGATTGTAGGTTGGTTCCAGAATTTTAAAACACCTATGGTGATGATGGTAGCTATCCCGCTTTCTTTGGTAGGTATAGTGTTAGGGCACTGGTTACTAGGGGCATTCTTTACCGCTACTTCTTTTATTGGGATGATTGCTCTAGCAGGGGTAATGGTAAGGAATTCGGTACTCTTGATAGACTTTATAGAAATTAGATTAAATGAAGGAATTCCGATGAAACAAGCCATCATAGATGCAGGTGCTGTAAGAACCACCCCGATTTTATTGACCACAGGGGCAGTAGTGATTGGTGCTGTGATTATTTTATTCGACCCTATTTTTCAAGGTTTAGCTATTTCACTGGTTTTCGGGGCTATCGTTTCTACATTATTAACTCTTATTGTAGTGCCTTTAATCTACTATATGTCTGAAAATAAAAAATGGAGAAAAATTCATGAAGAAAGAGCTGCAGAATATGGAGAAAGCATCTCTGAGGAATAAAAATAAAAAGTAAAAAGAAAGAGTTGGAAGTGAAAACTGGAAGTTGAATCCACAAATAATCGATAAGATATTCTTTATTATTTAAAATTCAACTTCTAACTTTCAACATCATTAATCGAACACTCAATAATCCTAAAAATATGAAACTACTATTAATCACCACCATCAAAGAATTTGAAAAAAACGTAAAAGACCTTTTGGTACATTCTGGAGTCAATGTATTTTCTTACACTGCCGTTAAAGGTTATAAGGCAGAAAGCAAAGAAGCTCATGCAGACAATTGGTTTGCTTCTGAGGTTACAGAAAGCAATTCTCTAATGTTCATGGCTTTTGTGGCTGATGATAAAATGGACGAAATCTGTGGCAAAGTAAGAAATTTCAACGCCAAACAAGAATTTCAATCCAAAGTTCACGTAGCAACACTTGACATAGAAAAATCAATATAATCTAAATATGAAGACAAGAATTATACACGCTGTAGCCGGTTTTATGATTCTTTTAAGCCTAATTTTAGGACTAAAAGTAAACGAAAACTGGTTTTACCTTACAGGTTTTGTAGGGCTTAACCTTTTTCAATCGGCATTCACCAACTGGTGCTTACTGGAAAAAATATTGAAGAAATTCGGAATCGAAGATTAATCATTTGTGTTTTTAATGGCTGTAAGAAATAGATTTCTTGCAGCTTTTTTTATTTACTCTTTTTGCGTCAATTTTTCTTAGATTTTAATTTCAGAAAAGTTTTTTTATAATTTTAAATTAAGAATTTATAATTGTTTTATAAATTTAACTCACTAAAATTCAACAAATTATCCATTTACAAACGACTACAAACGAATTTAAATGGGTAAGTACCGATTATTTTTTCTACTTCCTCACAACTTTGCATCAGAGATTCGAGGGAATTACAGAACGACTCGTTTCTAACGTTTAATTTAAAATTTATTTATTATGTCTTTAAGAAACAAAGTGACGTTGATTGGTCACACCGGTAAAGAAGTAGAAATCGTAAATTTCGAAAAAGGAAAAATCGCTAAAGTATCTCTTGCTACCAATGATTTTTATACCAATTCTCTTGGTGAAAGAGTAGAAGAAACACAATGGCACAATCTGGTTTTCAACGGAAAACTAGCAGATATTATGGAAAAATACGTGCAAAAAGGAAAAGAAATTGCCGTAGAAGGTAAACTAACCTACAGAACGTATGACGACAAAGACGGACAAAAACGCTATTTTACAGAAATTAGAGTAGATGAATTGGTTCTTTTAGGTGCCAAATAGAGAAAAACACAAATGAAACTATCGCCTTGTCATTTTTTTGGCAAGGCTTTTTATTTTTAAGATTTCATCTTTGCATTCAAAATCACTATTTTTGAAAGATGAAAATCAATATCAGACCAATCCAATCCACAGACAACGTCGTTTTAGCCAAAATTATCAGAAGTTGCTTTCATGATTTCGAAGTAAAATGCACTGCAGGAACTGTCTATCAAGATCCTACAACAGATGATTTATTTGCTTTGTTTCAAACTCCGAAATCTCAACTTTGGGTAGCGGAATTAGACGATAAAATTGTAGGCTGTTGCGGAATTTTCCCCACCGAAAACTTGCCAGAAAATTGCACAGAACTCGTAAAATTCTATATTTCAGAAAACGGAAGAGGAAGAGGTATTGGCAGATTATTATTAGAAAAAACCATAGAAACCGCCAAAGAATTTGGCTATTCTCAGATTTATTTAGAAAGCATTCCTGAGTTTTCTACTGCCGTTACCATTTACGAAAAACAAGGCTTCCAATTTCTAGAAAAACCACTAGGAAATTCTGGACATGGAGGTTGCAATCTTTGGATGCTGAAAAGCATGATTGATGTTTCATAAATGATGATAGATAAATGATTAATGTTAAATTGATATTTAGGCAACAAGTATTCATCCAGCATCTAACATCCAGCATCCAGCAAATTTTTTTTGCGTATTTTTGCAAATCAGTTACCAATTATCATTTATCAATTACAAAAAATGAAGCCAAGTTTAGCGAAAGGAACCAGAGATTTTACAGCGCAGGAAGTTTACCGCAGAAAATACATCATCAATACTTTACAAAAGAATTTTGAACTCTTCGGATTTCAACCTTTGGAAACGCCAAGTTTTGAAAATTTATCGACTCTAACCGGAAAGTACGGTGAAGAAGGCGATAGATTGATTTTTAAAATCCTTAATTCTGGAGATTACGCAAGTAAAACCAAAGAGGAAGATTGGAATGCTAAAAATTCTCAAAAACTAATTGCTCAGATTTCTGAAAAAGCCCTTAGATATGACTTAACCGTTCCGTTTGCACGTTTTGTAGCCATGAATCAAGGAACGCTTACTTTTCCTTTTAAGCGTTACCAAATTCAACCAGTTTGGAGAGCAGATAGACCACAAAAAGGCCGTTTCAGAGAGTTTTATCAGTGCGATGCAGATGTGGTGGGTAGCGAAAGTCTTTGGCAAGAAGTAGAATTGGTGCAGTTGTATCTAAAGTCGTTCAAAGAATTACAAATTCCTGTAAAAATACACATCAATAATCGTAAAATTCTTTCTGGTTTGGCAGAATTTGCCAATATTTCTGAGCAATTGATAGATTTTACTGTTGCTTTAGATAAATTAGATAAAATTGGGAAAGATGGCGTAGTAAAAGAACTTCAAGAGAAAAATATTGCTGATGAAGCCATTGAAAAACTAAGTTTCCTTTTCGATAATAAACCTCAATCTGAAGTTTTAGAAATCCTAAAAACCAATTTCGCTAATGTAGAAATCGGGAAAAGTGGAGTAGAAGAACTAGAATTTGTTTTAGAAAATTGTAAAAATTTAGGAATTGAAGACGAGTTGGTGTTCAACATTACTTTGGCTCGTGGTTTAGACTATTATACTGGCGCTATTTTCGAAGTGAAAGCGCAAGGGGTAGAAATGGGTTCTATTGGTGGTGGTGGTAGATATAACAACCTTACCGAAGTTTTCGGCGTGAAAAATATTCCTGGAATTGGCATTTCTTTTGGGTTGGATAGAATTTACCTCGTGATAGAAGAACTGAATCTTTTTCCGCAAAATTCTGAAAGAAAAATAGAATTTCTTTTTGCCAACTATGGCGAAAAAGAAGCGGCAGAAGCGATGAAAGTTTTAGCAAAACTTCGTGAAAAAGGAATTGCTGCAGAAATTTACCCTGAAAGTGCAAAACTTAAAAAACAATTTACCTACGCCGAAAAGAAAGGCATAGAAAATCTAATTTTCTTGGGTGAACAAGAAATATCAGAAGGAAACATCACCATCAAAAATCTAACTTCTGGTGAGCAAAAAACAATGAAAATAGAAGAGTTTTTAAAATAATTATTTATTGGAAGCTCTTGAATATCATATCGTAAATGGTGATCATCTTAAGGAATTTTTAACTCATAATGATAAAGTATATCCTTTCAGAGAAGCATTGATAGAAGGAGATTCTTCTTATGATGTGAATGAATTAGAAATATTTTTTCAGAAAAGAGCAGATTATTTCAAAGCATTATTTCCTGATGAAAATTACCGCGAGAAAGTAGTTTCAGTATTTTTAAAAATGGATAAAATTCCCTCTGAAGCAACAGTCTATTTTTGGTTTGGTAATGATGAATTTTGCTTGAGAAATTTAGCGTTTTTATTAGACGTTTTCCAAAATAAAAATTGGATAAAGAAAAGAGTTTTACCAGATAATAAGACTTGCGAAGACTTTTTTCAGCAAATAGATTTTAGAGAAAATTCTGAAATTATAAAATAAAAGCCATCAAAACGATGGCTTTTTCATTAGTATTCAGTTTTTACCTCTTCTATTTTTTCCTCCACTTTTTCCTTGATGTCTTCCATCTTAGTTTCTGCCTGTGATTTGTACTCATTGTACTTATTTTCGGCTTGGTTTTTTAGGTCTTCAGCTTTAGTTTTTAGTTCATCACTGAATTTATTGATATTATCTTTAGCATTGTTGATAAAATCATTTACTTTTTGTTTTTCCTCTGGAGTAGCTCTTTTATATCTCCAAAATGCCAATGCTCCTAAGCCGGCTAAAAGCCCAACTATTTTTACTCCTTTTTTCATAATTGTGATTTTTTTGTGTTAATATTTTTGTGAGTGTGTTTTCTAAGTGAAATTTTATCGCCCTATAAAGTTACAACATTTATTCTATACATTACAGAATTTGTAGAATAATTTTATCTTTGTTTTAAACTTCAATTAAAATGCTTAATTACCTAGAAATCAATAAAAAATCTTGGAATAATAAGGTCGCTTTTCACTTAACTTCTGACTTTTATTTTGTGGAAGAGTTTATAGCGGGCAGAACTTCTCTTAACGAGCCAGAATTAGCACTTTTAGGAGATGTTAGTGGGAAGAAAATCCTACACTTGCAATGTCATTTCGGACAAGATTCTATTTCATTGGCCAGAATGGGTGCCGAGGTCACAGCGGTTGACTTATCAGACAAAGCCATTGCCGAAGCCCAAAAATTAGCCGCTCAATGTGGCGTAAATGTCAATTTTATAGAAGCAGATGTTTATCAACTTCCTCATATTTTAGAAGAGGAATTTGATGTGGTTTTTACCAGTTATGGAGTAATAGGTTGGTTGCCCGATATGAAAAAGTGGGCCCAGGTGATTTCTAAATTTCTAAAACCTAATGGTACTTTTGTAATGGTAGAATTTCATCCTGTGGTATGGATGTTTGATGATGATTTTACCTATGTCAAATATCCTTATTCTAGCAAAGAACCTATTATAGAAACTTATGAGGGAACTTATGCAGACCAATCTGCTCTTCTTTCTCAAGAATATGTCATGTGGAATCATTCTTTGGCAGAAGTCATCCAAAACCTCATCAATAACGGTTTTAGTCTTAATGATTTCCAAGAATATGACTGGTCTCCCTACGCTTGTTTCAAAAAAACAATAGAGTTCGAGCCTGGTAAATATAGAATTTCTGAATTATTTGACAAAATTCCTTTGATGTATTCAATAATGGCCAAGAAAAAATAAAGATTTGATGCCTTAGTATTAATTTTTATTAAAAATATGATTTATATCAAAAAAAAATTATATATTTGGATTATAATCTGAGTTTGATTATAAAAATACAATGAAAAAATGTTCCTCTCACGAAAGTGAGAGGATTTTTTTGTTTTACAACCTCTTTTCGTGGTAATATTTATTCTATGTATGGTAATATACGTGTAACGTGACAAAACGCAGTACTTATCATAATACTACAGATGTTTTAGCAAAGTAACTTTGTTAAGCATAAATAATAAAAAAATCATGAAAAAAGTAATTACTACTCTAGGAATATTATTCTCTGGAGTTATTATGGCACAAACAGGCCATTTAATGCAAGGTATAGGTTCTGTAAATATGTCTATGGGAGGAGCTTCTACGGGTCAGGTGATTGATATAAGCGGAGCACTACAATGGAATCCTGCGGGAATCACAGAGTTTTCTGGCAACGACCTTTCTGTAAGCGCAGGACTTTTTATGTCTAATCCTAAATTGTCTTCTTCTTTTAACAATGGTACTGCTACCATGTCTGGCACTACCGAAGACCAAAAACCTAATTCTGTAATGCCTGCAGTTGCATTTACTTTTGGGAAGAATGATAAACATAAATTTGGCGTTTCCATTTTTGGGGTAAGCGGATTTGGGGTAGAATATCCAGAGGATATGACCAATCCTGTTTTAGCACCACAACAGTATGGTGGTTTTGGTAATTTAGAATCCAATTATATGTTGATGCAAGTAGGTTTTGCCTACGCATACAAGTTGAGTAATAATTTATCCATCGGTATCCAACCAAACATCAATTATTCTAGTTTGAAAATTCATCCTAATCCATTGGCAGGCCCCAGCATGACCATGGGCTATCCTAATTCTGACAATGCTTCTGCATTTGGTTTTGGAGCGCAGTTTGGGGTGTATTACAAATCAGATTCAGGTTTCAAACTAGGAGCTTCTTACAAAACTCCAGTGTTCTTTAATGAATTTAAATTTGATAACACTTATCTTGACGGTTCTGCCGCTCCTGAAAATAAGTTCAGAATGGATTTCCCGGCTATTTATTCTATTGGTACAGGGTATTCTAATAAAATGATAGACTTAGCATTAGATTACAGATATGTAGATTACGAAAATACCAAAGGTTTCAAAACCACAGGATGGAACATGAATGGTTCTATCGCAGGTTTTGGATGGCAAAATATGTCTATCGTTTCAGCTGGTTTACAATACAAAGGTTTTGAAAAATTCCCTATTAGAGTAGGATATACCTATAGCTCAAACCCAATAAAACCAGAATTGGCAATGTTCTCTATTCCTGCTTCTGCCATCATCAAACATGCTTATGAGTTTGGGGTAGGGTATAAAGCAACGCCTAAATTAACCATCAACGCCAACTACCATTACGGAACTAGCGCTGGTTCTACTACAGGACAATTGCTAAATCCTATGATGGCGTCTCCATCTAACCCATATGGAGCAATACCTGGAAGTTCTGTTTCTTATGAAATGAATACTTCTATGGTTCAGTTAGGGGTAGACTATCATTTCTAAAATGCAAATGATGAAAAACCAAACGCCTCTCAAAATCTTGAGAGGCGTTTTTATTGTATTTAAAGTTAAATCTTAACCTAAGAAAGGATATTTATAATCTGTAGGAGATAAGAAGTTTTCTTTAATACTTCTAGCAGATACCCAACGCAATAAATTCATTTTAGAACCAGCCTTGTCGTTTGTTCCAGAAGCTCTAGCTCCTCCAAATGGTTGTTGACCTACCACTGCACCTGTTGGCTTATCATTAATATAGAAATTACCCGCAGCATTTTCTAGCGCTTTGGTCGCCTCATTAATCGCATATCTGTCTTGAGCGAAAATAGCACCTGTTAATGCGTATGGTGAAGTTTCGTCTACCAATTGTAAGGTTTTTTTCCAATCTTTATCTTCGTAAACATAAAGAGTAAGAATAGGACCAAAGATTTCTTCTTCCATACTTTCGTAGTGAGGATTGCTGGTCTCTATTACTGTAGGCTCTACAAACCAACCTTTTTTGGCATCACAACCACCACCGAAAATTACTTTAGCCTCTTTAGATTTATTAGCTCTATCGATATAGCCTTTGCATTTGTCAAAAGAATTTTTGTCGATTACCGCATTCACAAAGTTAGATGGGTCTTCTGGGCTTCCCATTTTTATTTCTGCCAATTGCGCTCCCATTATTTTTTTCACTTCTTTCCAAAGAGATTTAGGGATGTAGGCTCTAGAAGCGGCAGAACATTTTTGTCCTTGATATTCAAAAGCACCTCTTACCAATGCCGTAGCAACTTGACTAGGTATAGCAGAAGGGTGGGCTACTACAAAGTCTTTACCACCTGTTTCACCTACTATTCTTGGATAAGTTTTATATAAATGAATGTTTTCGCCAATTTGTCTCCATAAAGATTGGAAAACTTCTGTAGAACCCGTGAAATGGATTCCCGCAAAGTCTGGGTGACTTAGAATCTGCTGAGAGGTTTCTGCACCTCCAGAAAATACCATATTGATAACCCCAGCTGGTAAACCTGCTTCCATCAATACATCCATTATTACTTTAGCAGAGTAGATTTGGGTGGCAGAAGGTTTCCAAACCACTACATTTCCCATCAAAGCCATAGAAGTTGGCAAATTAAGCGCAATAGCGGTAAAATTAAATGGAGTAATAGCGTAGGTAAAACCTTCTAGTGGTCTGTATTCTGCTCTGTTCCAGATGCCGGCATCTGATACCGGTTGCTCAGAATACAATTCTGTCATAAATTGTACGTTAAATCTCAAGAAATCTATCGCTTCACAAGCACTGTCTATTTCTGCCTGAAAAACATTCTTGCTTTGTCCAATCATGGTAGCAGCATTGATTTTATCACGGTATGGTCCTGCCAATAAATCTGCGGCTTTTAAAAAGATTGAGGCACGCTGTTCCCAAGGTAATTCTGCCCATTCTTTTCTGGCTTTCAAACAAGATTTTATGGCATCATCTACGTGCTTTTTGTTTCCTTTATAATAGAAGCCTAACGTATGTTTATGATCTTGAGGAGAGTGTAAACTGGCTTTTTCATCAGTTTTTACTTCCTTTCCGTCAATAATCATTGGGATTTCTACTTTTTCTTTCCACATTTTTTTATAAGTGGAGATGAGAGATTTAATCTCTGCAGAACCGGGAGCATAGCTTCTTACAGGTTCATTTTTAGGAGCGGGTACTCTAGAAATTGCAAATGACATATTTTTAATTTTTATATTAAAATTGATTCTTTACAAAAATACAATATATAAAAGACTACACAAAAAAACTGCCCTTATTTAGTAATTTTATCTATTATTTAGATGAAAACGAATAATTAAATAATTAAATGTTTTGTTTCAAAAATGTTTTATTTTGTCTAAAAATAAAAACAATGAAAAATAGAAAGCTATTTACTGGTTTATTGGCATTATTATTCTTCTCTTCCTTATGCACTTCATGTGTAGGAATTCCTGAGGGAGTAACCGCTGTAAAAGACTTTAAAAAAGAGAAATACCTAGGTAAATGGTACGAAATAGCAAGATTCGATTACCGCTTCGAAAGGAACTTAGATAACGTTACTGCAGAATATTCTCTAAATAATAACGGGAGTATTAGGGTCTATAACAAGGGCTTCAATACTC
The DNA here is from genome assembly GCF_014645495.1 of Cloacibacterium rupense. Taxonomy (GTDB): domain Bacteria; phylum Bacteroidota; class Bacteroidia; order Flavobacteriales; family Weeksellaceae; genus Cloacibacterium; species Cloacibacterium rupense. The sequence goes on along the minus strand of NZ_BMLV01000001.1, from coordinate 597,532 downwards.
AAAAACAAAAATGGGCGTCGGCCGAAGGGAAAGCTAAATTCGTCAATTCTGAAACAGAAGCCCGGCTGAAGGTTTCTTTCTTTGGGCCATTTTATGCAGGGTATAATGTGGTAGATATAGACCCAGAATATCAACATGCTTTAGTCTATGGTAGCAATACCCAATACATTTGGATACTCTCTAGAACCAAAACCATAGACGAAGCCACTAAAAAAAGATTCCTAGAAAAAGCCAAAAAAGATGGATATGACGTGTCTCAACTCATCTGGGTGAAACATGATAAGGGATAGGGTTTTTGATTAATAAAAAACCGTAGAATACAATTATTCTACGGTGTCAAATAAAATAGGTGTCCTATTTTGAAAAAAAACTATTCTTATTCAGATAAATCTTCTATTTTTAAGATTCCTGTGCGGTTGCAAGCTACTCTGAAGCGTTTATAATCTGTTTTACCTTCATATTGAAATTGCATAATAATGTTCAGGAGATATACTTTATTGCCTTTGATGGTGGTAATGTTATCTTGTTCGTCCAATTTATAAAGAGGTACTCTAGGGTTGTCCATTTTTTGGGTAAAACTGTTGATATATATTCTTAAAATATCATTAATACCAGAGATTATGTACTTGCTATTTTTTTCTAGTTTGTTTCTATCTATTCTTACTCTTTTTCTATAAAGTAGAATTTTCTCATCGTTTATTCTATTCTCTGCTTCTACCAATGGTGACCTGCTGCGGAGTTTATCTACCTCTGTAGGAACTTTATTTTCAGAAATAAAATCTGCACCTTCTTTACTCCAACCAATCGGTAAATCCTTAATACTCATATTAATCTTATTATCAAAAAACTTAGGCCCTAGTTTATGTGCAAAATAATAACGCATCAAATCCTTTATTCGGTCTTTTAGCATATAACTTACCACTAGTGCTGCAAATAATGGCATGGTGAAATTCCCAAATTTCTGTTGAAAAGAAAAGGCTATTGCCGTGGCGAAAATCATAGAAACTCCGGCAGCTATGCTATAGTAGATTTGTTCTACAAAAAAGCCATCTCTTTTCTGGTCAGATTTTAAATAGAGGTCACTTTCTATATATTTTTTTAGTATGCCTTGCCTATAGATTACTTCTTGGTTTTTTCTCTGACTTTCTTCTTCGGCTACTTGGTAGCCTTTTTCATTTTTATATTTTATTTCAGATTTAATCAAACCTTTTAATCGTTCAATTATTTCTAGGTGCTCGGGGTAATTGTTTTCTATAAAATAAGTAAGTCTGTAGGTGTGTTGGTCTATAATATTGCTCATAAATTCATCTCCAAAGAAAAAATAGTTCAATACTTTTTCAGTAACTGTAGGAGCATTGATGATGGTTCTCAGGCTTCTATATTTTTGGGTGATTTCTTCTATGTTTTTAATATAAGATTCACAGAGAAAAGGGGTGTCTTCTTTTAAGGTATTGCTGTAAATGTGTAGAATTTCATCTCTCATAGAACTTTTTAATATCGCCATAAACATCTTGATTTGATATTCATACTCGCGTTTATTAGTTCTAGTAGGGTCTGATGCCATGGTACGAAATGAGTTTTCGAGATTGGCCATCGGAGAGCATTCTTCTCCCATAATTTCTCTTAGCAGAAATCTAGGGGTAATGAGTCTTACATTAGATTTTACATCAATATAGAATTGCTTTTTGCTGTAGGTAAGAGAGTTGATATCTAAGCTATTGGGAATGTAGAGCCAAGTGTTAATGGCAAAGTCGTTAATCCTAGTCTTTCTTCTTACTACAAAACCTACTTTGAACTCTATAGAGAATTTATCGTGTATTTTAGCTTTTATATCAATCATTTTGTTTTCTTATTTATTTAAAAAAATAATCCGTTGGTGTATCCTAACCATTTTAAAACGGTTTCTCCCCAGAGTATAATCATTGCCCAACTCAATATCATCATTGTGATTCCAAATTTGAAACTATCTGTAATGCTATACTGATTGGTGGTGTAGAGCAGTGCTGCTGGCTTACTGTTAAATGGCAATACATACACATGTTCTATTAAAAGAGCCAATGGAAAGGCTAAACTCAATACCGGATACCCAAATCTATTGGCTATGCCTATGGCTATTGGTATAAATATCAAGGCACGCATGGTCTTAGATTGAAATAATAACGCACTGAAGAGCATAAGGCCTGTCAATACCAAATACAACACCCAAAATGGAGTAGAAGCACAAATTCCTAAATGGTTAAAGGTTACTTCTACCAATGTGGCTGGCAAACTGGTAGCTTCTAATCCCGCCCCTAAGGTATAGGCTCCTGCAGAAAATATCATCAAATGCCAAGGAATATCGATGTCATTCCATTTTACAACTCCTATCCCAGGGGTTAATGCTACTACTGCACCTATAAAGGCCACTACCGTTTGGTTGATGCCATGTTGCTTATCTGTTGCCCAAAGAATAAGTACACAGATAAAGATAGCAATGGCTTTGTATTCTTCACGGGTTACTTTTCCCATTTTTAAGTATTCTTCTCTCAAACTTTGCAATCCTCCTTCTATTTGTGGTTGGTCTTCACCTTTTTTTAAAGGGAACATTAATTTTGCTCCAACCAGCCAACCCAGTAATATTAGGATAATGGCTAACGGAAATGCTGCAATAAACCAATCTTGATAACTAAATAAGCTCCATCCCATAGCTCCGGCAATTAAAGATGCTGCTAGTAGATTAGCACCAGAACCCGTAAGAAAGCCTGAGGCACCGATGTTTATTTGAAAAAGATTTTGCAAAACTAAATTTCTACCAAAATTATTTCTGTGATTGCCACCAGTAGCTCCATAGATGGCTGCGATTACCATAAATATAGGCAGTAGAATAGTGGCTTTAGCAGTAGTGGCTGATATAAATGCTGAGAGAACCACGTTGATTACTAAGAAACTGAAGATAACCCAAAAAGAATTTTTACCAAATTTGATGACAAACCATAGCGCAAATCGTTTGGCTGCTTGTGTTTTTACCAACATACTTGCCAAAACAAATGATAGAATGTTTAGCCACATCACTGGGTGACCCAGCTGTGAAAATGCCTCTTTTTCTGTGGTTACCTGTGTCATTACAATCGCTAATATCACAAATAATGAAGTCAGGTAGTTAGGGATAGCTTCTGTAATCCATAAGATAATGGCTGCTACAAAAATGGCCAACATGGCATAGTTTATTTTTTCAAAACCTTCTGCGCCTAATTCTTTATATCTTGCTAGAGCATCTTTTCCTAGTACTTCTGGGTCTATTTTATTGAGAAAGGGAATGTCCAATACGAAATAAAGTAAAACAAAAGATAAAATTGCTATGGGGCCTCCCAATTTCATCATCCATTTTTCTACTCCTGTCTTTTCTATTTTTGGAAGTTTTTCTAGCTTATAGTTGTCCATATTTAATGGATTAAATTCTGAAGTGTGTTCCATTATTAAATTTTTAATTTAATTCGATACAAGTTTCCTGTTTTGTCACAGCCTATCCATGCTATTTTTTTGTTTCGATCTACACAGAGGCCTTCTGCTTTTCTCACCATAGGAATGTCTTGTTGTGCAATGATTTTTCCATTGAGCTTACAATGGGTGATTTTATATTGTTTGCTATCTATTATCCATAGGGTATTGTCTGTTTCATCATAAAAAATGTCTGACAAAAATGTGGCATATGGTAGGTCTAGAGAGATAATTTTTTTATTAACAGTAGAATATTTAAAAAGCCTGCAGGGTTCAGATTGATTGGCAATGTATAAGGTGTCTCTTCCGCAAGTTAATCCTTCTAAACCTCTATTGTAAGCAGCATTGGGTATGCTTATATTTACTATTTTGTTTAGTTTTTTTTCGTTTTTAGACAATTCATAAACAGACATGGTGTTTTCATCTGCCAGATAAATGGTGTTTTTACGAGAATCTATGGCAATGGCTTCGAAATCACCAAATTCATCAAAGGGCAGTTGCCTTTTGATTTTTCCCTCGAAATTTATTTCATAAATGCTTCCCTTGTCTGTAATGGCAAGCAATGCAGATTGGTCTTGATTGAAACTAAGGCCTGAGAGATTTTTCAGCCCCGTTTTGTATTCCTTCCAATCTTTTTCCGAAGGAGTATTTACAGCAGCTATGCTGTCCTCTTTTTGGGAATCGAGCGCGAGGACAGCCAAAGCTACTGCTAGTATGTTTTTGATTAAGACCACTTAGTATATGGGTTTTTCATCAACATAGAATTGTAATATTTCACATCACCAGTTACTTCTTCGCCTAGCCATTCAGGCTTTTCGAAAGATTCTTCTTCACTGCTTAGTTCTACTTCTGCTATAGTAAGTCCTTCGTTTTCACCATAGAACTCATCTACTTCATATGTATGTGGACCTGCTACTACGTGGTATCTGGTTTTGTCTATTACCCCAGGTTCACATATTTTTAAAAGTTCATTTACTTCTTCTACTGGGATTTCTTTTTCCCATTCGTATCTGCTAGCTCCAGACGCACTGCCTATGCCTTTTATGGTGATAAAGCCTTTATCTCCTTTTACACGCACTCTTACGGTACGTTCTGGTACAGAGGATAGGTAACCTTGTGTGATTCTTGTACTTTTGGTAGATAAAGCTTTATAATCACCTTTTACCAAAAACTTTCTTTCTATTTCTTGTGCCATTTTTTTATTATTTATTAGTTTGCTAATGGTTTGTTGATCATTCCGATGACTCTTTTGATGGCTTGAAGATAGTTGATATTTTCTACACCTTCTAATTTTACATCTACAATGGTTTTTTTAATGTCTTCTAGCTCAGTAGATTCTGAGTTGATGGTTACTATTTTTGCACCATTTACTAGTACATTGCCTACTTCGCAGATGGTATTATTCACCATGTACCCGAAACGTTGCTTATGCACTCTTACTGCAGCCAAATCAGGGTTGTTTTCTATCATACTGATGAATTCTTCATAAGTGTAAGTTTCTTGGGTTAATGCTGGCATTTCTACCATAAATGCAGGGAATACTTCATTTCTTAATACTTCTGCAGCTATAGGGAATTCTCCTTTCATTAGAGGGTTCCATTGTTCTAGTCCATCTACAGTTTGTACATAGGTCTTAATGTCCATTTTACCGTCTCTTATCTTGGTATTGTTTATGTCATTGGTTCTAGATAAAATGTAGATTTCATCACTACTTCTTTCCCATACTTTTTCAGGAACTGGTATAGATAATCTCGCCATTCTTTTGGCTGCTTCATCAAAGTTTTGTCCGAACGTACGGAACTCAAATCTAGGTTTTGAGATTGCACCAATCTCCATTTGTTCTTTACTCATCGTAATTTTTTATATAATTTGTTTATTTGTATTAGTTAGCATTGTTGTTAGATGCTGCTTTAGTTGGGTTAGCAAAGGTCACAAAAGTGCTAGAGGCATCAGGTTTTCTTCCATACGATTTTTTGCCAGATAAACTAATGCCGTTGAAGTCTAGAGATGTCACCAAAACACCAGATTTATCTTCTAGATATACCGCATCTCCAGAGGTACTTAACCCGAACGTTACCGTTTCACCATTATACTCTGTAGGGATAGATACAAAACCCTTAGATGGTATTTTGATATCTCCTAGAATTCTTTTAGGTTTTGCACCGTTTGAGGTTTTTATGCCGTCGTCGTAAAATGCATACCCGTTCAAGCTTACTTCTATATCAGAGTCATTGTAAACTTCTACCCAGTCTGGGTCAGTAGAATCTTTAGTACCATCTGCAAAGGCTTCATTGATAAACAATTTTACTACTGAAGACGCACCCACTTTATAGCTTACAGTAGCTGTAGGGGCTTTTGCAGGGTAATAAGTAGTCAGGTTGTTTTCATTGTTGGCTTCTACATAATATTGTACTGTAGTGTCTTTAGGATAAGCAGGAATGATACCTGAGTACATAAATTTTTCTGAAGTGGCAGGCATATCTACAGATTTAAAAGTACTTTCAGTTGAAGTTTTATAATATAATTTAACTGCTGTTACTCCTTTTAGGTCGGTTATTTTTGCCATTACAGTTACCGTTTCTGTAGAGTTGGGGGCTATAGGTGTGGCTGCTACACTTACTATTGTGGCTGGCCCTACATACATTTCATCTTCTACACAAGATTGCAGTCCTACTAGAGATAAGATGAATATTGAGAGTTGTAATAAATTTTTCATTGTTTAAGTTTTACTATTATTAAAAATCAATTTGAATTCTTGCGGCCACCATATGGAAGTCTACACCTGCTTTTCCGTCTGCTTCTACCACTTGCGAAGGGTCTTTGGTAGGGTTTCCGTTTACATCATGTCCTACAAAGAGTTTACCTTTTCCGTTGGCATATCTATCGTTGTTAGAATATTGATAATCTAAAGAGAATCTTACATTTTTAGAGGTGTAATAGTTAATTCCAAAAGTGTAGTTTTCTCCTGAGCCTCCCAAAACACCACCACTGTTTAGGTCCATATAATCATATCTAGCAGCCAATTCTATATCACCCCAGCTTCTTCCTCTTTTTACTTGATTGAATTTTGCGCCATTGTAATCATACTTTTGTTTTCCACCGAAAAGCAGATAACTGGCCATAACATATCCTCCGTGGAATTTCTTTACACTTTTGTTTACGTTAGCTGGAGCATCTTTTAGAATGTGTACATCGTCTTGTACATAGGCAGATTCAAATCTTAGTCCCTTGTAGTGTCCTGCAATTTCATAAGTAGAGTAGAGGCTGAAGTTTACATTCGGAATTACATCAGTATCTAGGTATTTTTTTCTGTTGATGCTGGTGGCATTTCTAGTGCTTATTCTTACACCTCCATATTCACCTGGGTCTACGTCTGTAGAAGGTTTACGTCTAGAAACAGCTGCTCCTAGATGTAAACTAGCATCAGAACTTTTGTATAAAGGTTGGAAAACCACTTTTGCGGTATGTGCCAATCCTTCTTTTCTGCCATAATCTTTGTTGTTGTCTTCTACATAAGTTCTGGTTTCTGAATCTTCTACAGCATGGAAGAATACTCCATAAGAAGCAAAAATCCATTTCTTTTGGTATTTAGCATTTACCCCCACACTACGGTTTGGCCCTAGATTATTGGCCACCATAGGTCTTTCCATTAATGGTTGATATCTAGATGAGGTGTTTCTAGTCAGTTGGAAATTTTCTTTGAAGTTACCCGCTTGTAATTCCCAGTCATTGAAGCCTGTGTATCTTACAATAGCATCTTTCAGTTCTAAAACGCCATTAGCAAAATTGACATCTACTTCACCATACCATTCTGGGGTTACTTGCCCTTTTACAGCGAAACGTGCTCTTCTGATGCTGGCACCGTCTCCTATTGGGTCATAATCTTTGTCTTGACCGAAAAAAGTAGCCGCATCTACGTGTACACGGATGTCAAACCATAATTTGTAATTAGAATCTTTAGATTCCATGACTAGAATTCCATTTCTTTCTTCGGTCTGAAGTGGTTTTCTGTCAACTTTTATTCCGTATTGGTCATACCTTACAGAATCTTTTTCGTTTTGGGCGTAGGCGGTCAAGGACAAGCCTAAGCATGCCATAGAAAGTATTAACTTTTTCATGGTAAGTTATTGTTTAAGTTTTAAATTGTTTTTAGATAATTAATCAGGTTTTGTTCGTGAGAAAGTCCTAGTTTGCTCCGCAATCTGTACCGGGCTATTTCTACACTTTTAGGTGAAATGTTGGTGAGTGATGATATGTGTTTTGTAGAGAATCCTAGCCTTAGTAAGGTGACCAATCTTTTGTCGTTTTCCGTAAGGTGAGGGTGGTGCTCTGTAAGCCGTATGTTAAAATCTTTGTGTAGGTTTTCTATTTGAGTATAAAAATGTTCTATTTCTTGTGAGAAGTTCATTTTCTGAAAAACCTCTCTTTCTAGTTCATCTAACTTTTTATTTTTTTCTTCAGGGAGGTCTATGCTTTTTAAGTTTTTTAATTTTTGGTGTATTTTTTCTAAAAATGCTTTTTGCTCGGTAATGTTGAGGGCAATATTGGTAAGTTCTTTTCTTTTGAGCTCTAGTTTTGTATTGAGTTTGTCATTTTCTAGCAAAATGGTTTTTACCTCCATCGCAGAAAGTGATTTTTGGTTTTCAAATAAGTTCTCTTGATGTTTCAAAACTTCTTTTTGAGCCTTCAGTTTTAGTTTATTTTCTTTTGCTAAATAAAATATTACACCTACCAAAAGAATAATAATGCTCACCAAAAAGAGTGGGGTAGCGATGTTGATGATGTTATAATCATCTCCATTGTTGATATTGCTTTCTTGAGAAATATATTGTTTACTGATGAGGTGCAAGGTAAAATAGGAAATAAAAAATGCCAAAGATGGAGCGAGTACAAATACGATCATCCAACGGGCTATTTTTTTTATTTCTATTTGTATATTTTGTTTGGTAAGAGCATTTCCCAATACTGCTGCCATTATAATCTGTGGAAAAGATAGAGGAATAACCAATAGTGGAGTGCTGAAAAGTAGAATCACCAAATTAGAAACACTGATAACGACAAGGGTAGTTTCCGTACTAGCATTGGCGTTGGCTTGTGCCAAATGTTTTACATTGTTTTGGGTTTTGTAAAAAGTAAACAGTACAATAAGCAATACAGCTGCCAAATAAATAAAGTAATCTTTACTCATGGGCAAGGTGTCTAACGCAAATTGATAATTAGTCTTAATGCTTTTAATCAATAAGATAAGCATTCCTCCATTGTTGATTCCTATCAATAATGCCAATACTATTGCATTCAGATAGATGCCAATCTTAAGATATTGGTTGAGTTTTAAATAGTGTAAATTAGTGTTGACAATGTATTTTTTATAAAACAAAGTCACAAAGTAGGACAATGCAATGGTTATTAACGGAGCAATGGTCCAGACTATACTGTTTTTTACAAGGTATCCCCAGTCTATAGTTCCTGTGTTATAGTATTGCCAACCTACCAAAGAGCCTACTAATGCATAGATTACTGAACTTAATTTGCTTATTTTATAGGTCAATAATACTGCGAAAAATGCTGAAAAAGCTAAGGTCAATGAAATAATGGGCGATGAAATCTCTATAGCTTCTCCTTGACTACTACAGGTCAATAGGCCTCCCAAAATTAGACCTCCCATACTTATGCCTATTATTTGGGACGCATTAAAGTATCGAGTAGAAAAGAGTCCACTGAAACTGAATGCATAGTCTGAAGTACTCAGCCACCATCCAAAAAATAGAGAAATTAATATGAGAGAGAGTACCAGCATTAGATTCCTCTTTTAATTGACATGATTAATAGTTGGTCTGCTGCTTTCTCTGCCGCATCAGATAGATTTTCGATGTGCAATGCAAAATATCTTAAATGGAATTTTTCACTCAACTTTAAAGTATTAAAGTCATGAAATACTCTTCTCTTTAAATTCTGCGCTTGTTTATCGGTTTCTTTTTCATAGAAATACACTCTATGTATTTTTTCGTTCAGATTCTCAGGGTTTTTAAAATATGATTTTGCTGCTGGTATTAGATTTTCTACCGCCATGGTAGACAGCTCTGTAAGTCTTACAAAATCTGCGTACAATTCTGCAGGTACATAAGGCCTTTCAATTTCAAATTGAAATAAGCTACTTTCTAATATATCTACTATGTCATCCATATTTTCTATCAATCTTATAATATCACCACGTACTCTGGCAAGTGAAGTTAGACTGTAGATATTGCTTTCTATTTTATGCCTTAGGTTGTCTGCCTCGTTTTCTAATGCAGACATGCTCTCAAGATTGGTGTTGAATTGTTCTGTATGGTTATAGAGATAATTTTTAGTTCCTTCTTTAAAGACAATTAAAGCTTGATCAATCACATCAAAAAAATGATTAATGTTGTTAATCGTGTCATTGGTTTGTTTAAATTTAAACATCTCTTTTGTTTTTTTAAGAAACTGTTAACGGTTTCATTTCTACAGAGACAAATTTAAACTTGTAGACCATTATTAAGTGTTTTTCAAAATATGAGTTATGTCAGTTGTTTTTTTGTAGATTTTTTATTTTTTGTAAATATTTGTAAATTAATATTTTATAAAATTTATGTAGTGTAACTTGCTTGTTTGTTATGCTAATAATCATTATGCCGTAGAGTTATTGTTTAGCAATTTTATGTTTATAAAATGACTTTTTAGGACTTTTTTACCTTAATATCTGTTCTATATTTTAACCATTTTTAACACATAGAATTGCGTTGACTCTATTTGTCTGTTTTTTTCTTTAAAAAAAACTCTACCAATGTTTTCACAGAGGTAGTCCTTGGGAGTATACATAGATATTATTCCTTAGCTTATGCTATTTATTCTTTTACATTATTTTTTAAATGAGAATGCTCTTTCTGTCTTATTTTTTTTTGTAAAGGGTAAAAAAAATCTCCACTGCAATTCAAAGTGGAGATTTGTAAGGTGTTATATTTCAATTTCTATTTTTTGATGATGGCATTCAATACTTCATCTTTATCTAGTTTTTTGGTGCAGAAGAACCAATCTTTACAATCTAGATGCTCCTTGTCTTCCATTCTTTCTTTGGCTACGCCACAAGAACCAGCGGTAGGTACAATCACATCATCACCAGGTCTCCAGTCTGCCGGACAAGCAATGTCGAAATTATCAGCTGTTTGTAGGGCGATTAATGTTCTGTAGATTTCATCAAAATTTCTTCCTACACTTAGTGGATAATATAAGATGGTTCTTATCGTTCCTTTAGGGTCAACAAAAAACACGGCTCTTACTGCTTTTGTGCTGCTTTCTCCCTCCATAATCATTCCGTATTTTTTAGAAACTTCCATCGTAATGTCTTCTATCAAAGGAAACTTAACTTCTATGTCTTTCATTCCCTTGTATTCTATTTTTTCTTTAATGGTTCTTAACCATGCGATATGGCTGTATAAACCATCTACAGAAAGTCCTAGCAATTCACAGTTGGCCTCATTGAACTGCTTTTCCATGTGGGCGAAAGTCATAAACTCAGAAGTACACACCGGTGTGAAATCTGCGGGGTGACTAAAGAATACTACCCATTTCCCTGCATAATCTTTTGGGAAATTGATGGTTCCTTGCGTAGTGATGGCTGTAAATTCTGGGGCTTGGTCCCCAATTCTTGGCATAAAGGTCTGATTCTCCATTTTTATTTAATATTTATTGTTAAGTTTATAGTACAAAAGTCTCAGAATAAATCATTTTAAAAAGTAACTCTTGTTTCTTTGTTTGTAAAAAGATTTTCGTATATTATAGATGTGATAGATGAAGTTTCTTTTTGTTATTTGTTTCGTCTATTGATATAGATAATTATGTTACTTTTGTTGTCGTATTTTTGCAATAAATACACTAAGTTTGTAGAATTAAGAAAACCAATACACACGATGAAAGAATTTTGGAACGACCGCTATGCGGAAAAAGAATTTGTCTATGGCACATTGCCCAACAAATTTCTTCAACAATCCATCAATGAATTGCCCCAAGGAAAAGTACTTTTTGCAGCAGAAGGCGAGGGTAGAAATGCCGTTTTTGCTGCTAAAAAAGGTTATGTTGTTTCTGCATTTGATATTAGTGAATCTGCCAAAAACAAAGCCGAAGCTCTAGCACAAGAACAGCAAGTAACCATAGATTACTTGGTAGGCGATGTTTTTGATTTGGGATATCCCGAACAATCTTTTGATGGTTTGGTGCTTATTTTCGCACACTTTCCAGCGGCTGAGCGCACTGCCATTCATGCTCATTTGCTTTCCCTATTAAAACCTGGAGGCGTTATTATTTTTGAAGCTTTTAGCAAAGAGCAATTGAACTATTCTTCTGGTGGACCGAAAGAAGCGGAAATGCTTTTTTCTTTAGAAGAGATTCAGAAAAACTTTCCTGGTGTCGCTTTTAAATTTATTGGTCAAAGCATTATTCACTTAGACGAAGGTCCTTACCATCAAGGTGAAGGCTCTGTCATCCGTTTTGTAGCCCGTAAGAACTAAAAATAAAACGCAAGCAATATCATCGCTTGCGTTTCTCATTTCTACTTTTTTTATCTCTTTTCCAACTGCCGTTTCAATTCAAAATTTTAGATTTACAATCACCCATCACCCATCACCCATCATCCATCAATCAACTATCATTCATCATTCATCACTCATCACTCATCACTCATCACTCATCACTCATCTCTTTAGCACTTCATCTAAAAACATCAATGTATGTTGCCAAGCTCTCTTAGCCATTACGGGGTTATAATCTTTAGATTCTGGGTTAGTAAAAGTATGTTTAGAATAGGCATAAGTATAGATTTGCCAATCTGCCTTACCTTCATTCATTTCTTTGATGAGGGCATTCACCATTTCTTGTGGCACACTTTGGTCTTCGGCAGGGTGTTCTATTAAAATTTTAGTATTTAAAGTGCCATTAGGTCTCGAAGCATCTTTACCCAAACCACCGTGAATGCTGATAACACCTGCAACTGGTAACTGAGCTCTAGCGGCTTCTAATGCGCCAGTTCCCCCGAAACAATACCCAATGACTGCCACTTTATCAGCACCTGCTTTTTTCAGTTGCTCTAGTGCTAGTGCTATTCTCTTTTGGTAAGCCTGATAATCTTGTTTGTATTGTCCTGCAATTTTAGCAGCTGCTCCATTGTCTGTTGGCACATTTCCTTCACCGTAAATATCGGCAATAAATGCAATATAGCCAGCTTTTTCTAGGTCTAGGGCAGCTTGTTTGGCTTCGTTGTCTATTCCTTTCCAAGCGGGGAGTATCAACACGCCTTGTAGCTTTTTTCCTGCGTTAGACGTCACCAAACCATTTAGTTTTTGGGTGCCATCAGCATAAGAAACAGGTTTTAGTTGTTGTGCAGATACGCTCATCAGAGCAAGAGTAAGAAATCCAATAGAGAATAATTGTTTCATTTTCATTTATTTTTATTGTTGAAAATTAAGCATTTATTTTAACATAATATTCTTATTGTTAAGAGATAAAATAAAACGTTTTGATAGATGACTAGTAATTTCATCATCAACTATTATAACTTCTGCTGTATATTTGTACCCAAAATTTTACTATGTCAAGAATTCTCATCATAGACGACGAAGAAAAAATCAGAACACTGCTTTCTAGAATTATCGCTTTAGAAGGGTTTGAAGTTTTTCAGGCTTCGGATTTGAAAAGTGGTCTCAGAAAATTAGAAATTTCTGATATTGATGTATTGCTTTGTGATGTGAAATTACCAGATGGCAATGGCGTAGAGTTTTCTAAATTGGTCAAAGGAAAATTTCCCACCATAGAAATTATTTTGTTAACAGCATTTGGCAATATACCAGATGGGGTACAAGCCATTAAAAACGGAGCTTTTGATTATATCACCAAAGGTGATGATAACAATAAAATCATTCCTTTAGTATACAAAGCTTCAGAGAAAGTAGCACTTAATAAAAGAGTTCTTCAACTAGAAAAACAATTGGGAGATAAGCTTTCTTTTGACCACATCATTGGCAAGTCTAAACTCATAAAATCTGCAAAAGAGGCTGCCCAAAAAGTAGCAACCACAGATGCTACAGTATTGCTTACAGGTGAAACAGGAACAGGTAAAGAAGTCTTTGCACAAGCGATTCATAATGCCAGCCAAAGAAACCATCAGAATTTTATTGCGGTTAATTGCTCTGCATTCAGCAAAGAATTATTAGAAAACGAATTGTTTGGTCACAAAGCGGGTGCTTTTACAGGTGCTCTCAAGGAAACCAAAGGTATTTTTGAGGAAGCCAATAACGGTACGGTTTTTTTAGATGAAATAGGGGAAATGCCTCTGGATTTGCAAGCCAAACTTTTGCGTGTTTTAGAGTCTGGCGAATTCTTAAAAGTGGGAGACAACAAACCCATAAAAGTCAATGTAAGAATTATAGCCGCTACCAATAGAGATTTGCAAAAAGAAATTATAGCTGGTCATTTCAGAGAAGATTTGTATTATAGAATCAATATTTTCAATATTTCTTTGCCAGCACTCAGAGATAGGATAGTAGACATAGAAGAATTGGCACTGTATTTTCTTAAAAAGTTTGCTCATAGTACCAGTAAAAAAATAAAAGGTATTTCCGAAGATTATCTAGAATCTCTAAAAGTGCATTCTTGGAAAGGGAACATTCGTGAACTGAGAAATGTGATTGAAAGAAGCGTAATTCTCTCTGATGGTGATACCTTAAACGCTGATTCTCTCCCTTTAGATTTCGAAAAAGTTCAAAGTAAAGAACCTAAAATCTTATCCGCTTTCGAATTGGCAAGTGCAGAAAAAATTCATATCCAAAAAGTTTTGAATTATACCAACGGTAACAAAACCGAAACCGCCAGATTGCTCAATATTGCTCTTACTACGCTTTACCGAAAGCTAGAAGAATATCAATTAAAATAGTAACCCTTTCATTTCGATAGTATAGACCCTTTCATTTTGAAAGGGTTTTGTTTTATAGCATAGGGTGATTTTTGTTTTATTGTGTTGAATTACAGTGTTTTGAGTGTATTTCTTTCTTTTTGGAATTAGAATTGAGAAGGTTATGGCAAATAAATATAGATAAAAATGCAAAACCTTAGTAAAAAACAAACCTATAGTTCTTGGAAATCTTGGCACTTATTGGCTGCCTATTTCGGGACTTTAATCACTGCCACATTAATCATTAAAAACTTTTTTTAATCCTATGACTGCCACACTTACTCTACTAGGAATAGTACTCTTTGTAATTTTCTTTTTAACCATCAAATTCTTCGAAAAAGTATGATACTCTTATTTTTTATCGCCTTAGCCGCATTTTTCTACATGACTTATGTGCTTATCAAACCAGAAAAATTTTAGAATAGTTTAATAATAATGTAAATAATTACCATGAATAGTTTAAAACAAAGCCTTACAGAAATCTTGATCTATGCAGCAATATTACTGCTTCTATGCACGGTATTTTCATTGAGTAAATTATTGTTTTCCCCATTTTAATAACCCATACAATGAATACAGAAATTTTAGGAATCATTTTTACATTTGCCATCACCGTCTCTCTAGCAATACCTTTGGGTAGATATTTTGGCAAAATATTCAGCAATGAAAAGACTTGGCTGGATAAAATTTTAAACCCAGTTGATCGACTTTTTTATAGACTCTCAGGCATAGACCCTGAAAAAGAAATGAATTGGAAACAACATTTGGTGGCACTTCTTACCATCAATATGGTTTGGTTTCTCATCGCCATGTTCGTATTAACCAACATGGGTTGGCTTCCTCTAAATCCGGATAAAAATCCTTCAATGAGCGGAGATTTAGCTTTTAACACTGCCGTTAGTTTTATTACCAATACCAATTTGCAACATTATTCTGGCGAGACTGGAATGTCTTATTTAGGGCAATTATCCCTTATGCTATGGCAGTTTATTTCTGCAGGATGCGGAATGGCCATTGCAGCTGTTGTTTTTATGGCCATGAAAGAAAGAACTACCGATAAATTGGGTAATTTCTACTTCTTTTTCGTGAGAAGTTGCACCAGAATTTTATTACCAATAGCAATAGTAGTAGCTACTTTATTAGCTTTTAATGGTGTTCCCATGACTTTCGAAGGCAAAGATGCAATCACCAATCTTCAGGGTGATAATGTTGAAGTCAGCCGTGGCCCTGTAGCTGCTTATGTAGCCATCAAACATTTAGGAACCAATGGTGGAGGTTTTTTTGGGCCTAATTCTGCCCATCCTTTTGAAAACCCTAATTACATCACCAATTTTATAGAAATCGTTACCCAAATGCTCATTCCATTGGCAATGGTTTTTGCAATGGGATACATCATAAAAAGAAGAAAATTAGCATGGACAGTTTTCGGAGTCATGACGGTTGGTTTTCTTCTATTGACAATACCTACAGTGATTGCTGAAGTTAATGGAAACCCAGCCATTTCCAATATGGGAATTTCACAAACTATGGGAAATATGGAAGGTAAAGAACTACGTTTTGGTTCTGCAGCATCAGCATATTGGAGTATTGCTACCACCGTTATTTCTACAGGAAGTATCAATGCTATGCACGACAGTTTCATGCCTATAAGCGGGATGAACCAAATGTTGGGAATGATGGTAAATGCATTTTATGGTGGTGTAGGAGTAGGTTTTCTCAACTTCTATATCTTCATTATTCTGGCAGTTTTCATCAGCGGATTAATGGTGGGTAGAACACCAGAATTTCTTGGTAAAAAAATAGAAGCCAAAGAAATGAAAATTGCGATGATGATTGCATTGCTACATCCATTCCTCATTCTTACAGGAACTGCCATTGCCAGTTATACTTATGCTCAAAATCCTGAAACTTATGCCAGTTGGCTTAATAATCCTGGCTTCCACGGCTTCAGCGAAATGTTGTACGAATTTACTTCTTCTAGTGCTAATAACGGTAGTGGTTTCGAAGGCTTGGGAGACAATACCCCATTCTGGAATATCGCCTGCGGAATGGTAATGTTGATGGCGAGATATTTACCTATCATAGGCCCAGTGGCCATTGCAGGAAGTTTGGCTGCCAAAAAATACATCCCAGAAAGTGCAGGAACTTTAAAAACAGATAACGTTACTTTCGGATTGTTGGTTTTTGCTGTCATTGCCATCGTTGCGGCTTTGTCTTTCTTCCCAGCTTTAGCTTTAGGACCTATTGCAGAATATTTTAGTCTCTGAGAAATGCAAGTGAATATTATTAAAACTTCTAACTTTTTACAGCTCACTTATAACGAATAAAAAAATGAAAAATAACAATCAAAATAAATTGTTTCAACCAGAATTAATAAATGAAGCTTTGAAACAATCTTTCATCAAGCTACATCCAGCCAAAATGATTCTCAACCCTGTAATGTTTATGGTTTGGGTAGGTACTTTAGTAATGGCGGGCGTTTGTGTCTGGATTGCTTTGGGAGAAAGTAGCCAAGGAAGTTTGGTGTACAACCTTATCGTAACCTTCATTCTTTTTCTTACCCTTTTATTTGCCAATTTTGCGGAAGCTATTGCCGAAGCCAGAGGAAAAGCGCAGGCAGATTCTCTAAGAAAAACCAGAGAAGAGACCCCAGCCAAATGGATCAATCCTATGGGTGAATTAACGTTGAATGAAGTAACCTTAATTTCTTCTAGTCAATTGAAAAAAGGAGATATCTTTATCTGCGAACCAGGAGACATCATCCCAACAGACGGCGAAATTATAGAAGGTTTGGCAACTATTGACGAAAGTGCCATCACCGGAGAAAGTGCGCCTGTAATCCGTGAAGCTGGTGGAGATAAAAGCAGCGTAACTGGCGGAACCAAAGTCTTGTCAGATTTTATCAAAGTAAAAGTAACTACAGAACCTGGCGAAAGTTTCTTAGATAAAATGATTGCTTTGGTAGAAGGCGCTTCCAGACAAAAAACACCCAATGAAATTGCACTGACTATACTTTTGGCAGGATTTACCTTGGTATTTATCATTGTGACAATCACCCTGAAACCTTTCGGAGATTACGCTCAAACCCCCATTACCATTGCAGCATTTATTTCGCTTTTTGTTTGTTTGATTCCTACTACCATTGGTGGACTTTTATCTGCCATCGGAATTGCTGGTATGGATAGAGCTTTGCGCGCCAACGTGATTACCAAAAGTGGTAAAGCCGTAGAAACAGCTGGTGACGTAGATGTACTTTTACTAGACAAAACAGGTACCATTACCATCGGGAACAGAAAAGCAACCCATTTTCATTTGGCCAACGGAGTAGAAGAACGCCATTTTATAAAATCTGTGGTACTGAGCTCCATGGCTGACGAAACACCTGAAGGTAAATCTATTATAGAATTAGCAGCTGTAAATCCATTGAATTATGATGTCAATAATGCTGAATACATCAACTTCACCGCAGAAACCAGATGCTCTGGAATTAATGTAGATAATACCAGAATTAGAAAGGGAGCTTCAGATGCCATCAAAAAAATTGTTGAAAGAGCAGGGAATCATTTTCCTGTTGAAATAGATGATGTTGTAAAATCTATTTCTAGTAATGGTGGAACTCCTTTGGTGGTTTCAGAAAACGAAAAAGTTCTTGGAGTGGTAGAATTACAAGACATCATCAAAACAGGCATTCAGGAGCGTTTTGAACGTTTGAGAAAAATGGGAATTAAAACCGTGATGGTGACGGGTGATAATCCATTGACCGCAAAATATATTGCAGAAAAAGCCGGAGTAGATGATTTCATCGCAGAAGCCAAACCAGAAGATAAGATGAACTACATCAAAAAAGAACAATCTGAAGGCCGATTGGTAGCCATGATGGGTGACGGAACCAATGATGCACCTGCTTTGGCTCAGGCAGATGTAGGCGTAGCCATGAACAGCGGTACACAAGCGGCCAAAGAAGCGGGCAATATGGTGGACTTAGACAATGACCCAACCAAATTAATTGAAGTGGTGGAAATCGGTAAGCAATTGCTAATGACCAGAGGTACCTTAACCACATTCAGTATAGCCAATGACGTAGCGAAATATTTTGCCATTGTTCCAGCGCTTTTTATTACCTCTATTCCAGCGTTACAAGGTTTGAATATCATGAAATTACATTCGCCAGAAACTGCCATTCTTTCAGCGGTAATTTTTAATGCCATTATCATCCCTATGTTGATACCATTGGCCTTGAAAGGGGTAGCGTACAAACCTATTGGTGCCAGCGCTTTGCTCAGAAGAAACCTTTTAATTTACGGTTTAGGTGGTGTTTTAATTCCATTCATCGGTATCAAAATAATAGACTTAATCGTAGCCATTTTTATGTAGTGAAAAGATAGAAGATAGAAATCAGAAAGCAGAAATAAAAAGTAAAAGAAAAAATGTAAATGTTTTTTTTGCCTTCCAACTTCCAACTTCCATCTTCCATCTTCCATCTTCTAACCTTAACCTCAACCTCAAAAATTATGAAACAAAATATTTTACCCGCCATCAGACTCACAGCAGTCAGTGTGCTTATATTCTCTGGGTTTTATACCTTGATGATTTTCGGAATTGCACAATTTTCTCCTAATCATGGAAAAGGAGAAGTCATTACCGAAAACAACCATAAATACTATGAAAATATCGGTCAAAAATTTGACCAAGACCAATATTTCTGGTCAAGACCATCTGCAGTAGATTACAATTCAGCAGGTGCAGCTGGGAGCAACAAAGGTCCATCAAATCCAGATTATCTGAAAACAGTGGAAGAAAGAATCAATCATTTCTTAAAACACAATCCAGAAGTTAAAAAATCTGAAATTCCTTCAGATTTAGTTACCGCCAGCGGAAGCGGATTAGACCCTAATATATCAGTGAAAGCTGCCTCTATTCAAATAAAAAGAATTGCCAAAATCAGAAATATCAATGAGAGTAAAATTCAACAAATCATTGTTGAAAATACAGAAAAACCGCTTTTTGGATTTTTCGGAACTGAAAAAATCAATGTTTTGAAACTCAATCTTGCGCTTCAACAATTAAAATAATATATTTATCATATTTATCAATAAAATTAATGAAAACCTTAAAAAACAAATCATTACTAGCTCTTATTGCTTTAGGAACTGCACCCTTTTTTTTCTCACAAGAAAAAGAAAATAATCCTCTGAAAATATCAGGATATGCTGAGGTGTACTATCAATATGATTTCAATAACCCAGTAAATAATACAAGACCTGGATTGGTTTACAGTCACAACAGAAATAACGAGGTCAACCTTAATCTAGGACTCATCAAAGCCAATTACGAAACCGAAAGGCTAAGAGCTAATCTTGCTTTGGCAGCAGGCACGTACATGAATGCCAATTACGCAGCAGAACCTGGCGTATTAAAAAACATCTACGAAGCTAATGTAGGAGTCAAAATCTCTTCTTCTAAAAACCTTTGGGTAGATGCCGGAGTTTTACCCTCTCATATTGGTTTCGAAAGTGCCATCAGCAAAGATTGTTTTACCTTAACAAGAAGCATGCTGGCAGACAATTCTCCATATTATGAAGCTGGTGCTAAGATTTCTTACACCAGCGACAGCGGAAAATGGTTTGTGAGTGGACTGGTTCTTAACGGTTGGCAGAGAATACAAAGAGTAGAGGGCAATTCTACCCTAGGTTTTGGGCATCAATTAACTTATAAACCGAATGATAAAATTACCTTGAATAGCAGTTCTTTCATAGGAAATGATAAACCAGATGCACAAAAACAAATGAGGTATTTTCATAATTTGTATGGCGTTTTTCAGTTGAATCCTAAGTGGTCTTTGATAGCAGGTTTTGATATAGGGGCAGAACAAAAAGCCAAAGGTAGCGAACAATACAATGTGTGGTATTCACCTGTAGTTATCGCAAAATACAGCCCAATAGAAAAGTTGTCTTTTGCAGCAAGAGGAGAGTATTACCAAGACAAAAATGGGGTCATTGTAGCCACAGGTACTCCTAATGGTTTTCAAACTTTTGGTTATTCTCTGAATGCTGATTATCAGATTTTACCCAATCTGGTTTGGCGAACAGAAGTGAAAAACCTCAACAGCAAAGATGCCATTTTCTTGAATAGAGAGATGAATGCCCAACAAAACAATTTTTCGGCACTTACATCTTTAGCCGTTAGTTTTTAAGAAGTCGGAAGTCGGAAGTCGGACATAAAAATTAAACTTCCATCTTCCATCTTCCATCTTCCATCAATCATCAATCATCAATCATCAATCACCCACCTATGACAACCAGCCAAGACTTCTTACAATTGATTAAAAAATCAAGGCGCGGAAAATTTAAAATCTACATCGGAATGAGCGCAGGTGTAGGCAAAACCTACCGTATGTTGCAAGAGGCACATGCGCTTCTAGAAAGCGGCATAGATGTAAAAATAGGTTATATAGAAACGCACAATCGCAAAGAAACTCAGGCGTTGATAGAAGGTTTGCCTTTAATCCCTAGAAGAAAACTCTTTTATAAAGGCAAAGAATTAGAAGAATTAGATGTACAAGCGGTCATCAACCTTCGTCCAGAAGTGGTGATTGTAGATGAATTGGCACATACCAATATCGAAGGCAGCAAGAACCAAAAACGTTGGCAAGATGTGATAGATAT
This sequence comes from Cloacibacterium rupense, assembly GCF_014645495.1. Classification (GTDB taxonomy): domain Bacteria; phylum Bacteroidota; class Bacteroidia; order Flavobacteriales; family Weeksellaceae; genus Cloacibacterium; species Cloacibacterium rupense. Next base: position 576,430 of record NZ_BMLV01000001.1, on the reverse strand, counting down.
TTTAGAGGCTGGCATTAATGTGATAAGTGCAGTAAACATTCAACATATCGAAAGTTTAAACGAAGAAGTAAAAGAAATTACCAATATCGAGGTTAAAGAGCGCATTCCAGATAGTGTATTGGCACAAGCTGATGAGGTGGTGAATATCGACCTTACCGCAGACGAACTCATCAAAAGATTAAAAGATGGTAAAATCTATGATGCAGCCAAAATAAATGCAGCGCTCAATAATTTCTTTAAAAATGATAATATTCTTCAACTCAGAGAGTTGGCGCTGAAAGAGGTAGCGTCTCAAGTGCAAAGAAAAGTAGAAACCGAAGTTTCGCAGATAAAAAACATCAGAAAAGAAAGGTTTTTAGCCTGCATCAGTTCCAATGAAGCGGTAGCCAGAAAAGTGATTAGAAAGACCGCACGTTTGGCCAATTATTACAGCAGTCAGTGGTATCTTTTGTATGTGCAACTCCCTAGGGAAAGTCCAGACAAAATTCCACTCGATAAACAGAGGCACCTTATCAATAATTTTAAATTGGCCACAGAATTGGGGGCAGAAATTATTAAAATAGAAGGAGATAATGTTACCAAAGCCATTATGGAGCAATGCGAAGAGCGAAAAATTAGCACCGTTTGCATCGGGAAACCTCATCTCAACCTTTGGAAAATTATTCTGGCTACAGATACCTTCAATTCACTGCTCAATAGATTGTCTAAAGAAAATATAGATTTGGTGATTTTAAGTTAGAGGGAAGTTAGAAGTGGGAAGTCAAATGTTTGCTGAAAAATAGTTAAATTTACTTTTTAGAATTCATCTCTTATTTATTAATTACCACTTCTTACTGCGTACTCCAAAATCCTTTGATATGAAAATAAAAACAAAACTTAATGCAGGAGTAGGATTGCTCTTTTTAATGATTATTCTCTTGTCTGTTCTAGGCGGTTGGTACATCAATAAACTAAAAAAAGATACCAATAATATTTTGGTGGCCAACTACAATACCCTAGAGTATTCTAGAAGTATGTTGCTCTCGCTAGAAGATGTTCCTTCGCAAGCTAACTCTTTTTTGGCTTTTGAAAAACACCTCCTCAATCAACAAAAAAATATCACAGAACCTGGCGAAAAAGAGATTACAGACAGCATCTCAGCCCATTTCAATAACTTAAAGGCTAATCCTACAGACCATCTTTTGCAATCCAAAATCAGAAAAGACATCACCGAATTGATGGAACTGAATATGAATGCCATAGAGCACAAAAGCAAGGTGGCCAACGCAACCGCAGACAATGCCATTGTCGTAATTTCTGCAGCGGGTATGTTGTGTTTTCTCATTGCATTTATTTTGTTGGTTAATCTGCCTTCTAACATTGCAGACCCCATCAAGATTTTAACAGACAGCATCAGACAAATTGCCAATCAGAATTACAAAGAAAGAGTGCATTTTGAAAGCCATAGCGAATTTGGTGACTTGGCGCAATCTTTTAACGTGATGGCAGAAAAACTACAAGAATATTCCGAAAGCAAACTCGATAAAATCTTACAAGGCAAAAAAAGAATAGAAACCTTGATTGATAAAATGAACAATCCCGTAGTAGGAATAGACGAAGAAAACAGAGTTCTTTTTGTAAATGATGAAGCCATTAAAATTATTGGAATAAAAAAAGAAATTCTCATTGGTAAGTTAATTCAAGACATCGCAGTAACCAATGATTTGGTAAGAGAAATCATCAGAGATATGATTCAGCCTGAACTCAAAAAAGAGCATTCTGAACCTATGAAAATCTATTCTGATGGCAAAGAATCTTATTTCGAAAAAGAAATTGTAGACATCAACATCATCCCAACGGGCGAGAGAAATCCTCAGTTCATTGGCAAGGTGATTATTCTTAAAAACATTACCCCTTTCAAAGAGTTAGACATCGCAAAAACCAATTTCATGGGTACCGTTTCTCATGAGTTCAAAACGCCTATTTCTTCCATCAAAATGGGCTTGCATTTGTTAGAAAATCCACAAATTGGAACATTAAATGACGAACAAAAGCATTTGATAGAAGGTATCAGAGAAGATGCCAATAGATTGCTCAATATTACAGGAGAACTACTTAATATGACCCAACTAGAAAGCGGAATTATGCAACTCCAAATAAAACCTGCGGATGTAGATGCCATCATTCACAATGCCATAGATGCCAATAAATCTGCGGCAGAACAAAAACAAATTACCATTAAAGTAAATAAAGATATAGCAGTGGATAAAGTATTGGCAGACAGTGAAAAAACAACTTGGGTACTTAATAATCTTTTGTCTAATGCCATTAGATATTCTTATGAAAATGCAGCAGTACACATCAGTGTAGAACAGGCAGAACAAGGCATTAAATTCTCTGTGCAAGATTTTGGGAAGGGTATAGAAGAACAATATCACGAAAAAATATTTGAACGCTATTTCAGAATTCCGGGCTCAAAAAAAGAAGGCACGGGCTTAGGTCTCAGCATCGGCAAAGAACTTATAGAAGCCCAAGGTGGTCTACTCACCATCGAGAGTGAATTGGGCAAGGGAAGTACCTTTTCTTTTGTTTTAAAAAAGGCATAAGCTTTTTTTAATATTCTATTTCAAGACCATTATGCTAAGAGATAAAAAACCAAAAAGGCACTTATGATTTTCATAAGCGCCTTTTGTATTAAATTGAAAATAGAATACCGATAACGGCCTTATTTTATCTTTTGTTGAGAAACCAAATAGTTGACCAAATTTTTGGCATAGCTTCTAGCGCCAGAGGCTACAGAGCTGGGGTTGGTTATTTCTGACTGACCTTTCCAGACCATTGCTTCTTCTGGGTTATTGCCTTCTTTTGCGTCAAATAGATTAGACTCTAGTACAAAGTTTTGGTTGGTAGAATAATACCCAGGGGTATTGATGACCTCATAACTTCTATACACATACCTTCCGTATCTGAAATATCTAGGGATGTAGGTGGGCTCGCTCATATTATATTCGCTAGACTCATAGTTGTTGATGATACAACTGGTTAATACCGCAGTAGGATGATATGATTTTACTTTTTCCTCTATCTGGGCTTCACTCATTTTTGATAAATCGATATTCGGTGGAAAGATGGTAAGTCCTGTTACATAACTTTTGTTAGGGAGTTTTTCCTTCAGTGCAGCCACTATTTCGTTTTCTAGTGATTGCCTTACCTGTAGATTGTTGCTGATGGCCATTACCAAAATCTTATCTTGTACAGGAGCGGTGTAATTGGGCTTATCCCAAGTGCTCATCATCTGTGGAGCGCAAGACACCATCAGAATGACAAAAATGCTGAGTTGTATGAGTCTTTTCATGACATATAATGGTTTGTATTTTTATTTTACTGCTTTTCTTATAGTTCTGGCCAGCATCATTTTGCTTTTGTTAATAGGTCTATGGGTACTTGGGCTATTTATATTTGGTTTTTAATCATTGATAAATATTAGATGCTGGTTTTATAGAATACAGTGGGTGGGTTATGTTTATAGTTTTCTATTGAAGACAGTCTTACCTTCTTTGATGGTTTGTAACACTAAAATGTCTTTCAAGGTCATAGGGTCTACTTTTAAAGGGTTTTTGTCTAGAATCACCAAGTCGCCTAGTTTGCCTACTTTCAATGAGCCTTTTTTGTTTTCTTCAAATAATTGATATGCTCCCCAAATGGTGATTGATTTTAATGCTTGATATGGGGTTAGTCTTTCCTCAGCACCAATTACAGCTCCGCTTCTTGATACTCGGTTCACGGTGGTATGCATTATCATCATCAGGTTAGGCAATGCTACTGGTGCATCGGTATGGCTGGTTACGTGTACGCCTTTGTCTATACAAGTTTTAATAGGGCTAATGTGCATCGCTGCTTCCTCACCAATGATTTTTTTGTACCAATCTCCCCAGTAGAAGGTATGCATTGGGAATAAAGAGGCAATGAGGTCGTATTTTTTCAAGCTATCTATCTGGTTCATTCTTATTAACTGACCATGAATTAGCACGTTACGTCTGTCTTTGTTGCCATATTTTTTTACAGCTGGGGCTAAGGCTTTCAGCCATTGGTCTAAAGCAGCATCTCCATTACAGTGTGCTTCCATTTGCCAATTATTTTTAAATGCCATATCTACTATTCTTGCAACCTCTTTATCATCAGGAATGGCAGGGTAGCCTCTATAATCTTTTGGCTGTCCATCTGGTGGTAGAATATAAGGTATGGTTCTCCATGCGGTTCTTCCTTGTGGTGAACCATCCAAGGTTAATTTAATACCAGCAATACGGTAATGGTTTTTGTAATCTTTGCTATACCATTCACTAGAAAAAAACTGAGGATACGTATAATCTATATAAGAATTGACATCTATTGGCATTTTACCACGTTTGGCATAGTCTGCCAGTTGCAAATGATTGTCCATGGCACGCCCTTCTTGTGCTGTAGTATAGCCATAGCTCGTTGCCAATTCAAAACCTTTTTCTAGGTAGTAATCTGCCATTTCTGTAGTACTAGGAGTAAGGGTTTTCAGCATGTAAGGTATACTTGCCAGTTCTTCTAATACTCCGTTAGGTTCTTGGCTGCCAGCCACTCTTCGGATTAAACCACCTTTAGGGTCTTTGGTGTCTTTGGTGATTTTTAGCAATTCAAGCCCCTTGGAGTTCACCACACTAAAATGCCCAGAAATATGCACTATCATCACTGGAACATCTTTAGAAACTTGGTCTAAGTCATCCTTGGTAGGAAAGCGGTTTTCTTTTAGCGCAGCATCATCAAAGCCCATTCCAACAATCCAACCATTGGTCTTATCAACTCCATTTTTGGTGTGCCAATCTTTTAATTCAGCAATTAACTCAGGAATAGAGTTGCATTTTCCGTCTGGCGAAGCCAATAAATTTCCGGTAACTGCTTGTGAACCAAAACTACTAAAATGGGCATGCCCATCTACAAAGCCTGGTACTAAGGTTTTGCCTTCTAGGTCAATTTTTGTGGCATCAGCAAACTGCTTCTCGGCGTCTGATTTTGCACCTACAAATGCTATTTTACCATCTTTTATCACCACGGCTTCTGCATAGCTTGGCTCATCGCCTTCTACGGTGATGATGTCGCCCCCATAATATAGCGTGGTAGATTTACCATCTGCTGTGGCTATAGGGGTGTTGCTTCCTTCAGTACTGCTTTTTGAGTTTTTGTTGCAACTTATGATACTTGCTGCAATAATCAATGTTGCAACAATTAATTTTAATTTTTTCATTAGTTCATTTGTTTATTTGTTTTTTTTTTCAGTAAAATTACAAAAGCTAATATAGGCAAACTATTGACAGCTATGCCTGCCCATCTCCAAAATTCATTGGGCCAATTGCTTGTATCTTTGGTTAAACCTCCATAAATGGCAATAACTCCTAATAAAACACACAGGATTATAAAAATGAGATATATTGTTTTGGGTATTTTATAGTAAAAACTAGCAATAATCAAAATTAAAACTAAAAGACGGAATGACCAGCCATTTGGTATTTCCATCTATTTTTCCTTCTGAGACATGCGTGTGTCCTAGTCCGAAGGTAAATCTAGTGCTGCCTTTCATGCCATGCATTTGCTCTGTAGCAGAAGCATCATGGGGTGATGGTTCTTGTTGCGAGTAGCCTAAAGAAAAAACCAAGGCCGTTAAGAGGATAAATGTTTTTTTCATAATCATATCTTGTAATTTGGCGTTTTCAACCAGAGATATAATTCTTCGATAGAAAAAACCTGTGTTTTTAGAATCAAGATAAAACTTTGTTGGTGATGTAATGTGTTGAAACAAAGTTAGTAATTTTTTATTATCGTTATTATTTTTTTATATTTATTTATATTTTTTTTCATATTTTTCAGCAATACGTCTTTTTGGTTGATTTTTTTACTTTCAAAACCTACCTTCATCTACGATTTACATTCTAGCTTGTAGCATATAGCATATAGCTTCTAGCATATAGCATATAGCTTCTACTTCTAGCTTCTAGCTTCTAGCTTATAGCCTATCATCCATCATCCATCGTCCATCATTCATCATCCATCAATCATCAATCATCCAGCATCAATCATCAATCATCCATCATCCATCGTCCAGCATCAATCATCCATCATCCATCATCCATCATTCATCATCCATCATCCATCTTCCATCTTCCAATTCCCCAACTCTCCAACACTCCAACTCTCCAACTCCCCAACTCTCCAACTCCCAACTCCCCAACTCCCAACTCTCCAACTCCCCAATCCCTATCTCCCCATTTTTCCCTATCTTCGTATCACAAATTCTAACAATGGAACTTCACAAAGGATACGTTTATCTATTGCAATGCGCAGATGGCACTTACTACACCAGCAGTACCATAGATTTGGCATTGAGCTTACAGAAGCACCAATCTGGTGAAGGCGCAGGATATACCCAAGGCAGACGCCCTGTACAACTCCTGTATTTCGAGGAATACCTGAATTTGGATATTGCCAAATACCGTGAACAAGAAATAAAAACTTGGAACAAAACCCAAAAACAAACCCTTGTCAGTTCTGCTTCAGAGCAAATAAAAAAAGCGGTGGAAAGCATCAATCAATGGGTGGTAGAGCAGGGTGAGGTTTAGTGTTTGTTTCATTTTTTTTCTAATTTAATTCTCTTATTTTCTTATTTATTGTTTTGCAGATTTTTACTATTTAGTCTAAGTCTGTAATATTCATTTTTCTGTTGTTTTCAAAAGACGAAGTATTGATTATTTTGCTGGAGCAGGAGGTTTGTCTATTCTGTATGTGCTTCATTAAAATTGTTGGTTTTTGTTGTGTTTTGTAATTGTGATAAATTAAATAAATAATTATTTACATTAAAAATAATGCAATTTGATTGTTTTTGTAACGTTTTGTAACGTTTTGTAACGTTTTTGTGATTTTTAATTTATTTGTTTTTATTTTATGTGCACGTATATGTATTAAAAATTTACTACAAATTAATATGGGTGTCAGGAGCATATGTGAGTTAAGTAGTCTTAAATCGAATAAAAAGTGGTTCTTTGTTGAAAAGTATTTTTGAATTGTTATTGTGTTAAAAAGATATTTTTTTTAATATTGTATAAAATTTATAAAAATTAATGGCCAAAAGGAATCATAGACCAAAAAAACAATCCGAAATCGTTCACGAGCTGGTCAGTCAGCAAGTGAAAGAGCAAGTGTACATCAACCCTGAAGAAAAGTTGTTTTATGACAATGCAGATTTGAAACACATGTTCAATGTCTCTGATAAAACATTGCAGAGATGGAGAAAAAGCAATCTTGTTCCCTATTTCACTCTTGGGGGGAAGATTTTTTATCCCGTTGCCCATTTCAAAGAAAAAGCCAAAGTCTTATAGCTCTGAGTTCCGAGTTTCGTGTTCGTTTTCCATCTTCCTCCTTCCATCTTCCTCCTTCCTCCTTCCATCTTCTATCTTCCATCTTCCAACTCCCATCTTCCATCTTCCATCTCCAAACTCCCATCTTCCATCTCCCAACTCCTTTTTCAGTGTATTTTTCAGAATATCTCTAGATATTCCTTTGAGAAACTCAAAAACATAAAGCCTCTCAAAAGAGCTCTCTGTGAGCTTTGTGTTTAAAACTTTTCCACAACGAGTTCCAAGCTCCGATAATAATTTTCCACCCTTCAGGGCTGGGGCAAAGAAAATTATTTACGATTTTTGATTTACATCAATCATCAATCATCAATCATCAATCATCTTCCACCTCCCCACTTTTCTCCCACTTTTCTTTTGGTCTTCTTCGGAAAAACGTCTCTTTTTCCGAAGGACACCCGAAGAAGTCTCGAAGAAGACTCGAAGGATTCTAAAAGAGGGGTGGACAAAACTGGACATTAGTGGACAATTGCGGACAAAGGTGGACAAAACTGGACAAAGGTGGACATTAGCGGACATTTCTGGACAAAACAGGACATTCTAAGACAAAGGTGGTCAAAAATGGTCAAATGTGGACACGTAAGTTATTGATTAGCAGTTATTTAAAATTTAGTATTTACCTTTGACCTGTATAACAAATAAATATTTTTATCATGGCAGAAATTAAGAAAGGAATCCTCGGCGGGTTCTCAGGAAAAGTGGGGCCAGTAGTTGGTGCCAATTGGCGCGGAAAAGACATTATCCGCAGTACCCCAAAATCGTCTTCGAAACCGAAGACAGACAAACAACTGATGCAACAGTTGAAGTTCAAAACCACCATTGCGTTTTTGAATCCTTTGCGAAACATTCAAAATCGTTTTTTTGGAACAGATGCTGGCGTAAAGTCTAGGGTGAACCTAGCGGCATCTTATTTCATTAACAATGCTTTGGAAATGGTAGATGGTTTGCCAACGGTGATTTACAACAAAGTGCTCATCACCAAAGGTGACCTCACCGGTTTTCAAAATGCAGAAGCCCAAGCGGCAACAGGTGGCGTAATTAACCTTACTTGGGAAGACAATGGCTTGCAAGGCAACGCCCTAGCAACCGACAAAGTGAGTGTGGTCTGCTATTTCGAGGCGCTCTCTACCTTTGAGATTTTCGAAGGTGTAGCGTTCCGCAGTGAGGCACAAACCAGCATCACCCTGCACAGTTCCTATGCAGGCATGGAAGCGCAGGTCTATGCTTTTATTGCCAATGAAACCGAAACGCAGGTCTGCAACAGTATGTACCTGGGGGCAATTACCCTAGTGTAATCAAAATCCACTCGAAAGGGTGGATTTTTTTATAAATGTCATTGTGGATAACGCTTGAATTGATAATTAGGTGACTTCGACTCCGCTCAGTCACCAATGAATAGCAAAGCTAACAACAAAAAAACTCGGTGGTTGAGCGGAGTCGAAACAACAGTAATGGTGATTTCTGCTCCGCTCAGTCACCAATGAATAGCAAAGCTAACAACAAAAAAACTCGGTGGTTGAGCGGAGTCGAAACAACAGTAATGGTGACTTCGACTCCGCTCAGTCACCAATGAATAGCAAAGCTAATAACAAAAAACTCGGTGGTTGAGCGGAGTCGAAACCACCTTTGCAAATATTTTGTTATTTTTAGAAAAAAAATATGAAAGGGTGGATGTATATTTTGGAATGTAGCGATGGTAGCTACTACACAGGAAGTACTAATAATCTTGAACTCCGTTTGCAACAACATCATAATGGAGAAGGTGCAAATCATACGAAGAAAAGATTGCCAATCAAACTTATTTATTTTGAAGAATTTAGTCGTATTGATGAGGCTTTTTATCGAGAAAAGCAAGTTCAAGGTTGGAGTCGAAAGAAAAAAGAGGCCTTAATCGACAATAGGACAGATGAACTGAAAAAACTTGCAGAATGTATAAATGAAACGCATTGCAAGAATAAAAGTTGATAATTAGGTGGTTGAGCGGAGTCGAAACAACAGTAATGGTGACTTCGACTCCGCTCAGTCACCAATGAATAGCAACGACAATAAAAAAAATTCGGTGGTTGAGCGGAGCCGAAACCACAACCAATTAAAAAAACATTCATTTTTTAACATAAAAAAGTAAATCCACTCGAAAGGGTGGATTTTTTTTGAATATTATGGGTTTTTATGGATATTTTCAGGGTTCCCGTATTGGTGTTAAGGAAGGTTTTTGTAAATTTAGCACTTTATTATCAAAATTAATAATGAGATTACAGTTTAAGGAACAAGATTTTCAGTTGCAAGCAGTGGATGCAGTTGTGAAATGTTTTGAAGGGCAAGCACTTAAAACCAATCGATTTACTTTAGAAAGAAGTAAAGACATTATTAAACGTGCTAAAGAAATTGAAGCGGTAAATGCTTATCAATCTTCTGTTTTTGATCATGATATTTTAGAAGATATAGGCTATAGGAATAGTGCTATTCAAATTACAGACCGTCAATTTTTAGAAAATCTCAAATCTGTTCAAAGAGAACAAAATCTTATCGAAAATCAGACTATAGATACCCTACTAGGTGTAAACATAGGGTATAATCTTACTATAGAGATGGAAACCGGTACAGGTAAAACCTATACCTACATTCGTACGATGTATGAATTGCATAAAAAATATGGATGGAGTAAATTTATTATCATTGTTCCTAGCATTGCGATAAGAGAAGGCGTTTACAAGACTTTTGAGATTACGCAAGAACATTTTCAGGAAATTTATGGGCACAAAATTAGCCCTTTCATCTATAATTCTTCACGTCCACAGGATATAGAAACCTTTGCTTCGGATAGTAGAATAAGTGTAATGATTATTAATACACAAGCTTTTGCAGCAAAAGGTGCAGATGCAAGAAGAATACACCAAGAACTTGATCAGTTTGGTTCTAGAAAGCCTATTGAGATATTGTCTCAAACCAATCCTATTCTAATCATTGACGAACCTCAATCTGTAGGGAAAAAAGGTTCTGTTACCTTGCAAAGTATGGAAGATTTTCGCCCACTTTTTACTTTGCGATATTCTGCAACACATGCCGAAGAGTATAATAAAGTTTATAGGTTAGATGCACTAGATGCTTACAATAAAAAGCTGGTAAAAAAAATTCAGGTAAAAGGAATTAATTTGAAAGGCTCTACAGGAACATCTGGCTATCTCTACCTAGAGCATATCGCTTTAAGTGTAAACAAACCGCCCATTGCAATTTTGGAGTATGAAAAAAGAAATGGCAACGGAGTAAAAAGAGTTCGTGAAAAATTAGAACAAGGCGTAGATTTATACGAAATTTCAGGTGGATTACCTGCTTATAAGAATTGCTTAATAACAGAGATTAATGGCTATCAAAATAAAATTGTAGTCAACGGGCAAGACATTTATCCTGGTGATGTACTGAATGATAAAGATGAATTAGCTTTCAGAAGAATACAAATTAGGGAAACAATACTTTCTCACCTACAAAAAGAAAAAGCATTATTTGATAAAGGAATTAAAGTACTGTCCTTATTTTTTATTGATTCTGTTGAAAAATACAGAGTCTATAATGAATTAGGAGAAGCAGAATTAGGAGAGTATGCCAAAATTTTTGAAGAAGAATATCAAAAGGTAGTCAATGAATTCATAGACTTATTCCAACAAGAATATACCGATTTTGTAGTAGAAACTGATGCCAGAAAAATACACAAAGCTTATGCACCAGGCAATTATTTGGAGTATCTGAAAAGAGATGATGCAGATAGAGTGCATAATGGTTATTTCTCTATTGATAAAAAAGGGAAACCCGTAGATCCTACCATTAAGAGAGGAAGCGAAGATTCTGATGATGTATCAGCTTACGATCTCATTATGAAGGACAAAGAAAAACTTTTAAGTTTTGAGGAACCTACGCGTTTTATTTTCTCGCATTCTGCGCTGAAGGAAGGTTGGGACAATCCGAATGTCTTCCAAATTTGTGCCCTCAAAAATATTGATAGTGGTAGCCAAACCAGAAGAAGACAAGAAGTTGGGCGAGGAATGAGGCTTTGTGTTGATCATCGTGGGACAAGACAAGATTTTGAATTGGTAGGAGAACAAGTACAGGAAATTAATAAATTAACGGTAATAGCCTCTGAAAGTTATGAAGCCTTTGCCAAAGGTTTGCAAACAGAAATTGCCAATTCTCTGAAAGATCGCCCAGTAAAAGCAGATGCTAAGTTTTTCCTTGGTAAATTATTAACCAATGAAAAAGATGAAACCATAAGACTTACCGATGAAGACGCTAAAAAGCTTAATAAATTTCTCTACAAACATGACATTCTGGATGAAGATGACAAAATAACGGCAGAAGGTAAAGAGCGTATTGAAAAAAACGAAGTTCCTTTACCCGAAAATTTATTGCCTTATGCAGCAGCCGTTCATAAGTTACTGCAATCTGTTTATAATGGCGAAGCGCCAAAACCAGTAGATGAAAGACAAACCATAACTTTACAAACCAATCAGAACTTTGCAAAAAAAGAGTTTCAGGAACTTTGGAAAAAAATAAGTCTGAAAACCATCTATGAAGTGAAATTTGATACGCTGAAACTCATTGAAGAAAGCAGAAACAGAATTAATGCAGATTTACACGTCTCTAGCAGAAGTTATGAAATAAAAACTGGCGAACTGCAAGAAGCCTCCAAAGAAGATTTGAAAGAAGGCACTGCCATTACTGTAACCAAAACAGAACAGCAGAAAATAAAAGCAGATTTATACGCCCAAGTCTCTTATGATATTGTAGGAGAAATAGAAGCTATTACCAATCTTAAAAGAAGCACATTGGTAGAAATTCTGAAATCTATAAAATCTGACAAGTTCTACATGCTCAGACAAAACCCCGAAGAATTTATTGCCAAAACCGCAAAACTAATTAACGAAGCCAAGGCAAGCCTTATCATTAACAATATTGCGTATCATAAAACCGAAGAATCTTATGATGCCAAAACAGTTTTTACCAATGATAAGAGTATTATAAGAACCAATGAGGTACTCCAAAAACATATTTATGATTTTCTAAATACAGATTCTAGCATAGAAAAACAATTTGCCGAAAACCTAGAGCAAGCTACAGAAGTAATAGTATATGCCAAATTGCCAAAAAGTTTTTACATTTCTACACCTGTTGCCCATTACAGCCCAGATTGGGCCATAGTGCTAGATAAAGAGAAAGTAAGGCACATCTATTTTGTAGCAGAAACCAAAGGCTCTGATGAGCTAAACCAACTGAGAGAAATAGAACAACTAAAAATACATTGCGCACAAGAACACTTCCGTACGATAAGCGGTAGCGAAGTAAAATTTGATGTAATTACCAATTACAGCAAATTATTAGATATTGCACAATTAAAATAAAATCAAAATGAACGATAAACTAGACCTAAAATCTACCGATATTACCAGCCTTAATATCGAAAAAATAGCGGCTCTTTTCCCGAACTGCGTTACCGAAACTGCAGAAGGAAAACGCATAGATTTTGATTTGCTAAAGCAAGAACTCTCTACCGAAATTGTAGAAGGCAACAAAGAACGCTACCGACTAGAATGGCCAGGGAAAAGAGAAGCCATTGTTACCGCCAATTTGCCTACCACCAAAACTTTGCGACCAGTGCGTGAAGATTCTGTTGACTTTGATACCACCGAAAACCTCTACATAGAAGGAGACAACCTAGAAGTGCTAAAAATTTTGCAAGAAAGTTATCTAGGCAAAATAAAAATGATTTACATAGACCCGCCTTACAACACGGGGAAAGATTTTGTGTATAAAGACAATTTTGCCAAAGCTGGAAACGAAGAACTCTTGGAAAGCGGACAAAAAGACGAGTACAACCAAAAGCTGGTAGTCAACCCAGAAACCAGCGGACGCTACCACAGCGATTGGCTAAGCATGATGTACCCAAGATTAAAACTGGCAAGAAATCTTTTAACGGAAGACGGTGTTATTTTTATTTCTATCGATGATAATGAAGTGCATAATCTGAGAAAGATTTGTGATGAGATTTTTGGAGAAGGGAATTTTGTTGCGAACATTGTTTGGCAAAAAAAGTATGGTCCTGCGAATGATGCTCAAGGAATGTCAGATACTCACGAACATATTATTTTGTATGCAAAAAACATAAGTTTCTGGAATCCAATTTTATTAAAGCGAGATGAAAAGCAATTAGCTGCATATAAAAATCCAGATAATGATCCAAGAGGAGTATGGAGAGCAAGTGATTTGTCGGTTCGAACTTTTTCTGAAAACTGTTATTTCCCAATTACAGGACCAAATGGTCAAATCCATTGGCCACCAGAATCAACATCTTGGAGGATATCAGAGACAAAATTTAATGAATTATTGAATGATAATAGGATTACTTTCGGAGTTGCAGGTACAGCAAGACCAATGCAGAAAAAATTCTTAACTGAAGTTAAAGATGGTATAACTCCGCAAACTTGGTGGCATCGAGAATTTGCTGCAGATACGAAAATTGCTAGATATGAAATGAAAGATTTGATTCCTGAAAATGTTTTTGATACTCCTAAACCGTCCTTGTTAATAAAAAGATGTATTGAGATTTCATCAAGAGAAGGTTTGATACTCGACTTCTTTTCTGGTTCTGCCACAACAGCACATGCCGTAATGCAACTCAATGCAGAAGATGGCGGCAATAGAAAATATATTATGGTACAAGTTCCCGAGTTAACAACTGAAAAAAGTCAAGCAAACAAGGTTGGTTACAAAAACATCTGCGAAATAGGCAAAGAAAGAATACGCCGTGCAGCACAAAAAATAAAAGAAAGTCTGAACCAGGATTCTCAGGATGGAAAAGGTCTGAACCAGGATTCTCAGGATTTATTTAATCTTGGTAATCAGGAAAATCAAGCAAATCCTGGTTCGGACAATGTTCAAGCAAATCCTGGTTCAAACATCGACTTAGGTTTCCGTGTCTATCGTTTAGATTCTAGCAATATGCAAGAGGTGTACTATAAACCGCAAGAATATAACCAAGCTACGCTAGATCTTTTTGCTGATAATGTAAAGCCAGATCGTACCGCAGAAGATTTGCTTACCCAGATTATGCTAGATTGGGGGTTGCCACTTTCTCTAAAAATAGAGCGTAAAACCATTGCCGGCAAAGAAGTATTTTCTGTAGCAGGAGATTCTCTCTACGCATGTTTTGATCATGAACTAGACGAAGCTTTTGCCAAAGAAATTGCCAAAGAAAAACCATTGCGTATTGTGTTTAGAGATAATGGTTTTAAAGATGATACCGCAAAAGAAAACGTAAGACAACTCCTAAAACAGCTTTCCCCACAAACAGAGATGAGGGTGGTGTAAAAACTAAAAATTAATAACTATGGATGATAAAGAAAAAAAGTCAATTTCACAATTAATAATTGGAGGTGAATGGACTGCCTTAATTGTTGTAGGATTAGCAGTTTGTTTGTTATTAATGTTGATCTTTAAATTAATAACTAAAGATCCTGAAAAATTAGCTTCTAAGCCTTTAGAAATAAAATATCAAATTACTATTTCTAACAATACCAATAAAAATTTTAAAGATTCTATTTCGATTGTTTCGATTGAGGAAAACAATAAGAAACTTCTTGAAGAAATTAATAATTCTGTGAAAACTCAACACGAAAGAATGGAATCTATTCTTTCTGTTCAAGAAGATAGAAGTAAATTGTTTACCTACGGAGCAGGTTTTCTTTCAATACTTGTTGCATTGGCTACTTTTTTTGGTTTTAAATCTATTAATGAAATAAAAAAAAGTACAGTTGAGACAGCAGAGTTTGAAGCAAAGAAAATTGCTGAAATTGAAGCTAAGGCTGAAGTTCAACAAAATTTAGAAGAAATTAAGAAGGATATTAGAAATCAAATTAATTTTGAATTTAAAGAAAAGTTTGAAAATAAAGAACTACAAGTAAGTGATGATTTTACTAATAAATTAAATGAAAGCATAAATACTAGAATTTCTAGTTTAGAAGAGCAAATTGAAAAATGCTGCGATAAAAGATCAATTGAAAGAAATTCTAAAGTTGAAGAGAAGAAAGCTGGTGATAATTTAGAGACTGAAACCACAAAAGAAAAAATTGGAGATTTATTTTCAGATGAATATTTATCTATTTAAAAATTAAGTATATGAAAGCCATTGAATTATATAAAAATAATGATCATATTATTTTAATCACATCTATTGAGTTTAGTAAACTTAATAATATTGTTAAATTTTCCAAGAGAGAAGCATCTAATTGGTCTATTGAAGAAAATTTTGATATTGAATCTGATAAATTTTATCAAAGATCAACTAATGAAAAAAGAGTAAAAGATATTAAAAAATATATTGAAGATAATCTAATCAATAATCTGGATAATTCAAATGTTCTTTTTCCTTCTTCATTAATTTTAAGTACTGATTTTGAATTTGAAAATCTAAAATTTGATAATGGAATAGTTGATTTTGAATTTCCAATTGAAAAAGAAAGCTGCCTAATCGTAGATGGTCAACATAGAATGAAGGCAATGGAAAGTCTTTATAATGATTACATGAATGCCAACAAATCTGTTGAAAAAATAAATAATTATAAATTTAATTGTACTTTATTAATTAATTATGATTTATGGGAACAAGCAAGGATTTTTGCAGATGTAAACTTCAACCAGAAACCTGTTGATAGATCATTATACTATGATATATTTGGTGAAATACCTAGAGAAAATAAAGATTATAAATTAAGTAATCTCTATGTGGCTCATGAATTGGGTAAATATCTCAATAAGTCAGAAAAATCTCCTTTAAAAGGTTTTGTTAAAGATTTTGATAGAAAAACAGGATTTGTTTCACAATCCTTTTTAATGCAAGCCATACTTCCTAACTTTAGCCCTAAAGGAACTTGGAATTACATTACTGATGATTTTAAAAAGGATGGTGATGCATATAAGAAACTTCCAAAAGTTTTTGTAGCTTATTTTGATGTAATTAAAGACATTTTTAAAGCCTATTGGCCAGTTACAGTTGATAAATCTAGTGCTACTATTTTAACAAAAACTAATGCTTTAGGCGCTTTGATAAAGTTATTAGGTTGGATAGATAAAAATTTAAAATTAGGATTATATAAAAAATCTGAAAAAGTTGAATTATTAGATTTAAGTCTAAATGATTTAGAAAAATTATTTAGAAAAATGTTTCTTGCTTTTGAAAATAATAATGAACTAATTGAAAAATATTTTGGTGCTAAAAGTAAATACTCTGGTAGTGGTTCAGCTGGATTACAAAATCAATTGTTTAAAGAATTAGCTGAAGAAATAGGGATTCCAACATCAAAGAAAAATGTTAATTAAGATATTAATTTATTATCTATTTTAAAAATGTTACCTCAATAGAAAACGTAAGACAATTCCTAAAACAACTTTCCCCACAAACAGAGATGAGGGTGATGTAATATTAACTAATATGTTAGATGAAATAGTACAATCTATAAAAGCCAATGCTAAAGGTTTCAATGAGCACATAACTTACCCGGATTGTCCTGGTATTTATGCTTTTTTTCTTAATGAAAGCTCATATTTAAAAGAATTTGGGAAACCCAATCAGACGCTTTATGTTGGAATTGCAAAGAATAGTTTGAAGGATAGAGATTTCGGAAATCACTTCAATAGTAAAAGTACGGGTAGCTCTACTTTACGTCGCTCTATTGGTGCTATTTTAAAAGAAGAATTTAGCTTAATAGCATTTTCTCGAAATGGAACAAATAGCAAAAGAGAATTACTTAATTACAAGTTCAATGAAGAAGGAGAAAGACTTTTGACAGATTGGATGACTGCAAATCTTATCATTGGTTATTGGGAAGATGAGAATTCAATTTCTTACTCTGAGTTGAGAGATTGGGAGAAGAAAGTGATAAAATTTTTGAAACCAACTTTAGATTTAGATAAAAGGACAAGGAACTATAATATTTTTGCAGATAAACTTGACGGATTGAGACAGATTTGTAGAGCAGAAGCTGAAAGCATATTAAAATTAAAAAATGACTAATAACTTGGAGAAAATGACAGAAGCTCAAAAAGAAAGAGAATTGCAGAGAAGCGAAAGTGAAGCAAGAGATATTATTCACGATATAGATAGGTTAAATACATTTCCGGAAAATAAAAAAACAAGATGGGTATGGGAATTATTACAAAACGCTAAAGATGTAGCTACAGAAGAAGGTGTTAACATTACTTATGAATTAAAAAATGATGAAATTATATTTTCACATAACGGTTCTGCTTTTGAAACCAAACATTTGCTTGCACTATTATACAAAACATCTACAAAATCATTAAGTGGAGTTGACGGAACAACTGGAAAATATGGGACAGGATTTATTACAACACATATTTTGAGTAGAAAACTTACCATTAATGGAATTCATCAAAGAAAAGAAGATGCAACTTTAAGAAAATTTATATTAGAAATAGATAGAACTGCAGCAACTTTGGAGGAAACAAAGGCCTTAGAACAAATGAAACAATCTTTATTAAATGCTTTTCAGCAAATTGATGAAATCGTTGATAATCCTGCAGAAAACATAGACGTTTTGCTTCATTCATTTACATATCCTTTGTCTGTTACTTCAAAAAAATACGCAATTAGTGGGTTGGAAGAATTGGAAAATAATATTCCATTTGTACTTCTAATAAATAAAAAAGAAAAAAAGCATATCAACTCTGTAACAATTATTAGAGATGGAGTAAAGAAATTTTTTCAAATTAATCCTGTTCCAAGCTCAATAGATGGGTTGGATTATATAGAAGTAGAAAATAATTCTGGAATCTTATATAAGGAAACAGAATCAATAATTTTTGGACTTCCAGTTATAAATAATGATGGAATTTATAGTATAGAAAGTATTGAGGGTAAATCAGTATTATATAAAGAATTTCCATTGATAGGTTCTGAAAATTTCCATTTACCCGTTTTTGTACAGCATAAAAACTTTAAGCCGACAGAGGAGCGGGATGGAATTAGAACAAAAAAAGAAGATGATAATATGCAAGATGCTACGGCTGATAATAATCGCTTTTATCTCAAAGAATTTATTGAAGAATATTTGAAGTTTATTTCTACGTTAATAGATTCCAATTGTGATAATTTACATCACTTAGCGCTTTCTGGTTTACCTGAATTTGTAGAGAAATATCATAATGAAGAATGGTATTTGGAGAATATACAAAAACCTATTAGAACCTTAATATCTGAGAAAGCTATTGTTAAAAATGCAAATGGAAATCTCAGTCTAATTAAGGAAGCCAGATTTCCAATAATTGACTTGGCGACTGACTTAGAATTTTTTGAATTATTAAAGGATTTAATACCCAATCAGGTTCCATCTTCTGAAAGCTTAAAAGACTGGAATAAAATTATCAATCAAGAATATCATAGTTGGAATACCGAAGTTACAATTTCTTTGGAACAATTACTGGCTGGCTTACCTAATTTTGTCGATTTTACAAAGCCGGAAACGTATCAAAAGCTAAAGAAAGTTTATGATTTTTTAGAAGTAAAAAATTCGAAGTTAGGAGAATCATATCCAATTTATCTCAATGAGAAAAATGAATTTAAAACTAGATTGGAAGTTTCTCAGTATCCTGACATTGATGATGAAATGAAATATGTTTCCAGAAAACTCGGAAGGGATTTAGATACTGAGTTTTTAAATAAATTCTTAGGCAAAGTCAATGATATTAAAGAATTTAATTTACATGAATTTTACAAATCACTCAATTCGGATCTTATAAGTCAACTTAAGATTGAAGAAGCAACAGATGAACAGATTAACTCAATTTTACACATAAACACATTGTTTAGAAGTGATAGAGCACCGAGGAGAGAACAATGGTTAGATATTATAAAGGAACTACTTCCTGAAAAAGTTAGTGAAAGAAAAATAATTTCAATAGATTATGAGAACTTTAGTTATCCTGCGGAATTGTGGACTGCAAAATATTTGTGTTGGTTAATTCAAAAAGAGCAAAATTTTAATTCATTTGCTCAAACTTATTTTGACAGTAATGAAGAGTCAGCGTACACTTGGTTAAGTTCATTTATTAATTATATAAATAGTTCGAGAGAAGATATTAAAGGTTTTATTGCCAAATACAAAGTAATACCAATGCAAAATGGGGATTTTGCTTATGATTCGGAATCTATATTTCAAGAAGAGGATACAAAATATTTCGATGAAAACTTGAAAGATATTGTTAAAGATTATTGTAAGTATAATGTAAGATCTTTTTTGGTATCAAATAAATTAAATATTTCAAATTTTAGAACAGCTTCTATACCAATAATCACAGAAAAAATTGATAATTTATTCCTTGATCCTAATATTCAGACTAAAGTTTCAAAAGATGGTGAACTCCATCAGGTTTTTTTAGAAATTAATAGTTGGTATGAAAAACATTCAGATGCTTCAGCATATCTAAAAACTTTTGCTTCAAAAAGAGATATGTTATATGTGATTTCTTTAGGAGATGGATTCAGTAAGCAAATAATGGCATTAAAGCAATCAGGCAAATCAATGGAAGATATTGCTGAATTAGCAAAAATCAAATTATCTACCGCTGAAATGAAGGAACTAGAGAGAGTTGCAAATGAATTAGGGACTGAAGAACTATTGGAAAAGGCTGATGAAATGATTAATCTTAGAGTACAAAGAGAAAAATGGAAACAAATTGGAAAAACAGCTGAAGATGCGTTCAAAAAAGTTTTTTCAAATCTCAATCTTCAAATTGAGATTAGAAATCCAGATGTAGGTAAAGATTTTGAACTGGTTCTTAAATCTGATAAATTTTCTGTTGAGATTAAAAATGTTATTGAAGATAAGCCAAATGTACGTATGTCGATTTTGCAAGGACGTACTGCCGTTAAAGAAAAAGATAATTATGCTTTATGTGTTGTAACAAGACCTGATGATATTACCGAAATCACTGAAGAATATTTTATCAAAAATGCGAAATTTGTAAAAGACATTGGTTATCAAATTGGAGACAAGATAATTAACTGGGATAATGGACTCGATAATCTTTCTAAAAGTGAGAATATTAATGTTGTTTTAGATAAAAAAATAGAATCTGTATATATAAATAAACCAATTTGGACTAATGGGAAAAATTTCTACGAATTTGTTGACTATTTAAAAACATTTGATTTGTAATGAAACTAATTGACAATATCAACACCCGCTTAATAGACGATTTAAAAGAAAGCATTGGTAAAAAAAGTAAACTATCTATTGCAGCTTCTTCGTTTTCTATCTATGCTTTTGAAGCATTGAGAAAAGAACTTAAAAATATAGAAGAACTGCGTTTTGTTTTTACATCGCCCACTTTTATTCAAGATAACCTTAAGAAAGAAGTTCCTAAATTCTTTATTCCACATCTCTACAAAGAAGCAGAACTCTGTGGTGGAGATTTTGAGTTGCGGTTAAGAAATCAGCTTAATCAGCGCGCAATAGCACAAGAATGCAGTAAATGGGTGAAAGAAAAAGTAACATTCAAATCTAATAAACAAACAGGTTTTCCAATTCCTGGAATTATCCATTCACAAAACTCAGAAAATGAAGAGTTTGCATGGAATAATTTGCAAAGTTTTACTACGTCAGATTTAGGCGTGACTCCTAAAAAGGGTTTTCCTACTTTAATTCAAAAAACAGATTATCCCAATAGTAAAGCTTATTTAGACTGGTTTAACCAGATATGGGAAAACGAAGAAGATTTAGAAGAAGTAACAGAACAAGTTCAGCAGTATTTTGAAAAAGCGTTTAAAGAAAACAGTCCAGAGTTTATTTATTTCATAACGATTTATAATATCTTCAATGATTTTTTAGATGACTTAAGTCTAGATCATTTACCAGATGATAGAGTAGGATTTAAAGATACTGTCATTTGGAATAAACTATTTAATTTTCAGAAAGATGCAGTAATAGGGGCTATTAATAAACTAGAAAAATATAAGGGTTGCATTTTGGCAGACAGTGTGGGTTTGGGTAAAACATTCTCGGCTTTAGGGATTATCAAATATTATGAAATGCGAAACAAAGATGTATTGGTTCTTTGTCCGAAAAAACTGGAAGCCAACTGGAATACTTATCGTCATAATGATAAAAACAATATTTTAGCTCAAGATAGATTGCGTTATGATGTGCTCTTCCATACCGATTTATCAAGAGAAAACGGGATGAGTAATGGTAGAAACTTAGCCAATGTAAACTGGGGGAATTATGGATTGGTAGTCATTGATGAATCTCATAATTTTAGAAACGCTGGTCTTACGTATTCCGAAAAAGAAAACCGTTATCAAAAATTATTGAGAAAAGTAATGCGCGATGGTATAGAGACCAAGGTTTTAATGCTTTCTGCTACCCCAGTAAATAATCGTTTTAGTGATCTTAAAAATCAATTAGCACTAGCTTACGAAGGTGATTCTACAATAATAGATGACAAATTAGATACACACAACGGCATTGATAAAATTTTTAAAAGAGCACAAACTGCTTTTAATGAATGGTCTAAAATGGATATTTCTGAAAGAACTACCGAAAAACTTTTAGAAATGCTTGATTTTGATTTTTTTGAAATTCTGGATTCGTTAACCATTGCCCGCTCTAGAAAACATATTACCACTTATTATGATACCGCAGATATTGGAAAATTTCCCAAAAGAAATAAACCTTTATCCTTAGAATGTTCTTTAACAGAAGATCATAGTTTGACCTATGTAGAAATTGCTGATTTTTTAAGTAGATTAAATCTTTCGGTATATTCTCCACTAAAATATATTCTGCCAAGCCAATTACCCAAATATGCAGATAAATATGATAAAAAAACGAAAGGTGGAAAACTTACTCAACTTGATAGAGAAAAGAGTTTGAAAATTCTAATGCGCATTAATCTTTTGAAGCGAATAGAAAGTTCTATAGACTCTTTTAGAATTACAACGAAAGGTATATTAATTCAAATAGAAAATACTTTAAAGGCATTGAATAAAGACGGTTTAGAATCGCTAACAAGTAGTCACTTCGATACTGAAAATGAAAATTTTGATTGGGATTCTAATTGGGGAGACGAGGAAAATTTATTTGGCAATAAAGTAAAAGTTCACTTAGCAGATATTGATCGCAGACAATGGAAGGAAGATCTAGAAGAAGATTTAGAAATTCTTAATGAATTAATGAAAAAAGTAAATAAAATTACCCCAAAATTTGATTATAAACTCCAAACACTTATCAAAAATATTGAAGCTAAAATCAATAATCCTTTTAACGGTAATAATAAAAAAGTAATCATCTTCACTGCATTTGCAGATACCGCAGACTACTTATATGAGAATGTTAGTCGGGTTTTTAAAGATAAATATCATATAAACAGTACTCTTATTTCAGGTTCTAGAAGAGTGGCCACAACTAAAAATATTCCTACAGAACTTAATGCTTTATTAAGCAGTTTTTCTCCGCTATCAAAAGACAAAGCTTTGGTTTACCCTAAAATTGATGAAGAAATAGATATTTTAATTGCCACAGATTGTATTTCAGAAGGACAGAATCTTCAGGACTGTGATTATTTGATTAATTATGATATTCATTGGAATCCAGTTCGAATCATTCAGAGATTTGGTAGAATAGACAGGATAGGTTCTAAAAATGAATCTATTACTCTGGTGAATTTTTGGCCAGATATTACTTTAGATAACTACATTAATTTGAAACAAAGGGTAGAAGATAGAATGCTTATTTCAGACTTATCTGGTACTGCTGATGATAATTTACTTAAAGAAAACCAAAAAGATTTAGAATACAGAAAAATCCAATTAAAAAAACTTCAAGAAGAAGTAACAGATTTAGAGGATTTAAGAGAAGGAATAGACATTACAGACTTGGGACTTAATGACTTTAGAATAGATTTATCAAACTTTATCAAAGAATATGGCGAAATGATTGATATACCAGAAGGCATTCATGCAGTAGTAGAATCTACAGATATTTTGAGACCAGGTGTTATTTTTGTTTTAAAAAACATCAATGAAAATATTAATATTAACAGACTCAATCGCCTTCATCCTTTTTATTTGGTTTATATAAGTAATGAAGGCAGATTAATTCTTAATCATATTGATTCTAAGAAAACATTAGATGCAATTAGAAAACTTTGCAAAGGAATAAAAGAGCCAATCATTTCTCTCTGTGAAAAGGTAAGTGAAGAAACAGATGAATATCATAATATGTCTCATTATTCTGAATTGCTTAAAAATGCTATAGGCTCCATCTTAGAAACGGAAGAGGAAAAAGAGATTCTAAGCTTATTTAGAGCGGGAGGAACTACAATAATGAAAGATAGGTTCAAAGGAATAGAGGATTTTAAATTAATTTCTTTTCTGATTGTAAAATAGTAACAGTATTAATGAAATTTGATATGTTTAATCTACCTACATCCACTGAAGTAAAAAAAGTAATTCCCAAAAATTCCTTTGATTCTTATATAACAAATAAACAAAAAAAGGACTTTTCTATTTATATTTCTAAAATCACTTGGGTAAATAAATTATCATTTGAGACCATTAATTTGCAAGGCAAGGAGATTGAAGAGATACAAATATTTACTATTGAATTAAAAGAAAAAAGTAATATTAAAAAATTATTGGAAGTAATTGACAAAACAATTCCATATACCATTATTTTCATAATTATTTTTAAGGATGAATTTTACGTTTCTACTTCTCCCAAACATAGCAATCCAAATAATCCAGATCATGCAGTTATAGATTATACTTTTACCACAGAATGGTCATTAAAATCAGACTTTAACTTGATAATTAACCTTAAAAACTCCTTAGATTGGTTGTATAAAGATTTTTGTGAACAATTCAAGCTAAACTTAGTTGATTCAAAAACTATTCAACATTTAGTAGAATCACAAAAAGAATTGGATATAATAAAGAGAGATATTAATAAGCTAAAACTCGCAATAACTAA
This sequence comes from Cloacibacterium rupense, assembly GCF_014645495.1. Classification (GTDB taxonomy): domain Bacteria; phylum Bacteroidota; class Bacteroidia; order Flavobacteriales; family Weeksellaceae; genus Cloacibacterium; species Cloacibacterium rupense. Next base: position 551,985 of record NZ_BMLV01000001.1, on the reverse strand, counting down.
CAGTAAGCAATTCAATAAAAAAGTGGCGTTAAATTTAAAACTAAAAGAATTAGAAAAATTATTAAATGATAAATGACGAATTATTATTAATTGATAAAAATCTAAGATATTTGTTATTAAATAAAATACGCTATTTTGGAAAAGTTTACAAAAATGATTAAGGCAATATAATAAGACTAATTCATCACCCAAATTAAAAACAAAAAATTAAAGCAAAACCATGGCAACACTTTTTAAAGATGTAAAATACAATCTCAATTCACTCATTCAAAATATAGATTTAGGAACTATTGGCTTACCAGACATTCAAAGACCTTTTGTATGGAAAGATACCAAAGTGCGTGACCTTTTTGATAGTTTGTACAAAGGTTATCCTGTTGGTTATTTTCTTTTTTGGGAAAATGCCAATATAGATGGGGTAAAAGGAATTGGTACAGATATCAAACAAAAGTTTGCCAATCTTTTAATTGTAGATGGTCAGCAAAGATTAACATCATTGTATGCGGTGCTAAAAGGACAAGAAGTCATTCGAGAAAACTACGAAAAGACAAAAATTATAATTGCTTTCAATCCTTTAGAAAATAAATTTGAAGTTCCAGATGCCGCTATAAAAAGGAATCCTAGATATTATCAAAACATTTCAGATTTATGGCAACCCAACATCAATATTTTTAAAGTCATCATGGATTTTGTGGCTAACTTGAAAAATCATATTGTGGTTTCAGATGAATTAGAGATGAAAATTCAAGAAGCATTTATGCGACTGAAGAATTTAGAAAACTATCCATTTTCTGTTTTAGAACTTTCACAAGAAATAGACGAAGAACAAGTTGCAGATGTTTTTGTAAGAATCAATTCCGAAGGAAAAACCCTCAACCAAGCAGATTTCATTTTAACCTTAATGAGTGTATTTTGGGATGAAGGAAGAACCAATTTAGAAAACTTCTGTCGTGATGCTAGATTACCTTCTACTACTTACGCAACTCCATTTAATTACCTCATAGTGCCAAAACCAGAACAAATGTTAAGAGCAAGTGTTGGTTTGGCATTTAGAAGAGCGAGATTACAATACATTTACAGTATCTTGAGAGGAAAAGATCTAGAGACAGGATTGTTTAGTGAAGAAAGAAGAGAACAACAGTTTGAAAAATTGAAAGTAGCACAAGCGCACACTTTGGATATTCAGAATTGGCATGAGTTCATCAAAGCATTAAAACAAGCAGGGTATAATAACGAAAGTTTCATTTCTTCTAATAACAATATTTTATACTCTTATGTCTTCTTTTTGATTGGCAGAATAGATTATAAAGTAGATTTATATGAATTAAAAAAACTAATAGCCAAATGGTTTTTTATGTGTTCTATTACCGGAAGGTACACAGGGTCTCCTGAAACTGCTATGGAAATGGATTTAGCAAAATTCCGTTCTGTAGAAAATGCTGATGATTTTGTAAAAGAACTCAACTCAATTGTTGATTCTCAATTGACATCAGATTTTTGGGAGGTTACACTTCCTATGGATTTGGCAACTTCATCATTCCGTTCGCCATCTTTATTTGCTTATTATGCATCTTTAAACATACATAATGCACTTGGTCTTTTTTCAAAACTGCAAGTCAAAGAACTTTTGGAATCTGGTTTAAGAGCAAATAAATCTGCTTTAGAAAGACATCATTTATTTCCAAAAGCTTGGTTAATGCGAAACGGTGTTACCGAACAAAGAGATTACAATCAGATTGCCAATTTTGCATTAGTAGAATGGAGTGATAATATTGCTATAAGTGATAAAGAACCTAAGATATATTTACCATATTATAGAAGTAGATTTGATAATGATGTATGGCAAAGAATGTACTATTGGCATGCTTTACCAGAAAATTGGGAGGAAATGAACTATCAAGATTTTCTTTTGGAAAGAAGAAAAAGAATTGCAAAAGTTGTTCAAAAAGCTTTTGAAAAATTATAAATTAATTAATATTAATAATGGGATTTAGAGCATATAAATATAAGATTTTGAATAACTAGCTATTCTATTAGCCAAAATTATCATTATAATACCCATCAAAAACCAATAACCATGCGAACCTTATTCTCTCTCTTGTTGATTATTTTTGTCTCTTTTCAGGGCAAGGCACAGAATATATACACCACACTGCACATAAATGATGCCTATGAAATCGGTAAAAAGAAGCCTATAAAAAAAATAGAATCTAAAACCGTTTTTTATAATGTAAACAATACCGAAAAAAGAAAAGAAATCACCTATCTAAACGCTCATTTTAGATTAACCCAAGAAGAAAGGTATAATGAAGATGATGAATTAATCTTTAAAATGGTCAATGAATATGAAGCGGATACCTTAAAAGTTAAAAGTACCACCACGCGTAAGATTCCTCTTTTTGGAAATGAAATAACGTCTACACACTATATCTATGACGACCATCATTTTTTGATAAGATATGAAAAGTACAATGCCAAAAACCAATTGATAGAAGTGGTGAGTATAGAAAATGATGAAAGAGGAAATCCGGTCTTTCAGGTTATTAACAATGGAGAGTTGGGATACGAAAAAGCAACTTATGATTATGCGAATAATACGTATGCTGCGTATATCTACAAACCGAAAGATGAATTGGTAAGTTCTAGTTTGTACAACACTTTGAACTACGAAAAACCGACTGATGACAATGTATTTAATGAATATGGAGATTTGGTTTCTTCCCTCATGTTTTCTTTTGAGTATAAGTACGACCCCTACGGAAACTGGACAAAAGAAATCCGATACAAAAAAGCAGGGGACAAAAAAATACGCAATGCAGAGTTTACCCGAAAGATTTATTATGAATAATTTTTTTTGTACTTTTATAAAACCATCAAAAAAACAATAACCCAATGAAACCCATAAAAGTACTTCGCAAACCTATAAAATGTCAAAAGTGTGGCAAAAAGACCGTGGTGAAAATCCTCTACGGAATGCCATCACCAGAATCGTGGGAACGCTACGAAAACGGAAAGTTAATCATCGGCGGTTGTTGCATCACCCAAGACAGTCCAGAATGGGGGTGTACCCATTGCCAAACAGAATACAAAAAGAAGAAATAGTTAGATTAATAACCAATCAATAGAACCCTAAGGTTCAAAATAAAACTAATGTACCATTACCGTAAAGAAGGCTACCAGCGCCGTTCTATCCGACTGCAAGGTTATGATTACAGCCAAGAAGGATGGTATTTTATCACCATTTGTTGTCAAGACAGAGCCCATTTATTTGGGGAAATCATCAATGGTGAAATGATATTGAATGAAGCTGGCCAAATGATAGAATCAGAATGGTTGAAATTGAAAATACGTTTCCCCAATATTCATTGCCATGAATATGTAATTATGCCCGACCATTTCCATGCCATTTTAGAAATCATCGTCGGAACAACGACGATAAAAAATACAGAAAAATTGGATAACGAAACCGTAGGGTCGACCCTCGTGGTCGACCATATTGACGGGCAACCACAAGGGGTTGCCCCGACAACGACGACGACGACGACAACGACGAAAACGGTGACGGTTGGTGATATAATAGGCGCGTTCAAATCCATAACCACCGTAGAATACATTCGGGGCGTAAAATCATTGGGATGGCCACCGTTTAATAAGAGATTATGGCAACGCAATTATTATGAACATATCATAAGAAACGACCTCGCCTTTTGGAGAATAACAGAATACATTAAAAATAACCCAAAAAGTTGGGAGGAGCATCAGATTTCTAAAAAAAGAAAGAAATGAACCAAAGAGTATGGAGGTATGGTTATTTGTTATATAATTAAGCAATAGCTTCTAATTTTCATAGCTGAGTTTGTATAAGCTATTGCTTAAAAAATTAATATCAATTCGAGTATTTGCATTTCTAAAACTTAGGAATGCATATGTCATTAAATCATAAATTATTTAGAAATAATTAATTTTGAGGTTTGTTCATTGGCCTTCACCAAGTAAACTCCATTTTTAAAAGAAGACGTGTCTAGGGTGTAAGTATTGCCTTTCACTTGGGTATTATAAATTAGTTTTCCTGTGAGGTCATAAATTTTGATTTCAGTATTTTGATTGAGGCGAGTAAAGGTTACCTGGTCTTTGGCAGGGTTGGGTGAGAGGGTAAATAAAGGTTTTTCAAGATTGTTGGTTTTTAGGTTGTTGATTGTTATTTTTTTTAAGGTATTATCACCAATATTAGAAACATAGGTTACACCATTGGCATCTGTGTCTATTCCAAAAGGAAAGTTCATTCCTGTAGCTAAGGTGGTTATATTACCTCCGTTGATGTCCATTTTTTTAATTTCATTTGATTTTGCTTCTGTAAAATAGATATTGTTATTGTTATCTAAGTTAATTCCCACTGGACCATTAAGGTTAGTGGCTAAAACCGTTAAATTATTACCGTCTACATCTATTTTACTAATTTTGTCAGTTGTGAATTCTGTAAAATAGAGATGTCCATTATTATCTGTTACAATAGAAATAGGCTCTATGTTACCGCTTCCTAATATAGTTGCATTAGTGCCATCTAAATCCATTTTTATGATAGATTTATTTAGAGGGTCCGCCACATATAGCTTATTGTTAGAGTCTATACAAAGACCATAATTCTCTCCAATAATATCAGCTATTGTTTGTAGACCAGTACCATCAGCATTCAGTTTTTTTACATGCATCATATTATCACTAGGTTGGTTAACACAAGTAAAATACATATTATCATTGCTGTCAAGAGCTAACCCTACAGGTTTATAAGAATTATCGCTATAACTAGTAATTAATTGACCATTAGTATCTAATTTCAATATTCTTAGATTTTCAAAATCGGTAACAATAATGTTTTGATTGCTATCAACTAAAACATTATATGGAGATGCGAAGCCTGATCCAATATTAACAACAGACTGGGAAAATAAAGCATTACTCAATAGCAAAGCTGTAAAGAAGGTAAAGAATTTTTTCATAGTTCATTTAATTTTTAGAATAATTAATTTATAAATTTATAGATTATGTTAAATAAAATGTTTATAAAAAATATTAGAATTAACATAAAATGATAAAAATCATGACAGCTTTTATTTCGGAAAAGAAGATTGTATTATTTTGTGATATGATATAAAAGCCAACTGTTTATTTGATTAGTTTTTTGAATCGCTCTTATTTTTGAGCTTTATTAAATTAATTGCAATTCAGCTCAACACTAATAACTTAAACTCTAGTGCATTATATAAAAAATTAAACGCAAAGGGAGCAAAAAGTTTGTTATCAAATGATTTTTACTTAACAACAAATTCAATGAAAATTTTAATTGCGCTCTTTGTGTATTTTACTGTTAATGAACAATCTGAATGAATTATGATAATGCATTATGGGTAAATTATTTATGGATTTATACCAACGACCGGATATCATCTACCAAAAGACCTTTTAAAGTATCAAATTGAGACTATAATTTCTTATCTTTATCCCTCTAAAAATAGGAAATATGAAATCGCTACTGCAAAGAGAGGTACAAGAAGAGAAAGCGTTTCTATTTGACCTTTAAAAAATCGACAAATGAAAAAGTGGTTTTCTTCTTTATTGCTATTCATCGTCTTAGGACTTTTTGCGAAGAACAAAGATGTAGCTGCTGCAGAAGCATTGGTACAAAGAATAGCCCCCGCGTTTTCTTCGCGAGTGGTTTTCCATCAGGAATCTAACTCAGAACAAAAAGATAGGTATCAACTTCAATTCAAAGACGGTAAGTTGCATATCACCGCTAACTCTGCCAATGCTATGGCGGTAGGATTTCATTATTATCTTAAAAACTATTGTCATACTTCGGTGTCTTGGTTTGCTGACAATCAGATTGTCTTGCCTAAAGAAATGCCCACGTTTACAGAAACCATTAGCAATGAAGCTAGGGTGCAGCATCGTTTTTTCTTGAATTACTGCACTTTTGGCTACACCATGCCTTGGTGGAAATGGAGAGACTGGGAACGCTTCATCGATTGGATGGCACTCAACGGGGTGAACCTTCCTTTGGCAATTACCGGACAAGAAAAAGTATGGTTGAATGTATGGAAAAAATTTGGGTTAACAGACGAAGAAATCAGAGGGTTCTTTACAGGGCCAGCTTATCTGCCTTGGCATAGAATGGCGAATATAGACCATTGGGAAGGTCCTCTACCGATGTCTTGGATAGATGGACAAGCAGACCTTCAAAAGAAAATTCTAGAAAGGGCCAGAGCACTGAATATGAAGCCCGTATTGCCAGCGTTTGCTGGGCACGTGCCAAAAGCTCTTAAAAATAAATTTCCGAATGCTAAAATCACTTCGCTAGGAGAATGGGGCAATTTCAGTTCGCCATACCAGAGTTATTTTTTAGATTCTTTCGACCCTTTGTTCAATCAAATTCAAGAAGCATTTCTGAAAGAACAAACCAAAGAATTTGGTACCGACCATATCTACGGTACAGACCCTTTCAATGAGGTAACACCGCCAAGTTGGGAACCTCAGTATTTGGCAGATGTCTCTAAACATATTTATGAATCTCTAACTAAGGTAGATGCTAAGGCAGAATGGTTGCAGATGGGTTGGATTTTCTATTTTATGCAAGATAAATGGACGAATGAGCGCATAAAAGCTTATTTGCAAGCGGTACCGCAAGGAAAGATGATTTTACTGGATTATTTCTGTGACAATACAGAAGTCTGGAAACGTACCGAATCTTTCTTTGGTCAACCCTACATTTGGAGTTATCTAGGGAATTTTGGGGGTAATACTACATTGCATGGTAATCTGAAAGATGCAGATGAAAAAATAGAAAATACCTATCTAAACGGAGGTAAGAATTTTTGGGGATTGGGAGCTACCTTAGAAGGTTTTGGGAATAATCCCGTGATGTACGAATTTGTATTGGATAAGGCATGGACCAAAGGCAGCAGTATGAAACCTTTTGTAGAAACCTATGCCAAAACCAGATTAGGAAAATCTGACGAGAATGCTGCAGCAGCGTGGAAGTTGATTTCTGAAAAGATTTATGTAGACTATTCTGATGTAGGGAAGGGAGATTTAACGAATTCTAAACCATCATTGCGAGGATATTTCAACTGGACGGTAAATCCGGGTATTAAGTATAAAAATAGTGATTTGGCGAAAGCTTGGAGGTTACTCATCTTGGCCAAAGGAAACACAGATACCTACAATGACGACCTTACGGTAGTAGGTAAGCAAGTGCTAGGGAATATTTTCGTGAAATACAGAGATGAATTTACCCAAGCTTATGATGCCAAAGATGTGGTAAAAATGAAGGTTCAGGGTCAAAAAATGCTAGAACTGATTCATGATATTGATGAACTTCTAGGAAGTAATAAAAACTATTTGTTAGGCACGTGGATAGAAGAGGCCAAAGCCATGACCACCATTCCTTCGGAAAAGCACTATTACGAAAAAGACGCTCGAAAAATCATTACTGTTTGGGGAGAAAAAGGCAGAGATTTGAATGATTACGCCAATCGTTCCATTGCAGGACTGATGAAGGATTTCTATGGTGAACGTTGGAAGATATTCATCAATGATGCCATCAATGCCGTAGAACAAGGCAAGACCTTAGACGAAAAGGAAATGATTAATAAAGTCAATGAATTTGCATGGAGTTGGTCTGAAGCTCAGAATCCTTATCCTACAAAACCAAAAGGCAATACCCTAGAATTGAGTATGAAATTGTATGATAAGTATTTTGGGAAATGGCAGTAGAAGTAGGAAGTTAGAAGATGGAAGATGGGAGATGGAAGTTGGAAGATGGAAGTTGGAATTTATAAGTCAGAAGTCAGAAGTTAAATCGTAAATCAAAAATCGTAAATCGTAGATAGAGAGCTTTTAAACACAAAGTTCACAGAGCGTTTTTGATAGGCTTTATGTTTTTGAGTTTCTCAAAGGAATATCTAGAGATATTCTGAAAAGTACGCGGAGATGGGAGACGGGAGATGGAAGTTGGAAGATGGAGAGCTTTTAAACACAAAGTTCACAGAGAGTTTTTGATAGGCCTTATGTTTTTGAGTTTCTCAAAGGAATATCTAGAGATATTCTGAAAAGTACTCGGAGATGGGAGATGGAAGATGGAAGATGGAAGATGGAAGTTGGTGAGCTTTTAAACACAAAGTTCACAGAGAGTTTTTGATAGGCTTTATGTTTTTGAGTTTCTCAAAGGAATATCTAGAGATATTCTGAAAAGTACGCGGAGATGGGAGATGGATGCAAAAAGCTATTAGCCATAAGCCATAAGCTGGAGGATGATTGATGCATTTGATTAGCTAGTATTTCAAACAACCTCAAACAACCTCAAACAATTTCAAACCATATCAAACAATATTAAACTATAAACAAAAGATATATATGCAACTAAGTAATCGTTCATTAGCTTTAGATGTTTTCCGTGGGATGACGGTTTGTTTTATGATCATTGTGAATACTCCTGGGAGTTGGGGCACCACTTATGCACCGTTGTTGCACGCCCAATGGAATGGTTTTACGCCAACAGATTTGGTGTTTCCGGCTTTTCTTTTTGCGGTGGGCAATTCTATGAGTTTTGTAATGGATAAATGGAGAAAAATGCCCGCTTCTAAGGTATTGACCAAAATCTTTAAGAGAACATTTATCATCTTTCTTTTGGGATATTTAATGTATTGGTTTCCGTTTTTTAATGTAGATGAACAATTCAATATCAAATCATTTCCTTTTGAGCAGACCCGAGTTTTTGGGGTGTTACAAAGAATAGCCTTGTGTTATGGGATGGCTTCTTTGTTGCTGTATTATTTTAAGCCCAAAGTATCGCTATACATCAGTGCCTTTATTTTGGTAGTTTATGCGTTGATATACCATTTCTATGGGCCTTATGATATGAGAGTAAATCCTGTAATTGATTTGGATATGAAACTACTAAGCGAAGGGCATATCTATCATGGTGAGGGTTTTGCCTTTGACCCAGAAGGTTTTCTGAGTACTTTTCCTGCGTTGGTGAATGTAATAGCAGGGTATTTTGTGGGGAAACTGATTCAAGAAAAAGGGAAGACGTATGAAGGTTTGGCAAAAATCTTTATGCTCGGTTTTGTATTGATAGCTGTTGGTTTTTTGTGGGGTTATGGTTTTGAAATCAATAAAAAATTATGGACCAGTTCTTATGTTTTGCTTACCGTAGGTTTGTCTGCTTCAGTTTTGGGATTGGTGGTTTATTACAGTGATTTTTTACGTTTATCTCAAGGGGTATATTTCTTTGAGGTGTTTGGTAAAAATACTTTGGCCATTTATCTTTTATCAGAACTACTGGTTCCTATTATGTGGAGAATTCCTATTGCTGGCAAAGCCTCTTACCTTTGGATTTATGAGAACCTGTTTCAACCTTTTGGAGATTATCTGGGTTCGTTTTTATTCTCTATAGTTTTTATGTTGATTTGTTGGTTGGTAGGGTATGTTCTGGATAAGAAGAAGATTTATATTAAGATTTAGGTTGGAAGTTGGAAGATGGAAGATAGGAGATGGAAGATAGAAGATAGAAGATAGAAGATAGAAGATAGAAGATGGAGAGCTTTTAAACACAAAGTTCACAGAGAGTTTTTGATAGGCTTTATGTTTTTGAGTTTCTCAAAGGAATATCTAGAGATATTCTGAAAAGTACGCGGAGATGGGAGATGGAAGTTATAAGTTATAAGGTTATAGGGTAAGTAATTGGAAGTGTTCATTATCAATTATCAGTAATCAATTATCAATTATCAATTATCACTTATCACTTATCAATTATATTAATTCACTGTTGGGCAGGTTTGAGTACTGAAGCATTGCCATGAAGTGCCGTTATAGATGCTAAGGCATTTATTGGTGGTATCATAGACCATCATTCCTTTGACCCTGTTAGCGGCTGGAATGGCAGCAATCTGGGCGCTGCTTAATCTATTGATTACAAATCCTTTGGTTTTTGCTTCTAGGGCAGTCCAAGCACCTTTTCTTACCATAGGCCAATCATTGGCGGTATTGCCGTCACCATCATTGCCAGCTCTTCCTAAAGCGGTCATTCCTATTTCAGTAGGTAATCCTCCAGTAGTAGAAGGAGGAGTTTTAAAGCAATAAGGAAATACCGTAATATTGATATTGGCTGCATTACTGGTGAGTCCTGCATTGTCTTTTACGGTGTAAGTTATGGTAGTGGTATTTCCGCTGAAGCCAGTAGTAGGAGTAAAGGTAAGAATGCCAGAGGCATTGACTAACCAAGTGCCTTGAGCAGCAAGTGTAAACCCTTTTACATTACCAGTGCCGTCTGTTACTATTGCAGTAGCACCAGGAGGGGTACTAAGGTTAACAGATGATGCAATAATAGTTCCCGAATTAGGGTCAGCGTCATTGGATAAAATATTAAAATTAACAGGTGTATTGAATGTGGTGGTAATATTGTCATTATTGGTAACAGGAGGTTGGTTGATACCAAAATTACGAAGTGTAGCACCCGCAGTTAGTGATATATTGGCAGAGAGGGTATTGTTGGTATTTCCTTCTGCATTGCCAACCACAAAAAAACCACTGGGAACTACCAGCCTCACAGTATAATTACCAGGAGGAATGTTGGGGAAAACATAAGCTCCAATAGCATTGGTTACAGTAGTATCTACAATATTATTGCTAGCATCTAAAAGTTCAACAGTGGCATTTCCGTATCCGTTTCCATTAGGTACACCACCATCATTATCATTGAATACTGAGCCAGATATAGATTGATACACCGTCATAGAACTTTGGTTGTAGGCGGTAAAAGCAGAATCACTACCTCCAGAAAAGACTTGAATGAAACGGGCCACTTGGGTGTAGTTGGTAGCGTTTAATCCGAAATCACTCCAGTCAAATCCAAGAATTCTAAGTTCTCTTTCTCCAGTTAAGCTAGACACAAAAGTAGGAGGGGTGACATTGGCTTGATAGAACTTCCAGCTTTGTCTACCAACAACACTAACCGTATTAAAATTTACAGTAATAGGATTCCCCACAGGATTATTGTTGATATCGACCAATCTAAAAGTATCATTAGCCCCAGCGGGTTGGCCGGTTTGGGTAATGATAAAATCTGGAGCATCATCACCAATTCTAGCGGGATTGATACTGGTAATCACAAAGCTAATTTCGGATGAAGCAGGTAGATTAAAAACAGCAGTTCCTAGATTTAGACCATTAGTTCCGTCAACAAGGTATCTGCCTAAGTTATTGTTGACAGGAGGTACAGGAACGGTGGCATTACCTGGGCCTCCGAACTGAAAGCCCACCCCTATGTAGGTAGAGCTATTAGCAAGAGGGATGGTATTGACAGGCAAAGCATTAAATACTCTGGGAGTGAATGAAACCCCATTGCTGGTTAATATAGCGTCATTTACACCTGTAGAAACAATATTTCCTTTCCATTTAATCGCCAAAAGATTATGATTGTTATTGGGTCTAATTGGGCTATTGGCAGTGGTACTGCTGCTCCAAAATCCATTAAAATCGGTATAAACTTCTGTTACTTCATTCGCTGATTGCGAAAAAAGATAGCTTGGAATGATAAGCAATAGACTGATTAAAAGGAGAAGTTTTTTCATAGAGATGTGTGGTTATGGTTTCCAAAAGCTCCAAACCGTACCATTGAATAGACAGAGCATATCATTACTAAGGTCATAAACCATAAGTCCGGGAGAAGGATTGACTACTGAAGAGTATTTATCTACCAATGGCAAAATCATGGCTTTGTTGTTATCTTCTAAGACCAGAATACCGGGAGTAGAACTAGGAGTGCCTATCGATACTTTAGCTTCAGTTTTTTCGTCTAAGGCACTTTGTAGTGAGGTGTCTACCACCCCTGTAGTATCTACTGTAAGGTCAAACCAAATAGGAGTAGTATTGGTGTCTTTATAATATTTCACTTTCTTGTCATTGGTGTCAAATATAAGGGTTCCTGTTACTACACCAGCGGTTTGCACTGCATTGGCAGAGTTGACCCAAGGTAGGAGAATTCCTTTTTGTTTATTGGCATCACCGGCCACGTTTCCAAATTCTAGAGAAACGGAAGTATTGGTCACAGAATTTTTACCGATGGCCACTTGAGCAAATGAAAGAGAACAAAAAAGAGTAGTAGTTATCAAAAATGTTTTATTCATATTTCTTTTGTAATTAATTAACAACAGGGCAACTTTGTGAGGAGAAACATTTCCAGGTAGTTCCTGTATAGATTTTTAGACATTGGTTGGTAGTATCATAAATCATCATTCCTTTGACGGGGTTCGGAATGGATGGGACTTGGCCATCATCTAAGGGTGCTTCAAAATTGGCAGCCACTCTGTTGATTACAAAGCCTTTGGTCTTGGCCTCAAGAGCAGTCCATGCTGCTTTTCGTACCATAGGCCAGTCATTAGCAGTATTGCCATCGCCATCATTGCCTGCTCTAGATAATGCTGTAATTCCATTTTGGGTAGGTAATCCGCCAGAAGTAGTAGGTGACGTTTTGAAACATTTATCAAAATATAGTCCAAAATTAATAGCAGTTCTATTAGCACTGGTAATAGTTACTGCTGTAATGCCGTCTGTAGGAGTAGAATCTGTAGAAGATACATGTTGATAGCTAGGTGTTGTAGGCAATACTACTCTTATGCTGTAGTTGCCATTAGGTAATCCTGAAAAGATATAAGCTCCGTTGTAATTGGTAGTTGTAGTACTGATGACAGTACCCGTAGAATTAAGAAGTTGAACAGTAATATTGTCTATTGGAATACCATCTGGGACCCCGGAATTATTGTCTTGAAATACGGTACCCAAAATGCTGTATAAGTTGTTTACGATGTTAATGAAATGGTCTTCTACTTCACCATCAGGAGCAAAACCTGTAGGGCCTAAGTTGGCTCTACTGCTGTATCTTATTCTAGCATAATAATTAGTGCCAGTAGGAATAGATAGTGAAGTAATATCAAATATGGCAATTCCTGTTTTATTAGGAGGAATGGTATTGCTTACTTTTTCGTTAGCATCGAAAGTGCCATTTCTATTTTTATCAATCCATAAAGAAAGATATGAAGTGAGAGGGGATATATTAACATAATTAATACCAAAATAGCCATTCAAATTGGCAGTTGTAGCAGGGAGTGCATCTTCATCATCTTGGCCATTTAGGTCATCTACATTGGGGTTAGCACCAGCAGCAGGAAGAGTAGGTATGTCTTCTGAGTCTATATCTGCTCCCAATCTAAGGGTAGGGTCGCTTATTTTAGCCAATTGTCCTGTGGGAGAGATAAAGTCTGCAGAATTAGAAGCGATGTTAAGATTGGTGTTGCCATCACTAAAAAGCCCCCCTGAGAATTTATTTTCAAAAACGTGAAAAGCTCTACCATAAGAGGCAGGAGCATCTGAATAATCTAATTCTTCTAGAAAACCTAAGGCAATACTTTGTCCGCCACCACCTTTTAGTTCACAATCGATATAGGGTACATCTTCTGCAAATAAAATAACATCGCCTCTGCTATCTCCACCTAAATGGTTGGTTGCCTTTACGGTTTTTCCAGCATTAGAAACTTGTAATTGTACTGCGAAGTTGGCCCAAGCATCATTTCTAATATATTTATCAATCAATCTTATTCTGCCTGTCGGTGTAGAGATGGTATACCACTCATTGGTACCTGCTAGGGATTCTGAACCACCAATAACTAATCCGGTGGCATTGCCAGATACACCAAAAGGGTCTACAGCAGTTACTGTAAGCCTAAAGGTGACTCTGTTTCCATCTCCAGCTCCATTGGTTTCATTTTTTTGGTTGATGGCAATGATATCATCTGTAGGAAATCCTGCATATGCTGTTGGCATATTGTTACCACTCCAACTCGTAGTTTTGGAAGAATTGAGAACTCTATTGGTTCCTGAGGTAATTTCAGTTCCTGCGCTGTTGTATACTCTAACATTGGTAATTGAAATGCTGTAGGTAAATCCTGCAGGGGATACAAAAGTAGTGTTTACACCACCAGAATTAATGAGATTATCCCAAGACAATTTGTCATTATTCACATCCCAATTGATCCACCATATTTTATTTTTATGGAGCCCTACACCAGTAGTGGCTTTCATAGCTTGAGGAACACCAGTAGAAATTATTTGGCTGTATATGAATGACGTAAAAAATAAGGTGAAAAATAGTATTTTTCTCATGTATCAAATGTGTTTTCTTTGAAATTCAATTCATAACCCTTGCCAAAAGTAAATAAAAAAATATTAAGTATCAAACTATCAGTGTGTTTTGTTTCATCAATCATATAGATTTTAACAATTACGAGATGTTTTTTATACCTTTGCCCTATGAAACAAGATACCATTTGTGCATTAGCAACGGCTAATGGGATAGGAGCGATAGGAATTATTAGGATTTCTGGTGATGATGCATTGCCTATTGTTCAGCAATGTTTTAAAGGAAAAGATTTATCACATCAGAAATCTCATACCGTACATTATGGTTATTTTGTAGATGGAGATGAAGTAATAGACGAGATTATGTTGTCTATATTTCTAGCACCTAAATCATTCACCACTGAAAATTCTGTTGAAATCTCATTTCACGGTTCGCCACATATTGGGAAGAAAATTTTAGAAACTCTTATAAAAAACGGAGCTAGAATGGCCAAAGCAGGTGAATTTACCATGCGTGCTTTTATGAATGGTAGAATAGACCTGTCACAAGCTGAGGCGATTGCAGATATCATTGCTGCAGAAAATGAAGCCAGCCGAAAGGTGGCCATGTCACAGTTAAAAGGGGGGATTTCTAATGAGATTTCTATTCTTAGAAATGATTTGTTGAATTTTGTTTCGTTGGTAGAGTTAGAACTCGACTTTGCAGAAGAAGATGTAGAATTTGCCGATAGAACTGCGCTGACACAACTTTTGAATAAAATAGAATTTAAACTGAAATCATTAATTGATAGTTTCCAATACGGTAATGCCATAAAAAGCGGAGTAGCAGTAGCCATCATAGGGAAGCCCAATGCAGGGAAATCTACCTTGCTGAATGCTCTTTTAAAAGAAGAAAGAGCTATTGTTTCTGAAATTGCTGGAACTACTAGAGATACTATAGAAGAAATTTTGCATATTAAAGGAAATGCTTTTAGACTAATAGACACCGCAGGTTTACGCGAAACAGAAGACACCATAGAAGCTATTGGGGTGGTAAAAGCTAAAGAAAAAGTAGCGCAAGCAGATATTTTAGTGTATCTTATAGATGCCCATACAAATGACTTATCTGAGGATGTATCTATGCTGAATGAACTGATGAGAACTGATTTAAAGTCCATAATTTGTATTACAAAATCTGAGTTGACCCAAAATAATTCTATACTTAAAGAAGATATTTTAAAAAATTTTCAACAGTCAATTTCAGATATTCAGATTTTAGAAATATCTGCCAAAGAGAATATTCATCTTCAGGAATTAAAAGATGAACTTTCTCATTATGTAGAAAATCTAAAAACTACTGAAAGCAATGTGGTTATCACCAATCAACGCCACTATGAAGCATTGCAAAAATCTATAGAAGCCGTGTACAAGGTAAAAGAAGCCATTACTCATCAAATATCAACAGAATTGTTGGCTTATGAACTTAGAAATTCTCTAGAGCATCTCGGTGAAATATCTGGTGAGTTTACCAATGATGAAGTCCTTGGGAATATATTTTCTAAGTTCTGTATCGGGAAGTAAGTCCAACACAAAACGATCAAATAAAAATCGACTATAAAACCTATGAAAAGCCCTTTTTTAAGGGTTTTTTATTGATTTAAAGTTATAATTTATTTTGTGATATTTTTATAAATTTCGCCGTCTTTTACAATAACTAAGAAATTCTGAGCAGGATTAGCAACTAAAGATAAATTTTCTAATGGATTGCCATCTACTAACAAAATATCTGCCAAAGCACCTTCTTCTATTACCCCAATGTTACCAGTATAAGGACTTCTTAGTCCAGATAATTTTAATAGCTGTGCATTATCATGCGTCACCATTTTAAGAATTTCAGCATTAGTAAACCAATCTTGTAATTTTAAAATATAGCTATTTTGTTCTTTATTGGTATTGGGTTCAAAAAGAAAATCGGTTCCCCAAGCAAGTTTGACCCCTAGTTTTTTAGCTAAAGGCCATAATTTTTTTTGTCCCTCTATCACGTCTTTTCTTTTTTCTTTTCTAAGTTCAGTCATTTCAGGTGATGATTCTAGCAGGTTCTGAGTACTAAGCCAAGTTCCATTTGCTGCCATAAGTTTAAGCGTTTCTTCATCTAATAATTGCCCATGTTCAATGCATTTTACGCCAGCTTCCATGGCTCTTTTAATAGCTCTTGGAGTAT
This sequence comes from Cloacibacterium rupense, assembly GCF_014645495.1. Taxonomy (GTDB): domain Bacteria; phylum Bacteroidota; class Bacteroidia; order Flavobacteriales; family Weeksellaceae; genus Cloacibacterium; species Cloacibacterium rupense. The sequence continues at coordinate 535,595 of NZ_BMLV01000001.1, read as the reverse complement.
ATGCATGTACCATAACATAAGTTCCCCAATCTTCTGCAGCGTCTACAGCCGCTTTCATTTCTTCTAGTGTATATTGAGTAACATCTATCGGGTCGTAAGCAGATGATGTACCTCCACCTGCCATTAGCTTAATCTGGCTTGCTCCAAATCTAAGATTTTCTCTTGTGGCTGTTAATACTTCGTCTCTGCCATCTGCAATAAAAGTTGCACCAAACTCTTCAGCTCTAGACGGTTTACCAAAAAATCTTCTTGATTTTTCATCAGGCGTTCTGAAATCACCATGACCGGATGTTTGGCTAATCACTGCTCCAGAAGGCCAAACTCTTGGCCCCTTGATTTGTTTTTTATCTATCGCTGATTTTATAGGAAAAATAGGACCTCCTGCATCTCTAATACTTGTGAAGCCTCTCAATAAAGTTTCTTCTGCTGATTTACCTACTTTCGCCATTGCATTATTGAAATTAAAATCTTTTGACATCATTTCCTCCATGGTTAATGCTCCAAAGGTTAGGTGAACATGTACGTCTATTAATCCTGGCATTAAGGTTTTTCCTTTTCCATTTATCTTAACCACATCTCCTTTTATATCGATAGGCTGTGCATCAATTTTTTCAATTTTATTTGATTTGATGTAAACGTTTAAAGGTTTAGAAAGTTGACTTGACTTACCATCAAATATTCTTACATTATAAAAAATAATTTGTTTTTCTTGGTTTGTCTGAGCTTTCAAAAACTGAATGCAAAATATTAGTCCAATGCTTAATAGAGAATAAAATTTCATAATGTAAAATTTAAACACAAACAAATATAAACTTTTTTTATACTTATAATTTGTAAAAATGATTACAGTTGAAGATAACTTACATTGATGTTATTAATAACATTTCTTAGTTTAGATTTTTTAATGATATTGAATTTTTCCCTAAAATGAATGAAGATTTATAGTCTCTATTTTGCCACTCATAAATTAACGGTGATATTTTTTCAATAAAAATTATTTTAATGATAAAACATTTATATCAATTAAAAATGATTAAAAGAATAATTAAAATGAAAAAGCAATCTCTCTATTTCTACGTTAAGGGTGATAAATTGTGATTTTTTTTGTGATTTTTTATTGATATTAACCTCTCTTTTTTGAATTGATTATTAAGGTTTTAGCGATATACAGATAAGCTTTTTTTCCTTGATTTGTTCCATGAATATTGCTTTTAAATACTGTAAATCAAATAGTTGTGTATATTTTTATGTTTGTATATCAAATGTATATATAAAATATATTAATAGGTGTGCATTATAAGATTAAATTTATGAAGCTAAATCTACTCTAGATTTTATTTGTAAAAATTATTTTATGATAACCTATTTACTATGAAAAAATATGCAATAATTTTTATTTGTTTAATTACCAATTTATTTTTTGCACAGACAGAAAACGTAAGAATTGAAAACAATTCGAGCGGACAAAAACTTTTGGTTGATGGTAAGCCATTTATCATTAACGGAATGAATTGGGATTATTATCCTATTGGTACCAATTATAATTACTCTTTATGGAATCAAAAAGATGATTTCATAAAATCTGCATTAGACAGTCAGATGTCATTGCTCAAAAATATGGGCGTAAATGCCATAAGGGTTTACACAGGTATTCCGGCTAAATGGATAACTTACATTTATCAGAATTATGGTATATACACCATGCTCAATCATTCTTTTGGTAGATATGGTTTAACCATTAAAGGAACTTGGATTCCTAATACAGATTATGCCAATGCAGATACCAGAGCACACCTCTTAAACGAAGTAAAGCAACTTACACAGCAATACAAAAATACCCCAGGATTATTAATGTATCTTCTAGGTAATGAGAATAACTATGGATTGTTTTGGGATGGAGCAGAGACTGAAAATATACCCGTAGAAGAAAGAAAATCTACGCATAGAGCTGAGGCCATGTACCAATTATTCAATGAGGCTGCACTAGAGATGAAATCTATAGATCAAAACCATCCTATTGCCATGTGTAATGGAGATTTATTGTTTCTAGACATCATTGCCAAAGAATGTAAAGATATAGACATCTATGGAACCAATATGTACAGAGGAGTATCCTTTGGTGATGCTTTTTTGCGTGTGAAAAATGAATATGGAAAACCGTTGATGTTTACAGAATTTGGTGCTGATGCTTTCAATGAAATTACAGGCAAAGAAGACCAAGATGCACAAACCTATTACTTACTCGGAAATTGGCAAGAAATCTATGAAAATGCAGCAGGAATGGGTAAAGCCAATAATTCTATCGGTGGATTTACCTTCCAGTTTAGTGATGGCTGGTGGAAGTACAAACAAAACGAAAATCTAGACGTGCATGATGCAAATGCTTCTTGGAGCAACGGAGGCTACATTAAAGATTATGAAAAAGGAGAGAATAACATGAACGAAGAATGGTTTGGGATTTGTGCTAAAGGCGCGCCTGATGCCAATGGTTTGTATCAAGAATACCCACGATCTGCTTACTATGCTTTGAAACAAGTTCACCAATTCAATCCTTATGATTCTTCTAAATTAATTACGCCTAATACTGTTAAAAACTATTTTAATGATATCAATGTTGCAGATGCACAACTGAGAGCTAGAGGAGATAAAGCTGCTCTAAAAGGAGAAAGCAACGATAAATTAAAAATTAGCAATCTAAGGGCAGAATTCTATACTTTCAATACAGGAGGCAGCCTTATTACCACTCCAAAAGATAAAACAGATGGGTATACTTCTTACCCTACCAAACAAGGTTTTGACCATACTCAGTCTTATTACATTGGTGTAGAAGCCAATCCTACTTCTAATATGAGAGCCAATGTCAATGTAAACATTTTAGGAAATGTGGCAGAAAATCCTATAGACCAAATTTTCTATGAAAACAGAGGAAGACCAATAGAGGTAATGAATGCAGACGGTACAACTACCAAATTGCAAGACATCAATAGAGTTCAAATTTACAGTGCGAGCTACCAGTGGAATGAAAAGTGGTTTGATTTGAATGGATTCTACAGAACTGGCCATTACCATTGGGGATATGAAGGAGATATTTTCGGATTGTATCCAGAAGCCAATTATGGACCAAACATCGACATTTATAATGGTGAAGCGCCTTTTGGTTTTGAATTCGCTGGTAAGAAAGCCATCAATGGACTAAAAGTAGCATTCGGACCAGAACTATGGTGGGGAGCTAACCCAGCAGTATTGGTTAAGTATTCTAAAAAAGTAGGGAAATTCGATGTTACAGGAGTTTATCACGAAGACTTAGACCAAAGAGGAACTACCCAAAGTTCATTTGCTATCCCTCAACCACAAACCCGAAGAGTAACTTTAGCCATACAGAGAAAACTAGGCAAATTTGCATTTGATTTAGGTGGAATTTGGGCTGGTCAGCCACTCAACGGAAGAGATTTCCAACTGTACAGAGATGGCAATGTATATCAAGACCAAATTAATAATAAAGACAATTGGGGAGGTAAAGTGAAATTTACCTACGCAGGCGGAAAATTCAATTGGTATGCACAAGGTGCTGCTATGGGATTGGTGGCCAACGGTGGCGCAGATAATACCCAGACTTTTACAGGATGGAGACTAAAAGACAGCGGAAGTGGCAACCAGTATAATTTCTTGACAGGTTTCACCTACAACATCGGCAATTTACAAATTGCACCTAATTTCTTATGGCAAAAACCTATTGAAGGGCCAGTTCCTTTTGGAGCACCGGCACCAGGAAGACCTAGAAATATTTTAGAAGACCCATTTGTAGTAAGAGCTAATAGAGAACAAACCGCCGGGGAAATATTATTTACTTATGACCCAACACCCGCTACATGGATGTACAGTTGGGACAGTGATAAAACCGAAGATGCCAAATTTGCCATCAGTGCAGGATTTGTGTACAGACATTTGCCTACTACGCAAGATGCAGCCATAGGTATTTTGCCAGATGGTAGAACTACTTTTGCTTTCCCTGGAGCTGCACCTGCAAAAGACCTATGGGAAGTAAATACCAGAATTGTTTCTAAAATAAGTAATGATTTCGGAGTGATTGCCAATATGTATGGTGGTACTGCGCAAGCGAACGGTAGTGATGCCAGAACGATAGAAAGATTCGGTCTAGATGTAAGAACCATCTATAAAAAAATGAAATTTATTTCGAGTATTAAATTTAATGATTGGGGGCCATATGATTATCATAGAGATTACAATTTGACTTTCCCAATGCAATTGATAGGGGATTTATCTTTCGAAATAGGGAAACCAGAATGGTGGATTTTGCCAGGAACAAGAATAGGAATTAGAGGTACCTATAGAACCTTAGACCAATACTCGCCTAGGTATGCACCAACCTATACCATAGATGCAGCAGGAAATTGGGTGCCAGACCCAACTGCAATTGGGTTCCCAAATGGAAATGAGTGGGAAATAAGAACTTATATTCAAATTAACATTGGTAAATAATTTTAAGAGAGATGAAAAACACAATTCAACATATATTTATAAAGCCATTATTAGCACTTTCATTACTAATGGTGTTTGGCTGCCAAAGAGACATCAGTGAGCTAGAACAAGCTACTTATTCTAAAAATCCTGAGGTTTTTATAGACACTTTCAGCTCTGGCCTTAATTATGCCGCATTTGGTGGCTCAGATGTGAAAGCATTTGATGTAGATACCCAAGTAAAATATTCTGGAACAACTTCTATGAAAATTGCTGTTCCAGATTATGGCAGTCCAGAAGGAGCCTATGCTGGTGGAACTTTCTTTACCACTGTAGGAAGAGATTTATCTGATTATAATGCTTTAACGTTTTGGATAAAAGCTACTCAATCTGCTAACATTGATGTTTTAGGTTTTGGAAATGATTTGGGTGAAAATAAATATCAAGTATCCCTTTCAGGAGTTGCAGTAAATACCAATTGGAAAAAAGTGATTATTCCGATTCCTGATGCTTCTAAACTTACCATGGAAAGAGGAATGTTTTTCTATTCTGAAGGGCCAGAAAATAATAAAGGATATACATTTTGGATAGACGAAGTAAAATTCGAAAAACTAGGAACAATTTCTAATGAGTCTTCAACCATACAAAATGGGGCAAATAAAACCATAACTTCTTTTGTGGGGGTAAATAATGTAGTAGATGGTTTAACGGCTAGCTTTAGTATGCCGAATGGTACTTCACAAGCTGTAAATCTCACTCCATATTACTTTAATTTTTCTAGCTCTAATTCATCAGTAGCTACTGTAGATGCAGTGGGTAATGTAAGCACCATAGGTGCTGGAACTTCTACCATTACAGCAACTTTAGGAAATAACAGTGCAAAAGGAAGTCTCATTATCAACTCTAATGGCACCTATACTCATGCACCTACCCCTACACAGCCAGCAGATAAGGTGATTTCATTATTTAGCGATCAATATACCAATGTACCTGTAGACTATTATAATGGGTATTGGGCACCATACCAAACCACTCAATCGGCAGATTTTCAAGTAGATGGTGACCATGTTTTGAATTATACCAATTTTAATTTTGTAGGAATACAAATGAGTTCACCAACCATTAATGTATCTTCAATGTCTCATTTACACTTAGATATCTATTTGCCTAATGCATTGCCTGCAGGAGCTAATTTTAAAATTCAAGTTGTAGATTTTGGTGCCAATGGTGCATTTGGCGGAGGTGATGATAAAACAGGTGAAACTACCATAACAGCGCCTACATTGCAAGGCCAAAAATGGGTAAGTCTTAATTTACCAATTACTGCTTTTACAGGTTTAACCACCAAAGCACACATAGGGCAAGTTATTTTTGTAGGAACTAATATTACTAACTTCTATGCTGATAATATTTATTTCTACAATGATGGTAGTATTATTTCTGCTACACCTACTACAGCAGCCCCAACTCCTACCCATGCTGCCAATAGTGTATTGTCTATTTTTAGTGATTCTTACACTAATCTTTCTGGGACTAATTTTAATCCTAATTGGGGACAAGCAACACAAGTTTCGCAATTGGCCATTTCAGGAAATAATACCTTGAAATATGCTGGGTTAAATTACCAAGGAACTCAGTTGGCAAGTAATATCAACGTATCTTCTTATGGTTTTCTACATATCGATTATTATTCTGCTAATTCTACTGCTTTGAATTTCTATTTAATTAGTCCAGGACCAGTAGAAAAAGCATATACTCTTTCTGTACCTACAGGATTAGGAACTAATAACAACGGTTGGAAAAGTGTAGATATTCCGTTGTCTGCATTTTCTCCAGTAGCACTTGCTAATGTTTTCCAATTTAAAGTAGATGGCAATGGAGATGTCTTCTTTGATAATATTTATTTCCATAATTAATCAATATTTAATACAAATTACAGATTATGAAAATTTTAGATAAAAAATATATTCAAAAAATAAAATGGATAGCAGGTTTCGGTGTTTTGCTTTTTTCGGTGTATGGATGTGATGAAGAAGCAGTACAAACTTTGCCTGAAAGAAACTGGGAATTAGTCTGGGGTGATGAGTTTGATGGCAGCGCAGGGACTTTACCAGATGCTACCAAATGGACTTATGACATAGGAACAGGTACCAATGGTTGGGGGAATCAAGAATTACAATATTATACCAAAAGAACAGAGAATGTAAAACTAGATGGTAATGGAAATCTGGTAATTACAGCCAAAAGAGAGAGTTATTCTGGCTCTGCTTTTACTTCGGCAAGAATTAAAACCAAAGGATTGTTTTCTCATGCCTATGGTAAAATAGAAGCAAGAATAAAAACGCCATATGGGCCGGGCATTTGGCCAGCTTTTTGGATGTTGGGCGATAATATAGACGCCGTAAATTGGCCTAATTGTGGTGAAATTGACATCATGGAGCTAAAGGGGCATATTCCTAATGTGGTTTACGGTACTTTGCACGGACCAGGCTATTCTGGAGGAAGTGCAAAAACAAAATCTTATGGTTTACAAAATTCTAGATTCGACCAAGATTTTCATGTTTTTGCGGTTGAATGGAAGGAAAATCAAATAGATTTTTTTGTGGATGGTTTCTTGTATCATAGAGTTACCCCGAAAGATGTATCAGGTGAATGGGTTTACAATCATCCATTTTTTCTCATCTTAAATGTTGCAGTTGGAGGGAATTTCGTTGGCTTTCCTACAGATGGTACATCATTCCCTCAAAATATGTACATAGACTATGTAAGAGTTTATAACGCTAAATAATTGATTATTAACAACTAAATTTTATTATTATGAAACGTTTTTATTTTTTAATTACCATTTTTATGAGTGTTTTTGCTTTTTCACAAAACACCATTAATTCAGATGCAAGCCTTAATTGGGTTGGTTATATGAATGTTTTTGATACATCTAATAATTATATGTTTGGTAGTGGTTGGGGAGTAGCAGACTTAAAAACAGAGATTAATACTTCTGCCAATACCATTACCTTAAAACCCAATTACAATACATATAATGCATCAGATTCTTATTGGTCTGATGGAGCAGGCAACGGAAATAAAATAATGGAGGCTTCTACTTATTATGAGCCAGGTGCTACATACAACGGTCAGAATCTTACATTTACAGGTAATGTTTCTTCTAATACGCTTAGCAATCAGTATACAGCTGTAGCTTTTATCAAAGCATTAGACCCTGCAAATGGTTATGCTACTGTTTACAACAATTTTATTACCATACCAGCTAGTGGTACATTTACCATTAATGCACCTGCATCTAGTTTAGCAACAGGTCTTCTAATTCAAGTGGGATTTACTGTAAGAGGTATTAATGCTAATCCTACTACTGAAGCAGCAAAGGGAAGTATTGTAATTGCTCCTGCCAACTTATCTGTAGCATCTTTTAGCAAAAAATCATTGGGCATTTATCCAAACCTGGTGACTGCGGGAGAAGAAATCTACATCAAATCAAAAGTGAAAACGGTAGAAGTTTATAATGTATCTGGTCAAAAAGTAAAATCAGTATCTGCACAAAGTATCAATTCACAAGGTTTGGCCAAAGGAGTTTATATCATAAAAGCAGAAACAGAAAACGGCGAAGTACAATCTTCTAAGTTTATTGTCAAATAAAGTGTATTTTTCTTATGGTTTTTTTTAACGTCCGTATTTTACGGGCGTTTTTTTTTGATAAAAATTGTATATTTGGATTTCTCATGAATTCTAAATTTTATTTTTACTTTTTACTGTTTATTTTCTCTTTCTCTGAGGCTCAAGAAATTCCAGAGAAGGGAATTCCTTTTGTTAGAAATTATTTACCAGAAGAATATGGCAATCACGGTAAAATTTGGGACATAAGTGCTGCCAAAAACGGTTTGATTTATATGGCTTCAGAAAATGGTTTGTTGGAATTTGATGGTAAAAAATGGAATAAATATAGAGATTACAAAGGCTTTACCAGATCTCTTTTTATTAAAAATGATTCTACCATTTATGTAGGCGCTGATATGGATTTTGGCGTATGGAAGAGAAATAAATATAGAAAATTTGATTATCAATCTTTTTATCCTTTTAAAACCAAAATAGGAGGGGTAAACGAAGAATTCTGGGGGACCTATCTTTTTAAGAACCAAGTCGTTTTTGTTTCACATCAAAATCTCTATAGATTCGTGAATCAAAAAATCACCAAAATAGCTGCACCAGTAAGGTTTTTTGATAGTTTTCAGGTGGGTAAAAGACTTTTTTTGGCAGATGAAAAGAATGGGTTATATGAATATAATGGGCAAAATCTTCACTTGCTTTTTTCTTATCCTTATGGTGCACCTCTAGAAATTTCTGGGATTTATGAAGATGGAGGTTATCTCCGTATTGTTTCTAGAAATAGAGGAATTTTTACATTGATTGATGGAAAACTAACTCCACTTCAATCTGAAATTTCTAAAGAAATCATTAAGAATAAGGTCTTCAGCTTTACCTCTTTTAATCATCGATATTTAGCTTTTGGAACCATTCTCAATGGAATTTATATTACAGATTATCAAGGTAATATAATACAGCACCTCAACAAGAATAAAGGTCTTCCAAACAATACAATTCTAAGTTTATACTATCAAAATAATGGTAAAATTTGGATGGGTTTAGATTATGGAATCGCTTTTTCTGATATTAAAAATAACATCACTTATTTCAAAAATTCTAACAGTGATTTTGGGACGGGATATACTGCAATTCTTAAGAATGATTTTTTCTATTTAGGAACCAACCAAGGCTTGTATTCCGCCAATTGGAATGAACTAAATAGCAGCAAGGACCAAAATCCATTTTCCTTAATCAATGGTGCTGAAGGACAGGTTTGGACGCTACAGAAAATAGATGACAAAGTCATCTGTGGTCATGACCGTGGTTTGTTTGAAGTAGATGGCCGAAATATTCGCAAGATTCACAGTGAACCTGGTGTGATGAGCCTTTTAGAGTATGATAATAATACCCTTTTTACAGGAAATTATAATGGAATTTCTATCTTAAAAAAAGAGAATGATTCTTGGCGTTTTCAAAGAAAAATGGAAGTGATTTTAGGGGCCATTAATCAAATTGTAGAAGAAAAAAAGAACATTCTTTGGGTAAATATTCCTAATTATGGAGTGATACGATTTGAAATAGACCAAAATTATAAACCCATTAAAAAAACTATTTTTAGTACAAAAAAATTTAAAGGCTATTTTCCTTATATTTTTAAAGACCAAAAAGGAGTTCACATCATTACAAGTACTCATCAATATGTGTATCTGCCTGAAAATAATGATTTTATGGCGGAAAATCTTATTCCTTTGGTTAATGTGAAGAATAAGTTGACTGGATTTTATTTTCCGATTTCTTTAAATTCAGAGTATGCTTTTTATGCTGTGAGCAATGGTTTTGCCCTAGAAAAGATAGACAAATCATCTAATCAATCATTAACTTCAGAATTAATTTTTAGAAAAGTACAAGCATTTAATAATGAAGAAAGCATAGAATTATCTACACCTGCCAAAATTCCTTACCAATTTAACAACATCAGATTTTCTTTTGTTTTGCCCAATGAGTCAGACGTACAATATCGGTATTACTTAGAAGGCTTTTCTGACCGGTGGAGTGGTTTTTCTTCAAAAAATGAAATTGAATTTTTAGGCTTAAGAGAAGGAAATTATGTACTAAATATCGTAGCTAAAAAAGGTGATAAAATAACTGCAAACCAGAAATTTGCAATCCGTATAGAAGCACCTTGGTACAGAAGTTTTTGGAGTTATTTGGTTTATATGATTTTGATTTTTGCTTTGATTCATTTGTTGAGACAAATTCATGAAAGAAGACTTAAAAATCAAAAAAAACATTTGTTAGAAAAAGAAAGAAAATCTCTAAAAAAGCAAGCCGAGAAACACGAACAGGAGCTTCTTTTAGAAAAGCAAAAGCAACTAGAGCTAGAACAGAATATTCTAAAAGAAGAAATAAAAAATAAAACCAAAGAATTGGCTACAAAAGCTAAAAATGATGATGACAAAATAAGATTATTACAAACCATTAATGATAAAATTCTAGAAGCAGAAAGCAATCCTAATATTTCTAAATTGAAATTAGGAGAAATAAGAAGAATGCTAAAATCTTATTTAGAAATAGAAGACCATACGTTTGAAATTCAGATGGATGAACTGCACCAAGAGTTTTTTAAGGTAATGAAGAAAAAATTTCCGAACTTGTCTATTTATGATTTAAGGATGTGTGCCTATCTTAAAATAGGTCTTAATTCTAAAGAAATTGCAGATATATTTCAGGTATTGCCTTCTAGTATTAATGTAAGCAGGTCTAGATTGAGGAAAAAATTAAATCTTTCTCCTGATGAAGATTTGTATGAATTCTTAAATTCTTTGGAATAAAAAATCGCGGACTTACAGAAAATCCGCGATGATGATAAAATGTATTTTAATATTTTATTTGATGTCGAATTGGGAGGTAAGACCAGCATCTGAACTGCCTCCAACCATTATTTTGAAAGTTCCAGGTTCTACTACAAACTCATGTTGATTGTTGTAAAAGCCTAGTTCTGCGTCTGTTAGTGTGAAAGTGATGGTTTTGGTTTCACCAGCTTTTAGTTCTACCATTTCAAAACCTTTCAGTTCTTTTACAGGTCTTACAACAGAAGCAAACTCATCATGTAGGTATAATTGTGCAACTTCTTTTCCTGTTAACTTTCCTGTATTTTTCACATTTACAGTTACTTCTACTTTTTCGCCTTTGGCAAAAGAATTTTTATTGATTTTCAGGTTAGAATATTCAAAAGTAGTATAACTTAAACCGTAACCAAAAGGGTAGAGTGGCGTTTTATCTACATCTGAATAATGACTCCAAAATACATTATTGTCTTTGTTGGTGAATCTTCCGGTACTGTAATGATTGTATGAAATAGGCACTTGACCTAGATTTCTAGGGAAACTCATCGGTAATTTACCACTAGGGTTGTAATCTCCGTAAAGCACCTGTGCTACGGCATTTCCTGTTTCTGTGCCCAATTGCCAAGCTTCTACAATGGCAGGTATTTTTTCTGCTGCCCAGGAAATCGTTAACGGACGACCATTATTTAGAACCAAAACAATATTTGGGTTCACTTTATAAATTTCTTCTAAAAACTCTTGTTGAAGGCCTGGTAAATCTAGATTGGTTCTGGTTCTGGCTTCACCAGAAGAAAATCCGTGTTCGCCTAAGACCATTATCACCACATCAGCTTCTTTTGCGGCTTTTTTGGCTGCTTCGAAACCAGATTTGTCGGTTGTATTATATTCTACTTCGGTTAAAAAAGTAGGTTCTGTTTTGGTGAGTTCTAGACCTTTTACATAGTTTAGGGCATTGCCTTTGTATTGTTGTAATCCTTCTAAGACAGAAACGGCTGTGTTGTTATCAGAAGCAATTCTCCAACTTCCTAACGGCGAGTTTTTGCTTTCTGCTAAAGAACCTAAAAGAGCTATTTTTTGTCCTGATTTTTTGAGGGGCAAAATATTTTGGTCATTTTTAAGAAGCACAATCGATTTTTTTGCCATATCTAGAACTGTTTCTCTGTTGGTTTTGCTGCCAATAATTTCTTTTTCTCTTTTTTCATCAAGAAAACGATAAGGGTCATCAAATAATCCTAATTCATATTTTACCCTAAGAATTCTACGCACTGCATCGTCTACAAATTCTTGTTTTACTTTTCCTTGGTTTACTAAATCAATTAAGTAAGGAACATAAATTCCGCCTTCCATATCCATATCAGTACCAGCTTCTACGGCAGATTTAGCGGCTGCATTTTCGTCTTTAGAATATCCCCAAGGAATCATTTCTCTGATAGAAGCCCAATCTGAAATCACAAAGCCATTGAATCCCCATTTATTTTTAAGTACATCTCTTAGTAGATATTTGTCTCCCGAAGCCGGAATTCCATTAACGGTGTTAAATGAAGTCATTACACTTCTAAGGCCTGCATCTACAGCAGATTTGAAGGGTGGTAAAACTTGATTATATAGAGTATTGGTGCCTATTTCTGCGGCGTTATATTCTAAAGCACTTCCTACAAAACCGTAAGCTGCAAAATGCTTAGCAGTTGCTGCAATTCTGAGAGGAGATGCAAAAGTGTTGTCTCCTTGAAAGCCTCTTACTCTGGCAACAGCTATTTTTCCACCGAGATATGGGTCTTCTCCAGCTCCTTCCATCACGCGACCCCATCTGGCGTCTCTAGAAATATCCATCATAGGTCCGAAAGTCCAGTTGATGCCAGATGCAGCTGCTTCAGATGCGGCTACTTCTGCTGATTTTTCTATGGCTTTTAAATCCCAACTGGCTGCTTCGGCAAGTGGAATAGGGCTTAGAGTTTTGTATCCGTGAATGACATCAAAACCTATGATTAAAGGAATGCCTAATCTGGTTTGTTCTACGGCGATTTTTTGTACTGCTTTTACTTCTTTCACCCCACGAACAGTGAGCATAGAGCCTACCAACCCTTTTTTGATATTTTCATATTTTTGTTCGGCAGTTCCGCCTACTGGAGCAGGCCCAGTAACATCCCAAAAACCATTGTATTGATTCATTTGACCTACTTTTTCTTCTATGGTCATTTTAGACATCAAAACGTCTATTTTCTTTTCTATTTCGGGATTTAATTTTTGTTGAGCGTATATGTTTGTCATTGCACTTATCATGGTAAAGGTCAATAATAGTTTGATTTTCATAATTTTAAAATTTAAAGCAGATTATTTTTCATTGCTATAAACAGAAGCTGGTAAGTTAGCTTTGTTGTATAAATCTGGTAAAGCTTCGTTGCCCCAATTGTATCTCACGAAAACAGGTGTTTTCACTTCTTTTGCTTCTATAATAATTTGATTTTCTTTAATTACGGCTTTTGCTTTTACAAATTTTTTGTCTGCACCAGCCATTTCAAATTGGTCTGATGTTTTGTTTTTAAAGTGTAAACCTTCTGCAAAGTCTAATGTTAAAATAGCTTTATTCCCTTTAAATTCTACAGATTTCCAAATAGGGAATTTACTTGTAGTATTTTTTTGATAAACATCTGTCAATGCTAAATTAGCCAATCTAATGCCTACAGGTTTTTTATCTTTTGGGTGAATGTCATCAAGCATAGAGTAGTCAGATATCACCACCAAACCAGATTGAGGTACAGATTGAGCTACTTTTCTCTGAATATTTTTAATTTGAGCAGTAGCATCTCCCCAACCTTTATATGAAGCCAATTGAATGATGTAAAACGGAAATTCATAGCCTTTTTCTTTTCTCCAGGCTGTAATCATTGAACTTAATAGAGATTCGTAAGAACTTGCATTTCCAGTATTAGTTTCACCTTGATACCAAGCTGCGCCTGCAATTTTATAATCGTTGATAGGAGCAATCATGGCGTTATAAGCAACAGATGTCTTAGTAGGATAGTATTCATTTTCATTAGATTGAAGATTTTTGAAACCTTCTTTAAGTTCTGGTTTTTTATCAAAAACATATTGAGGAGTCCAGAGTTCCGCAGCACTGCCACCCCAAGCTGAAGTGATGATACCGATAGGAACATTTCCTAATTCTTGGTGTAATCTTTGAGCGAAAAAATAACCTACTGCGCTGAAATATTTAGCATTTTCAGGTGTACAAATTGCCCAATTTCCGATGATATCTTTTTGTGGAAATTCTGCTGCACTTTTTCCTGCGGTAAAAAATCGGATGTTAGGGTAATTGGCTTTAGCCATTTCTACATCTCCATCTTTAATTCCCCAAGCTGCACTCATTTCCATATTAGATTGTCCAGACATTAGCCAAACTTCGCCTAGCATTACGTTTTTTAAACTTACTTCGTTATAACCTTTCAGAGAAATGGTGTATGGACCACCTTCTTTTGGGGTTTTGAAAGTTATTTTAAAAGTAGCATTGTTTGCCGTTTTTACCTTGTATTCTTTGTCAAGAAAATCAGCTTTTAGGGTAATTTCTTCTCTAGGGTCTGCATTTCCCCAGATGGTCACTTCTGCATTTCTTTGCAAGACCATTCCATCTGCAAAAATAGCAGGAAGATGTATGTTTGCCATTGCAAAACTAGAGATAAAGATTGATAAAATATTAATGATAGATTTCATTGTTACATTTTATTGATTAAGTAATTTTTTATAAAAAGGAAGAAGTAATTCTGCCATTTTTTTGTCGTCCTCAATGCTTGGGTGGTAGCCACAACCTTTTGGTTTCATTTCTGGAAATTCAAAAATTTCTATTGGCAAATGTTTAGTATCGTTATTAAAGAAATTTTTCACTTCTTTTAGGCATTCTACTAAGATTTTATTTCTATCACCATTAACCATTGGGCTATTTAACAAAGCAATTCTTGTGTTTGGATATTTTTTATAAATTTTTTGAATTAATTCTATATAATTTCCAATGTATTTGTATTTGTTAAAAGGCAAACGCAGTTTTTTCCCATCGCCGTCAGACAAATCGTTTGTTCCTAAGCAAATGCTTACCAAATCTGGTTGATAATCGTTTCCAAATTGTTCTGGTTGATTTCTTCTTAAATACAAATAATCATAAACATCTGGTAAAATATCTTCTTCCCATTTTTCAGAATTCCAATTTCTGTACATTCCGTATCCTGAGACAGAACTTAAGAGAAAATCTGCATCTAATGCTCTTGAAACTATGGGGCCATAGGCCCAATAAGCGTTATGTTGGTCGAACCATTGTCCTTGTCCGCAAGGAAGTCCAGATTCATCATTTCCAAAACCACAAGTGATAGAGTCTCCTATAAATTCTATTTTCTTCTTATCAGTTGGCAAAAAAGGTATGGCATTTATTTCTGAAGTATCTATCACAACTTCGCCCATTGCAGCTTCTGTAGCTTTAAAAATTTTGATGGTGTGTATTTTTTTAGATTTATTTTTAGCCTCAAAAGTGAATGTTTTAAAATCGTTATTATCAACTTTATATCTTCCTAAATATTCTCCATCAACTATTACCGAAATGTAATTATAATAGCCTTGATAAGGGTTATTTTTTAATTTTAAATTAATGGAATTTCCAGTAAAATTGAATTCAATTGAAGACGCGGGTCCTGAAAGTTTTGGATTTTGAGCACTGCTAATATCGACTCTTCCTGAGTATATAAAGTTTACTTTTTCTGATTTTGAAGAAGTCTGTCCGAAACTGAAAAAGCTCCAAATCAATAAGAAAATTAACAATCTATTGGTTTTCATTTTAATTTTTTGATTTTTTTGTTATATTTTTTAATTAACTGTAGAGTAGTTTTATCAGTAGAAAAAACAGAATTGAGACCTTGTGGTTCTTGTGGTGGGTCTGTGGTATAATCATCACCAAGATTCCATTTGCCATTTTTAGGATTGTTTTTTCCTAAACCGCCATATCCCCAAAAGTTAAGTGCGGTAAAAGGTAGGCCTGCTTTGATGGAGTTTTTCATTTTCTCGAAAATAAATTCGTAGTAATGATTTCTATTTTCTACAGACGAGTTTTTATCAAGGCTTTCTTTTTCACGAGGAAACCCGAATTCTTCTAAAACCAAAGGTTTTTTAAGATTTTGAGCTACTTTAATATGTTCATCAATATACTCATCTGTTTTTTTGATGGCAACTTCAGTAGAGTTTTTCTCGTCGTTGATATTGTACCAAGTCCAGTTTTTGGGCCAAATGTGCATGGTTAAATAATCGATATTCGGATTGTTATGAGTTCTTTCAAAAGCGGTAATATCATCATTAGAGCCAGCTCTGCCTTCAGAACCTGTGGTTAAAAGGTGGTTTTTATCGATACTTTTGATGGTAGCAGCTACTTCGTTTAACCAATCAGTAAAAGCTTTTTCGTTTTCTACATTCCAGATTCTAGGTTCGTTGGCCAATTCCCAAGCCATGATGGTTTTGTCTTTTGTGTAAGGTATTCCGTTTACAGTATTTTTTCTGTTGAGCATCACTTTTACATGGTCTAGAAACTGTTTTTTGCAAGGTTCGCATTGATGAAACTGTGCGGTATAACTCATAAATTGAGGCCATGTGTAATCACCAATATTTGGGTTGGGAACTTTGCCATAGCCATTCCATTCTAGATATTTGGCCATTCCGCCGCTCCATTCCCAGTTGTTGGTAAGGTACAATATGGCATCCATATCTCTTTTTCTAAGTTCGTTTAAGAAAAAATCTAAACCTTCTAATAAATCTTGATTATACTTTCCCGGAGTAGGTTGTGTAGCTGGAATTACGGTATAATCTTGGTCACCACCTTCTGCACTAGCCATTACTCTCAGGTTGGTAATTCCTAGAGATTTCAGTTCATCTAATTCTTTTTTAAGTCTTTCTCGGTTTCCACTTTTTGTTCCTAGCATTCCTCCGTACCAATAATTGGTGCCAATGAAATAGTAAGGTTTGTTATTTTTAACAAAGTGATTGTCTTTTATTGTAATATAATTTTGTGCCGAAAAAAAAGCTAAGAAACAAGTAATTGAAGCTAGCAACAAGATTTTTTTCATAATTCTATTTTAAGGAAAAACATATAATTTAGGCAAGTTATTTTGAAGGATAATTTTTGATTTTACTGCAAAATTCTGAAAATCTACAACATTAGAAGTTCCTGGTGTAGGCACATAATATCCGTTGCTGGTATTGCTCCAAAACATAACATAAGCTATTTGTACATTATTATTGTTAATGGCATCGTAAAGATACGTAGAAAACCAATTGCTAATAGCAGGATTGGTAGAATTTACTCTATAACCTGTTTCTGTAAGTGCTGCTATTTTATTCTTAGCATTGGCTAAATCTGAGATATATTTCAGTTTAGCATTGGCAGTTGTAGCTCCAGCAGCGCCTTTATTGTCAAAATCTCCATAATTATCCATTCCTAAAATGTCAACATAATCATCACCAGGATATCTGCTGAGATATAAAGTAGCATTTCCGTAGGAGTTGTCTGGAGAAAAAGCGTACAAAATATTGTGTACGTTTTTGGTGTCTCTTAAGTAATTTACTGTGTATCTGTATACTGCAATATAATCTTCGGCGGTAGAGTAGCTTGCTCCCCACCAAAACCAATTGCCATCAAACTCATGAAAAGGTCGGAAGATGATAGGGATAAATTTTCCATTGCTGTCTTTCAAATTAGTAATCACAGAAGCTACTTTGTCTAGCTTTTTTTGGTACCAATCATTAAATTTACCTCCTGGTAAAAGGTTTTTAAAAGCGTCTGCTTTCTGCTCAGTAGTCATATCGCTTGCATAGAAACTTTTTTCATTGTAAGGTTCTCTGAGGTGCCAACAAAAAGTATTAATCATTCCTTTGGCATAAGCATCTTTGGTGTCTTGTATGATTTTGTTTTCTTGTTGCACATACCAATTGTTACTAGGATTGTCTTTGTCTGTAATAAACATAAAATCTGAGCCTAAAATACCTGGGTCATTTCCAGTTGTTTTTTTGATGTCAGAGCTTCCACTGTTTTGATAAAAAGAATTGAAAGCATCATGCTGACCGATTATTGTTTTCGTTTTTCCTAAATTTCTAAGGTTGTAAAATAATGCCGCCGTTTCTGTGCTTGCATTTTTATCTACCATGTAATTTTTCACATTTTGTGGAGTGACCACGTCTGTAACAGTTGGTGGTTTAGGAGTGGGGTTTACAGGAATAGGTTCACTTCTATCACAAGAAATAATCAAGAGTAAGAATAAAATAGGAAATAGTACTCGTTTTTTTTTCATTGTTTAAGGATTAAATTTTACCTGAATATCATCTGCATACAGCGTTCCTGTTGCAAAACCAAGGGCAATCATCAACCTAAGTTTTTGAGTATCTTTTGGAAGGTTAAATGTTTTAGAATATTGTTGCCAGTCTTTAGTACCAGTTACAAAGGTGATGCTTTCATCATTTGCTGTTTTGTTTTTTCCATCAGTAGAGAATTCTACGTTGAGAAGTCCGTTATTCCATGGGTTTTCTCCCTGAACAATATTTTCAGATTTCAGCCATCCAGTAATGGTCACAGATTTTGCCTCTTTCTGTACATTAAAGATTTGGTCTACACCTACCCAATCTTTGGAAGCAGAAGTTAAAACTAAAGCTGCGTTTCCTTCTTTTTTAATCGTATTTGAGAGATTTACAGCACCACGCCAAGAAAAAGTTCCGTTTTCAAAGTTTCCATTGGTAAATTCTTCAGTATTAGGGTTAGAAGAAGGATTTTGAGAAGTTTGAAGAGAAATGGCTTCTTTTTTTTTGATGTCTTCGTCAACTATTTTAGCATAATCATCTTTTGAAATTGGAGTAACTTTGATGTCATCAAAAAGGAAAGATCCTGTACATTCAGACAAAGCCAACATCAATCTTCCAGAACGGTTATTTTCTGTTGGAATAATTTTTTTCACCAATTGCCAAGGTGTAGTGCCTTCTAAATCTGCAATATTTTGAGTTTTTCCTCCTATTTCTAAGACTATAACTGCTTTATTCCAATTGTTTTTTCCTTTTTCTACCGCATCAGTTTTTACCCAAGCAGAAATTTCTAAAGCTGCAGTATTTTTAGGAATTATAAATTCTTGGTCTATACCTTTCCAACTAGGAGAAGTATATTCATAAATATTTCCTCCTTTATCACCCGATCTTTTGAGGTAAGGATTGATGGTTAAAATGTTTTCGCCACGCCAAGAATCAGCCTCTAACTCAAAACTACCGTTTTTAATTAAATTTTTTTGGGCAAAAAGTGGGGCAATGTTTAAAATAGCAAAAGAAATTAATAATTTTTTCATGGTGCTAAAGACGTTTTATAAGTTCTATACATGCTCTGGAATTATGATATGGGCATTTCCAGAATCCTGCTTTATCTTTTAGAATAGGAGAGTAGTCTGCATAAACACCCCAAATCCATTCTCCTTTTTTAAGGTCTATGATGTATTTTTCTACAAATTCGAAGTTTTTTTCTGTAATGTCTAAAAATTCTTCGTTCTGAGTTAATTGCCAAGCATTAATCATCCCAATCCAAAGTTCAGCTTGTGGCCACCAATGTTTTTCGGCAATTAATTCTTGTTTTTTTGGTTCGTATTCGTACCATAAACCTCCATCTTTATCTATTCCTTCTTTGGTAGATTTTGCAAATTCTACAGCAAATTTTTGGTAACTTTTTACCAAGTCTACATCTTCTATGGTTTCTGCACACCATTGCAAGAGCCAAGCAGCTTCTATATCGTGTCCATAAGAAATGACATCTTCTTTTTCTTTCCAATTTTCATCAAAAAAGAGTTTTAAATGCCAAGAATTTTTGTCTATAAAGTAAATAGCGATTACTTCTAAAATTTCTTTGATGGCATCTTTCAATTTTTGGTTTGGCCAGATGGTATATAAGTTGGCATAAGCTTCTACAATATGAAGATGCGTATTCATGGTCTTCTTTTCGTTGGCATCTTTTTCACTCAATCTTAGGTCTTCTATTTCTTGCCAATCTCTGGTGAAAGCTTCTAGATAGCCTTTATTTTTATAATCTTTGCTATAAAGTTCAATTTTATAAAAAAGGCTTTGCGCGAGTTCTAAGGCATCTTCGTTTTTGAAAACTTTATAAAATTCTGACAATCCATAGATTACGAATGCGATAGCGTAGATTTGGTTTTTGGTATCTTTAGGACTTCCATCTGCGTTTAAACTCCAGAAAATCCCTCCAAATTCTTTGTCAAAAAAATAATCTTTGATGTATTGAAAAGCTCTTTTAGCTGTGCTAAGATATTCAGGATTTTTTTCTACAGCATAGGCAGCGGAGAATGACCATAGAATTCTAGCATTGAGTACAGCACCTTTTTCAGAATTGTTATTGATTACATTTTGATGATTAATTTCGCCCACAAATCCTCCATTTTCTTCATCAATGGTATTTTCTAGCCAATATTTTAAAATACTGGTAAGTTCTGCTTTGGCTTTATCTTTAAGTAATTGTTTTTTCTGTTCCACTTTCATTTTTTTAGGTAAAAAACCCCACGATAAATTGGTGAGGTTTTTTGAGATAATAAAGAAACTAGTTTATAAAAACTTTTTGTTATGTTCTATGAGGTTAATAATAGTCTGCACAGATGCAGCAGTTGTGTATTGGTCTTCTGGTGATTTCATTACATAATCTGCCAAACGTTCTACATCTGAAACCGCCACATGCATTCTGGTGTCTGAAGAGGCATAATAAATGTAAACTTTGCCGTCATCATCTGCAATCCATCCGTTTGAGAATAAAACATTAGAAACATCGCCAACACGTTCTTGATTTTCTGGTGCCATAAAATGACCTGCTGGTGTATGAATTACTTTAGAAATATCGTTTAAGTCTGTCATGAACATGTAAAGAGTATAGCGCAAACCTGCGGCAGTATTTCTTACGCCATGCGCTAGATGTAACCAGCCTTTAGATGTTTTAATTGGTGCAGGACCTAATCCGTTTTTAAGTTCATAAATGGTATGATACACTTTTCCGAAAATAATTTTTTCGTCTTTAACAATTGGGTTGGTCATATCATCTACAAATCCTAGTCCAATTCCACCGCCATTTCCTACATCGATAAAACCATCTTGTGGACGCGTGTAAAGTGCATATTTACCATTAATGAATTCTGGGTGTAGCACCACATTTCTTTGTTGGCCTGTATTAGAAATTAAGTCGGGTAGTCTTTCAAAGTTGATTAAATCTTTAGTTCTTACGATACCTGCATTAGCAATGGCAGAACTGGTGTCGCCAGCGGGAGCGTTAGGGTCTTTTCTTTCGGTACAAAAAATTCCGTAAATCCAACCGTCTTCGTGTTGTACCAATCTCATATCATAAGCATTGGTATCTGGGTTTCCTTCAATCTGAGGAATTACACATGGTTTATCCCAGAATTTGAAGTGGTCTATTCCGTTATCACTTTCAGCAATTGCAAAGAAAGATTTTCTATCATTACCTTCTACTCTTGCACAAAGTAGGTATTTACCATTAAATTTTATTGCTCCAGCGTTAAAAGCAGCATTAAAACCAATTCTTTCTAAGAAATATGGATTACTTTCAGGATTAAAATCAAATTTCCATTCTAATGGGATATGTTGATTGGTAAGTACAGGATTTTGATATCTGGTGTAGATGCCATTGTTAAATTCTTTAACAGGCACATTAGGTTTTTCAACTAAAGATTTATATTCTTCTTCAAGTTCATTTTTTCTTTTCAAAAAAATGTCAGTTGCATTCATTAAGTTCATAACTTTTAGTATAAATGATTAAATATTATTTTGTCTTCTGGAATTTAATTCTTCAGAAATTTCTTTTACTTTTTTGTCTGATAAGGGATAAAAAACCATTCCTACGAGTGCTAAAACACAGCAAGCAGCAGGTAATAGGCTTATCATTAATTTTTCTCCGAAAATGGTATCAGCACTTTGTGTTACCGCATCTGGTACATAATGGAACCAAGCTAAAATCCAACCGCTAAGTGCTGCTCCTAGTGCCCAACCTAATTTTTGAGACATAGAAGAAGACGAAAAAATAAGTCCTGTAGCTCTTCTTCCGGTTAGTAATTCTTGATGGTCTACAATGTCAGCAAACATAGACCAAAGAAGTGGTAATACATATCCTGCAAATATGGAAATCAAGAATTGTAAAGTTAAAATCCATACAATATTATTCGGGATGAAATAAAAGACAATGCTTAGTAAACCAGCCAATAAAATGGCAATCATATAAGTTTTTTTCTTACCATATTTTGCAGAAATTGAAGGGGCCGCCATTACTCCGATAAGGTTGGCAGCTTGACCAACTAAGAAATAAATAGTGGTAATGTCCCAGCCTGTGCCTGCCATTTTGTAATTGAATTTCACATAATCTCTGAAATAATAAATGGCTACACTATCTCTTACGGCATTAAAAAGGAGTGCTGCTAAACCAGTAGCAACCAAAATCCACCACGGGGCATTGTGAAAAAGATTTTTAAGGTCTGTTTTTATGGAAACATTTTCTTCGCTTTCTATTTGTTGCACTCTTTCTTTAGTCCAACTGAAACATAATAAGAATAGAATGACGCAGATGATCCCAATAACACCTACACCCATTACCCAACCTATAACCGAAGTACTTACAGAAGCTTCGGCAGTTTTTGCAGCTTGTGTCACGCTATCAGCATCAAAAGTTTTTGAAAAAAAATCAATTAAAGGCTGTAGTAGCATAAATGTAACAAAACTACCGATGAATGCAAATGACATTCTGTATGAAGACAGTTGGTTTCTTTCTTCTGGGTCTGCAGAAATAGCACCCAAAAGTGAAGCGTAAGGCACATTGATCAATGAGTAAACAATCATCATTAATGAATAGGTGATGTATGCGTAAACTAATTTTCCTGTGTTGCTTAAATCTGGAGCATAAAATGTGAAAACGCCCATTACTGCAAATGGAATGGCAAACCAAAGAAGATAAGGACGATATTTTCCCCACTTGGTTTTAGTACGGTCAGCAGCAATTCCTACAAAGACATCAAAGAAAGAATCCCAAAGCCTTGCAATGAGGAACATAGTTCCTGCAGCAGCAGCGGTAATCCCGAAAACATCTGTGTAGAAGAATAAGGAGTACATCCCAAAAATCTTCCAAAACATAGAGGAGGCTGCATCTCCGAAACCGTATGCTATTTTTTCCTTTAATTTTATTTTTTCAGCCATTATTTGTATAAGTTTAGTTTGGTTGCATCTTTTTGAAAGAAAGTATTGGGCATGTTATAGTAATCTATGAAATCATTTTCGCTGATTTGCCCTTTATATGGTGCGTAGTAGTGCATTTTCTTTTCATTTTCTTGCCAGCCGTGGTTTCTCCACACCAAAACGAAAGAGATTTTGTAATTTCCTATTGCATCGGTAAGTGTTTTGGTCCACCAATTAGCATATGGGATTTGTTCGTAGCCAGTTTCTGCAATAGCCATAGGTTTATGATGCTCTAGAGAAACTTCATTCATTATTTTTAATTGATTTTGAGTGTCTGCAATGAATGAATTATCTTTAGTAGGGTCATTGTATTGATATTTATCAAAACTAATCATATCTACCACATCATCTCCTGGATAATATTCTAAAAAATCTTCTTTAGATTTGAAATCGGCAGTATTATATACAATAATTAAATTGTGTAGTTTTTTGGTTTCTCTTAAATAATTGATGGTAAATTTCCAAACTTCTTTAAATTCTTGTGGATTAGCATTGTTTTTACACCACCAAAACCAGTTTCCAGTTAATTCATGAAAAGGTCTATAAAGAATAGGTATCTTTTTTCCGTCTGATCCTTTCAATGAGCCTAAGAATTTGGCTGCTTTGTCTAACCAAGATTTGTAAAGTTCGTGTTTTGATCCATTTGGGAGTATAGATTTAAAAGAATTAGGAGTGGTGTCCCAAGAGTCTTTTAGAGTTAAAGGATTATCCATATGCCAGCTTATGGTAGTAATGCCACCTCTGTCATAAATCTCTTTTATCCATTTTTTCATATTATTAAATGGAACTCCGTCTAGATTATTTGGTTTTTTATGTTCGATTCTCCCTAAATCCCAGCCATAAACTGCTGGATAGTCATTGGTTACATCTTTTATGTCGCTTCTTCCTTCTTCATATCTCCATTTTACACCATAAGCAAGGTCATCTTGATGGCCAAAAAAGTATCCTTTCTCCTGGTTTTTTATAAGGTTTTTATAAAGGTTTATAGTTTCTTTAGTTGCTTTAGAATCAGACAGAATATTCAAATTATGATTGTTTTGGGCATGATATGTAAGAGATGATGCGCCTAAAGTAATGAGAATAATTTTCTTTAAATAACTTGTCATGATGAAAAAGTGTAATTTATTAACCAATTTATGAATTTTCAACTATATTTTAAAATGTTTAAAAATATTTTAAAATGTATGATAAAAATTATATTAATGGAATGTTAACAATTGCTATTTTTGTTAAGACAAATTTAGTAGATGTTTTTTTTAAATGAGTAATACTATTTTGTCATTATGATATTATATAATTGCAATAAAAATAAAGCGATGAAAAATGAGAAAAATTTTTTTAGAGAAATTCCTCCATTAACCAGCAGTGACAGCTTTTTAGTGTTTGATAGAGTGAAAGACAAGTTTGATTTTCCTATTCATTTCCACCCAGAATTTGAAGTTAATTTTATACAAAATGGTAAAGGTGTGAGGAGGATAGTAGGCGATCATATAGAGGAAATAGATGATATAGAGTTGGTTTTAGTAGGTCCGAATTTATATCATGCATGGGAAACATATAAATGTAAAGAGAAGAATATTCATGAGATTACCATACAATTTGATGAAAAATTATTTGATGATAATCTTTTGTCAAGAAGGATTATGAGGCCTATACGAGATATGTTTAATAGGTCATCTCATGGGATTTTGTTTTCGTATTCTACTGCAGATTATCTTTCTAAGCGTATTTGTAATCTTTCTAGACTAGATGGAATGGATTATTTTTTAGAAATATTGTCCATTTTGCATGATATGGCAACTTCTAGAAATCAAAGGATACTATCCACATTTACAGTAGATTATGACAAATTTGAAGATGATGATAAAATGAAAGTAGTGTATGATTATATCCAAAAGAATTTTTCTAATAAGCTGACTTTAGAGGAAGTTTCTAAAGTTGCATTAATGAGTCCTGTCTCATTTAATAGATTTATAAAGAAAAGAACTAATAAGACTTTTGTGAATTATGTAAATGATGTGAGGATAGGCTATGCAGCAAGAAACCTTGTGGAAAAGGATTTGAGTATTTCAGAGATTGCATTTAAATGTGGGTTTAATAATATTGCTAATTTCAATAGGATATTCAAAAGCATAAAAGGAGTTACGCCTAGTGTGTATAGAGAAGAGTTTAATGGTATCAAGAGAATTCTTTAAATAAATATATTTGTATTATTTTGTCAATTTAATGATAAATACTGATGTATTTTTGTATGAAAAATGTCATTAGCGAAAATAATAGTAATAATTGATAAAATAATATTAACAATTCCTTCACATTCAGTTATAAATTTGTTTTGCTAAAATAAATTAAAAATCATTGATAATTTGAAAATCTACAAATTGTCAATAAGGAAGGAAAATAATCAAATTAACAACCAATTTTATTATGAAGAGTTTTCTTTATTATCTAAATCCAAGCAGCAGAGGTAAAACTAATATCGCCGTTCTGTTTCTTCTTGGAGCTATCACCACTGTAGATGCTCAGCAAAAATCTTCACGAGACACTCTTAAAACGAAACAAATAGAGGAAGTCGTGATGATTGGGTATGGGACTCAGAAAAAAAGTGATGTAAATTCTTCGGTATCTTCTATTAAAACAAAAGATATCCAAGACATTAAACAAGTTTCTTTAGATCAAATGATTCAAGGTAAACTTGCAGGGGTATCTGTTACCAATAGTAATGGACAACCGGGGGCAGCAGCTTCAGTAAGGGTGAGAGGGGTAACCTCTATCAATGGAACCAATGAGCCACTTTATGTTGTAGATGGGATTCCTATTTCTGGTGATGCTACTGGTAGATCTACTAGTGGAAGACCAATTGCAGGAAGCGATTTCTCTTCTACTGGAGGCGGAGGTAACAATGCTGTTTCTCCTATTTCATTTTTGAATCCAAATGATATTGAAAGTATAGATGTGTTAAAAGATGCATCTGCTACCGCTATATATGGTTCTAGAGGGGCTAATGGTGTAATCATTATCACTACAAAATCTGGAAAAAAAGGAACGGGTAAAATCTCTTATGAAGGCTATTCTTCTGTTTCATCTATCTACAAAACATTAGATGTGATGAATTTACAACAATATGCCTTGCATCAAAATCAATTAGCAGCACTATTTAATGCTCAACCAAGACCAGAATTTGCACATCCAGAATTACTAGGATATGGTACAGATTGGCAAAAAGAAATTTACCAAACTGCTATTGCACAGAGTCATCAATTGGCTTTCTCAGGAGGTAAAGATGGGGTATCGTACTACATGTCTGGTAATTTTCTAGATCAACCAGGCAATATTATTGGTACTGGACTTAAAAGATACACGGTAAGATTAAACCTAGATGCAAAAGTAAAAGATTGGTTGAAAGTAGGAGGTAATTTTAGTACAGGTATTAATAATGAGAAATTTACAGTCAATCAAAGTTTTACGGGATTAATTTCTAATACATTATTGCAAGCTCCAGATATGCCAATTAGAAATTTAGATGGCTCATATGCTGCGCCACCTGCAGGACAAAATGTAAATTATTTCAATCCTGTAGCTGAAGCACTTACAAGAGAAAATAAACTGATTAGAAAAAATTTCTTGGGTGGTATATTTGGTGAAGTTAATTTATTGAAAGGTTTAAAATATAGAGCCGAATTAGCTGCTAATACTGAGTTTTCAGAATCTACAGATTTTCAACCTTCTTATGACAGAGGTTCTCAAGTTAATTTAACAGCTGACTTGTTCGAACGAAGACAAAATTGGTATTCTATCAACGTTAAGAATTTATTGACTTATGATTTTGCTTTAGGAAATCATAAATTTACCGTTTTGGCTGGTCAAGAAGCTTTAGATAGTCATTGGGAAGGTATTTTAGGAGAAGGACACGGCTTTAAAACCAATGATATATACGGTCTCAATCTTTCTGATGCTGATAACAGAAAAGTAACCAGTTACAAAGGAAGTGCATCTATTGCATCTTTATTTGCACGTCTTATTTATGATTTTAATAACACCTATAGTTTCTCAGCTTCTATCAGAAGAGACGTTTCTTCTAAATTTGACCCTACGGCAGGTGATAATCAGGTAGGTTATTTCCCTGCGGTTGCCGTTTCTTGGAAAGTTTCTAATGAAAAATTTATGGAACCTTTGAAACCTTATATTGATAACCTTAAATTTAGAGTAGGTTACGGAGAAACTGGTAATCAACAGATACCAAACAACAGATATTCTGCTTTATTGACAGATTATTTCTTACCATCAAATATTCCAAATCCAGACCTTACTTGGGAATCAATGAAACAAACCAATTATGGTGTAGATTTCACATTGTTTAGAAACTTTAATGTCAATTTTGACTACTATATCAAAGAATCTAAAGGTTTCTTATTTCAGTACCCATTACCTGATTATTTAACTGGAGGCTTATCTCAGTATGGTGGTATGGATGCTCCATATTCTAACTTAGGTAAAGTTGAAAATAAAGGGATTGACTTAACCTTAGGATATAATACAAATGGAGAAATTTTTAATTGGTCATCTTCATTGGTGATTTCTCATTATAAGAATAGATTGCTAGACATCGTAAATGGTGTTACCCTTACAGAACAAGCCAATATGAACGGATATCAACCATATGTGGTTACCAATTCTATTGTAGGACAGTCTATTGGATCTTTTTGGGGATATAAAACCAATGGAATTTTTAGAACATTAGAAGAGCTACAAAATGCACCAATACAGTTTGGTCAATCAATAGGTACAGCTCCAGGGCAAACTTATTTAGGTGATGTAAGATATGTAGATGTAAATGGTGACGGTGTAGTAGATGCTAAAGATAAGACCATCATAGGTGACCCTAACCCAGATTTTACTTTTGGTTTTACCAATACATTTAAGTATAAAAATATAGATTTATCAATATTTTTACAAGGTTCTATAGGAAATGATGTAATGAATCTTACCAGAAGAAATGGTATTCAAAATGCTATGCTTTACCAAAATCAATTAGTAGAAGCGATGGATTTTTGGTCACCTCAAAATCCTAATGCTAGTTTACCTAGACCTATAGGAAGCACCAGTAATCCTAACATTGATATTTCTGATAGATTTGTTGAGAAAGGTGATTATGCCAGAATTCAAAATGTGACCTTGGGCTACACTATGCCAGCTAATTTCCTTTCTACACTTAAGATGAGTAGAGTAAGATTCTATGTAAGTGCGCAGAACTTATATACTTTTACAAACTATTCAGGATACGATCCAGAGATTGGTTCTTTTAATCAAAATGTTTTATTAACAGGTATAGACAATGGTAGATACCCTTCGCCTAGAACATTTACATTTGGTGTTAACTTAGAATTTTAAGACAATGAAAATAAATAAATTATTTAAGATAGGAAGTACATTACTCGTTGCTATGTCGCTTTCATTAATCAATTCTTGCTCTAGAGAATTTACTGATAGACCTTCAGAAGATTCACTTGGACTAGATACTTATTACAAAACAGATGAACAAGTTTCTACTGCTACCAATGCGATGTATTTTAGAACTTGGTTTCAATTTAACAATAAGTTTTTCTATGCAATTTCAGAAGTAGGATCTGGTAATATGTATACCAATTCTTCAGACGTAAACGCGATGAGAAATTTTTCAATAACAGGTGCAGACCCAGAATTAAATAATGGTTGGCAGTCTCTTTGGGCTAATGTAGCTCAGGCTAATAATATTATTAATTTTTTATCATCTAGAGTAGGCCCATCTGTAAACAAAAAAATTGTAGATAATGCAATAGGAGAAGCTTATTTTATGAGAGCTACCGCCTATTTTTATTTGGTAAGATTATGGGGGCCAGTTCCTATCATAGAGAATAACCTAGACCATGCCAGTTCACCTCAGCTAAATACCAATAGAGTAGAAGATATCTATACTCTTATTGTTAAAGATTATAAAAAAGCAGCAGATTTACTAGATAGTAAAGTAAGAGGTAGTAACTACTCTGCCAATGCCAAAGTTTCTAAAGGCTCAGCAAAAGCCATGCTTGCAAAAGTTTATCTATACCAAAAAGATTATGCCAATGCAAAAGCGATGGCTGAAGAAGTAATCAATAGCGGAGAATTTAAACTTTTAGGAGGACCACAACTTCCAGGAAAATCATTTGGTGATTTGTTTACCTATGCAGGCAATAATAATGAAGAATCTATTTTTGCATTACAATGGAAAGTAGATGCTAACTATGGTTCTGGTAATAATTGTAATACCCAATTCGGAATTAGTAATGGTACAGTATCTACTTCTAATGCTACTTACGGTGGGGTTTTTGGTCCTTCTCAAGATATTTTAACGCTTTATTCATCAAGTGATAAAAGAAAACATGAAACCATTATGTTCCCGGGAGATACTTATCCAAATATTAAAGCTAAAGTCGGTTCATCATTCGGAGCATTGGTAGTACCTCCAGCAGACCAAATAGGTGGGCAAGGTGCAGGTGCAGCCATTAAGAAATACTGTATTGGTATAGAAAACGGAGACACTACAGGTCCTATAGATGCTTGGGCTATGATGAATAATAATACTTATATCATGAGATATGCAGAATTATTACTCATTCATGCAGAATCTATTTTGGGAAATGCATCTAGTACATCAGATGCATCAGCTCTAAAATCATTAAACGAAGTGAGAAATAGAGCAGGATTGCCAAGTGTATCTTCTTTTACTTTTGACGATTTGTTTACCGAAAGAAGAAAAGAATTAGCTTTTGAAGGAGATTATTGGTTCGATTTAGGCAGATTGCCTAGAGCTAAAGCAAAAGCTATTATTTCTGCACAAAATAGAGGTAATATGTGGATAGCAGAGAGTTTTACACCAGACGATAGTGATTTTATTTTGCCATATCCAGCAAATGATGTAGCAAAAAATCCGAAATTATTAGAAGCACCAGTTCCATATACATTCAAATAAGATCGCCATGAAATATTTAATTAAAAACTACAGTTTGATATTTTCATTATTAATATCACTGTTATCTATTACAGCCTGTGAGGATGATTCTGATAGAATTAGCTTCTCTCCTGAGATTACACTCGTAAGTGCCACTGTAGATAAGAACGGTCAAGCTGTTCCTATTACACCTACTACACAAGGTTATGCAGGTAATACCTATATTATTCAAGGTAAAGGTTTTTCTACTCTTCAACATATCTATTTCAATGATACTGAGTCTACCTTTAACCCTAACTTTGTTACAGATAACAATATTATAGTAACAATTAACCAAAATACACCATATGCAAATGCAAGTAATAAAATGAAACTTGTAACCAAATATGGTACTTTGGAATACGATTTTGTAGTTGCACCGCCAGCACCTGTTTTTACAAGTTATACCCCAATTAATGCAAAATCAGGTGAAACCATTACACTCTACGGAAATTTTTTCCTAAATCCAGTTGTTAAAGTGGGAACTGCAACCGCAAATATAATTTCAAGTTCTCTTACAGAAATAAAGGCAGTTTTACCTGCAAATTCTGATGATAAGCTAGTCTCTGTTACCACTATTTCTGGTACTACTACTGCTTCACAACCTGTAGGCTCTGCATTGTATGATGATATTTTACAAGGAGATACTGGTCACTGGTCTTGGAGTGGTACCCCAATCATTACAGATTATACTGCGGACAAATTTCAAGGTGAGAAATCTATGAAAATTGCTTTCGGAGGTTGGGATGGTGCTGATTTTAAATTTGCTTCTAGAGATGTTTCTAAGTATAAAGCATTTAGAATTAGACTTAAAAGTACCATTGATAATTCTGACGCAAGCTTAAAATTAGTATTCGGAGGTTGGGCTTTCCAGATTATCAAAAAAATTGGTACAGACTGGACCTATATAGAAATTCCTTTTTCTGATATAGGAAATCCTACAACTTTTGATCAAATTACTTTCCAAGAATCTGGTAATTTCGGTGGAAATACAATTTTGATTGATGATATGGGATTTGTATTAAAATAAAAGTGTTTTTCAGATATAAATAATTCTAGGATTAATTATTTAGTTAAGAACCCTCATTTGTAGGGTTCTTTTTTTAAAAAAGTTATGAAAAAAATAATAAAACTTATAGCATTCATCTCATTTCCTTTATGCTTTGCTCAGAAATTTGAAAATGTGGCCCAAACTCCTCCTATGGGATGGAATTCTTGGAATACTTTTGAAGTAAATATCAATGAAGATTTAGTAAAGAAAACAGCTGATATCATTGTTTCTTCTGGGATGAAAGATGCTGGTTATGAATATATTGTACTAGATGACGGCTGGATGGTTAAAGACCATAGAGATAAAAACGGTGACCTAATTCCAGACCCTGTAAAATTCCCAAACGGAATGAAAGCACTTATTGATTATGTACACTCTAAAGGTTTAAAATTCGGATTATACAATTGTGCAGGCACTCAAACTTGCGCTGGTTATCCTGGCACCAGAGGTTATGAATATCAAGATGCTAGATTTTACGCAAATTTAGGAATAGATTTTCTAAAATATGATTGGTGTAATACAGCAGGTATTAATGCTACAGAAGCCTATACCACCATGAGCAAAGCCTTGAAGGCTGCAGGTAAACCTATCGTTTTTTCTATTTGCGAATGGGGAGATAATCAACCTTGGAATTGGGCTACACCCATTGGTAATTTGTGGAGAATTTCTGGGGATATTTACCCATGTTTTGATTGTGAATACAAACATGAGGAAGGAAATTGGTCTTCTTGGGGAGTTCTTAGAATTCTAGAGATGAGAAAAGATATTCGTAAATTTTCTGGACCTGACCATTGGAATGACTTTGATATGATGGAAGTAGGCAATGGAATGACCAATACCGAAGATAAATCTCACTTTACCCTGTGGTCATTGATGGCTTCGCCACTTTTTGCAGGAAATGATTTGAGAATAATGAAACCAGAAACACTGAAAATCTTGACCAATAAAGAGATGATTGCCATTAATCAAGATAAATTAGGAATTCAAGGTTTCAAGTACCAATCCGAAAATGGAGTAGAGATTTGGGTAAAACCTCTTTCTGATGATAATTGGGCTATTGTTTTCCTAAATAGAAGTGATAAAACTCAAAAAATAAACTTTGACTGGAAAAAGCATATTATAGAAGACAAAGACTTTAAATTTACATTAGATTTAAATAATCAAATATATAATCTAAGAGACCTTTGGGAACACAAAGATTTAGGTAAAACCAATAAAGTTTTTAGTAAAGAATTGGCATCACATGATGTAGTAGCTCTTAAATTATCAAAAATTAAATAATGAAAAAGTTATTCACAATCAGTTTATTATCATTGCTTATTTCTTGTGGTACTTCATTTGTTGCAAAACATGGTCAGTTATCTGTAAAAGGCACACAATTGGTAGATAAAAATCAAAATCATCTCATGTTGAGAGGCATGAGTTTTGGTTGGCATAGCATGTGGCCTAGATTTTACAATGAATCTGCAGTTTCTTGGCTTAAAAAAGATTTTAAAGTAAACGTAGTTCGTGCTGCATTAGGCGTAGAACACGGAGAATTTGGCAACTATAAGGCAGATAAAAATTTTGCAAAACAAAAGGTTTTTAATGTAATAGATGGAGCTATCAAAAATAAAATATACGTAATTGTAGATTGGCACAGTCACAATATTAATTTGAATGAAGCCAAAGAATTTTTTGAT
Organism: Cloacibacterium rupense; assembly: GCF_014645495.1. GTDB lineage: Bacteria > Bacteroidota > Bacteroidia > Flavobacteriales > Weeksellaceae > Cloacibacterium > Cloacibacterium rupense. The sequence goes on along the minus strand of NZ_BMLV01000001.1, from coordinate 502,643 downwards.
GAAGTTTCTAAAAAATATGGCGATTATCCCAATGTAATTTACGAAATTTTTAATGAACCAGATTACGAAACTTGGGCAGAAGTAAAATCTTATTCTGAAGAAATTATAAAAGTCATCAGAAAAAATGACCCGGATAATATCATTCTGATAGGTTCACCTTCTTGGGATCAAGATGTGCATTTGCCTGCAAAAAATCCTATTACGATTGACAAAAATCTAATGTACACCATGCATTTTTATGCAGCTACACATAAAAAATGGCTACGAGACAGAACAGATGAAGCTATTAAAAGTGGACTGCCTATTTTTGTTTCAGAAAGTGCAGGGATGGAAGCTACTGGAGATGGAAAAATGGATTATCAATCTTGGCAAGAATACATCGATTGGATGGAGCAAAGAGGTATAAGTTGGGTGGTATGGTCTGTTTCTGATAAAGACGAGACTTGTTCTATTCTTAAAAAATCTGCAAAATCAGATGGCCGTTGGAAAAATGAAGACCTAAAAGAATCTGGCATAAAAACTAGAGAATATCTAAGGTATTATAATTCAAAAAAGTAAATAAAAAATCCCGATTGATTCGGGATTTTCTATTTTAATTTCTATCGAAATCATCTTCTATTCTTACGATGTCATCTTCGCCAAAATAAGTGCCGGTCTGTACTTCTATAAAGATTAGCATTTCTTTACCTATATTTTCTACGCGGTGTTTTGCAGTAAGTGGGATTAGCGCAGTCTCACCATAATTGTATATTTTGTCTACATCGTCTAGCGTTATTTTTGCAGTTCCTTGAATGATTGTCCAAGCTTCTTGCCGATGATGATGGTACTGGTAAGATAATCTTTGCCCAGGTTTTACTTCAATTCTTTTTAATTTAAAATTGGGTTCATCAAATATTACAAAATACTTTCCCCACGGTCTTTCTCCGATTTCTTTCATATGATTTTTTATGTAAAGATAGCGGTAATATTAAAGGTTTAATGCTATTATTTTTTCAAAATTTAGTAGAAATTTGTACTCCTGGATAAAAACATCACGTAGAGAATTTCATATTAATATGATGAAAATTATCTTTTATTTATTATGTGCAAACGATTGCATAAATAAAATTATTTAGTAAATTTGTTTCATTATTTAATTTTTTTAAACAATTAAAAATGAAGAAATTTCTGTTAGGAAGTGCAATTTTTCTTTTTTCGATATTTAATGCACAGAAAAATGAGATTAATTACTATATCAAAAATGCACCGTTTAAATTTGGTGAAATGGTTTTACCGACCATTCCAGAGAAAGCATATAATATAAAAGACTTTGGCGGAATAGGAAATGGCAAATTTCTGAATACGAAAGCATTTGAAACGGCTATTTCTACAATCAATCAAAACGGTGGCGGAAAATTAATTGTTCCGGCTGGTGTTTGGCTTACTGGTCCTATAGAACTGAAAAGCAATATTAATTTTCATGTAGAAGAAGGTGCTATTGTTCAATTTAGTGATGATATTAACCAATTTCCATTAAGAGAAACTTCGCCTGGTAAAATAGATGTTACCCCGCCAATTTGGGGAGACAATTTACATGATGTAGCCTTCACTGGTAAAGGAATTTTTGATGGAGCTGGCGATGCATGGCGTCCTGTAAAAAAATATAAAGTAGATGATTTTGCTTGGAAAAATTTATTGGCTAAAAAAGGAAGTGTTCTAAGTGATGATGGCAAAGTTTGGTGGCCTAGTCTTGATGCCAAAGAAGGTGAAAAACTTTCTAAAAGCATAACAAAGAAAAAAGATGCTACCATAGAAGATTATAAAAAACTTCATCATTTCCTCAGACCAATGATGTTTACGCTTTCAAAAGTTAAAAATCTTTTGATTGACGGACCTACTTTTAGAAATTCGCCGAAGTTTATTCTTAATCCTAGACAAATAACCAATCTGGTAATTAGAAATACCAATGTTTATAACCCAAGTTGGGCGCAAAATGGAGATGGTATAGACATCAGTGCTTCTAAAAATGTAATTATTTATAATACTTTCGTAAATGCAGGTGATGATGGTATCTGCATGAAATCTAGCGGAGAATCTAAAGATGGTGAAGCTAAACTTCAGAATGTAATTATTGCAGAATGTACTGTAAATGATGCACATGGCGGTTTTGTAATTGGCAGTAATACAGATGGTGGAATGAAAAATATCTATGTTACCAATTGTACTTTTGATGGTTCTGATAACGGAATTAGGGTGAAAAGTAACTCTGGTAGAGGTGGAGAAGTAAGCGAAATTTATATTGACAATATTACCCTTAAAAACATTAAAGAAAATGCTTTTATCTTTGATACTTCATATGCAGATGCACCTGTAGGAAGCACAAAAGAAAGTGAAGATGCACAGAAAACAGGAGATAAAATTCCGTTTTTTCACCAATTTTACATCAGCAATGTCAATTGTAGTGAAACAGAAAATGCATTTATGTTTCTGGGTTTAAAAGAAAAACTAATTCAAGATTTATTTTTTAAGAACATCAATATTGTAAAAAGTAATACAGATTTAAAAGGAGATTTTTTCCAAAATATTGTTTTTGAAAATGTAAAAGTAAACGGACAAAAAGACATTAAAATTCCAGGAAAATTAAAAACAGCAATACAGATAAAATAAATTTAAGTTTGATTTAAATCTAATTTCAACAAAAAAGCAACAAATAAATTTAGTTGCTTTTTTAATCTGAAAGATTATTTTTTGATGTATTTTTCTAATGGAAGCTTTTGTTTTTTTACTTCTTTTATAAAAATTTTTGCTATTTCTGTTGCACCAATTAAAGAGAGATGTGTATCATCTTTTTTACCTTCTGGATAATAAGGAATTTCATTAGGTAGATAATGTAAATGCAATTTTTTAGAACCTTCTACGCCATATTTTACTTCTAAATTTTCTGTTAAATATTGCATATCTATGAAGGGAACTTTCAGTTCTTGTGCTACTAATCTTGTAATTAGGGTATAGTTTCCGTGTGCGTCTAGAAGAGTACCTTGTTCGTTAAATTTTCTTCGTGCAATAGACGATAACAAGATTGGAATAGCACCTTTAGCACGAGCTTCTTCTACATATTGAATTAGATTATAGCGATATGCAGTTTGAGGATTGGTGTATCTAGCTGGATCGGTTTCTTTACCATCATTATGACCAAATTGAATCAGAAGATAATCTCCTTTTTTCAAAGAATCTAAAACAGGTTTCCAAAGTCCAGTTTCTTTAAAACTTTTAGTGCTTCTACCATTTACAGCATGGTTTTTTATGATTACATTTTCGTTAAAAAACTGCCCTAAAACTTGTACCCAGCCTCTTTCTGGGTTTTTATCTGGCTCTGGTTTATTTGCCATTGTAGAATCTCCTATGCTGTAAATCGTAATTTTATGATTTTTATTAGAATTGTCTAGACTGTTACAATTTATAACAAATAAAGAAAGCAACAGAAAGACTGCTTTATAATTTTTAAAAAAATTCATACCAATTTGTTTTTTTTGAATCTTTAAGAATATCTTTTTTGTCAAATTTTTTCACCTCTTTTTTAGAGATAAGATGAGACCATTTTACTCTTTGTTTAGTATCAGCGCCTTTTCCATAATTTTGAAATTCTGCAAAATAAGTAGTTTTTTCGGCATCAAATTTGTCCCAATTGTGCCAACCTTCGGGTAAAATATGCGCTCCCAATTCACAATTGATAAAAGCTGTTTTGGCATATATTCTCCAAGGTCTTCCCAAATAAACCTTCTTTACATTTTGGTCTGCTTTAATCTTACATTGATAAAAAACAAAACCAAAATCTGTGTTTTCTGGTGTAGATGCAGCCGAAATATAAGAATCTTTTTTGCTTTTTATTTCGCAATTTTCAAAAAATGCAGTGGCACTCCCAAAAATAAAATCTGTAGTTCCTTCGATGTAGCAATTTTTTAGAAATTGTTTTCCTTCACCACTTAGATATAAAGTATCTTGATTCCCCAGAATCTTACAATTGATTACAGAAACACGATTGGCTGTAATGCTTAGAGCAATAGCTTGACCTACTTCACCTGAAGAATTTTCGATGGTTAGATTTTTTAGAACGGTATCATTGGCTTCTAAAGAAAGAGAAGGAGTAAAAAAAGTACTATTTCTGCCTAAATTAATTTTGTTAAAATTATCATCAAAAGTGATGATGGTTTTATCTTTATTTTCGCCAATGATGGCCAAATTGGTATTCCATTCGTGAATTTTTACTTTCTCTTTGTAAATTCCGTTTTTTATGAATATTACCAATCTTTTGTAAGGAAAAGATTTGGTCTGATTGATGGCTTCTTGAATGTTGCTGAAATCTCCTTTACTATCTTTTGAAACGATAATCGTGTCTTTATCTGCCGAGAAAAAGCTCTGCGAAATGAAGAAATGAAATAAAAGTAAAATTTTTTGAAACATTATCTATTAAGTTCTAAAGCTGCTAGTATAAAAGGACCCGTAGCTTTCGGGTCGTTGTCTTTTTTTCTTTCGTTCACGTAATATTCAAATGAACCGTCTCTGTAAGGATTTCCTCCTAAACCAGCTACAGCACAAGCTTGTGTAATGGTTACGTAGCCTTCTGGTGAAACTTTTACCAAATTATTTATCAATCCATCAAATGCCTTATTGGCTAGATTTTTATATTTTTTTGGTAAATATCCTTTATTTGCACCTTTAGCAAAAGTGTAAGCAAACATAGAAGAACCAGATGCTTCTAAATAATTTCCACCGCGGTTTCCTTGGTCTGTAACTTGATACCAAAGACCTGTAGAATCTTGATATTTAGCTAATGAATCACACAAATTATTAAGATATCCTATTAATTCTGCTCTTTTCGAATGATTTTCTGGCATATAATCTAAAACATCTACCAGAGCCATAGCATACCAACCAAGAGAACGTGACCAAAAATTAGGTGAGGTTCCTGTTTCTTTATTTGCCCAATCCATTTTTTTGCTTTCGTCCCAGCCGTGATAGAGAAGTCCGGTTTTTTTGTCGAGTAAATGCTTTTGGATAAGTTCAAATTGTAAAGCAATGTCGTCAAAATTTTTACCGTTTTCAAAAGTAGATGTGTATTTTGCATAGAAAGTTTCGCCCATATATAAACCATCTAACCACATTTGGAAAGGATAAATTTTCTTATGCCAAAATCCTCCTTCCGAAGTTCTAGGGTGCATTTCTAATTGGTTTCTTAGTTTTTGTAATGCTGTTAAATACCTTTTGTCATTGGTTTTTTGGTAAAGATAAAATAAATGATTACCTGCAATTAGCATATCAATATTGTAATTCTCTAATTTATAAGAAGGTATATTTCCATTGGCATCTATGGTAGCGTCTGAATAACTTTTCAGGTAATTATAATACTCTTGCTTGCTTGTTTTTTTATATAATTCTTCGAAACTTGTCATTACCAAACCGTGTACGTAATCCCATTTAGGTTGTTTGGCATCATCTAACTGGTAGGCTTCGGGATATTTTTTCATTAAAGTCAAAGCCATTCTTTCTGACCATTTCAGATGTATAGGGATTTCTGTTTTTGAATTTTCTTTTACTGATTTACAGCTCAAAAAACTCAATAATAGTAACGAGAATACAATTTTTAAGAAAAATTTGAGATTATTTTGCATTCGATTTTTAATTAAAATTAGTAAGAAATTTTGGAATTACATTTTATTATTTGCATTTAATACACTTAATTTTTCGTTAAGGTATTTTACAAATTCTTCTTTGGTTTTTATTCCGTTAGGTTCGTTTACCCAGGCTGCCAAGAAATAGTAATGTATAGGTTGGGTAGTAGGTTTAAAAACAATAAGATGGTCAAAAGGTCCGTCAGCAAGATTCTCTACCGATGAAGTTTGATAAAAAACTGCCATTCCTAAATTGTCTTGAAACATAGATTGGTCGCCATAAGTGGCGATGTAAGCCCATTTTTGGTTGGTGCTGGTTTTCTTTAGAAGTTCTAATTCTTTTACCTTTACAATTCCTGTGCAAATTCCAGAAATTGCTTTAGATGGAGTAACGGTTGCTTTGGTGAATCTCTCGTTAGGGAAAATCTCTAATTTTGTGGTGAGGTCTATTTTATCATTTAATGTTTCCCAACCTTTGTAATTTATATTGACAACAGATTTTTTTGCAGAATTTTCTACATTAACTGAAGTTTTTTCTACTTTTTTGAAATAGAGCATTTCATTATTTTGGTATCTGAGAATAGACCCAATTCCTTGTCCTTTTCCTACTTTTAAGATATCAGAACCCCAATCTTGTTTCATATGATAAGACTCAAAACCGTCTAGTCCTACTATTGGCAGAATCATTTTGTCTGTTGTTTTTCCGAAGATATCTATGGCGTTTCTCCAATCTAAATAAAGACGATAGGCAATTTTATTGCTTTCCCAGCCTGGTCCTTCAAATCGGATGTCAAAAGAATGGTCTGTGTGTCTAGGATCTAGCTCTAGACTTTGAACATTTTTGAATGTTCCTCCTTCATATTTTCTTTCGTTCCATTTGCCGCCTTCTTTCACAGAAATTTCTGCATTGGTTTTAGAATTTTGAATGTTTTTTTGAGCCGTACAACTTAGAATTCCTAAGAATAAACTAAAGATAAGGGTGAATTTTATGATTTTCATATTTATTATTTTTTGAAAACTTTATTTAAAAATGAGGTCGTATATTCTATTGTTGGCAAAAACCAAGGGTCAAACAACCAAAAAGTATGCGGACTATTTTCTATTTTCTTGATTTCAGAATATATGCCGTAATTATTAAGCTCAGCAATCATATCATCTCTACCTGCGTGAAATCTATCAAACTGACTGTTAATAAATAAAATAGGAGGGGAGTTTTTGGTGATGTGAGTAATAGGAGAGGCATCTTCCCAAGTTTTTGGAATTTGATTATAATTTCCTCCTAGCCATAATTCGGCATATTTGCCTTCTTGTGATTCTGGATGATGAAAAGCCAAAATACCGTCAATATTTATAATTGCTTTAATTTTTTTGTGGAGTTTTAAGCCAATTAAAGTAGCCATTTGCGCACCAGATGAACACCCAAGAATAGCAATTTTAGAAGAATCTACATTGTATTTTTTTGCATTGTTTAGGATAAAATCTATTGCATTTTCCACATCTTCTATAGCTGCAGGATATTTAGCTTCATCAGAAAGTCTATATTCTATGGCGAAAGCTTGATAGCCATTTTTTGCTAATTCTAGAGCCATTGTTGTTTGCATTTCTTTGTTGCCAGATTTCCAACCACCTCCGTGCAGAATGATTATTGCGGGCATTTTTTTCTTTGAACTCAACGTAAAAGCATCTAGTTTTAAGGCTCTATTGTCTATTTTATGATATGGAATATCTAAATTTCTTTTGATATTTTCTGAGTTGATGCTTGTAGGAACTTTGATGTTAGGATATTTTTTTATGTTTTTTTGATACTCTGTATTTATGGTAAATGTAGTATCCTTTGTAATCTGAGCATTACAAATAGAGATAAAAATGCAGAATAGAGGTGTGTATAACAATCTAAACATCAAATTCTAAAGGTTTCAAATATAATGAATTCAATTTATTGAAATCGATTACACAAATCTACAAAATTTATTGATTTAGACAAAATTATCATTAATTAAGTATAAAATCTATTAATTATTTGCAGTTTATTAATCAGCATAAATTTTATTATTTTTTAATTAAACTTTTGAAAATGTGATTATTAAGTTAATATTGTTTTTTACATTTTAATAGTGTTGACGTAAAGCTTCAAAAAAATTTGGTAGCTTAATTTATTTAATATAAATTTGTGTAATCCATTGCATTAATGTTTTATTATCTAAATTATGAAAAAATTTACTTTTTTGTTTCTGTTTTTAATCTCGATTTTTACAGTTAAAGCGCAATCTGTTTCTATTACTCAAGAAGTAGGTTGGTTAGAATCTGCCTATGTAAAATGGTCAACCGTTTCAGGTGTTGATAGCTATAACGTTTATTATTCAGGTATGGGCATTACTGACAGAAAGATAGACACCCAATTAATAAGAAACTATGGTGGTGAATATAGAGCTGATATTTTAGGATTAGCTGCTGGTACTTATACCATAAAAGTTGTTCCTGTCGTTGGTGGAATAGAAGGAACTCCTAGTGTTTCTAATCCCATTACTGTTTTATCACACGATAGAAATGGTTTTGCATTTAATGGTGGTAGAGTGCCTGGTGCTTATAAAGCTGATGGGACACTTAAAGACAATGCGGTAGTTATCTACATTACACAAAACACCAAAAATACAGTTTCACTAAATGTTACAGGAGCTACTACTAATCCTTGTATTGGTTTACAAACGATTTTAGATGGCTTTAAAAAGGGTAAAGATAACAGACCTTTAGCTGTAAGATTAATTGGTAACATAACGGATCTTAGCTATATGCTAGGTGGTGATATTGTGATAGAAAATAATAACAATGCTTCTAGTTATATAACTTTTGAAGGAGTAGGTTCTGATGCTTATGCCAAAGGTTGGGGATTAAGAATTAAAAATGCATCAAACATAGAAGTAAGAAATCTTGGTTTTATGCTTACTGATGCAGCAGAAGGAGACAATGTAGGATTGCAGCAAAATAATGATTATGTTTGGGTACACAACAATGATTTATTTTATGGTTCTGCTGGTGGAGATGCAGATCAAATAAAAGGAGACGGTGCTATGGATTCAAAAAAATCTAATTACGTTACAATGTCTTATAATCACTTTTGGGATACTGGTAAATCTAATCTTTTGGGACTAAGTGAAGGCGCAAACCCAGGGTATGTTACTTATCACCACAATTGGTATGACCATTCAGATTCTAGACATCCGCGTGTAAGATATTATTCTGCTCATATTTACAATAATTATTTTGATGGGATTTCCAAGTATGGCTCTGGTTCTACACTAGGTTCATCTTTATTTTTAGAAGGTAATTTTTTTAGAAATTGTAAATATCCTATGCTTACTTCTATGCAAGGTACAGATGTTTATGGTGGTGCAGTAGGAACTTTTTCTGGTGAAGACGGTGGTTTTATTAAAGCATTTAATAATGTGATGAGCGGACAAACAAGATTTGTAGCTTATGATGCTGTAAATTATCCTGTAGAATTTGATGCTTATGTTGCAACAACCAGAAGCGAAGTAATACCTAGTACAATAAAATCAAAAAAAGGGGCTAATGTGTATAATAATTTTGATACCAATGCTTCATTGTATGTAAATTCATTAACGATTGATGATCCTACGGTAGCCAGAGATAAAGTAATGCAATATGCGGGTAGGGTTTCTAAAGGTGATATCTCTTGGACATTTAATAACTCTGTAGACGATACTTCTTCGTCTGTAAATGTAGGTCTTAAAACACTTCTTACAGGTTATGTTTCTTCTTTGGTATTTGTACAAGGCGAAAATTCTACTGCAGTAAGTACACAAACTTTAAGCATTCCATCTAATAATGATCAAACTGTAGCAACAGGAACGCCAATAAATGATATGGTTTTTACTTGGGGAGGTAGTGCAACAGATGCTACAGTAAGTGGTTTGCCTTCATCTGGAATTAATTTTGTTAAAAATACAACCGCAAAAACAATTACAATTTCTGGAACTCCAACTGCTGATGTAAGTTTCACTGTTACAACATCAGGCGCAAGCGGAATACCAGTATCTGGTACAGGAAATATTACTGTTTCTTCTGATCCGGTTACACCAGCAGGAAATCAAATTCATAATTTTACTACTTCAGGGGTGAATAGTTCATTTTATACAATTTCAGGAAATTTGTCAACAACTAAAGGTACAGTAACCTATGAAGGGCTTACTTTAACTCAATGTTTAAAAATAGAAACTTCAACTAATATTACATATACTACTACACAGGCAAGTACACTCACCTTAGTATTTGTAGAAACTGCACCAACGATAAAAGTAGATGGTGTTTCTTACACTGGTTCAGGTGGTATTATTGAAATAGCTGTTTCTGCTGGTACCCATACAATTACTAAACAAAATACAGCTAATTTATTTTACATGAAAACTGTATTTACAACTCTTGGAACAAATGAGATTAAAGGAAGTAGTGACATCCTAATCTATCCAAATCCTATTGAAAAGGAAATTTATTTTAGAAAAAATAATGGTATAATAATCCAAAAAATAAATGTAATCAATGTGAACGGACAAGTTCTAAAAACGGAATCAGGTGATTATGAATCTATTGATTTAAGTAATTTAAAAAGTGGGTTATATTTCATAAACGTAATAACCAATAAAGGATCTAGAGTTCATAAAATTATTAAAAAGTAGTTTTTCATATATAAGTCTTTTTATTATCAAGAGGATGGCACAATTGCCATCCTTTTTTATTTGACTTGGATAAAATTTATGAGATATTTTTTGTGAATTTGTAATCAAAATTTTGAACTGTTAAAAATTATTTTAAAGCAAAAAAATAGAATTCAACGCTAAAATATTTCGCAATATACTCGCAAAGCAACTTCGTTTAGCAATTAAAATATTAGTAAAAATTATACTGCCTTATGAAGTCTTAGCGTTCTTAAAAATTTAACGTAATGAATTGTTAATGATATAATCTTGCGTTCATTGTGATTAAAATTATCTAAATGCACAGCAAGTTTTATATAATTTGAAATTATCGAGCGGTATGCATGAAATATCGTAATGAAAAGGTATTAATAATTTTGCTTTTTACTTTATGGATAAACTTAAAAATTATTTTAACCAAAAAAAGACTGCTAAAAATAGCAGCCTCTTCACTGAATAACTGAGATTATAAAAAAAATTATGATTATTTGATTATTACCTTTTGTGATGAATTACCTTTACTTGAACTTGTGTTGATAATATAAACACCAGGAGATAAAGAATAATTGGTGTCAGAGTTTGTATTTACAGATTTTAAAAGATTACCATTTGTATTATAAATCTCTACTTTTGTTGATGATTTAATGTTTTTTATGTAAACTTGATTTCTATCAGAAAAAATAATTGATCCGTTTTTTAGTTTATTAAAATCATTAGTGGCTAATGTTAAAGAATTTGTTGTAACATTAGCTCCAGTAATTTCCATTTTATAAAAATTACAAGCACTATCACAATAAACATAAATTCTTCCTGCAGCAGTAATGTTTACTGTTCCAATTACATTATCCGCTGTTGTTGCAATAGTACAAGCAACAGTTCCTAATAATGCAGTACCGTTGGTAACAAAAATATTTCTTGCTGATGAATTACTTCCACTTTTTGCCCAAATTTTTAAGGTACATGGACCATCAACATCAATAAAAAAATATCTCTGTGTTGGCATATAAGTTGGAGCTGTAACACCACCACCTCCGTTTACTTGAAAACGATTAACGCTAACAAAACCATCAGGAAATGTAGTTACGTTTGCGTTTACAGCACCAAAATTGGTGTTTGTCGTAATGGGATATAATCCTAATTTATCAACAATTATTGGATTAGTACCAATTCCAGCAGATGTTGGCCATGTTGCAGTATCGCTAAAATTCCATGTTTTGGTTTGTGCATTTAGAGTTATAGAAAAAAGCGAAATCGTAAAAATTAAAAAAAGTACTGTTCTTTTCATAATAATATGGTTTAATAAGTTATTGATTTATATTGTTTTATTTTTATTCAATCGATTACACAAATTTATGATTTTTTTTGATATAAATTTATTTTTACAGATAAATTTCTATATTTTTTTGGATAAGATAATTACTGTTTTATGAACTTTCCTCTAGTAAAATAATCTTTGTTTTTTATTTGGTACAGATAGACCCCATTTTTTAGATTTTCAATGTTTACTATAATTGTTTTCTCTGATGATGAAGTTTTATTAAGAGATATTAATTTTTGTCCGTTAATAGAATAAATTTCAATATTCACATCTTCAAATAGTTTATTTTTAAAATAGAAGGTAAGATTATTTTTAACTAGAGTAGGATAGACATTCACCACATTATTGGTAACTTCATTTGTACTTAGATTGGTACAAGTCCCTTGAGTTACAATGCCAGAAGTGTTTACTTGTAGTGTAGCACCAGCTCCGCAAGTAGCATCAGATACTCTAGATGCAACTTCAGAAACAGGCATTGTAGAATAGGTATAGGATGGTGCATTTACTGTTCCTACATTTGAAGGGACGCTTCCCAAGCAATTGTCAAAATTAATGCTAACAGTACCTCCATCAGTAGAATTATAGTTTTTATAAGCAGTGCCTATTTGAGCAAAATGTGTATTTTGTACATAGCAAGTAGTATTTTGAGCACCACCTCCAAGACCTATTGCTAAAGAACTAGTGACACCAGTTTTGTAATAACAATTTACAATATGTAATTCTGCATTTCTAGCTCTCGGCATCCTTTCTTTGCATCCATCTGCCCAGTAGCAACTCTGAAAAGTAATGCTGTAATGTCCGTCTGATGGATAATCATTAGAATTAGAGCCCAGAAGATCAGAATATCTGTGATCGCTTGAACCACCGGAACCGCCTGCTTTAGCCGGTTTTAGGTAAGTGAATTTACACCAAGAAACCGTAACATTGTCCGAAAGTCCTTTGATGTCAAAATTACCGTCTTGCCCATCTTGAAATTCACAGTGATCTACCCAAAGATTTGTGCATCCATCAGAAGTTAGATTGTCTTGTCCATTAATATCATAAGCGCCAGGGCCTACAAAAATAAGATTTCTAATGATGATATTATTAGAACCTGATTTTAAATAAATAATTCCAGCACCCGGATTGCTTTGGTTTTCATTAATGAGTTTAGCGCCTGGTAAGCCAATGATAGTTTTGTTTTTTATAACTGCGCTAATCGGTTGACCAGATGGTATTAAGATTTCTCCAGAAACTAAAATAACCTTAGCATCAGTATTTGTCATATTACTTTTTAAATCAATATAGTTGGTTACAATAACAGGTGTAGCATTGCCACCACCAGTCGTAGCTGAACCAAAACCTTCGGGAGAGTTAAAAAAATAACTCTGCCCAAAGGTTAAAATGTTAAAAAAAAATATGACTACAAAAAAAATATTTTTCATTTACTACTTTTTATTTGATTAATACTTTTGTTGAAGAGAGACCTTCTATAGATTGAGCTGTTACTATCCAAATACCTTTTGGCAGTGTCAATTTTGTTTCTTTATTTACATTCAGAGTTTTTTGTAAACTTCCAGAGATGTTGTAAATATTTATTTTGGTATTGTTTTTAATGTTCGAGATTAATAAATCATTGCCAATACTATAAATTTTTGTGGAAGGTTTTTCTATGGTATTATTTGTATTTAAAGTACCATTGTTATCCAAGATTGATATTGGGTCCCAATTGTCATTTCCTTTTGTGAAGTTAAATGCTGTAATTGGTGTACCATCATTCAAAATAGGATTAGTAAGGTATGTAGCCCAAGTTGCACGATTAGATGAATTATCAACACCTGATTGCTCTGTAGTTCCATATTCATACATTCCAGATGATGTTCCCCCTAAAGAATTATTCCAGCCGATTGGTACAATTAATGATTTTGTAGCAGTGGTTCTAGCAGAATTAGGATTGTTAGATGTTTCGATAGTTGTATTATAAAAAACTACTTCACTTGTATTTGCTTGCCAAGGTCTGCCAAAATATCCAGGATTTGCTCTATAGTTAGAATTGGTATCTACACCAGCAGTGGTAGAAGTTATTGTACATGCGTACATTAAATATCCGCGACCAGAACTTTGCTGTGCTGCAGTAATATATGCCAAATCATTGGTAGCATCAGTAACATTCATTATTAGTTTTGTTTTGTAGAAAACTGCTGTCATTCCTCCGAAAATGTAATCTACTGCACCTAATATCTCACCTTTATAAACTACAACTCTAGCACCTACACCTCCGAAGAATGTATCTTGTCTTCCTATTACTTTACAATTATTGAGTATCGCTTTATCTGTATTATTGGCAAATGCAATTGCAGCAGCTCTTTCTACGTAGCTTCTTTGTTGTACTGCTACATCACCGAAAGTAGTAGGTCTAGCTCCTGGTGTACCAGATGACCAAGGAACTACTACGTCTTGCGATTCTTTAAGAGAAATATATTGATTAAAAGAATTTTCAAAAATTATATTTTCTGCTTGGAAACCATTGGCATTTACAACTACCGTAGCATTCCAATAAGAACCGTTGGTAGTACCTGCGCCTGTATTAGAATAAGAATAATTACCGTTTTGCAAATTGACATTTAATGTATTTTGATTCCATTTTTGGTTGTTTGCCATGCTATAGTAATTGTATCCATGGCCATAGTAAGATGTGATTCTAACGGCATTAGGGTCTATGTTTACTCCTTTATTTAAGACATTGGTATTAGGTGAAGAAGATGCATTTTTTAAGGTAATGTTAGGCTGAGTAATTACCAACATTTCTTCATAATTTCCCGGATCAATTTCTATGGTTACTCTTTCGTTGTTAGGTCTTACCATATTTGTTATTGCATCTAGTGCAGCATTAATGGTTTGGTATTGTTTGTTATTTCCTACAGTGATGGTAGGAGTATAGGTAACATTTGGAACTACTTTTATTTCAGTAAAATAACTGGTTCCAGTACCGCCTACAGAAATTGTTACAAAACCATCTGTAGAACCATTGTATATGTATTGTGTATTTTCTATGTTAGAAGTACTACCAGAAGTTGTACTGATGGTATTACCACCGTCAATTGAAAAATTAGCTGCATAATAAAAGTATACCAAAACTTTTTGTCCAGCTGTAATAGGAACTAAAATTGTTGCACCAGAGTTAGCCGTTAAATCACCTTGGGATTGTCTTCCAGAAACAGTTCCGTTCAATTGCATTCCTTTGTAATATACTGTGGTATTGCTACTAAAACCTTTGTCATCAAAAGACCATTTGGTAACTGGTTGAAAAGTTATTGTTTTAGAAGCTGCACCATTATTTACTACTAGATTAGAAGTAAGTGCTAATTCTACAGGATAGTTATCTAATCCTAAAGCTTCAATTTTATAAGTTCCATTTCTTAAACTAATATTATTGATATCAGAAAATGTGTAAACATAACCTGCTTCGTTAATATTTGTAAATTTTAATTGAAGACTCGCTTGTTGAGCAGTTGTAAGTCCAGAAGCATTGATAGTAATCGGGAAAACAGGTTTTGCAGTAAACGATAAATCTGAAATTGTATTGGCAGATATATTAACAGAAGATGGCGAAATCTGATAATCATTTACTCCCGTTGTCGTGATGGTGTAAGGTATATTTTGGTCTAAATTAACGGAATATGTACTATTAGCTGTATTTATAATAGGAGTAGGAACATAGACACTACCGCTTGCAGGGGCAGGTGTAAAGGTTAATCCTAAATTGGAAATAGAAGTTCCTAAACCAGTAATATTTCCAGAGAGATTTTCTAATGTAACCTTAGTAATAGCGATATTGTTTGATAGAGTAGAAGAAGCTCCGGTGGTATTTACAGAAGCTCCTGAAGTAATTATATAACCATTAGCTCCTACTAGACTTAGACTATAAGTATATCCTATAGGAAGACTAGCGCTGTAATTATTAGAATTTATTGGTACAGTCCAAGTTTTTCCAGCGGTATTGGTAAATACCAGTGAATAACTGCTAGGGATACCAACTGCATTACTAGTGTCAATATTTCCAGATACAGAAGTATAAGTTGCTTGTTTTCTGTAAATTCTAAAGAAACTTTCTTTTTGTGAAGAATCAGCAATTCTGTACGTTCCAGATGTTTTTGCTACAAAAACTGCTGTAGTTACTGCTCCAGCTGTAGAAGTTGTATTTACCACATCTGATTGTGCAGAAGGATTAGACTCATTTACAAACGTAAGAGTTCCTGTTCCTGTGTCACATCTTGCAATTACAGTTAATTCATCATCTTCGTTAAGATTCATTTTAATATATCTAGTTGAAGGTAGACCACCGCTAAAAGTTATTGTTCCATTTGCATAAACCCTACCAGTGTATGCAGTTACGCTTGCTGTATTGGTGTCGTATCTTGTGAGATTGGTGTTGGAGGTTCTTAATCTATCACTTGTAGGATTTCCCACCCAAGATAAAATGCCTGATGTGAAATTTGGCAATGTCTTACCTGATGTTCCTGGTGTTACACCACTATACCATGCATTAATTGCATTTTCATCTAGCATATTGTTGTAAGTGCTATTGTCTAATTGAACAGCGCCAAAATCCCAAACATCTATGAGTTGGGCATTGCTTAATGAGAACATTAAGAAAGAAAAAAGTAAAATAATTTTTTTCATAATAATTAGTATTTGTGCATTTAGTATGTTTTATTTAATGTTTCCAACCACGTTTTATATTTTTTTAGGACATCATTTGGTTTATTGGTGTACCAATTGTATCCGTTTCTTCTTTCATAGCTAATTTCGTTTAGTGCGTATTTTTTCATCCCAGTTCTATCACAGAAGAAAGGTCTATTGTCTTCTAAATTCATAAATCTTGCCCAGAGTGGTTCTGTGTTTTCACTTTTTACAACCATTTTGTCTGTTTTACCATTTTCTATTTCTATGGTTTCAATTTTTATGTTTGAAATTTTGGTTTTTTCAAACCATTTTACAGCACTATTCACCGCATTAATTACATCTTCTGAAGGATGTTTAATCGACATTAACAATAAAACTATTTTCGCCGATTCTTGTCCGCTTAGTGAAGGTAGTTCAAAAGCTCTTGCTTTAGATGGTAGCAATGTGTTTTCATCGTGCTGGGCGCACCAAGATGTTAAAATTCCATTTTGTTTATATTGAGTTTTTATAATGCAATCGATTCCAATTTTAAAGCTAAAAAATACTTTTTTCTTAATTCTATTGGGGATAGGGATTGGATAAGATTCTTGTTGATCTATAATTTCTTTGAAAAGAAACAATACATTGGTAATAGCATCATCATTATAAGTAATATTGGTATAATACCCTTTTTTTAAAGGATAAAATTGGGGCCAACCTCCGTTTTTGTATTGTGCATTCAATAAGTATTTTAATCCTTTAATGAAAGCCTTTTTGTATTTTTTGTCTGGATGATTTTTATAAATTTTTGATAGAAAAATCATTTCTTGCGTGGTAGCACCATTGTCTATTGTACATTCTGTTAAATTGTTTTTTTTGCTTTTTAAATCTTCAATTTCAGAAATGGTCAGTTTATTTTGCATTTCAATATTTTTGGGCCAGCCACCATTATTTTTTTGATACAACAGTACATTATCTGCAATTTCCTTTGCTTGAAGAGAGTTATACCAAGCATCACTCTCATTAAATATGATATTTTTCCAAGACTTAGAATGGACTTGAGCTTTTAATGATAAACCAATTAGAATTAGGAGAATCGTGAATATAATTTTAATGATTTTCATATTTTTTCGAATCTAATCCAATCTATTTTAATATATCCTGAGTCATTTATAAAACCTTCTCTTTGGGCTATATATCCTATTTTTGCGCCAATCCATTTTCCTTGTTTTATAGAGAAAACATTACCAATAGTTTTATAGTTTGATTGGTCTTCACTATAAGAAAATATACCTTTGCCATCTTCAGTTATTTTAACTCGTAAATAGATTTCTTCGCTTTTAATTTCTGTGGTATTTATTTCTTGTTCTTCAGTTTTCTTGTCTGCGTTTTGGCAGATAATTTGAGAAATAAATAATTTACCATTTATTTTCTTTACTCTAAGATAAGAATAGTCTATTCCCATTAATACCAAACCAAATTCTTCTTCATTTTTAATGAAATTAGAAATTTTGGTAGTAGCAATAAAATTGGGTGAAGAGATTTTTTGTAAAAATAAATTAGGTGCATCAAACAAATTTTTATAATTAGATGTTTTGGGAATACAGTTGAGAAGATAGTACCCTAAACTGCTGGGTAAGCCCCAATTGATTTTTGAATTTGCATGCCATTGCCATTGTAAACCAAATTTTGGTACATTAAATTCATCAGAAGTAGGTGGTGAAATTCTAGGGTAATTTTTTCCTACGTTTGGTTTTTTATATGTTAATAAAGGTTCTCCTATGCCGTCATTATCAGTGTCATTACCAATAATTGGCCAATCATTTTTCCATTTCATTGGTTGTAGATGAACAATTCTCCCTAAAGCACCTTTGTCTTGAAAGTGTATGAACCAATCTTCACCGCTTGGAGTTTGAACCCAAGCTCCTTGGTGAGGTCCATTAATATTGGTTTTCCCTTGTTGTAGAACTTTCTTTTTTTCGTAAGGACCAAAAATATTTTTGGAACGTAGCACTGTTTGCCATCCTGTAGAAACACCACCAGCAGGTGCAAAAATGTAATAAAAATTATCTTTTTTGTATAGTTTAGGACCTTCAATTGTTGGTTCGTCTTGGTGCCCATCTATGATTAAAACATCATCATTATTTGCCTTTGTTCCTTCTGTATTCATGGTGCAAATTGCGAGAATACTTTTAATGCCAGCTCTACTTCCTGCAAATGCAAATGCTAGATATGTTTTGCCATCATTATCCCAAAGTGGAGTAGGGTCAATTAATCCCTTTCCTGCTTTTACTAAAATAGGTTCAGACCAAGATTCTTTTGGTTTTTTAGATTTAATCATATAAATACCATAATCAGGATCTGGATAATAGATGTAAAAATAATTATCATGAAACCTTATACAAGGTGCCCAAACTCCGTTTCCGTGTTGCGGATTAGAGTATTTTTCTACAGGGATATTGTTGTTTAATGCGTACCCTATGATTTGCCAATTAACCAAATCATAAGATTCTAGAATTGGCAATCCTGGCACACAATTAAAAGATGAAGCCGTCATATAATATTTGTCACCAACTAAAATTACATCAGGGTCAGAATAATCACTGTATAAAATAGGATTGGTATATGTTCCGTTATCATTATCTGCATTGTAGAGAATAGGGTTGTTTTTATCTAAATTTTGACCATTTAAATAAGAAATTATCAATGCAAAAAATAAGAGTTGAAACTTATACATTTTGAGAGTAAAATAAAAAACTTGTCAATTAATTTAAAAAGTATCACTTAAAAAATTAATGACAAGTTTAGTTTAAAAATAATTAATCCTAATATCCGTAATCGTTTTTAAGTTGACCATTACTAGAGTCTATAAAAACTTGCCAAATTGGCCAATATTGTCTTGTATTTGGGTCTCTTCTGTAAAGAGAGTTAATTTTAGAATCTGTAATAGAACTCCAATCAAATGAAGTCCATCCGGTTCCAGGATTGGTAACCTCTCCTCTGTTTAGACCATAAATAATAAGTGAAATATTATCTGTATTATACTTGAAATATAGAGTAGAAGGTACATCAGCATATAGTCCTGCGCGGTTTTTGAGGTCTGTTAATTTATTTTTTGCTTCTAGCATTTTATCACCTAAAAGATTCCATCTAATTAGAGCCTGCTTACGTTCCATCTCACCTGTAAATTCGAATTTGTGCTCATCTACAATAGCGTTAAACATTGCTTGTTTTGAAGTAAGACCGTTAACATAATTTTCTACTTTTATAGGTCTATCTGCTACTGCAAAAGCTCTATTTCTGAGTTGTTTAAGGTATGGAGCTGCACTTGTAGGACCTTCTAATTCGTTAGCTGTTTCTGCAGCCATTAATAAAATTTCGGCATATCTCATGTAAATTTTGTTTACACCATCATCGTTAGTAGAAGTAACAAGACGTGTCATCCATTCATATCTATATTTCCCAAAATACCATCTGTTTAGTGCGCCCAATTGTTGTTTTGCAATACCATTAACAGCAGCACCCCATTTGTAAGGAACACAAGTTACATTTCTTCTGGTGTCTTTTTCGTCATAATCATAAAAAACTGTAGGTAATGGACCTCCTTGTCCGCCTCTGTTACTTCCATTTTGATGAAATTGATCATTGGAAGTGTGATTAACTGCAAAGGTAAACAACATACGACCTCTACCAGGAGAGAAAGGTATTTCCCAAAGAGATTCATTGCCTGCAGTTAAAACTTCTTGGTTATATTTTTTCCAGAATGTTTCGAAAGAAGTTTCTAGTTTTGCACTACCACTACTGATTACATCTCTACATTCTTTAAGAGCTAAAGCATACATTTTATCTACTGATAAATCTGGGTCTGTACTTCTCCTGATAGCATCAGGATACTGTTGGTATCCACTTGCTGCCAGTGCTAATCTAGCTCTTAAACCTTTTACAAAAGCTTTATTTATTCTCTCAACAGAAGAAGTTGCAGTAGATGAATTAGGCCAAGGAACTAATTCTGCTGCTTCTCCTAAGTCTTTTATAAGTTGTTTGTAAATTACATCTCTATTGGTTTTAGGAAGATATAAAGTTTCTGTATTTATTGGTTCAAAACGAGCTGGAACATCGCCCCAAGTTTTAAGTAAATCTGCGTAATAAATGGCTCTGAGCGTTAGTGATTCTCCTAACAAATAGCCAAGTTCTGAACCTGGTGTAGGATTACCATAGTTTCTAAGACCTCTAATGCAAATATTAGCTCTCTCTATACCCTGATACATCATAGCCCAAGCGTTATTAGCGGTATTCATTTGACTGTTGGTGGGTTTTGTATCATAAACGCATAAGTCTGCATTATCATTAGAAGTAGATTCAGATGAATTATACCACTCAACATCTGTATTCATACCATACCATGACAATAATCTTCCTCTGTAAGAGTTGGTTTCACCAAAAGGAATTTTAATGCCATCTACAGCACCTTGTGCTAAGCCTGCATTAGAAAAAATTACAGATTCATCAAGAGCAGACTTTGATTCTGACGTTAGTGTTTCATCAGCAAAATCTTTACAAGAGGAAAGTGATAGCAATATTGCAATTCCAGTGTATTTTATAATTGATTTCATTTTTTAATTTTTTTAATTAATTTTAAATATTAATCTGTAAGTTTTAGAAATTAAGATTCAATCCGAATACATATTGTCTACTCTTAGGGTATGGTGAATAGTCCACACCTGGTGTAAGAGGTGTATTTCTTCGTGTATTTACCTCTGGGTCTAATCCAGAATACTTGGTAATTATAAATACATTATTTGCAGTTGCATAAAATCTTATTTTGCTAAGTTTTAGTTTAGAAACTAATGATTTTGGTAAACTATATCCCACAGTAAGCGTATTAAGTCTTATAAAGGAACCATCTTCTACTGCCCAATCTGTTAGTACATATCTTGACATATATGGAGACCACATTGTTGTGTTGGCATTAAGTGCTGTAAGTGCTGCAGGATCTGTAACTAGTGATCCAGTGTTAGGGTCAATATTAGTCCATCTACTTCCATCAGCCATTACATCACTTAAATTTCTAAATTGGCCATTAGGAGAAGATACGGTTGAAGTTGTAAATTCTATTTTATTTGCGTTATAGACATCGTTTCCATAACTCCAGTTAAATGCTGCAGAAATATCAAAGTCTTTTATCGTTGAATTAATTACAAAACCTCCCGTGTGTTTTGGATTGGTGTTTCCTATAATGGTTCTATCATTAGCATCAATAATTCCATCATTATTGATGTCTTTAAGCTTCATAGTGCCTGGTTTTACAGTACCTACAACGGTAGAAGAGTTTGCAATTCCAGATTTTAAAGTATAAACACCACCATTATAGTCAAAATCTGAGACTTCGTATCTGCCATCATTTCTGTAGCCATATATTTGTCCTATTGGTTTACCAACTTCTACTAAAAAGTCATTTCCAATAGCTGTAGAAGCCCAGTTGGTAGATTCTCCGAAGTTATTCATTATCCCTAATGATTTTACTTCATTTTTATTAATACCAATATTGAATGAGAAATTAAGATTATAGTCTGAATTTCTGATGGCATCTAAATTTAATGATGCTTCTATACCTGTGTTTTGTGTTTCTCCCATATTTCTGTATTGGTAATCATAGCCAGTACCTGGAATTGGGAATCTAATTAATAAGTCTTCAGCGTTATTCTTGTATGCTTCTACTGAACCACTTAGTCTACCATTAAATAGTTCATAGTCTAAACCAACATTTTGTGTGACTGTGGTTTCCCATTTTAAATCTGGGTTGGCTAAAATTTTGGATGCAGACCAATAGTTTAAAACATTATTAATCCAAGAGTTTGCAGAAGATTGGAATAGTTGAATGGTCTGTCCTGTAGGGATATTATTATTACCTGCTTCCCCGTAACTTAGTCTTAATTTTAATAATTTAATCCAAGAAACATCATTTAAGAAATTTTCTTCATTCATTTTCCAAGCTAGAGCAACAGATGGGAAATAACCCCAACGGTTGTTGCCTAAAAATTTACTAGAACCATCTGCACGGAATGTTGCCGTTAATAAATATCTATTTTTAAAATCATAATTTAATCTACCAAAGAATGACAATAACTTATCATCTGGAAAATAAAAATTATCAACAGACTGTGGCTTTCCTTGAGATGATAGATTTAATGCATCTTGAAATGAGAAAAATTTTGGAAAACCGTGAACGGTATTGGTTAGAGTATTAGATTGATAATCAATATATTCTTGACCTACCAATAATTTTATTTTGTGATTTTCACCTAATACGTCCTTTAAATCATAATTTAATGTATTTGCAATTCTAAATCTCTTGTCTTCTCTAGAACCAAAAATCAATGCAGGCATTCCTTGATTTTCTACCGCAGGGATATTGTCTACATAATAGGTAGATCTTCCATAAAAACGAGAATCTAAATATCTGTAAAAATCCATACCAACATCTGATTTAAATTGTAAATCTTTGGTGATTTTCCAGCCAATACCTCCTAGTACATTGAAATTTCGCCTCTCTTGACTTCTGTCATTATCAGAAACGGCTAAAAATGGATTTACTAAATATCCGTCTAATGCATCATCTGTATCATCAGTAGTAAGTGCAGGAATGGCAATAGGGGAGTATCCTACACTATGTCTTAGCCTAGCATCTGCTGATGAAATTTCCTTTTGCTCATTTGCTCCACTGCCATTTATTTTTGTGTTTGAATATCTAAAAGTAAAAGAAAGATCAAGTTTATCTGTTGGTTTGTTTTTTAAATTAAATGAGATATTATCTCTTAAAAATTTAGAACCAATCATAATACCTTTTTCATCATATCTTGTGAAATTTAAGCTATAACTGGTTTTTTCACTACCTCCTCTAATCCCTAAATCATAATTTTGGATAGTACCTGTATTTCCATAGATTTCTCTTTGCCAATTGGTACCATTGTAGTTCTTAAAATCATTAATTTTATCCCAAGTTCCAAAATAATTTTCATATGAAGGAATATCTCCTTTAAGAGATGCAAATTCATACTGCCATTTTGCGTAATCATATGGTGATAATACATCTATTTGTCTTGCAAGAAGTTTGAAACCGGTAAATAAATTAAAATTTACATTGAGTTTACTGCCTTCTTTTCCACTTTTTGTAGTAACTAAAATTACACCATTAGAACCTCTAGAACCGTAGATTGCAGTAGAAGAAGCATCTTTTAGAATGCTAATGTTTTCTATGTCTGATGAGGATATATCATTTAAACTATTTACTGGGAATCCATCTACAATGATAAGAGGTGAGCTATCTTGAGTGATAGAGCCTCCTCCACGTACTCTTAAAGTAATATCTGCATCTGGAGAGCCTTCTGTAGAAGAAACTCTAACACCAGCAATTTTACCAGTTAATGCTTCTGCAACATTAGAAATAGGAACTTTTTTAAGGTCAGTTCCAGAAACTGTAGCTACAGAACCTGTAAGGTCACTCTTTTTTGTAGAACCATATCCAATCATTACAACTTCTTGGATTGTTTTCTCTTTTAGACTATCTCTCTTTGGTTTAGTCTGAGCTTGTAATTCTGGAAATGAAAATAATGCAAGAACTGCAACACTATATTTCAAGCTAGGGGTAAGTAAATTTTTGTATTTCATAATTTACATAATTTAATTTTGAGGCATGATGAGTTTTCTTTCTTTTACATAAGAGTTTATAATTCTAAGATTTTCCACATTGTTTATCTTAAAATCTTTTTCAACCTTATCTACATTAATATTTTTTAGGGTAATATTTTCTATTTTAGAATTTTCTAAACCATCTGCAAAGATTACATACTTACCAGCATTTTTTGCGGTAATGTTTTCTAGATAAATGTTTTTAATCTTAGGGATGAAATTTCCGTCTTGGTTTCCATAAACACTATATTTCATAGTAATATGCAATAATGCTTCTTTAACCTGACCTACTGTTATGTTTTTTGCATAAACACCATCTACAAATCCTCCTCTTTTAGTGTTTGTTTTAAGTCTTATTACTCTGTCTAGATTGGGGCTATCCATATAACAGTTATATGCAAATACATTTCTTACACCTGCTGACATTTCACTTCCAATAACTACGCCGCCATGTCCGTCAATCATTTTACAATCTCTAACTATAATATTTTCTGTGGTAATACCTATTCTTCTTCCTTCAGCATCTCTACCTGCTTTTATCGCTATACAATCATCACCCGTATTAAATATTGAATTTTTGATGAGTACATTTTTAGAATATTCAGGGTCACAACCATCATTGTTAGGACCATGACTCTCTATATGCACACCATCTATAATTACATTTTTGCTTTTCATAGGATGGATGATCCAAAACGGAGCATTAATAATTTTTACATCTTTTATCAGTACATTTTCACAACCAAAAGGTTCTATAAAATTAGGTCTTAGATAATGCCCATTCCCAAAAACTCTGTTTTCTACAGGAACATTTTTTTCTGATAATTCCATAAGTCTTGGTAGGTTTTCCTTGTCTAGTTGAGAAGGATTACCATTTGCATATCCATAAGAATTTCCTTCAGATGTAGCCCCTTTCCAAGGCCACCAATTTTCATTATTTCCTTGTCCATTTAATATCCCTTTACCGGTAATAGCTATATTTTTCTTATTATATGCATAGATTAGTGGAGAATAATTCATCAGCTCAATTCCTTCAAATGAAGTTTGTACAATGGGGTAATCATTAGGATTGGTACTGAAAATAATTTCTGCACCATCTTCTAAATGTAGGTTTACATTATCTAATAAATGTATGGCACCAGTTAGAAACTTACCATTAGGCACAATTACTTTGCCTCCTCCATTTTTACTACATTCTTGAATTGCTTTTTTAAAACTTTCTGTAGAAATCGTTTTCCCATCAGCCTTAGCACCGTAATTCAGAATATTGTATTGATTGTTTTTGAATTTAGGTTCTACAATTGATTTTTCAATTTTTTTCATTTCCTCTATTGGGAAATAATTAATATGATCAATATTGTTATTTTGAGCAGAACAAGAGTAAATGATATAAACAGACAAATAGTATAGAATATGTGTAATTCTTTTTTTCATTTTGGTTATTTCTGACTTGTTTTTATAATTTTCTAATATTATTAATGCAATCGATTACAAATATAAACATTTCAATGACATTTGCAAATTATTTTGTAATTACACATCAGACATTAGATAAAATTCTAATTTTCAATGCTTTAAAATTGATTATTTCTTTATTAGTTAATTTATTTAAGAGATTTTAGTATGATTTTGCTAAACATTAATTCCCATTTTTAGTTGCAAAGTTTTATAATTAGACAGATTATACAATTTACGGATAAAAATTCAGAAAAGTAAATTGTCTTTTTTCAATACTAAAATAAACTATATTATTAAATAATGCAATCCATTGAATTATGATTAGTATGTTAATTTTTTTTTGATGTAAATCAAAACAAATATGCATCAAATCACAATTATATTAAAAGTTTATTATCTCAAAAAAAGCAATATTTTTTTCATGAAAATATTCTATCATCATTTTTTTTTAATAAAAAGTTGTAATATGACTTTTAATTGCTAGATTTGTAACTTGTTGCATTCTTAATTCTTTTAAGATTATTAAAACAAATAATCAGATGTCAAAAAAAGTCACCATTTACGATATTGCTAAAAAGCTAAACGTAACAGCTGCTACCGTTTCTAGGGCACTAAATGATAACCCAAAAATTAGTGATTCAACTAAAAAGTTGGTACTAGAGACTGCTGAAAAAATGAATTATAGACAAAATAGGTTGGCTATAGCTTTGAAAAGTGGAAGATCCAACAATATTGGTGTCATAGTCCCTAGAATTAATACTAATTTCTTTGGTTCTGTGATTCGAGGAATAGAAGAAGAACTTAATGCAAGTGGTTATCAGGTTATTATTTGCCAAACTCATAATGATGAAGAAAAAGAGGCGGAAAATGTAGAAACGCTTTTAAATTCTCAGGTTGATGCTATTTTTATGTCAACATCTAGTAGAAATACCATCACTTTTGAGAAAATTTTAAAGAAAAAAATTCCCTTAATTTTCTTTGATAGAAAGAAAACAATGGATAATGTAAGCTCTGTAACGATAGACGATTTTGCTGGTGGATATATTGCAACAAAACATCTAATTGATCAAGGTTGTAAAAAAATTGCGCATATTTCTACAGGTGATTTAAATATCGAAATCTTTAGAGAGCGTTTTGCTGGCTATAAACAAGCCTTGTATGATAATGATTTACCTTTTTCTGAGGACTATGTGCTTTTTACAAAAAGTAATATAGAAGATGGAAGAGAAGCTGTAAAGAAATTGTTTAGTTTAAAAAATAAACCAGATGCTATTTTTTCTGCGAGTGATTTTGTTGCATTAGGTGCAATACAAGAGTTACAAGCAATGAAACTAAAAGTTCCGCAAGATGTAGCGGTGATTGGCTTTAGTAATGAGCCTTTTACTAATTTTCTAGAACTTTCTATAAGTACAATTGATCAGTTTCCGCTTGAAATGGGTAGAATGACAGCTAAAGTTTTTTTAGAACAAATAGACTCTTCTGAAGTAGAAAAAATTCAAAAAAAGGTAGTACTAGAGCCTAAACTAATTATTAGAAAATCATCTAATAGAGGAAAATAGTTTCTTTGTAATGGATTGTATTCAAAAAATACCTATTTTTGTTCTGTTAAAAGCATCATAATATATTATTTATTTGTTTCTGAAAAGAATCTTATGAAATTTATTTAAAAAAGTATAAATAATTTGCTTAGAATTAGAATAATTGTTTTAATTTTGTGCAATCGATTGCAATACTTTTTAATTATGACTAAATATTCTTTCAGATATGCATCGCATCCAGACGATGCTAAAAATTACGATACAAAGCGAATTCGAGAAGAATTTTTACTTGAAAATCTTTTCATTGAAAATGAAATCAATCTAGTATATTCTATGTATGATCGCTTGATTGTAGGTGGAGTAAAACCTTCGGATTCTCCTCTAAAATTAGAAACAATTCCTTATCTGAAATCAGAAAATTTTCTTGATAGAAGAGAATTGGGAGTAGTAAACGTTGGCGAAAAAGGAATAGTGTCAGTAGATGGAGAAGTATTTGAACTTAATAAAAAAGAAGCGTTATATATTGGTATGGGTGCAAAAGAAGTTTTGTTTTCTAATGCAGAAAATAGTCAAGCACTTTTTTACATTAATTCCGCTCCTGCTCATCAGAGATTTCCTAACAAAAAAATTTCTAAAGAAAACGCCATTATAATAGAACTTGGTGAAGAAATGACTGCCAACAAAAGAATTCTTAATAAACTTATTGTAAACGAAATTGTGCAGACTTGTCAATTACAAATGGGGCTTACAGAACTTTTACCAGGTAATATTTGGAACACTATGCCTTCTCATACTCACGAAAGAAGAATGGAAGCCTATTTTTATTTCGATTTAGAAGAAGGGCAAACTGTAGCACATTTTATGGGGCAACCTCACGAAACAAGACATCTTTTTGTACAAAATAATCAAGCCATTTTATCACCAGAATGGTCTATTCATTCAGGTGCAGGCACATCTAATTACTCATTTATTTGGGGAATGGCAGGAGAAAATCTAGATTATGGAGATATGGATATTTGTTCGCCAAATCAATTGAAATAAAATGATAGAGCTTTTTAATTTATCAGGAAAAAATGCCCTTATAACTGGCGGAACGCACGGTTTAGGAATGGCAATGGCAGAAGCTTTGGCGCAAGCAGGAGCATTGCTCATCATTACAGGAACTACCCCTTCTAAAATGGAGGAAGCCCTTAATTATTACCATTCTAAGGGTTATAATGCAAAAGGTTATCTTTTTGATGTTACTAATGAAGAAAATGCTGCAAGATTTGTAGAATTAATCACCCAAGAAGTTGGTAATATTCATATTCTGGTAAACAACGCTGGGATTATAAAGCGTGAACCAGCCATATCAATGCCTGTTTCTGATTTTAGAAAAGTAATAGATGTAGATTTAGTTGGTCCTTTTATTATGTCTCAATTGGTTGCTAAACAGATGATTGAGCGTAGAGAAGGTAAAATAATCAACATCTGTTCTATGATGAGCGAGCTAGGCAGAAATACAGTTTCTGCTTATGCAGCTGCTAAAGGTGGTCTTAAAATGCTAACCAAAAATCTAGCTACAGAATGGGCTAAATATAATATTCAGGTTAATGGGGTAGGACCAGGTTATTTTGCAACATCTCAAACCGAGCCTTTACGTGTAGATGGTCATCCTTTTAATGATTTTATCATCAGTAGAACTCCCGCTGGAAGATGGGGAAATCCAGAAGATTTAGGAGGAACTATTGTTTTTTTGGCTTCTAAAGCAAGTGATTTTGTAAACGGACAAATAATTTATGTAGATGGCGGAATTTTAGCGACCATCGGAAAACCTAATAATGAAGAGTAGAAAATGAGTACAAATTTTATTCACGAGAATTTTCTTTTAGAAAACAAATATGCTGAAGAATTATATCATAATTATTCTAAAAATCAGCCAATTATAGATTATCACAATCATCTTTCGCCAAAATTGATTGCTGAAGACAATGTCTTTAAAAATATTACAGATGTTTGGATTAATGGTGACCATTATAAATGGAGAGCTATGAGAACTCTCGGCATAAATGAAAAGTTCATCACAGGAAATGCATCAGACAAAGAAAAATTTCTACAATGGGGTAAAACAGTGCCTTATACACTTAGAAATCCGCTTTACCATTGGACTCATCTAGAATTAGCCAGATATTTTGACATTTATGATTTATTGAATGAAAAATCTGCCGAAGCTATTTATGAAGAAACTTCAGCAAAAATAAATTCTAAAGAATATTCTTGTCAAAATCTATTAAGAAAAGTAAATGCAAAAGTGGTTTGTACCACCGAAGATCCTACAGATTCACTAGAATACCATCAGCAAATTGCTAAAAATAATTTAGATATAAAAGTAAGTACTTCTTTCCGCCCAGATAAGGCTATTTTAATAGGAAATGAAGGGTATAATGAGTACATTGACTTACTTTCTAAGGTCTCTAATATTGAGATTAATACTTTTGATGATTTGTGTAATGCATTGCACCTAAGAATTGAATTCTTTAACGAAAACGGATGTAAAGTGTCTGACCACGGTTTAGAACAAATCTATTTTGAAGAATTTACAGAATCAGAAATTCAACATATTTTTAATAAGAAAAGAGCCAATCAAGAACTTTCTCAGGATGAGATTTTGAAATTCCAAAGTGCAGTTTTAATCTTTCTTTCCGAAACGTATCACCAATTTGGTTGGGTTCAGCAATTTCACTTAGGAGCTTTAAGAAATAATAATGCCAGAATGCACCGCATTTTAGGGCCAGATACAGGTTGGGATTCTATCGGAGATTTTCCTCAAGCCAGAAAAATATCACAATTTTTAAATGCATTAGATTCTAAAGATAAATTAGCCAAAACCATTTTATACAACCTTAATCCAGCAGATAACGAGGTAATTGCCACTATGATTGGTAATTATAATGACGGAAGTATAAAAGGTAAAGTCCAGTTCGGTTCTGGATGGTGGTTTCTAGACCAAAAAGACGGAATGATTAAGCAAATGAATGCACTATCTAATATGGGACTTATCTCTTGTTTTATAGGAATGCTTACCGATTCTAGAAGCTTTTTATCATTTCCAAGACACGAATATTTCCGTAGGATTTTATGTAATCTTTTAGGAACAGAAATAGAAAAAGGCGAATTGCCAAATGATATGGAATTAGTAGGAAAAATGGTAGCAGATATCAGTTATAATAACGCAAATGAATATTTTAATTTTTAAAAATTAATATACTTTAAATGTTTTTGGAAAGCAAAAATTATCACTGGGAAAAAATAGATGAAAATCTAGAGCGTGCTTTGGTAGGTTATGATTCTTCATTAATGCTTACAGTTGTAAAATTCAAAAAAGGAGGAATAGGTTATCTTCATAAGCATATCCATTCACAAGCGGCATTTATTGCTTCAGGAAAATTTGAAGTACAAATAGACGGCGAAAAAAGAATTTTATCTAGCGGAGATTCTTTCTTTGTTCCAACAGAATTATTACACGGTGTAGTGTGTCTAGAAGAAGGAATGTTGGTAGAGTCTTTCAGCCCGATGAGAGAAGATTTTATAAAATAGTAACAATGAGCAAAATAGTAACATTTGGTGAAATACTACTTCGGTTGTCGCCGCCTAGTCATCTTAGACTTACGCAGGCAACTTCGTTTGACCTATATTATGGTTGTGCCGAAGCCAATGTTGCTGCTTCGTTAGCTAAATTTGGATTTCCTGTAAAATTTATTACTTCGGTTCCTGCAAATGAACTGGGAGAATCTGCTCTTAGTATGTTGCGTTCTTTCGGTGTAGAGCCAGTTGCAAAAATTCAAGGAAAACGTTTAGGAATATATTATTTCGAACAAGGCGCTTCAGAAAGACCAGGAAAAGTAGTATATGACCGGGAAGATTCTTCTTTTTCTATGCTCAGAAAAGGAATGATAGATTGGGAAAAAGCCTTTGAAGGAGCAGATTGGTTTCATTGGTCTGGCATTACACCTTCTCTTTCTTTAGAATTAGCAGAATTATGCGAAGAAGCACTAGAAATAGCTTCTAAAATGGGTCTTACGATTTCGGCAGACCTAAATTACAGACCTACTTTATGGAATTATGGTAAAAAAGCCAATGAAATAATGCCCAATTTAATTAAATACTGTGATTTACTTCTTGGTGGTATTAATGAATCTGAAATTGTTTTAGGGATTTCAAAACAAGAGAATGAGTCTGTAGAATCGGTTTTTTCTAATTGGATGAAAGCATTTCCGAAACTCAAAACAATAGTCACTACCAAAAGATTAAGAGCTAATGCTTCTTCTAATGGAGTGAGTGCAGAATTTTACAATGGCAAAGAGTTTTTGAAATCAAAAGAATATAACATATCTCATATTATCGATAGAATAGGTGCAGGAGATGCGTTTATGGCAGGAATTATCTACGGATTAATTAATTGGCCAAATGACCATCAGTCTGCTTTAGAATTTGCTGTAGCAGCAACTTGTCTTAAACATTCTATATCGGGAGATATTAATTTATCTACTGCCGAAGAAATAAAGGCGCTAATGTCTGGTCACGGCGGCGGAAGAGTATCAAGATAAAAGTAAATTTAAAATAAACACTTTTAAGAATATAAAAATTAAGATTTAACAATGGCAAAAAGAGTAGTAACATTTGGTGAAATTATGTTAAGATTAGCACCACAAGGTTTTTTAAGATTTTCTCAGGCAGACAATTTTGATGTAGTCTATGGAG
This sequence comes from Cloacibacterium rupense, assembly GCF_014645495.1. Taxonomy (GTDB): domain Bacteria; phylum Bacteroidota; class Bacteroidia; order Flavobacteriales; family Weeksellaceae; genus Cloacibacterium; species Cloacibacterium rupense. Next base: position 470,896 of record NZ_BMLV01000001.1, on the reverse strand, counting down.
GAGGAGAGTCTAACGTAGCAGTATCATTGGCTAATTTTGGGATTCCAGTAGATTTTGTAACTCGTTTACCAAAAAATGATATCGGAGAATGCGCAATGATGGAAATGAGAAAAAGAGGAGTAGGTGTAGAAAATATAGTTTGGGGAGGAGATCGTCTTGGGATTTATTTCTTAGAAACTGGCGCAGTAAGCAGAGGAAGTAAGGTAGTGTATGATAGAGCTCACTCTGCAATGTCCGAAATAAAACCAGGAATGGTAGATTGGGAAAAAGTTTTTGAAGGAGTAGAATGGTTCCACTGGACAGGGATTACACCAGCTATTTCTCAGAGTTCAGCAGATGCTTGTTTAGAAGCTGTAAAAGTAGCAAGCAGATTAGGAGTTACCATTTCTACAGATTTGAATTACCGTGCAAAACTTTGGAAATATGGTGGTGATAGAGAAGCTATTATGACAGAACTTACCTCATATTGCGATGTAATTTTAGGAAACGAAGAAGATGCAGAAATGCACTTTGGGATTAAACCAGATGGTGCAGCAGTACAAACTCACGGTCACGATGTAAAAGCGGAAGCATTTTTATCAGTTTGTCAGCAAATGATGAAAAAATTCCCAAGAGCTAAAAAAGTAATTACTACGCTTAGAGGTTCTATTTCTGCGTCTCATAATACTTGGGCAGGCGTTTTATATGATGGCAAAGAAATGCTACAAACCCGTCAGTATCAAATTACAGATATTGTAGATAGAGTAGGTGGTGGAGATTCATTTATGGGAGGTTTAATCTACGGACTTTTAACCTATCCAAATGATGACCAAAGAGCGTTAGATTTTGCTGTAGCAGCATCTTGTCTTAAACATACCATAAAAGGTGATGCAAATCTTGTATCAGTAGATGAAGTAACTAAATTAATGGGCGGAGACGCTTCTGGTAGAGTAGTTAGATAATTAGAAATTATGATTATAGATTCCCTAAAAAACGCCACTCTATATACCAATTTACACCCGTTGTTTGCAAGAGCTTTTGATTATCTTAAAAATGAAGATCTTAACGCCCTCGAAGACGGAACTACAGACTTGGGAGGTGGTTTAAAAGTTATTGTAAGCAGTAAAAAAGGCAAAACTCCAGAAGAAAGTCTATCAAAATTTGAATGCCACGACCAAAATATAGACATTCAATTTTGTGTGAAAGGAGTAGAAAATATCGGCTGGAAACCAAGAGAAAAATGCACCCTTCCTAATGGAGATTATAACCCTGAAAAAGATGTTCGTTTTTACAAAGATTCACCAGATATGTACTTTCAATTAACAGATAATCAGTTTGTAATTTTTTATCCTAATGATGTGCACGCACCTATGATTGGTAATGATATCATCAAAAAAATAGTTTTTAAAGTAAAAATATAATTTAAAATGAATAATTCGCAAAAAGTTTCAGAAGCTATTGTAAATCAAGGGATTCTTCCATTGTATTTCAATGCAGACGAAACAGTTACTATAGAAATTTTAAAATCTGTATATAAAGCAGGAATCCGCGCTATAGAATACACCAATCGTGGTGAAGCTGCTCTTAAGAATTTTACCAAAATGGTAGAAATCAGAAATGCCGAAATGCCAGACTTGCTTTTAGGTGTAGGAACCATCAAAACTTTAGAACAAGCCAAAGATTTTGAAAAAGCAGGAGCAGATTTCTACATCAGTCCAGGATTTGTACCAGAAGTAGCTTCTTATTTAGTGGCTAAAGATTTGTTTTATAGTCCAGGTTGTATGACGCCTACAGAAATTATAACTACTGAAAATGCAGGTATCAAATTCATAAAATTATTCCCAGGAAATATGCTAGGTCCAGAATTTTTAAGCGGAATAAAAGATATTTTCCCTCATCTAAAATTTATGCCAACAGGTGGAGTAGATACCACCAAAGAAAGCATAGAAAGTTGGTACAAAGCAGGCGTTTCTGCGGTAGGAATGGGTAGTAAGCTGATTAGTAAAAAACTAATGGCAGACCAAGATTATGCTACCATAGAAGAAGAAACCAAAAAAGTTTTGGAAGTTATAAAATCCATTAAAAATTCATAAAAATAAAATTATGGAACAAGCATCAACCCAAAAGTCGACCCATTTTAGATGGACTATTGTTGGCTTGCTATTTTTCGCTACTACCGTGAATTATCTAGACAGGCAAGTACTATCTCTCACTTGGAAAGATTTTATAGAACCCGAATTTCATTGGACAAACAATGATTATGGTAATATAACTGCACTTTTTTCTATATTCTATGCTATAAGTATGCTTTTTGCAGGCAAATTTGTAGATTGGATGGATACCAAAAAGGGTTTTCTTTGGGCAATAGGAATTTGGTCTATTGGTGCTGTGTTACATGCTTTTTGTGGAATTGCTACATCTGGAATTATTACAGGTAATTGGTTGGTAAGCTTCGCTGAAGCTAAAGATTTAATTGCCAAAGTAGATAATATCTCATTGATTGTAAATACCAGTGTGGCACTTTTTATTTTTGCTAGACTTATCTTAGCTATTGGTGAAGCAGGTAATTTTCCGGCAGCTATTAAAACAACTGCAGAATACTTTCCTAAAAAAGATAGAGCTCTTGCGACTAGTATTTTTAATGCTGGTGCTACTGTAGGTGCTTTAGCTGCTCCACTCACGATTCCGTTCATTGCAAAAGCTTTAGGTTGGGAAATGGCATTTATTATTATAGGTGCTTTAGGTTTTTTATGGATGGGATTATGGATTTTTTATTACAAAAAACCGCATGTACACCCAAAAGTAAACCATGTAGAACTTGCCTATATACAACAGGATCAGGATGATGTAAAAGATTCTAACGAAGAAGATACTACAAAATTTACTCTAAAACAATGCTTTACCTATAGACAGACTTTGGCATTTGCTTTTGGCAAATTTATGACAGATGGAGTGTGGTGGTTTTATCTATTTTGGACACCAGCTTATCTAAGTTCAGTTTATAAAATGGACAGTACGCAAAGTGCTTTTCCTCTGTTTGTTTTATATATGATTACGCTCTTGTCTATTATTGGAGGTTGGTTGCCAAAATATTTTGTAGATAAGTTAAAACTAAATCCTTATAGTGGTAGAATGAAGGCAATGCTCATTTTTGCATTTTTCCCTTTATTGGCACTTTTTGCGCAACCAGGCGGAGAAATTACTTATTGGATTCCGGTAACTATTATTGGCATTGCAGGTGCAGCACACCAAGCTTGGTCTGCCAATATTTTTTCTACCGTTGGAGATATGTTTCCTAAAAAAGCAATTGCTACTGTAACAGGAATTGGTGGTATGGCAGGTGGAATTGGGTCTTTCATCATCAATAAAGGTTCTGGAGTGCTTTTTGATTATGCTCACAAAACTTGGACTACAGTAGATGGAATCCCTCTATTACAGAAATTTCCAAAATTTGCTACAGAGAGAATTCCTGATCATTTTTTTGAAGATTTACAAAAATCAGGTGCAGTAATTTCAGATGGTATAAATAAAGGATATATGATTATTTTCTCTATTTGTGCAGTTGCATACCTAATCGCTTGGTTTGTGATGAAATCTCTAGTACCTAAATATCAAGTTATTAAATAAAAATCGGTATGGAAACTAAAACTAAACAACTTTTAAATAGAAATTTTATAGGAAAAGAACAACAATATCCTATAAAAGTTCTTCAGTTCGGAGAAGGTAATTTCTTGAGAGCTTTCGTAGATTATGCCTTTTATAGACTTAATAATGAACTGTCTTTTAATGCAGGAATTGCCGTAGTGCAACCATTAGAAGGAGGTATGGTAGATTTAATCGAAAAACAAGATGGTCTGTACACTCTTTTTCTTAACGGAATCAAAAACAAACAACCCATACAAGATATTTATTTAATAGATAATATCGTAAAATGTGTAAATCCTTATAAAAATTTTCAGGATTATCTAGAGATTGCAAAAGCAGATTCTTTAGAATTTGTAATTTCTAATACCACAGAAGCTGGTATAGAATTTATAGATTCTGACATTCCTGATATGAAACCTCCGAAATCTTTCCCTGCAAAACTAGCCGTTTTTCTATACGAAAGATATTGTTTTTTCAAGGGAGATATTTCTAAAGGTTTAGCGATAATTCCTTGTGAATTAATTAATTACAATGCAGATACGCTCAAGAAAGTATTGCTTCAATATTGTGACCTTTGGAATCTAGAAGCAGATTTTAGAAATTGGCTGAATGAAGCTTGTACATTTCATAATACGTTGGTTGACAGGATTGTACCAGGGTATCCTAGAAACGAAATAGAGGAATACAATAGCAAAATAGATTATCAAGATAATATCTTAGTTACTGCAGAACCATTTTTCCTTTGGGTGATTGAAGGAGATGATAAACTAAAAGAAAAAATACCATTTCACAAAATTGATTTAGATGTAAAAATTGTGAAAGATATGCAGCCTTACAGAACCAGAAAAGTAAGAATTCTGAACGGTGCGCATACTGCAATGGTTCCTTTTTCTATAATGTATGGTAACGAAACCGTAAGAGAAACTTTAGATGATACATTTACAGGAGATTTCGTTTCAAATGTAATTTTTAATGAAATTAATCCAGTTTTGGAGCTTGACAGCGAAGAAAAAAAGCAATTTGCAGAGGAGGTTTTAGACCGTTTCAGAAATCCATTCATCAAGCATCTTTTGTCTGATATTGCTCTTAATTCTATTTCTAAGTTTAAAGTTCGCGTATTGCCAACCGTTTTAGAATACATTAAAATCAACCAAAAATTACCAACATATCTTACTTTTTCATTGGCTTGTCTTATTCGTTTTTACAAAAAAGAATGGAACGGAAGTCAGCTTCCTGTAAAAGATACTCAAGATATTGTAGATTTCTTTGACCAAACTTGGAAATCAGGAAATGTGAATGAAGTTGTCTCAAAAACACTCGGAAATACTGAGTTTTGGGAACAAGACCTTAATCAAATTGAAGGCTTAACCGAAGCAATAGAATTTGCACTCCAACAAATCGAAACCAACGGAATTACAGAAGGTTTCACCAATTACAAAGCAAAATATTTGTAAAAAATTCTGAATTATGCAGAAAAAATTATTAAAAGTAAATCCTTCGGATAATGTAATTGTTGCGTTAACAGATCTTTCGCAAGGCGAAAATCTTAATTTTGAAGGAAATGAAATAACCACATTAACTTCTGTAAAAGCGAAGCACAAAATTGCTGAAAAAGATTTTGCAGTAGGAGATAGCATCGTGATGTACGGCGTTTTGGTTGGTAAAGCATTTTTTCCCATTAAAAAAGGGGAAGTAATTACTACAGAAAATGTAAAACATCAAAGCGAAAAAGTAACAGAAAAACAAACTACACTTTCTTGGTCACCTCCCAATGTTGAAAAATGGAAAGATAAAACCTTTCTTGGTTATCACCGCGAAGACGGACAAGTTGGTACTTCTAATGTTTGGTTGTTTTTCCCATTGGTTTTCTGCGAAAATAAAAATATAGAGAAACTAAAAGATATTTTTGAAAGAGAACTTTTACCTAAAAAAGAAGATCCTTATCAATTATTTCTTCGTTCTTTAATTAATGATAAAAGCGAAAATCCTAAACCAGAAACTGTTGAAGAAAACAATACTTTAAATAATATTGAAGTTAAATTCATTACTCATCAAGGTGGTTGTGGTGGCATAAGACAAGATGCCGAAGGTTTGGCGAGACTGTTGGCAGGTTATGTAAATAATCCTAATGTAGCAGGAGCTACTGTTTTGAGTTTGGGTTGCCAGAATTTACAAGTAGAAATTTTCAAAAGAGTTTTAAATGAAATAAATCCTAATTTCAACAAAGAAATTCTAATTTACGAACAACAACAAATAGGTACGGTAGATAAGATGTTGCCTATGGTAATCAAAGATTCTTATGAAGCCATTAAAAGAGCCAACCAAATCGAAAGAAAACCCGCGCCTTTATCAAAATTGACTATTGGTCTGGAATGTGGTGGTTCTGATGGTTTTTCAGGGATTTCTGCAAATCCTTCATTAGGGGTAGTTTCGGATATTATGGTGGCGCTTGGTGCGAAAACAATATTGGCAGAGTTCCCAGAATTGTGTGGAGTAGAGCAAGAATTGATGGATAGATGTGTAGATGAAACCAAAGCTAATAAATTTTTGTCTTTGATGAAGGCTTTTGAAAAATCTGTGGTAGATGCTGGTTCTGGTTTTGATATGAATCCATCTCCTGGAAATATAAAAGATGGTCTAATTACAGATGCTATGAAATCTGCAGGTGCTGCCAAAAAAGGTGGAACTGCTCCCATTGTAGATGTTCTAGATTACGGAGAATATATTTCTGAAAGTGGTCTGAATTTACTAAATACACCAGGTAATGATGCAGAGTGTACTACAGCTCTGGTAGGTTCTGGTGCCACTGTTGTGCTTTTTACCACAGGTCTAGGAACAGGTATGGGAAATCCTATTGCACCAGTTCTTAAGATTTCATCTAATACACAATTAGCAGAAAAAATGAATGATATTATCGATGTAAATGCAGGAGAAATTATCAGTGGAACCAAATCCATTAATGATGTAGCAGAAGATATTATCAATTACATAATAGAAGTTGCAAGCGGAAGAATTGTTTCTAAAGCAGATCAACAGAGACAAGATGTTTTCATTCCTTGGAAACGTGGGGTTTCTTTGTAAAATTTATATTATAATTCGGTTAATCATTTTATAAAAAAAGCAGCCAAGATATAAATTCTAGCTGCTTTTAATTTTATATAATCTGAGTCTTATTAATTCAACAAACCAAAAACTTGTTTTGCTATTTCTAATTCTTCATTGGTAGGAATAACTAGAATTTTAGCTTTAGAAGTATCTTTATTAATGGCTCTTATCTCTTTAGATCTAGGCGCATTCTTTTCTGCATCAATCTCTAAACCAAAAAATTCCATGTTTTTACATACTAAATTTCTAAGAAATGGAGAATTTTCTCCAACCCCAGCAGTAAAAACGATAGCATCTAGCCCACCCATTACTGCAGTATACGCTCCGATAAATTTTTTAATTCTATAAGCATTCATTTCTAGAGCTAAAATACAATCTCTATCGCCTTCTTCTGCACGGGATTCTATATCTCTTAAGTCACTGAAACCTGTTAAGCCTAGCATACCACTTTTCTTTTGTAGAAGGTCATTTATTTCATCTAAAGAATATCCTAATCCATTGAGATAAAATATGATAGAATGGTCTATATCTCCACTTCTAGTTCCCATAATCAAGCCATTAGCTGGCCCAAAGCCCATAGAGTGGTCTACACTTTTGCCATCTTTAACAGCGGTAATACTACATCCATTTCCTAGATGAATGGTAATGATTTTAGATTCTTTAGTATTTAAAAATTCTTGAGCTCTCTCTGAAACGAATTTGTGACTGGTACCATGGAAACCATATTGTCTGATTCCATATTTTTTTGAAATTTCATTCGGAATGGCAAATTTGTGAGCTACTTCAGGAATTGTTTGAAAAAATGCAGTATCGAAAATACCAACTTGAGTAGCATTGTCAAAAATTTCTTCAGCTACATTGATTCCTTGTAGATTGGCGGGATTATGTAAAGGAGCTAAAGAAAATAGGCTTTTCACTTTTTCTTTCACTTCTTCATTGATGATGACAGGGTCTGAGAATTGGTCTCCACCATGTACCACTCTGTGACCTACTGCAGTAATTTCTGAAGTGTCTTTAATAACTCCTACGGTTGAATCTACTAATAATTCTGCAATTTTTTTGAGTCCAGCTTTATGGTTTTCTATCGATAAGACCTCTTGGATTTTAGTTCTAGAATTGTCATAAATTAAGTTAGAATCTCCTAATCCTATTCTGTCTATCAAGCCAGAACAAATTACTTTTTGATCAGGCATTGCAATCATTTGGAATTTAATAGAAGAACTTCCTGTATTGATGATGATAATATTCATTATTTATTTTTTTTAGATACTTTGTGCTTGTATTGCGGTAATAATTACGGTATTGATGATGTCATCTATGGTACAACCTCTGCTTAAGTCGTTTACAGGTTTATTGAGGCCTTGTAACATAGGGCCAATTGCTAGAGCACCTGTTTCTCTTTGTACAGCTTTGTAAGTGTTGTTTCCTGTATTTAAATCAGGGAAAATTAATACACTAGCTTGTCCTGCAACTTCAGAGTTTGGCAATTTACTTTTTCCAACAGTCATATCTACCGCTGCGTCATATTGAATTGGTCCTTCAATTTTTAAATCTGGACGTTTTAGACGAACAATTTCAGTTGCATTTCTTACTTTGTCTACATCATCTCCTTTACCAGATGTTCCTGAAGAGTAGGATAGCATCGCAATTTTTGGTTCTATACCAAAAGCTATACTAGATTCTGCAGAAGAAATAGCAATTTCAGCCAATTGTTCTGCAGTAGGATTAGGATTGATGGCACAGTCACCAAAAACAGATACTCTATTTTCTAAACACATAAAGAATACTGAGGAAACAATTTTGCAATCAGGTTTGGTTTTCACAAATTGAAGTGCTGGTAAAATCGTATGTTGTGTAGTGTGTGCTGCACCAGAAACCATACCATCTGCATGTCCTTTATAAACCATCATGGTTCCGTAATAAGATACGTCTTCCATTAAATCCTGAGCCATAGCAAGGGTAACATTTTTCTCTTTTCTTAGTTCATAATAGGTTTCGCTATAGTTTTCATAATCCAAAGATTCATTAGGTAAAACAATATTCAGTTTAGAATAATCAAGATTTATTTTGAGCTCAGCAGCTCTTTTTTCTATTTCTTTTCTTGAACCAATTACAGTGAGGTCTACAACATCCATTTCTTGAAGTCTTGCGATAGCTACTAAAATTCTATCATCATTTCCTTCAGGTAAAACAATATGTTTTCTTTGTTTTCTGGCTTGTTTCAATAAATTGTATTGGAACATACGTGGTGTAATGCCATCTACTTCGAAAGTAACTAATTTTTCTGAAAGTTCTTCTAGATTCACATGTTTTTGGAAAACCTGAATAGAGGTTTCTATTTTCTTAATATTATCTGCGTAGATTTTTGATTTGATAGCTCCTATCTTATTGGCAATGAGGTAAGTGCCATCTTCTACTGAAGCAATAGGTACAATATCTGAAAGACCTTCAATCAATTTCATAATTGTATCTTCAGGGATAATTCCTCCGGTGAGAATAATTCCAGAAATTGACGGGTAATTGATAGATTGGTTTGCTTGTAATGCTCCTAAAATTATGTCTGCACGGTCACCAGGTGTAATGACAAGTCCTTTTTCTGTGATATGTTGCAGATAGTTTCTCAATTGCATAGCACCTACACTGAAACTTTCGACTTGGTTATTGATGTTTTTTTCACCAAATAACAATTTACCGTCTAGTTCTTTCACTATTTCCTTAAAAGTAGGGCTGTCTAAACTTTTTACAACAGGTATGTCGTAAGTGAGGGTGGTTTCAGGGAAATTATTTTTTAATTTAACTTTAATTATTTCTCTATCATCAGCATTTACTTTGTTGGCAATAATGGCCAAAACATCTACATCTTTATCATTAAAGGTATTGTAAGTAAGACTTAGGGTGTCTATTAATTCTTCATGGGTCTTATTCTCTCCTGAGCCAACTATTGTTACGGGTATACCTAAATTTTTAGCAATCAAAACATTGATATCTAATTCTATTGCAGTACCTTCCCCAGAAAAACTAGTACCTTCTACCAAGACAAAATCAAATTGATCTTCCAGTTTTTTGTATTTTTCTATAATAAGGTCTATTACAGAATCTATATTTCCATTATTTTTTTCTTTAATCAATCTGCTTTTAGTAATTGCATAAGCGTCATCATAGGGAATTTCTAATTTAAAATAATCAATCACGGTTTGTATATGACTGTCTATTTTATCATCTTCGGTATCTTCTATAATTGGTCTAAAATAACCAACTTTAGTAGCCTTGCCAATGAGCATACTCATCATGCCAAGTGTAATGGCAGATTTCCCACTATGAGGCTCATTGGTAGTGATGTAAATTGCTTTATTCATAAGATTTTATTTACTTTAAAGAATTATTATTTCGGAATGATGGAAAATTAGTTTGTATAGAGATATTACTCCTTAAAAACCATTGCAAAATTACGAATATTAAAAATAATAATCTATTGAGAAATATCAGAATTTAAAAGAATTTTCACGATTTGAAAATGTCAATTACACAATAGATGTAGCCCTATAGGCTTATTTGATGAATATTAAACAATTGATTAAGGTTAATTATTGATACATATTCATCAATAATAATAAAACTTTAAATATCTTGCATTTTTTCAAAATCATAATCTATATATTGTTAAATGAGATAAATCATAATAATTTTGTGTTTTGTTCATTATTAATTTGAAAGAAATAATCAAAAAACAATATAAAATGTTAAAAAACGTTAAATAATTTAGTTATTTCACAAAAAAGCCTCACCAAATATTGATGAGGCATGCAGTATAAAAGTTAATGTTTCACCCTTAAAATTTATACACTACAAATCTAATAAAATTGTTTTGCTTTATCCAAATAATTATTATCAATAAATGAAGATTGAATTAGAATATAATTTGTAATTTTAAAATAAAAATGAAAACAAATTTTATTCTTTTTTTAGCTTTTTTCATATTTATATCTTGTGAAAATAAATCGTCTCTAAAAAATAATTTAGAGGTGTCTAAAACCGATACTATCTTGCAGAAAGATGGTAAAATTCTTACCTACAATGTGTTTCCTAAGAAATTACTAAAAATAAAAAGAGACAAAACCACATACAGTTTAGTTTATCATAAGAGAATAGAAAAAATAGTAGAATACTATCTTGATAAAAGTACACTTCATCATGTAAAATTTCAAATAAAAAATCCGAATGCCAAACTTGGTTACTCTACAGAAGAGACCGATTGGGAAGGGGTGAAATATACTCAGATAGGGATTTTCAATAGACCTGAGAAAAACATTACTACATTTCAGTGGTTATTTTACGAACCAAAATCACAACAAATCTATGAGTTTGACGTTCCTAAAAACAAACCAATATTGTTTATTTATAAATAAATCTTAATGAAAATAAAAGAACTACAAAACATTTTAAACACTCAACCTTCTGTTTCAGGAAATACTTTTTTCATCTTTTTGATTTGGGGACTTTCTTGGCTTTTTGCAATCACTTTTCTTGTTTTGGGAATCGGACTTTTGCTAGAGAGTGCTTTGCATTACAAAATATTTTTAGATTTTGTTTCGAGACAAATAAATCTGGTTTTAGACCAAGAACAACGCTGGAAAATATCTACCAGCTTTGGGATTATTTCTTTGGTTTTAGCATTTATTTTCGTTGGGATGATTTTTATTTCAAAAATGGTTTTAGTGAGAAATCATTTTATCATTCAGATTGAAGATTGGCTGCTATCTGAATTTAAAGATGTAAAAGTTAAAACCCGAAAAACTAGAAAATAAATGGAATTATTTTTTTAGTTTTTTGCTGATAAAATCTATAATTTTCAAATTTTTCCGTTAATAGTTTTTCTTCCCAATGTAGCTTGATAAGCAAATTTAATGATAGAATAGTATAAGTGAGTATATTGATGAAATCTGTTTTTTGGATTACATATCCCAAGCAAAGCATTAATACTGCCAAATACATAGGATGTCTTATGAAACCATAAGGCCCATTATTTACTAATTCTGCTTTCTTCCTAGGAATTGGACTAATCGTAAATTTACTTTTACTCATGCTATAAAGTGCCCAAAAACCAATAGCAACACTTAAGAAAACAAGAGCGTTTCCAAAATTAAAAGTTGCTTCTAGATTGGTTCTATAGATTATAATACCAATAGCGCTAAACTGTACTACAATAAGAAGTGTAGCAAAAATCTGTTTTTTCAAAAAATTATATCTAAATTGCAGTATAAAAATACAAAATATTATGAAAACCATTATTAAACTTCTTATTACGGCTCTTGTAGCTTTTTTGTTGTCTAGAATTCTAAACGGTGTACATGTTGCAGATTTTACTTCTGCAGTTATCTTTGCTATTGTTTTGGGTTTATTAAATCTAATTGTAAGGCCAATTCTGTCATTGTTTTCTCTACCAATTACGATACTTACATTGGGTCTTTTTTCTTTGGTTATCAATGCAGTTATTGTACTATTAGCAGCACATTTTACAACGGGTATTAAAGTAGATGGCTTTTGGTGGGCATTTATTTTTAGTATAGCCTTATCTATTATTACATCAATTTTAGAAAGTTTATTGTTTAGTAATAAAAATTAAAATTATTTAAAATAAATACTTTAGCATTATAAATCATTTATTTTATATAAAAAAGGCCTCAGATAACTGAGGCCTTTTTTGTTATTCTTTTATAAATTGTTCTATTACAATTTTTCCATCGGTCTGTAATAGTTTTAAATAATACATTCCTGTGATTAATCTAGAAACTAAAATTTGATTATTTTGTAAATCTTTTTGTTCTACCAAATTTCCTGAACCATCATAGATTGCATATTTCAGGAATTTTTTATCTGCTTTAATGCTTAATTTGTTTTTAGCAGGGTTTGGATAAAGTATTATTTTTTCTTTATTCTTAAGTTCATCTGTTGCTAAAACCACACCGTTATTCCAATCATACCAATAATCTGCTGTTATACCAGTTAAATCAGCTGTTTGATTAGTGCCAACACCTCCGTTACCATTATTGAAGATTACATTTAGTGAAGTAGCGCTTGGAAAACTATATTTGTACCAACCATTGCTATCCGCAATCATGTTTACACCTGGCCAAGTAGCTGCTGGAATATTGCCACCTACAACATTCCAATAATATACTTTTGGAGTTACACCAGACCATCCTGGTTTTGTAGTGTCAGGTTTAAAATGTACAGTAATACCTGCATTTGTAAAGCTGTAGTTTTCTGATTTTGTTGTTGAAAAAACGCCAGACGCATTTTTTGCAATAGCTTTTAGCGTGGTATTAGAGGTGATATTTAAAGTGCCATTAGATACAAATGATAAAGATGATACATTTGGCGTACTTCCATCTGTTGTATAGTAAATTATAGGATTAGCATCTGTAGTATCTGTAGCTTTCAGATTCACAGCAACGGTAGTTCCAGAGCTAAATGTACCTCCAGCTGGAGAAATGGTAAGACAAGGATTAGAAATAGTAGGTGGAGTAGTAAGCCAAGAATTGGTTGTCCCATCATAATAAGATGTTTCGCTAGCAGATAAGTCTGCTGTTTGGTTACCAGTTCCGCCAGTTCCATTGTTAAAGATTAATTTTGTAGAAGAAACTCCTGTAAATGTATATTGATACCAACCATCACAACTAGCAATCATAGCATTTCCTGGCCATGTTGTTGATGCAACCGAACCTGTAGGAACTGCATCCCAGTGGTGAATTTTTGGTGCAGTTGTCCAAGAAGTTGGAGGCTTAAAATATACGGTAAAGCTAGGAACAGCGCCAATATAATATGTTTTTGAAGAAATTTCAGAAACGTTTCCATCAGCATCCTTGGCAAATACTTTTACTGTAGTTGTTTGTGTTATGTTAATAGTAACAGTCTTTACTGCTGAAGCAGAACTTTCTGTAGGTTTAGAGCCATCAATAGTATAGTACAACGTAGGATTAGCATCATTAGAATCTGTAGCTGAAATGGTAACATCTAAAGCTGTTGCAGAATAATTGTTTTCTGGTGTGAATGATACTTTAGGAGCTACGTCTAGATTTTTACCTACCCAAACATGTTGAATTTTTGTTTTGATAACGTTTCCTTTTGTATCTGTAACTTCTATGTAGTAATCTAAAAGTTTTTCAGAAATTCCATTAATTTCTGCCCAATATAAATCAGCAATATAATCTGGAAGCATAAAAAAAGATACTTCAGGGTTATTGGTGATGTTATCTTTAGGCATGATTCTTTTGTTCATATTTGTAGAAATCCATGTTCCTACTTCACTTCCACCTGCGTATGTTTCGTTTTGATTAGAATTTAAAGGGTTTTTACCATCACCATCAATTCTATATTTAAGAACAGCAGATTGAATACCAGAAACATCAAAAGCAAGAGTCCAAACAGCAAAATCAGCTTTATTTAGTTTTTGTTGATAGCCATAATTCGGACCAAAACCTATTTCCCCTGGGTTATAAGGATATCTCTGTGGGATAAGTACAGATGGTTTTGTATTGTCTGTATTTGGGTGAGCATTAATTGTTTTTTTAGCATATTCTATAGCTCTATTTGCAGCAAGTGTTGCTTTAATTTCTAAATCTAAAGCTAAACCGTAATAGGCATTTCCGCTGTCATAACCTGGTAATAAAAAATGCCAAGCTTTTGCAGCATCTGGTGATGAAGAAGTAGGAGAAACTACATCTGCAATATTAACTCCACCATTTAATTCTTCTGCCATTTTACAATAATTATCACCTGCAAAGAGTACGGCTTGATTTCTTACATCTTCAGTCCAACCATTTGGGTCAAATTTAGATTTGTCTGTTTGGTCATATAAAGGCCAAAACCAATTGATATATTGTGGAGAACCCCAATCATTGGCTGCATTAAACCAAGAGCCATCTTCTACTTTTACAACATCATTTTCTGGAACGGGATGGTCTGCTAGATATTGGTCTATTGTAGTGGGAACATATCCTTTACTAGCTGCTTCGTTAGAAAATCCAGATACAGCTTCGCCGTAATAACTAGCACCACCTCCCCAAGCATTGTCTCCATCGTGTGCTAATAAGACCAATTGAGGTCTTCCGTCTGCATTTGGATAAGGGTTGATATTGGTATCTATATTACCTGTTCCTTGTTGCGAAAAACCATCTCTATAGCTATCTAAATCAGCCATAGGTACGACATTAATTTTATGTTCTGAGCCAGTTTCAGGATCTACGTATTTCGCTTTATGAGGAGTAAAACAATAGGGTGCTGCAAATTGACCACCTCGTCCATCAATTTGTCCGTTATGCCAATTTACTCCTAGTGTTTCTACTTTATCTGCTTTGTTTGGAGGGTCTATATTGCAACCATTGGTTCCAAACACTAATGGATAATCTGCTAGTGTTCTGGCAAGATGCGAATTAGCTACAACAGTCCAATTAAAACCTTCTTCTTTTAAAACTTTGATAATATTTTCAGAAAAGGATGCCTCTGCTGGCCAATAACCATTAGAGAAATATCCAAATTGTTGAGTTTGATAATATTTGTGTGCTTGTATTTCTTTCTTTAAAACTTCATCAGAAGCAAGTGGAGAAAGGGTGTGGTGCATAGTAAAACCCATTAAGTCTAATCTAGGTTTACCACCAGAAGTGAGCCAAGAGTGTGCTTCGTTTACACCATTTTTCCATCCAGTAGAGTATCCCCATTGATTAAAAATCCCCAGAGAATTAATGTTTTCCATTAATGAACCGCCATAAGTAATTTGTGCACCAGCTTTTGGTAGATGCTTAATACTATTTACGGCATTTCTAGGTTGGTACTGATAAGCATTTACTCTGTCTGATAAACCAAAAATTTCTTCTAAATTGTTGGTAGGGTGTGCAATACCGTCAGAATAGGTGTTTTGTCCTGACATTTTAAGGTCTTGAGACTCTTTTACCATTTGGTAACGGTTAGGGTCTGCTTTGCTTTTTTCTCCCCAATAAGTTGGTTGGTGCATATGCCACAGATAGGTGGTATGTACCTGAGCGCCTAATATTCCTGAGAGGAATAATAGGGAATGTAGAATTTTCTTCATATAAAACTGATACTTTTAATTTTATTCAAAAATATAAATTGTAATTTTAAAAAAAAATCTAATTCAATAAGAATTAGATTTTTAAGATAAATATCATTATTAATTTCTATCATACAATTTTTCGTAGAGATTAAAGAACGCTTCTTTTACAACCTTCCTTTTTAATTTCATAGTAGGAGTAAGCAAACCTTCTTCTATAGTCCAGACTCTAGGGGTAAGTTCTATTTTTTTAATTTGTTCCCATTTTCCTAGTGTATTATTTAGATAAGCTATATCTTTTTCTATTCTAGC
Source organism: Cloacibacterium rupense (assembly GCF_014645495.1). Classification (GTDB taxonomy): domain Bacteria; phylum Bacteroidota; class Bacteroidia; order Flavobacteriales; family Weeksellaceae; genus Cloacibacterium; species Cloacibacterium rupense. Next base: position 454,788 of record NZ_BMLV01000001.1, on the reverse strand, counting down.
TTTTAGTTCTGGCGAATTGGCTATTTCTTCTGGTGTAGTACCTATTTTTATGTGTTTTCTATGTGCCCATAATTGTGCAAAAGCAAAATCTGGCTGTATTAAAGCACATGGCATTTTTTCGCCATCTCCAACTACCATAATTTGTTCTATAAATTTAGAAGCTTTAGCAAGGTTTTCAATAACTTGTGGTGCTACATATTTTCCTCCAGAAGTTTTAAACATTTCTTTTTTACGGTCAGTAATGTGTAAAAATCCTTCACTGTCTATATGTCCTATATCTCCAGTCTTGAAATATCCATCTTCTGTAAATGCTTCTCTGGTTTTCTCATCGTCTTTATAGTAACCTTGGGTAATAGAAGGTCCTTTTACAGTTATTTCTCCATCTTCTTGAATTTTTACATCTAAATTGCTCAGAACATGTCCTACGGTTCCTATTTTCATTTCTTTGAAACTATTTACAGAGATAACGGGGGAGGTTTCTGTAAGCCCATAACCTTCTAATATAGGAATTCCTGCACCTTGAAAGATTCTATTTAACCTTTGAGATAGTGCTGCAGAACCAGAAACTAGTGCAGATATATTACCTCCTAAACCTTCTCTCCATTTTTTGAAAACAATTTTATCTGCTATAATATGTTTTAGTGATTTAGGCTTTTTAGGATCATAATTTTCAACCAAAGAAAGTGCCCAGAAGAAAATTTTAGATTTTAAACCACCTGCTTCTGCTCCTTTATCTACAATTTTATCATATACTTTTTCAATTAAACGAGGTACCACTGTCATAATCTGTGGTTTCACCTCTTTTACGTTTTCTCCAACTTTTTCTATACTTTCAGCAAAATAAATAGAGAAACCATTGCTTACATAGAGATAATAAAGCATTCTTTCAAAAATATGACAAATAGGTAAAAAACTTAAACTTTTTAGTTCATCTAGCCCTTTAGTAACATCTGTGATAATTGGTGCACAAGCATTAACATTAGAAACAATGTTTTTGTGGGTTAGCATTACTCCTTTTGGTCTTCCAGTAGTTCCAGATGTATATATTAGAGTGGCTAAATCTTCAGGATTTATTGTTTTAGCAATATCTTCCACTTCTTGTTGATTGTCATCATCTTCGCCTAAGTCTAAAATCTCTTGCCAATTAGGAGCGCCAGAAATTTCATCAAAAGTAAAAATTCCTTTTAGCGTTTCCACATTTGGTTTTACTTGTACCAATTTATCATATAAATCATTGTCTGATACAAAGCAATATTTGATTTCTGCATTATTAAAAATATAAATGTAGTCATCTACCGAAATGGTAGGGTATACAGGAACGTTAATAGCACCAATCTGAGAAATTCCCAAATCCATAATATACCACTCTGTACGGTTATTGGTAGAGATAAGTGCAATTTTGTCACCAGGGTTAATTCCTAATCTTAATAATCCCCTAGAGATCTTGTTACCTTTATTTAAAAACTCTTTTGTAGAAGTTTTGTTCCAAATTCCATTTTGTTTAGTAACCAATAAATCATCCTTTGGATGCTTATTTGCAGCTAGATGCGCAAAATCAAACAGTCTTGTTGCAGTCATATTTTTATAATTTCAACTTTTTGTAAAAATAGCATTTTTTTAGAATTAACAAATAGTTTACAAACAATTTTAGAGAAATACCTAAAAAATGTATATTTACGGGCAAAATAATTTTAAAGTAAAATGGATTTTAATTTAACAGAAGAACAATTGATGATTCAGCAAGCAGCAAGAGATTTTGCGCAAACTGAACTTTTACCTGGAGTTATAGAAAGAGATAACGAACAGAAATTCCCGTATGAACAAGTTAAAAAAATGGGTGAACTAGGTTTCTTGGGAATGATGGTCGATCCTAAATATGGTGGTGCAGGTATGGATAGTGTTTCTTATGTATTGGCAATGGAAGAAATTGCTAAAGTAGATGCTTCGGCCGCAGTAGTAATGTCGGTAAATAATTCTCTAGTTTGTGCAGGATTAGAAAAATATGCTTCTGAAGAACAAAAACAAAAATATTTAGTCCCATTAGCAAAAGGAGAGGTTATAGGTGCTTTTTGCCTTTCTGAGCCAGAAGCTGGTTCTGATGCTACTTCGCAAAAAACTACGGCAATTGATATGGGTGACCATTATCTTCTAAATGGTACCAAAAACTGGATTACCAACGGTGGAAATGCACAATATTACATTGTAATAGCTCAAACTGATGTGGAGAAAAAACACAAAGGAATCAACGCTTTTATCGTAGAAAAAGGTTGGGATGGTTTTGTAGTTGGAAAAAAAGAAGATAAATTAGGAATTAGAGGTTCTGATACGCACTCTCTTATGTTCACAGACGTTAAAGTTCCTAAAGAAAATAGAATAGGAGAAGACGGTTTCGGGTTTAATTTTGCAATGGCTGTTTTGAACGGCGGTAGAATTGGTATTGCTTCTCAAGCGCTAGGAATTGCTTCTGGTGCTTATGAATTGTCACTTAAATATGCTAAAGAAAGAAAAGCGTTCCGTACAGAGATTATTAATCATCAAGCAATTGCATTTAAATTGGCAGATATGCACGTGAATATAACTGCAGCAAGAATGCTATGCTATAAAGCAGCAGCTGAAAAAGATGCTGGTTTAGATATTTCAGAATCAGGAGCAATGGCAAAATTATACGCATCTCAAGTAGCAATGGATACTACCATAGAAGCTGTACAAATACACGGTGGTTATGGTTATGTAAAAGAATACCACGTAGAACGTATGATGAGAGATGCTAAAATAACGCAGATTTATGAGGGTACTTCAGAAATTCAAAAAATTGTAATTTCTAGAAGTATTGCTAAAAAATAATTCTATTTTTAATTTATGAATTTATAAATAGAATTCCAAAATTTAATCAAATGAACTTTAAAAGCTCAGGTTTTTCTGAGCTTTTTCATTTTAAGACATCTTAAATCAAAAATCTTAAATCTTAAATCGAGAACTTTTGTCACAATTTTTACTTTGGATAGATTTTTGTCTTTACTTTTGAAATTCAAATCTAAATATTATGAAAAAAGCACTGATAGTTGTAGATGTACAAAATGATTTTTGTGAAGGAGGAGCATTGGCTGTTCCTAATGCTAATGAAATTATTCCTTACATCAATCTTTTGATGGAAGACTCTACATATGACGAAATTATCCTTACCCAAGATTGGCATCCTGCAAATCATAAAAGTTTTGCTAGTAACAATGGCAAAAAAGTAGGAGAAAGTATAGAAATTAACGGTTATTCTCAATTTATGTGGCCAGACCATTGTGTACAAGGAAGCTACGGAGCAGAATTTCATAAAGATTTGTACCTAGAAAAAGTAACACACATTGTTCAAAAAGGTCAAAATCCTGAGGTGGATAGTTATAGCGGATTTCAAGATAACAACCAATTGGTGAAAACAGATTTAGAAGATTATCTAAAATTTAAAGACATTGAAATTGTAGAAATTGTAGGTTTAGCCTTAGATTATTGCGTTAAATTCACTTGTTTAGACTCAGCTAAAGCCGGTTTTATCACCTGTCTTCATTACAAAGGTACCAAAGCCGTTAATGTAAAACCTGGAAACTACAAAGATGCTATTATAGAGCTTTTAGAAAATAATGTGACGATTTTGTCATAGAAAATATAAACACCACAATCATTTTTATACTTCCTGCCCAATTTTTTGGGTAGGAATTTTTTATATTTATGAAAAATTTAAATAATGAAGAAATTTTCTGTGTTTTTGACTTTTATTTCGATAGGATTATCTGCCCAAATACCAACTCTTACAGACGAAATAGCTGTCAGTTTATCCGAAAAACCCTTGCACTGCATCAATCAAGAATATCCTAATAAAACGGCACACGTTATCAATAATGAGATTGATGTAAAACTCACGCCTAAAGAATTGCACCCAAGTTTTTATGGTTGTTTTGATTGGCATTCTTCGGTACACGGACATTGGATGCTCATTAAATTATTGAAAAACAAACCTTTCCTTAAAAATAAAGAAGAAATTATTAATATTTTAGAAGGCTCTTTTCAACCCGAAAAAATAAAAACAGAAGCAGAATATTTCAGCAAATATCAAGTTGCCAAAGGTTTTGAGAGAACTTATGGTTGGGCTTGGTTGTTGCAATTAGATGCAGAATTGGCAACTTGGGACCATCCAAAAGCGAAAATTTGGCACAAAAATTTAAAACCTTTAACGGATGAAATTCTTACTCTTTGGAAGGAATATTTACCAAAACAAACCTATCCTAATAGAACTGGCGTTCATCCAAATACAGCATTTGCATTAAGTTTTGCTATAGATTGGGCGAGAGCAACTGGCGAAAAAGATTTTGAAAATCAATTGATAGAAAAAGCAAAATATTTCTACCTAAAAGACGAAAAAACGCCAGCTTATTTAGAACCAGATGGTAGTGATTTCTTTTCGCCAAGTTTAGAAATTGCAGATTTAATGACTAGAATTTTGCATCAAAAAGAATATGTAAAATGGTTTAATATATTTTATGAAAAAAGAAGCTTAGAAAATATTTCTCAACTACCAATTATTTCAGATATTAATGATTATCAAACGGTTCACTTGGTTGGTTTAAGTTTTACTAGAAGTTGGTGTATGAAAAATATTGCTAAGATTTTACCAAAAAATCATCGATATAAAAAACATTTAGAAGAAACTTCTGCCAAATTTTTAGAAAATGCTTTGCCTTTGGTTTTCAAAGGCAATTATGGTGGCGATCATTGGTTAGCTAGTTTTGCGGTGTATGCTTTGAGTAAGTAATATGACTTTTATGAAAATAAATTGAAATTTATTTGAAATTTTCTAAATTTATGAAATGTATTTTTTAATCAAAACCAACAATGAATATAAGAATTTTATCATTAATAATTATTTTATTTTCCGGATTATTAACAGCGCAAATTTTAGATGAATTTCCAAAAAAAACAAGAGTTTTATAAAGGAGGAGTTACTGAATTGTATAAAGATATTCATCAAATAAGTCTTGATAAAAAACTTTCGACTTGTAAAACAAAGGAAATTTATCATGCAAAATTATTATTAACTAAGGATTCTAAAATAAAATTTATAACAGATTTTGATTCGGTTAATATAAACAAAAATAAATGTGCTTATGATTTTACTTTAGAAATTTTAAAAGAACTTAAAAATTCTGATAAATGGATTTCAGCCAAAGTAGGTGAAAAGCATTTTGATTCTATAATAAGATTGTTTTTTGTTCCTAATCATTTGCTAGAAAATTATACAGAAAACTACAATCCATATAAATTTTATATTCCAGTTACATATATAGGTGGAGTTGGCAAGATGAATAAAGATATTCACGATCAATTTATGGCAATATTTAGTGATTATCACGTAAACGGTAAACTCTTTCTAGATTTTGTAGTTGATGAGAAAGGTGAAATTGTGAATCCTATTATAACTCCAAAAGTTGACAATGAATCTTTTAATCAAGATATTTTTCGTGCTCTCAATAGAACAAAAGGTCAGTGGATTTCTGCTAAATTAGATGGTATTTCAATAAAATCTAGAATGACTATCCCATTAAACTTCTCTGTAAATTTTTATGATTTCGAAGACCCTAAAAATTAAATATGTAAATTTATTAAATTAAAATCCTCCAGAAAATTCTGAAGGATTTTATTATTTAATTCTTTAATTTTTAATTATTCTTTCGGCATATATTTAGAAATATCGTCATCATCTTTTGGCACATCTGCAGTTGTTTGTTCTGCATTTTGTGGTGTTTCTTGCGCTGTAGATTTTGCGGCTTCTGCTGCTTTTATTTTTTCTCTTTCTATTGCCAATTGTCTTTGGAATTCCTCTTCGCGTTTTTTCTTATTTCTTTTCGCTACAAAATACCAAATAATTCCACCGATTAAAAAGATTGGCCAAAACGGGATTAAAGCTAGAAACAAACTTCCTAAAACACTGAACCCTTTCATGAAAGCATTTTCAGATTGATCACCAAAAGTTTCATCTTTCTTTTCGTCTCCGTTGATGATGTTTAAGTCTTCTGATGGAGTAGAAGTAACACTAGAAATGGAATGATCTACCAACGTAATTTCTACATCACACATCTGATTGGCATCATAATCTTGACCTGTAGATTGCGTAGTTTTGGTTTGTACAGCTCCTAAATTTGCCAGATTATTTACCAAATTATTGAAATTATACAAAGGAACTTTCGCAGTAATATATTCTTTTGCAATGCCTTCGTTTTCAGAATAATTTTCTGTTACTAAATCTCCATTGGTATTTCTAAGTTCTTGTTGAAGCATTGCTTTAGCTGATGCAATATCTTCTACTGAAATATTGAGTCTTGCGGTTTTTACAATCGGGATAATTTCTGTTTTTTGAGTAGAAATTTTAACATCATTTGGAGAAACTTTCGGAGCAGAAGGCTGTGGATTTTCTTTTACTTTATTCAGAATTTTATTGGCAGATTCTATAATGTCTTTTACTTTTACATTTTCTGTTTTAGAATCTTTAATCACAGCAGACACAGAATCTATAGTTTTTCTTATCTCCTCATTTTGTTGAGTTTTTGCTTTAATTTTATCAAATTGTCGCTGTACAGAATCTATACTAATGTTTCCTTTTTTTACGGCATCTTCTATTATTTCTTTGTGCTTTTCAATTTCTGGAATAATCACTTTGCCTACTGTACTAGAAGAATCATTTATTACTTTCGAGATAGAATCTAATGTATTATAGCTTTGCTTGGCTTCATTGAATAAGCTATCGGCATTTTTTATAGAATCGGAAGCTTGTTGCAAATCTGTTTTATTACAAGCTACCAATACGATAGAAGCGGTAAAAATGCTAAAAATTAATTTCTTCATAATTTTAGTTTTGTTAATGCCAAATTTAATACAAAAAATGTTCCTTAAATATAGGTAAAATATCGTATCTGTAATTAAGTTGTTTTTAATCAGTCAATTGTAAAATATTTTACGAAATTTTTACAAAAAAAATCCTCAGATTGGACTGAGGATTTATAATTTCATTGATTGTTAATTAATTGCTTTCTTGCACTGTAGCTTTACCATTATATTCACCATTTACTGTTTTTCCTGCTGCAGTTTTAAATGAAAAGCTAACCGTAAAATTGTCAGTCGAGTTTCTTTTAATCGTACAAGTTCCTTGCGTTAAATCATTATAATTTTGCATAGAAGAACCATTAATCTCAGCATAACTAGTTAACCAATCATCTAATCTTCTAGAAGTACTAGTGATGGTATAGGTCCCATCAATGCTTTGGTTGTAAGGAAAATAAAAAGCTAATGAAACTGTTTTGGAAGATGTTCCAGAAGCATTAACTAAAGAAATAGAATAAAAATTTTCTTCTGAAGCATCAGATGCTTTGAATCCCATTACAGCAGCATTAGAAACAGTTAATTTACTGCCATTATCTACTTGGATGTAATTGGAATCAGAAGATACACCATCTTCATCTCTACCACAAGATACAAACACTAGGGAAAGTGCTAGCAATAGCACAAAACTGGAAATTAGTTTTTTCATAAATATTGATTTTGATTAATTGTACAAAAATAATTATTTTTCTTTAGATTAAAAATGATTTTTAACAGATTTTAATGATTTACTTCTTCTTTTGTTTTCTTCTTTTTAAAGTAGAAATAACCAAAAGCAATCAATAAAATTAAAGGCCAAAATGGTAAAAAGAATAATAATATATTTCCTATAACTTCCCAGCCTGTTTTTACTGCATTTATGGCTTTTTCTCCGAAAGTTTTAGGTTCGTTTTCACTTTTTGTGAAAGTTGTATTTTTGCTATATAGCGTAATTTCTACATCACAGAGCTGGTTTGGTTGATAATCATCACCTTTTATTTCTAGTGTTTTATCATTCAAAGTTCCTAGATTATTCATTAAATCTTCTATCAAATAATCATATTCTTTCAGAGGAATTTTTGCAATGATATAATTGGTGTTATTTTCATTATTTGAGGTTAAATTTTCAGATTTTATTTTGCCGTCATACTTTTTTACCAAATATCGAACTTCTGAAATAGCTGCTTCATTATCATCAACAGAAAAAGTCAAATTACCATATTTTTTTATAGGATTTAGAGTAGAAGGTTTTATAGAAGGTTTTTCTTTGTAAATAATTTTTGTTTCTTTAATAATTTGTGGTTTTGGAGGTGTATTCACAACTTTTTTCTCTTCAACTTCTGGAGGTGTTTCGTCTATAACTTCTGGTATTATTTGAGAAGTTTTAGCCAAAGAATCTATCGATTTATTGGTTTCATTTATCACTTTTTCGTGAATTTTTTGGGCCACTTCTTGGCCTATTTTTACATTCTCATTTACAGATATAGAAGCGGAATCTGTGTTAGTGATTTTTTCTTCGGCTATTTCAGAAGCATTATTTGTTTCTGATGAGTTTTGATTTGCCATTTCAGATTTGTTGCACGCCACTATAGAAAGTGTGATGGCAGCTAGAGCAATTGTTTTTTTCATAACTATTATTTTTTTGATATGATAAAATTATCTAGCAGTTTTCTGAAATTTTTGTAAAAGTAAAGTTTTCTTTTTGTAATATTTATTATTCTGAAATTCAAGTGTTTATAATTGTTTTACAAAGCGAAATACAAAATTCTATTTAAATTTATGTGAGACAAGTAAAATTTGTAAACAAAAAATCTCCAAGTTGCCTCAGAGATTTCTTAACATTAGTGTTTTATCTAGTATCAATTATTTAGCATTATTCCATTCACTTATAAAATGCAGTTTTACATTCGGAAACTTTTCTTGTGTCATATGGATGGTAAAAGCAGAATCTGCCAAGAAAACCATTTGTCCATGGTTGTCTCTAGCCATAAAACGCTGTTTCAATCTTGCAAATTCTTTGAATTCTTCAGATTTTTCGTCAGCTTCTATCCAACAAGCTTTGTGAATTCCAATTGGCTCATAAGTACATTTAGCACCATATTCGTGTTCTAATCTATATTGTATCACTTCGTATTGAAGTGCGCCAACAGTTCCAATAATTTTTCTTCCATTCATTTCTAGTGTAAACAATTGTGCAACACCTTCGTCCATCAACTGGTCTATTCCTTTTGCTAATTGCTTTGCTTTCAAAGGATCATCATTATTGATATAACGGAAATGTTCTGGCGAAAAACTAGGAATTCCTTTAAATTGTATTTTTTCTCCTGCGGTTAAAGTGTCGCCAATTCTGAAACTTCCCGTATCATGAAGCCCCACAATATCACCTGGGAAACTTTCGTCAACAACCTCCTTTTTATCAGCAAAGAAAGCGTTGGGCGAAGAAAACTTCATTTTTTTACCTTCTCTCACCAAGAGATAATTTTCGTTTCTTTTGAAAGTTCCTGAAACAATTTTCACAAAAGCCAATCTATCACGATGCTTTGGGTCCATATTGGCGTGAATTTTAAACACAAATCCTGTGAAATTATTCTCTTCAGGCTTTACTAATCTTGTGTCAGATTCTTTCGGTTGAGGCATTGGTGCTATTTCTACAAAAGCATCTAGCAACTCTCTTACTCCAAAATTATTAAGAGCAGAACCAAAAAATACAGGTTGTTGCTCGCCAGAAAGGTATTGTTCTCTATCAAATTGAGGATAAACAGATTCTATCAATTCCATTTCATCTCTAAGATTGGCAGCAGCTTTTTCACCAATAATTTCATCTACAGAACTGTCATTAATGTCATTAATCACAATGCTTTCGCCCACTTTTTGTTTTTTTTCTTCGAGGAAAAGTTGAATGTTTTTCTCCCAAATATTATAAATTCCTTGGAAATCACTTCCCATACCAATCGGAAGCGAAAGCGGAACAACTTTTAAGCCTAATTTTTGCTCAACTTCATCTAACAAATCAAACGCATCTTTCCCTTCTCTATCGAGTTTGTTGATAAAAACCAACATAGGAATTTTGCGCATTCTACAAACTTCTACCAATTTTTCGGTTTGTTCTTCCACACCTTTTGCAACGTCTATTACTACAATTACAGAATCTACTGCCGTTAAAGTTCTGTAAGTATCTTCCGCGAAATCTTTGTGACCAGGTGTGTCTAATATATTGATTTTCTTACCTTTATATTCAAAAGCCAAAACCGAAGTTGCTACAGAAATTCCTCTCTGTCTTTCAATTTCCATAAAATCGGAAGTGGCTCCTTTTTTAATTTTGTTGGATTTTACAGCACCTGCTTCCTGAATTGCCCCTCCGAAAAGTAGCAATTTCTCCGTCAATGTAGTTTTACCAGCATCGGGATGCGAGATAATCCCAAAAGTTTTTCTTTTTGATATTTCTTGTAAAATATTGCTCATAAATAATTTTCAATTTGCAAAAATCGTGATTTTTTACGACAAATGAAAATTTAAAAAGCCTCATTTTTTGAAGCAATGGTAACAAGCAATCTTCAAAAAAACTTATGCTATATAAGCTCTATTTTTCAACTTAAAATTTTATCTTTGATTAAAATTTTTTAAGATTTTGAAATGCATTTAATCATTTATTTTATGTTTTAAAAAATAAATTAGTGTAAAAAAAACATCAAATCAATTCAAAAGGCAAAAATTTATACTTATCATGATTTTAGATAATTCAAAATATAGAAACTACATTTTAGATGGTTTCGGAGTTATAGTAATGGTTATCGCTATGCTACTGTCATCAGCATTATTAGGCTTGGCTTTAATACTCATGAAAGATTACTATCAGAAAGATTTTTCAAATTCTGGTGCTTTTAATGTAATCGGATATTTATTGACCTTTTTACCTGTAATTTGGGCTTTTGACTATTTTGTCATGCGAAGAAAGGGCAAAGTTCTTAATTTCAACATGCAAACCAGACCAGTTCATGTTTATACATTAATTTTCCCAATGATGTTTGGCATGATGCTCATCGCAGAATATACCACTTCATTAGTTCCTATTTCTGGTCCATTTTTTGGTGAATTTTATCATTTTTTTTCAGAACAAATGAGCAATATCTCCGAGGAACCTTTCTTGATGTTTCTTTTGGTCAGTTTTTTTGCTCCAATCATAGAAGAAATTCTTTTCCGAGGAATTATCCAAAAAGGAATGATTAACAATGGCGTAAAACCCAAAACAGCTATTCTAATTTCTGCATTTGTTTTTGGTTTCATTCATTTCAATCCATGGCAATTTGTGGGTGCTTTTCTTTTGGGCATTGTTTTAGGAGTCGTTTATTTCAAAACAAAATCTCTTTTAATGTCAATATTATTGCATAGTTTCAACAACACCATTGCTGCAATTATGATGAAATATTACGACACCGAAAGTTTTTCAGATTTATTACATATACCAGAGTATGCGGTTTTATTGATCGGAATTGTTATTTTTGCTGTTTTTTATTACCTATTTATGTACAAAAATAGGGTATATTATAGAGAGTAATTTTTAAAATTTATTTATTTGGGCAGCTATTTCCGCTCCACTTCGTGGGAAATCTTCGACAAAAGTGTTACTTTTATCTCGTTTGTGTTCCCGCTTTTTTTGGTAACTTCGGCAAGCTCAGTTACCAAAAAAGAGTTCCACTCAGGTCGGGCTGCAAAAAAGAACAGATTTTAATTATTAAGACCTTATAAAATTGCAATTTTCAATCAATTATCATATGTCAACCATCAATTATATAAAATGGAAATCCTAATCGCTACCCACAACCTTCACAAAAAAGAAGAAATAGCACAAATTCTTGGCACAAAATATAAAATCACTTCTCTTACAGATTACAACATTCATGATGAAATCGTAGAAGACGGAGATTCCTTCCACGCCAATGCATTGATAAAAGCCAAATTCTGCTTTGAGAAAACAGGCAAACCTAGTCTTGGTGACGATTCTGGTTTGGTAGTTCCCGCACTAGACGGCAGACCGGGTATTTTTTCTGCACGTTACGCAGGAAACCACGATTTTGATAAAAACATTGCTAAAGTTTTGGAAGAAATGCAAGACAATGACAATAGAGAAGCTTATTTTATTACGGTTTTATGCCTTTACAACGAAAATGGAGCAGAATATTTCGAAGGTAGAGTCTATGGAAATTTAAGCCGAGAAAAAAGCGGAAAAAAAGGCTTCGGTTACGACCCAATTTTCATCCCAAAAGGTTATGAAATTTCTTTTGCAGACATGCCCTCAGAAGAAAAAAATGCTATTAGTCACAGAAAAAATGCTTTAGATAAATTTTTAGAATTTTTAGAAAAATAAATTAGCCACAAATGCACGAATTTATTTTCTAAAACATTTTTTAATATTCGTGAATTCGTGGCAAAAATCATAAATTTGCAAAACATCAATCATCATAAATTTTGAGCACTTATTTAACCATTCTCGGCTTTAATTCTGCAATTCCTACAGTGAAATCTGCGCCTACAGCACAATTTCTAGAAATGGAAGAACGTTGCTTCCTCATAGATTGCGGAGAGGGTACTCAGGTTCAGCTTAGAAAAGCTAAAGCTAAATTCTCAAAAATTAATCATATTTTCATTTCGCATCTTCATGGCGATCACGTTTTTGGTTTACCAGGTTTAATTTCTAGTTTCAGACTTTTAGGCAGAGAAACTCCGCTTAATGTTTATGGACCAAAAGGAATTAAAGCAATGATGGAAGCTATTTTTAAATACACCGAAACGTACCAAGGTTTTGAGGTAATCTTCCACGAACTTTCTTCTAAAAATTCCGAGAAAATTTTCGAGGATAATAGAGTAGAAGTGTACACCATTCCATTAGATCATAGAATCTATTGCAACGGTTATCTTTTCAAGGAAAAACCAAAAGAAAGACACTTGAATATGAAGGAAATTTCTAAATATCCTGAAATAGAAATTTGTGATTATCACAATCTAAAACGCGGCAAAGATTTTATTCTAAAAGATGGTTATGTGCTTAAAAACGAAGTGCTAACTACCGCAGCAGAACCGCCGGTTTCTTACGCTTTTTGCAGTGATACCAGATATTTAGAAAGCATAGTTCCTATCATCAAAAATGTAGATTTATTGTACCACGAAGCTACTTTTTTGCACGATTTAAAAGAAATGGCAGAATATACTGGACATACAACTGCGCTAGAAGCTGCCAAAATCGCCAGAAAAGCCAAAGCCAAAAAACTGATTTTAGGACATTTTTCTAACAGATACGCAGATTATCAAGTTTTCTTGAACGAAGCTTGCGAAATTTTCCCAGAAACCTATCTTCCTCAGCAATTAGAACCTGTTAAGATTTAGGATTTACGATTTTTGATTTACAATTTATAAGTTTATTTATATTGATTAAAATCAAATATCATCCATCAATTATCAATTATAATCAATGAACGAACAAGAAATCTTCGATTTTTTGAACCAAAAAGCAGAACAATACAATCACACAGATTTTATTGAATTAGATCCTATTTCAATTCCACATCTGTTTTCTTTGAAGCAAGACATAGAAATTTCGGCGTTTTTTGCAGCGACTATAGCTTGGGGAAATAGAAAATCTATCATTACTTCGGCTCAAAAAATCATCAATTTTATGGGGAATTCTCCTTTTGATTTTGTGATGAATGCTTCTGAAAAAGATTTCAAAAAACTAGAAAATAAAGCCGTTCACAGAACTTTTTCTGGTGAAGATTTTAAACAATTTGTTTTTAATTTAAAGAGTGTTTATACAGAATTTGAAAGTTTAGAACAATTGTTTCTTTTAAAGGAAAATGAAGAAAATTATTATCATTCCATCGAAAGATTTAGAAATCGTTTTCTTGGTGAAACGCTTCACCGAAGTCATAAACACGTAAGTTCGCCTTATAAAAATTCGGCTTCAAAAAGGTTGGTTATGTTTTTGCGATGGATGGTTCGTGATGATAAAAAAGATGTAGATTTTGGCATTTGGAAAAACCTTCCTCAGAAATTTTTATCCATTCCATTAGATGTTCATACTGCTAATATTTCTAGAAAATTAGGCATTCTCAACCGTAATCAAAACGATTGGAAAGCAGTAGAAGAACTCGATAAAATTATCAGAAAATACAATCCACAAGATCCTGCAATCTATGATTATGCGCTTTTCGGAATTGGGGTTTCTAAAGAATTAGGGTTTTAGAACACAGAAAACACAGATTATTCAGATATTCACAGATAAATAATTGAAAATCTGTAATAATCAGTTTAATCAGTGTTCTAAAAATTTTAAATATTATAGATGACTGATTAAATCCATTTTTTCTTTAAAAATAACCAAGCCCCTAAAACTGATAAAATGATAGAGCCAAAAAGTATTAGATAAATTCCATTTGGGTTTTTTTCTAAATGATTGGTGACATTCATTCCATAGATGCTTGCAATCAAAGTAGGAATCATCAAGATGATGGAAATAGAAGTAAGACGCTTCATGATGACGTTCAGGTTATTAGAAATTACAGACGCATAGGCATCCATCATTCCACTTAAAATATCACTGAATATGTGTGATGTTTCAATGGCTTGTTTTAACTCAATTTCTACATCTTCTAAGAGTTCTTCTTCTAAAATGTTTTTGATTTTTCTTTGACTTTTGAATCTGTAAAGCAAAATTTCGTTGCTACGAAGCGAAGTACTGAAATAAACCAATGATTTTTCTAAATTAAAAAGCGTTTGTAAGTCTTCATTTTTGATAGAACGTTCCAAATCATTTTCTGCATTTTTAATTTGAATATTGATTTGTTTTAGATATTTTAAAAACCAAACACTTGCACTTAAGTGAAACCTTAAAATAAGATTTAACTTGTCTGTTTCTTCAATGGTTTTTCTAGTAGAGTAGTAGCTTACAAAATCAGCCAATAAATCGGCCTTGTAAAAAGTAATGGTTACAAAGTAATCTTCATTATAAATTATCCCCAAAGGTATGGTGATAAATGGAGATTTTTCATTAGTCGTTTTGTGTGGTATTCTTAGCAACACAAAGGTCCAGTCATCTTCAATCTCTATTCTGGGGCGCTCGTCTATATCTTCTATATCATTGTAGAATGCCACTGGAATTTTGAGGTCATCTAATAAAAACTTTTTGTCTTCTTCAGTAGGTTCTTCTATGGAAATCCAGGTTCTAGCTGAAAGTTCATCTCTTTTTGTAATTTTTTTGTCTATATGATAAATATTTTTCATTTCTAGATTTTTAATTTAAAGATTAAACTTTATCAGGATTAGTAAAATGGATTGTTCTAACAAAAAGTTTACAAATTTACGAAAATTACAGTTCAAAATCTATTATGAATTTTTATTAATAACTTTTAAAAGAATTTTTAATTGTAAATTTGCAAAAAAGTGTATTTGTAAAATCAGAACGATTAGCTTATAACATATAAAAAACATAATTAGATAAAGATGAAATCGAAGGAGTCTAAAATACAGAAAATCCCAACAAACATAGACAAGTTATCAGAAATAGCAATGTCTTGGATTGGTTCTGTACAATCTCTTGTTGCACATACCATTTTTTTTATTGTTTCATTTGGTTTGTCAATTTTTGATTTTGTAGAATTTGATAAAATGCTATTGGTTTTAACTACCGTAGTTTCTTTAGAAGCCATTTATTTGGCCATTTTCATTCAAATGTCAGTCAATAAAAGTCATGAACATATTGAAGATTTGAAAGAAGATGTAACTGAAATTCAGGAAGATATAGAATATATTCAAGAAGATATCGAGGAAATTAGTGAAGATATCGATGAAATTCAAGAAGATATTGACGAAATTCAAGAAGATATCGATGAAATTGCAGATGATGACGACGATGACGATGATGAACACAAGGAAAAAGCCAAAAAGGTAATTCTGAAAAGCAATGTTTCAAACAATACCAATGAAATAAAATCATTGAAAAATAAAATCAATGATTTGCAGGCGCAATTACAAGAGTTATTAAATGACGATGAGGAAGATTAATTCGCTGCTTTCCATTCGATTGTAAAATTGATGAAATCTTCTACGCTTAGTTCTTCAGCACGTTTGTCCATAAAAGCATGATTTTTCAAACTTTCGGGAATGTTAAGTGGTTTCAGAGCATTACTCAATTTTTTTCTTCGTTGATTAAAACCTGTTTTTACAATTTGTTTAAAGAGAATTTCGTTTCCTTTTAAACCTTCTTTTCTGTTTCTTGTCATTTTTATGACCCCCGATTTTACTTTTGGAGGCGGATTAAAAACGTTTTCGTGAACCGTGAAAAGATATTTTACATCATAATAAGCTTGTACCAAAACAGAGAGAATTCCATAATCTTTAGTTCTAGGAATTGCCGCTGTTCTTTCTGCAACTTCTTTTTGAAACATCCCCACCATTTCAGGGATTTGTTGGTAATTATCAATAATCTTAAAAAGAATCTGAGACGAAATATTATAGGGAAAATTACCAATTACCGCTACTTGAGAGTTAAAAAATTCACTTAAATTAATTTTTAGAAAATCACCTGTAAAATGTTTATTTTCAAGTTTTTGATAATGTAATTTCAAATAATCTATAGATTCTGTATCTATTTCTGCTACAAAGGTTTCCGTAGGTTTTTCTAGTAAATATTTGGTAAGCACACCCATCCCTGGTCCTACTTCTAAAACAGAATTATAGTCTTCAAAACTAAGACCTTCTACAATTTTTTTGGCAATATTTTCATCGGTAAGAAAATGCTGACCTAGATGTTTTTTGGCTTTTACGTTCAAAATATTTAAGATTTTTTAACAAAGTTTAGTATAAATACAAGGGCAAATTTCGGAGTTTTTTTTCTATTTTAGCAGAAAATTTTTATTGATGGCAAAATTAGCAGACGATTTAAACAAAAAACGACTTCGTTCTAGTAACATTACAGTATCAATAAGTATCGCATTGGTTTTATTTTTGGTTGGTCTTTTTGGGCTTATCTTGATTAATGCACAGAGATACTCAGATTACATCAAAGAACAATTGGTAGTAGAAGCCTACTTTGATGACTACCTAGATCCTAGAGATTCTGCTAAAGCAGACCAATTGAATAAAGTTACCTATGAAAGAATAAAGCTTTTACCATTCGTGAAAAAAGCAAAATTCATTTCAGCTGATGAAGCTACTACCATTGCAAAAACACAATTAGGAATAGATTCTGAAGCTCTTTTCGAAGGTAATATTTTTCCACCTTCTGTAGAAGTTACTTTAAAACCAGAGTTTGTGGACCCTGCAAAAATAGATGCAGTGGTAAAACAAATAGGCGAAGTAGAAGGGATAAAAGAAGTAAAAAATGACAGTAAATTGACCATAGAAGTTTATAATAATTTGAATAGAATTCTCACTTGGATTCTTGGCTTTTCTGTCTTATTTTTAATTGTTGCCATGGTTCTTATCAATAATTCTATCCGTTTGAAAATTTTCTCTAAGAGATTTATTATCAAAACGATGCAGTTGGTAGGGGCAAAACGAAGATTTATCTTAAAACCATTTATAAAAGAAGCTGTAATTCTTGGGATTATAGGTGCTTTTATAGGTTTGGTAGCTTTATTTACAGGTTGGTATTTCTTTACAAGCGAAATAGGTACTCCTTTTGTACAAGACACCAATAAATATGTCTGGTTAGTGTTAATAGTTGTATCCATTGGTATTTTAATTACTGTAATTAGTACTATTTTTGCGACTTGGAGATTCTTAGCCTCTAGTGTAGATGACCTTTATTATTCATAGAAATTATTAAAATGTCTAAAAATCAAAATTCAGTACAGACTGAAAAAAAAGAACAAACTCCATTTTATTTTGGTAAAAAAAATTATCAATTGATGGTCATTGGCCTCGTATTAATTGCTTTAGGATTTATTCTAATGATGGGGCCTGATGCTAATACTGTAAATGGAAAATTAGACCCAAATGCTTGGAATGATGATGTTTTCTCCATCAGAAGAATCAGAATTGCACCACTTTTGGTGATTGCAGGATTTGTGGTAGAAGTTTTCGCCATTCTAAAGAGAAACAAATAAAACAATTTAAAAATTAAAGAATTAAAAGATTTAAATATTTATTTGAATCTTTTAATTTTTTTAGTTAAAACTTAATATCAATCATTGAATTAATTTCTTATCTATTAATTCTTAATTCTTAATTAAATAATGGATTTAATACAAGCAATTATCATTGCAATAGTAGAAGGACTTACAGAATATTTACCCGTTTCATCTACGGCACACATGATTTTTACCAGTTCTATTTTCGGAATTCAAGAAGATGAATTTGTGAAAATGTTCCAGGTTTCTATTCAGTTTGGGGCTATTTTGGCGGTTGTATTTTTGTATTGGAAAAAATTCTTTGATTTTAAAAATTTTAATTTTTATATCAAATTGGCTTTTGCGGTTTTACCAGCTTTAGTTTTAGGAAAATTATTTGATGATAAAATAGACGAAGTTCTAGGAAATCCTATTCCGATTACAGTTGTTTTGGTTTTGGGTGGAGTAGTACTCTTGTTTATTGATAAAATTTTTAAAAATCACACCATACACGACGAGAAAGAAATCACCATCAAAAAAGCGGTAATCATTGGCTTTTGGCAGTGTCTCGCGATGATGCCAGGAACAAGTAGAAGTGCAGCCTCAATTATTGGCGGAATGCAACAAAAATTGACCAGAGAAGCTGCCGCTGAATTTTCTTTCTTTTTGGCAGTTCCTACGATGTTAGCAGTTACTGTTTATTCGATATTTCTTAAGAAATTTAATTATCTAGGTATAGAACAAAAAGGCTACGAAATGCTGATGCAAGGCGATAATCTAAAATTATTTTTACTAGGAAACGTCATTGCATTTATTGTAGCCGTAATTGCAATTAAATTCTTCATTGGCGTGATTAAAAAATATGGTTTCAAACCTTGGGGTTGGTACAGAATTATTGCAGGAATTGCGCTTTTAGTTTATTTTACTTGGTTTAAATAAATGAAAAAAAGAGTTTTTAGGAATAAAATTGTCTATTGGATTTCGATAGTATATTTATTAACAATATTATATGCTATTTTTAGATATTTTACTCATTTTTACTCTTATATTGAGAAAGAACACTTAAGATTTTATATAAACGTTTTAAATTTTATTTTTGCGGTCGTAATATTAATTTTTCTAATAGATAAAAAATCCAAAACAGTTTTATTAATTAATTTATTTATCGGATTTATATTAATTTTAAGCGTTTTTAGAATTGTTAATTCTTTTTTTCAATTAGGATTTTTCAACAAGGGAATAAAAGGAGAATTATTCTTAATATTTTTAAATTTAGTCTATCTTTTTTTAATTAATTATTTTAAAATTGATATAGAAGTAATTAAAAATTCTGAAGAAATAGACCAAATAGGAAATGAAAACTTTGAATCTTAAATAATGACCGCAGAAGATTTCTTAAACGGACAAATCATTCTTCTCGACAAACCTCTGGATTGGACGAGTTTTCAGGCTGTTAATAAACTGAAATATAAACTCAAAAGAGAATTTAATCTTCCCAAAAAATTTAAAATTGGTCATGCTGGAACTTTAGATCCTAGAGCAACTGGTTTACTGATTGTTTGTACTGGTAAATTCACCAAAAAAATACCTGAAATTCAAGATGCACCAAAAGAATATTGGGCAGAAATAAAAATTGGGGTACAAACAGAATCTTACGACACCGAAAAACCAGAAATTTTACATCAAGATTTCTCGCACATCACCGAAAATTTCATCAAAAAAACTCTAGAAAAATTTGTAGGAGAAATAGACCAAAAACCACCTGTTTTTTCTGCCATCAAAATAGATGGAAACCGAGCTTATGACTTGGCAAGAGCAGGTAAAGATGTAGAAATGAAATCTAGAAAAACTACCATTCATTATATCAAAAATATAGAAATTAATTTACCTTCGGTAAGTTTTACAGTTGGCTGTAGCAAAGGAACTTACATCAGAAGTTTGGCTCACGATATCGGGCAGAGTTTGGGTGTTGGTGCTTATCTTACGAATTTAAGAAGAACTAAAATAGGAGAGTATAGTGTAGAAAATGCACATTCTAAAATCTTAGAAAACGACTTTCGGTTTGCAGATAATGATAAAATCTAAAATTTAAAATTTCTTGGAAACACGCATCAATAAATATTTATCAGAGGTTGGCTTTTGTTCTAGAAGAGAAGCAGATAGACTTTTGGAGCAAGGTAGAATTACCATTAATGGCAAAAAACCAGAATTAGGAACCAAAGTTTCTGATGCTGACGAAATTTGTGTTGATGGAAAAAACATCAAAAAAACAGAAGAAAATCACGTTTATATCGCTTTTAACAAACCTGTAGGAATTGTTTGTACTACAGATACCAAACGAGAAAAAAACAATATTGTAGATTACATTAACCATCCAAAAAGAATTTTCCCAATTGGTAGGCTAGACAAACCAAGTGAAGGCTTAATTTTATTGACTTCTGACGGTGATATTGTGAATAAAATTCTTCGTGCTAGAAACAACCACGAAAAAGAATATCTCGTAAGAGTAGATAAGCCCATTTCTCCTAAATTTTTAGAAAAAATGCGAAATGGAGTGCCTATTTTAGATACTGTCACACGAAAATGTGAAGTGGAACAAATAGATACATTACAGTTCAGAATTGTTCTTACACAAGGTCTTAACAGACAAATCCGTAGAATGTGCGAATATCTTGGTTACGAAGTGAAAAAACTAAAACGCATCAGAATTATGAATATAAAACTCGATTTACCAATCGGGAAATGGCGAGATTTAACAGATTCTGAAATGAAAGAATTAGATAAATTATTAGAAAATTCTAGTAAAACTTTTGATTAAGAGCTTTTTTAAGATTTTCAGCGTATTGATTTACTTTATTTAGTTGACTTTTATTTCCAATAATAAATTCGCCTTTTATTTCTTCATTATTTTTTAAAATTATTCTAAAATAATTTTCGTTTCCAGAGTGATATTTTGTCCCTGAATTTCTTAAAATGGCTTTATCTTTATCAAATCTATAATAATAATTAGCTTCAAAATTGGCATATTTTATTTCAGAAAATTGATATTCTTTGTTTGAAATGGTTATTGAGTTTTCATTTAATATAAGTTTTCCTATTATTTTACCATTTAAAGGTTCAAACTCAAGTGATCTATATACCATTAATGAGATAAAATATAAAGCTAAAATAATATAAATATATTGAAGATTAATTTTAGTGAAGTAAATTATGCTTAATGATAATAGTACAATAATTGTGGAATAAGTAGAAAAACTAATATTCTTCCACCAGTGCTTACTTTTTTGATAAATATCTAGTTCAATCATTTTAATTTTGTAATATTTCTTCCATCAAATTCAAAACTTCTTTTTTCATTTTGAAATATCCTGAACTTAGTACTTCTTGATATTTTCCCAATGCTGTGTTTAGTCTCTCTATTTCATTATTATTATAAGTATTATGCTCGAAATATAGATGGTCTGCATCTACATATTCATCTAGAATTTGCTTGTCTTCAATCTGCATATATTTCCCGAAATGTGAGGTTATCAATTCTTTAATTTTACCTTTAAAAATATTTTCTTTAGGAAGCAGAATGTTTCTATTTCTCATAATATCAGAAATTTCCATTCGCTGAGACATAAAATCCAAATAAGGGACAAACGCCTGAAACGCATTAAAATAATCATCAAATTCTTTATCGGCTTTTGTGAAATTTTCTACCAAATCAGAGAACTTCAATTTTTGTTCTGTAGTAGCGTTTTGATATATAAATTTAAAAATTTGGTCATCATTTTTCTTAATTTCATTATCGATAATAAACATTCTATCACTCAAAATTTTCTGAGCTTTTGACGTTTGTTTTTGAGTATATTTTACGCCATCATAATCAAAAGTTTTAAGTTTATACGTTTTTTTCTGAATCATTTCTAAAACTTTTGAGTCGCTGTCAAGTGCATTTTTTTCAAAAATCAAACTTACTTTTTCATCATCGAAAAGTTCATTTTTAGAAATATTTAATTTTTCTGAATGTAAAAGTTCTGATTTTATCTTATCAAAATCTTCACAAACAGGATTTTTAACATCATAATAAGAATTAAAAATTTTCGGGAATGATTTTTCAGCTAAAAGGTTTTTATAATTTTCTTCAAATTCTTGCTCTGTAAGGTAATTTCCAGTGTGAGTAAGCATATTATATTCAAAGAGTTTGTCTGTAAATTTTTCGGCATATTGGTCAAACTGCTTTACAATGTTTTTTGCCAATCTGCTGTCTATATTTTCAGATGGTATGTTTAATTTTTTAATCGCTGTAATTCTCTGTTGAATAGTAGGATGAGACGCCCATTGATCTTCTATTTGTAGCTTAGACTTATTGTATCTATCTAGTTCATTTTCATTGATATAAGGTAAACCATTCTTTACTTCGTGATTGTTTTCTTTGGATAAATAATGAAGCAGAGTAGTCTGATTTTGATAAATATTTTTGGTGTCGGCATTTACATTTTTATCTAAATAAAAATTCAACGAATTTCCTAGAGCAGCATCAGAAAGGTCTAATCTAAGCAGAGAAGCAGATTTTACCTCAGAACCTACCACATAGGTTGCAATAGCATCTGCGTTAAATTCCATTTGTCTGCTTAGTGACATATGTTTTAGATAGAGAAAATCATAAAATTTAGCTAAAATCCATTGAATTCCCATAATAAACCATACCGCAAATTTTGTAAAAATAGCAATAATAGCATGTGCACTGGCAAATTTATCCATATAATCGGTTAAATCTTTATTGTTGTACAGCATATCATAAATCATTTTATTGGCTTGATTTACATAACTTCCCACCTTCATACTTTTTTGAGAAAAATGCCCAAATTCGTGGGCTAAAATAGCCTTCAATTCACTTACTGTTGTAGTGTTAATTAATCCCATTCCTATGGTGAGATTTTTTTTAACAGGAAGAAACATACTCCAAAAAGTAGAATTGTAATTTACAAAAGCGTTTACATCATTAGACAAAAAAACTTTTTTAGGTTGCTCTGTTCCTACTTCGTTTACTACCTCATCTATTAATTTAAACAGTTCAGGCTCAGTATTTCTCTTGATTTCAATGTAAGCACTGGTGTCATTTTTCTGGAAATTAAAGATAAATTTAACCAAGAAAATGAGAATAAAAACGCCCATTCCAATCAATCCTCCACACACCAAAATCACTAAATAATTAAACTTGAGGTTAGAAATAATGGCATAAACCAAATAACCAATTGCTGCAACTAAAACCAGCGAAAGAAATATGAGTAATAGATAAATAAAGAAAAAAAGTATAATAAATAGAATAGAATTGGTAACTTGTTTTTTGTATTCTTTAGAAATTGGAGGAAGATTTTTGGTCATTGGTTTTTAATATTTATTAATCAAATAGTTATAAGCTTTCAGGTATTTATTTAGACGTTTTAGGTCTTTTTCGGTTAGTGCTCTGTTAATTCTTCTCAAATCCATATTGTCTCGCAAATCATTCAGTTTTACAGCAATCGCTAGAGGAGATTTTTCTGTTCTTTTGATAAATTCATCGTAATCTTCATCTGGAGGATTTTTGGTGAGGCACTCAATTGCAAAAATTTGCTCCTCAGAAAAGCCTTGTTTTCTAAGAAAATCATAAGAATATTCTGGGCAGTCTTCTATTAAATCGTGTAGAATTCCTACTATTTTTTCGTCTAGTGTTTTCCCAAAGTGCATCACTCGCATCACATGCATAATGTATGGTGCACCATATTTATCAACTTGTTTGCTATGTGCTTTTTCTGCAATTTTAATCGCTTTGTGTAACAAAATTTCTTTATTCATTTGGGGTAGCTATGGGCATTTTTTCTAGATTTTCCTTAGGCTTTACTGTTAAAATTTTATATACATCAGCATATTTAGGCTTTACAACTGGCATATTCCAAGGAGCTGGAGATATGTTAACTATAAATTTTTTAGCATCAAAAGGCACTGCTTTGATGAATAAATCTATTGTAGGAAATTCTGTTTTAGGCATATCTACCTTTGGGAATTCTAGTTTTTCAGTTTGTGAAAAAACCAATAAAGGCAAAGAAAAAGCGGCTAGGAAAATTAGTTTTTTCATCTTCAATTATTTTTAAAAAATCTCAAAAACAATCAAAAGATGATTTCTAAGACCTCGTGGTTATTGATTTTACAGTGTAAAAATAATAAATTTCTGAAAATAAAAAAAGACTGATGACTAATCTTCCTAACTTTTTCAAGTTCAGATGAAATTGTCATCAGCCTAAATTTGCCTTTACTCAGATTAAGCTTAAGTTTTCAGAAACTATTTCAATTGCATTTTCCGAAATTTTACCTTTAGGTATTCTTCAGAGGATTGCTAAGTTTCACTTAATGCATACATCATAATGAGCGCAGACTTATGTTTTGTCATCATCTTTTAGTCTGCTTTTAATTGCTATTGCAATCTAATTAAAACTAAAATTTGGTTGACATTTTTTTTGTCATCACCTAAGTTTAAAGTTTAATTTCTTAAACTTATAAACTCAAGTGTTTGACAGTTTTTTGTCTGAACTTTCTTATTAATCTCTTAAAAATTTTCATTTTCAAAAAACTAAATTTCAAGTTTTTGACTGTTTTTGTCATTGCTTTCAGTTTTGTTTCTAGGATTTTCATCTTCGAAATTGTCAACTTTCCACGTTTGACGATTTTTTTGTCTCGCTTAAAAAGAATTTAGAATAATTTTCACTATTAAAAAATCTAAGTATTAAGTCTGACATTTTTTTTGTCATCACCTAAGTTTAAAGTTAAATTTCTTAAACTTATCAACTCAAATATTTGACAGTTTTTTTGTCTGAACTTTTTTATTAGTTTCTGAAAATTTTCATTTTCAAGAATGTCTAAATTTAAAGTTTCTGACGTTTTTTTTTGTCATTGTTTTCAGTTTTGATTCTCAGATTTACATCTTCGAAATTGTCAACTTTCCACGTTTGACTTTTTTTGTCTCGCCTAGTAAAGAATCTAAAATAATTTTCATTATAATAAATTTTAAATCTAAGTTTGACGTTTTTTGTGTCTTCCTCTTAATCAAACTTTGAAAATTTTCATCTCCAAAACTTTGAAATTTAAGTTTCTGACGTTTTTTTGTCTCAACTTCTCATTCAAATTTTAGAAAAAACTAAATTCTTTCAAAACTTTGAGGTCAAAGTATTAGACAGTTTTTAAGTCTTCTTTAATTGTTGAAAAAATAGTTATTTAATCTTTATTTCGGCTTAGCAATTACGCATCTACTTCGAAACATAAAATAAATTACAACTAATTGATTTACAAATTATTAAAATTACAAATTTTAGTTTATCAACAAAAAACTTTCAATTTTAACTTTAAAGCTTGACTTGTTTGTTGATGTAAAGATAATATGATAAAAATGAATTTTGCAACTAAATGAGATTGTTTTTCTACACTCGTTTTCAAATAGTTATTCACAAAAAATAATGTGAATTTTTCCTTTATTATTAATGTATTTTTAAAATTACTAACAATCTGTTAATGTAAGGTTAATAATAGAATTCAATAAAAATCCAGAAAAATGCATTGAAATATTTTTGATGATATTTCACTAAAAACAAAAAACGCTTCAAATATTTGAAACGTTTCAATAATATTATTCCATTCTTTTTATAGGTTCTAAATCTTTTAATTCATCTTCTGTAAAAAGTCTATAATCAATTTTAAAGGTTTTTCCAAGTGGTGTTTCTAGAGAAAAACCACCTGGTCCAAAACCATCAGTTACATCTAATGTGAAATGCGAAAATTTCCAATATTCAAATAAATCTCTATCTACCCAAAATTCAAAACCGTCTATTAAACCTATCATTACATCATTGGTTCTAAGGTAAAATCCGCCTTTTTCGAAACATTGCGGTTGAGTTCCTTCGCAGCAACCACCAGCTTGGTAAAACATTAAATCGCCATGTTTTTCTTTCAAGGTTTTAATGACTTCTAAAGCTTTTTCTGTTACTTCTAATCTTTTTACCATATTTTTTAAATTTTATTAAAGATAAAAAAAGGAATGCTGATGAACAACATTCCTCTGTTTATCAATAAATTAATTACTTAAAAGAAGCCTAATTTATTTTTGTTGTAAGAAATCAACATATTTTTGGTTTGTCTATAATGATCAAGCATCATTTTATGATTTTCTCTACCAATTCCAGATTGTTTGTATCCGCCAAAAGGTGCGCCAGCAGGATAAGCGTGGTATTGATTTACCCAAACTCTACCAGCTTTTATCGCTCTAGGAACTCTGTATAATTCATGAGCATCTCTTGTCCAAACTCCAGCTCCAAGTCCGTACATTGTATCATTTGCAATTTCTATCGCTTCTTCGGTAGTTTTGAAAGTAGTAACCGCTAAAACTGGCCCAAAAATTTCTTCTTGGAAAATTCTCATCTTATTGTGACCTTTGAAAATAGTTGGCTGAATGTAATAACCGCCTTCTAAATCTCCGCCAAGATGATTTACATCTCCACCACAAAGAACTTCTGCGCCTTCTTCTTTACCTAATTTTATGTAAGAAAGAATTTTGTCTTTTTGAATCTGAGAAGCTTGAGCTCCCATCATTACTGTAGAATCTAGAGGATGACCTGTTTTTATAGCTTTTGTTCTTTCTATTACTCTTTCCAAAAATTTATCAGCAATAGATTCGTGAACCAATAATCTTGACGGACAAGTACACACTTCACCTTGATTTAACGCGAATAAAACTGCACCTTCTATTGCTTTGTCAAAGAACTCATCATCTGCATCCATTACAGATGGGAAGAAGATATTTGGTGATTTTCCGCCTAATTCTAACGTAACAGGAATAATGTTTTCTGTAGCGTATTGCATCACCATTCTACCAGTTGCAGTAGAACCAGTGAAAGCTGCTTTTGCTACTTTAGGATTGGTAACCAAAGTTCTACCCAATTCTGCACCAAAACCATTAACAATATTTATTACACCTGCAGGAAGTAAATCTTCTATTAATTCCATTAAAACCATAATAGAAATTGGGGTGCTTTCTGCTGGTTTTAGCACTACACAATTTCCTGCAGCTAGAGCAGGAGCTAGTTTCCAAACAGCCATTAGAATAGGGAAATTCCAAGGAATAATTTGTGCAATAACTCCAATTGGTTCGTGTACAATTACAGAAACGGTGTCTTTGTCTAATTCAGAAATAGAACCTTCTTCAGCTCTTATTACACTTGCAAAATATCTGAAATGATCTATTGCTAAAGGTAAATCTGCAGCCATCGTTTCGCGTACTGCTTTTCCGTTATCTACGGTTTCTACAGCAGCTAAATGTTGTAAATTAGCCTCAATTCTATCAGCAATTTTATTTAAAATAATACTGCGTTCTGTTGCAGATGTTTCGCTCCAAGTTTTGAAGGCTTCAGATGCAGCATCTACTGCCATTTCTATATCTTGCTTTGCAGAATGAGCAGCTTTTGCCATTACTTTTCCATCTAGAGGAGATAGCACTTCGAAATACTGTCCTGTAGAAGGAGCAGTCCATTTTCCATTAATGTAATTGTCGTATTTTTCTTTTAAAACAGGACGATTGATAATTGTTGACATATAAATAGTTTTAAAATTTTTATGAAGCCAAAGTATCCAGAATATGACAAATGTCATAGTATAATCGTCTAAATTGATAGTATAATAATATTTATGTAGTTTATATAGCAAAAAGATAATATAATTCTTCTTTTATTGAAAAAAAATGATATATTTAGCCACAACACCAATTTTATTAAAAAATTACCCGAAAATTAAAGATGAAAAATGGCAAGAATTTGCTTTATATGCCTGATTTGACGGCACCAGAGCAACTAAATAATATCATAGAAAATAAGACTACATTTACCTTAAATAATTGTGAATTTTCTCTGTTTGAAACCCATAAAAGGGCAGAAGATGTTAAACTAAAGTTTAATGACCTCACTTTTACGGCAATGTTAAGAGGAAAAAAACACATGAAATTGGAAGATAAGACAGATTATTTTGATTATTTTCCTGGTGAAACGGTGTTGGTTTCTCAAGGAGAAACGATGGTAATAGATTTTCCTGAAGCAGATGAAAATCCTTCGCAATGCATTGCGTTAAGTTTCAGTCCAGATTTTGTGGAAGATTCTTTAAATTACATCAATTCTAAATTCATGAAAGTAGATGAAAACAGTTCTTGGAGAATTTCTAGTGAACAGTTTTATTTATTTAATAGTTTACCTTTAGCTTCTGCTACCAACAATTTGATGAGAATTGCCATGGAAGATAATATGAATAAAGATATTATGGCAGATTTGGCATTGAAAGAATTATTGGTGAGATTGATGCAAACACAAGCCGGAAAACTCATCGAAAACGATTTTCATAAACTAAAAACCAGCAATAGATTGGCTTTCATCATTGATTATATCAAAAATAATTTACACCAAAAATTAAGTATTGAACATTTGGCAAAATTGGCTTTCGTAAGTAAATCGAATTTCTTTAAACTTTTTAAATACGAGCTCGGAACATCGCCTAATGAATATATTTTGCTTCAAAGAATTAAAAGAGCAAAAGAATTACTGAAAGAAAATTACAGCATCAAAGAAGTAGCTTTTGCAACAGGTTTTTCTGACACCAATCATTTAATAAAAACCTTCAAAACCTTTGAAGGAATGACTCCGAAAAACTATCAACGCAATTTATTTTCAGAATATAAAATTGTCTCTTAAACAAAAACCGCTTCCAAAAATAGAAGCGGTTTTTTTGAATATAATTGAATTAACAAATTTTAGTATGAATTTTTCTCTACAAAATGTTTCGCAATTTTCTCAGTTAACGCAATAACGTTTGGCTGGTTGGTATATTTTGTAAATCTTCTTAAACCAGAAAGCATCATGCGTTGTTCATCACCTTCAGCGAAAGAGATTATTCCTTCTTTAGCAGAAGTAATTACAGCTTCTACCGCTTTGTAAAGGTTTAATTGAGCCATTGCAGCTTCTACAGAATCAGGTCCGAAATGTTTTTCAACTCTTAAAATAGCAGATTCTGCCATATAAATTTGGTTCAATATTTCAGAAGCGTTGATTAACAAGTGCTGTTGTTTTTCAATCTCCATCATATATTTTTGAAGAGCAGCACCAGAAACCATTAAGAACACTTTTTTAAGATTAGCGATAATGGCTTTTTCTTCGCTCATAAATTCAGAATAGTCAGGAACTTCAAAACTTGGAATTCCTATTAATTCTTTACCAACTGCCATTGCAGGAGACATTAAATCAATTTCACCTTTGAAAGCTCTCTTAATCAACATTCCCACAGAAAGAAGTCGGTTGATTTCGTTAGTCCCTTCATAAATTCTAGAAATTCTGGCATCTCTCCAAGCTGCTTCCATTGGGGTATCTTCAGAGAATCCCATTCCTCCAAAAATTTGAATTCCTTCATCTGCAGCGTTTTGAGCAGTATCAGAAACAAAAACTTTTAGGATAGAACATTCTACCGCAAATTCTTCCACACCTTTTAGTTCAGCTTCTTGGTGATTCATTCCTCCAGCAACCAAAGTATCAATTTTATCTTGAATATCTTGCGCAGCTCTATAAGAACCAGCTTCTGAAACGAAAGTTGCAGTTGCCATTTCTGCTAATTTTTTTCTAATTGCACCGAAAGTTGCAATAGGAGTGTTGAATTGTTTTCTTTCATTAGCATAATTTACAGAAAGATTGAAAATTCTTCTTTGAGCATCAAGACAAGCTGCTGCTAATTTAATTCTACCAACGTTTAATGCATTTAAAGCGATTTTGAAACCATTGTTTCTTTCACCAAGAAGACATTCTACAGGCACTTTCATATCATTAAAGAAAACTTGGCGAGTAGAAGAAGCTCTAATTCCCAATTTGTGTTCTTCTTCACCGAAAGTTAAACTTTCAGGATTTTCTAACTCGCTTCTGTTTACTACGAAACCTGTGATGTTTTTATCATCGTCAATTTTTGCGAAGAATGTAAAAGTATCTGCAAAACCTGCGTTAGAAATCCACATTTTTTGTCCGTTAATAATGTAGTGTTTTCCGTCTTCAGAAAGTTTGGCTTTAGTTTTTCCTGAATTTGCATCAGAACCAGCATCAGGTTCAGTAAGACAATACGCTCCGAATTTAGTTCCCGCCGCTAAATCTGGTAAATATTTTTGTTTTTGAGCTTCAGTTCCGTACAATAGGATAGGAAGCGTACCAATACCTGTATGCGCTCCATAAGCAGTTGCTAATGAACCAGTTGCACCAGATAGATAATCACAAGAAATCATGGTAGAAACAAAACCAAGACCAAGACCACCGTAATTTTCAGGAACTGCGATTCCTAAGAATCCCATTTCACCGATTTGTTTCATACATTCTTCGGTGAAAGAGTAGTCTTTTTTCTCGAAACGTTCTTTGTTAGGAACAACTACTTTATCTATAAATTCTCTTGCAGAGTCGCGAAGCATTTTTTGTTCCTCAGAAAAATCTTCCATCGTGAAGATATTCTTAGCTTCTATTTCTTTTATTAGGAATTCTCCTCCTTTTAATGTGCTCATTTTATATATTAATTTTTTTATTTTACAATAGTTCAATTACAGAAGCAGCGCCTTGTCCGGTTCCTACACACATAGAAACCATTCCGTATTTTACGCCACGAAGTTTCATTTCGTCAAGAAGTTGAACCGTTAATTTTGTACCTGTACAACCAAGAGGATGACCAAGTGCAATTGCGCCACCATTGACATTCAGAATTTCAGGATTTAATCCTAATTCTTTTTTGATTGCAACTGATTGAGAAGCAAAAGCTTCGTTCAATTCAATTAAACCAATATCTTGAAGTGTAAGTCCTGCTTGTTTTAATGCTTTTGGAATGGCGTAAATTGGGCCAACTCCCATAATTCTAGGTTCTAAACCAACTGCTGCGTAAGAAACCAATCTTGCAATAGGTTCAAGGTTGAGCTCTTTTACCATTTCTTCGGACATTACTACTACGAAAGCAGCACCATCAGACATTTGAGAAGAATTCCCTGCTGTAACAGAACCTCCAGCTGCGAAAACTGGTTTCAATCTTGCTAAACCTTCTAAAGAAGTATCGGCTCTTGGGCCTTCATCAACCGAAAAATCAAATTTTTTGGTTTGAACTTTTTGATTTTCGTCCAAGAAATTATATTCTACAGGAACTGGAACGATGCTTTTTGCAAATTTTCCTTCTGCTAAAGCTTTCAAAGCTTTTTGATGAGATTCAAAAGCAAATTGGTCTTGTTCTTCTCTTGTAATTTTATATTGCTTAGCAACTTCTTCTGCAGTATAACCCATTCCCCAATAATAATCTGGGTTAGATTTTGCATAATGGCTTTCAGGAACGGGCTTATAACCTCCCATCGGAATGAAAGACATCGATTCTGCACCACCTGCAATGATACAATCTGCCATTCCTGCTTGAATTTTTGCCGAAGCAATAGCAATGGCTTCACTTCCAGATGCACAATATCTGTTTACAGTAACTCCAGGAACTTTATCAGTATTTAATCCCATCAAAGAAATGAGACGAGCCACGTTTAAGCCTTGTTCTGCTTCTGGCATTGCATTTCCTACAATTAAATCGTCGATTCTATCTTTATCTAGCTGAGGCAAATCTGCCATCAATTTTTCTATAACTTTTGCAGCCATTACATCGGGTCTAGTAAATCTTAAACTCCCTTTCGGAGCTTTACCCACCGCTGTTCTGTAACCTGCTACTATATATGCTGTTTTTGACATTTTTCTTAAATTTTTAAAAATTAGTTTCTCAACGGTTTCCCTTTTTGTAACATAAACTGAATACGTTCAAGTGTTTTTCTTTCACCACATAATTGTAAGAATACTTCTCTTTCAAGATTCAATAGATATTGTTCTGTAACAACAGTTGGTTCAGAAAGATTACCACCAACCATTACATAAGCCAATTTATCTGCTATTTTTTTATCGTGTTCAGAAATGAAATTTCCTGTTACCATTTGATCTGTTCCTACATAGAACATTCCTAATGCACCTTGCCCAAGAACTTTTACTTTTTGAGGAATTGGTTGCGTATAACCTTGTTCTGCCATTAGTTTCGCTACTTTTTTAGCTTCAGCAATTTGTCTGTTTTTGTTGACCACCACAATATCTTTATGGTTTTCTAAAATTCCCATATCGAAAGCTTCATAAGCAGAAGTTGCCACTTTTCCCATTGCAATATTCATGAAAGCATCACGCATTCTGTTGTTTTTCACATCATCAGCCGCAAATTCTTTAGAAGTTCTTAAGGCAAATTCTTTCGTTCCTCCACCACCAGGAATTACACCAACTCCCGTTTCTACCAAACCAATGTAAGTTTCAGCAGCAGCAACTACTTTATCAGCGTGCATTGTCATTTCACAACCGCCACCAAGAGTTAAACCATGTGGAGCTACCACCACAGGCACAGAAGAATAACGAACTCTCATCATCGATTTTTGGAAATAAGCAATTGCCATGTTCAGGTCATCCCAATCTTGCTCGATTGCCATCATCAAAATCATGGCTAAATTGGCTCCAACAGAGAAATTAGCGCCTTGATTTCCAATTACTAAACCATCGTATTCTTTTTCTGCTAAATCAATAGCGCGATTCAATCCGTCAAGAACTTCGCCACCCAAAGAATTCATTTTGGAACGAATTTCAAAATTGATAATTCCGTCTCCTAAATCTTGAATTGCAGAACCAGAATTGCTCCACAAAGTTTTATTTTTTCTGATATTATCAAGAATAATAAATGCTTCTTGACCAGGAATATTATTGTAATTTCCAGAGTTTTTGTCGAAGAAAATACTTTGTCCTTCATCATTTATTTTATAAAAAGAATCGACAGCTTTCACCCAATCTGAAACCGTGAAACCAGCTTCTGTAGCCAATTCTATTCCTTTTTGAACTCCAACTGCATCCCAAATTTCGAAGGGCCCGTTTTCCCAACCGAAACCTGCTTTCATCGCATCATCTACTTTGTACAGTTCGTCTGAAATTTCAGGAATTTTGTGAGAAATATAAGCGAAAAGTGCCCCTAAAGATTTTCTGTACAATTCACCAGCTTTGTCTTTTCCACCAATTAAAACTTTAAATCTATCAATTGGTTTATCAATATTTTTCGTGAGTTCTAACGTTGCAAAATTTGCTTTACCGTGTAATTCATATTGAAGAGAATCTAAATTCAAACCTTGAATTTCAGATTTTCCATCGGCCGTTTTCACTTTTTTGTAGAAACCACCGTCCGTTTTAGAACCGAGCCATTTGTTTTCCATCATAAAATTGATGTAATCTGGCAAAACAAAAGTTCCTTTAAATTGCTCATCTTCCACACCAGAAGCGTGAACTCCGTTCGCAACGTGAACCAAAGTATCTAAACCAACTACATCAGCAGTTCTGAAAGTCGCAGATTTCGGACGGCCAATTACAGGACCCGTTAATTTATCTACTTCCGTAACATTCAAACCGATAGATTTCACGTTGTGAAGTAAATTCATCATTGAGAAAACCCCAATTCTATTGGCAATAAAAGCTGGAGTATCTTTTGCTAAAACGGTAGTTTTACCTAAGAATTTAGCGCCATATTCCATATAGAATTTTACGATTTCGGCATCTGTATCTTTGGTAGGAATAATTTCTAAAAGTGGTAAATATCTTACTGGATTAAAGAAATGAGTTCCCGCGAAATAATGTTTAAAATCATCACTTCTACCTTCTACCAACATATTAATAGGAATACCAGAAGTATTAGAAGATACCAAAGTTCCAGGTTTGCGGAATTGTTCGATTTTTTCGTAAACCGATTTTTTGATGTCTAATCTTTCTACTACAACTTCTATAATCCAATCTGTATTTTTGATTTTTGGTAAATCGTCATCAAAATTTCCTACTGAAATTCTGTCGGCAAATTCTTTTTTGTACAAAAGAGCAGGGCTGGCTTTTACCAACTTCGCCAAACTTTCGGTAGCGATTCTGTTTCGTACTGCTTTGTCTTCTTTGGTAAGACCTCTTTTCTGTTCAGCTTCCGTCAATTCAAACGGAATGATATCAAGAAGGAGAACTTCAACGCCAATGTTGGCAAAATGCGCTGCAATTCCGCTTCCCATGATTCCTGAACCAAGAACGGTAACGTGTTTTATTCGTCTTTTCATTTTTATATATTGTTTTATCTTTTTAAATTCATTTCATTAGCTATTTTCAAAATATCGCTCATTACTTCTTTGAAAACAACAAATTTTTCTGGAGCTATTCTTTCTACAACTTTTTGGTTAAAATTCACAACAACTTCTTTTGATAGATTTCTGGATTTCAATCCTTTATCAGTTAGTTTTATGATAACTTCTCTTTTGTCTGTTGTAGTTTTTTCTTTGTAGATATAGCCATTGTCTTCTAATAGTTTTATAATTCTGGTCAATGAAGTAGGTTCTATTGCCATTTTAGGACCTAGATTGGTACTTCTAGTCCCTTCTTTGGGGTCAATTTTTAATAATGTTAATGCTTGTACTGCAGTAGAATTATGTAATGAAGCTTGTTCGGTGTACATCTTAGAAACAGCCAACCAAACAGATTTCAATAATAAATCTACACTCTCTACTTTTCCTTTACTTTTAGTTTCCATTTTAAAAATGTTATGCGTGCATAGCAAATATAAAAAAAATACTATGCGTGCATAATACTTTTAAGTCTAAAAAGTTAAGTTATTGAAAATGAATAATTTAATTACTATGTAGAGAATAGTAATGGAAAAATTGAAATAAAGAATTATCAATGAAAACCATTGATTATAAGTAATTTCTGATAGAATTTAGTAAATCATCGATACTTTGACATTGATTGCTGTTATTTTGATAATTTATCTCCCAAAATGTGTCGCGAAAATTGATTTTAATACTAGATAAGTCTTTTTTAAAGTTTTTTTGAAGCGCAGAATAGAGCATTTCTTTTTCTAGAAATGGAGCTTCAATTGTTGGGGAAATAAATGCATCATTTATACTAAAAAGTCGAGGATTAGTGAGCAAATCATTTTGTAAAAGAATATCTTCAGCTAGACCTTGTTGTAATTTTTGGTCATTAATATACCAAATTTTATCCGCAAATTCTTTGGCTAATCGCCAATCGTGCGAAGAAAAAAGAATAATTTTGTTGTGGTTTTTAGCCAAATCTCTGAGTAATTTTAAAATATTGATTTTATTGTCTTCATCGAGATGAGTGGTAGGTTCATCAAGAATTATTATTGGAGAATTTTGCGCTAAAGCTCGCCCAATAAAAGCTTTTTGGAGGTTTCCGTCTGATAATTTTTGAAGCGGAATATTTCTGTATTCTTCTAGTTTTAATTGAGAAATAATATTGTTAACATCTTCCAAATCATCTTTTTCAAGCTTGTAATAAAAAGGAAGATGAATGAATTTCCCGAGTGAAATTAAATCTTCAGTAGTATAATTGGCAGGAATTTGTGCCTTTGAGAAAACTACCGCAATTTGTTCGGCAATTTCTTTGTCGGAAAGTTTTTTTATATTTTTTTTATTGATTAAAATATCGCCTTGTAAAAGTGAAATTTGATGAAGAATAGATTTAATTAAAGTAGTTTTACCAACCCCATTATTACCAATCAACAAACAAACATCACCAAAATCCAATGAAGCTTTAACCTCTGAAATAAGAGGTTTCTGGTAACCGATTGTTGTATTTTTTATTTCTAAAAACATATTTATTTTCTCTTCAAAATCATCATCAAAATTACAGGTACTCCAAATAAACTCGTAATCACATTAATCGGGAATTGCGAAACTTCTGAAATAATTGAAAAAAATTCCATAATAAAAACTCCTAAAATCATATTCAAAATCCATTGTTGCCATAGTTTAGCAGGTGAATAAATCATTCTACTGAAATGCGGAACTACAATTCCTATAAATAAAATTGGGCCCAAAAACGCAGTAACTGAAGCAGAAAGTAGGGAAGAAGCAATAATTACAAAATACTTCAATTGCTCTAAATTCACCCCCAAACTTTTTGCATACTGATTTCCTAAACTGTTCCCAATTAAAGGTTTTATGCTTTTAAAGCTTAAAAATAATCCAATGAAAATGATGATGAACAAAACTAACAACTGATTACTAGTGACCTGATTATTAGCGCCAAAACTCCACAAAATGTAATTTTTAAGACTTTGATTTTCAGCGTATAATTGTAAAATAGAAACTACAGCTCCTGCCAAAGCAGAAACCAAAAATCCGAAAATTATGAGGTAAGATTTATCTTGAAATTTTCTAGAAAATATGAGCAAAACACTCATCATTAATACACTTCCGAGAATTGCGGAAATACTGATGAAACCATTTTGTAAAAATTCAGGTAGAGTAAGATCTTGAGAGAAAAAAATGTAAAAAGCTACGCTTAAACTTGCAACAGAAGTAATCCCTAAAACAGACGGCCCAGCTAAAGGATTTTGAAAATATTCTTGTAACAAAAAACCAGAAGTCGGGATAGAGATTCCCGCCAATAGCATCGCTAAAAACCGATTAATACGAAGAGAAGCAATCTGAGAATTTTCAGAATTTTGATAAAAAAAATCTTCAAAACTAAGTTTTATAAATCCTATATTGAGATTAATGACAACCGAAATGATTACCAAAATGGAGAGAATGATAAGAATAGCTTTGAAGTTTTTGCTTTCCACAGATTTTGTTTAAAAACTTCACAAATTTAATTTAAAAAAATCGATGAAAAAAAATTAACCACAAAAGCGACAAAAAAAATACCTAAAAACAAGTATTATAAAAGAAAAAAAAGTAATTTATTTCGCTTTTTTTACTTTTGAAAAGCTTATAGATAAAGAAAATATTTTGTCTCTTTTGTGGTAAAAAATTATTTAAAAGAATTTAGTTTAGCGTCTAAATCTTCTTTACTCATCATTCCTACGTTTTCTATTTCTTTGTCTCCTTTTTTAATAACGGTAAAAGGTATAGAACCGCCGTCCCAAGTTTTGGTAATTTTGGTAAAATAATCTGGTGAGATGGTAGAAGCATCAAATAGAACAATGTTTTCTTTAAGTCCGTATTCATCAGCAAAATCACTCACTTTAGAACTCCAGTCATCTCTTGCATCAACACTTACGAAGGTAAACTTCACTGGCTTTCCTTTTAATTCTTTCATTTTATCTACAAAATCAGGAATTTCTCTCATACAAGGAGGGCACCAAGTGGCAAAGAAATTAGTCACATATATTGTGTCATTCTTTTTATTAGAAATTAAATTTGATAATTCTTCTTGATTGACCACTTTCATAGATGCTACATCAGACTCTATTGTCATTGCTTGCGAAGTACTATCAATATTTTCAGTATTTGTTTGATTTTCTAGTTGATCTGCATTTTCATTTTTTTTACAAGAAAATAATACCGCAATTATAAATGTGGAAAAGATTAGTTTTTTCATAAATTTGAAATGTTTATTTTTGTTTAAGTATTCTTTAGGAGAATGATAATTTTATGTATAAATGCAAAAATATAGAATTTCATTTCTTTTAATTGATATAAATGTTACATTTAACGTAAATTATTACATTGGGTAAAGTTTTTAACATATTTAAAATAACTTTGAAGTTCGGTGAACTGGCAATATTATTGATGATATTGGCTAATTTTTGGGTATATTCCGTAACCGAAGGCAAAACATACTCTAGAATTTCTAAAATTCCACCGAGAGAAGTTGCATTAGTTCTTGGAACTTCTCCTAAAATGAAATCAGGCGTAGCCAATCCTTATTTTACCTATAGAATGGATGCCACAGCACTATTGTACCACCACGGAAAAATTAAAAAAATTATTGTAAGTGGTGAAAAAAGCAAAGGATATGACGAAACGGAAGCCATGAAAAAGTTTTTAGTTTACCAAGGCGGAATTCCTGAAGATATTATCATAAAAGACACCAAAGGTTTCAATACCAGAGAAAGCATTTTGAGATGCAAAAATGAATTTAAACAAAAAAATGTAATTATTGTTTCCCAAGGTTTTCACAATTTGCGTGCGCTTTTTTTTGCTAGAAATATTGGGATGAATGCCTTAGGTTTTGATGCTCATGATGTTACCAAAAACGAAAGTTATTACAGAAATCATTCTAGAGAATTTCTCGCAAGAGTGCAAGCTGTAATTTACTATATTTTCGAAATTTCTAATGATTAATCAAATTCAAAAAAATTATTTAAATTTACAAAAGACAAAGTGCTAATAGAAGAAATTCTATAAATTTGTAAAAAATAAAATTTGATGCTAGTAATAGGTATTGCAGGTGGTACTGGTTCTGGGAAAACCACCGTTGTAAATAACATTCTTCAGCAATTAAACGCAGAAGGTGTAAATGTACTCTCACAAGATAATTATTATCACGATAATCATCATCTTTCGCTTCAGGAGAGAGAAGCTCTCAACTATGACCACCCAAAATCGATTGATTTTGAGTTGTTAACAAAACATGTAAAAACTCTAAAAAAAGGAGAAAGCATAGAACAACCATTATACTCATTCGTAACACACTCTAGAACAGGTGATTATGTAACAGTAGAACCTAAAAATGTTTTAATTGTAGAAGGTATTTTGGTACTTACTAATCAAGAACTTTTAAAAGAATTTGATTTAAAGGTTTTTGTACATGCAGATTCTGACGAAAGATTAATTAGACGTATTAGAAGAGACACCCAAGAACGTGGCAGAGATTTGCACGAGGTTCTTCACCGTTATCAGACTACTCTGAAGCCAATGCATCAAGAATTTATAGAGCCTTCTAAAAACGAAGCAGACCTTATAGTACCAAACATGAGAAAAAATTCTGTAGCCATTGATTTTTTGTCCACAGTTATTAACAATTCGCTTAAAAAATCTTTATAATGGAAGATTTGATTAAAGAAATAAAAAAGAAAAGTCCAACTTTGAAATTGATTCAAAAATATTTTTTGAATAAATATTTCATTACCGTTTTTTTATTTTTAATCTGGATGATTTTCTTTGATCAAACGTCTTGGTTGGTTGTAAAAGAACTGAACAAGGATATTGCCAATTACGAAGAAGAATTAGCATACTATAAGTCTGAATATCAGAAAAATGACGCGTTCTACAAAAAACTAATGAACAATAAGTCTGAGAGAGAAAAATTTGCTAGAGAAAATTATTTTATGAAAAAGAAAAATGAAGAAATCTTCATCGTTGTGGTAGATAGTTCAGCAATCAAAAAACCTTTAGAAAAGTAATTACAAGCACACTAAATCATAAAATAAGATTGTAAAATGTTCACTTCTGTAACCCTTCAAGATTGGGAAAATTTAGTAAAAAAACAGTTGAAAACTGATGATATTTACGCCATTCTTTCTAAAGAAAATTTAGAAGGAATTACTGTAAAACCTTATTATGATAAATCGTCCGAAAATATAAAAAATCTACCAAGAGTAGAAGAATCTATGCATTTAGTTGCTAAGTATCAAGAAGGATTAGAAGATGATGCTTATGCTTTTTTGCTCCATAATAATGTGGAAAATCTAACAGAAAAATCACTTTTTATAGCCAATAAAGATTTAGCAGAACATATTAGATTATCTTCTGAAAACAAATATTTTTCTTTGATTGATGTTTTCGAAAACAATGAAATCAACAAACAATTAGTAGAAGAATTACTGTCTAAAAACTTTAAAAGAAACATCTGTGTTGATGCAAGTTTATATCAAAATGCAGGCGCTTCTATCACTCAGCAATTAGCTTTTGCACTAGGAAAAGCGAAAGATTTAGCAGAAGTTTTTGGAGCTGAAATTTTAGATAAATTGGTTTTTAAATTTGCAGTGGGAGCTAATTATTTCTTTGAAATAGGAAAAATCAGAGCCTTTAAACTCCTTTTTAATCAACTTTCAAAAGAATTTAATTTAGATTTAATTCCTTATATTTTCACAGAAACTTCTTTGAGAAATAAAGCTAAAAATGATGAAGAAAACAATCTTATTCGTTCTACTTTAGAAATTGCAGCTGCTATGATTGCTGGTTCTGACGCAGTTTTTGCGAATGATTTCAAAGTTCAAAACTCTACCGAACTTTCAGAAGAAATTTCTTTTAAACAGCAAGTTGTTTTGGCTTACGAAAGTATTATTAATGTTTTTGAAGACGCAGCCAACGGAAGTTATTACGTAGAAGAGATTACTCAGCAATTTGCACAAAACGCTTGGAAATTATTTTTAGAACTCGAAAATTCTGGCGGTTTTGTAGAAAATTTCAAATCTGGAAAAATCGCAGAAATGATTTACAATCAAGCGATTGCAGAACAAAATTGGGTAGAAGAAGGCAAAATAAAACTAATCGGAGTAAATCTTTATCCGAAATTAGAAAAAACAAAATCTGTAGAACAACTATACAATTCCAAAGAAATAAAAGCGGTGAGATTGGCCGAAATGTTTGAGTAAAGTCGGAAGTCAGAAGACGGAAGTCGGAAGTTTTACTTGGTTATAATTAAGACGTTTTGTGTTTTTGATTGAAATATTTTTGATTAATTTCTTATTCAAAAAATTAACCATTAAGTTTGTCATTCCGTAGGAATCTAAACAATGAAAATTTTAAAAACTTTATCAATAATTTTTTTATTAATCCTTGTTTCTTGTGGAATAAGAAATTATGATTATTATAAATTTTCAAAATTAGAAAAGAAAGGTTTCAAATTAAAAATAGACTCTAAAGATTATAGTTTATCAAATACGATTCTTGATAAAAAAAATATTTACGACATTAAAATTGATAAGAGAAATAAATTAGTAGTTATTAAAACTATTCAAAATCCAGATTTTGTATACTTGAAATCAATTACAGATTCTATAAATGATAAAGATTTGAATGTTGCAGTAATGTTTGGATTACCCTTTATGAAAGATGATTTTGACAAAGTTTTAATTGAAAAAAGTGCAATTGATTCATTGAATTTTATAAAAGTCGTTGCAGTTCCTACTTCTTGCAATAACAGCAAAGCATTAATTATAAAAATCAAACAATAATCCGTGAAATCTGTGGGAAATAAAATACAACAATACATCAATGCAAATCTAAACACTGATTTGCATTCTTTGTTATTGAAAAAATCTCCTTTTCCAGAGGTTTCTATGCAAGAATTGGTTCAGCAAATTAAAGGCAGAAAAGTAGCAGAGAAAAAGTTTCCTTTTCTGAACCAAGATAATGTAATTTTTCCTCCAAATCTTAATTTAGAACAATCTTCATCACAAGATACTGCAGAATTTAAAGCACAGTTTTTCAAAGGCAAAAAGTTTCTCGATTTAACTTGTGGTTTCGGAATTGATGCTTATTTTTTAAGTCAAAATTTTGAAGAAATAACTCTGATAGAGCAGAATACAGAACTTTTGGAAGTGGTAAAACACAATTGGGAAGTTCTTGGTAGAAAAGCGAATTTCATCAATCAAAAACTAGAAAAATTTTTAGAAATTAATTCAGAAAAATTTGATTTAATATACCTAGATCCTGCAAGAAGAGACAACAATAATAGAAAAGTTTTTCTTTTGGAAGATTTATCACCAAATATTATTGAAATTCAAAAAAAATTGAGTGAAATTTCTGATGAAATTTTAATAAAACTGTCTCCGTTGATTGATTTACAACATTTGGTTTCTTCACTCGAAAATATTTCTAAAATTTGGATTATTGCTGTGAAAAATGAAGTGAAAGAAGTTTTAATTCATATCAAAAAAACAAATGAACAAACTGAGATTTCTTGTGTGAATCTTCAAACTTCTGAATCTCAATTTAACTTTACATTAAATACTGAAAAGAATTGTAAATCAGAATTTTCAGTTCCAGAGAAATATATTTTTATTCCAAATAATTCGGTACTGAAATCTGGTGCTTTTAATTTGGTTTCAGAGAAATTTAGTTTAAAAAAATTACATCAAAATACTCATATCTATACTTCAGAAAAATTGATAGAAAATTTCCCTGGAAGGATTTTTGAGGCAGAAGAAATTAATCCTAAAGAAATAAAAAAGGGTGAAAAATTTAATATTATTACCAAGAATTACCCTTTAAAACCTGAAGAAATCAAGAAAAAATATAAAATAAAAGATGGTGGCCAATACTATCTTATTTTCTCACAATCTATCCAAAACAAGCACATTTTAAAAGCTAAATTGTTATAAATAATTAGAAGTGAGATATTTTGAGAAAAAACCTCAAAAAACTTTGTTGTAATTTGTAATATTTCCTATTTTTGAAAAAATTTAAAAACGAAAAAAATTAGATATGAAAAAATTAGTTTTTGCTATCGCTACAGTTTCAGTATTAGTTTCTTGCGGTCTGCCAGAAGGTGGTAACAAAGGTGTTGTAAAACAAACAGAAGATGTGGTAAGATATGATGATGTAAATGCAGAAGCTCCAACTTATAAAGAAAAAACTGATTCTGCTTCTTTAAAAACTGCTGCACCAGTAGAAGTTAAAAAAGACAGTACAGCTCATCAATAATAAAAAATCAACCAAATAATATGAATGTCTTGCAATTGCGAGACATTTTTTATATTTACTAAAAATTAAAGACAATGTCTGATACTCAAAATTACATTCAAGAAAACAAAGAAAGATTTTTAGAAGAATTAAAAGATTTACTAAGAATAGCTTCTATTTCTGCCGATCCGGCTTACAAAAATGAGGTATTAAATTGCGCAGAAGCCGTAGCCAAACATTTGAAAAATGCTGGAGCAGATAATGTAGAAATCTGTGAAACCAAAGGTTATCCTGTGGTTTTTGGTGAAAAATTAATTGACAAAAATTTGCCAACGGTTTTAGTTTATGGTCATTACGATGTGCAACCAGCCGACCCTTTAGAATTGTGGGAAAGTGGCCCTTTCGAACCAGTAGTGAAAACTACAGCACTTCATCCAGAAGGAGCAATTTTTGCAAGAGGCAGTGCTGATGATAAAGGACAATTCTTCATGCATGTAAAAGCATTCGAAGCAATGATGAAGACCAATTCTCTACCTTGTAATATAAAATTTATTATAGAAGGTGAAGAAGAAGTAGGCTCTGTAAGTTTGGCAGGATTTTTAGAAGAAAATAAAGAAAAATTAGCTTGTGATGTTATATTAATTTCTGATACCCACATATATTCTAATGAACAACCTACGGTTACTACAGGTCTTCGGGGTTTGAGTTATGTGGAAGTAGAAGTAGAAGGCCCAAATAGAGATTTGCATTCTGGTTTGTATGGTGGTGCTGTCCCTAATCCTATCAATGTTTTGGCAGAAATGATTGCTAAGCTTCACGATGAAGATGGAAAAATTACGATTGAAGGATTCTATGATAATGTAGAAATAGTTTCTGCGGAAGACAGAGTAGAAATGAATAAACTGAAAGACAATCCAGAAGAATTCAAAAAATCTATCGGTTTAAGTGGAGTAGAAGGCGAAACTGGCTACACAACTCTAGAAAGAACTTCGATAAGGCCGACTTTGGATTGTAACGGAATTTGGGGAGGCTACATTGGCGAAGGTGCTAAAACGGTAATTCCGAGTAAAGCTTTTGCTAAAATTTCGATGAGATTGGTTCCTTATCAAACAGATGAAGAAATCACAGAAAAATTCACAAAATATTTTGAAAAAATTGCTCCAGCTTCAGTTAAAGTAAATGTAAAACCACATCACGGTGGAATGCCTTACGTTTTACCAAGCAATACCAAAGAATTTTTGGCAGCTAAAAAAGCTATGGAAAAAGCATTCGGAAAAGAAGTTTTACCGTACAGAAGTGGCGGAAGTATCCCAATTACTTCTTTGTTTGAAAAAATACTAGGAGCAAAATCAGTTTTAATGGGATTCGG
Organism: Cloacibacterium rupense; assembly: GCF_014645495.1. Classification (GTDB taxonomy): domain Bacteria; phylum Bacteroidota; class Bacteroidia; order Flavobacteriales; family Weeksellaceae; genus Cloacibacterium; species Cloacibacterium rupense. The sequence continues at coordinate 410,903 of NZ_BMLV01000001.1, read as the reverse complement.
ACTAGATTCTGATGCGATACATTCGCCAAATGAACACTACGGATTATTCAATTTCTACAAAGGCATAGAAAGCATCCCATATTTCTTTGAATTTTATGTAAAGTAAACATCAAAAATATCAATTTCAAAAGCTCTAATTTTTATTAGGGCTTTTGTTTTTTTAGTCTATTTTTTTGAAAATCATTTTTAACTAAAATTTTTCGTGAAAAATATCAATCAAAATATCAGATTAATCCACTCCGAAAAACCTAATATTTGTCATGTATAGATTGAAAAAGCCTTTATTTATGGACTTTATTTGTATATTTATGCATTAAATAACAATATTTTTTTAATATTATGCATGCATAGTACTTTTTTATTTATATTAGCAACCAACAGATAAAAAATCTCAATCATATGAAAATATTAGTTTGTATTAGTAGTGTACCAGATACTACTTCTAAAATTAACTTTACCGCAGATAAATCTGCTTTTGACAAAACCGGAATTCAATGGGTAATTAATCCTTTAGATGAATTTGCGCTTACAAAAGCTGTAAAATTACAAGAATCACAAGGTGCTTCAGTTACCATCGTTACGGTTGGAGATGCAGGTGCAGAAGCTGTAATGAGAAAAGCATTGGCAATTGGTGCAAATGACGCTGTAAGAATTAATACAGAACCAAAAGATAGCTTAACCGTTGCGAAAGAAATTGCAAAAGTAGCTCAAGAAGGTGGTTATGATTTAATTCTTTGCGGAAAAGAATCATTAGATTACAATGGCGGTGCTGTTCCTGCAATGTTAGCTCAACTACTTAATCAGCCTTTTATAAACGCTTCTGTAGGACTAGAAGTCAACGGTTCTGAAGCTACTGTAGTTAGAGAAATAGAAGGTGGCAAAGAGACGGTTTCAGTGAAACTTCCTGCTGTAATTGCCGGACAAAAAGGTTTGGTTGAAGAAAAAGACCTCATTATTCCTAATATGAGAGGTATTATGACAGCCAGAACAAAAACTCTTACCGTGAAAGAACCTTCTGAAACAGACGTAAAAGTAAAAGCAGTTTCTTTTGATAGTGTACCTGCAAGAGCACAAGTAAAATTGGTTTCTGCGGATAATCTAGATGAATTGGTAAGATTACTTCACGAAGAAGCAAAAGTTATTTAACAAATTATTAATCTGTTTGAAATTTGAAATTTGAATTTTTAAAAATCTCAAATCTTAAATCTCAAATCTCAAATCTTTATAAATTATGTCAATTTTTGTATATACAGAAAATATAAACGGTAGTTATAAGAAAGCTGCTTTCGAAGCGGTTTCTTATGCCAAAGCAGTTGCAGATCAATCTGGAACAGATGTAGTAGCTGTAAGCATCAATCCTGCAGATAGTGCAGAGAATTTATATAAATATGGAGCTTCTAAAGTGATTTCTCTTAAAAGTGAAGCGCTAAAAAACTTTAATGCAAAAGCTTATGCAGAAGCACTTTCTTCGGTGGTAGATGGTGTGGTTGTTTTACCACATTCTACTGAAGCAAGCTCTATTGCACCAATGCTTGCAGTGACTAAAAATGCTGCATTAATCACCAATGCAGTAGCATCTCCAGAAAGTGTTTCTCCATTTCAAGTAAAGAGAAAAGCATTCTCTGGTAAAGCTTTTATGTTAGCTGAAGCGGCAGGAAATCAAGTGATTATTACTGTTTCTCAAAACTCTTTCGGAGTTAAAGAAAATCAAATTTCAGGAACTGAAGAAACGAAAGAGGTTTCTTTTTCTGCTGATGGAATTACAGTGGTAAGCCAGGAAAAAACTTCAGGAAAATTAGATTTAAAAGAAGCCGAAATTGTAGTTTCTGCTGGTAGAGGAATGAAAGGGCCAGAAAACTGGGGAATGGTAGAAGATTTGGCCAATACTTTAGGTGCAGCTACAGCTTGTTCTAAACCAGTTTCTGATATTGGATGGAGACCTCACAGCGAACACGTAGGACAAACTGGTAAGGCTATAGCTCCTAATTTGTATGTAGCAGTGGGAATTTCTGGTGCTATTCAACATTTAGCTGGTGTTAATTCTTCTAAAACCATTGTTGTAATTAATAATGATGCAGAAGCGCCTTTCTTTAAATCAGCAGATTATGGAGTAGTAGGAGATGCTTTCCAAATTATTCCTGCATTAACGGAAAAGATTAAAGCATTAAAAGGACATTAGCAAAATGTTTTAAATAATTAAAAATCTGGGAATTTTTTCTCAGATTTTTTTGTGTGGTTTATCGTCATCGAAAAATCGTTGGTTATTAAAAAATTACATTTAAGCAAAAATTTGACATTAAAGAAAACTTTTTGTGAAATAAATCATCATTTTTAGATAAGAAAATTTCAAATTTCAAATTTCAAATATTAAATTTGATTTATATTTGTAGTCATGGATTATAAAAAATTAATCATACGCGGAATTTCTTACAGTCAGACTCAATCAGGAGCTTATGCACTGTTATTAGAACATGAAGAAACATCAGTTAAATTGCCTGTAGTTATTGGTAATTTCGAAGCACAATCTATCTCTCTAGGTTTAGAAAAAGATTTGAGACCTCCAAGACCACTTACTCACGATTTATTTTCAAAATTTGTAAATTCTACTCATTATACCTTAGAATCTGTTATTATTTACCAAATAATAGATGGTGTTTTCTTTTCTAATCTAAATTTTAAAAATAGAGATAACGGAGAAGAACTTATTTTAGATGCAAGAACATCAGACGCTGTAGCTATGGCAGTAAGGTTTGATGCGCCAATTTACACCACAGAACAGGTACTAAATGAGGCTGGAATATTACTAGATATTGACCAAAACAATGAACCTTCATCATCAGAAATTCCTGCCGACACTGATGAAGCATCGGATTTAAAAAAACTATCAATAGAAGAATTAAATTCTTTGTTAGAAGGTGCAGTAAAAGAAGAAGACTATGACCTAGCCATGCAAATTCAAGAAGAACTTAACAGAAGAAATAAAAAAATAGATTAAAAAAAATGCTATTTTTTCAATAATTAAAAAAAGAAATATGAATATTAAATTAAGATTGACAATGCTTAGTTTTTTCCAATTTTTTGTTTGGGGAGCTTGGCTTATCACCATTGCTAATTATTGGTTTGGAACTAAACATTGGGATGGAACAAAGTTTGGAGCAGTTTTTAGTACCATGGGAATAGCATCTGTATTTATGCCTACTATTACAGGAATTATAGCAGATAGATGGATGAATGCAGAAAAAATTTATGGTATTTTACATATTTTGTATGCTGGAGTTTTGTTTTACTTGCCACAAGTAACATCTCCTGAAAATTTCTTTTTGGTAATGTTAATTGCAATGATTTTCTATATGCCAACTATTGCTTTGGCAAATTCTATTTCTTATACATTATTGAAAGACCATCATTATGATGTCGTTAAAGATTTTCCACCCATTAGAGTTTGGGGAACAGTCGGGTTTATTGCAGCAATGTGGATTACCAATTTATCAGGTAACAAAGCTTCAGAATATCAGTTTTATATCGCAGGTGTAGCAGCAATTATTTTAGGTTTATATTCTTTCGGATTGCCAGCTTGTAAACCACAAAAGTTAATTTCTAAAGATGCTTCTTTAGTTGAAATTTTAGGTTTAAATGCGTTTAAACTTTTCGGAAATCATAAAATGGCATTGTTCTTTATTTTTTCGATGTTTTTAGGTGGTGCATTGCAGTTGACTAACGCTTATGGAGATGTATTTTTAAGTGAATTTGAAAATTTCCCAAAATTTGCAGACTCTTTTGTAGTTAAATATTCTACAATTATCATGTCTATATCGCAAGTTTCAGAAACTTTATTTATTCTAGCGATACCTTTCTTCCTTAGAAAATATGGCATTAAGAAAGTAATGCTAATGAGTATGTTTGCTTGGGTAATTAGATTCGGGTTTTTCTCTATTGGTAATCCAGATGGATTTGGATTAATTTTAATCATACTTTCCAATATTGTTTATGGTATGGCATTCGATTTTTTCAATATTTCTGGTTCTTTATTCGTAGAAACAAACACAAATTCTAAAATCAGATCATCTGCACAAGGCTTATTTATGATGATGACTAATGGTTTTGGTGCAATTATAGGCAGTGTTACGGCGGGTTGGGCTATTGATAAATATTTCACTCAAAAATTCACAACAGTAGATGGTTTAGCAGGATTTTTAGACACTACAACAAGCAATTCTAAACTTCTAGAATTTATTACTAAACAAGGTTCTTCAGTGCTTAATGGAAATCTTACACAAGAAATTTCAATGAAAGATTGGCCACATATTTGGTTAGCTTTTGCTGCATACGCTTTAGTTATTGCAATTTTATTCGCAATAATGTTCAAGCACAAGCACAATCCAAAAGAATTAGGAGAAGTAAGTCATTAATTCTTAAAAATCATACAAAAACACACTTTTTTCGAGTGTGTTTTTTTTGTATTTTGGCAGAACAATAAACAATAATTCAAACACACTGTTAACCTTTTGGTTATAAGTAAATAAAGTATTACCCTATGAAAGAAGTATTCATCGTTTCAGCAGTTAGAACACCAATGGGAAGTTTTTTAGGAAGTCTTTCCTCTGTTCCTGCGCCTAAATTAGGAGCAACTGCTATCAAAGGTGCGTTAGAAAAAATCAATTTAGACCCTAAATTAGTTCAAGAAGTTTACATGGGAAACGTCTTGCAAGCCGGCGAAGGACAAGCGCCAGCTCGTCAAGCTGCACTTTTTGCAGGGCTTTCTAATGAAACACCTTCTACTACTATCAATAAAGTTTGTGCTTCTGGCATGAAAGCTGTAATGATGGCGGCACAATCTATAAAATCTGGTGACCAAGAAATTATTGTAGCAGGTGGAATGGAAAACATGAGCCAAGTCCCACATTACTACAACGCTAGAAATGCCACGAAATTAGGCGATGTAAAAATGCAAGACGGTATGTTGGTAGACGGTCTTACAGACGTTTATAACAAAGTTCACATGGGAGTTTGTGCAGAAAAATGTGCTGCAGAATATCAGTTTTCTAGAGAAGACCAAGATAATTTTGCTATTCAATCTTACAAAAGAAGTGCAGATGCTTGGAAAGCAGGAAAATTCAAAGAAGAAATAGTTCCTGTAGAAATACCACAAAGAAAAGGTGAGCCAATAATCTTTGCAGAAGACGAAGAATATAAATCTGTAAATTTTGACAGAATAGGAAGTTTACCGACTGTTTTTCAAAAAGAAAACGGAACTGTAACTGCAGCTAATGCTTCTACGCTTAATGATGGAGCTTCTGCTTTGGTCTTAATGTCAAAAGAAAAAATGGAAGAATTAGGCTTAAAACCTTTAGCAAAAATAGTATCTTATGCAGATGCAGCTCACGAACCAGAATGGTTTACTACAGCACCTGCAAAAGCATTACCTATTGCACTTAAAAAAGCCAATTTAGATATTTCTGACATTGATTTTTTTGAATTCAACGAAGCATTTTCTGTAGTAGGATTGGCTAATAATAAAATCCTGGGCTTAGACGATTCTAAAGTTAATGTAAATGGTGGTGCAGTTTCCCTTGGGCATCCTCTAGGTAGTTCTGGCTCAAGAATTATTGTTACTTTAATTAACGTTCTTAAGCAAAACAATGGTAAATACGGAGCTGCAGCAATCTGTAATGGAGGTGGTGGCGCAAGTGCAATTGTGATTGAAAATCTTTAACAAATATTAAATTTTATAAATTAACCATTAAGATTTTTTTATTTTTATATTATTATCTTAATGGTTTTTTTATTTTTGTCTCTTGAATTCTAGTTTGATAAAAAAGAATGAAACCAACAACAATTAAAAATAACCCCAAAATCATGAAAGCTTGGGCTTTCTATGATTGGGCAAACTCTGTTTATTCACTGGTAATTACTTCTACCATTTTTCCTATTTACTATTCTATTATTACTACTGCTTACGAAAAAAATGAATACGTAGCAGAAACTGGTAAATGGATAAAAGTACCCGTGAGAAATGTAATTAATCTTTTTGGTAAAGAATTTCAACCTGATGCAATTTATGGATATTCTCTCACCATATCTTTTTTAATTGTGGTTTTATTGTCGCCCATTTTATCTTCTTTAGCAGATACTATTGGAAATAAAAAATCATTTTTACAGTTTTTTGCATATTTAGGAGCTACATCTTGTATGGGATTAGCGATGTTTGTAAATATGAATACTGTCTTTCTAGGACTTTTATTTAGTATTACAGCAAGTGTAGGATTCTGGGGAAGTCTCGTTTTTTATAACTCCTTCTTGCCAGATATTGCCACACCAGACAAACAAGATGCTCTTTCGGCCAAAGGTTATGTGTATGGTTACATTGGTTCTGTAATCTTAGTCATAATTTGTCTAATTCTGATTATGTTTGTAGCACAAACTCCTAAACAAGGACTTATTTTGACCAGAGTAAGTTTCCTGTTGACAGGAGCTTGGTGGTTTGGGTTTTCACAATATACATTTAGACATCTTCCAAAATTTGGCGAAGTAAAAGATCAATTACCAAAAGATCTAGTTCTTTTAAATCTCAAAAACATTTTTAAAAGTCATAAATGCAATGGAGGTTTTTTTGAAGTACTAAAAGACAATATTTTGTTTTATAAAGAAATTATTAAAGAGAGTTTTAAAGAACTTTATAAAGTTGGAAATGAATTGTTTAGAACAGATAATTTAAAGTCGTTTTTAACAAGTTTCTTTTTCTATAGTGTAGGGATGCAAACTATCTTTTTAATGGCAACACTATTCGGGAAAAGTGAAATTAATTTACCACAAGACAAGTTAATAATGACTCTTCTTCTTATACAAATAGAAGCAATTATTGGCGCAATTTTCTTCTCAAAACTTTCTAAAAAAATAGGAAATAAAAACGTAATCAGTATCGCAATTATTTTATGGATTTTTGCTTGTTTATCAGCATATTTTCTTAAAAGTGACAATCCGAATGTAGAATATCAATTTTATGGTGTAGCCGCTGTTGTAGGCCTTGTAATGGGCGGTATACAAGCAATGTCTCGTTCAACATATAGTAAATTACTTCCAAAAGATTCTATGGATAATACAACTTATTTTAGTTTTTATGACGTTTTAGAAAAATTGGCCATCATACTCGGGACTTTCATTTTTGCAGTATTAATTGATAATTATAATGACATTAGAATTTTCTTTCTCGAAGATTTTTCTATGAAATTACCAACCACTTCAGGCATGAGATTCGCTTCACTTTCTATGTCGCTTTTCTTTTTTGTAGGCCTTATTTTCATAAGATTTTTGAAAGAAGAAAAAAAAGATTAATTTCAAAAAATAGTTATAAATAACATAAAGAACTTACAACATTGTAAGTTCTTTTTTTATAATGAATTAATAATCTGATGAAGTTTTTCAAAGAATAATTCTGTATTTTTGTAAGTCTTGAATTTTTTGAAGAGATTGACATTATGAGTACAGAAAAAGAATACATCGAAATATACGGAGCCAGAGAACACAATCTGAAAAATATCAATGTAAAAATCCCTAGAAATGAATTAGTTACCATTACTGGACTTTCTGGTTCTGGGAAATCTTCTCTAGCTTTTGATACTATTTTTGCAGAAGGACAACGCCGTTATATCGAAACTTTTTCGGCTTATGCTCGTCAGTTTTTAGGCGGTTTAGAACGCCCTGATGTTGATAAAATCGAAGGGCTTTCTCCTGTAATCGCCATAGAGCAAAAAACCACCAACAAAAATCCTCGTTCTACAGTAGGAACTGTTACAGAATTATATGATTTTCTGCGTTTGCTTTTTGCCAGAGTTTCAGATGCTTATTCATTAGAAACGGGCGAAAAAATGGTAAGTTATACCGAAGAACAAATTCTAGAAACCATCAAAGAAAATTACAAAGGCGAAAAAGTGTTGCTTCTAGCTCCAGTTGTGCGTTCTAGAAAAGGACATTACCACGAACTTTTTGTACAATTGGCGAAAAAAGGATATTCTCAAGCAAGAATTGATGGAGAATTGCAAGATATTGAATATGATTTAAAGCTTGATAGATATAAAACTCACGACATAGAAGTAGTGATTGATAGATGGATAATCGGTGAAAATGCTACAGAATCTAGAATGCCAAAATCTCTGAAAACCGCTTTGCAAATGGGAGATGGAGTAGTGATGGTACAAAAATTTGGCTCGAATGATTTTCAATATTTTTCTAAAAATTTAATGGATGCCGAAACTGGAAACGCATTGCCAATTCCAGAACCGAATACTTTTTCTTTCAATTCTCCGAAAGGAAGTTGCCCTACTTGTAAAGGTTTGGGAACGATTAAGAAAATCAACGAAGAATATTTGGTAGAAAACCCTAATTTCTCTATTAATCAAGGCGCTTTATTACCTCTCGAAATTCTGAAAGGTAACAAGTGGCTTTTAACTCAAATCAAAAATATTTTAGAAATTTTCGGATTGGGATTGAATACTTCTTTTAACGAAATTCCTCGTGAAGCCATTGATTATATTTATTATGGCTGCCAAAAAGAATTTACCGCAGATTTGAAATATGCAGGGATTTCCAAGAAAATAAAAATAAATTTTGAAGGGTTAATTCCTTATTTAAGTCAATTGATTGATGACAAAGAAAACTACGATGCAGTAGTACTTGAAAGACAATTTACCACCGAAGAAACTTGCCCAGAATGTAACGGAGCAAGACTTCAAAAAAGCAGTTTAGCTTTTAAAATTGATGGAAAAAACATTGCTGAAATTAATGCATTGAGTTTATTAGATTTAAAAGATTGGCTAAAAGAAATTGCTCCGAAATTTTCAGAAAAAAATAAAATCATTGCCCACGAAATTCTGAAAGAAATTGAAACCAGATTGCAGTTTCTTTTGGATGTTGGTTTAGATTATTTGAGTTTGAGCAGAAGCTCTAAAACGCTTTCTGGTGGCGAATCACAAAGAATTCGTCTCGCTACACAAATAGGTTCTCAATTGGTAAATGTTTTGTATATTTTAGATGAACCTTCCATTGGTTTGCACCAAAGAGATAATGAAAGATTGATAAATTCTCTCAAAAATCTGCGTGATATTGGCAACTCGGTTTTGGTGGTAGAACACGACAAAGATATGATTCTGGAAGCTGATTATGTTCTAGATATCGGACCAAGAGCTGGAAAACACGGTGGCGAAATTCTTTGGCAAGGTGAACCCAAAGATTTAATAAAGGCTAATACGATTACCGCAGATTATTTAACGGGCAAAAAATCTATAGAAATCCCAAAACAAAGACGAAAAGGAAACGGAAAATTTCTAAAATTAAAAGGTGCAACTGGAAATAACCTAAAAAACGTAAACCTCGAAATTCCGCTTGGAAAATTAGTAGTAGTAACAGGTATTTCGGGAAGTGGAAAATCTTCTCTAATTAACGGAACTTTGTACCCCATTCTCAACAAACATTTTTACAGAGCAGTTCAGGAACCTTTGCCTTACAAAAAATTTGAAGGCATCGAAAATATTGACAAAATTGTAGATGTAGATCAAACGCCAATTGGTAGAACACCACGCTCTAATCCAGCAACTTACACCGGAATGTTCACCGACATTAGAAATCTTTTTGCAGAATTGCCAGAATCTAAAATCCGTGGTTACAAAGCGGGGAGATTTTCTTTCAATGTAAAAGGTGGAAGATGCGAAACGTGTCAAGGTGGCGGTTTAAAAGTCATAGAAATGAACTTTTTACCAGACGTTTATGTGCATTGCGAAACCTGCAACGGAAAACGTTTTAACCGAGAAACTCTAGAAGTTCGCTACAAAGGAAAATCTATTTCTGATGTTTTGGAAATGACGATTGACGAAGCTGTAGATTTCTTCCAACCGATTCCTAAAATTTATGCAAAAGTGAAGACTTTGCAAGACGTTGGTTTGGGTTATATTACCCTTGGTCAACAATCTACAACGCTTTCTGGAGGAGAAGCGCAACGTATAAAACTGGCAACCGAACTCGCCAAAAAACAAACAGGAAATACGCTTTATATTCTTGACGAACCAACAACAGGTTTGCATTTTGAAGATGTAAAAATCTTGATGGAAGCCATTAATCAATTGGTAGAATTGGGCAATTCTTTTATTATTATTGAACATAATTTAGATGTGATAAAATTAGCAGACCATATTATAGATATTGGTTTGGAAGGCGGAAAAAACGGTGGCGAAATCATCGCAACAGGAACTCCAGAAGAAATTATAAAATCTAAAAAATCTTTGACGGCGAAATTTTTGAAGAAGGAAATGGAATAATAAACTTTAATTAAAACTAATAACAACAATGAGCATTTGGAAAGAATTTTTGCGAGATAAAAAATTTGAAATAAAAGATGATTATGGCATCTTTTTACACGAGTTTAAAACGCCAATGTTTTTTTCTACAGAAAAAGATCTATTAACATATTTAGATGATACTGACCTAAAGGAAATTTTGTTCATAAAGTTTAAAGATGACGATAATTTTAAACTTTTTGGTTCAGAGAAAAGGCATCAAAAAATCATTAATTCTACCCAAAAGAAAAAAAATATAAAATCTATTTTATGGACTATTGTTGTATTGGTTGGTATTTTAGCTTATCAAAAATATTTCAAAAATAATGAAGATCCCAGAGATTTTAAACTTTGGATATTAATTGCTTCCATTGTACCAATAATTAATTTTGGTTTTGAATATTTCAATTACAAAAAAAATAACTTAGAAAATTTTGATAATTTTATAAATAATTCAATTTTTGTCTTTTGGCTGAATAAATCTTATAAAGCTAATTTAGCTTATATTTTACCTGTAATTCTTTCAATTTGTTTCGGATTCAAAGAAATTTTAGAATTAGGAAAATCTACAAAGTACAATTTAATTAATGATTGGGCCTTAATTAAATCTCAAGTTATTCTCGGAGAATATTATAGAATAGTTAGCAATTTATTTGTTCATTCTAATATGCTACATATAAGTGCAGTAGCAGGAGCTTTATTATTTCTTTCTAAACTTTTTTTAAGATTTTACAGTATTTATTTTTTAATAATCATATTTTTAATCACAGGAATCGTTGGGAGCTTCACAAGTATGATTTTACTTCCCGATGATATTTCTTATGGAGCTTCTAGCTCAGTTTTGGGGATTTTAGGATTTTTAATTTCATTTATATTAAAATTTAACAATATTATTCCCAAAAATTTCATCAATGAAATGTTAACTTCTAGTATTTTGTTTATTATATTTTTAGGAATTGTGGGCTTTACTTATATCGACAATGTTGCTAATTTAGGTGGCTTTGTTGCAGGATTATTATTGGGTGCTACTCTTGATAATAGAAATTCAGTGGAAGCAAAAATTAAAGAATCGTTTTTAAAAATTAAAATTTAAACCAAATGCCACTACTTTTTTCCTACGGAACATTACAATTAGAACAAGTGCAATTAGAAACTTTTGGCAGATTGCTGAAAGGCGAAAAAGATACTCTAGAAGGTTATAAATTAACGATGATAGAAATTACCGACGCTGAAGTTTTAAGAAAAAGTAACCAGCAATTTCATCCGATAATTAGTTTTTCTGGTAATGAAAATGATTATGTAGAAGGTGTACTTTTTGAAGTGACAGAAGAAGAAATCTTACAAGCTGATAAATACGAAGTAGATAATTATAAAAGAGTAGAAGTGACTTTTAAATCAGGAAAAAATGGATATATTTACATTGGAAAATAAAAATCTATGAATCCTTTTTTAGATATTACACTTCGTTCTCTTGCGGTTTACCTTTTTATGATCCTCGGATTGAGAATTTTTGGGAAAAACCAACTTTCGCAGTTGAATGCAGGAGATATTATTCTGCTTTTATTGATTTCTAATGCCGTTCAAAATGCAATGGTAGGTCAAGATACTTCTTTGCAAGGCGGTTTGGTTGCAGCGTTGGTATTATTTTTGGCTAATTTCGGATTAAAAAAATTGATGTTTAAGAATCCAAAAATCAAAGAGTTAATAGAAGCTGATCCTATTATTTTAGTAAACGACGGAATTCTAAACAAAAACGCTCTCAACAAAAGCGAAATTACAATAGATGAATTAGAGGAATCTGTGCGTGAACACGGTGTAGAAAACATTTCAGATGTGAAATTGGCGATTTTAGAAGTTGATGGAAATATAAGTGTAATTTCTTTTGATAAAAATAATCAGACTAATTTTACGAGACATAAAAAGAAAAAAAATATCCGTAGAAAACTTTAGATTTCTAGTAAAACTCTTCAACCATAAAAAAATGAACTACGAATTAAGAGAAATGCTGCCAGAAGATGGAGCTCAGGTTTTACAAATTTTCGAAGAAGGAATTGCAGGTGGTAATGCAACTTTTGACAGAGAAGTTCCTACTTGGGAATATTGGGATAAAAACCATTTTAGTACCTGTAGATTTGTAGCAGAAGATGATAATAATAATGTGGTAGCATGGGCAGCTCTGAAACCTGTGAGCAACAGAGAATGCTTCAGTGGAGTAGCAGAAGTGAGTATTTATATTACCAATTCTGCTCAAGGTAAAGGATTGGGTAAAGTTTTACTTCAAAAATTAATCATAGAAAGCGAAAAAAATGGTTTTTGGATGCTACAATCAGGAATTTTTCCAGAAAATATTGCCAGTATAAAAGTACACGAAGCTTTAGGTTTCAGAACTGTAGGTTATCGAGAAAAAATCGGCCAAATGAACGGCGTTTGGCGAGATATTATCTTAATGGAAAGAAGAAGTAAAAGCGTTTAATTTTGACCAAAAACGAATTAAATTTAATATTCGTATTTTTGCAAAAAATTTAGACTATGCCTTTAAAAGCCGTACTTTTTGATATGGATGGAGTAATTGTAGATACGGAACCTCTTCACCGAAAAGCATATTTTCAAACTTTCGAAGATTTAAATATCAGTGTTTCAGAAGAATTTTACACCTCTCTTACCGGAACTTCCACCAAAAAAGCGACGAGCATGATTAAAGAAGAGTACCAATTAGAGGTTACTTCTGAGGAAATTACAGCTCTAAAAAGAAAATATTTTAAACATTTTTTTGATACAGACCCAGATTTTAATCTACTTCCAGGTGTTAGAGAATTGATAATCAATTACTACGAAAATGGAATTAAATTAGTTTTAGCATCGTCTGCTAGTATGAATACCATCAATTGGGTTTTTGAAAAATTTGATATTGGTAAATACTTTATGGGTAAAATAAGTGGGGCAGACCTAGAGGAATCTAAACCCAATCCCGAAATCTTCATAAAAGCTGCCGAAATAGCTGATGAGCCTAGCGAAAATTGTCTTGTGATTGAAGATTCTACCAACGGAATTTTGGCGGCACAACGTGCTGGTATTTTTTGTGCAGCTTATAAAAGTGAACACTCTAAAATGCAAAAATATGATTTAGCAAAAATAATCATTGCCAACTTTTCTGAATTAGAACCTCAAAAAATCGAAAAATATTTTAAATAAAAAGCCAACAAAATACTAGATTGTGTGTTATATTCCCTTCACTACTTTTCTGTTGAGATAATTGGTATAATCTGGTACTTCTGCCTCGTATTCTGAATGCATAAAGGGAGAAGAAATAATAAAATCTGCTGTTGCAGCATCACAAGCCATTGGGATATTCCAAACGACACAAAGTCTTAAAAGCGCCTTCACGTCACTATCATGTGGCTGTGCTTCCATAGGATCCCAAAAGAAAATTACAATATCTATTTCGCCCTCTGCAATCATAGAACCCAACTGTTGGTCACCACCAAGTGGCCCACTCATTACTCTTTTTACATTGACACCTAGAAAATCTGAAATTAATTTCCCAGTAGTTCCTGTTGCTATTAATTGATGCTGAGAAAGTATATCTTTATGCTTTTTCACCCAACTCAATAATTAATCTTTTTTGTGATCGTGGGCAACCAAAGAAATGTTTTTTTTAGCTTTTAAAACTCTTGTATTCATTTTAAATTTTAACCAAATTTAATAAAAAAAGCAGAACCAAAGTTCTGCTTAATTGTAATTTATAAATAAATTAATTATTACTTAAATATGCAGCAGTACTACTTCTATCTGCATGCATAGCAGCTTTACCTTCTTGCCAATTGGCAGGGCAAACTTCTCCGTATTTTTGCACGTGAGTGTAAGCATCTATTAGTCTTAAATATTCGTCTACATTTCTTCCAAGTGGCATATCATTTACACTTTCGTGGAAAATTTTTCCTTCTTCATCAATTAGATAAGTAGCTCTATAAGTTACATTAGAACCTGTAAATGCTTCATTACCTTCATCATCATATTCAAAATCTTGATCTACAATTCCCAAGATATTTGCTAATTGTCTGTGTGTATCTGCTAAAAGGGGATAAGAAACTCCTTCTATGCCTCCTTGATTTTTAGGAGTATTTAACCAAGCAAAGTGCACTTCGTTAGTATCACAAGAAGCTCCTATTACGATAGTATTTCTTTTTTTAAATTCTTCTAATGCTGCTTGAAAAGCGTGCAATTCTGTTGGACAAACAAATGTAAAATCTTTTGGATACCAAAATAAAAGAACTTTGGTTTGATTGTTAATTGCTTCGTCTAAAATATTGATTCTTAAGTTTTCTCCTGATTTTGAGATTGCGTCTACTGTTACGTTTGGGAATTTTTTTCCTACCAATGCCATATTACTTACTTTAAAATTTAACCGGTGCAAAATTACAAAAAATATAAATTTTTGAAAGAAATATGCGATATATTATATCTATTAATAATAAAAAGAACCCTCAGCATTGCTAAAGGTTCTTTTTTATCATTCTAAAATTCAATAATTATTGAAATTTTTCTAATAATTCTTTAATTCTTCTCATTGCTTCTCTTAGTTCAGCTTCTGAGGCTGCATAAGAAAATCTAATACAGTTTTTATCTCCGAAACTCACACCTCCTACAGATGCTACATGAGCTTTTTCTAATAAAAACATTGCAAAATCATCAGAATCTTTAATTTCTACTCCATCCATTGTTTTTCCTAAGTAATAAGAAATGTCTGGGAAGAAATAGAAAGCGGCTTTTGGTAAATTTACTTTGAAACCTGGTACTTCTTTTAATAATTCATAGACTAAATTTCTACGTTTTTCGAAACTTTCTACCATATAATAATAATCTTTCGGGTCAGTTTCTAATCCTACAATAGAAGCTCTTTGAGCAACTGTATTGGCACCACTGGTAACCTGACCTTGCAACTTATCACATGCATCTGCCAACCATTGTGGGCAAGCTGAATAACCAATTCTCCAACCAGTCATCGCGAAAGCTTTTGACATTCCATTTATTACAGCAGTTTGATTAAAAACTTGAGGAAATTCTGCAATTGAAACGTGCTCACCATCATAATTAATAAATTCATAGATTTCATCAGAAATAATTACCACATCTGGATATTTTGCCATCACATTTGCAATTTTTTCTAACTCTTCTCTAGTATAATAACTACCTGATGGATTACAAGGCGAACTATACAATACCGCCTTTGTTTTCGGGGTGATGGCAGCTTCTAATTGCTCTGCTGTCATCTTAAATTCAGTATCAATATTGGTTTCGATAAAAACAGAAACACCACCATTGATTTTTACCATTTCATCATAAGAAACCCAATATGGAGCTGGCAAAATCACTTCGTCTCCTTCATTTACCAATGCAGCCAAAACATTGAATATATTTTGTTTAGCACCATTTGCTACACAAATTTGAGTAGGCTTGTACTCTAGATTATTATCACGTTTAAGTTTATTTACAATAGCTTTTCTTAATTCTAAAAAACCTGGAACAGGAGAATAATGGCTATAATTTTCATTAATTGCATCAAACGCTGCCTTTTTTATATTGTCTGGTACATCAAAATCTGGTTCTCCTAGTGTAAGTGAAATTACATCTATTCCTGCGGCTTTCATATCTCTCGCTTTGTTACTCATTACAAAGGTCTGAGAATAACTCAATCTGTTTAATCTGTCTGAAACTCTACTCATATTCATTGTTTAATTGGCACAAATATACGTAATTTAACTAAATTTTCTAAAGAAAACTATCTGAAAATCCTTAATTTTGCAGAAAATTTATAAAATGTCAATTCAATTAATAAATAAATATTTCCCTAATTTATCAGAAGAGCAAGAAACTCAATTTAAACAACTTGAAAGTCTATACAAAGAATGGAATGAAAAGATCAATGTGATTTCTAGAAAAGATATTGATGAATTTTACGAAAGACACGTACTGCATTCTTTAGGAATTGCAAAAATTATGGATTTTGCAGACGGAACCAAAGTGCTAGATATAGGCACTGGAGGCGGTTTTCCGGGAATTCCTTTGGCTATTTTGTTTCCTAATGTAGAATTCACGTTGGTAGATTCTATTGGCAAAAAAATTACAGTAGTAAAAGGTGTAGCCGAAAGCTTAGGCCTTAAAAATGTTAAAGCATACCACGAAAGAGCCGAAAAAATCAAAGATAAATTCCATTTTGTAGTGAGTAGGGCTGTTACACAAATGCCTGTTTTTTTGCTTTGGTTAAAAGGAAAATTCGAAAAAGAACAATTTAACCCAAAACACAATGGTGTTTTATACTTAAAAGGTGGTGATTTGGGAGAAGAATTAGCTGGAATAAAATGTGAAATTTTCAACCTTAAAAATCACTTCGAAGAAGAATTTTTTGACACCAAAAAAGTTGTATATTTATCAAAAGGTAACTTTAATAATTAATGCGTTGAATATGAAGAATTTAATCAAAATCAGTTTATTTGTTTTACCCATTTTTCTAGGAATCTACTCTTGTGATAGCAGAGATGATTACGATGAAATAGAAAGTATTTCTGCTTTTAAAATTGACAGTGTGAAAATTGCACAAACAGAAATGGACGTCTTTACAGTACAAACCATCAAAACATATTCTACTTATCCTGACGGTTGCACAGGCTTTTATGATTATGATTATGAAAGAGATAACTTTGATAGATACGTTACTACGTACGCTTATAAACTAAAAAATGCAACTTGCACCCAAGCAACTAGAGTAGAAGCAAACGGATTTAATTTCAGACCAGAGGCTAGAGGAACTTACACTTTTAAATTTTGGAACGGAAAAGACGCCAACAACAATAATGTTTGGATAGAAAAAACCATTGTTGTTAAATAGATGAGGAAGCTAATTACCATTGTCTTCATTTTTCAAATCTCAATAGTTTTTTCTCAAAAAATTGTTTGGTCTGAAAATTTTAAATTAAATTGGAGTCATTTCAAATCTTCTCAAAATTCGATGAAAGCTGACACTACAGTTGTTAGTTATTCGTCTTGTGGTTTGAAATATACAGCCTATAAAGACAAAACATACAATAGACTTTTAATAAAAATAGATGCTACTTTTGACCCAAGTAAATCTTGGAAACATCCTTTTAAAACTAAAAATTTAAAAATCAATCACGAACAAGGGCATTTTGATATAGCTGAATTATACGCAAGAAAACTAAGAAAAGAATTCAAAGAAAATGTAAAAACAGAGAAAGATTATCAGTTCAAATTCAAATTGATTTATCAAATGCTTTATGGTGAATTTTTAGATTATCAAGATTATTATGACAAAATTACAAAACGTGGAACAGATGCTGCAAAACAAAATGAATTAGAAGTCGAAATTAAAAGCCAACTCAAAAAACTAGAAGCCTTCAAAAACTAAACCTTGAGACAAAAATTTTTACAAAAAGTAATTAGAGAAACACTCGAAAAATCAAATGATTTATCGGGATTTTCATTTGTAATTCCTGGGAAAAGACCCGTGATCTTTATCAAAGAAATTCTAAAAGAAAAAAATTACAACGGTATTTTACCCGAATTCTTTACCATAGACGAATATCTTAAAATTATTGCAGACAAGCAAGAAATTAAAGGAATTGCGCTTTGGTTAATTGCCTACCAAACTTACTCAGAAATTTATAATGACGAAGATTTGTCTGGATTTCTAAAGTGGTTTCCAACGGTGCAAAAAGATTGGGACGATATGAAAAAATTCCACGGGAATGACAAAGAAATTCTAGAATGGATGTTGGCTGAAGAACGCATCAAAAATTGGGGAGAAAATCTAGGCGACGAAGATGGAGCAAGACGAAAAAACCTCAATTTTTGGCGAAAAATGAATGTTTTCCTCCCGAAATTAGAAGAAAAATTAAACGAACAAAATCTGGCAACTGCAGGAATGCTTCACGAAATTGCAGAAAAAAATCTTGAAAAATTTTGTAAAAACTCTAAAAATAGAGTAGTATTCGTTGGTTTTAATGCCTTCACTCCAGTAGAAGAAAAATTAGTTAAAACCTTTTTGCAATGGGATAAAGCGGACGTTTATTTTCAAGGAGATGAATATTATTTTAAAGATGAAAGGCAAGAAGCTGGCAAATTTCTGAGAGAATACAAAACTTGGAAAGAATTTAATGAATCTAGAAGTTTTAATTGGATTGAAAACGAGTTTTCTGAACCTAAAAATATTAAAGTTTACGAAGTTTCGGGAAATATAGCTCAAACGAAAGTTCTACCAGAAATTTTAAAAGAAATTAATTCTGAAAACCAACAAGCTGACGCGATTAATCGCGTCTCTACAGAAGAAACTGCGGTAGTTTTACTTGACGAAAACCTGCTTCCCGCCACTTTAGACTCACTTTCTTCTACAGATAAGTTGAATATTACGATGGGATTTCCGTTGAAAAACCTAGCATTTTCTAATGCGATGAAGAAGCTTTTTAACCTTCAAAAACAATTAGAAAAAAATTCTTCGTCTTATTATTACAATGATGTTTTGCCGATTTTAGAAGAATTACCCAAAAATCAAGAAGACGAAAAATTGCTCAAAAATTTTGTTTCTGCATTAGAAGAAAGAAATATGGTTTATCTTTCTAAGAAGCAATTAGATGAACTTTTGGGCGGAATTTCTTTTTATAATTTATTCAAAAAACAAAATTCAAAAGATTTATTAGATACTTTAATTAAATTCTGCAAAGAACTAAAATACAGAGAAATAGATGATGTGCAATACGAAAACATCTCTCATTTCGAAAAGAACTTTATCATTCTCAAAAACCAATTAGAACCACATCATTACGATGTAAAAATAGAGACTTTAGAGGTTCTCATCAATCAACTCATTAATTCTGAAACTATAGATTTTGTAGGAGAACCTTTGGAAGGTTTACAATTAATGGGACTTTTAGAAACCCGACTTTTGAATTTCAAAAACGTTATTTTGCTTTCTGCCAACGAAGGAAAACTGCCTCTTGGAAATTCGCAAAATACCTATCTTCCGTTTGATGTAAGGAAACAATTTAATCTGCATACTTTTTTAGAAAATGACGGAATTTATGCGTATCATTTTTACCGATTTCTACAAAATGCAGAAAACATCTATTTGCTTTACAACGCTTTAGGTTCTGGCGTAAACACTGGTGAAAAAACAAGATTCATTACTCAAATTGAAATGGAATCTCACCATAACATTGAGCATATTATTATAGAAAATACTTCAGAACCCATCAATCAGGAACCAATAACCATTAAAAAAACAACTGCTGTTTTAGAAAAATTAGAAGAATGGAAAGAGAGAGTTTCGGCTTCTCATTTGGTCTCTTATCTCTATAATCCTATAGATTTTTACTTAGAAAAAGTTTTGGCAGCCAAAGAATCTGTAGAAATTGAAGAAGAACTTTCTCAGAGAAATTACGGAACTTTAGTACATTATGCTTTAGAATATTTATACGGAAAAATAATTGGTAAAAAACTAATAAGCAGTGATTTAGAAAATTTAATTCAACAAATAGACGAAGCTATTAATTACTCCATAGAAAAGCTAAAACATCAACCAGAATTCTACCAAAAAGGAATGAATTTCGTGCACAAACAAATTGCAAAAAGGGTAGTGGAAAGTGTTCTAGAATATGATTTGAATTTATTAAAACAAGGCAATTCTCTAGAAATTATTGGCTTAGAAAGAAAAATTGAGGATATAAAATTCTACCTTAATGAAGAAAAAACGGACTTTGTTACTTTTTACGGTTTTATAGATAGAGTAGATTTGCTCAACGGAAATCTTAGAATTATAGATTACAAAACAGCAAAAGCTAAAGATTTAAGAATCAGTGTAAAAGAAGACCGAAAAGAAACTCTTTTCTTTAATGATAAATATAAGCAAGCGCTTCAACTGTGCATTTATCAATATTGTGTAGAAAATATGTCAGAATTTAAAGAGTTCGATATAGAAACTGGAATTTGGAGTTTTGCAGAAGTGAAAAATGGCGTGCAAAACGTAGAAATAAAAGACGGAAATCTAGAAGATGCGCTACAATCTATCCGAAATTTAATTTTAGAAATTCTGAATCCTGAAATTCCTTTTACGGAGAAGATTCACGAAAAATGGAATTAAATTCAAAACTACTAATCAAGTAAACATTCATTTGTCATTCCAAAGGAATCACGATATCATATTTATAGTTTAGAGATTCTTTCAGAATGACAAAATTGAAGTTTTTTTCATATATCAACCAAACGCATTAATTCCTGTAATATCCATACCTGTAATCAGAAGATGTACATCATGAGTTCCTTCGTAAGTAATTACAGATTCTAGATTGGCAGCATGTCTCATCATCGGGAAATCTCCTACAATGCCCATACCGCCGAGAATTTGTCTAGATTCTCTCGCAATATCAATTGCCATTTTTACATTATTTCTTTTCGCCATCGAAATCTGGGCAGGAGTAGCTTTATGGTCGTTTTTTAGAACGCCTAATTTCCAAGAAAGGAGTTGAGCTTTTGTAATTTCGGTTAAAAATTCTGCTAATTTCTTCTGTTGAAGTTGGAAACTTGCAATAGGTTTCCCAAATTGAATTCTCTCCTTAGAATACTGAACAGCAGTGCAATAACAATCAATAGCAGCACCAATAACTCCCCAAGAAATGCCGTATCTGGCAGAATTTAAGCAGGAGAGTGGTCCTTTCAAACCTTCTACATTAGGTAAAAGATTTTCTTTAGGAACTTTTACATTATTAAAAACCAATTCACCAGTTTTAGAAGCACGTAGAGACCATTTATTATGCGTTTCAGGAGTTGTAAAACCTTCAAAACTGCGTTCTACAATCATACCTCTTACTTTTCCGTCTTCGCCTTTAGCCCAAACTACAGCAATATCACAAAGTGGGGCATTGGTAATCCACATTTTTGCACCATTTAATAAAAGATAATCTCCCATATCTTTGTAATTGGTTTCCATTCCGGCAGGATTAGAACCGTGATTTGGTTCTGTTAAACCAAATGCACCAATCATTTCGCCGGAAGCTAATTTTGGTAAAAATTTACGTTTTTGCTCTTCAGAACCGTATTCAAAAATAGGAAACATTACCAAAGAACTTTGTACAGAAGCGGCAGAACGAACCGCAGAATCACCACGTTCTAGTTCTTGCATAATCAAACCATACGAAATTTGATCAAGACCAGCTCCGCCATATTCTTCGGGAATATAGGGTCCAAGTGCACCAATTGAACCTAATTCTTTCATTAAATTAGGGATATCTTCGTGATTTTGAGCAGCTTCATCTATTTGAGGCATAATAAAACTTTGAACCCAATCTCTCACAGATTGACGAATTAGTTGATGTTCTTCGGTAAGTAAATCATCAATTCCAAAATAATCTGGAATGCTTTGTAATGGATAATAAGACATATTGAATTATTTGTTTTAAAAATAAGAATAATTTGGATTGTGGCAAATTTAATTTTAGAGAAGTAGAAGAAAAAGATATATTGTAATTGAAAGTCATCCGAAATAAATACAATTTAACATAATATAAATTATAGGAATTTTGTTATTTTAGAATTTATCTCATACTTATTGTTCTAAATGTCAGATTAATCCTTGGTTCTTTGATTTTGGTTGATGTATATAGCTTGTGTTTCCAAAATTTCTGAATTTCATCTTTCATAATTAAAACTGAGCCATTCTCAAGCATTAAAGAAATTTCTTCTTTTGTAGAATTGTGCCTGAAACCAAATTTTCTTTCAGCTCCAAAACTTACTGAGGCAATCGCAGAATTTTCTAAAATTTCTTTTTCGTTGTCAGAATGCCAACTCATTGCTTCTGAACCATTATGATATAAATTCAATAAACAAGAATTAAATGTACATCCCGAGATTTCTTCAACCGTAGATTTTATAGAAACTAAAAAATCTAGCCAATTCTCAGCGATTTTGGTTTTGCCAGAATATTTGTACTGAAAAGCTTCATCACCATACCAAGCCACTTTTCTTTTGGTGACGATTTCTTTTCCGAAAATTTTTACAATATCGTTTTGCCAATTGATTTCGTTTATCAATTTAACATAATATATGAAACTTTGTTCTTCTGTAAAAATTTTCCCTAAATATTCTACCGTTCCGTCTTTTGGTAAAAGATTAATCATTTGAAGTTGAATTTATCCAAAAACTGCTTTAGTATATTTCTGCATTTGTTCTAAAGTGCCTATGCTTATTCTGGTCCATTTTCCTTCATCTTCATAAGTTTTTCCTCCAAGAATTTTAGCAGATTTCAAACGATTAAAATAATCTTCTTTGTAATTTTCTAATGAAAAATAAACGAAATTAGTTTCAGAAGAAATCACTTTAATTCCTTTCTTATTCAATTCTTTTATCGTAAATTCTTTAGCTAATTGATTGTTTTTAAGAACTTTATTAGTAAAATCCGTATCTTCTAATGCTGCAATTCCTCCTGCCATTGTTACGATACTGATCTCTCCTCCACTCCAACTTTGTAATTTTTCTAAATTTTTAAGAAATTCAGGGTGTGCAATAGCATAGCCTAATCTGGCTCCTGCAAAACCATAAAGTTTTGAAAATGTTCTGGTTACAATTATATTTTTATATTGATTAACTAAATCAGAAAGCGAAGGCTGATTGGTAAATTCTATATAAGCTTCATCAATTAAAATAGTTACATTTTTTGGAACTTTTTGAATAAAATTCTCCATTTTTTCTCTACTCAAAAGATGACCTGTAGGATTATTTGGATTACAAATATAAACCAATTTGGTATCAGATTTTATAGATTTTAGCATAGATTCTAAGTCTATTTCTTTATTAGAATTTAATGGAACTACAGTTTTTGACATTCCCAGAAACTCTGTAATAGGCGCAAAAATGGTAAAAGAAGGTTCAGGAATTACAATATGACCTTTATCTATAGAAACATACTTTGCAATAAGTTCTAGCAGAAAAGACGAACCAGCAGAAACCAAAAAATTTTCTTTATTCAACTGATTTTTTTCTTCCAATTTACTTTTTAAAACATCCGCATATTTAAAATCATATTTAGAAGCATCTGTCATACTTTTTTGCATGGCTTCTATGGCTTTTGGAGAAACTCCAAAAGGATTTTCATTAAAACAAAGTCTTATAGTATCTTCATCATTTTTTAAAAGTGAATAATTAGGAGTTTGCTTTGCTAAAATCTCTAAAGGAGAAAAAGCCAATGCTGCACCACCTAAAAAAGCTGTCTTTAACCAATCTCTTCTGTTAATTTTCATATTAATTCTAAATTTTGTCTAAAAATAATGAAATCTTTCTAATTTTATTAAATTAGTTTGAAGTCAAGTATTCTATTTTTCAATATTTTCATCAAAAAAAAGACGCGATAAATCGCGTCTCAACTTATTTTTTTAAACATTTTTCTAAGAATTGGTCTTGTTCCCAAAGCAAGTGTAAAATGTTTTCTTTGGCAACATAACCGTGAGCTTCTTTAGGCAAAATTACCATTCTGGCAGGTGCTCCCAAATTTTTCAATGCTTGGAAATAGCGCTCTGTTTGAAGTGTAAATGTACCAGGATTATTATCTGCTTCACCGTGAACCAAAAGAATTGGTTTTTTCATTTTATTGGCATTCATAAAAGGTGACATTCCGTTGTAAATTTCTGGAACATCCCAATAATTACGCTGTTCACTTTGGAAACCGAAAGGCGTTAAAGTTCTGTTATAAGCGCCACTTCTAGCAATTCCACACGCAAAATCATCAGAATGAGTTAATAAATTAGCAGTCATAAATGCACCATAGGAATGTCCACCAACAGCTACTCTATTTCTATCAATATAACCTAATTGATCGACTGCATCAATTGCCGCTTTTCCGTTCGCTACCAATTGTGGAATAAAAGTATCATTCGGTTCCGTAGTGCCTTCACCAATAATTGGGAAACTGGCATCATCTAAAACTGCATAACCTTTGGTTACCCAATAAATAAATGAACCGTAACTTGGGAAAGTAAATTCATTCGGGTTTGCAGTGTTTTGTCCAGCTGTTGCTTTATCTTTAAATTCTTCTGGATAAGCCCAAACCAAAAGTGGCAATTTTGGTTTCTTTTTGAAATCATAATTTGCTGGTAGATAAAGCGTTCCTTTTAGCTCTACTCCATCATTTCTCTTATATTTAATCACTTCTTTATGAATAGTAGAAATACTTGCAAAAGGATTAGCAAACTGTGTTACTGCTTCTGCTTTATTATTCTTAATATTTCTTACAAAGTAATTAGGATATTGATTTTTAGACTGTTGCGTTACCAAAACCGTTCCTTTATTCGCATCAATAATATCGATAATATCTTCTTTTACATTGGGTGTTTTAGAAGTATATAATCTTTTGGTTTGAAATGTTTTAAAGTCAAATTCATCAATAAATGGAAACTGACCGTCCTTTGTAAAACCATCTCCTATTAAGTGTGCTTTTCCGTTTTTTATGGAAATAACGTATTGTCCGAATTCATTTTTATCGGTTTGAAAATTCCCTGGATCTGCATAAACATCTTGCGAGTTTCTATCGGCGATTTCTTTAGATTCTCCAGTTTTTGGATTCAGGAAATAAGTTTTTTGTGAACGTGTGTCATACCAAGAATCATACGCAATTGCATTCTCTTCGTTCCCGAACTGAATTCCTGCAAAACGTTGTTTGGTTTTCATTAAGGATTTTGGAGTTTCAGTAAATGGCGCATCCCAAGTAAAAACTTCGTCTCTATAATTTTCTTTTTTGCTTTGGTCACCACCATCTAGAGCTTCCACAAAATACAAACTTGCAGGTTTATCTGCACGCCAAGACATATTTCTTTTGCCCGTTCTTACCGAGGAAAAACCTTTTGGCATAATCTCATTAAGCGGAACGTCATTTACGGTTTTTACTATATTTCCTTTAGAGTCTAAAATATCTGTAACCATAGGAAATCTAGAAAGTGGAACAATGTATGAAAACGGTCTTTTTATTGTAGTTACCATCAAGTAATTACCATCTGGTGAAAACTGAATTCCTGTGTAAATATCAGCAGATTTAAATGGCGTTTCAGCTCCGCTGATGTTTATTTTACCTAATTCAGACTTGGTTAAAGTCTCGAAATTAGCTTCATCCATAGGATTTTTTAGCAAATCTTGATAGGTTCTGTTTTGAGAAACTTTTCCTTCAGCATTCGAAACAATTGGTCCATTTGGAAGGTTTTTCTTATCATTTAGAAGCGCTGGTCTGTTGGCAGGTAATTTTCTAATTAACAAATCTTGAGAATTTCTAAACCAAACATAAGGTGAACCTAAATTAGCATTAAGGTTGTCTGAAGTTAATTTTTTGGCTGTTCTAGATTCTACATCTAAAATCCATAATTCTACTCCTTTTTCTGTAGTATGTGTAAATGCCACTTTTTTCTCATCTGGAGACCAAGAAATATTAGAAATCTTAGGATTTTGAGGCAATCCAATCACTTGCGTTTCTTGCTTTTCGTTGAATTTTCTAATTTTCAGATTATTAATGTACGTAACAGTGCTAGAAATATTGGTTACTGGATTTACACGTAATCCTGCCAATTTCATTTCTTCTTGGTTAAGGTCTTCTAATGATTTATAAGTTGGTCTGTAAGAAAAAAGCATCCAATCTTTTTTGCTGTCCATAGAAACAGAAGGTGTTCTTTGGAAATCAGCCAATTGAAGGATTTCTGCAGAAGGTTTTTGGTAAGTTAAATTTTCTTGCGAAAACCCAAAAATAGATAATGCTAGGAAAAAAACAGAAATTTTGATGGTTCTCATATTTTTTTAAATTATAGATTATGGATTAAAAATGTAGGTTATAAATCTAATTGATTAGTGGCAAGATAGATGTGAAAGTTACAATTTTTTCTGTATTTTATTTATCGTTCTACACTTGCGCTAACGATGGAAGCGGCATCCTTTTTCTCTAGCATTGGGAGTAGCTTTGGAGAGAAAAAGATATAGCGGACAGCGTGTTAAAGCGCCATAAAATTAATGAAAAACTAAAAAAGACGCCAAAAAGCGTCTTTCAATTTATTTTCTTGTAATCATTCTATCGATGGATATACTGCCAGGCCCTGCTACAAAAATTATTAGGTAATGAAAAAGATAAAGTAATGCCATTTCTTGCTTAGAAAAAGATTGGTTAGCATGAACGATAAATACAGCCACCAGCATAGTAATAATTAAAGGAATGACAGTAAACCTAGTAAACAAGCCCATTAAAATAAATAATGAACATAAAACTTCTGCAAAAACGGCAAGAATTAATGAAGTTTTTTGACCGATACCGAAGAAATTGATAAATTCTATTTTACCAGTAAGCAACATCATTAGTTTTGGAAAACCGTGGGTTAGCATTCCTAAACCTACAAAAATACGGAGAGCTAGCAAAGCCCAATCTAACAGCGTTTTGTTGTAACCTGTTGAGTTAAGATTTCTCATTTCAAATTTTTAGACATTCAAAATTAATATTTTTAATCAATAACAAAAAAAAATATGCAAAAATTTATTGCCCCATCTAAAATAACACTAAAATGAAGTTTTTTTATTAAAAAAATAAACCTACCTATATAAAAAAAGCTCCTTTTGTAAAGGAGCCCATTATCTGTAACCAAAATTTTTGAGGTCTCTTTCGTTTTTTCGCCAGTCTTTTTTCACCTTAACAAAAAGATTGAGGTGAATTTTCTTTGAAAAGAATTTTTCTAAGTCTATTCTGGCTTCGGTTCCTACTTTTTTGATGGCATCACCTTTGTTGCCAATAATAATTCCTTTTTGAGTATCACGCTCTACATAAATAATAGAGTCTATGAAAATAATGCCTTCTTTTTCTTTGAAAATTTCTGTGACTACTTCTACAGAATACGGTATTTCTTTGTCATAATTCAACAATATTTTTTCTCTGATGGTTTCATTTACAAAGAAACGTTCAGATTTATCTGTGAACTGGTCTTTGTCGTAATATGGCGGATTTTCAGGCAAAAGAGTTTTAAGTTTCGGTAGAATAATATCTGTGTTAAAACCTTCTAAAGCTGAAATAGGTAAAATCTCTGCTTTTGGAATCAGATTGTGCCAAAATTCTACTTTTTCTATGAGTGCTTCCTGATTAGAAGCATCCATTTTATTGAGCAATAATAGTACAGGAACAGGGATTTTATTGAGTTTTTCTACCAAAAATTCATTAGGTGCATCCTTATCTGTAACATCTACTATAAAAAGAAAAACGTCTGCATCTTGTAAAGAATCTTTTACAAAATCCATCATTTTTTCTTGCAAACCGTATTTAGGGTCTAGAACTCCAGGTGTGTCAGAAAATACAATTTGTACATCTTCTTCGTTATAAATCCCGAAAATTCTATGTCTGGTGGTTTGTGCTTTTTGGGTAACTATGGCCAACTTCTCACCCATTAATTGATTGAGAAGTGTAGATTTTCCTGCATTTGGTTTCCCTACGATATTTACAAATCCTGCTTTGTGCATTATTGAATAAAAATTAAGTTTAATGTTTTGCAAAGGTACACAAAAAAATATCGGTAGAATTAAGTTTGATAGTTCAGTTATCAATATCTACTCATTAAAAACATAAATTGAATAGATTTACGATTGCTATTAAAAATTAAATTTTCAATTCATAAAAAAAATATATATTTAGCCAATTATATATTTCTTAAAATGAATATTATTGTAACTGGCGCTAGCAAAGGTATTGGTCGAGAAATTGTAAAGTATCTCAACCGAAATTCTATGCATCATATCTTTGCTGTTTCTAGAGATAAAAAACAATTAGAATCATTAAAAAGTGAATGCACTAATCCAGAAAATGTAGAAATTTTTGATGGTGACCTTACCCAAAATCTAGAATCTGCAGATTTTTATAAAGCCATTCAGAAAGCTGATTGCATAGACATTCTCATCAATAATGCTGGAATGCTCATCAATAAGCCTTTTATGGATATGTCCGAAGAAGATTTCAAATCTGTTTTTGAAGTCAATCTTTTTTCAATTGTAAAATTGATAAAATTAACTGTTCCTAGTCTTAGAAAAAGTAAAAATCCACATATTGTAAACATCGGAAGCATGGGCGGCATAGAGCGGTCTTCTAAATTTGCAGGACTTTCTGCTTATTCTTCTAGCAAAGCAGCTATAGCCAACCTTACAGAATGTTTGGCAGAAGAACTGAAAGAAGACAACATTCACTGCAATTGTTTAAGTCTTGGTGCTGTAAATACCGAAATGCTTCAACAGGCTTTCCCTGACTACAAAGCAACTATAAATCCCGAAGAAATAGCCGTTTTTATAGGGGATTTCGCCACTAAATATGGAAGATTAATGAATGGTAAAATTTTTAGCATTTCTGCAAGTACACCTTAATGCAAACTCTGAAAAAATCTATGAAAGTAACAGTTACCAGAAGAGAAACCTTCAACGCTGCACACCGATTATTTAATAAAAATTGGTCTAATGAAAAAAACGTAGAAGTTTTCGGAAAATGTAGCAATCCTAACTTCCACGGACATAATTATGTTTTGTTTGTCTCTATTTCGGGGGAAATCTCCGAAGAAACAGGTTATGTAATTGACTTGAATATTTTAAAACAAATTATCAGAACAGAAATTATAGAATTGCTAGACCATAAAAATTTGAATTTAGATATTGATGCTTTTAAAGAATTAAATCCTACGGTAGAAAACATTGCGTTATTTATCTTTAAAACTATAAAAAACAAATTACCAAACGAATATCAACTTTCTGTAAAACTCTATGAAACAGAAAATAACATCGCCGAAATTCAAGATTAAATTTAAATAAAATCTGATGAAAACATCATTCGAAAGTAATCCACATATTGATCGATTGCCAGAACATTTGAAGCAATTTATCATCCCTCAGAACTATGAAGATTATACGCCCATCAATCAAGCAGTTTGGCGATATGTAATGCGCAAAAATGTAGATTATCTGTCTAAAGTAGCTCATGATTCTTATTTGGAAGGCCTAAAAAAAACAGGAATTAGCATAGAATCTATCCCAAATATGTACGGAATGAATAGAATTTTGCAAGAAATTGGTTGGGCTGCAGTAGCGGTAGATGGTTTTATTCCGCCCAATGCTTTTATGGAATTTCAGGCGTATAATGTATTGGTGATTGCTTGTGACATCAGACAATTAGAGCATATAGAATACACTCCAGCGCCAGATATTATTCACGAAGGTGCTGGCCACGCTCCTATTATTGCCAATCCGGAATATGCTGAATATCTGAGACGTTTCGGGGAAATTGGTTGCAAAGCCATTTCGTCTGCCAGAGATTATGAATTGTACGAAGCCATCAGGTTACTTTCTATTTTAAAAGAAGCCGAAGATACACCTCAAGAAAAAATAATAGAAGCCGAAAAACAGGTAGAATTTTTACAAAATAATATGGGAACTCCATCTGAAATGGCATTGATTAGAAATCTACATTGGTGGACGGTAGAATACGGATTAATAGGAACGGTTGAAAATCCTAAAATTTATGGAGCAGGACTACTCTCTTCCATCGGAGAAAGTGAATGGTGCATGACCAATGAAGTGAAGAAAATTCCTTATGATATCAATACCATTCATCAAAGTTTTGACATTACTAAACCACAACCACAATTGTTTGTAACTCCAGATTTTGCGCATCTCAGTATGGTTTTAGAAGAATTTGCCAATACAATGGCATTGAGAGTTGGCGGACTTTCTGGTGCTAAAAAATTAGTAGAATCTAAAGCTCTTGGTACAATAGAACTCTCTACAGGATTGCAAATTTCTGGTGTTTTCACCAATGTTTTAGAGCACGAAAACAAACCAATTTATATACAAACTAGTGGCAAAACAGCGCTTGCCTATAGAGAAAAAGAATTAATTGGTCACGGTACAAATATTCATTCTGAAGGATTTGGTTCACCTGTTGGAAAGCTGAAAGGAATCAATATTTCCATAGAAGATATGAGCCCGAAAGACCTGAAAGCCTATGATATTTACGAAGGCAAAACCACCACTTTAGAATTTGAAGGAGGAATAAAAGTAACCGGTGAAATCATAACTGGAACCAGAAATATTCAGGGAAAAATTCTATTAATTAAATTTAAAAACTGTACAGTAACCCACGGCGAAACGGTACTTTTCTCTCCAGAATGGGGCGTTTATGATATGGCAGTAGGAAAAGAAGTAGTTTCTGCGTTTTCTGGACCAGCAGATGTTCTTAGTTTTGATAGAATAAATCACGTTCCTTCTACTAAAACCATCAAGCAGAAAAAATCTGACGAAAGAGATAGTTTAGAAAAATTATACCAAAAAGTAAGAAATATCAGAGAAAACAATTATTCAATAGAAAGTTTGTCTGAAATTTTTGATGAAATTAAACAAAATCACCCAAACGATTGGTTGCTATCTGTAGAAATTCTAGAATTGGCAGTGCTTCACAATGATTATATGCTTATAAATTCGGTGAAAGATTATCAAAAAAAATTAAAAGAAAAACGACCAGAAATTGCGCATTTAATCAAAAATGGTGTAGAATTAATAGAAATAAAAAGCAGCCCTTATTAGAGCTGCTTTTGTAGTTATATTTAGAAAAATTATTTTCTTACCACTGGTAAAATTTCATTTCTATTGAGACCAAATCTTTTAATGTCAACTTCGCTATATTTTTGAGAGTAAAAATTAGCTTCCGCATCGAAACCTACAGATTTTAATCTATTAAAATAATCCATACCGTACCAACGAACATGGTCATATTGCCCGAAATGTTTTTGGCGTTCTTTTGGGTTGGTAATGGTGAAATCTTCGTATGAATTTTCTAGTGAATTTTTCATTGGAACTTGCAAAATTCCCCAACCTCCCTTTTTCATCACTCTATAGAGTTCACTCATTGCTTTTCTGTCGTCTTCTATATGTTCTAGAACGTGATTACAAATCACCACATCAAAGCTTTCATCACCGAAAGGTAAATCTAGAATGTCTGCTTTTACATCTACAATTGGCGAAAATAAATCGGCAGAAGTATAGTCTAGATTTTTCATTTTTTTGAATTTCCTCAAAAATTCTTGTTCAGGAGCAATATGCAGAACTTTATAATTTTTAGTGAAAAAATCGGTTTCATTTTGTAAATAAAGCCACATCTGACGGTGACGTTCTAAACTTAAAGTTCCTGGCGAAAGTGCATTTTCACGCTGCTTTCCGTAACCGTAAGGAAGAAATTTTCTGTAAGATTTTCCATCAATTGGGTCTGTGAATTTATTTCCTTTAAAAAATAAATAAATGAGCGGACGAAGAAAAATGCTTAGGTTAATAAGCATTGGTCTTGGAATTTTATTGAGTAAAAAAGAGGCAAGTTTCTTCATTAAATGATTCTAAAAATGAACAGATTTTTATACCACGAATACAAGATAATTATATTAAAATTTGCGGCAAAAAATCTAGAAATCCATTGTAAAAGGTTCTTCTTCGTTGCTAGTAATTCCCAAAGCATCGTAAATATATTTGAAGGTAGATAGCAAAACAGGTTTTCCGTTGATAATAGTTACGTCGTGCTCGAAATGTGCAGAAGGTTTGTTGTCTAACGTAGTTACCGTCCAACCATCTTTATGGAATTTTACTTTTTCGGTCCCCAAATTAATCATAGGTTCTATGGCGAGAACGATACCGTCTTTTAGGACTTTTCCGCTGCCTTTTCTCCCATAATTAGGAACTTGCGGATCTTCGTGCATGGTTCTTCCTAGACCGTGCCCTACTAATTCTCTTACTACACCATAACCTTCTTTTTCACAATAATTTTGGATAGCGAAAGAAATATCTCCTACTCTTTTCCCACGTACACATTGTTCGATACCTTTGTAAAGAGATTCTTTGGTGATTTTCAGTAATTTTTTGGTTTCTGGAGCTACTTCTCCTACTTCGAATGAATAGGCGTGGTCTCCGTAGAAATCATTCATATAAACGCCGCAATCTACCGAGAGTACATCACCTTCTTTCAGAGGTTTATCATTCGGTATACCGTGTACTACTTCTTCGTTGGGAGAAATACAAAGAGAATTCGGGAAACCATACATTCCTAAAAATGCAGGATAACCACCATGATCTTTTATAAAATCGTGGGCTAGTTTGTCTAAATGTAAAGTGGTAACTCCTGGTTTTATTTCTTTGGCAAGCATGCCCAAAGTTTTAGAAACCAACTGAGCGCTTTCTCTCATTAAACGGAGTTCTTCGATTGTTTTTAAAATTATCATTCTACAAATTTGAAATCTGAAGTTTGAAATTTGAAATTTTAGTCAATATAAATTAACTTCAGCTCACAAATATCAAATATCAAATATATTTTACCAAAATAAACCTTTCTTTTTTTCTTTTTTCATTTTAGAATAGGCCAAAACTTCGCCACCTTCTACTCTGAATTCAATTCTTTGATTGATAATATTATAGATTTCTCCCCAGCCTGGGAAACCACCTAAATTTCTATCATCTATAAATAAATCTGCATCAATTTTTCTAGATTGAGTTTCAGAATCAAAAATTTCACCTTCGAAACTAGAATTTACAGAATAGAATTCTACCCCGTTATTTCTACAAAACTCTACGGCTTCTTCTAGAGATTTGCCATGTCTGTAGGTCCAAAGTATCAATCTATAACCTTCGGACTGTAATTTTTTTAAAGTATCAAAAGCGAAGGTTTTTGGTTTACCAATAGATGGATATGCATCTTCTACTATTGTTCCGTCAAAATCTATTGCTAATTTTTTATTACTAATCATTGATGAATATTAATTTTTTGCAAATATAGTGAAATAAAAAAAGTGACTGTACCTTTACAATCACTTTGTCATAATTTTGATTAAAATTATTTTATTAACTTTTCTGTGTCTTTATCTAAAGAAAAACTAAATGCATCTTTATAAATATCAAGCGCACTGATTAATGATTGATCAGAAAACCCATCTTTAATCCAAAAATAGTATCGATATTCTATGGTATTTTCTTTTTGATGATATCTTGCAGAAATAAAAACTACCTCTGAATTAATCTTATTTACGAGTTCTAATGCTTTTGCAGGTGTTGCTTTGTCTGATAATGAATAATTATTATTAAAAATGATGTATTCATTTTTCTCATCAATGTCTAAATACATATCTATTCCATTATTAATTTTAATAAAATTATCTTTCATTTCTGAAACAGTAATTCCGTTTGTAGCACAAAAAATTTTAAGATAAGCAGGAGTAACTTCTGAAGCTTTTATTAATTGTTGGGCAACAATTTTGTTTGATAAGAAAAGCGAAACAATAAGTACGATTGTCAACTTTATTTTCTTTAAATTTTTCATAATATGTTATATTTTAGTTGTTTTCAGGTAATTTTACGTAGACTCTTTTTAAACCTTGGTAACCTTCTACTCCATTATCTATAATGGTAAGAAGCATTGCTCTATCACTCAATATTTCTACTTTTGCTTTAGCAATAACACCAGGATTATACGGAAAAACTTCTATCAAAGTGCTTCCTTCTAAAGTATAGCTAGAATCATATTCATCAACAAATCAGGATGCGGAATTCCGTTCATTGCAGCGATGGCTTCTTTTTTAGTAGCACCCATTTTCCCGAGAATAAACCCTGCAAATTCATCTGCTTCTAGTTCTTCTTTTCGGGTTTTCTTCATTGTTTCCGAAGCTTAAAGTATGTCCATTGAGATGATGCCCAATTTCGTGTGCCAAAATCATGGTATTGCTCCAATTGGTTTTTACGTTTTTAGAAATTTCGTCTAAAAAAGGCTTGTCATAAACAATATACCTTAAATTATCATTATAGATTAAAGCCATTGCATTTTTAATTTCAGGACAAGGAATGAGGATAAAATTAAACTTCAAACCAATCTGTAAAGTAATTTTATTGATGAGATTTTCGATTCCGTCATCTGTTCTGAAACCATTGAACTGAACATTTGGGCAAATTTCGTTTGCTGTTTAGTTAGAAATGTTCAATTTTTTTTGAGCCAAAATTTGAGTAAAAGAAAACAGAAAAATTCCTGTTAAAAATAATTGTAAGATTTTATTTTTCATATTTAAGATATTTAAAAATAATGACTATCTACCGCTCCTTCTTCAAAATAACCAGACCATTCTTCGCAGTAAATTCTATATAAATTGGTTTCGGGATTTACTACAATTTGAAAAGTTAATGTATTAGTAATCATATATTTACCTTCAAAATATTCATGAGAAAATTTTGCTCTTTCTACTTTCAAAGTAAATTTGTCTTCAGAAATAAATTTCCCAGAAACTTCATAAATTGCATCATACCAGTGATAATGATCCATTCCTGAAGGTGAAAATCTGTAGTTGAAATCTCCTGAAATATTTCCGTAACTATCTGTTTTTAAACTAATTCCCATTCCGTAATGGTTATTATCTTTATCAATAATAGCGTACCAATTTCTAGCAACGGCTTCTTCTTTGGTACTTGTTCTCAATTCTTCGGTTTTCTGAGCTTTTGCAGCATCATTTTTTTGTTTTGCAATGGTTTGTTCGCTCAAGAAATTTTCTACCAAATTGGCATTATCTCTTAACATGGTTAATTTTTGAGAATCAATATAAGCCACCTTAAAACCATCATCTCCTTTCATGTTACAAGCAATGACAAATTCTTTCCCAGTGCGCGAAACGGCAGTTCGTAGAAATTTGATGTCTAAAACATTAATTGCAAAATGCAAAACATCTTCTATTTTAGCTTTTGTATCAAAATCTAGTGAGGTAAAATTTATCCCGCCATCTTTAGAAAAATCGTAATTTCTTACGAGAAGTTTTCCGTCTCTTTCGCCACAAATTTCGGGATAAGCGTATTCTGAAAATTGAGTTCTAATATCGAGATTATCTAGAATTTTCCCGTCAGATTTTCTGATAACATACACAAAATCATCTAAATGCAAAATAATGAAATGTGGTGTTTCTGTACTTTTTTTCAGCTTTTCGATTCTGGAAGCACTGTAAGAATCATCACCAATATAGACTTCTATTCCTTTGGCTAAAATTTTTGCTTTTTTGGTATCTAAATTAATTTCGGTAACAATTCCTTCTCCGTTTTTAGAGTTTTTCGGGGAAGTTCTGAAAGATAAAAGATAGTAAATATTGTTATCGCCTTTCAAAACATGAAAATTCATGTTTGATTTGTCATAACTGTTATAACCATCTATTTTTGAGGCAAATAAAGGTTTTCTCTCACCTACATTTTCTACAGAAATATAAGGAATTTGACTTGCTTCACTACGAATACAAAGCAAAATATCTGAAGTTAAAAAATAAGTAGGAGGAAAATCAAAAGTGTACCCTTGATATTTTCCGCCGTTTAAAGAACCAAGTGTGGTTTTAGATTTTCCATCGGGATTTATTTTATAAATTTCGTCTCCTAAAACAGTTTGATGAAAGAAAAACGAATTATCGTCTTGTAAATATGCCCAAGAATTATTGTTGGAGGTAGTTTCTTTGTAGAAATTTGGAGTTACATTAATGCAATCCTTGGTTTGTAAATTCCAAATTTTAGAATCATTTGGTGAACTGACTACCAAGTATTTATTGTCTCTGGTAAATTGCATATCATAAGGATTCCAAAGGGAATTTTGACTTTCTTGTGCTGAAATATTTAGAAAAAACAAAAGAAAATAAATAAAACTTGTTTTCATAAAATGAATTGATATTTTATGTAAATCTGGTGATTTTTCTTGAATTTATTTATACGAAAAAAATCGTATTTATTGTAATACGATTTTATATAATTTTTTGAAAATGAAATAATTAAAACATTAAATCCACTTATTTTTGTATGCCAAATTCATAATTTGACTTCTGGAATTGAGGTGAAGTTTTTTATAAATATTATTAACGTGTGTTCTTACGGTATTAGGACTTATAAATAGTTTTTCTGCTATTTCGTGGTGATTATAACCTTTTACCACTTCTTTTAGTATCTCCATTTCTCTGTCACTTAATTGATGGTCAACTGCAAGGTTCTGAAGACTTGCAGCAGGTTTAGGAGCTTCTTTAAGTAAATCCATTGCTCTTCTCGCAATTGCAGGACTCATTGGAATTCCATCAAATTCTACAACGTTAGAAATGGCTTCTACGATATTTACAGCTCTATCTTCTTTGAGTAAATAACCGCTAGCACCAGCTTTTATAGCTTCGAAAATTTTATCATCATCTGCATAAATGGTCAATACGATATATTTTATCTCTGGATATTTAATAGAACCTGAGGATATAGCAGCTATACCATCTAAAACTGGCATTTCAATGTCCATTAAAACGACTTGGGGAAAATTTCCTTTTTTAAGGAATTTAAGTTTTTCAAAAAACTCTTCACCGTTTGTGGCTTCGAAAACTAGGTTGATGTCTTCATAAGGAGAAAGTTTATCTTTAATGGTCTTTCTATTGATTTGATTATCATCTACAATGGCTACACTAATCATATTACTTTTTATATATTTTATAAAATTAGTTTTTTAAAAGATACCTATCAATACATCAAACTACGTATTTTAGATTTCAAGCAGTTCAATAGTGGTGCCTGTATTATCTGAATAGATATTGAATTTGAAACCTATTTCCATGGCTCTTTCTTTCATATTTTTCAGTCCATATCCTGTTTTTAACTCATTTTGATTAAAACCTTTGCCATTGTCTTTTATAAAAATCACCATTTTTTGTTTAGACACTACATTTATTTCTACTTTTGTTGCGCCGGCATGTTTGTGAATGTTCTGGAGAGCTTCTTGCATTATTCTAAAAATACCACTACTGGTAGTTGGGTCTAATTTCTTATTATTTTCTATATTTTCTTCAAAAATAATTCTAATATTATCCGTTTGCAGAAACTTAAGGGCGTATGCCTTGAAGTTATCATAAAGCGCAATAATGTTGGTTTCCTTATTTCCTAAGACATAAATTGTTTGTCTCAATAGGGCGAGTATATGTTCTGCGTCTAATCTTACATCATTATAACTTACTTCTGATGAGTTATTTGATGGGACTGCTTTTAATGAATCTATCTTAGAAATTAGACTTGTTACGTATGCACCAATATTGTCATGTAAGTCTCTGCTAATTCTTTTTCTTTCGTTTTCTATCTGATGTTTTACTCTAAGGTCATTAAGCCTTTTTACATATTTTCTTTTGTTTCTCTCGTTTACATAATTATAAATTAAAAAACTGGCAATTACTCCAGATAACAAAATAAACCACCATCTGATGTAGAAAGGACCAATAACTTTAAACTTAATAGGTTTTTGTAAATAATTTTCATACCCATCATCATTGATTGATTTGATCTGAAGTGTATAATATCCTCTTTCTAAATGATAGAACTTAAGAGACCTAGGTTGTGTAAATGGCTTCCAAGGATCTTTGTTAATTTTGTAAAACAATCTAGATTTTGAAAAAATTTCTTTGTCTACCGATTTGAAGATGAAATAGATATTTTTATCACTATCAGTAAATTTAATGTTATTTCTAGGATTAATGATATTACCTTCTAAAATTATTTTTTCTAAAATTACTGGATATGAGTTTTTATTAGGAATTACTTTATCTAAATTAAATATTGAAAATTTACTTTTAGTAATTATTAATAGTTCATTTTCATTGGGAGAGTATACGCCATCAAGAACTCTATCTTTGGTATCATCTGTTAATCTTAAAGAACCAAGAGGTTGGTATGAATTTTTATATTTTCTATAAAGATATTTATCTGTTAAAATCCAGATTTTATTTTTTTTATCTCGAAAAATATATCTCACTATATTACCTCCAAAATCTTTGTTAGAACTGAATTTATAAATAGTAGCATCTTTGTAGAATACTGTAACTCCTTTTTTTGTGCCAATGTAAGTAGAGTCTGCATCATTATAGGCATAGGTTACAAAATTACTTTCTAGTCCTTTTTCTTTATTTAAATAATTTAGAACTTTGAAATTTTTATCTAATAAGCAGGCTCCATATTCATAAGATGTTATAATATACCCTTTAGGGCTTTCAAACATATTTTCTATGTTGTTAAAATACTTGTTAAGATATGTTTTTAATTTATTATTTTCTAAAACTTTAATCCCATTTCCGTAGGTAGAAAAAATAATTTTATTGTCTTTTTTTATAATTTTTGAGATACCTGTTGTAATAGGATATGTTCTAAGTAAACGGAGTTCAGGCTCTAGAGAATAAAAATGTAACCCTTCAAAACTTCCTATTATCAATTCGTTTCCTGAAATAAAAAAACTAAGGGCATCCTTTCTAAGAAAATGTTTTTTCTCTATTTTGTTATCTTTTAAAATGTACAAATAACCATCCGAAAGTATGTATTTCTTTTTATCGACATAAAAAGCATCTCTTACGCTTATGGTTTTATTTAGAAAAGAAATCTTAGGATTGTTTTTCTTAAGAATAGAAATACCCCCTCCTAATGTGGTTATAAAAATATCTCCATTGTTTCTTTTTATAATGTCACTAATGTAATTACTTGCCAAGCCATTTTCTTCGGAAAGCGTATCAATGGCTATATTATTTTTTTTTCTGATTACCCCAAATGTGTTTTGTTCATAAAGATAATCTTGAAAAACTAATTTATTTTTTGGTTGAAAAATATTCAAATCTGAGATTACTAAGCCGTTCTCTAATGCTAATGAATTTTGATTATTATTGTATATTAATTTTGTTAAATTATAGATTTTGTTTCTATCAAATGCATAGTACTTACTCTTGTTATCATTTGGTGTAACTGTTTTAACTATTATGAAATTATGATTCTTATTAGCTTGTTTGATATCTACAAATCTTTCATTATCAATTTCATTATACCTTTTCATTAAAGTTTTGGTATCAGTATTGAAATAGTAGAGACCTAATTCTGAGATATGTAAAAGCAGTCCTTTTTTATTATCAGCAATCATCTTATTGATATAATTACCAGGCATACCTGTATCTACATCTAGTGCAAACCATTTACCATCTTGGTATGTGATAAGACCTTTGTCTGTACCTAACCACAATGTAGAATTTTGGTCTTCGGCTGCACAAAATATGTAGTTACTCGGTAATCCTTCACTTTCTGTAACATTTTCAAATAATGATGCTTTTTGGGAGAAATAAGTATTAAAAAAAAATAAAAGGGAAATGCTGACTAGTATTTTTAGCCTATTGTTTTTGAAGAGATAAATAAAAATAGCCAACATAATGAACATTAGTTGGCTAAAATTAAATAAATTTTATGTAAAATCCTAAAAATTAATAAACTTCAAAAAAAAGATAATTTAATTTTTAAGAAACAAGAACTTCTCCTGTCATAATTTCAGGGATTTCTACGCCCATTACTTTTAAAATAGAAGGCGCTACATCTCCTAATTTACCTGGTTTTAAATTCCATGTGTGGTCTTTATCCATCACAACCAAAGGAACTAAGTTTGTAGAGTGTTGAGTATTAGGGCTTCCGTCTGGATTAATCATATAATCAGAATTACCGTGGTCTGCTAAGATAAATACAGCGTATCCGTGTTCGTAGGCTGTGGTTGCTACCGCTTCTATACATTGGTCTACTGCTTCACAAGCTTTAACCGCCGCTTCGAAAACACCAGTGTGTCCTACCATATCAGCATTAGCAAAATTAAGACAAATAAAATCTGCTGATTCTTTTTCTAATTCTGGAACAATAGCATCTCTGATGTCAAAAGCAGACATTTCTGGTTTTAAATCATAAGTTGGTACATCTTTCGGACTTGGGCAAAGTAATCTTCTTTCACCAACAAATTCTTTTTCTCTTCCGCCTGAGAAGAAAAAAGTAACGTGAGGATATTTCTCTGTTTCAGCTATTCTTATTTGACTTCTGCCTGCAGATTCTAGCACTTCTCCCATAGTCTGAGAAAGTACTTCTTCATCAAAAATTACATTTACATTTTTGAAAGTTTCATCATAATTGGTAAGAGTAACATAGTATAGGTCAAGCTTTTGCATTCCAAAATCAGGGAAATCTTGTTGAGAAAGAACTTCTGTAATTTCTCTACCTCTGTCTGTACGGAAATTAAAACAAAAGACGACATCACCATTTTCTATTTTGGCAGTAGGTAAATGATTGTTTTCTGAAACGATAATTGGTTTTAAGAATTCGTCTGTAACACCTTCTGCATAAGATTTTGCAATAGCTTCTACAGGATTTTTGGTAATTTCACCTACT
Source organism: Cloacibacterium rupense (assembly GCF_014645495.1). Classification (GTDB taxonomy): domain Bacteria; phylum Bacteroidota; class Bacteroidia; order Flavobacteriales; family Weeksellaceae; genus Cloacibacterium; species Cloacibacterium rupense. The sequence continues at coordinate 370,299 of NZ_BMLV01000001.1, read as the reverse complement.
CCATTTACCATTGCGTCATACGCTAGTTTTACTCTCTCCCATCTTTTGTCTCTATCCATGGCAAAATATCTACCCACCACAGAAGCTAATTTACCTGTACTAGATTTCATATGGTCAATTAATTCTTCTATGAAACCTTTGCCAGACATTGGGTCGCAATCTCTACCGTCTGTAAATGCATGTACAAATACGTTTTCTTCTAATCCATTTTCTTTGGCTGCGGTAAGTAAACCTTTTAGGTGATTGATATGAGAGTGTACTCCACCATTAGACACCAAACCTATAAAATGAACTTTTTTATGATTTTCTTTGGCATAGTTAAATGCAGCTATTATTCCTTTTTCTTTTCCGAGACTGCCATTATCTACAGCCATATTTAGTTTTACTAAATTTTGGTAAACTACTCTACCTGCGCCCAAATTCATGTGTCCTACTTCTGAATTCCCCATTTGTCCGTCTGGAAGACCTACTGCCAAACCAGAAGCTTCTAAGGTAGTTGTAGGAAATTTTTCCATACAAGCATCCATAAAAGGAGTATTAGCTTGATAAATTGCAGATACATTGTTATTGGTTCCCAAACCCCATCCGTCTAGAATTGCTAGAATTGCTTTTTTAGCCATTGTATTCAATTTTTTTGTGATGCAAATTTACAAAATTTATATGCTATCCATTTTTAAATACTAAAGATTTTTATCATATCTATAAATAGAACACCAAATTTATTTCATTTAGGATTGATTAAAGATGATTTTTATAGGAGTTATCTCTCCTTTTTATATGAGTTATTTAAATATTTACTATACTACAACTATACTACAACCATACTTTAACCTACTATTATCATAGCTTTAAATCGTAGGGTAAATGAGGATGCTATGATGTGAAAAATAAGGAGTGTTTTTAAAAAAGGGAATTAAGAGCCTGTTTAAATTTTATCGAAAAAAAAGTTTATAACTCTTAAAAATTATCTTTACATTATTTTTTTGCTCTTTTAAGCCTATTTTTCACTTTTTATTTTTGATTTATCCCGATAAATCTGCAATTAAAAAGCAAAAAACCCTTCTTAAAATAGTTATAAAAATAATTGTAATAAAATTTAAACAGGCTCTAAAATTAATTTTTGAAATAGACATTTTATCGCAATGTGTACGACTATTATTCCACCCCCTTACGTTCCAATAGAACGTTTAAATTACTTTGAAAAAAAAAAGAAGCAATTTCTTAACACCTCCTTTTACTAGGTGAAACTAATCGAAATTATGGCAATCCTATTTTTATAAAAATCTGGGTGAAAAAACTGACTTAAAATTTAAAAACTAAAAAAAGTGCAAAAAAAATATTTCAAAAAAAACAAGAAAATAAAAAAATTATGTTAAGTCCTCTAAAATTTGATGAATTTTTTTTAAAAAAAAATTAGTTAGTAAAATCTTATTATTCAGAATAGAAGAATAATTAAAATGCAAACCATAAGTATGTAAATGTTTAATTTCTTGTCTATTTCTCTAAATAACGATATATTTGTAAAAATAAAAATTATTAATGCCAACCATTTTCATAAAGAAGATTAATATTTTATTTCTAATTGCAGATTACTTTATTATCAACATACTATGCGTCTATCTTAGTTTTCATTACTTTGAAAATGAGATAGGTTCATTGAGAAAGATTCATTATTTCTATTCTATATTGATGATTAATGCCTTATGGTTTTTGTCATCAGGGTATAGTTCGATTTATAAAGGATTAATGGAAAGAGATTCTACTGCGCATTTTAGGAATATAACCATAGCCATAGTATTATTTGGTCTATCTAGTTTTATTTTTTATAGGGCCTTCTTTTTTAATTTTCATCATTTGAAAATATTCTTCAAATTTTTCTTGACATTTATTTTATCGGTATCTATTTATTTTTATCTGGTAAGGATATTGATGTTTACCCTAAGAAAAAGATTAAGAAAACGCATTAGTAAGTCTATCAATACCGTATTGATAGGCAAAAACAATTTCACTGATTTTATTTTGTCAAATCCTGAAATTAGTGAAAGTATGGGCATCAAAGGATATTATACCATTGATGAAAGCGAAGATGAGCATTATTATATTGGCAATCTCGATTTACTTTTTGACGATTTGATTTCCAAGAAAATAGACAATATTGTATTGTGTGATGATGGTATAGACGAAAAAACGTGTAATGAAATCCTACTCATTGCGAATAAGAAAATGATAAGAACATATTTGATTCCTGATTTTAAGCATTTGTCTTATAACGTGAATTCGCTCAACATGCAGCATGGGATTCCTATTATCAAATCCATGCCTGAGCCATTGGATAATTATGAAAATCAATTGATTAAGAGAACATTTGATATTTTATTTTCTAGTTTTGTCATCATATTTATCTTATCATGGCTAACCCCTATCATTGCATTATTGATTAAATTAGAGAGTAGAGGGCCTGTGTTTTTCACACAAGAACGTTCTGGGCTAAAAAACCAAACCTTTCATTGTCTAAAATTTAGGAGTATGCGTTTGAATAGAGAAGCCCACCGAAAAATGGCTACTAAAAATGATGAAAGAGTCACCAAAATAGGTTCTTTTCTGAGAAAAACCAGTCTAGATGAACTTCCACAATTTATTAATGTTTTTATTGGTAATATGTCTGTGGTAGGCCCTAGGCCACATATGGTAGAGCAAACCAAGAAATATTCTAAAATACTTGATCAATACATGGTGCGCCATTTTATAAAACCTGGAATTACTGGATGGGCACAAGTAATGGGAGCTAGAGGAGAAATCTATACCGATGAAGATATGCATAATAGGATAGAAAAAGACATTTGGTATATCCAAAATTGGTCATTGTTTTTAGATTTTAAAATTATATTTTTAACGGTAGTTAATGTAATAAAGGGAGATAAACAAGCATACTAAGATTATGAGTAGAAGCAAAAATAGCACATACAAAGAAGAATTAGAATGGTTAGAAGATTCTGATTCTATTGATTTTGTGAAAATTTTATTGACTATAAAGAGGCTATTGCCTTGGATTATATTATGTTCTTTGATTGGATTGGCAGGTTCGTATTTCTATTTAAAATTCACTAAACCAGTCTACCAAGTAAAAGCCAAGTTGCTCATCAAGGAAAATGATTCTAAAATGGGAGGTATAGGCCAAGGAACTGATATGCTTCAAAGCTTGGGTTTGATGTCTGGTTCAAATTCTGTGGATAATGAGTTGGAAATTATCACCACCTACTCTATTGTAGATAAAGTGGTGAATGACTTGAAGTTAAATATTTCCTACACCAAAGATGATGTGATTGGTTCAGAGACCAAGAGTGTAATGGAAATGCCTTGGGATACAGAAATTATCACTTTAAACAACGATTCATTTAAAACCAAGCATGAGTATAAGTTTAACTCCTCATTAACCCATCCAAGTTTGCAAGTAGATGAAAGTGTAATCCCATTTCAATGGAATCATGTGGTAAAAGTACCTTTTGGAGAGGTAGTTTTCAGACCAAGAGTTGTTTCTAAGATTAAAAATGAGGAATGGGTGCTGAACGTCGTAAAACCTTCTGTTACGACAGAGTCTTATATTAAAGCCATCAGTGCAGAATTGCCCAAAAAGCAAACAAGTATTATCAATCTGTCGATGGATACCAAAAATCCAGAGCTTGGAAAACAGGTTATCGATAAACTTATCAACACGTATATTTCTGAAAACCTAAAAGATAATAATAGCATCAATGACAGCACGATGATGTTTATTAAGGATAGATTGGCAGAGGTTACCACAGAATTGAATGATGTAGAAAGGGCGGTACAAAATTTTAAGCAAAAAAACAATGTTACAGATATTTCGGAACAGGCCAAAGTTTTACTCGAGTCAACAAAGGAAAACAATCAAAATCTCATTCAATCTGAGATTCAGTTGAGCGTAGTGACTTCATTGGAGAATTATCTTAAAAATAACAAAGCTCATATTATCCCAAGTAGTTTATTGACTCAAGATATTTCGCTGTCTAATCTCATTAATACTTATAATGGACTGATTGTACAAAAGGATAAGCTCTCTCAGAATGCTACTTCAGAAAACCCCATTATTATTAATCTCAATAATCAGATTTCATCGGTTAAAAATGAATTGCTGAATAGCATTCGAAATACTAAAAATTCTTATGCTATTGTGGCAAGTAATCTGAGGAATGAAGCCAATCAAAATATGGGATTGATTAAAAAAATCCCAGAGCAAGAAAGGCAATTTTTAGATATTAGCAGACAGCAGGCCATCAAACAAGAGTTGTATCTATTTTTATTGAAAAAGAGAGAAGAAACCGCCATCGGAAGGTCTTCTACTCTATCTAATATAAGGGTGGTGGATTATGCAAGGGTTTTGGATGAGCCCATTGCTCCTAAGAAAAAACTTATTCTTCTTGTGGGTTTATTGCTAGGAATTGTAGTTCCTCTTATGGTTTATTACATCAAACAAATTTTCAATATTAAAATAGAAACCAAAAATGACATTTTGGAAAGAACCCAAATGCCTATTATTGGAGAGATTATCCATCAAGAATCGCCTAGTAATTTTGAAGTTAAGGATAATCCTAGAAGTCCACTTGCTGAACAATTTAGGATTTTAAGAACCAATCTTCATTTTTATCAGCATAAGAATGAAGCCTTTACGGTGATGGTAACCTCTTCTATCCCTGGTGAAGGAAAAACCTTTACCTCTATGAATCTTGCTGCGTCTATGGCCGCCAATATAGGTAGTAAAATTTTGATTATCGGTTTAGATTTAAGGAAGCCACAGCTCTCGAAAGAATTGGGAATGCAAAGAAAGAAAGGATTTTCTGAATGTATTATTGGAGATATCAGTGTAGATGAAGCCATTCATTCCGTAGAAGGCTTCAGCAACCTTTGGGTTTTACCGGGGGGAAGTATCCCTCCAAATCCATCAGAGTTATTGATGACCAAGGAAACTGAACAATTATTTGACGAGGTCAAGAAAAAATTTGACATCATCATAGTGGATTGTCCACCAGTGATTGTTACCGATGCCAATATTATCGGTAAATATGTGGATATGACCTTGTTTGTTACAAGGATAAGTTATACAGAGAAGAGACAGATAGAATTATTGAATGAGATGTACCAGCAGGAGAAAATGCCAAAAATGAATTTGATTGTCAATGATTTTAAACCTGAGAAATACGATCATTATAACAGCAATTACTATAGTCAGTATGGTTATTATGATAAAGTAGATGAGAAAAAATCTATTTGGAAGAAATGGTTTGGGGTGTAGATGATTTTTAAACGCTATGAGCGCAATGTTTTTTTTCTATTCTTTGTGTAGAATTTTTAAGAACGCAAAGGTGATTTGCTTAGCCAACTCAAAATTAAACAGTTATTAAAGTACAAAAATTTAGTATAAAGAATTTAAAGACAATTTTTAAGTCAATCAAATTAATTATAAAATAAATATTTTATTAAAAATACCAACAAATCAATGAAGAAATCGGTTAAAATATATATTGCAGGTCATAAAGGAATGGTAGGGTCTGCTATATGGAGACAATTAGAAGCTGCGGGTTATGACAATCTTGTCGGAAGAAGCAGTAAAGAACTCGATTTAAAAGACCAAGCCTCTGTCAATGAATTTTTTGAAACTGAGAAACCTGAGGTCGTGATAGATGCCGCTGCCCGTGTAGGAGGGATTTTGGCCAACAATAGTTATCCTTATCAGTTTTTGATGGATAATATGATGATACAAAATAACCTGATTGATGCATCTTTGCGAGGCGGTGTAGAAAAATTTATTTTTTTAGGTTCTTCGTGTATCTATCCTAAGATCGCCCCGCAACCACTAAAGGAGGATTATTTATTGACCGGACCGTTGGAACCTACCAATGAATGGTATGCAGTAGCCAAAATCACAGGAATCAAAGCTTGTGAATCTATTAGAAAGCAGTATGGAAAAGATTATGTAAGCTTGATGCCTACCAATTTATATGGGACTCACGACAATTTTGATTTGACTACATCGCATGTTCTTCCTGCGATGATTAGAAAATTTCATGAAGCTAAGGAGCAAGGGCAAACGGCCGTAACCCTATGGGGAAGTGGCACTCCTATGCGAGAATTTTTGTTTGTAGATGATATGGCTAGGTCGGTTATATTTGCGTTAGAAAACGTATTGCCAGAGCATTTATATAATGTAGGAACCGGAGAAGATTTAACGATAAAAGAATTGGCAGAAACGATACAAAAGGTGGTAGGACATACTGGAGAAATTATATGGGATCGTAGTAAGCCCGATGGTACCCCAAGAAAATTGATGGATATTTCAAAAATGCATGCTTTGGGATGGAAACATCAAGTACAACTGGAAGAAGGAATTCAAAAAACCTATGGATGGTTTTTAGACAATATTGAAAATTTTAAAGAGGTTAAGATTGGATAGGTAATAGAATTATCTCGCTGATTTTGCAGATTTTTTGGGATAAATTTTAAACTAATCAGGAGCATTAGTTTTCATTAAAAATTTATTAGAAAAAAATTATCAAATATCGATGATTTAAAGAGTTTAAAATTGGATAGGTAATAGAATTATCTCACTGATTTTGCTGATTTTGCTGATTTTTTTGGGATAAATTTTAAACTAATCAGGAGCATTAGCATTCATTAAAAATTTATTAGAAAAATATTTTTAAAAATTAGATTAATAGAGCGTAGCCTATTTTATTTTGTAAAAATCAAATAGGCTCTAAAAATATTTTAGGAGTATTTTTATCATAATTATATTATAAAAAATAAAATAACACTATGAAAGTAGCATTAATTACGGGAATTACAGGTCAGGATGGGTCTTATTTGGCAGAGCTATTGTTAGAAAAGGGATATTTGGTACACGGTATCAAAAGAAGAGCATCCTCATTTAATACCCAAAGAATAGACCATCTCTATATAGACCAACATGAGAAGCATGTTCATTTTAAATTGCACTATGGAGATTTGACTGATTCTACCAATTTGATTCGAATTATTCAAGAGGTGCAGCCTGATGAAATCTATAATCTTGGGGCTATGTCACATGTAAAAGTATCTTTCGATTCTCCAGAATATGTAGGGAATGTAGATGGTCTAGGAACATTGAGAATTCTAGAAGCGGTAAGAATTTTAGGATTAGAGAAAAAAACAAGAATTTACCAAGCTTCAACTTCGGAGTTGTATGGAGGATTAGAAGAAAACAAAAATGCAGCTGGTTTTTATGATGAGAACTCCCCTTTTTATCCTCGTTCGCCTTATGGAGTAGCTAAAATCTATGGTTTTTGGATTACTAAAAATTATAGAGAAGCCTATAATATGTATGCTTGTAATGGCATTTTATTTAACCATGAATCCCCTAGACGAGGAGAAACTTTTGTAACTAGAAAAATTACGATGGCAACTGCAGCCATAGCTCTGGGGAAACAAGAATGTTTGTATTTAGGAAACCTTAATGCTTTGAGAGATTGGGGGCATGCTAAAGATTATGTAGAGGCTATGTGGAGAATTTTGCAACAAGATGTCGCTGAGGATTATGTAATTGCTACAGGTGTGACCACCTCTATCCGAGATTTTGTGAGAATGTCATTTGCAGAAGTGGGAATAGAACTCTCTTTTGAAGGAGAAGCAGAAAACGAAGTTGCAAAAGTTGTTGCATGTAATAATCCTTTATATCAACTAGAAATAGGAAAAGTAATCGTACGAGTAGACCCTAAATACTACCGCCCTACTGAGGTAGATTTACTGATTGGTGACCCTACCAAATCCAAAACAAAATTAGGTTGGGAGCCTCAATATGATGTCGCTGCCTTGTGTTCTGAAATGGTACAATCTGATTTAGCACTTGTAAAGAACAATTATAATGGACAATTGGAGCATATCGTAGGATAATCTCATTCGACTGTCAAAAAACTTATTCTTCTTCTTAAAAAAGAAGAATAAGTTATCTATTTAAATACAACAATAAGTGTCTACATCTAAAAGAATTATAAAAAATACTGGCTTTTTGTATGCGAAGATGGGGATAACAATGTTTATCTCTTTGTATACCACCCGTCTTATACTGAATAGTTTAGGAGCCTCAGATTTTGGAATTTTTAACCTAGTTGGGGGTGCTATTGCTATGCTGGGTTTTCTAAATGCCGCCATGGCAGGTGCTACCCAAAGGTTTATGTCATATAGTAAAGGTGAAGGCGATGAGGAAAAGCTAAAAAAAATTTTTAATATTAGTTTTTTATTACATCTGGGCATAAGTTTTTTATTAGGCATTGCTTTAGTTATTGTTGGCTATTTTTTCTTTAATGGTATACTAAATATTGCGCCTGAAAGGATATATGCTGCAAAAGTGGTCTATGGGAGTTTAATAGTTTCTACTATGTTTACCGTAATGAGTGTGCCCTATGACGCCGTACTGAATGCTAGAGAAAATATGCTCTACTACTCTATTGTAGGTATTATAGAATCTTTATTAAAACTAGGTGTTGCCATTTTCATTATCTATTATGCAGGAGACAAATTGGTTTTGTATGGAATCTTGATGGCGTGTATCCCATTGATTACCCTAAGTATTATGAGAATTTATACCCATCGGAATTATGAGGAATGTGTCATCTCGCCTAAGAAATATTGGGATAAGGCTCTAATGAAAGAAATGACAGGATTTGCGGGATGGAATTTATTAGGTTCTAGCACCAGTATGGCCTCACAATATGGACAAGGTATCGTAATGAACTATTTTTTTGGAACCATCGTAAATGCTTCACAAGGAATTGCGAATCAAATTTCTGGTCAACTTGGGGTTTTTTCGGCTGTTCTAATGAAAGCATTGAGCCCTGTTATTACTAAGCAAGAGGGAGCCGGTAATAATGAAATGATGAAATTGGCTGTCTTTACAGGCAGTAAATTCATTTTTTATTTGCGCCTAGTTCTTTATGTTCCTTTTTTTATTTTAATGGAAGAAATATTTGCATTATGGCTCACCAATGTTCCCTTATATGCAGTGATATTTGGAAGGTTATTGCTTATTAGAGATTTAATAGAACATCCTTTTTCTCCTTTTAATACAGCAATATACGCAAAAGGAAATATTAGAAAATTCCAAATTTATACTAGCTTTTTTAATTTAATGCCTCTTGGATTGGGTTTTTTATTATTTACATTAAAATTTGGACCTGAATATATTTATGTTGCATTTATTTTTTCAATGTTTTTGAAAACATTAATAACACTGCTATTTTATAAAGAAAAATGTGATAGTAATTTTGATGAAATTTTTAAAAATGTCTTAAAACCAATTTCAATCGTAGGAGTAATATCTTTTCTCTTCCCATTATTAGTTTATTTAAACATTGAAGAGAAATTGCTTAAAATCATAATGACCATATTTGTTTCTATTATTTCGTATATTTTTTCAGTTTATCTGTATGGATTACGAATTGAAGAACGTAAAAAAATTAAAGACCTGATCAATAATTTTATTTATCGATTAAAAAATAAATTGACAATATAGATGGCTAAAAAAATTATACATGCAACTGGGCAGATGTGCAATCAATTTTGGATTATTTCAAATTATTTGGCTGATTGCATAGAGAATAATGAACGATTTTCATTTTGGCTACCTGATTTTAATTTAAATGAATTTAATCGATTGTACTCATCAAAGTATGTGTCATTTCCACTTTATCCAAAATTTTTAGTTAATCTTTTTGGTTATGAAAATTACTCTAAAATTGTAAATACAATATTTAAAAATAAAATATCTCTTAAGATTGCAAGTTTATTATTGAATATTTTACCAGGAATTCAATATATTATTTCTGATGTAGCATGTGAAAAAAGTAAATTTAAATTTAAACATTTAAATACTATTTTGGAGATTATTTCACCTAATACCTCATATAATAAAGAAGTGATTGGTCAATTTGAGAATCAAATTAAAGATGAATTATTAATTGGTATTCATATAAGACGAGGAGATTATCGTACTTTTGAAAACGGAAAATATTTTTATTCGTTAGAGCAATACAATGATTTTATGACTAAAATTAGAAAAGCATTTTCTGATAAAAATGTGAAATTTTTTATCGCTTCAAATGAAAAAATAGATTATCGTATTTTTGAAAAACATGAAATTGTCAAATTAACTAATTCAGATGCTTTAAGAGATTTAATTGGATTGAGTAGATGCGATTATATATGTGGCCCACAGTCTACATACTCTGCATGGGCTTCATTATACTATAATAGGCCATTATATTTTATCAAAGATATTGAAAAAGAAGTTTTTGAGGATTCTTTTATTGATATCAAAACTATCTGGTTTTAAATACAATATGAAATTAACAATTAAATTTATTTTACCATTTTTAATATTACTCAATAGTTTATTTTCTATTGATTATTGGAGTACTATCCCCTTAGGCAACACTACTCTGAAATGGATTATAAATTTTTCTATTATCATTATTATTTTAATTTTTAAAAATAAATTCTTTAGACCAAGCAACAAGAAAGACTACATTATTATAAGTATCTATTTCATTTGGTTAATTATTGGTATTATTAGAGGAATGTTTATTGCTGAAAATTATTGGGAATGGAAACAACTTATAGATGGCAGCTTTATATTATCTCTTCCTGTTTTTGTTTATATTTTTAATCAACCTAAAGTTTTACAATTGGTTTTAAAGTTTTGGTTTAGGTATGCCTTACTATTATTTATTATTTGGATATTTTGGACAATCAGTGAGGATGCCTATCATTTTTATCTTGGGCCAGTACTAGCAATCGCATGTTTTTTCCCAATTTTGGATAAAAAGTGGAAAATCATTTTTATGGTTCTAATAATTTTAATGATAATTTCAGATTTTGGGGCTAGAAGCCAAATTATAAAAGCTGTTGTAGCTATTTTGATGAGTTTAGCTTACTTTTTTGGGAAGTATCTAAGTGTTAAAATATTAAAAATCACCCACTGGTTTTTGTATCTATTGCCGATAGTATTAATTGGTCTTGGGCTAAGTGGTGTATTTAATATTTTTGAAGATTTTTCTGCAATTGCAGAACAAAGTATATCTAGTAAAAAACTATCTGAGAAAAAATCTTTGGAAGTTTCCACGGACACTAGAACATTTATTTATGTTGAAGTCATTGAATCTGCTATAAAAAACAATTATGTGGTCTTTGGAAGAACCCCAGCTAGAGGAAATGACTCCGTTTATTTTGGTGAAGCCATAGCCGAAGATTTAAAAATAAACAAATTTGAAAGGCATAATAATGAAGTTTGTTTTCCTAATGTATTTACTTGGTTAGGTATTATCGGTATGCTTTTGTATTGTTTTATTTATTTAAAGAGTTCTTATCTTGCACTCTATCAATCAAATAGTATATTTCTTAAGTTGATTGGTGTTTTTATATCTTTTCACTTTTTATATGGATGGATTGAAGATATCAACCGATTTGACATTGCCAATATTTCTTTATGGATGTTTATTGCTATGGGATTTTCAGAGCAATTTAGAAAAATGAATAATCAAGAATTTATTGGATGGATAAAATCCTCTTTACCAAAAATATAACAAGATGAAAGTACTTTGGATTTCTAACATTATTTTTCCTGATGCATGTAGAGCATTGAATCTTCCTATCCCATTTGTTGGGGGGTGGATGCAAGCAGGCGCAAAAAATCTAATTGCACATAGCGAACATGATATTGAACTTGCGGTTGCTGCAATTTATTCTGGTAAAGATTTAAAAGAATTAACTGTTAATAATATTAAATATTATTTAATACCAAATAAAGAAGAAACACTAAATCATTATTTTAAAATTATAAAAGATGATTTTTCACCAGACTTGACTCATATCCACGGTAGTGAATATCCACATTCACTATCTTATGTGAATGCATGTGGAAATAATAATGTGGTCGTTTCCATACAAGGTTTGGTAAGTGTCTACTCAAAATATTATTATGGGGGTATTTCAAAAAGAAACTTGATGCCGACTTTAAGAGATTTACTTAGAAATGATAGTCTCTATTTCCAAAAAAAAAGAATGTTTGCCCGTGGAAAAAAAGAGGTAGAACTACTTTCAAAAATTAAATATGTTATAGGACGAACCAATTGGGATGCTTCTCATGTTTGGGCAATCAATCCTGATTCTAAATACTATTTTTGTAATGAAACATTGAGAGATTCTTTTTATGATGAAACTTGGAATATTAAAAATTGTGAAAAACACACCTTATTTTTAAGTCAAGCACATTATCCTATTAAAGGATTACAGCAAATTCTTGAAGCATTACCTTTGGTGAAAAGAAAATACCCTAATGTAAAAATATATATTGCTGGTAATAATTTTTTAAATGTTTCAAAATTAAAAAGAAATGGTTTTGCACGTTATGTTCAAAAAAAAATTAGCCAATTAAATTTAGAAGAAAACGTTATTTTTGTTGGAATGCTTGACGAAAAACAGATGGTTAAGCAATATTTAAAAGCCCATGTTTTTGTCTGCCCATCTGCAATTGAAAATAGTCCAAATTCTGTTGGTGAGGCCCAATTATTGGGTGTGCCGACTGTAGCTTCTTATGTAGGAGGTAGTATGGATATGATTTCTGATGGTGAAACTGGCTTTTTGTATCGATTTGAAGAAACAGAATTATTGGCTTATAGAATTTGTCAAATTTTTGATAATGAAGAAATTAGTCAAACTCTTTCAATCCAAGCAAAAGCAGCAGCAGAGAAAAGACATGACAAAAAAAATAATGCAAAAGAATTATACTCTATTTATAAAGATATTTTAAGAAATGATTAATTTTTATCTATATAAAGGTTTTCAAAAAATCTCTAGATTTTTTCTATATTATATTGACTATTTAATTACTTTAATTGTATTAAAAGGCAATAGGGTAAAGTATCAAGATTTTAAAACTACTGGACATCCTTATATTATGGTTGCCAGAGGAGGAAATATGGTTATTGGGAATCATTTTTCTATGAATAATGGCATCAAAGGAAATCCTATAGGTTGTTATGATCAATGTACTTTTTTTGTGGATAGAAATGCTGAACTTACTATAGGAAATCACGTAGGAATATCTCAAGCGGCAATTATTTGTCATGAAAAAATAAGCATAGGAAATCATGTGAAAATAGGTGGAGGTGTAAAAATATATGACACTGATTTTCATTCATTAGATTCAAAAATACGTAGCAGTGATGAAGATGTAAAGCATAAAATTAAAGCTCCGGTTATTATAAAAGATTATGTTTTTATTGGCGCATATAGTATTATTTTAAAAGGAGTAACCATTGGAGAGAATTCTATCATTGGAGCTGGGTCTGTGGTTGCAAAATCTATACCTGCCAATGAAATATGGGCTGGTAATCCTGCTAAATTTATAAGAAAAATATAAATGAAAACAATCGCTGTATTACTCACTGTACATAATAGAAAAGACAAAACAATGCATTGTCTTTCAAAATTATATGAACAGATATTGCCGGAAGGATATGGATTTGAGGTTTATTTGACGGATGATGGGTCTATAGATGGCACAGCAGAAGCAATAAGAGAACAATACCCTGATGTCAAAATCATACAAGGAGATGGAAGTTTGTATTGGAATCGAGGCATGCATAAAGCTTGGAAAGCTGCCTTATCCAACCGAAATTATGATTATTATCTTTGGCTGAATGATGATACCACGTTAAGAGAAAATGCATTATCAGTTCTACTCTATTCTTCTGAATTAAAAAATAATCAATCTATTGTTGTAGGAACGACAGTTTCTACCCATAATAATCAAATAATTACTTACGGAGGAAGAACAAAAAATGCAGGTTTATTAACTCCTTCAAAAGAACTTTTATTTTGTGAATATTTCAATGGAAATATTGTATTAATTCCTCATGAAGTTTATAAGGTTGTTGGAACCAATGATTATGTATTTCGACATGCTTTGGGTGATTTTGATTATGGTCTAAGGGCTGGTCAACTTGGAGTTAGTAGTTACATTGCACCTGATATTTTAGGAAAATGTGATTTGCACGAAAGCCTTTCAACATGGTGCAATCCCAAACAAACTTTTTTAAAAAGATGGAAAGCGTTTAGAACCCCTACAGGACACAATCCAGAAGAATTTTTTATTTTTGAAAAAAGACATAAAGGCTTGTTAGTAGCCCTATTTCATTATTTCACCAATCATTTAAGAGTAATCTTTCCATTAATTTGGAACAAATAAATTATGAATTTAGCCCCTATCGTATTATTTACATACAACAGACTAGAAGCCACAAAAAAAACGATTGAAGCTCTACAACTCAATTTTTTAGCAAAGAAGAGCCATCTGATTATTTTTTCTGATGGCTATAAAAATGAGTCTGACTATTTAAAAGTAACAGAATTGAGACAATATTTGAAAAATATTGACGGGTTTGCTTCTATAGAAATCAAGGAATCAATTCACAATAAAGGCTTGGCAGATTCTATAATTTCTGGAGTTACTGAAATCATCAATAAACACGGAAAAGTAATAGTTCTTGAAGATGATCTAGTTACAACCCCTAATTTTTTGAATTATATGAATCAGTGTTTAGATTTTTATGAAGAAGAAAAGCAAATCATCTCAATATGTGGATTTGGTCTTAAAATAAAAAAAGATAAAAATGAGCTACATGATGTCTATGCCCACGGTCGTTCTTCATCATGGGGATGGGCTACTTGGAAAGATCGATGGGAAACTATAGATTGGGAAGTAAAAGATTGGGAAAATATTAAGAATAATAAAAAGATACAAAGAGCTTTTAATGTAAATGGAAGCGATTTATACAGCATGCTTCGTTCTGTAAAAGAAGGAAAAGGGAAGTCTTGGGCTATTCGGTTTTGTTATTCACAATTTAAACAAAAAAAAAATTCAATATTTCCTTATGATTCATTGGTTCAAAACATAGGTTTCAATGCAGATGGTAGTAATACTAAACATCAATATTCACGTTTTAAAACTATTTTAGATGATGGAATAAGAACTGATTTTAATTTAAAAAAACCAATTACTAATACTGCTGAAATTGACAAAATGTGTTATTATTATCACAGTATCCCCATTAGAATTTACTCACGTTTTCGATATTTTATCGGCTTTTAAAACTATAATAACATGAAAAGGGTATTGTTTTTGCTACACTTGCCTCCCCCAGTTCACGGTTCTTCTATGGTAGGACAATGGATTAAGGAAAGTAAAATTATCAATAATAATTTCAATGCTAGATACCTGAATTTACTTGCGTCAAAATCAGTAGATGAATCTGGTAAAATTTCTGTTGGCAAATTGTTAGGCATGATTGGTCTAATTTTGAACTTGATCAAAGAAATCATAATTCATCGTCCCCAACAAGTTTATTTTGCACTCACTACCACAGGATTTGCATTTTATAGAGATTGTGTTTTGGTGTTTTTAATCAAATTATTTCGTATTAATATCATCTATCATCTGCATAATAAAGGGGTAAAGAAAGCATCAGAAAGCCCAATTAATCATTGGCTTTATCAAAAGGTTTTTAGAAACACTAAAGTCATTTTGCTTTCTCAGTATCTATATGATGATATAGAAAATTTTGTATCACAAGAGCAGATAAGAATTTGTCCGAATGGTGTGCCAGAAATCAAAGAATTAAAAAGTGAAGATTTAGAAAGAAAAAATGAAATTCCTCAAATATTATTTTTATCTAATTTAATAGAAAGTAAGGGAGTATATATATTGCTATCTGCCTTAGAAATTTTAAAAAATAGAGATTTAAAATTTGAAGCAATTTTTGTAGGAGGAGAAGGAGATATCAGCAAAGAAGAATTTGAAAAAAAAGTTACAGCATTAAATCTTTCTAAACATGTAAAGTATTTAGGAAAAAAATATGGAAAAGAAAAGGAATATATTTATAAGAATGCTAACTTGTTTATATTTCCTACTTATCAAGATTGTTTTCCATTGGTATTATTGGAAGCCATGCAATTCTCATTGCCCATAATATCATCTTCTGAAGGTGGTATTCCTGATATTGTATATGATGGAGAAAATGGAATCATTGTACCCCAAAAAGATTTTTTAGAATTATCCTTAGCAATTGAAAAATTAATTTTAAATCCAAAAACATCCATGGAAATGGGAAAAAAAGGAAGAATAAAATTCTTAAATAAATATATTTTAGATAAATTTGAAATCAATTTAATGAATATTATTCAAAAAACATAGAATAACGAAACACAATGAAATATGAAAAAAGTAATACTTTTTATTATCCTTACAATATTTTTTACTCAATGTAGTAGTTATAGAGAAGACAATGATAATAATATACCTATTATTGATAACGGCACAGAATTTTCATCATTTGATAATCAATTAAACATAAAATTAACATTAGTAAAATCTAATGTTGAATTTAATACAACCGCTATAGGAAGAAGTAGCTCTAATAATTTAGATGATGCTAAAAGAGTTCCTATTATCAATTCTGGTATTGCTCACCCATCAATAGTATATATTCCCACTGGTTTTAATGGCTATAAATATTGGATGTCTATGACTCCATATTTTGGAAAAATAGATTTAGAAAAAAATCCTTCGCAATACGAAAATCCTCATATTTTTGGCTCAAATGATGGAATTGATTGGAAAGACATTACAAGCGGTCCAATAGATAGACCATCATGTAATGCAATAAACTCATATTGGAGTGATGTTAATTTACTATTTCAAAATAATCAGTTAATACTTTATTATAGAGGCAATTTTTTTGAGAAAAATTATTTGAACGATAATAAGACTTATACTCGTTTTGTGGTTTCTAGAACATCTTCTGATGGATTGCATTGGACAGATAAAAATTTAGTTTATTCCTCGAATTCAAACGGAGCAAATGAAAATTCTCAAATTTTATCTCCTTCATTTCTAAATGTGAATAATAAATGGTTGGTATATGATGTTATTTCTTCAACCAATGCATGCAAGATAGAGGAAGGCTACGGAAATCAAACAAAAAGATTTGTCTCATTGAGAAAGAGTGATAGTTTTGATAGAGATTATGAAAGTTACAGTAAAGAAAATATTTGTAATTTTAAAAATAGACCCTGGGGTAATAATAGAGATCCCTGGCATCTAGAAGTAATATATTCTTCTAGTAACTATTACCTTATGCTTTTAAATATTGGAAATTCTGATGTAAATTATGGTGACACCCTATACCTTGCATATTCTAATGATGGAAAAAATTTTGATGTTATAGAAAAACCTATAATTAATGATTCTTATAAATCTACTTTTTTTATTAAAGAGCAAAACAGTAAAATCTTGAAGTTTTGGATGTATCAAAGTAAACCTTCTGATGGATCTATTAATCTCTATGAAATGATGATCTCAAAAAAATAATTTTAATTAATTGAAATATAATGGTATGGAATATAAAAGGATTTTATCTCTAAACATAACAGTAAAAAATTATGATAATATGTTAGAGAATATCATCTATTTAAGTAAGCATAACATATCATCCTATATTTGTGTCGCCAATGTACATATGTGTATAGAGGCCTACGACAACCCCGAATTTCGAGATATTGTGAATTCAGCAGATATGGTTACTCCAGATGGTATGCCGCTGGCAAAAGGAATCAAATGGCTCTATGGCATAGAACAAGACAGAGTAGCTGGCATGGATTTGTTACCCGATTTGTTAGCTGCCAGTGAGCAACAAGGATTAAAAGTCTATTTCTATGGAGGTTCTGAAGCCACCCAACGCGCTACAGAAGCTTATGTAAAAAAGGAATATCCACAATTGGATGCTGTAGGTTTTTATAGTCCCCCCTTTAGAGCTCTAACCGAGGAAGAGGAACTACAAATTATCTCTGACATCCATAGAACTGGCGCACAAATTGTATTTGTAGCCTTGGGCTGTCCGAAACAAGAAAAGTGGATGTCTTCTATGAAAGGCAAGATTAACGCTTGTATGATTGGAATAGGTGGCGCGCTTCCTGTGTTAATAGGAGAACAAAAAAGAGCTCCAAAATGGATGCAAGAATTGAGTTTAGAGTGGTTTTATCGATTTATACAAGAGCCTAAGCGATTATTCAAACGATATGCGTATACCAACAGTAAATTTATTTATCTACTTTTGAAACAAAAATTCGGTATAAAAGCATAAATTCTTAAATTTACCAAGTAAAACAATCTTTATAACAAAAAAACAAAAATTTTTCAAATGAAAAATCTATTTTCAACCTTATTCTTTCTTTTTGTCTCATTGCTAATTCTCGATTCATGTGCTCCCAAACAAGAGCTGAATTACATGAAAAATATAGATGAGTTGGCTACGGAAGCTTCCATTAAAAGTGCTGCTTCTACCCTACAACCAGGCGATCAATTGAGCATAATGATTTCTGCAGACGATATGGAAGTGGTAGCCCCTTTTAATCAAAACATCAGCAATTCTGATAGTCCGAATTATAATATGATAAATGGTTCACAGAACATCAATAGAGTTAATGTTTCGCAAAATCCTACTTATGTGGTAAAAGAAGACGGAACCATTAATTTCCCTATCCTAGGATTATTGGATACCACTAACAAAACTAAAGAAGAGTTTGCCCAATATCTACAAAATCGAATGAAGAAATATGTAGTAAACCCTATTGTCAATATCAATATCATCAATTTTAAGGTGACTGTACTCGGACAAGTGAATCGACCTGCTACGTATACCGTTCCCGATGGGCAAGCTACCCTATTGACCGCACTGGGATTGGCAGGAGATTTGACTAAATATGGTGAAAGAGATAATGTATTGGTGGTAAGAAATGAAAATGGACAAATTACTAAAACCAGAATCGACTTGACAAAAGCAGATTTTATCAACTCTCCTTTTTATCAAATTAAGCAAAACGATGTCATTTTTGTAAGTGGAAACCCTACGGTAACTAAAACCTCTAGACTAGACCCTAACGCAGGTATCTATATCTCTGTGGCTTCTATTGTTGTTACCATTTTGGCTTTGGTATTCAAATAATATATTTATTTTTCAATGGACTTAAGAGACCAATTAAAAAACCTTTTCCCGGACCACGAAGAACAAGACTTCGAAATGCCAGAAGAACAATCTGAGCAAAAATCTCCTCTTATTTGTAAGTTTGAGAAGAAAGGAAGAAATGGCAAACCCGTAACGTTAATAGAAGGCTTTGAAGGTAGCGAAGAAGAACTTAAAAACATTTCTAAAAAGATAAAGACTACTCTAGGCATTGGAGGCAGCGAAAAAGATGGAATTATCATCATACAAGGAGATAATCGTGATAAGATTATGAAAATTCTTCAGGAAATGGGTTTTAGGACTAAGAGAGTTGGGGGTTAGGTGATGGATGATAGATGATAGATGATAGATGATAGATGATGGATGGGTGATGATTTATAAATGGTGAAGCGTGAATGATGGGTGATGGAAGATGGGAGAAAAATAGGAAGATTTTATTTGCCTCGGTCCTAAAGGAAGTAAAATCTTCCTTTTTTTGGAGTGGGTTGTTGAGATGATGGATGATTGATGGGTGATGGAAGATGAGATTGGGATAAAATGAATTTTATTTTAAGAAATAGTTTCTTTATTCGGAAAAAGTCAGTAAATTTACTACCCTTTTTTAAAAAAATAAAAGTTATGCTCAATCAACTTGCTGCTTCGGAATTGGTATTGAACCAAGATGGGAGCGTTTATCACCTGAATCTAAAACCTGAAGATATTGCTGAGAAAATTTTACTCGTAGGTGACCCAGACAGAGTACCGAAAGTATCTCAATATTTTGATAAGATAGAAGTCAAAAAAAACAAAAGAGAATTCTATACTCACACCGGTATGCTACGAGGTGAAAGAATTACCGTAATGTCTACTGGAATTGGTACAGAGAATATAGATATTGTCATGAATGAGCTGGATGCTCTGGTGAATATCGATTTAGCAAAAAAAGAATTTAAAACAGAACATACCGCTTTACAACTGTTCAGACTAGGAACTTGCGGTAGTGTAAATCCTGATGTTGAGGTAGATAATATGTTGGTTTCTGAGAATGTGGTAGGATTAGATGGACTCTTGCATTTTTATGTAGACTATGAATTTGAGAATGAATTTTCTAGAAATTTCTTAGAAAAATTTCCTTACGAAAAGATAAAACCTCTACTCTATTTTTCTGAATGGACTGCCTCGCAATACGAATACTTTAAAGATGCCAAATATGTGGGCAATACGGCAACCTTCCCAGGGTTTTATGCGCCACAAGGCCGACAATTGCGTTTAAAATCAACAGATGAGCAATTTTTAGAAGTTTTGAATGATTTGGGAGTTACCAACTTCGAAATGGAAACTTCTGCCATTTATGGCCTGTCTAAACTTCTTGGGCATAAAGCCATTACCATCAACAATGTCATTGCCAATAGAAGACGTGGAGAATTTGCGGCTGACCACCACGCTTCTGAAAAGAAAATGATTGAATGGGTGTTGGAAAGGGTGATTCAATAAGATTTTACACACGTTGTGTTCTTAGGTTAAGTCGTGAAGTTGTGAAATTGTGAAGTTGTAAAGTTGTAAAGTTGTGAAATCGTGAAATTGTGAAGTTGTAAAGTCGTGAAGTTGTAAGAATGTAGTGGTATGATGGAGGTTTTTTAATGCAAAGCGCAAAATAATTATTATACTTATATAGCAGAAAAAGGTGGAAGTCAGTTGACTTTCACCTTTTTCATTGAGTTTAATTTGAAATGAATTTTTTGGATTTTTTTTTAAAATAAAACCAGTCAATCTCTCGACTGGTTTTATTTCATCATTTGTGTTTTCCTTGTGTTGTGTTTTTGCAGTGCAAATATGATAAAATTCATTAAAATCAAACGAAAAACAAGCTACTCATCACCTACTCTATGTTTTAAAGCAATGATAATCAAAGCATTACAAATTATTGAAAAACACATAAGTATCTAATTCATTAGGGATATTAAGTTTAGAACGTACTCTGTATTTTTTATTTTGCGCCGTTCTTACCGAAATAAAAGTGTAATTGGCAATTTCTTTTGATGAAAAATTAAGTTTCAGAAGCGCACAAAATTGCAATTCAGAATTGGTCATTTTCGGATTTATTTCTAATAATTTTTTTTCAAAATCTGGATATAAATCTAGAAATCTAGAATAAAAGTTAGCATTGTTGGATTTGGCTAAAGAAATCACTTCATCTAATAGGTCACTTACCTTCCCTTCTAAATTCACAAGCTCTTTCTCTTTTTGAACTAGCGTTCTTTGAATTTCTTCTTTCTCAAGCTTTTTTCTTTTAAAGTTTCTAATGAAATAAAAAAGGAAACCTACTGATAATAAAGCTATTAAAAAAGAAAAAACAGCTACTTTGGTCTTGCTTTTATTTTCGTTTTCGGCGATTTCTGAAACTTTTTTAGCTTCTTTTGCGATTGTATTTACCCCATTGAGTTTCTCAATATTTTCTTCTTGTAAATTTTCTAAGAATAATAACTTGTATTTGTTATGCTCTTTCTCATTACCAATTTTTTTATAAGAATCTTGAAGCAAATCATAGATAGAAGTCATGTAGTAACTGTCTTGCACTTGATTGTTTAATTCTTCGGCTTTTTTCAGAAATTCTATTGATTTATTATATTGCCCTTTCCTGTTATATACCTCTCCTAGTCCTACATAATTGCCTACATTATAGTTTTTTACTTGAATTTTTTCTTGTAGGTTCAATGATTTTTGAAAATAAAAAGCGGCAGAATCTAAATCAATAGAAAGATATTGTAAACCTATATTGCTAAATCCTTTGGATTTTTGGTTCTTTTTTTCTATTGGATTTTTGATTTTATCATACTCAGGGATTGTTTTTTTGATGTAATTAATGGCTTTGTCAAATTTCTCAGTATGGGTATATAAATCAGAAAGGAATTGGTAATTATTGGCTAAAATGAGGTTTTTATCGTGGAAATCATTAGATAAAATAAAATTTTGTGCGCTCAATAATTTTTTTTCGGCATCTTCATACATTTCCAAAAAATTTAAGGTGATGCCCAATCTATTCATAGCAATAGCTTCTAATCTTTTGTTTTTAGAAGATACTGCTTCTTTTTCTAATCTTTGTGCTATTTGATATGCTTTGTTGTAATCTGCTTTGGTAAAATAATAAAAGGCTTTATTGTTAAGCACTTCTAGCTCTGCGTTGTAATTTTTGCTTTGTTTGGCTTTTTTCTCTAAAGTTAATAATTCTTGAAAGCCTTTTTCCATATCACTTTTCATAAGTGATTGATTAGCAATTATTTTGGACACCAAAGAATCTGTTTTTTGCCCAAAAACAAACGCAGTAAACACTAAGAAAAACAATACATATTTCTTCATTTCATCCCAATTTTCTTAAATTTCATCTGTGTTTTGATAGCAAATTAAGAATTTTTTTTTGAATATCTGGTAATTTTATGAGAATTATACGAATTTTTTCGAATTACGTGAATTTAGGGAGTTGGAAGATGGAAGTTGGGAGATGGAAGTTGGGAGGAAAAAAATGGAAAATTATATTTACCTCGGTCCTAAAGGATGCAAAATCTTCCATTTTTTTATTGGAGAAGGATTTTGATTGGATGTCACAAAAAAATCCATTCAACTTTTGCGGTGAATGGATTTATTCTTAACTACCCCGTCTTCAAAGAAGTGGAATTTAGGGAATTGTTATTCTCCGTTGTATTTTTCTACTACTTTCTGAGAAACTCCGGTATTGCTGAAACCACCGTCATTGAACAAGTTTTGCATGGTGACTCTCTTGGTTAAATCTGAGAACATGGCTACACAATAATTAGCACAATCTAATGCAGTAGCGTTTCCGAGCGGCGACATATCTTCTGCAAATCCTAAGAAACCTCCAAAACCTTTCACTCCAGAACCAGCGGTAGTCATGGTAGGAGATTGAGAAATGGTGTTTACTCTTACTTTTCTTTCGCCCCAATAGTAGCCGAAAGTTCTAGCGATAGATTCTAGGTAAGATTTATTATCTGCCATGTCATTATAATCTGGGAAGGTACGTTGAGCAGCAATGTAAGTAAGTGCCAAGATAGAGCCCCACTCATTCATACAATCTTTTTCCCAAGCTGTTTTCATTACTTTGTGGAAAGAAACGGCAGATACATCCCAACCTTTTTCTAGCCAATCATAATTAATATCTGTGTAATGTTTGCCTTTTCTAACGTTAACAGACATCCCAATGGAATGTAAGATAAAATCAATTTTTCCGAATTTTGCAATAGCAGCATCAAAGAGTTTTTCTAAATCTTCCATAGAAGTAGCGTCTGCGCCAATTACTTCTGAACCTGTTTTTTCTGCTAAAGCGTTTATTTCGCCCATTCTCATAGCGATAGGAGCGTTAGAAAGGATAAATTCTGCACCTTCTTCGTGGCAACGTTCTGCCACTTTCCAAGCGATAGATTGGTCATTAAGTGCACCGAAAATAATTCCTTTTTTACCTTTAAGTAATCCGTACATAATAATTTAATTTTGGCAAATTTAAAATAATTATTGTTTACAGCATAAAAAAAGAACCGATTTCTCGGTTCTTGCAAACAAAAATTTGATTTTATGAATAACTATTATTAGGAGGTTTGTAATGATGGGTACAAAAATTTGTACTTTTAACGAATACAAATTTAGCAGAAGAATTGCAAAAAAAATGTTAAGCAATTCATAAAGTTTTATTAAAGTTTAAAAAGCTTATATTCAATTAATTAAAAGTAATAATTAAAGTTTAAGATAAAATGGAAAAAATAAGATGTGCATGGTGCGGAAAAGATGAACTGTATCAAAAATATCATGATGAAGAATGGGGAAAACCAGTATATGATGACGAGACTATTTTTGAGTTTTTGGTTTTAGAGAGTTTTCAGGCTGGGTTGAGTTGGATTACGATTCTGCGAAAGCGTGAGAATTTCAGAAAAGCATTTGATGATTTTGATTATAAAAAAATAGCCCAATATCCCGATGAAAAAGTAGAAGAACTGATGCAAGATGCAGGAATTATAAGAAATCGACTAAAAATAATGGCAACTATTTCTAATGCACAAAAATTCATGGAAGTACAACGTGAATTTGGGAGTTTTTCTCAATATATTTGGGGTTTTGTAGGTGGTAAACCCATTATAAACTTGCCAAAAACATTAAAAGAAGTACCTGCAACTACTGAAATTTCTGATCAATTGGCAAAAGATCTTAAGAAGAGAGGTTTTAAATTTCTGGGTTCTACGGTAGTTTATGCGCATATGCAAGCTACAGGAATGGTAGATGACCACGTAATTGATTGTTGGGTAAAATAGATTTTATTTTTCACTTATTGAGTTCAAAATAAAACAATAGTTTCAATTTCAAATATCTGATAATAAATACAAAATCTATAAAAGCTAGTTCTATCGCTAATAAGATACCTTTAAAAAAAGGAAAAATTTAGTTATATTTGAAAAAACTTCTTTACAATGAATTATCAAAAAATTCTATTCTCTTCTGCTATTCTGGCTTTTTCATTTTATCACGCTCAAAAACTTCAACTCAATACTACCTCACCCGAAGAACGTTGGAAAGGTTATGAACAAAGAAAAGAACTAGAAAACCGCTCTATTTTTAAAAATTTAAATTTTAGAAATATTGGTCCCACTACCATGAGCGGTAGAGTAACAGATATAGATGCTAATCCTGAGAATCCTATAGAATTTTATGTAGCTTATGCTTCTGGTGGATTGTGGTACACCCAAAATAACGGAACCACCTTCACTCCTATTTTTGATAAAGAAGCTGTAATGACTATTGGCGATATTGCAGTAGACTGGAAAACCAAAACCATCTTTATAGGGACCGGCGAAAGCAATTCTTCTCGTTCATCTTATGCAGGAATGGGCATTTTTAAAAGTACGAACCAAGGGAAAACTTGGCAAAATCTAGGCTTAAAAGATACACATCACATTGGAAGAATTGTGGTAAATCCGGAAAACCCGAATGAAATTTGGGTAGCAGCAGTTGGACATTTGTATTCTCCAAATGCAGAAAGAGGTATTTTCAAAACAACTGATGGTGGCAAAACTTGGAAAAACACCCTTTCGGCAGACCAAAACTCTGGAGCAATTGATTTCGCCATCAATCCTCAAAATCCAAAAGAAGTTTACGCAACGCTTTGGTATAAAGAACGTAAAGCGTGGAAATTTGTAGAAAGTGGTGCTTCTTCTGGAGTTTTCAAATCGAATGATGGTGGAGCATCTTGGCAAAAAATTTCAACAAAAAATTCTGGCTTTCCAGCTGATGAAAATGTAGGTAGAATTGGGCTTTCTATTTTCCCAAAAAATCCGAATATTATTTATGCCATCGTTGACCATCAAAAAAACAGACCTGTTTCAACTACAAAAGAAGAAAAGACAGAAAAATCTTTGGACAAAGCCAAAATGCAAAAAATCACCAAAGAAGAGTTCTTGGCTTTAGATGATAAAACCATCAATGAATATCTAGACGGAGAACGTTTCCCAGAAAGATACACCTCTGAAAATCTAAAAAAATCAGTACGAGAAAATAAAATTACCGTAAAAGATATATTTAACTATACACACAACGGGAATGATGATTTATTCAACATCGAAATTGAAGGTGCAGAAGTTTACCGCTCTGATGATGCTGGAAAATCTTGGAAAAAAACCAACGAAAAAAATCTAGATGGTTTGTATTATACCTATGGATATTATTTCGGTCAAATTTGGGTTTCTCCCACCAATCCAGATAAGGTAATTATTGCTGGAGTTCCGATTTTGGTATCGGAAAATGGCGGAAAATCATTTAAATCTATAGATTCACCAAACGTACATGCAGACCATCACGCTATTTGGTTTAACCCTAAAAATGATAATCATTTTATCAATGGAAATGACGGCGGAATCAATATTTCTTATGACAATGGGAATTCATATATTCACTGCAACTCTTTGCCTGTTTCGCAGTTTTATTCTGTGGATTATGATTTAGAAAAACCATACAATGTGTACGGTGGAATGCAAGATAATGGTGTTTGGTATGGACCATCAAGCAATAAATTTGATTATAAAAAAGGAAAATTTGACAACGGTGACAATTTCAAATTCCTTCTTGGAGGAGACGGAATGCAAGTTCGTGTAGATTTCCGAGATAATGCCACTATTTACACTGGTTTTCAGTTTGGGAATTATTTTAGAATTAACAAAAAAACCAATGAAAGAAAATATCTAGAAGTTCCAAGAGAAATTGGTGAAAACCCACTTCGTTTTAATTGGGAAGCACCTTTCCAGATTTCTCGTCATAATCAAGATATTGTTTATTTTGGTGCACAAAGCGTTTACAGAAGTATGGACAAAGGCGAAACTTGGCAAAAAATATCTGGAGATTTAACCAGAAATACCAAACAAGAGAACGTGCCATATTCTACCCTTTCAACCATAGAAGAAAGTCCGAAAAAATTTGGTTTAATTTATGCAGGAAGTGATGATGGATTGGTGAATGTAAGCAAAGACGGCGGAAATTCTTGGCAAAAAATAGGAGATTTCCCGGGATTTTGGGTTTCTATGGTACAACCTTCTTCTTTTTCGGAATCTAGAGTTTATTTAAGCTTAAATGCCTACCGAGAAGATGATTTCCGTGCTCTGCTTTACAGTTCTGATGATTTCGGGAAAACTTGGATAAAAATTGGCGAAGATTTACCTTTAGAACCCATCAACGTTATAAGAGAAGACCATAACAACGAAAATCTTTTGTATGTAGGAACGGATAACGGTTTGTACATTTCACTTGACCGAGGAAAAACGTTTATGTCTGCCAATAATGCCACTCTTCCAAACGTTGCTGTTCACGATTTGAAAGTTCATCACAGAGATAATGAATTGATTGTAGCAACTCATGGTCGCTCTATTTATATTGCCGATGTGAAGAAATTACAAAAAATGACTGCTGAAGATTTAGCTAAGGAATTAATCATTTATGATGTAGAAAGCATTAATTTCAAAGAAAATTGGGGCAAAGCCAATAATAATTTCACTGAAATTGAAAAGCAAAATTTCCCCATAGAATTTTACACTAAAAATGCTGGAAAAGCTGTCATTAGAATTAATAATGCACAAAATGAAACGGTAAAAACCATTCATCAAACCGCTGATAAAGGCTTTAACATTGTTGATTATGATTTAACGGTAAATGCTGCAGAGAAGTCTAAAAAAGCAGATGATGGCCATGTTTACATTACTCCAGGGAAATATACCTTAGAAATTTCTATTAACGGAGTTACGGAAAAGAAAACGCTGGAAGTGAAAGAAAGACCAAAATCTAAAAGCAAAAGAGTAACCGAAGTTCCGCAAGGAACGATGTCTCCGGGAGAATTTAAAAAGTGGAGAAAAGAAGTTGGTTTCAAAAAGCAGTTATGATTTTAAAACGCAAAGAATTTAAAAAAAATATATCTTTTAGTGAGCAAAGCTTATTCCGTAAACGGAATTGATTAAGCTAACGCTTCAAGAGTGAATTTATTCACTTTCTTTGCTTCCTTAAAATCTTTGTAAAGCAATAATAATCTTTGCGTTTAAAAGTTAACACAAAAAAAGTCCCGAAATTTTCGGGACTTTTCTATTATTTTACACTTGGGATAACGATGAGACTTTCGTTCCCTGAGTTATTTACGGCTTGCACTGCAAAGAAATAATTGTCTTTAGAGTATGGCAATTTGATTGAGTTTTCTTTGGTGAAAAATTTCTTTTGCCAAGTTGAAGCATCTGTTTCGCGCATGAGAACGTAGTAACCAGCTACTTCTCCATTTTTTGGTTTTTCCCAATGAATGGTGGTGAAATTGGTTAATTCTTTGACCTCCATTTTTACATTTTCAGGTTTTGAAGGAGATTTTGCCAAGTTAGCCAACACCGAAACATTGATTCCTACGTTTTTCTTAAAATATTCAAAATCCATAAATTCTGGTAAATCCCCATATTGTTTACCGTTTTCTTTTCTGATATCTTGGTGTTGATGGTCATAATTTTCATTAAATTCCGTTAATCTCACCGCTGCAAAACCTTGATTTACAAAAGAAGTATGGTCGCCCCCGCGAAGAAATCTATCGTTTCTATAAATCAATTTCACTTCTAAATTATCAACATAACGCTCTCCTACTTCTTTGATGTATCTTGCCAATTGTCTGGCGTCGCCATCGTTTTCTAAACCTAAATTTCTGATATTTTGTGCTTTTTTATCCCAATCAAATTGCGGCAAACCTTCGGAAAAAACTCTTAACTGATTGGCATTAATTAAATTGGTTTCACTGGAGAGATTATTCCCAATCATATCATTATTCAGCAAAGCTTCTAACTGCCAATTTTCGGTTTTTGCTTTCTCGGCAAGCATTTTAGCGCCTAACAAGCCTTGTTCTTCACCAGAAAATGCTACAAAAACTATAGTTGCTGGGAATTTAGATTGGCTCAGAATTCTTGCAGATTCTATTACAGCGCCTACTCCGCTGCCATCGTCATTGGCACCTGGTGCGAAATCTTTTGCATTCATGACATCAGAAACTCTGGAATCAAGATGACCGCCCATCATAAAAATTCTTTTATCATTAGGGTCAGTTCCATGTAAAATGGCAATGGCATTTCCTAAATCAGTTGCTTGATTGATTCTCTTGCCATCTGGCTGAATGGTTTGGTTTTGCAGAAAAACTTCCATTCTTCCATCAGCATTTTTAGCATAATTTCTGAATTTAGAAAGCACCCAACTTCTAGCTGCGCCAATTCCTTTTTTAGCATCAGTTGTAGAACTCATGGTATGACGAGTTCCGAAACTAACTAGTTTATTGATGTGAGATTTCAAAGAATCTGCACTCACTTGTGACACATAATTCGCTATTTGTGCATCTCTGGAAACGGTCTGTTGCGCAGAGAAAAATGCAGGAATTAAAAGAAGAGAGCATATTAATTTTTTCATATTTAAGTTTAAGTGTTAATACTTTTTATTTCAATTTCAATATTTCATTACAGAAATTCTCTACCACCGCACCATAAGTAGCCCAAGACGTAATAATTCTGATGGCAGATTTCTCTGAATCTATTTTTTTCCAAACATAAAAATCAAATTGTTCTGAAAGTTTCTCAATTTGAGAATTTTCTAAAATAGGGAAAATTTGGTTGGTATCTGTTTCAGCTAAAAAATCTGCGCCAATTTCTTGGAAAGCTTCTTTTATTTTTTCGGCTTGTAGATTGGCATGTTCTGCCAATTCCCAATACAAATCATTTTTTAGAAGTTCTTGAAACTGAATTCCGAGTAATCTTCCTTTGGCCAACAGTGCTCCTTTTTGCTTCAGATGAAAACCAAATTCTTCTTGTAAACTCACGTTATTGATTACAATAGCTTCTCCTATTAATGCGCCGTTTTTGGTTCCTCCTAGATAATATACATCTGTTAATCTGGCGATGTCTTCCCAAGTTATATCGTTGCTTTTAGCAGTAAGAGCGTGCCCTAATCTAGCTCCATCCATAAAAAGATATAGGTTCTTTTCTTTGCAAAATTCTGAAAGATTTTCTAGTTCTTTTTTGGTGTAAATGGTTCCTACTTCGGTAGAATTAGAAATGTAAACCAACTTCTGTTTCACCTGATGCGGAACATTGGTATGTACCTCTAGCACATTCTGAATATCTTCTGGTCTTAGTTTTCCATCTTTGGTTTCTACACCGTGTACTTTATGTCCAGTCGCTTCTATGGCACCAGATTCATTGGTAAAAATATGTCCTGTATTGGCAGAAACTACACTTTCGTGAGGTCTTAAAATACTGGAAATCACAATGAGATTAGCTTGTGTACCACCGCTTACCAAATGCACTTTGGATTGTGGAGATTTTGATTTTTCTCTGATGATGTTTGCTACATTTTCTGAGTAAATATCTAGTCCGTACCCGTTTTGTTGGTCTAAATTATATTTTGAAAGTGCCTCCAAAATTTTGGGATGGCAACCTTCGGAATAGTCATTTTTAAAAGAAAATTTCATTATTATTTTTAAAATTTATTTCAACAGTTGGCTTCTAACAAAAGAATAACCATAAGTTTTTAAGATGATTTTACCATTCTTATCCAAAATGTAGAATTTAGGATTGGCAAATGCATCTAGATTTTCTTGGGTTTTGGTATCCCCCTCTTTATAAGTTACATTTACCCAATCTTTTAAATTATTTTTATCTACAAAATCCTTCCAAAGTGTAGAACTACCGTTTAAGATGGCCAATTTACCTATTTTTTGGTTGGTTTCTTTTTCTAGTTCTTCTATTTCTTTGGTCAATTTAGGCACTTCGGTTTGGCAATGTTCGCAAAGTGGGTCGTAGAACATTACAATATTTACTTTCTCATTTTTAAAATCTGAAAAACGGTAAGTCTCGCCATTTATTTTTTTCATCTCAAACTCTGGCAAAACTGCACCAACAGGCAATTTAGTAAAAGAAGATAGTTTCTTAAATGTAGAATTATAGAAAGAGTTTTGTAGTTCAACACAAGATTTAGTATTTACATATTGATTAAAAACATATTGTGCTGTATCATTTATATTCTGTGTTTGATGAAGTTCTAAATTTTTGAAAATCCATTCTACATAAAATTTGAAATTAGGGCTCTCACAGTTTTGTTTGTTTAAAAGTAAATCTACCCCAGATTTATAATTTTCGTTATCAATGGGCAAAGCACTGAAGAAGTTATTAAGAAAAGCATAGGCATTGGGCATTAACTGAATAGCTTTATCATTAAGATTTACCCCATTTAAGAGGCTTTTTCTGAAAGTAGCACCATCAATATTATTTGGTTTTTTTAGTGTTTTTCTTAGCTCAAAAAGGGTAAAAATTTTGAGTGCTTCATTTTGTGGAAATTTAGCTTGAAGCGTTTTTAGTGCTGTATTTTTTTGTTCAGATGCGGGCATTTTTTGATACTCCAAAAAAGATTTATTGAGTGCATCATTGGTGGTTAGTTCATTGGCGTTATCAGTATTTAAAGCAAAATTTAGTACATTTCCGTTGCTCAATAAAATATCAGATTTGGCAGGTTTTCCAGAAATTGCCATTTGATAAATTACAGGAATAATTTTTTGCTTTTGTTTAAATGAAATAGTTTCGGAATTGGTTTTTACTTTTACGCTATCTATTCTATAGGCTTGTTTGTAACTTCCGCTATAGATAGAAAGTTTGATGGTTTTACCTGCTAGGTTTTGGGTTTTAATATTGATGATGTAACCATCAGATTTAGTGGATGGTACAATTTTGGTTACAGAATTCTGCGAGAATAAAAAAATAGAGGTAAGGATTGTTAAAAAAAACACGAATTTCTTCATTTGATTTTTCTTTTAAACAAAGATATTGAATATAATTAGAAAAAATATTATAGAAATTTTAAATAATGTGTAACCTTTCTATAGAAATAATCGTATAATAAAATAGAACTCTTATTTAGGAGTTAGAATAGTATATGAGACAGCTTAAAATTACAAAACAAGTTACGAATAGAGAAACCGCTTCTCTAGACAAGTACTTACAAGAAATTGGTAAGGTAGAACTCATCACCGCAGATGAAGAAGTAGATTTAGCACAGCGCATTAGAGCGGGTGATAGAGCGGCTTTAGAGAAATTAATTAAAGCAAATTTGCGTTTCGTGGTATCAGTTTCTAAGCAATACCAAAACCAAGGTTTATCACTTCCGGATTTAATTAACGAAGGAAACCTAGGATTAATGAAAGCTGCTAAAAGATATGACGAGACCAGAGGTTTCAAATTTATTTCTTATGCAGTTTGGTGGATTAGACAATCTATTCTACAAGCTCTAGCAGAGCAATCTAGAATTGTAAGGCTACCATTAAACAAAATTGGTTCTATCAACAAAATCAACAAAGCTTATGCCCACTTAGAACAAGAAAATGAGAGACCACCTTCACCAGAAGAATTGGCAGAAGTTCTAGACATGAGCGAAGAAGACATTAAAGAATCTATGAAAAACAGTGGTCGTCACCTTTCTATGGATGCACCATTGGTAGAAGGAGAAGATTCTAACTTGTATGATGTTTTACGTTCGGGAGAATCACCAAGTCCTGATAAAGATTTGATGCTAGAATCTCTACAAATCGAGATTGAAAGAGCATTACAAACGCTTACTCCAAGAGAAGCTGATTTGGTAAGATTGTATTTCGGATTAAACGGAAAACATCCTATGACTTTAGAAGAAATAGGCGAAACATTTGATTTAACCAGAGAAAGAGTAAGACAGATTAAAGAAAAAGCCATTAAGAGATTGAAACACAACTCTAGAAGCAAAATCTTGAAATCTTACCTAGGTAAATAATTTAGCTGATAGCTTATAGCTACTAGCATTTAGCAAAAAGTGGCGAAATATTTTCGCCACTTTTTTATTTAAAAAGAAATCAATTTCTTAACAAATGAAATTTAGTACAAAAATTCATAAACCACAAAAGTGACAAAAGAAATGATTGAAAACAAGTGTTTCAAAAGTAAAAAAAGCGAAATATTTTACTTTTTTTACTTTTGTATTGCTTATAGGTAAAAAAAATTTTGTCACTTTTGCGGTTAAGACATTATTTTAAAAATTGTCATGTATTAAGCAAATGAAATCAAAAATTTTAAGAAAAAGAATTTTTGCTTTTTTATTAGATTATTTAATCTATTTTACCTTTTGTCTTTTTTATCTTATCTATTTTGGTGATAAAAATGATGAAGATGCATACTATGTTTCAGGTTTTAAAGCATTACCAATCTTTTTATTTTGGATAATTTATTTTGTAGTTACCGAATCTATTTTAAAAGCAAGTTTGGGACATTATTTATTAGATTTAAAAGTAATTCAAATTAATAACAAAAAAATTGAGATTAAACATTCTTTCAAAAGACATTTACTAGATTTTATCGATTTTTCTTTTTTCGGATTACCAGCATATATTAATATTAAAAACTCTGAAAGAGGACAAAGAATTGGAGATCTATTTGCAAAAACAACAATTATAGAAAGTAAAAAATAAAATGAAAACAAAACTCATTGCCCCCTCTGTTTTAGCAGCAGATTTCGGGAATTTACAACGCGATATCGAAATGATCAATCAATCTGCTGCAGATTGGTTTCATGTAGATGTAATGGATGGTAGATTTGTGCCCAACATTTCATTTGGTTTTCCTGTGATGAAAACCATTCATCAACATGCCAAAAAATTCATAGATGTGCACTTGATGATTGTAGAGCCAGAAAAATATGTAGAAGAATTTATCAATTACGGAGCAGACTTGGTTTCTGTACATTACGAAGCGTGCACGCATCTACACAGAACCATCAATTTTATTCAAGATAAAGGGGCCAAAGCTGGTGTGGTGCTTAATCCTTCTACTCCGGTTTGGGTTTTAGAAGATATTATTACAGAAGTTGACTTGGTACTTTTGATGAGCGTAAACCCAGGATTTGGTGGACAAAAATTTATTGAAAATACTTATAAAAAAATCAGAGAAACCAAAGAATTGATTCTTGAAAATAATTCTACTGCTTTAATTGAAATAGACGGTGGTGTGAATACAGAAAATGCGGCAAAACTTTTCGATGCCGGTGCAGATGTTTTGGTAGCAGGAAATGCTGTTTTTGCGAGTGAAAATCCTGAAAGAACCATTGAACTGTTGAAAGTTTAATCTAAAAAAATGGAAAATAAAAAGACTATTTTTGAAAAATTAATAGATGCCATTTATTGGATAGAAATCGTTGCCTCTCCTACTATTATTGGGCTTGCAATTGGTTATGCCTGCAAATATTATTTAGAAAGTAGCTTTTTATTTGGTTTTTTCACAATTAGTGGAATTATTTTAGGAATAAAATTTGCCAATAAAATTGCAAAAACTAAAGGAACAACAGAATTTATTTCAAGAATAAGTGCATCGCCAGATATAGATGATGCTATGAAGGATAAAAAGTAAAAAGTTCGAGAAATTCTCGAACTTTTTTATTTTATGTGTTGAAATTTATTAAAAAATCTCTCTTCCAGAAAAATGGAAAGTAGCTTCTATCAAAGCATTTTCATCAGAATCAGAACCGTGTACTGCATTTTCTCCTACACTTCTTGCATATTTTTTTCTAATCGTCCCTTCAGCAGCTTCTGCTGGATTGGTAGCGCCAATTAATTTTCTGAAATCCTCTACTGCATTTTCTTTTTCTAAAACGGCAGCTACAATAGGACCTGAAGACATAAAATCTACCAATTCTCCATAGAAAGGTCTTTCTGCGTGAATTTCATAGAATTTTTTAGCATCTGCTACGGTAAGTTGAGTTAATTTTAAAGCTTTGAATTTAAATCCTGCATTAGAAATCATTTCTAAAATCGCCCCAATGTGGCCATCAGCAACCGCATCTGGCTTAATCATTGTAAATGTAATGTTACTTGACATAATTTTTTTTAAATTTTTTTTGCAAATGTAATATTTTTTTTTGTAGTTTTGCAATGGAAACTTATTCAACGAGACGCCATTTTCTTTTTGGCACGTTATTTGTAATAATAATAACGATTCTCATGTTTAATTTGAGTTTTCATGGTTATTAGTTTTTACCTCCAATGAAAATTGGAGGTTTTTTTATGTTAAAAAATAATGTTAGATTTGAAAATTAATTCATCTAACAACAACATGAACTCTTTAACAGAAGAAAATTATCTAAAAGCTATTTTTCATTTAATGGATGCTGAAAATCAAGTTACCGTAAATGAGCTGAGTAAGTTTTTAAACATTAAAATGCCATCAGTGAATAGCATGATGAAGAAGTTTGCGGATAAAAATTGGGTGATCTATGAGACTTACAAACCGATAAAAGTTACAGAATCTGGAATGAAAGAATCTGCCATAGTTGTAAGAAAACATAGACTTACAGAGATGTTTTTGGTAGAAAAGATGGGATTTGGTTGGGAAAATGTACATGAAATTGCAGAACAACTAGAACATCTACATTCTGAGATTTTTTTTGATAAGATGGATGAATTATTGAATTACCCCAAAATAGACCCCCATGGTGAACCCATTCCTGATAAGGATGGTAACATTATCAATCAAAACTTTAAAAAACTCAGTGAATGCAAAATAGGAGATGTTGTGATTCTGCGTTCTGTAACCATCTCTACAGATGATTTTTTAAATTATCTGAATCAAAGAGAGTTGTCATTAGGAAAAGAGATAGAAATTTTATCCATAGAAAAATTTGATTCTTCTTTTACGATAAGCTATGACTCAAAAAAAGAATCTATGAGTAAAATGGTTTGCGAAAAACTTTTGATTACCAAAAAATAAAAAGTTCTGAAAACATCAGAACTTTTTATTAAAAATACTATTTATAAAAGAATTATTTACCCGCTTTGAGAGCTGCTTCTACAGCTTTCATTTCTTGGAATTTAGCATCATTATGAGCGGTTTGATAAAGTCCTTTTAAAAGTGAAACTACTTCTAAATTTTTAGAATCTAAAGCATACCATTTTTCAGCATAAGGAAGAGCTTTAGCAAATCTATCTCTTCTTTCGGCAAGGAGTTTGTTAAACAATTCTGTTTTTTTTGCTTTTCTGGCAGCATCTATAGCTTCAATGGCTTTATCATCTCCATTAATATAGATATTAAAAATCACTCCTTGTAAAGCCTCTTTATAGGTAGGGTCAATTTCTAAGGATTTTTTAAAATAACCTTCAGCTTCTGCCATTTTAGAAGGGTCTTTACTTGCTAAAACACCTAGATTATACCAGCTTACTTTATCGGTAGGGTCTTTGGCTACTTGTTCTTTTAGGTTAGACATGAACTGGTCCATTTTACCAGATTTATAGTAAGTTGTTCCTTTTTGTTCAGAAAGTTTAGAACTTTTCGGAAATTTTACTAATCCTTTTTCGATGATATTTAAAGCATCATCATATTTTTGAGCATCTATGTATAAAGCAGCAGCCGTTTCATACAATTCTTGTTCAACACTAGGGGTTTTTTCTTCTTTAAAATCAGTATATTCTGATGTAGCCCCCATTTTTTTATAAAGGTCAAAAGTATTTTTATCAAGAGATTCTACTTGTCCTGATTTTTTATTTTTGGCTTTGTATTCAGATTTTACACCAGTATACCCTTCATCAATCAATTCTTTGAATAATTTAGAAGACTCATCAGCAATATTTCCTTGTGCAAAAGCCAATGCAGCATAATACTTGTAAACTTTATCTTCGCTTCCGGCTGCTTTTAATAGGTTATGAATTTCTAAAAATCCTTTTCCAGCTTGAGCATAGTTTTTGGCATTGTACTCCTTCATGGTTTCCTCATTTATTTTATTGAGGATAGGATTAACTTCGTTTCCAATTTTAGAAGTTGTAGTAGGAACATAAGTTTCTTCTTTAAGGCCAGTAACACCAGATGCATCTGCTTCTGATTTTCCTACAAAATACACTTTTTGTTTTTCGGAGTTTTTACCTGTGTAAATTTTAGCTTTTCCTAATTCACTAATTTTTGCTAAAATTTCGGCACCTTCAGAAGTTTTACCCGCTTTTAATAAAGCAATTCCTTTTGCATAATAATATTGTTCTAACACTGAAGGCTCTAGCAAGTAGGTTTTACCTCCTAAACTAGCTTCAGCAGCAGAAATTTGAGAGTTAGCGGTAGCTACATCTCCAGATTCAATAGCTTTAAAAGCATTAGCAATTTCTTTTTTCTGTGCCAATGAAAAACTGAAAGCAAGAACTGCTGCAGTTAAAATTATTTTTTTCATAACGCTAAATTTGATTTTAATGAAAAAGGACAAGCCACGACTTGTCCTTTGTAAATATAATTATTATTCTTCGTCGTTTTGTAAAGTATCCTCCTTAGAATCTTTGGTTTCTTCTGTATCGGTGGATGTTGATGCTATTGCATCAGTATTTTCCGCTTCAGCATTTAGTTCAGATTCTTCGTCTTCTACATCTTTATCCATTGTTACCTTGGCTACGGCAGCAATTTCATCATTTGCTTTAAGATTAATCAATTTCACCCCTTGCGTATTTCTTCCCATTATTCTAAGGGCATCTAAGCCCATTCTAATGGCCACTCCAGATTTATTGATAATCATTAGACCATCTTCATCAGTTACAGATTGTATAGCGATAAGGTCACCTGTTTTTTCGGTAATGTTGAGTGTAATCACGCCTTTTCCACCTCTGTTGGTAATTCTATAATCTTCTACAGCGGTACGTTTACCATATCCTCTCTCAGAAACAACCAATACAGATTCTTTTTCCATATCATTGACAACAATCATACCAATTACTTCATCTCCATCAGAAAGGTCTACTCCACGCACTCCGATAGAAGTTCTGCCCACGGCTCTTACTTTTTCTTCTGGGAAACGGATACACTTACCACCTCTGGTAGCGATCATAATTTCAGAGTTACCCGTTGTTAATTTTGCTTCTAACAATTGGTCATCTTCTCTGATTTCGATGGCATTGATACCATTAACTCTTGGTCTAGAATATTGTTCAAGAGAAGTTTTCTTGATAATACCTTTTTTAGTTACCATCACCAGATACATAGAATTTACGTACTCTGCATCTTTAAGGTCATTGGTTCTAATATAAGCTCTGATTTTATCATCAGGTTCGATATTGATTAAATTCTGAACTGCTCTACCTTTAGCCGTTTTAGAACCTTCAGGGATTTCGAAAACTCTCAACCAATAACATTTACCTTTTTCTGTAAAGAACATCATGTATTGATGGTTGGTTGCAGAAACGATGTACTCTAAGAAATCTTCGTCTCTGGTAGTTGCCGCTCTATTGCCTACTCCACCTCTACTTTGTATTTTGTATTCAGAAAGAGGTGTTCTTTTGATATAACCTGCGTGTGAAATGGTAAGAACTACTTTTTCATTCGGGATAAGGTCTTCTATCGACATTTCGCCACCAGAATAATCTATTTCTGAACGTCTTTCATCTCCGTATTTCGCTTTAATCTCTAGAAGTTCGTCTTTTATGATTTGGTATCTTCTAGGTTCATTAGAAAGGATATCTTCTAAATCTTTGATGAGAGCCATTATTTCTTCGTATTCAGCACGGATTTTATCTAGTTCCATTCCGGTAAGACGTGCTAGTCTTAGGTCTAGAATGGCTTGAGCTTGGATTTCAGAAAGTTCGAATTCTGCAATTAAGCCTTCTTTCGCTTCCTGAGGATTGGCAGAATGACGGATGATGGCAATTGCTTTATCCAAAGATTCTTGAGAACCAATCACCTTCATAAAGCCTTCTAAGATATGTGCTCTTTCTTGTGCTTTTCTTAGTTCGTACTGAGTTCTTCTTACAATTACTTCGTGTCTGTGGTCTACGAAATGATGGATGATATCCTTCAAGTTCAATTGCTCTGGTCTACCTTTTACCAATGCAATATTATTAACAGAGAAAGAAGTTTGAAGCGAAGTATATTTATATAATAAATTAAGAACTACATTTGGGATGGCGTCATTTTTCAATTCGTAAACAACTCGAAGTCCGTTTCTATCAGATTCATCACGAATTTCATAAATTCCAGGTATTTTATCATCTTTCACCAATTCTGCAGTTCTGGCAATCATCTCTGCTTTATTGACTTGGTAAGGAATTTCAGTAACAATGATGGCATTTCTATTGTGTACTTCTTCGAAACTTACTTTGGCTCTTAACACAATTCTACCTCTACCTGTATGGAAGGCATCTCTCACCCCGTCATAACCATAGATAATACCACCTGTTGGGAAATCTGGAGCAATGATGTGTTTCATTAGCTCATCAATTGTAATTTCTCTGTTGTCTATATAAGCACAAATAGCATCTATAGATTCAGACAAATTATGTGGCGCCATGTTGGTTGCCATACCTACTGCAATACCAGAAGTACCATTTACTAATAAATTAGGGATTTTAGTAGGTAAAACTTTTGGTTCGGTAAGGGAATCGTCAAAGTTATTTTGAAAATCTACTGTTTCTTTATCTAAATCAGAAAGAATTTCGTCTGAAATT
Source organism: Cloacibacterium rupense (assembly GCF_014645495.1). GTDB lineage: Bacteria > Bacteroidota > Bacteroidia > Flavobacteriales > Weeksellaceae > Cloacibacterium > Cloacibacterium rupense. Next base: position 331,170 of record NZ_BMLV01000001.1, on the reverse strand, counting down.
TTCTTTAGTCTGGCTTCGGTATAACGCATTGCAGCAGGTGGATCACCATCCATAGACCCGAAGTTCCCTTGTCCGTCAACCTGAGGATAACGTAAACTCCATGGTTGTGCCATTCTTACCATAGCATCATAAACTGAAGAGTCACCGTGAGGATGGTATTTACCTAAAACATCCCCAACAATTCTCGCAGATTTCAAGTATTTTCTGTTAGAAAAAACGCCTAAACCATACATACCATACAAAACTCTTCTGTGTACAGGTTTGAGGCCGTCTCTTACATCTGGTAACGCTCTAGACACAATTACCGACATAGAATAATCTATGTAAGACGTTTTCATTTCATCAACAATGTTGATAGGAATAAGTCTTTCTCCTTCTTTATGCATATTTTATTTTTTAATTAAATGGAAATCAACCGATTAAACATGACAATTGACTTCTTAATTTTTCATTTTCAAATAACGCACGAATATACGAAAAATACCCGAAAATCTCCCAAGTTTTCCCTGAAATTATTATCCACAAATATGATTTTTTTCAAGTTTTTTTAATCATCAATAAAAGATGATTTTTCATTTCTGAAAATGGAATTATTTTTAGAAAATTGAATTAATTCTACTTTCTGAAAACAAAATAAACCGCTAGAATGAGGCACACAAAAGCTGCTAGATGATTCCATTTAAAACTTTCTGTTTTAAAAAATAGAATGGCAAAAACAGTGAATACGGTGAGTGTAATGACCTCTTGAATAATTTTTAATTGAAACAAAGAGAAAGGGCCTCCATTTTCCTTAAACCCAATTCTATTGGCAGGAACCTGGAAAATATATTCAAACAATGCAAACCCCCAACTAATTAAGATTACAGACCAAAGTACAGATTTCTTCATCCAGCCCCATTCTTGAAATTTGAGATGACCATACCAAGCAAAAGTCATAAAAACATTTGAAATTAATAAAAGTAGTATCGTGAAAAAACCTTTAGTCATTTTTAAGTATTTTTGTAAAATAATTTTCAAAAATAAGAAAAATGAGCATTCTAAGCATCACCTTTCACACGGTAGAAAGCCAGATAGAAAACTGGAATCAATATGTAGACACAGAATTAGCCTTAATGATAGAGAATCTATACGATGTAGAAAAATATATTTTGTCGGAGGTAAAGTCTGAAATGCTAACCGAAGGAAAAAACACCAATTTACTTTTGATTTTCGAGAATGACCAAAAAAGAAAAGAATTCACCGAGACAGAATTGTTGAATATTTCTGAAAGAATAGCTGCTAGATTCGGTGAGACGGTGATGATTTTTATTACAGAATTAAACACAAAAAAATCCAGATTGTAACATCTGGATTTTCTATAATAAATAATTAGTATTTTATTTTCTACTTGATAAAATTCTCAAAATATACCAAAACAATAGCATGATTGAAGCAAATAATTGCAAAGAAGCTCCTACATACTGATTAGGTGTGTAAACATCTTTTAATTTTTGGGTTTCATATAATATACTAGCAGAGGCTAAAATCACCATTCCCAAAGAGAACCATAGCCCAAGATTAAATCCAAAAATTGCAGCAACAACAATTAAACCTAAAGCTAAAAAACCACCAATAACAATTACATTTTTCAAGAAAGAAAAATCTCTATTGCTGAAAAAAGCTAGAGCGGTTAATCCCGCAAATAACATCCCTGTCATAATAGCAGCCTGCTTCAGCACTTCTATTCCGTTAGTATAGACAATAGCCATATAAATTAATGGTAAGAAAATCACCGCTTCTAAAACTATATAAAATAACAGTCCTAGATATTGAACATTTTTACTCTGAGAAAGCGTCCATTTATTAGCCAATGTAGAACCTAACCAAAACAGTCCTAAAATAAACAACCATGAGATTCTGTTAGAAACCATCGCAATGATATAATCCTCTGGGATGTTAAATAATAATAGATACTCTAGTCCGGCAAATGCTAAGATTGCTAAGCCAACGTGTAAATAAGTTTTTTTGTAAAATTCTGCTTTTTCAATCTCTGAAGATTGAGAAACTAATGTACTTTGAAATTCCATAGATTTTTGTTTTTATTGATTAAAAAGCTAAAATTAAATCTTTTTTTGAGATTGGCAAAATTTTAAAACAATTCTACAGACCAAGACACAGATTTTGCTGTATTGGGTTCTAGCATTTGAATTCCCTCTTTTTCGGTTAAATTTCCTGATGTGGATGCATTATCTGCAATGCCCAACCAAGGTTCTATGCAAATAAAAGGCGCATCTTTTTTGGTCCAAATTCCTAAATACGGAAATTCTGGAAACTCCACTTTCATAACAGGTTTGTTATTTTTTGCTAAGGTTAAAGATTTTGTGGCAAAATTCTTAAAAACCAAGGCATCATTCTCAAAAAGATGATATTGTAAAGACAAACTATTTCCTTCAAGTTTAACGATTTCGGTTTTACCAGAAAATAAATCTTGACTCAATTGATAAGTTTCCAAATCTTTTTCTTCATCAAAAATCAAAGAATATTCCTCGAAATTGCCATCTATTGCAAATGCAGGATGCGCACCTATAGAATAATACATTTTCTCTGAAGAATGATTGATGACCTCATACTTCACTATCAATGTATTGTTTTCTAATACATAAGAAATTTTCAATTCAAAATCAAACGGATAAACCTTATTAGTTTCTTCTGAACTTTTCAAAGAAAACACCACAGAATTTTCTGATTTTTCTGCGACTTCAAACTCAAAATCTCTAGCAAAACCATGTCGAGGAAGCTGATACAACTTATCTTCAAATTGATATTCTCCATTTTTCAAAGCCCCAACTATCGGAAAAAGTATGGGTGAAGTTTTATTCCAAAATTCGGAATTTACTTCCCAGATATAATTTTTACCTTCTTTTTGAAGTGAACTTAGCTCTGCGCCTTTGGTTTTGATAACCGCTTTTGCATTTTGATTTTGAATGGTGATTTCCATGATTAATGATTGATTTTAGATAACTTCTAGAAACTTCATGGTATCTACATTGTCTGCGTAAGTGTCTAGACTAGGATTTTGCGCTTCTCCGAAATGAATAGAATTTGTGATTTCTAGTTCTGCCTTCGCCACGATACACTGAATATTGGTTTCGTTTTCATCAAGAAAAGACTTCACTTGTTCTATACTTTCGTATCTGCTAAAATTCAAAACTGAAAGCGGAGAAAACAAGGCTTCATCTTCTTTTAACATCACAAAATTATTATCCCAAAACAATTCTCTATTTAAAAGATAAATTGCTCTATTGTAATCATAATTGTTAGCATATTTGTGGTGATTAATAATATCTTTAAAGTGAATAAAATTCTCAAAAAGTCTGCTTAATTCAAAATCTTTCGGAATAAAAAGTCGGGTTACATTTCTACAACCCAAGCCAAAATACCTGAAAATATCTTCTGCTAATAGTTGCAATTCTTCATTGGTTTCATCACCTTTTATCACCGCTACAGAAGTTCTGTTTTTTCTGATTATAGAAAGAGAATCCTTAAAGTAATACTCTAAGTAACGTGCCGTATTATTGCTTCCAGTGGCAATTACCGCATCAAATTCTGTCAATTTTTCTACCATTTGATATTCTAAATTCCATTCAGAAAATTCTCCCCATTTATTGAGTAAGAAAGGTAAAATGAGTTTGTCTTTAGACGAGAGTTTGATTATTGGAATATGATTGCTAAGCATTACACAAATCACGTCGTGAAAACCAACCAATGGTATGTTTCCTGCCAAAATGAGTCCTACTCTTTTGGAATGGTGAGATATTTTGTAATTAGCTAACCAATTTTTTATATTTTCTTCTTTTAAAATATCCGCCCAGTTTTTAAAGCAAAATCTTTGATTCTCTTGTGTGAACCAAGGGTTTTCTACTTCACTTCTCTTCATCAGAGCAAAGAGTTCGGCTTCGTCTTGAGAATAATCTTCGGTAGGTTTTTCTAAAAAATGATGAAGAAATTTCCCCAACTTGCTTAGCCCCTGTATTTTAAAATCTTGCTTCATTAGATGCTTTATTTTTTGATTGATTGATTAAAATTTATAAAAAATACCTAAAAAAAGATAAGTTTTACCACCGAAATCTTTTCTCGGTAAGTTGAAAATTACTAATTTTGTGCAAATTTAAAAAAAACGTAGCAATGGCTATTATAATAACAGACGAATGTATCAATTGCGGTGCTTGTGAACCAGAATGTCCAAATAACGCAATCTATGAAGGAGCAGTAGATTGGAAAGCTTCTGAAGGAACCTCTTTAAAGGGAACCGTTACCCTAAAATCTGGATTAACGATAGATGCTAATGCAGCTCAAAAACCTGTGAGTGATGATGTTTACTACATTGTTCCAGATAAATGTACAGAGTGCAAAGGCTTTCATGAAGAGCCTCAGTGTGCTGCGGTGTGCCCAGTAGATTGCTGTGTACCAGACGATGACCACGTAGAAACGGATACGGAATTACTAAGTAAAAAGGCATTTTTACACGGCGAATAAACCCCAAAACCCCGTTCTAAGAGCGGGTTTTTTTAATGATAAATCAGAAAAATAGAATTTAGAAAATATGAAGAAACACAATTTCAGTGCTGGACCAAGCATTTTACCACAAGAAGTTTTTGAGAAGGCATCACAGGCCGTATTAGATTTTAACGGAATGGGATTATCTATTCTAGAAATCTCGCATAGAAGCAAAGAATTTATTGCGGTAATGGAAGAAGCCAGAGCTTTGGTAAAGAAACTGATGAAATTAGGAGATGACTACGAAGTACTTTTCTTACAAGGTGGTGCAAGTTTACAGTTTGTAATGGCACCGTTCAATCTAATGAAAGAAGGCGGAAAAGCAGCGTATTTAGATTCTGGAAGTTGGGCAGCCGCCGCCATAAAAGAAGGAAAAAAATTCGGTACGGTAGATGTAGTTGGCTCTTCTAAAGAAGAAAAATATTCTTTCATCCCAAAAGATTACACTGTAGGTACTGAATACGATTTTTTCCACTGCACTTCTAACAATACCATCTATGGAACCCAGATGAAGGATTTCCCAAAAACGGAAGTTCCTATTGTTTGCGATATGAGTTCTGATATTTTTTCTAGAGAAATAGATTTTTCACAATTTGGAATTATCTATGCCGGTGCACAGAAAAATATGGGCCCTTCTGGTGCTACTCTAGTGGTTGTAAAAAAAGATATTTTAGGAAAAACAGGTAGAAATATCCCTTCTTATTTAGATTATTCTCTTCATATTTCTAAAGATTCTATGTTTAATACTCCGCCAGTATTTGCTGTTTATTGTTCATTATTAACCTTACAATGGATAGAAAACAATGGTGGAATAAGCGCAGCTGAAGCTAGAAATAATGCTAAAGCAAAATTGCTTTATGATGAAATAGACAGCAATCCACTTTTCGAATGTTTTTCTGTACCAGAAGATAGAAGTACCATGAATGTTTCTTTTTATCTAACAGACGAGTCTAAAAAAGAAGCATTTGATGCTGCTTGGAAAGCTGCTGGAATAAGCGGATTAAATGGACACAGAAGCCTTGGCGGTTATAGAGCAAGTATTTATAATGCAATGCCTATAGAAAGCGTACAAGTTTTGGTAGATGTAATGAAATCTCTGTAAATAAGTTATTGAGATTTGGTGTTCATTGAAAAATTAATACCAAATCTCAACTACTAGACCCAATTTTCTTAGTTTTATGAAAGTTTTAGCAAATGACGGAATTTCAAGCTCTGGCGAAACGCTTTTAAAAGAAGCTGGTCACGAAATTCTAGAGCATAGAGTCTCACAAGAACACCTTATCCGATTCATCAATGAAAATCAAGTTGACGTTTTATTGGTAAAGAACGCTACCTCTATTGATGGTGAAGTGATAGACTCTTGCAAAAACTTAAAAATCATAGGAAAATCTGGTATAGACATGAATAATGTAGCAGTAGATTATGCAATAGAAAAAGGTCTATATGTAATTTCTACTCCACATTCATATTCTAGAGCGGCAGCAGAATTGGTTTTTGCTCATTTTTTTTCATTGGCTAGATTTTTACATGATGCCAACAGAATGATGCCTCTGGAAGGAGATACCAAATTCAATTTGTTAAAAAAATCTTATCAAAATTCTACAGAACTTTTCGGTAAAACTTTAGGCGTAATTGGTAGTGGAAATCATGCTGCAGAAGTCATTAAAATAGGCATTTCACTAGGGATGAATGTCTTAACTTATAATGAAATTTCAAAGACAGAAAAAGTAACTTTGGATTTTTTTGATGGTCAAAAACTTGTTTTTGAGTTAAAATCTGTTAAATTTGAAGAAATTTTAGAAAAATCAGACTTTATAAGTGTCATTAATACCGAAAAATCGGGGTACCTTATAGATTTTGAAGAATTTGAGATTATGAAAGAAGGGGCTTACTTTGTCAACTTAGCCAAAGGTGCTGTAAATGAGGTTACATTAGTAGATTATTTAGAAAACAAAAAACTGGCTGGTGCCGCATTAGACGTTTTCGAATATGAGCCCAAACCAGATATACAGGTACTGATGCATCCTTCTTTATCATTATCCCCAAATTTAGCTTCTGTAACCATAGACGCATTAGAAAAAACAGGTATAGAATTAGCCGAACAAATTATAAAAATAAGTAGAGAATATTATGCCCACATTTAAACCATTTCGAGGAGTAAGACCTCATAATGATTTTATTGATAAATTTCCTACCCATCCTATAGAAAATTTTTCTCAGGATGAAATCAATAAAAAAGCTGCAGAAGACTCGTCTTACATTCAAATGTTAAAGCCCTATCTGTGTAGCAAATCAAAAGATGTAGATAGAAATTTGCGCAAAGTAAGAACCAATTTCGAGGAAATGCTTGCTGAAAATAAATTGGTTCAGGATTCATCCAGTTATTATCTTTATGAGCAGATTATGCCTAATAAAACCATTTTTAGAGGACTATTAGGATTGATAAGTATTGATGATTTTTTAGATGGTAAAATCAAAAGACACGAAACTGCGCTTAAAAATAAATATGAGAAATTTACTCATTACTTAGAAAAAGTTCATCTACATGCAGAACCTCTACTTCTTACCTACCAATCTAGTCCGAAAGTGGAACTTCTAATGAATCACGAAGAAAAAAATGTTCCCATTATTAATTATACTGACGAAAGAGGAATCAGGCATAAAGTCTGGAGAATTGACAACAGATTAAAACTTCAGCAGTTCAAAGAAGTGCTAGATCAAATTGATACATTTTATTTGGCTGATGGCAATCATAGAATAGATTCTTCTGCAAAATATGCTCAGAAACTAAAAGAAAAAAACAAAAGACATAATGGCAATGAACCATACAATTTTGTTTTGAGTTATTTGGTTTCTAATCAATCTATCAAAATTCATGATTACAACAGGCTGGTGAAAGACCTTAATGGGTTATCGGAAGAAGAATTTTTAGCAAAGATTTCAGAAAATTTCTTAATCCACGAAAAGAATGATAGACCATACTACCCTTCTCAGAAATATCACATTTCTATGTATATGGGTGGTAAATTTTATTCGCTGCACGTAAAACACGAGCTTCGTAATCTAGATATGGGACTAGACAGCATAGACCATCAATTGTTATTCAAATATATTCTGAGTCCTATTCTAGGAATAGAAAACAACAATGAAGAAAATGAGCGATTGAGTTTTTTAAGAGGTAGTTCTAGTGTAGAGGGAATTTTAAAATTAAAAGAGAAAATAGATTCTGGAGAGTTTTCAGTTGGTTTCGGATTACATCCGGTTGGTTTTAATGACATCACTAAGTTGACCAGCCAAAACCTTCAAATGCCTCCAAAGTGTACTTACATTGAGCCCAAATTGGTCACTGCGCTCCTTATGTATGATATGGATTAAGAATCTATTTAAATTTTAGCTTGCATTAAAAATTCTTTGGGAGAAGTTTCAAAATTTAACTATTTTAGTACTCCCAAAAGAAAATTTGATATGAAGAAACTAATGTATTTACTTCCGCTCTTTTTGGGCGGATTTTTTTATGCCCAAAATTTTAAAGAAGATTCTACCCAATTTAGAAAAATTTCAGACGAGATACTAACCAAAGGAAAAGGATACGAAGACCTAAGAGAACTTACCAAAAATATAGGAAACAGACTTTCAGGTAGTGCCAATTATGAAAAAGCCACCCAATGGGCGTTGCAAAAACTGAAAGATGCAGGTGCAGATAAAGTTTGGCTACAACCTGTAATGGTAAATGTGTGGACGCGTGGTAAAGAATCTCTACAAGTGAAAATAGGAAACGGAAAATGGCAAAATATCAAAATGCTTTCTTTAGGAAATTCCGAAGGTACCCAAGGAAAAGACTTGAAAGGTCATCTAATTTTGGTAAAAAGTATAGAAGATTTTCAGAAACTTCCTGCTGAAGTGATTAAAGATAAAATTGTATTTTTTAATTATCCTTTCAAGCAAGAGTTTATTGTAACTGGTCAAGCTTATGGTGATGCGGGCAAATATAGGAGAATTACCGCTTCAGAAGTGGCTAAAAAAGGAGGAAAAGCAGTGATTATCCGTTCATTGACTTCTAATTTTGATGATGTTCCTCACACTGGAAGCCTTAAATATGAAGACGGAATTGCTAAAATTCCTGCAGTTGCCATTGGAGCTGAAACAGCAGAGGAATTAGAAAAAGCATTGCTCAAAAGACAACTCGTAGAAGTTGTTCTGAACTCTAATTGTGGCATGAACGGTCAAAAACTTACCCATTCTGTAATTGGAGAAATCACAGGAAATAAAGACAACAGCGTAATCGTAGTTGGTGGCCATCTAGATTCTTGGGATGTGGGTGAAGGTGCACATGACGATGGAGCTGGGATTGTACAAAGTATAGAAGTCCTCAGAAGTTTTAAAAATTTGAATATCAAAAACAATCATACCATTAGAGTGGTATGTTTTGCCAATGAAGAAAATGGTTTAAGCGGAGGTAGAACTTACTTAGAAAATGTAAAAAAATCTGGCGAGCCCCATCTTTTTGCTTTAGAAAGTGACAGTGGAGGCTTCACGCCGAGAGGATTTTCTGTAGGAATGAATGCCGAAAAAGCCCAATCTATGAAATCTTGGGAAAAACTTTTTAATCCTTATGGAATTTATGAATTTACAGGGAATTATGGTGGTGCAGACATTACCCCTTTAAGAGAGCTGAACGTACCTGTTTCTAATTTTTCTACAGATTCTCAGAGATATTTTGACATCCATCACACCCCAGAAGATACTTTCGAAAAAGTAAACAGACGAGAATTGCTTCTAGGAGCTGCGGTAATGACACAATTAATTTATATGGTTGACCAGAATTGGTAAAGTGAGTTTAGAAGTCAGAAGTTGGAAGACAAAATTATTTATATTAGGTTAATTTTAAAAGAAAGATAAAGTGAAAAAACCTCCATTTTATAAGAGTTTGCTCTACTCCATCAAAGGTGTTTTTTGGATGTTAAAATCTGAAAGAAACTTTCAGTTGGAGGTTTTTGCCCTGCTTATTAATTTATTTTTAATCGTTTATTTTAAATTAAATTCTACAGATGCTTCACTTATTCTCTTGGTTTGTTTTTTGGTTTTAATTGCCGAAACTTTGAATACAGCCATCGAAAAAATTTGTGATTTTGTAGAGCCTAATTTCAATAAAAACATAGGTTTGATAAAAGATATCGCTGCCGGAGCTGTAATTTTATCTACTTTACTTTCTATTATTGTTGGAATATTAGTTTACAGCAAATATTTTTTTTAGGTTAAGGTTGAGGTTTAGAAATAAAGATTCATTATCATCACTTTTTGTTTTACACTCATTAATTATTTAAAATGCAATCTCCAATTAAATTATATCAACAAGCTTTTGCAGGTTTGCCCAAAAATATTTGGTTGCTTTCTTTGGTGATGCTCATCAACCGAAGCGGAACCATGGTGCTTGCATTTCTTACCTTATATTGTACACAATATCTACATCAAACGCCTAAGCTAGCAGGTTTGGCAATTGCAGTTTATGGTCTAGGTTCTATTTTGGGTGCTTATTTTGGTGGCAGATTGAGTGATAAATTTGGTTATCATTTTGTACAAGTTTCGGCATTAATAGGTGGTGGAGTTTTCTTTATTTTAGCACCATTTGCGCAAAATTTTTATCTTTTTTTGGTGGTAATTTTTCTTTTGGCAGCTGTAAATGAGAGTTTCCGTCCTGCCAATACCGCAGCCATTGCGGCTAATTCTACTCCAGAAATTAGAACCCGTTCATTTGCATTATTAAGATTAGCGATGAATCTTGGTTGGAGCATTGGTACTTTTTTGGGTGGAATTTTGTCTCATTATGATTATAAACTTCTGTTTTATGTTGACGGTTGTACCAGTATTTTTGCGGGATTGATAATGCTTAATTTAAAATTTAAAACTACAGAAATTCACAAAAATCATTCAGAAGAAGCCAAAGAAGAAGTTTCTCCGCTCAAAAATCGACCGTTTATTTATTTTATATTAGGAACGCTACTCTACACTTTTTGTTTCTTTCAATTGTTTACCAACGTACCTTTGTTTTATAAAGTGGGTTTGAAACTTGACGAACAAATTATAGGAATTGTAATGTCATTAAACGGACTTTTGATTGTTATGATAGAAATGGTTTTGGTGAATGCTATTGACCATAAGTATAGTAAAAAAATCATCATCGTAACTGGAACTTTGTTGATGGTTTTGTTCTATTTCTTGAATAGCGGAATGAACCTGATGAATGCTTTTCTCATTGCTTTTGGTGGAATGCTCATCATTACCTTTGGCGAAATTCTTTCTTTACCATTTATGAATTCTTATTACCTAAAATTTGCAGGAAAAACCAACACAGGAAAATACGCTTCTATCTATATGATGACTTGGAGTATCGGACAAATTCTCGCAGGTTACATCGGTGGAATGATTATCAATTCTTTTGGGTTTCCTCCGCTTTGGTTGGTATGTACGGGACTTTCTTTGCTTTGTGCTTTTATTTATTTTAAAGTTATCAAATAATATCATTTTTGATTTGTTCTATTGCAGCCCGACCTGAGTGGAGCTCTTTTTGTAAATAGCTTGGAAAATGCATTGGCAATTTTACAAAAAAGCGGTAACGGAGGGCGGAAAAGCTGCCATAATAAAAACGCTCCAGAATTTCTGAAGCGTATCATTTTGTTATTTGAATGTAAGGCTTAAGGTGAGGTTATTTCCTGATAAACCATCACTCCTTTTATAATGACTGTATCTGAAATCTACATCGTGAAAAACACCCCAATCCTGAGGTACAAAATGTAAATTTAATCCTACATTTTGGCTGTTAAATTTAGACAAATCATAATCTGATGAATAAAAATCTAGACCAGTAGGCGTGGTAGCATATTCATTGAAATACTTGATTCCTGTTTGTGTATGATATCTAAAAAACGGACTTAGACTAAAGTTAGGGGAAAACTTAACAGGAACTTCTAAACTCGCAGTATGTGCGGTCATTCCCCAATCATCCCAATAATACCTATAGTATGTTCTAAAGATAAAATTGTCTCCTAAAAAATAATTAGCTCTTAATCCTACAGGAATTTTAAGTCTCTTATCTGGTAATTTTTCGTTAGAAACAGTATAATTGTCAAAATAAACTCTATTATAAGGAGTAGAGAGCAAACCTTGTTGATAAGCTACATCACCCAACAATGAAATTTGCAACCTTTGATTGATAACCTGAGAATAAGCCATATTAACACTGTAAGAGTTTTTGCTTCTCCAATCTCCATAGCTCATCGTATTTCTCAATTCATAAGGAATAATGTATTGCCTTTGATCAAAAAAAGCCATAGCCTTTATACTAAATTCTCTGTTATTATCTTGCGAGGCTTTTACAAAAGAAACCTCTCCACCCCATGAATTATAATCAAATTCATATGAATAATAAGCACCTAAACCAAATGTGGTGTTTTTTTCTAGATTTTTAACCTTCCAATTCAGTGAAGGATTAAATCTCCATCCAAATAAATTAGAAGCAGAACTTTCTGCATGTGTTTCATTATTATTAGAACCTGAAGCTTTTGATAGGGCAATTCTTTTGGTTTTAATGCCATTAGGAATAGTAGTAGCACCTTCAGGAGATTTGTCTATGTAAGCAGTAGAAGCAGAAGTATGATGTTCTGCGGTTAGGTTTACACCAAAACTATGTTCTAATTTTCCTGATTTTTTAATTAATCTAATATCTAAAGCATTGTGAAAATCTTCTATTTTTTCGCTTCCGTTACCTCCCATTATTGCAGAATGCGTACCAGTCTGATCATAGTACCCCGAAATAAAATTGATCTCATCAATCTTTAATGGTCTTACTTCATATAAACTATCTGTATTTTTTTGGGAGAAAGCCAACGAAAAAACCAAAGCAGCAATGCTGGTTGTAATCTTTTTCATATTTCGATTTTTAGATTTTAATTACAACCGCAGCCACCTCCATTTTTACCTCCATTAGCGCCAGAAGCACCTTCTCTGTATAGTAAAAAATTATTTTCTGTTTTCTCTACTTTCCTAGAAGATAGTTGCATTTCACTATCATTAATATAATTTTTTTGATAAGATTTTACCGATGTACAACTGGTAAAAAAGATGGGAATGGTAAATGCACCCATCATTATTAAAATGTTTTTCTTCATATCTGTTTAATTTTTAAATATGTTTTTAATGTAAATTAATTTGATTAGATGTGTAGACGTTATTATCATCATCTATAATGATACATTCGATACCTTTAATTTGGTTAATCATTGCAAGCCCTGCTCTTATCCCCATAATAGTAACAGGTGTGGCAAATGCATCAGAGATTTCTGCATTGGGAGAAATAATGGTAACACTTTTTATTCCAGAAATTGGATAACCCGTTTTTGGATCTATAGTATGAGAATATTTTTTGCCCTCTATTATTACAAATTTTTCATAATTTCCAGAAGTTGCAACCGCTAAATCTGTAATTTCCATAGTTGAAAAAGTTTGATGAGCTACATCTGGATTTGCAATTCCTATGGTCCATTTTTCTACTTCTTTTGGTTTTCCGAAAGCTGTAAGATCTCCAGAAGCATTTACAATTCCAGCTTTTACACCATTAGAAATCAGGATTTTTTTTGCACATTCGGCTGCATAGCCTTTACCTATTCCGCCAAAGCCAATTCTCATGCCTTTTTCTTTTAAAAAAACAGTGAATTTATTTTCGTCTAGAACAATATTTTTATAATTAATGAGTTTCACTAATTCTTTAGCAGTTTCTCTATCTGGCAAAGTCTTCATTTGAGTATCAAAATTCCAGAAACGTTTATCAATAGAACCGTAAGTAATATCAAAAGCACCTTGTGTAATTTCAGAAATTTTAATGCTTCGTTGGATGAGTCTAAAGGTTTCTTCACTTACTGTAACCGGTTTTATACCAGCGTTATTATTAACTAAATTAGTCTCAGAATGTTCTTTGTAGGTAGAGAGTTTTTCTTCTATCCTTTTGATTTCTTTAACCGCTAGGTTCAAAAAATAATCTGCTTCCTGATTAGAATTTGCTTCAACGGTAATTTCGAAGCGATTTCCCATTAATTTATCAATTCTCTTCTTTAGCATGAATTATTTTTCTAAAAATGGTTTTATATTATCTATTAATGTTTGTGGAGACCAATTATTAAAGCCATCCCAAAATTTTAGGACTTTGCCACTAGGGTCCATTAAAACTAATTTAGGGAAAACTCCGTCTTTATTGAATTTCTCTGCTAGAGCTTCATTCTTTTCTTGTTCTTCTTTTGGCAATTTATTTTTCTTGAGTCTCGGAAAATCTGCATCCATCAATACAAGATATTTATCCGAAAAAAATTGAAATTGCTCAGTGTCCATAATCTGCTTTTGAAGTCTTATACAAGGTACACACCAATCTGAACCAGAAAATTTCAAGAGAATAAGTTTGTGTTCAGCTTTAGCCGTTTCTTTGGCTTTTGCCAAATCTTTTATAGGGTTTTCTGCAAAAATAAATGCAAATAAACCTAACATTAGAACTGTAAATAGTTTCTTCATATAATTGCTTTTTTTTGTAACAAATATTTTTATCAAATATTATCCATAATATAAATTTTATTATAACTTTAACATAAATTAAAAATAATTTAAAAAGCCAACTTAAAAAGCTGGCTTAAAATTAAGATTTAAAAATCTGAATTAATTTAAATATCTGATACTGATTCACCATTATTTGTATTAGGGATTTCTGTATTTTTCTTTTGTAATTGTTCTAGCAATTGTAGTCCAAGAAGTCCGCTAATTCCCCCATTTGCAGAATCTGAGCCACCTCCTATTAAAACATCTGGCATAATTTTCACATTTTGAGATGCGATATTTTCCATAATTTTTAATTGAGTAAAGTTGTTTCCACCCATTGCTTCTACAGAAAGTTTGTAGGCTTCTGCATTAGATTTACCTATGGCAAGAATTTTCTCTGCTTCGGCATTACCTGTTAATGAAATTTGTTCTGCATTTGCTTTTGCCAAAAGTTCTATTTTCTCTGATTCTGCTTTTGCAAGAAGTCTTGTTTTTTCGGCTTCACCTGTTGCCAAAAGTTTCAATCTATCCCCTTCTGCATTAGCTTGTAATCTTACAGAATTAGCATCACCAGTTGCTTTTTTCACGCTTGCATCTGCTATTCTTTCGGCTATTACTACGCCTTGATCTGCTTTTACAATTTCTTTTTGCATATCTGCAATCGCGGTTTCTTTTTCTAAAGTTTGACGCGTTTCTTGAGCCAATTTTTCGGTTTCGTAAGTGATTTTTTGTTCTTCTGCCAATTTTCTATCCGTAAGAGTTTTCATTAAACTTTCTGGCGGAACAATATCACCAATCAAGGTATCAACTCCGAAAACATTATATTGGTCTAAAACATTTCCAATATGCTCTCTTGCAGATTGTTGACGCTCTTTTCTGGTTCCTAGGAAAGCGATAACATCTGAATCTTGCGCAGAATTACGGAAATAGTTTCCGATGGTAGGTTCTAGAACTTGACTCACCAAATTCACCATATTTCCGAATCTAGCAATTACTTTTGGAGCTTCGGTAGTTGGTATGTGAATAATCTGCGAAACGTCTAGATTAAAAGGGAAACCATCTTTACTTCTCACGGTAATGGTAGATAAATTTTTATCTAATTGGTGAGACTCACTTCTGGCAGTAGCCCAGTTGAGAACGAGGTTGGTGGTAGGCACTAATTCTACTTTCATAATGTAAGGATTTACAGGATATTTACCAGGACCTAGAGGTTCTGCCCAAACACCTTTGAAGCCTTTTTCTACAATATTTCCGTGTTTAAATTCACTGCCGCTTAAATCTTTTCCTTCTTCACCTACGTAGGAAATTACTACACCAACGTGTCCGATAGGAATCTCCGTCATATGCACCATTTCTATTTTTGCAAACCACGGATTTAAGAAATATGAACCTGCCAAAATTACTTGTTCTTGCAAACCTTTGTAACCATCAGCATTCAAGAAGCCATCAATATCTTGAAATTTATTGTGTCCTTCTATGATTTTCCCTGCAATTTGCCCTTCTGCTAGAGGCTTTCCTTCTAAAGTAGTAACTACTCCCACTGCATTATCTGGAATCACCACCATATCTGTTAACTCAATATCAAAAAGCAAAGTATTAATTCTGTACGAACCTGGCGTAATAATAGCGGTTTGTCGTCCTTTTCTACCCCCATTATTAAGAAAAGCCACAGCGTCTTGGTAAGAATCACATTCTACTTTTCTACCGAGGATTCTACCAGTTTCTAATTCTGCACCATCTTTCGCCAAAATCAAACCAATTTTACCTGTTGGAATTACTGTAAATGGTTGAAATTGAATAGAATATTGCCAAATCCATTTCCCGAAATAAACTCCCGGAGCTAAGGTTTGTCCTTGGAAACCCGCTTCTCCGTTGGTGGCGATAATTCTACCTTCTGGTAAGGTTTGCTTACCAAACAACACAAACTTTTTGGTTACTAAACCAATTTTATCTTCGGGAACGATTACTAATCCGAAGAAAACTCTCAAAATGAACTTGTAAAACACAAGTGATAATACGGCAATTCCTACAGGAATCATCCAAGATTGAAATTCAAACATAGTTTAATTATTTAATTGTTATTTTAAATTTTGAAAATAAGAGATAGCCCCAACTTATTTAGAAATGACAAATAAAGTTAGGCAAATGAGATGTAAAAGTTAAAATGATTTTTAACAGTAAAATTTAGAATCTAGGCGGTGATGTATTAAAAATCGTGAATATAAATTCCGAAACTTCTAAAAGATAAAATTTTGTAAAATGAATTTTCATTGTTATTGGCTTTATGTAGCAATTGCGCTACATATCATTATACGCAGATGGTTACATCTTAGTTACATTTTTTTGACAGATTTACATAATTAACTGATAATCAATTGAATTATTTTTAATAAATTCTAAAAATCTTTAGGAAAAGTTTTTTCTGCTTCAGAATATCCTAACTGAAAAAGTTCGTCCATTCTTGTTTTTTTGCTTTCAAACATTCCGTAGTTTGACAATTCTTTAGGAGAAATCAACCAATCGCAATCTTTGAATTTATAATTTTCGACACTGTAACTTAGAAGTTCATAAGCTCTAGTTGCCACTGCTTTTATTGAATTCAGTTGAATATTTTTCACATCTTGAAGTGGTGCCACATATACCCCAATCAACTTGTCGCATTTATCTTTGATTAAATTAGAAGGAAAATTATTAAGAATTCCGCCATCACTTAGAAGCAACTCATCTTTTTTAAACGGACTCGCCAATCCTGGAACTGAGCATGAAGCAATGATGGCGTCTAAAAGATAATCATCGCCACTAAAAACAAAAGTTTCTCCTTGAATTAAATCTGTAGCATTGATGATGAGTTCTTTTTTTAAATCTTTAATTTTAATTTCTCCGATGATTGGTTTAAGATACAATCTGAAAACATCAGAATTAATAAAACCCGGTTTGGTCAACGTAAAATGCTTCCAATTAAAGAAATAAACTGATTTGAAAAAGTCTAAAATTTCATTTGGAGATTTCCCGAAAGCATACAAACCACCTACAATTGCACCTGCACTTGTACCTGCAATAATTTCTGGAGAGATGTTTTTTTCTTCTAAAAATTGTAAAACACCAGCTTCCGAAATTCCTTTGGTTCCACCGCCTGATAATACTAATCCTATCTTTTTTTCCATCAATTTATTAGTTTTGAATTGTAAAATTAAAAAAACCACAGAAAAATCTGTGGTTTAATTGTATTTAGCGCATATTATTTTAAATATGAATTACTTCTCCGTAAGCTGCAGCTACTGCTTCCATTACTGCTTCAGATAAAGTTGGGTGTGGATGAACTGTTTTCAAAATTTCGTGGCCTGTAGTTTCTAATTTTCTAGCGGCTACAGCCTCTGCAATCATTTCAGTTACCCCTACTCCAATCATATGACAACCTAACCATTCTCCATATTTAGCATCGAAAATTACTTTTACAAAACCATCGGTATCACCATTAGCTGTAGCTTTTCCAGAAGCTGAAAAAGGGAATTTACCTACTTTTATTTCGTAACCTTTTTCTTTGGCTTGTTTTTCTGTAAGACCTACAGAAGCAATTTCTGGTAAACAATAGGTACAACCTGGGATATTACCATAATCAATGGTTTCTACGTGCATTCCTTTGATTTTTTCTACACAAGTAATTCCTTCTGCAGAAGCTACGTGTGCTAAAGCTTGAGTAGGGATAATATCTCCAATTGCATAATAACCAGGAACCGAAGTTTGGTACCATTCATTCACCAAAACTCTACCTTTATCCGTTTGGATGCCCACTTCTTCTAAACCTATATTTTCAATATTTGCAGCAATTCCTACCGCAGAAAGTACGATATCAGCTTCTAATGTTACGTTACCGTTGGCTGTTTTTACATTAGCTTTTACACCTTCACCATAAGTATCTAAAGATTCTACAGAAGCGTTTGTCATTACATCAATACCTGCTTTTTTCAGAGATTTTTCTAAATGTTTAGAAACTTCTTCATCTTCTACAGGAACAATATTTGGCATAAATTCTACCACAGTCACTTTAGTTCCCATTGTAGCATAAAAATACGCGAATTCTACACCAATTGCACCAGAACCTACTACAATCATAGATTTTGGTTGAGAGGGTAAAGTAAGCGCTTGTCTATAACCAATTACTTTTACGCCATCTTGTGGAAGATTTGGCAATTCTCTAGAACGAGCACCCGTTGCGATAATGATATGATTAGCAGAATATTCAGTAGTTTGTCCGTCTTTTTCTACAGAGATTTTTTTGCCTTTTTGAACTTTGGCATTCCCTAAAATAACGTCGATTTTATTTTTCTTCATCAAGAATTCAATTCCTTTGCTCATTTTATTGGCAACTCCTCTACTTCTTGCTACTACGTTTGGAAATTCAAAACTAGCTTCTACTTTATTTAATCCGAAATCCTCTGCATGATTAATGTATTTAAAAACTTGAGCAGATTTAAGCAAAGCTTTGGTAGGAATACAACCCCAGTTAAGGCAAATACCACCAAGATTTTCTCTTTCTACAATAGCGGTTTTAAAACCTAATTGTGAAGCTCTAATTGCGGTAACATAACCACCAGGTCCGCTTCCAATAACAATAATATCGTAATTCATTTCTGTAAAAATTTTTGCGAATTTACGGATTTTTTCGCACATATTATACTTTACATAATTAATAATAAATGAATGATTACTCTGTAAAATAAAATAAAAAGAGTGTGATTTTATATAAATATTAAATAAATAATATAATTATTATGACAAATGATAAATTTTTATTAAATTTACAAAAATTAAGAGATGGCTATTGTTTTTCATAAAACAAAAGTTTAGATGAAAATTACTACTCAAATTCATTTAAAACTAATTGCCTATGGTAAAAATCTCTACTATTGTATTAACTTTTATTGCATTTCAAATTAATTTTTCTCAACAAAGAAAAATATCTTTTCTTCCCGAAGAAATCTTTGGAAAGCCTAGTAAGCATGGTGCTTTCAAAAAAAACAAAGAAAACGAAGAAAAGAATAAATTTTCTACTTTTTATATTGACAATTACAAAAAGCTTCCTATAAAAAGAGTTCCTGAGGAAATGATAAAAAGTAATGCAAAAGAAAACATCATCCATGTACAAAGAAGCCTCAATTATTTAAGAGAAAACTATAGAAGCGACAGTGTAGTTTTTGATAAAGAACTGGGAAACAGAATTGCAGAAATTAAAAAAATTGATAAAAACTGGAATGTCGACCATTACTTTCAGGAGTTCTATTTCTACGAATTTAGTATCCAAAAAAGAGAACAAGAAAAAATATGGAATACCAATTTCATAGCTAAAAGAAGGCAAGACAGCATTATAAGAGACAGAAGAAACAGATTAATAGACAGTATAAGACTGGTGAGAGCACAGAAATCTGAATCTAAGAACACAACCAAAAAAGTGGTTACAAAGAAATAAAAAAGCAACTTGAAATGAGAGTTGCTTTTTGCGTTTAAATTAAAAATTAGAATATTTAAAATAAAACTTATTCTTTATTAATTTTTCTGGATAAACATTTCTACTTTTCAAAAGAAGTTCTGTTTCTGTTTTTAGAAAAATAGACATTAATTCTAACAGCCAGACTGGACTTGCTATTCCGAAAGGAATTTTTAATTTTTTTCGTAGAGTTTTCATGAATTCTTCGTTTGTGAGAGGATTGGGAGCGGTAACATTTACTGCTCCACAAATTTTTTCATTTTCTATTAAAAACTCTACTGCTCTGCAAAAATCATCTATATAAATCCAACTCATCATTTGCTTTCCTCTGCCTTGTTTACCTCCTAAACCCAATTTGGTAATGAGTTTCATTTTAGGAAAAGCGCCACCAGAATTCCCTAAAACAATAGAAGTTCTCAATGCGATTTTTCTGATGTTTTCGTTTTCTATTTTAAAAAATTCTTGTTCCCAAGACTTACAAATATTCATCGAAAAATCATCACCAATTATCCCGTTTTCTTCGGTATTAAGATGCGTTTCAGAATGAATATAAATGGTTGCAGAACTGGCATTAAGCCAAACTTTTGGTGGATTTTGCAATGTGTCAATTGCCTGTTGTAAAATTCGGGTAGAAAAAATTCTAGAATTGTAAATTTCCAGTTTGTTTTTCTCGGTGTATCTGCAATCAACTGATTTGCCTGTAAGATTGATGAGGACGTCTGAATTTTCTAAAATTTCTGTCCAATTTCCTATGGTTTTAGCATCCCAAAAAATTTCGTTTTGCTGTTTTGGATTTCTGGTAAAGATAATTACCTCGTGGTTTTTATTTCTAAAATAGGTTTCGAGTTCTTTACCTAAAAAACCGCTACCTCCTGCAATGATGATTTTCATAATTTAATTTTTTTTATCAATTTAAAAATTATATAAAAAGCTAAAAATAAAGCAATTAGACTTTCAAATTTTAATATTTGAATTAAATACTTTGAATGACTTTGATTAATTAATTTCTGTAAAAAAAAGAAAGCCGAAATAAATAGAAGATTATAAACAAAAATCATAATCAAGCTAAGCTTCATTTTTTTAAATTTAAGATTTAATATTATCAAAAAAAGAATTGGCAAAAAAATTGAAGAGACTGTAAGCAAGAACATTACATATTCTAAATCAAAATATAAACCTGTCATATTTATATGATTTTCTTTGTTTTCACCTCAATTTCAGAACCTTCTGCCAATAAAATAGAATGTGGTTTTTGGTTTTGCAAAAATTCAAAGTCAGCACCATAATTTTCTTTAAAATCAATTTGAATAAAAGAATTTAAAACTTCATAATTTTTCCATTTTGGATGCGTTACTTCATATTCAAAAGTTTTTTCTCCATTTTTGGTGTACCCGAAATAATGTTCTGTAATAAATTCAAAATCAGAATTTTGAAGCATTTTTTGCTGATTATTTTTTGCAACTAATTGAATGATATTATTCAAATTTTCACCCCAAAAATATTCTACAGTTATTTCTTCTGTATTTTCCGAAATTAGATGTTTCATTGGCAATGTTTCGTAATGTTCTTTGTAAAAAGTATTGGCAATGAATGAAAGTGCTTTTTTAGGAACAATTTCTTTGATAAAAACTACGCCTCTTTTCCATTGTTGGTTTTCCCATTTTTTGACATAAAATCGAAGATTTAGTTCTTCGAAATTACGATGAAAAGGAACAGAAATGCCCAAAAGTTGAGTATTTAAAAACATAAAGCCCACAACACTTATTAAACATTTTCCGTCCCAAAAATCTAGTTCTACTCCGTTTGGAAGGTATTTTTCTAAAATTTCTGGATTTACTTCGTAATTGATAATGGCTAATTTTCGCCATTCTGCGGTGAGGAAATTCATAATTAGTTTATTTTGAATATATTGCGAAAATTAGTAAAGCTAAAGTCAGTCTGAAAATCAACCAAGAGAAAGTAGGCAGAAATCCTAATTTTAAGATTTTGCATCTCCTGAAATGCTCAAAAAACATTACTGAAACTACTGCAAAAAAGTAAACTCCAAAAAATAACGCATTGAAATTGAGAAACAAAGCAGGAATAAGCAATAAAGTTCCCAGAAGAGAAACCGTCATCATATTTCCCAAATAATTCCAAAAATTATCTTTTAAAAAAGATTTCAAAAATAGTGTTTGCCAAAAAATCTGAGCCAAACAAACACTTAATTCTCTATAAAAATTAGGGGTAAGATTTTGCCATAATTTCGGAGAAAATTCACTTAAAACAAAGGCTGAAAGAACAGCAACAAAGCCAATGTAAAGAAGTCTGTATTTTAGATTAAAATCAGGAACACAAGCATCTTTTTCAGTATCTTTTACAGAAGGAATAATCTGTTTTCTATTAAATGAGACCAACTTATAAAGCTTCTGAAAAAACCAATACAATGGCTGTATTTTTGCAATTTTCACCAACAATGGAAAAGAATTTCCGATAATGAGCAATAAACTGTCTAAACCATAAATCACCTTGTTTTCTTGATGATTGATGAGAGCAATCTCATTTCTCGCTTTATTATAATCTAAAAGATTTTTGTCTTCCAAAGAAATTTCGCAAAATGCTTCTCTTCCGTTTTTGTCTAACATTCCTGAACCGATAAAAGCCGATGAATAAACAGCGCACATTGGGCAATCTTTATCGTAAATAAGGGTGTGATTTTTAAGAGTTTTCATCATTATAAATTTTAAAGATTAAACGCACTTCTCTTACTTCTCCCGAAGTAAAGCATTAGAAACAAATAGATGATTATATTTTTCATAATTATAATATTTTCAGTAATTTTTGAAAATTAATTTTAAATAAAAAAAGGATTCTTCCTTTTTATACTTTGTCAAAGTTTTTGCGAAGCAAAGGAATCTTTGACAAAGTTTTTATTTTAACAAATTTGTTATCTTCCCAACTAACCAATGATCATCACTTTTTATCGCCAAATCCATAATATTGTTGATTTTTTGAGTAACTGATGAGAAATCTTCCATTAATTTGATGAATTCCTTGGCTTCATTAGAATCATTGTCTTCTATATTTTTAAGTTCTTCTAAAAACGAAACAACTGGTTCTATTTCTCTTTTCCTGCGTTCTTTGGTAATTTGTTTAAAAAGATACCAAACATCTTTATCTGCAACGAAATATTCCTTCCTCTCTCCTTTTACCAATTCTTTTCTTACAATTCCCCAGTTCATTAAATCACGCAAATTCATATTAGCATTTCCCCTAGAAATTTGTAATGCGTCCATCACTTCGTCTGTAGAAAGTGGTTTATCCGAAGCTAAAAGCAAAGCGTGAACTTGTGCCATTGTTCTATTAATTCCCCAATTGGTGGCAAATGTGCCCCAAGTTTGAATGTATTTTTCTTTGGCTTCTTCTAGTTTCATAATTAATGATTGATTTTCTTTGACAAAGATAAATAAAATTCCTGAACTTTCAATAATTTTTGAAAATAAATTAAAAAAATAAACTGACATTTCTGTCAGTCTACTTTTTTAGTCATTAATTTTTACCTCTACTCCATCTTTCCAATGATAATTTTCGGGTTTATAGTATTCATAAACTTTGTTGGCTTTCCCAATATATCTTCCAGAAAATTCTGCTTTTAAATCTAAATTGAGATTGATACTTGCTTTTTCTTCTAATTTATACCAATACAAAACCAAATAATTATCAAAAATTTCATAATACGCAATTTGCTTTTTCTCAATCATATCCTTCAATAATTTTGGTTGAATGGTTAAACCAGCAGGAATCCCAATTTTTGCAGTAATCATTCCAAGATATCGGTTTTCTTTGTTCTCAATTTTAATATTCATTCTTACATTATCACCTATTTTTGCTTCTTTTTGAGACAAATTAACCTCCATAAAAATTGTAGAATTTTCATCTTTTGGTGGTTGAAGCGAGAAATAACTGGCATAAAAATTCAAAGGCAAACCTTTTCCTTTTGGATAGGAAATTTCGAGTTGGTTTTGTCCTTTTTTCAATAAATCATTGGTTATCAATTGTTCTTCTTTTAATAATTCTCCATTCAGTTTTACTGTAGGTTCAGCATTAGAAGAATTTACATTAAATTTTGAATAATATTCTGACAAAGCTTTCAAAACCAAAACTTTAGATTGAGTAGAATAATAACCATCAGAAAGTTCTAAAGCATCGATTACTTTGGTTAAATTCAATTGCTCTTCGTCGCTTTTCAAAAGAGAAATAGCATACAAAGCCAAAACTTCCGCAGAAAGAGATTTGCCACTTCCTTCCATAAAATTGACTTCCGATTTTAATTTATTATCAGAAAATTTTCGGTACAGTTTTTCTGACAAAACTTTGTAATCTTGTTTTTTGCCTAAATCAAAAGCTACATTTGCCAAAAGTGCCATTTGATAAGCATCGCCAGTTGCTTTATTATGGTTAAGAATTACTTCATATTGTTTAGAAATTTCATCCTTCAAACCAATTGAAGAAAGTGCATACAAAATATACGCTTGTTTTGCCCAATAATATTCAGATTTTTTATCATAATAAGATTCATAATTAGAAAGGTTGAAGGTTCCATTTGGATTTCTCTTTGATAGAACAAATTTTTTGGTTCTTTCCAGCATTTTTTCATCTACATTCAATACATTTTTCAAATCATTAAATTCCATCAAACCAAATGCAGTGAGACTTACATTGGCTGGTTTACTACCAAAAAGACTAAAACCATTTTCCGATGTTTCAAAATTCACCAATCTGTTGTAACCGTGTTTCAAATTTTTGAGCGCTTTTTGTTCTAATTTTTCATCTACCTTTCCTTTAGATTTTAAATATTGCAAAACAAAATAATTAGGATAAGTGGTAGAAGAAGTCTGCTCAAAACAACCGTGAGGTTCGTCTAACAATCTGTCTAAATCATTCAAAATTCTATTAGCGGTATTTCTAAAAATTCTCAATCGGTAAAACGTATTATCATCAATGGTTCTATCCAAAACATTGAACTGATAAACCGTATCTTTATTTACCGAAAAATCTATAAAATGACGGAAACCTTTCGGTTCTACTTTTAGCGGAAGCACTTGTGTTTCTCTTTCATCATCTGTAATTGCAGAAATTTGAAGACTAGAATTAGTACTTCTATTAGCCAATAAAGGCAAAAGCAATCTTCTGTTTTCCATAGGGTTAAGAATTACCAAACTGTCTTTTTTCAACAATCCTATATTTTTTGGCAAGAAATAATTAAGGTTAATTCTTTTAATTTTATCCGTGTTATTTTTTATCACCAAAGGAATTTCTGGTTGATCTGCCATCGTAATATATTGCGGAATTTTAGCATCTATTTGCAAATTACTTTTCACAGCATACGTTTTTTCTGCTCTTCCTAATAAACCGTTGTAAGAAGCACCTTCTGTAATCATTCGGAAAGTTGTATTGGCATCAGAATTATAAAATTCTACTTTTGCTTTTCCGTTTTCATCGGTTTGAATGACAGGATTCCAATAAATAGTTTCTCTGAAATCATCTCTAAAAAGCGTTTTGGTATCTTGGTAAACTGGATACGTGAAAACTCTCTCGTAACTATCACTATTTTTAAGATAACCCGAAGAAATATTAAAATACGCAAAATGATCTTTAGAAAAATTAATGTGTTTAGCATTGTAAGGCATTCCATCGTTGGTATTGATAATGATTACACCATTTGCAGCTCTGCTTCCATAAATTGAAGTTGCAGCCGCATCTTTTAGAACGCTGATGTTTTTAATATCATTGGTATTGATATTGGTATCAATTTTATCTACAATCACGCCATCAATCACAAAAAGCGGTTGATTTCCGTTGAGAGAAGCAGCTCCTCTAATTCTAATATTGGCAGCACTTCCGGGAATTCCTGAATTTTGGGTAATTTCTAAACCTGCCACTCTTCCAGAAAGCGATTGAACAATATTGGCATTGATTTCATTTCTTGAAACCGAAACTACAGAACTTGTTAATGCTTCTTTTTTCGCCATTCCATAACCTACCACTACTACTTGTTCAATGTTTTTAATTTTAGTTGAATCAGATTTACCGCTGTAATATCTTTTGCTTTCAACTTGAACTTGATTTTCTGTTTTATTTTGAATTTTTTCTAAAGCTCTTTCTTTAAAATTTTCTTCAATTTTTTCAAATTCTTTTCCTTCTTTTTGTGAAGATTTTAGCTCGCTTTCAGTAACCATAATTTCTCCATCGAGATGAAATGCCAAAACTTTAATTGAAATTTTTTGCTTCTTATTTTTAGGTTTTGAAATCAATTGATAATCTCTACCCGAAGGAAAATTGGTGAAATAAAATCTCGCTTTTTTTGTGCTTTGTTTCAAAACTTTTGGTTCGGCACTATAATCCATCAAAAACACTTCTGCATCTATATCTTTACCGTTTTCATCAATTACTTTTCCATAGACAGAATTCGATTTTTCATACTCAAATTTCATTAATTTATTTTCCTTAATTTCCGGCAATAATTCAAAATATCGGTACGCATTGGTAAGCATTACCAAATCCAAAGCTTCGTCTGCTTTTGGTTCGTCTTTTTTGAAATAAAATGAAGGTTCTTCTATTTTTCCTGCAATTTCAGAATCCATTTGAAGCCAAGAAAATATGGTGTTTTGTTTATCATCAGCATACGTCCAAAGTTTGTCATCTATCACACTCAAACCGAGATTTGCAGCAATTGGTTTTCCGTTTTCGTCAAGCGTTTCTATATTGAGTTCTACTTTTTCTCTTGGGATAAAAGTATTTTTATTCGGTGTGATTTTCACTTGCATTTCACGAGATTTATTAAGGTAAATCACTCGTTCACAAAGTGGTATATTTTCAGTATTATATACTGTAAATCTGCAAATTCCGGAAGAAAATTTTTTTTCATCAAGTTGGATTTCTTCTTTTTGGCGTAAAGAAAATTCTTTGCTAAAAACTTCTTTATTTCTAAAATTTCCGATTAATTTTAAATTTTGAATTTCATTAGATTGAATTTTTAAAATAATTTTCCCATTGAATTTTTCAGTATTCAAAACCACGGTATTATCCTTTGCAGAAGGCAATTCGTATAATTTTGAAATATTGGGTTGAAGAATTTTTACGAAATATTTTTTACCATTTTTAGGAGTAAAATTAAATTTTCCCATTCCGAATTTATAAGCTTCAAATTCTGAAATTTTTTGTTGATTTTCGTCTAAAATTTCTCCTTTTATATCTACCGGTTGTCCAAATTCATTTAAAGCTTTGAAGGCGATTTTGGTTGAAATATCATTCGCTAAACTCCCACTTTCTGGGAAGAAAAACAAATCTACTTTATTCAAAGTTACAGGTACATTTCTAGAAATAGACTCTTTGAAACCATCGTAATTTACACGAATATTGAGTAAAACATCAGTGGTTTCTAAATCTTTTGGCAAATTAAATTTCAATTGAATTTTACCTTCTTTATTGGTAGAAACTTCGTTTTTTAAAACTTCTTTTCCTGCGATGTAAACTTCATAAGAAAACTGATAAAAAGGAATTACCTCATTATTCAAATTTTTAAGGGAAAAATCTGCCAAAACTTCTTGTCCAGCACTTAATCCTTTTTTTGGGAAGTCTAATTTCATTAAAATTCTTGGCGAAGATGTTTTTTGTACCGTCAGTTCTTTTTCGAAATAATTTTTCCCGATTTCGTTTTGCATATAATTGGTATAAACTCGCAGTTTATAAATTCCTCCTTTTACATCTGCAGGAAAATAGAAATTTCCTTTCGCATAACCATTCAGAACTTGCAATTTTCTTTTATTTACTACCGTTCCAGAAGGATCTATCATTTCTACGGTTACTATTTTACTCAAAAAACTTGGCGAATTATTTTCTGCATTTACCACCAAAATTTTGTAAAAAAGTTCTTCTCCCGGTTTGAAAAAAACGTGGTTGGTTTGTGCATAAACCTTTTCTTTTTTGTAATCAGATTTTACTTTTTTGGCAAATAATTGATAAAAAAGTTCTGCTTCTTCATTAGATTTCAGATAATTAGGAATACTTTCGTATTCAGAATAATAATTTTTGTAAGATTTTTGTGCAAATGAACATTGGAATGCAAAAAGGAAAAGAAAAATATATTGTAAAGTTTTCATTTTCAGATAGTTTTTAAAATTTAACAGCAATTTGGAAAGCAAACGATTTCACAGAAGGCAAATTGTAGAAATCTAAACCTTGCACATCACTAGAATTGTAGAAATTTTGCGTGGAATCTACTCCTTTGTATTTGCTCCAAAGTATGAAATTATTAACCGAAGCGGAAAGTTTCAACTCATTGAATGGCAAAATATTACGCTTGATTGTATAAGAAAGCAAAATGTTATTTAAGCGAATTTGTGTGGCTTTTGAAATGTAATTTTCGGCAACTCCAGTGTAACCGTATCTGTACCAAAGATTGTTTTCAAAATTTTGATTTACGTTGTAAAAATCTACCAAAATAGAATTGGGATTTCCGTTTTGTAAAACTCCAGAAAATGTGTAATTGGCGATGTTTCTTTGTTCGGCAGAATTTTGAGAACGCCCGAAATAATCGAGGTTTGCAGCGGTTCCGTTCCAAACATCGCCACCTTTTCTCCATTCCCAATCGATGTTTAAACTGAAATAATACAACTTAAATTCGTGAGAAAATTTGAGGACAAAATCTGGAATTGGATTTCCTATCACTTTCAAATCTGGAGAAACCAACGGAAAACCGTCATTTCCTATCACAAAATTTCCGTAATTGTCTCTTTTGTAAGCAGTTCCAACAATTACACCTAAAGCTTCACCTTTTGTCAAACTTCTGTAAACGTTGCTAAAACCAGCAATCGGAACGAATAGATTTTGTGAATTAACTTGGGTAACTTCTGAACTGTATTTGGTGAACGTAATCTTGTGATTGTCTCTAAATTCAGAAGAATCTCCAAAAGAAAAATTATTGAGTTGAAGGTTTAATTCAAAACCTTTGTTTTGATGATTGGCGATATTTTTCAAAATTAGATTTCCGTTTTCAAAAGTTGGAAAAACATCATCAGTAAAGGTTTTTTGGAAATAAACTGCTTCTAAATTAATTCTATTTCGCAGTAAATTATATTGCAATCCTACTTTCTTTTCTATGGTTTTTATGGGTTCTAAATTCTTAAAACTCACCACTTCTTTTAATGGAAAATAACTTGAAATTTGAGAAGGCAAAATCTGCGTTGTCGCAAAATTTGCAAAAGATTTATTAATGCTGATTTCGTTTACAGATTCATTATAAGCTCCAAAAATTTTGAAATTATGATATGAATAATTATCAAAAACATCATCTAAATTTACTGAAAAATTCAATTTTGGCAACCAATAAGATTCTGATTTTGAAGTATTTGAAATATAAAAAGAATTAGCGGCATCTATATTAAATTTAAATTGATTATCTCTAAAATCGAAATTGTATTTCAAAATATAATCTTGTGCAATTCTGTTGTATTGATTATTTTGATTGAATTGAAGATAATTAATTTCGTTTTTAGCACTATTAATCAAGCTATTAAAGAAAAAAGAAGAACGAGCATTATAATTTCCAAAACTGTAATTAGCGCCGAAATTGAGGTTATAATTTTCAAAATTTTGCAGTCTTTCAGAATTTAAACCGCTGTAAAAACCAACAGTAAAAGGATTGTAAAAATCTATATTTTTAGTAGAAATTTTTTCATACGCTTGATTGATAAAAAATTTCAAATTTCCTTTAATTTTTTCTATATTTAAAGATATATTATTCTGATTATCAATATAGTTATACTTATTATTTTGTTGAAGTAAATAATATGGATTATCTGCAAAACTATTGTAACTGCGTTGTTTGTTTCCTAATAAATTTCCCTGTTCATTAGAAAATGAAATAGGCGTAAGTAAAGCATTTTGAAATAATCTATTAAAATAACCTATTCTGTTGCTGTTAGTCGCTTTTTCCTGATTTAATTTATAACCAAAAGTTACTTTGATGTCATCAAAATTTCTAAAAACATTCACATTCAAATGATTATTATTGGTAAAATTATCTCTAAAAAGTGAATTTTCTTTGGTGTTTCCCAAATCTAATTTTGTGGTAAATAAATGTAAATCTGCAACAGTAATTGCTGTATTCAAAGTAAATTGATTAGAAGTTTTAATAGAATTTTGTAAGATTCTGTTTTTATAAACTTTGGCAGATTTCAGTCCATTTTGCAACAGAACTAATTTTCCGTTTATATCGTATTCATAAGGATTTCCATCAAAACTCAAGGTAGAAATATCTGGTCCGAAACTGAACATTTCATCAGTTTCTGCACCTCTCCAAATTAGATTACCATTAGAATTTCTACCTTGTACAAATTGGTTTTGAGTTATTGGTAAAGCATTAGCAGAACCGATTTCTACCCAACTTTGAAAAGAGCCATTCAATTTGATATTTGAAGACTTCTTTTTCTTAAAAATAAAAACGCTATCTTCCTCTTTAACGGTTTTATAGTTAGAAAAACTACTCAAATTTCCATTATTTAGTTTTTTTCCTTTTTTTGAGGAAAACAGATAATCTGAATTGTCTGTATTTTTCTTAAAATCAACTTTTATTTTTTCTAAATAAGAAACATTTATTTGTTCGGTAGTAGAGTTCATTTGCTTTCTTGAAGCTAGAATACTGGTAATTTCTTGTAATTCATAGTTTTGTATTACTCTGAAATTTTTTTTGTTCCAAACCAAAGTATCGCCTACTTTTGCAGGAATAATTACAAAACCGTATTGATCTGAAAATTCATAATTCCCTGAATTTTTGTTGGTTACCTTCAGATTATTTTCTGGTTTGTCTTTTTTGTTGTAGAAATTTCCCGCATAATATCGTTGTTCGTTCTGCGAAAAACCGTTCAAAAAAAGATGCACAAAGAGTAAGATATAGAAATTCTTCATATCTGCTGTGTTAAAAGATTAAATAAAAGCTTGATTTTAATTGCTAGTTCCAGACAAATTATAATTTTTAGAATTTTTTTTGAGGTATTCCTCTTCCTGAGAATTTAGACCTTTTGTAGTAATAACCACTACTCCTTTTTTGGCTAGATTTCCGTAGAGTTTTTTGGCATTATCACCTTCTACAATGTTGAGAGAGGTAATTTTTTTCTTGTTGTAATTCTTAAGAAAATTAGTGTCCGCTACGTAACCATCAACAATATAGAGCGGTTCTGAGGCGTGTTTTCTACTGATTTTAAAATCATCATCATTATTTACTGCGTACTCTGAAAAACTTGACTGTTCTGCTGTAGAAGTAAGCAGTTCAGACGTTTTTTGATTATTAAGAGACATTTTAGCAACTTCTGCAGACTTATATTTTTTAGTTTCGATAATTCTTTCTGATTCTAAAGAAGCTGTATTTTCAACTACTGGCGAAGGCGCTGCTTTTGCTAGAATAAATTGATTGTCGTTATTATTTGAAATTTCAATGCTCTTATCAACTTCAGTATTGATATTAGAAGATTCACTATCTTGATTAGAAATCTTGGTAGCTGCTAAAACTTGTGGTGAACTTACTTTCTTTTTTACTAGATTATTATTTGAAGTTTCATTTAATTGAGATTTTTCAATATTTTGCTTAATAGATTGGTCTAGTTTTGCAATATTAGCGCTATCTAAATTATTATTAAAACCCTGATTGTTAATCACTTTATAAGTTTCATTAGAAGCAATTTTTGAATGATTTGAAATTGTTTCTTTTTGATTAAAAAAGTACATTATTCCGAAAGTAAAAACTAATGATGCGGCAATAGAATAAGGCAACCAAATAGGAATGAAGCGTTTTTTTGTTGTGTTTTCAACTTCGTCTAAACGATTTTCAACCTTTTCCCATACCTTTTCGAAAGAAGGAAAAGTAGCATTTTCTTCTGCTTTTTTACTTTCATCGCTGAAAAGTTGGTCTATATTTTCATTAAAATTTTCCATTTTGAGAAATTCTGTTTACACATTTTGAGTTTGTAATAGTTCTTGTAGTTTTTTTCTGGCAAAATTTACTTGAGATTTAGAAGTACCTTCGGTAATAGATAGCATCTCTGCAATTTCTCTGTGAGGATAACCTTCTACAGCAAATAAATTAAATATCGTGCGGCAACCTTCTGGTAAAAAATGAAGTAATGCCAAAATATCTTTTTCAAAAGAAGATTCAGAATGTTGGTCTGCTAAATGCTTTTCTACAAAGGTTTCTTCGTCTATTGATATTAAAATTGATTCTTTTTTTCTTAACGTTTGAAGACATTGATTAACGGCTATTTTCTTTGCCCATGCCTCGAAAACATCTAAGTTTTGTAACTGGTCTATTTTGGTGAAAATGATAAAAAATGTATCTGCTAATGCTTCTTCTGCTTCTTCGTCTTTCTTTAAATATCTTTTGCAAACTGCGTAGAATCTTCCTGCAAACTGCTCATAAACTTGCCTTTGCGCCAATCGGTCTTTGTTTTTAAGTTTTATGAGAAGTTCGTGATTCATGCGTTGCTTTTATAGGTTAGATGCAGGAATAAAAAATATGGTTGGAAAATATTTTAAAATTTTTAATAAAAATACAAAAAAACCTTGCCAATAGATGATTAGCAAGGTTCTAAATTTTTATAAAATTGAAATTCAATTAAAATTTCGGGAATTTATTAGGATTTACTTCGTGGAAAAGTAAGTACACTTTTTCTACCACATCATCTACTGAAGGTTTAGAGAAGTAATCTCCGTCACTTGCATAGGCTGGTCTATGGTTTTTAGCTGCAATACTTAATGGTGAAGAATCTAAATACTTGAATGCACCTTGTTTTTCTAAAATTTGTTGAAGTATGAATGCAGAGGTTCCTCCTTCCACATCTTCATCTATTACAACAAGTCTGTTGGTTTTCTTAACACTTTCTAAAATTTCGTGTTCTAAATCAAAAGGAATTAAAGATTGTACATCAATAACTTCTGCGGAAATTCCTAATTTTTCTAATTCTTCTGCAGCTTCTGTAACTATTCTCCATGTAGAACCATAAGTTACTAGGGTAACATCTGAACCTTCTTTGGTAACTTCTATTTTACCAATAGGAACTGTAAATTCTCCTAAATTATCTGGTTGCTTTTCTTTTAGTCTATAACCATTTAGCGTTTCTACTACAATTGCTGGTTCGTCACTTTGAAACAAAGTATTATAAAAACCAGCCGCTCTGGTTAAATCTCTAGGAACCAACACATTAACCCCTTTAACGAGATTAATAATTCCGGCCATAGGAGAACCAGAATGCCAAATTCCTTCTAATCTATGTCCTCTAGTTCTTACAATAACAGGTGCTTTTTGACCGCCTTTGGTTCTGTAATGTACAGTTGCTAAATCATCACTAAGGCCTTGTAAACAATACAATATATAATCTAAGTACTGAATTTCTGCAATAGGACGAAGGCCACGCATTGCCAAGCCAATTCCTTGACCTAAAATAGTAGCTTCTCTAATCCCTGTATCTGAAATTCTTACACTACCATATTTTTCTTGAAGCCCTTCTAACCCTTGATTTACATCTCCGATATTTCCTGCGTCTTCCCCAAAAACTAGAGCTTCTGGATATTTTTCAAAAATTTTATCAAAATTATTTCTAATCACCACTCTACCATCTACTACTTCTGAATGGTCTGAGTAAATAGGTTTTACTTCTTTTATTTTAGTGACTTTCCAATTCGATTCTGAATATAAATGAGAAGAATAATTTTCCTCTTCAATTTCAAATAAATTTTTATAGATATCTTTCAGTTGGTTTCTCTCTTCAGAATTGATATTTCTGGTCCATAATAATGTTTTTCTTACTAAATGAAATACATCTTTTTTGCCTAGAGAAATTACCGTTTTAAATTTATAAATTTCTTTTTTTAATTCAGGAATATCTACAGAAAGTACTTCTACTAATGGCAAAGTAAGTTTTCTCATCTCATCTATACTCGCTCTGTAGTCTTCCCAAGATTTTTTTTGACCTTCTTTAACAAATTTTTTTGCTTCTTTGTCCATTTCATCTAATTCTTCCCAAGTAGCAATGGTATGGCGTTCACCTTCAATTTCGATAGAATATTCGGCAATCCATTGTTTAAATTTCAAAAGACCATCATGTTCTGTTTCCCATTGCAATCTTTCTTCAGATTTATATCTTTCATGGGACCCCGAGGTAGAGTGACCTTGTGGCTGGGTAACTTCTTCTACATGAATTACCACGGGTACAGATTCTACTCTAGCAAAATGTTCTGCTCTAGCATAAGCATCTAAAAGCGCGGGATAATCCCAAGCTTTAACTTTTATTATTTCGCAACCTTCTGTTTTTCCTTGTTTTCTTTGGAAGCCAGATAACATTTCTGCCATATCTTCTTTTGCTCTTTGGTTATGAGTAGGAACAGAAATTCCATATCCATCATCCCAAATAGATAAAATCATAGGAACTTGAAGCGCACAAGCAGCATTGAGGGTTTCCCAAAAATGTCCTTCAGCAGTAGATGCATCACCAATGGTACCAAAAGCCACTTCATTACCATTAATACTGAATTTTTCAGAACCTGAAAATTTCACTGATTTATAAACTTTAGAAGCCTGTGCCAGCCCTAGTAATCTAGGCATTTGACCAGCAGTAGGAGAAATATCAGAAGAAATATTTTTAATTTTAGTAAGGTCTTTCCAAGTGCCGTCTTCATTTAAACTTCTGGTCGCAAAATGTCCGTTCATTTGTCTTCCTGCGGAAGCAGGTTCTCTTTCTACAGAAGTATCCGCATATAATTGTGCGAAAAAACTTTCTACGGTTAATGCACCTACAGCCATTGCAAATGTTTGGTCTCTGTAATACCCACTTCTAAAATCGCCATTTCTAAAAACTTTAGCCATTGCAATCTGCGGTAATTCTTTACCATCACCTACAATACCAAATTTTGCTTTCCCGGTTAAAACTTCTCTTCTAGCAAGATAAGACATTTCTCTAGAAATTCTACCCAGTTTATAATCTTCAAGAATTTGTTTTTTAAAGTCTAAGAAGGTTACATTTTGAGTTTCAATATATGTTGCTTGCATAATGAATTAGCATTTTTACAAATATATGAAATTTATGGAATTAATAAAATATTTTATTTTTATTGAATATTCCACAAACAAAAAAAGGTACAATGTCGTCTATAAACGCTGTACCTTCACTTAATAAAATATGAATGTATGAATGTGAATACTTATTAATTAAAAATCCCTTCCGTTACCTATAGAAAGGTAACGAAAGAGAAAAACACAAATGATAACTATATTTCTACTTTTATTAACTTCTAATTTCCAATAGGTGGTTTATCTTTTTCATACTCAAGTTCTTGAAAAGAGATAATTGAAGAATCTAATCTTTTTATAGACACAGCGGTATCTTGCTTTGGTTTGATAGGACTAATTGTTCTAGCATTAACCTTTGCTTTTGCCTCATTCAATACCGTTAGTGATTTTAAATCTTCTGAATCCATCAAATCTTCTTGTTGTCTGCATGACAAGACCATTAATGATGAAAACGCTAATAATGCAAATACTATTTTTTTCATATTATATATTTTTAGGTTCATTAAATTTTAATACAAAAATTCTTGTATTAAAAAAAAATTGTTTCATTTTGATAATGCAAATCTATATTGAATGTAAGTTGATTCCAAAAAAACGAACCGTTGTTTTATAAAAAATCACCGTTATTTCATAAAAAATGTGTGGTTTTTTACAAAAAATAACAGTAATATTGTAAAAAAATACAGAATCTACATTTGGAAATCTTTATTTTTCCTTTATTAACAGTACATGAAACCATTTTTAAGAATTATCTTCATCATTATCTTATTGTCGTCGAATATTATACAAATATTCGCCCAAAATAATTCAGAGTTGAATTATTCTTATGAAGAAATTGAAAAAAAAATTGATGATTCACACAATTCTGAAAAAGAAATGTGGAAATGGATTAATTTATATATAAAAAAATCAAAACAAAATAAAAATCAGGAAACATTATTATATGCTTATAGAATTGCAAGCAAGTCTTCTAATTATCCTAATAGCTTTAAATATGCTGACAGTACATTAATGATAGGAAAGAAATCAAATGATAAAAAATTAATTAGTTATGCATACCTTAATAGAGGAACCATTTACATGGAGGCAGAAAAATTTAGTGATGCATTAGACGATATTCTTCTATCAAGTAAATTTTCAGAAGAAATAGGTGATGATTATACATATTATAAAGCAAAGTATTACATTGCTCAAAATAAAATTTACTTAGGACTTTATGAAGACGCTAATAAAGAATTGGAAAAATGTGTAGAATATTTTAAATCAAAATCAAATTCAAATGACCCATTAGGAAAAAGCTATTCTATGTATTATTTATATTCATTAATGATTTACATAGACACAAACATTAAGTTAGGAAAACAATCTGAAAATCAAAAGTTAATCAATGAAGCTTTCAAATACATTGAGTCTAAAAATTTATTAGTATATAAGCCGTATTTTACTTTATTAGAAGGTACGGGTGCTTTTTATAAAAAAAATTATAAAGCCGCCATTGACAAACTAACAGAATCTTTAACTTCTTATAATGACCAATGGCCACACATAACAGATATCTATTATCTAGGCCTATCATTCTGGCATTCTGGCAGAAAAAAAGTAGCTATCAAATACCTAGAAGAGATTGATAATGAATACAATAAAACCAAAAAATTAAATCCAAATTTTAGAACGGCTTATGAAATTCTAATTAAATATAATGACTCTATAGGAAATACAGAAAAGCAATTAGAATACATTAACAAACTAATGGCTTTGGATAAATCTTATGAAAAAAATTATAAATATCTCTACAATAGAATTAATAAAGAATATGATAATCAAAAACTTATAGATGAGAAAAATAAAATTGAAAAATCTCTAAATACACAAAAAATAACCAATCTTATATTGCTTTTTGTAAGTATTTTAGTTGTAAGTATCTTTTTTATAAGATACAGAAAACTTCAAAATACCTATAAAAAAAGATTCGAAGAAATTATTGCCCAAAGTGATGCTAAAAAGTTAGAATTAAAAACTAATACTATTAAAACCGCAGTTGTAGAGAATCTTGAAAAAGAAAATATACAAAATGAGCATAAATTTGAAATTGAACTGAAAGAAGCTAGTTTTGATTACAATTATTTTAATAAAATCCAAGGATTGAACCCCAATTTTGTAGAAAGAATTCTTAATCAACTAGAAGATTTTGAAAATGAAAATAAATTCTTAGACACACAAATTTCACAAAGGCTACTTAGTGAATCCTTTAATACCAATGCCACCTATTTGTCTAAAATAATTAATGTTTATAAAGGGAAAACGTTTAACATTTACATAAACGATCTAAGGTTAGATTACATTTTAGAGTTTCTAAAAAATGATTACAAGTATCTTAATATGGATATTAAGGAATTATCAAGACTCTCTGGTTTTAGCAATACCGAAAACTTTTCAGACAATTTCCAAAGAAAATTTAAAATGAAGCCCTCTATTTTTATTAAAATGATGAAAGAAAATCTAGACTCTAATCCATAAAAAAAACTTCAATACAAATTGTACTGAAGTCATCTGAAGAATAGATAATTTTTAATGGTTATTTTTTTTACCTCTTTATTTCTGATACAAATTTACTCAGTTGCCTATTATTTCTACAATTTTGGATCCGGGATTTTATAAGAATCAACCGGAAAAACATAAAAATTACATGTTTTTTTATTGAATTTTTCGTTTTAAATTTGCCTTTCAAATAATTTAATCCGTAAATGTTTTACAAAAACCTAATAATCAATAGATTATATCTCCTCCTATTATTTTTTATTTTTTCAATAAAAATCAATGCTCAAAATGTCGATTATGAGAAAATGAGTTTGGATGAAATTGATAATTGTTTTGATAGTATTAGTGATAGTAAAACAGGACTAAGGATTGCTAAAATCTACATTAGAAAGGCAAAAGAAGCAAACAATAAAAAATCATTATTTTTTGCTTATCGATATATTACTTTTTATGCACCTTATCCTGAAAACTTAAAATATTCTGATAGTACAATAACTTTAGCCAAAAGAATTAATGCCCCTGAGTTTATTGCAAATGGATATTTAAATAAAAGTACGATTCTAAATATGAAATCAATGTTTCATGAAAGCATTAATAACCTTTTCATAGCAAAGAAGTATTCCAAAAAATTAAATGATGAGTATTTAAATAATAAAATTTTATATAAAATTGCAGAAAATGAAATTTATATTGGTAATAATTATGAAGCTCAGAAAAAGCTTAAATTAATAAATAACTACTTTAATAAAAACTTTAATCGGAATGAAATTGGAAAAGGCTACAAATTATACTATTTCTACTCAACAGTTCAACTAATTGACTCAAATACTAAATTAGGAAAAATATCAGAAAACCTTCCACTTTATAAAGAAGCATATCAAAAAATTAATTTAGATAAAAAACACGAAGTATATAGAGCATATTTCTTATCTTGTGAAGGAGTTGATGCATACTATAATAAAAATTATTCATTAGCCATCAATAAACTCAATGAAGCTATTAAACAATATAAAGATGCTTTTAATCACTATACAGAAATATATTATCTTGGACTCACCTATTGGAAACTCAACCAGAAAGATCAAGCAGTCGACTATTTCCATAAACTTGACAAAGAATATTATAAAGATAAAAATCAAGACCCTCAATTCAGGCCTGCTTATGAACATTTAATACAGTATTACAAAGAAAAAGGAAATACTGATAAACAATTAGAGTACATCAATAAACTACTCTTTCTAGACCATTCTTACGAGAAAAATTACAAATATCTTTTTAATAAAATCAATAAAGAATATACCTCAGAATTACTCATCCAAGAAAAAAACGAAATTGAAAATTCACTGAAATTTCACCAATTGCTCATTATTTTTATCATTATTCTAAGTTTTTCTGTTGGTTCTTTTATTTTTTACAGATACTCAAAAGTAAAAAAGGCTTACAAACAGAGATTTAGAGAAATTTTAGCAGAAAAAAATAAATTTTCAATCAATGAGCAAAATTCTGACAGCTCTAAAAAAACTGTTGACCGTTTAGAAAATCATAAAACATTACTCATTAGCAAAATACCTGGACTAAGCCCAGCAACCATAGATTCTGTTTTAAATAAATTAGATACTTTCGAAAATGAAAATCAATTTCTCAACCCAAAAATAACTCTGAAATCCTTGTGTGAAGAGTTTAATACCAATTCTGGTTATCTGTCTAGAATCATTAATGTGTACAAACAGAAAAACTTTACACAATATATCAATGATTTAAGACTAGACTACATTATAGAAAAAATGAAAACGGATAAAAAATATTTGTCCATAGAAATAAAAGAATTGGCCTCAGAAGCAGGATTCGGTAATGCTGAAAGTTTTTCTGATAATTTCCAAAGAAAATTTAAAATGAAGCCCTCTATTTTTATTAAAATGATGAAAGAAAATCTAGATTCTAAA
>NZ_BMLV01000001.1:0-291985 GCF_014645495.1 Cloacibacterium rupense | reverse complement strand
TAGACCATTCTTACGAGAAAAATTACAAATATCTTTTTAATAAAATCAATAAAGAATATACCTCAGAATTACTCATCCAAGAAAAAAACGAAATTGAAAATTCATTGAAATTTCACCAATTGCTCATTATTTTTATCATTATTCTAAGTTTTTCTGTTGGTTCTTTTATTTTTTACAGATATTCTAAAGTAAAAAAGGCTTACAAACAGAGATTTAGAGAAATTTTAGCAGAAAAAAATAAATTTTCAATCTATGAGCAAAATTCTGACAGCTCTAAAAAAACTGTTGACCGTTTAGAAAATCATAAAACATTACTCATTAGCAAAATACCTGGATTAAGCCCAGCAACCATAGATTCTGTTCTAAATAAATTAGATACTTTCGAAAATGAGAATCAATTTCTCAACCCAAAAATAACTCTGAAATCCCTGTGTGAAGAGTTTAATACCAATTCTGGTTATCTATCTAGAATCATTAATGTGTACAAACAGAAAAACTTTACACAATATATCAATGATTTAAGACTAGATTACATTATAGAAAAAATGAAAACCAACAAAAAATATTTGTCCATAGAAATAAAAGAATTGGCCTCAGAAGCAGGGTTCGGTAATGCTGAAAGTTTTTCTGATAATTTCCAAAGAAAATTTAAAATGAAGCCCTCTATTTTTATTAAAATGATGAAAGAAGAAACTAAAACTTCCTTTCAATCACATAATCAAGCATCAAGTTTAGAGAATGTTTAGCTTCTGATTCAGGAAATTCTGCTAGAATATCTTTTGCTTTTTGTTGGAAATCTTTCATAACCCCAATGGCATAATCTAAACCACCAGATTTTTTTACAAATTCTATAAGCTCTTTTACGCGTTTTTGGTCGTTGTTATAACGTTTTATGGTGTTGAAAAAGTGTTTCCTATCAATTTCCTTTGCAGTTCTTAATGTATAAATTAAAGGCAAGGTCATTTTTTGTTCTTTAATATCAATTCCTACAGGTTTACCGATGATATTTTGAGAAAGATAATCAAACAAATCGTCTTTTATTTGAAAAGCAATCCCAGTATAAGTACCAAAATCTTGCATTTTTTTAGCCATATTTTCGTCAGCTCCATTAGAAAGCACCCCAATCTCGCAACACGCTGCAATTAAAGTAGCGGTTTTTTGGCGGATAATTTCATAATAAACTTCTTCAGTAATATCTAGTTTTCTGGCTTTTTCTAGTTGAAGAAGTTCTCCTTCAGACATTTCTCTAATGGTTCTAGCAATTACTGAAAGTAAATCATAATCTTTATTATCGGTAGAAAGCAAAACAGATTTAGAAAGTAGATAATCTCCTACGAGAACCGCAATTTTATTTTTCCATAAAGCATTGATAGAGAAAAAATTACGCCTTTTGAAACTTTCATCCACCACATCATCATGAACCAAAGTTGCAGTATGTATCAACTCAATCATAGAAGCACCTCTAAAGGTTTTTTCATTGACCTCACCTACCAATTTAGCCGTCAAGAATACAAACATTGGGCGCATTTGCTTCCCTTTGGTTGTTACAATAAAACGAGTTACTTTATCTAGCAGAGGTACTTTACTCTGCATAGATTCATAAAACTTTTGTTCGAAAAGTTTTATTTCCTCATTAATGGGTTTCTTGATTTCTTCTACTATGTTTGACACGCGTGATATAAATGATAATTGATGAAAGAAATAAAATCTTACAAATATAATTAATTAAAACTATTTTTTTATTATCATAGGTTATCAATAGAAAAAATTATTTCAATTGATGAAAAGGAATAAAATACAAGCTTTGTTTTGCATTGAATATCAATTTTACAAAACGCTCATTTGAAATATAAATTCCGTCTTTATTTACAGCAATTCCTTCTACTTGCCCAATTGTAAGTGCAGAACCTAATTTATACTTTTTCAATGGTTCAGAGAAAAATAATCCATCTTGATTTTCTTCAAAAACCATTAAATAAACTTTGGCTTTTTTGGTATAACCTACCACATAAAGTTTACCCTCAAAATAAGAAGCATCTGTAACCACAAAACCAGTTTCGTAAGACTCTAATTTACTAATTGTTTGATTTTCTGTACTTTGAACACTAATAATATAATGAGAAATATTTTTAGAAGCCCATTCTTTGGTAAATAAATGAATGTTACCATCTAAAAAAATCATGGCTTCTGCATCAAAATCGTGATTGAGATAATTGACAATAAAGTCTTTTTGCTCAGAATAATTGAACTGAAATTTTAAATCAGTATCAACAGAAGAAATATTATCACAAAAGGGACTGGTTTTGTATATAGCTAAATCTTTTCTACTTCCTGCATTATTCCCAAAATCACCGATGTAAAGACTTTCTCCATCATTGGTAATGGCCTCCCAATCTTTATTAGGAAAATTGGTTTTAAATTTTTTTAAAATTTTACCATTATTTTTATCAATCTCAAAAATTTCATTGGTGTTGCCACTGTCATTGAAAGTATATAATTGGTCTCTAAGAAATGTTAAGCCTGAAGTTTCTTTCAAAGAATCTGAAAGTATGGCAATTTTAAATTTTCTAAGGGGTAATTTTTCTATTTTTTGGGAAAAAGAAAAAATAAAATTTAAAAAAAAGAAAAAAGCCAGAATTTTTTTCATAAAAACCATCAATTTTTACGAATTTTTATTAGCCAATTGTCCACAGGCAGCGTCTATGTCTCCACCTCTACTTCTTCTCACCAAAGCAGTAATTCCAGCTTTTTCTAATTCTCTGATGTATTTCTCTTCGGCTTCTATACTTCTGTGATCGAATTTACCTTCACCAATGGGATTGTACTGTATCAAGTTCACTTTACACGGAACTTGACGGCAGTATTTTATCAAAGCTTTTATATCTTCGTCACCAT
The DNA here is from genome assembly GCF_014645495.1 of Cloacibacterium rupense. GTDB lineage: Bacteria > Bacteroidota > Bacteroidia > Flavobacteriales > Weeksellaceae > Cloacibacterium > Cloacibacterium rupense. Next base: position 289,090 of record NZ_BMLV01000001.1, on the reverse strand, counting down.
CATTTATTCCTTTCCATACGCAATATTCAAAAGTGATTCTATTACCAGTTTTATTATACCAATATTGCATAGCTTCCATAATTTCGGTTAAAGGAAATTTGGTAGAAAAAGGCATAATTTCGTTTCTTTTATGTTCAATTGCTGAGTGAAGAGAGAGTGCTAATTTCACTTTTAAATCCTCATCCGCCAACATTTTCATCATTTTTGGAATACCAGAAGTAGAAACTGTAATTCTGCGTGGTGACATTCCTAGACCATCTTCTTCTGTAATTTTTTTGATAGCATCTACTACGTTTTTGTAATTCATCATCGGTTCTCCCATTCCCATAAAAACGATGTTAGAAAGCGGTCTATCAAAATATAATTTGCTTTGTTTATCTATCAAAGCTACTTGGTCTACAATTTCGGCAACCTCTAAATTTCTCATTCTTTTGAGTTTTGCCGTTGCACAAAACTCACAATTTAGGCTACAACCCACTTGCGAAGAAACACAAGCTGTAGTTCTAGATTCTGTAGGAATAAGAACAGATTCTACCATTAATCCGTCGTGTAATTTCACTCCATTTTTGATGGTTCCGTCTTTAGATTTTTGTAGTAAATCTACCGAAATAGGATTGATGGTAAATTCTTTTGAAATTTTTTCTCTCAAATCTTTAGAAAGATTGGTCATTTCATCAATCGAATGAAGGTTTTTAGACCATAACCAATCATAAACTTGTTTTGCACGGAAGGGTTTTTCGCCAAGAGTGACAAAATATTCTTTGAGTTGTTCTAAAGTTAAAACGCGGATATCTTTCAAAATAAAATTTTAAAATTATAATTACAAAATGTAATCAAATATTAACAGACCACAAAGATAAGTCTTTTAAAAAAAATCAAAACGAAAAAAAAGTGGTCTATTATTTGATAACATATGAAAACTGATTATTTATTTGTAAATTTACATAGATAATAATCATGTTTAACCTTAAAATAAAATGAAAATGAAAAGCTTTACAAAAAAAACTGTTTTCGCATTAATTTTGGCTTTCTTATTCGTAAATCTCACCTCATGCCAAAACCAAGTGAGTAATAATAATACTCATAATGCTCAGAATTCCTTAGATTATGATGGCATTTATAGAGGCACATTGCCTTGTGCTAGTTGTGAAGGTATTAAAACTACCATCTACTTAAACCGAGATTCTACGTATAAAGTGGTAACTTCTTACTTAGGAAAAGAACAAAACACTCAAGAAGAGACTGGTAAATTTACTTGGGACAAAACTGGTACTATTATTAAATTAAAAAGTAATAACTCTTCTGCAGTTACCCAATATTTTGTAGGAGAAAATATGCTTACTCTATTAGATAAAAGTGGAAATAAAATTACAGGAAATCTAGCACCTAATTATATTTTGACTAAAGAGAATTATGCGCTGCTCAATAAAAAATGGAGACCAATAGAAATACTTGGTAAACCAGTAATTCTAAACGAAAAAAACACCAAAGAACCCACATTAACTTTTGATGATAATAGCAATAGATATTTAGCGGTTACAGATTGTAATAACATTTCTGGAGGATTCGAGATTTTACCTTTTAATAAATTAAAATTTTCACCAGGAATGTCTACTATGATGGCTTGTGAAAGCATGGAAATAGAACAAAAACTTGGTGAAGTTCTAAGACAAGCCGATGGATTTATCATTAATGGAGACGAACTTACTCTAATTAAAGGTAGAATGGCACCTTTAGCAAAATTTAAAACTCCAATGCACTAAGAATTGATTTAGAAAAATTAAATAAAAAAGAACCTTCAATTTTTTTGAAGGTTCTTTTTTTATATGGATGATTTTTTTATAAAATCAACATTGCATCTCCGTAAGAATAGAATTTATATTCATTTTTGATGGCTTCTTCATAAGCATGCATTACAAAATCTCTTCCAGCAAATGCTGCAATCATCATAATCAAAGTAGATTTTGGAGTATGAAAATTGGTAATCATAGCATTTGCTACACCAAAATCGTATGGAGGATAGATAAATTTATTGGTCCAACCTTGATATGCAGAAAGTTTTTTATTAGATGACACAGAAGTTTCTAGAGCTCTCATGGTAGTAGTACCTACCGCACAAATTCTACGGTTTTCTTCAGCCGCTTTGTTGATGATATCTGCTGTTTTTTCATCAATAATTGCTTCTTCACATTCCATTTTGTGCTTAGAAAGGTCTTCTACTTCGATTGGATTAAAAGTACCTAAACCTACGTGTAATGTAACTTCTGCAAAATTAATTCCTTTGATTTCTAATCTTTTCATTAGATGTTTAGAAAAGTGTAAACCTGCAGTTGGTGCAGCTACAGCACCTTCTACCTTTGCATAAATCGTTTGATAACGCTCTGCATCTTCTGGTTCTACGTCTCTTTTGATGTATTTAGGAAGTGGAGTTTCACCAAGTTCTGTTAATTTTTGACGGAATTCTTCATAGCTACCATCAAAAAGGAATCTAAGAGTTCTACCTCTAGAAGTGGTATTGTCAATAACTTCTGCCACTAGAGATTCGTCTTCTGTGAAGAACAATTTATTACCAATTCTGATTTTTCTAGCAGGGTCTACCAATACATCCCAAACTCTGGTTTCCCTATCGAGTTCTCTTAGTAAGAAAACCTCAATTTTAGCGCCAGTTTTTTCTTTGTTACCATATAATCTTGCAGGGAAAACTTTGGTATTGTTAAAGATAAATAAATCGTCTTCGTTAAAATAATCTATTACATCTCTGAAAAGTTTATGTTCAATGGTTTGAGTTTTTCTGTCAAGAACCATTAATTTAGCTTCGTCTCTGTTTTCTGATGGGTGTTCTGCCAAAAGATGTTCTGGCAAATGAAAATTAAAATCTGATGTTTTCATTAAATCTTTTTTAAATTACGGTTTAAAAATTTCGAGCTGCAAATATACGATATGAAAACAGGGGTTGTCAAGTGTTTTTAGAAGTATTTTAAAAAATCTTAAAATTTATTGCAATTTTTCTAAAATAATAAACCACGATTTTAGCTTTTCAAAATAGCTCAACCCCGCATAAGCAGGACTAGTAGAAGGTAAAACAACAATAGGCAATCGAAAATTTTTTCCTAATATTTTTATGAGATTTTTGTGAGATTTTTGTCCATTGCAGAAAACAGCTTTTATATTCGGGAAATTCTGGAGTAATTCTTCTATTTTATTAGCTTCCTCATTTCTAATTTCAGAATCTAGACTGCCTTTTCTTTCACAAGAGTCTATCACATCCCAAAGTGCAATGTAATGTTTTTCTAGAATTTTAATTCTTTCTGTATAATCTATAGTAAAATCTTCATTAAAAATCTCACAAATAATTTTCCAAAATTTGTTTTGTGGATGGGCATAATATTGTTGCATTTCCAAAGATTTTACTCCAGGAATAGAACCTAAAATCAGTATTTTAGAATCTTTGTTGATAATTGGTGGAAATGATGAGATTTTTTGCATAAAAAATTGCGATAGAAATCTACCGCAATTTAATATTAATTCTTATTTTTTAATTTTTAATTCTCACAAAGTTTCTTTCAACCAATCAAAGAATTCTCTTTGCCAAACCAAACCATTTTGAGGGTGTAAAACCCAATGATTTTCGTTCGGAAAATAGAGAAATTTGGTTTTAAGACCTTTCAATTTCGCTGCTTGAAAAGCTTCTTGACCTTGTTCATAAGGAACTCGAAAATCTATTCCCCCTTGAATGACCATAATTGGTGTATTCCATTTTTCTACAAAATTGCTTGGGTTGTAATCTGTATAAGCCTTTGGCTGAGGATTTTGCCAGTAATTACCACCTAAATCCCAATTGGCAAACCACAATTCTTCCGTAGTTCCGTACCAAGATTTCATATCAAAAAGGCCATCGTGAGCAATAAATGTTTTGAATCTATTTTCGTGAATTCCTGCCAACATAAATACGCTATAACCACCATAACTAGCTCCTACAGCTCCCATTCTACTGCCATCTACAAATGGTAAAGTCTTTGCAAAATCTGCCGCTGCTAGATAGTCTCTCATTGGTTGTCCGCCCCAATCTTTAGAAATATCTTCGTTCCATTTTGTTCCCCAACCTGGCATTCCTCTTCGGTTTGGTGCTACCACAATGTAACCATTAGCAGCCATTAAAGCAAAATTCCAACGGGTAGAGAAAAACTGTGTTAAGGCAGACTGAGGACCACCTTGACAATATAAAAGTGTAGGATATTTTTTATTTGGATCAAAATTTGGAGGATAATGAAACCACACTCCCATTTCTTTTCCGTCAGAAGTTTTCACCATTTTCAATTCAGATTTACTAGGTGTAAGATTGGCATAATTTTCTTTATTTACCTGAGTAATTTGAAGCATTGAACCATCTTTCAAATTCAACTTAAATAAATCTGCATTATGGTTAATATCAGTTCTAGTTACAAAGGCAAAATCATTCTGAAAAGCCACAATTTCATTTACATCAAAAGTCCCATCTGAGATTTGTTTCACTTTTGCATCTTTAGGATTAAGAGCAAAAAACTGTTTGGTTCCTCTTTTAGCGGTTGTGAAATAAATCATTTTAGAATCTTTGCTCCAAGCTACATCACCTACTATGCTTTCATCCCAATTTTTGGTAAGATTTATTTTCTTTTTAGAAGTCCAATCCATCACTACCACATCATTTTTATCTGCCTCGAAACCATCTCTTGCCATAGATTGCCAAAGAAGAGATTTTCCGTCTGGCGAAAATTTAGGGTTTACATCATAGCCAAGCATTCCTTCTGTAAGGTTTTCGGTTTTACCAGAAGCTAAATCATAAGCATAAATATCTGTATTAGTGCTGGTTGCATATTCTTTTCCAGATTTTTTCTTACATACATAGAGCAATTGAGAAGAATCTGGATTCCAAATAAAATCTTCACTACCGCCGCTTGGTTTTTGTGGCGTATCAAATTTTTGTCCGTCTAATAAATCTTTGGCTTTAGAAACATCATCCGAGATACTGGCTACAAAAACGTGATTGTATTTTCCTTCGTTCCAAGCGTCCCAATGTCTGTGATTGAGGTCTGTATAAATCTGCGCTGTCGTTTTCGGTAAATCAGCATATTTATCTTTTCCCAAAAGATTTTCTACTTGTACCGCCTTGCTAAAAGCTACTTTTTTACCATCTGGTGAAACCACGATATTGTCTGCATCGCCAATCGTATAAAATTCTGCCCAAGACAAACCAATGTCTTTAGAAATATAAATTTTATCTCCTTCTGTGGCGTAAACTCCGTTTTTATCCCATTGAAAAATAGATTTTTTACCTAAAATATCCATTTTCTGGATTTGATTTTTTTCAAAATTAAGGTAAAAATTTTGTCTATTGGTTTTCTCTGTTTTTAGGTCAACTTTTCCTACGGAATAGATGATTCCTGCGTGAGAAGGTTCTACAGCCGTCACCGAAAATTTATTGAGTGTCCAAAGAATTTCTGGGGTCATTACTTGTTGAGCTTTCATAAGGAAAGGCGCTGCTAGAGCGATAATTGTATGTTTTAGTTTCATTATTGAGGAATGATTTTTTGAATGAGTAAATTTACTTAATTTTATTTAATGTAAAAATTAATAAACCACAAAAGGAACAAAAGAAATGTCTGAAAAAAGGTATTTCAAAAGAAAAAAAAGTAAAAATTTTTGTTGGTCTTTACTTCTTCGAAATCGTACTTATCAACTAAAAAGATTTAATCTTGCAATTAAAAATGTTATTCTAAAAATTGTTATTAAAACAATTTTTTCACCACTTTTTCGATGGTATTGATGTTTCTGCTGGTGAATTTATCTTTGAAGGATTTTTTACCCAAAATTTTACCAAATTCACTGTCGAGAGTGTTTCCTTTTGGGATTTTCCAATAGAAATTTTGATTGATGATTTCCGCTTCTTCGTCCTTTTGATGATCTACTTTTTTGAATTCCTCGAACAAAACATCTTCATCTCCGTTTTCGCAGATAAAACTATAAATATGCAGGTTTTCATTCTTTTGAAACGGTAAATTTTCTAGAATTTCTTTAAGTTGAACATCCGATTTCAAAAACAAAAAAGCTTCATAATCAAAATGTTCTGAAAGTGCTTTTTCTAGTTTTACTCTTAATTCTAAAGGATTTTCTTCACTTTCAAACAAAATATTTCCAGTTGCTAAAACGCTGGAAACGTTTTTCATTCCTTGCCTTACAAAAACTTCTACTACTTCTGCCATTTTCATTGCAGTTCCTTTTACGTTGACTCCTCTCAAGAATGCACAATATTTCATAGTGTTGGGGTTTGAAATCGTTTGAAAGTTTGATTTTGTTACAAAAATTAGAGCCAAACTGAACTACTTTTTTTCGTAAAGATTGTAATCTGTTCCCGAAGGTTTTAAGCGATAAATTTTTTCTAAAATTTTATTATCCGATTGTAAATGGTCTTTAATCCTGAATTCCTTCAAAAATTTGTAATTATTTTTATAGAAAACAGAATCTTTTCCGTTGAACAAATCGGTAGGAGCTAAAAGATATTTCGGTTTTCTATGTTCTGCAGTGTTTCGCCAATAGTTGGGCTTATCTTTCTTGATTTCTTTCTGAATTTCTTTGTCTACCAAACCCACTTCATCAATCGCTTTTAGCCCAGAAAAATACGGAATATAACCCGCAGGTTCTAGCAAAATATATTGATTTTTATCTTTTTCATAGTTTTTTAAGAATAGACCGATGCTTCTTCTGTAGTTCCATTCTCCGTTGCCTGTGGCGATAGAATGTATGGTTTGGAATGACATCATTGGTAAAATATAGAAAATCAGCAATAATGATATCCAAAGAATTTTCTGTGTTTTTTGCTCTAAAACAAATACCAAAACCACCGAAAAAAGCAATATCTGAGGCACCCAATAATACCAATCGAAATAACTTCTTTGCGAAATGAAAACCAATTGTTTACACCAACCAAATAGGAAAATTATCCAAATAAAATAGTTTCTTACTTTAGATTTTGAAACCAGATAAATAAAACAAACCAGTTCAAAAACTAGAACTAAAATAGTAAAAGGATTAAAATCACCAGGAAGTTTCAGCATTCCCCAATAATTGCCATAATTGAGTAAAAAGTATTTCCATTGAAGACTTAAACTCATGTTTTTGGCATATGTAGCACTTTTGGCAACAATGGTATTATTGACCAATTCGCCGAAGTAAAACCAATTAAAACTGAGCACAGAAATTATGCCTAAAACGCCTCCCAAAACAAAAAACCAATTGATTTTTCTGTTCCAAACAATATCTATCAAACCTACAATTCCTAAGAAAATAACGGTGTCTATTCTGGTAAAAAGGATTAATATTGGGAAAAGAATTTGTGCCCAGATTTTCTTTTCTTTCAGTCCGAAATATAAAAATGCCATTTCTAAGAAAAATAGAATTCCATACTCCATTCCGAGAATAGAGATTTTAATTGAAGGTGGTAAAATTCCAAATAAAAAGATAAAAATTGCCTGATGAATAGGATTTTTAAGAATTAATTTAGACAAAAAATAGCTTCCAAAAGTGAACAATATAGAATTAAAAATAAGTAAAGGATAAATAAAATGCTCTTTACCAAAAATCAAATTAAAGAAATAGGAAACAAAAACGTATAAATGTGTGGTAGAAGCCGAAATTTTGGTAGCCCCATTAAAACCAATAACACCGTAATCTAGAAGGTTTTGGGCAACTCTCCACGTGATAAAAGCATCTTCCTGAATATGGTGAGTTAATAAAAAAACGAGTTTTACCAAAACGGTAATTGCTACAAAATATAAAGGTAATTTTCTATATTTTTCGGTGATTTCAGACATTGTGTTTATGTTATTATCTATGCAAATATAGTTTTAAATTTTTACAGAAATAATGAATAAGAAACAAAAAAAACCGAACTCAAAAAAGTTCGGTTTTAAAAATTTATTTGGTTGCTTCCATTAGCTTCCTAGTAATCTCAGCTTCTTTTTCGTTGGCGTAAGTAGAATCATAAGGTTTCATCACTTCGAAAAGGTAAGAATAGAATGGTGTAATTTTCTTCACGTTTTCTGCTTCATCATACGCTTTTTCTTTGCCCAGCGCTTGTAAATCTTTAATAAAATTATTGAAACGCTTATCTACAGGTGTGATAGATTTCACCAAATAATCATAGGCTTTGTCTTCTTTTCCTATTTTTTTGTAAGCATTAGAAACAGCGCCCACCACTATAGAATATAAAATAGGTTGAGAGCTCATTTGTTTTTTCACAAATTGCTGCTCGTGATGAGAAAGACTGAGATAATAATCATATTCTTGGAAAATATCTTTCTTGAGTTGTTCTGCCAATTGTAATCCTTTTTGCTCTTGGCCTGCAACTATGTAGCCATAGACCATAGAACTCAAAGAACGTGGGTCGTTATATTTAGAAGATGGAATTTCTTTACTGGCTAAGTCTAAAATTTCTAGAGCTTTTGCTTTTTTACCTTCTAAAATTAATCCTTCAGCAGCTCTACTTGCCGAACTTCTGTAACTTACAATATTAGAAGTACAGGTTTCATCAAAATGAACTTTTAAATCTTTAAAATTGCCCCATCTGTAATTTTTAACAACATTATAAAGGTTTTCTGCATCTACTCTACCCATTTCACCATCTTCTGTTTCTTTAGTAAAAATAGGAACCAATCTGTAACTAAAGCCATCAAACTGAAGATAATCATTAAGATAGAAAATATTTTGATCTTCATAAATACCACCTGTAGAGAAGTTGATAGGTCTATTCCAATCGAAATTGGCAAGAATATCCATCAACATATAATCTGCCTTAAACATATTTCCTCTTTTGTAATTGATGGTAATGTAATCTACCGCTTTGGCTGCATCTTTGGCATTAATGATACCAGATTTTACAGCATTGGCTTTATTTACTGGTAAAACAAATTTAGAAACAGGTAAGAAATTAAATCTTTCAAATTTTTCTTCACCGAAAAGAAGTTTTAAGACTTCGTCTTTTTCTGGAGATTTATTTTTTAAGAAATTTACCGCTTCTTTAATGTTCATAGAATCTTGAATCATGTATTTTTTGAAAGGCTCAAAAACACTTTCTGGAACTCCAGCTTCTACATTATTTTGTATCAAATATTTCCAATTTTCAGGATTTAATACTACCACTTGGTCATTGGTTCCGTCTCTGTAATCATCATGATTAAGATTTGATGGAACTGGCATTGCATTGTACGTTCTGCGTTTTACTTGGTCTATGTTCCAAGGTGTACCTAGAAGAGTAAAGTTGACTACTTTTACATCATCTCTGAATCTTTCTGTCTCCTGAATAGCCCAAACTGGATAGGTATCGTTATCTCCATAAACAAATAAAATATCATTTTTAGGCAAAGATTTTAGCATAGAATAAGAATAATCATATGCAGCATATCTTTCACTCCTATCGTGAGGAACATAATTCTGGAAGCCCATCATAAAAGGAATTCCTAATAATAAAATCCCAACTAACCAAGTAACCGATTTAGATTTAATTTTTTCTTGTAAAAACCATAAAATAGCAGCGGCACCGAAACCAATCCAGATGGCAAAAGCATAGAAACTGCCTACCATAGCATAATCTCTTTCTCTTGGTTCAAATGGTTTTACACCAGTGTAGAAAATAATACCAAAGCTGGTTAAAACAAACAAAGAAAGGATAGCCCAGAATCTTCCGAAATCTCTATTGAATTGGAAGAAAGCTCCTAAAATTCCTAATAATAAAGGTAAAAAGAAAAAGTAAACGGTACTTTCGTTATAGAATTTTGCTGGCATATCTTTTTGATTTCCCCATTGGTAATTATCAATCGCAGGAATACCAGAAATCCAATTTCCGTTGGTATTTTCCATATGCCCTTCAAGGTCGTTTTGTCGTCCTACAAAGTTCCACATGAGGTATCTTACAAAATAATAACCTACCTGAAATGTTGCCAAATAATTTAAGTTTTGAGATAAAGTAGGTTTATGTACTTTTATTAAATCATATTCTTTTGCTTGTTTATAATCCTCCAAAGAAATACTTCCGTCTTCAAATTTCTGTCTTAATTGGTCAAAAACTTCTTTAGCTTGTGGATTGTCTGCTACATCTTCGTTGTCATAATTCAATTCAAAATCTGGCGCACCATACATAGAAATATAATTTGACATTACAGATTCATCTTCATTAAACATTCTTGGGAGAAAACTTACATGGTCTTTAGAATAAACATAATTAAAACGTTCACCTACAATATCATATTTCCCAGTTTTATCATTTTTCTCGTAGATATCCCCAGTTTTTTGAGTTTTGAAGCTTCCATCATCATTTTTTTGGATTCCACTATTATCTAAATAAGCGGTATAGTTTTGTCCGTAGATGGTAGGCCAATCTCCGTATTGCTCTCTATTGTAGTAATCTAACATCCCAATAGCGTTGTCTGGGTCGTTTAGGTTCATTGGTGGATTAGCGTTTGCTCTAATAGGAATTACTAGCCAACAAGAAAAACCAATAATCATATAAACTACAGAAAGAGCGATGGTTTGGAAAAGTTTGCTCCCAGATTTTCTAGCATATTTTAATGCAAAATACATTAATAAGAAAAGAATGATAAATGCAACGATAGTTCCTGAGTGAAAAGGTAAACCAATTCCATTAACAAAGAAAATTTCTGATTTACCAAATAATGACATGATTAAAGGAAAAATTAGTTTGAAAACAACTATCAGTATTGCTAAAGTAACAGCATTTCCTATTAAAAAACTTTTCCATGTAAATTCGTAATTTCTAGCGTAATATATAAGACACACTGCTGGTATTGCAAGCATCACCATCATGTGTACTCCTACAGAAAGACCTGTCATGAAGAAAATCAAAATCAACCAACGCTCATTGTCTTTCTCATGGTATTCATTTTCCCATTTTGTAATTAACCAAACCAAAAGAGCAATGAACATAGATGCCATAGAATACACCTCTCCTTCTACAGCAGAAAACCAAAATGTATCTGAAAATGTAAAACTTAAAGCACCAACAACACCGGCAAACAATATCGCTATTTCTTCAGTTAAGGACACTTCTTCAAAGTCTTTATCTAGAAGTCTTCTTACCAAATGTGTAATGGTCCAAAATAAAAATAAAATGGTGAATGCACTGAAAAGCGCAGACATCGCATTGATGATTAGTGAATATTTAGTAGGGTCACCAAAACCAAAAATAGCAGCTACTGCACCCATTAATTGGAATAATGCTGCACCAGGTGCGTGTGTTACTTCTAATTTCACCGCAGAGGAAATGTATTCTCCACAATCCCAAAAACTAAAATTAGGCTCAATGGTTGAAAGATAAGTAAAAAAAGCAATGGCAAAGACCACCCATCCTAAAATAGTGTTCCATTTTTTGAAAGTCCAACTCTTCATAAGTATATTAAAAAATTACAATTGTGCGAAATTAAGTTTTTATTTTCAAAAAATGATTTATTGTATTCTAATTAATAAATATTTAAGATAAAATGATAAAAAACAAAATTTAAACAGTTGTTTGGTGATATTTTTAAATAAAATAGCATTCAAAAACTATGATAAAAATCACTATTTATGGCAATCTCGTCAATTTGTTAGTTAAAATTTATTAAAATATATGTTTTTTTTATATTTTTGCATTTAGTTTTATTAGAGATAAAAGAAGAAAATGAAGAACGTTTTTGATAACATTCTCGGGTTAATAGGAAATACACCTTTGGTTAAGCTAAATGAAGTAACCAAAGATATACCAGCAAAAGTTTACGCCAAACTAGAATCTTATAATCCGGGGCATTCTACTAAAGATAGAATAGCGCTTCATATCATAGAAGCAGCAGAAAGAAAAGGGCTTCTAAAACCAGGAGCTACCATTGTAGAAACTACCTCAGGAAACACAGGATTCTCTATTGCTATGGTAAGCATCATCAAAGGCTATAAATGTATTCTTTCTGTAAGTGATAAAACAAAACCAGAAAAAATCGCTTATCTAAAAGCTCTTGGTGCTACTGTTTACGTTTGTCCAGCTTCTGTTCCTGCAGATGACCCAAGGTCATATTATGAAGTAGCCAAAAAAATAGCAGCAGAAACGCCGAACTCTATTTATATCAATCAGTATTTTAACGAATTGAATATAGATGCGCATTACTCTTCTACTGGCCCTGAAATATGGGAACAAACAGAAGGTAAAATCACCCATATTTTTGCTTGTACAGGAACTGGTGGAACACTTTCGGGCTCAGCAAAATTTTTGAAAGAGCAAAACCCAGAAATTAAAGTTATTGGTGTAGATGCAGATGGTTCTATATTAAAAACTTACCACGAAACAGGTAAAATTAATTATTCTGAAATTCACTCCTATCAAATAGAAGGTCTAGGGAAAAATTTAATTCCAGGAGCACTATTATTTGATAAAATAGACAAATTCATTAGGGTAAATGACGAAATGAGCGCTTACACAACTAGAGAAATTGCCCTTAAAGAAGCTATCATGGGAGGTTACACCACTGGAGCTGTTTTGCAAGCATTAAGACAATATGCTAATTCTAACCCTTTTAAAGAAGATGATTTAGTGGTTCTTATCTTCCCTGACCATGGTTCTAGATACATTACTAAAGTGTACAGTGATAGATGGATGGAAGAACAAGGCTTTATTAACAACTGTTTCCACAACTACGAAGAAGTTTTCAAAACAGAAATCATAAAATAAAAAACTTATAAATGCCTTATTGGCATTTATTTTTTGATAATATTTAAATAAAAATTCTTAATGGATATTTTTGAAAGAATTATACAAAACCCTGGCCCACTAGGTCAGTTTGCTGATTATGGTGAAGGATACTTTATTTTCCCAAGATTAGAAGGCCCAATAGGTCCTAGAATGAAATTTCAAGGAAAAGAAGTAATTTTTTGGAGTGCAAATGACTATTTAGGACTTTGCAATCACCCAGAAGTATTAGAAGCAGATGCTAAAGCTGCCGCAGAATACGGTATGTTTTATCCAATGGGTGCTAGAGCAATGTCTGGAGAAACAGACCAACACTTACAATTAGAAAAAGAATTGGCAGAATTCGTCAATAAAGAATCTGCTTACTTACTCAACTTTGGTTACCAAGGAATGGTCTCTACCATAGATGCATTGGTATCTAGACATGATGTAATTGTTTATGATTCTAATTCACACGCATGTATTGTAGATGGCGTACGTTTACACATGGGTAAAAGTTTCATGTTCCGTCACAATGACATGGAAAGCTTTGAAAAAAACATAAAAAGAGCGACCAAAGTAGCTCAGGAAAACGGCGGAGGAATTCTTGTAATTACAGAAGGGGTTTTCGGAATGACTGGTCAACAAGGAAAACTAAAAGAAATTGTAGCTTATAAAAAAGATTATAATTTCCGATTATTGGTAGATGATGCTCATGGTTTCGGAACTTTAGGAAAAACTGGTGCAGGTGCAGGCGAAGAACAAGGTTGTCAAGACCAAATTGATGTATATTTCTCTACTTTTGCCAAATCTATGGCTGGTTTCGGTGCATTTATTGCGGGAAATAAAGAAATCATTAGATATCTGAAATTTAATCTTCGTTCTCAGATTTTCGCTAAATCTCTAACAATGCCAATGGTTATTGGTGGCTTAAAAAGATTAGAACTTCTAAGAACTAGACCAGAAATAAAAGCTAAACTTTGGGAAAATGTAGAAAAACTACAAAATGGTTTATTAGAAAGAGGATTTAATCTAGGAAATTCTAATACTTGCGTTACTCCCGTTTTTATGCAAGGTACCCCTGTAGAAGCTACTCTTTTGGTGAAAGATTTAAGAGAAAATTTCGGAATTTTCACTTCAGTTGTGGTTTATCCTGTAATCCCTAAAGGAAGTATCTTACTAAGATTGATTCCTACGGCCTCACATACTGATGCCGAAATAAATGAAACTCTTGCCGCTTTTGATGCGATACATGACAAATTAATCAATGGAGTTTATAAGGAACAAGCCGAAAAGCTTCTAGAAGAACAAGGTTTAGAGTTTAAACCTTTATAAAAAAGAAAAACCTACAGAAAACCGCTCTATCAGGCGGTTTTCTTCATTTAAAAATGGGTTTTAATAAATATAATTTGAAATTCCAAAATTTTAACAGACTTTAACACAAAAACCGTCTTTTTCTTAAAAAACACGTTATAATTTGTTAAAAATTAGGCTTTTAGTATTTTGTTGAGGTAAATTTGCAGCATAAAATTTCAAACATACAATTATGAAGAACACTTTCAGTTACGTAAGAATTGTAATTTTGAGTTTGGTATTAAGTTTGGTTTCTTTAAACATTTATGCACAGAAACACAATTACTTAGAAAAAAACAAAACTCTAGCAGAAAACCTTTCTACAAAATACGGAATCCCAAGTTCTATTATCCTTGCGGTAGCCTTTGTAGAATCAGGTGGCGGAAGCAGCAAAAATTCAAAAGTTTTAAATAATCATTTTGGAATTGTAGGAAAGAACAATATCGGTTCTAAATACAAACAGTATAGTTCTGCTGAAGAAAGCTACGAAGCTTTCTGTAAGCTAATTGCAAAAAAGAAATATTACACTTCTTTGAAAGGTAACAATGACTTTTCTACTTGGGTAAAAGCAATAGCATCTGCTGGCTATTCTACACAACCACAAGAATGGATGAGAAGAATTAATCTAATCATTCACAAATACCAACTTAAAGACTAATTAATTTTAGCAAATTTTTCAAAATTACATATCAAAAGCTCCAAAATATTGGAGCTTTTTTTTATGAAAACACATATTGTGTATCATTTGAAATCTGATTATCTTAGCACGTAAAATCTCTCACAAATTTATGAATAAAAATAGCAATTGGCGAGTGGTGACTCTAATCTCCATTTGTTTCATTATATACCTTATTTTATCCATTTTCAGCTTTGCTTTTGATTTCAAATGGGAACCATTTGAAAAAGTCAACTTAATTACTGATGTATTTGATAAAAATAAAAAATCTGAAATCGTAAAAGAAGACCTACAAAAGAATAACCCTGAAAATTCTAAATCTAATTCCAAAAATCTAGTTCAAGATTTTGAACTTTATAAAAAACCAAACTTCATTACCAATTTTTATAAAGGTGATAGTGTAACTGCACTTACAGAATTTGCAGAAAAACTTCATCAATTAAAAACATCCAAAAAAGGAAAAATCAGAATTGCCTATTTTGGAGACAGTATGATTGAAGGAGACCTTCTTACTCAAACTCTTAGAAAACTGCTTCAAAAAGAATTTGGTGGTTATGGCGTAGGTTTTTTACCCATACATTCTAAAGTTGGTGGCTTTAGACAAACTGCATCTGTAAAATCTTCTGGCTGGGAAACCACAAACTTTATGGACAAAGGTGCCAAAAATATGTATATCTCTGGTTTTAGCTTTTCTGGTTTAGGAAATGGAAGTTTTACAGACAAAACAGTAACAGCACCACCTTCTTTGCAAAAATTCTTAATTTATGGAGAATCTAATGGCGGAAACATAAACTATGACGGAACATCTATTTCTCTACAAGGAAATGATTTGGTCAATTCTCAATTGCTTTCTAATAACAATGCTACTTCTTTCGAATTGAAAAGTAATTCTGCAACCACACCGTTTTATGGCGTAAGTTTCGAGTCTGAAAATGGAATTATTCTTGATAATTTTTCTTTCCGAGGAATTACTGGTGTAGAATTCAGAAAAATAGACGAAGATTTTTTAAAAGCCGTACAAAAAGCCAATCATTATGACTTGATTGTAATGCAATATGGTGTAAATTTATTATTTAGACCAAATGATACAGATTACTCTTATTATACCAAAAATATGACTCCGGTTTTAGAAAAATTTATTTCTGCTTTTCCTAAAACAGATATTCTTTTGGTGAGTAGCGCAGATAGAGCTTTTCGATATAATGGAGAATACCAAACCGCAAAAGGTTTGCCTAATTTATTAGAAACGCAAGCAAGATTGGCTTACGACCATCATTTAGCTTTTTTCAATCTCTTTGAAACTATGGGTGGCGAAAATTCTATTGTAGATTGGGCCTCGCAGAAACCGCCTCTTGCCAACAAAGATTATGTGCATCCTAACGGAAAAGGAGCAGATATTTTGGCAGAAAAACTATTCCACGCAATAATGAATGATTACAATAACTATAAACCTAAAACAGAAACTACCCCATGAAAACATTAGAAAATCTTTTCTCTACTTTTGATTGGAGTGCTTTCTTTCAACAGTTTCTATATGACAGTAAAAATCCTTTGTTGTTTAATAATGGGTTTTTTGTGTATTTCTTCACACTTTTTATTCTTTTGTTTTTTTTGTTAAGACATCATCACGCAGCTAGAAGATATGTTTTTACGTTTTTTTCTTTGTATTTTTTCTACAAAGCTAGTGGTTGGTTTGTAGGTTTGGTTATTTTTTCGGCATTGGTAAACTACCTGCTCTCTAATGCTATTTATAAATCAAAAAACAAATCTGGAAAAACATGGATTTTGGTTCTGAGCATTATTTTTAACCTTGCCCTACTCTTTTATTATAAATACACTAATTTTTTCATTACACTTTCTAATGAAATTTTCAGTACAGAATTTCATCCTTTAAATATTATTTTACCTATTGGTATTTCATTCTTCACTTTCGAAAATTTGAGTTATACCATAGATGTTTACCGAGGAGATTTCAAACCTGCCAATAAATTCACAGATTATTTGTTGTTTCTTTCGTTTTTCCCAAAATTAATGATGGGGCCAATTGTAAGAGCACACGATTTTGTTCCGCAAATCAACAAACCTTACATCTTATCCGAAAGAGATTTTGCAATGGGTTTTTATTTGATTATTTCTGGTCTCATCAAAAAACTCGTCATTTCTGATTACATTACCCTTAATTTGGTGAATTATATTTTTGATACGCCATCACTACATACGGGTCTCGAAAATTTATTTGCTGTTTATGGTTATGCAATGGTTATTTATTGTGATTTTAGTGGTTATAGTGATATTGCCATTGGTATTGCACTTTGGTTAGGCTTTAAAATCCCTGCCAATTTTATGTCGCCTTACCAAAGTAAAAATATTACAGAATTTTGGCGAAGATGGCACATTTCACTTTCGTCTTGGTTAAAGGATTACTTGTACATTCCTTTGGGTGGAAATAGAAAATTCTCTATTGCTTCCTTTATTTTTGTGATAGGATTTTTGGCAGGAGCATTTTTAATGTCTGTTAATTTGTTCAAATTAAGCTATTTATACGCTTCTATCGTTTCATTAGTTTTACTTCTAATCTTCTTGCTTCCGGCAATCATTACCAGAAATTCTAAAGGAATTGCAGCAAATTTCAATTTATTAACCACAATGTTACTCGGTGGATTTTGGCATGGCGCAAGTTGGAACTTCATCATTTGGGGAGCCATACACGGAATTGGGCTGGGAATTCACAAAATTTGGATGCTCATTACAGGAAAAGCATTTTCTGGCTTTAACAATAGTAAAATTTACAGAATTTTAATGGGAATCATCACGTTCCATTTTGTATGTTTCGGATGGATTTTCTTTAGAGCAGAAGATTTTGATGCGGCAATGACGATGATTAATCAAATTCTTTTCAATTTTGATGCGCAAGTTTTCTGGCCATTCTACGAAAATTATAAAGAAGTTCTTTGGATGATTGTTTTAGCAATGGCCATTCATT
Source organism: Cloacibacterium rupense (assembly GCF_014645495.1). Taxonomy (GTDB): domain Bacteria; phylum Bacteroidota; class Bacteroidia; order Flavobacteriales; family Weeksellaceae; genus Cloacibacterium; species Cloacibacterium rupense. Next base: position 271,336 of record NZ_BMLV01000001.1, on the reverse strand, counting down.
TAATTCCAGATGATGCAGCCGAAAAATTGATTGCAAAAACCAAAACGATTCCTTTGGTAATTTACATCATCATTTTCTTTGCATTTTTGATTTTATATGGTTATTTCAAATCTGCGGAACAAGTAATGCCAATTTATTTACAATTCTAAAATATAAAAAGCACTGAGAAAATCAGTGATTTTTAATGTATTTTTTTAGTACTAACAAAAATAATAAACCACAAAAGAGACAAAAGATTCATTAGCTTATAAGCCATTCAAAAGAAAAAAAACTAAATATTACACTTTTTTTCCTTTTTAAATTCTTGTTTCAAATCATTTCTTTTGTCTCTTTTGTGGTTAAAAAATATAATTTAAAAAATTGTGATGTACTAAATAATGTATTTTCATTTAAAATTATCGGAAAGTGCATTCCAAATTTTCTGTGCCTGAAACTCATAACCAGGTCTTAAGAAATGAACTCCATCTGCATTAGCCTCTTTCCTATTCAGTGATTTTTTGAAATACCCGCGTTCACCAGTCGCTTCATATAGATTAAAAAACGACACGTTATTTTGTAAAGCACTTTCCTTAATCCAACTCACAATTTCTTTAATTTGATGTGGTTTTAATTGATTATCTGTGGGTGAAATCAATAAAATAGGAAGGTCAGGATTCTGTTCTTTAAATTTTGAAACCAAATCTGAAACATTTTTTTGAAATTCTTCTTTAGTAATGGTACTTAGAGATTCATTAGTTCCTAAAGCAATCACCACAAAATCTGGATTTATAGATTTCAATTGCTCCATTTGAAGTGGAAATTTCAGAAAATCTGCATACTTAGCTCCATTTACACCTACTGTATTAAAAACAACGCCTTTATTTACATTTTTCAAAAATTGAAAACCATAAAACGTATTTCCAGAACTTGCATTGGTTTTCATTAAGAATGTATTTTGAGGCTCAGAAAGTTGCACCAAAGTTTTATTTCCAGAAAACTGATAATCAGCAATTTTCTCTATTGAATTTTCAAATTCAGGATTGTAATTAAAAGAAATTTTATCGATTTGATAAGAATTTCCTTCCATAGGATTTTTAATTCCAGCTCCGTTTAGTTGAACCAATTTTGTAGTAGTGGTATAAAATTTAGACGCTAATTCTGGAAAAGTTTCGCCAGATGAAACAGTATATTTTATTCTTTCTGCTGATTTAGAAACAAAATTGCTTAAGGTTTGATTTTCTTTATACAATTGAAATTTTTCACCATTCATTTTTTCATCATTGAAAATCAATATTTTATCGAAAAATTCGTCAGGATTTTTGAATTTTATTTCAAGGAAACTCTCTTTTTGGTTTCCGATGACAAAACCAGAAGCTCCCATTTGCTGAAAAACATCTTGCTCATATACCAATCTGAAATTCTGCCAAGTTTGGTTGGTAGCCGAAGTAAAATCATCTGGGCCATTAGAATTGGCAACTGCATAAGGAAAAACCAATCCTCTGCCTGCATTACCAAATTTTTCTTGAAATTTATTTCTCAAAAAACTGGTTATCCAATCTGCTTGAATGTGAGAATCTCCCAAAAATAAAATTTGAGTTACTTTATCTTGATTAAGTTTTTCTACAAAAGGCTTTAAAACCTCTTTATTTTCAATGCTTTGAGATTTAATAACAATAACTAAAAGCAAAGCTATTCCGCTCAGAATTGATGTCCATTTCATTTTCATTTTGTGAATTTATAAAAAATATTTGTAAGACATTTATAAATCTTACCTTTGCAAAAATTTATCATTTGAAAGATCTTCTTCTTATTACGCCTCCGTTTACGCAGCTCAATACACCATATCCGGCAACTGCGTACCTGAAAGGTTTTTTGAATACCAAAAACATTCCAAATCATCAAATGGATTTGGGAATTGAAGTCATTTTACAACTTTTTTCTAGAGAAGGGCTTACCAATTTATTTCAAGTTTCTGGTTCTGGATTTCAAGAATTTGGTCAAGAAATTTCTGAAAATTCGCAGAGAATTTTTGCATTGAAAGAAGAATATATTAAAACAATAGATGATGTAATTGCTTTTCTGCAAAACAAAAAGCCAACATTAGCGAGACAAATTTGCAGTATGAATTTTCTGCCAGAAGCTTCAAGATTTAATCAACTTGATGATATGGAATTTGCTTTCGGAAATATGGGTTTGCAAGACAAAGCGAAACATTTGGCAACCTTATTTTTAGAAGATTTATCAGATTTTATTGTAGAAAATGCAGACGAAAATTTTGGCTTTAGCAGATATGCAGAAAAACTCGGGAGAAGCGCCAATTCTTTCAATGAATTATATGAAAAACTCAATGCTGAAAAGACTTTTATTGATGTAATTACCTTAGAAATTTTAGAAAAAAAGCTGAAAGAAATTCAGCCTAAATTGGTGTGTTTTTCCGTTCCATTTCCTGGGAATTTGTATTCAGCTTTTAGATGCGCACAATTCATCAAAACTCATTTTCCGAATGTAAAAACGGCTTTTGGAGGTGGTTTTGCGAACACAGAACTTAGAGATTTAAAAGATAAAAGAGTTTTTGAATTCTTTGATTTTATTACACTTGACGACGGAGAATTACCTATAGAACTACTCTACCAAAATATTTCTGAATCTAAAAACGAATTTAAACGTACTTTTTTACTAGAAAAATCTGAAGTAATTTATAAAAATAATTCTGAAAAACACGATTACAAGCAATCTGAAATTGGTACACCCGATTACACTGATTTGCCTTTAGACCAATATATTTCTGTGATTGAAATTGCCAACCCGATGCACAGTTTATGGAGCGACGGAAGATGGAATAAGCTCACGATGGCGCACGGTTGCTATTGGGGAAAATGTACTTTTTGTGATATTTCTTTAGATTACATCAAGCTTTACGAACCTATTTCTGCCAAAATTTTGGTAGACAGAATGGAAGAACTCATCGAAAAAACGGGAGAAAATGGCTTTCATTTTGTAGATGAAGCAGCGCCACCAGCTTTGATGCGAGAAGTAGCCCTTGAGATTTTGAGAAGAAAACTCGTGGTCACTTGGTGGACAAACATTCGTTTCGAGAAAAATTTTACCAGAGATTTGTGCTTTTTACTGAAACTTTCGGGTTGTGTAGCCGTTTCTGGTGGTTTAGAAGTTGCGAGTGATAGATTGTTAAAGCTCATTAATAAAGGAGTTACGGTAGAACAAGTTGCCAAAGTTTGTAGAAATTTCACTGAAGCCGGAATTATGGTTCACTCCTATTTAATGTACGGTTACCCTACGCAAACTGAACAAGAAACCATAGATTCTTTAGAAATGGTAAGACAGATGTTCGAAATGGGGATTTTACAGAGCGGATTTTGGCATCAATTTGCGATGACGGCACATTCGCCAGTTGGATTAAATCCTGAGGAATTTGGGGTAATTCCGAGTGTAAAGGAAATAACTTTTGCCAATAATGATATAGAATTTAGAGATAAAACAGGAATTGACCACAGTAAGTTCAGTTTTGGACTGAAAAAATCACTTTTTAACTATATGCACGGAATCTGTTTTGAAAATCCTTTGCAACAATGGTTTGAATTTAAAATTCCGAAAACAAAAATCCATCCAGATTATATACACGATTGTCTTTTGGAAGAAGAAAATTTTAACACCAAACCGAATTCAAAAATCATTTGGACAAGTGGAAAACCATTGGTAGAATTTTTCACTAAATCTAAAAAAGGAAATACTTGGGAAATGGCAACGCTTACCTTCCACGAAAAAACGAATGTTTTTAGCATTAACCTAGAAAAAGATAAAGCCAATTGGTTATTAGAAACTATTGATGAAATTGCTTTACATAAAAACAATAAAGCATTAAATTTCAATGATTTAAAGTCAAAATTTGAATTAAATTTTGATGATTTTGAGTTATTTTGGTATTCAAAACCAATGCAAACTTTGAGAGAAAATGGCGTAATTTTGACTTTATAAATTTCTTTTTTTGGAAAAATGTAATCTAAGAAATTTAAGAATATTTCATAAAAAAACTCGAGCTTTTGGCCCGAGTTTTTCATTTATTTGAGAAAATTTTAATCACAAAGGATAATTCCTTTATCATTATTAAATTCTACTACACCACTGTTTATTTGGTAAGAAAAAACACTATTCTTTTCGTTTTCTTTGGTGAAGAATTTTGCAAAATTATCATTTGCAATCTCCTTTGTAAACAATCTTACTTTACCATTAACTAAAGAAGAAACAATAGCGGCGTGATTTTTCATAATATGGAAATCACCATTTTTTCCGGGAAGAAGAACAGAATCTACTTCGCCTTCAAAAACTACAAATTCCGGGGTTAATATTTTAATATTCATTTTAATTAGCTTTTGGCATTTGGCTTTAGGCAAATAGCTATAAGCTATAAGCTATAAGCAATTAGCAAATTATGCGTTTTCAGCAAGCATTTTTTGTCCTGCTTCAATAGCTTCTTCAATAGTTCCTTTCAAATTGAAAGCAGCTTCTGGCAAGTGGTCTAATTCACCATCAATAATCATATTGAAACCTTTGATGGTATCTTTAATATCAACCAAAGCACCAGGAATACCTGTAAACTGCTCTGCTACATGGAATGGCTGAGATAAGAATCTCTGAACTTTTCTAGCTCTATAAACTACCAGTTTATCTTCTTCAGAAAGTTCTTCCATACCAAGAATTGCGATAATATCTTGTAAAGCTTTATATCTTTGAAGGATTTCTTTTACTCTTTGTGCACAGTCGTAATGCTCGTTTCCTAAAATCTCTGGAGTAAGAATTCTAGAAGTAGAATCTAGTGGATCTACTGCAGGATAAATACCTAAAGAAGCAATTTTTCTAGAAAGTACTGTAGTAGCATCTAGGTGAGCAAACGTAGTTGCAGGAGCAGGGTCAGTTAAGTCATCCGCAGGTACATAAACTGCCTGAACAGAAGTAATAGAACCATTTTTAGTAGAAGTAATTCTCTCTTGCATTGCACCCATTTCAGAAGCTAGGGTTGGTTGGTAACCTACCGCAGAAGGCATACGCCCAAGAAGTGCAGAAACCTCAGAACCAGCTTGTGTAAAACGGAAAATGTTATCTACGAAGAAAAGTACATCTCTACCTTGACCTTCACCATCACCATCTCTATAATATTCTGCTAATGTAAGACCAGAAAGTGCTACTCTAGCTCTTGCACCAGGAGGTTCGTTCATTTGTCCGAAAACGAATGCAGCTTTAGATTCTTTCATGAGTTCAGTATCAACTTTAGAAAGATCCCAACCACCGTTTTCCATAGAATGCATAAACTCATCACCATATTTAATGATACCAGATTCTAGCATTTCTCTCAAAAGGTCATTTCCTTCTCTAGTTCTTTCACCTACACCAGCAAAAACTGATAAACCACCGTGACCTTTAGCAATATTATTAATTAATTCCTGAATTAATACTGTTTTACCAACACCAGCACCACCGAATAAACCAATTTTACCACCTTTTGCATAAGGTTCGATAAGGTCTATAACTTTAATACCAGTAAAAAGAACTTCAGCAGAAGTAGATAATTGATCAAATTTAGGTGCTTCTCTGTGAATTGGTAATCCATTAGAATGCTCGATATTTTTAAGACCATCGATAGAATTACCCACTACATTAAAAAGTCTTCCGTTTACTTCTTCGCCAATTGGCATTGTAATTTGTCTTCCGTATCCAATTACTTCTTGTCCTCTTTGTAAACCGTCAGTAGCATCCATTGCGATACATCTTACCATATCTTCACCAATGTGCTGTTCTACTTCTAGTACTAGAGATTCTCCGTTTGTTTTTATTATTTCAAGGGCATCATAGATTTTTGGTAATTCTTCTACTTCCTGAAAAACAACGTCGATAACTGGACCGATAATTTGTGAAATTTTTCCTTTAATTTGGTTTGCCATTGCTTTATTTTTTCTTGCGTGCAAATATAGTGATTCTTTAGAATTTATATACTATAAATCAATATTTTTTTTCATCTTTGCACTCACAAAATTTATGCAGTTTTGAAAATCGTAAGAGAATTTGAAAATTATACAGAAAACTCTCCTAAAGTATTATCTTTAGGAATGTTTGATGGGGTTCATCTTGGTCATATCTCTATCATTAATCTCTTAAAATCTGCAGCTAAAGAAAAGAATTTGGAAACCGCTTTACTCAGTTTTTGGCCACATCCAAGGAAGGTTTTTAATCCTAATGATGATTTAAAATTACTAAATACTCTAGACGAAAAACTCTATTTATTAGAAAAAGCAAATTTAGATGTGGTTTTTCTAAAATCCTTTGACGAAAATTTCAGAAACTTAACTGGTGAAGAATTCGTAAAACAAATTTTAGTTGAAAAACTAAACGTAAAACACATTATCATAGGTCACGACCACGTTTTTGGGAAAAATAAATCTGGAAATTTTGAACTTTTACAAAAACTTTCTCAAGAATTGGATTTTGAAGTTCAACAGTTAGATGCTGTAAAAGAAGGTGATTTCAATATTAGTTCTACCAAAATTAGAAATTGTCTAACCAACGGAAATATTTCAGGTGCTAACAAGATGCTGGGCTACCATTATTCTGTTTCAGGAAAGGTGATTGATGGCAAAAAGCTAGGTAGAACTATTGGTTATCCTACGGCAAATATAGAAGTTGACGAGCTAAAACTTCTCCCGAAAAAAGGAGCTTACATTGTAGAAGTAGAAGTTAAAAATAATTTCTTTAAAGGCATGCTAAGCATTGGTACCAACCCTACGGTAAATGGCGATAAACTTACCGTAGAAGTTTATATTCTCGATTTCAACCAAGATATTTATGGTGAAGAAATTACTGTAAAATTCAGAGATTTTCTACACGAAGAAATTAAATTTGAATCTTTAGAGAAATTGATTGAAAGACTAGATGAGGATAAGAAATTGACTGAAAATTTCAAATTTTAGTCTAGAATATCAAATACAAAATTTTCTAAAAATTCTAAGACATAGATAGAGTGATTTACTTCTTTACTATTATCAGTTAACCTTGGTAAGTGCATACTAAAATACTGTTGGTAATGTGCAGTTTCTATAATTGTGCTAGACAGTGATTTTGAAAATTTATAATCTTTTTTGCACTCTAGAATAATTTCAGCTACAAAAGCACATAATTCTTTGTAAGGTTTGAAAACCTGCTCCTTATTAATCAGGTCGACATCTTTTACCAAGTAAACTTTACTACTTTCAGAAATAACTATTTCATATAACTTTTGCAAATCATAGTTACCAAATCCTGCGCTTACAACCTCGTTATTGGTAATTAATCTCAGGATATATCTAAGTTTATCTTTTGGGCTAGCTTTTCCTTTTACATTAACTTGAGAATGATAATATAAGTAACTCCAATACCAATTAAGTATATAAAGCAATAGTTTATGCTTGTTAGGAAAATACCTATAGATAGTAGCTTCTGTAGAATTGATGTACTGAGAAAGTTTTTTAAATGTAAAATTCTCATATCCTATTTCATGCATGAGTTCTATAGAATTTTTCACAATATTTTTGCCAACTTCGCTAGAATCTGGATCCCTTAAAAATAAAGAAGGATTTACTCTGAATGTCAATTGAAATTCCATAAAACAAATTTAAAAAAGAATTTTTAATAAATAGTTATAATATCTAGTTTAAAATAATTACAACTGAATATAATAGTTATAGATACATTAAATGATAGTAATACTATCTCAAAAAGATTTGTTTATATCTTTACAAAAAATAATAAAAGAATGTTATAATATTATGAGAAATATAATCTTCATCTTTTTAGTAACATCATTAAATTTATTTTTCGCGCAGGAAAATAAATCAAATATTATTGAACGAAAAGAATTTACCAATATAGAAAATGCACTGAAAGAGCCAGAAAATGTATTTAGACTTAAACTTGACAATCAAAAGCTAAACATTAATGATGACGTGTGGCTACAGTTTCCTAATCTAGAATATCTCAGTTTAAAAAACGACCACCTCAATAAGATACCAGATGGAATTGCTCAACTAAAAAACCTTAAAATACTTGACTTAAGTGGTAATGATTTTAAAATACTTCCCTCATCTTTTAAGAATTTGAATAATCTAGAAGAATTATATCTGAACAATGAAAAAAATATGAATCTAGAAAAAACTATTGAAACGCTAACTTTTTTACCCAAGCTTAAAATACTACATCTTGAAGGTGACCAACTAAAAAAATTGCCCAAAAACCTCTCTAAAATCAAAAATCTAGAGACTCTATACCTCAATAATAATGATTTTAAGGAAATCCCAAAGGAAATTGAAAATATAAAAGACTTAAAATATCTAGACTTCAGAAACAACAAATACACCCCAAAAAACTATAATCAATTAATCGATAATTATGGTGTCATTATAAAATTTTAATATAGATCATCAGCGCAAAACTTTTAGACTTGTTATTAATCAAACTTCATTTTTCATATCATTTAGTTATTTTTTTCATATCGCGCTGATGATTTTTTCATTATAACTTTAAAGTCTACCTAAAAAATTGTCTAACTAAGAATCTCCTCCTTCACTTTCTTTGTCAGGCTATCAAAAACCAGTTGATAAGAGTCATCAATTAATTTTTTAATGAATTCAGGTTTCAAACCTTCGCAAACCACCGAATTCCAATGTGTTTTATTCATGTGATAAGCGCCAGAAATTTGGTGATATTTTTCTCTTAATTCTTGGTTGTAGTCTTCCTTATTTTTGGCAGAAAAAACTATAGGTTGCGCGTCTAATGCCATCAACAAAAACATTTTACCTCCTACTTTAAAAACCAAAGCAGTTTCATTAAACGGAAAACCTTCGGTTACTCCTTTTTTTGTTAAACAATATTCACGGATTTCTTCTGCTACCAATTTTATTTATCTATTTTTCTCAAATTTAAGAAACTTATCGTTAAAAATCATAAATTTGTAATAATTAAAACACAAATTAGATAATATGAAATCAAAATTATTCTTTTTTTTAAGTTTCATATTGGCTTGTTTTTTCAAATCACAAATTGTAAACATTCCTGATACAAACTTTAAAGCATATCTAGTGTCTGATACTAATATCAACACCAATGCTGACACAGAAATTCAGTTATCTGAAGCCATTGCTTTCAGTGGAAGTATAAATTGTAACAATAGAAATATTTCAGATCTAACAGGCATTCAATCATTTACAAACATCACATCAATTAATGCATCTTATAACAATTTAACAAGTTTAGATGTAAGTAGTAATATTGCATTAACCGGATTATACTGCTTTGGAAATCAAATAACTAGCTTGAATGTGAGCAATAATACGGCTTTACAATACTTATTATGTTTTAATAATCTAATCAACAGTTTAGATGTAAGTAATAATCTTGCATTAAATACATTATCATGCTTTAGTAATCAACTCACAAATTTAGATGTTACTAAAAACACCGCTCTGGTTTCTTTAAATTGTTTAGATAATAAAATCACTAGTTTAGATGTAAGCAATAACACTTTGCTACAAAATTTGTCTTGTGATGATAATTTATTAACTAGTTTAGATGTTTCAAAGAATATAAATTTAGTGGGTTTGTCTTGTTATAATAATCAAATTAGGAGTTTAGATGTTTCTAAAAATTTATCTTTAAAAACTCTTGATTGCTATTTTAATAAAATTGGAAGCCTTGATGTAAGCAAAAATACAGCGTTAACATATTTACATTGTGGTAGAAATTTCATTACTAGCCTAAATATAAGTAATAACATTTTGTTACAAGATTTTTCTTGTGTTGGCGATCAAATAGGAACGTTAGATGTAAGTAAAAATACTGCTTTACAACTTTTAGATTGCCGAGGTTGCGGTCTTACAACTTTAGACATTACCAATAACACAGCTTTAACAACGTTGTTATGTTTTGCTAATTCTTTAACTCAGCTCAATCTTAAAAACGGCAACAATACTATTCTGAACTCTATGCAGGCTTTTTCTAATAGTCAACTAACCTGCATTCAAGTAGATGATGTAACATTAGCTAATTCTTATGCTACTGCATACACCTGGCAAATAGATAGCATTGCAAGCTTCAGCACTAATTGTTCTTATACTTTAGCTACTTCTAATGATAAAAAAATTAAAGAAACCATGTTTCCTAATCCCACACATAATATTGCACATTTTACAACTAATGCTAATTACGTTAAAGTGTACAATTTTTTAGGACAAAAAATTTTAGAAAAAAGAGAAACTTCTTTTATTGACTTATCTAATTTAAGAGATGGAATTTATTTTATAGTCCTTTTTGACAAATACGGAAAAGAAATAATCAAAAGTAAAGTCATAAAAAAATAAATACTATTATTAAATTCAAACATTATTCAATTTCTCATGAAAGCTCTCATCATCGGTGCAACTGGCGCTACAGGAAAAGATTTACTTCAAAAATTGATTGAAGATAACGAATTTGAAGAAATTCACGCTTTCATAAGAAAACCTATGAAAAGTGAAAACGAAAAGGTGGTTTTTCACGTTGTAGATTTCGAAAAACCAGAAGAATGGAAAGATTTGGTTACAGGCGATGTAGCATTTTCTTGCCTCGGAACTACCTTGAAAGATGCTGGAAGCAAAGAAGCACAACGAAAAGTAGATTTTGATTATCAACTCAATTTCGCCAAAGCTGCTAGAGAAAACAATGTGGAAGATTTTGTATTGGTTTCCTCATATGGTGCTAATCCCAATTCTAAAATATTCTATTCTAAAATGAAAGGCGAGCTAGAAGAAGCAATTAAAAATCTACATTTCAATAAGTTAACCATCTTCAATCCGGGAATGCTCGACAGAAAAAACACCAATAGAACTGGTGAAGTATTAGGCGCTAGAATTATAAAATTTGTGAATAAACTAGGCTGTTTAGAGAGCCAAAAACCACTACCAACAGATGTTTTGGCGCAAGCGATGATTAATGCAACTAAAATAAAATCAAACGGTTATTCTGAAATAAAATTAGGTAGTATTTTCAGTTTTGCAGAAAAAGGAAAAGAATAATAATTGCCACGAATGCACTAATTTTATTAAAATATAATTAAAAAATTATTCGTGTATTCGTGGCAAATTCTATTTCAAATATTTTGTAATAGAATCTGAAGTTGGTTTTGTAGTACTGATGAAGGTATCTATCAACTCTCCTTTCTCATTCAAAAGAAATTTAGTAAAATTCCAAAGAATGGTTGTGTTTTTTACGCCATTCAGTTTTTTGTCTGTTAAAAACTTAAATATCGGAGCTGTATCATTACCTTTTACCGAAACTTTAGCCGCCATTGGGAAAGTTACTCCATAATTTTTCTTACAAAAAGTAGCAATTTCTTGATTGCTGCCTGGTTCTTGTCCCCCAAAATTGTTTGCAGGGAAACCTACTACCACCAACTTGTTTTTATACATTTCATACAACTTTTCTAAATCTTCGTACTGAGGTGTAAATCCACATTCTGAAGCGGTATTTACAATCAGGATTTTTTTTCCTTTAAACTTAGAAAAATCAATGGTTTTACCGTCTAGAGATTCTACCTTAAAAGAATGAATAGACTTTGGTGTCTGTGCTTTTGAGCTAAATAAACCAAAAAATGAAAACATAAGAATGAATAAATATTTATAAGATTTCATAAAACTATTTTTTTCAAATGTAAGACATATATTCATAAAAAAAAGCGTTATAAAACGCTTTTAGATATTTTCTATCATACTCCTAATTAAGGAATATATAGCATGATGAGTTCTCTTGTTTTCATTTGATAGGTTACAAACATTTGAATCGCTTGTTTCTCTAGTACAATAACTTCTTTGTAAGTTACACAATCTCCTAATTTATCATCCGTAGAAAACTCATGGCCTTGGTATTGAATTTCTTTAGTTTCCCCAAAAGTTTCGTTTACTTTATTAAAAAGTTCTTTAATAGATTCTTCTTTTACATTAGAATCTTTAGAAAAACTCTCTGCAAGCTTTTTGTAGTCTTTTGAAATGATTAAATAATTAACATTTTCTAAAGAAGGAAGAAAGCTTAAAACCCCTTCTAATTCAGAGATTTTAAATTTATAAGAACGACCTTCTCCATTATTCAAATCTATACTTACTCTTACTTCATTAAACTTTTTTTTATTTTCTTTACTTAAATTAGAATAGAAAAGATAAGCCATATTACCAGCATGTTTGGTAAGATTTACTTGGTCATTATTTAACAACGGACTTTTATTAATCTTAATTTCGAAATAATCCTTAGAAATTCCGTTGTGATTTTCGAAGCCTTTATTATAATTGATGAGACCGCCATAGAACTGAGCGATTTTATCGAGTGCTAATTTTTCGTCGCTAGATACATTTACCTTGTTACAAGAGTTAAAAAATAGAAATAAAATAAAAATGGGTATTAGTTTTTTCATAAAATTAGGTTTTGATTTTTTTATTTAAAATTTAAATGTATTTTCTGGGAATGCTTTATTTATCTCTATTCTATTGAGAATCATCACATAATCTCCTTCTTTTTTGGGTGTGTTAGATTCTATTCTAAATGGCATTATCAGGTTATTAACCTTTTTAAAATCAGAATAAATGAGTACTTCGTCTTTTTTAACTTCTTTCAGAAGAAAATAGTTTTGTACATCAAAATAATAGACTGTTTTATTTACATTTTTAGTCAATTCTACTTTGAAACAATCTTTTTCACCTACTTTTTCTTTTCCTAAAACCTGAGCGGTAAATCCTTTATTTTCGTAATCTATAAAATCTGTATCAAAACTTTCTGCTACATAATCTTTCTGAATTTGTAATTTATTAACCACATAATTCATGGCATAGCCATTTTTACCATCATAACCTTCTACTACATTTTCCTTTTTCCCTACAGTAACTAAGGTTTTTGTCAGATTAGGTCTTTGCTGAAAAATTTTAATAGGATATTCCTCATTTACTCCCAAAATTACTTTGCCTTGAAGTAAAATAGAATTTAGCAATTTCCATTGGGTAAGGCCACCCGTAATTTCGATGTTTTTATCAATAATTTGCTTGGCCGTTTGTGCCGAAAATAGGGCATTTATTAGAATAGTTGCTAGTAAAAGTAGTTTTCTCATTGATTTTTTTTTCAAGGTTTCAAATATAAGATTTTGTAATTAAATCCTCTTCAAATTTTTACATTTTCAAATTAATTTTCTAGCTTTTTCTAAATCTTCTGGTACGTCTATTCCTACTCCAACAAAATCTGTCTCTATCATTTTGATTTTCATGCCGTTTTCTAGATAACGAATGGCTTCTATTTTTTCTGAAATTTCTAGTGGTGTCATTTCAAGTGTAGAAAATTTAGTAAGCGCTTCTTTTCTGAAAGCATACACACCAATATGCTTATAATAAAAATGTTCTACAGAGGTTTCTCTAGGATAAGGAATTACGGAACGACTAAAATACATCGCAAAACCCTGTAAATCAGTGATTACTTTTACATTATTAGGATTTTCTACTTCTTCTTTTTCCTTTAGTCTAATTTTAAGCGAAGCCAATGAAATTTCTTTGTCAACATCATTTTCAAAAACTTCGATGAGTTGTTTCAAAGGCTCTGTTTTCAAGAAAGGTTCATCACCTTGCACATTAATCACGATATCACAAACCATACTTTGCACCGCTTCTGCAATTCTGTCGCTTCCCGTTTCGTGTTCGCCTGTCATTACAGCTTTTCCACCGTTTTTGGTAATTTCTTCAAAAATAATTTCTGAATCAGTTGCCACGAAAACTTCATCAAAAAGTCTAGTTTCCACTACATTTTGGTAAGTAGTAGAAATCACAGTTTTGTCTCCCAAAATTTGCATTAATTTCCCAGGAAATCTACTTGCAGCATAACGAGCTGGTATTACAGCGATGATTTTAAGAGTTCCGAGTTCCGAGTTTCGAGTTCCGAGATTTTCCATATCTGGCGATTTTTTGAAAAAATATAAAAATAATAAAGCCACAAATGCACAAATATTATTAATGCATTTGTGGCAAAAAATTAAGCTAATTTACTTAAAGCAGCCTCCAATTTCGGGAACATTTTTTGTAAATCTTCTACAGAACAAGCACCAACTGAAGCTCTAAACCATGGCATTTCTCTAGAATTTCCAAATGCTGAAAATGGTACTAATGCTACACCCGCTTTTTCAATGAGATAGAAAACCAAATCAGTAGAATCTTTCAGAACTTTTCCGTCTTCTGTGGTTTTTCCTACATAATCTAGTTTGATGGTCAAGTACAACGCTCCCATTGGTTTTATGCTATCAACAGCGAAATTTTTAGATTTCATTTCTTGAATTCCAGCGTGTAAAACCTCTAAACTGTGTGCTATTTTACCTTTATAATCATTCACAAAAGCATCTACAGCTTCGGTATTATCTAAAAACTCTGCCACTGCTTGTTGCTCTGGTTTTGGAGCCCAAGCTCCAACGTGAGTTAGCAAGGCTTTCATTTTATCCATTACTTTGCTCGGACCAAATCCCCAACCCACTCTTACGCCAGTTGCCGCAAAACATTTAGAGGTTCCGTCAATATAAATCGTGTAATCTTTCATTTCTGGAAATAAAGTTACCGGATTGAAATGCTCAGAATCCCCGAAAGTAAGCATTGCATAAATCTGGTCGTACATTAAATATAAAGGTTTTTCACCTTCTTTTCTATTTTTATTTTCAGCAATAATAGCTTCACAAATTTCTGACAATTGTTCTTTGGTAAACATGGTACCAGTTGGGTTCAACGGTGAACAAAGCGCCACCAACACAGCTCTTTCTAAGTGCGGAGTGATATCTGCTGCTGTTGGTAAAAAATTATTTTCAGGTCTTACTTCTATTTCTACAGCTTTTGCAGAAGTAAGGTAAGAATAGTGATTATTATTCCAAGAAGGAACAGCATAAACAACCTTATCACCTTCATCTACAATTGTTTTGAAAGTTGCATAAATCAAAGGTCTAGAACCACCAGCCACTAAAATATCGTCTGTTGAATAGTCTAAATTCCAACGAGATTTTAGGTCTTTAGCTACCGATTTTCTTAAAGATAATAAACCGTTTGCTGGAGGATAATTCGTTAAATCATTATGATACGCTTTTTGAATATTCTCTTTCAGAACAGCAGGAATTGGATATATTTTTGAATCTAAATCGCCAATCGTAAGATTAGCAATTTCAGCACCTTGAGCTTTGAGTTCGTTTACTTGATTACCTATTTTGATAATTTCTGAACCAATAAGGTTCTGAGCGAGTTTTGATACCACTTTTTATAGAATTAAGGGTTAATAATTTGAAAGTTCAAATTTAAAAAATATAAAACAAAAGACTTCAATAATATTCATAAAAAATACCGCTGATTAAGCAGATTAGGCTAATTAAAAAATAAGCAAAACCAACAAAATCAGCGATAGATTATAATTAATATAAATTTTAGAGTTTTAAATCTGCTTTTACAATGTCAAATTTCTTTTCTAATCTTGCAACTTCATCTTTGTAGTCTGCTTCGGAAGAAATAGAACCTTTAACAGAAAAATAAAACTTGATTTTTGGTTCAGTTCCAGAAGGTCTGATACAGATTTTAGTTCCATCTTCTGTATAGTAAATCAATACATTAGATTTCGGAATATCATTCATTACTTTTTTCTCACCAGAAATGGCATTAAAACAAGTTTGTTCTTGGAAATCTTTAACCTCTTTTACCAATGAACCAGCCAAAGATTTAGGAGGATTGTTTCTAAAATCTACCATCATTTGTGCAATTTCTTCGGCACCAGTTCTACCCTTTCTCACTACATTTACCAAAGCTTCTTGATATACACCTACTTTTTTGTAAATGTCTATCATATATTGATACATTGTTCTGCCATTGGCTTTGCACCAAGCAGCAATTTCACAAGCCAATAAAATAGAACCACAACTGTCTTTATCTCTTACGAAATCACCTGTCATAAATCCGAAAGATTCTTCGCCACCGCAAATGAATTTTTCTACACCTTCAGCATCGTGAATCATTTTACCAATCCATTTAAAACCAGTAAGTCCAGCTTTGCAATCTACACCATATTGCTGAGCTAAATCAAAGAAAACATCAGAAGTAACAATGGTAGAACCAATAAATTCTTTACCTGTAATTCTTCCTGCATTTTTCCATTGGTTCAAGATATAATCTGTAAGAATCATATTGGTTTGGTTACCGTTTAGCAACTGAATTTCGCCTTCTAGGTTTCTTACCGCAATCCCTAATCTATCACCATCTGGATCACAACCTATTACAATATCACCATTGGTAATATTAGCCAAATCTACCGCCATTTGTAGCGCTTTTGGTTCTTCAGGATTCGGAGATTCTACCGTTGGGAAATTTCCACTAGGAATCATTTGTTCTTTTACCAAATCTATTTTTTTGAAACCTGCTTTTTCCAGAGCTTTTGGAATAGTGGTATAAGTAGTTCCATGGATAGAAGTGAAAACAATATTCAAATTTTCATAACCAATTTTATCTTTTTGGTAAAGCGATTCTGCAATACATCTATCTATGTAAACATCATCTTGGTCATCGCCAATCCACTCTATCAAATCATCATTCCCATTAAATTTTATATCTTCAAATTTGGTAGCATATACTTCTTTGATGATGGCATCATCATTTGGTGGAACAATTTGTGCACCGTCATTCCAGTAAACTTTATAACCATTATATTCTGGTGGATTGTGAGAAGCTGTGAGAACAATACCTGCATTACATTTTTTATCACGAACCGTGAAAGAAAGCTCTGGAGTTGGTCTGTGTTCTTTGAAAAGCAACACTTTAATTCCGTTTGCAGTCAAAACATCAGCACACATTTTTCCAAATTCCTTAGAATTATTTCTCACATCATAAGCTATGGCTACTTTTATTTGGCTCGTCTTCGACTTCGCCGAACCTTCGGTTTCTTCGCCTGGAAATTGCTGATGAAGATAATTTGCCAAACCTTGTGTAGCTTGTCCGAGTGTATATTTGTTTAATCTATTGGTTCCAACGCCCATTATTCCTCTCATTCCGCCAGTTCCGAATTCTAATTCTCTGTAAAAACTGTCTTCTAATTCTGGAGAATTGGTATCAATCCAATTCTGAACTGTAGCTCTGGTGTCAGCATCAAAAGTATCTGATAACCAAAGTTTTGCTTTTTCTACCGTTGTCATATATATTGTTTTTTTGTTTGATGTGGTTTGACAAAGTTTCAAACTATAAATAAAAATTTTCTTTATTCATAGAACATCGACTTATCTTAACTTTCTGTTTTCCACAGAAGATTGGTCTTTTTTTGTTAATTTATTGAGAGGTTCTCCATAGAAAATAAGTTTTGAGGTATTTTCTAGAGTTCCTTTCATTTCATTATCAATATTTAATCCTGCTGAAGTGCCATTTTTAGCATTCATTTCTAAATTTTCTACATAAAAATACGGCGCCATAATGCTAGCAGAATCAGCTAATTTTAAATTCAAAATTTTGGTTTCTCCAAGGATATTAGCATTAGATTTTTGAGCCATATCAACCTTACTTTTGTCAGAGATAACTGCTCCCATAAATTTAGAATTATCTTTCAAATTTAGCAAAAATTCAGATGATTTTACTTGTCCGGAAACATTCATTTCTACGTGGTCCGAAAGTGAAATTTCATTTAAATCATTTTTCCCAAAAATATTAATGCTGTAGAAATCTACATTTTCAGGTTTACGATTTTCTTCAATAGTTAGAATGCCGTTTTTTACTTCTATATCTAGGTTTTTGTATATATTAGGATACGTTTCTACACTTACCAAATTTTGTTCAGCCTTCGCAAAAAACACTTTGAAATCTCCTTTAAGATTCAATTTGGTGAAATTTTCTACTGTTACGTCTTTCACTTCTATTTCACCTTTTGGAGAAATTTTGGAGCAAGAAATGAATCCTAGAAATAGGATAAAAAGTAAGGCTATTTTCTTCATATTGAATTACAAAATTTTCTCTACATGATAATTCTGATGTCCTCTACTTTGTCTAATCACCAACTCACCTAAAAACCCTGCTACAAAAAGCAAAGTTCCCAAAATCATCATCGTTAATGCGATATAAAACCAAGGATTTTCTGCGATGAGATTTCCATAAACGTGATAGTAATAAACGTCTATCAGTTTAGTTGCGCCCAACCAAAATGCAGATAAAAACCCGAAAATAAACATCAAAGTTCCTACCGCGCCAAAGAAATGCATCGGTCTTCCTCCAAACTTGCTTACAAACCAAAGGGTGATTAAATCTAAAAAACCACGAACAAATCTTTCTGTCCCGAATTTAGAAGTTCCGTAAGGTCTAGCCTGATGTTGCACTGGTTTTTCTGTAATTCTCTTGAAACCTGCATTGGCTGCCAAAACAGGAATCCATCGGTGTAAATCACCGTAAACATCAACCGATTTTACGACCTGTTTTCTGTAAGCTTTTAGACCGCAGTTGAAATCATTTAATTGAACTCCAGACAAATTTCTAGCTGCAGAATTGAAAAGTTTTGATGGTAAATTTTTCGTCATAACATTGTCAAAACGTTTCTTTTTCCAACCAGAAACCAAATCATATTTTTCATCAACAATTTTGCTGTACAATTCAGGAATTTCTTCTGGAAAGTCTTGTAAATCAGCATCCATGGTAATTACTACATTACCATTTACTTTTTCGAATGCTGCGTGCAATGCTTGTGATTTTCCATAATTTCTAGAAAATTTAATGCCATGCACGTGGCTATTTTTTTTAGACAAATCATCTATAATTTGCCAAGAAGTATCTGTACTACCATCATCTACAAACCAAACTTCATAAGTATAATTGTGCTCTTTGCACACATTGTCTATTCTTGCATAAAGCTCATGCAGAGATTCTTCTTCGTTTAAAAGGGGAATTACAACTGATAAATCCATTCAATAATTTTAAGGTACAAAATTAATAAATAAAAACGTTAGATTGGCGAGAATATGAGATATATTATGCCTCTACTCTGCTTCTAAAGAAACTTCCGAAAAATGTAGAAAGAATGGTATAAAAAACCAAAACAGCAGCAAAATAATAGGTAAACTGTCTAAAATTAAACATATCCTTGTCTTTGACCATTTCTGGTGAAAAACTTTGCATACTTTTTTGGTAATCTTTGTCTAGGTCTTGCTTTTCTTTTTCAGTTTTCATAATTGACCTTTGCTTTTGATAAATCTCCGTCAATTCTTTTTTATTTCTTTCCACAAACTGAAAATTCAAAGTATCCTTAGCGTCTGTATCTACAAAATTTAAGAAACCAAATATGCTAATCATAGATAAAAGTCCTGCGATAAACATAGGCTTAAAAGCTCTACCAAAAGCATCTTTGAAACTAAGACTTCCTTTTTCTTTTTTCAAAGAATTCACTGATAAATACGCTGCAATAGTATATAAAGCTGGCAGTGCAAATGCATTGAGCAACATACTCGTGTTAAAATAATTGGTATTATATGCAAAAAAATAGGCAGCAAAAAACACCAACATATTCGCGATAAACAACACGAAACCAACAGCATAAACGTTTTTAATCATATTTCTAAATTTATTTTTTTATTTTTTTTCTATTTTGAATTTTGAATTTTGAATTAATTCTGTATTTTTGCACCGGCAAGTCCTAAACAACCAGCTCCTGAGAATCCTCCAGGGTGGGAACGCAGCAAAGGTAATCGGTTGTAGCGGTGTGATTTAGGTAGCTTGCCATTTTTTTATGTCTTTTTTTGAAAATTTTCTATAATTATACTTCAAATTCTTCACCTAATTCTGGTATCGAAAAATCAATATTTTTTTCTGTAAATAATTGTTTAGCAGTATCATGATTGATTTTTATAGGGTCAAAAGTATCAAAATGACAACCAATTACTCTTTTGGTTTTTAATAATTCTGAAGCTGCAAAAGCTGCTTTTCTTGCACACATTGTGTAATGACCACCAATAGGTAAAATAGACAAAGTAATCTCCCCAAAAAGTTGATGAAAATAAGCCATATCAGCCATTACACCAGTATCACCTGCGAAATACACATTTTTACCTTGAAATCTGAAAATATAACCACAAGGTTGTCCGCCATACGTTCCATCTGGGAAACTAGACGTGTGATGTGCTGCAACCATCGAGATTTTCATGTCATCAAACTTAGCAGAACCTCCGAAGTTGATATCAATAGAATTGGGATGATTAAAATATCCACAAATTTCTGGTTGACCAATTACTGCACAATCAGGATGTTTTTCTAAAACTTCTTTTACATCTGCAATATGGTCACCATGTGCGTGAGTTATCAACACATAATCAATTTTTTGCGCAGAAATATCAAAACCTGATTTGTCTTTCTGAAAATTGTAAAAAGGATCAGAAAGGATATTTTTACCGTTGTAAGTGAACAAAAAACAGTTTTGCCCGAGGAATTTTATTTTCATTTTATATTTATAAATTAATCAACAATTACAGACATACTAATGTTATAGTAATAAATTATATACAAACAAAAACATATAACAAGAATTTGTAATATTAGAATTACAATATTTGATGATATTTTATTTTTTACTATAAAAATTGAAATTATAAAATCAATTATTAAAATTATTCCTAACATTAAAGGAGTAATTGCAAGTTCATACAATGATAATTCGCCAGTCAATAGCTCTTTAATCAATAACAAAAAAAAACCAAGGAATGTAATTATTGATAACCAAGAAACTATTTTATAAAATTTTTTCATAATTTTTAACTAAAATAATTCAATCCAAAAGCGACCAAAAGACTCATCACGAAAGTAATCATCGCCACTTGTTTCAAAAAAGGATCTAGCTCTTTTGGTTCTTTTACCATCATTATTTTTCTACGCAAAGACATCAGTGGAAATACGGTTACAAAGAAGATGAACGCATAATATTTACCCTGTGCTTGCAAATCATTAATCATCATGTATGTTAACACCAAAATTGGCGGAAGCACCAAAATAATCATTTCATAAATCATTGCATTTTTGAAACCTAATCGCAATGCTAATGTTTTTTTACCAGATTTTTCATCGTTTTCAATATCTCTCATATTGTTGAGATTAAGAACAGCTGCACTTAGTAAACCAATGGCTGAAGCAGGTAACAAAATATCCCAATCAAAAGTTTTGGTAAACAAAAAATAACTGCCGCAAACAGAAACCAAACCGAAAAATATAAAAACCATAATATCACCTAAACCTAAGTAACCATAAGGTTTTTTACCAACGGTATAGCCAATTGCTGCTAAAATACAAGCAACTCCTAAACCTATGAAAGTGTAAAATTCATTAATAAAATTCGGAAAAAACGCTTTGTAAAGCAAATAAAAAGTTGCCACCAAAGACAAAATAGCAAACAAAATTACCGCATTTCGCATTTGTTTTGCTGAAATTTTGCCAGAAGCTACTGCTCTTTGTTCGGCCTCGCCTATTCTATTTTTGTCGGTTCCTTTCACCCCATCGCCATAATCATTGGCGTAATTAGACAAAACTTGATACAACAAAGTCACCAAAAGCGCCAATGCAAAAATAGTCCAATCCCAAGTTTCTCCATTTTGTAAAAGTTTCCATCTTGCGATGAAAGACCCCATAATAATTCCGCTTATTGATAGCGGTAAAGTGCGCAGTCGAGCTGCTTGTATCCAATTTTTCATAATTGATGAATAATGAATGATAATTGATAACAATGCTGAAAAAAATCAATCATCAATTATCATTTATCAATAATATTTAAGAAATCCATTGATTTTCACCGAAATCTGGTTTACGTTTTTCTAAAAATGCGTTTCTACCTTCTTTGGCTTCGTCTGTCATATAAGCTAATCTGGTAGCTTCACCTGCAAAAACTTGTTGACCAACCATTCCATCGTCTGTTAAATTCATTGCGAATTTTAGCATTCTGATAGATAAAGGAGATTTTGCCAAAATTTCTTGGGCCCATTGATAAGAGGTTTCTTCTAATTCCGCATGAGGAATTACAGCATTTACCATTCCCATATCTTCGGCTTCTTTAGCAGAATAATTTCTACCCAAAAAGAAAATTTCTCTGGCTTTTTTCTGTCCTACCATTTTAGCCAAATAAGCAGAACCATAACCGCCATCAAAACTGGTAACATCAGCATCAGTTTGTTTGAAAATAGCGTGCTCTTCACTTGCTAAAGTCAAATCACAAACTACGTGTAGTGAGTGCCCTCCTCCAACTGCCCAACCGTTTACCACCGCAATTACTACTTTTGGCATAAAACGGATGAGACGTTGAACTTCTAAAATATTAAGTCTATGTCTTCCGTCTTCGCCTACGTAACCTTGATGACCTCTTGCTTTTTGGTCGCCACCGCTGCAAAAAGCGTGGCCGCCATCCTTAGGGCTTGGTCCTTCGCCTGTTAATAAAACCACCCCAACAGAAGAATCTTCTGAAACGTGGTAAAAAGCGTCATACAATTCTGAAGTGGTTTTCGGACGAAATGCATTGCGAACTTCTGGTCTATTAATAGCAATTCTAGCTACACCATTGCATTTTTTGTAGGTAATATCTTCGTATTCTTTTACGGTTTCCCAATTAATATTCATAGAAAAAAATTTTGCGTAAAGATAACGAATATTGACCAATTTCTAGACGAAATCATCATTATTAAGTCTAAATAGAACTGAAGAACTTTAAAATCTATCATTGAAAAATAATATAAAATCAATAAAAATTACCAAAAAATGATTTTATTCATACATTAAATAAATTTAGAAAAAAAATACCTAAGTACCTTTGCACCTGTAAAAAATGTAGGTATGAAAAATATGTTGAAACCAATACTAACAAGCTTTTTTTCTTTAAGTTTAGTAGCATTAATCAGTGGTCAAGAAAAAAAAGACACTTTAAAAATCGAAACTCCCAAAGTAAAAGAATTTAAAATTTTTAACAAAAAAGCAACCATAGGAGCTTTATTGGTGGGTGATTATGCCAATTCTCTTACCAAAGAGGTAGATATGAATGGAAAACACAATCCTTCTGGCGCGAATAATGGTTTCTATTTGGTCTATTTCAGGGTGAATGGAAAATTTGCCATTAATGACCAACTTTCTGCACAAATTTTGGTGAATTTTGCTGATTTTAAAAGCGACCCAAAAAATAAAGTTTTAGAAATTGCTGCTTTGAAATGGACTCCTAGTACTTATTTCAATCTACAAGTCGGACAATTTAGACCTTATTTTGGGTTAGAAGATATGTTTCCTGCAGAAATTTTGAAATCTTACACATGGTCTAATCAGTACTCTCTTTTAGGAAAAAGCAATTGGGAAAGTTTCCAAATTGGTGCTGCTGTTTCTGGTTCTTTAATTAAGAAAAAAATTCCTTTGAGATATTACTACACTTTCTACAACGGAAATGGTAAAAATCAATTGCAAGATAATGATAATTCTAAAAATCATGCTATCCGTTTAGAATATGACATTTTACCAAAATTACAAATCGGTATTAATGAAGCGCTTACTAAAGTGGAAGGTCAAAATGCTGACATGTTTGGGGCTGATATTACATTTAATACCAAATTATCTAAACTTTGGAACGCTGGTTTTAATTCTGAATTCAAATACGGAACCAATATTTCTGCGTTCTCTGCAGCTACACTCGCTGGAAAAACTATTTCTAACTATAAAATGACTGGGTTTTACATCATTCCTTTTATTTCTAGAACAATTAATGAAAATAATAAAAGCTTCATAGAATTTACTTGCAGATATGAATATTTGGAAGATGTTAATAAAAATGGAAACATCGGTAGATTTTATACCCCTATGCTTAGTTATGTAATTGGAGATGATTACACTTCTAAAGTCTCATTGGTTGGTGTAATTTCTGATTACAGCAAAGACATCATCAATACCAATCAATATAGCTCTAGTCTTTTACTTTTACAATATCAGATTAGATTCTAATCATTTTTCTTTAAAAAGTTACAGCATTTTTTGTGTAACAAAAATTACATTATTTTCATTCTTAAACTGATATTATTCATAAATTTTAAATAAATTATCTATAAACATAATCAAAATCATATTTTTTTATTCGAAATATCGTTATATATTTGAGTACCTCAAAAATCTAATAATATGATCATAGGTATTTTAAAAGAACCAAGTTTCGAAACTAGAGTCTCTTTACTTGCAGAATCCGCTGCAGCACTTATAAAAAAAGGCAATAAAGTAATTGTAGAATCTGGTGCAGGTGAAAAATCCTTTAACAACAATCAAGAATATGAAAAAGTAGGCGCAGAGATAAAATCTAGAGCCGAAGTTCTAAAACAAGCAGAAATTTTGCTTTCAATACATCCTCCTTTAGACGAGGATTTTTCAAAAATTAATTCTAAAATTTTATTGGGAGTTTACCAACCGTTGTCTAACGGAGAAAATGTGTTAAAATCTATTGAGAAAAAAATGACCACTTTTTCTCTAGACATGCTTCCAAGAACTACCAGAGCTCAGGCAATGGATGTATTGAGCTCTCAAGCCAATATTGCAGGTTATAAAGCAGTTCTTTTGGCAGCTCATTCATATGGAAGATACTTTCCTATGTTTATGACTGCGGCTGGAAGCATAGCACCTGCTAAAGTTCTAATTTTAGGAGCTGGTGTTGCTGGTTTGCAAGCCATAGCAACCGCAAAAAGATTAGGAGCAGTGGTAGAAGTTTTTGATACCAGACCTGCTGTAAAAGAAGAAGTAATGAGCCTTGGGGCTAAATTTGTAGAAGTTGATGGTGCTGCAGATGCCAGTTCTGCTGGTGGTTATGCTGTAGAACAAACCGAAGAATACAAACAAAAACAACAACAACGAATTGCTGAAAGTGTTGCAAAATCTGATATTATTATTACCACCGCACAAATTCCAGGGAAAAAAGCTCCGATTTTAATTACTGAAGAAATGCTTAATTCTATGAGAGATGGTTCTGTAATTATAGATTTAGCAGCTTCTACTGGTGGAAACACACCACACACCAAAAATAATGAAACCGTGAATTATAAGGGAGTTTCTATAATTGGAAATTCTTCTTTACAATCTACCATGCCTTCTGATGCTAGTAAATTGTATGGGAAAAATGTTTCAAATTTCCTTCAACTCATCATCGATAAAGATGCGAACCTTAATCTCAATTGGGAAGATGATCTAGTGAAAGGTGCCTGTATTACACACAATGGTGAAATAATAAATGATAGAGTAAAATCTGCGCTATCACCTGCTATGAACAATTAAAAATTATTTTATGGATATTATAGAGTGGTTTACTCAAAACCAGCAAATCATCTACATTGTAATTCTGATGATTTTTGTAGGAATTGAAGTTATAGGTCATGTGCCTAGTGTTTTACATACTCCATTAATGAGTGGCGCAAACGCCATACACGGAGTGGTAATTATTGGAGCTATTATAGTAATGGGAAAAGCAGAACCAGATAATTATTTGGCTTTGATTTTAGGTTTTCTCGGTGTGATTTTAGGAACATTAAATGTAGTTGGCGGCTTTGTAGTAACAGACCGTATGCTAGAAATGTTTAGTAAAAAGAAAAAATAATGCGCAGGATGTCTGATGTTTGATGATGGATGTTTAAAAATTACACCCAACTTCTAACACCCAGCATCCATCTAAAAAATCAAAATCATGGGATTACTTACAATACTTTATTTAATAGGCTCTATTACCTTTATTTTAGGATTAAAAATGCTCTCTAACCCTGCCACTGCTAGAAAAGGGAATTTATTAGCCGCAGCAGGAATGGTAGTAGCCATTTTAGGAACTATTTTTCTCTATCAAGATGACGAAGGTCAAAAATTAGGAAATTATGCTTGGATTTTTGGGGGAATTCTCATCGGTACCATTGTAGGTGCTTTAGCTGCCAAAAAAGTAAAAATGACGGCTATGCCACAAATGGTAAGTATTTTCAACGGAATGGGAGGCGCTTGTGCTGCTCTTATTTCTTTGGTAGAATACAATCATTTGGTTCACAATTCAGAAAATTCTGTTAATTTAGGAACACTTTCCATCATACTTTTAGGGCTAATCATCGGTTCAGTTTCATTTGCAGGAAGTATGATTGCTTGGGGAAAACTCAATGGAAATATCAAAAAAGACTTTGCTTTTCCGGGCCAACAATTTATTAATATCGGAATTCTATTAGCCATTTTAGGATTATCTGTTTATTTAGTTTTGAATTTCAGTCCAGAAAGCAATTATTTATTCTATGTAATTTTCATATTATCATTGCTTTACGGTTTACTTTTCGTTTTCCCAATTGGTGGAGCAGATATGCCTGTTGTCATTTCTTTATTAAATTCATTTACGGGAGTTGCCGCAGCTTGTGGAGGATTTTTGTATGACAACAAAGTCATGTTAACTGGTGGTATTTTAGTGGGTGCTGCAGGAACTTTATTAACCATTTTGATGTGCAACGCCATGAATCGTTCTTTATTAAATGTACTGATTGGTTCTTTCGGCGGAAACAAAAAATCTGAAGGCGGAAGTTCTTCTAGCGGAGGGACTGTAAAAGAAGTTACCCTGAGTGACACTGCCGTTTTAATGACCTATGCCAGCAAAGTAATGATTGTTCCAGGATACGGATTGGCAGTAGCTCAAGCTCAACACGCTTGTCACGAATTAGAAAAATTACTAGAAAGCAAAGGTGTAGATGTTTTCTATGCGATACATCCCGTAGCTGGTAGAATGCCAGGACATATGAATGTACTTTTAGCAGAAACCGATGTTCCTTACGAAAAATTAATGGAAATGGAACAAGCCAATGAAGAATTTTCAACTGCAGATGTAGTTTTAATTCTTGGAGCAAATGACGTA
Source organism: Cloacibacterium rupense (assembly GCF_014645495.1). Classification (GTDB taxonomy): domain Bacteria; phylum Bacteroidota; class Bacteroidia; order Flavobacteriales; family Weeksellaceae; genus Cloacibacterium; species Cloacibacterium rupense. Next base: position 244,420 of record NZ_BMLV01000001.1, on the reverse strand, counting down.
GTAAACCCTGCTGCTAAAGAAGACACATCCTCTCCTATTTACGGAATGCCAATTCTAGAGGTAGAACTCGCTAAAAACGTAATTGTAAACAAACGAAGTATGAAACCTGGTTATGCAGGAATAGAAAACGAATTATTCTACAGACCAAAAACTTCGATGCTTTTTGGTGATGCCAAGAAAGTACTGCAAGATTTAATTTCTGAAATTAAAAATCTGTAAAATTAAAGATTTTCGTTCCCTCAAATCTTAAAGGAAGAAAAATCTTTGATTTTTATAAACTATAAAAACAAAAACTCCTGTTCAAAGTTTGAACAGGAGTCTTTTTGTATTAAATCAAAATTTCCAACTCATAACTCATACTTCATTACTTATAACTTTTATAGCATTTCTTCCTCCAAGAATTCTCTATCATTAAAATAAATTTCTAAAGTAGAATGCTGTACATTATAATGTTCTAGTTCGTGTTTTACTTTATCTTTTAGATTTTCAATCTGGTCTAGAGAAAGACTTTTATCTACTTGAAGATGAGCTGTAAGTGCATTTTCGGTAGTACTCAGTGCCCAAATATGAAGATGTTTAAAATCTTTTACGCCTTCTATTCCAAGAATTTGTTCTTTTAATTTATTGAAATCTACTCCTTCCGGAACTCCGTCAAGAGCTAGTTTTAGACTTTGAGTAAACAAACTCCATGTTCCATAAAGAATCACCAATGCAATTACAATACTCATCACAGCATCTAGCCAAAACCAATTGGTAAAAATAATCACCACACCAGCAATTACCACACCCAAACTCACCAAAGCATCTGCTGCCATGTGTAGATACGCCCCTTTCACATTAAGGTCAGCGTCTTTATCTTTCATGAAAAAATATGCAGTCAGAGAGTTGATGATAATTCCAACAAATGCTACAATTGCCATAATTTTACCTTGTAAAGGTTGGGGATTATAAAATCTAAAAATAGCTTCGTAAATAATACCGCCAACTGCCAGAAACAGAATAATCGCATTAAGCAATGCTACCAAAACCGTCACTTTTTTGTAACCGTAAGTATATGATTGTGTAGCTTTTGAATACATTAATTTAAAAGCAATTAAAGCCAAAATCAAACTCACCACATCGCTTAGATTGTGACCCGCATCTGAAAGCAATGCCAAAGAATTTTGCCACCAACCAACTACTGCTTCTATCACAACAAAAGCCGAGTTGAGAAAAATACCTATATAGAATGCGTTTCTTAATTTTTTTGAGTTCAAATCTAGTTGTGGAACGTGACTATGACTGTGTTCGTGAGAATGCGACATGAAAGAAATTTTAGTCAAATTTCGGGAATTTTTTTGAGAAAGTTTAAGTGAATTGTGTAAATTTGAGAGATATCAGTAATATAAAAATGACAAAGTTTAAAATTTACACAGAATCAGAAAAATTTGTATGGACAAGAAAAAGAATTTTATTTGGAATCGCTTTACTTTCTTTTGTGATTCTAGCAATTAAATTTTATTTAATAAAGAATGCTGAATTCATTAACGACAGTTTAGCACAAATTATGGGATTCATTTCTGTAAGTGCAATATTTTTAGGATTAATAAATTCTTTTTTTCCACAACAACTAAAGGGAAAATTAAACGGAGAACTTATTTTTGATTTTTCAAAAATTGCAATCAATAATGATAGTTACAATTTAGAAGATATAAAGTCTATTCAAATTAGTACTGGTCCTTTTAAAGGACAATTAATTTCAAGCGGAATGTCTGCGTTTTCTGATAGATTTTCAGACGGAATCAATAATGAATTAATTATTACTCTAAATACAGGAAAATAATAAAGTGTAACTTTCAAATTGAACATAAAAGAAAAATTTTTCAAGCAACTAATGAGCTAAAAAATTATGTTGATTTAGGTATACTATCACATGAAAATTTTGCTAAAATTTCAGCTAAATCATAATGAATTTCCCAATAAAAAAAGTCGGACAAAAGCCCGACTCTAATCATTAATTTCTTTATTAATTCTTTAATTCTCAGAATTCCTTCTATTAATCAAATAATACACTGGTAAACCTATCAAAATAAGAAGCAATCCTGGCCAAGTGTAATTTGGTTTGTAAATAAATAAAAGCACACAAAAAGCTGTTCCAATCAGCAAATAAATCAATGGCGTAACAGGATACAACCACGTTTTGTAACTTCTTTCTACGTCTGGTTTTTTAATTCTCATGTAGATTACACCAAAAACGGTAATCATATAAAATAAGACAATTACAAAAGATATCATATCTAATAAATCGCCGTATTGTCCGCTCAAAGCAAGAAGCGAAGCCCAAATTCCTTGCATCCAAAGAGATTTTTCGGGAACACCATTTTTATTATTTTCGATAGCAGATTTTAAGAAAAGGCCGTCTTTTGCCATCGTCTGAAAAACTCTAGCTCCTGCCAAAACAATCCCATTGACACAGCCAAAAGTAGAAATCATGACGAGAACCGCCATAATAATAGTTCCTACACTTCCAAACATTTTCTCTGAAGCAGCAACTGCTACTCTATCATTCGCAGCAAAAGCGATGGAATCTCTGTCTAATGCATTCAGGTAAACAAAATTCACCAAAAGATAAAGAACCATCACTGAAATCGTTCCCAAAACCATTGCTTTTACCACATTTTTCTGTGGATTTTCTATCTCTCCCGAAACGAAAGTTACGTTTTCCCAAGCTACAGAACTAAATACAGAACCTACCATTGCAGCGGCAATTCCACCAAAAAGCGTAGCTCCAGAAATAGAATCCCAACCGATTTTCAAATAATTTCCTTTTTCATCTTTGACCAAATTATTGAAAGAATCCCAACCGAAACTCATGTTACCATTCCAAAAAGATTCTTTCACCAAAATAAATCCTAAAAAAATCAAGCCTAAAAGCGCAACAATTTTAGAACCTGTGAATAAGTTTTGAAGCAATTTTCCGCTCTCAACACCTCTAGTATTAATATAAGTAAGCAACAGAATAATCGCAATACCAACAATTTGAATCCAAGTAATTTTAAAATCTCCACTTTGGAAAATCGGAGCTGCATCATTGAGTGCAGGAAAAAGATACGCCGAAAATTTCCCAAAAGCTACCGCAACTGCAGCGATTGTACCCGTTTGTATCACGGTAAACATTCCCCAACCGTACAAAAACCCAAGTTTTTTTCCGAAAATTTCTGTAATGTAAGTGTATTGTCCACCCGCTTTTGGAAACATTGCCGAAAGTTCTCCGTAACTTAACGCGGCTGCAACCGTCATAATTCCGGTAATAATCCACACGACGATGAGCCAATATCCAGAACCGAGATTTCTCATCATATCTGCTGAGACAATGAAAATTCCGCTTCCAATCATAGAACCCATTACGAGCATGGTTGCGTCCCAAAGTTTTAATTTTTTATTCATAGTTTAAATTTGTTTCGAGTTTCATGTTAAGATTGTGGTTGTGATTTACTTTTCATAACAAGATAACCAATAAATATTAATGGGAAAATTTCTACAATAAACTGAATTATACTAACATAAATTGACGAATAGAACTCTAAATATTTGGTAATATTAGCGTTATAAATGTTCATATCAAATATATTATAAAAAAAAGCATTTGCGAAGTTTAACAAATAACCTACAACTAAAATTATATTTGAGGTTTTGAAAAGTTTTTCATTAGAAATTTTTTCCGTTTTTAATTGTTTAAACAAATATAAAAGTCCAAAAATAATAATTGAAATTTCAATAATTAGACCTATAAGATAGGTCAAAACATTATTTGAGCCAATATAAGTCAATAAATCCCTAATTAACCTTACTGAAAATCCTTGAATCATACTCAATCCAAGCCAAAAAAATATGGTAGACGCAGAAATTAAAAATAAATTTCTTTTTGAAGAATTATTATCCATTATTATTTATTAACAATCTCAAAGATATTATAAAATTAAAAAGCCACAAAAGTTTGTGGCTCATTGTTTAATGAATTGTATTAAATTATTTAGATTCCTACGAAAAGACAAAATAAAAATCAACTTTTTATTCTTCGGACTTCCGTCTTCCATCTTCCGACTCTTATCCACATTTAGAATTTCCACAATTTTTACAAATCAGGCAACCTTCTTGGTAAACCACTTGATCAGAACCGCAATTACTGCATTTTTGTCCGTCTGCTTCTGTTCCATCAGGAATATATCGTTTCAAAGCTCTTGCTACACCAGCTTTCCAAGTATTGATAGATTCTGAATCTAGTTCTAGTCTGTTAATTAATTCTACCACATTTTCAATCGGCATTCCGTGCCTTAAAGTTCCTGAAATCAATTTGGCGTAATTCCAAAATTCTGGATTAAATTTATGAGAAAGTCCTTCAATGGTGGTTTTATAACCTCTCAAATTTTTAAATTGAAAATCATATCTAGAAACGCCATTTTCGTCTCTATTTTTGATAATTAAACCTTCATTTACCCAACGTGGAAGCAAAATACCTTCTTCATCATCAGACAAACCTGTGAAAATTTCGTAAGGACGACCATCAACCAAACCAACGAAAGCAATCCATTTTTCTTTATTATTTTGAAATCTCACCACATCAGCTTCTAGAATTTGAGGTCTTTTTTTAGGAAAAGCTTCCGTATGTAGATGAGATTCTTCTTTTTCCTCCTCTTTTTTGTCATCTGCGGCCACCAAAACTCCACTTCTAGAACCGTCTCTGTAAACCGTAACACCTTTGCAACCCACTTCCCAAGCTTTGATATACAAATCATTTACCAGTTCAACTGTTGCTTCATTTGGAATATTGATAGTTACTGAAATAGAATGATCTACCCATTTTTGAATAGCACCTTGCATTTCTACTTTGCTCATCCAATCTATGTCATTAGAAGTTGCTTTGTGATATGGAGATTTTTCTATTAATTCTTGAATTTCTTCGTTAGAATATTTTTTAGAAGTGTCATAACCATTGGCTTGCATCCAAGTTTTAAAATGATGATGAAAAACGATGTATTCTTCCCAAGAATCGCCTACTTCATCAATAAAATCTACTTTTACATCTTTATCATTAGGATTTACCTTTCTTCTACGCTTATAAACTGGCAAAAACACAGGTTCAATCCCCGAAGTAGTTTGAGACATCAAACTGGTACTTCCAGTTGGAGCTATGGTTAATAAAGCGATATTTCTTCTGCCATATTTCACCATTTCTTGATACAAATTTTCGTCTGCTTCTTTAATTCTTAAAACGAAAGGATTATTTTTTTCTCTTTCAGCATTATAAACTTCAAAAGCGCCTCTTTCTTTCGCCATTTCTACCGAAGAACGATAAGCAGAAAGTGCCAAATTTTTATGAACTTCCACCGAAAAATCATTGGCTTCTTTGCTTCCGTATCTTAAATTTAAAGCAGCCAACATATCACCTTCAGCTGTAATTCCTACGCCAGTTCTACGTCCTTGCAATGTTTTTTTACGGATTTTTTCCCAAAGATGCCTTTCTGTATGTTTTATTTCTTCATTTTCAGGATCTGAATTTATTTTTTCTAAAATGGCGTCTATTTTTTCCATTTCCAAATCAATGATGTCATCCATCATCCTTTGAGCATAAGCAGCGTGTTTTCTGAATAATTCAAAATTAAATTTCGCTTTTTTGGTAAATGGATTTTCTACGTAAGAATACAGATTTATCGCAATTAATCTACAAGAATCGTACGGACAAAGCGGGATTTCGCCGCAAGGATTAGTAGAAATCGTCTCAAAACCTAAATCTGCATAACAATCTGGCAAAGATTCTTTGATAATGGTGTCCCAAAATAAAATACCTGGTTCAGCTGATTTCCATGCATTGTAAACAATTTTTTTCCATAATTCCTCAGCATAAATAGTCTTAGAAAATTTCGGGTTCTTACTAAAAACAGGATATTTCTGCACATACTCAGAAGCAGATTTCACAGCTTTCATAAACTCATCATCTATTCTCACCGAAATATTCGCTCCAGTAACTTTTCCTTGCTCTAATTTAGCATTGATAAAATCCTCAGAATCAGGATGATTAATAGAAACTGACAACATTAAAGCACCTCTTCTTCCATCTTGCGCCACTTCTCTGGTAGAATTAGAATAACGCTCCATAAATGGCGCTAAACCAGTGGAAGTAAGCGCAGAATTTTTTACTGCAGAACCTTTCGGACGAATGTATGATAAATCGTGCCCAACTCCACCTCTCCTTTTCATCAATTGAACTTGCTCTTCGTCAATTTTCATAATGCTTCCATAAGAATCGCTATCATTCCCGTTGCCGATTACAAAGCAGTTAGAAAGCGATGCAATCTGGAAATTATTACCAATTCCCGTCATTGGAGAACCTTGCGGAATAATGTATTTGAAGTTTTTAATTAAATCAAAAATCTCGGTTTCAGAAAGTGGATTTGGATATTTTTTTTCCACTCTTGCAATTTCAGAAGCTATTCTGTGGTGCATATCATCTGGTGTTTTTTCGTAGATATTACCATCAGAATCTTTTAAGGCATATTTTGTTACCCAAACTCTCGCTGCCAGATCATCTCCTTTGAAGTATTTTAGCGTTTCTTCGTAGGCAAAATTATTAGTTACTTTCTCCATAGTTATATTAATTTTTCACCAATCAAAAGTAAATAAAAATACAACTACTTTATGTTAAATTTAACAACGCCTAAAATTTTTTGTAAACTTTTTTAAAAAATAAAAATTTTAAAATGTTATTAATCAATTATTTAAGCTAAAAAATTTGTGAACTTTTATGATTTATATCAATTTTCAAGTAATTAATATGAAAATTTTTGTTCATAAAAAAACCTAACTAATTTTCAAATAAAGTTAGGTTCTAAGATATAATTGAATAACTATTTATAAAAAAGATATTATTCTATTGTGAAATTCTGAACAGCATCTAATTTTGGAAATTTATTTTGTGAAATAAACTTTTTGCCAGCACAATTTATCTCTTTCCAACCTTTTTTCCTATGTAAATCGCCTACTTCTACAACAATTGGAACGAAAGAAATTTCATCATCACCATCTTTTATCTCTTCTTTATACTGAATGGCTATGTCTAAAACACATTCAAAATCCGTATTAAGCTTAACATTTCTATAAATAATGTCGAAATGAGATTCCTTATTTTCTGGAATTTCAAAATACCTTTCGTAGCCAAAGGTTTTATTTTCTAACAAACCAATACTAGAAAGCGCTGTAAACAAAGCAATTGTATAATATTTACGTGTTCCAAATCTCTGATAATCATCAGGAAAATGGCCACCTTCAAACAAAATAACTGGAATGCCTGCTTTCATTAAATTATCACCAGTAGAAGTAGGATAAAATTCATCAGAATATCTTGCAATTTGATTAGGAATTTGAGCCTTCAAAGCATTATAAATTGCTGAAATAACCGCCATACTTTTCTTTCTGGTTTCCGTAACACTTCTTTCGAAATCTTGAGAAGGTGCTAAAAATGAAAGTGTTGCAGGATTTTTACTATTTGTGGAAAATAACGTCCTCTGTTCGTGGAGATTAAAGGCGTAATCATATTTTTTAGAGAAAGCTATCTCTTTTAGCAATTGCATTTCGCAACTTGCTCCTTGTAGATAATCTCTGTTCATATCAATATCAAGTGCATTTCTTCTAGCCCAAGCTTTAGAACCATCAGGATTGAGCATAAAAATGAAATCCAAAGAAATATTCTTGAAAATTCTTTCCTTCAATTCTGGTTGAGATTCTAGAGAATACCACAAATCTAACATACAATGTGTAGAATTGCTCTCATTTCCGTGCATTTGGGACCAAGCCAAAATATTGATATCACCAGAACCATAAGAAAATTTATAAATAGGGAATCCTAGAGTAGATTTTCCGATTTCTGAAACGTAATCGCTGAGATTCTCATAAATAAATTGATGAAGACTTTCTGGCGAAATATAGCGATTTGGGAAATTAGGGTTTTTCTGATACTGAAAGTTAAAATTCATAGTGTGGATAAAATTTCGTTCTTCAAAAATACAACAAAAAGAAACAACCTCCTAATTAACATTTGTAAACTAGCTAAACAAAAAATAATGCCACTTTGTCTGTGGAAAAAATTGTTAATTACATTAATTTTAATTAATTTTTATAAAATATTATAAATGAGTATTTTATGAGTTTTAAATAAAGTTTATTTTTAATTATACTTTAAGTGTTTTTCACTTACTTATTCCCCATTTGTATAGTTATACCATTAAACATATAATAGTTTATTTAACATAATATTAAATAAAATTTACACAAATGTAAATTATTGGATTTTTAATATTTTGGCTATCTTTGAAGCCTATTTTATAAATATTATATGAGCAACGAGATTATTTTTTTACTATCCTTTGTAGTATTCATATTTTTCATCTTAGCACTAGATTTAGGACTTCTTCACAAGAAATCTGATAAAATTTCTTTGAAACAAGCTGGACTTATGAGCTTTTTTGTGGTGTGTTTAGCACTAGGATTTTACTTTTTATTGACAAGTTACGGTCACCTACTCCACGGCATTGATAGTCTAGAAAAACTACAAAACGTTATAACAAAGCATCGTCATCCAGTAAAAATCATACCTGGAGATTTAGAAAGTAGCATTGCATTATATAATCAAAATCTTGGTTTAGAGTATATTACAGGTTATTTGGTAGAATATGCGCTCTCTGTGGATAATATTTTTGTAATTGTGTTGGTATTTTCAGCATTTGGTGTTGCACAAAGAAATTATCACAGAGTGCTTTTTTGGGGCATTTTAGGGGCAATTATTATGCGTTTCATTTTCATATTCATAGGTGCGGCTTTAATAGCTAAATTCAGTTGGATAATGTACGTTTTTGGAGGTTTTTTGGTATTTACAGGAATTAAGATGTTCTGGAGCAGAAACGAAGAAGAAGAAATAGATCCTCAAAATCATCCTGTAGTAAGGTTTGCCAACAAATATTTCAAAGTACATAATGCGTTTGTAGGCAATAAATTCTTTGTAAAAATAGACGGAATCAAGAAAATGACACCTCTATTTTTAGTTCTTATCATTATAGAATTTACCGACTTAATCTTTGCAGTAGACAGCATTCCAGCGATATTTTCGGTGACTAAAGATCCTTATATTGTTTTTTTCTCTAATATTTTCGCCATTATCGGGTTACGTTCTATGTTCTTTTTATTGGCAGGTATTATAGACAAATTCAGATTCTTAAAAGTAGGACTGGCTGCATTACTTACTTTCATTGGTTTAAAGATGTTATTGCATCATTATCTAGATGATTTAGGATTTACAACCACCCATTCATTAATTGTAATTGTGAGTATTTTAGGATTGAGCATTTTTACCTCTTTGCTTTTCCCAGAAGATAAGAAAGAAAAGAAGCATAAAATTGAAATTAATGAAGATAACGTAGAATAAATACAAAACTTCTTAAAATATAGAATACCTTCAATTTTGGAGGTATTTTTTTTGAATTTACTTTTATAAACAATAAAATTTATATCAATTTTAACATTAATTTATTTATGTAAACTGCATATAAATACTTTAAATAAAGAGTTTTTTAAAATTATTTACAAAAGTAAATTGTACAGTTTTTTCTTTGTTTACATTTGTATTTACTTTTGTAAATTATATTTATTACATTTGTAACTATGGAAATTAACGAAAGAATTACAAAAGTTTTAGAATATTCTGGTTTTTCTGCTTCAGAATTTGCAGACGAAATAGATGTACAGCGTTCTAGTATTTCACATATTATTTCGGGGAGAAACAAACCTTCCCTAGAGTTTGTTACAAAAATTAAAAACAGATTTCCCGAATTGAGTTGGGACTGGATAATTTTGGGAACTGGTGAAATGAAACAAACCGACTCTCCTTTTTCAACTTCTGAAAAGCAGGAAGAAAATTCTGCTCCAGATCTTTTTACGTTAATTGATGAAGATTATAAAAATGAAGTTTTTGTTCAAGAAAATATTCAAAATGAAACGCTGCGAGAATTAAATAAATCTTTCCCAAGTCCAAGAAAAGAAATTTTAAGCGATTCTCAGCGATTAGACATTCAGGAAAATATTTCAGAAGCACAAAACATTGTAAATGAAACAGTTACAAAAAACAATACTGAAGGTAAGATTAAAAGAATAGTTTTCTTCTACGAAAACGGGAAATTTGAAGCTTTTGAGCCTTAAAATTATAATTGATGAATGATAATTTAAAAATAATAAAAAAAGCATTCCAAAAAAATTTGGAATGCTTTTATTCTTTTTCTAGAGAGGTGATTACTTTTTGTAAGCAGCGTCTTTGATTCTTGCTTTTTTACCTCTAAGATCTCTAAAGTAGAAAATTCTAGATCTTCTAACTTTCCCTCTTCTATCAACTTCAATTTTTTGTAAAGCTGGCATGTTGATTGGGAAAACTCTTTCTACACCTACATCACCACTCATTTTACGGATAGTGAAAGTTTTAGTAGCACCAGTTCCTCTCAACTGAATCACAACTCCTTTGAAGAACTGTGTTCTAGTTTTGTTACCTTCTTTAATTTCGTAATACACTGTAATGGTATCACCTGTGTTGAATTCTGGGAATTCGTTTTTTGTAATGTACTTGTCTTGTACGTACTTAATTAAATCCATTGTTTAATCTAAAAAAAGTTGAAAGCTAAACAACGTTCACGTCTTTCGTCAGAGGTTGATTAACAGGTTGCAAAATTATTAATTTTCTTTGAAACTAACAAATATCTTTTACACAAATTTTAGGATTGCAATGCAAAAATACATTCTTCTCTAATTTTCCAGAATTTTTCTAGAGAATATTGAATTTCAGGATGTTGTAGTAAGTATTTCTCAAGAAAATATTGATGATATTGTAATTTAAAATCTGTGATCTGATTCGGATTAATTTCTATTTCTTCTGCCAATTCATTTACGAAATCATTTTCTGATGAGTTTTTTCTCGTACAATCTAAAATTTTTCCTTTCACTCTTAAATAGTTATGAGCTTCTGGCGTTTCTTAAAGGTTGTACTTTTCTAAAACAGGTTTTATTTTCGGAGTATTCTTAGCATTCATCATAAAAATTCCGAGCATTAATTGAACATTTTCCATTGAAAATTCATCTGAAATTCTTTTAAGATAAGCGTGTTTTGTACTGCAAGTTCCGCCATTTTCTTCTATTATAACGTTAATATTTTCCTTATCAGAATTTCTCTTGTAAGGAAGGTTTTTAACGTAATTACAGGCTTCTTCGAAGGTTTTGAATGGATTTTTCATTGTTTTTTTTAAAACAAAGGTTTATTTTACTAATTTTTTTTCGAATTAAATTTATTCTGAAAAATTGTTTCGCTCCTACGGAGCTCATTTTAAACAATCAATTTTATTGCTAAAAACGTTTTGTTCTTACATAGCAAATTAATCAAAATAAAAAACCGTTTCGCAAAAAACGAAACGGTTTAAATTTATGAAAATTTCGGAAGATCCCGATAATTCGGGATAAATCTCTGTTGCTACTCTAGACTTCGTTATTCACTTGTCTATTGCAGACATAGATTTATTTACCTTCTTCCATTCTTTTCTTCAATTCTGCTAAAGCATCGATATCACCAAGTGTAGATTTTTCTTCGTTTGAAGAACTAGCAGCTGGTTTAGCTTCTTTTGCAGCTTTTTTCTCTTCATCTCTGAAGATACCAGTATGAGATACTACTACTCTTTTGAATTCTTTGTTGAACTCGATTACTTTGAAATCAGCAGTTTCACCTTTTTTGATTTTAGAACCATCTTCTTTTTCTAATAATCTAGAAGGAGCGAAAGCTTCTACTTCTGCATCTTCGAACTGAACTTGAGCACCTTTATCGAAAACGTCTGTTGCAGTTCCTGAGTGTACAGTTCCTTCAGCATATTTAGTTTCGAATTTATCCCAAGGATTTTCAGTTAATTGTTTGTGACCTAAAGAAAGTCTTCTAGCTTCAGTATCTAATTCTAGAACGATTACATCTAGTTTATCACCAACTGCACAGAATTCTGATGGATGCTTGATTTTCTTAGTCCAAGAAAGATCAGAAATGTAGATTAAACCGTCAATTCCTTCTTCTAATTCTACAAAAACACCAAAGTTAGTGAAGTTTCTTACAGTACCAACGTGCTGAGAACCAACTGGATATTTAGTTTGAATATCAGCCCAAGGATCTGTAGAAAGTTGTTTGATACCTAAAGAAATTTTTCTTTCTTCTCTATCTAAAGTAAGAACTTGTGCTTCTACTTCGTCACCAATTTTCACGAAATCACCTGCACTTCTTAAGTGAGTAGACCAAGACATTTCAGAAACGTGAATTAATCCTTCTACACCTGGAGCAACTTCTACGAATGCACCATAATCAGCAAGAACTACTACTTTTCCTTTTACTTTATCACCTACTTTTAAGTCAGCAGAAAGAGCATCCCAAGGATGAGCTTCTAATTGCTTCATACCTAATTGGATTCTAGTTTTCTCATCATCAAAATCAAGGATAACCACTTTCACCACTTGTCCGTCTGAAAGGATTTCTGATGGATGGTTAACTCTAGACCAAGAAAGATCTGTAATATGGATAAGACCATCAACACCTCCTAAATCAATGAATACACCGTAAGAAGTAATGTTTTTAACAGTTCCTTCTAGAACTTGACCTTTTTCTAATTGTGCGATGATTTCTTTTTTCTGACCTTCAATATCAGCTTCGATTAACGCTTTGTGAGAAACTACTACGTTTTTGAATTCAGGATTGATTTTCACTACTTTGAATTCCATAGTTTTTCCTACAAATTGATCGTAATCTTTAATTGGTTTTACATCAATTTGAGAACCTGGCAAGAATGCTTCGATACCGAAAACATCTACAATCATACCACCTTTAGTTCTAGATTTTACGAAACCATTTACGATTTCTCCAGATTCGTGGTATTCATTTACTCTATCCCAAGCTTTAAGCGTTCTCGCTTTTTTGTGAGATAATTGTAATTGGCCAGATTTGTCTTCTCTTCTGTCTACCATTACTTCTACTTCATCACCTACTTTAAGACCTTGGTTGTAACGGAATTCGTTAAGAGAAATTACACCTTCAGATTTGAAATTGATATCTACAATCGCTTCTTTGTCTGTTAATCTTACTACTTTACCGATGATTACATCAGATTCTGCAAGATCGTTAAGAGAACCTTTGTAGATTTCTTCTAAATCACTTTTTTCTTTTCTTGCATCAGCGTCAAGACCTGATTCGAAAGAATCCCAATCAAATTGTTCTGGTGCTACGTTTGCGTTATATAACGCTTCTTGGTTTGTCAATTCAGACATAATAAAAAAATTTGTATTCCTTCTTTTTTAGCTTTGGCATCATGTGGATTCTAAAAAATACGGAAGATGTTAATCATTAATGTTTTACTTCGCCAAAACTACTTCCACAAAAGTGGTGCAAAAGTACAATTTTTTTATAAATCAGCAATGGCTTTTTTGCTAATTTTTCAAGAATTTATTTATCTAAAATATACTTAATCAATACATTAATTTAATACATTATCAATAAGTTTCTGATAAACCGAAACCTTTACCTTAAATTTGCAAAATGGAATTACAACCAATCTACGAAAAATTACAGATTCAGGAAATGAATCAAATGCAAAAATCTACTTACCAAGCTTCTGGAAACGAGCAAGATATTATTTTACTTTCGCCTACTGGTTCTGGTAAAACGCTTGCTTTTTTGTTTCCTGTGCTTAGAAATTTAGAGAAAAATAATTCTGGAATCCAAGCCATTATTCTAGTTCCTGCAAGAGAATTGGCACTTCAAATAGAACAAGTTTTCAAAAATATGGGAACCGATTTTAAGGTAACCATTTGCTACGGTGGACACGATAAAAAAATTGAAATCAATAATCTTACTCAGGCTCCTGCTGTTTTAATAGGAACACCTGGAAGAATTGCTTATCATTTAAAAAACAACAATTTCGAACCAAAAACCATCAAAACTTTGGTTTTAGATGAATTCGACAAAGCTTTAGAATTAGGCTTTGAAGAGGATATGAATTTCATTATCAATTCTTTAAAAAATATTTCTCAGCGTTTTCTTACTTCTGCAACTCCGATGGATAATATCCCGAAATTTGTTGGATTAGAAAACGAAAAAATCATCAATTTTTTAAAATTAGGCGAAGCAAAACCTAATATTCAACTAAAAAAAGTGATGACGATTCCAGAAGAAAAACTGGAAACACTTTTTAAACTTATTTGCAAAATAGGAAACAAAAGAACGCTAATTTTCTGTAATCACAGAGATGCAGTGGATAGAATTTCTGAACTTTTAAAAGAAAAAGGCATTGATAGAGAAACGTTTCACGGTGGTATGGAACAAGACGAAAGAGAACGTGCTTTGCTGAAATTCAGAAACGATTCTACCCGAATTTTAATTACTACAGATTTGGCTTCCAGAGGATTAGACATTCCAGAAGTAGAATCTATTGTGCATTATCAATTACCACCAAAAGAAGACGCTTTTATCCACAGAAACGGACGAACTGCTAGAATGCATGCCAAAGGTTTTGCTTACTTAATTATGACTGAGGAAGAAAATTTCCCTTTCATTAAAGGAAATACGCCTGAAGAAAATATTTCGGAAAATTACAGAATTCCTTCAAAAACTCCTTTCCAAACGATTTACATTAGTGCAGGAAAAAAAGACAAAGTAAACAAAGTTGACATTGTAGGTTACCTCATCAAAAAAGGAGAATTGGCTAAAGAAGATGTTGGTATTATTGAAGTAAAAGACACCACTTCTTACGTTGCTGTTGCCCGAAATAAAGTGAAAGATGTCCTAAAAAAACTCGCTAACGAAAAGCTAAAAGGCAAGAAAATAAAAATGGAAATCGCTTATTAAAATAAATGCCAAAGATAAATTTCTTTGGCAATTTTATTTAGTTTTTTATTTAATTCCTGCAACATTCATTTTCAAGGTGTAAACTGATTTTGAAGCGGTTACAAATAAAGTAGAAAAATTTTCTCCTCCGAAAGTTACATTTGCCGTCCAATTTTCTGGCACTGCAATATTTAAGATTTTAGTTCCATTTTTATCAAAAACAGTTACACCTTTCCCAGTTAAATAAAGATTTCCGAGATTATCTAAAGTCATTCCGTCTGAGCCAAGATCGCAGAATAACTTTTTGTTTCCCAATTTTCCTTCTCCTAAAATATCATAAACATAAGTTTTATTAGCATCAATATCAGAAACATATAATTTTTTCAGTTTTTGACTTCCAACAATTCCATTAGGTTGAGTAAAAGTATCTAATTTGGTGATTTTACCTTCAGAATTTCTATAATACAAGTTTTTTTCAAAGATTTCTTGATAAAAATCTTGCCAATAATCTCTTACATAAAGTGGATCTGTGAAGTAAATTCCGCCCTTTCCATCGAGCCAAAGATCATTTGGACCGTTTAATCTTTTGCCATTAAAATCTGTGGTGAGAATTTCTGCAATTCCAGATTTACTGATTTTTAAAATTTGTCCTTTTTCGTCTGAACAAGTGATAAGATTATCATTTTTATCAAAAAAAGTTCCGTTTGCTCTTCCACTTCCTGTTCTAAATTCTGCTATTTTATTGGTTTTCCAGTCCCAAAAATAGATTTTATCATTTGGTTGGTCTGTAAAATAAACATTCCCAAAACTATCTGATGCAGGACCTTCGGTAAAAGAAAATTTATCAGAAACCAATTGAATTCTTGCATTTTTCTGTACAATTTCTTTAGAATTTAAGACTCCTTTTGAATTACAATTTATCAATAGAAGTAATAAAAAAAACAGAACACTATATTTATAAGTCATTTTTAAAAGAATTTCTTTGCAAGTTACAATTTGTAGTTTTCCCCGAAAAATTTTTTATCTTTGAATTTCAGATTTTATCAAAAATGAAACTCAATTTACCAGATAAACTTTATTATTCTATTGGCGAAGTAGCAAAAGCATTTGACGTAAATGCTTCATTGATAAGATATTGGGAGCAAGAATTTCCTATTATCAAACCTAAAAAGAATAAAAAAGGAAACCGATATTTCACACCTGAGGATATCAAAAACCTAAAGATGATTTATCATTTGGTAAAAGAAAAAGGTTATACATTAGACGGTGCTAGAATTGCGCTTACTACCAACAAAAAAATAAACGAAGCGGTAGAAATGATTGACAGACTAGAGTTTGTAAAATCTGAACTGATTAAGCTTAAAAATTCTTTGGTAGACAAAGATGAAGCTTAATTTATTTTCTTGAGTCTTTTTTTTAAAAATTTTTATTATTTTTAGGTTATAAAACTTATAACCTATGAACCCCAAATTACCTTATCAAATTAGGAAAAGACAATTCTATGCTTTAGCAATTTTCGGTGGAGCGATACTAATTTCTCAACTGATATTCAATCATTTTAATAAAAATCCAGAAAATACTTTCCAAAAAATAGAATTCTCAAACTCTAAAAAACAGGAAATTATATTAAGTGAATTTGACCCTAATTCATTAGACGAAAAACAATGGATGCAACTAGGTTTTTCTGAAAAACAAGTAAAAACCATCTTAAAATATAAAAATATTGTCGGTGGAAATTTCTCATCAAAAGATCAATTAAAAAAATGTTACGCCATTTCCGAGGAAAAATTCGCAGCATTAGAACCATACATTCTTTTACCCGAAACCTCATCTTCAAAAGAGTTTTATACAAAAAATTATCAAAATTTCGAGAAAAAACAACTCAAAATTAGTGGAAAATTCAATCCAGACTTATACACAGAAAATGATTGGCAAAAAATGGGTTTTTCAGAAAAACAGTCTGCTGCTATAGTGAAATATAAAAAATATTTGGGCGGGAGTTTTATCAGCAAAGAAAAATTTAAAGAGTGTTTTATCATAAATGACGAAAACTATAAAAAGCTACATCCCTACCTTATTTTGCCAGAAAAAGCACCTGAAAATCAATTAGAAAAGAATAGAAACATCGCTTTTGAAAAACCAAAAATTAAATATTTTGAATTTAATCCTAATGAATTAAATGCGGAAGGTTGGCAAAAACTGGGTTTCAGCGAAAAACAAGCACAAGTAATTATAAATTACAGGGATAGAAATTTAAAAGGCAGCTTTAAATCATTAGAAGACATAGAAAAATGTTTTGTAATATCTGCTGAAAAATTTAATGAAATGAAGTCTTTCATAAAATTATCAACCCATGAAATTGCAGAGAATAAAAACAATAATTATATTCCTAAACCCTTGGTTAATAAAACTGATTTTAGCAAAACAAACCTTAATAAACTCACCTACGCTCAGCTTATAGAATTTGGTTTTGATGAAAAATCAGCGGGTAGTTTTATAGGTTTTAGAAATAAATTAGGTGGATTTGTAAGTGAAAACCAGATTTTCGAAACTTACAATATTGATAAAAATTTAGCGGAAAAACTGATTAAAGTTTCTCCGCTTGAGAATGATAACATTCAAAAATACAATTTATTAGATGCTCCTGAAAGTTGGTTAAAAAATCATCCTTATTTTAGATATTATGCTAATAAAATTATTTTTCTAAGGGTTTCGTTTCCTAGCGAAAAAGAAATTTTAAGAAAATTAAAAGCAAAACCTGAAGATGAAGTTAAAATGAAGCTTTACTTAAAATAATTTAATTACCCGATTCAGCCAATTGAACAGTAAGGAATATTCTAGCCATCTGGTCATTCATATTATTACAACTATTACTAGCAGAGCCTCCGTAAGTTATATTAGTGTAATTATTAGACATTTTGGGTAGATTATATGCATACACCTTTACTATTTGATTTCCAATTGTTAAGTTTTCAAAAACACCCGAGAGATTAAATTTTTTCCAAAGACAAGTAGCATTAGTAGAATAAGCATTAAATTTTCTCACTAATTTCAACTTATCTACCCCACCTTCATTAACAAAGATACCAATTGCAAATTGATAAGAAGATGCATTATTGGTATTATCAATTTGCGTCATCCCTTCCACGGTTACTAAATTTGTATTAGTTGCTTTTGAAACACTTATTGTTGCAGAGACATTGAGGCTTGTCCATCCCGTTGTACCTGAATTCAGTGTAAAGTTAGGCATCGTAGCTGGAAAAGTGGTTATTGTGGTTTTAGAAGTTGAATTACCTGTGAAATTCTTAGTAACATCTATAATACCATCTGCATCAGAAGCTTCAAACATTCTTACCCAACTGTTTTGAGTCCAAAAGTTAAATTTCCCAGTTGTTAAATTATAAAACATAACACTTTCTATTGGAGAGGTAATATTAGCTGATGAACTCATTCTAGGCATTAAAAACCCTTTATTATTATCTGCTATCTGTAATATTGCAGAATCATCGGGCTTATTGTACATAGTAGCATTTGTGGTTATTAACACTTGTGAATGTATACAACTAAATACTAAAAAACTACATAATATGATAAGGTTCTTTTTCATAAGATTAAAATTCATAAGGTTGATTAACAAAAATTGTTGCACTAAGCCTAGCTTCATCATCAGAAATATTGGTACAAGCTGAGGAAGGATTCTTACCTCCAAATGTTAAACTAAGATCAGTCTGAGAAGATGATACAGTTCTATTTCTGATAGCAAACTTCATAATATGAGGTCCAACTGTTAAATTACTGGTTACGGCATATATAGTAAATTCTCTAAAAGAACATGCTTGATCAAAATCTATAGATATAGGTTTTATGTCTACTAATTTATCATCCACAAAAAAACCAAAACTTGCTACAGCTCTACCAGATGCAGCAGTATTATTAGCATGTACCATACCAGAAATTGTTATCAATAACTGATTATTAGCCCTATCTATTGTTATATTTTTAGTGAGTTCTGTTACTTCAGTCCAAGTGGGGTTAGCCGTAATAGCTTCTCCAAGCGTATGATTTGTCTCTCCATAAAATTCATTGGAAGACCTATTAAATGTATACTTATTGGCAGAAATTTTAGAATAATACCGTGTATGATTAATTATATTGGATTGATGAATCTCATTGATAAAATAATCCCATTTTAGTCCATTCCAATAATAATAGCCTTGTTTACCGTACAAATTAGTATTGGTGTTATAAATTATTAGAGATTCTTTAGGGTTAGGAATGGTTGAAACATCAGTATATCCTGATATACTTACATTAGGGAAAGTGACCCCCATATTCTCACTGTATATATCTAAAGTAGAAGAAGGATTAGGATCTAATGTATTGATTCCTACCTGAGGAAAAACCTTAAATGTAGAAAAAAATATTAGAATGAATATTAGTAATGCTTTCATCTTTTGTGTTTTATATTTATAAATATCTATTTTTCAGTAATTTGAATATTAAGAATTGATTTATCCATACTATTATTAATATTAGTACAAGAAGAAACTTTACTTCCGTAGGTTATAGCTTCGGAAGCATTACCAAAATTAACTCTACTGGTTTCATAAACAGCAACTGTATGACTTCCAGAAGTAAGATTATTAACTGTTAAAAAAATATTGTAATCGTTAAATAAACAATTAGCTGTACCATAGATAATAAAGTTTTTTTGACCAGCAAGTTGATTGTCTATAAAAACACCTATCGAATAGGAGATATAAGTAAGTGTACTACCTGAAGAATTAACTTGTAAAATACCGCTAGAAGAAACACTAATGGTATTGTTAGGTGATGATAAATTTATTGTCTTACTAAGCCCTGGAATCAACTGCCAATCATGAGCAGAAGGAGCTTCTCCTATGGTATATGTTTGAGCTCCATTATATGTTGTATCAGCAATAGCTGCAGTAGATATTACACTTTCTGATCTTGTTATTCCTAAAACTTTATAAATATTAGAAGAATCTATTATTGGATTCCATTTATTACTTTTCCAATAATAAAATCCTTTTCCTGTAATCGCATTAGTATTATAAACAAGTAAAGATTCTGCAGGTGAATTTACAGGTGAAGAATTATTCAAATCTGGTATGTTAATATTAGGCAGAAGTACACCTTTATTTGTAGAAACTACCTTAAATATCTCAGAATCATCAAAATTCTGTGTTCCTATACCAATATGTTGTGAGAACATTACAGCAAATACATAATTTGCTATAACCATGTATAGTTTTTTCATCATTTGTGTTATCTTTTGTGTTTTGTAGTATGTTTATATTTTATAAAAACTACCACACTGCAAAATAACATTGATTTTTAGAATTATTCAATACGTAATTTGTATTATTTTACATAATATTAAAAGAATAGCTGCATGAATGCAGCTATTCAAAATCAAAACCAATAAAAACAATCTTCTATTCTCCTTTATAAAGAAATAAAGATGTATATTTTAAATTAAAAAATCTTCTTTATTATTTCAAAGCAAAATTATTGTTTTACTTTTATAGTATCAATACGCAAATTTACGTATTTTCTATAAATAACAAATTATAAAAATAAAAAAATTAAATAGATTATATAAATAACTGTTATTTTTTTATAAAATTAAATGATTTAGTGTCTAATTTTAATATGTATAACCCACTATTTAAATTAGAAATATTTAAATTTTTCTCAGCAATAAATGGATTATTTATTTCCTTGATTAATTTACCAGAAAAATCAAATATTTGTGCTTTTCGAACATCAGACACATCATTTCCTTTTACAAATATATAATTTGATGCCGGATTTGGATATATTTCTATATCAAAAATTGGCATATCTGGTGTAGAAACTTCCAAATAATTACCTAATCCTGATGAGTAATTAGAAGGATAACTTGTCCATTCAGAAATTGTATAATTTACATTAGGGTCTTTCACATCTGAATTTCTGTAAAGAGAAACATTACCAATATTATTATTCGTATTTTGCAACCCTACCGCATCTACGCTCTCATAAGCCATTTCGTAATTATTGGTATTAGCATTAGATAAGTACTTTTTGCCGAAGGCTAATTCTACATATTGACTTCCTGTAAAACTTAAAGCAGGTGAATTTGTTATAAACTTTGCCAGATTAGTATCGAATGAAGAAAAAGAAGCATTAGGATGAATAATCACAATGCTTTCACCAGCTGATAACTTTCCTTCTAGCTCATATGAGTCTGAAAAATAATACGAATTACTTCCTTTTAATTGAGTTCTAATGTAGTAATTTTCTAAGTCTACTTCATGATTAGTAAGATTAGTTACTTCTATAGCTTTATTATTACCACTTCCTTCAATATATTTTGTTATCATCAAATCTTTAGCTAAAATATCAGAAGATATAGTATTAACATTTACTATGTTACTATCTAGAGAAAAATTATAAGAAGAATCGTAAGCTTTAACGGTAAAATTAGACGAACTAGATGATAAAAGTCTATCTATAGTAGTAAATGTAGAATTAGTAGACTTATAAAAAACCCCATTTACATATACACCATACCCTAACACATCAGAATCTAAACTCGGGTCCCAAGATAAGGTTACAAAAGACTCTCCTATTGCAACTGTTTTAAGTTGACTTGGAGCTTGAGGAGCAATATTATCAGAAGAATTACTCCAGATTAAATCTACCCATTCTGGATGGTCAATAAACGGATTTCTAATTTTCTGAATAGAATATATTACCTCATTCCTATCTCTTTCTCTCTGAGAAACAGGATCTAAAGCATTCCAATCTTTTAACATATTAATGTACCAATTTTCATAACCTCTTTCCTTATTCCCATCAAGAGGAGAAGTTGATAGCATAAAATCAAAATTATTAAGATTTCTCTCATACCTTGTTACAAAATACAAAAGGAATCTAGCAACATCTCCTTTGAATTCGTCTATCGGTTCATAAACAGTATTGGTATAGCCAGGAGTTGTAGATTTTCCTAATTTACTACCATTAGTTGCAGTACAAGGTGTTGTATTCGGGCTATTACAGTCATTAGCTGCTCCATTATTCCTAGCATAAGGAAAGTTACTCCTCAATTGATTAATTCTAGCATCAGCAGGAATAACGAAATGTAAATCAGAATACATAGGATAGATACCATAGAAAGTACTTTGCGGCATCCCATGTTCTCTATTCCATCCTTGGCCTTCTGCAGTTGCAGAACTGATAATATTAGTTAAATTATAGTTATATGCATCTACTCCGTTTGGCTTTTCAGAATATATATCGAGGATTGTATTATCATTTTCATAATACTTGTCTAAATCTGTTTGTCCATACAATGTTTTTAAATCATCATATGTGTAAGAATAAACTTGTTTAGAAATGATTTCATTTATTTTGGTTTTTAGAGGATAGCCTACAAGACCATCAGTTCCATCATAATATCCAGACGGAATTTGAGCAAAATTTACCAAAGGTAAAATTGCAAAGAATAGTAATTTTTTCATAATAGAGTAAGTCCGACGACAAAATTATAAATTAAAACAATACAATCTATTTTAATTTTTAAATTTAAACTTCATGTAATATGAAATATATTAGGTTAATTAATTTTATGTATTTTAAAAAAATTGATTTTTACATTGATTTATTTATATTTGGAAAAATTATTTCAAATGCAATTAGAAATTATGGATAATCTAAAAATGATAGCTGAAACAGCTAGAGATTTTGCAGAAATTAATATACGACCACACATCATGGAGTGGGACGAAAACCAAATTTTCCCTAAAGAATTATTTCATAAATTAGGTGATATGGGATTCATGGGAATTATAATCCCTGAAGAGTACGGTGGTTCTGGACTTGGATATCACGAATACGTTACTATTGTAGACCAAATCTCTCAAGTAGACCCATCAATTGGGTTATCAATAGCTGCGCACAACTCACTATGCACTAATCACATCTATGAATTCGGAACAGAAGAACAAAGAAAAAAATGGTTACCAAAACTAGCATCTGGTCAGGTAATTGGTGCTTGGGGACTTACAGAACACAATACAGGTTCTGATGCTGGAGGAATGAGCACTACTGCTGTTAAAGATGGCAATGATTGGATTATAAATGGAGCAAAAAACTTCATCACCCATGCAATTTCTGGAGATATAGCAGTTGTAATGACAAGAACAGGTGAAAAAGGCGCTTCTAATAATTCTACAGCCTTTGTTTTAGAAAAAGGAATGCCAGGGTTTTCTTCTGGAAAAAAAGAAAATAAGCTAGGCATGCGTGCTTCCGAAACTGCAGAACTTATATTTGATAACTTAAGAGTTCCTGATTCAAGTAGACTAGGAGAAGTAGGAGACGGTTTTAAACAAGCCATGAAAATTCTAGATGGTGGCAGAATTTCTATTGCTGCACTTTCTCTAGGTATTGCAAAAGGTGCTTATAAAGCTGCTTTAAAATATGCCAAAGAGAGACATCAATTTGGAAAATCTATTGCAAATTTTCAAGCAATAAATTTTATGTTAGCAGATATGGCCACTGAAATCGAAGCAGCAGAACTACTCATCAACAGAGCTTCTGAACTAAAAAACAACAAACAAAAACTAACCAAAGAAGGTGCTATGGCAAAATTATACGCCTCTGAAGCCTGTGTAAGAATTGCCAACAATGCTCTTCAAATTTTCGGCGGTTATGGTTATACAAAAGACTTCCCGGCAGAAAAATACTACCGAGATTCTAAACTATGTACTATTGGCGAAGGAACTTCAGAAATCCAGAGATTAGTTATAGGAAGAGAAATAACTAGATAAACTTTTTAAATTAATAATATACTCATTTAATACTTCAATTATTGAATTAACAAATAATTAATCGCTGATTTCAGAAAAATTTAACACTTTTTCATATTTTATGATTAGCTTTGCTATCCTTAAAAATATTATATGAAGAAGTGTTTACTATTTTTAGTAGCAATGTTTTCTTTTGCTACTTATTACGGACAAACAGAATCTTTATGGAAATCTCCAGAAAGTTCTAAAATATCCGAAATTAAATCTAACAAAAGGGCTATTTCTAGACCTAATCTTTTTAAACTTGACCTTGTTGGCTTAAAAACAATTGCAGAAAAAGCTCCAAAACAAAACTCTGGCAAGGCAAAATCATCTGTGATTATTTCTTTCCCTGATTCAGAAGGAAATATGCAAAATTTTAGTGTTTTTAAAACCTCAAATTTTTCACCAGAATTAGCAGCAAAATTCCCAGAAATTTCTTCTTATTACGGAGAAAGCATTGATGGAAAAGCATCTAAAATCTATTTTAGTATTTCTCCTCTTGGTTTGTACTCTATTCAACTTAGATTAGGTAAAGAGGCTATTTTTATAGAATCATATGATAAAAAAAACACCACTTATATCGCCTACAAAAAATCTGACAAAAACTCTAAAGAAGAAGGTTTCAAATGCGATACAAAACATTACAATAGCGCTGTAAACGGTCTTAGTATGGCAAGAGCACTTGGTGCAGACGATGGCCTTCTTAGAACATACAGACTAGCATTATCTTGTACTGGCGAATATGGTCAATATTTTGGTGGTACTAAAGCATTAGCACTAGCAGCGATGAATAATACGATGACTAGAGTAAATGCAGTGTTTATGAATGATTTTGCCATCAAAATGGTACTGATACCAGAGCAAGAAAATATTATTTTTACCAATGCATCTACAGACCCTTATTCTAATGCAACTACAGGTGCTGATGGTGCTTGGAACACGGAATTAATGAATGTTTTACACGGAAGCACATATAATATTGGTGATGCTAAATTTGATGTAGGCCATCTTTTTGGTGCTACAGGTGGCGGTGGAAATGCAGGTTGTATTGGCTGTGTTTGTAATAATGATACTACTTATGACAGTGTAGAACAATGGTATTGGTATAAAGGTCAAGGCTTTACTTCTCCTGCAGATGGTATTCCTTCAGGTGACAATTTTGACATTGATTATGTAGCTCACGAACTAGGTCATCAATATGGAGGAAATCATACTTTTACACATAGTTCAGAAGGTACTATAGCACAAGTAGAACCTGGCAGTGGTTCAACAATTATGGGTTATGCTGGGATTACCTCACAAGATGTACAACCACATTCAGACCCTTATTTTCATGCAATATCAATTCAACAAATTACAGATTATGCAAAAAGCACTAGTGGAAATTGTTCTGTAAATACCGCTACAGGAAACACAACACCTTCTGCAAATGCAGGACTAGATTATACTATTCCTAAAAGTACTCCATTTATGCTTACAGGAACTGGCTCTGATGCTAATGGCGATGCTATAACATATACTTGGGAAGAGATGGATGTACAAAATAATAAAAGTACTGCACCATCTGCTACCAAAACTTCGGGACCAGCATTTAGATCTTACAGTCCTTCCACTTCTCCTATTAGATATTTCCCTAAAATGTCTTCTATTTTATCTGGCTCTACTACTACAGCTGGTGATGCTATTAATGTAGAAGTACTACCATCTGTTACAAGAACCTTAAAATTTAGATTAACTGTAAGAGATAATAAAGCAAATGGAGCCGCTAATTCATATGATGATATGACAGTAAGTGTAAATTCTACTTACGGGCCATTTAACATAACCTCTCAAAATACTACAGGAATATCTTATCCTCAAGGTTCATCTCAAACAGTTACTTGGAATGTAGCTAGCACAACTACTCTATCTGCAAATGTTGATATTTTACTTTCTACAGACGGAGGAAATACTTGGACTACTTTATTAGCCGGGACTCCAAATGATGGCACCCAATCTGTAAATTTACCAAATACATTAAGTACTAATTGTAGATTTATGGTAAAAGCTTCTAGCAGTATTTTCTTTAATATAAATACGAAAGATTTTGCTATTTCTGCACCTGACACTACACCTCCTACTGCACCTACTCTAAGTGCATCTGACACTACTTCGGTATCTACAGTACTTACATTCACTGGCGCTTCAGATAATGTAGCAGTTACAGCTTATGAAATTTATAAAGAAGGAGCTTTATTAACAACTGTTACGGCTTCTCCATTCACTGTTACTGGCCTCACCCCTTCTACTACTTACAATTTTGTAGTAAAAGCTAAAGATGGTTCTGGTAATGTTTCTATTGATAGCAATACGGTTTCTGTAACTACACAAGCACCTGATACTATCGCTCCTACTGCTCCTACACTATCCGCATCAGGAACTACCAATAATTCAACTACACTTTCGTGGACTGGCGCTACAGACAATGTAGGTGTTACAGCTTATGAGATTTATAAAGACGGAGCTTTATTAACAACAGTTACTGCTTCACCTTATACAGTTACAGGATTATCAGCTTCTACCACTTATGCGTTTACTGTAAAGGCAAAAGATGTTGCCGGAAATGCTTCTAGCTCTAGCAATTCTGTAAGCATAACAACTACTGCTGCTCCTGCATTTTCTGAATTATATATTTCTGAATATTATGAAGGATTAAGTAATAATAAATATATAGAAATATCTAACCCAACAGGTTCTGCTATTTCATTATCTAATTATTCTATTAAAAAACAAGCAAATGGCTCTGGAGCTTGGGGTAATGCACTAACTCTTACAGGAACAATAGCTGCAAACTCTACCTTAGTACTAAGAAATAGTAACGCAAATTTAACTTCTTGTACATTTGCCTCTCAGAGTGTTTCAGGAGCTCCTATAGATTTTAATGGAAATGACCCAATTGCACTATTTAAAAACTCCACATTAATAGATGTAGTTGGTAATTTTAACAGTTCATCTAACTTTGCGGCAGACACCAACCTTAGAAGAAACGTTTCTGTACCAAACACTACGTTTACGATTTCAGAATGGGACAGTTATTCTATAACTTCTGCTAGCCCGAATTGTAGCAATATCGGAATTCTAAATCCTACACAAAATTTAGCAACAGGTGATTTGAAAGATGCTTACAAAGATGTTATCTTGCTTCCAAACCCAGTAAAAGGAGATATTTTATACGTAAGAAATGTAAAAGAATCTTCAGATTACGAAATTTATGATGCTACTGGTAAAATCCTTAGCAAAGGAAAACTAAGCAATGGTTCTGCCAATGTAAAATCACTTTCTGCTGGTGTTTATTACTTAAAAGTAAACCAAACAGTGAAAAGATTTATCAAACAATAATTATTTAACATAAAAATTGGATATAAGCAGTCATTTTTTTTGACTGCTTTTGTTTTATTTATGAGATATTATTATATTTTTGCTTAATAATTATATTTATATTAAACATGCCTGTTACTAATATAGAACTACCTTTTTTCACTAACCTGCTTATTTTATTGGTCATTTCAAAAGTTTTTGGTGAAATTTTTGAAAGATTCAAACAGCCTGCCATGATTGGGGAAATTATAGCTGGTATCATTGTAGGGCCATCTTTGTTAAATATCATTCACAGAACTGAGGACATCAAAGTAATTTCAGAACTAGGAATTTTCTTACTCGTAATTATTGCAGGTTTAGAAATCAATTTTGATGACATTCTTAAATCATTGAAGGGTAAAAATATTATTGTTTCTATTTTAGCATTTTTCTTACCTATTTTTAGTGGTTTTGCTGTTGGGCATTTTTTTGGAAAAGAACTCATGACTACTGTATTTATAGGACTTTGTGTAGCAATCACAGCTTTACCTGTAAGTATAAGAATATTAATGGACCTTGGCAAAATTAACTCTTACATTGGACAAAAAATTATATCTGTTGCTATTTTTGACGATGTTTTGGCACTTACCATTTTAGGTTTAATTTTAAACATCAAAGATACAGATATGGAAATTGGAACTATTCTGAAAAACGCTTCCATTTCTATTCTGAAACTTAGTATTTTTCTTACAATTCTTTCATTAACTTATTTCTTGATTAAAAAATTATCAAATAGAGAAAATTATCTCGAAAGACAACTCAACAAAGTTTTACTTCTTCTTAAGGGAAAAGAATCTTTATTTGCTATTTTCTTTGTATTCGTATTATTATTTGCTACTATTACAGAATCATTAGGTTTTCACTTTATTATTGGTGCTTTTTTTGCAGCAATGCTCATCAACGAAAACTTAGTTGGAAAAAAACATTTAGAATCTTTTCACAATACTACAAACGGTCTAGCGATGGGGTTTTTGGCGCCAATTTTCTTCGCAGGAATTGGATTAGAATTTAATATTTCTTCCATTCATAACTATGGCTTGCTCATCGCCATCATATTTGTGTCTTATTTTTCTAAAATATTCGGAGGATTTATTGGCGGAAAAATTATTGGGTTAAATAACAAAACATCTTTAACCTTAGGTCTTGGTTTAAATGCAAGAGGAATTATGGAATTAGTTATTGCAAATATAGCTTACAAATCAGGATTGATAGACTCTGAAATATTCTCTATGCTTGTGATAATGGGAGTCCTTACTACTCTTTCTACCCCTATTATGCTGAAACGTAGTTTCAAATCAATTGAAAATTAAAAACAATATAAATTTTAATGGAAAAAATAGACAGTCTGAACCAAGTAGCAGAATTTCACAAAACTTTTAATGCTCCCATTTTAGAAACACCACAAATTCCTTCTAAAGATAGGTGTGAACTGAGAGTCTCTCTTCTTCAGGAAGAACTCAATGAACTGAAACAAGCCATAGAAGATAATAATATTGTAGAAATCGCAGATGCACTTTGTGATTTGCAGTATGTACTTAGTGGTGCTGTTTTAGAATTTGGTTTAGGAGAAAAATTCGTAGAATTATTTAACGAAGTGCAACGTTCTAACATGTCTAAAGCGTGTGATACAGAATTGCAAGCTCAAGAAACGGTGGAACATTACAAAGCAAAAGGTGAAGAGGCTTTTTACGAAAAATCTGGCAATAAATACAATGTTCATAGAATTTCTGATAATAAAGTTCTAAAAAGCAAATATTATTCTGCGGCTGATTTAAAAAGCATCCTCAATAAATAAAACTCAAAAAAAAATACAATATGAAAAATATAATCACTTTAATCATTTTAGTTATGACCCTTAATTCTTGTGCCGAAAAAGTAGTCATCAACAGAGAAATAGACACTACTGAATATGGAAAAATGCTTCTAGGAGCACAATCTTTTGACCAATTCCAAAAAGAGCCTTACAAAGATTGGTACAACGAAAGTTATAAGATTTACCCTACAGATAAACCAACGATTGAAAGCCTTAAAAAAGCAAAAATTAACTCTTACAATATTACTGTGTTTCTAGGAACTTGGTGCGAAGATAGTCATAGAAATTTCCCAAGGCTAATAAAAATTTTGGATGAAACAAAATTCCCAAAGAACAAATTACTCATCATAGCTGTAAACAGAAAAAAGCAATCTCCTAATGGTGAAGAAGTGAAATACAACATCACAAAAGTGCCAACTATTATTCTAGAAAAGTATGGCAAGGAAATTGGTAGAATAACTGAAGAACCAGAAACAGGTTATATTGAAAAAGATTTATTGAACATTATCAAAAAATAAACCCGTTTCGATTTAATCAAAAAAATTCATGAATTACATTAAACAAATTATTGGGTTTTCAATAGGCGTAATCATCACATTATTAGCCGTTTATTTCTTTAAAAACTTTGGAAAAGACGAAGCCAATACAGATTATTACATTCTTACCAACCAGATTTCTAAAATGAATAAAATGGTGGTTTTAGAACAAGATTTCTCTAGTATGCAAAAAACTAAAATTACCTCTAAACTGCTAGGAGTCTATATTTTGCCATCTTTAGAAAAACAAATAGTAATTTTTACGAAAGCAAAAGCTCAGGTTTCTTATGATTTGAAAAAAATGAAATTAGAAGTAGATTCAGATAACAAGAAATTGATTATCAAAGAATTACCAAATGCGGATATCAAAATTTTTACTGATGCTGAAATATCTTCACTAGACGATTCTTTCTTTGACAGATTTACCCAAGAAGACTTCAAAAGAATTACATCTAATGCTAAAAAGAATGCTGAAAAAACAGTTGACCAAACCAAACTAAGAAGCGAAGGTAGAAAACAATTATTACAAAACCTAAATGATATTTTTGTACTTGCAAAAGCCCTGAATTACGAAATTGTAGATGAAACCAAAACTCTAGATTTATCTAAATTATAAAAAAAGACACTCTAATAGGCGTTTTTTTATACACAAAAGCGAAGAATAAATTCCTCGCCCTTGCTACAAATAACAATAATTCTAAAGTCTTACAATAATTACACAATCGTAGATTTACCTAGTTTTACATTTTCAAAATTGTAATAAGATTTTTCTGAAAATTTAATATAATCTACTATAAAATCTCCTACCTCACTGGTAGAATAATTTTGTTCTTTATTCAGGTCTTCTGTCACATATCTATGGTCAATAGCATGTTCTACAGCTTCTCTCAATTTGTTTGCTGCCACATCTAATTTTAAATAATCTAATAACATTGCAGCACTCAAAATAGATGCAATAGGATTGGCAATACCTTTTCCTTTTGCCTGAGGATAAGAACCGTGAATAGGCTCGAAAAGGGCATTATCATTACCAATAGAAGCCGATGGTAGTAAACCGATGGAACCACCTATTACACTGGCTTCATCAGAAATAATATCACCAAACATATTTTCTGTTAAAATCACATCAAACTGTTTCGGATTAAGAATCATTTGCATGGCAGCATTATCTACAAACAAAAATTCTAATGTAACATCTGGATAATCTTTCGCAATTTCTTGCACCACTTTTCTCCAAAGTCTAGAAGTATCAAGTACATTAGCTTTATCTACCAAAGTCACTTTTTTTCTTCTTTTTTGAGCATCTTGAAACGCTAAATGTGCAATCTGTACAATCTCATCTTTGCTGTATTTACAAACATCATAAGCGTATTCTCCGTTTTCATCAGTAAATTTTTCGCCGAAATAAATCCCACTAATCAATTCTCTGTAAATCTGAATATCAGTACCATCTACTACTTCTTTTTTCAACGGACTTTTCTTGGTAAGAGAAGTATAAGTCTTAATCGGACGAATATTTGCAAATAATCCCAATTCTTTTCTTAGTTTCAATAAACCTTGTTCTGGCCTTACTTTAGCATCAGGATTATTGTCAAAATAAGGGTCACCAATTGCCCCAAAAAGGACTGCATCAGCATTCTTACAAACAGTTAAGGTTTCTTCTGGCAAAGGATTTCCTGTTTCAAAAATGGCTTCTGCACCCATTTTGGCGTACTCAAACTGAAAATTATATTGAAATGCCTGTGCAATGACATTCAAAACTTTTACACTTTCTGCAGTGACTTCTGGCCCAATTCCATCACCTGGAAGAACTGCTATTTTATAATTATGACTCATATACTTTTTGTGTTTTTTGTTCAAATTTTTCTATTTCTGCTTTTTTACTGATGAGGAAATCGATATCATCATAACCGTTCATCAGACAGATTTTTTTGTAAACATCTAGCTCAAATTTTTCAGATTTTCCGTTAAAACTAATGTTTTGTTCTTCTACATTTACCCTGATTTCAGTTTCAGGATTTTCTGTAATGGTTGATAATAAATCTTTCAAAAATTCATCAGAAACTTTTACAGGAAGCAAACCATTATTGAGTGCATTTCCTCTAAAAATATCTGCAAAATAACTAGAAACCACTACTTTAAAACCATAATCCGTCAAAGCCCAAGCTGCGTGTTCTCTACTACTTCCGCAACCGAAATTGTTTCCTGCAACTAATATTTCACCGCTGTATTTTGGGTTATTCAAAACAAAATCTGCAATCGGTTCATTGGTTTGAGAATTATATCTCCAATCTCTGAAAAGATTATTTCCAAAGCCTTCTTTATTGATACTTTTCAAAAATCTAGCAGGAATAATCTGATCGGTATCTATATTTTCCGCAGGCAAAGGCACTGCTTTTGATTGTAATAAAACTAATTTTTGCATAATTTAAAATTCAATGTTCTCAGTTCAAAAATTGACTTAAGATTTATATAAAATTTGTGTTTTCTTTATTGGTTTTCAATTATTAAAATTGATTTTTTAATTCAAATTTTGATAACCTACAATTTTTCCTTCCACAGCTACTTTTGCAGCGGTAAGTGGACTTGCCAAAATGGTTCTAGCACCTTGTCCTTGTCTTCCCTCGAAATTTCTATTGGAGGTAGAAACGCAATATTCACCTTCAGGAATTTTATCATCATTCATCGCCAAACAAGCAGAACATCCAGGTTGTCTGATTTGGAAACCAGCTTCATTAAAAATTTTGTCTAAACCTTCTTCATAAATTTGTTTTGCTACTTGTTGAGAACCGGGAACTAACCAAGCTATAATATTTTCTGCCTTTTTCTTACCTTTTACATAATCTGCAGCAGAACGGAAATCTTCAATTCTAGCATTGGTACAACTTCCTATAAAAACATAATTTACTTTAATTTCCGAAGGAGATTGTCCTGCATTCAAGCCCATATATTTCAAAGCTTTTTCCTCAGATTCGTTTTGTGGAGTTGGTACGGTTTCATTTACAGAAATTCCCATTCCTGGGTTGGTTCCGTAAGTAATCATTGGCTGAATATCTGCTGCATCAAAAGTAAATTCCGCATCAAAAACCGCTCCTTCATCTGTTTTTAAAGTTTTCCAATAAGCCAGTTTTTCTTCCCATTCTTCGCCTTTTGGTGCAAATTGTCTTCCTTTTACATAATTAAAAGTGGTTTCGTCTGGTGCAATCATTCCACCTCTAGCTCCCATTTCTATGCTCATATTGCAAACCGTCATTCTACCTTCCATCGACATATTTTCGAAAACTTCCCCAGCATATTCACAGAAATAACCTGTTCCTGCATCTGTTCCCGTTTTAGAAATAATATAAAGAATCACATCTTTGGGTTGAACTTCAGGGTCTAATTTTCCGTTAACCGTAACTCTCATTGATTTTGGTTTGTTCAAAAGCAAACATTGGCTTGCAAAAACCTGCGCTACTTGACTTGTCCCTATTCCAAAAGCAATACTACCAAAAGCACCGTGTGTAGAAGTATGACTATCTCCACAAACAATGCTCATTCCTGGTTGTGTAATGCCCAATTCTGGAGCAATAATGTGTACAATCCCTTGATATTGATGTCCTAAACCGTACAATTCAATATTATTTTTTTTGCAATTTTCTGTCAATTGCTGAACTTGCGTTCTTGATAATTCATCACGAATTGGCAATTCTTGATTCAAAGTAGGTACGTTGTGATCGGCAGTTGCTACGATTTGTTTTGGTCTGAAAATTTCTAAATTTCTAGATTCCAATTCTGCAAAAGCTTGCGGACTGGTTACTTCGTGAATTAAATGTTTGTCAATATAAATAATTTGTGGCCCATTTGGAACAGTATCTACTACGTGTGCATCCCAAACTTTATCAAATAATGTTTTCATTTTTATGTCTATATTATTTTTTACCGCAAAAGAGACAAAAAGTTTTCTCAATTATAAAGAATTACAATAGAAAAAAAAGTTTATTTTCCTTTTTTTACTTTTAAATCTCTTGATTGTCTAATATTTCTTTTGATGCTTTTGCAGTTATTTTTTTTATTATTAAATCGTAAATCGTAAATCGCAACTTAAACCGATTTTTGACTAAAAGTAGCCATCATTACTTGTAAATCTTCGTTTACGACTTCTTTTTTGGTATCGGCAATTTTCAAAAATTCTTGGTATAAATAATCCAATTCATTTTTTGTAACATCAAAACCAATATTTTTAAATCTGTAAGCCAAAGCAGAACGTCCGCTTCTTGCCGTTAAAACAATCGAAGATTCATTAACACCAACTTCGGCAGGATCAATAATTTCGTAAGTTTCACGGTTTTTAATCACACCATCTTGGTGAATTCCTGAACTGTGCGCAAAAGCGTTAGAACCTACAATCGCTTTATTTGGTTGAACTGGCATTCCCATCAATTCTGAAACCATCAAACTCATTTCGTTCAACATTTTTGAATTGATATTTGTATCTAGATTCAAATCTTTATGCTGTCTTAAAATCATTACCACTTCTTCCAAAGCAGTATTTCCTGCTCTTTCTCCTAAACCATTGATGGTACATTCTATTTGTCTGGCTCCATTAATTACCCCAGAAATAGAATTAGCGGTTGCTAAACCTAAATCATTATGACAATGACAAGAAAGCACCGCTTTTTCAATACCTTTTACGTTTTCACGTAAATATTTCATTTTTGCGCCGTATTGTTCTGGTAAACAATAACCTGTAGTATCAGGAATGTTAAGAACTGTAGCACCTGCTTTTATGACTTCTTCGCAGACTTTTGCTAAAAATTCATTGTCTGTTCTTCCAGCATCTTCGGCATAAAATTCTACATCTTCTACAAAAGTTTTAGCATATTTTACCGCCTCAATTGCTCTTTCTAAAACCGCTTCTCTGGTAGAATTAAATTTGAATTTTATATGATTATCAGAAGTACCAATTCCTGTATGAATTCTAGGTTTTTTAGCGAATTTCAAGGCTTCTGCAGCAGTTTCTATATCTTTTTTATTGGCTCTGGTTAAACCACAAACCGTAGCATTTCTTACGATTTTAGAAATTTCGGTAACCGAATAAAAATCTCCCGGACTAGAAATCGGAAAACCTGCTTCTATAATATCTACGCCCAATTCGTCTAACTTTTCGGCAATGACTAATTTTTGTTCGGTATTTAATTTGCATCCCGGGACTTGTTCCCCATCTCGCAATGTTGTATCAAAAATTTCAATCTTTTCGGGATTCATAATCAAGTTTTTTAACTAATTTTGAACAAAACTAATATTTGATTACATTTTTAAAACATTTAAAACCTAAAAATTACAATATTCGAGTATTCAATTTTAAACTTAATAAATTGATATACAATATTTTACTTATCAAAAATTTACAATGGCAGAATTGCAAAAAGACTTCTTATTTGTACTGATAAAATCGCTTTCTACCTCAGAAAAGCGACAATTTAAGTTGTATGTAAACCGTCTCGGAATTAATGTAGATGCTAAATTTCTGCTTCTTTTTAATGAACTCGATAAAATGAATGAATATCAAGAAGAGATTATCATTCAGAAAAAAATCTCAACCAAACAACAACTTTCTAATCTGAAAGCACATCTTTACAAGCAAATATTGGTAAGTCTTAGAATGAATCCTATCCACCAAAACAATAGAATTCAATTGCGAGAACAACTAGATTTTGCCAATATTCTCTATCAAAAAGGATTGCACAAACAAGCCTTGAAAATTCTAGACAAAGCCAAACAATCTGCCTTAGAATTAGACGAAAAAACCATCGCTTCGGAAATCATTGAACTCGAAAAAGTAATTGAATCTCAATTCATTACCCGAAGTATCGACGGAAGAGCAGATGAACTAATACAACAATCTTCGGAGGTAAGTTTGCAAAATCAATACGCCACTCAATTGTCTAATCTTTCGCTAAAATTATACAGTGAAATGCTTACGCACGGTTATGTGAAAAATGATGAAGATAGAAAAAAAGTAATGCATATTTTTGATTCTCAAATCAAAAAAATAAAACTTGAAAAGCTGAATTTCACCGAAAAATTGTGGTATTACAAAGCTCACGTTTGGAAAAATCAATTGCTTCAAGATTATAAATACACCTTAAAATACGCTTATCATTGGGTAGAACTCTTCCATCAGAAGCCAGAAATGATGTTCAGTCATCCTGTTTGGTACATCAAAGGTTACAACTATTTGTTGAAAATTCTTTTTTTGTACGGACAAGTTGATCGATTAGAAGAAAGTTTCAATAACTTCAAAAAGACGGTAAATTCTGAAAATTTTGTACAAAATGACAATCTTCAATCTCTGATTTTTTTAACGCATTATAATTCTTTGATGAACATTCATTTCATTAAAGGAGAATTTTTTGCAGGCACAAAACTAATTCCAGAAGTGGAGTTAAAAATGGAAAAATTCAAAGATAAAATAGACGAACATCACTATTTGATTCTTTATTTAAAGATGGCAGCTCTGCTTTTTGGTTCAAAAAAATACCCAGAATGCATTTCTTATGCAATGAAAATCATCAATTCTAAAGGAAATGTACAAGAAGATTTGCTTTTCCACACCAGAATTTTGGTTTTGATGGCAAAATTTGAATCTGGAATAGACGAAGATTACGATGAATTTGTAAAAGCAACCCAAAAATTTGTTCAGAAAATGAAATATTCTGATGAAATCCATCAAGTTATCATCGAGTTTTTTAAAAATTTGAACGGTTTACTTCCTTCAGAACAACAAATCCTTTTCAAAAACTTTGAAAATCAGCTCAATACATTTTCAGAAAACGATTATTACAAACGTACACTACTTTATATAGACATTCACGGTTGGGCAAAATCTAAAGTGAAAAATGTAGATGTGGTGGAAATTATCAAAGGAAAAGTGAAGAAAGGGTGAAAGTTGGAAGTTAGAAAATCAAACAATATCAAACTATTTCAAACTAATTCAAACAAAATCAAACCACTTCAAACCATTTCAAACAACATCAAAACAAATTACGTTTCTTTCCTAAAAGTTTACTATTTTTGCACTTGATTAAAATTATAGAACCAAAATGATAAAAATTACTCTTCCAGATGGAAGCATCCGTGAGTTTGAAGGCGCAGTTTCGCCTTTAGAAGTGGCTAAATCTATTTCAGAAGGTTTGGCTAGAAACACCATTTCTGCATTAGTGGACGGTAAACAAGTAGAAGTTACCACACCAATAACGCAAGATGCCACGGTTACGCTTCTTACTTGGAATGATGATTTAGGCAAAAAAGCGTTTTGGCATTCTTCTGCGCACCTTTTAGCACAAGCGATTTTAGAATTTTATCCGAATGCTAAATTAACGATTGGCCCTGCTATTGAAAGCGGCTTCTATTATGATGTAGATTTCGGTGATGAATCTCTTTCTGAAAAAGATTTTGAAAAAATTGAGAAAAAAATGCTGGAAAATGCTAGAAAAGACGCTACTTTTAGTCTTTATGCCGTTTCTAAAGCAGACGCTCTAAAAGAATATGCTGACAATCCTTACAAAACTGAATTGATTGAAAATCTGCAAGATGGAGAAATCACTTTCTGCACTCACGACAATTTCACAGATCTTTGTAGAGGTGGACACATTCCTTCAACAGGAATTGTTAAAGCGGTTAAAATCTTAAATGCAGCTGGAGCTTATTGGAGAGGAAACGAGAAAAATCCTCAGCTAACAAGAGTCTATGGTATTTCTTTCCCTAAACAAAAAGATTTAACAGAATATCTAGAAAGATTAGAAGAAGCCAAAAGAAGAGATCACAGAAAATTAGGTAAAGAGCTTGGAATTTTCGCATTTTCTGAAAAAGTAGGTGCTGGTTTACCACTATGGTTACCAAAAGGAACTGCACTGAGAAAAAAATTAGAAAATTTCCTCTCTGTTGCACAGAAAAAAGCAGGTTACGAATTTGTAATGTCTCCGCATATTGGTGCTAAAGAATTATATGTAACTTCAGGACACTGGGATAAATACGGTGCAGACAGCTTCCAACCGATAAAAACTCCAAACGAAGGAGAAGAATTTTTGTTAAAACCAATGAACTGTCCTCACCACTGTGAAATCTACAAAACATCACAATGGAGCTACAGAGATTTACCAAAAAGATATGCCGAATTCGGTACCGTTTATAGATACGAACAATCTGGAGAATTGCACGGTTTAACACGTGTAAGAGGATTTACTCAAGATGATGCACACCTTTTCTGTACACCAGATCAATTGCTAGAAGAATTCAAAAAAACCATTGATTTAGTGCTTTATGTGTTTGGTTCTTTGGGATTTGCAGATTTTACGGCTCAAATTTCATTAAGAGATCCAGAAAATAGAGAAAAATATATCGGTTCAGACGAAAATTGGGAAAAAGCAGAAAGTGCTATTGTAACTGCTGCTACAGAAAAAGGATTAAATACCGTAACAGAATATGGTGAAGCTGCTTTTTATGGCCCTAAATTAGACTTTATGGTAAAAGATGCTTTAGGAAGAAGTTGGCAGTTAGGAACTATACAAGTAGATTATAATTTACCAGAAAGATTTGATCTTTGGTACACTGGTAATGATAACGAAAAACACAGACCAGTGATGATTCACAGAGCGCCGTTTGGTTCTATGGAACGTTTCATCGCGATTTTAATTGAAAATACAGCGGGAGATTTCCCACTTTGGTTGAGTCCAGAGCAATTTATTATCCTTCCGATTTCTGAAAAATATGTGGATTATGCAAAAAAAGTTTCACAATTATTAGAAAATCACGATATTAGCGGACTGATAGATGACAGAAATGAGAAAACGGGTAAAAAAATCCGTGATGCAGAGTTGAAAAAAATACCTTTTATGCTGGTTGTAGGTGAAAACGAAGAAAATGAAGGTACCATCTCTGTAAGAAGACGTGGAGAAGGTGATTTAGGTGTAATGAAATTAGAAGATTTTGTTTCTTATTTCAAAAAAGCATCAGAAACAGGATTTGAATTTAATGCTTAATTCAAATTAAATAATTAAAATAGAAGATAACTTTAAAATTTAATACTATAGCACAGAAATTTAATAACAGAGGAAGAGGACCAATGCGTCGCCCTGTTCAGGAAGATTTACATCAAATAAACGACAAAATCCGTGCAAAGGAAGTTCGTTTGGTTGGAGACAATGTAGAACCAGGAGTTTATCCTTTATCTAAAGCTCTTCAAATTGCAGAGGAGCAAGAACTTGATTTGGTAGTAATTTCAGACAAATCAGATCCTTATATCTGTAGAGTTTTGGATTACAAAAAATTCCTTTACGAACAGAAAAAAAAGCAAAAGGAATTAAAAGCGAAACAAGTAAAAGTGGTGGTAAAAGAAATCAGATTTGGTCCTCAAACTGATGATCACGATTACGAATTTAAGAAAAAACATGCCGAAAAATTCTTGGAAGAAGGTTCTAAACTGAAGACTTATGTATTCTTTAAAGGACGTTCTATTATTTTTAAAGATCAAGGAGAAATTCTTTTATTAAGATTGGCTCAAGAACTAGAACACGTAGGTAAAGTAGACCAAATGCCAAAACTAGAAGGCAAAAGAATGATTATGATGATGAGCCCGAAAAAAGCGGCAAAATAACTTATAATAATAAGCAATTATATAAAACTAAAGAGATTTCTTACCCGAAATCTCTTTTTGTATTATATTTTTTTGTAATTTTGCACCCTTGAATGTGTAATGCACATTTTATAGAAAAGATATTGATAACAAAATATATAAAAAAGCAAGAAAATGCCAAAATTAAAAACTAAATCAGGTGCTAAAAAGCGTTTTGCTCTTACCGGTACTGGTAAAATCAAAAGAAAAAATGCTTACAAAAGCCACATCTTAACTAAGAAAGAAACAAAGCAAAAGAGAAATCTTACGCAAACTTCTTATGTTGCTACTGTGGATGAGAAAAGCGTTCTTCGCCAATTAGCAATCAAGTAGTTTTTATAAATCAATCGGTTTATAAGAATTAAAAAATTCAGAAATTTTAACCCTGAAACGGTGCCTAAAAGAGAATTTTAAATGTAATTCCGCCCTTTTCAAAAAAAAACAATTAAATTATGCCAAGATCAGTAAACGCTGTAGCGTCTAGAGCGCGCAGAAAAAAAGTTCTAAAACAAGCTAAAGGTTTTTTCGGTAGAAGAAAAAATGTTTGGACTGTAGCTAAAAACGCGGTAGAAAAAGCAATGCAATATGCTTACCGTGGTAGAAAAGAAAAGAAAAGAAGTTTCAGAAGTCTTTGGATTACCAGAATTAACGCTGGAACTAGAGAATACGGAATGTCTTACTCTCAATTTATGGGAGCTCTTAAGAAAAACAACATCGAGCTAAACAGAAAAGTTCTTGCAGACCTTGCAATGAACCATCCTGAAGCTTTCAAAGCTGTTGTAGATCAAGTAAAATAATGTAAAACATTTTTTGTTATCAATATAAAAAATCCCGAGAAATTCTCGGGATTTTTTTATTTTGTTAATTCAATATATTTCTTTTGTAAAATTTTGAGTTCTTGTTCATTAACTTCTAATCTTTTTATATTTTTTTCAATTTCAATATTAATTTTACTTATTTTTTTATTAATTTTTAGTTTTTCTTCTTCAGAACTTAAACCCAATAATTTAGACTGAAGATCTATCTTTTTTTGATTTAATATTTTTAATTTAGAATCTAGTTTTTCTTTTTGAGCAAAGTTAAATTCGAATTTTTCATCTAAATCTTTTAATTGATTGGCAATACTTGACTTAGCACTTGTTTGCATATCATTGAGAGCTTTAACCCCAACATAATTAGAAACTTGTCTGTCATAAATATCCTTATTAATTCTCGTACTATTTAGCTCTTGTGCAGATTGAGAAAAGCAAAAAAATCCAAAAATAAGATGTAGGGAAAGAATGATTTTTTTCATTGGTTATTTTTATTGTAAAAATACAAATTTACAACCAACCATAAATAAAAACTTTCTATTAATATTTAATGTCTTCCTCTCAAAACCTCTTCGATGTCTTGCAATTTGAAATTTTTAGCTTTTATCAAAATTAAAAAGTGATACAATAAATCTGCTGCTTCATTTTTGAACAAATCGTCATTATTATCTTTCGCTTCAATTACCAATTCTACCGCTTCCTCTCCTACTTTTTGAGCCACTTTATTGATGCCTCTTTGATAAAGTTTTGAAGTATAAGAATCTTCTATTTTTTCATCAATTCTTTGGTTGATAATCGCTTCTAACTCATACAAAAAACCTTTGGTTTCTTTTTCTCCGAAACAGCTGAAACTACCTGTATGACAGACTACATTCGTAGGTTTTACTTTGATGAGTAAAGTATCATCATCACAATCTTTTTCGATGCTTTTTACAAACAAATAATTTTCAGATGATTCACCTTTTAACCAAATTCTATCTTTGGTTCTGCTAAAAAAGTGAACTTTACCTGTTTCTTCTGTTAATTTTAAAGCTTCTTCGTTCATAAAACCGAGCATTAACACTTGTAATGTGGTTTCGTCTTGTATAATTACGGGAACTAACCCGTTTCCTTTTTCAAAATTGATTATTGAGTTCATTTGTTTGATATGATTTGAATGATTTGATATGGTTTGATTTTGTTTGAATTTTCG
Source organism: Cloacibacterium rupense (assembly GCF_014645495.1). Taxonomy (GTDB): domain Bacteria; phylum Bacteroidota; class Bacteroidia; order Flavobacteriales; family Weeksellaceae; genus Cloacibacterium; species Cloacibacterium rupense. The sequence goes on along the minus strand of NZ_BMLV01000001.1, from coordinate 203,244 downwards.
TACTATTCACCTTGTACTTTTCCCTTTATCTTATAGGTATATTTTGCTGTTTTAAAACTTGTTTTAAATCATTGATATTAATTTCTCCGAAGTGGAAAATACTCGCTGCTAAAGCTCCTGTTGCCTTGGTTTCATTAAAAACTTCTGTAAAATCTTCTATCTTTCCTGCACCTCCTGAAGCAATTATAGGAATGTTAACAATTTTAGAAATTTCATTAAGCAATCTCACATCGAAACCTTGCTTTGTTCCATCAAAATCCATTGAAGTGAGTAGAATTTCTCCTGCACCCAAATTTTCTACTTGCCTCGCCCAATCGTGTGTTTTATAATCGGTTTTTATTCTTCCTCCGTTTACAAAAACAAAATCTTCATCTCCAAATTGTTTAGAATCTATCGCCACAACTACACATTGACTCCCGAATTTATCTGCGAAAGTTTTAATTAAATCAGGATTTTTAACCGCAGAAGAATTGATGCTGATTTTATCTGCACCTGCTTTTAAAAGATTATCAACATCAGAAATTTCTGAAATTCCGCCACCAACAGTAAATGGAATATTGATTTCCTCTGCAATTTTTTCCACCAATTGCACCAAAGTTTTTCGGTTTTCGTGCGTGGCTGTAATATCTAGAAAAACCAGTTCATCTGCGCCTTCATCTACATATCTTTTTGCCAATTCTACAGGATTTCCCGCATCAATCAACCCCACAAAATTAACGCCTTTTACAGTTCTTCCGTCTTTTATATCCAAACAAGGAATGATTCTTTTCTTTAACATCTTTTTAATTTACGATTTACGATTTTTGATTTACGATTTATTATTTCTGGCTGATTTTATTGATGCAACAATAATTGCTAAAATTTCGTTGGCTTCATTTAACAATCTCTGAATTAAGTCTTTATGATTCACTGTTTTCTCAAGCAAAATTTCAAGAAAAAAAGTACATTCATCACACTCTTCTTCTACAATTTTGAGTTTATTGATAAAATCATTGCTCGATTTTGCTCTAGAAACTACTCTATAATTTGCACTAACAGACAACGCTGCTCTTCCTAACTGATTTTCAATTAATTTAAAAGTTTTAGAATTAGGTAGAATCTCTAACAATTCTAAAATATCCAAAGAAAACTTTTTGGTGCGATTTCTCATTTCTAATGAATTCATAATGATTAGTTTTTAAAATTAAATTTAGTTGTTCATCTTCACAAATCAAAAATCTGAAATCGTAAATCGTAAATCTTCAAGAGAAATTCTACCTTCATAAATGGCTTTACCAATGATGGTTCCAGCACAGCCAATTTCTTTCATTTTTTGCACATCTTCTATGTTCGAAATTCCACCGCTTGCAATGAGTTCAATTTTTGAGTTTTCTATAATTTCTTGGTACAAAGCTGTAGATGGGCCTTGCAACATTCCGTCCTTTGAAATATCCGTACAAACCACTTCTCTAAAGCCTTTTTTCTGATATTCTTTAATGAAATCTACCACATCTGTTTCAGAATTTTCTAACCAACCCGAAGTTTTGATTTTTCGATCCAAACAATCTGCTCCCAAAATCAATTTTTCAGCTCCAAATTTTTCTAACCAAGCCAAACACAACTTAGGATTTACCACAGCAATACTTCCTAAAGTTACTTTATTTGCACCACTATCAAAAGCTTTTTGCAAATCTTCTTCAGAACGAATTCCTCCTCCGAAATCAATGATGAGATTCGTATTTTTAGCGATATTTTCAATTACTTTTTGGTTGATGATTTTCTTGGCTTTTGCTCCGTCTAAATCCACTAAATGTAAATATTGAATCCCGAAATCTTCAAATTCTTTGGCAACTTCTACAGGATTTTCGTTGTATATTTTTTTGGTATCATAATCACCTTTAGAAAGCCTTACACACTTTCCGTCGATGATGTCTATTGCAGGAATAATTTTCATATTTTTTATTTACGAATTACGATTTATGAATTACGATTTGATTTTTTTAATCCAAAATCGGAAATCTAAAATCTAACTTTCAAAAAGTTTTCTAATAGTTTAAAACCAGCATCACCCGATTTTTCTGGGTGAAATTGAGCCGCGTAAAAATTATCTTTTTCTAAAGTTGCACTGAAATTATTAATGTAATCACAAACCGAGCTTGTATTTTCACAAATCTCAGCATAATAACTGTGAACGAAGTAAAAATTATCTGTGTCTGAAATATTTTCTAACAATTTTCCTTTCATTTCCGAAACATTACTCCATCCCATATGTGGAACGATATCAGAATTGGGGAACAATTTCACCTCACAATCAAAAATTCCCAGTGCTTTTGTATTGCCTTCTTCCGAAGCATTACACATCAGTTGCATTCCGAGACAAATTCCCAAAACAGGTTGTTTCAAATTCGGAATTACTGCATCTAAACCTCTTTCTTGAAGTTTTTTCATTGCCGAAGAAGCTTCTCCCACTCCTGGAAAAATCACTTTTTCTGCTTTCTTAATCGTTTCGATGTCAGAAGTAATCACCGCTTCAAAACCTAATTTTTTCAAGGCATTTTGAACAGATTTCACATTTCCTGCGTCGTAGTCTATAATTGCTATCATATTTATTTACGAATTACGATTTGAGATTTACGATTTTTAGAATCCATATTTTTAAATTACAAATCGACAATCAAAAATCTAAAATTTAAAGAGTTCCTTTTGTACTTGGAAGGTTGAAATTTTTGTCGGTTTGTGCGACTGCATTTCTTAAAACTTTCGCTAAAGCTTTGAAAATACTTTCGATTTTGTGGTGTTCATTTTCTCCTTCCACAGAAATATTCAGGTTGCATTTTGCACTGTCTGAAAACGATTTGAAGAAGTGATAAAACATTTCTGTAGGCAGTTCTCCTATTTTTTCACGCTTAAATTCTGCATTCCAAACCAACCAAGGTCTTCCACCGAAATCTATGGCAACTTGCGCCAAACAATCGTCCATTGGCAATACGAAAGCATATCTTTCGATACCTTTTTTGCTTCCTAAAGCTTGCAAAAAACAATCTCCTAAAACAATCGCAGTATCTTCAATGGTGTGATGCTCATCTACTTCTAAATCACCATTTACTTTTACCGACAAATCAAAATTTCCGTGTTTTGAGATTTGTTCTAACATATGATCAAAGAACTTCAAACCTGTATCAATATTGGATTTTCCGCTTCCGTCAAGATTCAACTCAACCAAAATATCGGTTTCTTTGGTAGTTCTTTTTACTTTGGCTTTTCTTGGAATCTGTTTTAGAAATTGATAAATTTCGTCCCAACTTTTGGTGGTAAAAGTCGCTTCATTATTGCTTTCATCTGAAATAAAAATAGATTTTGAACCTAAATTTTTCGCCAATTCCACATCGGTTTTTCTATCACCAATCACGAAAGAATTTTCTAAATCATAGTTTCCGAAAATGTATTTTTGAAGCATTCCTGTTCTTGGTTTTCTGTTCGGAGAATTTTCGTGCTCGAAACTGTCATCTACACAAACTTCACTAAAAAATACGCCTTCATTTTCGAAAGCTTTCATCATTTTTTCTTGAGGCTTTATGAAGTCTTCGTACGGAAAACTCTCCGTTCCCAAACCGTCTTGATTGGTTACCATTACCAATTCATAATCCAATTCTTTGGCAATTTTGGCTAAATTTTGAAAAACTCTTGGATAAAACTCTAGTTTTTCTAACGAATCCACTTGAAAATCAATGGGTGGTTCTATGATTAAAGTTCCGTCTCTATCGATGAATAATACTTTCTTTTTCATTATGATTTTTTTTAAGTTTTGGCTAAAGCCAATTTGAATATATTTTTTTGAAAACGGGCTAAAGCCCGTTCCTATTGAAAATTTTTAAGTGATTGTAATAATTTTTGATTTTCTTCGGTGTTACCAATGGTGATTCTCACGCAATTTTCTACGACTTTATTTCGGTTTCTGATGATTATTTTTTCCTCAACCAAATAATTATACAATTGATCTGCATTTTCCACTTTAATCAAAAGAAAATTGGCATCGGAAGGATAAATTTTCTTAACATAAGAGAAATTCTGCAATTCTTTTTCTAAAAAAATTCTTTGTTCTAATATTTCGTTTAAGTTATTTCTAAATATTTCTTGATTTTGAAGAGATTGATAAACTTCTTTTTGGTTGAGAACACTGATATTGTAAGGAGGTTTTACTTTGTTCATCAACTCTAAAATCTCTGGTTGCGCAAAAGCCATTCCAACTCGTAAACCAGCCATTCCCCAAGCTTTGCTAAAAGTTTGCATCACCACCAATTGTGGATAATTATCAATCTCTGAAATCCAAGATTTTTCTTTGCTAAAATCTTCATACGCTTCATCTACCACCACAATTCCATTGAAATTTTGTAAAATTTCTAAAACTGAATTTTTGGCGATTAAATTTCCTGATGGATTATTTGGTGAACAAACGAAAACCAATTTTAGGTTTTCATATTTCAGAATTTGTTCTAATTCTTCCGAAAACTCAATTTGAAAATCTTGATTTAAAGGATATGAAACCACTTCTACATCATTGATATTAGCAGAAACTTCATACATTCCGTAAGTTGGATTGAAGATTAAAATCTTATCTTTTTTGGGTTCCGCGAAAATTCTCATTAGCAAATCAATCACTTCATCACTTCCATTTCCTAGAAAAATTTTGTTGACTTCAATGTTTTTTAGCTTAGAAATTTCTGTTTTCAAAGCTTTTTGATACGGGTCTGGATAACGATTATAATCTCCGAAAGGATTTTCGTTGGCATCGAGAAAAACGCCTGCATCTGCCGAAAATTCGTCTCTAGCACTAGAATATGGCGTGAGATTTTTGATATTTTGTCTTACTAAATTTTGTATGTTCATTTTAAATTGATGGTTGATAGTTGATTGATGTTTAATTAACAACTTTACAGTTTTACGATTTTACAATTATTGAATTTCTTGCAAACGAAGTGTCACTGCATTTTTATGAGCAAAAAGTCCTTCTTCTGCTGCCATTTTTTCAATGGTTTTTCCTAAATTTTGAATTCCTTTTTCAGAAATTTTTTGAATGGTAATTTTCTTCACAAAACTGTCTAAAGAAACGCCACTATAAGCTCTTGCATTACCATTAGTAGGCAAAGTGTGATTGGTTCCGCTGGCATAATCTCCTGCACTTTCTGGCGTGTAATTTCCTAGGAAAATAGAACCTGCATTGGTAATTTCCGACAAAATATTCTCAGGATTTTCTATGGAAAGAATTAAGTGTTCTGGAGCATATTCATTGCTAAATTCAATACATTCTTTAATGGAATTCAATAAAATAAAACTACTGTTCTCTAAAGCTTTTTCAGCAATATCTTTTCTTGGTAAATCTTGCAATTGAGACTCGGTTTCTAGTTTTACTTTTTCTAAAATTTCTTTAGAAGTCGTCAAGAAAACCACCTGAGAATCTGCACCGTGCTCTGCCTGAGAAAGTAAATCTGCAGCAACAAAACTTGGATTAGCGGTTTCATCTGCGATTACCAAAACTTCACTCGGTCCAGCTGGCATATCGATGGCTATTCCTAATTTCTGAGCAAAAATCTTGGCTTCAGTAACAAATTGATTTCCTGGTCCGAAAATTTTATACACTTTCGGAACTGTTTCCGTGCCTAAACTCATTGCTGCAATCGCTTGAGCACCTCCAATTTTAAAAATTTTAGAAATTCCGCAAAGATTTGCCACATATAAAATAATAGGATTTATTTTTCCATTTTTTTGAGGAGGCGAACAGAGAATAATCTCTTTACAACCTGCAATTTGCGCTGGAACAGCCAACATTAACACCGTTGAAAAAAGCGGCGCAGTTCCACCAGGAATGTACAAACCAACTTTATCAATTGCTCTGCTTTCTCGCCAACAAACCACACCTTCAATGGTTTCAATTTTTAAAGAAATTTCTTTTTGAGATTGGTGAAATTTTTCAATATTTTTTTTGGCAATGTTAATGGCTGTTTTTAGTTCTTCATCTACGAAATTGATGGCTTCAGCAATTTCTTGTTCAGAAACTTCAATAGCTTCTAGAATTTGATTATCAAATTTTTCTGCGTAAAATTTCAAAGCATTATCGCCTTCATTTTCTACTTTTTCGAAAATTCCTTTGATGAGATTTTCGATGTCATTTTTTTCAAAGACAGGTCTTTTGGTAAGGCTGTTGAATGTATTTTTGGGTGGAAATTCTATTGTTTTCATTTGTCTATCGCAAAATATTTTTTAATTTTAGTTGGAATAAATTCCAACGCTACAAAATCGGTCGTCGCTCTGCGACTCCTCAAAATTCTATCTTCTGACTTCTTACTTTTTATAAAATCATTTTTTCAATTGGGATGATAAGAATACCTTCTGCACCTGCATTTTTGAGTTGGTCTATTACTTCCCAGAATCTTTTTTCTTCAATTACAGAGTGCAAACTGCTCCAACCTTCTTCTACCAACGGAACGATTGTTGGGCTTTTAAGAACAGGTAAAATATCAGAAACTTCTTGAATTTTATCGTTTGGAACGTTCATTAAAATGTATTTGGTGTTTTTTGAACGAATCACCGCTTGAATTCTAAAGATTAATCTATCTAAAATTTCAAGTTTTTCTGGAGTTAGCTTTTTATTTTTTGCTAAAACAGCCTCAGATTTCAGAATAGTTACTGTTTCTCTGAGTCCGTTTTTGAAGAGAGTACTTCCAGAGCTTACAATATCACAAATTCCGTCTGCTAAACCAATATTTGGAGCAATTTCTACAGAGCCAGAAATCACGTGAATTTCAGCTTGAATATTGTTTTCTGCAAGGAACGTTTTAACGGTATTAGGATAAGAAGTGGCTATTTTTCTGCCTTGAAAATATTGCAAATCATTGGTTTCAACATCTTTAGGAACAGCCAGAGAAACGCGGCATTTTGAAAAACCTAATTTCTGAACAATTTCGATATCTTTTTGTTTTTCGATGAGTAGATTTTCTCCTACAATGGCTACATCTACTACTCCATCTTCTATATACTGAGGAATGTCTGAATTTCTGAGGAAGAAAAGCTCTATCGGAAAATTTTCTACTTGAACTTTTAGTTGGTCTTTTCCGTTGTCATAAGAAATTCCGCAATCTTTGAGGAGTTTAATAGAATCTTCGAAAAGTCTTCCGCTTTTTTGAACTGCAATTTTAAGTGAACTCATTTTTGGTTTTATTTTTAAAAAGCCTTGAGTTTTGCAGTTGAAGAAAAGAAAAATCCGCCTGAAAAACTCAAGGCGGATTGTTATATTTTGTTTTTAACTATAATACATAACGCATAATCAACTCGCCTTTAGATGAGATGATGATGGTGATGAATTAAGTTGATATTGTTCATTTTTGTTTGAATTGTGATGCAAATATATAAATGTTTTTGGAATAAAAAAATATTATATCAATTCTTTGTACACTTTTATTAAATTTTGTGCAATATGTTCGTCATTAAATTCTTGTACAAATTCTAAGGATTTATCTGCTCTTCGTTTGCGTTCTTCCTCGTTGTTCCAGAGGTGAAGAATTTTTGCTCTGATGTCTTCTACTTGCAAAGGATTAACATACACAGAATCTGGTCCACCCGTTTCTGACAGACAACTCACATTACTGGTAATGACTACAGTACCGCAAAAATGCGCTTCTATGAGAGGAATTCCGAAACCTTCGCAAAGACTAGGATAGATAAAAATATCTGCTAAACGGTATAGACAAGCCAGCTCTGGCATTGTTACGTTTTGCAGAAAATAAGCTTCGATTTTATTTTTTTTGATGTAAGCTTCTACTTTTTTGTAGTAATGGGTTTTCTTACCTACTACCACAATCGGGATTTGGGTATCCTTCAATGCTTTGACAACAGAAAGTAGGTTTTTTCTTTCTTCTATGGTACCTACATTGAGAATATACCTATCAGGAAGGTTGAATTTCTCTTTTACCGATTGAAGGAAATCATTAGTTGGTATTTCTTTAAAGGTTTTATGACAACCTTGATAAACTACTCTAATTTTCTCTTCTTTGACCTTAAGAAACCTGATGATATCTCTTTTTGTTTGTTCTGAAATAGCAATGATTAAATCTGCCTGATGAGCTGCATTTTTGAACTTCCAGAAATAGATTTTTCTATCTATGAAAGAATAGAATTTGGGATAATGCAGGAAGATTAAATCGTGGATGGTGACAATCTTTTTAATAGGCTTATTGCTCCATTTCAGGGGCAATTCACCAGAAAGACCGTGGAAAATATCTGCATCTAAATCTTGGGCATCAAAACCCATTTTTAGTTGACGAGAAAACTGACCTCTGCTGATAGGATGAAACGAAACATTGGGTAAATCTAGGATTTCTCTGCCTCTATCATTTTTGCTTTTGGCTAGGAGAAGATACTTGTTCTCTGGAAAGAAGCTTGCCACAATACGAACCAAATCTCGGGAGTAGTTGCCTAAACCCGAGGTATTATGGAAGAATCTTTTAGCATCAAAAGCTATTTTCATTCGTTAAGATTGTATGTACAAAGTTAAAAGTACGAAATATTATTTAGAAATATAGTTGTCTATTAGCCCTGATTGTAGCGGTTACCCCGCAACTGGCTTTGGACAAGCCTTGGCGTGAGGAGTAATAGCGGAAAGCAGGAAATAGCTCCTAAAAAAACTATACTGCCACGTTGTTTTCTCTCAAAGCATCATTAAGAGAGGTTTTTTTGTCTGTACTTTCTTTACGTTTCCCGATGATGATGGCGCAAGGCACTTGGTACTCTCCTGCTGGAAATTTCTTGGTGTAAGAACCTGGAATTACCACAGAACGAGCTGGTACTCTGCTCTTGTATTCTATTGGCGTATCACCGGTAACATCTATAATTTTGGTAGAACCCGTAAGCACTACATTAGCACCCAAAACGGCTTCTTTTTCTACGTGAACACCTTCTACCACGATACATCTAGAACCTACGAAACAATCGTCTTCTATGATTACAGGAGCTGCTTGTAATGGTTCTAAAACGCCACCAATACCAACACCACCACTTAGGTGAACATTTTTACCAATCTGCGCACAACTACCAACTGTAGCCCAAGTATCAACCATAGTTCCTGAATCTACATAAGCCCCGATATTAACATAAGAAGGCATTAGGATAACACCAGGAGCAATGTATGCCCCCTCTCTAGCAACTGCATGAGGTACTACACGTACACCTTTTTCGGCATAGTTTTTTTTGAGTGGCATTTTATCATGGAACTCGAATGGCCCTACTTCTATGGTTTCCATTTTTTGGATTGGGAAATACATTACCACTGCTTTTTTCACCCATTCATTTACTTGCCAACCGTTTTCTGTAGGTTCAGCTACACGCAACTGACCAAGGTCTAATTGCTTAATTACTTCTCTGATGGCATCTTGTGATTCTTGGTTTTGCAAAAGTTCTCTGTTATCCCAGATTTGTTCAATGGTCTGTTGTAGTGACATATATAAAAGTTATAAGTTAAAAATTATAAGTTAAAAGCTAACTCAAGGGAAGCTCTTATTCTAATTAAATACTAATTCTTGGCAAAAATAAGAAATTTATAGGACTCTTCTAGCAAAGAGGAAGGCTTTATTCCAATAAGCGTCATTGAGAGAGGATATGATAACCCCTTTGGAGGTAGAGGCATGAATGAAGGTAACCTCACCACGAGATGAGATATCTTTTACGATGCCCACGTGATTTACTTTGGCTGCACCAGAGGTAGCGAAGAAGAGTAAGTCTCCTTGTTTAACCTGTTGAATGTCTATTTTCTGACCTTCTTTGGCTTGGTCTTCTGAACGACGAGGAAGCTTGTAATTGTTCTCTGAGAAAACTGTAATGACCAGACCACTGCAATCTAACCCCTTTTTGTTGGTTCCGCCTAGTCTGTATGGAGTACCTAAGTAGTCTTCGGCGTCATTTAAGATTTTTTTTACCTTATAAGAGGGGTTGCCATAGGCTGAAGAAGTAAGGTTTCTGAGGTTAGTTTTAGAAGAAGACGGCTTGCTGGGTGCTTTGGAATATGCTGGTTTAGAAGAACCACAAGACCAAAGTAATCCTGACAAAACGACTAGATATACTATCTTCTTTAACTGCTTCATATTTACTGTTTCTATTTTTAGCTCTAAGGTTCTGTTGCGGGCTACTTACCAAACGATTAAGGCATCTGTGATATTGTATCGCTTAGTACAAGTTCTAGACTTGCCTTACACTAACCTTAGACATTGATTTGACTAGATTTTGATACAAATATAACATTAATTTCCTATATATCAACTATACTACAACTATACTACAACTATACATTAAACTTGTGTATGTGTAACCTATTGCTTACCTTTGACTTTCATTACGATACAATGGCACGTTATAAGAGTATTTTGCAGTTTAGAGGTTCACTAGATGGTTTGGTTTTTTATCAACTGAACGGTATACCTGTGGTAAGAAAAAAGAGTGGTTTTGATAAAAACAGTTTTAAAACCAAGGACAACTATGCCCGAGTGCGAGAAAACAGCAGTGAATTTGGGCATTGTTCTAAAGCTGGAAAAATGCTAAGACATGCTACTAGGCCTTTTTCTGAGAAAAGTGGTGACCAATTTCTTTATCAAAGTTTTGCTAAGTTGATGACGGAAATAAAAGATTTAGACCGTTTTTCGGATAGAGGAAAAAGAAGCGTTGCGCAAGGTCTGAAAACGGAAGTTGGGAAGAAATTGTTGGCTAATTTTGTTTTTGGAAAGGTAGATTCTATAAAAGCTTTTATAAAAACGGTAAACATAGATGATAAAATTAATGTTGTTTTGGAGCAAAACACTGAGGCAGAGCAAATTCATTTGATTTCAGTATTGCCGAATTATTCAAAATATTCATTTGAGAGAAAAGAAGAAACAATGATGGTGAATGGAGAAAATCGATTTTCTTTTGAGAAGCATTTTAATGAGGAAGATGTGGTTTATTTTTTGGTTTTGAGTAGAGGAAAAGAAGTTTTGGCAATGGGTTTTTTGTGATGGGTATTAAAAAATGAATTAGTAGGTTAATGGTTATTATATTTCCCGCTGATTGCGCAGATTACGCTAATTATTTGGGATGTTTTTTTTGAAAAAATGAGGAGCTGGAAGTCAGAAGTCAGAAGTTAGATGGTGATGATAGATTAAATACTACACCGTCTTTCTAACGAGTTTGAAAGACTTTTTTATGGTCACGGATTATAAATCCTACATCTGGAGCTTTTTGTTATTAAATGCTACTAAGTTACAAACTTCGGAGAGGTGGAAAGAGCTCCCAAAGCTTCCGTTCAACAGGAGTTTCATTGTTCGTGCTCCGCACGCAACGACACGAGGCGATAGCCGAACTGAGCGAAGCTAAACTCTAGCTATTAGCAGCAGCAAATTTTTAATTGTTTGTAAAATTCATTTCTATCTATTTTGTCGGGAAGTCCTGCAACTTGTCCGTCTCCAAGTTCTATTATGATTAATTCTCCATTTTTTTGTCGAGCAATGTCCATACTGAAAAAGTTGCTTTCAACCTGTTTTGCAATTTTTTCAAATTCTGTTGTGTCAGGTTTAGAAAGTTTGTATTCGCCTTCTTCCCAATAATCGTAAATTCCTACGAGCTTTTTGTTACAAAAAAACAAACGATATTCTTCTGTCAATGGCATTCCACTTTTTGAGTGAATTGTCAAGTCGTTTAGTTCTACAAATTCTCTAACAGCAATTCCTTCGTTTAAATATTTGTCACGTAGTTCTACAAGTTTAGTTATAGATTTTTTTAGTTTGTCGGTGTCAGAAGCATCAGCAACAAAGCAAGCGGTTTCCCAATCGTGCTTTTCAGATTTTACATAATCTTTCAGAATTACGGCTTTTTGTCCGAATGCTTTTGATTTTTCTATGAGTTTGTCAATACTAGTTTCATTCTCAAATTTCTCAAAAACGGTTTTTGGTGTTCTGTTTTCAATGAATTTTAAACTGTCTGGTAAATAGTGACAGTTTTGATATTCTTCTGCATTATTTATGAGTTTGAAGTTTTTTGTTAATAAGTCATTATAAAGAATTGAATATTGATTTGGTGTCAACATCCAACCTCTGTAAATTACCTTTACCAATTCTTCATTTTGTTTTATTCGTTTTGTTGCAATCGAAAATCTGTCTGCACTTGTCAAGTCTTCAAAGTTGAATAAAAGCGTTTCAAATCCATTTTCTTTTGCAGAAATAAATTGGTCTTCAAAGTCTTCGTCAACTTTGTTTGTTTGAAATGGACTTTCACAAAATAGTATGTAAAGCTGCTCTGTCATTCTGTTTGCGGTGTCTCGGTTTTGTTGCTGCTAACGTATCCATGTTTGGCATCAGTTGCGAGCTTCGGAACCGATTATTTTCTGTTAAAGATAAAATTTCTTGCGAAATATAAACGTGAATTTATTACAAAATTTGCAATCTTGCCAAACGCCTATTAGCAGATGTTTTTTATTATTTCATTTATAATTTTTAGAGTATTTGTTGAAGTTTCTCGGATGATAATTTTATTTTTTTTGTCTTTTATGAGTTCTGTAAATAAATTATCTTCTGTGTTTATGTCAACAATTGTTCCTCCATATTTTAATGTTGTTTCTGCAATTGCCATTGGCAAATTTGTTGCTCCAGATGTTCCGACAATAAAAAGAATACCTGAATTTTTAGCAATTTTTAATGAACTAAATTTTTTATTTGTTTTTTCGTCATAGTATTCGTCAAACCATAAAATGTTAGGTCTCATCCAAGCTCCACATTCTTTGCATTTTAATAGTTCAATTTCTTTTTCTGTTAAATCTTCATCAATTTCTTTTCCTTTAATTTCTTCAGGAAGAAATTGTATGCCTTTACAACCATTTGAACATTTAATTTCTCTATTATTTCCGTGAATTTCATAAATTCTCTTTGATCCAGTTCTTCTATGAAGATTATCTATATTTTGAGTAATTAAGTGGAATTTGTCATTTAATAGATTTTCAATCTCTACAATTTGTTTATGACTTTCATTTGGCGATGCATTCTCAAACATTTTTTTTCTAAAAAGTGAATATTGCCATACTTCTTCTGGATTTTCTTTAAAATATTTAAATGTCCCAAATTCTTCTGGTTTGTGAAACTTAGTTCCTTTAATCCATATGCCATCAATTCCTCTGTATGTAGGAATTCCACTTTCTGAAGAGATTCCTGCACTAGTTAAAAAAGTAAATAAATTTCTATTTTTTTTATTATAAACTTGTTTTATAATTTCCTCAAGTTGTTCTTTCATTTTGCGTTTTTAAAATATCTGCTAACTCTCCAATATACGCAACACAAAACTAAACCAATGATGTAAAACAAAATATACGTTTTAAAGAATTGTAAGTATTTGATAGGATGTAATTTTGAGTTGATGCTTATTTGTTTTTTATCAAAAATAAACAAATTTTATGATTAAGAAATACGGGAAGTCGGATTTTTGGTAGAAATTGATGAAAATCAGTTGATTTTATAAAAAAAACTGTAACGTTAGGCACGGATTGCAAATCCTAGTCATCGGATTATAAATCCTACATCGGGAGCTTTTTGTTATTAAATGCTCCGAAGTTACAAACTTCGGAGAGCTGGGCAATATGTTTTTCTAAATAAAAAGTAAATTAATAATAGCCATTATTTATTATTGTATAATAAAGAAATTTTAGTTTATCTTACAAAAAAAAGAGCCATCTTAAAATTATTAAGATGACTCTATAATGAATATTTTTCACCACATCTTCCAGCTATTTTCTACAGCAATGATACTGTCTCTATTTAGGCTTTTAGGCGGATTTAACCATCCTAATTTAGGGGGAATTTCATTTAAAGACAAGGGAAAATGAGTGAAAATTATTGAATTTGATGGATTCCTTTTTTCCAATTTCACTAAGAAATATTTTCCAACAGTTTCATATACTTTACCACAACGATATCTTGTATCATTCCATTGCTTATACGTTTTTCCGTTATAAGAATATGTATAATAAAACCTTTCAGCAGAATATTTATATCTAATAATCTGAATTCTACATACTTTTCCACGTGTATATATTCCGTTATTTTTTATTTTTTTTATATTATTATCCCAATAACGAATGATAAATATGAATAAAAAAGCTAAAATAATAGAATAAGGTTTACTAAGATAATAATAAATCTTCTTCAAAATCTAATGGTTATTTTTTTGTTCATTGGAAGAACTACTCGATTTATTTTTATGAAAATCAGAATAAATCGAGTTTTGTTGTTGCTTAAATTGCTCGAGTTCACTTTTCATTTTGTCATTATAAGCAAGTTGTTTGACGGTATATGATTGATTACCCCTACTGCTGCAAAGTGTCCTGACTTTGAGCCAAACTTACTCATCATAATTATTATATTTCTAAAATTCATATGTTTTATTTGTTGTAGCTCAAAGTTGTAAACTTGGTGCAGCGGTGAACTTTTTTTAATTAATTGCTTCGAAGTTACAAACTTCGGAGAGCTGGGTCTTCTTTCTCTATTCACTGTCAATATTGTAAATGTAGTTATCAGAAAGCAAGTATTTAAATCTTTCTTTTTCCATTTCCCAATGTCTGTCCTTTTTCATTTTAGCGATTATTGCTTTTCTTATTTCAGGGTCGTTAAATTTAAACAGCTCATCAACAGTTTTATAATAGTCAGTTGTCCCTGTATTTTTAAATTCTGTTTCGTTCAAATACTTAACAAGAGCTGTTTTAATCTTATCTGCATATTCAGCTTTGTGCCAATTGCATAAATAGAAGATTGCTTCCCTTTGTCCTTGTTCAAATGCCAAAATCGAAATTTGCTTTTTATAGGGTTCAACATAAACTCTATTTTCCATTGCTCTATTTAAAAGTAACCAATACGGGTTTTTACTAAATATTACAATACTGTCAAGTTCTAAAAGTATTTTGTCTGTTGGTCTTTTAGAAGTATTCACGTTGTTCCAATATCTATGATATAATTCGCTGGAAATATTGTCCTGTGATTTTATGCAACCACTAAAAGTTCCGACCTGTCTGTCTTGCAAGACGAATTTTTGAAAAATGTTTTTTAGGTCTGGGTAAATATTGTCAGCTAAAGCCCAACTTGCATAACAGGCAACAGTTGCATTTTTGTTGTCAGTCAATTGAACCAATTCTTCTGTTGTAGCGATTTCTTTTAATTGCTTAAAGTTTTTATAGTTTTCACTTTCAGCCCCTGCAATGCCAACGTGTTCTTCCTGAACTTCATTGATTTTTGCAATTTGTTCAACTATTGTTGTCAATTTTTTCGATTGTCCAAACGATAAATTAACACCTAATAGTGTCATTAAGAAAAATATGTTCGTCAATTGTTTCATAAATATTGCTTGTATGTCGTTCTGTTAGCCTTGCCCATAACGGAACGGATATTTGTGAAGAAACGCCAAAAACGATACTGGATATGCGTTGGAGGCGTTTTTTTTACAAACATCATGTTATCTGTAGTTTTTATTCGTTCACCTTGATTTTTTTTATCCAAATACTTCCCACGCCAGGAGATTTCCATCCAGTAATCATAAATTCGTTCTTGTTGGTTTCAAAAACTTTATTAGAGGAAAATCTCTCATTATTAAAATCATCAGCACTTTTCCATGTCCAAATTAAATTACCATTGTTATCGAATTTTGTTAGGGTTGTATAGTCGTAAGCATTGTAATTAGGGTAGTATATTTCATGCATCAAACAGAACAATTCATTATTGCCATTTATTTTTATATCTCTACCTTGATAAATAAAATCTGTTCTTGAAGGCTGTTTGTTCTGCCATAGAATTTCACCATTCATATCAAACTTCAATATCCATTTCTGCGGATCAGTAAAACCACTTGTTCCACCATAAAATCCCTGAACAAATATATTATTATCCTTTATTAAAAAATTTTCAAAAGAGTCGTCGCCGCCTAGATCTCCGTAATATTTAGTCCAAATTGTATTTTGAATTCCATTATTGAAATTCATTTTATTAATCATTCCTTCATAAGTTACCGATCCATTTTCAGGAATCTTATCTCCTTTGAAAACATTAATAATATTGCCATCACTAAGGTATTTTGCATTATTAATCCAATTATTTGTTTTTATTGTTTTTTGAGAAATTATATTTCCGTTATTATCAACAAATAGTTCTTCTGCATCATAAATAT
The DNA here is from genome assembly GCF_014645495.1 of Cloacibacterium rupense. Classification (GTDB taxonomy): domain Bacteria; phylum Bacteroidota; class Bacteroidia; order Flavobacteriales; family Weeksellaceae; genus Cloacibacterium; species Cloacibacterium rupense. The sequence continues at coordinate 187,053 of NZ_BMLV01000001.1, read as the reverse complement.
GTCCATTCCCAGTAATAATTTTAAAAGTATTATTTTCGTAAGAATAGCCACTTATATAATTACTTTGCATACCATTCAAATCAAGAACAGGATATTCCTTTTGCCAAATGAAATTCCCATTTGTTGGATTTAATTTAGTTATTATTGTAGATTTTTGATCGTACTTTCCGGTAAGTACTGCTACGTTACCGTCTGACAATAGTTGTATCTTATAAGTGCCGGGAGATGGAGAATCTTGAATTAATTTACTCCAGATTAAATTTCCATTTAAGTCTATTTTGTGTAATGTAATTTTTTTTACTTCTGTAGGATACTGCTGAATTTGTCTAGTTAATAAAAATAAAAAAGACATTGATTCATCTAATTCACTATTCATTAAATATATAAAACTTCCATTTTCAGGACTGAGTCCTATATTTTTATCAAGTATAGTTAAAAATGAAACATCCTTTGTAATTACTGAAACAACATTACTATATTTAGCACTATTATTTTCTATGTAAGAAATCTTACAAAAATATTTAGTATTTGGTGTTAAATTATTGATTTGAATATTGTTTGAATTATTTAACAAAAATTTATTTTCACAATTCAGTAAATCAAAATTTTCTGATTTACTATATATTAAATACTTATCTCCAGAAATATTTTTTATATTATAATTCAAAGTAATTGAAGTTGTTGTAAAACTTGAAGTAGACAATTCTACTGAACTTTTAGTATCAGCACCAAAATCATCTCTATTGCATGATATTAAAAATATAAAAAGAATTAATGATAAAAGTTTTATTTTCATTTTATGATATGTATTTTGTTGCACATATAGTTTAGGAAAAATTACAGATAACGTTCCCAGGGCAGGAGCCGTAAGTGAATGTACAGATAAAAGTGATTTCGAAGCACAAAACTTAGGTTACCGAAAAATGTGATTTCGAAGCACGAAATCGCTTATGGCGCTTGTCCTGTGTTAGCGGTTCGTTGTTTTTATTTTTTAGTCAGTTTATATCTTAAATGTGTTGTCAAGTCGGAAGGTATAACTTCTGTAATTTGTAAATCATATTTGTCTTTATCTATGCCGTCAAACAGTCGGATACCACTACCTAAAAACACTGGTGCAATGTGAATAAAAAATTCGTCCACAAGACCTGCATTTAGAAACTGTTGGATTGTATTTGCACCTCCTTGTATTCTTATGTCTTTGCCTTTTGCCGATTGTCTTGCCTTGTTCAAAGCACTTTCTATTCCGTCATTTATGAAGTAAAATGTTGTCGTGCCTTCTTGAACCCAAGGTTCTCGTTTTTCGTGTGTCAAAACATACACGTCTGCTTTGTATAAGTCGTTTGTCCAACTCGCTTCGCCTTCTTCAAACATTCGTTTCCCCATAATAAATGCTCCTGTTCTAGCAATTGTTTCTCGAATGTATTCTCCGTCTGCACTGTCTTCTTTTCCTCCTTCAAACCCAAGATATTCCCAAAAAGCCTTTTGGTTAAACATCCACGAATGAATTTGTCCTGAAACTCCACCCATAGGATTTTTTGGTCCTCTGTTGTCACCTGCGAAAAAGCCGTCAAGTGATATTCCGCTGTCAAAGATTATTTTGCTCATTATTTATTGTTTGTCAAATTTTATTTTTTATCTGTTGGTTCTAGTCTGCACTGTCGTCCTACAATTACCGCTAACGGTTCGGGTATTGCCGCAGTGGGGGATTTTTAGCACCACTGTTGATTATAAATACCGCTCTTCAAATATAGTACTAATGTTCAATAGAATTACGTCAGCCCCCATTGCAGCAATACCTTGTTAGCCGTAGTTTTTATTCTATTATCTTATTCCTCCAATATTCTAAATACTCTAATAAAGTGGAGTCCTGATTCAAATAAATATGAGTTGAACCTGGAGTTCCGAAATAAGTTTTTGACTCTAATTCATCTTGAGAAATACAAAATGATTTTAATATGTCCAATAAAACATAGCTTTCCCAACTTTCTAATATGACAAATTTTCGCTCTCTATAATATCGAATATATTTTCCTAATAAATATGAAAATTTTTGTTTATCATTTAAGTTATTATTATTTGAGAAATAATTGTAAGGTGAAAAAATCGCAAATTTTTCTTCAAAATTTATTTTTTTAAAATATTTTGTTAATGATGATGATTCAATTTCAGAATGTCCAGCATCTGATTTATAAAGAATTAAATCATTATTTAGATTTAATTTTTCTACTAATTTTTCACAAATTTTTTTAAAAATTTGTGCTATCTCGTATTCATTCACAAAAAAACAATGAATTGTAATTGAGTTTTCATCTTTTCTTTTTGACAATGGTGGATTTAAAATAAAACCATAAATCAATGTTAAGTAATCAATCTCAATATTGTTATAAATGCGTTGTTTTATCCACTCTTTTTGTTTTAAACTTGTAATTTCAGTTTCAATGTATTTTTTTTTCACGGTTGTATTGTAAAATTACGGCTAACTCATAAATATACGCAATTAGATACTAAAATATTGATTTAAAACAAAATATTCGTTTGTAAACAATTGTAAGTATTTGATAGGAGGTAATTTTGAGTTGATGCTTATTTGTTTTTTATCAAAAATAAACAAATTTTATGATTAAGAAATACGGGAAGTCGGAATTTTGAAGGAAATTGATGAAAATCAGTTGATTTTTGAAAAAACATTGATTTTCTAGGTTTTGGCTAAAGCCAACTATTTTCATTTTTTTTAACGGGCTGAAGCCCGTTCCTATTGATGGAAGGGGTATTGGTTAGTGGTTGAAAATGAAGATTTTAATTTTCATCTGTCCTAAAGGATGTAAAATCTTCATTCTCTTAAGTGATGAGTTTTACACTACCCCGTCTTTCGGACGAGTTCGAAAGCCACCCCTTCAAGGAAGGGGAATGGTTACAATTGTTGATTATTGGAGAATATTTTCTTTGCCCCAACTTTATAGGGAGGAAAATTGTTTTTTTAATGTGAGGTGCTCAACCTCCTAAAGGAGCAGTTCAGTTGCCTTTAGAATCTTTTGGAGGTTTAATGTTAGATGGGTATACACCCGGCCTCTTTATTTAGAGAAGAATAGTTTTTAAAGCTGCGAAGAGAGAGAGAGATTTCGGAGAGCAGGTTATTATCTGCATTTATAATTTCTTTTATCAAAAGTAATTTCTAAAAACATTGGCTCATAAATTTCATTTTTATTTTTGTCAATTCCCATAAATCTGGATTTAATTTGTTCATTATGTGTATCTATATTGACTAAATAATTTTTAATAGAATCTGTATTGTTGTATAAATCTTTAGCTTTAATCATCAATAGTTTTTCACTTGTAATCACATCGTCTAACCCATTATTGTCTAAAATAATCGTATCTTTTTTCAATTCATATTTACCATAAAAATGTTTTTTACTTGCCCAAGGTCCACTTTTAATAACATAAGTTCCGTCAGAATAAAAGTAAAGAAATGCCCCAAAATTTTGAGCTTTTAAGATTTTCTCTTTACTCTGTAAATTTTCATAATGAATAATAATAACTGGTATTAAAATGATGAAGAATGACAATATTAAAGTTTGTATAAATGAATTTTTATTTTTCTTTATAAGAAACTGTTTTTTATTTTTTTGAAAAACTTTGAAATAATTATAAATGAATATTAAACCTAAAACAGGATAAATAAAAATTTGGAAAATATTGTCATAATGATATGCATTATAAATTATAAAAATAATCGATAAAATTATTAATAAAGCTATGGTAAAATTATGTGTGTGATTTTTCATAAATTAAAATATTGATGCAGAATGGTTTGAATTACATACCCCGCCTCTATTTAGAGAAGAATTAGTTTCTAAAGCTCCGAAGGGAGAGATTTCGGAGAGCTGGTGATACATTTTCAATTATTATCTGTTACTTCTCCATTCTTCTAAACTCATCGTTTGTTTAGTTTTAGGATTATAGAATTTTATATCAAAGTTATTTTTGGGGTAAATATAAAAATCATATTTTGTGGTTAATTTCTCCAAATTACCAATATCACTTATGTTGTCACTTTCAATATTTCCAATTTTTATCCAGTAATAATCTTTTTCATTTTCTTGAGGCGACTCAACAATGTAAACACCACATTTACATTTATTCACTTCTGGCATATTTAAGAATAAATCAAAAATTTTACTTCTGTTTACATCATCAGAATCTGCAATATCAAAATTTGGATTTCCTGTAGGAAAGTATATTTCATTTAATAATTTTGGATTAGGCTTAGAAAGTTCATTATATCTATTTGCAGCCAGTTGGTAATAGGCGTAATGCTTAATTGATTTATCATTTTTTATTTTTTCATAAATTTTAAAAGCCTGCTTCTTGTCTCCTACACATTCATAATAATTAGCACGAGCATAATCTGTTAAATAATTTCTAATGCTATCAATCAAAGGTTTTGCTTTTTCTGGTTTTCCTAATTTAATGTAGTTGGCTGCCAATGCTGCGGCATTATCATCAGAAAAGTCATCTTCTTTTTCAAGAATTTCTAAGGAACTTTTATAATCTCCAATCCTGTATTTTGTTTCAGCCATAAAATAACTAAAAGAACTCAATAAAGAATTCCTAACCATTAATTTTATTTTATCGGTTTCTTTTTTTGCATTTTGTATAACACTATCTGCTTTTTTTATTGCTAAAGTTGGATTTTTTTCACTTAAACTATAAAGTGAAACTAATATTGAATCATTTTTATTAGATTCTTTAGATGCCAAATCTAAATTTTCATGAATTTCTTTATGATGACTTTCATCTTTGATTTGCTCCCCAAAGACAATAATATCATTTGAATTTGGCTGTATTTTTTGATTATTACAAGCCAAAAAAAATAAAAAAACTGAGGTAAGAATTATTTTATTCATAACAAGTTGTTTTTTAAGCTAATCCTGCAATGTTGAAGTAATTAAATTTCCCGGTTGTTAAATTCAGTTCTGCATAAACATTGCAGTTGCCTCCGTCGTTCATCATTGATTCATAATATTGATAGCTTTCTAACAAAGAAGTATTTTTACAAAAAAAATGAGCTTGAATTAATATTTCATTTTTATTATTTCTTACAGCAACAATCTGTTTTAAATATTTGTCGAAGGTTTCTAATCTTTTATTATTAGAAAATTCTTTTTTGAAGATTTGATCTATTTTTAGTAATTCTTGGTTATTCAAATCATAATTAGAATATTCTTTTTGCCATTCTTGTTTATTGAACTTCTTGTAAAATGTAAATATTGCATAATTAGGAAACTTTTGGGTGTCTAAATTGTTATTGACATTTAGTTTTGTTATTTCAAATTTCATTCTCTCAGGATATTCTCCGTCAATAAATTCTATAAAACCATTTTTTAGAACTGCTGTCTCCGAAATATTAAAATCTAGTAAAAAAGGAGAAAATTTGATGGTGTCATTATCTATCTTTACCAAACCTTGAAATGTTTCACTTTTAGAATGATTTTCTTCTTTTACCAATTCGGTGAAAATATAACTGCTATCCGAAAGTATTTTAAAAGTCCTATTTATTTTAATTAAGTCATTAAAATTCTGAGTTGCAAGTAACAATACTTCTTTTTTCTCTGTTTCAGATTTAGAATTATAGTCATTAAAACCCAAGAGCATCATGAAAACGAGAATTAAGACTGGTGAAATGAGTATTTTCATTGATAAAAGATTAATTTTTAACCATAGGAATCTAAGAAATCTGTTTAATCACTGCATTTTTACAAAGCGGATATGTACTTACAAAAGGTTCTATTAGTTTGTTCATTTCTACAAAAGAATCACCATAAAAGTAAAGTGCTGTTTTCTCTGGAAATTCCCAGAACCTTACTGTTTCGTCTTTGTCATCAATTAATCTTTTGATTTCAGAGACTACAAAGTTAGAATCTGAATTCTGATAAACTTCTGGTTCTAGATTTACTCCATCTAGATAAATTGCCAAACCTTCATTATCTCCAAACTCAATCACTTCATTGGTTGTTTCAATGGTTATTTTAGAGTTTTTGGGTATTTTTTTGGTTTTTAGGAAGTTCATTATTTTTTGAACTGCAATATTGGTATCTACATCAAGTGCTAATTCTACTTCGATATCTACAAATTCTATTTCACCATCTGCATCTTGCAAGGTTCCCCCTCCTGATATTTCGCCTAAATTATTAGTTTTTAGAAATTCATCTAAAGGGTCTTCGTAGTATTCTCCTCTATCAAAAGGTTGGATTCTGTCATTCAGGGTAATTACAATATATTGATGATTTTGTGAAGCGGAATGGTCAGGTTTTGCGCCGAATATTTTTTTTAAAAAGTTCATTTATATTGCTTTTATGATTAATAATGAGATTTTTTTACTTTTTATATTTTCTAAAATGGAGATTTTACTTTTTTTAAAGTGTCCTTTTTACCATCATATTCAAAATAAGTACTGTAAGCAGGCGAATAAACAAAGAACTTTTCTAACTTAGTAAAAGGAGCATATAACTTAAAAGTACATATATCTGTTGCAGAAATAAAAGAATTTGTTTTCAGGTGACTATGTGTGGACATAGACATTTCGCCTTGTGCGGTAGATGTGTACTGAGGAATAAGTCTAGAATGGAATTTTTTGGATTCTAGTATATTACCAATTTTATCTGTTACGAAAAGGTAATCATTACCAAATGGTATTACTCCAGAATCATTAGCGCCAGTAATTATGTATGTTCTAAACTTATTTCCAGAAGGGATTGTAATTAAATTTAGGCTAAAACCTTCTGGTACTCCTACTTCGTATTTTGGGTCAGACAATTGTGAGATTAATTTTTCTCTATTATTTTTTAGATCTAATTCCAAAGAATTCAGGTCTCTTTCTTTTAGTCTATGTTTAATCGCTTTTTTAGAATTATTTAGAAATAAATATTCTACCATCACTTTATCTGCTTTTTTATTCAAAAAAACAGTTTTTACTGTATCATTTGATTTATAAGTAAGGTACTGCCCTACTTCATTTCTTAGCATTTTGTTTTCTCTAATTATGTCTGAAGCATTCCATGAAGCATTTTCTAGAGAATATAACAAATTACCTTCACTTTTTATAGAATCTAATTTTAATTGAAATTCGTTGTCCGAAATTTTATTCTCTTGTGAAAAAATAGAAATTGACCACATTAAAATAAGAAAAATTGAAATTGGTTTCATTAGTTTATATATTTTATTAATTATTTAAGTTTGATTTCAAATCCTTTTTTAAATGCTTTTAGTTCTGGTTCTGTGAGTTCTCTACCATTAATGCTCTTCCATAAATCTTTGGCTTTATCAAAATCATTATAACCTAAGCTTTTAACTGCGGCAGACCACATTAAAATTGCAAAATCCTTTTTATTATATAAAATACTTTCGTAAGCAATTAATCCTTCGGAATCCTCTAATTTCTTTTTAAAGTCAAACTTACCGCCTTCTTTTGATTCTGATTTGATATATTCTTCTAATCTATTATCTGTTTTGGATGCCGATTTTATTTTATCTACTACAACATCTTTAAATTCTGAAAGCACCTTTTGAAAAGGGATAATTTCTAAACTCGTATTGCTGATATGAAATTGGTTATCCGTAATTTTAGAATCATTATTTTTGATTACAGCAAGCTCCTTCGCCCTATGTTCCGTAATTTTTCCTCGAAGCGAAGAAGGAATAATAATATTAGAATTATTGTTAGGAATTATTACATTATAAAAATAAGAGTCATCTTTAGGACTTGGAATTAACATTGCCATTCCTTGTACATTTCCCTTATCTATCAATATAAAATAGTAGGAAGGTAATTTGGTAGAAAAATTTATAAAATCCTCTATTGAAGGACTTTCACTAACAAAAACAGAAGATAATTTATTATCTATATTATCTTTGATGGTATAATAATTAGAGATTATTTCGAAATCGTCGAGATTCGTCTTTTCAATATTCACGCTATTAAAAACAGGGTTTCCATTTTTATCAATTTGCGAAAAAAACTTTACATGGGTAAAGAATAAAAGGAAAGAAATTAGGGGTAGTATTTTAAACATTGTTTTTGATTTTCAACAATTAATTAAATAATCAAATCCAATGAAAACCAGCAAGAATTCTATATTAAGACTGTAATTATTGAGTTTTTGATTATATGTTTTATACAAATATACTGAATGTGCAAGAATTACCAATACTAGAGGGCACAATTTTGATTGGAATTGATGAAAATCAGTTGATTTTTGAATAAAAAAACATTGATTTTCTAGGTTTTGGCTAAAGCCAATTTTAATTTCAATTTTTTAAACGGGCTAAAGCCCGTTCCTATTGATGGATGGGGAATTGGTTAGTAATTGAAAATGAAGACTTTAATTCTCCTCATTCCTAAAGGATGTAAAATCTTCATTTTCTTAAGTGATGAGTTTTACACTACCCCGTCTTTCGAACGAGTTCGAAAGCCACCCCTTCAAGGAAGGGGAATGGTTACGATTGTTGTTTGTTGGAGAACAATTTTCTTTGCCCCAACTCTATAGGGAGTAAAATTGTTTTTTTAATGTGAGATGCTCAACCTCCTAAAGGTGCAGTTCCGTTGCCCTGAGAATCTTTCGGAGGTTGATAAGTACACACTCCGCCTTAAGGGTATCCTTCTTTTTAGAGGGGAAAATAGGGAGAGGTTAGTTGGTTAGTTTAAATTTTTTCTATTTCTAAAGACCTGCCAAGAGTTGACGCTATTTTGCCAGATGACGTAGAGTCCTGGTGCAATGGAAGCTATGGGATTGAGGTAGACTTGAGCCATCCAGATGGCGAGAATGGTATTTTTTTGTCCGAGTCCTTGTCCACCAGCCACGGTGTTTTGGTATTTTCTACCGATTTTTCTACCTATCCAAAACTGAAAAACGCAGACTAAGAAAGAGAAAACCGCCAGTAAGAGTTCTATTTTATAGTAAGATTCACCTTGAGAAAGGATAAAATGGAGGGTTCTGCCAGAGACTATGGTGAGTGCTAAGCTCCATAAATAGAAGGAAAAATCTGATTTTTTTTGTAAAAAATTAGCCGTTTTAGGGGCATATTTATTGATAAAAAACGCGATGAGTAAAGGTAATATTAGGAGCAGGGCTACCCTTTTGGAGATATGCCAGGCAGAGTCTAAAAAAGGTAAATTGTGGAATCCTATTTCTGAAAATAGCAAGGGTGCTACCAGAACCAAGAGCAAATTGCTTAATAGTGAATAAGAGGTAAGGTTTTCTACATTTCCGTTTAGCATTTTGGTGATTACTGGTGCAGAAGTAGCTGTGGGAGCCACTATGCAAATCATAGTTCCTTGTGCTAAAATAGAATTATACGGATTGATGAGATAGTACACTACTCCACTTGCTGTTACCTGAAATAGGAGCATCCAAAAGTGCATTTTAGAGAAATAAATATTGCTCCAGGAGATATTAACAAATGTAAGCAGCAACATGATGAAGATTAAATAAGGCACCAAAAAAGATAAGGCAGACATTTGTTGATACAAAATAAAACCTAAAAGCATGGCAATAGGCATCATGTAGGATTTTAATTTTCTCAGGAGAAGCGATATTTTTTGCATGAAAAGCAAGTATTGTACAAAAATAAGGAAAATCCAAAACTTAAATGTGAAATATGTTCTATTAATTGTTGAGTGGTTAGTGGTAAAGTTGTAAAAATGTAAAGTTGTAAAGTTGTAAAGTTGTGAAGTTGTAAAGTTGTAAAGTTGTAAAAATGTAAAGTTGTAAAGTTGTAAAGTTGTAAAGTTGGTTGATTAGTTGGTTAGTGGTATAATGGATTAGTGATGTGGTTGGACTAATTTGGTAGATGCTATTTTGTATTCATAAAAAATCAATATTTTAGCATAAAATAAGAATCGATGAACAACACCCGAGTTTATAAAATGTCTTTTGCGAGTGTCTATCCACATTACGTGCAAAAGGCAGAGAAGAAAGGCAGAACGGAGTCTGAGGTGAAAGAAATCATCTATTGGTTGACGGGTTATGACGAAAAGGGATTGAAAGAAATTTTAGAAAATAAAACTGATTTCGAAACTTTTTTTGCAGAAGCGCCGGCATTGAATCCTAATGTTTCTAAGATTACAGGAGTCATCTGCGGTTACCGTGTAGAAGAGATAGAAGACCCCCTAATGCAAAAAATAAGGTATTTGGATAAGTTGATTGATGAATTGGCGAAGGGAAAGGCGATGGAAAAAATTCTTAGGGCATAAAAAAGGGAGTATCAGTATACTGACACCCCCTTCACAACAGTTTTAAATAATTTTTTTGTCGTGATTAGTCAACAAAAAAAGTTTTTTCGAAAACCTCTCCATTTCTTTCGATTCTGATGACATAAGCATTAGAAGTCTCAGGGTTTAGGTTAAAATGGATGTTAATTTTTCCATTTTTAGGTGCTTGTACAGCACTGTAATATACATCGTCAGAAAGGTCAAATACAGAAATTTTCACTTCATCTTTCAAGTTATCCAAAGATAATTTCACCCAATTTCTTTCAACCAAAAACTGAGGTTTCAGTATATTTTCTGCATCGATGTTTTTGTCTTTCCCTGGGTTAGTAGCATTGCTGCTTACTTTTTCAACCACTACAGAATGGTTATTCGTTTTCGCTGAAGCAGTTGCTGTAAAAAAAGCAAATCCTGCAATAAATCCAAATTTTAATACATTTTTCATAATAAATAAGTTTGTGTGTTATCAAATTAATCCTGGGACAAAGGTATATGCTGAATCATCAATAATCTAGCATAGAATTCTCTTATATATGTACAATATTAACATAGGCAATTAAATTTAATATTAACAAATGTTAATATGAGACAGTTAAAATATTTATTAATTTTAACAAGTTTATGAAAAAGCGGTTATGAAGCATTTAAATCCCTCATTTGAAGCCATTAAACCTAGTATAGGGAGTAGTTTTACTACCCTTAGATTTTCTAGGAATGAAAACGCCAAAGCCAACCATTGGCACTATCACCCAGAAATAGAAATTGTTTATGTGGGTGGAGGTTCGGGTAAAAGGCAGATTGGGAGCAGCATCACCTATTTTAAGAGAGGAGATTTGGTGATGATAGGCAGTAATTTGCCCCATTGTGGTTTGACCAATGAGAATACCAAGAATGATTTTGAAATTGTGATACAATTTAAGAAAGAGTTTTTAGGCAAAGAAATCTGGCAAACTCCGGAAATGGCGAAAGTAGCTCAGTTGATTCACAGCAGTAAATCTGGACTTGTATTTGGAGATGCAACCAAGAAATTGCTTGAGAAGAAAATCATTTCGTTGCACAATGCCAGTTCGCTAAAGAAATTATCCAAATTATTAGACCTGCTGAATGAGTTGGCGAATACCGATGATTACCAAATCTTAAACGCGGGTAAATACTATTTGCAAACGCAGGTAGAAGATAATGAAAGAATCAACCTTATTCTTAATTTCATCAAGAACCATTTCAGAGAAGCTATCAGTTTAGAGGAAGTTTCGGATATTGCCAATATGACGGTACCGTCATTTTGTAGGTATTTTAAGAAGATTACCAACAAGACCTTTACGCAGTTTGTTAATGAATATCGGGTGATTCATTCACAAAAACTATTGGCAGAACAGCCGATGAGTATTACAGAAATCTGCTTTGAAAGCGGTTTTAATAATTTCAGTTATTTCAATAGAACGTTTAAGGAATATACAGGAAAGAGTCCTTCTGATTATAGGAAAGAGTTTAGTCAGGTGTTGTCTTGATGGAAGATGGAAGATGGGAGATGGAAGAAGGGTGATGGAAGAAGGGAGTTGGGAGATGGATGATGGGAGATGGGAGTTGGGGGATGGAAGATGGAAGATGGATGATGGATGATGATTGATGGATGATGGATGATGATTGATGGATGATGATTGATGATTGATGGGTGATGGGAGTTGGGAGATGGGAGATGGAAGATGGGAGATGGAAGAAGGGAGTTGGTTGATGGATGATGGGAGATGGAAGATGGAAGATGGGAGATGGAAGAAGGGAGATTGTACGTCCCTGATATTGGTTGACTACAAAATCTAATTTATGATTATTAAAAAAGGCTTAGATTGTAAAATCCAAGCCTTAACTTTTTAACTTACACACTTTCTGGGATAGTGTCTATTTTTGAGATAGTATTTGGGAATTAAATACTTAATCTAAGTTTAATTTTATATATGCACTCCACCAGAAACTTCGATGCGTTGGGCATTTACCCACTTAGCATCGTCGCTGCAAAGAAAAGCGACTACAGAGCCGATATCATCTGGTAATCCTACTCTACCAAGAGCTGTAGTATTGGCAATCATGGCATTTAAATCTTTATTATCTCTTACTGCGCCGCCTCCGAAATCTGTAGCAATAGCTCCTGGGGCAATGGTATTGACGCGAATTTTTCTACTTGCAAATTCTTGTGCTTGATATCTGGATAAGCTTTCAATGGCAGCTTTCATAATGGCATAAGGAGCATAATTGGGGTAACTAAACCTTGTTAATCCCGATGAAATATTTACTATACTCCCCCCATCACTGATTATAGGAAGAAGTTTTTGAGTGATAAAATAAGGGGCCTTCAGATGAATGTTTACCATCGAGTCAAAAACTTCTTCTGAAGTTTCGGCTATGCTGGTATAAGCGGCAACCCCTGCATTATTGACTAAAGCAAAAATGCTATCTGTTTCAAAATCTTGATTTAAAACTTCTTTGACTTGTTGAACAAAAGCGTCAAAATTTTTAGATTGAGACACTTCAAGTTGAATGGCTTTTGCTTTTTTGCCCAAAGCCATAATTTCATCGACTACTTTTGCGGCTTCACTGGCGCTACTATTGTAGGTAAAGATGATATCAAATCCTTTTTTAGCCAATTGTAAAGACATATCTTTTCCTAGCCCACGGCTGCCACCCGTTACTAAAGCTACTTTGTTTGTTGTTTTCATTTTAATCTGTATTATGTTTAGGTTGCAAATTTCTGTATTTTCATCAAAAAGGAAGTTACAAATAGCAAACTAGTATTTGTAAATTTCAATCAATTTCTAAATTTCACGGGAGACAATGTTGTATGTTTTTTAAAGAAATTAGAAAAATGAGCCACTTCATCAAAACCTAGGGTGTAGGCAATTTCAGACACATTCCATCTTGTTTTTTTGAGTAATATTTTGGCTTCTTCCGCGATTCTACCGTTGATAATTTCTGAAGTTCTTTTGCCAGTAGTTTGTTTTAACACTTTATTAAGATGATTGATATGAATGCCCAAATTTTTGGCAAAATCAGTAGGTGTTTTGAGTTGTAAGACTTGAGCTTCATTCTCTATAGGAAACTGTCTTTCTAATAGTTCTATAAACAATGAAGATATTCTACTTGCCGCATTGGTTGTGGTTTCGGCGCTTTTTATGGGATTTAATTTTTGTCCGTTATGTATTAATTCTAAGACATAATTGCGCAACAAATCATATTTATAAGCATAGTCAGAAGACATTTCCTGATTCATTTTTTTGAAGATGACTTCCATTTCAAGATATTGTTTATCATTTAATTGAAATACGAAATCACTATTCGGCAGATAAATTGGCAATTCGTCTATGAGTAAACCTGTTTTTGATTTAGACATAAACTCTTTAGTAAAAACACAAAAAAAGCCAGACTGTTTTTTACTAATTGGTGTATATCTATAGGGAATGCGTGGTGTAGCGAATAAAATGCCTTGCTGTTGAATGAGAACTGTTTTGTCTGCGTATTCTACAAGATTTTCACCTTTTATTAGACTAATTTTGTAATATAATCTTCTGTTGTAGGTCATTTCAGATTTTTTCTTTCCACTGAAATAAAATTTTTCAGTTTCGAATACATTAAAATGGCCTAGTTCAGCATTGCCTTGGCTGTCTATGATATCGATTAGTCCTGCGTTTTCGCCTAATATCTCTTTATAAAACTCTTTGATGCTTATATCAGTCATGATTGTAAAATTCAAATCATTACAAAGGTATATAATTTTTTAATGGTGATGATTTTATGAGATGGAGAAAGTCTTTAAGAAATAGAATTGAAAAAAAGCTAAAGATTGTGAATTAGAAAAGGAGTAAACCTTTCATGTTGCCCGTCACTCTTTTGCAACTCCAAAAAGTTTTGGATAGAAAGATTAGTGAGAATATGAAGTTAATGAAAGATAAATTGATAATCACTAATGCAAAAGCTATATGATTAATGATTTTCAATTCCAAAATCTTTCATTAAATCTAATCCGTAGTTTCTTAAAGCATCAATAATTTCAATTGATTTCATTCCTCTTTCTGTGATTGAGTATTCAACTCTTGGCGGAACTTCTGGGAAGACTTCTTTCGTCACAAAACCATCTTCAACTAATTCCTTTAATGCCTTTGACAACATCCTATCCGATACGTGTGAAAGGCTTTTTTGTAATTCACTAAAACGCCACTTTTTATCCTTTAATCGCCACAAAATGGGCATTTTATAAGTACCTCCTATTTTATTCATTGCGAATTCTACAGGATTATGAAACAATCGTTTGTCTTTGACGAAATCTGGCATACTTACATTTTTGTTAGTTACTTACAAAGATACGCAGATATTGTTTACACTAAATAGCTAAAATAAATTTGTACTGTTAAATTCAAAAAATATACAAAATGAAAAAATTATTTCTATTGACATTAGTATTCGCATTCCCTTTTTTTGGGACTGCTCAAACAAATAAAAACATGACAAATAAAAAATCTAAAAAAATGGAACAAGTAAAAGAAGTTAACAGTTATGTGCATTTTCATGGTGCACCTTCGAAAGGAAAAATTTTAATGGTAGCGAGTTCACCAAGTACAAGCAAACAAACAGGTTGGCCCATTGGTTTTTGGGCAGCAGAATTAACCCATCCTCTAAGAGTATTTCAAGAAGCGGGTTATGATGTGGAGTTGGTTTCAACTGAAGGTGGTGATTTAATGATGGATGGTTATTCTAATCCTACTGATGCAAGTGGATATTCGGCTCATGACATTATTACATTGGGTTATATGCAAAAACCTGAATTTAATGCAATGTTGAAAAACACCAAAAAGTTGACTACTGTTGATGCCAAAAATTATGATGCTATTTTCTTAGTGGGAGGTCAAGGTCCAATGTACACTTACAAAGGAAATACGGAACTGCAAAAACTTTTTGTTGATTTCTATGAAAGTGGAAAACCGAGTGCTGCTGTTTGTCACTCTACTACCCTATTATTAGAAACCAAAACATCTAATGGGGAATTATTGGTAAAAGGAAAAACATGGACAGGTTTTGCTGATGCAGAGGAAGAGTTTGCCGACCAAGCTGTAGGCATGAAAATTCAACCTTACAAAATTGAAGATGAAGCTAAAAAAATAGCTGGAACAAACTTTAAAGTAGCGGCTCCATTTAGTTCGTATGCAATTGCAGACGGAAATTTGATTACAGGTCAACAACAAAACTCTGGAGCTGCTGCAGCAGAATTAGTAATTAATTTATTAAGTAGATAAAATATGAAACTCGCATTTATAGGTATAGGCAATGTAGGCTTTGCCATTGCCAACAATTTACAGAGAAAAGGTCACGAAATTATTGTAGCCAATAACGATGAAAATTCAGAAACCGTTAAAAAAGCATTAGAACAAAATGCTAACTTCTCTGTAAAGAAAATACAAGAAGCTATTGATGAGGCTGAGGTTGTTTTTTTGGCAACTCCATTCCAAGCCAATGAAGAAATTCTTAAAAGTTTGACATTCAACGGAAAAGTTTTAGTTGATTGTACCAATCCAGTTGGAATGGGAATATCTCACGGATTAAAAAGTGAAATTTCGGGCAGCGAAAAAATTCAAGAATGGGCGCCAGATGCTAAAGTAGTAAAAGCTTTCACGATTTATGGTTTTGAGAATTTCATTGATAGTAATTTTCCTAATTACAACGTAAAACCAGTAATGATGATTGCAGGAAATGATACAGAGGCAAAAAATATAGTTTCTAAAATTAATACCGATATGGGTTATAAAACTTTAGACACTGGAAAACTAGATCAAGCGTTACACTTGGAGCACATGACCTTACTTTGGGTGAAAATGGCAAGAAGAGACGGACATCATCCTAATTTTGCTTGGGCTTACTTAGAAAAATAATTTATTGTAATTTTGCCCTATAAATTAGGGCAAAATTACATTTGAAAACTTTCAAGAATTTAACCAATATTTAGGGGTAGATATGCCCATTTCAGAAAAAATAGATTTTGGCATCTATCATAATGGATTGGACTTAAAATTAAAATCAGAAGCCATTAATGTTGATTTTTATCGAATTTCATTGAAAAAACACCAAAGGAGTAGCATTGCAAATTCTACAATTAAGATGAATGCAATTAAAGAAATGTATCACTATAAAAATAAGAAAAGATGTTTACAGTAGAACAAATTAAAGCAGCACATAGTAAAGTAAAATCAGGTGCCGATTTCCCTTCTTATATTCAAGAAATTAAAAAACTGGGCGTAACCCATTATGAAGCATATGTATCAGATGGGCATATCGATTATCATGGAGCTGATGGCTATACCGCGCAAGTACCAGAGAAATATGCTGTAATGAATATTTCAGATGAGGCCAATGTAGCGGTTTTTAAGGCAGAGTTATTGGCACACCAACAAGGCAAAACCGATTACCTCACCTTTATAAAAATGTGTGCAGACACAGGAATTGAGAAATGGGAAATCCGAATGGATACGATGACTTGCACGTATTTTGATAAATTAGGAAATGCCATTTTGGTGGAGCAGATACCGGGGGAGTGAGATGAGTGATGGGTGATGGGTGATGGAAGATGGAAGATGGAAGATGGAAGATGGGTGATGGATGATGGATGATGGATGATGGATGATGGATGATGGGTGATGGAAGATGGGTGATGGGTGATGAATGATGAGTGATGGAAGATGGAAGATGGAAGATGGGAGATGGGAGTCAGAAGTTGGGTGATGGATGTTGGGTGATGGATGATGAGTGATGGGTGATGGAAGATGGGTGATGGATGATGGGTGATGAATGATGAAAATTTTTACTCTTGGGGTTTAATTTATCAAAAATTAAGTAAAAAGTCTCTTCGGACAGATGTTTGGAGAGACTTTTTACTTAAAACACTGACAATAAAAGGAATACGGCATTAGAGTTTATTGAAATTTATTATTCATTTCACATTAAATAAAAATAAGGGATTAATTGTAATAGCTACAACTTAAACTGACAAAACAATACTTACTCTCCCCTTTTCCCTGCTTTAGAAAAGGAAAACATCAAATAAAATAAAAAAGGTAAAATAAACACAGAGCCAATCAACAAAGCATAACCTAACACAGTAAGAGTAGATTCTGGAGCGGTATTTTCTATTAATGAAATATGCTTTCCGTTGCCCAATAGAATAATATTAGGAATATGTCTGTAAGCTGCCGCCGTCATAATCATAATAATTTGGAAAGCTCCTAAACCTCTTACTGGCCATAAAAAATTATGATTGATGCACCACAATAAAATGCCCAAAGAAATGGTAGCAGCCACCACTGCTGTAATGCCAATGGCTCCTGTAAACACCCAATCTATCAAAGGAATTCCTGAAAAATAAGCCACAACAAAAACCAATCCACCAGAAACAAAAACCGCCAGCATCATATCTCTGGTTTTCTTCATCATTTGTTTTACATCTGCTTTAGAATCTGCTTCTCTGAGAGAATAGATGGATGCTAAATAACCACAAATAACGATGGTGAAAATACCCACTGCCATCCCAAAAGGATTGAACCAACTGTAAACATAAAGAGATAAAAAATCTTTAGCATCAGGATTTATACTTCCAGAAATAGTGGCCGCCACAATGCTTCCGATAAAAAATGGCGTTGCCAAACTAGAATAGTAAAAAACTTCTCTGTAGACATTTTTCCAATTGTCATCTATGGCATCATAATTTCTAAAAGTAAAGGCTGTTCCTCTGGCAATAATTCCTAAAAGCATTAAAACCAATGGAATATGCAGATACACCGAAAGCACTTCATATATATCTGGAAATCCTACAAAAACCACTACAATGGCAATAATTAACCACATATGATTGGCTTCCCAAACGGGAGCGATAGATTCGTACATTAGATTTTGAGTTCTATTTCTGGCTTTTTTGCCCGTAAACAGCTCCACAATTCCTGCCCCGAAATCTGCTCCACCTAATAGAATATATAAAATTACCGATAGAAAAAGAAAAGCAATAACTACGTACAACATTTTAATTATTTTTTAGAGTGAAACAGTGGGTCTGTAGCATCATATAGATAAGGCACCATTTTGATTTGTCTTCTCAGTAAAAAGATGATAATGAGAGATAATGATATAAAAATTAAGGTAAACAAATAAAATGAATACTGTATTCCTGGCATAGGCGTAACCGCTTCGGCTGTTTTCATAATTCCGTAGATGATCCAAGGTTGTCTTCCTACTTCAGTTACTGTCCATCCTGCTTCTAGAGCGATGTATCCGAAAGGAGTAGCAATGACGAATAACTTCAATAGCCAATGTTTTTCTAGCCAATTTTTCTTAAAGAACAGAGCAAAAAGGTACAATACAGAAATCCCCATCATTACTGTTCCGAAGAAAATCATGATTTGAAATGCAAAATGTGTAACTGCAACTGGTGGCCAGTGTTCTTTCGGAAAATCTTTTAAACCTTTTACTTCAGAATTTGGATTTCCATCAACCAAGAAACTCAATAATTTCGGGATTTTAATGCCATACTTCACCGTTTCAGCTTTTTCATCAGGAATTCCACCGATGAGGAAAGAAGCACCTTTCTCTGTCTCAAAATGCGCTTCCATTGCTGCCAATTTTATCGGTTGTCTTTTGGCGACAGATTTCGCGGCTACATCTCCTGAAATTGGCGCTAGAATTGCTCCGAAAATTCCAAAAATCACTGCTATTCTAAACGCTTTGGTGTGAAATTCTCTGTTTTTGCCTTTCAATAAAAAGTAAGCGTGAAGTCCGGCTACAGCAAAACCAGTAGCACAAAATGCGGCAACAGACATGTGCAATGATTGTGAGAACCAAGCCTCATTGAACATTGCTTTTATAGGGTCTATATTGAGGTATTTTCCGTTCACATAATCAAATCCAGAAGGACTGTTCATCCAAGCATTGGCGGCAACTACTAAAATGCCCGAAGCAAGACCACTAACTCCTACTAAAAATCCACAAAACCAATGAAACCACTTGTTAAACTTATCCCAACCGTACAAAAAGAAACCCAATGCTATCGCTTCTATAAAGAAAGCGGTTCCTTCTAATGAAAAAGGCATTCCAAAAATAGGACCTGCGTGTTTCATGAATTTTGGGAATAATAATCCTAGTTCGAATGACAACATGGTCCCAGAAACAGCGCCAGTAGCAAATAAAATGGCTACTCCTTTGCTCCAAGCTTTGGTAAGACCTTTGTAAATTTCGTTGTTTGTTTTTAGGTATTTGTAATGAGAAAAAGCCATTAAAAAAGGCATTACCATTCCGACACAAGAAAATATAATGTGAAAAGCTAATGAAACGGCCATTTGTCCTCTAGCTGCAATAAAATCATTCATCTTTTTAACAATTTTGGTCTAAATGAGGGTGAGATATTTATTTAGGAACCCTGAAAATTTGAACAAAAGTATTGAAAAGGTTGAATTTTTCACATAAAATTCCATTGATAGAAAGAATGATTCTCCATATAAAAAAGCTATTTCAATCTTTTTTGAAATAGCTTATCAATTCAGTAATTTTATAGAATTATTTATGAAAATTTTAATCCATAAAATATAGATTAAAATTTATTTCTTTTTTCTTTTGGCGATAGATTTTGCTTTCGCTTGTGCTCTATTGGCAGGTTTAGTTTTTGGCGGTTTACGTTTGCTTGGTCCGCCAAGATTGATTTTTTTATTTTTATCTTTTTTCTCGTGGAAAGCAGAGCCTGGTTCTATCTTTTTGTACTGAACAGGATTTTTCATTTTCACCACTTCTCTTTCTGCAGGAATTTTCACCTCAGAAATTTTTACTTCATCCGGAAATTCTAATCTTTTCACCTCTTTGTTCATGAACATTTCTAGTTCTATGAAACGCTCTTCTTCTTTCGGAGTGTAAAAAGAAATGGCAATCCCCTCTTTGTCTGCTCTACCCGTTCTACCAATTCTGTGGATGTATTGTTCCTGAATTTCTGGGATTTCAAAGTTAAAAACGTGAGAAACATCTGGAATATCAAGACCACGCGCCATAACATCTGTAGTGATAATTCCTCTCAATTCATTATCAGAGAAAGACTTCATGGTTCTTAGTCTGAAATTTTGAGATTTATTGGAGTGAATGACTCCAAATTCACCAGGGAATTCTTCGTCAATTTTTTCAAAAATTAAATCGGCGTGTTTTTTATTATTGGCAAAGATTAGAATTTTTTCAAAATCGGCATCCGTTCTCAGCAAGTGAACCAATAGATTTAATTTGGTATTAAAATTCTTGACAGGAATGGCATTTTGAGCAATTTTTTCTAGAGGAGTTCCGCTTCTTGCCAAAGAAATTTCTTGAGGATTTTTGAAATATTCTTCTAGCATAGCATCTACTTCGTCTGTCATGGTAGCAGAAAAAAGGATGTTTTGTCTGCGTTCGCTCATCATGGTAAAAATATCTTCTAGTTGGCGTCTGAAACCAAGGGAAAGCATTTCGTCGAATTCATCGATGATGAGTTTTTTTAAATCTTTAAGGTTAAGAACGGCATCTTTCATTAAATCCATCACTCTACCAGGAGTTCCTACCAAAATATCTACTCCTTCGTACACCAACAATTTTTGAGTATTGATATTTACTCCACCGTAAACTCCGAGCACTCTAGCCGACATTTCATCGGTTAATTTTTCTAGCACTTCGGCCACTTGTACCACCAACTCACGAGTTGGCACTAGGATTAAAACCGTTGGACTTCCATTTTTATTGAATTTCCAAGTTTTAAGAACGGGTAAGAGATACGCTAATGTTTTACCGGTACCAGTTTGAGCAATTCCCATGACATCTTTTCCGGACATGATGGGCGAAAAAGACTTTAACTGAATAGGAGTTGGCTCAGAAATTCCTAGTTTTTCTAAAGCCGAATTGAGCTGTTTTGGTAAATCAAAATCTGCGAATGTTGGTTTTTCCATTTTGCAAAAGTACGATTTCTGAACTGATTTTCAATATTTATGGAAAAATGGGGGTTTTATTCTGCAAAGTTCGTGGAGATTTTTGATTTCATTTGGGTGTTCATTGAAAAATTTTAACACAAAGTTCGCAAAGTTTTTTTGACTTGCTTTGGGTTTTTGAGTGCACTAAGAAACATCTGGTGATGTTTATCAATTGTTTAAAATAGAAATGATTCTAGTTTTTAATTTTCACCAATTTTGAAACGGTTTTTATGTCATTATTTTTAGAAACGCTGGTGGTGATTTTTACATAACCTTTTTTACTTTTTTCAATTGGTAGTTTGTCATCATCATTCCATTGGATGCAATGGGTAGCGATAGGGTCAACTAAATATTTGAATTCGTTTTGTTTAAAAGTATACACATAGAAAGATAACCAACAACTGGAGCACCAATTGGGATAAAAACCCAGTTCATCTTTTCCATCGTCGTTCAGGTCTTTGAGGTTATACAAGTCACCATTTTTAGCATTTTGCATGGTGAATGGTTTTAAATTTTCATCACTGAAATATACTGTAGTCATGCATTTGCCCGAGCAATCGTCTGAGCAATCTGACACTTTAGAATAGGCATATTCTTTTTTGCCGTCTCCGTTGTAATCTCCTAGAATGCCATTGGTTTCTGATTTTTGGGCAGATAAAGTGACAAATAATAGAAATAAATTGAATAGTAATAGTTTTTTCATCGGATGTTTTATTTAAGATTTAAAATTAATAAAAAAAATCAAGTATTAATTAAAAATCCAAAGCAAAACAGGTTTATTTGTATTTTTTAATTTTTCATCTATGATTTTCATTGCTTCATTAGAAACCGTTGGGCAACCCCAACCTTCTGGACTACCTTCTGGATAAACTTCAGAATTACTCATTTCGCTCCAAGAATGCAATACAATTATTCTTTTTAAAGCATTGTTATTGGTATCTTCTAAACCATGAAGCAGATATTTAACATGAATTCCCCATTGGCTGTAACCTCTCTCCCCGATTTTATATTTTCCTAATGAGGATAGATGGCTTCCATCTTCATTACTAAATTTAGGACTGTCTTTACTATCTGTTTTAGACCAAGAATTTAGGCCACAGCCGTGACCAACAAGATATTCATTTGTGATTTGCTTTTTATTAAAATCCCAAATATAAAATCTATTAAGTCCAGAATGAATACTCATATCTATTAAAATACAAAAATCAGTATTCATTTTTTGATTTTCACAAAACAAGAAGGCTTCCTGAGCTTTTTTGGCAATTCTTTTATGGTCTTTTTGTGGTTTAAGGTCAGTCTTATTGGATTCTAGAATCGTTCTAGAAATATTTTCATTGGCTTGATTGCAGTTAAGAAAAAGTATTGAAATAATAATATTGATTAATAGTTTCATAAAAATTTAGTTGTTTAAAATTCTAACGAAATTTTGTTTTAATCATTATTTAAAATTTTAAATTTATTGTAAAGACGTAGCGCACCTACGGAGCGCACAATTTATGGGACTTCTAATATTTTACAGACCTTCTGCACCTATGGAGCAGATATTGGAGAAGTATTTTTTATAGTAGATGTTTTAACGAGTCAGATTTTGATTCTCTTGCAATCCAAGGAATATCTTAAAATAAAAAAGCTGTTTCAAATTTCTGAAACAGCTTTTAATTTTTATTCCCATTCTATCGTTGCAGGTGGTTTGCTAGAAATATCGTAGGTTACACGGTTGATGCCTCTGACTTCGTTGATGATTCTGTTAGAAACCAATTCTAGGAATTCATAAGGAAGTTTGCTCCATGTTGCCGTCATAAAATCGATGGTATTGGCAGAACGAACTACTGCGGTGTATTCATAGGTTCTTTCGTCGCCCATTACCCCAACAGATTTTACAGGAAGAAGGACTACAAAAGCTTGAGAAACTTTTTCGTACAAATCATTTTTATACAATTCTTCTATGAAGATATCGTCTGCTTCTTGTAAGATTTTCACTTTTTCTTCATCCACTTCGCCAAGAATTCTGATTCCTAAACCTGGACCAGGGAAAGGATGTCTGTACACCAAATGATGCGGAATTCCTAGTTCTTCTCCTACTCTTCTTACCTCATCTTTAAACAATTCGCGCAATGGTTCTAGCAGTTCCATTTTCATTTCTTCTGGTAAGCCTCCTACATTATGGTGAGATTTTATCACTGCAGAAGGTCCTTTTACCGATTGAGATTCTATAACATCTGGATAAATGGTACCTTGGGCTAAGAATTTTGCGCCTTCAATTTTATGAGATTCTTCATCAAAGACATGAACGAATTCGTTTCCGATGATTTTGCGTTTTTGTTCTGGGTCTGAAACACCAGCTAATTTAGATAAAAATCTTTCAGAAGCGTCAATCATTTTAATGTTCATATGGAAATGTTCTCCATAATTTTCCATTACTTTTTTGCCTTCATCTTTTCTCAGCAAACCGGTATCTACAAAAATACATTGTAATTGGTCGCCAATAGCTTTATGAATAAGCACTGCCGCTACGGAAGAGTCTACCCCACCAGATAGGCCAAGAATTACTTTTTCGTTTCCTACTTTTTCGCGGATTTCGGCTACTGTTTTTTCGATATAATTGGTAAGTTTCCAGTTTTTTTCTGCATTACAAATTCCGAAAACGAAATTTTCTAGCATTTTAGAACCTTCTTCAGAATGTGAAACTTCTGGATGAAACTGCACACAGTAGATATTCTGAGCTTCGTTAGAAATGGCAGAGATAACGTCTGTTTTGGCATTGATTTCGAAACCTTGAGGCACTACTTCTACCTCGTCGAAATGGCTCATCCAAACGATGGAATCTGTAGAAACGCCTTCAAAAAGTTTTGAGGTTTTGTCGATATGCAGATTGGCTTTTCCGTATTCTCCTTTTACGCCTTTTTTCACTTTTCCGCCCAAGACATGAGTGGTGAGTTGCATGCCGTAGCAAATTCCCAGAACAGGGATACCCGCTTCGAAAAGCGATTTTTCTACTAAATGGGCGTCTTCTGCGTTTACAGAGCTAGGTCCACCAGAAAGGATAATACCGACTGGTTTTTTGTCTAAAATTTCTGCTAAAGGTGTATTGAAAGGTAAAACTTCGGAATATACTCCCAATTCGCGAACTCGTCTTGCGATGAGTTGGTTGTATTGAGAACCGAAGTCTAAGATGATGATACCGTTATTCATTTTTTATTGTTTGATGATGGATGTTTGATTATGGATGATGGATGATTGATGATTGATGATTGATGATTGATAATGTTTGATGTTTGATGTTTGATGTTAAAAAATCTATCAATTAATATTTCTAAATGTAACTAGCCCCGATTGCAGCGGTTACCCCACAGCAAGCATAGGCCATGGCAATGGAGCGAGGAGTAAGAGCGGAAAGCGGGAGTAGCTTCTAAAAATTCTAGAAATTCCCGATGTCTTCTCTGTAATATGCGTAATCAAAATGCAAAGTTTTGGCATCTTGGTACACTTTTTTTCTGGCTTCTTGATAGGTGTCTCCTGTTGCCACAATATTGAGGACTCTACCACCATTGGTCACTATTTTACCGTGTTGGATTTCTGCCCCAGCAAAAAGTACCTCACTATCTTTTACTTTATCTAGGCCGGTAATTTCGTAGCCTACTTCGTAGTTACCAGGGTAACCACCAGAAGTCATGACCAAGCAAACGGCTTTTTTATCAGAAAACTTAAGGTCAAGTTCATTACCTCTGAAACAATCTGCCACTACATCATAAAGGTTGCTTTCTAGGAGAGCCATAATTACCTGAGTTTCTGGGTCACCTAGTCTCATGTTGTATTCTAGAAGGTAGCATTCATTATTTTCGACCAAAACGCCGAAGAAAATAAATCCTACGAAATTGAGGGCATTGTCTTTGATGCCTTTTGCAGTAGGTTCTAGGATATTTTTTTGGAAATCTGCAAAATGTTCTGCGGTGAATTCTGGACTAGGCGCTACTGTACCCATACCACCGGTGTTAAGTCCTTTATCGTGATTTCCTATTTTTTTATAGTCTTTGGCAGATACACAAGGAAAAGCTTTTTTGCCGTTCCAGAAAGCGATAACAGAAGCTTCGAAACCTTTAAGGAATTGTTCTACCACGACTTTGATGCCTGCATCGCCAAAGATTTTATCAATCATAAATTGGCGAAGGGTAGCTTCTGCGTGTTCTACATCTTCGCAAATTACTACGCCTTTTCCGGCAGCAAGACCACTTGCTTTGATAACCAATGGATATTTTTGATTTTGCACATATTCTTTGGCTAATGTGTAAGAATCAAAAATCTCTGCTTTGGCGGTTCTAACGCCGTTTTGTAGCATAAATTTCTTAGAATAGGCTTTGCTGCCTTCTAAATCTGCAGCACGTTTGGTAGGGCCAAAAATCTTGAGATTATGTTTTTGAAATTCATCTACAATTCCGTTTACCAAAGGTAATTCTGGGCCTACAAAAGTAAAATCTATTTGTTCTTTGATGGCGAAATCTCTCAACTGAGCGATATCATCAAAAGGGAGGTTTTTTCCTAGAGTTTCAGTAGTGGCATTTCCTTTGGCGAAATACAACTGAGAAATTCTTTTGTCGTGAGCTAGTTTTTTGGCAACTGCAGATTCTCTACCGCCGTTTCCTATAATTAATACTTTCATCTTATTAGTCGTTAGTAAATTGGTCTAATACAAATTTACGAATTTGTTTGATGTGGTTTGCAATTGTTTGATTTCGTTTGAAAATTTTCTTAATTAATGCAAGAAATGTCTCATTCCTGTAAACATCATTGGGATGCCATGTTCATTAGCAGCTGCGATAGAGTCTGCATCTTTGACTGAACCGCCAGGCTGTACAATTGCGGTGATGCCTTGTTGAGCGCAGAAATCTACCACATCTCTGAAAGGGAAAAACGCGTCTGAAGCAAGAACTAAATCGCCAGAAAACTTCTCCTTAGCTCTAGAAATTGCTTGTTCGGTAGCCCAAATTCTGTTGACTTGTCCACCGCCAATTCCGAAGGCTTGAATTCCGTTAGAAACTACAATGGCATTAGACTTCACGTATTTTACTACTCTTTGAGAAAATAATAATGCTTTTTTCTGCTCTTCGGTTGGTTGAACATCAGTTACCACTTTGAAATCAGTAGAAAATTGGTCATCTACGTCTTGTACCAAAATTCCGCCATCTACTTTCACCCAAGTATGTTGATCAGAAACTGGATTTTTGATTTTGATAATTCTAAGGTTCTTTTTCTTTCTTAAAATTTCTAGCGCGTCATCATCAAAATCTGTTGCCATTACAATTTCTAAGAAAGTTTTGTTGAGTTCTTCTGCAGTAGCAGCATCAACTTTGTAATTCATCCCGATGATACCACCGAAAATAGAAACAGGGTCACACTCAAAAGTTTTGGTATATGTTTCAAGAGCTGTGGTTCCGATAGCCACTCCACAAGGTGTAGAATGTTTTACGGCGCAGCACGCCATTTCGTCTTTGAATTCATTCACCACTTTCCAGCATAAATCCATATCTCTTAGATTATTGAAAGATAGTTCTTTGCCTCCTAAAATATCGAAATCCTTCATGGCACCGTTTTCAAAAGTTGAAACGTAGTATGCTGCTGATTGGTGAGGATTTTCGCCGTAGCGCAAGTCTGAAACTTTTTTGTAAGAAGCGCTAAGGTATGTTGGATATTCTTCGTCTAGCAACATTTTAGAAATTGCTGCGTCATAAGCAGAAGTAAGATTGAATACTTTTCCTGCTAATTTTTTACGAGTTTCTATGGTAGAATCTCCGTTTTCTGAGATTTCTTGTTGAACCAAAGCATAATCTGCCACGTCTGTAATTACGGCTACAGATTTGAAATTTTTAGCTGCAGAACGAAGCATAGAAGGGCCACCTATGTCGATGAATTCTACTTTTTCGTCTAGGGAAATATTTTTATTAACATTTTCGAAGAAAGGATATAGGTTGACAATCACCATATCAATCAGTCCGATTTCGTGTTCAGCAACGGTTTTCATGTGTTCTTCGTTATCACGAACAGCCAATAAACCACCGTGAACTTTTGGGTGAAGGGTTTTCACTCTACCGTCTAGCATTTCTGGGAAATTGGTTACCTCATCTATTTGAATGGGATTAAGTCCTGCTTCTTTCAGATGCTTGAACGTACCACCTGTAGAAATCAGTTCGTAATTGTTTTGTTCTAAAAATTGTGCAAATTCAGTAAGACCGTTTTTGTCTGATACGCTGATTAATGCTCTTTTCTTCATTTTTATTTATTACTTTTTATTTAAAATTTATCAACTCATTGGAATCAATTCCAATTCTTTAAAATCGCTTGTTCCTATGGAACTCTTTTATTTAAAACCCAATCAATCGCTTTCGGGAAAATGTCATATTCTATTTGGTGAACTTTTTGTGCAAGAGTTTCGGGAGTATCATTTTCATCAATATCAAATTTTCCTTGAAGGATGATTTCACCTTCGTCTATTCCAGAAGTGACGAAGTGAACAGTAGCGCCGCTCTCCTTTTCTTTAGCCTCAATTACCGCTTCGTGTACGTGATGTCCCCACATTCCTTTTCCACCAAATTTTGGCAAAAGTGCTGGGTGAATATTGATGATTTTACCGTTGTATTTTTCACAAAAATCTTTACTTAAAATCGAAAGAAAACCTGCGAGAACAATTAAATCTGTATTTTCGGGCAATAGATTTTCTAAATTTTCAGAAAAATCTTTTCCTCTTTTGATAAGTTGAAAAGGGATATTGTGATTTTTGGCTCTTTCTAGGGCATAGCAATCACGGTCTGCCACTACTAAATTTACTTTAGCGTTAGGGATTTCTCCATTGTCAATACAATCGATAATTCTTTGAAGATTACTACCAGAACCAGAAGCTAGAATGACTATATTTTTCATTTTTGTACAATGTTTAATGTAAAAAGCAACTTAATTTACTTTCTACATTATACTTTTTACATTTTACAATAAATTTATTTTCTCAGAATTTTCGGTAATTTCTCCTATTTCGTAGGCATCAGGAAGTGTTTCTAGAACTTTGGTGGCTTCGTTTTCATCTACTACCACTACCATTCCTACGCCCATATTGAAGGTTCCGAACATTTCCATTCTTTCGATATTTCCACGTTTTTCTGCTTCTAGCATGATGTTTGGAATTTGGATTTTAGAAGTGTCAATAGTTGCGCATAATCCTTCAGAAATAATTCTTGGCACATTCTCTATTAAACCACCGCCAGTAATATGTGCTATACCGTGAATATCTACGGTTTGCATCAGTTTATGAATAGGTTGGTAATACAATCTTGTAGGCACTAAAAGGGTTTCGTGGATGGGTTTACCTTCGAATTCTTCATTGAAATCAGGGAAAATTTTTCTTACCAAAGAGAAACCATTGCTGTGGAAACCAGAGCTAGGAAGCGCGATGATTTTGTCGCCTTTTTTTATTTTAGAACCGTCTATAATTTGGTCTTTTTCAACAATACCTACACAGAAACCAGCCACGTCGTAATCCCCAGGTTGGTACATACCAGGCATTTCTGCGGTTTCGCCACCTATTAAAGCACAATTATTGTCTTTACAAGCATTTACCATTCCTAGAACAATTTCTGCAGCTACATCAGAGTCTAATTTTCCGCAAGCTAAATAATCTAAGAAAAATAGGGGTTTAGCACCATGGCAAAGGATATCATTGGCACACATTGCGAAACAATCAATCCCAATAGAATCATATTTTTTGGTATCTAAAGCAATTTTCAGTTTGGTTCCTACACCATCGGTTCCAGAGACTAAGACAGGATTTTTGTACCCTCCAATTTCGTAGAATGCTCCGAAACTGCCAATTCCGTTCAATACATTTTTGTTGTGTGTTTCAGCGACTGCAGATTTTATTTTATCAACGGTTTTGTAACCTTCTTCTTTGTCTACTCCTGCAGATTTGTACGTATTGCTCATTTTTTTCTCAGTTTTTTAGAAAACCTTGCAGGACTTGAGCCCTGCAAGATGTTCACTTTTAATAGATTTACTTCAAACTTTCACAGAAAAAACTTAAATAAAAAAGCCGACAATCTTTCTGACTATCGGCTTTGATTATTTAGCTGCGCATTTTAGCTTCCCAAATATTTGGATGTTTAGTGAGCCAAAATGTTGCAAATTTTTGTTCAAGTTTCTTATTTTTACTTCCGCAAAATTACTATTTTTTATTGATTAAAAGCAAATCAAAAACTAAGAAAAATTTTCTTTTATTACTTTTTTAACTTTTTCTTCGAGTTCAGCAGCTTTTTCGGTCTCTGAGATACCATTTTGATTATCAAAGGTTTCATAGAAAAAAGGCAAAGAAAAAGTCTCTACAATTTTTGCTCCATCAAAAGGAAATCTTTTTTCTGCAATTTCTAAAACACTTGCACCTCCTCTTTTTCCGGGTGAAGTCGCCATGAGGAACATTGGTTTTTCTCCGAAGATTTTTCTTTCAGGGATTCTAGACACCCAATCCAATAGATTTTTAAACGCCGAGGAATAATTACCGTTATGTTCTGCCAAAGAAACCAAAAGAAGGTCAGCAGTATCTATTTTTTGGGCAAAATCGTAAGCTAATTTTGGCAAACCATCATTTTTTTCTCGGTCTGAACTGTAAATTGGCATTTCGTAATCGTTTAAATCTAAAATTTCTATTTCAGAATTTTCAAATTTTCGAGAAACAAAAGTTACCCATTGTTTGTTGATAGAAGTGGAAGAATTGCTTCCAGCAAATGCGAGTATTTTCATTTTTAGTTGATGGTTGATGGATTTTAAACTATAAATTCTTCAATTTTATTATAATTTAGGTAATTTCATAGGAACTTCTATTAAAAGAACTTCTGAATTTTCTGAAATTTCTAAATTAAATTGGTCGGTTTCTTCAATTCCAAGAGCATCTCTTTGATTTAAAGTGGTATCCCCAATTTTTACTGTTCCCGAAATTACAAAAACATAGACTCCGTTTCCTGATTTTTTCAATTGATAAGTTCTATTCACATTTTCTGTAAAATTTCCCAGATGAAACCATGCGTCTTGATGAATCCAGCTTCCTGCGTCATCAGGATTTGGAGAAACGATTTGTTGGAACTCATTATCAACGGCATTGTCAGAAATTTTGAGTTGGTCATACCTTGGTTCTACTCCATTTTCACGAGGGATAACCCAAATTTGAAGCAGAGTTACGGGTTTATCAGCATTGCCATTAAATTCACTATGCTGAATTCCGGTACCTGCACTCATGACTTGAATTTCCCCTTTCTTAATGGCTCCGAAGTTTCCCATAGAATCTTTGTGATGCAATTCACCTGAAAGCGGAATGGTTACAATCTCCATATTAGAATGAGGGTGCATTCCGAAGCCCATTCCTGCACTTACAAAATCATCATTCAATACTCTAAGAACCCCAAAATGTACTCTTTCTGGGTTGTAATAATTGGCAAAGCTAAAACTGTGATTGGCTACTAACCAACCATGGTTTTGAAATCCTCTGCTGTCTGCGGTATGTATTGTAGTTTTCATTTTAAAATTTAATTTAAAGAATCTTCGCGATTATTCTGATTTACGAGTACAAAGATAGCTTGCTAATGATAAGAAAGTCATTGATGTAAGATAAGAATTGAAACCTATAAAAAACGCTGACAAAAAAATTTGTCAGCGCCGTTTATTATTGAAGCAGATGTTTTTTATCAATCTTGAGACTCTATAAAATCATCGGCTGCCCCTTTTCTGGTCAATAAATAAAATCCATAAATACCAAATAAAACAGGAGCTGAAATCATGATAACCCCAACAACAATGGTAAGTAATTCTGGATTAATCAATTTAAGTGTAGAAGATAACATAAACGCAATAAAATCCCAAACGGCATGAAAAATCATTGCCAGAATAATGGTTCCACTTTTTACTCTGTAAGACAATAAAAGCATACCAGAGCACATGGCCATAAATGCTTGTAAAGCACCTTCGCCAATTTTACCTGTAGTAAAAGCATTTAAGACATGTACTAATCCGAAAACGACAATCACCGTAATAGCAGCCATTTTATACCCCCAATCTTTGGTTAGACCACTTAATAAAATCCCTCTAAACATTAATTCTTCTGAAATGCCCACAAAAATACAGTTCAGAAATAGCCACATCATGGCATAGATGTTTTGCACATCATAATGATAAATGAGGAAGAGCGTACAAATAAGAATGATTACCGATTGTAATCTAAAGATTTTCAAGTTTTTGAAATTAGAAAAAGTAAGGCCCGTCTGCTTAGCACTACCGGTAAGGAAAACCACCACCAAAGTAAATAAGGCGGCAGATAAAATGGAATAGTCAGGTGCTTTTGTGAGTTGACTGCCCAGCTCTTGAGTTTTGCCATTGAGCTTAATAATGCCAGGAATTAAAGTAATAGAAGCCCAAATTACAAAAGCAATAATGGCCACTATTGAGTTTAGTTTTCTCATAGTATTTGTTTTAAATAGTTTTAAATAGTTATTTTGAAAAAAATTAATACATTATTGAGAATAAATCAATCATAATCAACTATGAATTAATTATTTACCAATTTATGAAAGAAATTTCATTCAGCAAAACAAAATACTTTTTTTAACACAAAGCCCTTTCAGAATGATTCTGAAAAGGCTGAAAAAAAAATTATAACATAGTTTAATTTTATACTAATAAATTGAGGACATTAGGGCTGTCATTAAGATAAGCTTCAAAATAGCCCCGTTCTTTCATTCTATGGATTAATCCTTCAAAATCTGAAGCATCTGCCAATTCTATTCCGACGGTTGCTAATGCGGTTTCTCTGGAATTTTTTTTGGTATATTCAAAGAAAGCAATGTCATCATTTTCACCTAAAACATCTAAAACAAATTCTTTCAAAGAACCAGGTCTTTGTGGAAATTTGACCAAGAAATAATGTTTTACTCCTTTGTAAAGTAATGCTCTTTCTTTGATTTCTTCCATTCTGGTAATGTCGTTATTGCTACCACTTACAATACAAACTACATTTTTACCTTTGATATATTCTTGATATTGTTCTAAAGCAGAAATAGACAAAGCGCCCGCTGGTTCTAATACAATAGCATCTTTGTTGTACATTTCTAGAATGGTTTCGCAGATTTTTCCTTCATCTACACTAATGCAATCGCTGATGTAATCTTTACAAATTTCAAAAGTTAAATCGCCAACTTTTTGAACTGCAGCGCCATCTACAAACTTATCAATTTTTGATAATTCCACGTTGTAACCTGCATCAATAGACGCTCTCATAGAAGCTGCGCCCTTAGGTTCTACTCCAATAATTTTTGTATGAGGAGAAAGCACCGAAAACACCGTAACTATACCTGCTATTAAGCCACCACCACCAATTGGCACGAAGATGTAATCTATTTTATCGTTGGTTTGTTCTAGAATTTCCATGGCTAAAGTAGCTTGACCTTCGATAATTTGAGGGTCATCAAAAGGATGAATAAATGCTGCACCGTTTTTTTCGCTGTAATCAATGGCAGCATTTTTTGAAGCATCAAAAGTATCACCAATCAATTTCACTTTCACAAAATCACCCCCAAACATTTCTACTTGTTCTAGTTTTTGTTTTGGAGTGGTAATTGGCATAAAAATTACGCCATTAATTTTGAGTTCGTTACAAGCAAAAGCAACTCCTTGGGCGTGGTTACCTGCACTCGCGCAAACCACTCCATCATTGGTTTTCCCTTGTTCGAAAAGGCTTTTTATTTTATGATAGGCCCCTCTTAGCTTATAAGAACGAACAGGTTGCAAGTCTTCTCTTTTTAGAGAAATGTTGGCCTCAAAAACTTTAGACAGTCGAAAACTCTCCTGTAAGGGAGTAGTTTTCGCTGCTGAAGCAATTTTTTTTCGTGCCGTGTTAATAGAATCTATAGTTAAATAGGGTGTGTGTTCTTTCATCATAATTCTTTCTCTGTAATTTTATTATTCATAGGGTTTTGTCCCTTGTTTTTAGCATTGCTAATTCGTGAATGTTCTAATTTTTTATTTTTTTCATAAGGTTAAAACCTTATGATTAAATAAATCACTTTTCTGTTCCTTAGGGCTATGCCCTATGCTGTTTTATGTCGCCACTTCGTGGCTTATTGGGATTTCACTTTTTAATTTCTCCATTTTCTAAAATTAATTTATGGGAGAGGCTTTCTGGCAGTTGGCTTTCAAAATGCCCTACATAAATTAACGTGTGTCCGCTTTTGCATAAATCATCTACTACTCTATTGAAATATTTTGTTTGCTGGACATCTAAACCTTGACAAGGCTCATCTAAAATCAATAATTCTGGATTTTTAACGATGGTTCTTGCCAGAAGTGCTAGTCTTTGTTTCCCTAGAGAAAGTGTATTTAATTTTTTATTTTTATCTTCTTTTAAATCAAAAAAAAGAAGAATTTGTTCTAATTTTTGTTGTTGGTCAAAACTCAATTTTTGATACAAACTCATGGAATCAAAAAAACCTGAAGCGATGGTTTGTCCTACATTGGCATTCAAATCATAATACCAGTGTAATTCTGGAGAGATGATGCCTATTTTTTCTTTGATGTCCCAAATACTTTCGCCAGAACCTCTTTTTTTGCCAAAAAGATAGATTTCATTGGCATAAGCTTGAGGATGGTCTCCATTTAATAAACTTAATAAAGTCGATTTTCCTGAACCATTTGGTCCTTGCAACAGCCATCTTTCGCCTTCGTTAAGTTGCCAATTGATGTTTTTCAATACTTTTTTTTCTCCGTAAGAAACATTTACATTTTCTAATTTCACCATTTCCTTTGCATTGGTTTTTGGTGGTTTTTGAAGAAAATAAGGCAATTCTTTAGTCATTCTTTCTTCGCCTTTGGTCATTTCTGAATGATGCGTGCGTTCTAAAAAACTACCATTTTTAATTTCCGCAAAACGGTTGATAGAATTTGGTACTTCATCGTCATTGTTAATCAAGAGAAGCGTAATTCCTTCTTGAGTTAAACGTTCGAAAATTTGGTTTAGGCTTTTCCTTGATTTCACATCTAAACCCGTGTAAGGTTGGTCTATGATTAAAATCTGAGGTTTCAACCAAAATGCTTTTACTAACTGTAGTTTTTTGTGCTCACCACTCGAAAGTTCAATCAACTGCTGTTCTTTGAAATTCTGAAAATCAAAAATTTCTAAATATTCTTCTACATTTTTAAAATCAAGTTGCTCTTTTTGAGCAAAATAATTGAGTTCTGCAAAAACCGTGAGTGTGTCGTTTTTTGCAAATTTGTTGTATCGTTGTTGGTAATAGAAATTTCTATCGCCTTCTAAATTGGTGAATTGATACCAATTAGCAACGTAAACAACTTTTTGTTTTAATTCTGAATTTTCATCAAAATTAATTTCAATACTTCCTTCAAAATTTTTGATTTCGTTGGAAATAATTTTGGTTAAAGTGGTTTTACCTGTTCCACTTGGTCCGCCAATTTGCCAATTTTCGCCTTTATTGATTTTAAAATTTAAGTTTTTCAAAACGACATTGCTGCCGAATTGAAAACTTAAATTTTGGATTTCTAGAATTGGTTTTTGCATTTAAAACATTATCAATTCCATAGGGTTAAAACCCTATGCTTTATTAAATCGCCACTTGGCTTCGCCGAATCTTCGATTTCGTGGCTCATTATTAAACCGTTTTAATAGATTTCATCGCTGTCATTGCTTTACGCAATTTTTTTCCAACAATTTCTACAGGGTGATTTCTAAGGATTTCGTTTACCTCAACTAGGGTTGCATTGTCTACAGCACCATCTTTACCTTCGTTGAAGTTTTTACCTACTAAATCTGTATTTACTGTTTTCATAAAATCACCTAACAAAGGTTTACAAGCTTGATCGAACAAATAACAACCATATTCTGCAGTATCAGAAATTACTCTGTTCATTTCGAATAATTTTTTACGAGCAATGGTATTAGCGATTAATGGCGTTTCGTGAAGAGATTCGTAGTAAGCTGACTCTGGTTTGATGCCTGCATCAACCATCGTTTCAAACGCTAATTCTACTCCTGCTCTTACGAAAGCCACCATCAATGTATAATTGTCGAAATATTCTTGTTCTGAAATCTTTACGTCACCTGCAGGTGTTTTTTCGAAAGCTGTTTCGCCAGTTTCGGCTCTCCATTTTAGAAGGTTAGCATCGCCATTTGCCCAGTCTTCCATCATCGTTTTAGAGAATTCTCCAGACATAATATCGTCTTGATGTTTTTGGAATAATGGACGCATGATGTCTTTTAATTCTTCAGAAACTTCAAAAGCTTTTAGTTTTGCTGGATTGCTCAATCTATCGAACATTCCGCTTACACCGCCGTGTTTAAGAGCTTCTGTAATTACCTCAACTCCGTATTGAACCAATTTAGAAGCGTAACCAGCATCTATTCCTTTTTCTACCATTTTATCAAAAGAAAGAATAGAACCCGTTTGCAATAATCCGCAAAGAATGGTTTGTTCGCCCATTAAATCAGATTTTACTTCTGCTACGAAAGAAGACTTCAAAACACCTGCTTTATGCCCGCCAGTTCCTGCGCAATAAGCTTTAGCTTCTGCCCAACCTTTACCTTGAGGGTCATTTTCTGGGTGCACAGCAATTAAGGTAGGAACCCCGAAACCTCTTACATATTCTGCTCTAACCTCAGAACCTGGAGATTTAGGAGCTACCATAATTACGGTTAAATCTTTACGAATTTGCATTCCTTCTTCTACGATATTAAAACCATGAGAATAAGACAAAGTAGCGCCTTGTTTCATTAACGGTTGTACAGCATTAATTACCGCAGTATGTTGTTTATCTGGTGTTAAATTAATTACCAAATCTGCAGTTGGAATGAGTTCTTCATACGTTCCTACGTTAAAATTATTATCAGTAGCATTTTTCCAAGAGCTTCTTTTCTCTTCAATCGCTTCTTTTCTTAGCGCATAAGAAACATCTAAACCGCTGTCTCTAAGGTTAAGACCTTGGTTAAGACCTTGCGCTCCACAACCTACAATTACGATTTTCTTCCCTTTAAGCGCATCTACTCCGTCAGAAAATTCTGAACCATCTAAAAATTCTGCTTGTCCTAATTGTAATAATTGTTCACGAAGTGAAAGTGTATTGAAATAATTTCCCATTTTTTAATTTGTTTAAAACTTTTATTTTAGTTTGAATTGTTTGAATTGTTTGATTTAGTTTGATATTGTTTGATATTGTTTGATAAAAATTTCAAATCGTAAATCTAAAATCTAACTTACATTGTAAAAACGTCGTCTCTTTGGTCTAGATATTCGTTTTCTACTAGATGTGGAGAAGGTTCTCTGTTGTCGAATTCTAATAATTTTTCGTGGAAACCTGCGCTTTTTTTGATGATGGCAATTCTGGCCCCACGTACAAATTCTATTAATCCGTATTTATTAAGTTCTTCAGTCAATCTATCGATTTCTTCGCGATGTCCTGCAGTTTCAAAAACGATATAATCTTCACGAATTACCACTGTAGAAGCACCGTATTGACGCAGCAATCTCTCTACATATACTTTTTCTGCAACTACGCTTGTAGGAACTTTGTACAAAGCTTGTTCTTGCCAAACAATTTCGTCATCTGTATTGAAATACGCTTTTAAAACATCTACTTGTTTTTCTAACTGACGGCAGATTTTCTTTACCACATCTTCTGTTTCGTGGATGACAAGAGTAAAGCGGTGAATTCCTTCTGCTTCTGAAGGTGAAGTATTCAAACTTTCGATATTGATTTTTCTTCTTGAAAAAATTCCTGAAATTCTTCCGATTAAACCAATTGAATTTTCTGTATATAATGTGATGGTGTATTCTTTTCTTTCCATTTTGATAATTATTTTAAACGAATTTCAGAAACTGATGAACCTTGAGCTACCATTGGGAAAACATTGTTTTCTTTGCCAACCATAACTTCTAGAAGGTAAGCTCCATCATGATTTAACATGGTTTCTAAAGCAGATTTTAAATCTTTTCTTTCAGAAATTTTTTGTCCATCTATGTAATATGCTTTCGCTAAAGCCACAAAATCTGGGCTCGTAATATTTACAAAAGAATATCTCTTATCGTGGAATAATTGTTGCCACTGACGCACCATTCCTAAGAATTCATTGTTAAGGATTAAAACTTTAACCTTAGCCCCGAATTGCATGATGGTTCCTAATTCTTGCAATGTCATTTGGAAACCACCGTCACCAATAATAGCCACCACTGTTTTTTCTGGCGCTCCGTACCACGCTCCGATAGCCGCAGGAAGTCCGAATCCCATAGTTCCTATTCCTCCTGAGGTAACACTGGATTTAGAATTATTGAATTTAGCATATCTACAAGCCACCATTTGGTGTTGCCCTACATCTGTGGTAATGATGGCATCTCCGTTGGTTAATTCATTCAAAACTTTTATAACTTCCCCCATGGTCATCACTTCAGTAGTAGGATTCAGTTCATTCTGAATTACTTCTTTTACTTCTTCTTTTTCTAGTTCACGGAATTGGTTTAGCCAATTGCTATGGTCTGCTTCATTGACTAATTCTGTAAGTAACGGCAAAGTATTTTTACAATTACCCCAAACAGGAACGGTCGTTTTCACGTTTTTATCAATTTCTGCAGGGTCTATGTCTAAGTGAATCACTTTGGCTTGCTTGGCGTATTTATCTAATCTACCTGTAACACGGTCATCAAAACGCATCCCTATGGCGATAAGAACATCACATTCATTGGTCATTACATTAGGAGCGTAATTTCCGTGCATCCCGAGCATACCAACGTGCAAATGATGGTCAGTTGGTAGTGCGCTCAATCCCATTACAGTGGCTGCAGCAGGAATATTGGCTTTTTCTATGAATTTTTTGAACTCTTGTTCTGCTTGTCCAAGAATTACCCCTTGACCAAAAAGCACGAAAGGTTTTTTAGCATTATTAATCAATTCTGCTGCTTGTTCTATAAATTCTTTTCTGATTACAGGTTCTGGGCGATAGCTTCTTACATGGTTGCATTTTTTATATCCTAAATATTCAAATAATTGTAATTGAGCATTTTTGGTAATATCCACTAAAACAGGACCCGGACGGCCTGTACTTGCAATATGAAAAGCTTTAGCTAATGCTTCTGGTATTTCTGTGGCATCTGTCACTTGATAGTTCCATTTGGTTACCGGAGTGGTAATATTGATCACATCTGTTTCTTGAAAAGCATCAGTTCCTAAAAGCGAAGCATAGACTTGTCCTGTGATACAAACAATAGGGTTGCTGTCTACCATTGCATCTGCTAAACCAGTAACTAAATTGGTAGCACCTGGTCCGCTGGTTGCAAAGACTACGCCTGTTTTACCAGAAGTTCTGGCATAACCTTGAGCAGCGTGTATAGCACCTTGTTCGTGACGAACCAAAATATGCTTTAGTCTGTCATTATAGTCATACAACGCATCATAAATGGGCATAATAGCCCCACCTGGATAACCGAAAATAGTATCTACTCCTTCGGAAATCATGGCATCTAAAACGGCTTGAGAACCAGAAATTTCAACTGGAGTATTCTGTTCAGGCTCTTTGTTTTCTTTTAATTCCAGTGTATTCATTATTCTATTTTTTGAATTTTTTAAACTTATAAATCAGTAACGCAACCTTCTGAAGCATCTGCCACAGATTTGGCATATTTGTATAAAACCCCGAATTTTACTTTATAATCCGGTTGTACGAAAGCAGCTTTTCTAGCAGCAATTTCTTCTTCTGATACCAAGAGATTGATGGTATTTTTTTCTGCATCAATTTCTATTTCGTCTCCATCCTTCACCAGACCAATTAAACCACCCAAGAAAGCTTCTGGAGTGATGTGCCCTACTACAAAACCGTGAGTTCCACCAGAAAATCTACCGTCTGTAATGAGAGCTACTTCTTTGCCAAGACCAGTTCCCATTAAAGCGGAAGTTGGCTTCAGCATTTCTGGCATTCCGGGAGCGCCTTTTGGTCCTTCATTTTTGATGACGACTACGTTTCCTGCTTTTATTTTTTTGTCTTCTATTCCTTTGATAAATTGTTTTTCTCCGTCAAAAACTACCGCAGTTCCTTTGAAATAATCTCCCTCTTTTCCTGTAATTTTTGCAACACAACCTCTTTCAGCCAAATTACCGTACATGATTCTGATGTGTCCCGTTTCTTTAATCGGATTTTTGATATCTCTGATGATATTTTGGTCTCTCTCTATAATTGAGGTCACTAATGCTAAATTTTCTGCAATGGTTTTTCCTGTAACGGTCATACAATCCCCATGAAGCAGACCAAGGTCTAATAGATATTTCATCACCGCAGGCACTCCACCTACTTTATGCAAATCTGGCATTAGATATTTTCCGCTTGGTTTTAGGTCTGCAAGAAATGGAGTTTCGTCACTCATTTTTTGGAAATCATCAATCGTTAATTTCACCCCAATGCTTTTGGCAATCGCTAAAAAGTGAAGAACAGCATTGGTACTTCCGCCAAGGACAATGATTAATCTCAAAGCATTTTCGAATGCTTTTTGCGTCATTATATCAGAAGGTTTGATGTCTTTTTCCAGCAAAATTCTCATATAATGGCCAGCGTAGAAACATTCGTCTTTCTTTTCTTGACTTAATGCAGGATATGATGAAGAGTAAGGCAAACTCATCCCAAGAGCTTCAATTGCTGAAGCCATAGTATTGGCAGTGTACATTCCACCGCAAGCTCCTGCACTTGGACAAGAGTGTTTGATGATTCCTTTATAATCCTCATCTGAAAGTTTACCGGCTAATTTATTTCCTAATGCTTCGAAAGCCGAAACTATATTCAAATCTTCACCTTTGTAATGTCCAGCTTCTATGCTTCCACCATACACCATAATTGATGGACGATTGAGACGAGCCATTGCAATAAGAGAACCCGGCATATTTTTATCACAACCAGGAACGGTAATTACACCGTCATAATATTGACCAGCACAAACTGCTTCTATAGAATCTGCGATAATGTCTCTGCTTACCAAAGAATAGCGCATTCCGTCTGTTCCGTTGGTCATTCCATCACTAATACCGATGGTGTGGAACATTAAGCCTACTAAATTTTCTTTTTTCACTCCCTCTTTTACGATTTCTGCTAAATCATTGAGGTGCATATTGCAGGTATTGCCATCGTAGCCCATACTTGCAATACCGATTTGTGCTTTGCTAAAATCTTCTTCGGTGAATCCAATTCCGTAGTATTGTGCTTGAGTAGCAGGTTGTGTAGGGTCTTGGGTAAGTGTTTTTGAATATTTATTCAATTCTTGATTAGGCATATTGTAGTTTTGATTTTAAGTAAATATAATCTTGTTCTAAAACGAGGTGTCTGTATGCTTGTTGGATTACAGAAGCTACAGAATCTTCCCATTTGAGTTTAAAGGGAACATTGTCCATAGAATCTAGAGCAACGATTTCTGCAGCAGTTCCGCAGAAGAAACCAGCATCTGCTCCTCTCATTTCTTCAGGTTTAAAGAATTTTTCTTCGTAAGGAATTCCTAGGTTATCACAAATTTCAAAAACTGTAGCTCTGGTAATTCCTGGAAGGATGCTTCCTTTAGGAGCGGTAAAAAGTTTCCCTTCTTTTTCGAAGAAAACATTGGCTCCTGAACTTTCGGCTACATTTCCGTCTGCATCTAGAACAATGGCTTCATCAAAGCCTTTATCTTTAGCTTCTTGGCAAGCTAAAATTGAATTGACATAATGGCCACTAACTTTAGCTTCTACTTTAAACGCTTTAGGATTGGGTCTTTCGAAAGAAGAAGTCATTACTTTCATTTCATTGGCTAGATAACCGTTATCCCAATTCCAAACTTCGATAGCGAGATAGCTTTCTTTACCTTTAGAAAGAGCCATATTAGGAGAACAAATTACAATTGGGCGGATGTATGCATTTTCTAGACCATTCATTTCTAAAAGTTTATACGTAATATCCACCATTTCATCTGCAGTATAATTAAATGGAATCAACATTAATTCTGCAGATTTCACTAATCTTTCGTAATGTTCTTTTGCTTTAAAAATTCTGGTTCCATGGTCTGTTTTGTAAGATTTAATTCCTTCGAACACGGCATAACCATAGTGCAAAGACTGGCCATATAAACCTGTACTCGCTTCTGCTGCTTTTACATAATCCCCATCATAGAAGATGATACTCTTTTCGTTGTAATACATTATTTCAATTTATATTTTATTCTTTAGACATAAAAAAACCATCCTTTTTTAGAGGATGGCTTCAAATTTTCTCTATAATTAATTCATAAAATTCAACATACCATCTCTCACTATTGTATTCCAATAATGACAATAATAAGAGTGATAATAATATTGAAGTAATTTTTCATATCAATTTTAATGAGACAAATGTATATACTTTTTTTCAAGTAAACAAACTTTTTATCATTTTATTAAACTATTGATAAAAAATCAATTTTAAAGGTATTAAATTCGCTACATTTATGTTAAAATTCGATATTTCACAAAATTATAAACAAAAAATCCGCCATTTGGCGGATTATAATGCAATGAATAATTATTATAAATTAGTCATTTTCTTTAGCTGTAATGAATAATTTGGCGCAAACACCTGCGATTGCCATAGAAACACCAGCAATCACCAACATATTAATCGCCTTGCCATCTACTGCTGATAAAATTACTCCCCCTAATAAACCTGCAGCAATCTGAGGAATGGTAATGGTTGCATTAAACAATCCCATATACACACCTGTCTGTTTTGGAGGCAATGATGAAGAAAGAATAGCATAAGGCAATGCTAAAATGGCTGCCCAAGAAATTCCAACACCAACCATTGGAATCAGCAATAAATTTTTGTCTTGAATAAAAAGCATAGAAATTAAGCCTAAACCGCCTAAAATCAAAGAAATCATATAGACATTTTTTCTTCCAAACTTATTGGCCAAAGGGGTTATTGCCAAAGAAAACAAAGCTGCAAAGACACTATAAGCTGCGAAAATAACACCAGTCCAGTTTCCTGCTTCGTTAAATTCTTTAGAATGCGCATCTGAAGCTCCCCAAACATGTTCTGCAATCCCTTGCGTAGTATAAACCCACATCAAAAATAAAGCAAACCAAGAGAAAAACTGAGTAATTGCTAGTTGTTTCATAGTAAGAGGAATGTTTTTTAACAAATCCATAAAACTTACTTTTTCCTCAACCTGATCTTCTAGATTATTGTATTTCGCATATTCTTCAGGTGGATATTCTTTGGTTCTAAGTGCCGTCCAAAGTACAGAAAGCAATAAAACTCCTCCTCCAAAATAGAACGCCCAAATTACGGTAGGTGCTACTTTTTGTCCAGCACCAGGTTCGTTAGCTACATGAAAAACATTGGTTAATAGAAAAGGCAATAAAGAGCCTACAACTGCACCTACATTTATCAAGAAACTCTGAATAGCATATCCTTTGTTTCTTTGAGATTCATCTACCATATCACTTACCAAAGCACGAAATGGCTGCATGGTCACATTAAAAGAGACATCCATAAACAACAACATCATCGCACCGAAGAAAACAGCAGGTAATAATTGTGCAAAATGCTCAGAATTAGGCATAAAAAACATCGCCAATGCAGAAACTATAGCTCCACCTAATATAAAAGGGATTCTACGCCCTAATCTAGTCCATGTTTTATCACTAGATAGCCCAACAATGGGTTGAACAAAAAGTCCTGCTAGAGGTGCTGCCAACCAAAACAAGCTCAAATTATGTGGGTCTGCACCAATTGCTGATAAAATTCTACTGGTATTGGCATTTTGCAGAGAGTAGCCAATCTGTACTCCCATAAAACCAAAACTCATATTCCAGATTTGCCAAAATGATAAGAGTGGTTTTTTAAAAATATTGCTCATCTATTTAATTTTTATTTGTTTTTTTATTTTAACTCTAAGATTAATGGAGATTTTGCAGGCACTGTAAGGTTTGCATCAAGCAAAATTTCTTGACCAGAAAGCGCATCTTTAGCTTTGGTAACACCTTTCAGACTTTCTGCGAATCTTTTTAGATTTAATGTTTGTTCTTTTTCATTATTATTTAGCACCACCATTACACTTCCTTTTTCGTTATATCTAAAATACACATAAACTCCATTTTCAGGAAGATAATGTTTGGTTTTTCCGGTGTGAATGATGTCGTTATTTTTTCTCCAATTTAAGATTTTTTGGGTAAAGTCATAAAACTCTTTTTGTTCTTTGGTTTGAGTAGCAGGATTGAAGGCATTTTGCGAATCATTTTTCCAGCCTCCTGGGAAATCTCTTCTGATATCACCGTCTCCTAGCTTTGGTTTATCACCACGCATACCGATTTCTGAGCCATAATAAATCTGAGGAATACCACGAACGGTAGAAATAAGTGTTAAAGCCAATTTATAAGCTTCAGGATTTCCATTGAAGATTTCGTTCCAACGTTCTGTATCGTGATTTTCGAAGAAAACCAGAATATTATTGACATCAGGATATAAAAAATCACTGGTAAAAACATTATACAATTTGATCATTCCGGTATCCCAACCTTCTTTTTCGTTTAAGGCTTTTGGAAGTTCTGAATAGAGCATAAAATCCATTACAGAAGGCAAATTAGAATTATAATTAGCTGCTTCGCCTATTTTAGAATCTTTTTGCCACGCAGAAACTTGCGCTGCAGTGTACAACCAAGCCTCACCTACGATGTTGAAATTAGGATATTCATCAGTAATGGCTTTCGCCCATTTTGCCATAGCTTCTTTGTCATTATACGGATAAGTATCTACACGATAACCGTCTAAATCTGCAAATTCTATCCACCAGATTGCATTTTGAATTAAGTAATTCAAAACTAGAGGATTGCTTTGGTTAATGTCTGGCATAGAAGTATCAAACCAACCATCTAAAGCCAATTTTTTATCAATATCTGAGGCGTTGGTATCAAACTGAGTAGTCGTTTTGTAATTAGAACGTTTGAAACCATTAGGCTCACCTTCAAACCAATGAATCCAATCTTTGGTAGGCAAATCTTTGATTAACCAATGAGAAGCTCCCCAGTGATTGGTCACATAATCCATCACCAATTTCATCTTTCTCTTTTTCAATTCTTGAGAAAGTTTTTGGTAATCTTCGTTGGTTCCGTAGCGTGCATCTATTTTGTACAAATCAGTCTGTGCGTAGCCGTGATAAGTAGTTCTAGGTT
The DNA here is from genome assembly GCF_014645495.1 of Cloacibacterium rupense. Classification (GTDB taxonomy): domain Bacteria; phylum Bacteroidota; class Bacteroidia; order Flavobacteriales; family Weeksellaceae; genus Cloacibacterium; species Cloacibacterium rupense. The sequence goes on along the minus strand of NZ_BMLV01000001.1, from coordinate 142,557 downwards.
CGTTATCTTCACAAACCGGAGTAAGCCAAAGTGTGGTAGCCCCAAGATTTTGCAAATAATCTAGATTATTGATAATCCCCTTCAAATCACCACCATGTCTTCCGTTTCTGTCTTTTCTATTGGCTTTTTCGGTGAGTTGCGGTACAGAATCATTAGACTCATCACCATTGGCAAAGCGATCTGGCATAATGAGGTACATTACATCTTTAGAGGTGTACGATTCTCTGTTTGCAGAATTTAATTTTCTGGTTTTGAGTTCGTAATTGTAAGATGCTACCACCTTATTATTGATTTTCTGATTGATTTTAAATCTTTCAGAGTTGATTTCATTGGTATTAATGGTAATGAAAACGTAGTTTGGGTTTTCTACTTTCTGGATATTTTTAATTTGAATATTGTCTGATAATTCGATTTGAGAATTGGCTATATTTTTACCATAGAGCAAGATTTGGAGTTCAGGATTTTTCATTCCTTTCCACCAAAATGCGGGTTCTACTCTCTGAATTTGTGAAAATACCATTGAAAATATTAGAAATAATGATAAAGATATTATTTTTTTCATAGTAGATATTTATTTTTTTTTCTTAAATATTCACCTTATTTTTTTTAATCTTGTTGATAAAATTAAATTCTAGTATAGGTAATCTTAATTACGCATTAGAATTTTACATATAAAATTAGATGTATATTTGATAGGACTTTCATCCTATCCTTTATTAAAGCGTCCCTTTGGGACTTTCTATATTCAATTACATAGTTTAGGTACAACAGTCTTTTAATTTTTTGGTTGAAACTTTGTCAAAGGTTTCAACTTTGGCTGCGCCAAATCTTCGATTTGACAAAGTTTTGATTGATGCTGTACCTCATAGCCCCGATAGTAGCGGCATCCTTTTTTGAGCGAGGCGGCGGAGCGAAGCGGAGCCGCCGAGTGAAAAAAAGATAGAGCGGATAGCGGGATAAAGCTCCTAAAACCTTACAACAGCCCTCTCTAAACAGAGAGGGAGCTGAGAAAAGGAGTTTTATTTAATAGGCTTCAGAGAGATTGCATAACCACCACTTCTTACCAAATGAATTGGGAGTTTGGTTTTGCTATCCACTGTTTTTTTATAGATTTGGTAGCTTTGCGGATTTTTGATATAATCTGCATCTTTTCCGTCTGCATAGATGGTGGCTTCGTATTTTTTGCCTTTATCTAAGAATGAAAAATCTACGGTAAAATCTCTGGAATTTTCATCTGTAATACCACCTACGAACCAATTGTCTGTGCCTTTTGCTTTTCTAGCAGTGTGAATATAATCACCAGGTTCAGCAGAAAGAATTTTGGTATCATCCCAATCTGCAGCTACATCTTTGATGAATTGGAAGGCATCCATATGTCTGGCGTAATTTTCAGGTAAATCTGCTGCCATCTGAAGTGGTTGATACATCACCACATACAATGCTAATTGTTTAGCCAAAGTAGTTTGTACAAAACGCTTATCACCAGGGAAATAATAATCTAATTTGGTTTGGAAGATACCCGGAGTGTAATCCATAGGGCCGCCCATCCATCTTGTGAAAGGTAAAATAGTCTGATGGTCTGGATTGTTACCACCGAAAGCTTCGAACTCGGTTCCACGAGCGGCTTCTGCAGCAATCCAGTTCGGGTAAGTTCTGCTTTCACCAGTTGGACGTACAGACTCATGAGAATTGACCATAATTTTGTATTCATGGGCTTTTTCAATAATTCTGTAGTAATGGTTGATGGTCCACTGAGAATAATGGTGCTCTCCTCTTGGAATAATGTTTCCTACATAACCTGTTTTGGTAGCATCATAACCATATTTGTTCATCAATTGGAAGGCTTTATCAGACCATCTTTCGTAGTTGGTGGCAGAGCCAGAAGTTTCGTGGTGCATGATGAGTTTGATGCCTTTAGCATGGGCATAATCATTTAGCATTTTGATGTCGAAATCTGGATAAGGCGTAATAAAATCAAAAACAAATTCTTTAGAATGCCCGAACCAATCTTCCCAACCTGTGTTCCAGCCTTCAATGAGTAATCCTTGGAAACCGTTTGCAGCGGCAAAATCGATGTATTCTTTTACTTTGGTATTGTTGGCAGCGTGACTTCCATTAGGGGTTAGTTTAGAAAAATCTGTTTTCCCGATGTGTACGTTATTGGCTGTAGAATACGCCCACTGAGATTTACCAATAATCATTTCCCACCAAACGCCCATATATTTTGTAGGGTGAATGTAAGATGTATCGGTATATTTTGTAGGTTCATTCAGGTTAAAAAGCATTTTAGAATCTAAAACCACCTCCGCTTTTGGTGAAACAATAATGGTTCTCCAAGGGGTGGTAGCTGGTGTTTGTATATAACCTTTAGCACCTTGCGCATCTGGAGTTAAATGTGTTTTGAATTTAAAATTAGTAGCATCTAATTCTAAATTGGCTGCAGGATAATTAAGCACTGCAGCTTCACCAAGATTGATGTATAGCGGGTTTTTTCCTTCTTTTTTAAGCATTAAAGGAATCTGAACTCCATTTTTCACTAAATTTTGAGAAGCATTTCCGTCAAAAGACTTTGGCCATCTTGCAGGAATTTCAGATAATTTGGTTGTTTGAGTTTGGTATTCCTCGGTGTCATAATCACCAGCTAACCACCACGCTTTCATATCCCAAGGTAGGTCTATTTCAGTATCTTCTTCTTTGATAATGAAATAATTAAGATTTTTTTGTTGAGGAAACTCGTATCTGAAGCCTAAACCATCATTGAAGAGTCTAAACTTAATGATGATTTGTCTATCATTTTCAGACTGATTAAGAGTTACCGCCAATTCGTTATAATGATTGATATAATTTTTCTTTTCACCAAGAATAGGTTGCCAAGTTTCATTTTTAGAATCGAATTTTTCAGCTACTTTCACGAAACCGTTATCCAAGTTTTTTCCTTGATTATTTTTATTTTCAATTTCAGAAGCAAATTGAATATCACCGTCTTTCAGCAGTCTTAAGCCCAATTTAGAATCTTCTACAATTACATCACCATTATACTTTAAATTATAATATGGTACACCATCTTTAAGATTAAAATTCATTTCGAATTTACCATCGGGAGACTTGAGGGATTGTGCATTAAAAGTGGCTACAGAAAGTAACGCTAATAAGGCACTTGTTTTCACAAATTTCATATTTTAAATATTTGAATTATAATAATTTAGGATTAATTTCAGAATAGATTAAAAAACATTAAAAATAAAAAAACTGCTGCTAAAAAGCAACAGTTTTTATGTTAAAATTATATGTTTTATTTCATAAGAACTGTTATAAAATTAACAGTTCTTTATGATTTATTACAATTTTGTAATTGTCATATTATAATAACCTGAGTTATGTAAGTCTAAGACAATTTTGTAATTACCTGTTTCAGGACAAATAAAACTTGGGTCACCGTTAACAGTTCCTTCTGCACTATTGAAAACTTCTACCTCTTTTCCTGATACTAAAGTAACATCTGAAGATTTTGGTTGAATTTTAATGCTCCAAGAATCATTATTTCTAAATTTAAAGATTTTACCACCTGTAAGGGCAATAGAAGCTATTTCAAATTTTTTAGAAGTTGTATTAAAGGTAAGTTTAGTATCACTATTCCATCCAGTAGGAGTAGCTTCCCCAATAATTCCCATATTAGCCTGAGCAACAGAATAAGTATTACCTGCCCAATCAACTTTAATAAAATAAGTAGAATTAGGGAAAGCGCCTTTAATATTCTTTCCATCTTTTGCAAGGGAAGTATAAGTATTAGGATCAGCAGTATCTCCTTTATTATTACCCCAACCTTCTTTAGCATAAGTAAACTTAAATTCAGGTGAAGCTACATTCATCCATACAAAACCAGCATATTTGTCATCTTTTTTTGCAGAATATAATCTTGGTGCATTATCTGGATTCCAATCAGCATATCCACTTGCTCCTCCATAACCTCCAGGAACAGCTAAACTAGGAAATAAATCATCTGGGTTAGCTTTGAAAGGAGATACTTTGAAGGAAATAGGGTTAGAGTATACATAAGACTTAGTAGCAGAACTAGATTTAATATTAGATTTTACTCTCACTTCAACATCTACCGGAGTATTAGGAGCTAAACCTAAACTAATTAGGGCATTATTAAGTTCTGTATAAGTTAATTTCACATAATTATCAGAAGTTGCTAAGCCAAGATTGATTGGTTTAGCAAAACTAGTTGCTGCAACTGCAAGTTCTAATTGACTTTCAGTTTCTACTGCTACTCCATAATTAGCTTTTTTGAAAATAATAGTTTCAAAAGTATTGAGTAAGTTGGTTTCATTAATCACATAAGATGTAGCAGAGAGAGAAGAAGTAATCTCTGGCTTAGCCTTAAGGTCTGCTACAGCTAGGACATCATCTCTCTCGCAAGAAGCTAGAGTAAGTCCTAATATTGCTGTAAATAATATTTTAAAAATATTTTTCATTGTTTAAAAAATTTTAAAGATTAGTAACCAGGATTTTGCACTAAATTACGGTTAGCGGTAATATCAGCAGCTGGTATAGGGAATAAGTTTCTAAATTCCTGAACACCTCTACCATCTTTAACACCACCTTTCCAAGGCCATAAATAAGATGCTGAAGTAAATTTACCGTATCTGATTAAGTCTGTTCTTCTGGTGTATTCCCAGCTTAACTCTCTAGATCTTTCATCTAAGATGAAATCTAAAGTCATCTGAGCAGAAGTAATGGTAGGTGCACCAGCTCTAGTTCTTAAAGCATTGATATATCCAAGTGCAGTTCCTGCATTTCCGTTACCACCTCTTAGAGTAGCTTCAGCATACATTAAATAAACATCAGCTAATCTGTATAATGGGATATCAGTATCTACAAAGTTTCCTGAAGTATCAGATCCTTTAGCACCAGTAGAAGTTACATTTTTATATTTAATGAAAGCATAACCGTTTTTGAAATCACCTAGGTCATCTATTTCTAAGGTTTGCCCTTGAGTAAAGAATCTACCTCTTTTATCACTAGGGTCAAATCTTTGTACAAAAGTTTTGGTAGTTCTGATACCACCCCAACCTCCGTTGATACCGAAGTCTGCAGCAGGCATATCTCCACCAACTGGAGCGTGAACTAAGAAAGTAGTACCTCCCCAAGTTTGAGTTTTAAGACCATCATAGTTTACAGATAAGATAACTTCTGGATTGTTTAAGTTGTTATCAGCTAAGAAAAGATCTTCGTATTTTGATTTTAAAGAATATCCTGCAGAAATTACTTTGCTTGTATAAGTGATAACGTCATTATTTCTTTCTGTACCAGTATAAACTTTAGCATTAAGGTACAATCTTGATAATAAAGCCCAAGCAGCAGCTTTGTCTGCTCTACCATATTCATTGGTTTTAGCATCTTTAAGTTCTTTTTCAACTGCTAAAAGTTCTGTTTCTACATATTTGAATAAATCAGCTCTAGCAATTCTCTTTGGCAATTCACCAGCAGGTGTATTTTCGTCAACAAAAGGAACATTTCCAAATAAGTCTAAAGCATGATAATATGCTTGAGCTCTTAAGAAACGAGCTTCAGCTCTCATATATTTAGCTTCAGTAGCATTAGAACCAGAAATTCCATTAGCAGAAAGTCTCTCGTCTGATGTATTCTTGATAAATTCATTAGCAACTGCAATTACATTGTAAAATCTATAGTAGATTGCTCCAATGAATTCGTTAGAAGAATTCCAAACCATTTTATGCATATCAGGTAAGTTACCATCATTCCAACCGATTACAGCTTCGTCTGTAGTGATTACTTGCATAGTATATAGCTGACGCATGTAACTAGAAAAACCACCATCAATACCTGCAACGTCAGCATTACCATCACCACCTGACTGACCTCCGATCGCTATACCAGCATACACTTTACCTAAAGCTAATGGGTAATTCGCAAAATCTTTATAAACACTTGCATTAGTTACATCTGTAATTGGTTCTCTTTCAAGGTCTTTATGACAAGAGACTGCAAGCAAAGAAAGACCAAATAATGCAGAAAATATTGTTTTTTTATTAATAAATTTCATCTTTTTAAAATTTTAAAATTGGAAATTAAAGCCTAAAGTATACACTTTTGGTCTTTGATAAAAACCATTATCAATATTACCAAAAACTTCAGGGTCTACCCCTGTATATTTCGTAATTACAAATAAGTTTTGAGCCATTGCAGTAACTTTTAGGTTACTTTTTTTGTTTCCTAAGAAATCTCCAAAGTTGTACCCTACAGAAACATTATCCATTCTCAAGAAAGAAGCATCTTCGATGAAAATATCAGAAAAATATTCTGGTTTGCTGAATTGATATTTTACAACACTTGCCTCGCCATTTTTAAGGAATTCATTAGTTGCAATATCTTGAACTGAGCTATTAGCAGCAGCATTATTGTATACATAGTTTCCTAATACAGCTCTCATTGACATTCCAAAATCCCAATTCCCAGTAGTTAATTTAGTTGAGAAACCTAATATAGCATCTGGATTAGGTGAATGGAAAAAATATTTATCAGATTCATTGATAATTCCATCATTATTTCTATCTACATAAACACCATTTAGAGGATTACCACTTGCATTATATACTTGTTGGTAAACGTAGAATGAGTTCATAATTTGTCCTTTAGTAATTCCTTGTATGGTATTACCAACACCTCCTGAAATACCACCAGTTCTGATGATGTAATCTGCAGAAACGTTATCAGAAAGTGAAGTTACCATTGGTTCGAATTTACTGTAGTTGAAATTTAAATCCCAAGTGGTATTTTCAGTTTTAACAGGAACTACGTTCAAGTTTACTTCAACCCCTTTGTTATTAATTTCACCGATGTTTAATACATTGAAGTTACTTAAACCACCAGCGGCCACAGGTACTCTAGCAATTAAGTCTTGAGAAACTTTTTCGAATAAATCTACTGAACCATTGAATCTGTTATTGAAGAATCCAAAATCTAACCCAATATTTTTAGTAATCATGGTTTCCCAAACTAGGTTAGGGTTGTATTGGTCTGGTCTATATAGATAGTAGAATTGGTTTCCAAATTGATACTGAGCACCATCAGCACTTAAATTCATTTTACCAAAAGCCGGATAATAACCGCCTACATTTTGTTGCCCTGTTTCTCCCCAACCTGCTCTTAATTTCAAAGTATTGATTGCACTAATGTCTTTTAAGAATGATTCTTCATTAATTTTCCAGGCCAAAGCTACAGAAGGGAAATTTCCCCAAAGGTTATCAGTAGTACCATTGTAGAAGTTAGAAGAACCATCACGTCTCATTGTACCCGTAATGATGTACTTATTAGCAATGGTAAAAATAGCTCTTGCATAGTAAGAGATTAACGTTCTTTCTCCCTCAAATGGCTGAGAATCTGTATTAATACCTGTACCTCTAAAGGTAGTAGATACTGGTGTTTTAGTATTTGCTGTTTGATATGAATGACCTGCCATTAAATCAACATTAACCGCACCAATTTTTTTCACATAATTTAAGTATGTTTCAAATAACTTAGAACTATTTTCATTTTCATACTCATTGTATCTACCTTTATCAAAATATCCACTAGCTGTATTAGCAGCAGTTCTAGAAACACCTTCACCTTTTGCATAATCATATGCAACGTTTACATTCCATCTTAAATCAGGCAAGAAATGGAATTTGTAATCAACTTGTAAACTAGGCAAAAATCTCCATACAGATGAAATGTTTCTAGTACCATACAATAAACCTAGAGGGTTTCTGGTACCATTGGTATTTAAATTTCCATTCAATAACCATTCTGTGTAACCACCAAATCTAGGGTCTGTAGAATATGGAGATTGAGTTGGATCAAATTGTTGTGCAGTACCTATTGCACCTTCGTTAGCAAATCTTGTATCAACAAATGAACCTTTGAAGCCTGCATTGATACTTAAATAGTTGTCAAAAAATTTAGGATTAATATTTAAACCTACAGAAGTTCTTTTGAATTCATTGGTTTTTAAAATACCATTTTGGTGATTATAACCTATAGATAATCTGTATGGCAACCAACTAACTCCACCAGAAATAGCTAAGTTATTATCAGTTCCCCAAGCTTCTTGATAAATTAAATCCTGCCAATTGGTATTTGCAGTTCCTAATTTAGCCTTATAAGATGCTGATGCAAAAGTATTCACGAAATTTCTAAACTCATTTGCAGTCATTACATCTAGGTTGTCCATTTTAGTTGAAACAGACGTATTGGTAGAAAAATTTACTTTCAATCTACCTGCCGCACCTTTTTTGGTTGTAATTAAGATAACCCCGTTTGCAGCTCTGTTACCATAAATAGCAGAAGAAGATGCATCTTTTAAAATATCGAAAGATTCGATATCATTAGGGTTAATTGAAGCTAAAAGATTTGCAGAACCTGCAACACCTGTAACCTCAATTGGAACACCATCAATTACAATCAAAGGGTCATTGTTAATGAATGAAGACCCCCCTCTAAGTCTGATTGTAGAACCAGAACCAGGTGCTCCACCATTTGTAGTAATTTGTACCCCTGGTGTTTTACCTTGGATTAATTGTTCAGGGCTGGTAGAACCAGCGTTAAAGTCCTTCGCAGTTACTGAAACAACTGAACCAGTAAGGTCAGATTTTTTTTGTTTACCGTAACCAATTAGCACAACTTGTTCAATCTCTTTTTGTTTGATTGAATCTTTTTGTTGAGCTTCTAGCATCATTGTACCTGCTAAAAGAAATGCAGGCGCAATTTTTAAAACTGTACTATAGTTTCTCACAAAAATAAAATTTAGGATTAATATTCATTTTCACACAACGATAATTGCTAACACAATTAACACTGCCAATTTATAAAATTTTTAAATATTTATAAAAAATATATAATATTTGTTAATTTTCTATGACAAGAATCAGGCTATTTTATTCTATTTAAAAAACAACTAATTGCATTTCAATTATTTACAAATCATTCTCTCAACAATGAGACAATAAGAGATTTAACATTTTTTCAAACATTTGTTTAGCAAAATCGCATATTAACATAAGATTAACAATTAAAAAAAACTCCCAAAATTATCATCTGCGTGCCTAAATTTTAAAAAAGGCAAACAAAATCTTATCTTTGCAAAAAATATTTTTCATGCAGAAGAAAAAAATGATTACCGCGGCTTTGCCTTATGCCAATGGCCCGGTACACATAGGTCACTTAGCCGGAGTGTATATTCCTGCAGATGTCTACGCTCGTTTCCAAAGAAGATTGGGAAGTGATGTAGCTTTTATCTGTGGTTCTGATGAACATGGCATTCCTATTACTATAAGAGCTAAAAAAGAAGGAGTTACGCCACAAGACATTGTAGATAAATATCACTCAATCATCAAAAAATCTTTTGAGGATTTGGGAATTTCTTTTGATGAATATTCTAGAACTTCTTCTGAAAATCATAAAAAAACTTCTCAAGATTTTTTCCTAAAAATGTATGAAAAAGGAAAATTTACCGAAGAAATTTCTGAACAATATTATGATGAACAAGCTGGCGAATTTCTAGCAGACAGATACATTGTAGGAACTTGCCCAAATTGTGGAAATGATGGAGCTTATGGTGACCAATGCGAAAAATGTGGCACTACCCTTTCTCCTTCTGAATTAATCAACCCAAAATCTGCCCTTAGTGGTAACATTCCTATTCTTAAAGAAACCAAAAACTGGTATTTACCATTAAATGAATATGAAAATTTCTTAAACGAATGGATTATTGAAGGCCATAAAGATGATTGGAAACCAAACGTTTACGGACAAGTGAAATCTTGGCTCAATGACGGTTTGAAACCACGTGCCATGACTAGAGATTTAAACTGGGGTGTACAAGTTCCGCTACCTGATGCAGAAGGAAAAGTATTGTACGTTTGGTTTGATGCGCCTATTGGATACATTTCTTTTACCAAAGAATGGGCAGAAAAAAATGGCAAAAACTGGAAAGATTATTGGCAATCAAACGATTCAGACTTAATTCATTTTATTGGAAAAGATAATATTGTATTTCACTGTATTATTTTCCCAGCGATGATGAAAGCTCATGGCGATTACATAATGCCAACCAACGTTCCTGCATTTGAATTTTTAAATCTTGAAAATGATAAAATTTCAACTTCTAGAAATTGGGCAGTTTGGGCGCATGAATATGTAGAAGAATTCCCTGGTCAACAAGATGTTTTGCGTTATGCACTCCTTTCTTCGGCTCCAGAAACTAAAGATAATAACTTCACTTGGAAAGATTTCCAAACCAAAAATAATTCTGAATTGGTGGGGATTTTCGGTAATTTCATTAATAGAGTTGCAGTTTTAGTTCATAAATATTATGATGGAGTAATTCCTACAGGAAATGAAAACGCAGAAGAACTTTCTGAAATTTCAAAAACGGCGAAAGAAATCAACGAATATTTAAGTAAATACGAATTTAGAAATGCTTTATCAGCTTTAATGAACTTAGCACGTTTTGGAAATCAATATTTACAAACCGAAGAACCTTGGAAAACCATCAAAGATCAACCTGAAAAAGCAGCCAATTCCCTTTTTGTTGGTGCTCAGATAGCTGTTGGTTTAGCTCAATTGTGTGAACCATTTATGCCATTTTCTTCAGAAAAATTATTGAATATGTTCAATACTGAGAAAATCTCTTGGCAAGAAGTAGAAAATGCAAAAGTTCTTGTAAAAACTGGACATCAAATCAATGAAAGTTCTCTTCTTTTCTCAAAAATAGAAGACGAAACCATAGATTTTCAAATTCAAAAATTAGAAAACACCAAACAATCTAACGCAAAAACCAACCCAAAAGCCAATCCTATGAAAGAAGAAATTACTTTTGACGATTTTACGAAAATAGACCTTAGAACAGCTACCATTTTAGAAGCTGAAAAAGTAGAAAAGGCGGATAAATTATTGAAACTAAAAGTAGATACTGGAGTTGATGTAAGAACCGTAGTTTCAGGGATTGCAGAGAGTTTTACTCCAGAAGAAATCATTGGAAAACAAGTAATGATTTTGTTAAATCTTGCGCCAAGAAAAATCCGTGGAATTGAATCTCAAGGAATGCTACTTCTCACCACAAAACCAGATGGAAAATTGAGTTTTGTAACTCCTGACGAAACCGTGGAAAACGGAATTGAAATTGGATAATTAAAAAATCAATCAATTAAATAATTAAAGATTTCGGAGACATTTCCGAAATCTTTTTTATTTTTGAATTTCACACTTTGTCAAAGTTTTTGCGAAGCAAAGGAATCTTTGACAAAGTTTAAATATAACGATATGAATTTTCTAAAATCACTTCTACTATTCTTTTTATTTTTTGGATTGGGGAATTTTAAGGCTCAAGAAGAAAATAATATAAAAAGTGTTTTCATTTCAAAAAACATTCTATTATTAGAATCAAATTATAGACTTAATTCACAAAAAATAAATTTTGACATAGCTAACATTAGAAATTTAAGAAAAATCTACGACGAAAAATTAAAATTATTATTTCCAAATAAGTTAACAGAAGATGATAAAATCAAAGCTGCAATCTATTTTTATTATCAATATTATCCTGACATCAATGCTATTTTATTGAACAGAAACAATCAATTCTTAACAAAAATTTCAGACGAAGAAAAACAAAAATACAATGAACTTTTCTTAGAAATTTCAAAGCAAATTCCTAATGATATTTATATAGAAGTTTCTAAAATCACAGACGAAATCAATCGTGATAAATTTGCACTTACCGTTCCTTACCGTTTTGAAATTTTTCAAGATTTATTTGATGAAAACGCCAGAAAAAGAATAGATGTCATTAATTTTTTACTTTGGAACTTAAAATAACACTTATTTTAATCTAAATTATTTATATAAACAGATAATTTTATCTAATTCCCTCACCTTAACTCTCTAATTTTTGTTAAATTTACATCTTATTTCAGTTTCAACTGTATATTATCAAAAATTAGAATGAACAACAACCATAATCAAGTTTTAACTAGACTTTCGGAACTGCTGAAAGCTCATCAATTTGAAATCATTTCTGAGAATCAAAAAGATTTAGCTTATTGCAACCAAGAAGACAAAGCGCTCTATGACCGTCTAAAAGTAGATGAAAATAAAGTAGCTGCGATGATAAAGTGTGTAGAGAAAGCAATAGAAACCGAAGATATTCTAGGCAAAACGCTGTACTCTTATCATCACCCAAAAGGGATGTTGATAGAGAACAAAATTGTACCTTTTGGTAAAATTTTTATCATTTATGAATCCAGACCAGATGTTACCATCGAAGCTGCGGTAATGGCCTTCAAAGCAGGTAATAAAATCATTTTAAAAGGCGGAAAAGAATCTCTAAGAAGCAATCTTATTTTGGTAAAACTTTGGCATCAAGCTCTTTCAGAGAATGGTTTTTCTGAAGATAATGTGGTTTATTTAGACCTAAGTAGAGAAGAAATTCAGGAAGCGATTTCTAAAAACACCTACAAAGCAGATTTAATCATTCCGAGAGGTGGTGATCAATTGATTGATTTTGTGAAAAAAAACAGCAACATCCCAGTTTTGATAAGCGGAAGAGGAAATAATTTTTTGTACGTAGATGATGAAGCAGATTTTGAAATGGCAAAAAAAATTATCCTCAACGGAAAATCCAGAATTAGTGTTTGCAATGCTTTAGATAAAGTGATTATAAATAAAAATATGCCCAATTTAGAAGCTCAATTGCATGATTTAGTCAAGTTTTTAAAAGAAAACAACCTCGATGTTTATGGTTTTGGAGAGATTTTAAAACTCAACTCAGAATTACAAAAAAATGAAAATCCAGAACTTCTAAAAGAAGAATTTCTTTCAGAAAAAATAGTCCTACTTTTAGGCAATTCTTTAGAGGAAGCCATTGAAATCATCAATGAAAATTCTGGAGGGCATTCTGCAAGCATTATTACCACTAATAAAAATAAAGCAGAAAAATTTCAAACCGAAGTAGATTGTGGTGCTGTTTATCACAACGCCTCTACCCGATTTACAGACGGTGGAGAATTTGGCTTGAGTGGGGAAATTGCCATCAGTACCCAAAAATTACATTTCCGTGGACCATTGGGAATTCACCAATTAACCACCAACAAATGGTTTATTTCTGGCAATGGAGAAGTGAGGTAGAATTTTAGTTGATGGAAGATGGAAGATGGAAGTTCATATGGGTGATGAATTTTCAAACTACATTAAACCAAATCAAACAATTTCAAACCAATTCGAACAAAATCAAACCTCTTGAAACCAATTTGAAAAATTTAGAAATGAAGAAAAAAATTGTAATTAAAATAGGTTCATCTACGCTAACCGCAGGAACCAACAGAATTTCTTATGGTAAAATCGAAGATTTGGCAAGACAAATCACCCAACTTCGAGAAAAATACCAAATCATAATTGTTTCGTCTGGTGCAATCGCTACAGCCAGACAAGTGATTGATATTCATCAATTTAAAAACATTGAAAACAAACAAGCTTTAGCAGCCATTGGTCAACCGAAATTGATGAGAATTTACGATGAAGTTTTCGAGAGTTTTGGTTTGCAAGTTGCCCAATGTTTGCTTACTTACCACGATTTCGAAAAACAAGCGACCATAGAAAATACCAAAAATACGATTCACACATTATTACAACACGAAATTATTCCTATTATTAATGAAAACGACACCGTTTCGGCTGAGGAAATTATTTTCGGGGATAATGACAAACTTTCTGCTATGGTTGCCAAAATTATAGAAGCTGATATTCTGTTTTTAGCGTCTGATATTGATGGCGTTTTTGATAAAAATCCGCATTTGCACACTGATGCTCAATTAATTAAAAAAGTAATCAATTTAGATGAAATCAAAAAATTCATTGAAGAAAAACCTTCAAAATTAGGAACTGGCGGAATGACCTCAAAACTAAAAGCAGCAGAAATTTGCTTTGAAAACAATGTGGAAATGTACATTGTCAACGGAAATCAAAACAATTTTGTAGAAAATGCACTTTTAGGAAATATTCCTTGCACTCATTTTCAGAAAAAGTAACTATTTCACCGTTAGTTTTGCCAAATAAGAATCGTCTAATTGCTTTATTTTTTGAATTTTAAAACCATTGGCTATCGCTGCATTTTTTAGGGTGTTAAAATCTAAATAAAGCCATTTCATAGGCAGTTCTGATTCACCTTTATAATGCACATAATAATCTAATTCTCCGTAATAACCAGTAGCTGGAACCAGCACTCCGCCGTCATCATCTTGGTCATACATATACAAAATATCTGTGCTATCTATGAGGATTTGTCCGTTTTCGGAGATTAAATTTTTTAATTTTTGTAAATATTGATCGATGTGTTCTAAACTTTGAAAAATCCCTGTTCCATTCATTAAAAGCAAAATCGTATCAAATTTATCATTAGAAAATTTCAGAAAATCTTCGCACACCGCACTTTTTACACCTCTTGCTTTACAAATTTCTATAGATTTTGGGGAAATATCTAGCGACGTGACGTCTAAATTTCTTTTGTTCTGAAGATACAAACTATGAGAACCAGCACCAGCGCCTACATCTAAAACCTTCCCGAATGATAAATCTAATGCTTTTTGTTCTAAAGCATTCATTTCTTTGTAATTTCTAAAAAGATAAGAAACTGGCAAATCATCTAATTCTGAAATGGAAGTTTCGGTTTGTAAATCCTCAGGATTCTCTTGGTAAAAATAATCCCAAATGGCGCTTCCCATTAAATCTTTCATTTGGCAAAAATAATTATTAAGAATCACATAATTTTAAATTTTAAAAAATATTCTTTGTTTAGAGAGGATTTGTTAATTTTAGAAAAATTTAAAAAACATGAGAAAAATAGACCAACTCTTTGCAGAATATGCTGAAAGTCACCAAAATCACACCAATAAATTCATTCATTGGATTTGTGTTCCTCTCATATTCTTTACGATTGTAGGATTTATCAGCTTAATTCCTGCACCGCATTTTTGTGCAGCTTATTTTGGTTGTATCAGTTTGGCAAGTATCATTGCCTTGATATTAGTAAGTGTTTTTTATGCTAGATTATCTTGGATTATCTCCATCATTATGCTATTTGTGATGTTATTGATGGAGCATTTTGCTTACGCTATTAATATACATTTCAGCAGCAATTCTTGGATTATTTATCTATCAATTTTCGTGATTACATGGATTTTTCAATTCATAGGTCATAAAATTGAAGGCAAAAAACCGAGTTTCTTAAAAGACTTGCAATTTCTATTGGTAGGCCCTATTTGGTTGCTTCATTTCGTATTAAAGAAAATTGGTATTCCTTATTAATTTAACGACTTAAACCATATACCCTTGAAAAAAATTCAAGGATTTTTTATTTCAAACCAAGTTTTGCACAATTGTTGATATAGAAATTTTATCTAAAATTAATTTCTATGAAAACAATTATTTATTCTCTTGCCATTTTATCATTATTAGCTTGTGGTAAGAATGAAGCCACGCAAACCAATGTTTCTCTGATGGAAGTTCTTCCAGAAGATGAAGTTGCCACGAAAGCATATTCACCTGACTCTCCACCAAAATTACAAATGCCTATTCCTGAAGCAAAACCAATCGACAAAGCTATCAATCTAAAAAAAATCATCAAAAGTGGTGATATGACGATAGAGGTTGCAGATATAAAAACAGCTCAAGAAAAAATTCAAAACTCGGTAAAATACAATAAAGCTTACATTCAAAACGAAAGGTTTTCTAATTCTGAAACCCAAACTACGCTTTCTATGGAAATCAGAATTCCTAATCAGAATTTTGATCAATTGGTGAATTCTTTTTCAGATGAAATTGGTTCAATCACACAAAAAAACATCAGAGTAGAAGATGTAACCGAAGAATACACCGATGTTTCTATCAGGCTAAAAAACAAACTCGCTTATCTAGAAAAATACAGAGATTTATTAAAACGCAGCGCATCTACTAAAGATTTAATAGAAATTCAGGAAAAAATACGGGGTTTAGAAGAAGAAATAGAATCTTCTGAAGGCAGACTTCGCTATATAGATGACCAAGTGAATTACAGCACACTTGATTTAACTTTAATTAGAGAAAAACCTAGAAACACGGTAACCTCAAAAATAGGTTTCGGAAGCAGATTGATAGATTCTGTAGCCAATGGTTGGAATATTTTTGTGAATTTTTTTCTAGGTGTTGTTTCACTTTGGCCGTTCTTATTTATTATCCCCTTTATTATCTTCTTTTGGAGAAAATGGAGAAAAAGAAAATCAAAAAAAGAATAGAATTTTTATGACAAGAAAGACAGATGATAAATTTCATTACATAATTGACAAAAAATATATGTAAATTTGTCTTACAAAATAAAAATTATGAAAAGATTTATCCTTGCCACATTTACTTTTTTGGCTATGCTTTCTTGCAGAAATGACGATGAACTAGACATAGAACCATTGGTTGGTGATTGGGAATGGGTTTCTAGCAATGGTGGAATTAATGGACAAATTAACGACACGCCTTCTTCTACTGGAAACACCATAAAACTTAGCTTTACTTCAGACAATAAATATACCATCACTACTAATGGAACAGTAACTAATGAAGGGAATTTTAGATTGTATAAAGATGTTTCTAATCTAGACCATATTGAGAGAACTTACATCGATTTTTCTTCTACTAATCGTCAAATGATAAGAAATAACGATGAAACCAATCTCTATTTAAGTGATGATGCGAATGATGGTGTAGAAAGTCATTACAAAAGATAAAATCTATTTCCCCAAAACAAATACCGCCGGAATTTTATGAAGTTCCGGTTTTTTTGATATTAAATATAAATTAAATCAAAAAAATTCGTTTCAAATTAAATAACCATTTTATTTTTTACCAAAATGCAAAAAAAATTAATTTTTATATTTTTAATGATTTTTCTAGGATTCAATTTAGAAAATGCACAAACCAAAAATAGAATTAGAGAAGAAGTTGTAAGAGATACTATTATTATTAATTCGCACAAATGGCTTTCTGATGCTAGAATTTTTTACTCTCATATTAAATATGCTCCAGCTTATTTAGTAGATTATAAAGATGAAAAAGTATTTTATATAACCTCAAAAAAAGATTCTATAGTTTCTACTCCTTTTGAAATGAAAGTTTTAGGACTTTCTGACACTCCCGAAATGAAATCTATTATTCTATTTGATGAAAAGAATTCTGTTAGTTACACTTTCTACATAATTAATAAGTACGATAGTGATTTTAGCCAACTCAATTTTTCTAACTTTAAAGTTGGTGAAATCGCAAAAGAAGGCACCAATATTGGTATTCTTAAAAATATAAGTAAAAAAGATGGAGAACTTTTATATAAATACCATCCTTTAATGAGTTATTATGATAAAGTTACAAATAAAAAAATTGATTTGTATTTTTATAGTCATTCTGAAAATTTAATAAAGCAGATTTTAGACTGGTAAAATCTATTTCCCCAAAACAAATACCGCCGGAATTTTATGAAGTTCTGGCTTTTTATTTTTCCAATCAGAAATTTTTTGGGTTTTAATAAATTCTTCTGTAGGATGATTGATGTTGGCAGCAATACAAAGTTTAGTATTAGGATTTAAAAATTTAATTAAATCTTCCAAAAGCTGATTGTTTCTGTACGGAGTTTCCATAAAAATCTGAGAATATCCAGATTTTTGAACTTGATTTTCTAAAAATAAAATCTGCTTTTTCTTTTGTTCTTTATCAATCGGAAGATATCCGTGAAATGTAAATTCTTGCCCATTAAAACCACTCGAAATTAAAGCTAAAATAATAGAAGAAGGCCCATTAATAGGGATTACTTTAATGTTATTTTCGTGGCTCCATTTTACCATCAGATTTCCTGGGTCTGCTATGCAAGGTAATCCTGCTTCGGAAAGCAAACCAAAGTCTTGTCCAGATTTCATGAGTTTTTGAGCTTCCTTCAAATCTACAGATTCAGAATATTTATCCAAAAGAAAAAGCTTCAACTCTGATTGCTTTTTTTCTGGAGCAAAAAACTTAATGACTTTTCTAGCGGTTTTTTCGTTTTCTACAAAAAAATAATCTGTTTTTAGAATATATTCTTTAATCGAAGGAGCAAAATACTCAATCGGTGATTCTTCTGATAAATAAGCAGGGATTAGGAATAACATTTCTATATTAATGATTTTTATTTAATGAGAAAAATATTCATTTATCTCAGCTGATATTTTTCTGCAATTATTTCACACGCTTCATCTAACATTTGGTACACATTTTCAAAATCTTGCATAGTACCATAATATGGGTCTGGAACTTCAGCTCTACCATGATTGCCAGCTTCTTCCAAAATCATAGAAACTTTGTTTTTTTGAGTTTCAGATTCTGCTAAAGACAAAACATCTTGATAATTCTTGGTATCCATACAAAAGATTTTATCAAATTTATCAAAAAATTTCTTTTCGAAGTATTGCGCTTTTTGTTTAGAAATATCTACCCCGTGCCCTTTGGCAGTAGAAATAGAACGTTTGTCTGGGTGTTCTCCTTCGTGGAAGGAAATGGTACCCGCACTTGCTACCGTATGTTCCTTAGATATTTTGGAGCGAAGAATTCCTTCGGCTAGTGGGCTTCGGCAGATATTCCCGAGGCAAACCATTAATATTTTCATAAATGATGAATTGTGTTTTATTGAAAAAGGAATTTTCTAAACATAAATGATTTAAAAAATTCCTTTCAAAAAATTAACAATTAAAGTTTATTGAACTTATTCAAATATTTTTTCTTTAATTTCTTTCAGATATTTTTTTAATTCTTTATCTATTTTAGAAACATCTCTTATTGTTTCACAAGCATACATTACCGTAGAATGGTCTTTTCCGCCCATTTCCTCGCCAATTTTTGTAAAAGTAGCATTGGTGTACTCTTTTGCAAAATACATGGCCAATTGTCTTGGTAATGCGATTTCTCTTTTTCTGGTTTTAGACAATAATTGCTCTCTCTTAATTCCAAAATATTCGCAAACCACTTCTTGGATATAAGGAATATTGATGGTTTTCTTTTGATTGGCTGCAATTTTATTGATGGTTTCTTTTAGTAATTCTAAACTTAAATCAGACTTAGAAATCATAGAATGCGCAATCACAGAATTGATAACTCCTATTAGCTCTCTTACGTTAGATTTTACTTCACCAGCTAAGAAATCTACCATATCTTCTTTCAAAGCAATACCATCTCTGTGTAATTTATCAATTATGATTTTCTTTCTGGTGTCATAATCAGGAGATTTTACTTCTGCAGAAAGTCCCCATTTGAATCTAGAAACAATTCTCTCTTGGATATCTTGAATATCGGCTGGCGCTTTATCAGAGGTTAAAATAATTTGTTTACCCGTCTGATGAAGATGATCAAAAATATGGAAAAACATATCCTGAGTAGCTGCCTTACCAGACAAGAACTGAATATCATCAATAATCAAAACATCTACCATTTGATAAAAATTACCAAAATCTGTTTTGTTTTGAGCTTTGGCAGCAGAAACGAACTGCTGGATAAATTTTTCTGAAGATAAGTAAAGAACTATTTTATCTGGAAAATTTGTTTTTACATCTAGACCTATTGCATGTGCTAGGTGCGTTTTACCTACTCCTACACCACCGTGAATAAATAATGGGTTGAAAGAAGTAGCGCCTGGTCTTTTGGCAATTGTTTTAGCTACCGTAGAAGCAAATTTATTGCTTTCACCTTCTACGAAATTATCAAAATTAAGATTCGGGTTAAGGTTAGAATCTATATTTACTTTTTTGATTCCTGGAACTACGAAAGGATTGACCACATTGCCAGAGAAAGAAGCAGGTCTAACCTCTTGTACTTTAGGAGCTTGTACAGAGATACCTTTATAATTTTGAAGGGTAGGTTTTTCTTTTCCTTGTGGTTTATTTTCCATTACAGAATACCACAATTTCACTCCTTTTCCGATATTTTTTTTAAGAGCAGACGATAATAAGGCAAGGTAGTTTTCTTCTATATATTCTTTATAGAAGTCAGATGGCACCAGCAATGTAAGATTGTGGTTCACCAATGAAAGTGGTTGTACTTTGTCGAATAAAAGATCAAATGAGTGTTCTAATTTCTTAACATCTTCATTCTCTGCTGCGCTGAGATTGTCTCTCATAAACTTGAGACACCTTTCCCAAATCAATCCTAAATTTTGATCCATTTTTTTGTCTGCGTAATTTTCTCTGATTATGTAATTTTTATCGGAAAGACAAATATGAAAAATAATTTTTTCTTAAAAAAATTTTTGGGGTATTGCTTTTTTAAAAATATATTTGTATGTATAAAGAAAAAGTTATAATGATACACACAACCCACTCATTAAGAGTACGTTACGGAGAAACAGACGCTATGAAATATGTTTACTATGGCAACTATGCAGAGTACCTAGAAGTAGCCCGTGTAGAACTCTTTAGAAGTATAGGGATTTCATACGATGAAATCGAGAAACTTGGATTTTGGCTGCCTGTTTCTGAGTATAAAATTAAGTATTTAAAGCCTGCTTTTTATGACGAAATTTTAGAAATTCATACCTATGTAAAAAAAATTCCTGGGGTAAGAATAGAATTTGAATATGAAATTTATAATCAATCTAAACAAAAAATTTCTGAGGCTACCGTTACCTTATTTTTTTTGGATGCGACCACCAACAAAGTGTCTAAATGTCCCGATTTTTTAATGAAACTCATCGAAAAAAATTGGGAAAACTAAGTGAATTTCAGTTAAAATATTTCTTCTAAAAAAAATAAACTGATAAAAATCATTGAAAAAAAATTAAAAAATATTTTTCACCAAAAATTGATGCTAGAAAATTTAATTTGATGAATTAATTTTTGGTTGAAATTAATCTCTTAACATTGCGTTCCTATGGAACGCTTTTTTACTAATTAAAATTTCCAAGCAGAAAGATTTTTCAAATATTTCCAAGTATTATTTTCTTTTTTCAAAATAACAATTTCTCCAAAACCGCCTCTAGAACCAGTAATATTACTATATTCTATAATTACTGTTTTTTTGTCTAACGAAAATAGAGGAACCATCATTTCTACAAAAGATTTTTTACCATATTTTGTATCATAATTTTTCCAAAATTCTTTTCCTGTTCCTAATTTTTTATACTCTTCTACAGAAAGAATTTTCAATTGATTGATTAATTTTTGTTGGAAGTTAAAATTAAGATTATCACCAATTTGTTTATTGATAAACTCAATATCATTATTGGTGAAAAAATCATTCGGATTTTCTTCAATACTGTAAAAATTTTCTTCTATCTTATTTAAATAATGATAAACCGCAGAATCTGATTTACTTCTCATTAAAAATTTAATTTTAAAACCCTTCTCTTGCAATCTCTCTTTGCGATTTTTAATTACAAAATTCACCACTTCATAAATATCTTTTTCAGTAACTTTCTCTTGAGAAAAGGCACTTAAAAAAGAAGCTAAAAAAATAAAAACAAATAATTTTTTCATGATGAAATAGTTTCAAATTGTCTAAAAACTCTATCACTCCATTTCTCTAAAACTCTATCACTCTACAACTCTCCCACTCTAAAACTCTACAACTCACTTCCACTCTCCAATTCATAAGGCTCTTTTCCTTTCTCGAAAATTCTGGTGAGCTCTGTTCCTTCGGTGGTAATTTTATCGCCGATTCTGCGAATCCAGCTTCCTTCTCTTAAGCCTACAACTTTAATATTATTTTGGGTGAGAAACTCTCTGATTCTAGTTTCTCTGGTTTCTCCGTTGTGCTTAATTTGTGGATTTGGGTCTAAATAATGAGGATTGATATTAAAAGGAACCAAGCCCATACAATCAAAATTGGGTGGATATACGATGGGCATATCATTGGTAGTTTTCATATTGATGCCTCCAATGTTGCTTCCTGCGGAACTGCCTAGATAAGGTTTGCCTGATTTTACATTTTCTGCTAAAACATTCATTAAATTTTCTTCGTGAAGGGTTTTTACCAAAAGAAAGGTGTTTCCGCCACCTGTGAAATAGCCTTTTGCAGAATTAATTGCCGAAATTTTATCTTCGAATTCATGAAGTCCTTTTACTTTGATATTGATTTCTGCAAAGAAATTTCTAGCGATTTCGGTGTAATCGTCGTGTGAAATTCCACCTGGTCTTGCAAAAGGAACGAAAATAATTTCATCAATTCCTGAGAATAATTCTTGAATTTCTTTTTTAATGTATTCTAAATATTTCCCACCAAAAAGTGTGGATGTGGAAGCGAGAAGGACATTCATAAGTTTGAAAAGGTTTGATGTGGTTTGATTTTGTTTGATATGGTTTGAATGGTTCAAATTTATGGAAAAAAAGTTGTTTTGAGAAGTGAACTGCGCCCCAGATTGAGCGGCATGTTTGAGCTCTCCCAAAAAAAATGTGAAGGCTTTGCTTTGGATTTTTTGGGAAGCGAGTAGCGAAAGCTGGAAATGTGCGCCAAAAAAACTAAAAACTAATCCCGAAAAACTAATCGCTAATTCTTATCTTTGTAAAAAAATAATTTTAAGATGAAATTTTTTATTGATACTGCTAATCTTGACCAAATAAGAGAAGCGAAAGATTTAGGAATTCTAGATGGTGTAACTACCAACCCTAGCCTGATGGCGAAAGAAGGAATTGTAGGAAAAGAGGCAATTATGAACCACTACAAAACGATTTGCGAGATTGTAGATGGTGATATTTCTGCGGAAGTTCTTTCTACCACTTACGAAGAAATGATAAAAGAAGGCGAAGAATTGGCGGCAATTCACCCGAATATTGTGGTGAAAATTCCTATGATTAAAGA
The DNA here is from genome assembly GCF_014645495.1 of Cloacibacterium rupense. Taxonomy (GTDB): domain Bacteria; phylum Bacteroidota; class Bacteroidia; order Flavobacteriales; family Weeksellaceae; genus Cloacibacterium; species Cloacibacterium rupense. The sequence goes on along the minus strand of NZ_BMLV01000001.1, from coordinate 119,664 downwards.
CGGAATAAAGGCTTTGAAATATTTTACAGATAAAGGGATTAAAACCAACTGTACTCTAATTTTCTCTGCTGGCCAAGCTCTTTTGGCTGCGAAAGCGGGTGCCACCTACGTTTCTCCGTTTTTGGGAAGATTAGATGATGTTTCTACTGATGGTCTTAATCTGATTGAAGAAATTAGAATCATTTTTGACAATTATGATTATCAAACTGAAATTCTAGCAGCTTCTATTCGCCACTCTATGCACATTATCAACTGTGCAAAAATAGGTGCAGATGTGATTACGTCTCCACTTCCTCCGATTTTATCTTTGCTTAAACATCCTTTGACTGATGCTGGTTTGGCGCAGTTTATTGCAGATTCTAAGAAGATGATGTAGTGAAGATTGAGATGGAAGATGGAAGTTAGAAGTTGGAATAATAAAAAAATCCTGAAAGTTTGAAAATTTTCAGGATTTTTTTTGTTTTATTTTCATTTCTATTTCAAAAGGTCAATTTCGATTAGATTATTATCTTTTTTAATTTGTTCTTTAAGGCGTTCTTCTCTTTCTTTCATAAACTTATTATTTTCTGGACTATTGGTCATGTTAATCACTACACCGTTGTCCATACTAATTTGTCTCATTCCTTTTGCGGGGTCTTTTCTGTGCTCTAAAAATAGTTTTTTGTACTCTACTAATGTTAATGGAATTTCTTTAGAGATTTCAAAAGCATAAATTTGAGGCTCTAGAGTTCCCAAATTTTTAATGGCCATTAATTGATACATATGAGATAGAGTATCATCTTCTAATTTTATAATTAAGCCTGGTAAGCCAGAAAATTTGTATGGTCCGTCTTGAATAGGAATATCATTACAAAACCAAGCCGTCCATTTTCTGCCTGCAAATTCTGCGGTTGCTTTTTGGGTTTCCCAATTTCCTATTTTCTGTTTATCTGGGAATATTTTCCAAGAGATTTTTCGGTCTTCGGCCACACGGAAGGCGTCCATACCAATTCTTGTGCGGAAATCTATATTTCCGTTTAGATAATTTTTAGCAACGGTATATCTCACCACGCCTTTTCTTTGGTCTGTTCTGATATTGATAGAGCCCGTAGATTTCAATTGTTTTTCTAAATCTACCCTCATTAGAGAATCACTTTTAAAAGAAGTATAACTGTAGAATTTAGAACCTTTTGGCGTAGTGTCTAAATTCATTATTTCAGTTTTTACATCATCACGTTGGGTAGAGTCTGATACCAGTTTGTACTCATACGTAAATCTTTGGTTCTGTGCCGACAAAAAATTCATCACCCCAAGAATCAAAAGAACAAAGATTTTTTTATTCATTATTTCTATTTTTTTAATAAATCTATTTCTAGCAAGTTGTTATTTCTTTTATTGGCTTCTTTTTGCATTTCTTCGCGACGTTTTATCATATCAGCCATTGACATTTCATTACCATTTTGGTCTTTAAATTTCATCACTAAGCCTTCTCTTCCTTGCATCATTTTAAGGGATTTTGTAGGATCTTCTCTGTCTTCCCAAAACATTTTTTTATATTTTTCTCTATTGATTTCTATTTCATCTTTAGCATTCCCGAAACCATCACCCACAATTATAGTTCTGGTAACCATTCCATTTCCTGTGGTCGTATTTTGGGCCGCATTTTCTTCTTCTATCGTGTTAAATTTAGCTGTTCCTCTTAGTTCCATACTATGAGAATTGGTATCGTCTGAAATTTTAACAATTAATCCTGGTAAACCTTTGAATTTGTAAGGTCCATCATTAAACGGAAGTTCTTCTGCAAACCAAGCTGTCCATTTTCTACCTGCAAATTCTGTGGTCGCTTTTTGAGCTTCCCAAGAACCTATTTTTTGCTTTTCTGGTAAAACCTTCCAATTGAGGGTTCTGTCTTCTAAAACTTTGTAAGAATCTGTACCAATTTTGGTATTGAAGTAGGTTTTGTTTTTAGAGTAATCTTTAGTGACTTTGTACCTTACTTTTCCTTTATCATTTCTTTTTATGTTAATATTAGAAATTCCAGCTTTTAATTGTTTCTCTAAGTCAGCTTTTATGATGGAATCTTGTACATATACTTCTCTGCTGTAGTACTTAGAACCATTTTTAGTTATGTCTAGGAACATCATTTCAGAAGTCGTATTATCTTTTTGCGTAGAATCCGAAACAAATTTGTATTCATAGATGAATCTATGATTTTGAGCTTGCAAAAATGATGCAGCAAAAATAAAAAGTATAAATATTTTCTTCATGGGTACAATTTTAATTTTCGTTTTTTAGTAAAATCCTTCAAGGATTTAGTATCCTTGAAGGATTGGGATTTCAAATTTACATTAAAGATTTAAACTTTGAAACAATTAATTATTGTATTATTTTTTAGTCACTATTTTTATTTCTCCTTCTTCTTTTCCGTTGTTATTATTTTTATAAACATTTACCGTTGCGATATCACTAGGATTTAGTTTCTCCATTTCAGCCTTATCAGCCAATTTCCCGTCAATGTAAATTTTTACATTTTTACCGTAGTCTTTACCATCTACCTTTATTGGATTTATTTTGGTTAAAGTACTTGTTACCACAGTAGTATTAGGAGAATGAGCACCTACCCCAATTATCCACGGATTATTTTGAGCATATTTTCTAGAAATTTCTGCCTGTTGTTTGGCAATTTCCGCTTGTTTTTTTGCCAATTCTGCTTGTTTTTCTGCGAGTTCTTTTCTTTCTTTTGATAGTTTTTCTAGTTTTTTCTTTTCTGCTTTGGTAAGGTTAGCTTTATTTTCTTCATAATTAACATCAGCTCTGAAAGTCATTCCATTTCTAGGCATTTGAGGCATTACCATATTGAAATCCCCTTCTGGAAAGCTGAAACTTTCTACTTTACCAATCACATCATCTGTCAAGATTCTTAGTTTACCAAGTTTTTCTAGTTCTTTCAATTTTTTTTCATCAAACTTGAATTTTTCTTTAAATTCTTTTGAATTAAAAACATCTTCTAGTTCTTTGCCATTCCATTCTAGAATTTTCACATTTTTCACATAGTCATCAGATTGGGCTACTTTGTCTATTTCTCTGCCTAATTGGTCTAATTCTTTTGCTTTTAGTTCAAATTCATAACTATCATTGCCTTTTTCTTTGGCAATTTTTTGTAATTCCTCAGATTTTTTACGTGTTTCTTCGCTTAGCGTGGTAATTTTTTCGTTTTCTTTTTTCAGTTTTTCTGATGCATCTTTTATTTTTTCTTGATGAAATTTCACCAAACTATCTACAGGAACTTGCTTCCTGATGGTGGTATCTTTTTTAAGCGTTTGTACTGCAATAGCAATCGCATTATTCGTTTCTTTAATTTCTTTGTTTTTTGCATTAACCAGTAGTGCAAATGAAACCAAGAATAGAATTGGCAATGCTAAGATTCTACGCGCATAACTGAATTTTGTTTTTTGTTGTGTAAGCATTTTTAGTCGTTTTTTAAGGTTAGATGATAAAAACGGACTCGTGGCTGGTAATACATTTCCGGAAAAATTACTGGCCAATAGCATCTGCGCAAATGCCCGAGTATCGCTTTGTTTTACAGCTTTATGGTCTGCCAGATATTCATGAATGAGGTTGATTTCTTTTTTAATGAAGTAAAATATCGGGTTGAACCAAAAAACCGATTGAACAATTTGTATAAAAAGTTTATCGATACTGTGTTTCTGTTCTATATGTACCATTTCGTGTTTTAGGATTTGTTTTCCTAAATCTGAATTGATGAGAATAGAATTCTTCCAAAATAGATTTCTGAAAAACGAAAATGGTGCGTCTTGTAAATTGGTATTATAAAAAGTGATTCCTTCTAAAGTTTCTTTCGGAAATTCTTTTCTCAATCGACTGATTCTAAGCAAACCGATGGCGATTTTCAGAATTAAAAACAATGAAATGAGTGCCAAAACAGCAATTCCTACACTCCAAAAATCAAATGATTTCGTAGGATTTTCTGCAGTATTTTGTTGAAACTGATTGAGCAACAGTAAAATTCTACTGTCTGTTTCAATGGTAAAATATTCTAACTTAAGAAGTGGCAAAAACAAGCTCAAAACTACAGTAGATAAAAGGTAAAATCTATTGTAATGATGAAATGTTTTATCGCGAAGAAACAAAAGATAATACGCCGACATAACCGCCGAAACTGCAATCATCTTTCCGAAATAGAGGAAAATAGCTTCCATAATTTATCTTTTTTGAAATGGTTTGAATTTGTTTGACTTAGTTTGAAAGGTCTGATAGTCATCTTCTTACTTCTAACTTCAGATCTCCTACTTTTTCAGTTCATTTAAAAGCATTTCTAAGTCTTCTACGCTCATTTCGTTTTTTTCAATCAAAAAAGAAACCGCATTTCTATACGAACCCTCAAAATAGTTTTTCACCAAACTTTTGATCGATTTACCACTGTATGTTTCCTTAGAAATTAGAGGAAAATACTCGTGTTGTCTTCCGTGAACTTTGTGCCCTACAAATTCTTTTTCCATCAAAATTTTTAAAATCGTGGAAACGGTATTGGTATGAGGTTTTGGCTCAGGGAAAAGTTCTAAAATATCTTTCAGGAAACCACTTTCTATTTCCCAGAGATACTGCATTACTTGTTCTTCTGCTTTGGTAAGGGTCTTTGTCGCCATATTTTAAATCATTATTGAGATTAGAAAATCAATTACTTCTAACATCAAAGTTAATAAAAAAGAAATCATAACTAATTATTTAGTGATACAAATTTAGTAAAAAAACTAATCTATCACTAAAACATTAGTTAAAGTTTTGTTAAAAATAATTAATCCTCTGATTTTCAGGGCAAAAATCTAATTCTTTGGAATACTTGAAGCTTTTCTTATGAAATAATTATCATCTGCACTGCTGCCCCTTAGTCTATAAAAACCACAATTTCCCCAGTTGGCCGGCACATCTTTTATCTCCATATCTTCACCGGTATCATTAGAAACATAAGAAGCGATGCTATTTTGCCAATTCTGAATTCTTTGTTGAGCATAATTGACATAAAAAAGGTCATACTTCTTATCCATCAAATCATTAAGGTATTTGATATACTGCGTTCTATATTCTGGAATAGATAAAACCTTAGCCACTAAAGGATGCTCCACATTATTTCCCCAATTAAGTGGATCTTGAATGCCAGAATCTTTCATCATCAAAGAAGTACCCAGCGTGTTATCATAATCATAGGGTATGAAATAAAACTTACCCGCTGCATCAAAATAAAAATAGAAATTATTAGAATTACTCCAATAATCATCCCACATACCTACCGTAACGTTCACTGCATAGGTTTTTAAGAATAGGTTGACATCCATTTTTTGGGAAATATAATTTTTAAAATCATCACCTGTTTTAGAATTTACTTGGGTAATAAAATCAGACAATTGAGTTTTAGCAGCTGCTAGATTAGATTTACTGCCCTTGTAGTCATAAATTGGAGTATAATTAGAAGTTAAAGTAATGTTTTCTATCCCCATATTTGATTGAGATGGATCTTTGAGGGTAGCTCCCCAATTGGCTTTCCAAAGATTTCCTGTGGTCGTAAAAAAACTCGTTCTATTGTTTAGATAGGTATCATCTACAGGCTCAATCATTTGATAGACCCCAAAATAAGCTGCTTTAGCTCCTCCGGCTACTTTAATTGTAAGTCTACAATAGCTGGATTGTGGTGCCGTCCAAACGCCAAATTTCTCAAATAAATCATAAGAAAAAACTTCTCTAGCGTACATAGCATCGTCTTTAAACCATTTTAGAATCAGTTTTTCTGATTGATGAAACAATTGTGTTTTATTAAATTTCTTAAAACTCACTGTAAAACTAGCATGGTGCCAATCTGGATTGGTCGCATTATGCATTTCGCCACGATTTCCTTCTGGCCTTCTTCTGCTGGTATTTCCTCTTAGTCTGAAACCAATATTGTCTAAAGTCTCTGTAGTTCCGTTTTTTATAAATGCAAACTTTCCTGAAACATATTCTTCATTATCAGGATTTTGATCGTAATAACTTAAAAATTTATTCCATTCTGTAAGTGGTACTTCAACGGTAATTTCAGGCAAAGCAGCATTGTCGTAAATAAATTTCTGAGAATCTGTAAGAAGGTAAGGCTTTTCATAAGGCTGTTGTACTTGTTCTGGAACTGGTGGAGTAACTACCACCTCATTATAATCTCTACAACCGATGAGTAAAACTAAAACTGAAAAAAAGAATAGTCTTTTCATTATATAAAATTTTTGCTAAGGTATAACATACAAACCAGACCATAAAACATTATTAAATGACATTTAACCATCTTTAACGTAATTACTATAAGTCTAAACAAACCAAAAAACCATTTGTAACAATTGCATTTATATATTTATCTAACTGATTAATAAAGCATTAACGTGAAATTCAAATAAATATTTGCAAATTAAAAAAATAGTAGTATCTTTGCACCACAATATCGCGAGATGGAGCAGTAGGTAGCTCGTCGGGCTCATAACCCGAAGGTCACAGGTTCGAGTCCTGTTCTCGCTACAAAGACAAGAGGATTAATTATTTAATCCTCTTTTTTATTATGGATAATTTTGTGGTTTACATACTGTTTTCAGAAAAGTACAGCAAAACTTATGTTGGCTGTACTTCTAATCTTATTGAGAGGTTTAAGTCACATAATTATCTTTCAAAAGATGGTTATACAAGAAAATTTAGACCATGGTCTGTAATTCATGTAGAATTTTTTGAAGACAAAAAAGAAGCCTTAGCTAGAGAAAAATATTTAAAAACTGGTAAAGGTAGAGAATACATCAAAGGGCTCATATTCGCCTAGGCGAACACAGGTTCGAGTCCTGTTTCGCTAAAGCGAACACGTCTCGCTACTAAATTATAAGAGAATCAAATATTTTGATTCTCTTTTTTTATTCCTTAACTTTGAAGTATGGCAAAAATCCTAAAAATATACCCCAATAATCCTCAGGAGAATTATATCAATGAGGTGATTAAAACTTTAGAAAACGGTGGATTAATCATCTATCCATCAGACACGGTGTATGCTTTGGGATGCGATATCAACAATATAAAAGCCATGGAAAAATTGGCCAAACTAAAGCACACTAGTTTAGACAAAGCCCAATTTTCTATTATTTGTAACAATCTGAGCCATCTTTCGGAGTTTACTAGGCCTATAGAAACTTCTACTTTTAGATTGCTTAAAAGTAAAATCCCAGGTCCTTTTACCTTTATTCTAGAAGCCAACAAAAACTTACCTCTCGCTTACAAAGGCAAAAAAACAGTAGGAATCCGTGTGCCAGACCACCCTATTCCGCAGTTGATTGTAGAAAAGTTGGGGCATCCTATCGCTTCTACCTCTATCAAGGATGACGACGAGGTGGTAGAATATTCTACAGACCCTGAGTTGATTGCCGAAAAATATGACCATCTGGTCGATATCGTCATCGATTCTGGTTATGGAGACAATGTAGCCTCTACCATAGTAGATTTAACTAGTGGTGAACCAGAAATCCTAAGAGAAGGAAAGGGTGAGTTGTAAGTAAATTCTTATTTTTAGTGGCTTCTAGCGTGTATACTATTACTTCTACCCTCTCTTATTTTATATTCTAGAGTTTGTATAAAGTTAAGTACGCTAAAGATTATCCTTTATTACTATGGCTTTCATTTTATTGGTGTCTTCCTTTATGGGTACCACCCACATCTGAAGTCTGTAGATGATCTTCTTAATTTTTAATTGTTTACGCTACCTTTTTAATTGGCTTTGACTATTAGAAGACATGACTTTGACTTTAGCTTGACTAGACTTTAGTATACTACAACTATACTACAACCCTTCTTTTGATGTGACTCTAATTAGCCTATGAGATGGGACGATGGGTGATGAGTGATGAATGATGAATGATGAGGTGTTGGTTGCTGGGTACGAGGTGCGAGACACGAGATACTAGGTGCGAGATGCGAGATGCGAGATGCAGGATGTAAGGTGCAAGGTAAGAATTACAAAAAACAGCATTTTGTAATGCAAAGAAGGCTAATTAAAGGATAGAATAAAATCTTATTTAAAAGTAAAAAAGTGAAATTTTAGAAAAGTAAAATATGACAGATACAACAAAATAAATACATCACCTTACAAAAAACCGTATTGTTATCTTAAAAAAAATAATTACATTTGATTTAAAATACAAGCAAAGAAAAAATAGTAATAAAAAACATTTGCGCAAAAAAATATTTATAGTTGCGTAAAAAAATATTTTTAATTGCGTAGAAAAAATATTAATAACCCAAAAACAAGTATAACTCACAATATATCAATCTTTTAAAATTACTCAAAAATACTTTGGCTTTTCCTAGAGTTGCGTATATTTGAGAGTTATGTGGCATTTTAAAGACCGACACCACGAATGATAATTGAAGCAGAAATAATAAGTCAACCATACTCTGGAGAATACACCGAAAGAATTTACGACAATGAAAGTGCGTGGAATTCTCAAAGTTGGACTTTTATAAAATTTACCAATGACGACTATACGGAATGGTGCGGACAATTTCGTGGGTTTCCAAGACAAGTTGCTATCTCGACTTTTAAGAGTATTATATTGGTTTTGACTTCGGACTACCTATATCAGCTTGACAGAGAAACAGGAAACTTAACAGATTTTGAAGACCAACCTCAATACCAAAATTTGACAGTTGCACCAAATGGAGATTTTATACTTGCTGACTATTACAATTTTGAAAAGGTAATTACAAGTATCAAACATAAGACATCAATTGAAAGCCCAATCCAAATGGACATTATAGAGTTCAAAAATTGGGAAAACTCAAAACTCGAATTTACTTGTGACGAATTTCTAAATTGGGACAGACATTTAGTAATGACATACGATAGTCAAACAAACAAAATTGAAATTAAGAATGGCTAAAAAATTTCCAATACGACACGAAAACCATACACTTGAAGAAAAATCAATCATTTTTTTTCGTAACTATTTACCGAATGATTGGAACGTAAACTCAATTGATAGAGATTACGGACAAGATTTGAATATAGAAATTGCGGAAGATGGAGTTTACAAAGGGCTTGAGTTTATAGTGCAACTTAAGAGTTCTCATTTGCCTGATATAAATGGTGATGACGAAAGACAAACGTTAAGAGTTGCGACTTACAATTATCTATGGGATAATTTAAGAGTTGTGCTACTTGTAAAGTTTGTTGAAGAAGAAAACGAAGCTTATTGGATTTTATTGAAAGACGTTCCTGAACCAAGCCAAGACAATGAAACATTTACAGTCAGGATACCAAGACAAAACAGACTTACAGAACTTAATTGGAATGAAATTGCTGACTATGTTAGAACAATAACACATAGAAAACTAAGAGCTGCTAGACCGAATGAATAGAAAAACGCCACATAACAAGGTATTGCCAAAAGCGGGGCTGAACGGCTTCTATTGGGCATTTGTACAAGGTTCAACACTTGTTCTTCGATTGAACTTTTGTACTAAAAATCCCCGCCTTCGGCAATACCCAAACCGTTATCTGCAATACAAAAAAAAACGCTAATGAAAATAAAATTTATTTTATCAACCATTTCTTTAATTATGACAGTATTAACTTATGGTCAGCAAAAAAATAGATATCATAATGATAAAATTGAATGGACAATTTCTTTTCCGGAAAGTTTTAAAGATATGAACTTTAACAAACAACCTGTTCAAATTGTCGTAGCTGAAAATACGACTGAACAAAAACCAAAAATCTCTAATAAAAAAAATGAGATTGAAGAAATCACATATCAAGGTTCAAAATATAACTTTTTCTATACAATAATTGAAAACAACAAAGAAAATATTGACCTTAAGAAAAAAGCCGAAGACCAAAATAAATCATTAATTGAAGCGTTAAAAGTTTCAAATCCAAAAACAAAATTTGAAACTAAATACTCAACTGAAAAAATTGATAATGTAAATTTTTACAAATCTGAGTTGACTATGGATTTAGGAAATAGTATTTCACAGCATTTCATAATATATTTTGCAAAAATTAAAAATTATTACGCTAATTTTTCTATTGTTTATGCAAATGAAAATGATGAAACAAAAGAAATAATTGCGGCTTTTAAAAATTCTAAATTTGCAAAATAAAAGTGCTGCAGATAATAACTAGAGTTTAGCTTCGCTCAGTTCGGCTATCGCCTCATGTCGTCTTGTCCGAAGGACACGAGATGAATTGAAAATCGACGAAGTCAAACTCCTGTTGAACCCTTCGACAAGCTCTGGGCAGGCTCGCTTTGGGAGCTCTTTTCAGGAGTTATGGGGTTGTCGTAAAATTTTTAAATGATATTTCAAAGAGAACTGGTGGTTCTCTTTTTTTTTTAGAAAAATTAGTTGAGTTTATAAGATACTTTGATGATTTCTGAACCAAACCTTTCTGCGTTACTATTTTTGTGGTTAGAACGCAAAAAGGGTAATCACCAAAAGCATTTTCTTCTTTTCCCCTGCTCTAAAGGGAGGAAGAAAATGGTCTTTAAAGCGAGGAACAGAAACAACCTCTAAAAGGTGCAGCGGCAATGACCTAAGAACCTTTTGGAGGTTAGGGGACTACTCTATTTTTTTAGTAAGAATTAGAAGTCGGATATCTTTAATTTTTAATAAGAAAAAAAACACCCCGTCATCCCGAGAATCGGGATGACACCCCTTTTTTAGAGGGGAATCGTTAAAAGACACTTCTTAATTTTTTTTACTCTGATTGTAAATTAGAAAGATTGATTGGTAAAAAAAACATTTTCTTCTTTTCCCCTGCCCTAAAGGGAGGAAAAAAAAATGGTTTTTGATTCCCGCAGATTTATGCAGATTATTGGGTGGTGGTATTGTTGTGTGAAGACTCACGGATTGAAAATCCGCGAGATCTGGTTAAGAGCATTAAGTTTCGCCTTTGGCGATGGTGGATGAAATGGATTGGAAATGATATTGTTTTTTTTCATTCTCGCGGATTTTGCGGATTATGCAGATTTTTAGGCGCGTTTGTTAGTAAAAATTAGGAATTGAAAACATTTTTCTTTACCCCAACCCTAAAGTTTTTATATTCGTTTAGTTTAAAAATTAGTTACATTGTGTACTTTTTTAAATGATTACTATCAAATTCAAAATAATTAATGGAAATTGAAAGAAAAAAATTAGTTAGGCTCAAAATACAAGAAAAATATACTAACGATATTTTAAGTCCATATTCCTATGAGGAAATTGAGAACATCAGTGATTCTAAATTCACAGATTACAAGCAAACAATTGGTTTAAAAATATCTGAAAGCAATTTTTTTCCAATTTTGTTTCTAATTTTATCTATTCTTTTTCTTTCTAAACTTCTATATGATAAAAAAGAAGTAATTAATGATAATCATCTAATTTCTTTTTTCTATTTGATAAATTTTTTCTTATTAATACACTCATTATATTCTATTTTTTTAAAAAAGAAGAAAACATTTTTAGAGGTTAAGGAAAATTCATTCGTGATTAATGAAAAAAGAGAAATAAAGTGGACTGATGTACTTGTTACCGGAAAATTAATAGGAGGAGGAAAATTTACAACATATTATTTGATTTTAGGATTATCAACATTAGAAATTCTTCGAATTGACATGAATGGAACTAAAATTTCAATCAATGATTTTATTAAAATTATCCATTTGAATCAAAAAAAATGTAAAAGCTCCTTTCTTTTATAGTCGGAGCGCAAGTTCCGTCTATTAAAGAAATAGGCTGTAAAAATCAAAATTTGTTTTATTTTTGAGGTTTCAAATTCAAACTTCAAATTTCCAATGAAAATCATTACTTCACCTGCTAAATTGATGAATGTAGAAAATTCTACAGAGTTTTTAAAATCAACTACTCCAAAATTTATAGAAGAAGCAACTCTGATACAATCTTATCTCAAGGAAAAATCGCCTAAATATTTATCAGAATTGATGGAAATTTCGTCCAAATTAGCAGATGAAAACTGGCAACGCAACCAAGTTTGGAAACCCAAACCAAGCGCCAAAGAATCTTGTCCAGCTCTTTTTGCCTTTACCGGTGAAGTTTACAGAGGTTTAGATGCCAAAACTCTTGATAAAAGTGCTGTCGATTATTTACAGAAAAACCACAGAATACTTTCTGGTCTCTATGGATTGCTAAAACCATCTGACAAAGTAATGCTTTACCGATTAGAAATGGGTAGAAATTTTGAGTTTGAAAACTATAAAAACTTATATGAATTTTGGACAGATAAAGTAACCGAGCAACTCAATTCTGAGCTTAAGAAAAATGAAATATTGCTGAATCTTGCTAGTAATGAGTATGGAAAAGTTGTGAACAGAAAAAAAATCACAAATCCCATCATCGATTTTGAATTTTACCAAACTCAACCCGATGGAAAGTTGAAAACCATTGTGGTTTATACCAAACATGCGAGAGGTTTAGTGGCTAGATTTTGTGCAGAAACCCAAGCCAAAACCTTAAATGACGTGAAAGCTTTTAACTTGGAAGGTTATCTCATTAACGAAGAAAAATCTACCGAGAATAAATTGGTTTTTACACGATAATTTTCAATTCTCCATTTTCAATTTTTGATTCATCAAATGACCATTCTAGAATTTAAAAGACATTTCAAGGGTGAACTTTCGGCGCTATATACTGAGGCTGAAAGTGCCCAACTCTACTCTATTTTCTTGTATGAAAAAACAGGATTTGATAAGTTTCAGCAACGCAGGTTTGCGCATCAAGAACTTTTGATAAGCGATGAGGAAGAACTGAATGAAATTGTTCTAGAATTAAAAACAGGTAAACCATACCAGCAAATTTTGGGTTACACAGAATTCTACGGGAAGAAGTTTTGGGTGGATGAAAACGTCTTGATTCCGAGGCCAGAAACCGAAGAGCTGGTGGAATTGGCAATTAATACGTTACAAGTTGAGGGTTACGAGTTGCGAGGTTTAAAAATTTTGGATATTGGTACCGGTTCTGGAATTATACCGATTACTTTGAAGAAACATTTTAAAAATGTAGAAATCTCGGCGATGGATATTTCTGAAAAAGCATTGGAAATTGCCAAAAAAAATGCAGATTTTCATAAAACAGAAATTAATTTTATACAAAAAGATTATCTAAACACAGAACTTACCGAAAATTACGACATCATCATCTCAAATCCGCCATACATTGGCATCGATGAAAATATTGAAATCGAAGAATCTGTAAAAGGTTTTGAACCCAATATAGCTCTTTTTTCGCCTACTTCAGATGAGCTTATTTTCTATCGCAAAATCGCCAAAGATGGTGAACAATTCCTCAACGAAAACGGAATGATTTTTCTTGAAATCAATCAAAAATTAGGAAAGGAAACCTTGGAATTGTTTGGGAATTATTCTGAAGCTCATTTGATTAAAGATTTATCAGGGAATGACCGATTTGTAATGGCTAAAAAATAGCTTATATTTTCTTCAATTCATGAAAAAAAAAATTTTAAACTACAGCAAAGGAGACAAAAGAAATGATTGGAAATAGCATTTCAAAAGTAAAAAAAGAGGAATGTTTTGTTTTTCAATCTAATTGTAAGATAAAAATCTTTATTTTAAATCTAAGAAGCAATAGTTTATAAGTCTTAAAAAAATCGTTTTATGATATAGAGCCTGTTTAAATTATATCGAAAAAAAAGTTTATAACTCTTAAAAATTATCTTTACATTATTTTTTTGCTCTTTTAAGCCTATTTTTCACTTTTTATTTTTGATTTATCCCGATAAATCTGCAATTAAAAAGCAAAAAATCCTTCTTAAAATAGTTATAAAAAATAATTGTAATAAAATTTAAACAGGCTCATAAAAATAGACGGAATTTATGATTTAATTTTCTGTTTTTTTTGAAAGTTTTACTTATTTTTATGGCATCATCTTATAAAAATAGTATTATGCTGAAATTAAGACCCCTTATTCTTTGTACCTTTCTACTCATCATTAATTATATTTCTGCACAGAAAAAACCACTTGACCACAGCGTTTATGATGCTTGGCAATCTGTTGGGAGCAGATTAATGTCTAACGACGGAAAATGGTTAGGCTATTATGTAGACGTGCAGGAAGGAGACGGAAACCTCTATTTGTACTCTACCACCCAAAAAACTCAACAAAAATTCCCGAGAGCTAGCAAATTATTCTTCACCAGCGATTCTAAATTTGCGCTTTTCACGGTAAAACCATTCTACAAAGACATAAAGGCGGTAAAAGACAAAAAACTCAAAAAAGATAAACTGACCAAAGATTCTCTCTACATTGTGAATCTTTCTACCCAAAAAACAGAAAAATTAGCTAATATCAAATCTTATAAAGCGCCATTAAAAGGAGGTTCTTTTATTGCGTACCTCTTAGAAAATTTAAAAGACAAATCATCTGACGCTGCAAAAGACGATGACAAAGAAGATGCGAAAGAAGATGATGATAAAAATATAAAGCCATCTGAATTGGTGGTGGTGAATTTAGCCACCGGAAAGAAACAAAGTTTCCAGAATGTGGTAAAATATCAGTTCAGTGAAAATGGAAAACAATTGGCTTTTGTAACACAAAAACCAGAAGAAAAGAAAGACCCGAAAGATAAAGACAAGGAAAAAGACAAGCCCAAAGATAAATCTCAACCCAAGAAATATGCGCTGCAAAGTGTTAATTTGGTGAATTTAGAAAACTTTGGCGTCAATAAATTGATAGAAGAAGAAGGAAGTTTTGCACAATTGACTTTTGATCAATCAGGAACTCAATTTGCATTAACCGGTACTACTTCTGCTGAAAATGATTTGGTGAAAGATTATCACTTGTACTATTTTTCTAAAAACAAGAAAGCTGTCTTGAATCAAAAATCTCCAAAAATGCCAAAAGATTGGGTGATTTCTGAATATCAAGCGCCAAATTTCAGTAAAGACGGCAAACAATTGTACTTTGGAGTTGCACCAAAACCTATTGCCAAAGACACTGCGCTGATTGTGAATGACCATGCCATTTTAGATGTATGGAGCTATAAAGATGATTATCTAAAAACCATTCAGCTTAAAAATCTAAATAAAGATTTGAAAAAATCTTATGATGCTGTTCTTCAAACCGAAAAACCAGAAACGTTGACCGCGCTTTCTCACCCTAAAATGGATTCTATTGCCATTATTAATGAAGGAAACGCACCCTATTCACTTGGTATTTCTAATAATGATTCCAGAGCAGATTTTCAGTGGACCGGCGTAGAAAAGAAAACCTATTACCTTGTTAATAATATCTCTGGAGAAGCTACAGAATTTTTAAAAAACCATAACGGAATAATTTATCCTTCGCCATTGGGGAAATTTATGGTTTATTTTAACCGAGAAAATGGCAACTGGTACGCTTATGATATTGATAAAAAATCTACCACTCAACTGAATAAGGGTTTAGCCGTAAAATTCACAGACGAAGAATTTGATATGCCAGATTATCCCAATGCTTATGGATTGGAAGGATTTACAGACAAAGATTATTCCGTAATTATTAAAGACAGATATGATCTTTGGGAATTCTTTTTGGATGGAAAGACCGCTCCGAAAAACATTACCAATGGTTTCGGAAGGAAAAATAAAATTTCGTTTGACACCTATCAACTCGATAAAGACATTAGAAGTTTCAATAGAACTAATGACATGTATCTTTTTGCCTTTAACGAAGACAATAAACAATCTGGAATTTTCAAAACGAAGATTGCTACATCCAAAAATCCGGAATTATTGCAAATGGGCGATTTCTACGGCTATAAAAATTTAGTTAAAGCCAAAAATGCAGAAGTGTATACATACACCAAAGAAACGTATCAGCAAGCACCCAATGTTTACATTTCTGATCATTTCAAAACTGAAAATAAAATTTCCGATATTAATCCTCAACAAAGTCAATACAATTGGGGAAGCACAGAACTCATCTCTTGGACAACGCCAAAAGGTTACCCATCTAAAGGAATTCTGTACAAACCAGAAGATTTTGACCCAAATAAAAAATATCCGATGATTGTGTATTTCTACGAAAAACTTTCAGACGGATTGAACCGATATATTGCACCCGCTCCTACTCCATCTCGATTGAATATTTCCTATTTTGTGAGCAATGGATATTTGGTTTTTGCGCCTGATATTTCATATGAAGACGGACATCCTGGGCCATCTGCCGTAGAATACATTAATTCTGGAGTAGAATATTTAAAGAAAAATTCTTGGGTCAATGGCAAAAAAATAGGAATTCAAGGGCAAAGTTGGGGAGGTTATCAGGTTTCTTACCTCATCACGCAAAACGATTTATATGCCGCAGCATGGGCAGGTGCTCCTGTAGTCAATATGACCTCAGCGTATGGAGGAATACGATGGTCAAGTGGTATGAACCGTCAGTTTCAGTACGAGAAAAGTCAGAGCAGAATAGGGAAAACCCTTTGGGAAGCACCTGAATTGTATTTAGAAAATTCTCCGCTTTTTCATTTAGATAAAGTCACTACCCCTGTGGTAATTATGAGCAACGACAAAGATGGCGCAGTTCCTTGGTATCAAGGGATTGAAATGTTTACTGCATTGCGCAGATTAGACAAAAAAGTATGGTTACTGAATTACAATAATGACGACCATAACCTGACCAAAAGACAAAACAAAAAAGATATTCAAATCCGTGAACAACAGTTTTTTGATTATTATTTAAAAGATACCAAAGCACCCGTTTGGATGACCAGAGGAATACCTTCTACCCTAAAAGGCAAAGATTGGGGATTTGAATTGACGGATGAGAAGCCGTAGAAAAAACAGAAAGTCGGAATTTAGTTTCCGACTTTTTTTATTTTAAAATTGACATATAAAATTTACCCTATCCTTTTCTTCACAAAAACCTGATACGCCATATACAACAAAGGCAAAGACATTACGCCTAGAAAGTAAATATTGCTAAAGGCAACTTCAGGTTCTGTAGCTACCGCATAAACCAAACCAAAAGCAGCACCGCCCAAATGCGCAGCGTGACCAATATTATCATGCGGTTTAGGATTAAGCATCATATAAACGGAGTAGGAAAAATAGAGCAGCCCGAAAACAAATCCGGGAATACTAAATTCTGGTGGCAAAAAGATAATTCCAATACTACTCTGAACAGGATTCATTGCAACACTTGCAAAAACAATTCCAGAAACGCCACCACTTGCACCAATAGCAGAATACCACCCTTGATTTTTATAGATATACAAAGAAAATAAATTCCCTAATATAATTGCTCCAATATATGTTATCATAAAACCACTCACTCCAAAATAATAAAGTGCACCAAATGAGAATGAGTACAAAACATACATATTCAAAAACAAATGCATATAATCTGCGTGTAAAAAACCAGCAGAAAGTAGTCTGATGTATTCTTTTTTGTATTTGATGGCGCTAACATTAAATTTATATTTTTCAAATACAGAAATGTTTTGAAAACCTGCTAAACTGATAATGACGGTAATGGCTATAATTGCTATTAAAACTGGATGCATATTTTATTTGTTGATGGTTGATGGTTGATAATTGAAATTTAATTTTTTCAAACAAATATAAAATCATCAATCCAAAATCGTAATTCAAAAATTATTTTATTCTTCACTAGAGAACAAGTCACCTATTTGTCCTTCTTCTGGTATTTCGTCATCAGATTCTGGTGTTTCTTCTAATTCTGGTTCTTCTATTTCTTCTACAGGTTCTGGAACGGTAATATTGATGGTTTTCACTTTGTCTTTTACAAACTGATTTCCCATGGCTTTAATGCCTTTTATCGCAATAAATTCATCAATATTAATGGTTTCTGGTTCTTTTTCTTTGCCATTTTTATCTTTAGCAAAAATAATTTCTGCGGTGCAATTATCCGAAGTCCCCACAAATTCTATAAAAGATTTAGGATGTTCACTTGGCATAAAAGTCTGCACATTGGTGGTATTTTCTAGCAAGAAACGTTTGATGAAATAAATGCCTTTTTCTCCATCAAAATAGATACAAGAAACCGCTTGTTCTGGGTTCCATTTTTCTAAAATCAGGTATTCGTCATCAAATCTATTGCTAAGGTCAAAAGAAACCAATTTGGCTTCGCCGTTTTGATTGATGGTAAGAATTTTATCATCTCCTTTGAAACTTCCGAGAAGCGTACCTCTTCCATCAGCATTGAGACGGCGAACGGTATCATCAAACCATATTTTTCTAGGTGCTAAAGTAGAAACGCCTTCTTCTTTTAAATCTACTTTTTTCACCGCATATTTGGTTACTAAATTTCCTCTAGAATCACGCCCTTTAATTGCTAATTCTGAGAAATCGA
This sequence comes from Cloacibacterium rupense, assembly GCF_014645495.1. Lineage (GTDB taxonomy): Bacteria > Bacteroidota > Bacteroidia > Flavobacteriales > Weeksellaceae > Cloacibacterium > Cloacibacterium rupense. The sequence goes on along the minus strand of NZ_BMLV01000001.1, from coordinate 101,303 downwards.
TATCAATTTTGCTTTTTCTTACTCTAGAATTCGGTTTTAATAGAACGGTTACCGTTTCTGCTTCCCCATTAGGATTGGCAGAAAAATACAACATTTCTGACCCTTTTTTATCCGAAGCCAACTTATAATCGGTATTTCTGGTGACACCCGTTACAGAGAAACGTTTCATATAATATGGTCCGTCTTTTCCTTCTCTATAAATCATATTGTAGACCGTGCGTTTGTCTCCTTTTTTGAAAACGCCTACGTGTTCTATATTTTTACCGATAAAGGTTTTGGCTTCTACTTTTACCACCTTCATGGTACCATCTTTTTGGAAGGTAATGATGTCATCAATATCAGAACAGTCAAATACATATTCATCTTTTTTGAGGGAAGTTCCTATGAAACCTTCTGCACGATTGACATAGAATTTTTCATTCGCCAAAACTACTTTGGTAGCGTCTATGGTATCAAAAATTCTAAGTTCAGTTTTGCGTTCTTTGTCCTTTCCGTATTTTTTCTGAATATTGGTGAAATAATCAATCGCATAAGCAATTAAGTTGGCCAAATGATGCTTCACTTGTTCCATTTTACCTTCTAGAGCCAAGATATTTTCTTCGGCTTTGTCTCTGTCATATCTAGAAATACGCATGAATGGAAGCTCTGTAAGACGAATAATGTCTTCTGTAGTAACCTCGCGTTTTAGATTTTTTGTAAATGGTTTTAATGCCTTATCAATGGCTGCATATACCTCTTCCTTAGAATTTTTACCTTTAATTTCTTGATAGATTTCGTTTTCTATAAAAATTCTTTCTAGGGAAGCAAAATGCCATTTTTCTTCGAGTTCGTTCAGTTCAATTTCTAGCTCTTTTTTAAGCAAAGAAACGGTGTGGTCTGTATTTCTTCTTAGAATTTCAGAAACGGTAAGAAACTCTGGTTTATCGCCTACAATTACACAAGCATTAGGCGAAATAGAAACCTCGCAATCTGTGAAGGCATAGAGTGCATCTATGGTTTTGTCTGGAGACACATCATTATTCAGCAGAATATTGATTTCTACTTTATCAGAAGTATTGTCTTCAATTTTTTTGATTTTGATTTTCCCTTTTTCATTGGCTTTGATGATGCTGTCTATCAATTCGCCAGTATTTTTAGAAAAAGGAAGTTCGGTAATGCAAAGGGTATGTTTATCTTTTTGGATGATTCTGGCTCTGGCACGCACTTTACCACCACGTTGACCCTCGTTATAATTGGTTACATCTAGCATACCAGCGGTTTGAAAGTCTGGATAAATTTCAAACTTTTTACCTTTCAGGTATTTAACAGAAGCTTCTAATAATTCATTGAAATTATGGGGAAGAATTTTAGTAGAAAGTCCTACCCCGATACCTTCTACGCCTTGCGCTAAAAGGAGTGGAAATTTCACAGGAAGGTCTATAGGTTCATTATTTCTACCATCATAAGACTTCGCCCAATCTGTAGTTTTGGGATTAAAAACCACTTCTAGAGCAAATGGAGTGAGTCTGGCTTCTATATAACGGGCTGCTGCTGCAGAATCTCCGGTGTAGATATTCCCCCAGTTTCCTTGGGTATCGATGAGGAGTTCTTTTTGTCCTATTTGCACCATAGCATCGGTAATAGAAGCATCACCGTGAGGGTGATATTTCATGGTATTACCTACAATGTTGGCCACTTTATTGTATCTGCCATCTTCCAGCTCGCGCATAGAATGCATAATTCTACGTTGTACTGGTTTGAAACCATCAAAAATAGACGGAATTGCTCTATCTAAAATTACATAAGAAGCATAATCTAAAAACCAGTCTTTATATAGACCAGAAACTTTTTTTAGGGATTCTTCTTTGTGGGTATGTTCTTCCATTATTGTCCTTGCGTTTTACCTTCTCTTTTTTCTTCTCTATTGGTTTTCACGATTTTATTTAGGGAAATTTTCAAGTCTTTAATTTCTTTTATCGTGAGGTAAGAAATATCATATTTCAATACAATTGCAGCATGGTCTTTCTTACTTTTAATTTTTATGTAAAGTCTTTTAAAAAAAATAGCATTTACCACTTCATAAGAAATCAACTTATACTTAGGAAATTCATCTCTGGCTTCTTTACTTAGAAATGGGATGATGTTCCTATTTTTAAAATTGATTGCTTCTCCGTCACTATCATATTCAAAAATTTGTCGGCCTCTGATTAAGAATAAAACCAACAATACAAATGGTATCAAGACAAAGAATAGTTCTTCGTTACCAAACATTGCCAATCTTGTTTTTTCTAAAATAAAAACAAAAACGCCAAGCACAATAAGCACGTTAATTAATGTAAGAATAAAATTATAATACGGGGCTTTGTTTCTATTGCTTAGTCTCATGTGTTTTTATTTTAGGTTATTAATCAGTAGCGTTTATTTCTTTGCTTTCAATATTTGCTTCTTCAACCACCAAATTTTCTAGAATAAACATTTGTCTATCTGGTGTATTTTTCCCCATATAAAATTCTAAAAGATTTTCTATGGTTTGGTCTTTCCCTAGAACCACAGGTTCTAATCTTATGTCTTTACCAATAAAATGTTTGAATTCATCTGGTGAAATTTCTCCCAAACCTTTGAATCTTGTAATTTCAGGATTTTTCCCAAGTTCATTCAGTGCTTTTACTCTTTCAGCATCACTATAGCAATAGCGAGTTTCTTTTTTATTTCTCACCCTGAAAAGTGGGGTTTGCAAAATATATAGGTGACCGTTTTTAATTAAATCTGGAAAAAATTGCAGAAAAAAAGTAATCATCAAAAGTCTGATGTGCATACCATCTACATCGGCATCTGTAGCAATCACCACTTGGTTGTAGCGCAAATCCTCCATAGAATCTTCGATATTGAGGGCTGCTTGTAAGAGGTTAAATTCTTCATTTTCGTAGACTACCCTTTTGGTAAGACCATAACAATTGAGTGGTTTACCTCTTAGAGAAAATACCGCTTGAGTTTCTACATCTCTAGATTTGGTGATAGAGCCCGAAGCAGAATCACCTTCGGTGATAAAAATCTGCGTTTCGGCTTTTCTAGGCGCTTTTTGGTCGTTGTAATGCTGTCTACAATCTCTGAGTTTTTTATTGTGAAGAGAAACTTTCTTGGCTCTTTCTCTCGCTAATTTCTGAATACCAGAAAGTTCTTTTCTTTCTCTTTCAGAAATGATTATTTTTCTTTGGATGGCTTCGGCTACTTCTGGATTTTTGTGTAAGAAATCATCTAGTTTTTTCTTTAGGAAGTCTATGATAAAAGTTCTTACCGTAGGGCCATTGGGGCTGATATCATTAGAACCGAGTTTTGTTTTGGTTTGAGATTCGAAAACCGGTTCTTCTACATTGATAGAAACCGCAGCGATGATGGATTTTCTAACGTCTGCTGCTTCAAAATTTTTATTAAAAAATTCTCTAATGGTTTTTACATACGCTTCACGGAAGGCATTGAGGTGAGTTCCTCCTTGTGTGGTATTTTGTCCGTTTACGAAAGAGAAATAGGTTTCAGTTTGAGATTTATCAGAATGGGTGATGGCTACTTCTATATCTTCGTCTCTTATGTGAATAATGGGATAGATAATTTCACCTTCTAGTTCTTCATTTAATAAATCTTTTAATCCGTTTTCAGAAAAATAGGTTTCGCCATTGAATATAATTTTCAAACCTGGGTTCAGGTAAGCATAATTTCTGAGCATACGCTCTATGTATTCTTTTCTGAATTTAAAATTTAAGAAAATATCTTGGTCAGGAACGAAGGAAATTTCGGTTCCGTTTCTATCAGAAGTATCATTTTCAGGAAAATTTTCTACAATATTACCTTTAGAAAACTCTGCTACTTTCATTTTACCATCACGAAAGGAACGCACTCTGAAATAATCTGAAAGGGCATTTACGGCTTTGGTACCCACTCCGTTTAGACCTACAGACTTTTTGAAGGCTTTAGAGTCATATTTACCTCCGGTATTCATTTTAGAAACAGCATCTACCACTTTTCCGAGTGGAATTCCACGTCCGAAATCTCTGATGGTCACTTTGCCTTCATCTACTTTAATTTCGATTCTTTTACCCGATTTCATACGAAATTCATCGATAGAGTTATCGATAATTTCTTTTAATAAAATGTAGATACCATCATCGGCAGAAGAGCCATCTCCTAACTTCCCGATGTACATTCCGGGACGAAGGCGAATGTGTTCTTGCCAATCTAGTGTGCGTATATTTTCTTCGGAGTAGTTTACTTGTAAATTCTCACTCATATTCCTTCTTTTGGCTTAAATGATTAAAAAAACCAACAACTCACAAATTTAACGAAACTAAAGTTATTTTAAAAATTTTGTGGATAAATAATGGTTGATTACATCCAAGAAAAAGTCATTTTCAGTTTTTCTTGCAATTTTTTCTTGTAATCTGAGGGGTAAGTAGCATTTCCTAGGAAAACTTCTGTTAATCTCTCTGCGGCTAAAGGGCCTAATTTTTTCAAAAATAAATTTCTAATGCTGGTATTTTCATAGAAAAACTTCGCCAGTTTTATTCCTATTTTAAGTTCTGGAATCAATCTCTCATTAACTTTTTGAAGATACACTTCTTTGGTTTTTTCTACCTCAGAATTACCTTCTGCTATGGCTTCCGCAATGATTTTACCACTTAACAAAGCGTTAGAAATACCTTCTGCTACGATAGGGTCTGCAAAACCTGCTGCATCACCTATCACAAAGCAATTGTCTTTTACCAAATCTGTTCTAGGCGTAATAGGAATAACAAAACCGTGTGCAGATTCAGAAATTATGGTATTAATTCCTAAATCTTTCATGTAAGTTTCGCAGTAATCTTTTAGTTTAACTTTTGCCTTGGTTTTAAGAACCCCTACTCCTACAGAAAGGTGATTATTTTTTGGGAAGCACCAGCCATAACCAAAAGGCGCTGCATCAATATCAAAACGAACCGATTTTGAGAGTTTTTCAAAATCTTCTTTGGGAACTTCTATTTCGTATTCTAAGGCAGGAATAAGCAATCTATCATCTTTGAAACCCGCCAATTTAGACACTGGGCTTAGCGCTCCATCTGCAATAACAATAATTTTCGCCTCAATTTCTAACTCTGAATTTGCAAATTTTAAAACTCCATTTTCTATGGATTTCACTTCGGAATTTTGTAAGAGTTCTGCACCAAATTCTTGGGCTTTTTTCACCAAAAGTTCATCAAAACTATCTCTCATCACCATGCTGATAACTGGCAGGTCTCTTTCTGGGGAGAAATGAACATCTTTGTCTTTTACAAAAATATCTACTTGATTAAATTGTCCTTCTAGAATTTCATCGATGTCAAAATCGAGCATTTTTCTGCCTCTGTAGACCAGACCACCACCACAGATTTTATATCTTGGCAATGTCTCCTTATCAATAACAACGGTAGAAATGCCTTTTTTAGCTAAGTTATAGGCTGCAAATGCACCAGACGGACCGGTTCCGATGATTGCTACTTCATAGTTCTTTTTCACAAACAGTTTTTAACAAAAATAGAAAAAAGTTTTTAAAAACATTTCTAAATACAATTTTCATCGTACTTATTTTTAGTTCATAAAACATTATTTATCTTTATCAAATGAATTATCAAACTGAAATTAAAAGATTTACCAACAGTCACTTCATCTATGCGGGGTTTAGAAATGCATTGGCTGTCATCTTTCCATCTATATTATTGGTATACACCGGAAGATTTCAAGATTATTTTTTATTTCCACTTGGCACCATCCTTATAGCTTATGCTGATATTACAGGCTCTTACAAGGAAAAAAGAAAATCATTTTTAAAAATATCAGTTTTATACTTTTTTGCAGCACTTGTCCCTAGTTTATTAAAAGACAATCTATTTTTCATCTACATAGAAATTATACTTTTTGGCATTATTCTAAGCATGTTAGGCGTTTTTGGCAAGTGGATGGATATTGTAGGTTCTCTTACACTTTTGGTATTTGCCATTTTTATAGATGGGATAGCAGGCAAACACTCTGCACTCTACAATGCTGTTGTTTTTTTCGCTGGCACGCTTTGGTTCATTTTGGTTTATGTAGTAGATTACCTATTGAGACCTCACCAACAAGCAAGGAGAATGATTGGTGAAAACTATATCGAAATATCGAAATATTTAAAAATTAAATCAAAATTTTACAATTCCAAAACTGATTTTGACGGAGTATTTAAGGAAATCATTCAGCAGCAAATAAAAATAAAGGAATACCAAGAGGCTACTAGAGATATCGTCTTTAAAACCAAAGAAATGGTAGAAGGAAACAAGCCTTCTCATGATTATCTGTTACAAGTTTTTTTATACAGTTTTGATCTTTATGAGAAAATAATTCTTACGACAACTGATTATAAAAAAATGCAAGAAACGTTCGCTGATAAAGGCATTTTAAACGATATAGAAAATTACCTTCTAATTTTTTCAGAGGAATTGAGAAAATTTGGAATTTCGATACAATCAGGAAAGAAGCCTCATAAAATACTTTATTTAAAAAATGAGCTTAAATCATTACAAAAACAATATTTTGATTTTGTAGAAAAAGAATTTCACCAAGACCGATTAGAAGACCTTCTGTCTATAAAACAAATCCTTCTGAGAATTACAGAAATTACAGAAGAATTCAGAAAGGTAATTAAACTAAATCCTATTTCTGGTCAAGATACAAACAATATCAAAAAAGATTTGCAATTGCATGAATTTATAGAATTTGACAGAACGTTTGATTTCAAATACTTGTTCAGTCAATTTAGTTTTAAAAACAACCACTTTAAGCACGCCATTAGAATTACATTTGCTCTTCTTATTGGTTATTCTTTAGCACAGATTTCAGCACTTCACATAGAGAGGCCATATTGGGTTTTAATCTCTATTTTGGCCATCATGAAACCCGCTTACAGCATTACTCAAAAGCGATATTTTTATAGATTGTATGGCACATTAGCTGGCGTAACAGGAGGATTTTTAATTATTTATTTTATAGACAATCATTACTTGTTGCTTTTCTTATTTCTCATCAGCCTTACATTTACCCTTGGCCTAATGCAAAAAAAATACTCTGTAGCGGTATTTTTTATGACCATTTTTGTTTTTATATTATTAGACTTAGCAGGTGCTGTACCGAATAAAGTAGACATTTTCAAAGAAAGACTATATGACACTCTTTATGGGATTTTTATTGGCTTCATTGTTTCATATTTAGTATTGCCAGCCTGGGAAATCAGAAAAACAAAATCTCATTCTACATCTTTGGTAGAAGCTATTAGAGATTATTTCAATATTGTAATTGACCTAATGTTAGAAAAAAAAGTCAACATTCACGAATATAAGCTCAAAAGAAAGAGTGCTTTAAATTCAATAGCTAATTTGGCAGATAACTTTCAAAAAATGTTTATTGACCCAAAATCAAAACAAAAAAACATAGACTATCTGTACCGATTTCTCAATAGTTCTAACTTACTAACCTCTTATATAGCCTCTCTCTATCAATATTCTAAAAATAATAATTCTTATTCAGAAATAGATTTTAAAATCTGGAAAGAAAAAATAAATCAAATTTTTGAGCACTCTATTTTGTGTATTAAAGATGAAATAGCTCATGAGCAAAAAGGTCAGCCCCTTATAGCGGAAGAATTTTTTGAAACAAAAAAGCAGTTGATTGAAGAGTGGAAAAACGAGTTATTGCATCAGCAACTTGAAGTCAATGAAAATCACGAAAAAAATTATTTTACCGAATTAAATAGTATCCAAGAGCTTTTAAAGCTTTTATACAGAGAGGCATCTGTGCAAAATCATCTTTCTATCAAAATATTTTCAAATAATCATTGAAAATATTTTGATAGCATCTCCTCATAAAAATCTTTTTTTTAAAACCTATCTCCATCCAGAAGGTTTCCTAATCCTCCAAGAATACTTCCTTCTTCTTTTCTACCTGCAGGGCTAGCATACTGTAAAACTCTACTGGCTAGTCTGCTGATTGGCAAAGTCTGAATCCACACTTTTCCTGGCCCTCTAAGTTGAGCAAAAAACAAACCTTCGCCACCGAAAATAGTGTTTTTAATTCCACCCACCAACTGAATATCGTAAGAAACGGTATTGGTAAAAGCAACGATACAACCGGTATCTACTTTCAAAATTTCGCCAGGTTGTAATTCTTTTTCCACCACATAACCACCGCTATGTACGAAAGCCATTCCGTCTCCTTCTAATTTTTGCATGATAAAACCTTCCCCCCCGAAAAGTCCGGTTCCTAATTTTCTTTGGAATTCTATACCAACAGAAACGCCTTTTGCAGCACAAAGAAAACTATCTTTTTGGCAAATGACCCTTCCGCCTAATTTTGATAAATCTAGAGGAATAATTTTACCAGAATAGGGAGCGGCAAAGGTAATTTGTCTTTTTTGACCAGACGTATTGGTGTAAACCGTCATAAAAAGATTTTCGCCTGTCAAAATTCTTTTCCCTGCCGAAAACAATTTGCCCATTAATCCGCCAGTTTCGGTACCATCTCCAAAAAGGGTTTGCATTTGGATACCATCGGTCATCATCATAAAACTTCCAGGTTCTGAGATTACTGCTTCTTGAGGGTCTAGTTCAATTTCTACACATTGTAGTTCTTCACCATGAATTTTATAGTCTATTTCGTGATTTTGCATTTTTTATAATTTTTAGAATTAGTTAAGAAAAATGATAAATCGTTACAAAAAAATCGAGCAAAATAATTTGCTCGATTGAAGTTTTATCTATATTGAATTTAGTTTTTGTTTTATACATTAAAACGGAAATGCATTACATCACCATCTTTTACGATGTATTCTTTACCTTCTACACGCATTTTACCCGCTTCTTTTACTTTAGCTTCAGAGCCGTAGGTTACAAAGTCATCATAACCAATTACTTCTGCTCTGATGAAACCTTTTTCAAAATCAGTGTGAATTACCCCTGCAGCTTGAGGAGCAGTCCAACCTTTACCAATGGTCCAAGCTCTTACTTCTTTCACCCCCGCTGTAAAATACGTTTGAAGATGCAATAAATCGTAAGCTTTTCTGATGAGTCTGTTCACGCCTGGTTCTTCTAGACCTAGTTCTTCTAAGAACATTTGTCTTTCTTCGAAAGTTTCCAGTTCATTGATGTCAGCTTCTATTTGAGCTGCTAAAACCACCACTTCAGCGTTTTCTTTAGCTGCCATTTCTTCGATTTTGGCAATCCATTCGTTTCCGTTTTTGATGGAATTCTCATCTACATTACAAACGTAAAGCACAGGTTTTTTGGTCAATAAATGCACCTCATCAATAATCGATTGTGTAAAATCATCGGTTGGGAATTCTCTTACGTTTTTACCATCTTCTACGAATTTTTGTAAATTCTGTAGCGTTTCGTAGGTTAAGATATCTTCTTTTTTTCCAGATTTAATGAATTTCTTCGCTTTATCTACCACTTTACCTAGTGTTTCTAAATCTTTTAATTGAAGTTCTATATCGATAATTTCTTTATCTCTGAGAGGGTCTACCGAACCTTCTACGTGAACGATATTACCATTTTCGAAACATCTTAAAACGTGAATAATTGCCTCACATTCTCTGATATTTGCCAAAAACTGGTTGCCAAGACCTTCGCCTTTAGAAGCGCCTTTTACCAAACCTGCGATATCTACAATTTCTACCACTGCTGGTAAAACTCTCTCTGGATTCACTAATTTTTCTAGTTCAAAAAGTCTAGTATCAGGAACAGAAACGGTTCCTAGGTTAGGCTCAATCGTACAAAACGGATAGTTGGCAGATTGAGCTTTTGCGTTGCTTAAACAGTTAAATAAGGTTGATTTACCTACGTTTGGTAAACCTACAATTCCACATTTCATAGCGTACTTGTTTATTATATTATGGGGCTATGCAATCCTAATGGATTTCATATTTGCTAATTGCTTTTGGCAGTTGGCTTTTGGCTTTCTGCTTGTTAAAAATTAAAGGTTTGCAAAGATAGGGTTTTAAATTGAATATTATATTCAAATCATAAATTCTACGTGTATAAATCTTTAATTTACAATAAAATCTTACTCAAAAATCACTGTCTTATTATCATCGATAAAAACTTTATCATTGAACACCAATTTCAAAGCTTCGGCTAATACTTTTTTCTCTACTTCTTTGCCCAGTTTGGCTAAATCTTTGGCGTTTTGTGCATGATTGACCTTGATGATGTCTTGATAAATAATTGGGCCTTCATCTAAATCATCGGTTACGAAATGTGAGGTTGCGCCAATCATTTTCACACCTCTTTCGTGGGCTTGTTTGTAAGGATTTGCTCCGATAAATGCTGGCAAAAACGAATGATGGATATTGATGATTTTATGTTTGAATTTTTTGACAAATTCAGGCGTGAGGATTCTCATAAACTTTGCCAAGACGATATAATCAAAATCGTATTGTTGTAGAATTTCTGCAATTTTCTGTTGGTGTTCTTCTCTGGAAATATTTTCGGCAGGAACGTAATGGAAAGGAACATTGAATTTTTGGGTTAAGTTTTTCAATGTTTCATAATTACCAATTACCGATAAAACATTGAAATTCATTTCGTTAAATTCGTTCCTAATCAATAAATCAGAAAGGCAGTGGTGTTCTTTGGTAACCAAAATCACGACATTTTTCACCTTTTTAAGAGACAATTCTACTTTGGCATCTTCAGGTAAAATATTTTGAAGTTTGGTTTTCAAATCATCTACTTGGCAATCCCCAGAAAACTCGGTTCTCATAAAGAAAAGATTCTTTTCGGCATCTACAAATTCGTCATTTCTTTCTACATTAAAACCTTCTTCGAAAAGGACATTCGAGATTTTATAAATTAAGCCTTTTTGGTCAGAGCAAGAGATTCTTAGGATGTGTTTTTGCATTAGATCGTGTATAAAAATAAAATGATTTGATATTTAAGAAAAAAAATTTAATCATTGTTAAAAATTTATTCTCTTTTTTTTGTTTATTATTCAAATTTAGTAAAAAAGGCTTCACCAAAGAAAAAGAGCCACTATTTTATTTATTTTACCGTGAAATCTTCTTATATTTGAATCTTACTTTTAATCAAAACCATGAAAAAATTAATCACTTTTATTGTAGTGCTTTTTAGCACTTTTATTTTTGCCCAAACTCAAGACCTTTATTCTTTAGCAAAAGGAGATTACTTAGGATTTAATGCACTTTTTGACGACAACAGCAACCTCTATGGCTATATAGCATTATATGGATATGGAAAATCTGGAGACAAAACTAAAAAATTTGAATATGTGATTTTAGACAAAAACTTAAATCCGGTAGCCAATAAAGAATTTGAGGGTGATATTACCACTAAAGACTATTTCGGGTACATCGATTTCAGAAAAAAGTTGGTCTTATATCCTACAACAGACCGTTTCGTCGTAAAAGATAAAGATTTTTTCTATCCACGTTCCAAAGAAATAAATCTTGCAGAAAACTCTATCAAAAACAAAATCTATTATGATTATAAAGATGGTAAATTTACCGAAGAGACAGAGCCTAAAAACGTGAGAGACTCTAGAAAAGAAGATAAGGCCGAAAAAAAACTTAAAGGTTACAATTATATTTCTGTAGTGTATGAGATTAAAGAAGGAGGATTCTTAGTTTTTGAATTTAATGACTATGGAAACTATACCAACAACGAAAATCTATTAAGATATGACGAAAACAAAAACCTTTTGTGGACTTATAAATACAACACAGAAGGTAATAAAAAGAACTCTGAATCGATAAGAATTTTCGAAAAAGATGAAAATTACATTTATTGTATTCTCACCAAAGAAGTAAAAAGAGAAAAATCTTTTTTTCTGCAAATTATGGATATAAAAACCGGAAAAGTAGTATCTCAACAACCTATCGTTGGGCTTTCTAAAGAGAGCTTGGAAAACATGACCCATGTATACTCTTATATTGAAAGTGTAGATAATGATAAAACGTTTGATGATAAAATAGTAATGGTTTTTAAGAACTATCAAAACATTTTCAGACATACTGGTTTTGTAAGATTTGTACTCGACAAAAAAAACTTAGATTTTAGTATTCAAGAATTAAATTACATTGATTTAAAAACAACCGTCCCAGAGATTAATGAGTACGGAGAAGTTGGAAGTGGCTATCGCCTAGACATCAAAGATTTTTATTTCTTAGAAGACGGAAGTGTGGGTATTTTAATGGAAAAATTGAAACCAGAAGGAGAATATAACGCACCTAAAACCACAGATTTGGTATATGCTTACACAGACAAAGATTTCAAACTGAGTGGAGCAAAAGTATTCAAAAAAGAAAAAACAAAATGGGCAATCAATGCAGATTACCTTTTTTCTCAATATTTAAATGATGGAAAAGATGTCGTTTTCTTTTATCGAGATTTACAAAAAGATGAAAATACAAAAGAAAAAAACTGGAATCTCTTCATCAATACTTTAATAAACGGACAGTTCAATCAAGAAAAAGTACAAATCTCTGAAAAAGACAACTTTACCGTAATTCCATACGTTGCAAAAGATGGATATATTCTTTTGAGAGAATTTAACGAAAAAGAAAAATTCAATAAAATTAGGTTAGAAAGATTAAATTACTAACTAACACATAAAAAAAGGAGCTTCTAAGAAGTTCCTTTTTTGTTGTAAAAATCTGCAATATTTTTAATATCATCTATACTTAAGTTCCACATAAAATTGAGAAATTGCTGATAACTTTTGCTCTGTTTCGTGGGCTCTACCCTATCTAAATATCGGTTGAGGTTGTAATTTTTACGGGCAAGATATATCTTATCAAAAAGCTTCCCCAGCCACATTTTATAATATTCTTCTTCTTCTTTGTCTTGCAAAAACTGCATAGAAACATAGACTGCTATGCCATAATCTTCGGAATGAAATAAATTGGGCAAAATCTCCATTCTGGCAATCTTCTGTAAATTTTCGAAATTAGCATCTGGTTTCAAAGGAGCTTCAGAAGAAGTAAGTTCTTTAAAGTTTTTTTGAAGAATCTCTATTCTCTTAGACATCTCAGGATGTGAAGCCAAAGAATCTTTATCTAATTTTTCTTTGTAAAAATCATAATTATAGAGAGAAAAATCTTCTGACTTCATCCATTTTTCTTTAAAAGGATGATTGGGAACATCAAAAAGCATTTTATAGGTTTCTACTTTAAGTTCTCTTGGCGAGATAGAATCAAAATCTTTAAGATTATTAAGGGCATTCAGAAATTCTATTTTCTTAAATCCTGAATTTTTAAAAAGTACATATCCCAAAGAATCTGCTTTTACTTCTTGCTGTCTCTTTTCTATTCCTTTTTTGTAAACTCTGTTTTTAAAAATTTCAAAAGCAGTACTAGACTTGTTTACTGTAACAGATTTTAGGTTTTCGATGGTGGTTTTATCGTTGGTATCTTCTTGTATTTGCTCTACCAACAAATTCAAAGAATGTTCTAGAATATTATGTGCTATTTCGTGGCAAATAACACTCGCCACTTGGTCTTTATTATTTAACCAATTAAACAAACCCATATTGATGATAAAAGTTCCATCTGGCATGCAATAAGCGTTGGGCATATTATCTTTGGCAATTAGAACCTTTAGATTCTGAGGAATTTGAGAATTATTTTTTTTGAGCTCTGCAATTATCGCATCTATTTCTCTATCAAAATCAGATTTAAAAGTATAATCTTTATTTTTAACATCTTTTTCAAACTCAGCAAAGAATTCGTTGTAATATTTTTCTAGTTTATTAACAACTTTGCTTTGATACCTATTTTTAAAACCTTTGATAAGGATGTTATTTTTGTCTTTTGCAATTTTCAGAAAATCATTTCTTAAAATGTAATCTGCTGTATCTATTGGTTTATAAGATTGCGAGAAACCGCTATAAAAAGTAAAAAAGAGGATAAAAAGGAGTAGCTTTCTATGGTTCATATTGTTTTTTTGAATTTTGATTTGTACAAAGTTACTTATTTCCAATAAAAAACAAATAGAAATTTGACAATAAAAAAGGCGATTCTTATGAGAGAATCGCCTTTTGTTTATTTATTTTGCTTGTCTTTCGGCACGTTTTCTATCTTCTTCAGAAAGTATTTTTTTACGCATTCTGATGAAGTTTGGCGTCACTTCTATACATTCATCTGCTTGGATGTATTCCATACATTCTTCTAGAGAGAATAAGATTTTTGGAGCAATGTTTCCGTCTTTATCTTTACCGGCAGCACGCATATTGTTTAGCTGTTTTGCTTCCACAATGTTTACCACCAAATCACCAGGTTTGTTTTGCTCACCAATAATCATCCCTGCATAAATTTCTTCGCCCGGGTCTACAAAAAACTTACCTCTATCTTGCAATTTTGCGATAGAATATTCTGTACAAGGACCTTGCGTTTTAGAAATCAAAACCCCATTATTTCTTCCCGGAATAGCACCTTTGAAAGGCTTATAATCTGTGAATCTATGCGCCATAATCGCTTCACCTGCAGTTGCAGTCAACATCTGAGAACGCAATCCGATTAAACCTCTTGAAGGAATTTCGAATTCTAAGTGTTGCATTTCACCTTTGGTTTCCATAATGTGTAGGTCACCTTTTCTTTGGGTAGCCAAATCGATTACTCTAGAAGCGTATTCGTCTGGAACATCTACCACCAAACTTTCGTAAGGTTCGTGGTTTTCTCCGTCTACATCATGTAGAATAACTTGTGGCTGACCAATCGTCATTTCGTAGCCTTCTCTTCTCATTGTTTCAATAAGAACCGACAAGTGAAGAATACCTCTACCAAAAACTAGGAAAGTGTTTGCATCTTCGGTTTGCTCTACTCTTAAGGCTAAGTTTTTCTCTAATTCTTTTTCTAATCTTTCTTTCAGGTGATTAGAAGTAACATATTTACCATCTTTACCAAAGAAAGGAGAATTGTTGATAGAGAAAGTCATATTCAGTGTAGGCTCGTCAATAGACAATCTAGTCAATGGTTCTGGATTTTCTAAATCTACGAAAGTATCCCCAATTTGGAAGGCATCAAAACCAACTACAGCACAGATATCACCCGCTTGTACTTCAGTAACTTTTTTCTTACCTAATCCTTCGAAAATATATAATTCTTTTACTTTTCCTTTTAAGATATTGCCATTTTCTTGTGCTAAACCAATCCATTGAGATTCTTTGATAGAACCTCTGGTTACTTTACCTACGGCTATTCTTCCTAAAAACGAAGAATAATCTAGAGAAGTCACTTGCATTTGAAGGCTACCTTCTTCTACTTTTGGTGCAGGTACGTATTGTAAAATACCATCAAGAATTGGTAAAATATTATCTGTAGGCTCTAAAGAAGTATTGAACCAACCTTGTTTAGAAGAACCGTAGAACGTAGGGAAATCTAATTGTTCTTCGGTAGCATCTAATGCAAAAAACAAGTCGAAAACTTTGTCGTGAACTTCATCTGGACGACAGTTTTCTTTATCCACTTTATTGATTACCACAATTGGTTTAAGACCCAATTCTAAAGCTTTATGCAAAACGAATCTGGTTTGAGGCATTGGTCCTTCGAAAGCATCTACCAATAGCAAAACCCCATCAGCCATTTTAAGCACACGTTCTACTTCACCACCAAAATCGGCGTGTCCTGGCGTATCGATTACATTGATTTTAGTATCTTTATACGTAACAGAGATGTTTTTAGAAAGAATGGTAATTCCTCTCTCTCTTTCCAAGTCATTGTTATCCATAATCAAATCTCCAGATTCTTGATTCTCTCTGAAAACATGAGTAGCATGGATAATCTTATCAACCAAAGTGGTTTTACCGTGGTCTACGTGAGCAATAATTGCGATGTTTCTAATATTTTGCATATTCATTTTTTGAAGGTGCAAAAGTACGGAAAAAAGTTGGAAGTTGGAAACCTATGACCAGAAGATTAATATTAAGTTAAAATACTGATTATGAATTTGTTTTGAAAATCGAGAGTTTTGAAAATAAACTTCCGAATTAAAAATCCTTGGCATTAGAAAAATTTTGTACGGCAAGATTTTATTCTTTAATTACTTTAATCAGTACATCCATACTATCTTTATTAGATAATTTTACAAAATAAATACCTTTTGGTTGTGTTACATTAAGTTCTATAGATTTGGTATTATCATAAGATTTTTTAAGTAATATTTTCCCAGACATATCTAATAAACTTAAATCTATTGTAGAGATGGTTTTATTAAATTTAATATTAAACATATCTTTTACTGGATTTGGATAGAAAACTATGTTATTTTTTAAAATATTATTATCTAACCCTAGATTACTTATTATGGAACAATCAGATTCAGAAAAAGAAGGAGTACTATTTCCTAACCAGCCTAAACAACCTGGCTTGGGTGTATCGCTAGTATTTAATGATAGGTTAGATGAATAATCAATGGAAGTAGCCATTCCTTCATATGTTAAACCTGCTTTTAACAAACACTCTCCCAAAAACCATTCTGCAAGTGAACCGTTTCCGTAGTAAAATCTCTGCCATTTCCAATCACTACCAGTCCACAAAATCATATAAAATTCTTCATTAACACCAGCACATTCCCATTCGGTAGTAATTAGACTGGGATCTGAAATTAATTTTATATAACTGGGTTTTCCATTGATTGTATTATAAAATTTATAAACTCCTAATGCATTGTTATAACCACTAGTTCCGCCTACTGTAATATCTGATTGCGCAAACGAAAAGACAAATTGCATAAATGCTAAAAAGAATAATATTTTTTTCATATTTTGATAATTTTAAAACAAAAATAACAAATTTTTATTAACAATAAAACCATAAAACAGCAATATTTCCATCATTTAGAAAAAACTAATAAAAACAAAGCCAACTTCATTATCCTGAAGTTGGCTTTTATATTTTTGAACTCTGGAAGTATTTTTTCCAGTGTAAAATTATCTTATGAAATAGAAATTTGATGGAACTAATCTCCAAAACTAATGCCTACTCCTTTTGCGGTTTTCACCATATCACAATTTGGGTCTACAAAGTTAGGACGGTCTATCGCTTCTTTGAAAGGTACCGAAATAATATTTGGATGACGGTAAGCTACCATCTGACCATACTCTTCATTCAAGACCATTTCAAATGCTTTTACCCCAAACTGAGTGGCTAAAATTCTATCATAAGCCGTAGGTGTACCTCCTCTTTGTAAATGTCCTAAAACTGTTTCGCGCATATCTGCCTCAAAACCTATAGATTTCAAATCTCTGACTAATTTATGAGCTACTCCTCCTAATCTTAAATTTTCGTAGCCTACTTCATCACTTACTTCAGAGAGTAAACTTCCCCCTTTTGGTATGGCACCTTCTGCAATCACTACAATAGCATTTCCTTTACCTTTGTTGTATCTATCGTTTAGTCTTTTTACTACTTTTTCGATATCATAAGGAATTTCAGGAATCAAACAAACTTCTGCACCACCTGCAATGGCAGCGTGCAAGGCAATCCAACCGGCATATCTTCCCATAACTTCTAATACCAAAACTCTGTTATGACTGGCAGCTGTAGTCACCAATCTATCTACCGCTTCAGTAGCAATTTGTACCGCAGTTTGAAAACCGAAGGTAAAATCGGTAGCAGACAAATCATTATCAATCGTTTTTGGAACCCCAATGATGTTGAGTCCTTTTTCGTACAATTGTTGAGATATTCTTTGTGAGCCATCACCACCAATGCTGATTACCGCATCTACGCCAAGATATTGCAATTTGCGCACCATTTCATCTGAACGGTCTACTGCTTCCCAAACACCATCTTTATTTTTATAAGGCCACGCAAATGGTCCACCTTTATTGGTAGTACCTATAATGGTACCTCCATCTTTATGAATTCCGGCTACGGTTTTATCATCTAAAACCATAATTTCTGTTGGTTCTTTCAATACTCCATCATATGCATTGATGCTTCCTACCACTTCCCAATCTTTTTCTTGAGACGCTCTTTTTACTATACCTCTCATTACAGCATTTAATCCTGGACAATCTCCACCTCCTGTTGCTACTAATACTCTTTTCATTTTAATATTAATTTTTTTGTAAGTTTTATCAACTTTTTTCACTTCTAAATTATTGAAAATTTTTGCTTTTAAAAATTTTTCAAATTTACTATTATATTTTTGTTTATAATTTATTTTTTCAAAGATAATCTCCTGATTTTTGACAGTATTTTTTTGAAAATGAAAGTTTTAATGTATTTGGGGTAACAAACCAAAAAAATGATAGATGAAACGGTAGTAAATACTAATAATTATGATAAGTGGTTGATGATATTGAGCTGATGTATTTACGGTGATTAAACCATAACAAAATTTTGTTATGATTGTTTTGCTCTAAGTTGCAAACTTTATTAGTGTTTTTTAATCTGCTCAAAGTTGCAAACTTTGGAGAGCAGGATTATTATCAACAGTCTTTATTTGTAATGAAATAGCAATTCCATTTCACTATTTACTGGAGTCCCAACTGCTGTTGCGGGTTTCCATTTTGTTCTATTTATAAATTTTTGTATTTGTTCTTCAATTTCAACTTTATATTTTTCATTTTCTTTATTTTGAAATGTAGATTCTATTTTCAAGTTTGTTATTCTTCCATCTTTCCACAAAATAAAATAGGCATTGGAATAGGAATAGTATTTTTCATTTTTAAATTTAAAATTTGCAGGATATTTAAAGGTTTTGAAAAAATCATTTTTGTAATTTTCTAAAAATTCTGAATAATCGTCTGTTCCTGGATATCTAGATGTCATATCGCAATCTTGAAATTTAAAAACATCGTTTCTATGCTTGTGCATATAAATCTTTTCAGCAACCTGTCTTAAAGAGTCAATAAATTTTATTCCATACCTTTTTTGAATTTCTTTTTCCATCACTTTTCCATAGCAATTTTGTTGATTCCAAGGAATAGTGCAATAATATCCATCAGTTTTGATGCCGATTGAGTATTTACTTAATATTGAGTCCATTTCCATATCACTTCTATACTCATCGACCATTCCATATAAATGAGTGTAGAATATCTTATTTTTCTTAATATCTTCATTAGCCTGTCTTGTTTGGGAGTTACACAATGAATCCCAATATTTTTTTTCTTCGTCTTCCATTGGAACAGAAACACTTGCAATAGGGGTGTATTCTGATTTTCCATTAGAATTCTTTTTGGCTCTGCAGCAAAATAGAGTTAAAATAAAAAATAATATTATTGATATGCGATTTTTCATAAGATTGCCGATAACATCCGCTGCTCAAAGTTTCATGACTTTGAGCCAAACTTACACATCATCGTTTGTCTGCTTTTTAAATTCATTTTTGTTACTTTAAGTAGAAAACTTTGCACCACTAAAATGTAATTTATTTTTAATTAATGTTTAATAATGAATAATACATTTGATATTTTTTATGTTTATCCAATCTAATTTTAAACTTTACAATCTCTTGTTTTTTATAAAAAAAATATTTTTTTTTATAAATTAATTTATCGAGAACTAAAATAGAACTACCATCTCTATTTTTTTCTAAATTATAATTTTTAGTACCTGTTTCTAGAGAATAGTTAAAAGAATACCCTAGAAGATATACATCAAGCTTACGTTGCTGATTAAATTCAGAAAAATTATTTAAATCAAATGAAATAATATTATTCCCAAACTTGTAACTGATAGAATTTTCAGTCTTCTCTATTGGCAAAACTAATGTGTTTTCATTGTGCTTTATTTTATAATCATTAATAATTAACATGAACAAATTAAAACCTTTGAAAAGAACGAACAAAATAATCAAAATTGAAATATACTTCTTGTACATAATAATAAACTTAAATAAATAGAATCTTCCTTAATGCGAAAAATTAATCGATACACATTCTATGACTTTGAGCCAGTCTTTTCATCATAATTACTATATTTCCAAAATTCATTTGTTACTTTTTATCATGGCTCAAAGTTGCAAACTTTGCAGAGCGGGTTAAATGTTCTTTCTCTAAAGTCTTAGTTGTCATTAAATAGTCGCACTAAAAAGTCCTTAATTTTTGTTTCAGTCCATTTTTCTGAAGTCCCTGAAAAGTTGTAAGCGAAACCATTTTTACAACCAAAAAGAAAAATTGTATTCACGTTTTTCTCATCGCTTTTTGCTTGCCACAAAATGTAACCTTTGTCCGCTTGGTTGTCAACAGTCGTAACCTTCAAGCCTATTTTTTGCCAATACTCTGCGTCCCATTTTACAAAGTCAGTCACAAATTCATTGTCTGTCTGGTTATTTTTATAAAACGGATATTTATCCTTTGGATTTTTAGTTACTGCAATTGTTGTCGATTCGTTGTTTGTAAAGAAATGCTGTTTGCTTACTTGATTGTAACTTGTTTTTGCCCATTTTTCTGGAAAAACAATATTACCATAGGGCAACAAAGTCAAAGTTGTTTGATTTTTCTTTTCGTCATAACTGTCAGCGACAAGCACACTTGTTTGTGTCGTCTTGCAGGAATTCAACAAGACTAATAAGATTCCAATTAAGAAATTTAAATTTTGTCTATTCATTTCTGTTAATTTTCGTTTTACACTGACCGCTAACTCAAAAATACAAGAGACACGATACTAAATTATTGATTTATAACAAAATATTCGTTTGTAAAAAATTGTAAATATTTTATTGGTTATGATTTTGAGTCAATGCTTATTTGTTTTTTATCAAATTTAAATAAAATTTATGAATGCGAAATACGGGAAGTCGGAAAATTGATGAAATTGATGAAAATCATTGAACCTAAATCCCCAAAAACAAAAAATTTTCTTGCATTTCTTTTGGTCTTGTTCGAGACTTCTTCGGAAAAACGTCTCTTTTTCCGAAGAACACCCGAAGAAGTCTCGAAGAAGACTCGAAAGATTCTAAAAGAGGGGTGGACAAAACTGGACAAAACTGGACATTTGCGGACATTTCTGGACAATAGTGGTCAATAGTGGTCAATAGTGGTCAAAACTAGACAATTCTGGACAATTTAATCCCTTGCATTGATTTTTCTAAAAATCCCTCGTATTTTAGCACCTCGAAAATTGATACAATGACCGCAGAACAATACATAAAAGAACGTTTACAACTCCCTACCAAAAGCATAGAGAACACCCTTCAGTTGCTTTCTGAAGACTGCACCATTCCTTTCATTGCCCGTTATAGAAAAGACAAAACAGGCAATCTGGACGAAGTAGCCATCGAACAAATCTATAAACTCAATAAAATTTTTGATGAAATTGTAAAGCGTAAAGAAAGCATTTTAAAATCGATTGAAGAGCAGAATGCTCTTACGCCAGAACTTTCACAAAAAATTAATCAAAGTTTTGATTTACAGGAAATTGAAGACCTCTATCTTCCCTACAAAAAACGTAAAAAAACCAAAGCTGATGCTGCCAGAGAAAAAGGTTTAGAACCATTGGCCAAAATCATTATGTCTCAAAAATCTGATGATGTAGAATATCTTGCCACTAAATATTTGAGCAAAGATGTAGCCGATGAAGACGAAGCTTTACAAGGCGCAAGAGATATTATTGCAGAATGGCTCAATGAAAATCTATACATCAGAAAAAATCTGAGAAGACTATTCCAAAGAAAAGCAGTGATAGCTACCAAAGTAGTGAAAACCAAAAAAGAGGAAGAAGATGCCCAGAAATTCTCCCAGTATTTTGATTGGCAAGAACCGCTCAATAGAACGCCTTCTCACCGACTTCTCGCCATGCTAAGAGCAGAAAATGAAGGTTTTGTAAAAGTTTCGGTAGATGTAGAAAAAGACGAAGCTCTAGAAATGATGGAAAATGCGGTGATAAAAACCAATAACGATTGCGCCCAACAAATAAAATTGGCGATTGCAGATTCCTACAAAAGATTGTTAGAGCCCGCTATTTCTAACGAAGCGTTGCAAGAAGCCAAAGAAAAAGCGGACATCAAAGCGATAGATGTTTTTGCAGAAAATCTGCAACAATTGTTATTGGCCGCTCCGCTTGGTGAAAAAAGAATTTTGGCAATTGACCCAGGCTATAGAACCGGTTGCAAAGTAGTTTGTCTGGACGAAAAAGGCGATATTTTGCACAACGAAACCATATTTCCGCACGCTCCACAAAACGAAGCTGGAATGGCAATGAAAAAAATAAAATCTCTCGTCAATTCTTGCCATATAGAAGCCATTTCCATAGGAAACGGAACGGCAAGTAGAGAAACAGAGCAGTTCATCAAGAAAATTGGTTTTGATAGAGATTTACAGGTTTTCGTGGTTTCTGAAGCGGGAGCTTCTGTTTATTCTGCGAGTAAATTGGCAAGGGAAGAATTCCCGAATTATGATGTTACGGTTCGTGGTGCGGTTTCTATTGGCCGAAGACTTTCTGATCCTCTTGCTGAACTCGTAAAAATAGACCCAAAATCAATTGGCGTTGGCCAATATCAACATGATGTAGACCAAACTAAACTCAAAGAAAAACTAGATAATACGGTGATTTCTTGTGTAAATTCTGTAGGCATTAACCTCAATACCGCAAGTAAATCTCTTCTCTCCTACGTTTCTGGAATTGGTGAAAAAATGGCGGAAAATATTGTGAATTTCCGTGCTGAAAATGGTGCTTTCACCTCCAGAAAAGATTTGAAAAAAGTACCGAGATTGGGCGAAAAAGCCTATCAACAAGCAGCAGCTTTCGTAAGAATTAAAAATGCTAAAAATCCGCTAGATAATTCTGCGGTGCATCCCGAAGCTTATGCTTTGGTAGAAAAAATGGCGAAAGATTTGAGTTTGAAAACCGAAGAACTCATTGCCAATAAAGAAAAAATTGACCAAATTAACCCTGAAAAATACATTACCGAAGACATCGGAATTCTCGGAATTAAAGACATTTTAAAGGAACTTTTAAAACCCGGACTCGACCCAAGGAAATCTGCCAAAGTTTTTGAATTTGATAGAAATGTGAAAACCATCAAAGATTTGCACATCGGAATGATTTTACCCGGAATTGTGAACAATATCACGGCTTTCGGTTGTTTCGTAGATGTAGGCATTAAAGAAAGTGGTTTGGTGCATATTTCTCAACTGAAAGATGGTTTTGTTTCGGATGTGAATGAGGTGGTGAAACTGCATCAACACGTACAGGTAAAAGTGTTGGAAATAGACGAACAAAGAAAAAGAATTCAGTTGACCATGATTTTATAAACAAAATTACGCATTAGACAATAAATGTTATATTTTATGTAAATAGGACTTTCGTCCTATCCTTTATTAAATCGTCCCTTTGGGACTTTCTATATTCTAATGAGCAATTTGGCATAAACAAAAAAGTGCTTGATAATCAAGCACTTTTATTATATAAAAGGGTTATTTTCTTTTATTTCAAAATAGCAGAAATCTGCGCTGCCAATTCTGTCCCGATTCTGTCTTGTGCCTCTTCTGTAGCAGCACCAATGTGTGGTGTAAGAGAGATTTTAGAATGAGAAAGCACTTTAGCAGATGGTGTAGGTTCGTTTACAAAAACATCTAAACCAGCGAAAGAAACTTTACCAGAATCTAGCGCCTCCATCAAAGCTTCTTCATCTATTACACCTCCTCTAGCACAGTTAACCACCGCTACTCCATCTTTCATTTTAGCAAATTCTTCTTTGCCAAGCAATGCTCCATTTTTCTGGGCAGGAACGTGCAACGTCACAAAATCAGATTCGTTTAACACATTTTCTAGAGGTTCAGTTTTTATAGGAATAACCACCGATTGATTGTTAGGGAAATCAAGTTTAATTTCTACATTTTCTATAAAAGCATCTGCTGCTTTTACATTCATCCCAAGACCGAAAGCTATTTTAGCCACTTCTTGACCAATTCTACCAATACCGACAATACCTATGGTTTTACCACGAAGTTCCATTCCTTTTTCGTAGTTTTTTTTCAGTTTTGCAAACTCTGTATTTCCAGAAACAGGCATTTTTCTATTAGAATCTTGTAAAAATCTCACTCCTGAAAATAAATGTGAGAAAACCAATTCTGCCACACTTCCAGACGAAGCTGCAGGCGTATTAATCACACTAATTCCTTTACTTTTGGCGTAATCTACTTCTATGTTATCCATTCCTACACCACCTCTACCAATAATTTTGATGGAAGGACACTCGTCTATCACTTCTTTGGTCACTTGGGTAGCGCTTCTTACCAAAAGTACAGCTACTTGATTTTCATTAATGTAATTGATTAAATTTTCTTGAGGAACTTTATTGGTAATTACCTCAAAACCATTTTGTTGTAAAGCATCAACTCCAGATTGATTCAAACCGTCATTTGCTAAAATCTTCATTTTATTTAATTTTTATTTTTTTAAATTTTGAGACCTCAAAGTTATAGAAAAAAGTATAAAAAACTCCTCAAAGAACTGCTCTATATGTTAATTAATTATTAACAAAACTGCAAAAACACTAGAGAAAAGAGAAAGGACAAAAATAATTCTCTATCTCATTTATAATAATTAAATTTGGGAATTCTAATATTTATGGAAGAAAAAGTAGTTTTAGTCAACGAAAAAGACGAAGTTTTAGGTCTTATGGAAAAAATGCAAGCCCACGAAAATGGAATCTTGCACCGTGCTTTTTCTGTATTCCTTTTCAATTCTAAAGGCGAAATGCTTTTGCAAAAGAGAGCTGCCGAAAAATACCATTCACCCAATCAATGGACGAATGCTTGTTGCTCTCACCCAAGAGTTGATGAGACCTACGAAGAAGCTGCCCACCGAAGAATAAAAGAAGAACTAGGGATAGACTGCCATTTGGAAGAAAAATTTTGGTTTATCTACAAAGCTGATGTAGGGCAAAACCTATGGGAGCACGAACTAGATCATGTTTTTGTAGGAAACTATGAAGCAGATTTCCATCTTAATCCAGAAGAAGTGTCAGAAGTAAGGTATATTTCTATGCAAGATTTAGACGAAGAAATGAGAACCCACCCTGAACATTTCACAGAATGGTTTAAAATTATTTTGGAGGAATATCAACATCATTTTTGATGGTTGATGGATGATGGAAGATGGGAGATGGGAGATGGAAGTTTTAAAATTGCAAATTAAAAAAATAATAAATCTTAAATAAAAAATAGTTTAAAATGAATAAAACTGCGTTGTATAACAAACACGTTTCACTAGGTGCTAAAATAGTTCCTTTTGCAGGTTTTGAAATGCCTGTGCAATATTCTGGGGTTACCGAAGAACATTTTGCGGTAAGAGAAAAAGTAGGAATTTTTGATGTTTCGCATATGGGGCAATTCTACGTAGAAGGGGCTTCTGCTAAAGATTTGTTGCAATATGTAACCAGCAATAACGTAGAAAATCTAGAAAACGGTAAAGCGCAATACTCTTGTCTACCTAACGGAAATGGCGGAATTGTAGATGATTTAATTGTCTATAAAATAGAAGACGAAAAATATTTTGTGGTGGTCAACGCTTCTAATATTGAAAAAGATTGGAATCATATTTCTGCTTACAATGAAAAATTCGGGGCGAAAATGACCAATGTATCAGAAGAGACTTCACTCATCGCGATACAAGGTCCGAAAGCAACGGAAACATTACAAAAATTAACCGAAACCAACTTATCTGAAATTCCTTATTATCATTTTACCGTAGGAAGTGTAGCAGGTGTAGAAAACGTGATTATTTCTAATACAGGCTATACGGGCAGTGGTGGTTTTGAGATTTATTTCAAAAATGAATTTGCAGAAAAACTTTGGGATGAATTAACCGTTGCTGGCGAAGAATTTGGGTTGATTCCTTGTGGATTGGCAGCTAGAGATACATTGAGATTAGAAAAAGGGTTTTGCCTTTACGGAAACGATATCGATGACACTACCTCTCCGCTAGAAGCAGGATTAGGATGGATTACCAAATTTGATAAAGAATTTGTAGATAAAGAATTTCTTTTAAAACAAAAAGAAGAAGGCATTTCCCGAAAACTAGTTGGTTTCGAAATGCAAGAAAAAGCCATCCCAAGACATGATTATTTGGTGGTAGATGCAGAGGGAAATGAAATAGGAAAAGTAACTTCTGGTACCATGAGCCCAATGAAGAAAATAGGCGTAGGTTTGGCTTATGTAGCTGCACCACATTATAAACTAGGCAGTGAAATTTTTATACAAATTAGAAATAAGAATATTCCAGCAAAAGTGGTGAAATTGCCGTTTGTTTAATCAGCAAATTTCGATCAATAAAAAAAACGTTCAAGATTTACACTTGAACGTTTTTTTATGGTTGATGTTGATAGCAATAATCATTTCCTATTCTTGTATAATGTTTACATCTTTTTCCAGATTTTGTAACTCCTTTGCATCTGTTTTTAGAATTTACTCCGTTCACTTTTTTGGGTTTAGAAACAATACCATAAACGGAAGAAATAGGAGGATTACAAATTTTACAAGGGGACAAACCTAATTCAGATGCTTTAGATAAAGAAATTTCAGAAGAAACATTTTTTACCATTCTGCAAGAAGCTAAATGATATTTACTCCCGGAAGGTGTTTTATATACCGTTTGAGCTTTTAATTGAAGTCCAAAAAACAGTATCAAAAACAGAAATTTGTACATTACGATGCAAAATATCTTTTAAGATTAGATATATTTTCTTTATCATTTCCAATAAAAATTTCTTTATCTGTTACAAAAACAGGACGTTTCAAGAAGGTATAGTGGTTCATTAATAATTCTTTGAAATCTGCTTCTTGCATTGATTTTAAATCTAATTCTTGAAGTTTTATTTGGGTAGATTTTTTATTGAAGAGCGCTTCGTAGGATTGAGAAACTTTGTACATTTCTTCTATCTCTTCTTCTGTAATGGGCTGTGTTTTTATTTCTCGTTTTTCCCAGTCGTTTAAATCAAATTGCTTTAAAATTTTAAGACAAGTATCACAAGTTTTTAGGTAAAATACTTTTTTCATCTGTCAAATGTAAGATTTATCCTAGTATTTAGAAAATTATTGAATATCTTTATTGAAAATTTTTAGGAATGACCAACAAAACGATTTTTCAATTCATCTCAGAACCGGGAGATGTCAACTATGGAGGGAATGTACACGGTGGCAGTGTAATGAAGTGGATAGACCAAGCGGGATATGCCTGCGCAAGCTCTTGGAGTTCTAGTTATTGCGTCACGGTTTATGTTGGTGGCATTAGATTCTTTTCTCCTATCAAAATTGGGCATATTGTAAAAGTAGAAGCCGAAGTCATTTACACTGGCAAGAGCAGTATGCATATCGCCATTAATGTATTTTCAAGGAATATAAAACGCAAAGATTTTGAGAAAAAAACGCATTGTATTATTGTTTTTGTTGCGGTAGATGATGAGGGCAATACGGTAGAAGTACCAAAATTTGTCCCAGAAACCGAGCAAGAAAAACAGTTGGAACAATACGCCATCAAGTTGATGGACCTGAGAAAACAGATAGAAGACGAAATGAAGCCATTTCTGTAAATAAAAAAACTCCTTCCAAAAAAATGGAAGGAGTTTTATTTTAACAACTGAAAGCCATCATTATCTAGCGATATTTACAGCTCTAGTTTCTCTAATTACGGTTATTTTCACTTGACCAGGATAGGTTAATTCATTCTGAATTTTTTCAGAAATGTCATATGAAAGTTGGTGTGCAACTTCGTCTGTTACTTTCGCAGATTCTACCATTACTCTCAGTTCTCTACCAGCTTGGATGGCGTATGCACTAGACACTCCCTCGAAACTTAAAGCCGCAGCTTCTAGGTCTTTTAATCTTTGGATGTATGATTCTAGCACTTGTCTTCTGGCACCTGGTCTAGCCCCAGAAATACCATCGGCTACTTGGATAATTGGTGAAAGAAGAGAAGTCATTTCTACCTCATCGTGGTGAGCACCTATGGCATTTACCACTTCAGGATTTTCGCCATATTTCTCAGCCCATTGCATTCCTAACAAAGCGTGAGGAAGTTCTGATTCTTGTTCAGGAACTTTACCTATATCGTGTAATAGACCAGCTCTTTTGGCTAATTTCACATTTAATCCTAGTTCAGCAGCCATAGTAGCAGCAATGTTTGCAACTTCTCTTGAGTGTTGCAAAAGGTTTTGTCCGTAAGACGAACGGTATTTCATTCTACCCACAATTTTCACCAATTCTGGGTGTAAGCCATGAATTCCTAAATCTATGATGGTACGTTTACCGATTTCTATAATTTCTTCGTCTATTTGTTTTCTGGTTTTCTCTACCACCTCTTCTATTCTAGCAGGGTGAATTCTACCATCTGTCACCAATTTGTGAAGCGATAGTCTTGCAATTTCTCTTCTTACAGGGTCAAAACAAGAAAGAAGAATAGCTTCTGGCGTATCATCTACGATGATTTCTACACCGGTTGCAGCTTCTAATGCACGGATATTTCTACCTTCTCTACCAATGATTCTCCCTTTTACCTCGTCTGATTCAATATTAAAAACAGAAACAGAGTTTTCTATGGCTTGTTCTGTACCAATTCTTTGGATGGTCTGTATCACCACTTTTTTGGCATCATTTTTAGCATTCAGTTGGGCTTCTTCCATGATGCTCTGTACGTAAGCCTGAGCTCTGGTTTTGGCTTCTGCTTTCATAGATTCTACCAATTCGTTTTTAGCTTCTTCGGCAGAATAGTTAGAGATTTTTTCTAGCATTTCCACTTTCTGAGCGGTAGCTACATCTAGTTCTTGTTGTTTTTTTACAACAATTTCATGTTTTTTGTTGTATTCAGCAACTTGTCTTTCAAGGTCTTTTTCTAGTTTACCTGTTTTGCTCAGTTCGTCATTTAGTTTTTGTTCTTTGTCTCTGATTCTTTTCTCAGCTTCTTGCATTTTTTTCTCGCGAGATTGAATGTTTTCGTCATGCTGAGATTTGAGTTCTAAGAATTTTACTTTTGCCTGAGCTTCTTTTTCTTTTTTAATGGCTTCAGCCTTTACATTCGCATTTTCTATAATGTTTTCAGCAGTTTTTTTAGCATCTTTTACGATAAATTTTGCTTTAGAATTCAGTGAGCTTTTGGAAAGTACAAATCCAATAACAAAACCTACAACTAAGCACACAATGCTGATAATAATAGCGGTTAGTGTCATATATATTGAGTTTTAATTGTCTATATTTTGTTTCGAGTTCCGAGTTTCGGGTTTCGAATTATCTATTCTTTTTTTTAATTTTAATTCAATAAAAAACCTACAACAGTTCAATGATATAGAGTAAACTCCTAATCAACACGATTTGAACTGATTTCTATGCTTTGTAATCTGCGATATGCAGCACGCCATTGCAAAGACATTTGTTCGGTAATTGTTTAGCGTTGAGTTTACCTGTAATGTGTTAGAACTATTGTAGGCAATATTTTATAGAAAAGAAAAATCTACTTTTCTATTTCATCTAATAATTGATTAAGTTTCGTTAATCTTTCATTAGTGTTATTTATTATTTTTTCGTTATTTAATTGATGTACTTCTGCATTAGCTCCTAATTTTAGAGCGCACATGGCTAGTGCATCTTGCTTATCTTTTACATCAAAATTGGCTTCAAACTCTCTAATCATCGTTTCAATTTGTTTACCTACTCTACGAAGGGTTTCTTCTTCGGTAGCAGGTACATTGAGCGGATAATTTCTTCCTGCAATGTTGATGGTAATTCTTCTCATTTCCATTACAGACCACTATTTTGAAGTTGAGCAATACAAGAATCTATCTCTTTTACCAATCTATTGATGTGGTTTTTCATCAATCTATTGTGGTCAGGATTTCCTGATATTGCTGAAATTAACTTTATCTTTTTTTGTTCATCTACTAACTCCTGATTCTTTTTATGCTCTTCGTCGTATTTGGCTTTTAATTGATGATAATCACTAGCCAAACTTGCATATTTTTCTAAAAGATCTTTTTGGTTTTTTCTCACCTCATCAATCTTTTTTTCGAGCAAAGAAAAATTGGTTTCTAATTCTTTAAGCATTCAGGTGTTTGTTCTAACTAATGCAAAAATATAAAAAAAACAATTCAAATAAATAGAAATTTAATGTTAATTTAAAGTTTTACTTTAAATAAAAAAGAAGACTCTTCCGAATCTTCTTTAAATCAAATGTTTAAGTATTTTTAATTTATCCTTTGGGAGATGATAAAATTCTTTTTTTATTCAAATTTTAGGACAAACATAAACGCTCTGGTCTGTATGGTGTTCATAGCAGCTGCCCAATATGGTGGAGTGCCTGGGTTATCTGCCACCAATTCATTATTAAAGAAAAAAGTACCTCTAAAACCTGGGGTCAACTTAAATCTAGAAAAATAAAATTGAATGCCCATTTCAGCAGACCAACCAAAGTTATGAGTGGTAGTTCTGAAAATGCCTTGTTGGTTATCATCTGAAGCACTAGAATTGGATTGCAAATTCATCATATAATTTAATCCACCAGCTACATAAGGTCTAGAATTATACCATCTATCCACATGAAATTCTAGTAAAACAGGTACATCTACATAGGTAGATTTTACCCTTCTGATTTTGTCTGCATCGGTAAGAACTAATGCACTAGAATTAACTTGAGTATTGAATGTAAGTTCTCTATCTACAAATTGCAAACCTGGTTCTACCCTTAGGTCAAAATATTCATTAAGGCGCATTTTACCAATTAGCCCCGCTCCGAAACTATAAGTAGGCTTAGACTGAACTAGATTTTGCTTGTTGTAAATACCGTATTTTGGGTTTAGGACTATTTTATAATCATAATTATTCATATTGAGAAAGAAACCCCAGCTGTAGGTTTGTTCATCAAATGCCTCTAGATTATCTAATCTGTCTTTGTTTCTAAACAATTGAGAAATCTGCGCATTGCTCAAAAAGAACGTTTGCAATAGACTTACGAATAATATTTTTACAAATAGTTTCTTCATTACGTGTTTATTTAGTCGCTTTATAAATGGTGGCAATACCGAAGCTTTGCTTTTTGTATTCTACCTTTTTAAAACCTGTATCTAATAAAATTTGTTTCATTTTTTCACCAAAAGGAAATGCGTTTACAGAATCTGGAAGATAGGTATAGGCTCTATTGTCTTTAGAAACTAATTTCCCGATTTGTGGTAAAATGTTCTTGAAATAAAACATATAAAAAGGGCCTAAAAAACCTTCAACTTTAGAAAATTCAAGAATATAAACGCTTCCATTTTCCTTAACCACTCTTCTGAGTTCTGCCAAACCTTTTTCTAGGTTTTCGAAATTCCTTACTCCAAATGCAACGGAAACAGCATCAAATTTATTATCCTCAAAGGTAAGATTTTCTGCATCACCTTTCACCATGGTGATTTTATTAGAGAGATTTATTTTCTTGATTTTGTCTATTCCTACGTTTAGCATCTGCTGAGAAAGGTCTAGTCCTACCACTTCGGCTTCTAAACCTTTTTGAACTGCTATTGCTAAATCACCCGTTCCTGTAGCCACATCTAAGACCAATTTAGGAGCATCTTTTCTCATCCATTTTACCAAATTATTTCGCCACAAGACGTCTATTTTCATTGATAAAACGTGGTTGAGTAAATCATATTTCGGAGCTATGTTATCGAACATATCTTCTACTTGTGTTTTTTTGCTTTGGTCTGTATTATAAGGGGTTACTTGCATGGTTTATAATTGATGATTGATGATTGATGGTTGATGGTTGATAATTGATTATTGATAATTTTCTTTGTAGAAGTTTTTGAAATCCTCTTTTCTATAAATTTTGGTTCGAGATTCTATTTTATCTATATTTTTGATGACTTTATCATAGTCTTCATCTAAATTGTAATAAAAGTCTTCAATATACAATTTTTTATGATGAATAACGTGACCTGGCAATTTTTCTCCATCTAACTCGAAACTGCTGGAAACCAAAAGAGAGTCTTTATTGGGTACATAACCGTAAAATTGGCGATGGATATAATAATCACTATTGGTAATATTAATCAATCCTCTGTATTCTTTCACGGTAAAAGCAGAATCAAAAAGAAGTTTCTTATTCTCGTCAAAGACTTTAATCTCATTTTTCTTACCTCTGTTCAGGTCTACTTTTATGTATTGACCAGATGTAATAATTTTTTCTTCTCCGTTATTTACTTTAAAATAAAAAGTTTTAGAAGTAGGATTGTCTACCAAATACTCATTTTTCTTCGCTAAAAAGAAAAAATAGATAGCAAATGCAATAAGCATCACTCCGAAAGCTACTAAAAAGCCAATTAATGGCGCATTTTTTTTCATAAGTTCAATTAATAGACTTTTTGCAAATTTAATAATAATTTTATTTGTGGTTGTTATGATTTTAATTTATAAATTTGTGCCCTATTTATTTAAAAAAAACAAAAAAATATGCCAAGTTCAGTTATAATTGGATCAGGAAGTTGTGTGCCAAAAAGAATAATAGATGGTTCGTATTTTATGAATTCTACATTCTACACAGATGCTGGAGATCTAATAGACAAACCTAATGATGAAGTAATCAAGAAATTTGTAGATATTACAGAAATTGAAGAGAGAAGGTATATAGATGAAGACAAGATGAACTCTGATTTGGGCTACGAAGCCGCAAAAGAAGCCATCTATGATGCAGGAATAGAACAAGAAGAAATAGATTATATCATATATGCAAGTAATTTCGGTGAAGTTTCAAAAAATGGAATGCCGAATTTCATGCCCAATATGGCTGCTAGAGTAAAACATAAATTGGGCATTAAAAACAGAAAATGCATTACTTATGATATGATATTCGGTTGCCCAGGCTGGGTAGAAGGAGTAATTCTAGCAGATGATTTATTAAAATTAGGCAAAGCAAAAACTATTTTGGTGATAGGAGGCGAAACGCTAAGCAGAGTAACAGACCCTTATGATAGGAATAAATTAATTTTTGCTGATGGTGCTGGCGCTGTTGTTCTACAAAGAACCGAAGAAGATAATATAGGGATTATTGCTACCAATACAGTTTGTGATAATGCAGAAGAATTGAATTATCTAGAATGCTCTAAAACATTGAATCCTAGTGCTGATGACCAAGACAAGCTGTATATAAGAATGCATGGTAGAAAAATCTACGAATACGCCCTTAAAAATGTACCAGCAGCGGTAAAGGAAACTATGGACGAAGCAGGTATTACCGATGAAGACATTGATAAAATCCTAATGCACCAAGCCAATGCAAAAATGGATCACGCGATGGTTTCTAGATTATTTAAGCTTTTCGGTAAATCAGAATATGATGAAGCGGTTTCTCCGATGACCATTCAAAAGTTTGGAAATTCTTCTGTAGCTACCATCCCAACCATGTATGATTTAATAGCAAAAGGAGAAATGAAAGGACACGCCTTCAAAAAAGGAGGTTATATTGTGATGGGCTCTGTAGGTGCTGGTATGAACATTAACTGCATTGTTTACAAAACCCCTTCTTAATGTCTGTACAAAACAGATTTCTATTACTTTTTGGAATACTTTTTCTGATAGAATTTTATGTCTATCAGGCTTTTAAAAACCTGGTTTCTAACTCTTGGTTAAGGTTTGGCTATTGGGTGATTACGCTATTGATATATGGTTTTACGCTTTACCAGATGCTCACTTTCAATAGAGCTTCTAGAGACCATCATCAGGTTCAGTTGTTGCTTTCTTTGGTGATGATTTTTATGCTTCCAAAGTTTATTGCATTAATTTTTCTTTTAATAGGAGATATTTCCAGAATTTTTGAATTCGGATTCAAGTATTTCACTTTAGAGCAAAAACATTTCCCAGAGCGCCGAAAATTCATCAGCACCACTGCTCTAGCTACTGCAGGAATTTTTTCTGCTTTGGTGATTGATGGTATTGTCTTCGGAAAATACAGACACACTGCCAGAAAAGTAAAACTTAAACTTAAAAACCTACCCGAAAGTTTCAAAGGTTATAAAATTGTACAAATTTCAGATGTACACAGTGGTAGTTTTTTTAACCCCGAAAAATTACAACCTGCGATTGATTTAATTAATGAGCAAGATGCAGATTTGGTACTTTTTACGGGTGACATGGTCAATAATTATGCTGAAGAATTTTTACCTTTCGTTCCGTTATTCAAAAGTATTAAGGCAAAAGATGGCAAATTCTCTATTCTAGGAAATCATGATTATGGAGATTATGGTGCTTGGAACTCTAAAGAAGAAAAAGCCCAAAATATTCCCAATTTAAAAAAATACGAAAAAGAAGCTGGATTCACCTTACTGAAAAACGAACATATTTCTATAGAAAAAAACGGAGAAAAAATCTATATTTTAGGTGTTGAAAACTGGGGTATTCCTCCATTTCCACAATTTGGAGATTTAGACCAAGCAGCTAGAGGAATCCCAAGAGATGCTGTAAAAATATTAATGAGCCACGACCCTACTCATTTTGATGAAGTGGTAAAACACCATCCTAGTAATATACAACTCACGCTATCTGGTCATACCCATGGAATGCAATTTGGCATCGATTTAAAGAATTTTAAATGGTCTCCTGTAAAATTCAAATACCCAAAATGGGCAGATTTGTATGAATCTGCTGGTAAATATTTATATGTCAATAGAGGTTTTGGCGTTTTGGCATTTCCGGGAAGAGTGGGTGTAAAACCAGAAATTACGGTTTTTGAACTTTCTTAGAGGGTTAGAAAAAGAAATCCTTCATTCTATTCACGGCCCATTCACTTTCTTCTAAAAACAATAAAAACCGACCGAGTTTTTCTTCCATTTGTCTTCCAAGATTGTATTTTCTATACAATGGAAGTCCAAATTTACTGTGATTGAGCTCTACAAATTGCCAAGAATTGAGATAAATAACAATATATTCATCATTTCCCTTCATAGAATTATTAATCATATTTTTATAAAAAAATAGCGGAATCATCTGAAAGGTAAAATCATTATAAGGAAGTTTAGAATAAGGAGACCAACTATCTGGCACGATGACCAATTCGTTTTCTTCGTAGACTGTTTTTTTCTCGAATCCCTTATTATCTAACCAAAAAATATTTGAAAAATACATTGAAGAATGGTAACTGAATTTCATTCTTTTCACCACATCAGATTTGTGTTTAAACTGCGGAAATTGTCTTATCCCGCTTACAAATTTACCTGTAAATTCTTCTGCTTTCAACTTAGCTTTCAGAATTTCCTCTTCAGTAGAATGTTGGTTCAGAATTCCTAGTTCGTGACCTTTTTTAATGATAAGCTTTAACAATTCTGGCATTTTTTCAACCAAAGAAACCTCTACAAAAAAAGTACAAAAAACAAAATGTTTTTCTAGCACGTCTATAATTTTTTTGGTTCCATTAAAAGTAATTTTCAGCAATTCTTCTTCTGAAACCAAATGCTTATCCTTTAGAGGAATTTCTGGAGCAATTATGTTAAAACTTAACAATACCATTTTGTAAAAATAAAAAACTTTGCCGAAAAAACGGCAAAGTCTATAAAAGATAGAATTAATATGATTAACAGATTTCTATAACTTATTATAAAAAATCTATTAGAATTTGAGTTCCTAAGATAAGCATTTTTTTGAAATCACAATTACTTGCCCAATTTTATTTTTAAATTCTTAATCATCTCTTTAGTCATGGTGGTTATATCATAATCATAACTTAGTCCCCAATCATTTTTTGCTCTGCTATCATCTATACTTGCAGGCCAAGAATCTGCGATGGCTTGTCTGAAATCTGGTTCATAAGAAATCTCAAAATCCGGCATTTCCTTCTTAATTTCTGCTGCTAATTCAGCTGGTGTAAAACTCATTCCGCCTAGATTATAAGAACTTCTTACGGTAAGAGCATCTTTATCAGCTTCCATCAGTTTAATTGTGGCAGAGATGGCATCGTCCATGTACAACATAGGCATTGCAGTGTTTTCTGCAATAAAGCTCTTGTACTTTCCTTTTTCAACCGCTTCGTAGAAAATCTCTACGGCGTAATCTGTAGTTCCACCACCTGCAGGAGCTTTCCAAGAGATTAAGCCAGGATAACGAATACTTCTAACATCTACACCATATTTATCAAAATAATATTCGCACCACTTCTCTCCTGCCAATTTAGAAATCCCGTAAACAGTAGTTGGATTGAGCACCACGTCTTGTTCTACATCATTTTTAGGAATTCCTTTCCCGAAAACAGCGATAGAACTTGGCCAAAATATCTTTTTAAGGTAGCCATCTTTTGCCAATTCACAAAGATGAAGTAATGGTTCTAAATTAAGTTTCCAAGCAAAAAGAGGTTGCTTTTCTGAAGTTCCAGAGAGCAAAGAAGCCAAATGATATACGGTAGTAATTTTTTGTTCTTTTATGAAATCTTCTAGCAATTTATAATTGGTTACATCTATTCTTTCGTACCAACCTGCTGCTGTATTACCTTCTCTCCATTTTTCGATTCCCGATGCAATCACATTTTCTTTGCCGTGGATTTCTACTAATTTTGAGGTGAGTTCTGTACCGATTTGGCCTAAAGCTCCAGTTACTAAAATTTTTTCTGTGGTAGTTTCCATTTTTACTTTTTGATATTTTACAAATTTAAAAATTTTGAAATACCATCAAAATTCTATTTAATAAATATTTATCATCTGCTTTACAAATTCACCATGATTAAAATGAAACATTCTGCAAAAGCATTTCATTTTTTTTATCAATCAAAATAATTTAGTTTATTTTTGAAAAAAAAATCAATGAAAAAATATTTTTTCTTCCTTGTTATTTTAACACACTCTATCTCTGCGCAATATACCAACATTAATATTGTAAAAGAAATTCATTCTAGAGACAAGGGAATGGTGGTTTCTGCCCATCCACTAGCCAGTGAAGTGGGGGCAAAAATTCTAAAAATGGGAGGAAATGCTTTTGATGCGG
Organism: Cloacibacterium rupense; assembly: GCF_014645495.1. GTDB lineage: Bacteria > Bacteroidota > Bacteroidia > Flavobacteriales > Weeksellaceae > Cloacibacterium > Cloacibacterium rupense. The sequence continues at coordinate 64,397 of NZ_BMLV01000001.1, read as the reverse complement.
CTATTGCCACACAATTTGCCTTAGCTGTGGTTTATCCTCAGGCTGGTAACATCGGTGGAGGTGGTTTTTTGATTGGTTACACCCAAAAAGGAGAAAAAATTGCTTTGGATTATAGGGAAAAGGCTCCTCAAAAGGCATCAAAAGATATGTATTTGGATAAAAATGGAAACGCCAACACCGATTTATCACAAAACGGAAGGCTAGCAGTTGGGGTTCCCGGTTCTGTTTCGGGGATGTATCTTACCCATCAAAAATATGGAAAACTTTCTATGTCAGCACTTATACAACCCGCAATTGATTTGGCCGAAAAAGGATTTGCCATCACCGAAAGAGAAGCTAATCTACTGAACGCCACCAAAGAAGATTTCTTAAAACACAATTCTCATCACACCGCATTTACCAAAGAAACTCCATGGAAACAGGGAGACATTTTAGTTCAGAAAGAATTGGCAAATACTTTAAAACTAATTCAAAAAAATGGTGAAAAAGCTTTCTATGAAGGCAGAAACGCTCAACTTTTGGTAGATGAAATGAAACGTGGAAACGGCGTTATCTCTCTAGAAGATCTTAAAAATTATAAAACTAAAGAAAGAAAAGCTTTAAGTTTCGACTATAAAAACCACGAAGTGATTTCTATGCCGCTTCCTTCTAGTGGAGGACCACTTTTGGCGCAAATGCTGAAAATGTCTTCCTATGAAAATTTAGAAAAATACGAACACAATTCCCCAGAAGCATTGCAAATCATGGTAGAAGCAGAGCGCCGTGCCTATGCAGACCGTGCAGAATATATGGGCGATCCTGACTTCATTACTAACCAAACCGAAATGCTGATTTCTGATGAATACCTCAAAAACCGTTGGAAAAATTTCAGTTTCGAAAAAGCTACCCCAAGTGCCGAAGTTGGTAAAATCGTAAATCAACCGAAAGAATCTGAACAAACTACCCATTTATCCATCATTGACAAATATGGCAATGCCGTTTCTGTAACTACCACGCTCAACGGACTTTATGGCAGCAAAGTCGTGGTAAAAGGAGGTGGTTATTTCCTAAATAACGAAATGGATGATTTCTCTGTAAAACCTGGTGTTCCTAATATGTATGGTGCGGTAGGCGGAGAAGCTAATTCTATAGCCCCTAACAAGAGAATGCTGAGTTCTATGACCCCGACTATTGTTTTAAAAAATGGTAAACCTTTTATTGTTGTAGGTACTCCGGGCGGAACTACCATTCCTACTTCTGTTTATCAAAGCATTGTCAATGCAATTGATTTTAAACTTAGTCCTAATTTTGTAATTAATGCTCCGAAATTCCACCATCAATGGTTGCCCGAAGTGGTTTTTGTGGAGAAAAATTTTCCTCAGACTACTTTAAAAGTTTTAGAACAAAAAAATTATAAATTCGAAAAACGTGGCGGTATTGGTAGAACCGAAATGATTATCATAGACGAAAAAGGCAATGCAACTGCTGTAGCAGACGGGCGTGGAGATGATTCTGTAGCGGTAGAATAATTGTGTTGGAAGATGGAAGACGAATTATAGAATTAAATTTATTTACCAGCTAATTTTCTGAGCATCCCGTTAAAAATTAATCCGTGGAATGGCAAAACAGAGTACCAATACAATCTGCCTGATAAACCCAATGGTCTAAAAGTAGCCTCTTGGTGCAACTCGCCATCTTTTATATAAAATTCTAACCAAGCTTCTCCAGGAACTTTCATTTCTGCAAAAAGCAAGAGTCTTTTTTCTTCTTTATTGGCATATAAAACGCGCCAAAAATCTACAGAATCTCCTGCTTCTAGTTCGTTTTGGTTTCTGCGACCACGCCTTAAACCTACCCCACCGATTAATTTGTCTAAAAACCCTCTAATTTTCCAAAGAAAATTGGCATAATACCAACCTGTTTTACCACCAATACTGAAAACTCTTTCCATTGCCAAATCATCATCATCTACCTTCATTTTTCTAAAATCTGTGAAACAACCTTTCTCTGGAACTTCCAAATATTGCCATACATTTCTGCTGTGAAACTGACTGGTAAAAGAATCATACCAACTGCTCAAAACATCATTTTGCTTGATTTTATCAAATGCCATTTTTATGGCTTCCTTGTAAGAAAATAAGTGAATTCCCAAGTCTGAAGCCAGAGAATTTGGTTTAGCCACCACGTCAATTTTCATACTATCTACTAAATTTACCGCCAAAGAATAAGAAGTAGAAGTAATGAAATACAACCAGTAAGAAGACAGTTTTGGGGTCATTACAGGAACGGTAAAGATCCATCTTTTTAGCCTTCTAACTTCGGCATATTGCAGCAACATTTCTTTGTAAGTCAAGACGTCATCACTGGCAATATCATAATTTTGATGGTAGGTTTTTTCTACGCCTAAAACTTTTGTCAAAAACTGAATTACGTTTCGGATGGCAATGGGTTGACATTTGGTTTTCAACCATTTAGGAGCGACCATTATGGGTAATTTTTCTACTAAATCTCTTATAATTTCGAAAGAAGCACTACCAGAACCCACGATAATTCCTGCTCTGAGACAAGTTAAAGCATAGTGATTGCTTTTTAGAGCTTGTTCTACATTTTTTCTAGATTGCAGATGTTTAGACAATTTTTCTTCATTGATAATCCCCGTGAGAAAAACCACTTGTTTTACTGAAGTATTTTCTAGTGCTTTTCTGAAATTTTGGGCAGAAATTTTTTCTTTTTCTAAAAAATCACCATCACTAGAAGACATAGAATGCACCAAATAATAAGCGTAATCTATATCTTTTGGGATATTAGCCAAAGTATTTTCGTCTAAAAAATCATTCTCAATAATTTCTATTTTATCCAAATGATTATGGTATAGTTTTAGGCTTAATCTTTTTTTATCTCTTACAGAACAAACCACTTGATGACCTTCTTCTAATAATTGTATGAGAAGTCTTTTTCCGATGTAACCAGTAGCTCCTGTAAGAAATATTTTCATGTCTTTAATATTTGCTCTAATATTTTGTATCTGCTTTCGAAAATAAATTTCACTTTATTTTTCACAAACTTACCCGCCATAAAATCTCCCAAAATGCCCATTGGTAATTTAAAATTGACAATATCTATCATTTTTACCTTTCCATCTGTTGTTTCTTCGAAATGGTGTTCGTGATGCCACATGGCATATGGTCCGAAGCGTTGTTCGTCTACGAAAAAACCTTTTCTATTTTCATTTTTAAGAGGGCTTTCAAAATAAGTAATTTCTGTTACCCAATTGCTTTTAATCATGGGTAAAACCCCGATTTTATAAGTAATGATTTGACCTAAATACGTATTATCAGGGGGATTATTAGTAATTTTAAAATCCATTTCACGAGGCGTAATTTTGTCTAAATTGGTGGGTTTACTAAAAAAATCCCACGCTTTTTCTAATGAAATAGGTAAAATCTGTTCAGAAGTAAGGGTATAAATTCCCGATTGCTTGGTTATGTTGATTTTCATTTTTTAGTCATTTAATTTTAAAGACATGTTCTTAGAATAATTCCATTTTATTCTAAAATATTCGAAGAGTAAAACACTACTATACAACATTGAAAAACAGTAAAAGCTGTCTTCTAAAGGCATAGTTCCTACTCTAATTCCTAAATTTTCTGCATCATCATAAAACACCACTGGTTCCTGAGAATAACTGCCGGTCAATGCAGAATTCACAAAAAAGAAAGGAATATAAATCACGATAAAACTCATATAAAATCTTCTGGCGTACTTCCATTGAAAAAGCAGTTGAAAAAGCATTAATAAAGCAAACAAACCAAAACTAGAGGCGGTATATATTTTATCTAAATTCCAAACAAATACGCCAAAACTCACTACAAAAAGAAAAATGGTAATACCTTGAGTTGCACTTTTTGATAATTCTAATTTTGGAAAAAAATATTCCAAAGAGTAATGAATAAAATTGCTAGCATAGGGAATTAAGAGGAAAAACAACCACTCTTCTAGAGGCAGTTTAAACCATCTGATCCCGATGAGATAATCATCATTAAATCCCCAGACGTTTTGGTAAGCAAAATAAATATCCCAAATGATAAAAAATAATCCTACGATAATGATTGCTAGAAAGAAAGGCTTCCAAAAACGGATAAAATTCATCCATTTTTTCTCAAAACTGAAAAGAAATGGAATTAAAAAGCTGAAAACATTAAGTGCTATGTAATAATAGTGTTGCAATTGGTTGTTGGTTGATAGTTGTTGGTTACTGCAAAACGATGATTAAAAAATTTAATTTTCAATTTTCAATTGTTCTTTGAAGTATTTAAGAGGAACAAACAACATCCCAAAACATTCTCCATCTTCTTTTCCTAAATGCTTGTGGTGCATTTTGTGAGCTTTTCTCAGTCCGCGTAGATACCAATTATTGGTTTTATCAAACCATTTGAATCTTCGGTGAATCAAAACATCATGTACTAGAAAATAGGCTATGCCGTAGAATAAAATTCCAAGGCCTATGAAAAACTTCCAATTGAGTCCGTTTACCGTTCCGAAATAAAACAAAAGAATGCTAGGGATAGCAAAAATAACAAAGAAAAAGTCATTTTTTTCAAAAACATGGGGATAACCAGGTTGATGATGGTCTTCGTGAAAATACCAACCCAAACCATGCATAATATACTTATGCGTAAGCCAAGTTACGCCTTCCATGGTAACGAAAACAGCTAAGGTAATGCCAATATATTGTAAAATTTCCATTTTTTAAAGTTTAAAATAGTTTTTAATATAAGTTTTTAAGTTTTCGTCTTTCGTGTTTTTGTATTCACTTAGAATAAACCTTTTGTCTTCTTCTAGATGGTCTTTATAGCCTAAAAAACTCGGTGTTTTTTCTTGGCAAATGTAGCGCATAAATCTAATTTCTAGATTTTTTGGTTCTTTTTTTATCGCTTCAGAGAGCAGTTTTTTTCCTTTGTTGAAGTGGCTATACTTAGATATAGGATTACCACCATGTTTTGCCATAAAAAAGTGACCAACTGCTGCCAGTGCTTCATAAATAGGAAGTTTGGTTTTCTCGTATTCCGCTTTAGATTTTTCTAAAAGAGATTTTGCTACAGTTTCGGAACTTTCTCCTTTTTGCATCATCGCTCGAAACTCAGACAAATTCTGAGAAAAACTGAATAAAGAAGTCATTAAAAAAACAAATAAAAAAAACTTTTTCATTGGGTTTAGATTTTATCTCACTAAGTTAAGATTTTTACTTAAAATCATTTCCATTAGAAGATAAACTTTTCTGGCATTAGAAACTCTGATTCTTTTGGTCATTAGCACTTCTGCTCTGCATTTTTTGATTTTCTTAAACAAGTTGGTGTAGTATTTATACGCCATAAACACGGCCAATCTGCTTTTCATAGGTAACATTTTGATTCCAATTAAAGCTTCTCTGAAATCTTCTGCGATATCATCTTCTATGGCCTTTTTATCTTCTTCGCTGAAGTGTAAAAAATTAACTTTCGGGAAATAGGTTCTATTCAAGACGTAGAAATCTGCTCTGATATCTCTCAAAAAATTGATTTTTTGAAAAGCAGCGCCTAATCTTTTGGCATAAGGTTCTAGTTTTTGATAGTCTTCTTGGTTTCCATCTACAAAAACCTTTAGGCACATTAGTCCTACTACTTCTGCACTGCCATAAATGTAGGCATCATAATCTTCTTTGTTTTCATATTTGATGTCACCCAAATCCTTGTACATAGAAGAGATGAAAGCATCTACCAATTCTTGGTCTATGTCATATTTTTTGATGGTTTGCACGAAAGAATGCAAGATAGGATTTAAGGAAATTCCTTTTTCTTTGGCATCAAAGTATTGACGCATAAAATCGTCTAATAAATCCTTTTTGGGATAATCATGAAAGGTATCTACAATTTCGTCTGCAAAACGCACGAAACCATAAATGTTATAAATTGCTTCTCTAATTTCTGGAGGAAATAACAAAATCGCTCTAGAAAAAGACGAGCTGTAAGACTTGGTTACCAGCTTACTGCAATCGTTGCTTACTTGATTATGTAAATTCTGTATCATATTTTTTTGGTGTAGCTTAAATTGAATGTTATTAATTTTTAAAATTTCACAAGATTTTTAATTTTGTTTCAAAATTTTCTGTTGATTTTTCAAAATATAATCTGTTACCACTTTCCCAGAAATCAATGCTGGAGGAACTCCTGGTCCGGGAACGGTTAACTGTCCTGTATAAAATAAATTTTTTATCTTTTTATTATCAATTTGTGGTCTTAGAATCGATGTTTGCAATAATGTATTGGCTAAACCGTAAGCATTTCCTCTGCACGAATGGTATCTTTCTTTGAAATCTCTTACTCCGAAAGATTTTTTAAACAATACGTGTTTACGCAAATCTACATCAGTATTTTTTTGTATCCTATCCATTATTAATTCAAAATATCTATCATGTACATCTTGATTATCTTCTAAATCTACTGCCACTGGTATCAAGAAGAAACCAACTTCTTTACCTTCTGGTGCTAAATCTGGGTCTGTAATCGATGAAAAGTTAGCATAAAATAATGGCTTTTTGGGTAATTGAGGCTCGTCATAAATCTCTATTGCATGCTGCTCAAAATCAGTATCAAAAAACAAATTATGATGTAATAATTTTTCTACTTTTTGATCAAATGCAACATAGTATAAAAATGAAGAAGGCGCAAAAACTTTTTTTTGCCAGTATTCGTCTGAATAATTTTTAAGGTTAGGGTTTAGCAGTTTTTCTGTATGTGCATAATCAGCTCCAGAAATCAGTACATCTGCTGTGTAAATACCATTTTTTGTAATTACACTGCTTACCTCATCACCATTATTTTCTATTTTTAAGACTTCTTCATTTACTAAAAATTTAACGCCTAATTCCTCTGCTAATTTTGCCATCCCAAGTGCCACTGCATTGAAACCTCCTTTAGGATACCAAGTTCCTAGCCCAAAATCTGCATGGTTCATAAAATTGTAAAATGCAGGGGTATTGTTAGGTTTAGCGCCCAAAAACAAAACCGGAAATTCTAGAATACTCTGCAACTTTGGATTTTTGATGTTTTTTCTAACCGTTTGAGAAATATTTTGTACAAAAAGATTGAGTCTTTTGGCTGTTTCTAAGCTCATGAGTTCTATTAAAGATTTCCCTGGGTTGTAAACCAAATCTTGCATGGCAATCTCATAATTTTTACGAGATTCTTCCATAAACTTCCTTAGATGTTTACCACTTCCGGGTTCTATCTTTTCGAAAGTCTCAATAATTTTTTCGGGTTCATCTGCGATATCAATGTAATCATCTTTGCCAAAATAAACTCTGTAACCTGGAGAAAGTTTTTCTAATTGATAATAATCTGAAACATTTTTGCCAAAATCTGAAAAAAATCTCTCAAAAATGTCGGGCATCCAATACCAACTTGGTCCCATATCAAATTTAAAACCTTGCATTTCTAGCATAGAAGCTCTTCCGCCAACTTGTTCATTTTTTTCTAATACTGTTACAGAAAAACCAGCTTTTGCCATATAACAAGCTGATGCCAATGAAGAAAATCCTGAACCAATGATAATTACACTTTTCACTTATTGCTTTTTTTAAAAATTATGTCAATGATGTTTCAAAAAGATGTCCGAAGTAGGATTTTTTAGTAGCCAAATAAGAGTAATTGGTTTCATTGGCCTTAATATTCAGAGGAATTCTTCTGTTCAAATGAATATGGCTATTCTCTATAGAACTCATTTTCTCTGGATTATTGGTCAAAAGATTAATCTTATCAACGCCCAAAATATCTAAAATCTCTACTGCTGGACTGAAGTCTCTGTCATCTGCTGGTAAACCCAACTTCAGATTAGCTTCTACGGTATCAAACCCTTTTTCTTGTAATTGGTATGCTTTTATCTTATTGATGATACCAATATTTCTACCTTCTTGACGAAGATACAAAATAATTCCACCGTTTTCGCTAATATATTTCATCGCAGCATCTAATTGCTGTCCGCATTCACATTTTCTAGAGTGAAAAATCTCACCTGTGATACACTCAGAATGAATACGAATATTGGTAACCGTATCTAATTCTGTACCTTCTGCTATTAGTGCCAGATGTGGCATCCAATCTTCTTCTTTTTCAGAAAATGCCAAGAGTTTGAAGTTTCCAAAATCTGTAGGCAATGTGGTTTGTGCTTGTAGTTTCAACATTATATTAAATTTTAAATCGTTACGATAGTACAAATTTATACTTTATTTTATTACAAAGTAAATTATTTTACTATTTTTGTCATAAATAAATTCTATGATGAAAAACAAGAACATTAACAAAGAAAAACTATTGTCGCTTTACGGTGATTATATATTAAGTAATGGAGAAAGACCCAAAAACATTTATCTCTTTGCTAAGGAAAATAATTTTGAGGAAGAAATTTTTTATCAGTATTTTACTGGTTTTGAACAAATTGAAAAAGAAATACTCAATCATTTCTTTATTAAATCTCTTGAATTATGTGAGCAAACAGAACATTGGAACGAGATGAATTCTAAAGAAAAACTTTTGAATTTACACTTCACATTTTTTGAAAATCTCACCATGAATCGTTCATTAGTTCTGATGATTTTAGGGGAAACCAAAAGAAAAGAATGGGTTATTCTGCAAGAATTGAGAAAAAGTTTCTTAGAATTTACCAAACAATTGACTTTTGAAAATTTAGAAATTTTAGAAAAAGCAAAAGAGTCCATCAAAAATTTCAATGAAAAAACGCGAGAAGAAGCCCTTTGGTTGCATTTCATTTCTATTATTGAATTTTGGAAAAAAGACCAATCACCATCTTTCGAAAAAACAGATTTGTACATCGAAAAGACCATAGATACAGGTTTTGAATTCATCAACAACGAACCCTTAAAAAAAGTAATGGATTTAGGAAAATTCCTTTGGAAAGAAAAATTTAAAGTCTAATGAAAACGCTTGACAAAATCCCAACTGGTAAAATAGAACGTGCTTCCAATTTATTGAAAGCCGGCGCTAAAGTGGGCGTAAATTATCTGAAATATTACGGAAACAAAATCACCAAAGATGAAGACGAAGCTAAAAAAATCCTGCACGAAGACAACGCATCTGACATCTATGACAGCCTAAAGGAACTGAAAGGTTCTGCCCTGAAAGTTGCCCAAATGTTGAGTATGGAAAAAAACATTATGCCTGCTCAATATGTAGAAAAATTCTCGCTTTCGCAGTTTTCTGTTCCGCCGCTTTCGGGTGCTTTGGTAAGAAAAACATTTAGAAAATATTTCGGAAAAAATCCTGAAGACATTTTTGAGGAATTTTCCCCAGAATCGGTGAATGCAGCTAGTATTGGTCAGGTTCATAAAGCAAAAATTGCGGATAAAGAATTTGCCGTAAAAATCCAATATCCAGGTGTACAAGAAAGTATTTCTAGTGATTTGAAATTGGTAAAACCCATTGCGATGAAAATGTTCAACATCAGAAAAGAAGGTTCTGAAGCGTATTTCAAAGAAGTGGAAGATAAATTGTACGAAGAAACCAATTATATTTTGGAATTGGAAAGAAGCCAAAATATCGCCAATAATTGTGTGCATATTCCAAACCTAAAGTTTCCGCATTATTATCCTGAATTTTCCAGCGAAAAAATCATCACGATGGATTGGATGCACGGAAAACATTTTTCAGAATTCATCAAAGAAAAACATTCCCAATCTGATCTCAACCAAATCGGACAAACACTTTGGGATTTTTATATGTACCAAATGCACATTCTGAAACAAGTTCATGCCGATCCGCATCCGGGAAATTTTTTAGTTTCTAAAGCAAAAGAATTAATGGTGATAGATTTTGGCTGCATCAAAGAAATTCCGATGGATTTTTACGAGCCTTATTTCGAATTGGCAAAAAAAGAAAATCTTCAAAATCCCGATTTTTTCAATCAAAAACTATACGAATTAGAAATCCTCAGAACCGAAGATTCAGCGGAAGAAAAACAGTTTTTCAGTACATTATTCCACGAAATGTTGGAATTATTTACCCAACCTTTTAATACAGAATATTTTGATTTTTCTGATGAACATTTCTTCCAAAAAATTGCAGATATCGGACAAAAATACGCGAAACTAAATGAACTGAAAACGATGAATACCAATCGCGGTTCGCGCCATTTTATTTATCTGAATCGTACTTTTTTTGGTTTGTATAATATGATGCACGATTTACGAGCGAAAAACATAGAAATCAACCGATTTAAAAATTACATAAAATAAAATGCCCAAAAATTTGCCTTCCAAAAAATGTATGGTTTGTGGTTTACCCTTCAATTGGAGAAAAAAATGGGCAAAAAATTGGAATGAAGTAAAATATTGCAGCGAAAAATGCAGGAAAAACAAAAAATCAATATCGTCTGGTTCAGAAACGACTTAAGAACTACAGACAATCCGAGTTTATACAAAGTTTCAAGAGAAGAATTGCCTTTTCTTGCGGTATATGTTTTGGATGTCGATTTTTTGAAAAAAGAGCAATTTGGTTTCAAAAAAATAGGGAAATATCGAGCGAAGTTTATAGTAGAATCTCTTGAAAACCTAAAATATAATTTAGAAAATCTCGGAATTCCATTTTTTATCAAAGTCAATAAAACGGAAACTGTTTTTAGAGAAATTGCAGAGAAATTTAATATTGAAAAGATTTTTCTACAAAAAGAATGGACCTCTGAAGAAGAAATAGCAGAAAAAAAAGTAGCGAAACTACTCCCAACTTCTCAATTGAATTACTCTTTTGGGCAGTTTTTAATAGAACCAACTTTGGTAAAGGAAAAATTTGACAAGATACCAGAAATATTTACCCATTTTAGGAAGAAAATAGAAAGTCAATTGGAAATAAGAGCCGAATTTGAAACGTTTAAAAACACAACTCTTCATAAAAAACTCTTTGAAAACCTAAAATCTGATGTACTTAGTTTAAAGTCTTTAGGCTTTGAAGCGTTTAAAAGTCACTCAAATTCGGCATTTCCTTTTGATGGTGGAGAAACAACAGCTTGGAAAAGATTAAAAGATTATTTTTTCGAGCAGAAATTTTTAAAAAATTATAAAGAAACCAGAAACGGATTGATTGGTTCTGATTATAGCACAAAATTCTCTGCTTGGCTCACAAATGGAAGTATTTCCGCAGTTTCTATTTATCATCAAATCAAAAAATTTGAAACCGAATTTGGAGCTAATGAATCTACGTATTGGCTGTTTTTTGAATTGCTTTGGAGAGATTATTTCAAATACATTTCACTAAAACACGGCAACGAAATTTTTAAGAAAAACGGCATCAACAATAAGTTTGAAAACCATCAGAAAAATAATAAAAACGCCATCAATGCATGGATTAATGGAAAAACAAACTCGGATTTCGTGAACGCCAATATGATAGAACTGAAAAATACTGGTTTTATGAGCAACAGAGGCAGGCAAAACGTGGCTTCGTATTTCTGTAAAACCCTAAAACAAGATTGGCGAATTGGTGCAGCGTATTTTGAAGAAATGCTCATTGATTACGATGTACACAGCAATTACGGCAATTGGATGTATGTTTCCGGTGTAGGAAATGACCCTAGAAATAGAACTTTCAATCCGGAAAAACAAGCCGAAATGTATGATAAAGAAGGAAATTTTAGAAAATTATGGAATCCTAAATAAAATGAAAAATCTGCGGGAAAATAAAATTATAGAGGTCAAAAGATAAGCACATATCGAAAAAACTTTAATCTCTCGCTGATTAAGCAGATTTTGCAGATATTCAGCATCTATTCATCTGCTGAATCAGCCCAATCTGCGATAGTAAAAAAAAACATTTTAAATTTAGAATTTGCATATATGAAATTATCTTGTGACCTCTGTAAAATTATAAAGCGGTTTAAATAATAAAAAATGAAAAAAGCACAGCTCATCTTTCCAAATCAATTGTTTCAAGACATTTCTCCTCTTGAAAAGGAAATTCCTGTGTTTTTGGTGGAAGAGTTTTTGTTTTTCAAGCAATATCAATTTCATCAGAAGAAACTCGCTTTTCACAGAGCAACGATGAAATTTTATGAAGATTTTTTAACCCAAAAAGGATTCAATGTTCATTATATTGATGCACATACCGAATTTTCGGAGTGTAGAAAACTCATCAAAAAACTAGAAAACGACGGTTTTGATACCATTAAAATAATAGATGTTTGCGATGATTGGTTAGAAAAAAGAATTTCAAAAACCACTCTCAATATAGAAACAATAGAAAATCAATCTTTTATCAATACGAAAGAAGATCTAAAAATGTATTTTGAAGGTAAAGAACAGTACCACCAAACCGATTTTTATAAACACCAACGAATTTTCAGAACACTGTTGGTAGAAAACGGGAAACCAGTTGGCGGAAAATGGACTTTCGATACCGAAAACCGAAAAAAATATCCTAAAAATAAAACCGCACCTTTTATTCATTTCCCAGAAAATAATGAGTACTATGAAGAAGCAAAAAAATATGTAGCAACTTATTTTCCTGAAAACCCCGGAAAAATTGGCGATCAACCACTATACCCAACTTCTTTTAAAGAAGCCGAAAATAGTTTGGATGATTTTCTACAAAATCGTTTTTTAGAATTCGGAACGTATGAAGACAGCATCGTAAAAGACGAGCATTTTTTGCATCACAGTATCTTGTCGCCCCTCATCAACATTGGTTTTTTAACGCCAAAATACATTATTCAGAAAGCCATCGGTTTCGCTTCTGAAAATACTATTCCGATGAATTCTTTGGAAGGTTTCGTAAGGCAAATTTTGGGTTGGCGAGAATTTATCCGTGGAATTTATCTTTATAAAGGAGTTTTCCAACGAAATCAAAATTTTTGGAAACACCAAAATCCGCTTCCGAAATCGTTCTACACTGGCGAAACAGGAATTGCGCCGATAGACAAAACCATTAAAAAAATTCTAAAAACGGGTTATGCGCATCATATCGAACGACTGATGTTGCTTGCCAATTTCATGAATCTGTGCAAAATACATCCTCACCAAATTTATCGGTGGTTTATGGAACTATTTATTGATGCGTATGATTGGGTGATGGTTCCGAATGTTTACGGAATGAGCCTTTTTGCTGATGGCGGAATGATGAGTACAAAACCGTACATCAGCGGAAGCAATTATGTATTGAAAATGAGCGATTATGCTTCCGGCGAATGGACCAAAACTTGGGACGCTCTTTTTTGGAATTTTATTGATGAAAACGAAATTTTTTTTAAGAAAAATCCAAGATTAGGAATGATGCTGAACAATTGGAACAAAATGAACGACACACAAAAAGAAAATCATAAAAAAACAGCCGAAAATTTTCTAAAAAAAACGTTTCAACAATGAAAGAATTAGAACTCAAAGATATCGACCGAATTTTAGAAATGGCTTGGGAAGACCGAACGCCTTTTGAAGCTATCGAATTTCAGTTTGGGCTGCCCGAAAGTGAAGTCATCAAATTAATGCGCACCGAACTCAAAAGAAGTTCCTTCAACCTTTGGCGAAAGCGGGTAAATTCTGGGGTCAGTCAAAAACATTTAATGAAAAGAAATCCAGAGATAGAAAGGTTTAAATGCAGCAGACAAAGAACTATTAGTCATAATAAAATTTCGAAAAGATGAGCGAGATACGGGATTCGAGATTTGAGATTTGAGATTCGAGATTCGGGATCTGTGTTATCTGTGAAATCTGTGAGAAATAAAATAATCCGTGAGAAATAAGAAAAATCCGTGAAAAAAAACAAATAATAATATGAAAAACATTGTCATCATCGGTTGCGGAAGCGGCATTGGATTAGCAACCGCAAAAGAACTTCAACATTCCCATCACGTTTTGGGAATTTCTAAGACCAAAACTCCTGAAATGGAACAAATGAATATTCAATTTTTTGAAAAAAATATTTTGAATGATTCTTTGGAAGACATTCCGTTTCCTGATGTTATCGATGGTTTGGTTTATGCGCCTGGAAGCATCAATCTTAAGCCTTTCAACAGACTGTCTGAAAACGATTTCAGAGATGATTTTGAAATCAATGTTTTAGGAGCGGTAAAAATCATCCAAAAATTATTGCCGAATCTGAAAAAATCAGAAAGTGCAAGTGTGGTACTTTTTAGTTCTGTTGCTGCCAAAACAGGAATGCCTTTTCACGCTTCCATAGCTTCTTCTAAAGCGGCTATTGAAGGTTTAACCAAAAGTTTGGCGGCAGAATTAGCTGCACAAAAAATAAGAGTAAATGCCATCGCTCCCTCACTAACAGACACCAAATTGGCTGCACAATTACTTTCTTCGGAAGAGCGCAGAGAAGCTTCTGCCAAACGACATCCGCTTCAGAAAATAGGAAATGCCGAAGAAATTGCAAAAATGGTTGTATTTTTACTCTCGGAATCTGGAAATTGGATAACGGGACAAGTAATAGGGATAGATGGAGGAATAGGAAGTCTAAAAATTTAAATTGAAAAATGATGAATACCAACTTTTTAATTAATGTAATTCTTGAAATTGATGAATTTCAAAAAGAAAAAAACAAAACCAACGCCACAATCGAAGAATTTAGAATTTGGTTAAACGAAAAAGCGTATAATGCAGTGAACCCTACTGAATTATTCAAAAAAGAAAACCAAAAAGTTTTTGATTTAGAAAACGAAATTGCCAAACAAGTCATTCTTTTAGGCCGATTCACCAAGCAAATGATAAGACGTGGTTTGAAAGATTTTCCGCAATTGGCAAACGAAGAATTCACCTATCTCTACCGATTGATGGACGAAGAAACTCTTACCAAAATGCAATTGGTAGAGCGAAACGCCCACGAAAAACAAACCGGCATAGAAATCATTAAAAGAATGGTAAAAAACAATCTGGTAGAAGAATTCCCGGATGAAAATGACAAGAGAACTACCCGATTAAAGTTGACCGATTTAGGAAAAAAAATGTTTGTAGAATCCATCAATGATGTTACGGTAACTTCTAGAGTTTTATCTGCCAAATTAGAAGAAGAAGAAAAAGAAAATTTATTGAAGCTTCTAAGAAAACTCAATGAGTTTCATTTCCATATTTATCAAGAATATAAAACCGCAGAAATTGATGAAATCAACTCATTAATTTAATTCTTTATTAAAATTTTGATGAAAACAAGGCTCAATTTATTTTGGTTCAGAAGAGATTTACGGTTAATCGACAATAACGGTTTGTATAAGGCTTTACAATCTGGGCTTCCCGTGTTGCCAATATTTATTTTTGATACCGATATTTTAGAAAAACTTGAAAATAAAGAAGACAAACGGGTAGATTTTATTTTTCAAGCTCTAGAAAAACTCAATGAATACCTAGAAAAACAAGGTAAATCTATTCAGATTTTCTTTGGAAAACCTATAGAAATATATGAAAATCTGAGCCAACAATATGACATTGAAAGTGTTTTTTGCAACGAGGATTATGAACCTTATGCCATTAAAAGAGACCAAGAAGTAAAAGATTTTTTAGCTTCAAAAAATATAAATTTTCATCAATTCAAAGACCAAGTAATCTTCCAAAAAGACGAAATTGTAAAGGCAGATGGTAAACCATACACCGTATATACCCCTTATTCTAGACAATGGCTTTTAAAATTTCAAGAAAAACCTTTGGAAATCTTTCCTTCTGAAAAAAAAATAGAGAATTTATTTGAAATCAAAGCGCAAAACTTCACTTTAGAAAGTATAGGCTTCAAAAAAACCAATTATCAGTTTGAACCGCCAAAAATTAATCTCGAAATTCTAGAAAAATACCACGAAACCCGAAATTTACCTACCAAAGAAACCTCTCAAATGAGTGTTCATCTGCGTTTCGGGACCATTAGTACTCGAAAATTAGTGAAATTGGCGAGTGAACTTCATGATAATACGTATTTAAAAGAATTGATTTGGAGGGAATTTTTTATGCAAATTTTGTGGCATTTTCCGAAAGTGGTTCATCATTCATTTAAAGAAAAATATGATAACATAGACTGGGAAAATAATGAAGTGATGTTCCAAAAATGGTGCGAAGGAAAAACAGGCTACCCTATTGTAGATGCGGGAATGCGTGAACTAAACGAAACCGGATTGATGCACAATAGAGTGAGAATGGTCTGTGCTAGTTTTTTGACCAAACATTTATTGGCCGATTGGCGTTTGGGTGAAGCCTATTTTGCAGAAAAATTGATGGATTACGACCTGAGTGCCAACAATGGAAACTGGCAATGGAGCGCAGGAAGTGGTTGTGATGCAGCACCTTATTTCAGGGTTTTTAATCCGGAGGAACAACAGAAAAAATTTGACCCAGATTTTATTTACATCAAAAAATGGGTAAAAGAATTTGGAACTTCACGTTATCCCAAACCTATTATAGAACATAAATTTGCAAGAGAACGCGCTCTGGAAAGGTATAAAAAAGGGTTAGGAGATTAATTTTAGACTAAAATCCTCAAACTTTTTGGTAAAACTTTTACTTTGATAGGAGACTCAATATTGTTGAACTCGCCGTCTAAATGCCATAAATTAGAATTTACCGAAAATTCAATTTCTGAGACAGAAATGTATTTTAAATACTGATTTTCTACCAATTTTTTGGTAAACATTCTGTAGGCAAAAGTGGCAGCGTGTGTAAAAGGAAATTTTTTGACCAAAGCAATTTCTAGCAAACCATCGCTTTTGCTAGCTTGTGGAGCGATATAGGCATTATTCCCGAATTGGCGTGTATTGGCAATATTCATCATTAAATATTTGCCATTGTATTTTTTGTATTTTTCTTCAAAAGTAATTTTGATAGGTTGGTACTTAAAATACGTCTGTATAGACGTTTTGATATAATTTTTAAAACCTCTGGAAGTCTTTTCGAAAGCCTCTACTACTGCCCCATCAAAGCCTACTCCTGCAACATTAATCGAAAATCTACCATTCACGGTAAAGGTATCAATTTCTTTAAAATCTTGAGTTTCTAATTTTTGGAGAAACTGGTCTAATTCAATATTAAATTTAGTTTCATTGGCAAAACCGTTACCAGAGCCCGCAGGAATAATTCCTAAAATTTTATCACTGTTAATAATGCTTTTAGCCACGGTAGAGATTGTACCATCACCACCAATTGCTACAAAAACCTCAACATTTCCCCAATTTTTTTTGATAAAATCATCAGTTCCGTTGATGGAATCTGAAATATAAACCAAAGGATTTTCTATCTTCTTCTTTAGTTGTTCTAGAAGTGGTTGATAATTTCCTTTGGAGGAAAATGGATTGATAATGAAGGCTATTTTTTGCATAGGTGCAAAATTACGGAAATTATTTTAGGTTATTTCTAGAAATAAAATCAGGTTTTAAGTAGGGTTTTAAATCTGAAAACGGAATTGTAATTTCTACTACACCTGCTGCGTAAGCCGTAATTTCATAGTGATTGTATACGAAAGTGATGCTTTCATCATCAAAATAAAAATTATTATTGGCTGTAATTTTTTGTTCTAAAAGCATCTCTTTTTGTTCTTTGTTGGAAAAATATTTCATTAACAAATCACTTATCTCTTGGCTTTTAGCATCTTTAAAAACATCAGAAACTTGAATGACCGAATTTTTTTTAAGATCAAAATTTTTGTACAGAATATTGTAGTAGCCGTGCGCACCACCACTGTAACCGTCATTTTGATACATTATAGTCAAAATATCATTTTTTAAAGAATGAAAATCCATAGATGAATTTTCTTCCCAAGTTTGCTTAAAACTAGGTTTAAAGTCTTTAGAATTTTTTTTAACAGAATCAAAATAAGCCTCTTTTTGGGCTTGCAATTCTAAATCCAAATTTCTAAAATTATAATCTTTTAGTGGATTGATCTCTGCATAATGATAAATACTATCCGCAATTTTTTTATTGTTCAAATTTGAGAATATTAAAATTTTTGAAGAAAACTTAGCTGTCAAAACTTCGTTTATTCTGGTAGAATCATCAATTTTAATAGAATCTACTGCCGATAATTCTTTGGGTAGGGCTACTTTATTTTCAGGAATAATAGTGATGGGTTTGGTTTGATTCATTTTATTACAAGAACTTGCAATAAGTAGTAATGAGAAGAAGTAAAATATTTTTTTCATTGTGTTGATTTTATGAATCAAATTTAGCAAAAACCTTACCATAGTTTTAAAGATTCAATAAAAATTACCATTATTTTATGGAATATGAATTAAAATTAATTATTTTTGAAAAAACAAAATTGAGAAAATGGAAAATCAAGAAAACAAGAAGGTATTGGCTGGTGTATTGGCTATATTATTAGGAGGCTTTGGTGTACACAAATTCATACTAGGTTACACAAAAGAAGGTATTATTCAACTTATTTTAGGACTAGCATGCGGAGTTGGCGCTTTGATAGGATTGATTGAAGGAATTATTTACCTTACAAAATCAGACGAAGACTTTTATAATACTTACCAAGTCGGTAAGAAGGGTTGGTTCTAAAAAACAAAAAGAAGCATTTTTCAATGCTTCTTTTTTTCAACATTATTTTTAATCTAATTCTTATTTAGGATAATACTTTGGTTTTCTGAATTATTCTTTACTTCAAAAAATTGTTTAAATATCGGGTAATATTCTTTGGGATAACTAGAACTTAAGATCTTCATTTTAGAAACAATTACCAAAGTTCTTTGATTTAATTGTACATCATACTCATAAACTAATTCGCCGTCATCTGTTTTTATTTTTTTTGGCTTTGGTATTTCTAAGACATCATAATCATCTGGAATTCTAAAAATAATTTTAGTTACTTTATTTATGGGTGATAAAAATTCTATAGGGTATTTTCTTTCATTAGTTTGATTAAAATTATATGAATTAGAATTGAGAAGTAATATTGGATTCAAAACTAATTTTTCATTAAATTTATCTATAATTTTTAATGATTTTAATTTTGCTGAAAACTCAAACTTATCATCAATAAATTCTTTAATATTAATATTTTCAAGATTTTGATTATAATATTCATTTAGCTCATCAGTCTTATTATCAAACATTTCTTTGGCTTGTAATGCTAAACTAGCACTTTTATGATTTGTAAGGTTTGCTAAAATATCATTCTGATTATCAAGTGTTAAATCATAAGTTGTAAAATCATCACTCAATGTTTCGTTATAAATATGAATAGGAAATCCTTTATCTTCTCTCAATACATATCCAAACGAGTTCCAAGCTCTAGTTGGCAATAAGTTTTCGTAAGAATTTTTACTTGTTGCATCATATAAATATATTTTTCCATCTAACTCTAGACATGCAATAATATAATTAAAACTGTATAAATTAGGAGTCTTAATATTAGGTAGACCATAATCAACAGTTGCTGTAATAGCAGGATTGGCTTTTAATTTTGCTTCACGCATTGCTGCCACTAGAAATAAGTTTATATCTGCTACATTACCTACTTTATCACTAATTAATGTCTTAAAACCATTCTCAGCGAAAATTCCGTTATTATTATTCCAAACATATTCATTCTTAATTTTTTTAAAAATTTTATTTGCTTTTATCAATGGATTTTTTTCTTTCTTAATATCATCATCTATAACTTTTCTTGCAACATAAGATTTGTTGAGAAGTTGACCGAAGTTTTCATTTTTATATAATTCATTTTTTACATAATCCCAAGTAACATTATAATTAAAAAGTTCGAAGTCATAAATATTTACAGAACTTAGAATTGATTTTATTTGAGTTTTGTAATTATCTATATTATTTACAAAATTTTCAAATTTAATAGGCTTTATATTTTCAAAAGTATATTTTTCAACACTTCCAAACTTTGTTTTCTCTTTTGTCTTTTTTGTTGGGGCTATTTCTCCTGAGTAATTTACTATATAATTAAGCAAATCTGTATTGTATAAAAGAAACTCAGATTTTTCTATTGGAATTTCAGATTCTACGTAAAAGATGGGAAGACTCCTTATGAATGGAGATTTAATTTCATAACTGTATTCTATTACAGAACCATTTTTAATATTAGGGAAAGCTATTTTTGTTAAAGCTACATTCTTACCTTCTTTTTGTACAAATTTAGACGTATCATCTATGGGCATTACATCTAATTTACCTTGGTTTAAATTATATATTTTTGCTTCAAAAGACAGAATTTTTTCCTTAATATTATTTTGATTATACAAAGGAATGCTCATATTAAGCCATTTCTCGGAACGATTTTTATCATAAATTTTAATTCTTCTAAAATATTTTTGATACACAACTCTATCATCAATATCTATTTTATAAGTTACAGAATTATAAACTATTTCAGCAGGAGCCTCTTTGTCTATTAGTGAGGCTTCTTTTACCATAATTTTGGAATCAAAAGAATTAAACTGAGAAAAAAAAAATTGAGTAAAAAGTGTTAATACAATAAATAAGAAATTTTTCATGGTTATTTTAATTTTAAAAAAAACCGACTAAAAAGTCGGTTTAATTTATATTATTTTACGCATCAATATTAGCATAGACTGCGTTTTTCTCGATAAATTCTCTTCGTGGTGGAACTTCGTCACCCATCAACATAGAAAATACATTATCTGCATCTGCCAAGCTTTCTATGGTCACTTGTTTCAGAATACGGTGTTCAGGATTTAGTGTAGTTTCCCAAAGTTGCTCTGCATTCATCTCTCCAAGACCTTTGTAACGTTGTATTTCTACGCCTTTGCCATCAGTAGACATTTCAGCTATCATGGCCTCTCTTTCTTTTTCGTTGTAAGCGTACATTTCTTTTTTTCCTTTTTTCAATAGATACAAAGGTGGTTGAGCGATGTAAACATAGCCTTGCTCTATCAATTCCTTCATATATCTGAAGAAGAAAGTAAGAATTAAAGTAGAAATGTGAGAACCATCAATATCAGCATCGGTCATAATTACTACTTTGTGATATCTTAGTTTAGAAATATTAAGAGCTTTGCTATCTTCTTCAGTACCTACAGAAACCCCAAGTGCAGTGTATATATTTCTGATTTCTTCATTATCATACACTTTGTGAAGCATTGATTTTTCTACGTTTAAGATTTTACCTCTCAATGGAAGAATCGCTTGGAAATGTCTATCTCTACCTTGTTTAGCAGTACCACCTGCAGAATCTCCCTCTACTAAGAAAATTTCAGAAATTTCAGGGTCTTTAGAAGAACAATCTGCCAATTTACCTGGCAAACCAGAACCTCCTAATGGAGATTTACGTTGTACCATTTCTCTAGCTTTTTTAGCAGCTTGTCTTGCTTTAGCCGCCAAAACTACTTTCTGAACTATGGTTTTCGCTTCGTTTGGATTTTCTTCTAAGAAATTGGTTAGCATTTCGCCAACGATTTTATCTACCGCTCCTGAAACTTCGGAGTTTCCTAATTTGGTTTTGGTTTGACCTTCGAACTGAGGTTCCATCACTTTTACAGAAATTACTGCAGTAAGACCTTCACGGAAATCATCCCCTGTAACTTCTACTTTTTCTTTTGCAGGAAGTCCTAATTCATCGGCATATTTTTTAAGCGTTCTTGTAAGAGCTCTTCTAAAACCTGCAAGGTGAGTTCCTCCTTCGTGTGTATTGATATTATTGACATAAGAGTGAAGATTTTCGTTAAAAGAAGTATTGTAACGCATCGCCACTTCTACCGGAATATCGTCTCTTTCGCCTTCCATAAAGATTACGTGCTCCATAATAGACTCACGATTACCATCGATATATTCTACAAATTCTTTAAGACCACCTTCTGAGAAAAATCTTTCAGTTTTGAATGATCCATCTTCATTTTTTACTCTTTCGTCTGTAAGAACAATATTGATTCCTTTATTTAAAAAAGCCAATTCTCTAAGACGAGAAGCTAATGTATCATAATTGTAAACCAATTCTTGAAAAATAGAATCATCTGGTTGAAAGAAAACTTCTGTACCTCTTTCTGCAGTGGTTCCTATTTCTTGCACATCTGCTAGTGCTCTACCTTTAGAATATTTTTGTTGATATATTTTACCATCTCTAGAAACAGTAGCTACTAAAGAAGTAGAAAGTGCATTAACACAAGACACCCCCACACCGTGAAGACCACCAGAAACTTTGTAAGAATCTTTATCAAACTTACCACCAGCACCGATTTTGGTCATTACCACTTCTAGCGCAGATTTTTGTTCTTTTTCGTGGAAATCTACAGGAATACCTCTACCGTTATCTTTTACAGAAATTCCGTCACCTTCGTGAATCGTTACAGAAATAGTGTCGCAATGTCCTGCCAAAGCTTCGTCTATAGAGTTATCTACTACTTCATAAACCAAGTGATGAAGACCTCTTACCCCAACATCACCAATGTACATAGAAGGTCTAAGACGTACGTGTTCTATCCCTTCTAACGATTGAATGCTACTTGCTGTATATTGTTTTTGACTCATAATAAATGCTTTCTGCTTTCTGCTTTTGGCTTTCAGCGAGTTTATTTTATATAATTATTGATTAAATTTTTGCTTTTTTCAAAGACTTACAAATATCGGAAAATTTAACGAGATACGAAAGCAAAAAAGAGGAAGTTTTCCACAGAAAACTTCCATATCAATATCTACCAAAACTGACTGATAAACAAACTATTTTTTGTACTCATCCACTACTCCATTCCACATTTCTTTAATCTGAGAGCTGAGTTTTTTAAAAGATTCTTTTTCAGTTTCAATCCTTAAGTTATCTACTTCATCTTGTTTTTTCCATGCATTAGATGTTTTATTTTGCTCTGCTGTAGCTTCTGCCAAACCGTATAAATATTCCGTTTGAACATCAAACAAAGCAGCAGATGCTGTGGTTCTTACTTTTACATTTTTATTTTTGAGGTAACCCAATGAAAATATATTTTGAGGTCCATAATTTTTATTATCTATACTAAATTGACTGTCAAAAGTATAAACCAAAAGCATACTCGCTTTCATTTTTGCTGCAGCTAATCTCAAATCTTTAATTGTTTTGTAATTATAGGGTAAAAGCAATTTATTGAATGGCGAAATCTGCTTAATCCCTTTTAGTTTGCCCAATTCTGCAAACGAAACCTCTTCATCTGCATCACGTGTAAGAATCATACTGAAATTTTGTCCCGAATTTTCGGTTCTAGCATACCTATTTTGGTACACATAATTGGTATAATTAGGAGCTTGAATTCTTGCAACAGCAATATTTACAGGAAATTCTGCTGAAGGTTTATTTTGAAGAATTTTAGAAATATCTTCATCGGCTAAATTTGAAATTTTAACATCACCACCAGGCGTTGTATAATTTACTGCACAAGAAATTGCTATTACACTCAGTAGTATAACAGCTAGAAAATTGTTGTATTTTTTCATTGGGAAATAGTTTTAGTTTATAAAAACATTCAATAATTATACCAAAAACTAGGAGAAAAATCAACTCAAAATTTAATTAAAAACAAAAGAGGAAGCTCTCCGTAGAAAACCTCCCCTCAAAAAATATAATTTGATTTAGGATTATATCAAAAATGCATCTACTTTTTCGGCGCACTGCAAACCTTCGCTTATTGCCCAAACTACCAAAGATTGCCCTCTTCTGGCGTCTCCACAACTGAAAACTTTCTCTTGATTGGTGCTATATTCTCCTTCTTTACCGATTAAATTTCCTCTTGGGTCAAGATTGATTTCTAAATCTTCTACTATTCCTTTTTGTTCTACGTGTAAGAAACCCATTGCCAAGAAAGCCAAATCACATTCTATGGTAAATTCTGTGTCTGGTTTTTCTACAAATGTGGTGTATCTTTTTGTAACAGGATCTTTGCTCCACTCTATTTCTACGGCTTTTAAACCTTTTAGATTTCCTGCTTCGTCTTTTATAAATTCTTTGGCATTAATCGCCCATTTTCTAGTGCAACCTTCTTCGTGAGAAGTGGTGGTTTTCAGAATCATAGGATACATTGGCCAAGGCATGGTTTCATCACGTTGTGAAGGCGGAGTTGGCATAATTTCAATTTGATGAACTTCTGTTGCACCTTGTCTATTCGCTGTTCCGATGCAATCTGAACCCGTATCTCCACCACCAATTACCAACACTTTTTTACCTTTAGCATCTATATTATCTTCCGTAAAAGCAATATTACTTACTTTCTTGTTGTTTTGACGGAGATATTCCATCGCAAAATAAACGCCTTTTGCATCGCGATTTGGGATAGGTAAATTTCTAGGGACGGTAGAACCCATCGCTAAAACAATTGCGTGAAATTCTCTATTGAGTTGTTCTGCAGAATAATCTTTGCCCACCAAAGTATTGGTTTTGAATTCAATCCCTTCTGCTTTCATTAAGTCGGCTCTTCGTTTTACCACAGATTTATCTAATTTAAAATCTGGAATTCCGAATCTCAACAAACCACCCACTTCAGATTCTCTTTCAAAAACAGTTACCGAATGTCCCAATTGATTCAATTTTTCGGCTGCTGCTAAACCAGAAGGTCCAGAACCAATTACAGCTACTTTTTTGCCCGTTCTTTTTAAAGGAAGCCTAGGTTTTACATAACCGTTTTGATAGGCAATTTCGATAATATTTTTCTCTACTTCTTCTATTGTTACTGGCAATTCGTTAATTCCTAAAACGCAAGAACCTTCGCAAGGAGCAGGACAAATTCTTCCCGTAAATTCTGGAAAAGGATTGGTAGTGCTTAAAATATCGTAGGCTTTTTTCCACTCTTCTTTATATACCGCATCATTAAATTCTGGAATTACATTTCCGAGCGGACAACCACTCATACAGAAAGGAATTCCGCAATTCATACATCTTGCAGATTGCTTGTTTAATAATTCTGCTGATGGCAAATGTTGAAATTCTTTGTAATGCTGAACTCTATCTGCTACTGCATCTTTAGTTGGTAATTCTCTTTTATATAATAAAAAACCGTCTGTTTTTCCCATTTTTTTAAATTTTTGTAATTCTGATGATTTTTTTTATTCATTGGAATAAATTGATATCGTTCGTTCCTATTATTCATTGGAATGAATTCCAATGCTATGAAATCGTTCGTTCCTACGGAACTCATCGAACAATTTCAAACGATTTTAAACCCATTCAAACTTTATTAATTCTAAAATTCCACGCCTTGTTTTTCCAATACTTTTTTGTAATCTCTCGGGAAAACTTTCACGAAATATTTTAAATTTTCTTCAAAATCTTGCAACAAATATTTCCCTAAATCACTATCGGTTTCCTTCACGTGTTCTTCCACTAAATTTTTGATGGTGTTTTTATCTTTTTCCGTCAAACCTTCTAAATCTGCCATATCAGGATTGAAATTTTGTTTCAAAGTTTCGTTCACATCCCAAATATAAGCGATTCCGCCACTCATTCCTGCTCCGAAATTTTTACCAACTCCACCTAAAACCACTACAGTTCCACCAGTCATATATTCGCAACCGTGAGCTCCTACTCCTTCTACAACAGCAGTTGCACCAGAATTTCTTACGCAGAAACGTTCTCCCGCCATTCCGTTGATGAAAACTTTTCCGCTGGTTGCACCGTATAAAGCTACGTTTCCAATAATACTGTTTTCATTGGCTTTGAAAGTAGAACTTCTATCAGGATGAACTACCAATTTACCACCAGAAAGTCCTTTTCCGAAATAATCGTTTCCGTCGCCTTCCAATTTCATCGTAATTCCTTTGTTGCAGAACGCCCCGAAACTTTGTCCAGCAGTTCCTTTGAAATTAAACCTCAAAGCATCTTCTGGCATTCCTTCGGATTTGTAAATTTTGGTTAATTCGTGAGAAAGAATCGTCCCAACCGTTCTATCTGTATTGATGATATTGAATTCTGCTTCACATTTTCCGTTATTTTCGATGGCGTTTTGAGCCGCTTCAATCAATTTCCAAGACAATGAATCTATCAACTCATCTTCTTGAGGTTCAGCTTTTGTTAGAGGCAATTCAGTGTCCATTTTTTGTAAAAACGCACTTAAGTCAACGGTTTTAGCTTTCCAGAATTTTAAATCTTCTCTTTTGGTTAAACATTGGTATTGCCCTACCATTTCATCAATTGTTCTAAAACCTAAAGAAGCCATAATTTCTCTGGTTTCTGTTGCCAAGAACGTGAAGTAATTCACCAAATGATCGGCATTTCCTGTGAATTTTTTTCTCAATTCACCGTTTTGAGTTGCAATACCAACTGGACAAGTATTTTCGTGGCATTTTCTCATCAAAATACAACCTTGAACGATGAGTGCAGAAGTGGCAATTCCCCATTCTTCAGCGCCCATTAAAGTTGCCATTACAATATCTCTACCTGTTTTTATTTGTCCGTCTGTTTGTACGGTAACTCTTTGTCTTAATTTATGTTTAATTAAAGTTTGATGCGTTTCTACCAAACCTAATTCCCAAGGTAAACCAGCGTGACGCACCGAACTTAAAGGCGATGCACCAGTTCCGCCATCGTAACCAGAAATCAAAATATGATCTGCTTTTGCTTTTGCAACACCAGCTGCAATGGTTCCCACTCCTGCTTTTGACACCAATTTTACAGAAATTCTGGCGTGTCTATTCGCATTTTTAAGGTCGAAAATCAACTGTGCTAAATCTTCAATAGAGTAAATATCGTGATGTGGCGGCGGAGAAATTAAACCAACTCCAGGCGTTGAGTGACGGGTTTTCCCAATCCAAGCATCTACTTTATCGCCAGGTAATTGTCCGCCTTCACCAGGTTTTGCACCTTGCGCCATTTTAATTTGAATTTCATCAGCTTCTGCTAAATATCTTGCTGTAACACCAAATCTTCCCGAAGCCACTTGTTTAATCGCCGAACGAAGATTTTCTCCTTTTTCGTTGAGTTGATAACGGATTTCGTCTTCTCCACCTTCTCCAGTGTTACTTTTTGCACCAATTCTGTTCATTGCAATTGCTAAAGTAGAATGCGCTTCGTAAGAAATGGAACCAAAAGACATTGCACCACTCGCAAAACGTTTCAGAATATTTTCTACAGGTTCTACTTCCTCAATCGGGATGGCTGGTCTATCGTTTTTAAATTCTAATAAACTTCTGAGAGTTGCTGCATTATTGGTTAAATTATTGGCAGCTCTAGAATATTTTTTGAAAGTTTCGTAATCGTTATTTCTTGTAGCTTTTTGTAATAAATCAACGGTTTGAGGGTTGTACATATGGTACTCTCCTTTTCTTTTCCATTGATAAACACCGCCTTCATTTAAGACAGGTTGTTCAAATTTAGGAGCATAAGCATCAAAATGTTTCGCTAATGCTTCTTCTGCCAAATCATCGAAACCAAGTCCTTCAATTCTAGAAATTGCGCCAGTAAAACAAGTATTTACTACTAATTTATTTAAGCCTATAATTTCAAAAATCTGCGCTCCTTGATAAGACATCAACGTTGAAATTCCCATTTTTGAGAAAATTTTCAGCAAACCATCACCAACAGATTTAATATAATTTTTCTTTGCTTTAGGATAATCTTCGCCTTTAATTTCGCCAGAATTCACCATTTCTCTGATGGTTGCCAACGCCAAATATGGATTAATTGCAGTTGCACCAAAACCGAGTAAAGTTGCAAAATGATGAACTTCCCAAGCATCGCCCACTTCTACCACCAAGCCAACTTTTCTACGAACTCCCATTCTTATTAAATGATGATGAACCGCAGAACAAGCCAATAAACTTGGGATTGCAGCGTGATTAGAATCTATAGCTCTATCTGAAAGGATAATTACATCAAAACCATCTTGCACCGCATCCATCGCATAACGGCAAAGTCTGTCGATTCCTTTTTTCAAACTACCTGATTTTCCGTCTGCTTTGAAATAGGTTTGTAAAGTTTTCGCTTGGAAATCTCCTGTATCAATACTTCTTAATTTTTCTAATTGAAGATTATCCAAAATTGGATTATCTAAGGTTACACTATGTGCAAATTTTTTGTCACCTGTTAATAAATTTCCGTTTCCACCGATAATTGTAGTAAGAGACATTACTAATCTTTCACGAATTGGGTCGATTGGCGGATTGGTAACTTGTGCAAATAATTGTTTGAAATAAGAACTTAAATGCTGTGGTTTTTCGCTTAAAACCGCAATTGGAGAATCAAATCCCATAGAACCAATGGGTTCTTTGCCAGATTCTGCCATTACTTTAATCACTTTTTCTATATCTTCTCTAGAATATCCGAAAGCTTTTTGGAATTTAAGAACATCTTGCCCCTGAATCCTTGTAAATCTCATTCTTGGTTCAGGAAGTTCGTCTAGTTTAATTTGCTTTTCTTCTAGCCATTGCTGATACGGTTGAGAAGTACAAATTTCTTTTTTCAACTCATCATCATTAATGATTCTTCCTTTCTTTAAATCTACCAAAAACATTTTCCCTGGTTGCAATCTACCTCTTCTTATCACTTTTGCAGGATCTACAGGAAGCGCACCAGATTCTGACGCCATTACAATGGTATCATCACTTGTTACGCAATATCTAGAAGGACGAAGTCCGTTTCTATCAAGAGTTGCCCCAATTACTTTTCCATCTGTGAAAGAGATAGAAGCTGGTCCGTCCCAAGGTTCCATCACACAAGCGTGGAAAGCATAGAAATATTTTTTGTAATCTTCCATATGCTTGTCTCCGTCCCAAGCTTCAGGAATGAGCATCATCATTACGTGTGGTAAACTTCTGCCAGAATGCACCAACAATTCTACCATATTATCTAAGTATGATGAATCTGATTGATTTGGTTTGGTTAAAGGCAAAAGCATATCCATTTCTTGTTGAGTAAAATATGGACTTTCTAGATTTTTTTCGCCAGAACGAAGCCAGTTTAAATTTCCTTGAACCGTATTAATTTCGCCGTTATGTGCTAAAAAGCGGAATGGTTGTGCAAGATTCCAATTCGGGTTGGTATTGGTAGCAAACCTAGAGTGTATCATTCCGAAAGCGGAAGTGAGTTTAGGGTCTGTTAAATCTTTGAAATAATTTCTAATTTGCACGCTTCGCAACTGCCCTTTATAGATTAATTTTCTACAAGACATAGAAGCTACATAGAAACCAATTGGGTCATTTTGGGTAATATTGGCAATTTGGTGAGAAATATAATTTCTAAAAACAAACAATTTTCTCTCGAAATCATCGTCTGAAGTTACATCAAACGGTTTTTCGATGAAAATCATTTCCATTACGGGTTCTACAGATCTCGCTGTTTCGCCAATTTCGAAGTTATTAACAGGTACAGAACGAAACCCTAAAATCTTATAATTGAGTTTTTCTGCAGAATTATAAATAACTCTTTTGCATTCATCTCTCAGCGCGTCATCTTTAGGAAAAAATAACATCCCTAGTCCATAATCACCTACATCTGGCAAATAAAAGCCATTCTCTAGTGCTTTTTCATAAAGAAACTCGTGCGGAATCTGAATCTGTATTCCTGCACCATCACCAGTACTCTTCTCATAGCCTGTTGCTCCTCTGTGTTCCATGTTTTCTAACATGGTAATAGCATCCGAAACAATCTTATGGCTTTTCACTCCTTTTAAATTGGCCACAAAACCAACTCCACATGAATCAAAATCAAACTGTGGTAAATATAATCCGTTTTTCATCCCCATTAAATTTTAGGCAATGCTACGAAATACATATTATAATTCATAGCAATTATTTTAATTTGCGAAATATTTTAATTATTAATTTTATTATAATTAAAAATATAAACTTTATAGCAGTTAATATTTTTAACTTGATAAAAATAATTTATCTACAAATATACAAGGTTTAAACAAAAAAAGCACTCCGATTCGGAATGCTTTTAGATTTTTTTTATTGATTTAACATTAAATTAATATCATCATCAAATTTTCGTTAATTCTTTCGACTTTGATTAAATTATTTTTTGTTAAATTTTTTGTGGCTTTATCCCATTTTTTTCCAGACAATTGAGATTTTTCTTTAACTATTGACAATTCCATCGCTTCTGATTGCGAATTCAATATTTCCATTATGACTTTTTCGTCTTCACCTAGCTCTACAGTAGGCATTTTTTTCTCTGGTCTCATTTGCGGAAAGAACAACACTTCTTGAATAGACGCATTGTTGGTCAAGAACATAATTAATCTATCCATCCCAATTCCTAAACCAGAAGTTGGCGGCATACCATATTCTAAAGCTCTCAAGAAATCTTGGTCTATAAACATTGCTTCATCGTCACCTCGCTCAGAAAGTGCCATTTGAGATTCGAAACGTTCTCTTTGGTCGATTGGGTCGTTTAATTCTGAATATGCATTGGCAATTTCTTTACCACAAACCATTAATTCAAAACGTTCTGTAAGCCCTTCTTTGCTTCTGTGTTTTTTGGTAAGTGGAGACATTTCGATAGGATAATCAGTAATGAAAGTTGGCTGAATAAAGTTTCCTTCACATTTTTCTCCAAAAATTTCATCAATTAACTTTCCTTTACCCATGGTTTCATTCACTTCAATTCCGATAGATTTTGCAAAGTCAGCCAATTCTTGTTCAGATTTTCCCGTAATATCAAAACCAGTAAATTTCTGAATGGCCTCCGTCATAGAGACTCTTGGATATGGAGCTTTGAAATCAATTTCGTGTTCCCCAAAAGTAGCTTTGGTAGTTCCGTTTACTTGAAGCGCACAGAATTCTAGTAATTTTTCGGTGAAATCCATCATCCAATTGTAGTCTTTGTAAGCTACATAAATTTCCATTGCGGTAAATTCTGGATTATGGGTTCTGTCCATTCCTTCGTTACGGAAATTTTTAGAAAATTCGTAAACGCCATCAAAACCACCAACAATCAATCTTTTCAGATACAATTCGTTAGCAATTCTCATATATAAAGGAATGTCTAAAGCATTATGATGTGTAATGAAAGGCCTAGCAGCAGCACCACCAGGAATTGCTTGCAAAATAGGCGTTTCTACCTCGAAATAACCTGCATCATTAAAGAAAGTTCTCATGGCGTTGAACAATTTTGTTCTTTTCACAAAAATTTCTTTTACGTGAGGATTTACAGTTAAGTCAACATAACGTTGTCTGTAACGCAATTCAGGGTCGTTGAAAGCATCGTGCACCACTCCATTTTCATCAGTTTTAGCTAAAGGAAGCGGACGAAGAGCTTTGGTTAATAATGTAAAATTTTTAACCATTACCGTCATTTCTCCCACTTGCGTTTTGAACAATTCACCTTCAATACCGATGATATCACCAATATCTAAAAGATGTTTGTAAACTTCATTATACAATGTTTTATCTTCGCCAGTACAGATTTCATCACGGTTAAAATACACCTGAATTCTACCATCAGAATCTTGTAATTCTGCAAAAGAAGCTTTCCCTTGAATTCTTCTTGACATTAATCTACCGGCAAGATTTACCTTCTTCCCTTCTTCGAAGTTTTGTTTTATAGATTGGGTAGTATGTGTTACTTTATATTCATCTGCTGGGAATGCGTTGATTCCCATTTCTGTCAATTTCTGTAATTTTTCTCTTCGGATGATTTCTTGTTCTGTTAAAGACATTGTTTTTTCTATTTTTTGGAAATGCAAAAATAAGGAATTTTTATGAACTTTTTTTGTAATAAATTCAATTTCAAACACAAAAAAAGCAACCTCTGTAGAGATTGCCTTCTGTTAAAATTATAAAAAACTGTTTATTTTTTAAGTGTCAAAATGTATTTTACCATTTTTTTAGCATTTTCTTTATCCATACCTGGGTGCGGCGTCATCATTACATCTCCCCATACTCCACTGCCTCCGTTGATAATCTTATCTGCTAACATATCAATATCAGCTTCAGAATATTTTGCAGCAACTTCTGCATAAGAAGGTCCAACCAATTTACCTTCTTCTTTGTGGCAAGTTAAGCAATTCGCTTTTTCTATTAAATCTTTCCCTTCTTCTTCAGGAGTTTTCGCTGCAGTTACTTCTTGTTCTGTAGGTTCTTTAAGCATGGTATTTGTTTCACTTTTTGGAGCTTCAGTTTTAGAACAAGAAACTAAAAACAGAGTTCCAAAAATCGCAGAAGTTAATATATTTTTCATACTAGATAATTATTTTTTTGTTGTTAAATCAACCTTGTAATTGCATTTGAAGGCCGTGAAAATTTCAAAGAAAAAATATTTTCATAACAAATATAATTAATATAATCTTTTGATTTTTGAACCTGCCAAATGTCATTAAAAATATTTTAAAAATTATCCATTACATAGTTCTTTTAAAATTCATATTTTTGCTGTCTTAAATTTAAAATAAATGTCTTTAAAAAATAAAAAGGTAAAATTCGAAGAATTAGGCTTAAAGAATTATTTAGAAGCTTTTGAATATCAACAGAGTTTGATGGACGAAATCATCAAAATAAAAACCCTAAACAGAGATTTACCCGAAGAAAAAGACCACGAAGTCACTCCAAATTATTTACTTTTTGTAGAGCATCCTCACGTTTATACCTTAGGAAAATCTGGTGACGAGCATAATATGCTTGCCAATGAAGATAAATTAAAGGAAATAAATGCCACTTTTGTAAAAACCAACCGAGGTGGAGACATTACTTATCACGGTTTTGGGCAAATTGTAGGTTATCCTATTTTGGATTTAGATAATTTCAAAAGTGACATTCATCTTTATATGAGAAATCTGGAAGAAGTTATCATAAGAGTGATTGCAGAATATGGTTTAAAGGGAGAAAGAAGTGCTGGCGAAACGGGTGTTTGGCTAGATGTAGGAAAACCTTATGCAAGAAAAATCTGCGCTTTAGGCGTAAAAACTTCAAAATGGGTTACCATGCATGGTTTTGCTTTAAATGCGAATACCGATTTAAGATATTTCGAATACATTATCCCTTGCGGTATTAAAGATAAGGCAGTCACTTCTCTTAAACGTGAACTAGAGCGTGAGGTGAATGTAGAAGAAGTAAAAGAAAAGATTAAAAAACATTTTCAAGATGTTTTTGAAGCAGAACTTTCTTAGGTTTATTTAAAAAAATTCCCCGAAAAATAAAAAAGCGAAACCTATAAAAGTTTCGCTTTTCATATTTAAAAGATTATCATTCCTTTATAGACTAGATTTTGAGATTCCATCATTGGCATTGCATTTTTTCTGAATTCTAAAATATGGTCTTGTACACTATGCTTATGCAAGTGTTCTTCGGTTTCCCAAAGTTCTACCATAAAAAAGTGGCCTTTGTTTTCCTTATCTTCTATCAAGTCATATTGTAAACAACCCTCTTCTTTTCTGGTTTCAGAAACTAATTTTTTTAACAATTCTATCGCATCAAAAAGATGATTTTCTTTAAACTTCATCAGTGCAACTACGTGTATATTCATTATTTTTATAATTTTCTACAACAAAAATAGTAAAATTAGCATTAGAAATTTCACAAAAAAAGTATCTATTTTTTATTAATCTTCAATTACAATTTTTTTTTATATTTGTAAAAACTCTAAAAAAGTAAAATGGCAGAATATAAATTATTACTTCCATCTATGGGAGAAGGCGTGATGGAGGCTACTGTAATCACGTGGTTATACAATGAGGGAGACACCGTAAATGAAGATGATTCTGTAGTAGAAATTGCTACAGACAAGGTAGACTCTGATGTTCCTACCCCGGTTTCGGGAAAAATTATTAAAATTTTAGTTCAAAAAGATGAAATTGCAAAAGTAGGAGAACCTATCGCTATTTTAGAAATTGAAGGTGAGGGAGAAAATAATTTAGAAACTCCAATTTTAGAAGAAACTCCAACTCCAGAAATTGAAGTTGAAGTTGTAGCAGCATTAGAAAAACCACTTCAAGTTGTAACGTCTAGTCCACAAGAATTTTCAGGTGAAATCTATCTTTCTCCTTTAGTAAAATCTATTGTTGAACAAGAAAACATCTCAGAAGATGAACTGAAATCCATCAACGGAACTGGTTTAGATGGCAGAATTACCAAAGAAGACATTCTAGCATTTGTTAATAATAGAGGAAATCAAGAGATTAAGATTGAAGCAAAGACAGAACCAATCAAAAATACTATTTCCGAAGTTATTTCTGCTCCTAGTACTCCACAGACCATTTCAGTTTCAGGCGGTGACGAAATCATCCCGATGGATAGAGTTAGAAAAATTATTGCAGAAGCAATGGTAAATTCTAAAAAAACTTCTCCACACGTTACCTCTTTCATAGAATCAGATGTAACCAATGTGGTAAAATGGAGAGCAAAACACAAAGATGCTTTCGAAAAACGCGAAGGACAGAAACTCACTTTCATGCCAATTTTCGTGAAAGCAGTGGTAAAAGCGATTCAAGATTTTCCAATGATTAATATTTCTGTAGATGGTGATAAAATCATCAAAAAGAAAAACATCAATATCGGTATGGCAACAGCTTTACCAGACGGAAACCTCATTGTTCCTGTGATTAAAAATGCAGACCAACTTTCACTTTCAGGTTTAGCAAAAGCAATTAACGATTTAGCTTACAGAGCAAGAAACAAAAAGCTAAAACCAGAAGATACGCAAGGTGCTACGTACACCATTTCTAATATCGGAAGTTTCGGAAATTTAATGGGAACACCTATCATTCCGCAGCCGCAAGTTGCGATTTTGGCAATTGGCGCCATTGTAAAAAAACCAGCAGTTTTAGAAACCAAAGACGGAGACGTAATTGCAATTCGTCAACTGATGTTTATGAGTCATTCTTACGACCATCGAGTTGTAGATGGAAGTTTAGGCGGAATGTTCCTAAAACACGTACATGATTATCTCCAAAATTGGGATATGAATACGGAAATTTAAAAAAATCGAAAGACGGAAGACAGAAGTCAGAAGTTTTGAAATTTATAATACAACAACCTTCGAAATTTTTCGGAGGTTTTTTTGTAGCTATTTCCCGCTTTTCGCTATATCTTTTTCTTGCCCTCGCTTATTCCCTTTCAAGAAAAAGGATGCCGCTGCAATCGGGGCTAGTTACGCTTTCGTTAAAAATCAGTATTTTTGATTAAAAATTAACTATGCACATACATCAAAAGCCATATCATTATCTCATCTCCAAACAAGAAGAACAGATTTTGCAAGAAATTGTCTCAGAACGCTCAGATGAGTATGAAATCTCTTTTGATAATGAATCTACTTTTGATTTCAAAAAATTTGAAACATTTCAGCATTATTCAGATATTAAAATACTTTTCTCAATTAATTTTAACTCTCAATTTAAAATTCTAATTATCAATATTGAACATCATTTTATTGGTGGAAGACATGGAGACTCTCATCATAACGAAAATCAGATTTTAGGAATTAAAAAATTAGAACAAAATTATGGTAGAATACTCATTCGTGAAGAAAACGTTTTTGATAAAATGCTAGAAATATTCAATAAAACAGAAATAGATTTCAGAGATGACAAAGAATTTAGTAATAGATTTTTTGTTGTAGCAGATAACGAAAACAAAGCAAGAAGTTTTTTGAATCCAGAAGTTAGACATTACTTCAATTCAATTCCCAAAAAAGAAAATTTCACTATAGAAATATTAAATAATCAATTAATCATTAGAAATAAAAAAAATCTTAATCCATTCAATTTCAATCAAATAATTCATTTTCTAAAAAACAATTTTTAAATCATGCCCAACTTCCACATCCGAAAAGCAACACCAGAAGATACACCAACCATCTTCAATTTAATTTACAAACTCGCTGTTTACGAAAAATTAGAAAACGATGTTATTACCACTGTAGAAGAACTCCGCACCAATATTTTTGAGAAAAAATTCGCAGAAGTTCTCATTGCTGAAGAAGACCAAAAACCAATAGGTTTTGCACTTTATTTTCATAATTTTTCTACGTTTGTTGGTAAACCTGGTATTTATCTAGAAGACCTTTTTGTAGAACCAGAAATGCGAGGAAAAGGTTATGGAAAAGCACTTTTGGTAGAACTGGCCAAAATTGCCAAAGAAAGAAATTGTGGCAGATTAGAATGGGCGGTTCTAGATTGGAATACGCCTTCTATAGAGTTTTACAAATCTCTCGGGGCAAAACCTATGGATGAATGGACAGTATTTCGCTTAGACAAAGAAGGAATAGATAATCTAGCAAAATAAACTAGAAGTACGAAGTAAAAAGTTGGAGGTTAAAAATTGAAAGTTCAAAATTGCAACTAATAATCAAACTATATTAAACCATTTTCAAACTATTTCAAACCACATCAAACAAATTACTGCATTAATATTGTGTATTTTAAAAAGATTCATTACTTTTGCACCTCGAAATAATTAACAAATATTTTTAACACTATGAACAATTACGAAACTGTTTTCATTTTAACTCCCGTTCTATCTGACGCACAGGTGGAGGAAGCAGTAAAAAAATTCGAAGACTTTTTGAAAGAGCACAATTGCGAAATCGTTACCAGAGAAAACTGGGGTCTTAAAAAATTAGCTTATCCTATTCAATTAAAAAAGAATGGATTCTACACTTTGATCGAATTCAAAGGTGAAGGTACTGTAGTAGCAGGTCTTGAAACTGCTTTCAAACGTGACGAGAGAGTTATCCGTTACTTAACAACTAAGCTTGACAAACATGCAGTAGAATATGCTGTAACTAGAAGAGCGAAGTTAAAATCTTCTAAAGCTTAATTTCTAACCCTTAAAAATTTAAAAAAATGGCAATCGACGAAATGGCACAACAAGCCGCAGCAGGTGGCGAATCTGAAGTAAAATTTCTTACTCCACTAGATATTACTACAAAATCTGAAAAGAAATATTGTAGATTCAAAAAATTCGGAATTAAGCACGTAGATTATAAAGATGCTGACTTCTTATTACAGTTCGTAAACGAACAAGGTAAAATCTTACCAAGAAGATATACAGGTACTTCTCTTAAATATCAAAGAAAAGTTTCTGCAGCTATCAAAAGAGCTAGACACTTAGCTTTAATGCCTTACGTAGCAGATTTATTAAAATAATTATTTAACAAAAATAAATTGTTGGTTTTAGTTTATTCTAAACCTAACTTTTTAATTAAAAAAGGACAACAAAATGGAAATTATCCTAAAAAAAGATGTAGAAAACTTAGGACTTGAGTTTGATACTGTAAACGTAAAACCTGGTTATGCAAGAAATTTCTTAATTCCTCAAGGTTTTGCCCTTCTTGCTACCCCTAAAAACAAAGCAGCTCTAGAAGCTACTTTAGAAGCTAGAAAAGAAGAAGAAGCTAAATTAGTAGCTGCAGCTACTGCAATAATTGAAAAACTTAAAGCTACTCCTGTTACTATTACAGCTAAAGCTGGTACAGGTGATAAACTTTTCGGTTCTATCAATAATGCTAACTTAGCAGAAGCTCTTGCTAAAGCTGGTGTAGAAGTTGATAAAAAATACATCAAAATTCCTGGTAATACTATTAAGAGAACTGGTAAATTCTCAGCTAAGGTAAGACCACACAGAAACGTAGAATACGAATATGAATTCGAAGTAGTTTCTGACGCTCCTGTAGCTGAAGCAGCTAAAACAGAAGAGGCTTAATAAAATTAAACATATTACTAAAACCGCTCATCAAAATTTGATGAGCGGTTTTTAATTACCTTAATGTCTAATTCATTTATATTAATTTAATAACTTTGGCTCAATATTTGGAAAAGATACTATAACAATAAAAAACTCTATGAAAAAATATCTTCTAATGGCTGGTTTAGCTCTAGGTGCTACAGGAACCATAGCTACCACTACCCAATCTTGTGTAGCTGTTGCTACAACCGTTGGTTTATCAGTTATAAAACAAATACTTATTGGTGGAATTACTAAAGGTTTAGGAATTTTCAAAGATAAAGATAGCTTTTTAGCAAATGGTTTAATTGACAAAGCGTTGCCAGAACAATTAAAGAGCATTAACTCTACTTTAGAAAAACTCGGATTAAGCAATTTAGTATCTAAAGAAAAATCATATATAGCAGATGCTGCTGCATTTATTGCTCCCATTGCAGAACCTATTTTGGTAAATACCGTTCAAAATATGACTTCTGAAGACGCACAAAGAATTGCAAACGGCGGAAAAGGAGCTGCTACAAACTACCTTAGAGAAAAAGCAGGTTCACAATTGATGGCTGCTATTGCACCAAAAGTTGATGCCAAATTAAACGAATATGGCATTGTAAAAACCATCAATACCGCTCTCAAAGGAAACAGCTTATTAGGCGCACTTACGGGTAACCCAAACACTACTGCTTCTAGCGGACTTAGCTCGCTAGCTTCAGAGCAATTGGTCAACGGGCTTTTCAACATTATAGAAAATTACGAAAAGACAAGTCCACAAAATCCAATGAATTTTGTAAAATAGTTTAAATTAAATATTATAAATTCGTCTTGTCTAATAGATTAGACGATTTTTTATCTCAAAACAATTCAAAATGATAGAAGTAACAGGAAACGAACCATTTGACGAGCAAGCAGAATTTTATGCTTCGCTAAAGGTAAATTTAGAGAAAAATCATAATTTCCCAGAAGATTACCTCTATAAATTTATTATCTTAAATGATAAGGAAAAACTGACGGAAATTTATAAAGTATTTGACGGAACCAAAAACACTTTCACCACCAGAGAAAGCAGCAACGGAAAATACATCAGTTGCTCTATTCTATGCTTTGTTTTAGACGCAGACCAAGTCATTAGACTTTACCAAGAAGTAGCCAAAATAGAAGGTGTGATTATGCTATAAATGATGGTTGATGGATGATGGATGATAAATGATGGATGATAGTTCATTGGTTTCAAATTTAAAAATTGTAGTAAAATGAAAATTTTAATAACTGGAGCAAGTGGTTTAATCGGGAAATCTTTGGTTAAAAAACTCATCGAAAGAGGACATTCTGTGAACATTCTTGTCAGAAAAGAAACAAATGAACCTAATGAATTTTTGTGGAATTTGCAAGAAAATTTCATCGAAGACGAAGCTTTTTTAGGGGTAGAAAGCATCATCCATTTAGCTGGA
The DNA here is from genome assembly GCF_014645495.1 of Cloacibacterium rupense. Taxonomy (GTDB): domain Bacteria; phylum Bacteroidota; class Bacteroidia; order Flavobacteriales; family Weeksellaceae; genus Cloacibacterium; species Cloacibacterium rupense. The sequence goes on along the minus strand of NZ_BMLV01000001.1, from coordinate 25,442 downwards.
GCTACCATTGCAAAAAGATGGACTACTGATTACAAAAAAGAACTGTACACCTCTAGAATAGATACCGCTAAACTTCTAAAAAAATATGCATTAAAACATCATTTACAACTCAAAAGTTTTATTTCTGCTTCTGGTGTTAATTACTACGGAACGTTTACCAGCAACGAAATTTTAACCGAAGATACCCCCATCAAAAAACTAGATTTTTTAGCAGAATTATGTAAAAATTGGGAAGAAGCTGCCTTTGATTTTAATGATATTTCCGAACGAATCATATGCCTAAGAACATCGCCTGTTTTAGCAAAAAAAGGAGGTACTTTTGAGCCTTTAAAAAAAATAACAGACCTCAACCTAGCTTCACCCATAGGAAGCGGAGACCAATGGATGAATTGGATTCACATAGATGATTTGGTAGAATTGTATGTTATGGCGGTAGAAAACCAAGAAATGAATGGCTGTTACAATGCTGCAGCAGAAGAAATCCCTAGCAATAGAAACTTTATGAAAGAATTGTCTAGAAAATCTAAAAAATTTTTCATCCCAATTCCGGTTCCTAGATTTTTAATTAAATTAATGCTTGGCGAAATGTCAACCATCATTTTAGAAGGAAGTAGGGTGAGCAATCAAAAAATAAAATCTTTAGGTTTCGAGTTTAAACATCCATTTTTAGGAGAGACTTTTGAGAACCTTTTACAAAAATAAAGCGGAATTGATTAAATTCCGCTTTTTTATCAAGATAAAAATTGTTCTAATCTTTCTAAATCTCGGGCTATAATTGCTTTATTTCCTATAATTACAATTGGTCTTTGTAATAGCTTTGGATAATTTGCTAAAATGGAAATTAACCCTTGTTGTGAATAACTCACCGAAGAAAATTTTTCTTTCCAGAGTTCTTCATTCTTTCTAATCAAGTCATCAGCAGAAAGTTCTAACTTTTCTAATAAATCTTCAATTTCTACTTCAGACAAAGGATTTTCTAAATAAAGTCTCGTTTCAAAATCTATACCTTTACTTTCTAAAAGCTGTAGAGCAGCTCTAGATTTACCACATCTGTTGTTATGTAAAATTGTAATCATTTTAATACAGATTTTAGGATTTATTTTTCAGTTTTTTTAAAAAAGTCCGTGCAATTCTGCTTCAATTTTTTCCAAAATATAGCCGAAATCTTCTGGTCTATCTACAAAATCTAAATCATCTACTTCTATTACCAAAAGTTTACCTTCGTTGTAATTAGAAATCCATTTTTCGTACTTTTCATTAAGCTTAGAAAGATATTCTATACTGATGCTTGCTTCGTACTCTCTCCCTCTTTTATAGATTTTTTTAACCAAATTAGGCACATCAGACTTTAGATAAATTAATAAATCTGGTGCTGAAACAAAAGATTTCATCAAATGAAAAACAGAGGTATAATTATTAAAATCTCTCTCTGTCAGTAAATTCATGTCATATAAATTTTCTGCAAAAATATAGGCATCTTCATAGATGGTTCTATCTTGGATAATGTTTTTTCCGCTTTCTCTAATTTCCTTTACCTGACGAAATCTACTACCCAAAAAATAAATTTGGAGTGCAAAACTCCATTTATTCATGTCTGCATAGAAATCTTCTAAGTAAGGATTGTGGTCTACATCTTCGAACTGAGCATCCCAATTATAATGCTTAGCAAGCATCGTAGTTAAAGTTGTTTTTCCTGCGCCTATATTTCCAGTTACTGCAATGTGCATATAATTTTATGATTTAAAATTCACAATTTAAGATGTAAAAGCAACCAACAAAAGTTACTTTTCTTATTTAATTTTGTAAAGATAAAATTTGTCAGCTATCAAAGCCAAAAAATGGAGATGGTTTTTATCCACAATTTTTGCTTCACTGCTGCTAAACACCATTTTAAATTCTTGCGATGGAAAAAATTGATATATTTTTTGTGAAGAAACAATATAAATATCGTCATTTTCTCGGCTCAATCTTTTTCCATTTTCAATAGTAAATTCCGACAATTTTTCTGAATTAAAATCATACACTTCAAAGCTATTTTCCCTCAAAACAAATAATTTCCCATTATATATCAGAATATCTTTTATACCGTCTAAATTAAAACGAATAGGGAAAGAATTCATTAAAATATCATCTCTAAAATTGTAATACAAAAGTAGATTTTGGGATTCATCTATGAGCCAAACTTTTTGTAAATCTTCAACATAAGCCTGACTGATAGACCCGAATTTTTGTTTTAAATCGATGGTTTGTATCTCGTTTAGGTTTTGGTCGATTAACTTTATTTCTTGTACATTTTCAGAAAAAAGTACAATATTCAAAGGATTTTGTGCACTCTGAATTTTGAAGGGATTCACCAGCATCATCTTCCCGATTTGATTACCCAGAGAATCATATTTCACAAAGCCAAAATCTTTGTTTTTAAAAGCATAAATATTACCATAATCGTCTGTTAAAAAATCTTTTACACCTTTTAATTCTAAATTTTTCTGACCAAAAAATTGAGTGAAAATTAAAACAAAAAACAACAAGGATATTTTATACATTTCGAAATATAATTTTAGTAAAAGTAGTCAATAATTTTGAAAAATATTAAACAAAAAAAGCACCATAAAATGATGCTTTGTATTTAAAAGAAGTTGAAAAACTATTTAATCTTTACTTCGTAGATTTTGTCCCAATTTTTACCAGTAATCAGCATATTTTCTCCTTTGAAAGCAATTCCGTTTAAGACAGCTTCAGAATCTATGTCTGTATATTTTTTAGCGATTGCAGAAAAATCAAATTTCCCTACCACTTCGCCTGTTTTAGGGTCAATTTTTAGAATGATTGGTTTATGCCAAACATTTGCATAGATATATCCTTTGTAATATTCTAGTTCATTTAATTGGTCGTAAACCTCATTATTTCCTGCCACAGAAATATACTTTACTAATTTCGAAGGCGCTGAAGAATTTAAAAAGTATAAATTTTTAGTTCCATCAGAAGCAATTAGGTTTTTACCGTCATAAGTTAACCCCCAACCCTCTCCCATTACATTAGGATATGGAAATTCACTTAATAATTTCAAATCAGATTTATTGTAGACAAATCCTTTTTTGTTTTGCCAAGTTAATTGATATATTTTATCTCCTACGATTGTACTACCTTCAGAAAAAACATCCGCAGGCTGTTGAGTAGATGTAATAGCATCAGTAGAACCTAATGTATATTTTAAAATTTTAGACTCTCCGTTTTGCCCATCACTTTCATAAATTGTATTTCCTTCTAATTGAAATCCTTGAACAAAATTTTTAGAATCATGCGGGTATTCTGCTACTATTTCGTAAGAATAATTTTTTTCAGGATTTTTAGCAAATACATTAATGGTAGCATCCTGAGAAAGAATTTTGCCATCTCTTGTAATATTAATGGTTACTGCATTATCTCCTAAAGTGAAAAATTTTGGGTCTATTACCAAATCACTGGTTTCTTTGTCTCCAAAACTAATGCTGATGCTTTCTGCATTTTCAGTTACTTCTTTCGGGAAATCTATTTTGTCACCGAAATGATACCCTTTGGTTTCCATTGCAGTGTTGTATTCATTCAGAGAATTCAAAACTTTTTCATCTTTGTTACAAGAAGCCAAAATAAGCAGTGCAAAAAAGCCTATAAAAAATGATTTTTTCATTTATTTTAAAAATTTACGTCAAAACTACAAAAAAAGCACCATTTACTAAAAATGATGCTTTTATTTTTGAAAATTTTATAAAAAATTAATTTTCTACGAATTCTTTCAGAGATTTTCCTACGATATCTTCCCAGCCTTTTCTGAAACTTTCTGGATAAAAATCTTCTCCTAGATGATGAAAGTTTTCTAAACCTTTGTGGGTAAGGGTTACTATAGTACCTTCATGCTCTGGCTTCAGCTCCCATTTTACAATGGTTTTTTCTTTGGTAACATCTGGATAAGTCCAAGAATGTTTAAATTTTTCATGCGGAACTACTTCTGCTATTTCACAATGATGATGAAATTTTCTCTCTTCACCTGGCTCAAAAAAATTGAATGCATTACCTTCTTTTAGTTCGAAATCTGGTATATCAAAATACCAATTTTTCATTTGCTCTTTGTTAGTTAATGCATTCCAAACTTTGTCTACTGGTGCATTCACTTTTACGCTGATTTTAACATTCTCGTGCATGGCGTTATATTTTTAGAGATTTAACAATTAATTCATATCAAATTTACAAAAAATTAATATACTAATGTTGCTGAGTTTTATCAGGGTCATCATAGTTCACCATCCAATTAATTCCGAATTGATCGGTCCACATTCCGAAATAAGCTCCCCAAAATGTATCTTGCAAAGGCATGGTTATGCTTCCTCCATAAGAAAGTTTATTGAACAAAGAATTGGCTTCCTCTTTTGAATTTGCGTTGATAGAAATGGAGAAATTATTACCGAAGGTAACTTGCTGTTCTGGTGTTAAAGAATCACTCCCATACAAAACGGTTTCTGCACTTATCGGAAATTTCACGTGCATAATTTTTTGTTTGTCTTCATCCGTAAGTTCTTGACCTTCTTGAGGAGGCATTTCTCCGAATTTCGAAAGCATTTCAAAATCTCCGCCAAAAGCATTTTTATAAAATTGGAATGCTTCTTCACAATTACCGTTGAATACTAAATATATGTTGACTGTTGCCATAATTTTTGAATAGGTTTTGTAAATTTTATCTATGTTGGTCAATTAAGATGGTATTTCCATCTGGATCTTTTAGAATGATATATTCTGGTCCTTTAGACATTTCATTGGCTTCTTTTTCAATTTTAATATCTTTAGTTTTTAATTTTTTCTGAATTTCTCTTACATCCATGAAAGGATTGACATTTTGAGCAGATTGATCCCAACCTGGATTAAAGGTAAGTGTATTCCCATCAATATGTCCCTGAAACAAACCAATTACAGTATTTCCATTATTAAGAATCACCCAGTTTTCGTCTATATTTCCACCTTTGAAAGTAAAGCCTAATTTCTTGTAAAATTCAAAAGATTTTTTGATATCATTTACTTTAAGGCTTATAGAAAACGCTCCTAAATCTAGATTCATATCTTTCTTATCGTCAATACCTTGCGAAAACACAAAACTAGAAATTAACAGAAGAAATAAATTCAATTTTTTCATAACATTAAAAATTGCAAAATTAGGATTAGTTATTTTTTCGCCTAAAATTTAAACTCCAAATTGAGATAAATGATGATTAAGGTGTTTGGCGTACATATTGTTCCAATCTTGAGCTGTCATTTTCCCAAAATTAATATTTTCTTTGCCTTCGAAAGCGTCTCTACCTAGTTGTTGCACTCTTTGAATGTTTCCGATTAATTTTGCTTTTTCTTCATCAAAATTTCTTTCATTAGCTATAATAAAAGCTGGACTTGTAGGTAAGCTTTGTTTATACGGAATTTCATTGGTGATTTTTGGTTTTACAAATCTTGAAAGTAAAAATTTTGCAATAAAACTTGGTTTGGGGAATTTTTCGGGGTAGAAAGTTAAATCATAAGCTACATTTAGATGGGCTAGAACTTGATCGACAGTCATTTTCCCCCATTTTCTTTGAGTTTCTGGTGTTAGCAGATTAATTCTATCAATGTACTGCTGTGCATCTTTAGCATCAAAAACATTTTGCATTATTCATAATTTTTTAACAGAATATAAAGTTAAATCTATTTTTTTATATTCTGCATTTTTTAATTCATAAAACTTAGTTAAAAATATTCTTGGTAGAAGATGCTAAATTTCGCTTCTGATTCTGCTTAGTGTTTCTTGTGAAATTCCTAAATATGATGCTATCATCCCTAGTGGAGCACGAAGTATAATATCGGGGTTTTCCTCTAATAAATTTTTATACTTTTCTTTAGCAGACATATGCTGTAGATATGTAATTCTATTTGCCATTTGAAGCATTAAATTTCCTAAAATATATCTACTAAAATTGGCAGCAGTAAGAGATACAGCGCATAATTTTTCTAGTTGCTCATAATTACAGCTGGTTATCACAGATTTTTCTATGGCTTCTATACTGTATCTAGAGGGTTGATTTTTAAAAAGTGTGTCAATATTGGCAGAAATTTTACCTTCAGAATAAAAATTAGCGGTAATATCTTTATCATTTTCTTGATAAAAACTTCTCAATAGTCCTTCGTCTACAAAATAGATACTTCTATTATATTTGTTGTGCTTACTTAGTATTTGACCTTTTTCAAAAACATTAGTTTCACATTCCTCGTAAAAGAATTTTTCTATCTCTGCATCTATTTTTATGTGTTTTTCAATTTCTTGAAGAATCCTCATGCCTCATAATTTCTGCAAAAATACAAAAAAAGAGCGCATCAAAATTGTATTTGAAACGCTCATAACAAACATCAAAATATTGAAAACTTAATGATTTAACTATCATCTGATTGGTCATCATAATCCTCACTTATATGGTACTCTTTGAATAAATAATGAATTTTTATCTTCAAGGCAATCCATCCTAATACAAAAAATACCCAAGCGAGAATAAATAAATGCCAAAAATACTTGTATGTAAGGTAATCTGACCCTTTTTCTACGACCATGATTTTCAAAGCTTCTAAGTAAGGCGTAAGAGGTATAATTTTAGTGAAACTGCTTATAAAATCAGGCATAGCATAAGTAGGCCATGTAAAACCACTGATAATAAATGCAGGTGATGCTATAACCATCAAAATTTGAGTCGCCTTTAGAGCATCTGGTATTATAATACTTACAAAAACACCTAAATTAGTAGCTGCCACAACAAAAACGGCAGTAATTAAAAAGAAATTCCATACATTTTCTGGAGCTGGTATTTTAAAATAAATACTACACAGATAAAAAATAAGAATATTGAAATTAGAAAAAATCCAAACAGGTAAACACTTGATGGCCATTACCAAAACGGCAAATTTATGCTTCCCAGCGAAATCTTTTACAAAAGAATCTCTTTTAAATTCTTCTGAAAAAGTAACCGCCATTGCCAATAGAATTACTTGTTGTAACACCACTGCCATTAATGCTGGCCACATAAAAATAAGATAATTACTTGTGGTATTAAAAAGGGTAATATAATTGGTTTTGAAAGGTTCTATGCTGGCTTTGGCTTGGTCTGCATTCATGCCTCTTTTTTGCAAAGCTTTCATTTCTGCACCTGCAGAGAATGTACCTAAAGTTAATTGAATTGCTTTAGAGGCAAAATTAGCCGTCAGTACATTAGAAGTGTTGATATAAACATTTACCTCAGGGTATTTTTTTTGTAGCAAATTGGCTTCAAATCTTTCTGGTATCACCACCAGCGCTCCTGCTTCTGTTTTAATCACTTCATCTTTCACTATTGCAGGTTCGTCTACATAATTCAGAATTTTCAACGAACTATTATCACTTAGCATGTCTACTACTTGCTGAGAAGTAGGCGTTTTATCATGATTAACTACAATTACAGGAATATCTGTCACCTTTCCACTTTTGTAAGTAAACCCCATTAATAAAGCATAAAAAATAGGTGCTACAAAAAAAACGGAAAGCATGGTTTTATTGGTAAAGAATAACCTAAACTCTCTTCTCAGAAGGTATCTTAACTGTTTCATAATCAATTATTTTAAAAAAGCTAAGATTACTCCAAAATCACGCTAGAATTTACCAAAAGGCTATTTACTTTAGCATTATCATTAGGCACCACTTTAATTTCATAGACGGCATCCTCAGGCTGATAATCTGGAAACGCGGTCGTTATATCAGCATATCTAGTTAACTGTTTAATAGAAACTATTTTACCTGAAAACTGTAAATTTCCATAAGTAGATTTCATATTTACAATCATCCCTTTTTGATATTTAGCAATCTTACTTTCGGGAATGGTAAATCTAAAATAAGTAGAATTAGGAATATAACCATTAAAAAGGGCATAACCTGCTGTAGCCAACTCTCCTACATTTAAAGAAATAGTTTCAATTTCCATGTCATTGGTGGCAATAATGTATCTTTCAGAATAAGCAACATTGGCTTCCTGAAGTGCACCTCTCGCTTGATTTTCTTGTCCAAGAGCCATTTCTATTTTTTCAATTCTGGTGCCAATTTCTACATCATGCAATTCTGCATTTACGGCATCAAATTGAGCTTTTGCGCCTTGCAATTTAGCGTATATTTCATCATAGCTTTGAGGAGATAATAAACTATCTCTGTACATATTTTGTGCTCTATTAAAAGATTTTTGAGCATATTCATATTGTTCTTTTAAACCTTTATATTTGGCTTTTAACTGGCGAAGTTGGTCTGCAGTAGCGCCATTTTTTGCCATTTGTGCTTGTGCTGTTGCTGCTTCAGTTGCTCCTTTTGCTTGTGCTATTTTTGCAGAAACTTCAGGTACGTCTAACATGGCTAGGGTATCTCCAGCTTTCACAGTTTGTCCTTCTTTTACATAGATTTTTAGAATTCTACCCGTAACTTTCGGTGCGAAAGAAACAATTTCTTTCTTTGTTTTTCCTTCGGTTAATTTCTCGGGAGTTTCTTTTTTACAAGCGACTAAAGAGAGAACACTTGCAACAGCAACAATTTTTAAAGTATAATTTTTCATTTTATATTGAGGTTTGTTTGTTAACATTAAAGTTTTTCGATGGATAAATTCTGAGTAGATTTCATCAGTTCTACCGCAGCTCTCCTTTGATTAAATATCGCCGTTTGATACTCTAATTCTGCATTTTCTACATCGTTTTCAGCTTCTATTAATTGAGTAGATTTTATCAAACCATATCTGAATTCTTTTTCTGCTTGTTTTAAAGCATTTTTAGCTATTTGTTTCGCTTTGGCTTTCATTTCAATCTGTGAAGAGGCAATATCATAGTTGGTTTGATTGTTTGCTAGATTAAGTTGTAGTTTTTTCTCTGCATCAGATTTTTTACTTATCAAAATTTCTTTTTCTATTTTTGCTTTTTCTATTTCATGTTTTCCTTCGTTACCATCAAAAACATCCCATTTAAAACCTATCCCAGCCTGAAAAACAGGAAATAAATTTAAATTGGTAAGGTCTAAATCTAACTTTGTGCCTGTTCCCGGTAAAATGCTTTTTGAAGAGGAAATATTGGTATTATAAAACCCTAAATAAGATAAAGAAGTCATGGCTTGAACTTTAGGAATCCACCATGTTTTTTCTGCTTTTATTTTGGCGTCTATAGCTTTCATTCCGTAATCTAGAGCAGACAATTCAGCTCTTTTTTGTATAGATTGGTCAGCAACTAAATATTCTATTTTTTCTAAAACTGGTTTTATAAGCGCAATTCTCTCTTTATCTATCCCAGTCAATAAATGCAATTGGGTGATTAGTAATTCTTTTTTACCTTCGTATTCTACCATTTTAGAATTTAGCGTGGCTTGTGCTAATTCTATTTTTTTATAATCGTAAGGCGTAATTAATCCGTAACCAAGAGCTTTTTCGGCAGTTTTTTTATTGGCATCTAACCTTTTTTTACTTTCGTCTAAAACATTTTTACTTTCAATAATGAGTGCAAATTGGTCATATGCTTTAGAAATTTCAGTAATTACTTCATCTTGATTTTTGGCTTGCATAGCCAGATTAGCATTATTTTTTTCCTCCAGAGCTTGTTTTAGATACTTTACCTTACCTCCAGAATAAATTACCATTTTAGCTTCTGCTTTTGCAGCAGCATCAAAACCAGATAAATTAAAATTATTATTAAAAGTACCTTTTGGAAAAATAGCACCTGGGAAAATTGGCTGTAAAGCTGGTAATGCTATTTCAGGGGAAATAAATCTTGCTGTCGCATTTAGATATTCTCCCTTCCCAGAAATTTCTACCTTAGGAAGAAAAACATCTTTCAGCATTTCTTGATCCAATTCATTAAATTTTGATTGTAAATTTTGTTGTTCTATGGTTGCATCTTTTGTCATTGCAGCATCTATGAGCTCTTTCAACGAAGGGGCAGATTGTGCCATAGAAAAAATAGAAAATCCCATAATGATGGTAATTATAATTTTTTTCAGTGTTTTCATCTATTTTTAATTTTCATTAAACAAAATCAGAAATTGTATTAATTATCTTTATTCAATAGTAGATTAATCTACAAATTACTGCTTTGAATTGATGTTTTGTTTTGTTGATACAAATTTGAGGAAAATTATGTTACGTTTATTTGATATTTATCAAAAAAATATTGTTTCATAAAACTAATGTATAGGTGTTTTCATTATGAAGTTACTACTTTAAGCACAACAAAGAACTTTTAAAATTTCTTGTAAAGGGTTAAAAACATTGTAAAATTTAATTCATTCTTTTTTTTTAAATAAAAATCATAGAATTTGTCAAAAACTAAAATCATAGCATAAAAAAGTCGAGCTAAAAGCCCGACTCTCATATTGATTTTAATAATTAATTATTCCGAAATCGAAACCTTAGTTCCTTGTGTATGCGCATTCATTTGAGGTGCGTAATAATTTTGCAAAGTAGTAATTCCATTGCTGAACGTTCCTGCAGCATTACAAATATAATCGTACTCGAAAACGTATTTTCCTTTTGGCATATATTCTATGTAGAAATTGGTAGAAGCATCTTTGGTGACTTGATAATAGCCCAAATTATTTTTCCATTGATAGCCAGAAAGCACATCAAGTGGCTCAAAACCTGCAGCTCTCATATCTTTCAGGTGGATAAATTCCATATTTCTATCGGTGTTCAGAATCATTCGAACGGTCACTTTATCACCGATTTTTAACGGCGAATTTTCTGTAATTTTTTGCAATTCTTCACCATTTACCGTTTTCACTTTTTTGTACAATTCTTTGGTGATAGAAATGTAACTTTCCGAAGATTTTATTTTGTCTAAATCCTCGTAATATTGCCAGAATAAACCGCCTTGCACAATTCCAGCACCTGGCTTTGTTATGGTTACAGTTGCCAAATTTTTATCCAATTTATCTGAATTTACCGCAGATTTCACATAACCCGTCGCTTTTGTATCAGGATTGGTAAGTTCTTTTCCTCCCCAAATAATCGTGGCTTTATCGCTTTCCGCAGAAGTCCAAGATTTTCCTGAATTTAAAATGGTATAAATTACTTCGGCAGTACTTCTAGAAGTATCCCAATTAGAAACTTCTTTTTGGGTAATGAGCCAAATTTTCATTTCTTCCACAAAATTTTGGTCGGATGTTAATTTATTGAAGGCTTCCAAAGCACCTGCGTGATTGACGGTTTTAGAAGAATACCAACCCCAATCATTGAGATTTTGTTTCCAATATACACCTTGTGATTCACTTTGTACAGAAGTTTCTTTCAGATAAGTCATCAATTTTTTAGAAATATCTTTTAATTGATAAGCATCAAAAAGCAACGCTGCTCTATGCAAACCAAAAAAGGAAAAATCAGTAATCTTTGCTGTTTTCGCTTTTGAAATCACTAAATCTTTCATTTTTTTACCATCACCTTTCAATGGAAATTCTTTTTCCCAATAATGACGAGTATCCAAATAGTCTAACACATAATTGCTCCAAACATTTTCTTTTTTCACCTCGAAATAACGCCCAACTTCATTATCTAAATATTTCACCAATTGAGAAACCATTTCTTTTTGTTCGGAAGACTGATAATCTGCCAAATTTCCTTTCAACCATTCATTAATTCTGCCTAAATTTTTCAAAATATACAATGAATTGTAGTAAGAACTTGGGTAACCTGAGTACCAAGAAAAACCGCCATCAGGATTTTGCAATTTTTTCAGTTCGCTCCAATCATCATTGATGGAATTTCGCATCGTATTTGCATCAAACAATCTTGCCAATTTCTGCATTTGTTCGGTTTCGTTTTTAGAATCTAAAACCCAAGGTGTTTCTTCTAACAATAATTGTTTCAATTCTTGGTTTTTCTCGAGATTAGAATTGAGTAAACCTTTACTTTGATATTCATCAAAAACGGTTTTCATTTTCGGATTGGCTTTGAAAATCTCAGACGCCAAAACATCAGCAAACCATTTATTGAAAACCACATCAGCCGAAAGATTGTTGTCATTTTTAAGACTTGGCAATGCAAAAATCACTTCCCAAATTGGATTGGTTGTGAGTTCTAAAGTATTGGAAACATTGGTTGCTGTTTTAGAAGAATTATTTTTCAAATTTTCTAAAACAAAAGTTTTGGTTTGTCCTTCTTTCACAAAAATAGGAACAGCATCAGTAACCAGCATTCTATTCGGAAGAACTGCGATTGCTTTTTGTTCACCATCAGAAAATTCGCCTGCTTTTGCTACATTTTTAATGATGATAGAAGAAACTCCATTCGGAACTTTTACATTCCATTGAACGGTTGTACTTCCGTTGGCATTTAATGTAAATGTTTTTTGAATGTCATTCAAATTAAATTTTAAAGAAATATCTTCGTTAGTAAACGCATCTAAAATTTGTAAAACCGCAAAACCGTTGAGTTGTTGAGTGGTTAAATTGCTCAGTTTCGATTTGAAAATCAATTCATCGCCTTCACGTAAAAATCTAGGATAATTCGGCGTTACCGAAAATTCTTTTTGCGTAACAATGTTTTTTTCTAAAGTGGCAGATTGTGCATCTTTAGTATGCGCAAGAAACATCAGTTTCCATTGAGTCAAAACTTCTGGAGAAGTAAATTCAAAAGAAACATTTCCGTCTTTGTCTGTCATTAAATTTGGATAGAAAAATGCGGTTTCGTTGAGATTTTGGCGGACTGGGATTTTGTCTAAATTTTCTTTATCAATTACACTAGATCCCGTCATTGACGTTTTCTTTTGAGTTTGATAACCTACCATTACAACTTCATCTACTTCTTTAGATTTTGCTGAATCCATTCTTTCTGCATTTGCCATTGCAACAGGAGCTGGTGGAGCATTTGTAGCAGATATCATACCTTCAGAAACAATACCATATACTTTTCCTTTTAATCGATAAGTAATTCCACCATCAAACCAGTTAAAATCTGGGATTTCCACTTGCTTATAACCGAAATATTTTAATCTTTTATTGTAGCTCAATTGTTGTAAACCATCATTCATCGCATATTGAGAAACATAAAAAGGTCTGTCATAAATCTTTTGCCAAGAATAGGTGTTTATTGCAAATTGGTCTAAAGATTTATCGTACATATTGGCTAAAACTTCGGCTGTTACTTGCTCTTTGTCTTCACCAGAAATTTTTACCGTCCATTTTTCTTTAGAATTCGGTTGCAATTTATCTCTGAACGTAACCAACTCTATTTTCAACGGCTTTTTGTCTGATAAAATCGTTAAGTTTTTAGAAATTGTTTGTACATCATTATACGCTACCAACTGAAACTGAACATTCAACTGATTGATGCTTTCATCTTTTGGAAGCGCAGTTTCATACACCAAAACACCATTTTTAATACTTTTTTGTTCATAAATCGTTTCACCGTTTCCGTTTTGAACATAAATATTAACCAAAGCATTCGGAATAGCAGAATAAACATAGAATTTCGCTTTTTCGGTTCTTTTCAATTCTGTTTTTTCCTGAAGAACTTTTAAGAAAGGTTTTTGGTTTTCAGAAAGTTGGGTTTTATCAAAAACTTCAAAAATTTTCTCGGTTTTAATCGTGTCTTTTTCTTCGATGTTGAAGAGTTCGAGTTTGTATTTTCCTGCAGGAAGCTTGCCAATTTCTAAGTTGCTTGAACTTCCTTGCTGACTAATTAGTTCAGAATTAAAACTTGTCATTCTAATAATTTTAGAATCTGGAGTTTTTTCAAAAACAACTTTTTCAACTTTATTTTCCTTTTCAGATTTATCAAAATAATCATTCGGGAATTTTTGTACAAAAGTTTCTTTATTCAAAACAGGAAAGTCTTGAATTTGGCTTTCAAAATTGTTTCTGAAAATTCTTTCCTCTGGTTGTAAGGAAGATAATTTTGCGGTGTACGATTTTTTCAGATTTTGTCCGTCATAATTTTTGGTTGCCACCGTCAATTTCAGATTTTCATCAGAAAAATAATGTTCCTTGGCATCAGCAACTTCGATATAATGCGAAACCGAAGCTACTTTTATGTTGGTTTCGGCAGATTGCGTTTCTCCGTTGATGTCTGTTACCGAAGCATTGACCTGATAATTATCTACCTGAATTCCTTCTAAATTTTCATCTTTTTTAAGGTCTAGTTTTATGGTAAACTCCCCTTTTTCATTGGTTTTGGTTTCGCCCAAAATAGAATTTTCATTATCATTTCCACGAGGATACCACCAGAAATATCTCCATCTGATGTTTTGTTTTTTAATTTCGTAATTTACTGTAGAATTACTCAAAGGAACACCCGAAAACATCATTGCTTTTCCTTTGATTTCAATGGTTTGTCCGTATTTGTATTCTTCTTTCAAAGGTTCAAATTCTACTTCAAATTTCGGACGTTTGTATTCTTCTACTTGGAAATATTTTATACCTTCAATCGAATAATCTGTAATTTCGTCATCATCATTATCAACCTCAATGGTAAATTGTCCGTTTAATTTCCCATTAGGAAGCGTAAAACTACCATTCACAGAACCAAATTCATTGGTTGTTAAAGTTTGTTTGCTTACTTCTTCATCATTTACATCTTTTAAAATGACATTCAATTTTACTTTTTGTATCGCCTTTTCCTTATTTTCATCTCCATCAAAAGACGTAGCAATTGCTTTAAAATAAACAGTTTGCCCAGGTCTATAAATGGCTCTATCTAAGAAAATCTGAGCTCTTTCTTCGTTATGAATTTTATTAGTTCTATCACCATATTGATTTCCATAAACATTGATAAAATTGAAATCATTCGTTTTTGGCTGTCGAACCAAGAACAAACGGTAATATTCTTTCTGCAAATTTTCAGGAATTTTAAAAACCCCAGCTTCATTGTTAATCATCGAAACTTTTGGCGAGAGTTTATTATTAACAAATTCATAGAGTTCTAGATTTTCTTTTGGTAGAATTTTACCATTTTCTCTGTTGACCAATTTCAGTTCATCTTTTATAGACGAAAGGTCATTTTTCTTTTGATAAATAATAATCGACTGACTGGCAACCAAAAAGAAATTTCCTTGCACTTTTCCGTCTACCAAATATTCTCCCACATAAATTCCTGAAGGAAGCGGCTTGAGCTCTAATGAAGTTTTGTGCGTTTTATAATCTTTAGTTACTGGCAAATGATAGACTTCTTTTCTTACTAAGGATTTCTTGATATTGGTGAAATTTTCCTTTTGCCAATTGTTTCTGACATATAACAGAAAACCTTGATAATCTTCTTTTACTTCGTAAATATTGAGTGAAAATTCATTTGCATTTTTATAATTGGCCACCAAATGAATGGGTTTATTTGGAAGAGTATATTGCTCTAAACTTAAGCCAAGAGTAGGTTGCAAAACGGTATTTTCTAGATTTTTGATATTCTCTAAAAAAGGAGATTTAGGATACGCTTTTTTTACTTTTGCAATCCAAGAAAGGGCTTCTTCAAATTTTTGATTATTGATTAAATCTTCTATAATTTCTTTTGAAATCTCCACCTTATAATCTCCTTCTGTAGCAGAATTATAAAGCGCCAAAAGTTGCTCTTGTTTATTCTTGCAACGACTAGAAGCGCAATCTGTATTCAGTTTTTGGTGTTCGAAATAAAGCTTCGAATTTCCTGTATTTTTAGCGATGACGTATTGATAAATATCTGAAACTTTAGATTGATTTTCTTTGAGTTCATTTTTGGTAAAATAATTATAATTTTTGAGAAAATCTATGTTTTTCAAGGCATTATAATCATAAAAACTAGGGAAATAGTCTATATTTTCGGTTTGATTAAATATCTCAGCGTATTTTGCAGTTTTGATGTTTTGAAGTGCTTCACTTTGTTTTTCTAGTTTGGCAAAATGTTGGGTAAAGAAATTTTTGAAATCGAGTTTACTCCACGTTTCTATTTGTGCAAAATCTTGATTGTTGACATTGGTTCTTTGGTTAATTTTCCACTGATTTTCATTATAATAATCTTTGAAAAAATCACCCAACAAAACATTGAAAACCAGTTTACTTTCTCCAACCAATTTTTGGTCAAATGTTTGTAATTTTTTAAAAAACTGAGAAGCCGCATCGTTTTGCGAGTCATCATGAGTAAGATTCACGATGCTAAATTCTGCTTTCAAAGATTTAATCAATTGAATTGCATTTTCTTCTTTAATCGCTCGATTTTGAAGGTCTAAAATTAAAGGCAAATTGCTTTTATAAGTACCTTTAGAATAATTATCAGCAATTTTTTTCCACTGGGTATCGTAATAATTTTGTGCTTTCATCTGTGAAAAAAAACAAATTAGAGTAAAAAGGAATAAGATTTTGGTCAGATTTTTCATAAACTTTATTTTTGAAAAATGAATTATATAAATGTACTAAAAAAATTGGTCATAAAGTCGCAGTTTTATGTTTCTTTTTGCGCCACCTTATTGGGGATTTTCGTTCTGAAAGAACAAGAATCTTACCAAAACTCTTTGGCCGTGGTACTTTTCATGACTTTTTGGAACGGATATATCTTTACAGTGTTTCATAAAAAGAAAGATGCAATATTTTGGAATTTGGTTGGATTTGCCATCATTAGTTTTTTAATTTTTAAATATTTTAATTTTTTATTTTACTTCAAATGGCTCATTATCTTATTATTAGGAATTTTATACAATGCAGATTTTTTTAAAATCAACCTCAGAGAATTTTCATTGGTCAAGACATTTTATGTAGGATTTGTTTGGGCAATGACTTTGGTTTGGTTGCCTTTTAATAATGATTATTTTTGCAATAATGATTTTTCATCGGACTTTATCCAAAGCTTTATTATGTCGTCACTTCGTGACTTCCCAATTCATTGGTTTTTCATTATCTTTTTGTTTATTTCTGCCATTACTTTTCCGTTTGAAATTCGGGATTTAGAAAGAGATGATTTCATTACTTTACCGAAGAAAATCGGCATTGAAAACACTAAATATTTAAGCTACTTTTTTCTATTTTTAAGTTCGGTTTTGGCAGCCTTTTCATTGAAATTTGAATTTGCTATTTCTTTTTTCTTTACCTCAATTTTTGCTTCTATTTTGATTTATTTTTCTGATAGAAAAAGAGAAGATTGGTATTATTCTTTTTTGATGGAAAGTTTGAGTTTATTGCCGTTTTTGATTCTCATTTTATTGAAGTATTTTTGCTAAATGTTCGTTAAAAATTTAAAAATTATCAATTTTAAAAATCATCCAGAGAAAATTTTCGATTTTTCTGCGGATATTAATTGTTTTGTAGGGAACAATGGCGCTGGCAAAACCAATATTCTAGATGCTCTTCATTACATTTCGATGGGGAAAAGTTTTTTGGGAAATTCTGATTTTCAAAACATCAAAGAACAAGAAGAATTCTTTTCAGTTGAAGCAGAAATTGAAGGTGAAGAAAAAAACGACATCATTAAAATTCTTCTACAAAAGGAGGCGAAAAAAATCATCAAAAAAAACGATAAAACCTACGAAAGAATGGCAGATCACATCGGTTTTTTGCCCAGTGTAATGATTTCTCCGTATGATGCCAACTTAATTTCTGATGGTGGAGAAAGCCGCAGAAAATTTCTAGACGCGATGATTTCTCAGACCGATTCTGATTATCTTTTCCATCTTATTCAATACCAAAAAACACTTCAACAAAGAAATGCTCTATTAAAATATTTCCAGAAAAATAGAACTTTCGATGCAGATTCTTTAGAAATTTATAATGAACCCATTACCAAATTTGGGACACAAATTTTTGAAAAAAGAAAGCTTTTTGTAGAGGCTATTTTGCCTACCATTCAGCATTTTTATGAAATTATTTCAAAAGGAAACGAAAAGGTAACGGTGACTTATGAAAGTCATTTGAATGAACAAAATTTTGAAGAAATTTTAAAAGAAAACCTCGAAAAAGATAGATTGCTTACTTACACTTCCAAAGGAATTCACAAAGATGATTTGCGTTTCGAAATGAATGGAAATTTGATTAAAAAATTCGGAAGTCAAGGTCAACAAAAATCGTTTCTTATCGCCTTGAAATTGGCTCAAATCAAGAGAATTAAAGACATTACCAATAAAAATCCGATACTTCTACTCGATGATATTTTTGATAAATTAGATGACCATAGAGTTTCGCAATTGATAGAATTGGTAAACGAACAAAATTTCGGACAAATTTTTATCACAGACACACACAAAGAACGTACAGAATCTGTGGTAAAAAGGATAAATGAGGAAAGTAGGATTTTTGAGATAAATTAGCCACGAATGAACGAATTATAATAAATAGAATTATATGAAATATTTTAAATACATATTTTTATTATTTTTCACAGCTTTGTTAACAAGTTGTATGGAAATTAATTCTGAAAACCCAAAAGAAATTTTTGAATTATGGACAGGTCATCAACAACCAAAGGAAATAACATTAGTAAATGGAAAATACTGGCAATCTGCACACTGGACAAAAGAATACGAAATATATGCTGAAATAAAATCTACCGAAACTTGGTGGAACGATTTTAAAATAAACAACCAATTAAGTGATTTTAAATCTTTATTCAATAATGAAATTCAAGAAAAATTTTATAAAAATAAAAATGAAGAGATTATAAAACAACCGAATTGGTTTAATCCCGAAAAATCTTCTGAAATTTTCATAAAAGGTAGTTCAGAGTTTTTTTGGAATTCAAAAACAAAAACTCTTTTTGTACACGCAATACAATTATAAAACTACAGATTTCTACGCTAGGCTTCGCAAGACATGAAAAAGAAAAGAGAATATCAAAGTTCAGAATTGGTGAAAAGTTTTGCCAAAATCTATGGTTTTGAAGATAAACTTCTGGCTTTACAAGTAAAAGATTTTTTGGAAGATTATCTAGACCAAGCTCTTTTTAAAGAAATAGAAAGTGTGAACTTAAAAGAAAATATTTTAGAAATAAAAATAAAATCTGCTCTTCTGAGGAATGATTTCAGAATGAGGAAATCGTTTTTCTTGAAGAAATTCAAAGAAGAATTTGGCTCAGAAAAATTTAATGATTTGTACGTTTTGTAAATTCTTCCATTAATTTTTTTGAACTTTCATCTAAACTAGAACGTATTGGCAAAAAGAAAATTAAAGGATGTCTTAAAAAGTATCTAATAATGTGTTTATTAATAATCTTAACCTCGCCAAATCTCACTTTTCTAGACCTGAATGCTAAAAACATCGATAAACCAAAACTCACAATAAAATTACAAAAACCAATTAAAAAAACGGTTACAAAAGAAATCCAAAAAGTATATAAATCTACCGAAA
Organism: Cloacibacterium rupense; assembly: GCF_014645495.1. GTDB lineage: Bacteria > Bacteroidota > Bacteroidia > Flavobacteriales > Weeksellaceae > Cloacibacterium > Cloacibacterium rupense. Next base: position 6,121 of record NZ_BMLV01000001.1, on the reverse strand, counting down.
ACTCTTTGCCATAAAGACCTATAGCAAAATTACCTCCTGCAAAAGTAATGTGTCTGATGTCTATATCTAAATTAAAAAAATGGGCAACGGTAGCGGTAGAACCTAAGAAAATCCCCAACCAAAAATTAGACATTATACCCGCCCAATTATTAGAATAATATCTGGACAAACCTTCAGCAAAATTTTTCCCAAAAATATTTTTGATGTACGGATTATTTTCTATTCGTTCTGGTATTTTATAAAAAACTGACCTATTGCCTACATTACCCGCAATTACACCAGAAATAAACAAATAAACACCCGCTAAAGAAGCATGTAAAAGAGCTTTTGATTTGAATGGATCTAGGTCGTGAATGAGTTTAGAGGCTTTTTCGCCCGCTGCAAAATTATACCCAAAAAGAACATCTAAACCGTAAATAATAGCTAATGCTACAGGAAAACTCCATAATACGTTTCCAATAAATGCGATAAACTGACTTCTGAATAATTTAGAAACCAAATGTGCAAATTCTGTGTAGTTTTTTCTGGTATTTTTAGAATCCGAAAGCACTTTTGCCATGGTAGCAGCCGTCATTGCTGGTTGTTTGGTTGCCAATGTGAAATTCATTAAATAAATCATAATGAACCCCATAGAATAATTGAAAGAGTATAAAAAAGCATGGTAAAAATCACTGCCGGGGAAATAAGCGTAGAGCATCTTCATTACACACAATGCACCTACAATAATTCCTCCACCACTCGCTTTTTTCAGCATTAGCCAATACTCTTTTTTAGAAGTTGTAATATAATTGGTGCCCGTTTCAGCGGTATGAGACGTGATAAGGTGAGACATGAGCGTAGTGCTGTCATACACCAAATCTCTGATATTATTTCGGTGAGATTTATACTCTAAAATACTTGTTACTAAAGCTTTAGAATTTACAGAAACATCTGATTCTTTGTTAATTACCAACAATTCTAAAATTTCAGAAATCCTTTGCAATTGTTGTCTAATCTTCAGCAATGCAAGGTTTATTTTACTAGAAATACCATAAGTAGATGCATTTTTAAAAGCAGTATTCACAAAAGCAAAACCTTGTTTTAAATAGATTTTAATTTGTTTATAATGTACATTTTTAGAATCTAAAACAATACTATTATCTTTTTCAAAATCTTTAAAATACCATTCTAGTTCTTTTTGTAAAGCCAAAAATGGATTGTCAAAATCTTTATATTCTGGTGCCATTTTTAGTACATCAACTTCCAAGGCATTTCCTACAACTCTCCATCCTAAAATATTCATCGAAAAAATTAGTTCTTTTTTCACTCTCGGCAGCATGATTAGTGTATCTAACCTTAGGAGTTTAAAAAGTTCATCAGATTGTTGTCTGTATATTTTTTTAATGTATTTAAAATCTGCTTTATCCCGAAAAAAAACTTCAGAAATAACTTCAGAAACTGTATTTGCTTCCTCTACTGGAGGTAAAAACTTATCTAAAATTCTTTTTCTCAGTTCTGGAAAAAATGCATTTTCAGAGAGAATATTTGCCTCTGTCAAAGATAGATTGAAGGCTCTATTTTCAAAAATATTCTTAATATAGTAAATTAAATTCTCTTTAATCTCCGAATTTGACTTCAAAAAATCGATTAACTCATTTACATCTTCATCTTGCAAAGCTTTAAAAATCTGAGCGAATGGTTGTAAGTCACGCGTTTCGTTCTTGAAAGAAAAATATCTCTCAAGAAGTTCTTTGCTGCTTTCTTTCTCAAAAAATTTTCTAAAGTTCACTTATTAATCTTCTAAAGTCATGTAATTCATTTGTTTCAAAACCCTAGAATGTTTTCTAATCATTGCTCTGGTAGGATTTTTGGGGTCATATTTTTTAGGACTTGGCAAAACCACTGCAATCCAAGCGGCTTCAGATTTGGTCAAGTTTTTGGCACTTTTACCGTAATAATATTGCGATGCTGCTTCTATTCCGAAAACACCTTGTCCCATTTCTATTGAGTTTAGATAACGTTCAAGAATAATTTTTTTATTCCAGGCTTTTTCTATGGTAAACGTAAAAACCGCTTCTAGACCTTTTCTGAAATACCCACCACCATTCCATAGAAACAGATTTTTAGCAGTTTGCTGAGAAATGGTACTACCGCCTCTTATTTTCTTCTTTTTTTGATTGTCTTCGTACGCTTGTTGGATGGCTGTAAAATCAAAACCATTGTGTTTATAAAAATTTTGGTCTTCACTAGCAATTACCGCTCTTTTTATATGGTCACCCATTTCATTATAGCTGATGTAATCTCTGTCTAATTTTTGGTATTTTACCAATCCTTCTATCTGGATAATGGTGATTATGGGATTAAAAAATCGCCCCCAAATTAAAGAAAGTACATTGATTATGACTAAAATATAAAATACACGTTTGATGAATTTCCACATAAATTTTATAAATTATGATTGATAAATATTTATTGATTTTTAGATTTCTAGTACAAAAATAGAATTATTTTAATCTTTTCATATACTTTAAGCCATCTTTTGGGAAAATTTCTGGATGAAAAATGCTAATATAATCCTTCAAAACCCAATCTGCATGCACTACTCCGCTTTCAAAATAATCGTTGGCACTTCCTTTTTCGCTTCCACCAATGGTATAAATCTCACCAGATTGATAGACTTTCATTTTTTCGTAATTAGGATTTATAGTAAGCAATTCTCTCTTATTTTTATGATTGCCTACATTTACCCAAAATTGAGCATTTTTTGCTTTAGCAAAGACTTCTTCGAAGCTTTTTGGGGTAGATTTTGATTCTGTATTATCTCCGAAAATATACTTTGCACCAGCATCTTTTATAAAATGAGCAATTTGCGTTTTTCCGCCCGCTACAAACCATTGACTGCCATACATTTCATTGGTTAAAACTTTTGGTTTGATCTCTGATTTCTGCGCTAATTTTTGGTAATGATAATAGTTTTTTTCAATACTTTTGTACAATTCTTCCCCTTCTTTTTTCTTTCCTAAAAGTTGACCAAAAACCTTGAGATAAGCTGATTTTTCTAAGGGTTTTTCTTCTAAATATTCATCTAAAAATATGATTTCAATGCCATTTTTTTTCAAAACTTCATAGGTATTTTCAAAACTAGCCACATAATTGGTAAAAATAGCGTCTGGGCGAAAAGCAATAATTTTTTCCACATCATATTTTTGTTCATTTCCTATATTTTGAATTTTATTTTCTTTAATAAGTTGATGAATTTTGTCTGAAAAAATATATTCTGGGCTAGTAACCCCTATGACTTTTTCTTCTGCACCTAATCCTATGATGTAGCCCACTAAACTGGCATTGAGCAACATTATTTTCTTGAAAGGCAATTTAGAATGAGGAATTTTATAGGTGAATTTCCCTGATTTTAAAGTTAAAAAATCTGCATTTTCTTGAAAACGAACGTTTTTCGAAATCAAAACCTCATCAGTTTTTAATTGGTAAGTTTCTTTCTTACAAGAAAAAACAAAAAAGAAACAGAGAATAATAAAAAAAAGCTTTTTCATACTGTAAAGAAAGCAAAAAAGCATTATATTTGCAAACCGAAATTTGTAATGGACGCATAGCTCAATTGGATAGAGCGTCAGATTACGGCTCTGAAGGTTGAGGGTTCGACTCCTTCTGCGTTCACAAAAAATCCCGAGAAGTTTCTCGGGATTTTTTTATTGAAGTTGTTATAATTTTTCTAGTTGACCTATTTTTTTCCAATTTGGGTCTTTTTCAAGAGAAACGGCGATAAATATATCCTTTTTATTAGATTTATTAGTTAAGGTACCTTCTTGCAATTGAGCATTAACTTGATCTGGAGACAACTCATAAATAGCTCCGGTAATTGGGTCAATTACTATACCGATTAGCCCTCCAAAAATAAGATTTCCTAAATACCAAGCATTAAATTTCTTAGTCAACTTAGTCTCATAAGGTTTGTATCCGTCTAATTTAATAACTACAGAATGTTCTTTTTTTCTTTCTAATTTAGTCTGAAATGGGGTTTTTCCTACTTCTACTTCATTAATATAAATACTAGCATTAGTAGGTGTAGAATTAAAGCTAACATTTTGTTTACTTCCACAAACAATTGTAGCACAACTAGATAACATCAAAGTACTTAGTACTCCTAAAGAAAAGATAATTTTTTTCATTGATTTTAATTTATATTATAATAATTAGTTTTTTTGTAATTGTATTTGTCTTATACTAGAAATATCACCATTGTATTTATAAAACTCTATTTTCATCCTTTGACAAGTACTTATAATGTCTGGAGATTTGGATTCTATAATTTTCACAATATTAGCACCTATTTCTCTTGCTCTCTTTCTAGCCTTAGATAGATTAGAATAAAAATCGCAGTCTGTAGAGAAACCACTATCTGCAAATTTAATAGTACCCAAAAGTTCTGATTTTTCTGGAATAGGTTGATGAACATCTAGAATTGCTATTTGAGAATCAATAGGCAAAGAATCATACCTCTTTGTAACACTTTCTCTAACAACAGCATTACAAGAAAATAAAACGAATAAAATAGTAGAATAAATAAATTGTTTCATGGTTAATTGATTTAACAAAGATAAAAAAAACTTTTGCTAAACGCAAAAAAAATCCTGTCTAAAAACAGGATTCATATTATTTTAATGCGTATGGTCTTTCGGTGGTTTGGGATAATTAGTTTTATCTGCTTCTTCTAATTTCGAAGCTGACACCATGGCTGCCATCATATCATTCAGCATGTTGCTAGCCGCAGTTGGCGAATTTGGTAAAAGGACCAAATTACTTCTGTTGTTAGCCCCGATAGAATGCAGGGTATCGTAATGCTGGGTAACCACAATCAGCGATGAAGCTTCTTGCGAACCAATATTCACATTGTTGAGCATTCTTACAGATTCTTCTAGACCTTTGGCTATTTCTCTACGTTGGTCTGCAATCCCTTGGCCTTGTAATTTTTTAGATTCGGCTTCAGCTTTTGCTACAGCTACTATTCTTATTCTTTGTGCTTCAGATTCGTATTCAGCTGCCGTTTTTTCACGTTCTGCAGCGTTGATACGGTTCATGGCATGTTTTACTTGTTCATCTGGGTCTATATCAGTCACCAAAGCTTTTACAATGTCATAACCATAACTTTGCATCGCTTCTTGTAACTCACCTTTTACCGCAATTGCGATATCATCTTTTCTTACAAAAACATCATCTAATTTCAGTTTCGGAACCTCTGCTCTTACTACATCAAAAACGTATGAAGTAATTTGATTTTCAGGATTTTCTAATTTATAAAAAGAATCTGCCACCTGTTCTTTAATCACTTGATATTGCACCGAAACTTTCATTCTAATGAAAACATTATCCAAAGTTTTGGTATCAATCATCACATCTAATTGTTGAATTCTAAGATTCATCCTTTTAGCGACTTGGTCTAAGAATGGGATTTTGAGATGTAAACCAGCGTGTCTCACTGAATGAAATTTACCCAAACGTTCTATAATAGCTGCTGTAGCTTGCTTCACGGTAAAAAAAGAAGCGAATAATGTTACTAGTCCTAAAAAGACTATAATTCCTAAATATCCCATAGTTTTTATATTTTATTGGTTAGTGGATTAATTTTTAATAAAGTTACAAAAAAGATTTTGTTTTAAATAAAATAAAAACTGAAAGAACTAAAAATATGAAACCAAAAACAGAAAAAATGATAAAACCAGTAAAACTATTATCCTCCATTCTATCATTCTCAATCTCTAAATTGTAATAATCATTTCCCTCTTTTGTTTTAAATTGAGCAATATAAATAGTTGAATAATTCAAATATTTATCTTTAAAGCTTAATGGTAAAATATGAGTTATTTTTTTCTTATAATCTTCTGAAGTAATTCCAATATTTATTGTATCACCTTTTCCATAATTATTCATCAAATATTCATTATAACCACTATCTTTGAAAGTAAATATTGGAAAATTTTTCAAATTTATTTCCATTGAATTCGAACCTTTACTTCCCTTTATTAACTTTACATTTTCATCCAAAACATCCTTAATATAAACAATGTCTTTTTCAAAAATTGGTTTATAATAATAAATATTTACTGAAAATAAAAAAAATATTACT